>CANMXN010000021.1 GCA_947501885.1 uncultured Sphingorhabdus sp. | reverse complement strand
GCCCACCATTCTCACTTCGTTCGAATAAAAGGCTTGTATAATATTCACGCTTGCGCGTGTTGGGCCCACCATTCTCACTTCGTTCGAATAAAAGGCTTGTATAATATTCACGCTTGCGCGTGTTGGGCCCACCATTCTCACTTCGTTCGAATAAAAGGCTTGTATAATATTCACGCTTGCGCGTGTTGGGCCCACCATTC
>CANMXN010000020.1 GCA_947501885.1 uncultured Sphingorhabdus sp. | reverse complement strand
GATTCAAAATAAGATTGAAGATGGGTTAGGCGAAGGAGCAGGTTCTGACGTGGATAAATTAGGAGCTTTGATAGGTCGTATAGAAGGCGCAATTGAGATATTGAAGTCTGATATAGGTGTTGGATTTAAGCCACAACCAAAAAATAATGAACGTGCGCATGCAGGTGCAGTTATTGCTGGTAAAAAGAAATGGTTAGAAATTTATCCTGCCCATGCAAAATCAGGC
>CANMXN010000019.1 GCA_947501885.1 uncultured Sphingorhabdus sp. | reverse complement strand
ACTGACTATGAACAATATGGCTATGATGATAATGGCAATCGCACATTTTTGCGCAAGCGCGATGGCTCTATCATCACTTACCAATATGATGCGCTGAACCGCAACACAGTTAAAGTTATACCAGAGCGTAGCGGATTAAGCCCAATCCATACCCGTGATGTTTATTATCAATATGACTTACGCGGGCTGCAATTGCGTGCACGTTTTGATACTATCAATGGCGAGGGTGTCACCAACGTCTATGACGGCTTTGGAAG
>CANMXN010000018.1 GCA_947501885.1 uncultured Sphingorhabdus sp. | reverse complement strand
ATGACATCGGCAAGAAATCGTCACTTGGGCGGTTTTGATAAAACTATTGTGTATAGCTATGATGATAATAGCAATCGGACCAATGTGGGTATCCAAGGTCATCATGGTTGGACCTATAGCTATGATGGTTTGAACCGCCCTACAAACCTATATCTTGGTAATGGTACGAGCGTGTTTTTGGTGGGTTGGGAATGTAATAATCGCGGAACAGAAAAATTAATACGTAGTCGTTATGGCGCCCGTACGATAAAACGTTACGATAATGTTGGAC
>CANMXN010000017.1 GCA_947501885.1 uncultured Sphingorhabdus sp. | reverse complement strand
GCAAGCGCGATGGCTCTATCATCACCTATCAATATGATGCGCTGAACCGCAACACAGTTAAAGTTATACCAGAGCGTAGCGGATTAAGCCCAATCCATACCCGCGATGTTTATTATAGCTATGATCTAAGAGGGCTGCAGCTTGGGGCGCATTTTGATAGCATTAATGGCTTTGGTGTTACCAACGCCTATGATGGTTTTGGAAGAATGACATCGGCAAGAAATCGTCACTTGGGCGGTTTTGATAAAACTATTGTGTATAGCTATGATGATAATAGCAATCG
>CANMXN010000016.1 GCA_947501885.1 uncultured Sphingorhabdus sp. | reverse complement strand
AGAACGTGTACATTTATAGAGTCCAGTTGGATCCACAAGATTAACGGGATCATTACCGACATAGGCATAGAGGTTATATTGGTCTTCATAACCTATTGGATCGGTTTGCAGGAAGCGGCCCAATGTAGGGCTGTAGATACGGGCTTTGTAGTAGTACATACCGATCTCAGGCAGCCATATCTGTCCTGTGTACTGGAACCTACCGACATTGGTGGCCGCTGGAATGCCATATTCATCATAGCTGTTGATCGCTATGGGCGTACCAGCATAGCTGGTCACCGCCACAATGGAGCCTTGATGGTTCTTATGATAGTTGCGCGCCAG
>CANMXN010000015.1 GCA_947501885.1 uncultured Sphingorhabdus sp. | reverse complement strand
GCTGTTACCAGACGGTTCTCAACATCATAGGTGTAGGTGCTATTGCCATCCGATGTTAAATTACCATTGGCATCATAGGTAAAGGCTGCTGGCCCTGCGCCAGTATATTGATTGAGGCCATTGGTGGTATAATTGCGATCCACATCATAATGGGCTGTATTGGCATAAGCATCATTGCTGATCGTGCGGCTCTTAATCTGTGATGCTGGATTATAGCTAAAGCCATAAGTGAGATCATTGGCTGTGTTGCGCAAATCATGATTGATACTGCTCACGCGCCCCACCGTATCATAACCATAATGAGTAGCGGTCTGATACCGCTCAACGCTACCTTGCAT
>CANMXN010000014.1 GCA_947501885.1 uncultured Sphingorhabdus sp. | reverse complement strand
TAATAATCGCGGAACAGAAAAATTAATACGTAGTCGTTATGGCGCCCGTACGATAAAACGTTACGATAATGTTGGACGATTGTCTCTGATCAATCAGAATCTATTTGGTATTAATACAGACTTTGATGTAGATTTTAACTTCATCCATAATCCAGCATCACAGATTAAGAGCCGCACGATCAGCAATGATGCTTATACCAACAGCGCCCATTATGATGTGGATCGCAATTACAGCGTTAATGGTCTCAATCAATATACTGGTGCAGGTCCAGCGGCTTTTACCTATGATGGCAATGGCAACCTTATATCAGATGGCACTGTCAGCTTTCAATATGATGT
>CANMXN010000013.1 GCA_947501885.1 uncultured Sphingorhabdus sp. | reverse complement strand
AACCACGCTGCCCTGATGGTTCTTATGATAAAAACGCGCCAGATCAGGCTGTCCCCATTCATAAGACCATAAAATATTATCAACGCCCGTGCCATGACCATAGGTACGAAGGCGCCCACCCGATGCATTATATTCCGCAATTAATGCATCACCATCATAGAGGAACTTGGTAGCGCTCGCATTGGTACCTGCATCAGTCTTTATTAAACGCCCCAAAGGATCATAATAGAGATTGGCGGTTGTCGCGCCATTGGAGTTATTCTTGGCCCTAACCAAACGGTTCTCAACATCATATTGAAAGCTAACAGTGCCATCTGATATAAGGTTGCCATTGCCATCATA
>CANMXN010000012.1 GCA_947501885.1 uncultured Sphingorhabdus sp. | reverse complement strand
CCAAAACAAATAGTTGTTTCTCTAAACTAATTATAAAAGGCACACGGGCGTTGATGATGTGATCTGGTCTTATGAATCGGGACATCCTGATCTGGCGCGTAACTATCATAAGAACCATCAAGGCTCCATTGTGGCGATGACCAGCTATGCTGGTACGCCCATAGCGATCAATAGCTATGATGCCTATGGCATCCCCAATGAAACCAATATCGGACGCTTTCAGTACAGTTTGCCCGAGGCATGTGCGGGGCACATGGCGAAGTAAACGCAGATATGGCTGCCTGAAATTGGTATGTATTACTATAAAGCCCGCATATACAGCCCTACCCTCGGCCGCTTCCTACAAACCGATCCCATAGGCTATGAAGACCAATATAACCT
>CANMXN010000011.1 GCA_947501885.1 uncultured Sphingorhabdus sp. | reverse complement strand
GATGCAACGCCCGAAGAAGGCGATACGGTTACCTTTGAGATTGAAGTGACCAATAATGGCAGCGCCCAAGCCACCAATATATCTTTGACCGATCTTATCCCAGCGGGGCTTACCGCTACTACCAACAATGGTAGTGTGAGCGCAGGTTCTTATGATGATAGCACTGGCATATGGACCATTGCTACATTGGCCAATGGCGCTAGCGCAACATTGACCATCGAAGGCACAGTGGATGCAGGCCAAGGCGGCCAGACCATCCAAAATGTAACCACAGCAGCCTCGACGCCCGATCAGGTTGACCCCACCACAGTGGGCGATGATTTGGAAGAGAGCGTGAGCGTTGGCAATGAAGCGGACCTTGTGACCGCTAAGACATTGGCGAGCGGTGATGCAACGCCCGAAGAAGGCGATACGGTTACCTTTGAGATTGAAGTGACCAATAATGGCAGCGCCCAAGCCACCAATATATCTTTGACCGATCTTATCCCAGCAGGGCTTACCGCCACCACCAACAATGGTAGTGTGAGCGCAGGTTCTTATGATGATAGCACTGGCATATGGACCATTGCTACATTGGCCAGTGGTGCTAGCGCAACATTGACCATCGAAGGCACAGTGGATGCAGGCCAAGGCGGCCAGACCATCCAAAATGTAACCACAGCAGCCTCGACGCCCGATCAGGTTGACCCCACCACAGTGGGCGATGATTTAGAAGAGAGCGTGAGCGTTGGCAATGAAGCGGACCTTGTGACCGCTAAGACATTGGCGAGCGGCGATGCAACGCCCGAAGAAGGCGATACGGTTACCTTTGAGATTGAAGTGACCAATAATGGCAGCGCCCAAGCCACCAATATATCTTTGACCGATCTTATCCCAGCAGGGCTTACCGCCACCACCAACAATGGTAGTGTGAGCGCAGGTTCTTATGATGATAGCACTGGCATATGGACCATTGCTACATTGGCCAATGGTGCTAGCGCAACATTGACCATCGAAGGCACAGTGGATGCAGGCCAAGGCGGCCAGACCATCCAAAATGTAACCACAGCAGCTTCGACGCCCGATCAGGTTGACCCCACCACAGTGGGCGATGATTTAGAAGA
>CANMXN010000010.1 GCA_947501885.1 uncultured Sphingorhabdus sp. | reverse complement strand
GCCCGCATATACAGCCCTACCCTCGGCCGCTTCCTACAAACCGATCCCATAGGCTATGAAGACCAATATAACCTCTATGCCTATGTCGGCAATGATCCTGTTAACCTCATCGATCCGACTGGGGAAGAAGGAGTGTTAACTATAAATGTAGGGGAAACACACGTTTGGCTTAGCTATCAACATGATGGCAGTGATGAGAAGACTACTTATGGAAGGTGGGCTAGAGGTTATGGTGGGGTGAAGACCTCTGGCGTAAAGGAAAACGTTGAAAAAAGACTTGGATACAAACCAATTGTGAGAAGGCAAAAGCGTTTAAGTAATGAAAAAGAAAAAGTATTCTATAAGTCACTTAAACGTGAAAAAGACGATAGTGGCTGGTCATTCTGGTGCAGTTGTATTCATTTTGCTGAAGGTGTATGGACAGATGTAACAGGAGAGGAGTTTACCGACGAATGGGGGGTTGAGCAACCAAACGGTACTCTCGAAGATATACAGAACTTAAATGGAGGAGTTAATATTCCACCGGAAATACCTGTTGTCCCTCCAGAAGAATATAAAGACACGGGAGAGTATAAAAAAGATGAGTCTCATCCTTAAAAATAAAATATTTAAAAATTTATTATTAATGATAATATCATCTATAACTATTATTATAATGTTTATATATTACAGTTATTATAATAAGTATTATAGTTACAGTGTTTTCAATAATAATATAGAGTTGAAGTTAATAGAGAGCGGTCAATATATGCTGAGTGGCCATATTATGGGAACTTACTTATGTGGAGGAAGTTTAAAGAAGAACATCATTAATAAAGAGTTGAATATAAAAATGAGGTATAACCTTATATGTAACAATAAAGATAATTCTAATTTTTCAATTATAATAGAAGAGAATAGAAAATTCAACATTGTTACATATGGAGAAAATCGCATTCCAATAAAACTTACGTTAGTTAATAATTGATGGGCTGAGCAATATGCTGCGCCGCCCTCTTCGCCAATCATCAAGGCTCTATTGCAGCGATAGCTGATAGCACGGGCGATGCGATAATGATCAATGTGCAGCCTGTGCTGAACTTGGTTCAGTAATCCGCTGGGCTGCCTCTGAGAGGTAAACCAAGGATCAAGCGCCATGCGCTTCCTTCAAGCCTGTCCTGAATTTAGTTCAGGGATGGAGATGCTTTGATTGCGGAATATAGAGGTAGCGGTAATATAAGGCTGCGCACCTATGGTCATGGCACGGGTGT
>CANMXN010000009.1 GCA_947501885.1 uncultured Sphingorhabdus sp. | reverse complement strand
CATCGGCAAGAAATCGTCACTTGGGCGGTTTTGATAAAACTATTGTGTATAGCTATGATGATAATAGCAATCGGACCGAGGTGCGTGTCGTGGGCGATACATATAGCACCTTTAGTTATGAATATGATGGTTTAAACCGCGCCCAGAAAATCTATAATGGCAGCGGCGCTGGTGATAAGCGTTATTTGATCCAAACCTTAACCTATAATAGTCGTAGCCAGCTTAAGAAGACGTTGGAGCGTTATACTACCAATAGCAATTATAGCTATGATGCTGTGGGGCGCGTGAGCAGTATCAATCATGATTTGCGCAACACAGCCAATGATCTTACCTATGGTTTTGACTATAATCCAGCATCGCAAATTAAGGGCCGCACGATTAGCAATGATGCTTATACCAACAGCGCCCATTATGATGTGGATCGCAATTACAGCGTCAATGGCCTCAATCAATATACTGGTGCAGGTCCAGCAGCTTTTACCTATGATGGCAATGGTAACCTTATATCAGATGGCACTGTCAGCTTTCAATATGATGTTGAGAACCGTTTGGTCAGGGCCAAGAATAACTCCAATGGCGCAACAACCGCCAATGTCTATTATGATCCTTTGGGTCGTTTGTATAACTCTAACAATAATAGCAGCGCAGGTATTGTGCAATATCTCTATGATGGTGATGCTTTGATTGCGGAATATGATGTATCGGGTGGGCGCCTTCGCACCTATGGTCATGGCACGGGCGTTGATGATATTTTATGGTCTTATGAATGGGGACAACCCAATCTAGCGCGTTATTATCATAAGAACCATCAGGGCAGCGTGGTTGCTGTCACCAGCTATGCTGGCAATCCAATCGCGATCAATGGTTATGATGCATATGGCATCCCCAATGAAACCAACCAAGGCAGGTTCCAATACACAGGGCAGATATGGCTACCAGAGCTGGGGCTCTATTATTACAAAGCCCGTGTATACAGCCCTACCCTCGGCCGCTTCCTACAAACCGATCCAATAGGCTATGAAGACCAATATAATCTCTATGCCTATGTCGGCAATGATCCTGTTAATCTTATCGATCCAACTGGGGAGAACGGTATCTCAGCAGCAAACGCAGGCCGAATTGCAGCTGCTGGTGGTGCCGCCGCTGCAGATGGTCCATTACCTGTTGGAGATGTAATCGCAATCGGGATACTAATTTATGTTGCAGTGGATCATTTTACAAGCACACCAGAAACAGTATCGAATAGTCAAATCACTAGCAATGATGCTGCTGTTACATCGCGCGCAAGAAGCAGGACTGTAAATAGAACAGAAGCAACTACTCAAAGCAGAAGAAAAGATCCTTTTGTAGTGCGTGTCCAAATTCAAGGTGATAAAGTAGGCGGTAATACATCAGGTACTATAGTAAGTAACAAACCAATAACTGTAGACCAGATTGCTACTAAATTAGGGTCATTATCAGAGGGGTTAACTAAGTCTCAAATGCAGAATGCACTACCAGCACTTCATGGAGCAGGAAGGGCTCTTGGAAATGCACGCAATGCAGGCGGGTTATTGCCAGGTCAAGAAGTTCGAGGAACTAATAAAGATTATACTGCTAATCAAGTTAGAGTAGACATAATAAGTGAAGCTGGACGTAATGCTCAACAATGATGTTAAAGGATAGGAGATGTCAAAAGATACTATAATGAAATATCGTCAGGAATATTATGATTATTTTATTGGGAAGGGACAAAAAGATATCCCTCCGCCTACGAAGACTAAAGAATGGGGGGATCATATTTTGCAAATCGTAAAGAATGAGAGAGAGTTTTGCCTCTATCTATCAGAAGATGTATCTTGGGGACCAGATTTATCGGGTTTCATTGAGAAAGCTGATGAATGGGTTGCTTATGATAAGTTAGAGGTTGAAGCCCCTAATACATTAGAAGGCTTTCATAAACAAGTTTTTGACCTATATAAAGCGTGGGTTATTGATAAACTTGATATTGAAAACCCTATATTTGATCTCTCATAAGTTTCACAGGCATTGATAATGCATATGATGGCTTTGGCCGCATGACACAAAGCAGCAACACAATGGGCGGAGCTGCGCTTACCACCACCTATGCCTATGATGATAATAGCAATAGAGTAGGTGTGGCCATACAAGGTCATCATAGCTGGACCTATAGCTATGATGGTTTGAACCGCCCTACAAACCTATATCTTGGTAATGGTACGAGCGTGTTTTTGGTGGG
>CANMXN010000008.1 GCA_947501885.1 uncultured Sphingorhabdus sp. | reverse complement strand
TTGGCATCAATCACATATTTCTTTTGACGGTTTTCTGTATAGGCATAGGTAACCTCGGCTTGCTCCAAGGGCGTACCCACAGCACGGCGCATTTGCAGCACTTGGCTCGCTTCGTCATAGATGATCTTGTTTTTTTCTAAAAGAAGCGCCTCTATCATTCAGATATAATTCCAACTCTGGCATGACTTTTTTAATATTTCCTTTTACATAGGTCATATCACCGCATTCTATATCGCCTGCCTCTGTTTTTATTATTAAGATAGAACCTTTAATAGATGTTTCATAATCTATATCAATAATATCATCTATATTACACCTAAGGGTATTAAAACTATAGAGACTCGTTCCATCTAATAATAGTATTTCGTCTCCGTGTTGCCAACTGTTCCAAGACAATGGAAGTAACCAAAAAAACCATAATATAAAAGCTATTGGAGCTAAAATATATACACCAGTATAAAATCGACCTCTGCTATAAGAGTTAGTCTCAATATGAATCATATATTGATCGTGCCATGGTAAAAAATTCACATATATATAGCTCAGAACAAATAATATAACTGGTAAAGTAAGAACCACTAATGTTCTAACTTTATGTATCTTAAAAAGAAGGATGTTATACTCACTCATTAATCACAACCACCTGCCGAAGTCCTTACTGTGCATCCTTCACTCGTAGCGCGTTGACCAGGATTATCAACAGCATTAGCAACTGCATTACCCGCTTTATCTGATGCACCTGTTGCCATGTCTACAACTGTACCCACAACTGCACCAACTACTGCACCAACAGGACCGCCTATAGCGCCGCCTGCCATTGCTGAGCCCGCGGTTATCCCTGCTCCAGTTGCAGCAGTAGTTGTACCGCCAGCTACTGCTGCTTGTGTAGAACGACCTTCTTGTTTGAGTTCAGCACTCTTTGCGACGCCAGAGGCTACGGTAAATACTCCACCAGAGACTTTTAACGGTTTTACTTGAGAAGGTTTAGCAGTTTTTGTTGCTATAGCTGCTTTTTCTTTTGCTGTCTGAGCACCAGATACTGCGCCAGCTACAGTAGAAGAAGTACTAGCTTTCTTCGTGGTTCTATTCTTTAATGCCGTTCTTTTCTTTGCCGCCGCTCTTCGTTTAGCTATATTAGCGCGTCTTCCTTTTGCTACCACAGCGCAAATACCCTTGCATTCAAATCTCCTCTCCCCAGTTGGATCCACAAGATTAACAGGATCATTGCCGACATAGGCATAGAGGTTATTCTGTCTTCATATCCGATGGGATCGGTTTGTAGGAAACGGCCCAATGTAGGGCTGTAGATACGGGCTTTATAATAATAGCGCATGCAATGCATTTGGGGAATGCATTGGCAAAGCCCGATTTCAGGCAGCCATATCTGCGTTTACTTCGCCATGTGCCCCGCACATGCTATCTGCGCAAACTGTATTGGAACCTGCCTTGGTTGGTTTCATTGGGGATGCCATAGGCATCATAACCATTGATCGCTATGGGCGTACCACCATAGCTGGTGATAGCAACCACGCTGCCCTGATGGTTCTTATGATAAAAACGCGCCAGATCAGGCTGTCCCCATTCATAAGACCATAGAATATTATCAACGCCCGTGCCATGACCATAGGTGCGCAGCCTTATATTACCGCTACCTCTATATTCCGCAATCAAAGCATCTCCATCATAGAGATATTTGGTGATGCTGGCATCAACGCTGTTATCCGTTTGGAACAGGCGTCCTAAGGGATCATAATAGATATTAACACTGTTCGCACCACGCGCTGTTACCAGACGGTTCTCAACATCATAGGTGTAGGTGCTATTGCCATCCGATGTTAAATTACCATTGGCATCATAAATAAGCTTAATTGATGTGATATAAAATAAGTTTAATATATAATTAAATTGCTCGTATCTTTACAGTCAAATATTTTTTTTCCATTATTAGATTTAACGCTATATTTCTCAACTTTAGAATCATTATTAGCAATCGATTTATTAGCTTTATATTTATTTATATCAATTTGGTATAAACCATCATTTCGATTGAAGTGATAACGAACTCCTAGGTTTTTATTGTTATAGAATGAGCCTGCTGGACTTGATAAGTGAGGGGCTGGAGCATAAAGGTGGAAACTCCCTTGCACGCCCATAACTGAAAAACTGATAGAATGATTAACGCAGTTTTTAACCATTGCAATTGGACCAATATCTTCCAGAATGAAACAATTAAAATCATTAGTCTCGCAGCTAGTTATTTTTTTAATATTGCCATTAATTTGATATGTCTCATTAATCTCATCTATCTCTAAAACATTCATAGATCTATCAACAAAACTTAACTGTGGTCCTGCACAACTACAGAACCCAAAAAAAACTAATAGTAATATTATATATCTATGATTATGCATATCAACAACCTGTATTAAATGTTTGGCAACTAAAGCTTACGCCTACAGTGTTGCCGATTGCTCGACTCGTTGCTTTCTCTAGTCCATTTGAATTTCCTCTGTGTATTCTATGAATGTTATACTTACGACCAATAAAATGCCCAAAATCATGAAGTACAACCGAGTTGCTTGCGGTTTCAGGAGTCTCTCCACGCCCAGGTGCAGTATCTTTAAAATTAGCCCAATAACTCGAAGTTGTTGTAAATTGTCCTCGATTAGTTATTTCGGCTCCAGTAGTACCATTCTCACAGCATGTTCCTTCTTTGACAACTCGCCATTTAGTTTTTTTCCATCTCTTTTTTATTTTTTTACCTGTTAACGTTTTTGTTTCTCCATTTCCAACATTAACTTCAATTTCTTGATCATCATCAAGCTTTTGTATTGCTGCGTCAGCTCTTCGAACGGTCTCTTGCAATTCATCGGTAGCTTGTTCACCCTCTTGTCCAGCTAAGTTTTCAACTAGACATTCGCCATTTCCATCACGATCAGCGCACAAACCCGTTGGATCCACAAGATTAACGGGATCATTTCCGACATAGGCATAGAGGTTATATTGGTCTTCATAGCCGATGGGATCGACCTGTAGGAAGCGGCCCAA
>CANMXN010000007.1 GCA_947501885.1 uncultured Sphingorhabdus sp. | reverse complement strand
CAGATATGGCTGCCTGAAATCGGGCTTTGCCAATGCATTCCCCAAATGCATTGCATGCGCTATTATTACAAAGCCCGTATCTACAGCCCTACATTGGGCCGCTTCCTACAAACTGACCCCATCGGATATGAAGACCAATATAACCTCTATGCCTATGTTTATAACGACCCAGTGAATAATACTGACCCAACTAGGATGTGCGGGCCTTTAACACGTATTTGTATAGAAGCTGGTAAGCGTGTGGTTACAGCAGCTATCAAAAAAGCAAAGAAAATTTTTAAACCTAAGAAAAAGAAAACAAAGAAAAAAACATTAGCTAACAAGACCAGTAAAAGAGCTTTAGCTGATAGAGTTAGAGAAGTAGAAAGGGCAGTTAGAGAAGGTGAACCAATACCTGAAAATGCAGAAGAAACTCTGAGTGAAGTGGTTGATGGCATGACAGATAATGTGAAACGACAAGTAAAGAAAGGCGAGATAGAAAGAGCAGAAGAGGTTGCTGGAAGAATGAAAGATTTAGTTGATGATCTTGACCGATTTGATGCTGTAGACGATAGTGTTAGAGAAGAATTTAAAGATCGAATTCAAGATGCCATACCAAAATAGAAAAGATTGTTTGATGAAAAATAATTATTTTGAGTTTATTTATGACCATTTGTATATTAATTTTTCATTGTATTGTAAGGTATGTAGTGAAGAATTAAATATTTCTGAGATACCAAAAGATCCAGTAGAAGAATGGGCCAAACAAGAAGCATACCATGCCATAAAGCTAGGATGGAAGTCTAATAAATCGAAACAGATTCTATGCCCAAATTGCTCATCTGGTAAATACGTTTAAGCGGTCTCAATGGTGCAAGTGAATTGTTTGAAACTACAGATGAGCATCCATGGTGGGTCGCGGGTCAAGGTTGGAAGACAACGTCTGAATTGAAAGCAGGCATGTCGGTTACCACACAAGATGGTAAAGGCATGGTCATTACCTCTGTTGTGAATACAGGACGCGTTGAAGGTACTTATAATCTCACCATTGCTGATTTCGAGACATATTTTGTTGGCAAAAACCGCATTCTCGTGCATAATTGCGGTAGAAATACAAGTAGATCTAAAAGACGAGCGGCTAGGGCGGCTCAACGCGATGCCAATAATGTTCCAACATCGCAACCAGGTACAAACCAAAGAGGAGGCCCTGGACAACCACGCAATCAAATTAAACAGGATTCAAATGGAAATGAAGTGGGTGTAGTTGATGGATCTAGAGATGCTAATCATGGACCTCATGTAGAAGTTGGACAGGCTAAACAACCTGAGAATATTAATCGTTTTGGTCAACCAAGAATTAAAAATGAGAAATCAAAGAGAGACTTTGAGTGAGTATTAATAAAAGGAAAAAAGTTCAAGCTTTTGCAAAGAAAGTTTCTTTACAAAGACGCTTACAAGAAAAAAGTATTAGAGAGCAAAAACGACTAAGATTTGTTGAACTTGGTATTAAAGATTTGTATTTTTTAGATGTTGAAACTTCCATTGCTATTTTTATTAAAGCGAAACAGGCTGGATTGACTAAATTGATGAATTTTGCACCAAATCAAAAATGGCAACACAAAACTTACACTACACAATTTAATGAACTTTTTCATAAAATAGAGATGCAAACCGAAAAGGTTGAGAGTGACTATGGCTATCTATTTTTATATGATTGGGAGTTAACAGGAGCTTTGATATTTAATTCTAAAACTCTCTATAAAAGCTTAAATGAGATATTATACCATTGTGAAGATGATCTAATTTATTATTCGTCAGACTTATCTGCCGCTATTCTAATTAATGGAGATAGAACGGGTACTGGGGATTATTTAAATTATTTAGAAGTTTCAGCTTTAAACCAAAACTACAAAATATAGTAAAACATGAATTACCATTCCTAGAAGTTTGGAGAAAAACTGCCTAAAGGTGATGTATTTTCAGAACTAGGTGAAGGTAACAAAGAGTAAGTTAAATGGGTAATAAAGAAATTACGGCTGAGCATTTGCTTGATATGTTAGGAAACATATTAATTGAGATAGACTCTGATTCAAATGAAATATACACAAAAGCAATGGCAGATATTCTCCACAATGTACCAGCTAGAATAATAAATAAAATAGAAGCTAAACTAATATATGCAGATATGATGAGAGTGGCGGAACGTCATAAAAAAGAGAAGTATCTAACAAAATTATTATATCTGAGTCAGAGAAAATACTGAATATAATGTAGTGTAATATATAATAGGCGCAGGAGGATCATGCTCATGAGTTTTAAGCAAGCTGCTCTTCGCGCTGTAACGATTGCATCATTATCCACAGCAGCCTTGGGTATATTGCCATCATCTTTAGCACCCTCTGCCCATGCGCAAGATACAGCAACGCCTTATAAGAGCGCGGTGCGTTATGATGTATTTGGTCGCAGCGTAGGCACGATTGCGCCTGATCCTGATGGTAGCGGCCCGCTTAAATTTGCCGCCACGCGTACCACCTATGATGTACGCGGTAATGTCATTAAAGTAGAGAGCGGTGAATTATCCAGTTGGCAGAATGAAAATGTCAACCCAGCAAGCTGGAGCGGCTTTACTATTCTCTCAGTGGCTCATAGCAGCTATGATCTGATGAACCGTCCTGTTAAACAGTGGAGTGTAGGATCGAACGGCGTTACCGTATCGCTGACGCAAACTAGCTATGATGGCTTTGGTCGCCCCCTATGTACAGCGCAGCGCATGAACAGCGCATTATTTAATGGGCCCAATGCTTATAATGGGGTGGATGCCTGTAGCTTGGGTCCGCAAGGCAGTGATGGCCCAGACCGTATCAACAAAATCCGTTATGATGATAAGGGACAGCTTGTGCAAATGCGCCGTGCGGTTGGTACGCCTTTGGAGCAAGCCGAGGCTACCTATGCCTATACAGAAAACCGTCAAAAAGAATATGTGATTGATGCCAATGGCAATAGGGCGGAGTATATTTACGATGGTCATGATCGTTTAACCCAATGGCGCTTTCCAAGTCAGGTTAAGCCCAGCAATTATAATGATGCAACGCCGCAAAGCGCCTTATCCAGCGCGGGTGCATCTTCCAACACAGATTATGAACAATATGATTATGATGCTAATGGCAATCGTACCTTCTTGCGCAAGCGCGATGGCTCTATCATCACCTATCAATATGATGCGCTGAACCGCAACACAGTTAAAGTTATACCAGA
>CANMXN010000006.1 GCA_947501885.1 uncultured Sphingorhabdus sp. | reverse complement strand
GCCCTAACCAAACGGTTCTCAACATCATATTGAAAGCTAACAGTGCCATCTGATATAAGGTTGCCATTGCCATCATAGGTAAAAGCTGCTGGACCTGCGTTTACTTCGCCATGCCCCCAGTATGACTCGGGTAAACTATATTGGTTTAATCCATTGGTGGTATAATTGCGATCCACATCATAATGGTCATAATTTTTCTATATGCTATCTTCTCAATCTGTCGCTATTCGGATAGTTAACTTGATAGTAAATAAAAGGAATAATTAATTTTAACCATTTTAACCATCCTCTGATTTTACATAAAACACCTAATTTTTCTTTTCTTAGAATATAAGAATGCCAATGTTTAGCATGCAAATGACCTTGTTTCTCTGCTGCTTTAAAAAGTTCTATTGATTGCTTTATATCTTTCTCGAACCAATCTCCTTTGTAGTAATGAAGTCCCAATATATATTTTGATGGATAGAAATTTAGTTTTACAAGGCTTTGATGTTCGTTAATAGCACACCTATAGTCACCTTCTAATTCAAACCTACGCGCTAGAGAAAAACTAGCTTCTAGTGATCCTAACTCCTTAGATTTCTTCCACCAATATTTGGATAGTGTAAAGTCTTGTGTTATATCGTATTTTCCAAAATTATAATAACTACCTAAGTAAAACATAGCTAATGCAGAACCATCTTTTGCTAAAACCTCTAATTCCTTAATAGCTTCTTGCGGTACGGTCTTTGCTAAGTCTAATGCATCAAGTAAGGTACTTGGTTGTAATTCATTTTCCCATTCTTTTTCAAGATTCTCTCCCATGCCTTTGAATTTAGATTCTTTATTATTACTTAATTTTTCCATAATTAATTCTCTTTTTCATCAGTAAGACTTATTAATAGATGAGAGGTTTTAGCTAGTTTAGATTACATTGCGCATACTTTCTTAGGTTATACTATGTTTAATCACATGAGTCTTTAAATTTACATATAATTGCTACGATTATCGGTATAATAAATATGCTAGCCCCTGTTCCAGTGGTCCTTGATGGCGGTTTTGGTTTTGTTGGTGGTTTTGGTTTTGGACGAGGCCTACTCTCAGTACCATTATCTCTTCTTGTGTCCTGAGGTTGCTGGGTTTCATTTGGTCGGGGATCTCGTCGTGTTGGTTTCCTCTCAGTCTGATCTACTTCTCCTGTTTGAGTGTCAGGTGTCTTATCAGAGGGCTCACCACAAATAAGGAATATAGCGCATATTATGTCATTATTCTTTTTCTTGTCTAAAAAGCTGCTATCACTAGGGTTTACATTAGAGTTAAAGCTATTATAAGTTATTTGTGTAGCGGTACCTTCATTTTGTACTTGCGTTGCTTGTCTTCCATCACCTGACCTACAGGCCGAGTTACTAGCACCACCAGCTATCTTTGCACACATTCCACTCGGATCGATGAGATTAACAGGATCATTGCCGACATAGGCATAGAGGTTATTCTGTCTTCATATCCGATGGGATCGGTTTGTAGGAAGCGGCCGAGGGTAGGGCTGTATATGCGGGCTTTGTAATAATAGCGCATGCAATGCATTTGGGGAATGCATTGGCAAAGCCCGATTTCAGGCAGCCATATCTGCGTTTACTTCGCCATGTGCCCCGCACATGCTATCTGCGCAAACTGTATTGGAACCTGCCTTGGTTGGTTTCATTGGGGATGCCATAGGCATCATAGTCTGTATTGAATGAGGAGTATGCATTAGCTAATATATTATGCATTATGTCATTATGGATGATTCTTGTAAACCAAAAGATCATCCTTGAACTTTTGCAAAGCGTCTTCACCTTTAATATCGGATGCAATTAGAGGAATAGACAAAATTAAATTGTTATTATTATCATATAACTTCAAAATATTCTTAAATACACCACATAGAGATAGTGATTCAATATTAACATTTTCACTTTCAACACACTTTCGGCCCAGAAAAATAATTGTACTATTTTTAAATCCTAAAAGGCATTTAGGAGACAGTAAAAAATCTAATGTAACAGAAATACAGAATAATAGTACTATAGATATCACAACTATTGTTAGATATGGATTAAATCGCCTATTTCCAGTTTTCAATACAAAGTCCCAAGATAGAAAATCTATTCCATTAATATTTACGCCTATATAAAAAAATAAGAAAGGTAACATCCAGATAATAACCAAATAAAATAGACTTTTTTTCTGAAGTGTAATTTTGTCACATCTTATTCTATTGAAAAAATTACTCATAAAAGGCCTCTTAGTTTTCAATATGGTGGATACCCGCCAAAAGCAATTGTCATAGCATGTACGGCATTCTCAAACCTATCACCTACCTCTGCAGCAAAACCAGTATAATCAGCTCCTAAAGCTCCAGCGATTGTAGCCCCACCTATAACATAAGGATTTGCCGTTGCATAGCTAGTTCCAAACCCCGCGATAGCGCCTACCACACCTGTTGTAACAGTTTGTCCAGTAGTATTAGCTGCCGCTAAACTAGCAGGCTTACCTTGCTCTAATTGGTTGTTGAAAGTCGCAGCCGCCGCTATTAGTGTTGCAACTTTTCCTGCTGCTTTAGCTACGTTACTAACCGATGTAGCCCTTCTATATTGATTACCTCTAAATGGCTGTCCTTTTGGACCACCAGTGCGAACTTTACCTTTATTATCTATAGTCACTTTGCTTGGTATTTTTTTAGCACCTGATGCTACCGCAGATGTAGTAGATGCAACCGTCTGAGTACGCCTACTGTTACTTGTTGAGTTACTTACTGTAGAAGTTTGTTGTCTTGCCTGCCTATTCCTTCTGGCTTGTGCAATAACATTGCATATTCTCGTAGCGCAAGAAACACCCATCATCCCAGTCGGGTCCACAAGATTAATGGGATCATTGCCGACATAGGCGTAGAGGTTATATTGGTCTTCATAGCCTATGGGATCGGTTTGTAGGAAGCGGCCGAGGGTAGGGCTGTATATGCGGGCTTTGTAATAATAGCGTATGCAATGCATTTGGGGAATGCATTGGCAAAGCCCGATCTCAGGCAGCCATATCTGTCCTGTATATTGGAACCTACCGACATTGGTGGCCGCTGGAATGCCATATTCATCATAGCTATTGATCGCTATGGGCGTACCAGCATAGCTGGTGATAGCAACCACGCTGCCCTGATGGTTCTTATGATAGTTGCGCGCCAGATCAGGCTGTCCCCATTCATAAGACCAGATCACATCATCAACGCCCGTGTGCCTTTTATAATTAGTTTAGAGAAACAACTATTTGTTTTGGTTCAAATGACTCTTGCTTAGTCAAAGCCTCACAATCCGCATATTTTATGGATATTGGTTTTGGGTTATTATTAACGTTATAAAATCCGAACGAACGCCCATTAGTGCCGACTATTAAAACCGGACTTCCATAAGGAAAGCCTCCATAAAATTTCGAATCAGGCCATCCACTCTTTTTAAGCCTTACTTCAGGATCATAATGCGCTGAAATATTATCAATATCTGTGGGATCTATACAAACGATACCATGATCTGTATAAAAATGTAAAACTTTAAAGTCTTGAAAATTTTCTATTTTTAATTCTTTTTGTATTTCGATACCATATTCTTTATTGAACTCTTCTATCGTCCCATCTTCTACATATAATAACGCTTTTTTTCCAGTCTTAAGATCATCATAAGACCCACAAGAAAGTAATAATATAGATAAAAAAACTAGTGATAGATTTTTCATAATCAATTTACTCCAAAAACAGCCACTGTAACAGATGCTGCGTTGTCTAATGTTCTATTAGGATGTTTCCTAGCAAAAGCTTCTGTATTATAAGGACTAGTGCCTCCGATCCTAACATCTCCTATACCTGTAGAATGATGAAAAGCTTCATGAAACAATGTAGCGGCTTTTCTTCTTCGACCAAAGCCTGATTTTGCATGGGCAGGATAAATTTCTAACCATTTCTTTTTACCAGCAATAACTGCA
>CANMXN010000005.1 GCA_947501885.1 uncultured Sphingorhabdus sp. | reverse complement strand
GCCCTAACCAAACGGTTCTCAACATCATATTGAAAGCTAACAGTGCCATCTGATATAAGGTTGCCATTGCCATCATAACTGAATGATTAATCTAGGGAAGCCATTGGATGTTACAATCGTTAAAAAGGCGAGCTTTGAATATAGGCTTATCTTGTATGTCTAAAAATATTATTAATCCACTTATATCATCGTAAGCTTCTATTTCTCTATCAATATGATATTTTATTAAATCTTTTTTTGTATATTTATTTAATATCATACCATTTTTAGATGATTTTTTCGTAGAGATAAGAGCATTATTTATGATTTCTAAAAACCTCTCATCGCTTATGCTTTTACATTTATTTGATTCCATACATCCAGATAAACAGATAAAGAAAAATAGGTATGAGAGTTTTAATTGTTTCATGTGTTTTAAAAATGGTGTCATCTGGCCGATGTATCCAATCTTCCTTTCTGCTCTATTTCTTGTTCACCATAAAAAACGATGTCATAGTCTCTACCACCCGCAGCTTCTTGAACTTCACGTCCTAGTGTTGTTAAACCTTCACCTAATATGTTTCGGTCACTCGGAGGGTAATCTTGTCTATCAGTTACTCCAGATACCAAAGCTCTAATAGTGTATGCTCCATGTGAATCGGCAGTGATTGAAACATTCAAGTCAACTGCAAAGCGTCCTATCGCGCCTTGTTGTGCTACATTAGTAGTACCCCCAATCCCTCCTCCAGCATTAAGGCTAGATATAGACAGTCCTTGAGTTTCACCTGTTTCAATAGCAGTTCTAATTGCAGTGTTCAAAGGACTTCCTTCTTGACGTGCATACTTACGGAGCGATCCGCCAACTTCTGATATATCAACTTTTGTGAAGTCTGCATGGCGAGTTGAACCATTTCCACTTATAGCATGACCATTTACTGCAATTGGACTTTGAGGATTTATTGTAGTAGCATTTCTAGGTGGTGAAGTAGGGTGCTTAGCAACAACTCTACATCGCGTACTAGAGGTACACAACCCCGTCGGATCGATATTATTGACAGGATCATTGCCGACATAGGCATAGAGGTTATATTGGTCTTCATAGCCTATTGGATCGGTTTGTAGGAACCTACCGAGGGTAGGGCTGTAGACACGGGCTTTATAGTAATAGCGCATGCAATGCATTTGGGGAATACATTGGCAAAGCCCAATTTCAGGCAGCCATATCTGTCCTGTATATTGGAACCTGCCTTGGTTGGTTTCATTGGGGATGCCATAGGCATCATAACCATTGATCGCTATGGGCGTACCACCATAGCTGGTGATAGCAACCACGCTGCCCTGATGGTTCTTATGATAAAAACGCGCCAGATCAGGCTGTCCCCATTCATAAGACCATAAAATATCATCAACGCCCGTGCCATGACCATAGGTGCGAAGGCGCCCACCCGATACATTATATTCCGCAATTAATGCATCACCATCATAGAGGAACTTAGTAGCGCTCGCATCGGTACCTGCATCAATCTTTATTAAACGCCCCAAAGGATCATAGATTATGTTCGTAATTATCTTAACCTTATATTTTTAAATAATGCCGATATGTGTATGTGGCTACAAAAAATGCTATTGTAGAAAAAAGTAACTGTAATATTAATATATCAAGAGTAATGTAGAATGCATCTATAGCATTTAACCCTTTATAAGTATAATATAGCATTTCTGAAATATTATTGTAATTTATCATTTTTAATTTCCAAATAAAGTATATATTTATTAATTCATTAAATCCGATTATCGATGTTACTAAAGTCAACGCAATATACTTAAACCTTTTCCATAGAACTAAATGTAACAAAAACAGAATCGCTATAGATAAATCTATATATGGCCTTACCATATCTTGGTTGTTATTGAGACCTCGATTTAATTCATATATTATTAGTATCGCAGATAAAGACATTATCAATATAAGAAAAATGTAAGATATGTAATATAAAGTTTTCATTACCATAATTAAATTCTCATCCAAAACTTAATAAGTTCCCAAGGTGTTAATACCCTTGAATGTTTTATTCTTCTTTGAAAAAGATAAAATCTTGTATGATGGTTACCTTTCCTTGCTTTTATGTCATCAGGTGATGCGCCGTTCTGGTTTGAATTAATATTTCGATGATAACCAATATTTTTACCAAATCTGTGAATAGTAGTACTTATTGCCGCTACACCATTATGTGTATGTGCAGCAACAATAGTATTTTTCCCTATATCTAATGCAACTTTACCATCTATACCTGCATATAGTGTTGTTACAAGTTCTTGTGTTTCATTGTTTAATGCTATTGTAAAGCCAAACTCTCGTTCATGGTCATTATCATCGGTTAAACCTGTTATTGCAAGTCCTGCCCTTCTAGTTTCATCTTTTGCTGCCTTTTTTGTATTATTCTTATACTCTTCAGACCCTATTTTACCCTCTATAGAAACCGTTCTCTGTCCGATAACAGTAGTTTCGTCATTACTGAACCCAACATTAGTTGAAGAACCACAATTAGAGGCGGTATATCCTTCAATTCTTCCGCAAGTCATCTCCCCAGTCGGATCCACAAAATTAACAGGATCATTGCCGACATAGGCATAGAGGTTATTCTGTCTTCATATCCGATGGGATCGGTTTGTAGGAAACGGCCGAGGGTAGGGCTGTATATGCGGGCTTTGTAATAATAGCGTATGCAATGCATTTGGGGAATGCATTGGCAAAGCCCGATTTCAGGCAGCCATATCTGCGTTTACTTCGCCATGTGCCCCGCACATGCTATCTGCGCAAACTGTATTGGAACCTGCCTTGGTTGGTTTCATTGGGGATGCCATATGCATCATAACCATTGATCGCAGTCAATGGACCATTCAATAAGCTGTTTACAGCAATGACCGAACCTTGATGGTTCTTTTGCAGGAAATAACTTGGACTACCACTAGAGATATTAGCTTCTAACCAATAGACAGGATCGTCAACGCCGCTGCCATGCGCATATTCGCGCAATATAGTATTGCTACCATCAAATTCTGCAATCAAAGCATCACCATCATAGAGATATTGCACAATACCTGCGCTTGTATGATTATTGGTCTGATATAGGCGTCCCAAAGGATCATAATAAAGATTGGCGGTTGTCGCGCCATTAGAATTATTCTTGGCCCTGACCAAACGGTTCTCAACATCATATTGAAAGCTGACAGTGCCATCTGATATAAGGTTGCCATTGCCATCATAGGTAAAAGCTGCTGGACCTGCACCAGTATATTGATTGAGGCCATTGGTGGTATAATTGCGTTCTACATCATAATGGGCTGTATTGGCATAAGCATCATTGCTGATCGTACGGTTCTTAATTTGTGAGGCTGGATTATGGATGAAGTTAAAGCCTACATCAAAGTCTGTACACACCAGCTTATTAACCATGCGTTTTATATGGTTATCACCATCAAATAAGTATGTAGTATTATAAATCAGTGTCTTCTTCTATTACCTTTTTCAATTCTTCAATAGTTTCCTCCATTGCAGACTTAAAGTCTTCATATTTCAGCTTTTTCAAATTCCCTTGGTCAGAATATCTCATTAGATAGACTTCATCGTTATATATACCAAAATAGGCACCAAAATTATCGTCTATAGTCAACTCAGTTGTCCATCTGTTATCATCTAGGTGAAAATGATGCTCGATTTCTATTTTCATATTATTGTCCTCTCGTTGAGAAGTTATGGAATACTCCTTGAGGTGTAAAGTGTGCAGAACCAATACCAGGCGCAGTTATGATAATAAGATTTGAGTTTTGAGTAACACTCACACTTAATCTTGGATGGTTTACAATAGAATTCAAAAGTTGTGCACCTTGCCGATTAAAGGTTGTTTGCGAATTTGATGTTCTGACAAACTCTCCTCTGTCAGTATGTTTTTGAAAACTTCTACCAGCACGCGTTAAACCATTTCTCGATGGTTGTGAACCAGTAGATGCAAACTGTTGAATAATTTCATTGCGTGTATTGGTGATATCCCGTAACGCTTGATTACTAGCTGGCCCGGGGGATCGTGCACTGGAATGACCTGGTTGTAATATTTGTACTTGTGCAAATACTACTCGATAGCGAGCCTCTCTAATTGCCCCTATACCAAAACCTGTTCCTGAGGAATTCCTTCTTGCTCCTCGTCCACCAACTAGATTAGCACCACCATTTCTAGTCTGCTGAGCTGTACCCTCGTCATTACTGAACCCAATATTAGTTGAAGAACCACAATTAGAGGCGGTATATCCTTCGATTCTTCCGCAAGTCATCTCCCCAGTCGGGTCCACAAGATTAACAGGATCATTGCCGACATAGGCATAGAGGTTATATTGGTCTTCATAACCGATGGGATCGGTTTGTAGGAAGCGGCCTAGTGTCGGTGAGTAGATACGGGCTTTGTAATAATAAAGCCCCAGCTCTGGTAGCCATATCTGTCCTGTGTATTGGAACCTGCCTTGGTTGGTTTCATTGGGAATGCCGTTATTTAACCCTTCCCTTTCGTAAGAAGGTTCACCGCCAGATCTAACCCTCTTATAATATATTTTCTAAACCAATAGAATAAAAATATAATAGGATAGATTATCCAAAATATATTAAAAGAATAAATTATTGATGATTCTCCGCCATCTACTATGGTCTGCAGCCCACCAAACGAAGTGCTGACAAAGTTCCAGACACCCTCTGCAAGCCCCATAAATAGTAATGCGAACGGAGTATATAGCAACCATAAGCCAGTAAATAAGACTATACATAAATGTAGAAAACGTTTCATGTTTTAATTTGGATCTCCTGTTCCTATATAGAATTTTCTTCCTTGTGCTCTGACACCTCTATAATAAAGGCTACTAACATCACCACAGTTTGCATCGCCGGTTTCAGCGAAACATAATTTAAGTACATCTTCTTTAAACTTACTATCACAAGTAGCCCGTGAAGACGAGCTCTCATAACAACGATCGTGGGCAGCACAGGCTCCAGGGAAACTGCCTTCAGGAATAATACTTGATATGCCTTTGCCACCGCAAAAGTCTTCAACTTTTGGTTTATCTTTGGAATTGTTACAGCCATTTTGCGACAGAATATTACAATTTTCTCTAATCCAATCTCTTCGCTTTCTATGTTGCTCCTTCTGGCGTTTTAATATTCTTGAATTATTGACTGTTAGTTTATCAGCTTCCACTTCAATTGCAGGCCCATCATCTTCTGGGTTATCTGGATCACAATAAGTTGAGGGGTCAATATTACCACCTTCAGTTGCCTCGCCAGTAGAGGGTGTCCCGCCAGTGTCTTCACATGCCAATCCCGTCGGATCGATATTATTGACGGGATCATTGCCGACATAGGCATAGAGGTTATATTGGTCTTCATATCCGATGGGGTCGGTTTGAAGAAAGCGGCCGAGGGTAGGGCTGTATACACGGGCTTTATAGTAATACATACCAATTTCAGGCAGCCATATCTGTCCTGTGTACTGGAACCTGCCTTGGTTGGTTTCATTGGGGATGCCATATGCATCATAACCATTGATCGCAGTCAATGGACCATTCAA
>CANMXN010000004.1 GCA_947501885.1 uncultured Sphingorhabdus sp. | reverse complement strand
AGGCAGGTTCCAATACAGTTTGCGCAGATAGCATGTGCGGGGCACATGGCGAAGTAAACGCAGATATGGCTGCCTGAGCTGGGGCTTTATTACTATAAAGCCCGTGTCTACAGCCCTACCCTAGGCCGCTTCCTCCAAACCGATCCCATCGGATATGAAGACCAATATAACCTCTATGCATACGTAGGCAATGATCCTGTTAATTTTGTGGACCCGACTGGGAAGTGTTCAAGTGAAGGTACAGACCCTGACGTACCTTGTGAGGGAGATGACGGACCTGAAATTGTTGTAACCGGAGTAAAACCTGAAAAGGCTGAGAGGCCCACCAAACGGGAAATTGCTGAAAGTATTCTTGACAACCCTCAACGCGGAGAGCCAGGAGAGAGTGGTGCTCGAGCGGCTGCTGGATTAATCATATTAACTTCCGATGTTTCACAAGCACAGGCAGCAGGTGCAGGTAGTGTAATGTCTGCTGTAGCCGTTGCAATTGGCGGAGAAAAGCTCACTACTCCTACATCGCCTGGTAGCAAAAAGCGTTTTACACGTTTAAAAGGTGGCCAAGGCTTTAAGGATAATGAAACTAGCAATATTTGGCAGAGAAGCACTTCTAATCATGGAGGTACACAATGGAAAATTAAACACCCTAAAACTAATAAAGTTTTAGCCAGTGTATTTACTGATGGTAAGTTACGTATACGAAATAACCCACGAAGAGGTGGCGGAAGAAGAAAGAAAAAATGAAGAAACTAAAGCAAATATTTGAAAAAATACTTATGGGCTATCTCTCTGAGCATAAAGCCTTAATCAACGCTGGTAATAGCAATACTTCTAGTGAATATCATGAAAAAATGTTTTCTTATTATGAAGCCATACCTAAGGATAAACAAAACGATATAGTTTTTATTGTTATCAGTCATACATGTTTTTATCTATGCGATGGGACTTTCTTTGATGAATTAGATATCAATAATTATTCTGAGCATTTAGATTTAATAGCAAATAGTTATGAAGAAATAAAATCGGTTTATGAATATAATCCAGATTCATATATAGAAGGTTTAGATTGGTCTTCTGAAGATATTAAAATATTAGAAGAATATTCGATCTTTGAATAAATTTAAGTTAAAAGCGACTTCATCAGCAATGATGCTTATACCAATACAGCCCATTATGATGTGGATCGCAATTATACCACCAATGGATTAAACCAATATAGTTTACCCGAGCCATACTGGGGGCATGGCGAAGTAAACGCAGGTCCAGCGGCTTTTACCTATGATGGCAATGGCAACCTTATATCAGATGGCACTGTCAGCTTTCAATATGATGTTGAGAACCGTTTGGTCAGGGCCAAGAATAATTCCAATGGCGCAACAACCGCCAATGTCTATTATGATCCTTTGGGTCGTTTGTATAACTCTAACAATAATAGCAGCGCAGGTATTGTGCAATATCTCTATGATGGTGATGCATTAATTGCAGAATTTGATGGTAGCAATACTATACTCCGCGAATATGCGCATGGCAGCGGTGTTGATGATCCTGTTTATTGGCTAGAAAGTAATATCTCTAGTGGTAGTCCAAGTTATTTTCTGCAAAAGGACCATCAAGGTTCGGTCATTGCTGTAAACAGCTTATTGAATGGTCCATTGACTGCGATCAATGGTTATGATGCATATGGCATCCCCAATGAAACCAACCAAGGCAGGTTCCAATACAGTTTGCGCAGATAGCATGTGCGGGGCACATGGCGAAGTAAACGCAGATATGGCTGCCTGAGCTGGGGCTTTATTACTATAAAGCCCGTGTCTACAGCCCTACCCTAGGCCGCTTCCTCCAAACCGATCCCATCGGATATGAAGACCAATATAACCTCTATGCCTATGTCGGCAATGATCCAGTGAATAAGATCGATCCGACGGGATTGGCCACGGATAGTCAGCTAGCTGGTTTGTCAGAATGTGCCTATGATACAAATTGTTCTGGTTTTGGTGGTTTTGAGAGGCAGAACCCATCGGACTTCGGATTAGAACAAAGTGATCTTGAAAATGATAACGGCTTTCGGGCTGGTATTTTTTCAAACGGGAAAGAAACGGTTGTGGCCTTTGGTGGATCTGATAGCTTTGCAGACGTGGATGATAATGGTCTACAAATTTTTGGTGCATCTGAGCAATACAACAATCAGGTGGCATCGTTAGCAACTGCTGTAAGTGCCGCTGTAGGAGAAAAAGGGCTCTCATTCACTGGTCATTCTCTAGGTGGTGGGCTTGCTTCACTTGCAGGGGCATTGACAGGCAGAGAAACCACTGTATTCAATCCTGCGGGTGTTAGTAATGCTACATTATCAAATTTTAACTTATCAAGAGCTAACGGTGCTCATGTCAATTCTATTTTTGTACGAGGCGACCCACTCAACGGCGCTCAACGGCTCCCTGTAGTGCCAAATTCACTGGGAACACGTACCTTGATTGGGTCCTGTTTTCGCTACCTTGGCGAAGGTAATCCATTTGGATTACTAAACCATTCCATTGGTACAGTAAGAGGTATATTAAAAGGTAGATGAATATGCTTCGTAAAATGATATACTGCGTTTTAAGTTTAAGCCTTATTGGTTGTAGCGTAGATACCAATACAATATGGGATAAAGTTCAATCGGGTAACGATATATCAGGAGATGAAGTTTTTCATCTAATTTCGGAAGATCGAAGAGAAGCAAGTATATGGAGGAGTTATTTTTCTACAGTCTGTGAAAAAAATATAAACAATTGTAAGAAAATAATTAGGATATCTATACAAGAGAATAAAGAAGTCATATTTTATGAGTTTATCAATTCTAATATTAATCCAGACATAAAATTCTCTAATTCATCCATTCAAACAAGTCCTATTTTTTCATCTATAATGCATCGACGGCTTGATTTTGTAGAAAGTTTAATTCTAGATGGCGTAGACCTAGAACAGGTCAATGGGCTTAAGCAAACGCCATTACTGTCGGCTAATTCTAATCAGTTCGACATAATTCATCTTTTGATTAGCCGAGGCGCAAACCTATCTGTAACAGATTTGAATGGCCGGGGTGTATGTGACTTATTTTCGAATAACAAATCTCAATATGGCAAGCAAAAAGTCGATGCCCTTTTGGAAGAATTTTATGAATTGAATGCAATGTGTGGTACTTAAGAACTAGCATGATCGTTTGAACTAACTTAAACTGATCTCTAGACAAAGGCATTACGAGTTCATTCCCCAAATGAATTGCGGGCGCTATTATTACAAGGTCACAATCTAATTTCGGGCAAGGATTTTTGGCCTGAACCGCCATTAAATAATTTCTGCCCCATCACATCATTACGAACAAATAATCGCAATGGCATGCTGGCGTTACCGCCTATGATCTGTGCATCTTTTATGCGTCCATCATCCAATGTGACCGATAACATCACAGTTCCATTGGCACGGCGCAGACGCACACGCAGCTTTGCTATCCATGCTTCAAACATGGATTTATCAAATGCGGGATCCATATTGCTATAATCTGCGGTATAATCCGCTTGTTTTTGTTGATCTAATTGCGGCGATGCACCAGCATAAGGATCATATACTCCATCATCAGCATTGCCATCATCTCCGGCATTGTCGGATGTATTTTTTTGTGCAATGTTGATGCGTGATACGGACCATTCTTTTGGTATAGATAGGGAGCTGGTTTCTATGGGTTGATTTTGTTGTGATATATTGTCCTGATTGCTGGCTTGTTTTTCTGGAGTTGGTTTTTCTTCAGTTTCGTTCTCAGGGCTAAAATCAAATATAGCAACCAAACGCTCTTGGTTTTTATTGATAAGATCATCGGAGATAATGCTCTGCGTTATAAATGCATATAAAAGAGCAGCATTTATCGATGCAGATAGTATCAATATAATGGGGCGTTTTAAGTCGTTGGGAATGCGCTCATACAACCCGTTTGGGATGAGATGATACGATGCTGCATGCATGATATCGGCCGCTGCTTGCATGCGGCTTTTAGTCCATGTCTCTGTAACAACAAATGCCATAACCCAAATATAACAGCAAATAAAATCAATGAACAGATATAAATATAGAGTCAAAAATTATTGGTAAGCATATTTATAGTTATAACTTGTAGAATCAAAGACTATTGTTAGGATGAATTAGAGGGAGGTTGTGATTTGATTCCGATTGAAGCAGCACTGATAGATGGCAGTGTCATAACCGAGAGCGAAATGCAGCGGGTGCGTGATGCTAGCGAGCGAACGGGCATGAGCATATTACGGATGCTCCCTGAACTTGGCCTGGTTAGCGAAACACAGTTGGTGGATACTATATCAACTGTATTAGATGTAAGGTCATTGAATGCGAATGAATTTCCTGATAATATTACTCTGCCAGAAACTATAAATTTTGAATGGCTGCGGCGTAAACAAATATTACCGCTGCACGAAAAGGACGGTAAAATCGAAGCCGTTATGTCTGATCCGACCAATGAAGAGGTCATCGATGGTTTGGCTTTTGCTTATGATAAAGAGATTGTACCTTTAGTAGGGCGTGCTTCGGATATTTTAGAAGCTATCACAAAATTAGATAGTAATGATGATGCGCCAGAATCTAATGCAATATTATCTAATGAAGAGATTGATAAATTATTGGATGGTAGTAGCGAAGCGCCCATCATTCGCTTGGTCAATAATATTATTGCTACTGCTGTTCGCCGCAATGCATCGGATGTACATATTGAACCTATGGCGCGGCATTTGGCAATAAGGCTGCGTCTAGATGGCAGATTGACTGAAATGGAACGGCCACCGCAAAGTGTTTCTGATGCTGTGGCATCGCGCATTAAAGTGATGGCTGGATTGGATATATCTGAGAGCCGTTTGCCGCAAGATGGACGTATTGCCTATACGCATATGGGCGAAGATGTGGACATTAGGGTATCGACATCCCCAGTTGCACATGGCGAGAGCATCGTATTGCGCCTTTTGGGACGCAGTAAGTCTCCGCCAGAGATTGATAGCATAGGGTTGCGAGAAGATTTGCAAGAGAAGTTACGCGCTGCTCTAGCGCGGCCCAATGGCATGATATTGGTGACGGGGCCAACGGGCAGCGGCAAGACCACTACATTATATGCAGGCCTTAATCATTTGCGCAGGCCCGATGTGAAGATTTTGACGGTTGAAGATCCTGTCGAGATTTTGCTGGACGGTGTTAATCAAGTACAGGTGCAACCCGAAATTGGTTTGGATTACGCTAATGCCTTGCGTGCTTTTTTGCGGCAAGACCCTGATATTTTAATGGTTGGAGAAATTAGAGATCGTGAGACGGCCGATATCGCATTGCGTGCGGCCTTAACAGGTCATCTTGTCCTTTCTACATTACACACCAATAGTGCATTAGGCGCATTCACGAGATTATCCGATATTGGGATTGATACTTATTTGACGGGTTCAACGGTTATTGCTGTTATTGCACAGCGCTTGATGCGATTGCTATGTAACGAATGTAAAGGAACCCGGTTAGTATCGGAAAGCGAAAAGCAGATTTTTACGCAGCATAAGCTCGCTGTGCCCGATACAATTTATGATGCTGTTGGATGCACACATTGTTCTATGACAGGTTATACGGGCCGCACACCAATTATGGAATTTGTTAAAATAGACGAACAGCTTATGGACCTAGTCCATGAAGGGCGCGCGCGTGAATATGCATTAGATGATGGTCAATCTTTGCATGCTCAAGCGATTATGTTGGTAGCGGAAGGCAAAACATCATTAGAAGAAGCACAGCATATTGTGGGGCAAGAATGATGGAGTTTCGGTGTCAGGTCATAGATCGGGATGGCAAAGACACGGTTATAATTCGTGAAGCTATTAGCGAGGAGCAATGTGTTACTGAACTTGTTTCTCAGGGCTTTACGCCATTAAAATTACGCACTGGAAAAGCAAATTGGATAGAATTACTAAATAGCCCTATAAGATTGAGCGGTAATAGCGGAACATCAGAGCAAGCGGTATTTTTGAGGCAGCTCTCTATTTTGGTGGTAGCTGATTTACCTGTTGATCGCTCGCTTGATATGTTGCGAGATCAAGCATCGTCTTCTAGACAAAAGCAATCTGTCACAAAAATGTTGTCCGATGTTAGGGCAGGACAAAGCTTGGCTAGAGCGATGGAATGCGAGGGTAATTTCCCTGCATGGGTCATAGGTATTGTAAGAGCATCTGAAACAGGTGGTAATTTGGGCGTAGCATTAACGCAAGCGGCCGATCGCATGTCTGACCTTGCATCAACGCGACGAGCATTGATCACGGCTATGACATACCCAATGGCTGTCCTAATTGCGACCATAATAGCCTTAATGTTGGTTTTGACATTAGTTGTTCCGCAATTTGAACCTATATTTGCTGGCTCAGAAGATAAATTACCTTCGCTGACACGCGCTGTTTTGTGGCTATCGGATAATGCTAGTGAATTTGGCATAATTGGATTTTTAATTCTCTTTTCTATCATCATTGGAGGTTGGTTATTTTTGAAATCTGATGTTGGTTGCGCATTAAGAGAGAATAAGCCTAGCTTATTTCCTGGGCAAAAATTGCGCGATCAATATATAGCCGCACAGTTTTCTGGTTTATTTTCCACTCTATTGCTTAACGGCGTTCATGTCGTGAAGGCCTTTTCACTTGCAAGTGATGCTATTTCAAGTGTGCGGTGGAGAAATCAACTTCAAATAGTTTTAGAAAAAGTTAGAGAAGGGGAGCGTCTCTCTTCGGCGCTCAGCAAAGCAAAGGCATATCCCGACACTGCAAGACGATTGGTTGAAGTTGGTGAGAGAAGCGGGCGCCTAGGAGAAACTTGCCGTGAAGCAAGCAAAATTATGAATGATATTGCATCACATAGGATTGAAGCTATCGTATCGTTGGTAAATCCCATTGCGATAATCCTATTAGGAGGCGCGGTAGCTATGTTAGTTGCTGGTGTAATGCTTGGGATATTTGCATTAGGAGATTTTGCAGGATGAGTTTGAAATCAACGAAAATAAACGACCTCAAAACCCAATCTGGTTTTACCTTGATGGAAATGCTTGTTGTGCTTGTTCTTATCGGGCTTATCGCAATGGTTGCTATCCCTCAAATTACCCGCATGTTAGGTAGTGCAAAATCTAAAGCGGCGACTATTCAAATGGAAACTTTATCTACGGCATTGCGCTTTTATCAATTGGATGTTGGCGAACATCCTAGCTCTTCAGAGGGTTTAGAACCATTATGGTCTGCTAATAATAAACCGGGGTGGAATGGACCCTATATACGGCAGGAAAGGCAATTACAGGATCCTTGGGGTAATGCCTTTGTTTACCGCGCACCAGGCACAAATGGCCCCTATGATCTGATCAGCCTTGGTGCGGATAATAAAGAAGGAGGAGATGGCGAAAATGCCGATATCACAGCCATACCCTAATAATTCTACGCCTTATGTGAGCAATGGCTTTACTCTAATAGAGTTGCTCATCGTTATGGCAATTATGTCATTAATGGCTGTTTTGGTTGTGATTAACGCAGCTGGGAAGAATGATAGGCAAAATGAGGTCAATTTGATAAGAGATTTACAGATATTACGCCAAGAAGCGATCAATTCATCACAGACTCGAATATATGAACCAAGCAATAATGCGTTTCTATACAGTCCTGCGGTTTCTGATAGTAGCACATTAATCTTTTATCCAGATGGCTCATCCACAGGCGGAGATATATTATCCGAAGATGGAAAAAAATTAGTGAGTATTAATTGGTATGATGGCGCTATTTCAAATGTACGATAGAGAAATTCATCAAAACGGTTTTACTTTGGTCGAACTCTTGGTTGCATTGGTAGTGGCATCATTTTTATTGATTATTCTATTTAATGGTCTTGCTAACGCATCGGAGCGAAGCGCAAAACAAGTTAAGATGGAACAGGCTCTTATATTGGCCCAGAGACAGCTCGACCTATCCAATACAGAAAAGAAGGGTACTTTAAACGCATTAAATTGGACTATAAATGAGAAAGTCATAGCGCGCGATCCAAGAGGAAGTCAGGCATTGGTCAAGCGACAGATTGAAGTTAGGGATGAGAAACAACTTTCTTTGATCAGTCTTGAAAAACGTTATGTGAAGAATATTCGATGAAAGAGCATGGTTTTACATTAATTGAAACACTAATCGTGCTCGCCATTGGGGCATTGCTACTAGCCGGAATTAGTAATGCCATTGCTAGTTTTGCACCGGCGTTAGAGCGAGTTAAAAATAATACAGAAAAATCACAATCGGATATGAGGTTAATCTCGCTTGCAAATATATTAAAATCATCACGCTTTGTAGATATAGACCAACAAGCTTTTACACAGAAACCAAACACACTTACATTTATGAGCCACGCGCCAATGGCTTCAGGCCGACGCGGATATGTAATACATCAATTGCAAATAGTAGATAAAAATGATGAAGGCGTGATGCAGCTTAATATATCTGATGCTGAAGCTAATTTCCCAAGCGTTAACATTCTGCAAGGTGTTGATAAGGTAGTGTTTCCAAAGCAAATTGACTTAATTGCAAGAGATCAAAGCCATAACAAAGTGCATAAAGTCATTATTAATTTATCCAATGGAGAGCAACGCAGTATTCCAATTAATCCAATAGTTACTGAAACGAAAACCTGTATATTTGACCCTATTTCTCAGGTGTGCCGAGAATGAGGGGATCTCTAACCTCTATAATAGAGCTAGTAACCGATTTTTGGAATTGGTGGTCTGATGAGATTATGGGTATGATTCCAGCTGACTTGAAAGCTGCGAGCGATAGTCGTAACCATCTTGATATATTTGCGTATCAGGATCGTGTGATTATTGAGTCTGTCTCAAAAGGGAATGGTCAAAGGCTAGAAGAGAACTCTATATTAGAGAAGCTTGATGATGATTGTTGGGAGGATATTCTTCATCTGTCAGAGAAGCTCCCTCCCCGTCTATTTTTATCAGAAAATGACTTTCATATTATAAATATAAAGTTACCAGCGAAGACTTTAAAAGACCCACATTCTGCTATCGCTTTGCAACTTCCGCTACACTCTCCGCTCAATATAAACAAAATTGAATGGAATTATTGCAAACAATCTAACGAACAAGGTTTTGCCAATTTTGCAATTTTCATTGTTCGCGCGCATAGGTTAGATCAGATTGAAATGTTATTTGCGGACCATGGTGCAATGCCGCCAACTATTGCAGTTAATTATGGTGGTAACATAATGGTCTTTCGCCAACCATTAATTATGGGTCAAAGCTTTTTTGAAAATAAAAAATTGATGCTTCGTTTGGCTTCTTTCCTGCTATTATTATCTATTCCGCTTTCCGTGATATTAGGGGCAAATATTATAACGAATAAAAATCAAGAATATTCTAATATAATTGAGAGTGAAGCTAGACCTAAAATAGATGCTTGGCGTGATGCCCAATATCAAGAAAATTTGCGGCGCAGGGCTATTCCTTTATCAGGCCGAAAAACTATCATTCCTATGCTGGATGAGTTAGCTAAATTATTACCTGAAAATATTTGGGTGCATTCTATAAGCGCTCAAGATTCCGATAATATAATTATAAGAGTGAATGCGTCAAATAGTGCCAGATTAAAACCTATATTAGAAAAATCCCAATATTTTGAATCGGTGGAGATTGTCGATACACAAGAGCTTGATCCTGATAATTTCATACATACTGTTGAAATAGGGCTGAAATAATGAGCGAATTTTCTCCCTTTGTGCGACGCGCATTAGCTATTGGTATATTATTACTCTTCGTTCTTTGTATAATTGAATTTATTTTAATTCCGATCAATGGAAGAATAGAATCTAGCCGCGATACTTTGGCTGATTCCAGATTTGAAGTTAGCAGATTGCAAAGCATATTAGAACGTCCCAACCCTCCTTCAAGCAAGACACTAAACCCTTCTTTGCTATTAAAAGCGTCTGATGACATAAATGCACAAAATGCATTACAAACCCTTCTAGCTAATTTAGCGGCTCAAAATAATATCGAAGTCACCATTATATTTACAACTGATGATAAGCCTCTGATCGGTCTAATAAGCGCTAATATTTCTCTGTCAGGAAATGAGGCTGCTGTAATTAATTTCCTAAGTCAGGTTGAGAATAACCCAATATTAATGCGAATGGTTGATTGGAACATAGAATATGATGAAGATATTCCCGATCAATTAAAGTTTAATTCCCGATTACTCGCTGTTTGGGAGAAAAATTAATGCTAGGCATTAAAGATTGGTTTTTATTTATATTATCTCTAGTGGCTGCAATTATATTGCCTTGGCTTTTATTAATGGATGCGAGTGCATTTCAGAATAATGAAGCTGATATGACAATTACAGATATAAAGATTGTTGCAAGCGCTTCGCCAAATAACTTATTAGCAAAACCTATTTTCAATAAAGAACGCGGTTTAACGATAGAAACGCCAGAGAATATTGAGTTGCCACAAGAAAATATTGAGCAAACCCCGCTACCTCCAGAACCAAAATTGGTTGGAATAGCAAAAGGACGTGGCCGATCTGTTGCTATTGTAAAAGGTAGCGATGGGGTCGATCAAAATATAAAACCTGGCGAAAATATTGATGGTTGGACTTTAATTCATATCAGTCCAAATAACGCAACTTTTAGAGCGCAAGGCGTTCGCAAGATCATAGCATTAGATTATGGGAATAGACCCTGAAGAAATTTGAATATAATAATGAAACCAAATTAGGACATTAAGATGAAAAACAGCAAACAAAAGAGGCTCTGCATAGCAATGGCTGCATTAGCGCTTTATAGTGCTTCCGCCTCTTCAGTACATGCAGTGGCTCAATCGAACTCTCAGCAAGGGTATAATCTAGCATTTGTTGATGCTGATGTGAAGCGGGTCGTTGATGCGGTTCTTGGATCAATGTTGCGCGCCAATTATGATTTAGATCCAGATTTAAAAGGTAATATAACGTTGCGAACAACCAGCCCTGTTCCAGCAAGCGAGTTAATACCCTTATTAGAAAGAGCCTTAGCTCCTCTGGATGCGGTAATCATTAAAAGAGGTGAGAATTATCGCATATTATCACGCCAAAAAGCTAGAACATTAAGTCCAGTTACTTCACAATTCATTCCTCGTTCAGTAAACGGAGAACAACGCCAAGATTTAGAACCTTCAGCACCTGGTTTTGCCAGTGAAGCCATAGCTTTGCGTTTTGCAAGTGCACGCAGTATAGTTGAATTAGCAACCGAGCTTTTAGGTAAGGATATTATTTCCATTGGATCCGCAGGCCGTAATGAGGTGATCGTTTCCGGAAGTGCCGAAGAACGTGATGCGGCTAAAAAGTTAATTGCACGCTTTGATATAGATAGTTTGGCTGCAATGAATTTCCAGATTTGGAAATTAGAAGATGTAGATGCGCAGACATTGGTAGATGAGCTGGATGAGATTTTTCGCCCCCCATTCGATATTATTGGAACACGTGTTCGCCTAGTCCCCTTGCCGAGACTAGCTTCTGTTCTTGGAATAGCTGCGGATAATGCTGATCTAAACCGTATTGAACCTTGGATTAGACGTCTTGACAATGGAGGGTCTGGCAAAAGGAAACTATACAGCTATTCAGTGCAAAATGGACGAGCACGTGATATTGCAAATTCCCTTCAACTTGTACTTGGAGGATCCTCAAGTCAGAGTGATGGAGAAAATACGGCTCCTGTCGATGTGCAGGGAAGTGGCAATATTGATAGTGGTGGAATTCAAAACTCAGGGACAGATTCAGTTAGTCAGACAGCGCTTACTGGACAGGCTGCATCAGGTAATGCCGCACTTAAAATTGTACCAAATGATCAAAATAATAGCTTGTTAATATATGCTAACGGGGAAGAATATAGCTTTATTAGAGAGGCGCTTGAAAAGCTTGACAAACCTGTATCACAAGTCTTGATTGAAGCAACCTTGGCAGAGGTCACTCTTACTGATGATTTAAGCCTTGGTATTAATTTCCAATCCCAAGGTAATCCAGGTAATGCAGCCTTAACTGTAACAAATAGCTCTACTACTGGTGCGACGCCAGCATCGGTATTCCCTGGTTCATCAATATCATTAGTAGGTACAAGCGTTAATGCTGTATTAAATACACTGCAAACCAAGACAAATGTTAAAGTATTATCTGCACCCAAATTATTAATGCTTAACAATGAAACTGCTACGCTCCAAGTCGGTGATCAGGTCCCTATAGTAACCCAACAAGCGCAAGCGGTTGAAACTGTTGGGGCACCCATCGTCAATTCTATCGAACTTCGTGATACAGGGGTGATATTGCAGGTCACACCGCGCGTAAATGATAGTGGCGTAATCATGCTCGATATTTCACAGGAAGTGAGCGATGTCGCAGCGACCACAACTTCTGGTATCAATTCACCAACTATTCAACAAAGGCGTCTAACGACCACAGTATCCACCAAGTCGGGGCAAATTATTGTGTTGGGTGGTTTGATTAGAGACAGTGTAACGCGAACAAAGTCAGGCATACCATTATTAAGTCAAATACCCATTATTGGCGGTTTATTTGGAAATAGAGTTGATAGAGGTAGCCGTACAGAGCTAATCATATTAATCACACCAACTATTATTAGATCACCTGATGATGTGAAAAATACAGTTGATGCTCTAATCGATGGATTAGATCTAACCAGACCATTGCTGGATGAAGCGCAGGCTAGTCAAGTTGGGACACGTATTGAAGAACGCCGTGCGAATAGTGGTGAATAATGAAGCGAGCGATAGATGCTTAAAGATGATGAAGGCGGCTATGTTCTTATCTCTACGATTTGGCTAATATTGTTGGGCGCAACTCTTGTTACCGCCATATCACTGACTGTATTGAATAATGCTGAATTTCATGCGGAAGAACGAGAGAGGGTTCGTAAAATACTGGCTATAGAAAGCGCGTATGAAACTGTTGTTGCTGATATATTGTTTAATGGTCCGCACAGTAATTTTGCTCTTTTGCCCGCATCTGCCGATTATAATCTCTCGGGTTTCCCTATGAAAGTTGAAGTTATAGCTGAAAATGGCAAGATTGACCTTAACAATGCCGAACCTGCTTTAGTAGAAAGAGCATTACGTGGCCTTGCTGTTCCGTCGATTGCGCGCAATACTTATTTAGAAACGTATCGAATGAGACGAAGCAAAGCTCAGACACTGCTTAGTATTGCAGATATAGAAGCAGAGATGCAGAACGCTGGAATAAAGATTGCCGTATCCTCAAATGATAATGACTCTCTGTGCGCCTCTCAATTTTTTACAAGTCACTCGGGATTATCGCAACCTGATAGTACACACAGTCCACCAAAATTAAACCGTGCATTAAATGTCGTAAATGTCGCAAACTCAGTCCCAGTAAGATTAGGAAGTTCTTTGCGAATAAAGATAAAAGCTGAAAAAGGTCTCCCCTTAATCGCTATTGTGCGTATCACTGGGAACTTAGATAAACCAGTTACGATATTAGACTGGCACTATGGGCTTGATTGTGCCGATGATAGCTAGAGTATCTACTGCTATAAAATTACATATAATCTAAATGTAATTGGCGCGGCAATGATCATATAAGTACCCAATGGGAATTTTTGATTTTGGTCAAGATATCCATAACCTACTTTCATTATCATAGCTATTATGAGACCAATGCAAGACGCTAGCATTATAATATAGGGTAAAGCCTCCCAACCAAAATATAGACCTAATGCCCCCAATAATTTCGGATCGCCGCCGCCCATTGCCTCTTTGTTACGTAATTTCTTAAAAACAATTCTAAGGGTTTCTAAGAATAAATATCCTATCATTGCACCAATTAAGCGGCTGACGATGCTAACATCATTTATTAGTGGACCAATGACTGGCGCAGCAATTATAGTTATAATTATCAACCGATTTGGGAGCCATAAATATTTATAGTCTAATATGGCTAATGGAATGAATAACCATAACCATATCATCAAACCTGCGGCTTGTTGGACAGGAAATAATATGAATGCTAATATACTTAAAGCTGCTACCATAAGCTCAATATGCCAGTGGAGTGGGTCGATTGAACCATTACAATAACGGCATTTACCATGTTGCAAGCTATATGAAATAAGCGGGATCAAATCCCTAACTTGTAATTTATGACCACATTGATCGCATGATGATCTGCCATAAATTATGGATTGTGTTTTAGGCCAGCGTATGACGAGCGTTGCAATGAAGCTACCAACTATTGATCCAATAATGAATATTGAAATATAGAATGGTATTTGCACTTCTGTCATACTTATAAGATTTGAGAAATCCATATCTTAACCTCATAAAGGGTTATGTCCGCCTATTTCAAACAATTCCTTTAAGTTTTATTATCTAACTTTGATGCCATTTTCACTCTTGAAACAAGGTCTGCACAAGCGGTACGGCGGGTGATAGCATCCGCTGCATTATATTCGGCTTTCGTTGCGCTTACCAACATCTGCAACTCCCGCAATCATATCTGCCCCGTCCCTGAAACAAGTTCAGGACAGGCGTCTCCAAAGCAGGTGGTAATACCGCCACCGATTGTTTGGTGTAAACGGCCCAAGGGATCATAGCTAAGGGTAGCATTATTACTGCCCGTCACGCCCAACAAGCGGTTTTCAACATCATAGCTATATGTGTTGTTGCCATCACCTTTAAGATTGCCGCTATTGTCATAATTGAGCGTCAAACCACCTGCAGCGATAAGCTGGTTAAGGCCATTGGCGCTATTTGGATTAGATAGCATTTAAAACTTGATTTTTGTTATTTTGCAAAGATAAAATGATGATTCTAATTATTAAATAGTAACATTAGTTTATTTAGGTTTAATATATTTCCTAATTGAAAAAAATACCATAAATGGTATAGGCCATAGTAACAATGTGAAAAATACAATGTTTATAGTTAGTGACACTAAATTATCTGATTGAAAGTTAGGAAAACTATAACACATAAAATAACATTTGTTAATGATATTATATATTAATAAAGCAATAAATAGTACAAAATAAGTTATTATATATATCAAAAATGTAATATTCCAATTAATTTTCATATAACCTACCTTCCTTGTTCATTAGAAATGAATTTACCATTCATTTGAAACGATCTTGCAGCTTCATTTTTAATTCAACAAATTCCCCAAAATCAATGACGACGGATACTGCCTATTATATTAAGTAATATCAACAGTACTAATATAACCCACGGGCACACTATAAATAACCGAAGTAAGATATTTTCATTATTAAAGGTTAATAATGTTACTAATGTGTTTATACCATTCGAGTTAAACAGAAACAAAAATACCATGAATATACCACTTATAGATACCCATAGAATTAATAATCCTGCTGCTATATCTCGTTTTCTCATATTATACCTTATATGTTTAAGGAGAAGGTATCCCTTGATTAGATGGGCGACCTATTACCCCACCAATGTTTATATTTTCTCGTGCACTTCTCTGCGCATCATTATATGCTGGCTCACCCCCGATTACAAGAGTGCCATAGAATATATTGACCCCGAGATAGCAGAAGAACCCACCTGTGCGTTCGCATTGTGCGGCTAAGTCCCTTCTGAATTCCTGATCACATGAGGATTGTGATCGGCCAATAGTTTCATAACATCTGTCATGCCTTCTACAAGCTCCTTGAAATGAAGTCGCACTGATACCTTCTGGGACATATTGACTATTTCCTTCACTACCACAGATATCATTACGTTCATTATCATCACCGTTGGATGAACCGCTTCCACCACCTAGAGACCCAGTTCCACCACCACCGCCTCCTCCTGCAGAGCAGGTTATACCTACGTGAACCCATTGACCACCTCTATCTGTAGGTCCATCTCCAAGCGTTACTGCTGCTGCTCTCCAGACTGTTACTGGGTAACATCTCTGAAGCCCCGTTGGATCGGTATTGTTTATCGGGTCGCTGCCGACGTAGTTATACCAGTTCATGCCATCGGCATATCCGATGGGATCGGTTTGTAGGAAACGCCCGAGAGTGGGTGAGTAGATACGAGCCTTGTAATAATAGAGGCTAGCCTCGGGTAGCCATGTCTGCGTTCGCTTCACCATGTGCCCCGCACATGCCTCGGGCAAACTATATTGGAACCGCCCAACATTGGTGTCTGCTGGAATACCATATTCGTCATAGCTGTTGATACCGATAAGCGATCCAGTACCGCTGGTAATGGCGGTAACGCTGCCGCGCTCATCCTTGCTAAGGTAGCGTTTATCACTTGTACCGGAACCTCATACCCGTTCCGAGGGGGGTAAGTCCGTTTGGGGAACGGACGACCGAGAAACGCCCGCAGTGCAAGCAAGGGAGATAGGATCATCGGTGCCAGGGCCATGAACATATCGGCGGGTGATAGCACCCGCTGCATCATATTCGGCAATAAGGTCTGCCCCGTCATAACCAAAGCACGTGGTAATACCGCCACCGATTGTTTGGTGTAAACGGCCCAAGGGATCATAGCTAAGGGTAGCATTATTGCTGCCCGTCACGCCCAATAAGCGGTTTTCCACATCATAATTATATATGTTGTTGCCGTCACCTTTAAGATTGCCGCTATTGTCATAATTGAGCGTCAAACCACCTGCAGCGATAAGCTGGTTAAGGCCATTGACCGTGTAATCACGATCTACATTTGGATATGAATAACTATTAATCTTCATACTCTATTGAATTGTATGCGTAATAAAATACTATAAAGCTAGCTGTATAACCAAATATGGAGAGTAGTTTATTAGATAGGCCAAAAAAACTAAATTCTATAAATGATGAATTTATTAGGGAAGTTATAAGTAATACTAATGATATCCCACCCATTATCCTTACTTTTTTACTATACATAAAATTTCTTTCTATTGAGGAGGGCATTGGGTTTGAGTCGGTTGTACTAAATTAACAAAAGTGCTAGTAGCGCCAATAATATTACCTGTAACATCATTTACCCTTTCCGCTCTTGCTCGCGCATCGACCATCATACCGCCATTAGGAAGCGTGCGCTGTAGACCCCTGTTTATAGCACTTCCAAAACCTATATTTGCTATACCAGTAAATGTATTTTTAAAACCACCACCACCAATTCCTTGAAAAAGACCTCCCGTTACTTGCGTTAAGCCAGATAAAGTTCCAAGGGCACCACCTACTAAAATAACATCAGCACCTGCAGCTCCAAGTATTGGATTCCCAGTTAGTAATCCCACACTACCAATACCCAACCCCAATCCAGTTATATTAGTTGAAGCCTCACCAAATGTATCCGCCGCTCTTACAAAGGTATTTCCTAATTCGCATATATCATTACGTTCATTATCATCACCATTGGATGGACCTCCACCACCACCTAGAGACCCAGTTCCACCACCACCGCCTCCTCCTGCAGAGCAGGTTATACCTACGTGAACCCATTGACCACCTCTATCTGTAGGTCCATCTCCAAGCGTTACTGCTGCTGCTCTCCAGACTGTTACTGGGTAACATCTCTGAAGCCCCGTTGGATCGGTATTGTTTATCGGGTCGCTGCCGACATAATTATACCAGTTGAGGCCATCACCATATCCGATGGGATCAGTTTGTAGGAAGCGGCCTAGTGTGGGTGAGTAGATACGGGCTTTATAATAATAGAGGCCAGCCTCGGGTAGCCATGTCTGCGTTCGCTTCACCATGTGCCCCGCACATGCCTCGGGCAAACTATATTGGAACCGCCCAACATTGGTGTCTGCTGGAATACCATATTCGTCATAGCTGTTGATACCGATAAGCGATCCAGTACCGCTGGTAATGGCGGTAACGCTGCCGCGCTCATCCTTGCTAAGGTAGCGTTTATCACTTGTACCGGAACCTCATACCCGTTCCGAGGGGGGTAAGTCCGTTTGGGGAACGGACGACCGAGAAACGCCCGCAGTGCAAGCAAGGGAGATGGGATCATCGGTGCCAGGGCCATGAACATATCGGCGGGTAATAGCACCCGTAGCACCATATTCGGCAATAAGATCAGCCCCGTCATAACCAAAGCGCGTGGTAATACCGCCACCGATTGTTTGGTGTAAACGGCCCAAGGGATCATAGCTAAGGGTAGCATTATTGCTGCCCGTCACGCCCAATAAGCGGTTTTCCACATCATAATTATATATGTTGTTGCCGTCACCTTTAAGATTGCCGCTATTGTCATAATTGAGCGTCAAACCACCTGCAGCGATAAGCTGGTTAAGGCCATTGACCGTGTAATTACGATCTACATTCACATGACCCGTCCATGTATAATTATCATCCGACCCTTTATTAAAGTCAGAATCACTTTCTACGATTTTCTATATATATTTTTAAATAGATATAAAAGTGAGTAAGCAAGAAAAGTACCGTGCCTGCTATTGCAGTGTAGCCATAACCAGTACCTTTAACAATTATATAACAAATCATTCCTGCTGATATAGTTAACAACAATACCCTATAAAGTGTCAAAAAGTCCTTGTATTTATATTCTTTTTTTAAACTATAAAATATATAAATGATATTTATTGTACGTTCGTAAAAAGCCCAATCCACCAGAATGAATGCTGGAGTAATAATAAATATAAGCATCATGAAATAAGTTAATTCGGACATTTTAGTTGATTAACCCCTTGGCCAAAGATTGCAGATGCGGCATCTCCAATAATCCGATTCACCCTATTTTGACTAGCGCTAAGGTCGCCAAATTTTCGACCTCTAGCAATAAAGTTACCAATAGCATGGCGAGATACTATTCCTGCTGATGTACCTGCTACTACTCCTACAAAATCTCCACCTGCATTTATAAAGTTGCCATCTACAAGATTAGCTATTCCACTGACTGCAGAAGCACCTCTAGAAACGATTGCACCACCAGTTGCTACAATGGCAGCACCGGCCGGGCCAGCACCAGTTGGTGCTGTTGCTAGCCCAAAAACCCCTGCTGCAACCGTTACACCATCAGCAGCTAAACCAACAGTACTAGCGCCATCTGCTATCTTTGAAGCTGTCGTTTCCTTAGTAGGGCATATTTCGTTTCCCCCACCACTACTGTCATCGCTGAAGCCAGGGTTTCGACTAGGCCCTGTATTAGGACTTCCACCACCAAAGCCACCGCCACCGCTACCCCCTTTGCAAGCAGTAACAACTATTTCTACAATATCATCACCATCTGACAATTTACCATCACCATCATGATCCCAATAAAATGTAGTTGTTCCACAAAGTCCCGTTGGATCGGTGAAGTTAATCGGATCGGACCCGACATAATTATACCAGTTGAGGCCATCACCATATCCTATGGGATCGGTTTGTAGGAAGCGGCCTAGTGTGGGTGAGTAGATACGAGCTTTGTAATAATAGCGCACGCAATTCATTTGGGGAATGAATTGGCGAAGCCCAGCCTCGGGTAGCCATGTCTGCGTTCGCTTCACCATGTGCCCCGCACATGTCTCGGGCAAACTGTATTGGAACCGCCCGACATTGGTATCCGCTGGAATGCCATATTCATCATAGCTGTTGATACCGATAAGAGAGCCTGTGCCGCTGGTGATGGCGGTAACGCTGCCGCGCTCATCTTTGCTAAGATAGCGTTTATCCGATGTACCAGCACCTTCATACCAAAGGATAGAAAAACTTGGATTAATCAATTATACTGATATTATAGATGTTATTTCTCCTAGAGAAAAATATTGTTGAACTGTCATTATAATAATGACAACCATCTTTTTCAATCAAAAGTTCCCTGCAAATGCTTCCTCCAACAACTTCTAACGAATCGAGAACTTTAATGCTACATTCATTATCAGGTATAAAGTTAACGTCTGTTATATCTGGAGTAGCTCCTTCATTAAATGTCATCGTATCAAGAACACATCTATCGATACCCGATTTACTAATGATATACTCTTTTTTCATGTTGCTACATCCAGAAATTAAAAAGCTCATAAATATTATGTACGTATATAACCTCATCTTCCACAAATCCTATTATTATAATCAATACTAAAAGAAGTTCCTCCTCCTTGAAGTTCACCAGCTATTGCACCTACCAGAGTTTTAATTTGGCCACCCACACTTCTATCTGAACGAAAATCAAAATCGAAGTCGTCATGAAAACCTACAATTAGATTGTTCCTATCTAGGATAATTGAAGCAGTACCAAAACTATTCTCATATAAAGTTCCATAAAAACTGACTTGACGAACAGTCTGATTAGCATCTTCTCTATGTGGTACAGCCCTGCCTACCACATTAGCAAAGCCAACTACATCAGTAAACTGTTGTCTAGTCAAGCAAACAGAAGCTCCAGAACCATTTAAGTAATGATCCCATAATGTATTAGCATCAATGGTATCTAGTGTAACTCGATTGAGGCGTCTCCCAGTAACGACAATTACGCCTTCTTGATAATCATTTACCTGAGAGGTAAGTGTATCTCTATCGGTCTGACCAGCAAAATAACCAGCAAAAAGATCGATTAATGCCGAAGATACTCCTCCACCTCCACCTCCGCTTGTATGTTGTGCTAAATGATTCTCCGCTCTGTTTCTTGCAGAACAGTCCCATATACGGCTTCCTGGGCGTGTGAAACAACCCTCACCGTATAACCCCGTCGGATCACTCTTGTTTATCGGATCGGATCCGACATAATTATACCAATTGAGTCCATCACCATAGCCAATGGGATCGGTTTGTAGGAACCTACCGAGTGTCGGTGAGTAGATACGCGCTTTATAATAATAGAGACCTGCCTCGGGCAGCCATGTCTGCGTTCGCTTCACCATGTGCCCCGCACATGCCTCGGGCAAACTATATTGGAAGCGCCCGACATTGGTTTCTGCTGGAATGCCAAATTCATCATAAGAGTTGATAGCGATAAGCGAGCCAGTACCGCTGGTAATGGCGGTAACGCTGCCGCGCTCATCTTTGCTAAGATAGCGTTTATCACTTGTGCTAGAACCTTCATACCAAAGGATGGGGTCATCGGTGCCAGGGCCATGAACATATCGGCGGGTAATAGCACCCGTAGCACCATATTCGGCAATAAGGTCTGCCCCATCATATCCAAAGCGCGTGGTAATACCGCTACCTATTGTTTGGTGCAAACGGCCTAAGGGATCATAGCTAAGAGTGGCATTATTGCTGCCCGTCACGCCCGTTAAGCGGTTCTCCACATCATAATTATATGTGTTGTTGCCGTCAGATTTAAGATTGCCGCTATTGTCATAATTGAGCGTCAAACCACCAGCAGTGATAAGCTGGTTAAGACCATTGACCGTGTAATTACGATCTACATTCACATGACCCGTCCATGTATAATTATCATTGCTGCGGGTAAGCTGCGTGATTTGACCCGCTGGATTATATTGGAATGTGTTGGTCTGATCATTGGCGCTTCCGCTTAAATCTTGCATCGATGCACTTAGAAGAGAGAGTATGATACAATATTATTGAGTATTAATATAATCTATGTAGCTACATAAAATAGAAAAATTAATTAAGGCCGTTTGATTTACAAAAGTTTGATATTATACCTTTAACTTTAAAATCATTAATGATGGGTTGTATCAAAATTATATCCCCTTTGTAGCTTACAACACTGGTTATAGACCTAATAGAACCACCACAATGATAAATAACTAAGACTCTATTTTGTGCATCAAAAAATACATCAAATTTTTTTATCCCATAGCTTTTTATGATAGTTTTCTCTGTTCCTTCAATATTTAACCTTACTTCTGTATACTATTTAACCGTACTCCCGCCTCCTAAATCAACAAAGAGAGAGATATCACCATCTATTTCAGATATTTTATGTTTTTCAATCAATGAGTAACTATCTTTACAAGAAGTGAAAAAGATAATAAAAATTAAACCAATTATTAAATATTTCATTATCTATGCCAGCCCCTAATATAATTATAAAGTTCATTAACAACAAGAATATAATAATTACCCTCATATATGTGCTTTTTAATCTTTAATTTACTTTTGAAAATGAATTCAAATTTTCCATAGTGATTAGTCGCGAAATCAATGCCTACGTATTTTTGTTGAGTTGTCTCTATGGAATTTTCATATTTAGTCTCTATTTGTACCAGGGAATAATACCGTTGGTTTAAATATCTATTTAGTCCAAAGTTCCATATTCTGCATATCTTTCACATGTGAACGTCTTTCTGAAATCTACAATGTCATTTTCAAAATATTTTGATGGGATCAATATGCTTTTTCTATATGAAAATCTAAAAACAACGGGACTGTAACCATTGTTCATTTCATAACAACTCTCATAATTACAGAATCCAAATTGCTTGTTTTCAAATTCTAAACCTTTATGTTCAGTCATAAGTTTTTTTAAAATAAATTTTTCATTTTGCTTTTCAGATAAGTTTTTCATCTGTTTTAATAATGTATCAGGCTTAGATACCATACAATCGAATGATTGGCTTGATATAATTTGATATCCAAGGCCAGTGTTTTTAGAAATTGCCAACACCATTATATAAATAATTGATGGTACCAACACAATTACAACCAGAATTGTTATTAAGTTTTTCAATGATGTTCTCATTCTTATCTCCCTAATACACCTGCGCAAACTGCGTTCACTATCCTAAAGAAAGTGGGCCCCAGAGCTTCATTTAGAGTATCTGTAGGTAAGAATGCATCCCCTCGTCCAACAGTTGTCACAAATATACTCCCATTTGCTGTAATATCATATGTACGTGCAACCGTTCCAGATAAAGGATGGGCTACAGTAGTTCGATTAGTAAAAGTTAATCCATCACTTGAGCCATCGGCTGTAATCCATCCCAAAGGTAATAATGGAGCTGAGAAAAGAGGGTTTTGTCCTATGCCAAGCGTATAGATATTTCCATTCACAATTGGACTTCTTCCAGATCTTCCAGGTAAATTACATGCTTCTGAGCTTATTAATGATTTATTGCAGTTTTGAGTGGTTCCATCACACAATAGAGTTCTTGGGACATCGTATATATGACCTCCATCCCCACGTCCCCATGGCACAAAAGAGCTTAAACTACGTTTCCTTCTACCTGCAGTAACAAGGATTTCGTTGCCATTAAAAAAACCGTTGCCTTCTTGATAATCATTTACCTGAGAGGTAAGTGTATCTCTATCGGTCTGACCAGCAAAATAACCAGCAAAAAGATCGATTAATGCCGAAGATACTCCTCCACCTCCACCTCCGCTTGTATGTTGTGCTAAATGATTCTCCGCTCTGTTTCTTGCAGAACAGTCCCATATACGGCTTCCTGGGCGTGTGAAACAACCCTCACCGTATAACCCCGTCGGATCACTCTTGTTTATCGGATCGGATCCGACATAATTATACCAATTGAGTCCATCACCATAGCCAATGGGATCGGTTTGTAGGAACCTACCGAGTGTCGGTGAGTAGATACGAGCCTTGTAATAATAGAGCCCAGCCTCTGGCAGCCATGTCTGTCCTGTGTATTGGAACCGCCCAACATTGGTATCCGCTGGAATGTCATATTCATCATAGCTGTTGATACCGATAAGCGATCCTGTGCCGCTGGTAATGGCGGTAACGCTGCCGCGCTCATCCTTGCTAAGGTAGCGTTTATCACTTGTACCGGAACCTCATACCCGTTCCGAGGGGGGTAAGTCCGTTTGGGGAACGGACGACCGAGAAACGCCCGCAGTGCAAGCAAGGGAGATAGGATCATCGGTGCCAGGGCCATGGATATAGCGGCGAGTGATAGCACCCGTAGCACCATATTCGGCAATAAGGTCTGCCCCGTCATATCCAAAGCGCGTGGTAATACCGCCACCGATTGTTTGGTGCAAACGGCCCAAGGGATCATAACTTAGGGTAGCATTATTGCTGCCCGTCACGCCCAACAAGCGGTTCTCTACATCATAATTATATATGTTGTTGCCGTCAGATTTAAGATTACCGCTATTGTCATAATTGAGCGTCAAACCACCCGCGGTGATAAGCTGGTTAAGGCCATTTGCCATGTAATGATAGCCTATATTAATATTCAGGTCTAATTACACTGTAATAGATACTACGTGTTAATACAAAAAAATATATGGATATTGGAGTTACAAAAACTAAACAAAATATAATGAATACATAAATGTTTAAAAAAAATGATGATCCTATAAAAAATCCTCCTAACGAAGATATATTTCTAAAATAATTTGGTTTTTTATCAACAATCTTATCAAACCATAGATAATCTTTTTTATCCTCAGGAAGATAAATTTTCTCTTTCTTACCAAAGGAATGTTTTATTTGAGCAATAAATAATAATAAAAAACAAATAATTCCAGAAGTGATTGCATCGACCATAATATTACCTAATTGCACATTGTGATAGTATTGACGAAGGTTTGCTGCCAATTTGTTCTGCAGCAAATTCTTTTGCTTGATTTTTATTGCTAATGCTTGCATTTATGCTTTCAGCTTGAGCATTTGATATAAACTTTCCATTACTCCCTTGAAATGAGGTGGCTCTACCATTTCTAGTCAGATTAGTTCCTAGAATTCCTGGAGTTCTGGTTGCTGCTCTTCTAACTGTTGCACCTCCAGCAACTCCTGTTAATTCTACTGCGGCACCACCGAGGTCACCATCTACTAAATTAGCGCCAACATTTATGACTGTTCCCGCTCCGTTAGCTACTCTTCCACCAGTAATGAAAGCTGCACCAACAGGTGGTACTATAAATGTTAATACTATACCTGCACCAGTAGCAATATCACCACCAACTTGTAAAGCTGTGCCAACTATGCGAGCTGCATCAGTTAAACTAGACCCTGTATCACAAGATTCAGAGGGTGGGTCTTGTCTTGGGTTACTCCCACCGCCGCCAAAACCAGGGTTTCGACTAGGCCCTGTATTAGGACTTCCACCACCAAAGCCACCGCCACCGCTACCCCCTTTGCAAGCAGTAACAACTATTTCTACAATATCATCACCATCTGACAATTTACCATCACCATCATGATCCCAATAAAATGTAGTTGTTCCACAAAGTCCCGTTGGATCGGTGAAGTTAATCGGATCGGACCCGACATAATTATACCAGTTGAGGCCATCACCATATCCTATGGGATCGGTTTGTAGGAAGCGGCCTAGTGTGGGTGAGTAGATACGAGCTTTATAATAATAGAGGCCAGCCCCTGGCAGCCATGTCTGTCCTGTATATTGGAAGCGCCCAACATTGGTGTCCGCTGGAATGCCATATTCATTCCTGAAACAAGTTCAGGACAGGCTGCACAGTTGATAGCGATAAGCGATCCTGTGCCGCTGGTAATGGCGGTAACGCTGCCGCGCTCATCCTTGCTCAGATAGCGTTTATCACTTGTACCAGAACCTCATACCCGTTCCGAGGGGGGTAAGTCCGTTTGGGGAACGGACGACCGAGAAACGCCCGCAGTGCAAGCAAGGGAGATGGGATCATCGGTGCCAGGGCCATGAAACGATTGAGACATCAATGTACGGGGTACATTGATAAGCGAAGAGTGCGGCGGGTAATAGCACCCGTAGCATTATATTCGGCAATAAGGTCTGCCCCATCATAACCAAAGCGTGTGGTAATACCGCCACCGATTGTTTGGTGCAAACGGCCCAAGGGACCATAGCTAAGGGTAGCATTATTGCTGCCCGTCACGCCCGTTAAACGGTTTTCCACATCATAATTATATGTGTTGTTGCCGTCAGATTTAAGATTACCGCTATTGTCATAATTGAGCGTCAATCCGCCAGCGGTGATAAGCTGGTTAAGGCCATTGACCGTGTAATCACGATCTACATTCACATGACCCGTCCATGCATAATTGTCATTGCTGCGGGTAAGCTGCGTGATTTGATTAGCGGGGTTATATTGGAATGTGGTGGTCTGATCATTGGCGCTTCCGCTTAAATTGGTGAGCATCGATGATAAGCGCGATGCGGCATCATAGTGTATATTTTTTATATATATTTTTTAAAATAAAATAGAGAGATATTACTAAAGGCCAAAACAAGGCAACATATATATAAATAATGATAGGATTAGAAAAATATGATTTCCATTCGATCCATGATGACTTACTACATATGAAACACCCTTGATCAAGGGAATATAAGGTTATAAATAATAATAAACATATATAAATCATACTATATACCAACAAGGTTGCTTTTAACCATTGAGGTAAAGATAACACTGATTTATTTTTCCTCATCCAACTATCTCCTATACATGAACTATTCTCTTACGGTCTAACATTAGGAGTTCCTCTGGTTGGAATATTACTGTTTCAGTTTCTACTATTCCATGCATTCCTTTGTGCGTTATCAAATGCTCCGCGTGAAGGCCCTCCTGGAAATCCAGTTAAGACTAATCCAGTACCGTATATCAAACCAACAGCAACACCTCTAGAAAGAGTTGCACCAAAATCTGGTTTCAATATATTTTGAGCAGAAATCACGAGTATAATATTATTAATCAATGCGACATCGCACTGCTCTTTACTAACACCTAGTGTTGCATAACAACTATCGTGTATAGCACATGCTGCTGCCCAATCGCCATCAGGAATAAATTCAGTACCGTTAGAACCACAAAAATCACGTACATTGTTTTCTGTATTTTGACTAGAATCCCTACTACCTCCACCGCCGCCAAAGCCAGGGTTTCGACTAGGCCCTGTATTGGGGAGATTACGATTAGAGAATGGTGCGCCACCGCCACCTCCTCCGCTGCCACGACATCCCGTGTTCTCGATTAATGTAACAGTCTCACCCTCTGAAAATTTACCATCACCATTTTCATCTATATACCATGTTCTTGTTCCACAAAGTCCCGTTGGATCACTCTTGTTTATCGGATCTGACCCGACGTAGTTGTACCAGTTCATGCCATCACCATATCCGATGGGATCGGTTTGTAGGAAGCGACCTAGTGTGGGTGAGTAGATACGAGCCTTGTAATAATAGAGGCCAGCCTCTGGCAGCCATGTCTGTCCTGTGTACTGAAAGCGTCCGACATTGGTATCCGCTGGAATGCCATATTCATCATAGCTGTTGATACCGATAAGCGATCCTGTGCCGCTGGTAATGGCGGTAACGCTGCCACGCTCATCCTTGCTAAGATAGCGTTTATCACTTGTACCAGAACCCTCATACCAGAGGATAGGATCATCGGTGCCAGGGCCATGAACATATCGGCGGGTAATAGCACCCGTAGCACCATATTCGGCAATAAGGTCTGCCCCGTCATATCCAAAGCGCGTGGTAATACCGCTGCCGATTGTTTGGTGCAAACGGCCCAAGGGATCATAGCTAAGGGTAGCATTATTGCTGCCCGTCACGCCCAATAAGCGGTTCTCCACATCATAATTATATGTGTTGTTGCCGTCACCTTTAAGATTGCCGCTATTGTCATAATTGAGCGTCAAGCCGCCAGCGGTGATAAGCTGGTTAAGGCCATTAACCGTATAGTCACGATCCACATTCACATGACCCGTCCATGCATAATTGTCATTGCTGCGGGTAAGCTGCGTAATTTGATTAGCCGGATTATATTGGAATGTAGTGGTCTGATCATTTGCGCTTCCGCTTAAATTGGTGAGCATCGATGATAGGCGCGATGCCGCATCATAGCTATAATTATTTTGTACACCATTGCCATATTGGGTGCGGGTGCGGCGCGCGCGCGCATCATAGGAATAGGTAGCCAATACGCCGCTGCCATTTTCGCGGATACGGCGCAATGCGCCATTGGCCAGATATTCATAGGTGACATAATAACCATCGCTCCACGTCATGCGGGTGCGGCGCGATGCATTATCATAGAGATAGCTGGTGGTGCGCGAACCGCCTCCCGTGGTATCGGTGGTCGAGGTAAGACGCGATAGCGCATCATAGACGTTTGTGATGCCTTGGCCCGATGGACTATCTTTGCGCACGCTGCTATTGCGGCCCAATAGATCATAATCATAATGGATATAATTGCTATATCCTACACCCGTTTGCCAATGGCGTGTTTGGGTGACTTGACCCAGATTATTATGCAAATATAAAATACGGCGGCCATCGCGGCGATAATGCCAGCGCTGCCTACCATAGGCATCATAGGTTCTATATTCACGATCTGCTACCGTACTGGTGCCCTTATTGGTTTTATGCGGATAACGGGTTTGATAATATCGATCAAAACCATCATAATAATAGCTGGTTCTATTGCCCTCTGCATCAATCACATAGGCTGGTTTGCCATTAGGTGTGTAAGCGGTGGTAACCTCATCGCTTTGCGCAGGCGTTCCGAGCGCGGTTTGCACTTTGGTTACGCGGCCCGCTGCATCATAGAAATTTTTGCTAATACGGTCTGGACCAAATTCACCTGCTGTGCTGTGCACGCAGGCCGATGAAGGAAGGTTGGCATAAGTAGCGGGGTTAAGACGCAAGGCAGTGCAGAGCAATTGCCCTTCATTATCATAGCTAAGCTGTGATACCGATTGGATGACGCCGCCCGATTTTGCAATTTGCTGAGTGATGCGCGATTGCGAATCAAAGATAATCTCTGCTTCATCATGGACGGTCATCGCATTAAGTCCCGCAAGGCTTTGAACAGTAGCCGTTCCTGAAACCGTTTTATAGGCACGGCCTTCACTATCATAATAGGTACGCGTTGCGCTGCGCAATACCCCGCCGCCGCCATCAGGATCAACACCGATAGAACCAATTTGACGATTTTGAGCATCATAAAAATACATGGTGCGATCAACTGCACCAGCTAATGGGCCATCAACGGTGAGAATATTGTCCCTATCATCATAGGTATAATCAATCGATGAGGCTAATGAACCATTGCCAGCGGATGTTGTAACGCGCGATGGTAATAAATTATTATTCACATAGGCTATAGTCACTTTGGTCTCATTTGCCGTCCCTGGGCATGTCGCAGCAACAGAGCAGGTGGTTATTTGCGTAAGCTTTGTCTGCGGTGTCGCGGCATTAACCAATTGATTGCTAGCATTGCGCACTTTGGCAAATAGATTACTATAAACATAATGGATTTCTGCTCGCGGCTTACCTGGACCTGCCGATGGCAAACGAACGCGGATAAGCTCTCCATGATTGGGATCATAAGTATAATCAGTGCGTGATCCATTGGCAGCGATTGTGTATATTGGTTTGTTACATGTTCGAGGATTGGCACAGTTAGATGGATAGGCCGCACTTGTTGTGATATCAACAAAACTTGTCCAAGCAGGTTTTGCCTTGGCTATGGTCTGTGTCACATTGCCGCGCCCATCATATGTATATTCAACGCTATCACCCTCGGGCATGGTTTCACGAATAAGGCGGCCATTACTATCATATTGATTGGCCACCGTGTTGCCCACAGCATTAGTGATACTACCTGGTTGTCCATCATTCATATTTGATGTGATGGTTGTTTCATCGCCGCCAGGATCGATGACTTTCATTTGAACTGTAGCGGTGCTGCCAGAGCGCACATAATTTGTAGTCTCTCCATCGGTAGTGATAGAGGATACTATGTTACCATTATAGCTAATATTGGTTGTGTTGCTTGGACCTACAATTTTAGTAAGCTTGTTACTAAATGTTGTAAATTGCCATTGTCTACCATCGCTGTTGGTCACTTCACTGACTGCGCTTGATATTTTCCTATAATCGACAGTGACGCCTTGTTGCGTAGCATTGTCACAATTAGGGGCATCAGGAGCACAATGATCTTGGCTTAGGTCTATAAATTGCAACCCATCACGAATGAACCAACCTGTGGGGGGTAAACCACCATTAAAACTATCTTGATTAGAGTTATATTTAATTTTCATAGCATAACCGCTATTGCTGCGGACATCAGCTAAGCGATATGTGGTAGTGCAAGTGGCTTCACCTCCACCCTCACCAAAGCCGCCGCCGCCAAAACCACCACCACCAAAACCACCACCCCCAAAACCACCACCAGAGATTGTGGGAACACCGTCAGGGAAGGTACAGTTTTGTGGTGAATGCCAAGTGAGATCATATCTTTTACCATTGGCTTGCTCAACCGAAACTGGGACACCGCAAGACTCGCTATTATCGCTCGAACAATAGGCGGAAGGCATTACTACAATTGTTGAATCTACTGCTAATAGCGTCGGAGACGAATATTTTATAATCGTACCGCTCGATGATCTATAACTAAATTCTAAATTTTCAACGTCTTCGGTTAACGTTGCGCCATTACCTTTATTAGCAACATAGCTATTTCCAACTTTTGTAAAGCGTTCAGATATTCCACCAAAGGTAATAGTAATGACGGTGACATTACCCTCAACCGTCTTGCGCAAATCACCGCTCCAATTATCGCGCCATCCCGATTGCCCCCAATAACGGGTCATTGACACATCACCTATTGATCCTTCGGTAAGTGAAAAATTCATTGTGCCGCTTGTTACATCCACTCCATTACCATCACTATTACGATATTCTTCTGGGGCGGCTTCTTGGGCAGTTGCCGAAACCGAAAAACCAGAAGCTAATATAGTGGTAAATAGCAACGCAGACTTTATTTTATTATCTCTGATTCTTGCAGGCACAGCCTCTCTCTTTGACATAGTCAACTCCCCTTATCGGCCAGCTTGTGCCGATCAAATATTATAGTATAATTTATGCCGTTTGTAGGCAGCTCAGATATTCAAGCTAAGATGGGTTGTTCTGTGAACCAGTGGTCTTAGCTTTTTTACGATTATCTGCTTTATCATAAGTATATTCGGACTTAACGCCATTATTTACGCTACCCGATCGCTCAACCTTTACCAGACGCCCCTTGGCATCATAAGTATATTTTTGCGTCTCACCCGCATTTACAGGCGAAACTACAGACAAGCCTAGAGCTAGGATAGAAATAGTGGTTGGTAAATTACTTAACTTAAAAAACATGAAATCCCCCAAGTGTAATGACAATGCATAGATCAAACCTAAATAATGACCTTTTATTTACATTGTTACATATTGATAAACTCATTAGATTTAATATGTCAAATGATATTTTATAAAATATATATTCAACTATATCGGAGATCATAACGATGTTTTGCTGTCATATTCTCTCTATATCAGCCTCTCACAAGTGCAAACTTCTATCAATTATGTAAATCAAGTAATATTATTTTTATTTGGAAACCATGTTGACAATGATTATGATGTAATCTTATGTAAAGAAGGTAGCTACAAAAGTAGCACTAAATATGGTCGTATAATATTTGTTTTACTGCTCTTGAGGGGAGAGTTTTGTATGCGTGCGATCGATAGTTTTATTTATACCATTCCATTACTATTATCATCTACCATTATATTCTCAGAAGAAGCAAAGGCTGATGAAGATGTAACATATTGTTATGATGCTTTGGGGCGTTTAACGCAAGTTGGTAAGGTGGGTGGCCCTGCTTCTGGTAAAAAAGTAACTACTAGCTTTGATCCGGCCGGTAACCGGTCCAACCAAACAACGGCAAATGGAAGTGTAAATTGTGCAAGTAGCGCACCTCCTCCTCCTCCTCCGCCCCCTGCGCCGCCACCTCCGCCACCTCCTCCACCGAGTGTGATTACATTAACTAATAGCAATTTAACTGTGTTGGCAGCGCATGCAGGGACTTACACATGTAATGTGTATAATTTTCCTGCATTTAACATCAATACAAGCGTTTGCTTGCTTAATGGTCCCAATGTGGAAGTTTATAGAAATGACAATGGAGCGATTACATCGGATCCTGGCTATGTCGTTACAAATGGAGTGCTTACGGTTCAATCCAACTATTACGGAACGGGGAGTTAATCATGAAAAAGGGTATTATATATAGCGCTATTGCAATTTTTACTATCATAGCAGCAACATCTCTTCCTCAGCTTGCTGTTCCTGCAGCAGCTCAATCTGATACATCTTATATTTGTATGCAAAGAAGTATAGCAGGTGCATCAACTGGTAATAATATCTTCACTATCATTGTAAAATCAGGACAAAAATCTAACTTTGAGTCGAAGGGATTCAGCCTTGCGGATTGTAATGGAAGGCTCTCCAAACTTGCTGAATATAGACAGCAGATATGTAACATGGCGCAGACTGCTCCGCCGCCTGTTCAAGCAGGCTTTACCAATAGCTATGGCGCAAGCCCTTCACAGCTATGCCAAGCTGTGAGCTAAGCAAACGTAAGTCAGTTATTTTATAAAGATATTCTGAAACTATTGAATGAGACACTGCATCAACAAGGTAATCTTATGAACAATATTATCCAAAGAACCAATATAGCATCTTTAATATCCATTGCTCTATTATCGGCCCTTACCCTCAATATCTCCAGTATAGCTATCGCACAGGATTTTGGCGATGGTAGTGGTGAAGGTGATGGAGGGGCCAGTGGTAATGTCACCCCCCCAGCTGAACGTTTCTCCACAACTCCTGGTGGTGTGGATATGCGGACTGGACGCTATGCTTATAGCGCCACGGATTTATCGGTTGGTGAAAGCAGTGAAGTAGGCGGTTTAGTCCTAACGCGTAGTCTTGCCAATAATATAAGGGGTCATATTAATCCATTCGCTAATTTGTCTCATAATTGGGATATTTTTATTACCGAATGGCGTTATAGCCGAATGCATGGTGGGCCACCTAGAACTAATCCAGGTGGGGGTGATTTTAGAATTAGTATTAATTTTGGAGGTCGCTCTGAGACATTTGAAGCCAATCAGACTCCTAATTCATTGGGTATACGAAACTTTGAACAAGCTTCACGTAGTAGTTATTCAACTTTAACATATGAGAATGGTGATAATACCAGTAATACTATAGTATATACTATGGCCGCGAAAGATGGGACGCAGATTAAGTTCCGTCCTATGGGTAGTGCAGATTGTTCAAATATTTATCGTTGTGCTTACGCCTCAGAAGTTGTTTTACCAGATGGTACTATACTTAACTTTGAGTACGAATCCCCTAGTAACGTTGCTAATCAAACGAGGTTGCGCAGTATAACAAGTTCGCGCGGTTATGCCTTGCTTATGCAATATGGTGGTGGTGCTGATTGGAATCATGTTATTAAATCTTGTGTTTATAATTTGGCTATAGCACCTAAGCCGAGCAATAACATCTGCACTTCTGACGCATTGGCATCGGCAACTTATACCTATATCACACATGGAGGTAAGCGCAAATTATCTAGTGTAACTGATCCGCGAGGTGATATATCGCGTTTTACCTATAATGCCAATAAGATGAATTTTATTGACCCTGGTCAAACCGTACCCCGTATAACTAATACACTTGCTTCACGTTTGAATAATGAGCTGGCTTATGATGATATTGTAACACGCCAAGACTTTGCCGATGGGACATATTTTATCATGAATTATGATGAGGCTCCTTATCAGAGTTCAGGTACGGCTACAACTCCTGAACCTATCCCAGAATTAGCTGGTGGCACCTATACTGATGCACAAGGCAATACTGTATCACTGCTATATGGATTTCCTATCGTGCCAGGAACTTTTGGGCCACCTACTGGCGGTGAATCAGGTTTTTGGAACAGGCAAGCACCAATTAATTTTGGGGATATTAGGTATCAAACAACACCTGGCCCTATTGTGGTTACTGATAGCTTAGGGCGTGAATGGAAAAGTGACTATTGTGACCCTGCTGCATATGCTGGTTATCCTGCTAGTTTTCAAAACCGTTGTTTGATAAGGCCTACGCTTGTATCTTTTGAAGACCCAGAGGGTATCGTTACAGAGTATCTCTATGATGGGAATATAACTCGAAATATCATTCAAACTACCCGTAAAGCGAAAACTGGCAGCGGGCTTGCTGATATTGTAACTAGTGCTACCTATCCTAGTTGTAGTCTTGCCAATAGGAAGATCTGCACTAAACCTCTTTCGCAAACAGATGCGAAAGGTAATGTTACGGATTATGAATATGATCCGGTTCATGGTGGTGTAACGCGTGTTCGCGGCCCTGCGGTTAATGGGGTGCGTCCAGAGACGCGCTATACTTATGCGCAGCGCTATGCATGGTATAAGAATGCAAGCGGCTCGTTCGTTCAATCTGCTAATCCTATTTGGCTTCTTACATCAGAGCGCACATGCACCAATAGCAATATGACGGCTACGGGCTGCGCTGGCGGCGTTGCGCAATCGGTTGTTACTACTTATGACTATGGACCGGGTAGCGGACCTAATAATCTTCTATTGCGCGGCACAGCGGTAAGCAATGGGGGCAAGACATTGCGTACTTGCTATGGTTATGATGCATATGGCCGGCGTATCAGCGAGACGCAGCCGAAGGGCACGGGGAGCACATGTCCATGAGCAGCGCGTTGAATGGTTCATTAAAGAGAGGTGCAATCCTTGGCACGCTCACCCTATCCTCTATCCTTGCGACTGCTCCCTTATCCGTCATAGCTTCATCTTCCGCCCATGCGCAAGATACAGCAGCGCCTTATAAGAGCGCGGTGCGTTATGATATCGTGGGGCGCCAAGTGGGCACGATAGCGCCTGATCCTGATGGTTCAGGCGCGCTTAAACATGCGGCCACGCGCACCACCTATGATGCGCGCGGTCTTGCGATCAAACAAGAAACTGGCGAGCTTGCAACTTGGCAAGATGAAAGCATTGCGCCCAAAGATTGGTCAGGCTTTACGGTCTTGTCTTCGGTAGAGACCACATATGATATTATGGGCCGCGCTATAAAGAGCATCGCCAAAGGCTCTGATGGGGTGATTGTCTCTATCACACAAAATAATTTTGATAATCGCGGCCGTCCTTTATGCACCGCGGTTCGTATGAATCCTGCAGTATTTAATAATCCTAACCCTGATGCTTGCGCATTGGGCCCTGCGGGTAATCAAGGTCCTGACCGCATTACCAAGATCATCTATGATGAAGCGAGCCAAGTGCTGCAAATGCGCCGTGCTGTGGGTACGCCCTTGGAGCAGGCCGAGGTTACCTATGATTATACGCTCAATGGGCAAAAGAAATATGTGATTGATGCCAATGGCAATAGGGCGGAGTATATTTATGATGGTCATGATCGTTTAACCCAATGGCGCTTTTCTAGTAAGACGCGGCCTAATGCTTATAATGATGCAACGCCGCAAAGCGCCTTATCCAGCGCGGGTGCATCTTCCAATACTGACTATGAACAATATGGCTATGATGATAATGGCAATCGCACATTTTTGCGCAAGCGCGATGGCTCTATCATCACCTATCAATATGATGCGCTGAACCGCAACACAGTTAAAGTTATACCAGAGCGTTCTGGCTTGTTTAGTGGTCACACCCGCGATGTCTATTATCAATATGACCTTCGCGGGCTGCAATTGCGTGCACGTTTTGATACTATCAATGGCGAGGGTGTCACCAACGTCTATGACGGCTTTGGAAGGATGACATCATCGAATATTGTCATGTTCGGTCTAAACAAGACCATCAACCACAGCTATGATGATAATAGCAATCGCACTGAGGTGCGTCATAATGATAGCTATACCACTTATAGTTATGACTATGATGGTTTAAACCGCGCCCAGAAAATCTATAATGGTCATGGTGCTGGTGATAAAAGATATCTTATTAAGACGCTGACCTATAATAATCGCGGCCTCATGCAAGGTAGCGTTGAGCGGTATCAGACCGCTACTCATTATGGTTATGATACGGTGGGGCGCGTGAGCAGTATCAACAATAATCTAAGATACACTGCTGATGATGTGACCTATAGTTTTGCTTATAATCCATCATCACAGATCAGCAATCGTAATACATCCAATGATGCTTATGTGTGGAATGGTGATGTGAATGTATCGCGTGATTATAACGCTAATGGTCTTAATCAATATACCTCCACCTCAACAGGGGGCAGCTTTACCTATGATGCCAATGGTAATTTAACATCGGATGGTAATAGCACCTACACCTATGATGTTGAGAACCGTCTGGTAACAGCGCGTGGTGCGAACAGTGTTAATATCTATTATGATCCCTTAGGACGCCTGTTCCAAACGGATAACAGCGTTGATGCCAGCATCACCAAATATCTCTATGATGGAGATGCTTTGATTGCGGAATATAGAGGTAGCGGTAATATAAGGCTGCGCACCTATGGTCATGGCACGGGTGTTGATGATGTGATCTGGTCTTATGAATCGGGACATCCTGATCTGGCGCGCAACTATCATAAGAACCATCAAGGCTCCATTGTGGCGGTGACCAGCTATGCTGGTACGCCCATAGCGATTAACAGCTATGATGAATATGGTATTCCAGCGGCCACCAATGTCGGTAGGTTCCAATATACAGGACAGATATGGTTGCCTGAGATCGGTATGTACTACTACAAAGCCCGTATCTACAGCCCTACATTGGGCCGCTTCCTACAGGTCGATCCCATCGGCTATGAAGACCAATATAACCTCTATGCCTATGTCGGAAATGATCCTGTTAATCTCATCGATCCTGATGGACGGAAGATAGTTTTTGTTGGCTCTAAAGAAACACGGCAAAAAAACCGAGGTTATTTTGAAGAAATTAATGCAGAATGTGCAGAATGTGCAAGAAGATATAAGGTACTAGAAGATTCTGATAATATCCATATAGTGGATGATATTGAAAACTTCCCTAATGACCAAGAAGAATTTGATCGAGCAGGGGGCGGGTTAAATGCAACGGATAATACTGACAAACCGTTTAATAAAGAGGGGCAAGGTTCTACAACTGTGATTGATTTCAGTGAAGCGGAAGTTGTACAATCTAATGGAAGGAAAGCTACGAGAGACGAGATTATTGTGCATGAATTCTATGAACATGCTTATCGTACTGATCAGGGTACGAATGATAGAGATGTCGATACAAAGGAACGGAAAGCACGGAATTTTACAAATAAGTATAAACGGCAAAAAAGAAAAAATGATAAAATTCGAAAAAAGAAACAGAAAAATGAAAGGAGTGATTAATGCGAAATATATTTAAGCTTTCCTTTATAGGAGTTTCTTTTTTGGCCTGTGCGGCTTGCGTTAATTCAAAAGAAGTCTCTAGAGGATTTGCTTGCATTGATTATGATGTTACATCTGACCCTAAATGGTTTTATCCAACCAATGATGGATATGAACAAAAGGATATCAGAAAAGCTAAAAGAGCTAAAATTAATGAAGCAGATCAAAAGATAATTAAATACCTTCAAGATGATTATAACAAATACCCTGCGAGTGAGCTTTTTTATCCAAAAACTGCTGATTCAAGAGTTAGATTTGTTCACAAAAGAATAAGTCGTAACTATATATATTATGTGTTTTCATACGAAATTAATCATATTGTATATATTTATAAAACTTGTGATGGAAAAATCCAGAAACGATTTAAAGAAGGCATTGATGTTATTTTAAAAAAGTAGCTATATAATTTGCTTGCCGATTTTGACGTAAGCAAACGCTGATCTGGTTACCTGAGCTGGATGTTCATCAGAAAGAGGTGAAGAAGGTAGCTGAAAAATCAAATAAGATTGCAGAATCAATAAGTGATGCAAATATACCATATCGTGGACGAGGGCCGAATTCTAATACCGCTGCAGCTGTGATATATGAAAAATTAACTGGCGAAAAAGCCAAGAATAATTCAGAGCTAACATTGCCTGGCCTTCCTAAAGTGAATGATGATAAACAACCTTCATCTTATGAGAAAAATTGTAATGACAGACAGAGGCCATCATGCGGATAACAAAACTACTAATTATTCTATCATTTTTATTGTTTTTTGCGTGTTCAACACAAGAAGATGGTAATGCTATAGATAGTAAGAAGTATAAAGATTATAGTTATAAATTATGTGCTTTATTTCAAGCAGAAGAGATTATTGAAGCATTTGATCTTCAGGATAAGAAAACAGTTGATATTGACTATATCAAAATGATTTCAATCAATAAAAAATATGATGCCTCAATAGATGAAGAATATCCGATGGTCATATTTGATAAAGAGTGTTTGAAATTACGGGATGAAGATCATGCAATTGAATTACTCGTAATTACAGAGCGCGGCGAGGACTATAGCCTTAGGTATGGTGTTTATGCGACAGAAACTGGTGAAGTAAGAGGTATTGAAGTTCGCCATTTCTATCGCGCATTATGATAATGCGGCTAACGACCTCAACCAATACATATCGGCCGCTTCCTCCAAACCGACCCCATCGGATATGAAGACAGAATAACCTCTATGCCTATGTCGGTAATGATCCCGTTAATCTTGTGGATCCAACTGGACTCTATAAATGTACACGTTCTAGTGAAAAGTGCGACCAGTTTAACAGCGATCAAAATTACGCTATAGGTTTTGCAGAAGAAACATTAAAACAAGTACAAGGAATTAAAGATACTATTGAAAGTGGGGGTAAGTTAACAAAAGGTCAGAAAAGGATTCAAAATAAGATTGAAGATGGGTTAGGCGAAGGAGCAGGTTCTGACGTGGATAAATTAGGAGCTTTGATAGGTCATATAGAAGGCGCAATTGAGATATTGAAGTCTGATATAGGTGTTGGATTTAAGCCACAACCAAAAAATAATAAACGTGCGCATGCAGGTGCAGTTATTGCTGGTAAAAAGAAATGGTTAGAAATTTATCCTGCCCATGCAAAATCAGGCTTTGGTCGAAGAAGAAGAGCCGCTACATTGTTTCATGAAGCTTTGCACCACGGGCCAGGCTTAGATGATGTTAGAACAACCAGCGGAATCAGCCCCTACAACTATCCTGCTTTTGCTAGAAAATATCCTAATAGAACATTAGATAATGCAGCATCTGTTACAGCGGCTGTTTTTGGAACAAATTAATTATGAAATATGCAATCCTTTTAATCATAACTATTTTATTACATTCTTGTCAGGAAGTAATTCTATTACAACCAGATAATGATATTCTATTATATGTAGAAACAGGTTACCCCGATTATATAGAAAAAAAAGACAGCTTAGATAAAAAGGGTAAGGGCGAGTATAGAAGTTTTCGTCTATACACCAAAAGTGGAATGGCATGTATAGATCCAGCTGATATTAGCCTTATTGCGGCTCATTATGACCCACAAGTAGAGATAGAATTCAGTGGTAGTCATGGGTCAGAGTTTTATGGAGGTTTTGCTCATGATGCGCCAGTATATATAATTGGTGAAAAAGGGCTTTGGTTTAGTATTTGGAATAGTAACCGCAATCCAGAACCAATATCCATAAAATATGCGGATTGTGAGGCTTTGACTAAGCAAGAGTCATTTGAACCAAAACAAATAGTTGTT
>CANMXN010000003.1 GCA_947501885.1 uncultured Sphingorhabdus sp. | reverse complement strand
CACGCTTGCGCGTGTTGGGCCCACCATTCTCACTTCGTTCGAATAAAAGGCTTGTATAATATTCACGCTTGCGCGTGTTGGGCCCACCATTCCGCAAAACATTTATAACATGAAGCCAAATTATACCTCTTTCCGTTACGGATTGTGATGCTTTGATAAAAACATTATCTTACCATTTGAAATATAGAATTAGGCGGCTAACATGCGGGTATGAACTTACATGAAATGCTTAATCAAATCAGCCCTAATGGCGGCGCAACTCATAATGTCACCATCAAGCCCACTTGGCATCAGGGGCGCACGGCTTTTGGCGGATTAAGCAGCGCATTGGCTTATCAAGCGGCTGTTTTAAGCGAAGATGATCTACCGCCCCTCCAATCTGCTCAAATCGCATTTGCAGGCCCCGTTGCGGGAGATGTACAGATAAAAACACAGCTATTGCGCCGCGGCCGCAACGCCGCCTTTATCAAAAGCGAAATTATAACAGGTGATACAATCTCGCTGAGCTGCACCTTTTTGTTCGTGAAAAGACGCGAAAGTAAAATTGATTATATCGATATGCCCAAACCTGATTTTCCGCCAATTCCCAAGGATAGCGAAACACGCAGCGGGCCACCTGAATTTTTCACCTATCATTTGGAATATCCCGACAAACGCCTAACATTAGGATCAGGCGAGCCGCGCCTCGCCAATTGGCACCGCTTAAGGGAACGCGATGGGCTTAATCCCTTTGCCGAACTTATGTGCATTGGCGACGCCCTGCCCCCTTCCGTCATGGGGCTATTCGAGGAACAGGCTATGGTGTCTTCGATGAACTGGCATATCAATATGCTGACCGATGAACCGCAAACCGAAAATGGGTGGTGGTTTTTAGATTCAGAAACGCATCATGCAAGCCACGGTGCTAGCAGCCAAAATATGACAGTATGGGACAGCAGTGGGCGGGCCGTGATGAAGGCTATGCAATCAGTCGCGCTCTTTATCTAAGACACCACCAATCACTAGCTTTTAAAAACCCTAAGGCACCATAAGTCTGAAGGCCTTTTAAACTCAGCTCTTATGCTTTTTCATATAAGCCTTTTCATTATCAGCAATATAATCACGATGCAGCGGTAAAGCGCGGCGATTACGAATATATTGGATCTGATAATTATTCATCTGACCCGATTCAAAAGCGGCAGTAGCCCCTGCTAGATAGAATATCCACATACGGTAAAATGAGTCATCATATTGCGCGATAATCTCTTCGCGGCGTTCTTTTACACGCTTGTCCCATTCGCGCAGCGTTAGCGCATAATGGACACGCCAATTCTCAATATCACTAGCAATTAATTTCACCTTCTCGCTCTTATCAATAGTCTCCGAGAGTGCGGGGATATAACCGCCAGGGAAGATATATTTGCGCGTAAAGGCATCGGTTGAACCTGGAACGCCGAGGCGGCCAATGGTGTGTAATAGCATCACGCCATCATCTTTCATCAGGTTCGAGACAGCGCGAAAAAACGTCTCAAACTGCGGAACGCCAACATGTTCAAACATACCCACCGATACTATACGGTCATAGCTCTGTACTTCGCGCTTTGCATGATCGCGATAATCAACAAGTTCAAAAGTAACACGATCCGAAAGGCCTAGTTTCTCAGCCCGTTCTACCGCCAGCGCATGTTGTTCAACGCTTAATGTAATACCATGCACGCTCACATCGGCAACGCTAGCAATATAGAGCGCCATACCGCCCCAACCACAGCCAATATCCAAAACCTTATTACCAGCTTTGAGGTTAAGTTTCGCCGCTATATGCGCTTTTTTCGCCATTTGCGCTTGTTCGAGCGTCATGTTTGAAATAGCAGGACCATCATTGCTAACATCGGCATCGGGCCAATAAGCACAGCTATATTGCATATCATCATCAAGCCAACTTTGATAAAATTCATTCGATAAATCATAATGATGCGCCACATTTGAACGGGAATTAGCCAATGAATTGAGCTGGTGAAATGGCTTCATAAGCATTCTAAAAAAATCTTTAACAGGCTGCGGATCGCCAATCTCACCCCCCACTTCCCAGATATTATTGCGGCGGATCAAATCCACCAGCCCCATAATATCTTCATTCTCGACACTGACGCTGCCGTCCATGAAGGTTTCTGCCATGCCAAGGCGCGGGTTGGTCAATATGCGGCGCTCTGCATTGCTTTTGTGGATATGAAGAACAACATTGGGCCAGCCATCGGTTGGCGTACCATAGGAGACTGACGATCCATCGGGACGATGTAACCGTATCGACCCTTTGTGGATACGCCCGTTTAATATTCTATCTAATAACGCCATAATATCCTCTTATATTTCTTATTATTTTATACTCATTCGCTAAAATAAGCGATGCGGTTACGCAATAGGAAAGAACAAAGACTCATACTATATATCATCAGGTTTCTGCTTCTAATGCTACTTGTTTTTCTTCTGCTAATCGATCCAATTCCGCCCTGCTCTTCTTTTCACTCGCTGATTTTAATTGACCACAAGCTGCCATGATATCGCGGCCACGCGGCGTCCTAATCGGTGCGCTAATACCTGCTTCAAAAATAATATTGCTAAAGGCTCTAATGCGCTGCGGCTCGCTACATTCATATTGCGAACCTGGCCAAGGGTTAAAGGGAATGAGATTGACCTTAGCAGGCAGATTATAATGCTTTAACAGCCGCACCAATTCGCGCGCATCTTCATTGCTATCATTTTTACCTTTGAGCATCACATATTCAAAAGTAATGCGCCGCGCATTATTGGCTCCTGGATAATCTGCGCAAGCTTGCAGCAATTCCTCTATACCATATTTACGATTGAGCGGAACTATTTCATCGCGTACTTCTTTACTGGTAGCATGAAGAGAAACTGCTAAATTTACGCCTATTTCAGCTCCTGCTTGCGCCATTTTTGGCACAACACCGCTGGTGGATAAGGTGATACGCCGCTTTGATAGGGCCAGTCCCGCACTATCCATAACTACGCTCAGTGCATCGCGTACATTATCAAAATTATAGAGCGGTTCGCCCATCCCCATCATCACAATATTGGTAAGCATGCGGCCATCACTGCGTTGATAACCTGAATCTTCATCCTCATATTGATCATTTTCTATATGCATATTACCCTTGGGCCATTCACCCAGAGCATCGCGTGCAAGCATAACCTGACCCACTATTTCACCGGGCGTCAAATTACGCACCAAACGCATTGTCCCCGTATGACAAAAACGGCAATTGAGCGTGCAACCAACTTGACTTGATACGCATAATGTTCCGCGATCTGCATCAGGAATGAACACCATTTCATAATCTTGGCCATCATCACTTCTAAGCAGCCACTTGCGTGTGCCGTCTTCGCTAATCGGTTCTTCAATCACCTCTGGTCGGCCAATGATAAAGCGCTCTTCCATCCAAGGTCGCATGGTCTTGGAGATATCTGTCATCACAGAAAAATCGACAGCACCGCGATGATATATCCAATGAAACAACTGCTTAGAGCGTAATTTTGCTTGTTTTTCTGGCAGCTCTGCCTCTAACAAAATATCTCTGATTTGAATTTGACTAAGGCCTAACAAATCAATCCGTCCGTCATCACGCGGAGTAATATCTCTTGGGATAGGAACGGGGTCTATTTGGCCTGGAATCTGCATAAGTGCGCCATAGCGGCAGTAAAGTGAAAATACCAGAGATTAGAGTATTGATAAAATACTTTCTAAATGATGAGTAAAATTACCATTCTCATTCTTCTCATACAGGTTATTTTATTTACAGGCCAGCGCCGCTGAATCAATTGCACTTGCCGCACCGCGCAAGCGATAAACATCCACAATTGCACGACCATCGCGACCAATCGACGTTATACTCATTGATGCTGATGCGCGCATAGCCGCAATAATCGCCATATTCATCCGTTGATCCTTTGCCCAAGCTTCAGTGCGATTACCATCAAGCCGAAACCTACGACCACCAGCAGATAAGGTTACAATGCTATTGCTTGAACGATCACGCGAAAAACGCACATAAATTTGATAATTTTGATATTTCTCAGGCCAAAAGCCAACAGTAAAGGCGGAATTGCCCTTTTGACTATCGCGGCCAACCACTTCAGTAGGTTGTGCTATCGCATAACAAGACGCATCATCAGGTTCTGCAAAGGCAGCCCAACCTTGATATATGCCAATCAAATCTTTGGCCATAGCAGTCGATAATGGTACCGAAGCCAGTGCAGCCGCTATTATTAATGATATATATCTATATTTCATATCACTTCCATCAGGCCGTTTCGCCATCTCCGTCACCATCCACTATCAATGTTTCGGTTCCATCGCAAATCATCACCATAGATCCTTGCGCCAAGCTCTGCGCAGCAGGTGCATCATAGTCCGCAATATTTGGCAATCCACATAATAATCCGCGCAAAACGCGACTTGTCATACCATGCGAGATTATCAACATATCAGACGTAAATTCTTGCATCATTATCCATGAGGAAAGACGCACTCGCACATCAGCATAGCTTTCGCCATTAGGCGCTTGCTTTTTAAACAAATAATGCTGTTCATCCATTAATTCGGACATATTTGAAAATAAATCCTTATAATAACATCCACCCCAATCACCCATATCAATTTCACGCAATCTTTTATCGCTCACATGCTCATGATAATTAGTATCTATTGCTCCACAAATAAGACCCAACGTTTGCAAAGCCCGCCCTGTATCAGACGCGATAAGCTGTAAGTTATCGGTTTTAAGACCTTCTTTTTGTAGATAAGCCAGCAAACCCCGCCCCATCAACACTGCTTGTTTACACCCTTCATGGGTAAGCGGTGTATGCAGATGTCCTTCTTGGATTCGCGCGGCCTTGTTAAACACAGTTTCACCATGCCGAGCGATGAAGATACGTCTTCCATTTGTTGAAATTGTCATTTTTTCGATTTCTTCCACAGTTTTTAGACGATATTACGGGCTATCGACTTGCCCTTAACCACAGAATTGGTAAGGAAGAAACACTATATTGCAAGTTTATGGGAGCATTGCGCCTAATATTAACGCAATGAAATGGGAAAGAATTTTAATTATGAAAGTAACGATCGAACGCGCAACATTATTAAAAAGCTTAAGCCATGTGCAATCTGTGGTGGAACGCAGAAATACGATCCCCATCCTGTCCAATGTACTCATAGAAGCTAGCGATAATGGCGCGTTAAAACTCACCGCTACAGATTTAGATTTGCAAATTGTTGATACAGTCAACGCCAAAGTAGAGACCGCTGGCGCTATAACAGTTTCTGCCCATACATTATTTGAAATTGCGCGCAAATTACCAGATGGCAGCGAAGTGCAATTGAGCGCAGCCGATGGCCGTATGGCGGTAAATGCTGGCCGAGCGCGATTCTCCCTTTCTACACTGCCGCGTGATGATTTTCCCATCATTGCTGCAGGCGAATTACCCACCAGTTTTGAATTGCCCGCTGCATCTTTAATACAAATCATCGATAAAACCAGATTTGCGATTTCGACCGAAGAAACCCGCTATTATCTCAATGGTATCTTCATCCACGTCAGCGAAGAAGATACACCCGTATTAAAAGCAGCAGCAACCGATGGCCACCGCCTAGCGCGCGTGACTATGCCACAACCAGCAGGCGCCAATGGCATGCCCGACATCATTATTCCGCGTAAATGTGTAGCGGAAGTGCGTAAATTGCTCGATGAAAATGGTGAAAACCCAGTGCAGATTGACCTATCAGCCAGCAAAATCCGTTTCACGATGGAAAGCGCGATTCTGACATCCAAGCTTATTGATGGAACATTCCCCGACTATAACCGTGTAATCCCAACGGGTAATGATAAATTACTCAAAATTGATCCAAAAGCATTCTCACAAGGCGTTGACCGCGTGGCAACCATTGCAACAGAACGCACCCGCGCCGTAAAAATGGCGCTAGGCGAAGATAAAATAACGCTTTCTGTTACCTCACCAGAAAATGGTACTGCGGCCGAGGAAGTATCGGGCAAATATAAAGATGATACATTCGAAATTGGCTTTAACGCGCGCTACTTAATGGAAATTTTGGCTGAGATTGAAAGCGACGAAGTTGAGCTGCACTTGGCCGATGCCAGTGCTCCAACGCTGATCCGCGAAGACAGCAAAACCGATGCGCTCTATGTGTTGATGCCCATGCGGGTTTAATTGTGCTATTCACTAACTTTTTGATAGTGTTTATAGCGCTGTTGGATATCTCAACTCTTTGATATGCCGCTAGCAGACAATCCCCGTGATCATATCATCCATATGTTTAATATGGAGGTCAGAAGACTTAAGGATCATAATTGCCGAATATTCCCTGATGGAATAAGATTAAATAAGTTGCCTCTTAAGCCTAATGAAAAAATATATGGAGTTTATAAAGAGAGATTCTTCTTCACTCCATTATCAATGATATGGATAATCAATAAAACTGTATATAAATTTGAATGGAAAAAAGTTATATCATGTTCAACAAGTCACGGTTCAGGCTTAAATAATTCTCATATTAAATTAATTGATGGAACGAAATATACGTTTCCTATTAGAGAACTTACTATTGGTTGGTCAGGCAGAATAGGTCAGCTCTATCATGCAATGATCGAAAAATGGAAATGTGAAGTACGTGACGAACACTGGGTTCTAAGTATTGATAGATTTTTTGATTTGGTTACCACTTCTGAAGCTATTGCACCAAATTGGTATCCTAATCACCCAGGTTTAGGTCAAATAAATACTTGGCTTAAAAAACTTGAAAATAGATCTGATATTGATGAGTTACTCTTAATTGTCTCCGATTATGATGATATAGACCCCTGTGTTCAAGAAGTTGTATTTATTGTAGAATCCTTAGATATTGATACGGATATAATAAATTTAAAATTCAGCTATTTTGGACCAACACCAGAAATAACCTCAAAAAAGATTGGCCCAGTAGATGATCGCTTTCGTTTAATCAGTGGTATATGGCATTAAACAAATTATCGATCGGGAAATAATTATACAATATCTACTCCGCGGCTTCCATCATTTCAACATGTTGCGGACCACGGATAAGGCCGCCCGGCGTTGGGCCTTGCATCACACCATCTTTGAACGTCACCTGCCCAGATTTGATCGTCATGTCATAGCCATCGGCCTTTTGCAGCAAACGCTTTCCACCCGCAGGTAGGTCAAAGGCTAGCCAAGGTTTTTGCAGCTTAATCCGATCCATATCGATGATATTTACATCGGCCAAATAACCCGCTTTCAGCAAACCGCGATCATTCAAACCATAGAGCCGTGCTGTATCATAACATTGGCGTTTAATCGCATTTTCGATGCTAATCGTGCCACGCTCGCGGCCTTTCACCCAATGCTCTAGCATGAATGTTGGGCTAGCCGCATCGCATATCGTGCCGCAATGCGCGCCGCCATCAGATAATGAGTTTACACAATCATCCGCATGTTGCAGCGGGTGCAGAAAATCCAAATTACCATCGACATAATTAAGGATCGGTAGATATATCAAACCCTTACCATTATCACTCATCATTAAATCATAAGCATATTCAGGCTGCGAAACGCCCGCCTCATTTGCCCGCGAATTGATGGATTCCTCTGTTGTGGGTTCATAATTAAACCCATCATCCATTTGATATTGCATCGCCCAACCATTGGTAACGATGAATTGGATCGGCGCCATATCAACCTGTTCAGCGGGCAAGCTTTCCTCGGCAATCAATTGTGTCTTGAACGCGGGATTGCATAGTTTGGCATATTTTTCATCCCAGCTTAAATCCTCCATCGCAATCCAACTTGGTTTACGAATGAAGGGATGCACCGTGCCCTGCCATGTCATGATGATGCCATTACCGCGCAGTGCAATTTGCGCAACGATATTAGCGCCATTATCATTTTGGGCGCGCATCTGGGAAATTTGCTCATCAAGCGAGATGTCTTTGGCGATGGATTGCAGCGCAGCAAAAGTGACTGGCATTCCTGTTTCACGGCTGAGATCACCCATCCAGCCAAATTCATCCCATTCGCGGTTTAAATCCGACGCCATTTCAAACACGCCATAGCCAACACGGCCCATCGCTCTGCCAATGCCCATTAACTCATCTTTGGTCGCGGTCGTGCCAGGAACCAATTCACCATCGATGCTGCGATGCAAAGTCGTGCGCGATGTAGAAAAACCCAACGCCCCAGCACGCAATCCTTCTTCGACAATGTTCGACATTTCTTCGACATCTTGTTGCGTGGGAACAACACCCGGTTTTTCACGATCACCAAGTACATAAGCTCGCACAGCCCCGTGCGGAACATGGGTTGCTACATCCACGGTGCGCGGTAATTCCTCCAAAGCATCCATATATTCGGGGAATGTCTCCCAATTCCAAGACATGCCTTCGGCTAATGCCGTACCAGGGATATCCTCCACGCCTTCCATCAAGCCGATGAGCCAATCATGCTTGTCTTTCTTGGCAGGAGCAAAACCAACGCCGCAATTGCCCATCACAACAGTGGTAACACCATGCCAGCTCGATGGGGCAATTTCCTGATCCCAAGTGGCTTGGCCATCATAGTGCGTATGAATATCAACAAATCCGGGAGCAACGATTTTACCGCTGGCATCTATTTCTTCTTTGCCAGCGCTGCTAACATGCCCAACTGCAGAAATTACCCCGCCATCAATAGCAACATCACCAACAAAGGCCGCCTCTCCGCTGCCATCTACTATTGTACCGCCGCGTATCACCAAATCATGCATAAAATCTCTCCTAACAACTATGTTATCAGATTTAATGGTGCGATTAAAGCATGTTTATTTTGAGGTGAAATATCTGTAATATATAGAGAACTATGTCTGACTAGCTGCTATCATAGCCTCTATATCAACAAATTTTTCGCGCGGTGCACCATCTCTTGCACGCTTAGTCTCTGCCTCTTCTATCTTTTTCCAATCGCGGAAAGTCACCACATCAACTTCGCGCGAAGCCATAATCGCATCTAATCCTTCACGGCCAGATTTGCCTTTGCCATTGCCAATATCTTCTGCCAGCAAATCAACAATCGCGTAACCATCAGGGCGGTTCGTCCCGATCGTACCGCTTGGTCCGCGTCGCGCCCACCCCACGCAATAAAGGCCCGGCAATATGCAACCTTCATTATTAGCGAAACGCCCGCGTCCATGCTCATAAGGCACGCCTTCAATTGGCGGGGTTTGATAGCCAATACAGCTAATCACAAGCGATGCTTTAATATCATAAGTTTCACCTGTGCCTTGGCTACGCAGATCTTTGTCGAGTATCGTTTTCTCTACTGTTACACTTTCTACTTTTCCATCGCCATTAATAGAAAGAGGCGAAGCAAAAAAATCAAACTCAATATCTACTTTTTTATCTGCACGATATTCTTCTGGAATAGCCGCAAACTCACGCAAATGCATCACCGCTTTACGCATACCTGGTTCCAACATGGCATCATCGCCTTCATCAGGAAAATCTGACATATCAACGCACGGACAGGCATCTTCCAAACGCCCTAGTTCGCCTAATTCCTTTGGCGTCATCGCTATTTGATGCGGACCACGACGACCTAAAAACGTCACATTTTCGATATTGGATGATGTGATAGTCTCCAGCGCATGCGCAACAATGTCACTGCCTTCAAATTCGCTGCGCGTTTTGGATAATATACGGGCAACATCTAGCGCAACATTGCCATTACCGATTACCACAACATCTTTGCCATCAAGCGGCGGATTCAGGTCTTTGAAATCAGGATGGCCATTATACCATCCGACAAAGGCCGCGCTGCCATATACGCCCGCTAATTCCGCGCCATCGATTGTAAGTTCACGATCATTGGGCGCACCCGTGGCCAGCACCACCGCATCATAGAGGTTCTGCAATTCTGCAATGGAAACATCTTTACCAACGCTCACATTACCAACAAAACGCACATTATCGGTGAGTGCTACTTTCTCATAGCGGCGCGAGACTGCCTTTATCGATTGATGGTCGGGAGCAACGCCAAAACGAATAAGGCCAAAAGGAACGGGCAAGCGATCAATTATGTCTATTTCAACATCATCGCCAAATTTCTTTTGCGCCGCCTCCGCTGTATAATAACCCGCTGGCCCCGAGCCAATAATCGCAATATGCCGCATGGACCTCTCTCCCCTGCAATATCATTATACAATGCTAGCGTAATGATATGAAAAGGAAAGAGGATTTTTTTAATGCATATTTATAACTGCTGCATGGCTTGCGATATATCCGCAATAATGTCTGACACAGATTCTAATCCCACTGAAAGACGGATAAGGTCATCCGAAATACCAAATTCCATACGTTCTTCTGGAGTATAGCAAGAATGCGTCATGCTAGCTGGATGTTGGATCAATGTTTCAGCATCCCCCAAACTCACCGCACAATGAATAAGGTTCAGCGCATTAATGAACTTTAAGGCCGCCTCTTTTCCACCATTAAGCTCAAACGCAATCATCCCGCCGAAGTCAGACATTTGCTTTGCTGCCACATCATGAAATGGAGAATCTTTAAGACCTGGATAATAGATAGTGCTGGTTTGATCTTGCGTCTCAAGCCACCGCGCAATTTCCATAGCACTTTCGCAATGACGGTCCATCCGCAGCGGCAGAGTTTTTATACCACGCATAAGCAGCATAGCGGTCATCGGGCTCATGGAAGCCCCTGTCATATCTTTAAGGCCAAAGAGGCGGATATTTTGAATAACGTCTGTTTTGCCAGAGACCATACCACCAACAACATCGCCATGCCCGCTTAGATATTTGGTCGCACTGTGAATAACCAAATCGGCTCCATGTTCGATTGGACGGCATAAATAAGGCGATCCATAAGTATTATCAACGATAGTGATAGCATTATGATCAGCAGCTATTGCAGCAATTGCGGCAATATCAATCACCCGCATATTGGGATTAGCTGGCGTTTCAAAATAAACAATTTTGGTGTCATCGCTCATCGCTGCGCTTAGCAGTTCTGGATTGGTCATATCAACATGAGTGATTTTTACGCCAAATTTGGACAGGCCATGCCGCATGAATGCAAAAGTGCAACCATAAAGCGTCATATCAACGATAATTTCATCGCCTGGTTTGATGAGTGACCATAATGTTGCTGATATTGCGCCCATGCCCGATGCTGCGGACAAGGAGGCTTCTGCGCCTTCTAAATCGGCAATACGGCGTTCCAACAAATCAAGCGTTGGGTTGGATATACGCGAATAAAAATGCCCTTCGCATTCTCCTGCAAACATATCCCCAACATGCTCTGCGTTTTGACCAATAAAGGTCGATGTCATATAAATGGGCGGATTTAACGAACCTTGCTCATCAGCAGGGTCATAACCGCTATGGATAGCCCGTGTGGTAAAATCATAATGTGGCTTTGGTGTTCCAGCTCGGTTAAGCTTTTCATGCTTCATAACATACTCCTTCAATTACCCTCACCTTATATGCTATAATTAACGCAATTAATTACTTATATTGCTATTAATTATTTTAATTTTAATATTATATGCTAATATAAGTCATGGATAAGACAGATCATGCTATTATAAGAGCTTTACAACTTAATGGTAGGCTAAGTAATCAAGAGTTGGCTGAGAAGGTCAACCTATCACCCTCACCATGCCTGCGGCGCGTTCGTAATTTAGAAGAAGCAGGTATAATTCAAGGATATACTGCTCAAGTTGATCCAAAAAAATATGGTCTAAATATTACTGTTTTTGTACGTATTACACTTGAACAGCATAATAGCGAGGTTATCAGTGCTTTTGAAAATGCCGTGCAACATTTGGATGAGATTATCGAATGTCATTTACAAACAGGCAGCGCAGATTATCTGCTTCGCGTCATGGTGCGTGATTTAGATGATTATGATAGTTTTATGCGCAAAAAACTACATCGTATTAAGGGAATTTCCGCTATTGATACATCTTTTGCATTTCGAGAAGTGAAAAAAATATCCACCTATCGCAATTTGGCGTGATACTTATTGTTTAGGCGCAATTGCTAGGCCATCACCATCTTTGCCCGCTGCCAACCTACCGATTAATTTACCTTGCACAAAATCAATCTCTGCAATGCGGTTAATACCTGTTTCAGCGGCATAAATATATTTACCGTCAGCAGAAAATAATATCGTCACTTGCCGCGTATCTGCATTCCCGCTCACTTCAATAGTGCGCTCTACTTGCCGAGTTGCAGTATTAATCACGGTTAAGCTGCCATCCTGTAAATTAGATGTGACAGCATATCTGCCATCGGGGCTGATAATGACACGCAATGGGAACCGGCCAACATTAATTTGATCTATTATTTCCATAGTTACACTATCAAGCACAGTCACAATATTCGCCTCTCGTGCAGAGACATAGACATGCTTACCATCAGGTGTAATGGCGATACCTTCGGTTCCAGCGCCTGTAGCAACATCGATAATCTTTTCACCTGCAACAAGGTCAATTTTCGTGATGCTCGCCGATTGTAAGTTAGCAACAAAGGCAAAGGCACCAACCTTATCAACGGCAATCATATGACTACCTTTTTGGCCTGTGGCAATGGATGTTAAACTACGTTCGCCATTTTGCGGCGGCGATAATATTGTAATTGTATCACTGCCCTCAGTGGTGGCTATGATGCGATCATCCGATAACCATATCAGACCATGCGGATTACTATTTGGCTGAATATCAATTTTCTCAACCAATGCCCGTGTTTCCACATCAAAAATATCGATATTGCTCTCACCATAAGATACCACAGCAACGCGCTTTTTATCAGGCGACAAAGCAATTTCATGCGGATTTTTACCGCTCGGGCGGCGGCCGATTTCACGTCCAGATTTTAAATCAATAAAACTAACGCTATCCTCGCCTTTATTGCCAACCAATAATATACCATCATTCCCTGCTGTTACCATTTTCTCCTGCGCAATTGCTCGCTTATTAAAGGACAATGACTGAATGAAAGCAAAGGAAAAAAGCGCCAAAGCGGCTGCATAAAATATAGTTTTTATCTTATTACTCATGCTGCTTTTGCCTCAGTAATTTCGGTGCTCAAAAAGGATTTTATCTTATTAATACTCTCATCCGCATGACTCAACATAAACAAATGCCCACCATCTTTAACCACATATAATTCACTATCGGGGATAAGGAAATTCAAAAACTGTCCATTGGAAACAGGGACTATTTGATCATCATCGCCCATCATGATCAATGTTGGTATTTTCATAAAGGGTAAGAAAGGCGCGCTTGTCCAACCCAACATAGCGCCCAATTGATAAAAATACCCCATTTTTGATGGCGGCGTAACGCGCGATATATGATCCCCTTTGCCATCATCCTTACCTCCATAAAGGGTTAGGAAATGTTTGCGCATAAATTCAGGGTCAATATAACGCCGCGGATCAGCCATCTTCATTAGTGCTTTAGGGTTGCCAGGCATCATAATCATACCAGCACTAGTCGCGATTAATATCAGCTTATTTACTCGTGCGCCATTTTGCAGCGCAAATTGCTGCGCCATAGCGCCGCCCCAGCTAACGCCCAATACATCCACTATTTCAATTTCAAAGCGATCAAGCAAAAGCGCGGCAATACGCGCCATCATAATAGCATTATAAGGCACTACGGGATCAGGTGATCCACCAACACCAGGCATGTCAAATGTGATAAATTCTCGGTCCGATAGCATCTGTGCAAAGGGTGCAATAGCCTCTATATTAGCACCAATACCGTTGAAGAATAATATCGGTGTCTGCTTGCTTTTACTATTACGCCATCTTGCAACTCGAAGGGTGCGACCATCTATCGTTTCCATAGAATATTCTGGTTCAACAGCATTATTTTTGGGCGCAGCATTGGCTCTGCTTTTTGCTTTATTTTTGGTGCTTGTTGGTGCAATCTTCGTCTTACTCATATATATTCCCAATTCATAACTCACTCTTATATTACGTCTAACCGTCCAAAAGATTACAAAATATCAATCATGAACGTAAAGCCCCGGTGCCGCCTCTTGTGGTGGATAGATCTTACTACCCAATGTTTTTGGTGCTTTTACTTTTTTGCCAGCACGCGCAGTGAGCCATTCTATCCAATGAGGCCACCAACTGCCCTTAATCTCTTCAGCGCCTTCCATCCATTTTTCAACATCCTTGGGCGGTTTCTTCACATCATTACGATAATATTTGGCTTTGGGGTTTCCAGGCGGGTTTAAAATCGCCTGCATATGTCCTGCTTGGCTCAATATGAATTGGATATTTTTTCCGCCAAATAATTGAGTAGAACGATAGCATGCTTGCCAAGGTGTAATATGATCAGTCGTACCGCCTAAAATGAACATATCATTTTTCACTTTGCCAAGATCCACCTTATGGTCCAATATCTCAAATGTCCCAGGGGCAGCAAAAGCATTGCTATCAAATATATCAAGAAAATCGCCAAGCAAGCTACCCGATAGATTGGTTGCATCGCTATTCCAGAACAAAATATCAAAAGCTGGCGGGTCATTACCAAGCAAATAATTGTTAATCACATAATTCCAAATTAAATCATTGGGCCGCAGCCACGCAAAGCCACGCGCTAGATCACTACCTTTAACAACGCCTTTTTTCGCAGCGCGTTGTTTAGCTAGTGCAATACCATTATCAGATACCATTGACGCTGCCTCAATATCGCCATCACGCGGCTCCAACACACAGACCATCATCGTGATACAACCGATTATATCAGATTCCGCATCGGCCAATTTAGATAACATAACCGACATAGTTTGCCCGCCCGAGCAAGCACCGGATACATTGACCTTTTTTGATCCTGTAATTTCCGAAATGATTTCAAGCGCCTTGATGCAACTGCTAACATAATCAGCCATACCCCAGACCCCTTGATCTTCCGATGGGTTACGCCAACTAATCACAAAAGGTTGAATACCGCTTCGCAATTGAAGCTGAATAATGCTTTTCTCTGGCGTTAAATCATTAATATACATTTTGTTGATTTGCGGCGGAATTGTAAGCTGCGGTATGGCATGAACATCTCCTTCGCATTGATATTGAATAAGCTCCATCATATCATCACGGTAGACAACAGACCCCTCGCTCGTTGCCAGATTCTCACCAACTTTAAAGGGTGTTTTGTCCACCTGCGATACCATCATGTCATTATTAACAATATCATCATAAGCATTTTTCAAACCCTTAATAAGCGACAAACCGCCACTATCGATCAGGCGTTTTTGCGCAATTGGGTTTCCTGCTAAAGTATTAGTAGGTGCAAGCGCATCAATAATGATTTGTGAGATAAAATTAGCTCTATCACGCTCCAGAGCATCCAATTCTAAATCTTCGACCCAGCCTTTAATCCCTTTTTGTAATGCCAAATAATATTGCGCGCCTGCTTTATAAAAAGGATTAAACATCCAAGCAGGGTCCATAAATCTTTTGTCTTTAGCATGCGGTGCAAGATCGGACTTGCCCGTCATAATCTTGACCAAGTCTTCAGAAAAGCCCTGCATAGCTTTAAAGTTTTTATCTGGATTGGTTGCTGTTTGGCGTAATAATAACGCAACCGCGCCCATAAAGTCTTCCCGCGCTAATCCAGTCAGAGGGCCTAGTGCAGTGGTCGCATCTTTAATTGTATCAAAACCGTCGTTAAAACCACTTTTACTGCTCGCCATAATTGTCTCCTTGATTCAAGGGTACACCAGTAATTATGACTGTCAAATATTAGCTGAAATAAATTTTAATTATTTGGGGTCTTTACAGATTGTAATCTTATCAGGGTCTGGTCGTTCACCATTTGCTTCAAACCTAGCAAAATATCCACCAACATTCAGCTGTTCGCTATACCCCTTCAAACTATAACCCAAAGCCTCAAACTCACAAAATAACAATCTTGGTGGGATACCATGTTTATCGGTCGGAGAATCACGATCCACCACCACCACTTCTCCACCCTTTGCCAGCGCAGGGTATAATTGCCACAAAAAAGCATAAGGTTCGGTGATTTCATGATACATATGCACCATGAACACCCGATCAAAACTGCCATTTGGAAGCCTAGGGTTATCGATATCACCTTTCTGAATAGCAACATTGCTAAATTCTTCTCGGCTAACGCGCGTTGCCAATTTTTTTAGCGCATCCGCATCAATATCTTGCGCTAATACACGTCCATTATCACCTACTCGCTTAGAAAGACGCACGGTGTAATATCCCTCACCTGCTCCAATATCAGCAACCGTCATGCCTTCTTTAATTTTCGCCCAATCCATAAGCAATTCAGCTTCACCTGCTGCATCACGCTTGGCCTCTGTCCAAAAACGATTGCCTATAACTTCAGATACAGGCCTATAGGCACGCGGAAATTCACGAGAAGTTTCAGGCCGATCTAATTGCTGGTCTTCCTTTTGCTTTTGACATGCTGATAATGTTAGCAGTGGGACTGTCAGGGATATAATGAGTGATTTTTGCATAATATTGCTCATCACACATCATCCTCTACATCAAGTGCCTCTCCCGTAACACGAACAGCCAATGCAGCCGCAATAAAATCATCCAAGTCACCATCCAAGACATCGCTTGGCGCTGTTGAGACTACACCTGTTCGCAAATCTTTCACTTGCTGATAAGGTTGCAGCACATAAGACCTAATTTGATGTCCCCAGCCGATTTCAGTTTTGGCTTCATATTCACCCAATGCTTCAGCCTCGCGGCGTTGCAGTTCTGCTTCATATAGGCGTGATTTAAGCATTCCCATAGCGGTCGCACGGTTTTTATGTTGTGAGCGGTCATTCTGACTAGCAGCTACGATACCGCTAGGGATATGGGTAATACGCACAGCGCTATCCGTCGTGTTAACGTGTTGCCCGCCCGAACCAGAAGCACGATAGGTATCGATCTTCAGATCACTCTCATTGACTTCTATCTCGATACTATCATCGATAATCGGATAGACCCAAACGCTAGAAAAACTCGTGTGGCGTTTCGCTGCACTATCATAGGGTGATATGCGGACCAAACGATGCACACCGCTTTCGGTTTTAGAATAACCATAGCTATTCTCACCTTTAATTTCCAAAGTTGCAGATTTTATACCCGCTTGATCACCTGCATGATAATCAATTATGCTGACCTTATATCCACGCTTTTCAGCCCAACGCTGATACATGCGTTGCAACATTTCAGCCCAATCTTGACTTTCTGTGCCGCCTGCACCTGCATGAATCTCAATATAGCAATCATTGCTATCAGCTTCGCCAGATAATAGAGCCTGAACCTTATCTTTGTCAGCACGATCAGCCAAAGCCTCTAGGTCTGTCACTCCCTCAGAAATTAAATCTTCATCGCCTTCCATTTCTGCCAATTCAATAAGCTCTAAAGTTCCTTCTTTGCCTTCTTGAATTTCTTTTGCTGCTGTAATTGAGCCTTCTAATCTGCGCCGTTCACGCATAACTTCTTCGGCTTGCTTGGGGTCATTCCATAAGTCAGGGTCTTCAACGCGCGCGTTCAGCTCCTCAAGACGCCGCAGAGCGACGTCCCAATTGAGAGACAATTTAACCAAGTCAAGGGCAGCATCAATCCTATCAACAAATGTTTGCGCATCGGCGCGCATAGCATAAACTCCTCATATATAATGATCCATAATCATGGTTCATTATGTAAATTTAATTGTGAAATAGCCGAGATCAAAAAAATGTACAGGCGAAAATGGCATTAGAACCGCTAAAACAATAACGGCGACTAATAGATACCACCTTCATCTTGCAAGAAATCATCATCGCGTTTGGTGCCTGATGCTGCGCCGCTATTGCGTTCAACGGTGCGTCTAGTATTTCTATTGCTCGTTACTTTCTTGACCTTCTGTGTTTCCCGTGCGGCCAATTCTTCTCTTCTTATGGTCCGTTTAGGTTCTGTTTGCGGTTTAAAGGCTTCCCAGATTACATTACCCGTTAGATCATTTCCCGGCCAACGGCCAAATACTCTTTTGCCGCTTTGCCGATCAACACGCACCAATCTTGCTTCTTTCGGTGCTACGAAAGGAAGCGGGGGCTGTCCTTTAAAAGCCTGCCGCGCAAATTGTTTAAACACGGGCGCTGCAACCGAACCACCTTGCGCATAGCTGCCCATATTTTTGGGTTGATCATATCCTAGGTAAACGCCTGCCACCAATGTTGGTGATCCCCCAACAAACCATACATTAGTTGGGCCAGATGTTGTGCCCGTTTTACCAAATAATGGGCGATCTAAATCTCGCAATAATGTTGCTGTACCGCGCTGCACAACGCCTTCTAACATATGGACAACTTGATAAGCTGTCACAGGGTCCATCACTTGTTTACCATCTGGACGGAAACGCGGCATAGGTTTGCCATCCCATTCCGCCATATTACATGTTCGGCAAGGTTTCCATTTTGCGGGCCAAATAACCTTACCACGGCGATCTTGGACAAAATCAATCAATGTAGGTTGTAATTTGCGGCCATGATTAACTAACATCGAATAAGCATTGGTCATTTTCATTACAGTGGTATCACCAGCGCCTAAAGCAAATGCAAGATAGGGTGGGTAATCGCCAATATCCATCGCTCTAAAGACATCCGCTACATTGGTCATACCCGCATCATTAGCAGCACGCACCGTCATTAAGTTACGTGATTGTTCCAGCCCCCAACGCATTGTCTTTGGTCCCGCCCCGCGCGATCCACCAAAATTTCTGAAACATTTGCGGCCCAATGCAGTCGATTGCCAAACACAAAATGGCCCATCAACAATAATTGATGTTGGTGTCATGCCTTGGTCAAGCGCAGATGCATAAACAAATGGCTTAATCGTAGAACCTGGTTGTCGTTGCGCTTGGGTGGCGCGGTTAAAGCTACTAATGCGAGCATCAAACCCGCCCTGCATAGCCAATACTCTACCTGACCGAGGATCCTGTACAACCATACCGCCGCCAACTCCAGGAATAGAACGGAGCACATATGTATCTTTACCAGCAGGAGCAACTGTAATAATATCGCCTTCTTTCATTCGGCCTGGCACAGCCCAAATAATTCCTGTATCGCCATTTTTTAATCCAACTTCGGCGCGGTTATTCACACGCTTTAATACTACTGCGATCTCCCAATTGCGATAATCAATATCGAGCCCCGACGAAGCCAAACGTGATTTCCAATTTCCATCTTCCAGCGGAATGGTAGCAATAGCTCCAGACCATCCCTTTCCCCTATCGTAGCGGATAAGACCATCGCGCAAAGCCTTAGTTGTTAAGTCTTGATATCTAGGATGCAAAGATGAACGAACCCATAAGCCGCCATCATAAACACTATAAGGGCCTGCTTCATCATTCTCACCAAATCGCTCAATCAATTGTCGTCTAATTTCCTCAACAAAATAATCACCAATCGGATCATATGCTGAACCGCGCCTTCTTATGGTTCCAAGCGGCATGGCTTGTGCTTCGCTCATGGTCACATCATTAATCCAACCATTGTCGCGCATTTCCTTTAACACCCAATTACGGCGCTCTATCGCTCTTTCTGTTTGCGTCTCAGGGCGGTAATTGCTTGGGCCTTTGGGTAAAATCGCTAAATATGCATATTGATGCAAATCTAATTTATCGACACTCTTGCCAAAATAAGATTGTGAAGCAGCCTCAACGCCGTAGCTATTTCTCCCTAAAAAAATCTCATTAAGATAAAGCGAGAGAATCTGTTCTTTGTTCAATGTCGATTCTATGCGGTAAGCTAGCAAAGCCTCTTTAACTTTACGCGAATATGTAACCTCATTGGTCAGAAGCAAGTTTTTCGCAACTTGTTGCGTTATGGTAGAGGCACCTACAGGCCGTCCATCGCTTTGTAAGTTACGCAATAATGCCGCGGCAATTCCAGGATAATCAATCCCGCCATGTTCAAAAAACGTTTTATCTTCTGCCGATAGATAAGCTTTCACTAGCATATCTGGAAAATCATTATAGCTCAGCGTTACGCGCTTTTGTCGCGCATAACTATGGAATGGTTCACCCTCTATGTTACGTACAACCGTTGGTAGCGGTGATTCATATTCCAGCAGCGCTTCAGCATCTGGTAAATTGCGAACAACAGTAGCCCAAAAGATTAAAACTAGGATTAAAAATAAACCGACGGCATAGCAAAACCACCTAAATAGGCGCCTTTCCCATAGTTTTTGAATTTTTAACCAGAACCCATCAGCATTGCGCGTCAAACGATAATTGAGATCTTCTGCTACATCTTCATCCATAGCAAGCATCTCTAGCATTATTATAATGTAGGTCTAGCTCTTGTTACAATTATAGACGTATAATTTTGAAAAACATTGAACTCATGTCACACATTTATAATTTTGTTACAAAAAATCCATTACATATTATCTATCGATTAGCCAGTCTGCGAGCAAAATGCGCTTGTGCTGCCTTTGTAATACTATCTGCTATTTTAGATTGACCTGCTGCTGTCGACAAAAACTTCACATCACGCTCATTTGTCAAATATCCCGTTTCAAACAAAATAGACGGTGTATCTGGTGCTTTGAGGACCACGAAAGAAGCAAAACGGTGAGAATTTGAACGAAGACGCATATTGGGCTTAGCTTCACGCAATAATATCTTTGCAAAATCAGCAGACACATTCATCGTCTCACGCTGTGTCAAATCAATCAATATTGATGATACATTGTCGTCGGCACCACCCAGATTAATGCCATTAATGATATCAGCCTTATTTTCTCTTGATGCTAATTTTTGCGCCTCACGGTCTGATGCCACTTCGGATAATGTATAGACCGTGCCGCCATTTGCTTGATGGCTACCTGCGCTATCAGCATGAATGGATATAAATAAGTCAGCACCTATTTTACGCGCAATTCCAAATCTATCTTGCAACACGAGAAATTTATCATTTTCACGAGTTAGTGCAACTCGGATGCGTCCTGTCGCAGCCAATTTATCGCGGATTTTCTTAGCAATTGCCAAGGTAATATCTTTCTCACGTTGGCCGCCATGCGGAGAAATTGCACCGGGGTCATGTCCACCATGGCCAGCATCTATTACAACTAACGGTAAATTATTGTTATTTGGACCATAGATTCGCGGGTTATTTTTGTTTTTCGCACTTTTTTTGATGCGTGCACGCGATGCATAATCACGTTTTGGCGGTGCTGAACGAAATTTGGCGGGCGGATTAAATATTTTACGCCCTTTACCAAGAGACGACTCAAATTCATCAATCAATGCAGATCGGACATTGAGTCGAAACGAACGACCATCGGCACTAAATTCACCATTGGTAACAATACCAGGTTTATCCAAATCAAAAACAACGCGCGCCGTTGTTGGATCATATTGTCCCATACGGACGCTGCGAATAACCACATCATCTGGCACAGTATTACGGTTCAAAACACCTAAATTCTCTACGCCTTCAATATCTAAGGCAATACGATTAGGACCTGCAAGCGTAAATACAGATGCTTTATGAACCACATCATCAAATGTAATCGTCACAACACCATTGTTGGCTGTTACATTTTTGACCGTTGCAGCCATAGTGGGTGAAGACAAAGATAGAGACGCTGTTAATAATAATGCTAACATAGCCACCTTATGTCTGCAAAAGACTATGGTCGTCCAGTATAAAAAATTCATCATCGAGCTCACTTTTGTAACATGATGAAAATCTTATTAAGGATGAATTGGTAAAACTATATGTCGTTATAGGGTTAACAGCATATTAGTGATAATAACCATTACAAAATCAACAAATTATATTTGAATAAAATAAAATTGTAAAGTCAGCGATTAAGCATGTAGCATTAGAATTTGTAAAATTACGTCTTGTCTAAAATTTTTCTAAGATTCTAAAAATTCTAAAAGCTTCTAGAAATTTATTATAAAAAGCCATTTTGATTTAATTTATTTTTCACAAGACTTGCCCATATAATCTTGCGGTGCTAGGCAATAGTTATCGGTAATGAAAATTATCGTTATGTAGGGATGAAAATCATCCTATTTTAACAGGTTAACACTATATGTGGCATAACATTTTCCTGCGCAAAATTCTTGATAAGTATTTCAATACCCAAGATATAATAGACGCATGGAAAAATAATATCGTAAAAGCAAGAGAATATAACCATAGCGCAAACGGCGCTATTCATGCCCATATAGATCGTAATTTTTCAAACAGATATTTTCAGAAATATGGCCAGAACTTTATCATAATGATGAAGCAATCTATTGGCCTCAACACTTATGGACGCGAGTTAGAGCTAGTTATGGCTCATACGCGCCCACTACGGAGTATTATTAATGACAACGCGCATGCTAATAGACGCGCGACACAAGGAAGAGACCCGTGTCGCCGTTGTATCAGGGAACAAGATAGAAGAACTTGATTTTGAATCAGCCGAACATAAGCAAATTAAAGGTAATATATATTTAGCCAAAGTAACGCGGGTAGAACCGTCTTTGCAGGCTGCATTTGTTGACTATGGGGGTAATCGCCAAGGGTTTTTAGCCTTTTCAGAAATTCATCCTGATTACTACCAAATACCCAAAGAAGACCGTGAGCAATTGCTCGCCGAAGAAGCAGCCGCTGCCGCTGAAGAAGCGGCCTTGCGTGAGCAAGAGGAAGCTGAAGATGAGCTGGCCGCACAAGAATCTGAAGATCATCAAAATGATGACGATATGGATTCGGGCGATGAAGATACTGAAGTGGAAACATTCGCATCTGATGATGATATAGAAACAGAAGAAGAAACCCCTAAACCACGCCGAAAAAGAGCCCCTCGGAAAAAGAACAAAAAAGAGACTTCAGCATCAGAGATTGACAATGAGAATATAGACGAATCAGCAGATAGCGCTAAAGAAGCAAACACAAATGATGCCGACATAGAAACCTCTGAAGAAGTAGCAGAGCAAAAGAAAAAACCACGCAAAAAACGTGTGACCAAAAGCAAATCTATGATCTTTGATGATAGCGATAATATCATCACTGATGATGAAGATTTTAGCTCTGATGAGAATATTCCTGATAGTGATGCTAGTGGAGATGACAGCGCTGACGATGGTGAAGCTCCTGCAAAACGCAGCCGCAGGCGCCGCGGCGGAAAAGGCCGTAATGAAAAAGGCCGTAGCGACAAACGAAACACACGTGGCAATCACCAAAGACAGCGCCGCCCTAGTGATGAAGTACGTGCTAAACGTATTGCACTACGTCGCCGCTATAAAATTCAAGATGTAATACATCGTCGTCAAGTATTGCTAGTCCAAGTGGTAAAAGAAGAACGCGGCAATAAAGGTGCTGCACTCACCAGCTATTTATCACTAGCAGGGCGTTATTGCGTTTTGATGCCTAATACCAGTCATGGTGGCGGAATTAGCCGCAAAATTAACAATGGTACCGACAGAAAGCGTTTAAAATCTATTGTTGCTGACATGAATTTGCCAGTGTCAATGGGGTGTATCATTCGCACAGCAGGACTTACTAAAACAAAGGTCGAGATAAGACGTGATTTTGATTACCTGGCTCGGCTATGGGACAAAATTCGCGAACGGACATTGGGCGGCGCGGCGCCAATGTTGGTGCACAGCGATAGCGATTTGATCAAACGTGCCATTCGCGACATTTATAATCGCGACATCAGCGAAGTGAATATCGAAGGCGAAGATGGTTTTAAAGCCGCCAAAGATTTCATGAAGTTGCTGACTCCGAGTCATGTTAAAAAGCTCAAACAATATACAGATTCGGTACCCTTGTTCCAACGATATGGTGTTGAAGATCAATTAAATGCAATGTATCATCCCATCGTTCAGCTTAAATCTGGCGGATATATAGTCATCAACCCCACCGAGGCTCTTGTCTCGATAGATATTAACTCAGGCCGCTCAACCAAAGAACATGGTATTGAAGCAACGGCGGTCAACACTAATTTGGAAGCCGCACGCGAAATAGCACGGCAATTACGCTTGCGCGATATGGCAGGGCTAGTTGTCATTGATTTCATCGACATGGATCATCATAGCAATATTCGTAAAGTTGAACGCGCTATGAAAGATGCACTGCGTAATGATCGCGCCCGTATCCAAGTCGGACGTATCTCTAGCTTTGGTCTTATGGAAATGAGCCGTCAACGCCTGCGGACAGGTGTATTAGAAGCATCAACGCGCGAATGCCCACATTGTGAGGGCACTGGATTGGTCAGAACATCTTCTTCGTCAGCACTTTCTGCGCTTCGTATGATCGAAGACGAAGCCGCTCGCGGTAAAGGTATCATCATTAATCTATCAGCGAGCGAAGAGGCCACAATTTATGTGCTAAATAATAAACGCGCAGAATTGGCGGATATTGAAGCTCGTTATAATGTTCAAGTCACGATCACACCAAATGGTGAAGTTGAAGGCGCAAAAATGATGGCCTCTTCATCGGGACCAAAGCCAAGCAAGGCAGTACGAATTGCAAAGATTGTTGATGAGGAGGATGAACAATCTCCAGATCAAGCAGAAGAGCAAGAAGAAGGCCGTTCTCGCAGGCGCCGTGGTAGACGCGGTGGCCGTGGCCGTAATCAAGATCATCAGAGTAAAGATGCTAATAATAGTGAAGAAACGGCTCAAACTTCTGAAACGACTGACACAACAAAGACCTCAGATAATGATGTTGAAAAAGATATAAAGGAAACATCTAAGCCAAAGCGCCGTTCAACCCGCAGCAAAAAAGTGGTGATGCTCAATCTTCTGAGAGCAATCATGAAGTTGAAATATCGCAAACTGAAACCGTTCAAGAAGAGGCAGTTACAGAAAAGCCCAAGCGCAAACGCACGCCACGCAAAAGAGTAACAAAGGCTGAAAATTCAGACAATCAAGCAGATTTGACTGAAAAAGAAGACAGTTCGACAAATGAAGAGGAAGCAGTAAAACCGAAGCGCGTACGCAAGGCGAGCGGCAAAAGCACAAAGACCTCCGACACAGAGACTATAAAAACTGATGATGCTCAAGATGTGAAACCAAAACGTCGTACAAGCCGCAAGAAAAGCGATGACGCACATAAGACTGATTCATCTGAAGAAAAACCCAAACAGGCAACTCGCAAGAAAACATTACCGAAGAAAAGTAAAGTTGATGAGAAGGTTACCTCAGAGTCTCAAAAAACTTCTGCAACAGAGGGACCTGATAAAGCCCCTACAGAAATAAAAGACTCCGAAAAAAATAGTGATGGAAAGGCCAGAAAAGGTTGGTGGCAACGCACCTTTGGTTAATCCTAATATGCATAAGCAATATAATGCCGTTCATGTAAGAAACATGGGCGGCATTTTTTTAACTTCATCCTATATTCAGCTTAACAATAGCATGTAACTAATAGATAATGCTGTGCGAAACATGTTTTACATGCCATTAAGTTGAAAAATAGTTCTAATGCTAGGGTATATAATGCTAAATTTCACGATAAAGAATATTATCAAGAGCCTCTTAGTAGCTGTGTTTGCCTGTCTCTACGCTCTCCAACCTGCCATGGCACAATCTATTCTGCGCGATGCAGAGACCGAAGCTTTTTTAAGAGAAATTTCTGAACCATTAATAGTGGCTGCCAAATTAGACCCGCGCAATGTTGAAATTGTACTGGTTAATGATCCCTCGATTAACGCCTTTGTTGCCCGTGGTCAGATCGTATATTTACATACAGGACTTATTAAGGTTTCAGATACGGCCAATGAAGTTCAAGGTGTCATAGCTCATGAGTTAGGTCATATAGAAGGTGGCCATGTAATACGCTTTTCTGATGGTGCATCTAAGTCCAATAAATTATCAATTGGTAGTCTCATACTTGCAGCCGCTGCTATTGCCGCTGGTGCTGGAGAAGCTGGTATTGGCATTTTAGGTGCGGGTCAACAATTGGCACTTGGCAATTTATTATCCTATAACCGCACACAAGAAAGCGTAGCAGACGCATCTGGCGCTCGTTATTTGGCAGAAGCTGGTATCACGGGCAAAGGGTCCATCGCGTTTTTCAAAAAACTACAAGGATATGAAATACGCCGAGGTATTCCGCAAAATAACAGCTTCAATCGCACTCACCCATTATCAGGCGAACGTGTAGAAGCATTACAAGCAAAATATTTAACTGACCCTGCTTGGGAAAAACCGCTAAACCAAGAATGGGAAACCAAGTTTCAACGTATTAAAGCCAAATTATTAGGTTTCATTAATAATCCCGACCAAACATTAAATGTCTACCCCGAAGATGATCAATCAATAGCAGGGAGATATGCAAGAGCATATGCTTGGCACAAAGCAGCTTATCCAAATAAAGCAATTGCAGAAGCAGACTCTCTGGTTGAGAGTAATCCTGATGATCCGTATTTCCTGGAACTAAAAGGCCAAATCATGTTAGAATCTGGAGACCCTGAAGGTGCAGTAGAATCCCTCAGAAAAGCCAATGATCTGTCAAGAAGTCATCCCTTGATTGCATCAATTTTTGGCCATGCTCTTATTGCAACCGAAGATCCCAAATATTTAGACGAAGCCAAAAGCGTATTGCGCACTTCGGTATCAAAAGATAATCGCAATCCTTTCGCTTGGTACCAATTGGGCGTCGTATATCAACAACAAGGCGATACCGCGCGTGCATCGCTAGCAAGTGCCGAAAGATATTTGTTAATCGGGCAACCTCAAAATGCGGTTATCCCTGCACGCAAAGCACAGGCTGGACTAAAAGAATATAGTGCTGATTGGTTAAGAGCGCAGGATGTAGAATATGTTGCACTTGGGATATTAGAAAAAAGAAATGGGAAAAAGAGAAAAGATAAAGGCTTTAGATTTGAAAGTAACAGATCAAACAGGTCATCATCAATATTATCTCCATTTTAAGTTTCCTCATAATTTCATTGGGTCCAAACCAGCAAAGAATTTATCATGAAAAATATATTTTCAATGACAGCTTTTACACTAGCGGTAACCAGCTTGGTTGCAGTCGGAACATTATACTATAATCGCGGTAACATTGTTCGAAACCATATTATCGAAAACCCTGAAATTATAACAGAAGCTATTACAGAATTACAAAGACGTGACATGTCTGAGCGCTTGGCAAATTATCAAGACGCACTAAAAAAACCATTTTATGGGAATTTTGCAGGCAATCCTAATGGTGATGTCACTTTGATTGAACTGTCCGATTATAATTGCGGTTTTTGCCGCCGTAGTCTCACTGATGTTGAGCGCTTATTAAATGAAGATGCAAATTTACATGTGCTCTATAAAGAATTACCTGTGCTAGCAGAGTCCAGTCAAACCGCGGCCTTATGGTCTTTAGCTGCTGCAAAACAGAATAAATACCGTGCCTTTCATAATGCGCTATTCAATGCTGGTCGTCCAGATGATCGCACAATAGAGCGCGCAGCTAATGATGTAGGTTTAAACATTGCAAAAGCTCAGCAAGACATACAAAGCGAAGATGCTATTGCCGAAATCAACAATAACCTCAGTATAATGCGTCAAATTGGCTTCTCAGGCACACCAACTTTCATTATTGGTGATGAAATATTAGAAGGTGCCGTTGGTTATGAAGCCCTTAAAGAGGCTATTGAACGCGCAAGAAACTCTAAAACATAGATTATTACCTATTAGAAAAGGCAAACAATCTAATTTCTTGGCTTTAATCCTTTTGCAAACACAAAACCTTCCACTGAACCCTTCCGACTAGATGGTGGCTTGGCATGTTTCACCACTTTAAAATTTTGTTTCAATAATGTGAGTAACTCTCTGTGAGTTCCACCCGCAAACACTTTGCACAAAAAATCTCCATTTTCCGAGAGATTTTCAATAGCAAAATGCGCAGCGGCTTCCACCAAACCCATTGTCCGTAAATGATCGGTTTGTTTATGCCCAACGGTGTTAGCAGCCATATCTGATATTACCAAATCTGGTTTTTGACCCAACGCATTCATTAGCAAATCAGGGGCTTTATCATCCATAAAGTCCATCTCAAATAATATAACGCCATCAATAGGGTCTACTGGCAGCAGGTCTATACCCACTACATTAATATTAGGGTTTTTGCGCCGCATATATTGTGCCCATCCACCAGGTGCCAGACCAAGGTCAATAACTGCCTTTTTACCTTTCAATATGGTGAATTTCTCATCCAACTCAATTAATTTAAATGCTGCACGGCTACGATACCCTTGTTCCTTTGCCATGCGTACATAGGGATCATTAAGTTGACGTTCCAACCAACGCGTCGATTGTGCGCTTCTCTTTTTTGCGGTTTTAACGCGCTTTTTTCCGCCTATTGAGCGGCCACCACCTGCAGGTTTAACCATAGAGAACCCTACTGCTTTGCGCGCATTGAAACGCTACCATCATTTTTCATCAAAGCTCTTAAAATACCTTCTCTAATTCCTCTATCCGCAACGCCTAATGTTTGTGCTGGCCAAATATCCAATATGCTTTCTAAGATAGCACAACCAGCAATAACCAAGTCCGATCTTTGTGTTCCTATACAGGGTTCCAAGGATCTCTCCACAGGGGATTTATGTGCTAATTCTCTACTAATACGGCGCATAGCGTCTGCAGGCACAGTGATACCATCGATTTTATTGCGATTATAATAGGGTAATTCCAAAAATACACTGGCTAGGGTGGTGATTGTACCAGATGTCCCTAAGGTTCGAAATGAGCCTTCTTTGGGTAGTTTTTTACCGAAGTCGTGAAAACTATCTCGCACACGATTACGCATATTATTATAAGCATGCATTCGTGCCTGTTCGCTATCTTGCGCGCAAGGTTCGCTCTCAGTCAACGTAACAACGCCCCATGGGATGCTAATCCACTCCAATATTACAGGGATTGAGCTCTTCGTTGAAATTAGCGCTAATTCTGTTGAACCGCCGCCTATATCAAATATTAATGCAGGCCCCTCACCTTCATCAAGTAATATGTGGCAGCCTAGAACTGCTAAACGTGCTTCTTCTTCTGATGAAATAATATCTAATAATATACCAGTTTCTTTGTAAACACGTTCAATAAATTGCTCACCATTATCAGCCTGCCTACATGCCTCTGTTGCAACAGATCTGGATAATGTAACATTCCTTCGTTTTAACTTTTGAGCACATATAGCCAATGCATCAATCGCCCTATCCATAGCTTCATCACTGATTTTACCCGATTTAGCTAGACCTTCGCCAAGGCGCACAACACGTGAGAAAGCGTCAATAACAGTAAAACCACCTTCTTTTGGCCTAGCAATTAATAAGCGGCAATTATTCGTTCCGAGATCTAATGCAGCATATGATACGGGCTTAGACCAGTTTTTCGATATCGGATTTCGGTTACGAGATTTCTGATTGTAATTTGTTTTTTTACTCGCTGTTGACTGCCGCCTAGAAGGCTTTTTCTTTACTTGGGTTTTATTAGATATAGCAGGAGCAGCCTTTGAGGCTGTTGTAGACGCTACAGCACGTTGTGAATTGGCGCTATGCTCACTATCAGATGCCACATTTACACGATATCTCTCTTCATCTGAGTTATCGCCATTATCATCATGCGGCAATGGGGATACACGATCCACCATAACCAAACTCTTTTCATATTATCTGCCAATACGGAATATACCGCTGGTACTTGGTAACAGTTTTAGCGTAAAATTATTAATATTTCAAGTGTATCCGCTGGCAAATTTATAAGCATAAATACTTTACTTAAAAAATCATATGCCTAAGGCGAAATTTTCCTGCCATCAATTAAAGTTCAAAATTAAATAATAATAATGAACCTTTTTCAAAATATGCGCACTAACTCTTGTAAGACGCTTATAAATAGCATGAGATAAAATGAATGAACAATAAAAATTTGCCAAATTCAGCTTCGACTGAACAAAGCGAGACTGACTTGATCATACGTTTACGTAATAGAGATATAAAAGCATTTGAAGAATTATATGGGGAGTATAGAAAAAGATTATCTCATTTTATATCGAGCATGATCCACAAACCTCAGGTAGTGGAAGAAGTGTTTAACGATACCATGATGGTAGTCTGGCAAAAAATTAATGGTTTTGCAGGAGCCAGCAAATTATCAACATGGATTTACGCAATAGCTTATCGTAAAGCAATTCGAGTGCGATCAAAGATTGATGAACCAATTGCTAGTAAAACCAATTGCTAGTGAAAATGGAGCAGCGCAAGCGCAAAGCGAAATCAGCAGCTATCAGTTCTCGGCATATGCTGGCGTAAACAATGAAAATCTATTTGTTAACGCTGAATTGGGCTATTCCATCAACAGTGTCGATAGCACAAGAAACAGCATCACCGGCCCTGTATTTGGTGAAACAGATGCAGACAGCTTCATAGCATCTCTAAATGCTGGTCTAAACCTTGGCAGTGATAAAGTAGCAATTACACCATTTGCTGGTCTACGTTATGCCACTATCTCTTCGGATGAATTTACCGAAACTGGTAGCCTTGGTTTGACCCTAGATGGCGACACAACGGATTTTCTAGAGTCATCAATAGGCCTTGGAATTTCTGGAACTGCTAATGAAGATAAAGAGCTATCAGTGGTTCCATTCCTACGTGTTGCATATGCGTATGACTTAATCGGTGATGGTGTAGGAATTAATGGGAGCTTCAATGCTGGTGCGGATGTTTTCCGTTTGACCTCACAGGAAGCATCACAATCGCGTTTCGATGTTGGTGTTGGCCTGAACCTAGTCAGTAAAGGTGGGTTTAGCATTGCGGCAGTGTATCAGGGGCGTTTTGCATCTGATTATGAATCTCATTCGGGTGGTGTCAGAGTTCGTTTCGCGTTCTGAGTATTGAAACAAATTTAACCATTCGGGAAAGCTGGTTGATGGAAACATCAGCCGGCTTTTTTGCGGCAGAATAGTGGTTAAACAGGATATCATATTAGGTTAATGAAACTATCCACTATATAGCAATATAAATAGTTAAAGTGACAATAATATATCACTCACCACGGTCATATTTTAATTCCAAAAAACGCTCACGTGTTGCAAGTTTATCCAACTCACCTTTTGAAATTTTACGCGTCATCGATTCAATTTCTTCATCAATAGTACGCAGACCGTTGATTAACTGCTCTGCTGGAGAAGTAGCTCCATGTTTTTGCTGCTTCAAACTGTCAGGTAATTCACGATAACCATTAATTAGCTCGGGAAGATGTTCTCCTACCAAAGTGCGAACTTCGCGTGCAGCAGGATCATTCTCACCAATTTTAGCAAGTTGCGGCGCTAAATCATCAAGCCTTGTTCCGATATTTTCTACCAACGTTACCGCTGGGGCTGGTAGAGCTTTACGCTGTTGTTCAAGCCATATTTCGGTTTGTCCAGCTAAGCGCGGTAAATCACTATTTCTCAGACTCTCACTCGTTGGCATCGGCATTTTAGGGTAGCTTAAGAACGCCCAAATAGCAGCACCTGATAATCCCACAGCGAGAGATAAACCACTCAAGCCAATGCCATTAACAACAACACCTGCTATTGTCATACCAACCCAAATTCCGCCTACAACTAAGGCCGCACGTTTAACTTTACTCCATAGGTGTGTGCGTTTCATATCTTTTGACTTTTGGCCAATAGAGCGAGCAAAGCGCTGACTCTTCAGGCTATTACGCGCACTAGCTATAATTTGATCAGATTGAGATGCTAAACTCATTTATCTCAATTCTCCAATGCTGCTAATAACCCGTCATCTTTAATCTCTTTGCTGGCCTGGGCCTGCCCTTCTGCACGCGCAATATAGCCTTTGGATTTTTGAACCTCGCTCTCCAATGCACCAACGGTTTGCTTCATATTTTCAAGCGCTCGAACTTTAAATGTATCAATCTCATCCATGGTTTGATAAATATTGGTAAAAGCCCGGCTCAAGGTCTCAAGCGGTATGGTAGAAGCAGCCGCTTGTTCATGAATAGTTGCCGTATTTTCGCGCAACATTTTGCCAGTGCCATCGATAATATTGGATGTGGTGGTGTTAAGTTGCGTGATTTGTTCAAGCACCAATTTTTGATTGGTCATTGCTTGCGCAACAGTGACCGCTGTACGAAGCGCGCCAACGGTTGTAGTTGATGCACGATCTACACCTTTTACCAATTCCACATTATTCTTTTTCACCAAATCAAGCGCCAGATAACCCTGCACCGTTACAGCCATTTGCGTTAGCAAATCTTGGGTACGTTGACGCACATAAAACAGCGCGGTGTCGCGGACAGCTCTTGCTTTCTCGGGATCACTTGCATCCAATTCATTGGCTTTTTCTTCAAGTTTAGCATCCATTGATTTTGAGAGATGGATCATTTGTTCAAGCTTACCCATCGCCGCCCAGAGATTCTGGCGCTCGACATCGATAGCGGCATTATCCATAAGCAATTCATCTTTACCGCCTGCCAAACGGTCCAAGATCGAACTTATATGCGTCTGTGCACTTTTATAACTATCAAAATAATTGCGCAATTTATTACCAAAAGGGATAATGCCAAATAATTTTTTAGGAGCAAGTAAATTACCTCGCTTCGAGGGGTCAAGATCTTCCACCGTACGCCGCAATTCAGCAAGGTCAGTCCCTACGCTTGAGCTATCATCCATCGACCGAATAGGACGATCCAAAAAGCGGTTTGATTGCCCTGCAGCTTCTACAATCTCACGGCGTCCCATATTAGTGAGCTGATCTACCCTTTGGCCAAATTCAGGCGATTTAGCATCTTGCGCGATTAAGTCTGTAACAAAAGCATCAACCTTTTCGTCAAGCTTTGATTTTTGTTCATCGGTAACGGGGACCAATCCAATGGCTTGTTCCGCCGCAACAACTGGCACAGGGTCAGGCGGCGTTAACTTGAGTTCATTTCCTACTTCAACTGCTGTTTCTGTCGCCATTACCATTCCCTCTTATTAATATCTGCTTACCTGAAGGTAAGTTTTGCTATTGATAGTTATAAGATGGCGTTAATCCTTTTATTTTTCAAGATAATCTCGATAAACTGTATTGTTTTTATAATACAGAATTGAATCTAAACAATAATATTATAAACATTTCATGGGTTTGTAAATGGTTGATCGACTGTCTCAGCGATAATAGGAGCTAATCTTTTGGCAATAATATCAATTCCTTCGGCGGTTGGGTGAATACCATCAGGCAACATAAGTGCAGAATCAGTTATCACTTGATCCAAAATAAATGGATCAAGAGGAGCATCATATTGCTTAGCCAATTGTGGGAATATTGGATTAAATTCTTGTGCATATTGCGGCCCTAAATTGGGTGCAGCAATCATACCCGTTAACATAGGTTGGATATCGCGTTTTTTAAGCTCTTCCATCATAGCCGTAAGATTAGCTCTAGTCTGATCTGGACCTATACCGCGCAGCATGTCATTACCGCCGAGACCCACCATCACCAGATCAGGTTTACGTTTTAAATTATCAAGAACAAAGGAAAACCGCTGTAAGCCAGCTGCCGTGGTATCACCAGAAACGCCAGCGCTATGTACCGCGATAGATGCGCCGCCTGCAGTTAATTGACGTTCTAATTCTGGTGCAAGGCCCTCCCCCGTATCAAGGCCATATCCCGCATAGAGACTATCGCCAAAAGTAACGATAAATTTTTCTTTTGAACGAGCGTCATTCGTCTGATTTTCTGTGTCATTGGTGATATTATCATTGCTTGAAACAGCATCATTGTTATCGGAAGCGACATTATTGGCCGATGTATTTGTTTCACTACAAGAAAAGAGCATCTGGACAAGAAGAATAACGACCCCATATAGTGCCAAAGTGCGTATCATTTGGAAGCCTCCTTAAATCATGCCAGATAACAATCCCAGCAAAGTTTCTTCGCAAGCAATAGCGATTGATGCAAAAAATGTCACCCTAAGTTTAGGATCAAAAGAAGCACCCGTAGATATTTTACGCGGCGTTGATTTGGAAATAAAATCAGGTGATAGTGTTGCCTTGCTTGGTCCATCAGGATCAGGAAAAAGCTCACTCATGGCCGTGTTATCAGGCCTAGAACAAGCAAATGGCGGTAGTATTTTAATCGATGGACTAGATTTTGCGAACCTTAATGAAGACGAATTAGCACGCGCCAGAAGAGGCCGTATCGGAATTGTACTCCAAGCCTTTCATCTGCTTCCTACAATGAGTGCGATTGAAAATGTTGCCGTACCTATGGAGTTAGCCGAATTTAATAATGCTTTTGAGCGCGCTAAAGAGGAGTTAGAAGCAGTTGGTCTAGGACATAGGCTTACCCATTATCCCACTCAATTATCAGGCGGCGAACAACAACGAGTAGCCATAGCCAGAGCGATGGCCGCAAGGCCAAATATCATATTTGCCGATGAACCTACGGGTAATTTAGATGCCAGCACGGGCGATGCCATTATTAAAATATTATTCGAACGACAAAAAGCGTTAAACGCCACGCTCTTAATCATTACACATGACCCTGCCCTTGCACAGCATTGTGACCGCATTATTACCATGCATGATGGTGTTGTTGTCGAAGATAATAAATCATAAGAGCATAAAGTGAACGGTAAGCTATCATATTCACAGATATGGACTATATCGCGCCGCGATATGAACGCACGGATTAGAGGCCTACGTTTGTTGGTTGTGTGTTTGTTTTTAGGCGTAGCAACACTGGCCGCTATTGGCAGTTTAATTGCAGGGATTAGCGATGAATTATCTTCACGTGGTCGCATTATATTGGGCGGCGATATTGAAATATCACTATCGCAGAGGCTAGCGAACGATAAAGAAATTGCGATATTCGAAGAAATTGGCCAACTATCGAAAACCGTGCGCCTGCGGGCTATGGCCAATGTCAAAGCACCGCAAAAAAATCTATTATCCGAACTAAAAGCCATTGATAATATCTATCCGCTCTATGGTGCGCTGACACTTAAAGATGGACGCAGTGTTAATGCGCCAGAGATTGGTGATATATTCGTCGGTGAAACCTTATCAGATCAAATGGATTTGCAAATTGGCGACAGCGTAACATTTGGCGAAGCTGATTTCACCATATCAGGGATTATAGACGAAGAACCAGATCGTCTTGGCGAAGGCTTTACCTTAGGTCCGGTAGCACTTATCAATTTACAATCATTAGAAAAAACAAACCTCATTCAACCAGGCAGTCTATACAGTTCTAAATATCGTATAAAAACGAACCCAAATAGTGACATTGAGGCAATCTCTGAACGATTGGATGAAGATTTTCCGCAAGCTGGTTGGCGCATAACGGACCGATCTAATGGAGCCCCAGGCACCAGACGTTTCATCGAACGCATGGGGCAATTTCTAACCTTGGTTGGTCTTGCATCACTAGTGATAGCTGGCATTGGCGTTGGTAATGGCGTTGCTAGCTATTTAGAAAATAAACGCAAATCTATTGCGACACTTAAAGTTTTGGGTGCAGATAGCAACACAGTCTTTCGTATATATTTTCTACAAATATTATTTGTTGCAACGATCGCAATCATCGCTGGACTTATAATGGGTAGTATCGCCCCCTCACTCATCACATGGCTAGCAGGTGATGTTCTGCCAGTAAGCCCAGGTTTTTCAATCTATCCTTTACCACTGCTCATTAGCGCAGCCTATGGACTGTTAATCGCCATTGCTTTTGCACTTCCACCATTATCTAAAGCCAAAACCGTATCTTCAGCAGGATTGTTCCGTAACAACCAAGGTCATTGGGCTAGGTTGGATAAAATTTCAGCTTTTTGGGTGATAGCCGCTGGCCTCGCAATTATTGGCATTGCTATCATCACCGCACGCGAGCCTTTTTTCTCTCTTGCTTTCATTATTGCATCGCTAGTTTTGCTCATAATATTGAGCGTAATTGCATGGATAATCCGCAACATCACCATGCGCATACCACGCCCGAAAAAACCCTTATTAAGACTTGCTCTTACAAATTTGCATAGGCCTGGCGCGCAGACCAGTGCATTGGTAGTTGCACTCGGTCTTGGGTTAACTTTATTCGTCACACTTGCTGCTATCCAATCGAGCATTAACAATGAGATTAGCAAGAATGTTCCTGAACAAGCTCCTAGTTTCTTTGCATTAGATGTACCCAGAAGCGAAGCCGATAGTTTCAAAAAAACCATCACCGATATAGCGCCTGAAGCGAGTATTAATTTGGTGCCTATCATGCGCGGTAGCATTGTATCTTATGCAGGCCAACGCGTTGATGAATTGGAGGAGATACCTGAAGGCGCATGGGTATTACGCGGTGATCGGGGCCTAACCTATGCATCGACACTACCAGAGGGTAGCGAGATATTAGAGGGTGAATGGTGGCCAGACAATTATAGCGGTTCTCCACAAGTCAGTGTTGATATTGATATGGCTAATATACTAGATCTAAAATTAGGTGATAGCATTATCATCAATATATTAGGTGCAGAGTTTGAAGCCAAAGTTACCAACTTTCGCCGTGTTAATTGGGATAATTTTGGTCTCAACTTCTCAATGATTTTTTCTGCTGGTTCACTCGACAGTGCGCCGCACAATATGACGGCAACTATCACCGTTGATGAAGACAAAGAAAGACAATTGTCACGAACCATCCCGAACAAATTTCCTTCTTCAACCCTGATTAAGGTCAAAGATATAGTCAATCAAGTAAGTCTATTATTGACACAAATGTCACAAGCAATTGCAGCGGCTGCATCAATTTCTATTTTAGCGGGGATAGCTGTTTTAGTCGGCGCTATTGCAGCCGCTCGTATGTCTCGAACCTATGACAGCGTTATCCTCAAATTATTAGGTTCAACGCGCCGGCAAATACTCGTAACGCAAGCTATAGAATATATATTACTTGCATCCATTATCAGCCTCTTATCATTGGGTCTTGGTTTGGCAGCGGCTTATTATGTCATTGTACAAATATTCGAATTTACCTTTGCCCCTGATATGCTTATTGTAGGCATAACAATTATTGGCGGGGCATTGATCACATTTCTGCTTGGTATAATCGGGTCCTTACCCATATTAGCAGCTCGCCCTGCATCAGCTTTAAGAGACCTTTAGCAGCTACATTAGCACTCTGGCAATTCAAGACTTAGCAAGCCTATTGGCCAACGGCGCAGAAATGATCAATTGGGCTAAGTGATAGATTAATATCGGTAATAAAATGACACCTGCCGTTTCAGGTGGAAATAATATAGCCGCAAGGGGTGCTCCAATGGCAAGGCTTTTATGTGCACCAGCAAACATTACTGCCTTACGATCATTACGTACAAATTTGAATAATCCGCTCATCACCCAAGAGCCAGTAAAAGCTAAGACCAAAAATATTATCAATATAGCAAATAAAATGATAAATTCATTAAGGGTAATATGAGACCAAATACCTGCGACAACAGCCCCTGAAAAGGCCACATAGACCGCAACCGCAATAGCTCCTCGATCCATATAAGCGACCAAATTTTTGCGCTTGCCTAACCAACCAGCCCAATATTTTTGCATATATTGTCCCAAAAAAAAGGGCAGCAGCAATATCAAACATATACGCAAAAAACTCTCATAGGAAATATGAACGCCAGAGCTGCTAGCAAGCACAGCAAATAATAATGGCGTTACAACTACACCTGTAAGATTTAAGATAGCAGATGCAATAACAGAGGCAGTTACATTACCTTTTGCCAATGAATTATAAGCTGTTGCCGATTGTACGGTCGACGGTAAAACGCCCAAAAATAATATACCAACAGCCAAAGCCTCTGGGATATAAGCAATGCTTAATTGAGATAGTCCCCAGCCAATGAAAGGCATGATAGCAAATACCCAAAAATATATACTCGCCTGCAGTTGCCAATTTCTTATGCCGCTTAGAACTTCTTGGCGCGGCAGACGAATTCCATTAAGAAAAAAGAGCAAAAATATACCAATCTGACTGATAACTGATGCAATCTTTGCACCTTGTCCATAAACAGGTAGAAGCGTTGCCAAAAGGATAGTGGCAATAAGCAATTGCACAAATGGATCAGGCAAGAATGACCTAAGGGTGTGAATTTGCTTATTCATAATATTTGCTGTAACAAATATAGCATTAATTACGAATAGAAATTGAACCTTTTCGCTCCATAGACCCATCAAAGACCTAGGAGATATTATTATGCAAAATATTAAAAATATTATAACCCCGATTTTGGCAACAACTTTATTGTCTACTTCCGCTATTATTGGCATATCATCTGTTAACGCTGCTGGCGGCGGCGGTGGTGGCTCTGCAGGAGGAGCACCTAGCCAAAGCGCCCCTCGCTATGACGCATCAGCCGAATATCAAAAAGGTATAACAGCGCTAGAAGCGAAGAATTATAAAAAAGCCGTAACCGCTTTTCGGCGTTCATTGAGTGTGGCTCCGCAAAATGCAGCAGGCCATTATTACCTTGGCGTCAGTTACATGGGTCAAGATAATTTCAAAAAAGCCAGCAAATCATTTGCAAAAGCCGTTCGCTATAATGCTAACATGATCGAAGCGCATCGTGACCTTGCCATTGCCTATCATAAATTGGATAAAGCTGAAAAAGCACAAGAAGTATTAAACGATTTGGTTTCGTTGCAAGAACGTTGTGCTGGCTCATGCGCAGATGATGCAAAATTAACCAATGCTATATCTATGGTCAAATCCACAATCAGCGGGAATCAAGCATCTATAGACATTCTTGAGGATTCTACATTAGCTGGCGTTGATGGCGATAAGGTATATGTTGCTGCTGTTGCACTTATCAATGAGAAAAAATATGATGCTGCTATTGCAGAGCTACAAATTGCTACTCAAAAATTTGGCCCGCACCCAGACGTCTTAACATATTTAGGCTTCGCCAATCGCAAGCTTAAAAACTTTGATGTCGCCGAGACTTATTATAAAAGAGCATTAGCTGTTGCTCCAGACCATTTAGGTGCCAATGAATATTTCGGCGAATTGATGATCGAGCGTGGTGATATGGATGGTGCCAAAAACCAATTGGCAAAGTTGGATGCTCTATGCAAATTTGGCTGCTACGAAGCTGAGGAATTACGCCGTTGGATCAACGCCGCTTCCGTCAGCTAATATATACGTCTCTTATACTGGTCATCGGTTCCGCTGCGTTAAGCGCCGATGGCCAAAATTTATTGCGTGCGCAAGATTGGCTCGAAACAGACAAGATCAAGCAGTTTGAAATTTTATCACAGCCTTATGCAAAGGCCCCAGATAATTTCAACAATGATACAGAAAAATCAACATATCAAATAGGGGAAGCTCTATTTCGTACACCCACATTATTGGGCGGTCAGGCTGCGAAAGCTCGTATTTCTTGTAATAGCTGTCATCTCAGCGGCGGCGGCAATAAATCCTTTCTATTTCCTAATATATCTGGTGCTCCAGGCACTGCCGATGTGTCAAATAGCTTTTTCAGCTCCTTTCGCGGCAATCAAAATTTTGATCCTATTGCTATTCCAGATTTACGCTTAGTAGGGAAAGTCTCTAAAGATCCCGATAAAGACGATTTACGTAATTTTATCAAAGGTCTAATTGTTGAAGAGTTTAATGGTAATCCTCCTAATGAAAAGGCTTTGGATGCTTTAACATTTTATATCCAAAAACTTGGAGTTGGAGCCAAATATTCTGCCAAAAAAACAAAAACCTACACTACAGTAAGTGATCCAATTATCATTATCGAACAATCATTTGATAATATATCTATCGCTATCAACAATAATGATATGCAAACAGCCAACTTATTGGTTGATGCCATTCGCCATCAATTGGGCCTGATATATGAACGATATAATCATAGAAAATTAGAAAAACAGCGCCGTAATATTATTCAATCTAGCAAGGCAATTGCCCAAATTCGTAACTTATGGGAGAAAGAAACATCCATTCCTGAGGATGATATGCTCCTATGGAAAGACAATTTTAATAGCTTAAAAGCCTCTTTGATCAGCAAAGAAAGATTATCGCTATATAATATCAAACGTTTACGTAAAGCGGTAGTTAATAGTAAGGGATAGTTGAGATATTGGTAACTCAAAATTAACCTTAAAATGTCAGATTAATTTCAAACGTTACATCCATATGGATTGTATGAAATAATAATGAAATATCGGACATTTGATGAAATCTTATATCAAAAACTTAGGGGAAAAGCTTTCCAACTTTATTCCAAGGTTTAAAAATATCTTTGGTCGTAGCATTTCAAGCCAATTAACCGCATCAGATATATTGATTGGTCTCCTAATCTTATCAAGCCTTCCGCTTATTTTGCTTGTAGAAGAAGAAAATTCTCAAATCTCTGAGAAACAGCAATATACTGCTGAAGCCAGTGACATGCTGCGTAATATACAATTAGTCACTAAAGATGCGCAAACAGCTCTTACTGTTTTTAATGTCAAAATGAACAATAATGAAGAATTAAGCGAAGCATCTGAACAACTCGCTATTCAACTATCAGCAGGCGAGAGAATGGGGAGCTATTTGTCTGAATATAGGAATATTCAAGAGAATGAAAATCATACTGTTTTATTAAATAAATATCAGAACTCTGCTCAATATATCCCGCAACTAGAAGATGGAACATTATTGTCAAATCCGACTGAAATGAGAGCAATGGTTCAGCAAATTGAACTCAACAATAATGATATCAATATCGCAATAACGGAATTAAATGACTTTCTGTCAGAGCAAAACAACAGATTAGCAACAGAATCTCATAATGGCATTGAAACATTACGTAATGTTTTTTTAATTACTATGATGATCGCCATAGGGTTTTTAATCGCACGATTTTATTATATTCGCAAACTTATCGTTAATCCTGCTGGTAAATTAGCCGAAATAACCAAAGAATTTGCCAATGGTGATTTACGTGCTGAATTGCCAAATCCGAAAGTTTCTGAGCTTAATGATATAGCCTTTGCTCTCGATACTTTCCGAGAAACTGCAATAGAGGCTGAAGAATTGCGTAAAACCCACCAAGAACAATCTCAAAAGATTATTGACCTAGATAGAGCCTCTGCAAAAGAACGCCATGAAGCCATGTTAGGTATTGCAGAACATTTTGAAATATCTGTGGCCGCTGTTGTTAAAGCAGTTTCTGATGCCGCAAATGAATTAGATCGTTCAGCCGATTTAATGACCGACGCAGCCAAAAGCCTGAGCAATGAAGCGCAAGAAGTCGCATCTTCCTCTCATATCGCAGCCAATAACGTTAATATGGTGGCTTCTGCAGCAGAGCAATTATCGCTCTCTATTGGTGAAATTGTGACTCAAGTTACGCACCAAGTAAGATTGTCTGAAGAGGCCAGTGACGCATCTCAAACCGGTAATAAAACGGCACAAAACCTCACGGAGCAAGCAGTAAATATCGGTGAAATTGTTACATTAATACAAAATATCGCAAAACAAACCAATTTACTCGCTCTTAATGCCTCGATTGAAGCCGCACGTGCTGGTGAAGCAGGTCAAGGCTTTGCCGTTGTAGCAAGCGAGGTGAAAAACCTTGCAACACAAACAAGTAGTTCTACCGACAATATTTCTGTCATCATTGATGGCATTAGAGGCGAGGTTGATGTTACAGTAAATTCTATTGATGCAGTTTCTGATGCCTTAAACGGGGTTAGAGACATTGCATCTAATGTAAACATGGCCATTGAAGAGCAAAGAAATGCAACCACAGATATTAGCCGTCATGCCGCCGATGCTGCTGCAGGTACAGAATTAGTGAAAAGCCGTATGGAATCAGTACATAATGCAGCAGATGAAACAGGAAAAGTCGCTGCTCAAGTAAAATTAGCGTCTGAATCTCTCGCCAAGCAAGCCAAGCTATTAGACCAAGTTACAGGCGGATTTATCGAGCATCTAAAAACTGCATAATTATCTATATTATGACAATATAATTACCATAAATCTGATCATTGCTTCATCATAATATTTTCTAATGTTGCGCTGCCACAAAACTAAGGTTATAGGCGCGCATTAATTGTGGTAATCAACATTTTGAATACCCTCCTCTATTCAATGGCAGAATAATAATGTCTTTACGTAATATCGCGATCATCGCGCACGTTGACCATGGCAAAACAACCTTAGTTGACGAATTGTTTAAACAATCTGGCACTTTTCGTGAAAACCAACGCGTTGAAGAGCGCGCTATGGACAGCAATGACCTAGAAAAAGAACGCGGCATCACGATTCTTGCGAAATGTACTTCGGTAGAGTGGAAATCACCTAGTGATGAACAATTTCGCATCAATATTGTCGACACTCCAGGACACGCAGACTTTGGCGGTGAAGTTGAACGTATCCTTTCCATGGTTGACGGCGTTATATTGTTAGTCGACAGCGCAGAAGGCGCTATGCCGCAAACCAAATTTGTGACAGGCAAAGCCCTTGCTCTGGGGTTACGCCCTATCGTCGTTGTCAACAAGATTGATCGCCCCGACGGCCGCGCCCAAGAAGTATTAGATGAAGTGTTCGATCTATTTATCACGTTGGATGCGAATGACGAGCAATTGGATTTCCCTGTTTTATTCGCATCAGGGCGTAATGGGTATGCAAGCAATAACCCGGATGTGCGCGAGGGCACGCTGCAACCATTGTTCGAAAAGATTACTGAACATTTTAACGAACCAGATCTTGATAAAGATGGTCCATTCTCATTTTTGGCAACCCTATTAGATCGCGACAATTTCTTGGGCCGTGTTTTAACGGGCCGCGTGCAGTCAGGCAAAATCAACGTTAATGACCCTATTCATGCCATTGATGGTGAAGGTAATGTTGTTGAAGTAGGCCGAGCATCAAAACTTATGTCTTTTGATGGCCTTGATCGCGTACCCGTTGATAGTGCGCAAGCGGGTGATATTATTGCGATTGCAGGTCTTGCTAAAGCGACCGTATCAAATACTATTTGCGATCCTTCGGTGAAAGAAGCTATTGCAGCACAACCCATTGATCCACCAACATTAGCCATGAACTTCACCGTCAATGACAGCCCAATGGCAGGACGTGAAGGCGATAAAGTCACTAGCCGCATGATACGTGACCGCCTAGCACGTGAAGCAGAAACCAATGTTGCTGTACAAATCACTGAATCGAGCGATAAAGATAGCTTTGAAGTCGCTGGTCGAGGCGAATTACAGCTAGGTGTTTTGATTGAAACCATGCGCCGCGAAGGTTTTGAATTGGGTATATCACGTCCGCGCGTTATATATGGTGAAGATGAAAATGGCGGCCGCACTGAGCCCTATGAAACCGTCGTTATTGACGTTGATGATGAACATAGCGGTACGGTTGTTGAAAAAATGCAGAAACGTAAAGCGGACCTTACCGAAATGCGCCCAAGCGGCGGCGGGAAGACCCGTTTAACCTTCTCTGCTCCTTCACGCGGCCTTATCGGTTATCATGGTGAATTTCTCTCCGATACACGCGGTACGGGCATTATGAACCGCTTATTCGAAAAATATGGTGCCTATCGCGGTAAAATTGAAGGTCGTGCCAACGGCGTACTCATCTCCAAAGAAACAGGTGCTGCATCGGCTTATGCGCTGAATGCTTTTGAAGACCGAGGTATTTTGTTCATCGGCCCCAACACCCCTCTCTATGAAGGCATGGTCATAGGCGAAAATGCAAAGCCTGGCGATTTGGAAGTTAATCCGCTCAAATCAAAGCAGCTTACTAACTTTCGTTCAACGGGCAAGGATGACGCGATCCGCCTTACCCCGCCTACCATTATGACGCTGGAACAAGCCATTGCTTACATTGATGATGATGAGATGGTTGAGGTTACGCCCAAGTCTATCCGCATCAGAAAACGGCATCTTGATCCCAATGTACGCAAAAAAGAAGCCAAGAAGATTACTGATTAATGGCATGAAAATTAAGAATGCTTGAACATCAATAAAATTTGCATATGCTGTGAGGATGAAATCATCTTTTACAGCATGTGCCACATTATTATTTTTAACTGCTTGCAATAATGCTCCCACTTCGATCGACCCCAAAGCATGTCAAAACAATGAGCTAGCCCTGCAAATATTAGGTTCTGGTGGTCCTTTGGCCGATGATGAACGTGCAGGGGCCAGCAATATTATTTGGATCGACGGCAAAGCGAAAATATTGGTAGATGCTGGTGCAGGCTCTTTTGTGCGATATGGACAATCTGGTGCAAAATTTGAAGATCATGATACTATTTTACTTACCCATTTTCACGGCGATCATATTGGCGGCCTGCCATCTCTTCTCAATGCTGGTAGCTTCACCAATAGAAATAAACCTCTCCTAATTACTGGCCCCGAGGGATCAGAAGATTTTCCCTCCACATCGCAGCTACTCGCCAGTATCGTCGGCAGCAATGGCATGCTCGCCTATCTATCACCCTATCTTGATGGGAGTAATGATTTTCCTGAGCTAAAGCCGCTCGATATATCCGTTAAGAAAAATCATCTACTACCTGTAATCCGCAAAGAGGATATAAAGGTTGATGCAATAGACGTTCATCATCTCTCTGTACCAGCTCTGGCTTATAAGGTCCGCACCAAAGGCAAGCGAATATTATTTGCTGGCGATCAGAGCTATTTAAGCGAAGACTTTGTCACGCAAACCACCAATGGGCAACCTGATCTTCTTATTATGCATAATGCAATATCTATGGATGACGGTCAGCCGCGAGGGTTACACCGTGATGGCATTGCCATTGGTGAAGCTGCCAAGGCTATTGGTGCTAAAAAGCTAATATTAACGCACCATATGCGCCGAGCCTTAGATGACCAAGATCGTATAAATGCTGCGATTAAAGAAAATTATGATGGCCCCATAGAAATTGCTAATGATCTATCCTGCTACCCACTGCTTTAGGGTTGAATATGCTAAGAAGCTTGCATAAAGACATTGAAAGAATAGTGCATATTAGGAATTATATATGAGCGATACACCACCAGACAGATTATCCATCCATCCCTTTAGTGACTTTCACAATTCGGAAGTCTTAGAACGTGGTATTGGTATCAAATTTAAAGGTGAAGTTAAAACCAATATAGAAGAATATTGCATTTCAGAAGGCTGGGTTAAGGTACAGGCTGGTAAAGCGATGGACCGCAAAGGACGTCCATTAATGATCACTCTGAAAGGCCCCGTAGAAGCTTGGTTTGAAGATAATAAACCCTCTGAATAATAATTTTATTGGCTCACTCGGCCTAACAAAGCACCTATTGGGTCCGCATCTTGAGTTACATCTTTATGCCGCTTATCAGCATTGCGTGCAGCAAGTGCTTTTTCTTTACGGGACTTTTTCTCCAAATCCTTCATAAATGAATTATCTAAGCTAAATTCTTGCTGTTTACGCTTCTTACTTTTCTTGCGTTCCATTGCTTCACTTTGCCGCGTTAATAATTGAGCAAACCGGCGATCATCTCTGCTGCGTTTATTGACGGGAATATTCCCCATGTGAGGACGTTCAAGCAATGCCACCTTTGACACTGGCCGACCCGTCAACTTTGCTATAGATGCCTTTATAGCGGCATAGCTTTTTTGCTTCTTAGGATAGATAAAGCCGTTAATAGGGTAGACAGTACCCCCTAATGCGCCAATAGGCTGATACCAGACCTTAACTTGGCTCCAATCATTTTTCTTAGATACATCGACAACTTGCACATCATCTTCAATATGACCACGCGTACCATTGATGCGTGACCAATTGGCATGGCTCACCAAGATTGTACGTTTATCAACAATAGCCCTCACCGCAGATATATGCCCCAACCTGCTGCTTCCATGTGATTTAAACGATAATATAGCGCCTACTTGCGGTTCTTTCCCTCGTTCATAGCGGCCCTTAGCCTTACCCCACCATGTATGCGCATCACCATATATCTCAATGCCGCTAATCGCCCGTGCATAAGGCACACATTGCAAGCCCTCATTAAGCGCCATTGCAGGAGCTGGTAAGGCCATCAAAACACCTACGCACAATAATAATCGTATAAGGTGCGAGCGTATGAATAAAAATTTCGATAATGATATTAGCATATTATCCACGACTTTTGGTTCAGCATGGATATTTACTATATAATGAGAAATATGCCGCTAAGCTCTATGGTTAACAGCGCGTTAAATATTATGAGCAAAATAAATGCTCATTCTAGACATTCAAAAATATGAGTGCCGGCCAACCTAGCATAACAATAAATATAAAAGGCCGAATGATAATTATGTTTTTATGAACATATGCTGAAAATATTCACATATAGGTTGGGATTTTTTTCATTTTATAGGATTTTACACCAATATCTCTGATATCCTCAACAATATTATATCCTTAAAATTAGGTAAACATCTGTTTTTATACCACTTCCTAAAGTTGGCACGCCTCATGCTATAATGTTAACATCACCACCTAAGGTGGAAACAAACAGAAACAAAGGAATTATATATGACAGACACAGCAACAACATTCACCAGCATCTTAGCCGCTCTTATATGCGCTAGCATCACCATCGGTATGAGCATCGCTCCTGCTATTGCACCAACATCAGCATTCTTTGCTTAAACCATAGGCTTAAACATTCTCTCTTACGCAACTCTCTCCATCTCACATCATTTTAGGACATTTATCATGACAGACACAGCCGTAAACCAAGTCACCAGCATCTTAGCAGCCCTTATATGCGCCAGCATCACCATCGGTATGAGCATCGCTCCTGCACTCTCTCCCACCGCTGCATTCTTTGCCTAATACCAAAGATAAATAATCCTAAAACTAAAGGGAATTAATAAGGCAAATATAAGCATAAATGAAGGATAAAGCCATGAATGACCCCCTACCCGTTCACAGCATATTTGGTATCATAATATGTACATATATATACATCAGCCTTAACATAAACACATATAATATAAACCAATTTATGGACTATATAGTCTAACCCAATTGCAATATACCGTTTTTAAAATGATAATGTTGCGCATAAGTCTCCGTACCAAGGAATAGATTTTTCTCCGTTCCTGTGAGCCATATCTGACTATGACCCTGCGATAATCTCTCAAACAATATTGCACGCCGCGCAGGGTCCAAATGTGCAGCCACTTCATCCAATAATATCAATAGAGGCTTACCCTTATTTTGCTCTCTCACCAGCGATGCATGTGATAAGATAAGCGAGAGCAGCAATGCCTTTTGCTCACCCGTGGAACAATGTGCTGCAGCTTGTCCTTTTGCTTTATGTATGACGATTAAGTCATCGCGGTGCGGCCCTATCAGGCTGCGCTTTGCAGAGCGATCCATTGGCCGTCCTAATTGTAAGGCATGACGCAGCTCATCAATACTAGAGAAATGGCTGCTCATATCACTTTCACTAGAATCTCTACTATTATCAGCAATATTGCCGCCAGTAATCTTCAATATTGGCTTAGCAAAGATATTATCCCGCTCTGCCTCAATATATATATTCAGCCTCTCTACCAACCGCCTGCGGTTTTCAGAGATATAAAAACCATGTTCAGCCATTATCGCTTCTAAAGAGAGAATCCATGCCTCATCAAAGAGCGCATCATCCGCAAAAATACGATTACGTTGCCGCATAGCATTTTCATATCGGCTCGCATGATGAGCATGATCTGGATATAAAGCTAGCGCAAGGCGATCTAAAAACCTCCTGCGTGCGGATGCACTATCATTAAATAATCTGTCCATGGCTGGTGTAAGCCAAGTGATAGATAGATATTCGGCCAATCTATTGATCGGGGCCGCAGCACCATTAATGCGCAAAATACGCCGGTCAGGTGCGGATATTTCTGTTCCAGTACCTATTTGCATCTCATCGCACACAGCAGATATGGCGAAATTACCAGGGCTATTTTGTTGCGCTATATCACGAAGCGGCGCCCTCCTAAGCCCTCGGCCAGGTGCAAGCAGGGACACAGACTCTAATATATTGGTTTTACCCGCACCATTATCTCCCGAAAAAATAATAAATCCACGATTAATCTTAAGGTCAATCGCCCCATGATTGCGAAAGTTAGTCAATGTGAGACGCGATAAGCTCATAGGGTAATCGCTAGAGCATCTTAAAAAATGGTCAACTGCAAAGATTCAAGGCTATTTGATTAATAGGGTCAATATGAACATATACTGAAAATATTCACATATGGGTTGGGATTTTTTTCATTTTATAGGATTTTACACCAATATCTCTGATATCCTCAACAATATTATATCCTTAAAATTAGGTAAACATCTGTTTTTATACCACTTCCTAAAGTTGGCACGCCTCATGCTATAATGTTAACATCACCACCTAAGGTGGAAACAAACAGAAACAAAGGAATTATATATGACAGACACAGCAACAACATTCACCAGCATCTTAGCCGCTCTTATATGCGCTAGCATCACCATCGGTATGAGCATCGCTCCTGCTATTGCACCAACATCAGCATTCTTTGCTTAAACCATAGGCTTAAACATTCTCTCTTACGCAACTCTCTCCATCTCACATCATTTTAGGACATTTATCATGACAGACACAGCCGTAAACCAAGTCACCAGCATCTTAGCAGCCCTTATATGCGCTAGCATCACCATCGGTATGAGCATCGCTCCTGCACTCTCCCCTACCGCTGCATTCTTTGCCTAATACCAAAGATAAATAATCCTAAAACTAAAGGCAATTAATAAGGCAAATATAAGCATAAATGAAGGATAAAGCCATGAATGACCCCCTACCCGTTCACAGCATATTTGGTATCATAATATGCACATCAGCCTTAACATAAACACATATAATATAAACCAATTTACTATATAAAATTACATATGAAGGAAAAATAATGAGCAAACTATCATTAAGCAAAACAGACAAAAAATTAGCTGGCGTATGCGGCGGACTAGCAGCATGGTCTAATGTAGACGTAAAAATTATTCGTATATTATTTGTTATAGCAACATTGATAGGCGCCGGATCACCAATATTAATCTATTTTCTACTCGCCTTAATTTTGAATTAATCGGGATTAACCATTATATAATTTACTGAAAATTAAATCCTATGTATTACGTTGTAAAAAGTGACTCACATATTACATGGATATTAAATAGGTTATTATATGCAAACTGTTGCAGAAGATGATAATGAGAAATATTATAATGATCGTCAATATAGACGAAGCATTGTTACCATTGACGCACATATCCGCCCTAGAAACGGCGGCAAATCCAGTGTAAAAATATTGGATATTTCAGAAACAGGTTTTCGTATGACTACTGCAATGTGGTTAGACGAAGATAATGATATTTTTCTTATTATACCAGGATTTGAATCTTTGGAGGCCAATGTAATTTGGCATAAAAATGAAATATATGGATGCACATTCGTAAAACCATTACATTCAGCAATATTTGATCATATCTCTTATATTTATGCTGCACGAAGGGCAAAATAAATCAGTGGTCAGCTTTTTCGAACGAACACGCTACCAGCAGAATATCCCGCTCCAAACGAGCAAATAAGTCCCAAATCATTAACCGCAAGATCGGCATTATGTCTGTGAAATGCAATGATAGAACCGGCGCTGGAAGTATTGGCATAACTATCAAGCACAGTTGGACTTTCATCTGCATTAGCTTCATGACCTAATACGCGCTGTGCTATCAACCTATTCATCCCTGCATTGGCTTGATGCAACCAAAGCCTGCGCAGTTTCGTCGGATCAATATTTAAATGCTTCGCATGTTCACCAATCATAGTTGCGACCATAGGCACCACTTCTTTAAAGACCTTACGGCCTTCTTGAACAAATAATTTGTCCGGATCATCCCGTGTTTCAGGGCTTGTTCTGTTCAAAAATCCAAAATTATTGCGTATATTATTACTAAATTTGGTTTTCAATTTCGTGCCCAAGATTTCCCAGTGATTATCTGGAGCAATAGTCTTACTCTCAACGAGAACAGCCGTTGCAACATCACCAAAAATAAAATGGCTATCACGATCACGCCAATTTAAATGAGCTGATGTAATCTCGGGGCTTACAACTAATACCGATTTGGCATTTCCCGAACGAATATAATCTGCCGCTGTTTGTATTCCAAATGTTGCTGAAGAACAGGCCACATTCATGTCAAACCCAAAACCATCCTCCATGCCCAAGGCATCTTGTATCTCCACTGCAATAGCAGGATAGGCGCGTTGCATATTCGAACAAGCGCAAAGGATCGCGTCCACGTCACTGACATCACGGCCAGCATTATCAAGCGCCTGTTTGGCAGCTTTCACACCGATTTCCGCAAGAATGGAAAGCTCTTCATCAGGACGCTCTGGAAAAAGTGGAGACATAATATCTGGATTTAATATATTGTCTTTATCAAGCACGTTACGAGCCTTAATACCGCTCGCCTTTTCGATAAATTCAACCGAACTGTGCGTTAAGGCCTCTGTAGTGCCAGCGGCAATATCATCAGCATTTTCTGTATTAAACTTGTCAACATAGTGATTAAAGCTTTTGACCAGTTCTTCATTAGTGATATTTTGATTGGGTGTGAACAAGCCCGTTGCCGAGATAACCGGAATATTGCTCGATACGTTACTGGTCATGAATATAATTCCCTTTGAATCGACGCACTTGTTTTTGCGGCGACATATAGTTTAATTACATCTAATGACGAGATGGTTTCTTGACAAGATAATTGCGAAAAAGCATTTTCTTCTATCTATTCTCTCTCCATTATTTTCTCTGTGTAAAACCAATTGCGCTTTTGGTAAAATATGTTCAAAGCTTACACTGGGTGGGGCAAATAGTAAGGCTATAGCAGATGCTTGAGAGAAAACCGTCGATATTATCGCGTATTGTGAAACATATCATTGTATGGATATATAGACGAAATGGTTGGAGCGCAGTCGGTAAAGCCCCAAAAGATCAACGTTTTGTTATCGTAGCAGCACCGCACACAAGCAATTGGGACTTTTTATATTTTATCGGCTTAACCAATGAGTTGGGAATACAGCCACATTTTATGGCGAAAGAATCGCTATTTCGTTGGCCTTGGAAAAACTTTTTGCTTGATATGGGCGGTGTACCTGTTGATCGTTCAGGCGGTAAAGATATTGTAGCAGCTATGGTGCAAGAGTTTTCTAAGCGCAAACAATTTATGCTTACTATTGCGCCAGAAGGTACTCGAAGCAGTGTGCAACAGTGGAAAACAGGCTTTTACCATATCGCGCGCGAGGCAAATGTTCCTCTAGTGATCGGCATGATGGATTATGGCAATAAGACAGGCGGTTTGATCGAAGCCTTTATGACGACTGGTGATTATAAACAAGATATGAAGATCATTGAAAAAAACTATAAAAGTGTAACACCAAGGCACCCTGATAAAGCCATGAAAAATATTGTAGATACATCTTTATAGAATATAGCAATCGATGAACTTTTTAGATGATAATCTTTTGTATTAAGTAAGATCAATAGCTTAAGAGAGAGGAAAATGGATATGAAAGCGGCAACATTGTTATTCACGCGCATTACTACAGGTGCAATGCTGATCATCTGGGGTTTTATTAAAATCGGGTCTGCAGAAACAGGTGTGCGTATCGCAACAAAATATTATGGCAGCTTTTGGACATCTGAGACATTACAAATGCCATGGGGTATTTTCCAAGTAGTTGTTGGCGCACTCGTAATCCTTGGCCTATTTCGTAAATATATCTATCCGCTACAGGCCATCATATTATGTTTAGGGGCTGCGGCGATATGGCAATATATTTTAGATCCGCTCGGCCTATACTTACTAGACGAAAGTAGCAGAAATACATTATTTTTTCCGTCTATAGTGGTAGCAGCTGCGACACTGATTTTGATAGCATTTAAAGAATTTGATACATTATCATTAGATAACAAAATATCTAAAGAGCAATAAAATTGTAAAAGCAAAATGTGAAAGGTTATTGGTTTAACGCCCTATAATGTTTCATTATCAAGCTCTGACAAAATTCTCTATTTGTTCAATGCAGCTATCGGTCTCCGGACAAGGCAATATCATCCAAACATGATGCATCTTTTCATACTCATGATAGCTTAATTGCACTGGTATTTCGCTAGCATCTACGCGCGTTTTAAAGTTGCGTGCATCGGTTAGCAAAATATCATATGTCCCTGCAAACATGGCAATAGGCGGCAATTGCGATAGTGAACCCAATCCAGGCGAAACTCTAGCATCAATGATAGAATTATCACCAGCATAAGCACGTCCGCATGCTTGCAACCCCACAACACCAAGCAAACAATCATCTTTTTCAATAGCAATTTGCCGCGGATCATTGCCGCTGGCCTCTAGCCAAGGCGATAATAAAATTATCTTTGCAGGTGGTATCTTTTCAGATGCAATAGCTTGTTGTGTCAATGCAAGCGTAAGGCCAGCTCCAGCACTATCACCCATTACCATCATCCTTTTTGGATCATATCGAGAGAGTAAATCATCATAAAAAGGCATCATAAATGCAAAATTAGCATCCACATCATGTTGCGGCGCTCTGGGGTAAAAAGGAACAATGGCAGTAACATTTAAAGTGTCGATCAAGCGACCTATAAGGTACCAATGGAATGGGCTAATGGCCCCTACATAACCGCCGCCATGTAAATATAAGATCGTGTTGATTTGCTGATCACTATTGATATCGCGATTATGTTTAGAAACCGTATAAACAGATTGTCCTTGAAATTGGGTTTCCTCTACATGATATTTGCGTTTAAAACGTGCGCTAGGCAGTGCAGCAGGTATAGCGTGCAATTTCTCTATGGCTGTTTCAGCACCGCCTTTACCTGAAAATATTTTTTTATATTTGGAATGCCGCAGATAAAATTGTGTTAGCGATGCTCTAATACTTACCATAAATAAACCCTCTCACAGGGTTAGTCTAGGATAATGTTTTAAAGAATGATATGAAAAAGTTATACCGAACTGTTGGGTATTAATTTGCGGTTATATTAAGCCATTATATAATAAAAAACCCTCAAAAATAATGAGGGTTTTAGATATTAAGGAATATATTTGATATTCCTTTATTATGTTTCGTTAGAACAATGATATTCAATTTTTTGATTATACGATTGTTATAGAAAATAGAATGCTGCTAACGCTTAATGCAGCTACGAAGCTTATCAATTTTTTCATTTCATCATCCTTATATTCAATATTGTACAGATCAATTGCTGAGAGGAAGCAATGAGAGGCTGTCTTTCAGTCAATGTCAGTGTTGAAATAATATTTCACAGGAAAGATACAATTGAATAAAGAATCAACCAAGTTGCATTATTTGCAACCTGGAATGATATAACCTTACAAACTTGTTAAAAAACTTGATTACTTCTTAATTAATCAAAAGCTTTTAATATTGAAATAAAGATGATTCTGGCCATGTCTTGATAAATTTATCAATATCTTTTGCCAAAATATTAGGATTTTCTTCCATCGGCAAATGGCCAATATTCGGATAAATAATTTTCTTGCTGCCTTTTATCGCTTTTTCAAACAAATCAGCATGTGAGACGGGAATCACTGCATCTTCTTCACCCCATATAATCAGTGTCGGAACAGTAATATTGTCAATATCATCCCATTTTTCGATTTCACGGTCTGCATTAACACGTTTAATGGTGGCTTTACGATTACCTGGAAAACGAACCAGCTCCCAATAACGCGTAATAACATCCTCGTTCAAAACATCTGCATCAAAAACCGATTGACTGAGTGAGCTTTTCACTAGAAACCTTGGACTAACATAAGGCAAAATGGCTTGTCCTAATGCAGTTTGCATCAAACGAGCACCAATATAGGGACTAACCTTCTTCCCTCCCCTCGCACCAGAGGCATCAATAAGTACCAACCCAGAAACACGGTTAGGATATGATAAGGCGGCACGCCACGATACCCATCCCCCCATACTATTGCCTACCCATATAGCTTCATCAATGCCTATTGCATCCAATATTCTCACTCCAGCCGCTGCCATAGCATCACCTCGGTAATCATCATTACCCGCTGATCCACTCAAACCATGCCCTGGCTGATCATAAGATATTAGCCGATATTTATCTCTAAGCTCCGTAACAACAGATTCCCAAGTTTGCAAATGGCTATTTGATCCATGAATCAATAATAGAACTGGTCCATTCTTATTCCCTTCATCACGGTAATGCAGCCGTCCACCATAGCCATCATCGATAAATAGCGCTTTATCACCGCCATATTTAGCAATCATTTCTTCTCGGTCTGTATCACTAGAATATAATGATAATACTGCGATCAACATTATCGCGAAGATTACCAATAATATTCGTACAATAAATTTTTTCATGCCTCTGTATCGTTATATTCTTATCTATGGTCAAGAATTGACATTAACATCATTTTACATGCAGATAAGATTATTTATGCTATGCCGTGACATATAGGAGAATATTATGGTTAAGAAAAACGTCCGCATTGCAATAGCAGTAAGTATCCTTTCATGTTCATCTATGGCAATTGTGCCGATTGCCCCAGTAGCAGCACAAAGCGCTGGCGTTAGCAGCTTACTTGGTAAAGCATCTGACAATGCACTGGACAAATTAGCACAGCCTGGTGCTTTTTTTGCAGACGAAGCGGTACGTATCTTACTCCCAGGCCCACTTAAAAATGCTGGCAAATTATTACGCTTCACTAGCAAAAGAGGTTTGACCAAAGATCTTACGAAAAGCATGAATGATGCAGCAAGCTTGGCAGCAAAAGAAGCCAAACCTGTTTTCCGCGATACTATAAATGGCTTAAGCCTAAAAGATGGCGTTGGCATCGTAAAAGAAAAAGGCGGTGCCACTAATTATTTGCGTGAAAGTAGTGGTGATAGTCTGCGTGAGAAAATCCGTCCACTTGTAGTAAAAGCTATGGGTGATGTTGGTGCTTTTGATCAAATGGAAAAATTAAGCAATGTAAGCGCAGTACGGAAACTGGGCATTAGCAGTGATAATTTAACCGACCATGTTACCGAAAAAACTATGGATGGTATTTTCAAATATATGGCTGCTGAGGAAAATAAAGTGCGTAAAAACCCGCTTAAGTCACTCGGCGGAATATTGGGCAAAAGAAAATAAAATCATATTGGGTCAATAAAGTTCACTTCATAATTTAAGGGTGAAGGGCAGCTATAAATGTATCTGCAATACGGTATCCACCCGTTACAACGCGCCGCTTTGATAGTGCAAATGCTACGCGATGTTCTTTTGCTGTGATTATAGGCGCCTTATCTTTATCCGCCGAAGCACGTAAATAGGTCCCACTATAAGCAAATTTTTTCGCAATCAACATTGTCTCATCCAACCAATTGCTGAATTGTATATTAATATCGCCCTTATATGTGATCATCGTTTTCGAACCATAGGGCCATTGTTTTTGAAGCCTAGGTGACCAATAGTCTGATGTTGTTTGTACTGAACCAGATTTATCGAGCATCCTATCCCAATATTGATGTAAATTAATAATTTTACCATCTGGTTTATAGATATAAGCCAGCAATCCCGCTTCATCAGTAGCTGGAAATTCCGCAGTCATTTGATGTCCCGCATGCAAAGGTTGTTGAATATCTCCTATGATATGTAAAAGCCAAGATGCTGCGATAGCGCGTTCTTTTTTACTTGCACTTTTATCAGATAAGATGCGGTAATTTATATCTAATCCATCCAATGCCGATTGGTTGCGAAAAGGCCATAGCCAAGTGCGGCCATAGACAACGCGCAATTCTGTATGCCATTCAGGATGACTATATTTAGTACCTCGAATATCATCTGGCCATCGCGCCATCCATTGCATCATCACGCGTAATTTCGCTCTACCGTGTAAGTTCTCGGTCTTGCGCAGCATTAAATTATAATGCGGATGTTCCATTATGATTTGTTCTAAATCGGCCAGTATTTGCGGGTTCAACCTCTGTAGCGTATCAAAGGCAATTGCCCCCGTTGTCATATGGGTTTCTTCTGACCATGCATGGGCCTTTGGTATAGCGCTTAAAACTAATAGGAGAGGTAGAATAAATTTCACTTCATACCCTTATATAATCAGCACTTATCTTAACCATCGATATAATGACGATGTAGAAAGATAGAATATCAAAATAGCATAAGGGATCATCGGCAACCAAATGAGGCTCTCAAGCGGTGCTATTTCCGACAAGATAACAGAGATAATAGCCGTTAATATACATAATAACCAATTCCTAAAGCGCAATTTAGTCGCTGGAATGAATAGTTTCGGGACGCGCATCCTTATATGGCTATTAAGGACACGCCAATAAAGAAAGGCATAGGCCGCGCTCATGAGGCCATAGCCTGCGCCAAATAATAAATAGATGGTTGTCATTTCAGAAGCATTAAGCCCTCTGCCAGGTAATTGGCCATCAGAGAGCCAATGCAAAAATGACTCCATCAAAAAACCAAGAGGAAAAACAAAAACCATAACCAAAAACATGATAAATATGGAAATAGCATTACTGATTGCATCATCATGCACAACCAAATTACCAAGTTGCCGATGCGCCCACCAAAAGCTCATAATAACAAGCATGCTGAGCCCAAAAGCAGGGACGTGCGAAAAGCGATTTATCACATCATCAAAACTTTCCATGGTAGGGGCTGTTCCAATAGCAAGCAGAGTTGCTGAAAATGCGAAAGCTCCATCAACAAAGGCATCTAGCCGTTTCTTACCAATAGTTCTGCGGTCCATAAATATCCTTTCTACATATCTATTATTTTAAAAATAGCTTTATGTAAAACAAAGATATTTAAGATAGAAAACTTCACATCATTTTAACAATCAACAGCTTGGATAATTGACAAAATTATCGAATCTTAGTTTTAAAGCGCAGCTCTAATGAGCTTGCCGTAGCGCCATTTTGTGGGGCCATTGCTCCAAAAAATGTAACCCTGATATGTGTTATATTCGGATCAGTACCATCTCCGCTATCGCTTGGTATATAATTAAAATCAACCCCATCCGTCGAAAATTCTAACGAGTCCGTTAAATCGGATAGTCCATTGAATATATATGATAGTTCACTTGGTACGGCACCATTTGTAATGCTTACAGGGCCGCTGCCAGCGCCAGCAATATCATCAATCACCATAGCAACACCACTAGGCAAATTATCCATAGCAATCACTGTGTCAAAATTAGGCCTCGAATTGCCACTATTGGTTATATTAATGACGTAATCAAATATTGTATCGGGCAAAGCATAGCCAACGGGTGTTATTGTATCAGCAAAGTTTTCGCTAATTTTGGTAATATCAATATCAACTGTTAATTGACTATGGAAAGCTCGATTAAAAGCTATAATTGAAGCAGCTTCAGATTGCGCAGTAGTCAAACCTCTCTCATTATCTTGGTCTCTATCTTCTTCAACTCTCAGGCCAATTGTCGTAGAATTAATACTGCAAAAACGAAACCAGCCACCATCTGGATTGTTACGTGTATTTTTTTTAGCAACAACAACGCGTGTGCCGCTCGTTTGACCAAAACTCTGTGTAAAGCACCCATTATCAGTACCGCGAATATTCGCAGAAGTATTAACACTGCTCCATGTTACATCTGCTCCTGTAACGGCAGGAATGGTTCCACTTTGCCCAGCAGGGAATGCTATCCAACCTACTGTTTCTGTTGATGGAACTGGTCCGCTATTTGCTTGACTCCTCTCCAATGCAAGTTGAAATCCATTTACACTAGGGCTGACTGATAGTGCCGTAATATGCGGTCTTGATGATTGATTGGCCACATCACGCGTTTCGCTATTCGCTGTTTGTAAATGTGTTATTACCGAAGGCGTTGCTGCTAAAGGTGCTGAAAAATTCACCGTCGTGAAGCTTGCTGTTCCAGCAACCCCAGTACCAAACTGCGTAGCTGATGTATTAGTAAAACCTGCTTCTATCACCGTACCATCAGGCAGCACATGTCTGCCTGGTTCAATGGCGATATAATGAACCGTCTGTGAGATATGGCGTCCATCAAAATTATCGGATTCTAATATTAATTCATCAAAGCCTGTTGTTGAGATATTAGTAATTTGAATGGATGCTGTATCACCACCCCTTTGGTCACTCAATGCAATCACTACTGGTATAACATCAAAAGATTGCTGAAAATTTACACGTACTGGGTCTCTTCCACCTGCTGGGAATGTGTCATGAGCTGTAAAAACACCAGCTTCTATTCGACCAGCATAAGCATTAGACACAGAAAATACTTGGCTGACTAGCACCAATATCATATAATTAAATATGCGAAATATATTATTATCCCACTTACCCATTACACTATAATATTATTATATAATTAAGCTTGTATTAATTCGACTGTAACATCAGGTAACTCAGACCCTATATGGATATATCTGCAAAGCCGTTATTTATTTATCTCACTTTTAAACGGACGAGATATATAATCAGTAATTGATTCAATTGGCCTATAATCATCTATACCCGTTACTGGGAACTTCTCTTCTTTGGGCATATATTGTGTACCAAATAAACGATCAAAAATTGATAAAAAGGACGCATAATTTTTCCCAAAATGCTGGATATCCGTTGAATGGTGATAATGATGATAGATATTATCGGCAAAGATGTAACGAAGCGGTGCTGGAAAGGATAATGACTTTGAATCTGAGTGCATATAATAATTTGAAATAATATAAAATGTCGTCACCAGAGCAATATGGTTTTGCGGCAGATCCACCAACAATATGAGCGGTGTTGTAATAAGAAGCAAATAAAGGAATGTCTCGCCAATATGTGAATAGCTTCGCGCTGCATTCAAATGCTCAATCTGGTGATGAATGGAATGAAAACGCCACAAAATTTCATAATGATGCAGGGCGCGGTGCACCCAATATTCCATAAGACCCAATATGAAGAGATATATAAGCGGTAAGGCTATTAAAAATGGTCCCAATTGATCTGTGCTAATAAGAGGCTTTACGCCAAGTGCTTCAAACGCATAATATTCACCAGCTTGAATTAATATGGAGAAACTCAGGGCTATTGAGCTATAAATAAGACCATCGGCATATCGCTCTCTAAAGCTATTAAACTTTAAGTGACGCCATTCTATTACTGCAAATAATGCAATCAGGATAAACAAGGTAAACAATGCATTGCTGAGCGCCACAGCAATCGCATTGAATACCAATAATGAGCTTTTTTCATCCAGTAGATAAGCCAGCTCATTATGGATTTTACTATTACTGAGTAACAAAAATTCCGCAGCCACCAAAATAATAGCAAAAATAATGATAAATCTCAGCCAGTCCTTAAGCGGCGTGCGCTCGTTAGATTTTATATCCTGCTCGGCAATCACATGCTTGACCCTTATTTATCGACTGCATTGTTAAACTTCTTAACCGAGAGTTCGTTCTATTATCTACTATTGTTACTTTTAACCGATGCAAGTGAGAGAATATAATATAGAAAATATTTTTGTAAATAATTCACTAAATTACAAAAATAAATAAACTAATTTATACCCTATTACAGATTTTACCAATGAAAACTATCGATTGTCTAGGAAAAATAGTACATACCAAAGTTACTAAATGAAAACTATTAACAAAGAATGCACATTCTCCTAACCAAAAAGGATCACAACATGTCCTATCAAGAACATATAAATACTACTAACGCGCTTATTAACAGCAAAAATGGCACATGGAGCAGCATTGATGCGGAATCCGTTGCACGTATGCGCTTACAAAACCGTTTCAAAACAGGTCTTGATATTGCTAAATATACCGCAGCAATCATGCGTACAGATATGGCTGCTTATGATGCAGATCCATCAAAATATACGCAAAGCCTTGGCTGCTGGCATGGTTTCATTGCCCAACAAAAAATGATTTCCATCAAAAAACATTTTGGTTCAACGCAGCGCCGCTATCTCTATCTTTCTGGTTGGATGGTTGCAGCATTGCGTAGTGAATTTGGCCCATTACCCGATCAATCAATGCATGAAAAAACTTCTGTTCCTGCACTAATAGAAGAATTATACACATTTTTAAGACAAGCAGACTCGCGTGAATTAGGCGGCTTGTTCCGAGATATTGATATCGCACGCGCTGCTGGTGACACAACCAAAGAACAAGAATTGCTCGATAGCGTTGATAATTATCAAACACATGTTGTTCCTATCATTGCCGATATTGACGCGGGTTTTGGTAATGCAGAAGCAACTTATTTACTTGCAAAGAAAATGATCGAAGCGGGCGCTTGTGCCTTGCAGATTGAAAATCAAGTATCTGATGAAAAACAATGTGGTCATCAAGACGGCAAAGTAACAGTACCCCATGAAGATTTTATCGCAAAAATTCGTGCCTGCCGTTATGCTTTCATGGAATTAGGTGTAGAAGATGGTATCATCGTTACGCGCACTGACTCTCTGGGTGCTGGCCTAACCAAGCAAATTGCCGTGAGCAATAAGCCTGGCGATATTGGTGATCAATATAATAGCTTTTTGGATTGCGAAGAAATCGATCCAGCTACAGCGCAAAATGGCGATGTCGTTCTTAATCGTGATGGCAAATTAATGCGCCCCAAACGCTTACCATCCAATCTATTCCGGTTCCGTCCAGACACAGGAGAAGACCGCTGCGTACTTGATAGCATTACCTCCCTACAAAATGGTGCGGACTTATTGTGGATTGAAACCGAAAAACCGCATGTTGAACAAATTGCAGGCATGATGGACCGCGTGCGTGAAGTCGTTCCCAATGCAAAATTAGTCTATAATAATTCACCATCGTTCAATTGGACACTCAACTTTCGCCAACAAGTTTATGATGCTATGGTATCAGAAGGTTTGGATGTATCCGAATATGAACGCAATGATCTGATGAACGTCAAATATGATGCCACAGAATTAGGAATAGCTGCAGATAAACGCATTAAATCATTCCAAGCCGACGGTGCAAAACGCGCTGGTATTTTCCATCACCTTATCACACTGCCTACCTATCATACAGCAGCATTATCAACCGATAATTTGGCCAAAGAATATTTTGGTGAAGCAGGTATGCTGGGTTATGTTCTTAATGTTCAACGCGAGGAAATTCGCCAAGGCATAGCCTGCGTTAAACATCAAAATATGGCGGGTAGCGACATCGGTGATGATCATAAAGAATATTTCGCTGGCGAAGCCGCATTAAAAGCAGGCGGCGTTGATAATACGATGAACCAATTTAGTTGACCCCCCTCAACTCGGAAAGCACATCGATCGCAAGATCGGTGTGCTTTTTGCTGCCTAGCCTTAACATCTCTATCGTTGCTAACACCAATTCTAAATCAAGAATATGGAGAAATTGTCGCAAAACTCGTGAATATAGTCTTGGTATCTGGTTTCATTGCTTCTGGTAAAGCATGAAATACTTCGATCGCGTCGTCGCCGCTTAACTTCATAGTAAAAATACGCATCGACCAATCGGGACATTCTCGCTTATCAATTTCTTTTTTACGTATAATGGTGACATTGGTGTGACGATTATCTTTTGCAATCTCATCTAATAAATCGCTAACGACTTCTTCTTTACCTTCCAACAATTGCATAAAAAGTTCGCCATTATTAACCAGCATACCCGTGATATTGTTTTTTGCATTATTTTGTGCAGCTTGTTTAACCAACGCATCAAGTGCATTATCATCAAAGTCAATGGCCGTTGTGCTAGCATATAATATTGATAGCATCACTTAATCTACTCTCACATATAGCATATTTAATTATCCATCAGTTCAACAAAAACCCTAGCAGTTCAAATTTATTTACACCTACCTATTGAGCGATTTTAAGAAACTCTATAAACTACAGTAATGAATATATATCATATAGCATCATTAAGCTTAATAATAATTTTATCAGCTTGTTCACCAAATGATGAGTCACAATCTGAGCAAACTCAGAACAAGAAAATTCAAAGTGCAGAAGCGCAAAATATTACGGATCAAGATGCAGCAGAAACTAGCAATCCTCAGGATGAATTTTTCAATAATTTAACCGCCCGTTGCGGACAATCTTTCACAGGAAAACTAGTATCTGACGATGAACTTGATACAGCTATGTCTGGCAAAGACATGCGCATCAGCATTACCAATTGTAGCGAGACACGGATTGATATTCCTTTTCATATTGAACGTGAAAAAGATGTTTGGGACCGATCACGTACATGGGTTATCACCCGTACAAATAATGGCCTGCGTCTCAAGCATGATCATCGCCATGAAGATGGCAGCGAAGATAAAATCACCCAATATGGCGGTGATACATCCGATACTGGTAGCGCGGAATTACAGCATTTTCCAGTTGATGATGAGAGCAAGATATTATTTACGGAAAACGGCCTAACAACATCGTCCACCAATATTTGGAGCGTAGGTATTACCGATGATATATATAGCTATCAGATGGAACGGGTGAACCGCAAATTCCGCGTAGAATTTGATCTGTCCAAACCCGTCGACACCCCGCCCCCTGCTTGGGGTCATGAATAAGCCGCTGATATTGAAAGATTATAACAATAACTCACCAATGCGCCGTACCGCGCTCGCCTTTGATCGGTCCTTTAATCCTATTCGTTACCCAGCCGCCGTAAATATTGCCAGGCTGCGGGCGAACTTTCTCCCAATTGCCATCCCTATCTTGAATATAACAATCGAATTTATAAGGATAAAATGCAATATAATCCGTAATTTTTAAATAGGCATTATTCAGATCATCAAAAGGATCATGATAGGACCAAGCGGCATCTTTTATCACATTGCCATCGGGCAGAATGACATCATAATAATGCGCCTCCCCCTTCCATTCGCAATGGCTGATCGTGTCATTTTTGCGCAACAAATCCATCTGGACATCATCTGGCGCTATATAAGGAACTGGCGCGCCAGCCGTCTCTTTCACATCGAGTGCCGTCTCGCTCTGCGCAATAATGGTCTCGCCATATGCCACACGAACTGCGCCATAGGTCGCCTCAACGCATGGCGGACGCGGATAATCCCACACCGATTCCTCTCCCTCTCCAACAGCATCCATTGGGTCAGGCCGAAAAGATGCATCCCATTTGTCACGATGCGGCAACATCAACGATAATAATTGCGCTTTTGATAATTTTTCCATGCTATTTTTTCCTTCTGATTATGTCGAATATTTGTAGCGAATTGTCGCCACTATGTCGCTATTTTGTCGATGACCCGTTGATTATTTGTCGAATATCCTAAAATATCGAGCCTGCATCACTACTCAGGACAATTTTGTCAGCAATTAGAACCCATTCTTATTTTAAAAACCAGCCTAATGATGAAACCAAAATATCATAATCTTAATAAACCAACTGTTGTGACTTTAAACCACCATCGTCATCATGAACAACAGATGTAACCGCGAACAACCATCGTCATCCTGAACTCGTTTCAGGATAACACATCACACAACATCATACTGAAACAAGTTCAGCATGACAACAGTAGATTAATTCAGCATAATGGCAGTAGATTAATTCAACGTGGCGGCGTTACGTTGGAAATAGCAATAGGCCGACCAATCATCAAATCGCAAAAGCATTCCCTTGCCTATGACGCAATGCATCTGCTATTCATTATGCCATGAAGACTTCGCTAGATCATCTGCCCGCAGCAAAGCAAAAGCGACTGGCGCGTTTTGTCCAAATATTACGCGAAGAATTTGACGAAAAGCGCAACCTTGCAACGTCGGAGCGCAAAAAATCGGGCCGCATATTGAAAATCATCCTCTATGGCAGCCACGCCTTTGGGCCAAAATCACGTCACCAACCCAGAGGCTGGGTCGAGGACCGAGCAAGCGGCTATTTCTCCGACTATGATATCCTCATCATCGTCAATGACGAGATATTCACCGATTTTACCGATTATTGGGCCGCAGCCGAAGACCGTATGATGATGGAGGCAACACGCGAAGGCTTCGCCAGTTTCACCCCGATACCGCAAATCATCATTCACAGCCTGGCCGATGTACAGGCCCAGCTTGCTGATGGACGCTATTTCTTTCGTGATATTGCCGAGGAAGGGATAGAGCTATATGCCCTCGAAGAAACGAAGGGCGGCAATAAAAAATATCGGCTCGACAATGCACGCGATCCCGACCCCGAACGGGCCAAAGAAATGGCACAAGATTATTTTGAATTATGGTCTGGGAAAGCACGTGATAGTCTAAAGACAGCTATATTCAACACGAATGAAGGAATGAATAACGAAGCCGCGTTCAACCTACACCAAGCAACTGAACGCGCTTACACCGCTTATCTCTTAACCAAGACCCTCTACAATCCTGCAACGCATAACCTTGCCTTCCTGCGATCCCAATGCGAAGCCCGCGAAGAGACTTTGCGCACCATCTGGCCCAGCGAAAAACCCTATCGCCGCTACTTTGAACTGCTCAAAAAAGCCTATGTCGAAGCGCGCTATTCCAGGTATTATGAAATCACGATGGAGGAGTTGGAGTGGCTCAAAGAACGGGTTGAGGAATTATTGGAGAGTATGGAAGAGATTTGTGGATAAGACAATTGATTGAACCGTATTTGGATGTTTACTATAGGACAATTAGTAAGCCATGTAGAAAATAGTATTGATGGCTGACAAATACATCTGATAATCTGTCCGCCCAACCCAACATGGTACATATAGTCCGTGGACTGACTGTCATCTTTCGTCTTTCTTGATTAAATGATACAATCAGATTCAGACATAAAATCTACATTCGGAAAAACCGTACGTCGCATTAGATATCAATTAGGCATATCTCAGGAGGCGCTTGCTGACAGATGCAGTTTAGATCGGACATACATCGGTGGTATAGAGAGAGGAGAGAGAAACATTGGTTTAGTCAATATTATTAGAATTTCAGAAGCATTGGATATCCCAACTGCGATTCTATTCGAGAGTTTCAGTGATGACTAAATCTCCTTACGATAGCTTGTCAGAAGCACTATGGCCGCAGAAGACACGAATGTTAGTTGACGACTTTCCACTTGATACTGAAACACTGTGTCGGGCTGTGTTGGAGGCTTGGGACGATATTTATTCCTCAAGTATCGGACACAAAAAATTAAAAATAGGATTAGACATTTTTTTGCCTGCCCAAGCCATAGGTGTAATTATTGAAAAACTAATAGCGCTTAGATTGAATGATGTTGACAACAACTGGCGTGGTGGAAACAAAAAAGCTGAAAAAGATATTGTCTATGGTGCCGACGATAAGTTTTCGTTCGAGATAAAAACCTCTTCCAGCAAATCTGGTTTATACGGCAATCGAAGTACTGGCCATAGATCAAAAAATAAGACTAAATCTCGAACTGGCTATTATCTGGTAGTGAACTATAAACTTCCCAGAGAGGATGACTTATGCGCATATATCCAAAATATAAGATTTGGTTGGATAGATGACAAAGATTGGATCGGACAAGCTAAGCCCACTGGTCAACAAGCTTCAATAGGCGCAAAACTTGCGGCGCTGAAATTAATGACGCTCTATTCAAACAACTGATTCCAATAAATCTAACTGGCAATTCTCGTTTGACATTTCCGCTTTTAGAGCAATAATTCTTTCTATTGCTATCTCTATATAGCGTTCATTAAGTTCAAATCCGATAGCTTTCCTCCCACTACGAATAGCTGCCTCAATTGTTGATCCCGATCCTAAAAACGGATCCATTACAATTTCATTTCTATCACTTGTTGCCAAAATAATTCTATTAATAAGTTCAATCGGAAATTGAGCTGGATGTTCTGTTCGTTCTCGAGATGACCTATTCTTGCCTGAAGTAACTTTAGGAATTTGCCAGACATCGGACGGGTTCTTACCTAACGGGTTACAACGAAGCTTGCCATTTTTTTTCTGATTAGGATACTTTACGTTGGGATCACGGACCGCGTCTAAATTAAAAGTATAACTATTCTCATTTTTCACATACCAAAGAAACTTTTCGTTACGAGGAGAGAAAAAATTTTTCCCTGCAACACCAGCACCATAATTCCATACAACTTCTTGAATCAAGAAAAAATTAATCCTATTCCAAATAATATAAGGAAGAGGAATTGCTTTGGCCCTGTCTTGCATACTCACATAACCAAGGTTAAGCCAAAATGTTCCAGTACTTTTTGTAGCTCTATGGACCAATTTCGTCCAATCCTCAGTCCACTGAATATAATCATCCATTGGCAAAACTTTTTCATACTCTTTGCCAATATTATAGGGCGGAGAAGTGACTGTTAATGAAATCGAGCCTTTAGGGATTTTCTTTAGAATATCCAAACAATCCCCTGAGTAAATCAGCACATCATCAAGTTCAAATGCTGGCTTTCCCAGTGCATTCGTTATTTCAGTCCAATTGCTCATGCATATTCCTTTGATACCTATAGTCATCAATAGAACGAAAAAATGGTTTGGTCAACTAAACGATTATGCCAACCTATTTTATTTAAAAAGTCCTGCACATCTATCCCGCCAACATTCCAACTTATCAACCGACAAATAAAGCCTATCACCGATATACTATTATCTCAATCCTTAGACTTATGCGCGGTTATTTTCATTTCAACCAAGCCTTTGGGATCATATAATGATGCCACCCCAATCGCGGTCCATACGGGAAATAGTGCCTTGATATAGCGATGTTTGACGGTGATAAAATCATTAATCTGCCCCGTTAAATCGGTATGATATGTGGTGATATCGACCACATCATTCCAAGTCGCGCCTGCGCGCTCTAACCTGCATCCGATATTTTCAAATAAACGTTCATAGGCCAATTTCATGTCCGTTTCGCCCTCTTTTGGAGTAGCGATCAAACCCGATAAATAGATGGTGCCGCCCGCAATAACCGCATCTGAATAACCCGCCGAATTTTGAAACGCGAGCGTTTGTGGGTCTTCGGATTGGGTTACATTTTTTGGTTCACGCGCTTGCACGGCGGTAGTGCATAGCCCCGCACCCGTTGCCATTGCCACCATAAATTTATGCATATTATCTCTCCCTTATTTCACCTCATCGGCGGGCAGATAAAGCCTTTCGCCCATATCCTTATATTTTGCGCTCATTTCTTTCATGCCTGCTTCGGCGGCTTGTCGGCTTGCCTCAGCCGTTTCGCTGCCCAGTTTTTCGCTGGCTAAGAAACCTTCTGCGCTTTGGTTTTGCTTGCCAGCAAATTCGCGCACCTCTTGCGATATTTTCATGCTGCAAAATTTCGGCCCGCACATGGAGCAAAAATGCGCCGTCTTCGCGCCCTCGGCTGGCAAGGTTTGGTCATGATATTCCTCGGCTGTGTCGGGGTCGAGCGAGAGATTAAATTGATCGCGCCAGCGGAACTCAAAACGCGCTTTGGACAATGCATCATCGCGCACTTGAGCAGCAGGATGCCCCTTGGCAAGATCGGCTGCGTGGGCCGCGAGCTTATAGGTCACAACGCCAACTTTCACATCATCGCGGTCGGGCAGACCCAAATGTTCCTTGGGCGTGACATAACATAGCATCGCCGTGCCATACCAGCCGATTTGCGCAGCGCCAATGCCGCTGGTGATATGGTCATATCCCGGCGCAATATCGGTCGTAAGGGGCCCAAGCGTATAAAATGGCGCTTCTCCGCAAACCTCAAGCTGCTTTTCCATATTTTCCTTAATCTTGTGCATGGGAACATGGCCTGGCCCCTCGATCATCACTTGCACGTCCGATTTCCAAGCGCGGTGGGTCAGCTCACCCAGCGTATATAATTCGCTAAATTGCGCTTCGTCATTGGCATCGGCAATGCTGCCCGGACGCAGACCATCGCCCAGCGAATAGGCAATGTCATAGGCCTTCATAATTTCGGTAATGTCGTCAAAATGCTCATAGAGGAAGCTCTCTTTATGATGGGCAAGACACCATTTCGCCATGATGCTGCCGCCGCGCGAAACTATGCCCGTAACGCGCTTCGCCGCCATTGGCACATAGGGCAAACGCACGCCCGCATGGATGGTGAAATAATCGACGCCCTGCTCGGCTTGTTCGATCAGCGTATCGCGGAAGATTTCCCATGTTAGGTCTTCGGCGACCCCGCCCACTTTTTCGAGCGCTTGGTAAATCGGCACCGTCCCAATCGGCACGGGCGAATTGCGGATAATCCATTCGCGCGTGTCGTGAATGTTGCGGCCCGTGGACAGATCCATCACCGTATCGCCGCCCCAGCGGATCGACCAGACCATCTTATCGACCTCTGCTGCAACATCGCTCGCCACCGCGCTATTGCCGATATTGGCGTTAATTTTGACGAGGAAATTGCGGCCAATCGCCATCGGCTCGCTCTCGGGATGGTTGATATTATTGGGGATGATCGCCCTGCCTCGCGCAATCTCATCCCGCACAAATTCAGGCGTTACATAATCGGGGATAGATGCGCCAAAGCTCTCTCCGCTGCGATTATATTCGGCGAGGCGCGCACGGCCCAGATTTTCGCGCTCGGCCACATATTCCATTTCAGGGGTGATGATGCCTTGGCGTGCATAATGCATTTGCGAGACATTTTTGCCAGCCTTAGCGCGCAACACTTTTTCGCGCACATTGGGGAAAGGATCAACGCCGCCGCTACGATCAGGGCCAAGCTGGCCATTGTCTTCGGGTTTAATCTCGCGCTGGTCAACATATTCGACATCACCGCGCGCCAATATCCAATCTTTGCGCAGTTCGGGCAGGCCCTTACTAATATCAATCTGCGCATTTTCATCGGTATAGGGGCCGCTGGTGTCGTAAACGCGCACAGGATCTTCGCCGCCCTCGAGGTAAATCTCGCGCATGGCAACGCGGATGCCGCTGCCCGTTTGGGCGGCTACATGGATTTTCTTTGATCCTCTTATGGGGCCTGTGGTGACGCCGATAGCGCCGTCTTTGCCATTTTCTTTTTCGGCTTCTTTTTCCGTCCGTGCTGCGATGTCCGCCATATATTTATCCTTCATTTATAATTACATATTAAGCTCGGCCGCGATAATGAAAGCGCCGCCGATGAGTATAGAAATAAGCGCCCATAGGCGCGGTGCATAGTTTAAGACTTTGCGAGAAAGATGCAAAAATAGATCGCCAATGGCAATGAATAAAGCCCCTTCAACCACCATCCAAAAACCAATGATTTTGACAATATAGAGCATATAATCCGCACGCCCCCAAGGCTCCACCAGATAGATAGCGGTGCCAATGGCGATGCAGATAATGCCCGTTAAAAACCGCAAAGCAGGGTTGGCGATGATATTGTCGATCATATCCACCCAAAAATTAGGCTGGCGCAACCCGCCAACACCCCCGCAACCGAATAAATACCAATGGCCATGCAAATCCATGCGGGATAATTCATGCCGAAAATATCATCATATCGCGTGCCTCCAGATTGCGGAGTTTGAGCGCGGTATAATGGCCGCTCCCTCCCTCCGTCTGTATTATCAGATTCAGGTTCAGCGGGTCGCACGGTGCCAACCATGCCTCTCAGTCATTGCGCATTAATGCAGTGTAATAGCATGATACGCCAGCCGACTCCCCGGGGATGATTATTGATAGGCCTTTGCCGCCCAGAGGTCCAGCCCAAAACATAGAGCATTATGTTTTGCTTGCAATATGAGCAATCGGCATTGATGGTACGTATATGGTAAAGATAACGTCAGATAAAGAATTAGAAAAATGGTTAGAGGATAAGCCGATAGATTGGTCTCAAATCATTGCAGCCCGCGCAGCTTTGCGGGTGTTACCATTTGCATTAAACAATAAAATAATCTCACGAAATAGTGAATTTACGCTTACCCTATTGCGTGCTACCTCCATATCTTGGGCTGCGCACAATATTCCAGCCCATGGTATGGCTACTGCTGCTGCTCATGCTGCTGATGCTGCTGATGCTGCTGCTTATGCTGCTGCTAATGCTGCTGCTTATGCTGCTACTGCTGCTGCTGATGCTGTTGCTACTACTGCTGCTGCTACTGATGCTGCTGCTACTACTGCTAATGATGCTGCTGCTGATACTGCTGCTATTTGGCAGAGCATAGAGGAAGACATTGGATTTTTGGAAAGTCATGACTCCAACACGGCTAGCATGGCCCTAACAGCAGAACCTCTTTGGTTTGCCAATCAAATACCATCCGAAATTCAATCACAATGGTTGGATGCAAAACCTAAGTTACTGAAGTCTGACAGCAATTACATTCACTGGACCGACTGGTACCAACGCAGACTAATTGGAAATAAATCTGCATTTGACATTCCGCACGATAAAGATCGCATAGAAGATAAAGCCATCCTCATCAAATTGGCTGATGCAACAAATGAAGATTTTTGGGATAAGGGTGCGGAATATGTCAATGCTCAGCTTGACCAATGGCTGCGCGATGCTCGTCAGCGCGCCCAAGAACGTTATGAACAAGAAAATGCTGATTTAGTAAATAATGATTCAACTCCTAAAATACCTGAGCAAAATAGCAATGCTATCACTTTCAAAGCTGGTTCAAATGGTAAAATTGCAATAGACGTACAGGCATCATTAGATGAAATTTTATCGGATGAGGATTCTCAAGAGCGTCATCAAATGGCACTGGATGAAGCAAAAGCGCTTCAAGAGAAATGCGCCACCAGTAATTCCGGAGCGCAATTATCTCCCTTGCTAGAGAGCTATATCGAAAATTTAGGAAGCTCCATTGAACAAATACGGCCAAGTCTATCTGTTTTAAAGGGCGAAAAACTGCGTCAGACATTGGCGGCTTACCAAAGCAAAAATAGCATGATGCAACCACTGTCAGATGATTTATTGGTCGATTTGAATAATTGGCAATCAGCGCATAATATGATGGTGGCCTTTCAGCCCAAACTGAATGCTCTTGATACGGCTATGCTTGGCCCAGATAGGCAACCAGCAGTATTTACGCCTGATGATTTGCGCACATTGACCAAGGATGCCGAAAATTCCGAATTGTTGGAAGAAGGCACAAAAGAAATTTTAAATGAAACCGCTGACCTTACTCCTCTCGAATTTGATCCTGACAATAGGCGCATAAAATGGACTGCTGAAACAGCTAAAAACCTGTTAATAGAGACTGCTAAAATAGCAAAATCTCATCCTCGTAAAACAGGTGTAACTGGGGCTGTTACTGCTATAGCTATTGCTAACCCTGCTATTTCCATACCGTTAGCAACTGCTGCTGCTTTATTTTTAATAAAACATCGTAAGTGGGTCGAGGAGAAAATGGGAAATACACCTACTTGGAAGTCAATTTTTGTAAGCATTTGTGAACAATATGATGAGATAGTTAGTTTCAACAAAAACAGAGAGGGCAATAATTAACCTAAAAACTATAGCCAATGCCGAGCGCGCCGAAAAATTGATTGGCGCTGCCTGTTTCGGTTACAATCGGGCTGTCGGCGGTATCGCCCAGCAAGCGCGAATAATTGCCGAGCGCAAAGATACTCCAACCGCCATTGCGCACATCGCCATCCAAATCAAAGGCCATTAAGAGGCTGCCATTCACGTCTCTGATGCCGCTCTCACCTTGAAATTGCGGCAGTCCGCTGGCCAAGCCGTTCGCGGCGTTGATGGATGAATAAGTATCGACAAAATCATCGCTGGCATAGGTGATGCCAGTTGATAGGCGCGCTACTATGCCCGTGCTTAAGGGAGTAGAATAGGTCACAGCAGGCGAGATAATCGCGCCGCCATGCGCGCCCGCAACATCCCATAAAGCATCGACCCACACCGTCACATTATCAAATTTATGCAAAAGCCTATTCACCTGAAAGCCAGCCGATACGCCCAATTCAACGGCGGTATCGAGCTCTTCTAGGGCCGCGACCTGCGCATCTTCGATATTATCGCTATTGTTGCGATCAAAGCGAAAGCGAAATTGCGGACCCAAAATATAATCAATTTTCGCACCTGGCTTATCGGGTATAAAGTCAAAGGCAATGCCAGGGCCACGGCTAATAAAACCAACGCCTTTAAAGCGGCCAAGGAATTGCGGTACGGGCAGGAAATCATAATTATCAGCCCCTGCATAATCGGCAGTTATGCCAACACCAATACCGATGAGCAAGAAATCAGCATTAGGATTTGAAACATTATTGGGTGGTCCAGAAGGTAGTTTTTGATTTGATACAGATGGCGGAGCATCATCTGGTCTTCCATCATTGCCCTCCTCAAACTGCGCATAAACGGCTCTATCCGATTGCTGTTGATTGGCCAATGCATCTGATTGCGATAAAGATATATTGCTTATACCCACCGGCAGCACAGTTGGTTCAACCTGCAAATTTAACAGTGGTTGCACTTCATGGCTCTGTGTTTCATTTGCCAAAACGGGGCCGACGCATAGGAGCGATGATAATATGGTGATAGAATATATAAGGGGGCGCATGTTCTCTCTCTGAGGCTAGCATATAATATGATGAATTATACTATTGTTTAACGCCCTGTTGCACAATATCCAATATAAATATCACACTTTATCTGTTAACAATATTTATTATTGAGCGATTTTCGCTGTCTATTCCTAACGGTTATAAAATATATCGCATTTTGATATTATGCACGATATCTTCGGTTCCAACGGTGAATTGCGAATTTTTAAATTTGGGCTTACCCGCCCGCACTTTCGGGTTATTCGACATACCAAACCCTTCTTTGGGCAGAAAGAGCGCTATATCCATTTTACCATTGCGGTTTTTGTCATGCACCAATGCCAAAGCATAGACTCCAGGGTCAACATTTTCAAAAATCACGCTGCTTCCATTGCTCGCAGGAATTTTTTGTTTGCGTGCTGTTTTATCTTTGTTGCAATCGGGATATGCTTTCGCATTGCTGCTCAAACATATAATCACATCACCTTTCTGATTGCGAAGGCCGCTAATATTAACCTTCACTGATGCTTTTGCTGCAATGGCGGATTGTGCTGCAGCTTGATTATCAATACCAATAAAGCTCATAGACAGTATAAGCGTTGCAAAGCTTGTTCCAAAAATTGAAAGATATTTCATAATGACCTCTAATATCATGATAATCATCATGATTGCTTGCCTCTAGCACATATTAACCGAACCTATTATGAACAAATAATAAGAAATTATATCCCGACATATAAATGCAATAGTGGTGGATTAAGAGGTGAAGCCTCTTCCATCATTATAGTTGCTGCGCTAAGAGCATCCTAATGAATGGACAAGCAGAAAATGTAAAATGCGATATCGCAATTGTTGGGGGCGGTTTATCTGGAGGTCTTGCTGCGCTCGCGCTTGCAAAAATGCGACCTGATCTATCGATTGTTCTTATCGATAGCGCGCAAAGCTATGGCGGTAATCACATATGGAGTTATTTTGCGTCTGACATTGATGCAGATGATCGCTGGCTCACTGCTCCATTGGTTACATGTGGTTGGTCAGGTTATGATGTTCATTTCCCGCAGCATAGCCGAACATTAGATAGCATATATTATACTATTGAATCTGAGAGACTTCATGAGGTTTTGATCAATACACTAGCTTCAGAATCCATATTATTGGGGCAAGAAGTAAAGTCAATGACGCCAAGGCTTGTGGTTTTAAAAGGTGGTAGACGGATAAATGCTGGCGGCGTTATTGATGCTCGCGGCGGTGGTGATACACAGCATCTCGATTGCGGGTGGCGAAAATTTTCTGGTCAAATGCTGCAACTCGAAGATCCTCATGATCTTAAGCGGCCTATCATTATGGATGCCACTATCACACAAAATGATGGGTATAGATTTCTCTATGCGCTGCCATTTTCTATGGATAAGTTATTCATTGAAGACACCTATTATAGCGACACTGCAGATTTAGACAGCATGGTTATTTCCAGCAGGATAAAACAATATATCAATGATGCTGGCTGGAATGTACGTGAGATTATCCGCGAGGAGTCTGGTGTTTTACCTGTTATCATGGATGGTAATTTAGACAAATATTGGGCATCTAGCGGTAGCCGTGTTGCCAAGGTCGGAACGCGGGGTGGGTTTTTCCATAACTTTACTGGCTATTCACTGCCAGAAGCTGTTCGCACCGCCATATTCATAGCATCTCAAAATGATTTTGATGGAGATCGGTTAAACCTTGTGTTGCGCAAACGCGCCAATCAACATTGGGCCAATAATAGTTTTTACCGCACCTTAAACAAGATGATATTTCATGCTTCCAAGCCGCACGAGCGGTATAAAATATTAGAACGGCTTTACACATTATCCCCCGAATTAATCGCTCGTTTTTATACAGGCAATAGCAATGCTATGGACAGGTTGCGTATTTTATCTGGCAAGTCTCCCATCCCAATCTCAAAAGCAGTGATAGCCATGATGGCAAGATCTACCAACACATAATAGAACATACGCAACACAATAATGGATGATCATGGAAGCAAATTTGGGTGGATTGCTGTTTGCTATTATAGCATCGATTATTGCTTATTATGCTTCAGCGATTTTATCCATATAGGGCTTAATACGCTCTAGCACATCATCTCGAAGGTCAGGCGCACAGCATATCATCCCAAAATCAATCGGCTTAGATTTGTTATATTTGATATTTTCGCCATAGGCATTACCCACATATGCTCCAGCTTCAGCCGCAATAAGATGAGCGGCCACAATGTCCCATTCATTGCCCCAACGCGCACTTACCAACACATCCGCCTCATCAGCGGCCACCATTGCCATACGCAAAGCAATACTATTGGGTTTATAGACCAAAGTTAGCATATCGTCATCTTGCATCAATTGATCAGCAGGAACACGCGCGCCTTTCAATATTTTTCGTTTGCTAGCCCATAGCTTGCGGCCGTTACGAAAAGCGCCGCCGCTTGCTTTGGCTGTCCACAAACTATCTTGTGCAGGGGCCGCCAACGCAGAGAATATAGGCCTATCCCCCGCAAGAAGCGCAACAGATACACACCAACCGCTTTTGCCTTTGATATAATCACGGGTTCCATCAATGGGATCTACCGACCAATTAAGTCGATAACCCAATCGTTCAGCATCATCGGCCGTTTCTTCTGAAAGCCAACCAGCATTGGGGCAAATTTGCTGCAATTTATTCTTTAAGAAGCGATCAATAAACAGATCGACATCGCATACGGGATGCCCTTGCGATTTATCCCAAACCTGAGCATCAGGCGCTTCACCTTCACGCCATTTATCAAAAGCTAACCTGCCTGCTTCTTGCGTTACATTGGCAATATCATCAAAATTGGGATAGCCCTTATTATCCACTCGCCACCATCATCCCATCTACTCGTAATGTTGGCACATTATGCGAACGGATAATTTCCAAATCATTAGCAGCGCTCATATTGGCGTACATATCGATTAAGTTACCAGCAATTGTGATCTCCGTTACGGCCTCTCCAATGACGCCATCACGGATAATATGGCCACTTGCACCGCGGCTATAATCACCCGTTACAGGGTTAACGCCTTGTCCAGCCAATTCAGTGACATAAATACCTTGTTTAATATCACTCATCAGATCGGCAGGGGTTAATTTCCCAGCACTCAAATGGATATTCGATGTGCTAATCCCGCCGCCCAAAGACGCATGGCCTGTGGGTCTCAACCCTAATTGCCGCGCCGATGCGCTATCAAGAAGCCAGCTATTCAACACGCCATTTTCGATGATCGCATGACGATTGCGCGCCAGTCCCTCGCCATCAAATGCATTGGAAGAAAGCCCACGAAGGCGCAACGGATCATCAATGATAGAGATGCTGCTATCAAAAATATTCTCACCCAGCTTTTCGAGCAAAAAACTCGTTTTGCGTGCTACTGATGGCCCGCTAATCGCTCCTATTAAATGACCAATCAATGATGCGCCTACACGCGGATCAAAAATAATAGGCATATTTCCACTATCGATATGAACTGGATTTAACCGAGCAATTGTGCGCTCGCCTGCGCGTTTACCTATGGAAGAGGCCTTTTCCAAATCGCTTAAATGTCGCGCACTACGCCATGCATAATCACGTTCCATATTATCGCCTTCACCCGCGATGACGCTAACGCTACTATTATAGCTAGTGGCTGATCTGCTACCAACAAAACCGTGACTAGTCGCCAATGCAAATATGCTACGTCCTGCACTTGCGCCTGCTCCTGCACTATTGGTAATGCCATTTATGCTGCGCGCTGCATCCTCACACTCTATAGCAATTGCACGCAGCTTTTCTGGTGTTGGGTCACCGCCGTCATCACATTCCAAATCGAGGATTTCACCGCGCATCACCATCTCTTCTGGGGCTAGGCCAGCATATTGATCAGCGGGTGTCTCTTTTGCCATATCAAGCGCACGGTCCACCAAATCAGACAATATCTGCATATTCATATTTGAGGAAGAAATAGTAGATGATTGCTGTCCGATGAAAACACGTAGGCTAATGTCTTCGCCTTCGCTGCGGCCAACACCTTCTAATGCCCCAAGGCGAACCTCAACATCAAGCGAAGCATCGCATGAGTAAAATGCATCGGCTGCATCGGCGCCATTTTTCATTGCTATTTGGACCAAATTTTCAGCACGGTCCTGTGCTTCTTGGGTGCTTAACATAATAGGGGTTTAGGCGCGCAATAGCACGGCGTCAATCACCCTGTTACAGATAAAAGCTTCTTTAAACTATTGAAGAAACAGCGCGGCAAACCACCATTAATATGAGCGGTAGTGCTATTGTGCCTACCCATAATTTCGTGCGGTCAATCGTGAAACGAGTGCCCAAGCTATTATCGCTCAATTCACTCTCATCAAGCATTTCCCACTTCTTTTCTAACTTACGCGCCATAGGTATGACTATCGCTACAAAAACTATCAACAATAGATAGGGGAAGATTGACATACTGCTCGTTTTGATCGCCCCCGCAACCAAAAATATTAGCATCATTGTATATACAATTAACGCATAAGCAATATTATCACTAATGCGTTTGGCATATGTTTTTTCATATTTACCACTTGCTGCTCTCTCACCTGCTGCACGGCTTACCATAACTCTCTCCCTAAACTCTCTCAACAGCAAGACTGTCAAAAAAGTGTAGAAGAGTCAAATTTATTGACTATATCTCATCTATTTGAATTATTTGTATATTCTATAAAATCACTTGCCGTTTACGTTCACGGAAGGGAGAGTATTTTATGATTTTGCAGCGATAATCGCCATTTCGGATTCGCCCGCACAAAATCTATCGACGCCTTGATATTGGCTTCATGCGCCTCGCTATCCATCGGTTGAATAAGGAAATGATCGAAATCTAGCGTCTGCATCATCTGCCAATCGCTGCCCGCTTGCGGCCAGACCAATTTCAGCTCATCACCCGATTTTTGTACCAATTCGCTACCCGCTTTTGGGCTGATGCACAGCCAATCGATATCAGACAAAGCCGCTATCGTACCATTGCTCTCCATGGCGATGAAAAAGCCTCTATCATGCAAAGCATCCAACAAGGCTTTATCGACCTGCAACATAGGTTCGCCGCCCGTTAGAACGATGAAGCGTTCATCGCGCCCCTTGCCCCATAATGCGGCCATCAAATCGGCCAAAGCATCCGCTTCATAGCGGCCACCATTTGTACCATCCATGCCAACAAAATCAGTATCACAAAATTGGCAAATGGCATGACTGCGATCTTTTTCTAAGCCGCTCCACAAATTACATCCGGTAAATCGCAAGAATACCGCACGCCGTCCCGCATGAACGCCCTCACCTTGTAGGGTTAAAAATGCTTCTTTGACCGCATAGCTCATGCGTATTGCGTGCCATCGAATAGGCCAGCATCGGCAAAGCCTTTTTGCCTTAATCGGCAGCTATCACATTGCCCGCAGGCCAGACCATCATCGGTGGGATCATAGCAAGACCAGCTCATAGCGCTATCAAGATTTAATTTCGCAGCTTCGCTAGCTATTTCTGCTTTGCTCATATGCAGCAGCGGCGTGTGAACGGTAAAGCCCTCACCCTCGACGCCAGCCTTTGTCGCTAGGTTCGCCATAGCTTCAAATGATTGGATAAATTCAGGACGGCAATCGGGATAACCCGAATAATCAAGCGCATTCACGCCTATGAACAAATCACGCGCGCCGCGTGCTTCGGCCAGCCCCAGACAGAGCGATAAGAATATTGTATTACGCGCTGGTACATAGGTTATGGGAATAGCGGTCTCATCAACTCCATCTTTGGGCACATCAATATCAGCGGTTAGAGCGCTACCGCCAAATTTGGTCAAATCCAGTGGTAATATGATATGCTCGATCGCGCCTAGATGATGGGCAATGCTCGCAGCAGCTTCAAGCTCAATACGGTGACGCTGATTATAATCAATCGTCAGCGCAATAAGGTCATAGCCTTGCGCCTTGGCGAGGCCCGCTACTACCATAGAGTCCAAGCCTCCAGAAAGGAGGACGATGGCTTTATTATCTATTTGGTTCTGGGTCATAGGCATCTCTCAACCTTGAGAGGAAAATGGCGCGCTCGGGAAGATTCGAACTCCCGACCCCTTGATTCGTAGTCAAGTACTCTATCCAGCTGAGCTACGAGCGCGTGGAAGTGAGGCTATTAAGGGGCATAAGCAATGCTGGCAACCCCTTTTCGTATCATCTTATAAGAAAATCAGAATAATATCGAAATAGCCTTCTAACATTTGCCCCTTATCCACTATTTTTGAGCGCCGCTTGCGCTGCTGCCAAACGGGCAATGGGAACGCGATACGGCGATGCACTGACATAGCTCAAGCCAATTTTCTCACAAAAAGCAATAGATTCGGGATCACCGCCATGTTCACCGCAAATACCCAGTTTAATATCAGGGCGCGTTTTGCGGCCACGCTCTGCGGCCAATTCGATTAATTGGCCCACACCCTCAATATCAAGGCTCACAAAGGGATCGCGCGCATAAATGCCTTTATCGACATATTGGGTGAGGAAACGCGCCGCATCATCGCGCGAAACGCCCAATGTTGTTTGCGTCAAATCATTGGTGCCGAATGAGAAAAATTCTCCCGCTTCCGCAATTTGATCGGCCATTAATGCAGCACGTGGCAGTTCGATCATAGTACCAACCAAATATTCAACGCTAGCATCACGTTCCGCAAATACCGCTTTCGCCGTATTTTCGACCACCTCTTTCATCAATTCAAGCTCGCCTTTGGTGCCAACCAAGGGAATCATAACTTCTGGTATCGGCGCTTCACCGCTCTTTGCAGCAACATCCAAGGCTGCTTCAAATATCGCTCGTGCTTGCATCTCATATATTTCAGGATAGGTAACGCCAAGACGGCAGCCTCTATGCCCCAACATCGGGTTAAATTCATGCAATTCCGCAGCACGCTGTTTTAGCACATCAACGCTCACTCCAGCGGCTTCGGCCACCACAGCAAATTCGCTCTCTTGGTGCGGCAAAAATTCGTGCAGCGGCGGATCAAGCAAACGAATGGTCACGGGCAAGCCTGCCATCACCTCAAACAAAGCGGCAAAATCGCTGCGCTGTTCGGGCAATAATTTTTCCAGAGCAACACGTCGCCCTTCTTCTTTATCGGCCAAAATCATCTCGCGCACCGCAGCAATACGGGCCGCATCAAAGAACATATGTTCGGTACGGCAAAGCCCAATACCTTCTGCGCCAAAATCGCGTGCGGTCTGTGCATCCAATGGCGTTTCGGCATTGGCGCGCACATTCAATCTGCGGCCCTTATCAGCCCACACCATCAGCGTGCCAAAATCACCAACCAATTCAGGCTGCAATGTCGCGACTTCACCCGCCATCACTTCGCCCGTTGAACCATCAATGGTCAAAATATCGCCTTCGCCAAAATCACGATCGCCAACGCGCAATGTCTTGGCTTTAGCATCAATAAGCAGCGACCCTGCACCCGACACACAAGGACGCCCCATGCCGCGCGCAACAACGGCAGCGTGGCTGGTCATGCCGCCGCGCGCGGTTAATATGCCTTTGGCCGCATGCATCCCATGAATATCTTCGGGTGATGTTTCTATGCGCACCAAAATGACGCTATCGCCCAATTCATTGCGCTTTTCAGCCGTATCGGCATCAAAGCAAATAATGCCCGATGCAGCGCCAGGTGATGCAGGCAAGCCGCTGGTTATCACATCACGTTGCGCATCAGGATCAAGCGTGGGATGCAGCAGCTGATCGAGCGCCATTGGGTCAACGCGCAGCACCGCTTCATCTTCGCTAATCAGCTTTTCCGCCACCATATCAACGGCAATTTTAAGCGCTGCTTTGGCCGTTCTCTTACCGCTACGCGTTTGCAGCATCCATAATTTGCCGCGCTCCACGGTAAATTCAATATCCTGCATATCACGATAATGTTTCTCTAGCATATCGAATACAGCCGCAAGTTCGGCAAATGTCTCGGGCATGGCTTCTTCCATCGACAATGGTTTTGCGCCCGCTTCTTCGCGTGCCGCTAGTGTCAAATATTGCGGTGTGCGGATGCCCGCGACCACATCCTCGCCCTGCGCATTGATCAGAAATTCGCCATAATAGCGCGCATCGCCATCCGATGGATTGCGCGTAAAGGCAACGCCCGTTGCTGATGTTTCGCCCATATTGCCAAACACCATCGCCTGAATATTCACCGCCGTACCCCAGCCGCCAGGAATATCATTCAAACGGCGATAGACTTTGGCGCGGTCCGATTGCCAGCTGCCAAAAACGGCGGTCATCGCACCCCATAATTGCTCATGCACATCTTGCGGGAACGGCTTGCCAACTTCATTTTCAACAATCTTTTTATATTCACCAACCAATGTTTCCCAATGCTCAGCTTCCAGCTCTGTATCGGTGAAAAAGCCATTATCTTCTTTGGTGATTTCTAGCGCTTCTTCGAATAATCCATGATCGACACCTAGCACCACATCGGCATACATTTGGACAAAGCGGCGATAACTATCCCATGCAAAGCGATCATCGCCCGACGTCTGAGCAAGGCCAGCCACGGTTTCATCATTCAAGCCCAAATTCAGCACGGTGTCCATCATACCCGGCATAGAAACGCGCGCACCAGAGCGCACCGAAACCAGCAGCGGATCAGAGGTATCACCAAAGCTTTTGCCCGTAATTTTTTCAATATGGGCAATGCCATTGGCAATTTCTTCGCGTAGGCTATCGGGATAGACCTCGCCATCATCATAATAGCGGGTGCACATTTCGGTGCTGACCGTAAATCCAGGAGGCACTGGCAAACCAATGCTCGCCATTTCGGCTAGGTTCGCACCTTTACCGCCAAGCAGGTTTTTATCGCCCGCATTGCCTTCGGCCACGCCGCCGCCAAATCGAAATACATAGTGTTTATTCTGGGTCATCTTTCTTAGCCCTCATATTGATGATGGTATTTCTTGGGGAGAAACATCATTATAAACTAACTTCATGTGATTATGGTAATACGTCTGTTCTAATAAAAAACTTATCAACCTTCTATTTTGGAAAAATCAGCAACGCGATGCACAGCATCACGGAAACGTGATAATAATCCTAATCTATATTTTTTCTTTGCTGCATCTTCATCATTGACCATGACATTGTCGAAAAATGCATCGATGGGCGTGCGCAGCGATGCCAGCGCGCTCATCGCGCCTTCGAAATCTTCGCTTTCAATGGCTTCGGCTGCCTTTGGCTCGGCTGCGTTTAAGGCATTTTGCAAAGCCGTGGATTGATCGGGTTCATCCGATGGTGCTTCAAAAATAACAATTTCGCTATTGTTCATATCATTGCTGTTATCAAGCGTATCTGGTGCTTCTTTTTTGAGGATATTCGATGCGCGTTTATAGCCCGCCAATAAATTCACACCATCATCGGTGGTGACAAAATCCTGCAAAGCATGAACGCGAGCCAGCAAACGGACCAAATCATCCTCGCGCTCATTTGTTTCTTGGCCAAGCGCAAACACAGCATCAATCAAATCATGACGAACACCAGCCTCTTTTTGCTGAACCTTGAGACGGTCAGCGAAGAAGACGTTAAGCTTAGTTCTGATGGCTTTATTCTTTTCATTTAGCTGATCCCAAACTTCCTTATTCAATCCTTTAAGACTGTCTTGGTTAATAACAGTAAATATGCCGCTTATTGGATCATATTGTGGTTTTGATATCTCTTGGACTCGCGATATTGCACCTTCATTGAAGATTGCTATTGCGTCTCTGTTTGCCAACGGAAGGAATGTCTGCGCACAAGCTAAATTCATTCTAATCCTGAGATTGTTTGCTGTAATTAATTCGATAATGCCAATAGTGGCTCTTCTGAGTGCGAAGGGGTCTTTCGATCCAGTGGGCATCATTTCTTCCCAGAAAAAACTTACCAACGTATCCAACTTATCAGCCAGCGACACTGCAACGGTGACGGGATCTGTCGGTACATCATCGTTTTGGCCCACGGGTTTATAATGGTCGCGGATTGCTTCGGATACTTCGATTGGTAATCCTTCTTTGGCGGCATAATATCCGCCCATGAGCCCTTGTAATTCGGGAAATTCACCCACCATTTCGGTGACCAAATCAGCCTTGCATAAGCGCGCTGCTTGCTCGGCGAGATCAGCAAGTTCTTCAGCCGTTCGTGCTGAGCTTGTCGAAGTATGAACACCCTGTCCTTCGACAGGCTCAGGACGAACGGTGTTTTTGGCGATAGGCTTAACAATGCCTTCTTCGCAGAGCCAGCGCGCCAATTTCGCAACGCGTTCCACCTTATCAGCCACCGTTCCAAGCTTTTCATGAAACACGATATTCGATAATTTTTCGGCATGCTCTTTAAGCAGCGTTTTCTGATCCAATTCCCAAAAGAATTTCGCATCGCCCAGTCGCGCCGCCAATACTTTTTCATTGCCCGCGACAATCGCGCTGCCGCCGTCAATCGCATGTATGTTCGCGGTACAGACAAAGGCGTTGGTCAATTTACCACCACTATCGCCCTGTTTCTCTCTGGCAACAAAATATTTCTGATTAATGCGCGTGGTAAGCTGAATAACCTCTTCGGGAACATCCAAAAAAGCCTCGTCAAAACGGCCCAACAGCGGCACGGGCCATTCGGTCAGACCTGCATTTTCAATCACTAGGCCTTCGTCTTCGACAAGAGATAGCCCTGCATCGCTAGCCGCTTTTGCTGCACCATCTCGCACAATATTTTGCCGTTCTTCATGATCAACTATCACATGAGCGGCGCGCAATTTGGGCAGATATTCATCAACCGTTTCGATGCTTATCGCGGTGTTAGAAGTCCGTTCGCCCTGAGCTTGTCGAAGGGTGCTAGAGCTGGTTTCCCGTGCTTCGACAGGCTCAGCACGAACGGCACTATTCGCCATAAAACGATGGCCCATAGTGGTACGGCCAGAAGCAATTCCATGCACTTCGCAATCAACCACTTCGCCATCGAATAATGCAATGATACTCGACAAAGGCCGCACCCAACGTAAACTCTCACTGCTAATGCTAGCCTCGCCCCAACGCTGTGACTTGGGCCATGGGAATGCCGCTATAATCGCGGGTATAGCAGCCGACAATATATCCGTCGTGGGTTGACCTGGTTTTTCGATGATTGCGAACAATACCGCTTTGCCTTTGACGTCGCGTTCCACCAAATCTTCGCGCTTTAATCCTGTACTGCGTAAGAATCCTGCTAGCGCTTGTTCGGGCGCATTTGCTGCTGGGCCTTTGCGTTCTTCGCGCACGGCTTCGGTTTGCTTGGGCAGACCGCGCGCTATCAATGCTAAACGGCGCGGCGTGCTATAAGTGGTGATGCTTTGGACTTCTAATCCAGCATCTTTAAGCTGGGCTGTGAATAATTTCTCCAAATCGGCGCGGGCCTTGGCCTGCATGCGGGCGGGGATTTCTTCGCATCGTAATTCGAGTAGAAAATCGCTCATGACCTGTCACCCCCGTCATGTGGGACTTGGTTCGGCAATCGATTACTGTCATGCGGAACTTGGTTCAGTATAACATCTTCGTCATGCTGAACTTGTTTCAGTATCACGCCGAGTGAATCATGATAAGAGCGCATCACCTGTCCTTCGACAAGATCGGTGAACCTCTTTTGATCTAGTAGCTTTGCCGTTCGTGCTGAGCTTGTCGAAGCATGAACCACACTACCTTGTCCTTCGACAGGCTCAGGACGAACGGTGTTCACTAAATCATACATGATTTCACCGCATTCGTCATGCTGAACTTGTTTCAGTATAACACCTTCGTCATGCTGAACTTGGTTCAGTATCTTACCAGCACTAATAGACCCTGAAATAAATTCAGGGTGACGAGTGGTGGTAGAATGACGTGTAGCGGCGGCGTGACGAACGGTGGTGGGGCGACGAAGAGTGCTGCGGTTACAAGTGGCAGTGCCGTGACGGAGAGTGGTGCGGTTACGAGTGGCGGTGGGGTAACGAGTGTTATTACGGTTGCGAGTGGTGCTTTTGGCGACAGACTCAAGATGAACACTGTTCATAAAATTGCTTACAATCTCCATCATCACAAACTCCATTGGGGGAATTTTTGCGCCCATTCTTCTTTGTTAATCTCTATCCATTTTTCGCACGCGCCTTTTGCCAGATCGCGCACCTTGCCCATATAGGATGCCCGTTCTTGTACGCTAATCACGCCGCGTGCTTGCAATAGATTGAACGTATGGCTAGCCTTAATCGCTTGTTCATAGGCGGGAATAGGCAGAGATTTTTCCAAGCAATTTTCGCATTCGGCTGTCGCCATTTCAAATTGTTTGAACAATGTTTCGGTGTCCGCTATTTCAAAATTCCATGTGCTCATTTGCACTTCATTTTCATGGAATATATCGCCGTAAGTTACGCCACTACCATTATAATCCAGATCAAAGACACTATCTTTGCCTTGGATATACATGGCCAGCCGTTCCAAACCATAGGTCAGTTCACCCGCAACGGGCTTGCAATCAAAACCACCCATTTGCTGGAAATATGTAAATTGCGTGACTTCCATGCCATCGCACCATACTTCCCAGCCAAGCCCCCATGCGCCAAGCGTTGGGCTTTCCCAATCATCCTCAACAAATCTTATGTCGTGCAGCATCGGATCGATGCCAATTTCGCGCAAACTATCCAAATAGAGCTGCTGAATATCGGAGGGCGATGGTTTGAGGATGACTTGATATTGGTAATAATGCTGCAATCGATTGGGGTTTTCGCCATAACGGCCATCGGTTGGGCGGCGGCACGGCTGCACAAAGGCTGCGTTCCAAGGAACAGGGCCAAGCGCGCGCAATGTGGTCGCGCTGTGAAATGTTCCTGCGCCCATTTCCATGTCATAAGGCTGTAATATTGCGCAACCTTTTGAAGACCAAAAGCTATGTAAACGCAGGATCATGTCCTGAAAATTTAGGGGTTTTTGGTCCGCCAATCCGCTTTCCTTTAAATTCGCAAATTTACGACAATGAAATTGCGTTAAACTTGGGTGAGGCTTTGGCGAAATAGAGTCAAATCGTCAAGGTGAATGATGCATAAATATGTGAATATAATCTTATATCTGAATGACCGAAATCGCCAACCATTATCATAAGGTCAACTGGCCATAGAAAGTAAGGCCATATATTGCTATATGATAACGAAAGTCATTCCGCAGCAACACTATGATTGCATAATTCTACGCTCACGGGCGTTGCATTGAGCACTGCATTACCCGTAAGCGGATCAATATGCGCAGGATCGGTGAGATCATTGATCGATACACCTGGTTTGCTGCCCGCCACAGATAGCTTAACCCCATTACGATCATGGCCAAAACCATGCGGAATAGAAACAGTACCCACCATCATAGCATCGGTAATTTCAGCTGGCAGTTCCACTCGGCCAACGCGGCTTTGCACAATGACCATATCCTCATTTCTGATGCCGCGCTTTGCTGCATCATCGGGGTGGATCATCAATGTACAGCGATTAGGCCCTTTCAGCAGACGTTTTGAATTGTGCAGCCAGCTATTATTGTTGCGCACATGACGGCGGCCGATAAGGCTCAATGCGCCATCCATATTCTGTGCAGCATTTAGCGCTTCTTTAAAACGCTTCACATCATTCACCAAAACCTCTGGCGCCACACAGATTTTTTTGTCATCGGTGCATAAACGATCGGGCAAACAAGGCTTTAGCGGCCCTAAATCAATGCCGTCAGGGGCGGCCTCAACCTGTTCCAGCGTTAAACCAGCGGGCGATCTTTGCAGCATAGAATCGAGCGTTTCACGCGGGGTACGGAAATTGGGAACATCAATATCAAAAGCATGGGCAATAGCACGGCTTAAGCCCATGATAATCTCGCCATCGCTCTTTGTGCCGTCCTCCATTGGCAAAGTGGCCGGCGAATAGCTGGCGACATTGCGCACAGAGAGCGGTCCAAAGAAAATCGGATAATGGTCTTTTTCGAGCGGCCCACACGGTGGTAATATATAATCGGCATGACGCGATGTTTCGGTGATATACATGTCCTGCGATACCATCAGTTCAAGCGATTCCAGCGCCTCATCCAGACGTCGCCCATGCGGACTAGAAAGCACAGGATTACCGCTAATCACAAATAATGATCTTATCTGATCTGGCGCTGGGTCCAATATATCATCGGCAAGGCCTGCGGTATGCAGCTCACCCATTAATATATTTTTCTCACCATCTTTGCCCTGCACTTTGCGATAAGAACCGCTGCCAATGAGGCTAACGGCATCCAAACCTGGCTGCGCAAACATGGTGCCGCCGACACGATTTAAATTGCCCGTTGTGATATTGATAAGCTGAATGAGCCAATGATTAAGGCTACCAAAAGCACAAACGGAAACACCCATTCGGCCATAGAGTGCTGATGGCGCACCGCCGCCCAAACGCTGTGCAATCGCCACAATATCCTCTTTTGCAATACCGCAATATTCGGACAATTGCTCCATATCAAAATCAGCCAGAGCATGGCGCGCTGTATCAAGCCCATCATCAAGATGAGCGCTTAAATTCTGATGCGCATCGGGGTTAATCATATCGCCATTTTCGAGCGCTTTAAATATAGCAATCAGCAAAGCAGTATCACTGCCAGGTTTCACAAAATAATGATGATCGGCAAGCTGTGCGGTCTCGCTGCGGCGCGGATCAACCACGCTCATAGTGCCGCCGCGCGCTTGCAGCTCTTTGACGCGCTTTTTGAAATCGGGAACGGTCCATAGGCTGCCATTAGAGGCCGCAGGATTGCCGCCCAATATCACCAAATTCATACAGCGATCAATGTCGGGTACGGCGGCTAATGATACATGCCCATACATGAGCAATTGCGATAGATGATGCGGGATTTGATCCAATGTCGTCGCACTATATATATCGCGCAGCCCCAGCACACGGCGGAATTGCCCCACGCTTGTCGTCACAGCATAATCATGCGCATTGGGATTGCCCATATAAAGCGCATTGCGTTTACCATCGGCTTTGAGGCGCGCCAATTTCATGGCAATTTCTTCAAAGGCTGTATCCCACTCAATTTCCTGCCAAGCACCATCCACTTTTTTAAGGGGGTTACGCAAACGATCGGGATCATCCTGCAAATCGGCTATGGCTGTGGCCTTTGGACAAATATGACCACGGCTTAGCACATGGTCAGGATTACCACGAATAGAGAGCGTTTTGCGTCCCTCCATTTCAACAATGATACCGCAATTGGCTTCGCAAATATGGCATGTCCGTTTGTGCAGGGTTGGCATGATTCTCTCCTCAAACTCTTTTATATCCATTTCTAGCATCTGTGCTTTAATCATTCAATCGTAGGTGAAGCACAGATTCTTACTTTACCAAATATTCACGGATATAAACTTGACTAAAAGTATATCGCATTTAGTGTAATTTTTTATGATTTCTATAAAATTTATAACTTCCATATTGGTCATTATTTACACTATTTCTAGTCCTTCATTTGCGCAAATTAGTCCGCAGATGTGCGATCCTTCATTAAGAAAGTTTGATCCTCCTCCTTATGCTGCTCCTACACCCCAGCCTGTAATTGAAAGTCCAAATCGAACGAGATTAGCTAGCAAGGAAAAAAGCACAGCCAGTGAACCAATAAATAACAGTGTAAATTCAGCTCAAAAAGAACGAGAAGCAAAATTAAATTTTGTTCCATCTCCTGCCATTTGGAGATTGTCCGATGAAGATACAGAAATCCATTTTATGGGAACTGTTCATAATATCCCAAATGACTTAAAATGGATTAGTCCTGAGTTATTGAAAATTACTTGCAGTGCCGATTTAATATATTTTGATGTCGCAGATTCCAATCCCTTTCTGAATAGTAATACCCAATTAATTCTGCAAAGACGAAATTTGATAAATAAGATTATTGATAGCAAGAATCCGCCGATTGAAGATCGTGTGCCTTCTGAATTATTGCCTATACTTTGGAAGCGAACTGGAGGTGATAATATTATCTATATCGATAATTCGCCTGCATGGTTCATTGCATTAAATTTATGGCCAACTTCAGATACCTTCATTCAAACCGCCTATCAATCAGAGACTGAAACTATGCTCTCAAAACTGATATCGAAAACTGGCATTCTAAAGAGAGGTTTAGAACAAAAATATGGTCGATACGATATTCTAAACAATATTCCCGAGGAGGAACAAGTGCGGTGGTTAAATGGATTATTAGTAGAAATTGATTCTATAAGATCTAAGTTTCGCACAAAAAATGGAGGTTTTGACAGAGAGGGAAGAATTAATTTTAGAAAACAACAAGAGCAAGACGTTCTTGAATATTCGATAAAATGGGCAAAGGGTAGCTTAGATAGAAAAATCGATGCTGATAAACTTGAAGACCTTTTGAAACGGCATACCCCCGTGCATAGAGAGATATCAAATATAATTATTAATCAACGTAATATTAATTGGACTCCCAAAATAATCAATATGTTAGATAAGCCAGGTTCTTTCTTAGTTGCGATAGAAATTGGACATCTTCTGGGTGAGAATAGTTTGCAAACATTATTGGCTGCTAAAGGATATAAGGTAGAGCGTATTCACTAAGCACATGTCTGCTTTGCTCGACTAATCCATTATATTTTATGCATTCTTGACTGATTTGGTCATGGTTTTGGTGCTAAGTAACTTAATTTATAACAAGAAAACCTCTCAAAATTACCAAAATAAAATAGTGTGAACTTTCGCAACTATAGCTAGCATAATGACTATAAAACATGTCATTATGTAATGCTCACTTGACATAGTCAGCGAATCAGTACATAAAGTAAGGGAAGCATGACATTGTGTCATCAAAACCTAACTTGGAGTATGAAATGATAATATCTACCCGATTTGCCGATACTAGCTTTTCTATGCTGGCGCTGGCTGGTGCATATTTAATATTCAAAGAACCTAGCAGCGCTACAATAGCCGTAGATAACTGGAACCCTTGGTTGGAATTAGGCTGTGCCTTCATCCTCACCATAATCATGGCGAGCTATGCAGTATGGGGCGCGAAATTGGATCGTCACTGCGCCGATGATTATGTTTTTCAATTGGTCACTAATGCCGCCTTAATCGCCGTGATAACATCCATTATGTCACATGCCATTTGGGATATGAGCTTTCTTAATGAACGCGGCCTGCCCAAACCTACTTCGGGCGACATGCTCGGCGTGATGATCTTAAGTTGGGCCATGGGATACGCATTCTACCGCATGAAAGGATTTAACGCATGAATGTAGGAAGACTTGATATACTCTTTATCTGCGGTAGCATAGCTTCTTTGGTAATGATGGCTGATGGACCTAGCAAAAGCGAACCATTAATAATATTATCTCCTGTTCCACAGGTCATGATATTAGCATTAATTGGATCGCTAATGGCATCCTTCATTGTCTTTGTCAGCGCCATAGATCGCAAATGTACAGAGGATTATCTCCATCAGATAATATCCAATGCAAGCCTAGTTGGTATTTCCACTGCTTTGTTGATTAATGTGGTTTGGTTATTGGGTAGCAGCATTTGGGGACTGCCTGAATTATCAGGGCAAAATATGGCTGGCATCACTTTATTTGGCTTTATAATTGGATATTTTTGGTTCCGCATCAGAGGGATCACCACGTGAAATCAAATGCCACTTCTAAATACTCACTATATTTAATAAATTTAAGGATAGATTATGCCCTATAATCCAATAGTGCCCACAGAGGAAGATCGCAGCTTTGCTCATTTCTTAAAATATATAGGATTTCTCGCAAGCTTCTTTTTTCTAACCAGTTATTTCTTTCCAGTATCAGCTGGTACTGAAAAAATATTGATGGCAATGACATCTTCTATTTTATTAACATCTATATTCTCCTCTCGTTTTGATGAGCATTATTACAATCTTCGTAACGAGGGGTGCAAATGGGCAATGGCAGCAATTATAGTCCCATTATTAATTTCCGCTCTTTTATCTGTGGGAAGCTTATCCGATAAATTAGGGTTAATGCTAGCTACTACAAACAATTCTGAAATCAATGGTATTACGCTGATAATAGATGCAGTATTGATGGCCAAAATGGCATGTTTTGCATTTTATGCAGGCGTAATATTTAAAAGTCTTCGCCCATGAAAAATAATCTCAAAGTATTACGGGCAATGCGTGATTGGTCACAGGCCGAACTGGCCGGCCATTTGGATGTATCACGCCAAGCCATCAACGCGATTGAAACGGGCAAATATGATCCTTCATTACCGCTAGCGTTTAAAATAGCGCGCCTATTTGAACAGAATATCGAAGAGATATTCGATGATGAATTTGCAGGAGGATGAGCATGAGTGAAGCGCAAGCAAGATTAGAGAAGAAAGAGAAAATCCGCAGTAATATCCTAATTGGTTGCGGTATAGCAGGCGGATTAATGGGCGGGTTTTTAGGTCATTATGCTGCTGTTAATGATGATAGTCATGCCATATTTGGCAACAGCCCTATCCCAACTATGGTCGCTGTAATATTCGCTATTTTTTGGGCCATCATAATGCCAATCATTTGCCACTATTGGTATAAATATGTCGATGAACAAGAAATGCATGCCACAAGGGTTGGAGCTTTTTATGCATTATATATCTATATGATTGGCGCGCCAACATGGTGGATTTTATGGCGCGGTGGACTGGCACCCGAACCAAATGGTATAATCATATATATCATTACCATCGCTGCATTTGGTATTATTTGGATGTGGAAAAAACGCAACGGATAAGCATCTATAATCATCAAAATTAAAAACTAAAATATCATCAACATTTAACAAAGGAACATATTATGAAAAAGACAATATTAAGAATTACTACAGCAGCCATCGCATTAGCCATCACACCTCTTGCACAAGCCCAAGACAGTGATGCAGCGACGCAAGCCGTAGAAACTGCTGCACAAGCCGTAGAAGCAGCAGCACAAGCAGCCGCGCCTAAAACCGTTGACGCTGATCCAGCGCTTTGGGTGGTAAAAGATGAAGACACCACCATCTATATGCTGGGCACGGTGCATTTCTTAAAACCTGGCATGACATGGTTTGACGAAGCCGTAAAAGAAGCGTTCGATAAATCTGATAGCATTGTCTTAGAAATTAAACCCAATGAAAATCCAGCAGCCGATCAACAGACATTTGCCAAATTCGCAGTTGATCAAAGCGGCAAAGGCGTACGTTCAAGCCTGACCGATGCAGAAAAAAAATCCTATGAAACAGCAATGACATCATTGGGATTGCCTGTCGCAGCGCTTGATCCATTTAAACCATGGGCCGCAGGTTTGGTTATGCAAATTACGGCGCTACAAAAAGTTGGGTTTGATCCAAATAGCGGCGTTGAAAAAATATTAGAAAATGCAGCAAAAGCCAATGGTAAAGAGATATTTGGCTTAGAAACTGCTGAGTTACAATTTGGTATATTCGATAGTTTTTCAGAAAAAACACAAAAAGAATTCTTGGCGCAGACCATTGAAAGTATAGATGAAATTGAAACAGTCCTTGATGCTTTGGTTGACAAATGGGCAGCAGGTAATCCCGAAGCATTGGGTGAATTGCTGCATCAAGATCTAAGCCAGCCTGAAATGAAACAAAAACTGCTTATAAACCGTAATGCCAATTGGGCCAAATGGATTAATGAACGTATGGATAAGCCAGGTACTGTGTTCATGGCGGTTGGCGCGGGGCATCTTGCTGGTGCTGGTGACGTACAGAGCTTATTAGGGGCTTATGCTCTTAATGCTGAGCGTATCAACTATTAATCTTCAAGCGATGATCAAAATTTTAGATAAGGGCTGGAGCAATGCTTTGGCCCTTTTATTTTGTCTAACTTACCCTAATAAGAGCATATGCGATATATCTATATAATCTTATTATGCCTGTTTTTCACAAATGCTTGTTCTAATAATGATGAAATAGTCATAGAAAAACAAGGCGCGCCAGCTCTTTGGAAAGTTAGCGCAAAGATTGACAGTCACATAGATGATGAAAACAACACAGATGATATTCAACATGATAATAACCAAACAGACATCGGCAAAAAGGCTAATATAGAATTTTATCTGTTCGGTACGGTACATCTTTTGCCAGAAGGTGCGCAATGGCAAAGCGAAGCCCTAAGTCAGGCCATTACGCAATCAGATATATTAATCACCGAAACCATAGGTTTAGAAGATACAGCTAATGTGAGTAAAATTTTCACGACCATGTCACGCGATGAACCCGTAAATGATATTGATAAGCGAGTGCGGCCTTCTCAGCGCAATCTGCTAAAAAACATTATCAAGGAACAAGGCCTCTCTCAACAAGCATTAAATAATATGGAAACATGGGCTGCCGCACTTGCAATATCCAATGCAATTACCAGCGATCTAGGTTATAAAAGAACATTTGGCGTTGAGACCATATTGAAAGATATATTTGATGAAGCAGAAAAGCCTAATGAAGGGTTAGAGAGCATCGCATCACAATTTGCAGTTTTTGATGATTTGAATGAAAATCATCAACGCGCCATGCTCGAATCCATCATAGATAATGGCGAAAACAGCAAAGACAGCTTACTCAATATCGTAGATGCATGGCTTGATGGCGATAGCGATGCGCTGCTACAAGAAACAAACACTGGAATTATGACGTCTCTCACTATGCGCGAGGCATTATTAGATAATCGTAACCGTAAATGGGTGATCAAACTGCAGGAAAAGTCAAAAAATATAGACGATATAGTCTATTTTGTTGCTGTTGGCGCCGCACATTTGGTGGGCAAGAATAGCGTACCAAATTTGCTCCAAAATGCTGGATATAAAGTAGAGCGCATACAATGATTACAGATTTTCTATTTACGATTGAAGGCTTATTAATGTTAGGCTTTGTTGTCGGCGGATTAATAAGTTATTTTCTATCCCAAAGAATAGGATGTATAGCATTAATTAGTATTCCAATTACAGCAATAATTTTCGTTAATTGGTGGCTCAAAAATACACCAGAAAACACATCATCAACAAGCGCCCTTGCTTATGTCTTTGTTCCATTATGGCCTTCTATAGGAGCTTTTGTTGCCTATATAGTCATTAGTTTGATAAAATCTCGCTATAAAAATTTGGACGAATAAATATTATAAAGCAATATGATGGCTATATTTCTTAGCTACATCATATGCTATGCTTGCTTTATATCATATTCACCGCTAAAGGCCTTGCTTCGCTGTCGCATTCATCCCTGGAGGAGCGATAAGCGGAGAAACAAAATTCTATTTGGAGAAACATTATGAGCGATCAGCTGACAATCTCAGCCGAAAAGCGCGATGGGGTTGGCAAGGGAGCCTCCCGAGCATTACGCAGAGAAGGCCGAGTACCCGCCGTTATTTATGGTGACAAGCAAGAACCACTATCTATTCATATCGAAGAAAAAGCATTGATTAAATTGCTTATGACAGGAAGCTTTACCAACAGCTTGGTACAAGTGAATGTTGATAAAGAATCATTGCGTACCCTTCCCAAAGATGTGGCCTTCCATCCCGTGACTGATCGTCCATTACATGTTGACTTCTTGCGCCTTGCCAAGGACGCAACGGTTGACGTTTCTGTTCCTGTACTCTTCGTTAACGAAGATGACTCGCCTGGTCTGAAACGTGGCGGCGTTCTAAACGTTGTTCGTCACGAACTCGAATTGGTTTGTGATGCAGCCCGTATCCCAGACACAATCGAAATTGATGTAACTGGCCTAGAAATTGGTGATAGCATCCACATCAGTAGCGTTAAATTACCAGATGGCAGCGAGAGTTCGATTACAGATCGTGACTTCACTATTGCTACCGTTGTTGCTCCATCTGCTCTGAAACAATCAGACGATGAAGAAGAAGCAACCGAAGGCGAAGAAGGTGCTGAAGGAGCAGAAGAAGCTAGTGAAGGTGAAGCTTCAGAAGGTTAAATATAAACAGCTCTTATGGCTGCTCAATATTATAATGAAAGAAATGGCCATTGCGATGGTCATTTTTTTTGCGCAAATGCTTTTTCCATCCTATGTCCTAATTTAACAGGAGAATATAATGCAGCTTTGGGTAGGCCTTGGAAATCCCGGATCAAAATATGCTATGAACCGTCACAATGTTGGTTTCATGGCTATAGATGCTCTGTCAGAAATCCATAACTTGCCTGATCCATCGAAGAAATTTCTCGGATGGGTGCAAGAAGGCCGTATCAGCAATCAAAAAATCCTCTTTCTCAAACCCGCTACTTTTATGAATGAAAGTGGCCGAAGCGTGCGAGCAGCAATGAATTTTTACAAATTATCACCGCAAGATGTTACCATTTTCTACGATGAATTGGACATTGCACCCTTTAAGATTAAGATAAAAACGGGCGGCGGTGCCGCAGGACATAATGGGATAAGAAGCACTATCAAACATATTGGCGAAGATTTTCGCCGTATCCGCATCGGCATTGGGCATCCGGGTCACAAAGACCGGGTAAGCGGTTATGTGCTGGGCAATTATGCCAAAAGTGAGATAGATGATCTGGCTGATATGCTCGGTTCTATTGGGGCAGAGGCCCATTGGCTTGCACAAAATGATACTATAAGGTTTATGACAGATTACGCTATGCGCATGCAGAATTTGAAAGTTTAGGAGAGAGATTATGGATAAAAAGGTAAACCGCCGTCAGCTATTAGCAGGGGCTAGCACTATAGGTGCAATGGCTGCTGTCACAGCAAGCGCGGAATCGGTCATTGTGGCTCCTACTTATGGAAAATCCATTCTTATCACTGGGACTTCATCAGGTTTTGGATATTTGGGTGCGCTGCATTATGCGCGCGGCGGAGCAAAAGTTATTGCTACCATGCGCAACCTGCCTCGCCCCGAAGCAGATGCGCTTGCCAAAATTGCAAAGGCCGAGAAGCTTGACCTGCATATAGTTGAATTAGATGTATTATCCGATGAGAGCGTTACCAAAGGCGTTGCGCAAGCCGAAAAAATCGCTGGTGGCGGCCTTGATATTATAATCAACAATGCAGGCATTGGTATGGCTGGCCCTATCGAAGTCCAAGATTTAGAAGCCACTCAATTAATCTTTAACACTAATGTTTTTGGCGTACAGCGCGTAACATTGGCTGCTCTTCCCGCAATGCGTGCCAAAAAATCAGGGCAGATTTTCAACATATCATCACAGCTTGGCCGCGTTATGGTGCCAGGTTTTGCGCAATATTCACCCAGTAAATTTGCCCTAGAAGCCATGTCCGAGCAAATGGCCTATGAGCTTGTTCCGCACGGCATTGATGTCACCATCATTCAACCTGGCGGCTATCCCACCGACATATGGAAAAAACGCAACGCCTATGACAAAGCCTTATTGGCCCGTAGCGATAAAGCCACATTAGATGCCTATCCCGCTCTCACCGCACGGATGGGTGCAGCACAAGGCGGCGGGCGCGATGCGAACCCGATGGATATACCCCATGCAATAACCGAAATCATTGGAATGCCCGCTGGCAAACGCCCTTTACGCAGAGAAGTACATCCTGGTCCCAAACCCCAAATTGCGATCAATAAAGTTTCCGCGGATACACAGCAGCAATGGCTCGGTGCATCGCCCTTTGGCCCATGGATAAAAGCGGTACATAGTTAAGTTTCTCTAGTATCATATGCTATTAAGCGCTATGCGCGTGCAACTGGTTTACGCAGCGATTAATGGAGTCAGATGATGGGTTTTAAATGCGGTATAGTGGGTCTTCCCAATGTTGGGAAATCAACGCTTTTTAATGCGCTTACGGATACGCAAAGCGCACAAGCCGCCAATTACCCATTTTGCACCATTGAACCCAATGTCGGCAATGTATCCGTTCCCGATCCACGTATTGATAAGCTGGCCGCCATCGCCAGTAGCGCCAAAATCATCCCGACGCAGCTTGCCTTTGTTGATATTGCAGGGCTGGTACGCGGCGCATCTAAAGGCGAAGGTTTGGGTAATCAATTTCTGGCTAATATCCGCGAAGTTGACGCTATCGTCCATGTGTTGCGTTGTTTTGAAAATGCCGATGTCGGCGAAGAAATTCAGCATGTTGATGATCGCATAGACCCTGTATCCGATGCACAAACGGTGGAAACCGAGCTTATGCTATCCGATTTGGAATCGCTGGAAAAGCGCGTTCCCGCTCTATCAAAGCGAGCCGTTGGTGGCGATAAAGAAGCAAAAGCCATGCTGCCGATTTTGGAGCAAGCTTTAGAATTGTTGCGCGATGGCAAGCCTGCGCGTATGACAGAGCGTAATGATGCAGAGGAAGAGAAAATATTCCGCCAAGCGCAGCTGCTTACATCCAAACCGATCCTCTATGTTTGTAATGTAGAGGAACAAAGCGCAGCGAGCGGCAATGCCCATAGTGCTAAAGTGTTTGAAATGGCCAAGCAGCAAGGTGCTAATGCCGTGGTGGTATCGGCCCGCATTGAGAGCGAATTGGTCGGCATGGACATGGATGATCGTATGGAATTTCTGAACGAACTAGGCCTTGATGAACCTGGCCTATCGCGTATCATTCGTTCGGGCTATGACTTGCTTGATTTGATTACATTTTTCACCGTTGGCCCAAAAGAAGCCCGTGCATGGACATTGGGCAAGAATAAAAAAGCACCGCAAGCCGCAGGCGAAATTCACACCGATTTTGAACGCGGTTTCATTCGCGCTGAAACTATTGCTTATGATGATTATACCACGCTTGGCGGTGAGAGCGCTGCGCGTGATGCTGGCAAGTTACGCCAAGAAGGTAAAGAATATGTGGTGCAAGACGGCGATGTCATGCATTTCAAATTCAATGTATAATGCGCATTAATCGGCGATAAAATCTGCCCAAACGCCTTCGGGTTTCCAAATTGAGAGCATCTCATCTCTGGCCTTTTGTGCACCTTCTCCTTTCACATCGCGGTAATAACGGTACAAAAAAGCGGATACTCGATAATTGGCGATACAATGGATATGGATTGTCTCACCATCCAGCCTCTCCATTACCTCACAAAATGTAGCAAAGTCGTCATCGGTCGGATTATTAAAATCAACGGGTTGATAGATATATTCTATGCCATTTGTTGTTACCAAATTTTTCTCATCAGGCAGCGCATATTTATGATCATGAAGCCCCATATTTACAATATGCGTTACACCTAGATTAGCAATTTGCGCAAATTGCTCTTCCGTAAATTGCCCAGATGTTGTGATATTCTCATTAACGCGATGCCAATTAAAAATCTCCTTCATCCGACGGCTCCTTAGACCAATTCTCGCAAAAAAAAGCGCGCCAATATTTCAGCGCGCTTTCATCTTTATCATATATGCAAATATTTATTCCACCAAATCATCAGGGTCGTCATATTTAAACGGATCCGTTGCTGTTGGTTTGGTCGGCAATGGTCTAAGCGGTATTGTTTTTTCGCTATTTGCAGCTTGTAACAATATGCCTGCTAAAACAACCGATGCTTGGCGCAAATCAGCAGGCCTTAGATGGTCTAACGTATCGACATTGGTGTGATGAAGCCTTGCAAAATAATCAAGTGGGTCTTGAATGAATTGATAGGCTGGAAGACCAATTTGCTGCATAAATACATGATCGGTACTGCCTGTTGGTCCAGCAACAACGCGGCTGGCACCCATTGAATTAAAGGGTGATAACCAACTAGAAAGTATTGGTTTAGCCGCAGCATTTCCTTCGGCATAAATACCGCGTAATTTGCCTGAGCCATTATCCATATTAAAATAGGCCTTCATATCATTATAGCCCGGTTTTTTAGTGATCGGGAAACGGTTTCCCCAACCAAAGAAACGAGCAAGACCATTGGCACTGGCTGGCGCTGGTGGACGGCTCGCCAAATGTTTTTCTGTATAAGCCAGAGACCCAAGCAAGCCCTGTTCTTCCGCAGCCCATAAGATAAAACGAATGGTGCGCTTGGGCCGTATTTTCATTTTCGATAATATACGCGCAGCTTCCATAACGGTAACGCTGCCAGAGGCATTATCAACGGCGCCATCACCGCCAGCCCAGCTATCAAAATGACCCCCAGCCATTACATAACCAGCTTTGGGGTCGCTGCCGGGGATTTCGGCAATGATATTATAAGCTTTGGTATCTTCATCATGAAATTGCACATTGCTGTTGATAGAGATAGTCGGAGCAGGTCCAGTTTTGGCCAAACGCGCAAGGCGGCGATAATCTTCTGCTGAAATTTCAACCCCTGGCAAATTAGGGGTACGGCCAACACGATGTGTATACCCCTCCCCATGCAACAATTTGCCATCACGGCGAGCACGGCGCGCCCAAGCAACAGCGCCTTCGCTGGTTAAGAAGGCATCTAAAGCTTCGGCAAATTCTGCACGCTTTAAACGGCGATCATTCGCTTTTGGGTCATGGGTTGGTTGGCGAAATTCATCCAAGCGGCTAAAGTCATCACCTTGCAAACGACGAAAAGCAGGTCTCGTAGGCTCATTACCTGTCCCCGGTAAGCTAATCATGACAATTTTACCCGCCAACTTACCACGCCACTCATCAAAATGTGCTTTTTTAGAAATAGGGGCAACAATAATATCCGATGTTATCACTCCATTGGTTGATGGCGTCCACGCCACAGGAATAGCAGTCAATGTAATCGGTCGAGGCGATACCATTTTCACACTAGATGACGTAATCGACCAACCACGGCCAAATTCGAAGCCTTCTTTACGAACATTTTTGAGGCCCCAACCATTAAATTTTTGCACAGCCCAAGCCTCAGCTTGGCGCATCTGCGGAGAATTAGAGAGCCGTGCACCAATGCCATCAAGCAATTCATGAGCGCTAATCATGACTTCAGAACGATTCAGACCTTCATCAATAATTTGCGCGGTTTGCTCTTCTTGCTTGCCATCTGATTTTTGCGCAAGTGATGGTTGACCCACCACAAGAAGCATTGGCAATGATGCAAATAATAGAGATTTTTTTAGCGATTGGGGGGAAAATTTTGGTAAATTACGAATCATAACGCTCTCCTTTTCAAACCAATCATCATGACGAGCCATGAGTTTCAATAGGTAATTTGACACATTTTATGCTTGCGTAATATTGTTATAATCAGGCAGTACAGAATGATGAAATATTACGAAGATATAGAGGTTGGAGTCACACATAAATTTGGGTCCTATGATGTCACCCGCGAAGAAGTCATAGAATTTGCCCAAAAATATGATCCGCAAATTTTTCATCTTGATGATGAAGCTGCGGCAAAAACATATTTTGGTCGATTATCAGCGAGCGGGTGGCATACTGCTGCGATGACGATGCGGATGATGGTGGATCATCTTAATATGGACAAACAAGCCAGCCTAGGATCACCTGGTGTTGAAAAATTACAGTGGAAGCAGCCTGTTTACCCAGGTGATACATTGCGCTGCGAACGGGAAACTCTATCAAAACGCATCAGTAAAAGCCGCTCTGGAATGGGGCTTTTATATGGCATTGTCAAAACCTATAATCAACATAATGAGTTGGTCATGGTAATGGAAAGCACAGGATTGATTTCGGTGCGCGGTGATTAGTCATGATTATAATTTCCCCGCATGCACATATATAGCATCTGAAAGGCCACAAAATCCGTACAAGATTAAGCATTTGCAAAAAGAAAGTGCGCTATGCGAGCCTAGTTGATGCAATGGCAGCGCTTCAGCGTGCTGGCATAGCATTGCGGCCTTATCGCTGCGATCGTTGTAATTGCTATCATCTTACCAGCCGTACTAAAGGTAAATGGTTGCCAAAAACTAAGATATAAAAGCATCTCTTTTAACTAAAACTCGCATAGTTATAACATTTTAAGACTATCGCACGATAGGTTTCAGCACGCTCAAAATACGTTTGGTTATATATGCTGCACCCGATCCTAATCCGATAGCAACAGGCACTAACCATAACCCCATAATTTCTTCAGTTCCTGCGGGCATTTGCGACAATCCGCCAATAATGAATGATTCTCCGATATCATTTGCCCAAACGCCGACCGCATTGGGGCTAATCAATTTATACAGACCAATTGCAACAAATATTGCGGACCAAAAATATCCGAAAATAGCAGTCGTCCAATATAAGCCTTTTGTCGTACCTGTTTTTATTTTTTGAATAGCACGAAACCCCATTGGCGGCGGAGTGCCCTCTAATATATGATCAACATATTGACTCGCAAGTTCACGCGGTTGACCAAATCCTTTTAAAATTTCGCTGGCATCGATCATCTGCCCATTTTCTTGACGGATTTCCATCACATCATATATGTGACATTCAATTTCGCGCAAAACATCATCGGCATCTTCTTTATCCAAACGAGACAAAAATTTCATGAGAGAGTTAAGATAATCGCGGACCATTTCACGATCTGACATTTTATTTTCCTTTCTTGGGTAGTGTTTGGGGGCCAGGGTTTTCCAAAAGAAATTCAATATCCTCGACGGACTTTCTCCACCGATCTGTTAAATCGGTTAATTTCTCTTGGCCTATTTTGGTTAGGCTATAATATTTTCTAGGCCGCGTATCGCCTTCCTGATGCCATTTTGCATCAATATTGCCATCGCGCTTCAACCGATCGAGCAGCGGATATAATGTCCCCTCTGATATGGCAGTGGTTTCAAGTTCTTGAAGCTGCCCGAGCAATTCTAACCCATAAAGACTACGTCCTCTAAGCAGTGCTAAGATCACAAGCTCCAGCGTACCTTTGCGCAATTGAACATCCCATTTCGATGGGTCTTTGCTATTATTTGTCATGATTGATTCTGCTTAACATAGTTACTATGTAGTGCAATGTATAATGGTATGCAAGATACTTTGTGAAATTTATCGAAAAGTTTAATTCTAATTTGAAAATGACCGTGGTTGCTTTAAAGGCAAATAAAAACCAAAGCTATATAGATTAGGCCTTATCACAATTAATGTTGGCTCTCATCAGCCATAAAGATGATCATTTGCAATATAATCAAAATATGCGTAATCGATAGCTATGAGCAATACCCTATATTATGGTGATAACCTGCATGTACTGCGAGAGCATATCGCGGATGAGAGCGTTGATCTGGTCTATCTTGATCCACCATTTAACAGCAATGCCAATTATAACATATTGTTCAAATCACCCGAGGGGCAAGATAGCGATGCCCAGATAGAGGCATTTGAAGATACATGGCATTGGAATGACAGCGCCGAAGAAGCCTTTGATGATGTTATGAAATCGGGGAATACTGCTGCTTTTGATCTGCTCAATGCCATGCGCAGCTTCTTGGGCGAAAATGATATGATGGCCTATTTGGCGATGATGGCGGTACGCCTGATTGAATTGCACCGCGTGCTTAAACCCACGGGTAGCCTTTACTTGCATTGTGACCCAACGGCGAGCCATTATCTGAAACTTTTGCTCGATGGTGTTTTCGGGGCCACAAATTTTGTAAACGAAATTGTCTGGAAAAGAAGTCAGACACGCTCTTCAATAAGTAGAAGTATGAGAAAAGCACATGATACGATATTTTGTTATGCAAAATCTAGTGACTACTTCTTCCAACTACAATACCGTGAATTGTCCGAAGCATCAAAGAAATTATATTCAAAAATAGACGATAAAGGAAATTACCGCCTTGTACCTCTATTGGTTAGTGGCAAGAGAGGAGGAATAACTGGTCAACCTTGGAGAGGAATAAACCCAAACGTGCATGGAAGAAATGGCATGCATTGGGTTACTGTACATGAAAAGCTAGAAAAATATGAAAAAGAAGGCTTGATATACTGGCCAACAAAAGATGGTGGTCAGCCTCAACTTAAATATTATTTAGCTGATAACCCTGGTGTTCCACTAAATGACTTTTGGGATGATGTACCAATTATGCCTTCATCATCACCAGAATCTCTCGGTTACCCCACACAAAAACCATTGGCTTTGCTCGAACGTATCATTTCCGCATCATCCAATGAAGGCGATGTGATATTAGACCCATTTTGTGGATGCGGCACGGCGGTTCATGCCGCCGAAAAACTTGACCGCCAATGGATTGGTATCGATATTACCCATCTTGCCGTCAGCTTAATCGAAAAGCGCATGAAGGACGCCTTCCCCGCTATCGCATTTGAAGTCAAAGGCCGTCCGCAAACGCTCGCTGCTGCGCTTGATCTGGCCGAACGTGATAAATATCAATTCCAATGGTGGGCGGTCTCGCTGGTGGATGCCCTGCCCTATGGGGGCAAGAAAAAAGGCGCCGATGGCGGTATCGATGGTATTATCTATTTCAAACCCGATGGTAAGAAAACCGAAAAAGCCATTGTATCGGTGAAGGGCGGTAAGAATGTCAGCGTAAATATGATCCGCGATCTTCACAGCGCGATGGAGCGGGAAAAAGCCCCTATCGGTATTTTCATCACCGCCGCCCTGCCCACGCGACCAATGGAAAAAGAAGCCGCCGCAGTAGGAACAATGGAAAGCGCTGTAACGGGCCGCAAGCATCCAAGGCTCCAAATTCTGACCTTGGCCGAATTAATGCAAGGCAAAAAGCCAGATATTCCATGGGTCGATGCGTCCGTGCTAAAATCTGCCAAGCGCGAAGATAGCAGCAAACAAGGAACATTAATCTAACATATAGCTTATAAGATTATGAAAACCTTATTTGCGGCCGAATAATTTCTCGACATCATCCAGCGCGAGCTTCACCCATGTGGGACGACCATGATTGCACTGCCCACTATGCGGCGTCACTTCCATCTCGCGCAGCAGCGCATTCATCTCCGCCACATTAAGCACGCGCCCTGCGCGCACGCTGCCATGACAGGCCATAGTTGATGCGACCAAATCAATACGTTCTTTTAGAGACAGCGCCTCGTCATAGGCACCAATTTCATCGGCCAAATCGGTGATGAGGTCCTGCACCGCACCGCCGCCCAGCACCGCAGGCACACTGCGCACCAAAATAGCCGCAGGGCCAAAACGCTCTAGCTCCATGCCAAATTGCGCAAGTTCTTCAAAACGACTTTCCAGACGATCGCAAGCCACTTCATCAAGTTCTACCACTTCGGGCAGCAATAATGCTTGCGATGCCACCTTACTATCAACCCCTTCAATCGCAGCGCGCATACGTTCCAATACCAATCGTTCATGCGCCGCATGTTGATCGACAATTACAAGGCCATCCTCAGCTTCGGCAATGATATAGGTTTTAGCGACTTGCCCCCGCGCCACACCAAGTGGATGTTTCATACCTTCTGGTACAGCTTCATTCGCTTCCTCGGCGCGGCCCATGAGCGGTGCAATATCACCAGCTCCAGCCGTTATTTCACCCGTTAGTGGGTCATATTGCGGTTTATAATCAGATGATCGCTCAGCTAGAGATGATGGCGCATAATCACCACGCAAACCACCCTCACCGCTATTGCCATATTGCCGCTGATCGATTGGCAATGCATTTTGACCAGAAGGACTATTCGAAGTATGATGCTCTGATTGATCAAAGATATTATGTTGATTGTTAATGGGTTCGACTTGCCAATTGGATGCTGCATTTTCGGCAGGGCGCTGCACCGCACGAAAGCCGCCTTGGTCCAGCGCATGACGCAGGCCCGATACAATTAATCCGCGCACTTGCGTAGGATCCCTAAATCGCACTTCTGTTTTAGCTGGATGAACATTCACATCCACCTCATCCGCGGGCATATCGATAAAAAGGGCGACCACAGCATGGCGGTCTCGCGCCAGCATTTCCGCATAAGCTCCGCGAATAGCGCCAATGAGCAAACGATCCTTCACAGGACGGCCATTCACAAACAAAAATTGATGATCGGCCACGCCGCGATTGAACGTAGGCAGACTTGCGATGCCGCCAAGTTTTACATTACCGCGCTGCAAATCCACGGCCACGCTATTTTGCGCCAATGCATCACTAGTGAGAGCAGATACACGTTCAGGGGCGCTCATGCCTGCTTGCACAGACAGAGTGCGCCGTCCATCATGTTCCAATGAAAAGCCAATATCGGGCCGCGCCATCGCAAGGCGGCGAACAACATCTAATGAAGCTGCATATTCAGATCGCTTGCTACGCAAAAATTTACGCCGGGCGGGAACTTTAGCAAATAGATTTTCAACGCTAACCCGTGTACCAGGCGGCACAGCGGCTGGTCCTTCATAGGTTTTTACGCCATGATCAGTAGTGATGCGATAGCCATCACTTTCCAGCGTACGGCTTTCTATAGTGAATTTGGAAACACTGGCTATCGATGGTAATGCCTCTCCGCGAAAGCCCAAAGTAGCCACCATCTCTATAGCATCATCAGACAGTTTAGACGTGGCATGACGTTCCAACGCAATGGGTATTTCACGCGCAGACATGCCGCAACCATTGTCCGCAACAATGATCAAATCAAGTCCGCCATTGGACAATTTTATATCAATTTGGGTTGATCCTGCATCAACAGAGTTTTCCACAAGCTCCTTAAGAGCGCTTGCTGGTTTTTCCACAACCTCGCCGGCAGCTATCCTGTTGATAAGTTCATCTGGTAGTCTTCTTATTGACATGCTAACAACATTAGACCAATCGATAAAAATAGGCGACTCTTTATAGTAAAATTTTACGATTTTTTTTCAATATCACTGGTTTTAACATCATCTGTTGACTATAAAGATTTGCAAAATAAATAAACATCCCAATTAGACTAAAAACACAAGGATTTACCTATCAAAATGTTCGGTTTTAACAAATTATTTCGGCTAGGGTCGCAGGATATGGCGATTGATCTGGGCACTGCAAACACCGTGGTTTACGTTAGGGATCAAGGAATTGTGCTCAATGAGCCATCGGTTGTTGCGATTGAGACTCTCAGTGGAATCAAAAAAGTAAAAGCCGTTGGTGATGATGCCAAATTAATGATGGGCAAAACCCCCGACAGCATTGAAGCCATTCGTCCGCTGCGCGATGGTGTTATTGCCGATATTGATGTGGCCGAACAAATGATAAAACATTTTATCCACAAGGTACATGGCAAACGGCGTATGTTTAGTTATCCACAGATTGTCATTTGCGTACCCAGTGGATCAACCTCGGTTGAGCGCCGTGCTATTCGTGATGCAGCGTCTAATGCTGGTGCAAGCGAAGTATTCTTAATCGAAGAACCAATGGCAGCGGCTATTGGTGCCGATATGCCCGTTACCGAACCGATTGGTTCGATGGTTGTGGATATTGGCGGCGGCACGACCGAAGTCGCTGTGTTATCATTGCGCGGTTTGGCTTATACCACTTCGGTACGCACGGGCGGAGACAAGATGGACGAAGCCATTGTTTCTTATGTACGACGCCATCACAATTTGCTTATTGGCGAAGCCACCGCGGAACGCATCAAACAAGAATATGGCGTTGCTCAAGCGCCAGAAGACGGTGTTGGCATTACGGTTACCATCAAGGGCCGCGATTTGGTGAACGGTGTACCAAAAGAAATATCAATAAACCAAGGGCAATTAGCCGAAGCTCTGAGTGAACCGATTGGTACGATTGTTGAAGGCGTGCGTATTGCCTTGGAAAATACGGCCCCTGAATTAGCAGCTGACATAGTAGATCAAGGCATAGTGTTAACGGGCGGTGGAGCACTTATGAAGGGTTTGGATGCCCATATGCGTGATGAAACTGGTTTGCCCGTAACCGTTGCAGAAGACCCATTAACCTGTGTTGCCATTGGCACAGGCCGCGCCCTAGAAGACGAAGTCTTTGCCGGCGTTTTGATGACAGCTTAAGAAAGGAGAATGGGGCATGGCGCCGCCAAAAAATCGGCGCCCTGGATTTTCCAGAAAGGCGCAATACAGTATTTTCGCTACTTATGTGCTCGCAATTGCGGGGGCGATTATTGGCGCTCTATTACTTCTTATCTCCATTCTCGATCCGAAGGGCTTTTCAGCCTTGCGTATGGCCGGTGCTGAGGCAACCGCCCCAATTGGTCGCTTTTTTAACAGTGTCAGAAGAACCGCAGTAAATAGCAGTGAAAATATGTCACATTATTGGGATGCAGCTTCTAAGAATAAAGCCTTAGACTCTAAGGTTAATCAGCTCGAAAGAGAGGTTATTGCGCTTAAGGCATCAAAATTAGAGAATGAACGTCTTAAATCATTAATGAAAATTAGCACAGAAAATGATATTAAGATTGTTACTGTTGGTAGGTTTTTAAGCACTAGTGCAAGCAGTGGCCGCAAAATAGCTGTTTTATCGGTTGATAGCACTAATAACCTAAAAGCTGGTCAACCTGTCCGTTCGAAAGATGGATTAATTGGACGTATCACAGAGACAGGTCTAACGACTGCCCGTGTCTTATTACTCACAGATACTGGTAATGTAGTTCCTGTCACCAGACTTTCCGATGGATTACCTGCCTTTGCTACTGGACAAGCTGATGGTAGTTTAACCATTCGCCCTCTTAATTTGGGTGAGAATCCTTTTTCAAATGGCGATATCTTGATCACATCTGGTAATGGTGGTTTATATCCTCCCAATATTCCCGTTGCGACTATAGTAGACAAAATAAATGATAGCGGAAAAGCGATGCCAATCGCTGATCCTGCTACTACCGATTATTCCATGGTTTTAGAAATTTACGAGCCCGAAGCACGTGAATTACTTCAGGAAATCGTTGAAGAGGCCGATACCGAGGAAGAAGGTGCATTATAATTATGACTAACCTTCATAAAAATTTGCGGAAAAAAAAATTCAACCTCTTTACAAAAAAATCACGCACTTATGAGAGTAGGCTAAACCGCAAACATTCCCTTTTTAAAATGCGGGCAGGTCCTATCATTACGGTATTATTAGGCTCTATAATAACCACATTACCCTTTTTCACCAATCTACCGCTATTACCTCCCTTTGGTTTTATGATCTTCATCGCATGGCGCTTTATGCGGCCCGGCATTTGGCCAATGTGGGTTGGTTTGCCATTCGGTATATTTGACGATATTTTTAGCGGCGCGCCATTTGGTAGCGCGGTATTAATATGGTCAATCGCAATGTTAGTCGCCGAATATATTGATAGCCGCATAATTTGGCGTGATTATTTGCTCGATTGGATCATCGCTTCACTTTTCATAGCTATATATTTAACTCTTAACTTACTCTTCATTGGCCTAATACAGCCCTTACCAAACCCGCTGATAATATTACCGCAAATTTTGTTTTCCATATTATTATATCCTCTAGTCGTACGTTTTTGTGCGCATGTTGATGCATGGCGATTAAGACAGTGATTGGTAAAAAGAACAAAGGAGGCGGAACGGGTCTATCCGCGGCAAAACAAGAGTTTTCCTTTACTCGCCGTGCTATGTTCATCGGCGGTGTACAAGCCGTTTTTGGCTTAGCAATAGGCGCTCGTATGACTTATATTGCAGTAGCTGAAAAAGAAAAATATACCTTATTGTCCGAGAGCAATCGTGTGAATTTAACGCTGGTTCCTCCACGGCGAGGTTGGTTTATAGATAAAGCTGGCAAGCCCATTGCTACCAACCGCACCGACTTTCGCGTTGATATTATTCCTGATCGATTGGTCAATAAAGACAAGACCGTAGCAACGCTTGCTCAATTATTATCATTAGATGATGATGAAGTAACACGGATAAATAAAGAATTAGAACAATCTAATGGATTTCAACCTGTCCAAGTCGCATCTGGATTAGACTATGAGGATTTCGCGCTTATCAGTGTAAGGCTGCCCGATTTACCAGGTGTATCACCTAGGCAAGGGTTTTCACGATATTATCCAAGTGGTGCTGCTGTTGGGCATTTGCTAGGCTATGTTGGCGCAGTATCCGCAGAAGAATATGCACAAGAGCGCAATCCCCTGCTCATTACACCTGGCTTTAAAATCGGCAAAGATAATTTAGAGAAGCAATTTGAAGAAGAATTACGCGGAGAACCTGGTGCTAAACGTGTTGAGGTAACCGCACGCGGAAAAATCGTAAGAGAATTGTCAAGCCGTGAAGACACGCCTGGCAAGCCTGTGCAGTTAACAATTGATATTGATCTACAAAATTATTCAGCACGCAGATTAGGCCTGCAATCGGGCAGTGTAGTTGTTATCGATTGTATCACTGGTGACATATTGACCATGGCTTCTATGCCATCTTTTGATCCGAATAGTTTTTCCGATGGTATTGGGGTTTCAGAATATGCTTGGCTACGAGAAAGCGAAAAAATACCCCTTTTAAACAAGACACTACAAGGACTATATCCGCCAGGTTCCACGCTCAAACCATTGGCTGCATTGGCTTTATTAGAAGCTGGTGTAAGTGCCGAAGAGACCGTCTATTGTAGCGGCGGTTATACGTTAGGAAACAGACGGTTTAATTGTTTAGGACATCATGGATCAATCAGCATGGCTGATGCCATAAAACGCAGCTGCAACACATATTTTTATGCGATGGGCCGCCGCATTGGCTATGATAAAATTGCACCTATTGCGCGCGAATTAGGCCTTGGCCAAGAATTTGATTTACCCTTTACATCGCAATATTATGGCACAGTACCCGATAGTGAATGGCTGCGTAAAAAACACAACCGCAGATGGAGCGCAGCAGATTCCTTAAATGCAGTAATTGGCCAAGGCTATGTACTGACAAGTCCATTTCAACTAGCTGTGATGAGCGCCCGTATCGCATCGGGAAGAAAATTATATCCTAATATTCTAGCTGGGAAAACAAAAGCAGCGCCCAAATTACCTTATTCGGATGAACATTTTGCTATTGCAAGAGATGGCATGTTTCGCGTGGTTAATGCGCCAGGTGGAACGGCTGGTAGGGGAAGACTCCCCCTCGATGATATTCAAATGGCAGGAAAAACGGGAACCGCTCAAGTGCGAGCCATTAAGCGAGGCGAGCGCCAATCCACCGAATGGAAATATCGTGATCATGGTCTATTTGTCTGCTTTGCGCCTTATGATAATCCGCGCTATGCCGCGTCAGTTGTTATCGAACATGGCGGTGGTTCTGGCGCAGCCTATCCAATTGCACGTGATATCTTAACCTATATTTATGACCAAGAAAAAGCCTTGGAATCGCTGAATGCACTAGAGACAAGTTGGGGCGGTACGATTGAGCAGCGCATGACAAGGGATTTAGAACGTTATCGCAATCGTGAGAATGAGGCTAGCTCTAGCATCGATGATGCAAGTAATTCTAATGGCGAAGATAATGAAGAAACAAATTCAACGGCCAATGAGAATGAAACATGATTGAGATTGGCATATGAGTGGTTATACAATCATCCCATCACAAATATCCAGCTTGCCTTGGAAGATAATTTTCTTACTTATTGCCCTCGCAAGCTTCGGAACAACAATCTTATATTCAGCCGCTGATGGTAACTTACAACCATGGGCAGGCCCGCATATGGTTAGATTTCTAATCATGTTGGCAGGGGCAATCATCATGTCACGCTTTTCGCTTGATTTTTGGAAAGCCATTACATTCCCAGTCTATTTAAGCGTTTTGCTGATGCTCGTGGGCGTTGAAGTTGTTGGTTCATTAGGCGGCGGTAGCCAGCGTTGGCTCAATTTGGGCTTTATGCGTTTACAGCCGTCTGAATTAATGAAACCTGCAGTCGTCATTGCCGTTGCATGGTTTTATGATCGTTTACCGCCATCACGCTCGGCTGATTTGGTATCACTGATCCCCCCCTTAGTTCTAATGGCATTGCCAGCAATTTTGGTGCTTTTACAACCTGATCTGGGCACGACCTTAGCAATCATCTTTGGAGGTATTGTCGTGATGTTTCTAGCGGGCCTACCATTAAAATGGTTCACAATCTCAGGTGCGATATTAGCAGCACTCATTCCAGTTGCTTATTTTTTTGCACTAGAGCCTTATCAACAGCGCCGCGTTACTACATTCCTATCACCAGAAGATGATCCACTTGGTGCTGGCTATCACGTCAATCAATCGGCTATTGCCATTGGTTCTGGCGGTTTTAGCGGCAAAGGCTTTCTTAATGGGACACAAAGCCATTTGGATTATTTACCCGAAGGACATACTGATTTTGTATTCGCCACCATGGCTGAAGAATGGGGTATGATAGGTGGTTTAGCGACTATATTCGGCTTTTATTTGCTTTTACGTTGGGGTCTAAAAGTATCTACGAACAGCGCATCACGTTTTGGCAAATTGGTAGCTGCTGGACTCACCTGTACAATATTTTTCTATATTGCTGTCAACCTCATGATGGTCATGGGTTTGGCTCCCGTAGTCGGCATCCCCCTACCCTTTCTAAGCCATGGCGGATCATCCATGATGACGATTATGATATGTGTCGGCATCATTATGGCAATTGAACGGCAACCCAAATCTTCCAATGGTAAATTCGCCTAAACAACAAAGATATTAACAACCACCAGAAACCAATAAAATATAATTATTTCTATTGATCGATCATAATACACCTTCTATCTTAGAACTCTAAAATATTGTAAAATATTAAGTTACTATTAACCATGATAACCCATTATTACGTTTTAATAATATCAAAGGTTCATTTGTGTAAATAATGCATGATCATCTATCACATAATGAAAGTGATGATATTCACAATTGGGATGAGGAAGATCATTCAACGATCCCTACCCCTGCCAAACCTATACGCAATCAAAATAATAATAAGCAGGACCAGCAGTGGTTCAATACAGTATCGCAGCTTAATTGGATATCAGACCTCAGCCAAGACATTGGCTCTATTCAGTGGTTTCGCGCATTATTCCTCTTTATATTATTATTAATATCAACATTATTTTTCTTACCCAATTTCGGGCCACTTTATGGGGCGCAATCCCCACTGCCACAAAAGAATGAATTTGAACATGCACGAGCACAAATGATAACACCGCTTGCTTATGGTGCAGATAATGGTGTTCGCACGGCCGCAACAGGAAGTGTTTTACGATTAAAAGACAGCCCAGAAAGACCTAGTATAGAAGTTACGGCAACGATAGGCAGAGGTGATAGTTTTACCCGCGTATTAAGACGCGCTGGTATTGGGTCTCGTGAAGCATCCAATATTAGGCAACTCGTAGCAAATGCTACGCCTATCAGTAAAATAGAAGCGGGTACACCAATTGAAATTACACTCGGGCGGCGCAATAAACGAAATTCCACACGGCCACTTGAAAATCTCTCATTTCGAGCAAGGTTTGATTTAGGTTTAACAGTAGAGCGCATCGGCGATAGCCTTGCGCTTAAACGCGAAAATATAGCAGTAGATGATACACCGCTACGTATTAGAGGCAAGGTCGGAAACAGCCTCTACCGAAGTGCAAGGAGTGCTGGGATTGATGCAAAAAAAGCCCAACAATTCCTAAAAATTATTTCTCAGAAAATGGCGGTTGCAAAAATCCGCAGCAGCGATGAATTTGATATCATTATCGAACATAAGCGCGCGGAAACAGGTGAAGTACAAACAGGCGACTTATTATATGCTGGAATCGATCGCGGTGGAAAGTCACGCGTACAAATGCTTAAATGGACGCAAGGCCGCACAGAACAATGGTTCGAGGCATCAGGCGTTGGCGAAACAAAAGGTGTATTATCGCGTCCTGTGCCAGGGCGTGTAACATCAGGTTTTGGACGCCGACGTCACCCTGTTTTGGGCTATGTGCGCATGCACAACGGATTAGATTTCAAAGCAAGTTATGGCACCCCTATTCGTGCAGCCAGTGATGGAAGAGTAACATATTCTGGGCGTAATGGTGGCGCTGGTAAATTTGTTAAGATTAAACATAACAAGAGCTTATCTACTGGATATGCGCATATGAGCCGTATCGCCGTTAGTCGCGGTAAATATGTACGGCGCGGTCAAATCATTGGTTATGTTGGTTCAACAGGGTTATCAACGGGACCTCATCTTCACTATATTTTATATCGCAATGGCCGCCCTATCAATCCAAACTCTGTTAAATTCACCGAAACAGCGCAATTATCAGGCAATGAACTAAAAAAATTTAGAACAAAACTATCTGAGCTAAAATCTGTGGAACCAGGAGCAGCATTAGCACCGCTACCTAGCAAAAATTTAGAAACTGCTCCAACAAGAGAGATTGAAAAATTAAGCAATAAAGCCAAGGTTAATGTAAAAACTAGCGCTACTTTCCCGTTAACAAGCAAATTAGCAAAACGCCGCAAAACTTCTTAAACTCTGAGCAGTTATTTTAGCATATCATTTGTTTTATTGAGCTATGGGCCACTCTTCGCTATTGAGCGTATATGACCTCACAAATATCACATATATCATCTTTTCCAAACACAAGGTTGCGCCGGACACGAGCCACTCAGTGGAGCCGCAACATGGTCCAAGAGAATAAACTCACACCCCATGATCTCATCTGGCCATTATTTATTACATCTGGCAATAATGTTGAAGAAGCAATTTCCAGCCTGCCCCATGTATCGCGCTGGTCCGTTGATTTAATTGTTGAACGCGTCAAGGAAGCTATTGATTTGAACATCCCTTGCATTGCGCTATTCCCCAATACACCCAGCGACAAAAGAACCGTCAATGGTGAAGAATCTAGCAATGCTGATAATCTCATGTGTCAAGCTATCCGTGCTATTAGAGACGCCTGTGGTGATGATATAGGTATTTTAACCGATGTAGCGCTTGATCCTTACACAAGCCACGGACAAGATGGTATTATTGATGATAATGGCTATGTTCTCAACGATGAAACTGTCAGTGCATTGGTTGATCAAGCGATAAACCAAGCACAAGCAGGCGCAGATATTATAGCCCCTAGTGATATGATGGATGGCCGCATTGGTACAATCCGCAAAGCATTAGAAATGCACGAGTTCCACAATGTTCAAATTATGTCTTATGCTGCCAAATATGCGAGTGCTTTCTATGGTCCTTTTCGTGATGCAGTCGGTTCCAATGGGTTATTAAAAGGTGATAAAAAAACCTATCAGATGGACCCAGCCAATAGCGATGAAGCCATAAGAGAGGTTGCTATGGATATTTCGGAAGGCGCTGATAGTGTTATGGTAAAACCAGGCATGCCCTATTTAGACATAGTAAAGCGCGTCCATAATGAATTAAATATCCCTGTTTATGCTTATCAAGTATCTGGCGAATATGCCATGATTGAGGCAGCTGTTGCAACCGGAGCTGCGGATCGCGAAGCTATAGTCATGGAGAGTTTACTCGCCTTTAAGCGTGCTGGCGCAAGCGCAATTTTGACCTATCACGCACAATATGCTGCAAAATTATTACAGCACTAATGTCATATTATTTTGCATTTTTTTAAATGCATAATTAATAGCTAGAGATCGCAGCCACTATTGGCTGGTACAATGTGAGAATTTATGACCAATAGAGCTGATATAACGATTTTATCAATAAATGGTATGACCCCGAAGATTCACGATAGCGCTTTTATCGCTCCTGGATGTCGGATCATTGGTGATGTAACAATCGGTGAAGATGTTAGCATATGGTATAATTGTGTTATTCGCGCCGAAGTCAATCGTGTAGAAATTGGAGCACGCAGCAATATTCAAGATGGTAGCGTCATCCATTGCGATGGCCCTGACCCTGTTCATCCTAATGGTTTTCCTACTATCATTGGAGAAGATGTTTTGGTGGGTCATAATGTGATGGCGCATGGTTGCATTTTACATGACCGCGCCTTCGTTGGTTTATCCGCTACTATTATGAACGGCGCTATTATGGAGAGCGATTCTATGCTGGCAGCGGGCGCATTGCTAACCCAAGGAAAGAAAGTGGAAACACGTCAATTGTTCGCAGGTTCTCCTGCTCGATATGTACGTGATCTTACCGATGAAGCCATCATGGGTATGCGCATGGGCGTGGCTCATTATGTTGAAAATGGCCGCTTGCATAAAGCCGCATTGAACAAAAAAGATTGAGAGGAAAAAGATGAAAGCAACCATTTGGCATAACCCAAAATGTGGCACATCGCGTAAAACATTAGCAATATTAGAAGACACAGCAAATGTGGATTTAGAAGTTATCGAATATCTAAAAGTCCCATATACACTAGGAAAATTAGAACAATTATTTAAGGACGCTGGTATTTCAGCGAAAGAAGCATTGCGTGTGCGCGGCTCAAAAGCAGAAGAATTGGGTCTAACAAATGATAATGTAACTGATGAAACAATTTTAAAAGCAATGAGCCAAGACTCTATGCTTGTAAATAGGCCCATAGTAGAGACTGATAAAGGCGTTCGCCTGTGCCGCCCTCAAGAGACAGTGTACGAAATTCTATAGTCAGCTTTTGGGTAAATATTCTAAGCTGCGTCCATATTATCGCTTATACTATTACCTTCGAACAAAAGCATAGTATCGGCATGGATCATAGGCCTACCAAAATAATAGCCTTGGATTTTAGTACAACCGAGCTGCTGAATCATATTCAGCTCATGCTCTGTTTCAACACCCTCAGCTGTTGTAGCAATACCCAAACTTTCACTTAAGGCTATTACAGCGCGGATGATAGCTAGGCTCTCGGCTTTATTCTGAGCTGCACCCGTCACAAAGCTTCGATCAATTTTAATTGTATCAAAGCGATTATTCTTCAAATAACCGAGCGAAGAATATCCTGTACCGAAGTCATCCAACGACAGTTTAATACCCATATCACGAATTTGATCTAATATTTTAGTAGCCGCTCCGCCATCTCGCAGGAAGATACCTTCAGTAACTTCTAGCTCTAAACGCCAAGAAGGCAGACCACTGTCTTTTAAAGCACTTGCTACACTCTCTATGAAGCCAGTACTTGTCAATTGATCAACAGAAATATTTACAGCAACTTTTGTAGTACCAGGCCATTTCATTGCATCACGGCAAGCCTGCCTCAACACCCAATTACCAATAGGCACAATGAGACGAGCATCTTCTGCAACAGAGATAAATTTAAAAGGTGAAACCGAACCTAATTTTGCATTATTCCACCGTATAAGCGCTTCAAAACCATTGAGAGTATGTTCTGCAGATGCGCTGACCAAAGGTTGATATTCAACATGAAACTCTTCACGTTCTAATGCTCTGCGCAATTCAATTTCCATTGTTCGGCGTTGTTCAGCATTAGCATGTAATTTATGATGATAAGTGCTATGAATATTACCACCTTCATCTTTTGATCTATATAGGGCCAAGTCAGAGCTACGCATCAATAACTCAACAGTTCTACCATCAACCGGGCCTCTGGCGCTTCCAATACTAGCACCTATGAATATCGTATGTTGATCAATCTCATATGGCTCAGAAACTGCCTCAATAATCCTCTTTGCAAGCTTATCAATATAGTTGCTATCAATCGCATCTTTAATAACTATAGCAAATTCATCACCGCCAAGTCGCCCGCAAAGCTCATTATCAGTCATAATATAGCTTAATCGTTTTGATACTTGAGCAAGCAACCTATCACCAACTGGGTGCCCCAATGTATCATTCACTGCCTTGAACCTATCCAAATCAATCATTAGGAATGCGCAGCGGCGACGCCATTTATCAGCATCACTCAGCGCTTCACCTAGAGACTCGGTAAGTTGCAGACGATTAGGTAAATTGGTTAACGTATCATAACGTGCCAATTTAGAGATTTTCTGTTCTGACTCGCGTTGTTCGGTAACATCCGAACCTACTCCACGGAAACCTAAAAATGCTCCAGTATCTGACATTTTTGCAGAAGCAGACAATTCCCACCACCGTTTTTTACCATTAATTTCTACTGGTAATATTAAATTACTAAACGGTTCACGGCGCTTCAACCGCTCTGCTAAATCATGCAAACTCGTTGGATATTTGCCTGTTTCCCATGCATCACCAGCAATAAGTTTTAACAAAGGTTGGCCATTGGCTTCGTTTGGGGAAATGCCAAGAGCATATGCAAAGCGCGGAGACACGTGCATTGCACATCGTGAAGTGTCTGTTTGCCAGAGCCAATCAGCACCACTATCTTCAAACTCACGCAGCAATAAACTTACAGTCTCTGATTTTTCCTGTAGAACGGTAGACGCCAATTCATACAAAATTGTAGCATGCGCACTGCGTAGTGAACTGATATTAATCAATAATGTTACACCGAATACAAATGCAGCAATTATATAAGAACCCGAAATAGCAAATGATAGCGCAGCGGCAACTCCCAAAACAATTTGGAATACCAAACTTGCAGAAGGGAAAAGCGGTAATGCTTGTGGTGATACTATCATCAATACCAATAGGATGGCGCTAAATGACATAATATCTGTTGGGCTACCCCAAATAGACATAGCTACATAAGGTAAAGCCCATATTACAGCAGATACAGCTGCCATTAAAACTAATTTCTTTGGTCTTTCAGAACTTACATGATTTCTAATATTAGTTGGATATTTTCTAGCTTGTAAAAAAATAGAAAACTGCATGACAACAAATAATGCAGCCCATATACCCAGAACAATCATTGATACATTTTGCATCAATATCATTATGGCAACGGCTGCTGCTATGCCAGTTATTATATGAATCATAGGATGCGACAAATTGTTACGCATCATCTGCATTGCAGATAGGTCATCAATAGAAACGCCTTGAGGCTTTTCTAGACCCAATAGTGCTAGAAAAGAAATTTTCTGTTTCAACTCGGTATTTTGATCATCTTGTTTCACAAAAACTGAATAGCCGAATTTTATTACTAATTCGTAAGCAAGATCAGATTATTATGATTTTTTTAAAGCGTAGGTTATTTTTGCGTATTTTATGCGCTTCAATATATTATGCAGCGACCATATAAGGTTGTATTTCCCCTGATAAATATAGGTTTCTTGCTTTAGCACGAGACAATTTACCTGAGCTTGTGCGCGGCAATGTTCTTGGTGGTACCAACTCTACAACACATTGCATTCCTGTAATGGATCTAACTTTTTCTTTAATTGTTTCACGCAATATACCGCGTTCTTTATCGTCCGATGTCCGGCATTGTACCAAAACAGCAGGTGTTTCTTCACCACCTTCAGTAGTTATTGCAAAGGCAGCAATATCCCCAGATTTAAATCCAGGCAATTGTTCTACCGCCCATTCAATATCCTGGGGCCAATGATTTTTACCATTGATGATAATCATATCCTTGGCACGGCCGACAATATAAACATAGCCATCAGACAAATATCCCATATCGCCAGTATCTAGCCAGCCATCAACCAAACAGGCCGCCGTTGCTTCAGGATCACGAAAATAGCTATCCATTATCGATGGCCCTGAACACCATATTCTACCGATCATTTTATCGGGCACCAAATTACCCATATCGTCACGTGCTTCAATCTTCATGTCTTTTACAGCTTTACCGCAATTCACAATAGAACGATAACGTGTTGGTTTATCATCAGAAGAGTCCCCGCCAGAAAGATCAGTCTCAGCGACCAATTCAACCACAATCCCCTCCGCTGGAGGCATGATAGAAACAGCTAAAGTGGCTTCGGCTAAGCCATAACTTGGTAAAAATGCTGACGCGGCAAAACCAGCATCAGAAAATGCATCAACAAAATTTTGCATAACATCTGGTCGGATCATATCCGCACCATTCCCAGCCAATCGCCAGTTTGACAGATCAAAACGCGATGCAACATCGGTTTGACTGCTGATACGCCGTGCACAAATATCATAACCAAAAGTAGGTGAATAGCTAATCACGGTTCCATCTGCACGGCTGATCATATCAAGCCATGCTAATGGTCGGCGAGCAAAGTCTTCGGTTTTCATATAATCTGTGGATACTTGATTGGCCACAATAGATAAGAAACAACCCACCAGCCCCATATCATGATACCAAGGAAGCCAAGATACACAGCGATCATTATCTACAAGCTCCATACCATGCGAATGGGCGGATAAATTATTTAATAATGCTTTGTGAGTAACCGCTACACCATGAGGAAAACGGGTAGAACCACTGCTATATTGCAGATAACAAATATCTTCAGTAGTCGCTGTAGGTAAGATCGTTACATCTGCATTATAATCAAGAAATTGTGTCCAATCTACCCCATCAACTTTGCATTTGTCCGCTGCTTGTCCAGCCATTTCTGATATTTCTTGAGGATAGAATAGTTTAACTGGATCACAGCTTTGTAATTGCACGGAAAGTTGATCAATATAGGATTCTTTCCCGCCAAAAGATGTTGGTAATGGCAGCGGCACAGGCCAAGCCCCAGCATAAACACAACCAAAGAATAATGCAGCAAAATCGCTACCCGTTTCAGCAACAAGCGCAATTCTATCTCCTGGTTTCACACCATCATTAACTAACCTATACGCCATTTTTACCGCATCATCGCGTAATTGGGCAAATGTATAAACTTGCGATAGATTGCCACGCATATCATGAAAGTTCAGACCCTTAATCCCTTGGGCAGCATAATCTAATGCATCCCCCAAAGTGTTAAAGTCTGACATTATGCGGGGAGTGGTTGGATCAAATGTGGCTGTAGGTGTCAGTTCAGTCATCTTTTTACCTTAACATATCAATGGTTTAATACCAATTCTATTTCTACAATATTAGCAAAAAACCTGTAGATCATTAACCCTTAACGCCACAAGATGTGGTGCTTGTCAAATATCTATATAATTTATTTCACTTTTATGGCGCATTACGGTTATAAATTCGGCTGGACTGTGGCACAAAAATGGCATGAACAAAAAATACTCGCAAAAAAACACCATTATACCTCTAAATTCCTCAAAATTGCGGTCTCTGGCGTTATTTTATGTCGGGAAATACGCAACCAGCCGTAAAAAACTAAAACAATATTTAGCGCGTAAAGTCAGAGAAAAAGGATGGGATGATAGCGAGCCTCCTCAAATCGATGCACTCGCTGATGAATTTTCAGAATTAGGATATATTGATGATGCTGGGTTTGCAGCATCTAAGGCAAGGTCACTTGTTAGTAGGGGATATGGACTTAAACGCCTTGAACAAGAAATATTCGCTGGTGGGATAGAAAGTGAAGACCAAGTTGAGGCTATGGCTATTATAGAAGAAAGCCGCCTAATAGCTGCTGATAATTTTGCACGAAAAAAGCATATAGGTCCCTATGCCAAGGAAGCAGCCTCACGCGACAAAAAGCAAAAACAACTCGCTGCTTTTCTGCGTGCCGGCCATGACATCAAGATAGCACAAAAATTCGTTAATGCTGATAGCGACGACATTATCGATTGGGATATATGATTACAATCTTATAGAGCTAGCTATACTCTTTCAACTTCAGCAACAGAATCCGATGCTCGAAGAGACGATATTATTTTCATAAGATGCTGCTTATTATGTACCTCTGCATCAATTTCAAAGGTATGAAACTCTGCATCACGCGCTGTTAGGCGCAAGTTCATCATATTAGCACGTTGATACCCAAATATATTGGCTACTTCGGCTAGCATGCCAGGGCGATTATATATAACAGCTCTAATTTTTGCGGCTCCGCCCTCGCTCTCATCACCCCAGGACAAATCAATCCAATCATTATCAACACCATCAACCAATTCATGGCAATCAATAGTATGCACCTCAACGGGTTGATTTTCTATGCGAAGGCCAACAATGCGGTCTCCTGGTACTGGGTGGCAACACTCCCCTAAATTATAGGATAAACCAGAGGTAAGACCACGTATAGACACTATATTGTCTCCAGCTTGCCAATTGCCCATATCAAATGTCTCAGATAAATCAGGAGCCAAAGCAGAAATTAGGTCTCTATCCTTCAACGTGCCAGCCCCTACTTTATACATCATATCTTCTTCACTATGAAGGTTAAGCCTTGTTATCGCTCCTTTAATTGCCTTAGCCCCGATAGTTTCAGGGACACGGCTAATAATATCTTCAAAAATTTTCCGCCCCATAGCGATTAATTCACTTTTTTCCCTTTTGTTTACAAAGCGCCTAATCGATGCTCTCGCTTTACCTGTAACAGCAAAATTCAGCCAATTGGGTTGCGGTTCTTGGCCATCAGAAATAAGGACTTCTACCATATCACCATTTGATAATGTTGTGCGCAATGGCACATGACGACCATTCACTTTCGCACCTACTGTCTTGCAACCAAGGTCAGTATGAACGGCAAAAGCAAAATCAATCGCGGTGGCCCCCTTTGGAAGCTGATACAAAGCACCTTTGGGCGAAAATGCAAATAGCCTGTCTTGATACATGGCCATACGTGTATTTTCTAAAAAATCTTCCGCATCATAGCTGGTGTCTAATATCTCTATTAAATCCCTAATCCAACCTGCTTTGCCATCTGGTTGCTCTTGCTGCTTATATCCCCAATGCGCCGCCAATCCAAATTCAGAAGAACGATGCATATCAGCGCTTCTGATTTGCACCTCGACGCGCATAGTGTCGGCATACATTATGGTAGTATGTAGAGATTTATAACCATTACGTTTGGGCGTTGAAATATAATCTTTAAAACGCCCTGGCACCATTTTCCATTTTTTATGCAGTAAACCCAGCGCTTTATAACAGTCTTCCTCGGTTTCTGTAATGATACGAAAAGCATTAATGTCAGTTAATTGTTCAAAGGCAATATGGCGTTCTTCCATCTTACGCCAAATAGAATAGGGATGTTTTTCTCGGCCAGAGACCTCTACCGCTAAACCACCTTTTGCCATTTCCTCTGTAATATATTCGGATATTTTTGTAACCTCGCCAACCTCATCACCGCGGATTTGTTCTAACCGCTTTGTAATAGTTTTATAGGCACTGGGTTCTAATTGTTCAAAAGACAATAGTTGCATTTCACGCATATATTCATACATGCCCACACGCTCAGCAAGTGGTGCGTATATATCCATTGTTTCCTTAGCGATACGCCGCCGTTTTTCGGCTTTAGGAATATAATGAAGCGTTCGCATATTGTGCAAACGATCCGCTAGCTTTACCAACAAAACTCTAAGGTCATCCGAAATTGCCAACAAGAATTTGCGTAAATTCTCTGCCGCTCGTTCATCTTCAGTCTGTGCTTCTATTTTCGATAATTTTGTTACGCCATCAACTAGTCTCGCAACATTCTTACCAAATTTATTCTCAACTTCCTCAATCGTCACTAATGTATCTTCGACAGTGTCGTGTAATAAAGCTGTGATGATCGTTTCTTCATCTAATTTTAAATCGGTCATCAAACCGGCAACTTCGATCGGATGACTAAAATAAGGATCGCCGCTTGCACGTTTTTGAGAACCATGTTTTTGCACAGTAAACACATAGGCGCGATTGAGCCTATCTTCATCTACATCAGGCGCATATTCCTTAACACGCTCTACCAATTCATACTGTCTAAGCATTTTCATATGCTTGAATGAAGTACAGCAAGATGCAACAAAAAAATGCGCTAGATTATATCTTTTTTGATATAGGCTAGCGCAAGGTATAAGGACTAATATTGATTAGAAGAGTATGGTTAGCCCTAATATATTTATCTTACATCGTAAAATATAGATCATGCTTTACGATTACATTTGGTGATAGCTTCTTCATCCAAAGTCTTATCGCCAATAGTAAATGATTTTACAGGCCCAAATGTTTGAGCAATTTTCGCACACATACTGCTATTCGCAGCACCTGTTTTTTTTCCGCGACATGATGTGTCGTTACAACGGATCATAGTACCGCGAATGATTTTTTTGTCCTTCTTAGCGGTTTCATTCAATTCTACTTTATAATAGCGCACTGATTTCGCTGCTTCGGCCGAAGGCGCAACCACAGTTGCAATAAGGGCCAAGTTTACTGCTGCAAAAAATGATAAGCCGCGGACTAAATTTTGAGAGAGAGTCATTGATATTTCCTTTAAGAGATATTCATATTTAAATTCATGGCATGCTTGCCATAAGAGAGAGATGCAACTAAATGGTGTTAGCAATCAGTTGCGAATCAATACTTATAATATTAAGTTTTAAGTTGCAACTAAAAACTTAAATTTTTTTTGATTTTTTTGATAAATAGGCGTTAAGTGTCACTATGGTGAAAATGAAACATGATATTTTAAACAGCACAGCATCTAAAGAAGGTGATTGCGCATTACCACATGCTTTAAGTCTGATGGGTGAAAAATGGTCTTTCATGATATTGCGATCAGCATTTGATGATGTCAGACACTTTGAAGGTTTTTTAAACAAAATAGGCCTAGCACGGAATATCCTTGCTAATCGTTTGGCGCGCCTCACAGAAGGTGGAGTGTTGGTTCGAACACCTTGCCCCGATGATCGGCGTAAAGTCGAATATCGCCTTACACAAAAAGGTTTAGATCTATTGCCAGTTATGATCGGCCTGCGTCAATGGGGGGAGAAATGGGCGACGGGCATCCCATCAACACCTGTCTTATCAGACCAAAGAGACAAAAAACCAATTAAACCCGTGACTATCCGTAGCCATGATGACAGAATATTAACATGGGAAGATTTATGTTGGATCGACAGTAAGGATGATGCAGAAGTGGCAGAGGATAATAATGCCATTCGCAATATTAGCGGCAGCACCAGTTAACTCTACCTGCAGAACATAAATAACACATGATATCAATTTCTTACAAGGCATTGTCTAATGACAGCGAATCTGTTATAATGCATCAAAATTCAGTAAATCTAGTATAGAAAGCCCTTATGAGCAAAAGGTCAAATTTTGGTGATAATATCGATATATTATCATTTATAATTCGCTGATGATATAATCAGATTATTAAAGTTTCCCCAAATAATAATAGAGTAGAAAGGAGTCATCCATGACTTCAACAGCAATTTTTGATGTAGGCGATTATGTAGTTTATCCAAAGCATGGTGTTGGCCGTGTAATCGAATTACAAAATGAAGAAATCGCTGGAATGCAGCTTGAACTATATGTTCTGCGATTTGAAAAAGAAAAGATGACATTGCGTGTACCATTCAACAAAGCCGAGGGCGTTGGTATGCGAAAACTATCTTCCGATAAAACTCTAAAAGAGGCAATGCATACTCTAAAAGGCAAGCCACGCGTTAAGCGCACTATGTGGTCACGCCGCGCCCAAGAATATGAAGCCAAGATCAACAGCGGAGATTTGGTGGCAATCGCAGAAGTAACACGCGATCTCTTTCGGCCAGCCGATCAACCCGAACAGAGCTATTCAGAACGTCAAATTTTTGAAGCGGCATCTAGTCGCCTTGCCCGTGAATTGGCTGCTATGGAAAAGACAGATGAACCTGCAGCTCTTGAAAAAATATTAGAGATATTAAATATTGCAGCGCCTCAATATTATGAACAAGCTGAATAATTTAAGTGGGCTATCAAAAAAATGAACAAAGAGCGTCTCTATAGGCGCTCTTTTTATGTCTGGTCGCTATATGTAACCATCATTACCATTATATTCATCTTAGCTTGTTATTGGTTACCCAATTAATGGGCCATATTTGCCTATGTTTGAAAGATATTAAAATGGTTAAGACTATTAAACTATTGATACTATTGTTACTTTGTTCTTTTTCTATCCATAATGCACATGCTGCCGAACGCAACTTTCCAATAGGAAGTTTTGACCATATTCGTATAGAAGGCAATCTTGACATCACTATCACCACTAGCACTGGTCCAAAGGCTTCTGCCATAGGCTCTAAAAAACAATTAAATAATATTATCTTTACCCGAAATGGTCGGACATTAAAGATACAGTCTCAGAAATCAATTAGCCCTAAGCGTACCAAAGACGTGCGCGAACCACCGTTAAAAATTTTTATAGGGGCCAGAACTTTACAGAATATTTTCATCAACGGAAATAGCGTTGTTACAATCGACAAGGTTAAAAGCAAAGCGAGCAAATATATAATATTAGGGTCTGGGGTAATCAACCTCAATAAAGCTGATATAGGCTCATTAAATATGAGTATCAGTGGAGGAGGAAGTGTGAATATTGGTAGTGGTAATGCGCAAAAGACTAGCCTTGAGATTAATGGTCCAGGCACAGTAAATGCCAAAAGCCTAATTACGAAAATATTGAATATCACGCATCAAGGTCCTGCAAACAGTATCATTACTGTCACAGATAGAGCAAATATAACCAATAATGGAACGGGTCGCATCGAAATATTAGGCAAAGGCAACTGTATCATTAAATCAATAGGATCGGGCACGATATTGTGTGAAAACATTGATTTATAAAATAACTTCTTAGAATCTCTTCTTAAAACATTGTCTCTCAATTATAATTATAATAAAAATTAGCGTAAACTAGCTATCATCGGCAGATAATTAAATTGTAAATTATCTCTCTATATTGTAGCTCAAAATGTACTTTTGATTCGTATAGTCATTCGAAGTTTATGCTAAGGATGTTATTTTGGGGGGGTTAAGGGTTTATCGCAAATTAGTTTTTGTGGATAAAAATTAAATGTACTGAATATTGCAATGATATCAGTATGGTAAGTAATAATTAGTACGAAAATTAAATGTAATGCAAGATAATAGTGCGCAGTCAAAAATGAATGATAATGTTGAATTGGATAGTTGCGATGCAAAACCGCAACTAGTCGAAGACGGTATTGTCAAATGGTTTGACCGTAAAAGAGGCTTTGGCTTCATTATACCTGATAAGGGCGATGAAGACATATTAATACACAGCTCTGTGATTGAAACCATAGGACGTAGAGATCTACCCGAAGGATGCGGCGTGAGTTATATCTCTGCCAAAGGGACCAAGGGTCTTCATGTTATCGAAATCATCGATGTTGATATGGATGATGCGTTCAACGATAATTGGAATAATAATATTTCCAATGATAAATTGCTTCCACCATTTTCAGATGATGAAGATTTTATCATAGCCGATCTTAAATGGTTCAGCCGTGTCAAAGGCTATGGTTTCTTAGTGAATGAAGATTGTGAATCTGACATATTTATTCATATGGAAACACTGCGCGAAGCTGGCATTATTGTAACACAAGAAAATTTCCAACTCCAAGTGCAATATGAAGACAAAGGCAAAGGTCCTCTCGCCACTGCGGTGCGTTTATTGCCAAGTGATAATGATTAATATAGTAATATATTATGAAAATTTTTTCTCATAATATTACTATCAAATATATTGCTTTAATATTCAGTGCTTCCATTGCATTGGCTGCATGCTCCGCAGATGGCGCAGCCAATACCAACATCACCACGAAAACAGTGAACTGCACCGCTGGAAGCGAATTAGGGAAAAGCGATGCAGGTTTGGATATCGTCCAGCTATGCATTGATATCAAAGAGGGTGATTCGATAAAATCGACACAATCTTTTGATGTCGAAGTCGCAACTACACCCGCTGAACAATCACGCGGTCTAATGTTTCGAACCAATCTTGACGATGACAAAGGGATGATTTTTCCATATCAAGCCCCACAGATATTAAGCTTTTGGATGAAAAATACGGTCATCTCTCTCGATATTATCTTTATCAATCCAGATGGCACCATTGCCAATATTGCCCGTGACACAGTACCTTATTCACTCGATTCAGTTTCATCTATCAATCCTGCCATTGCAGTATTAGAGGTTCGTGCTGGTTTGACCAAAGAATTGGGTATTAAAAAAGGTGATATTATCCGCTGGAAATGATTTTATCTGCACATTTTGCAAAACTTCACAACAATGTAGACTAATTATACCGTTTTTCATTGCGAAATGCGCCACTAGCTTTTAATTGGATGGCATGAGCATATTAGGATCCATATTCACTTGGTGGGATGGTGCCACAATAGGCACCACTTTATTTAGCGCTAGAAATGGCACATGCGTTGGCGAAGATGATTTCGGCAACCGTTATTTTACAGCCAAGAAAACGGGTAAACGATGGGTGATATATAATGGCAGTAATGATGCTAGCCGCGTTCCCCCAGAGTGGCATGGGTGGTTACATGGTACATATGAAGGCCTACCCAGCGAAACCCTGCCCCCAAAACGTGATTGGGAAAAAGAAGCTACTGGCAACTTAACTGGGACACCACAAGCTTACCGTCCATCTGGTGCTCTCGAAAAAGGTGGCAAGCGTGCTGGTGCAACGGGTGATTATGAATCATGGTCGCCTGAAGCATAATGTTCGATAACGAAACAAATATATTACCAGCAGATACTCTAAAAAGCAGCACAACAGCTTCCTATTACTTATCTAAAACTATAGTAAAATTTGCATTCACGGCCTGCATATCTCTATCTCTTATCGCATGTGATAAATCACCTAAGAGCGAAGAAAAAGAAGAAGCGGTGGTTGAAACCAGCCCTGATCAAATTGCTAGCGGAAGCGGCAATCGCAGCGTTGCGGCCAATGATCAAGGTGCTACCCCTATGTTAGAGCGTGTCGCTATTATGGCCTTGCTTAACAAAAGAACGGGAGAAAGCAGAACATTTGAGCTTAACCCCGACAAATCCATTCGCTTCGGTAATGTTGTGGTTAAGGTCCAAGCTTGCGAGCGCACAGCGCCTTGGGAAACTTACCCTGATATAGGTGCTTTTACACAATTATTTGTCAAAGAACGACCACCAGGGACCAATGATAGCGAAATATGGCGCAAAGTTTTTTCAGGCTGGTTACACAAAAATAACCCCGCACAAAATGTTGTGGAACACCCTATTTATGATGTCTGGGTAAAAGACTGCATCATGCTCTTCCCTGGGGAAACTACGCCCCCTAAAGAAGATATATCACTTCCCGGCACACAAGAGATTATCGAATCAAGCCCAAACCAGTCTGCGAGACCGCGGCCAAGTACGCCTTCTGCCCCAGAACCCCCATCAGCAGAGTCAAGTGCACCAGAGTCTAGTGCGCCAGAGCCAACATTACCAGAAACACCAGAATTAGAAACCGAACCAGCCCCCGAAGAAGCTATCGAAGAAGGTCCTATTGAATCAGAAGAGTTTATCGAATTAGACGATTTGGTGGATTCTGATGCCAGTGATGATGAAGAATGACTGCTATCCAAGGCACGCTCTAATAATATAAGATATTCAGATTGCGGTATCTCAACTGCACCCATAGTCGCCAAATGGTCCGTCATAAATTGACAATCAAGCAGATCAAACCCGCCAATACGCAAACGTGCTACAAGCCAGACCAGTGCAACCTTTGACGCATCTGATACACGCGAGAACATACTTTCGCCGCAAAAAACCCTTCCCAATGCTAGTCCATAAAGGCCGCCGACAAGAGTATGTTTCCCATCAATTACCTGCCAACATTCTATGCTATGCGCATGGCCTTGACGGTGCAGCTCTATAAATGCCTCCTCAATATCAGCATTAATCCATGTATTCTCACGGTCCGATGCACTTTGAGCGCATGTCGCAATAACCTGTTCAAACGCTGTGTCATAAGTTACTTCAAACTTATCTTGGCAGATTTTTTTACGCAAAGATTTAGATATATTCAAACCATCAAGCGGAATAATCGCACGCATTTTCGGTTCCACCCAAAATAACTCATCATCATCACGGGCATCCGCCATCGGGAAAACACCCATTGCATAGGCGCGCAGCAAAATATTGGTATCAATCGGCATAGCGCAAACCATATGCGATTTGCTGGTCACTGACAATTAATTGCGAAAATATCTTGCAGCTCTAACGCGCGCCCTATAATAGCGCATGCACGTATAAGGTGCCCAGAGATGGGAATAATAGGGAATGAGGTTCAAATCCTCGGCTGCCCCCGCAACTGTAACCGGCGAGTTTGCATCCACTATACCACTGAAGAAATTCGGGAAGGTAGGATGCGCAAGCGATGATCCGGAAGCCAGGAAACCTGCCTAATGCGGCTGTCTATCCACTTGGGCGGGGTGCACCAAAGGGACGAAGTCATAATCTGACTCTCTCATTGAGGCGCTCAGATATTGATCCTTCGCGTGACGGCATATTGCCACAACGTTTTGGGCGGATGCGCCCACAGAAGGAAAATAAATGTTACAAAATAAAAATATACGCTTCCTATCTTTATTGGGCAGTTGCGCATTACCCGCACTGTCTGTTCCAGCTTTTGCGCAAGAGAGTGAAGTAGGAACCGTACAACATACTCTTACAGATGATGGGAAAGTCGCATTAACCGATATAATAGAAGAAACTAATATTGTGGTTACTGCCAGTGGCACTAATTCAAGGATAAATAATAGTGGCCACGCTATTTCGATCATTGGCGAAGAGGAGATACAGCGCGTCCAGAGCCAAGATATTACCACGATCTTAGAGCGCGTTCCTGGCGTCACTACGACGCGCAATGGCCCAATCGGCGGTTTTACGGGCGTACGCATAAGAGGATCAGAGGCCGAGCAAGTGCTAGTATTGGTCGATGGCGTTCGCGTTAATGATCCATCATCGCCGGGCGGCGGATTTGATTTTGGTAATTTGCTGAGCGGCGGCCTGTCCAAAATTGAAGTGTTGCGCGGATCAAATAGTATCATTTGGGGCAGCCAAGCGATTGGCGGCGTTATCAATGTCACCACATCATCGAACGAAAATGGCATTACTGCAAACGCCGAATATGGCCGCGATGATACGCGCATATTTAACGCAAGCATCAACCAAAATGTTGGGCCGCTCAACATTGGCCTGAGCAGTGGTTATTTCAACAATGATGGATTTTCTAGCTTTGATGGCGGAACAGAAGATGATGGTTTTGAACAATTTTATATCAATGGCCGCGTGGATCTATCCATCACCAACAATATAACTGCACAAGTTCGTGGACGTTTTGCCGATGGACGGCTTGAGATCGATGGTTTCCCAGCCCCTGCCTTTACCTTTGCCGATACCAATGAACTTCAAGATACGCAGGAAATATCCGTCTATGGCGGATTGGAATATAACGGCAATGGTTTCAATTTAAGCGCTGCTTATTCATTATTAGATAATAATCGCGATAATTTTGATCCGACAAATCCAAACAGCTTTGATTTCTTTTCGCGCGGTCGCACCGAGCGCGTAGAACTGCGTGCCAATATCGATTTATCCGATCAATTCACACTCGATATCGGCGCTGAAAATGAAGAAAGTGCCTTTACCACTGGTCCATTTGGTGTGAGCGCAGGATCAGGTATCGATAGCCTCTATGGCTATCTCTCTGCTGATTTTGACCGTCTTATTGTTGCGGGCGGCGTGCGTCTTGATGACCATGAGCAATTTGGAACCGAAGTCACATTTGGCGCAAATGCAATCTATAGCCTTACCGACACCATCAATCTAAAGGCCGCTTATAATGAAGGGTTTAAAGCCCCTAGCCTGTTCCAATTGCTCAGCGCATTTGGCAATGAGACGCTCAACCCCGAAGAAAGCAAAAGCTATGAAATTGGAATCAGTTCAGCCGATCGCAATACGAGTGGATTATTTTGGGAGCTAACTGCTTTTCAGCGCGATACCGATAATCAGATTGATTTCATATCCTGTTTTGGCATTACCGATGGTATTTGCACCGATCGCCCTTTCGGTACTTTTGATAATATTATAGAAACGCGCGCACGCGGCATTGATGCCCAATTGGGTCTGAATATCACCGATTTTTTCACAACCAGCGTGGTGTATAGCTTTGTTGATACAGATAACCAATCCATTGGCAATGCGAACGAAGGCAATGATCTTGCCCGCCGCCCCGAACATGCCATCACCTTTAGCGCAGATTGGAGCGGTGAAATAGCGAATCGCGCCGTTGGTATTGGCTTCGATATTCGCAATGTGGGTGATAGTTTTGACGATGCCGCCAATAATACGGAACTTGATGGTTACACGCTTTTTACGCTGCGTACGAGCATAGACATCACTGATAATTTTGAACTTTATGGCCGTTTAGAAAATATCTTTGATGAACAATATCAAACGGCTGCTGGTTTTGCCACACCTGGCTTCGGCGGTTTTGTCGGTATTAGAGCAAAATTTTGATTGCTAAATTTGCCTCTCTATTTTGCTGCACTCTGCTTATTGCGGGATGCAGCAAGGTGGATGAGGCGAATAAAGGCAAAATAATATCCATCAACCCTTGCACAGATGCTATATTGCTCGAGCTGGCGGACCCCAATCAAATCGGTGCCATTAGCCATTATTCACACGACCCTAACGCATCGTCTATTGATATTAAACATGCTCAAAAATTTACCGCAGTAGGGCAAAGCGCAGAAGAAATTATTGCGCTTGAACCCAGTCTAGTTCTGGCTGGCGGACATGTGAGTGCTTCTACATTAGAGGCCTTACGAACATTAGATATTAAAGTGCTACAAAACCCTGTCGCCAACAGCATCGCCGAAAGCCAAGAGCAAATCAGCAATATTGCCGAAGCCATAGGCAAACAAGAACGTGGAAAGGCGCTTAATAGCGAGATTGATATAGTGCTAAAAAATGCAGAACCTAGCAGTGATGCAAGCGAAAATCAGATGATCAAAACGATTGTTTGGCAGGGCGGCGGCCTTGTACCTGGCAAGGGCACTCTAATCGATGAACTTCTGGCGCATACAGGTTTTACAAATATCGCTCATCACTATAATCTCTCGCAATGGGATATAATCGGTCTCGAACGGTTAAGCGCAGCTCCACCAGACATAATATTACGCGGCGGCAATGGATCAGATCGTATATTACAGCACCCTATTTTGGATAATATCGACAGCAAAATTATCAGTTTCCCGCAATCAATGATCTGGTGTGCAGGACCAACCATCGCCAAGGCCGCTGATCGATTGTCAGAAGTCCGTAAGAGTTATAAAAAGACTATACCATGAGAAAATCAATCTTACTCTCTTTCTTGACCATTGCACTATTATTAACCGCATCATTATCAATGCTCGCAGGCAAAGTCTGGATATCTCCGATTGAATTTTTATCAGGCGAGCAAAATGCTCTTATCATTTTTGAACTGCGTTTCCCGCGTACCTTGCTCGCTATCATCATTGGGGCAGCCCTCGGCATGGCGGGAGCCGCAATGCAAGGATTTTTGCGTAACCCCCTCGCCGATCCTGGCCTATTTGGAATATCTTCAAGCGCAGCGCTAGGTGCTATATTCTCAATATTTTTAGGCTTAAGCGCCAGTATATGGATATTACCTATCTTCGCTCTTTTGGGCGCAGCATTGGGCATGGGACTGTTGACACTACTTGCCGGCCGCTCGGGTAGTTTAATCATTTTCACATTGGCTGGGCTTATATTATCCAGCCTCACAGGATCACTCACCGCATTGCTGATATCACTGGCGCCCAATCCTTTTGCATCATCCGAAATCATCACATGGCTCATGGGTGCTATCACCGATCGCAGCTGGAATGACATCTATTTTACTGCACCCTTGGTGGCCATTGGCATGCTCGCTTTATTGCTGAGCGCCAAAATGCTCGATGCCCTTACATTGGGGCAAGAGGTAGCCGTATCACTGGGCGTAAATATAGCATTGCTACAATATCTACTTATCCTTGGCATAGGGTTTACCGTCGGGGCATCCGTCGCTGTCACAGGTATTATTGGCTTTGTTGGTCTTGTTGTTCCGCACCTTATGCGCCCGCTAACCGATGAAAGACCTAGTAGCTTACTCATCCCATCAGCAATGGCTGGAGCGATATTGATATTAGTCGCCGATAGCATCATTCGTATCATTCCATCGGCAAGCGAGCTGCGCCTTGGTATTGCTATGTCGCTACTGGGCGCACCTTTCTTCCTCGCCCTATTATATCATATGCGCAGGAGGCTTGTATGAATTTAGATTTCAATGATATCAGCGTCCATATTGGTCATGAGAAGATATTATCAAATATCTCTGGGCAGGTACAAGCTGGGAAAATAACCGCAATCATCGGCCCTAATGGAGCAGGCAAATCAACATTATTATCAGCTCTTTCAGGATTACGAGCTATAAATACAGGAAATATACAAATTAGTGACAATGATATTCATGCAATGGATATGAAGGAACGCGCGCAATTAATAGGATATTTGCCGCAACGCAACGAAGTGAATTGGAATATTTCAGTGCGTCATATTGTGGCACTTGGCCGAATACCACATAACAGCCACAAAGATGACCATGAAAAAGCCATTCAAAACGCAATGCTTATGGTCAATGTTCACCACTTGGCAGACCGCAAATCAGCCCATTTATCGGGCGGTGAATTAAGCCGTGTTTTATTCGCTCGGCTATTGGCTGGTGAACCAGAATGGATATTACTCGATGAGCCTATGGCCAATCTTGATTTGGCGCATCAATTGGATATGGCCAAATTGCTAAAAACATTAAGACAAAAAGGCAAATCTATCATCATTATCCTGCATGATTTGCAGCAAGCAGCGCAATTAGCAGACAATATCATCATTATGAATAGTGGCTGCATCCATGCCATTGGTACAACCTCTCAGGCATTAACGCGACATAATCTCAACATAATATTTGGAGTAGATGCGCAAATTAACAATAATGGCGATAATATGCTCAATATTGGTAATTTTACCCGTATCCCATCAAAAAAATAGGCCGCTTTAAAAGCGGCCCATATTAGTCTTTAGGGAGGAAAGTATCATACGATACCCATCCTCTATAAAGACCTTATAGTAAATAAAGTCTTAATGAAGCTGTAATTTGCTGTAAATCAATATATAATGCAAATATATCAACCGATAATTTTATCAGCGGCAACTTCCAGCATGGCGTGCTTCTAACTGAAAGTTAAAGAACTCACCGCCACTAATGCCTTGAGAATGGACCTGCACCAATTTATTGGTCTCTTTGCGAATCGTTGTTTGTCCTTTGCCTTTGCCAGCGCACATATAATCATAGGTAACGCTATTACCCGAGCTACGGATCATCTTGAGAGAACAGCTATCATTCTTATTTTTGATTTGCACCATACGCTTTACATCACCAACGCAGATAGCATCGACCAGCTCCCCATTGCGGGACTTATCTCGAAATTGCCACAATCCCGGCGTTAATGTTGACAATATTTCAGAATCAATTTGTTGTGCAATCGATGGCACAGCCACTATGAAAGCAGAACCAGCTACTGCTGCTGCAGCTAAATATAATGATTTCAAATGTTTCTTCATAGCAACCTCAAAAATATGCTTCTTTTCATAAATATATTATATCATTCTATATAGTATCAGATTATGGCCATTGTGTCGACTAAATGTGGCATATTGTCGATTAACTGAGCTTGAATTATGGCGCAAAAGATAAAATATTCTTAATCTATCAATTTGAGAAACTCGCTAGACTAATCATAAAGTCTTTAGAACAAAATTTGCAATCAACCACAATTTGTCCATTCTCAGCCATCTCGGCACGCTCTTCACTAGGAAATTTGGCTATAACATCACGGATATGCGCCTCGTTACAACGGCATCCTTTGCTTATCTTTGTACCGCTTTCTATATGCACAGTCTCTTCATGAAATAATCGCCATACCAACTCCTCTAATGGGATTTCAGTATCAATCAGTTCTTCTGCGCTCATACTTTGCGTCAATATTTTCACATGTTCCCATTCAGGATGATCAAGCCTTACATGCAAACGTTCTTTGCCCTCTTCTCCATCGGGCAAATGCTGAACCAACAAAACAGCCGCTATAGAATCCTTCACACCATTATTTTCATCTGACAATTTATGGCCAAATATAATCTTGGTTGGTAATTGTTCGGATTGCACAAAATAATGCTCAACCGATTGGGTAAGGCTATCACCATCTAGCGGCACTATTCCTTGATAACGGCCATCAGCGTCATGATCGATGGTAATCGCCAAATATCCATCCGCAAATAATGTTTCGAGGCTATCATCAGCACGGCCATCTAGTTTTTGTTCGTCATATTGAACATAACCACGAATTGCCCCCGCTTTATAATCGCAAACCAACAGCGAAATCACGCCGCTTTTGCTCTGCGCCTGCATTGTCATTTGCCCATTGTCATTTTTAAGCGTTGATCCAATTGCAGCAGCCAGTGCAACGGCTTCGCTCAGCAAATTCGCAATGATGGGCGGGTAATTATGTGTTGAAATAATCGCATCTAATGCCTTATCTAGCCTTACAATACGGCCGCGAACATCGCGCGATGCAATGGTGAAATGCAATGTTTGATCGATAAATATTTCTGATTGTTCTGTCATATCTATCCTATCAAACCAAAACACCAGCGCAAAATTGATTTTTGTGCATGAAGACGGTTTTCTGCCTGATCAAAAACAACCGAATGCTTGCTATCCAATACTGATTGAGAAACTTCTTCGCCCGCATGCGCTGGCAGGCAGTGCATGAAAATAGCATCATCTTTAGCCGCATTCATAATCTCATCATTCACCTGATAAGGCATCATATCCTTCATAATGGCGCTGCTACCCTCTTGCCCCATCGAAACCCATGTATCTGTCATTATGACATCAGCACCATTAGCCGCAGCCAGAGGGTCACGGATAATTTCAATCGATGCGCCAGATTTGCACGAAGCATCCAAAAAATTTGCATCAGGATCATAACCATTTGGCAGTGCAAGTCTCAGATTAAATTTGAAAAGGCCCGCAGCTTCAATGGTTGAATTGGCAACATTATTCCCATCACCAAACCAAGCTATATTAAGGCCTGGCAGAGCTTTTCCATGTTCAATCATCGTTTGTAGATCAGCACATATCTGACAAGGGTGTGAAAGATCAGTTAGTCCATTGATAACAGGTACGCTTGCATATTGACTCAACTGTTCAATAATATCATGCCCAGCCGTACGTATCATAATCGCATCGACATAGCGCGATAATACGCGGGCTGTATCCGCAATACTCTCTCCGCGCTTTGTCTGCATCGAACCCGCATCCATGATCATGCTGCTGCCGCCCAACTGCCTAATCGCCATATCAAAGGATGAACGCGTCCGCGTTGAATTTTTCTCAAATATCATCGCAAGCATATGTCCAGTCAAAGACGCATCATCATCCAATGCACCTTTAGGCCTGTCATTACGGGCCGCTTTGGCACTCATAGCATCGTCTAATATTGCGGCAATTCCATCACCGCCTGCATCGCTCAAATTCAAAAAATTACGCGTCATAACTCAACCCTCCACAGCGACATCATAAGACGCCGCAGCAGCGGATAGACGCTCCATAAAATCATGAATATGGCTATCATCAATAATGAGCGGCGGCAATAAGCGCACCACATTATCACCCGCAGCCACCGTAAGCAGATTATGATTATCACGCAAATGAGCGACAAATGCACGGCTATCCACCTTCATCTTGATACCAAGCATCAGCCCTTGCCCGCGCACGGATTCAAATAAGGTTGGATAATTGCCTATAAATTGCTCGAGACCTTGCGTTATTTTTTGCCCCATAATGCGCACATGCGATAGAAAATCTGGCTTGCCTACAGTATCAACCATCATACACCCCACCGCCATCGCAAGCGGATTTCCGCCATAGGTAGAGCCATGACTGCCCAATGTCATGCCGCGTGCTGCTTTTTCTGTGGCAAGGCAAGCTCCCATGGGAAAACCTCCCCCAAGGCCTTTAGCGCTAGCCAAAACATCAGGTACAATATCATAATGTTCATACGCATAAAAAGCGCCCGTACGCCCAACACCGCATTGCACCTCGTCCAATGCAAGCAAAATATCATGCTCATCCGCTAATGCGCGCAAGCCTTGCATAAATTCTTGCGATGCAGGCCTAATACCGCCCTCACCTTGAATAGGCTCAACCAAAAAACCAGCCGTTTGCGGACCAACAGCATTTTTTGCCGCTTCTAAATCATCAAATTCCACATATTTAAACCCGTTCAGTAGAGGATGAAAACCATGATGCATTTTTTCTTGGTTAGATGCGCTAATCGCGGCCAAAGTTCGCCCATGAAAAGCGTTAGAGAAAGTAATAATCTCAAAGCACTGATCATTACCTACTGCTTGATGATAAGCACGCATTGCTTTTATGGCACATTCGATAGCCTCTGACCCGCTATTGGTGAAAAACACAGTATCAGCAAAGCTTATATCAACCAATTTTTGTGCTAATTTTTCGCCTTGCGGACTGCCATAGAGATTAGACACATGCATTAATGTTGCGGCTTGATCTTGAATGGTTTTGGTCAGTTCAGGATGGGCATGACCAAGAGCATTAACGGCAATACCGCTGTTAAAATCAAGATATTGATTGCCAGCTTCATCATATAAATAACATCCTTCCCCGCGCACTGGTCGGACTTCACACCTAGGATATACGGGCATAAGCGGACTAATCGTCATGGGGCATCTCCTTCGGTGTTAAAAAAAATGGCGGCACATAGGGCCGCCGATTGATTGTTGCATTAAGGCCATTAGTAATAACAAGCAAGCCCCAAGCCAATAATTGCAATGAAGTTACAGCATTCAAAGCTCAAATAGGTAATTTAGACCTATCCCAATTGCGGCCATCAAAGGGCTTAATATTTGCTTCAATCCCATGACCTTCATCCAATATTCGAAAATTAACCGAATAATCATTGGGATGCGACTTGGGTTGATAAAAGCTTTTTACGCCGCATCTTTTACAAAATAAATGCTCCGCCTCATCACTTCCAAAACGATAGGATGTCAGCATATCATGCCCAGATAATAACGTAAATTTCTCATGCGGTATAAAATGATGAATATAGCCGCTAGCACTGCAAATGCTGCAATTACAATCTATCATATCCGCCGAAACTGGACTTTCAATCTCAAACCTAACAGCGCCGCAATGGCATCCACCGCCAACCTTAATGATTGTATCTGGCAAGAGCTATTCAATCTCTAGGGTATTAATTTCAATATGGTTTTCGAGCGTACGGTGCACAGGGCAACGATCCGCTATACGGATCAGTGATGCGCGCTGCTCATCGGTCAGATCACCAGATAATTCTATTGTACGATCAATCACATCAATTTGGTTTTTATTGTTACTGCATGTTTGGCAATCTTCCACATGATCGCGGCTATGTTCTAACTCAACAGTAACGCCAGTAAGCGGTATCTTTTTACGCTGTGCATACATTTTCATCGTCATAGATGTGCAAGCCCCAAGCCCCGATAGAAGCAAGTCATAAGGCGTAGGCCCCAGATCATAACCGCCAAGTCTCTCAGGTTCATCGGCCAAGAAATAATGATTACTGGTCCGCACATATTGCGTAAAGCTTGGCCCAACGCTGCGCACCACAACCACGCCTTCGATAGGAGCATCGCTATCATCTTCGCTGTCATCCAAATGCGGCCCAGCCCAAACAGAAATCATTTTGGCAGCATATTCCGCAGCGGCCTCATCCATCAACAAATGATCGGCCTTCTCTAATGCGATAAAGCTTTTGGGCTGCGATGCTGCTTCATAGATTTTCTCAGCATTGTAAAAACCGACAATATCATCATCGGGGGCATGCATCACCAACAGAGATTTCCCTAGCTTGGCCAAACGCTCGCTTTGCGGTTGATCGCATGTTTGCTTGATAAATTCATTGTTCACAACAAAAGGACGTCCGCCAATTTGAACTTCCGCCTCGCCCTTTTCTTTAACAATTTCCAATTGATCGCCCAATTGCCCAAGCACATGATCAACCTCAAATGGCGCACCAATGGTTACAACGGCTTTGAGTTCGGGAATATGTTCCGCCGCCGCTATTACCGCTGCCCCGCCCAAACTATGTCCGATTATCATGGTCGGTGCACCTGGTCCATCACGCAGCGCATTCGCAGCAGACACCAAATCTTCTACATTAGAAATAAAGCCACTGTCTTTAAATTCGCCATCGCTATTGCCAAGCCCCGTAAAATCAAAGCGCAATGTAGCTATGCCGCGTGCGGCCAGAGCAGCCGTAATTTTGGTCGCGCCGCGGCTGCTTTTCGTACAAGTGAAACAATGAGCAAATAATGCAATAGCGCGAATCTTACCCGTCACAGGGTTTTCCAAACGGCCGTCTAATACCAAACCTGCTGCATTTGTGAATTTAAACTTCTCAGTTTTAACGCTCATTCTCTATACCTTCAAAACATTATAATTATTGATGATTTGGTATAAATATGACGATAGTTACAAATAAACAAGCCACTAGTTAGACCTGATAAGTAGATTCCTATTAGTTGCTGTTTTACGGCGTTAAATTATACTGATTGTAACTTTTTCATTATTTTTTTCATAGGTTTTTCTACCTTTTTTATAGCCTTCATGCGATACAAGGCAGCATCGGCTTGCGACAATAGGTTCCCTAAGTCTGCATCTTTGACTATATCATGTGCAATGCCATAGCTTATACCAACATGATAAGAATTGTCTTCGATGTGATAGGGTTGAGACAATTGAAGTGATAGAGTCTTTAGATATTCTCGGCAATATTGCACAGGCTTATCATTAAATATTACAGCAAATTCATCACCGCCAAGACGTGCGATATATCCTGTGTCACGAATCTCATCGCACATACGCTTTGCTATCATCTGCAGCAAAATATCACCTGTGGCATGTCCATGCTGATCATTAATCGGCTTAAACTTGTCCAAATCAATCATAGCAACAGAAATGTGGCTATTATTATCTTCGCCCTCTTGCAGCTTCAACTTTGCAAAAGTATCTCTAAAAGCTCTGCGATTAAGCAAGCCCGTTAGCATATCGGTATTGGCCTGCTTTTGCATTTGCAATTGCAATTTCGTCATATTCACCATTTGGGCAAAGTGCCTTCGCAACAAACCCATCAAATATACCATCGCCGTTATCACAGTTATAGAAATGGCGACAAATAATGTTTCTCCAGACACTAGCAAAACACAGCTAATGGGGAAAACCGCTAGCGATAGGTTCAAAATAGCTGAAAATGGGATGATTGCTAAACAATAAGCCACTGAGAACCCCCCCATCGCCATAATCAGCGGAAGGTAAAATTTCTGTCCTGAGCTTTCTGCTTGCCACGCAAAAACTGCCCATAGGCCGCACATCACGCCAATTAATGCTGAAACAGAGGTTAGGTTTATCATGATTTTAGCAGCTTTTTCAGCATCGAAAGGATCGTTACGCCGCCTATGCCATATTATAGCGCGTATCAAAGCAAGAGGGATAACAATAATTGGCAAAATATAGGATGCCATTTTACCCCCTAAATTATCTGCATTCACCTCATTAGCAATAAAGACAACAGCCAATATAAAATAAAAACATATGGTTAAGTAAAGCAAAGGGATATGTTTTCGCAAATGTTCATATTGCAAGCAAAGCACATTAACACCCAATTCGCCATCATAGGGCTTCAACCCAGTGTTTTGAAAAAATTTGTGCAATTTACTCATGAATTGTGGCTAATATAACATGGTTAATTATTTATGAATCTATAAGAAAAACAACATCATTTCATAAAATTGTAATCAAATCGCAGAGAAATATTCATGAAGTTCCGTCATATATTCCAAACACCTTAAATGGAGAAGATTATGCCGCAATTATCAAGCAATAATCCTATGTATAAACCAGCCAGTTACCAAAAAGCATCGGGATTAATTCCGCTAGGCCGTATTGAAACACAAGGCAAAAGATACAGATTCCTCTGTTGGTTATTAAAAGCTTCAAAGAAAAAACGAAGATAAAAATAATGTAACATTGCCGCTATTACACCAATATATAATCATATATGATAACTCGATTTCCAATAAATCTTAGGTTAAATAAATTTATTGGGCCCAATAATATCAAGCTAAAATCAATTATTTTAGCGGTGAGATGTTTTTTTTCATAGACGAACTGTTGACTAAAGATTTTTCCATGTTACCTTATATCATTCTACTATCACAGTAGAAGGAGAGAATATATGCAAAAATCTATAATAATCTCGCTGAGCATTAGCGCGTTAATATTGAGCAGTTGTTCAAGTGAAAACTCATCAACTTTTGATGCTACGGAAGAAAGTCATGAAGCATCATCAGAGGCGGCTTATAATGCTGCGGAAGAGATCTCTGATGCCCCCGACATAAATATAACAGCAGCACCAGGTGTAGCATTTAACTATAGATATAAATTTCGCGTTCCAGATGCCAAAATTGCTGGCGTACAAGAAGAACATGCAGCAGCCTGTGAAGCCCTTGGCGTATCACGCTGCCGAATAACAGGCATGCGCTATCGCCTATATGATGAAGAACGAGTGGGTGCATCATTAGAATTTAAACTTGATCCTGCTATTGCAAGGGAGTTTGGTAAAGACGCTATCGCCTCTGTCGAAAAAGCAAAGGGCATATTGGTGGATAGTGAAATCAGCGGTATCGATGCTGGTGCTAAAATTGATGCATCCCAAAAAAGAGTAGCAGGTACAAATTCGGATTTAAAACGGATCGAGACTGAACTCAAAGCCCGAAACTTAGGCGATCGTGAAAGAGCGCAACTACAATCGCAAGCCCAACGCCTTCGCCAACAGCTTGACAGTGAGGCTTCTTTACAGCGCGCCAATGAGGAAAGTTTAGCCACAACACCTATGACTATGTCATATAATGGTGGTAAAAACATACCTGGCTTTGAACATGGAAACCCATTTTATAATGCATGGGATAATGCTCTTAGCAGCTTTGTATTTATGACAAGCTTGGTTTTACTGGCTATTGGAGTTATGCTGCCTTGGCTCATATTATCATTCTTATTATTGCTTATATGGCGCAGTCCACCAATGCATAGATTGCGGCAAAAGCTAAGTGATATGCGCACGTCTCCTTATAGCTCTGATGAGAGCTTAGACGATAATTAATTAAGGGCGGTTCGGTATCTGCCGAACCGCTTTTCATCACCCAAAACTACCCTCCTGGACCATATTTCATTTTACCTTAATATGATTATCCAAAGGTACATGCCTGGGCGCAGGAGTAATATTCGCAAGGTCTGCATCAATACCCGCCAAATTATCGGCCATATAATGGTTGGTATCACGGTGATGCGCTTCATCAGCACGGATGATTTCAATCACCTCGCGCAGCATCGTATCTTCTGGTAAATCCCAATAGCGCAAAGCGACTTCTGGGGCTGGAACATTGGGATGCCGTCCAGCATCAATCTCTTCCAGATAGAGCGTATAGCTCAACACCGCTTCTTCCTCAAAATATCCCACCAAACGATGCGCCGTTTTAGGGGCGATCAGATAGAGAAAAAAGAAACCGACATAGAAAAACCATTGGACAATCAAAATCACCATGCGCTCAAACCAGCTCGGGTTTGCGATGGCAATGAAGGTCATCAAATGCATACGTTCATTCTCGGCTTCATCCATTAATGTGCGGATCCAACCGCCATCGTCTTCCATACGGCGCAGCGCCCGTAAATGAGTAAGCGTTGCTCCCACCATACCAGGGACAGCGGCCACCGTTTCCAGCACGATTGCGCGGTGGCCATAGCGTTTGGCAAAAAATGTATCCGCACCCCAGCGCAAGACTTTGGTGATCGCAAGCGCAAATCTATCAGAAAAGCCATGCGCTTCATAATGGCGTGCCTCGGCATCAGAGTTTTTGGTTTCTAAGGTCATATTGCATTTCCTCATATAATTTTGATGGCCGTATAAGACGCGCATTACCGCCCAAAAGCAAATCATTAACAAGACATCTTAATTGCAAGGAATGCAACTAAGTAAGAAGTAAAAAATTATCCATAATTATTCAGCTTCACGGGAATCAACGCTCTCGCTTATTGGTTCAAACCGTATGGATTGTGGTGTCAATTTACCATCATCTCTTATTCTAACCGTAACAATCCCTCGAAGGCGGTTATCGCGTAACTTCTTTTCAAGATCAGAGGCAGCGGTCTGCGGAATATAAAGGCGATCGCGTGTCATATTTCTGCTTTGATCGATATTCCATTTGTCTTTTCTAATCAGACTATCACACATTAAGCTCTCAACATCTTCTCTCCACGATTTATACCTAATAATCTCTCTGACTATGGGCGCTACTCCTTTTACGCAAATAATGTCATTACTGCCTTCAAACTCTTTATCCGTATATTGCCCCCAATCATATTGATAACGAATATAATGCCCCCGCAGTAAATCTCTAGGGTCATATCCTTGAACCACAATATCCCAATCTGTACCAAGTTTTGACTGTTGATGCTTTGAAAACCAGCTATAAGCTAGTCCTAACAATGGCAGTAATAATGATATTGCAATAATGAAGTTCAGAGTCTTTGAAGAAAATGAATAGGATGTGCTCATCTCTCTTCTCCCTTCATATTCTTTTCAGTTATATTTTTTTCAGGCGCATATTTTTTGCTAAAACGTACTGCAATCCATGCTACTGCTAGTGCTAATAGGCCGCAAAGGATCAGGCCAATTCCGCTTCCCAATAAATCGCTTGCCAATTGGAAACTGAGGATAATTAATCGAACGGCTATCACAGCCACTGATAATTGAAAAATGGTGCGCCAATTCGCAGTTAATGACGCTAAAGCTATCACCGCCCAAAACCCCATAAAGATTAGAGCAGAAAACACAGCATATTCACCAGCATTTAGAGCGGCTAATATATTTGAAATCGCCGCACTTATGACAATGATGGTACAACCTTGCCTCGACTTTGCATCACGATCATCTTCAATATGGCCAGAAAAATATATAATAGCCGAAGCAAAACCAAATATAGTAAATTGTAGCAATGCAACATTTATCAGAGAAGGTTCGGAACCATTGATTGATGTTTCCGCAGCTAAGTGGAAAAAACCAACCATAATAACCAATGATATAAGAGCTATTTGCTCAACCTGACGCCAATAATTAATACGTTCACCAAAGCCACGAACAAAGGCTGCAATTGCTGTAATCATTGCGCAAATAGACAATAGTACTGCAACAAGTGCATCTGGAATATTATCATTTGCACGTTCATACCATTGTAGATAATCCGACGATGTACCATAAATAATTATTATCCATGCGAGAGCGGATAACCAACCACGCCCCAATAATAAAAATATCGGTAGGAATAATATGAGCCATAAAAGCAGTGGTTGCCAAAGCGGAGAACTTGTTTGATATACTTGTCCGAGATGGCCAAAAAATGTCAGGCCTAAAGCCCCAAAGATAAATAATATAGCATCACGGAATAATAAATGATCAAGAATTTTTGATGGTTTTTTATTGGGCCAAAACAACCACCCAGCAATGCCGATAAGCAAAGTAAAATGAATAGCCAGCTTTGTTACACCCTCTAAAGCATCCCAATTGGCAGCAATGAGTGAAATAAACCCTAAACCAATAGCCAAAGCACCAAGTGCAATGACCGCCCAAAGCCCATAGGGTTTGCTATTCTGACTTTCATATTCAATAATCTTATTCGCGGTTTCACTATCAATAAGACCCGCATTTTGCCAATTATGTAATTTACGCTGAAACATTATTTGCCCCCGTCAACCAATGGTAGCGAAGTTAATAAAAATGTACAGTCAGCTTATTTACAAATCACTCAACGGTAACGCTCTTCGCTAAGTTACGCGGTTGATCGACATCGGTACCCTTCGCACACGCCACATGATAGGCGAGCAATTGCACCGGCACGGCATAAACAAGCGGCGCGATGAGCGGATGCACTTTGGGCATTTCAATCGTCGCCATGCACCCCTCGCCCGCCTCAGCCAAGCCCTCTGCATCGGATATAAGCACAATTTTGCCGCCGCGTGCGCGCACTTCTTGCATATTGCTCACGGTTTTCTCAAACAAAGGCCCGCTGGGCGCCAGCACGATCACAGGCACATCCTCGTCAATCAGTGCGATCGGTCCATGCTTCATCTCACCCGATGCATAACCTTCGGCATGAATATAGCTAATTTCCTTGAGCTTAAGCGCGCCTTCTAGCGCGAGCGGATAATCTGGCCCGCGCCCCAAATAGAGCACATCGCGCGCAGGGGCGATATGATGCGCCATGCCCTCTATATCATCATCATGGGCAAGCGCCGCGTTCAATGCCGCTGGCGTTTCGGTGAGATGCTCGACAATCTCGCGCTCTTCGTCACGGGTCATTTTACCTTTCACCACCGCCAAATGCGCGGCCAATGCGGCCAAAACGGCAAGCTGACAAGAAAAGGCCTTGGTTGATGCTACGCCAATCTCTGGCCCCGCATGGGTCGGCAGCAGCAAATCTGCCTCACGCGCCATAGAAGATGTCGGCACATTCACCACCACGGCAATTTTCTGTCCTTCGGCTTTGGCATGACGAAGCGCGGCCAAAGTATCCGCCGTTTCGCCCGATTGCGAAATGAACAACGCAAGGCCGCCCTCTTCCAACACAGGATCACGATAGCGAAATTCAGACGCAAAATCCAAATCGACGGGAACACGGGCAAAGGTCTCAAACCAATATTTGGCCACCATCCCCGCATAATATGATGTCCCGCACGCCACAATCGTCACGCGCTTAATTTTGGACAAATCAAAGTCCATCTGCGGCAGGGCCACTTGCTGTTCTAAGGATCTAATATAACTGCGCAATGTTTGCGCTACCACGGTGGGCTGTTCAAAAATTTCTTTCTGCATATAGTGGCGATAATTGCCTTTTTCGACCGCCGCAGCCGACACGCCCGATGTCGTAATTTCGCGTGTCACTAGATTATTATCCGCGTCAAAAATTTCTGCATTGCCAGCCGTAATCACGACCCAATCGCCTTCTTCCAGATAAGCGATTTTTTGCGTGAGCGGCGCAAGAGCAAGCGCATCGCTGCCCAGATAGGTCTCGCCCCCATTTTCATTGGCTCCATAACCCACAACCAAAGGCGAACCCAAACGCGCACCGATAAGCATGTCAGGATAATCCTTAAATGCTATTGCCAGTGCGAATGCGCCGCGTAATTTTGGCAAAACAGCCTGCACAGCCTCTTGCGGTGATTTGCCTTTATCGACTTGCTCACAAAGCATATGCGCGACCACTTCGCTGTCAGTATCGCTCTCAAAACTACGTCCTTTGGCGGATAACTCATCACGCAATGTCTTAAAATTCTCGATAATACCATTATGGACCAGTGCCACATTTTTGGTCGCATGCGGATGGGCGTTTGATGTGGTGGGCGCACCATGCGTGGCCCATCGTGTATGCGCTATGCCAATATTGCCGGGAGCAGGATTACTTTTTAATTCCTCAACCAGATTAACCAGCTTGCCCTGCGCACGGCGGCGGATCATTTCGCCATTATGAAGCGTACAAACCCCTGCACTGTCATAGCCGCGATATTCCATCCGTTTAAGACCATCAACCAAATGATCGGACACATTATCTTTGCCCACTATTCCAATTATTCCGCACATAATATTTTACCTTATTAAAAACTGTATGGGATTCTTATTCCAGGCATCTCTACTGGAAAATCTTTACTATTTCGTGTCACTAATATTCGGCCCTTTACCAAAGCCGTTGCCAATATAATAGCATCGGACGTTTTGAGGCGCGAGCGCTCTCTTCTTAAAAAAGCGGCACGTTCAGAAATTTCTGCATCGATCTCATCCATACCAAAGCCTGATAGAAGAATTTTTGCTTTACGCAATTGTTCTCCCTCACCTTTCGATAATATTTCAATCCACACCATGCGGCTTATCCATGGTCGATTCCCATGTTCGGTAGCACGCCGAATTTCAATACGCGCTTGATCATAACCAAGAAGCGCATCAATGATAATATTGGAATCAAAACTATAGCCGCTCACTTGATTATAGGCTTTCTTATGTCCTTATTATCGACACCAATCATTTCGAGATGCTTTCGCCTCTGTCGATCATCCTCTTCATCAAAGAGTTCGGGAAATTCTGCTTTCACCTCTTCATAATCATCATCCCAAGGCCTTGTGCTATTGGCACGTTCACGTCTTTGCCATTCAACAGCATCCCCAATATCTTTGCGCTCTTTCCATGCACCAAAGCCAATCTCCAACCAATCTTTTGGTACATCGGCGCGATAGGCACTTACCGCTTCACGCAATAATGCGGCGCGCGATTTACCTTGCTCAACGGCAAGCTGGTCGAGCCATTTGACATCTTCCTCTGGTAAATCTGCTAATATGCGTGCCATGATAACATGATATCATATATTGATATCATGTCAAGTGCAATAACCTGGCCCCTTGGCAAACGCCTATCACCTTTAAAATCAATCTCCCATTTGCCCTGACCGTCGCTGCATGCAGAATTGTGCCCTATACTTCAATGCTATATCCCCGTTGAATGCCTTATTCCCAATGAACCCTAGCATCACCCGTAATTTTGCTGACATCCTGAGCATTACCATCTTCATGCAAGGTAACCAATTCGTCACACTTAACACCATCATCATGCAAAATACCCAATTCATTACCGTGAACACCATCATCGTCACCGTGAACACAGTCGTCATCCTGAATTTATTTCAGGATAACCCATCAGCACTATTGTTATGCTGAAACAAGTTCAGCATGACGGGATTGAAATTAATCCCCTTTTTCGCAAAACCATAAAACCTCACCCCAACCTAGCGACACAAGCATCCCAAATCATACCCGCGCTGTCGCTGCCATTATAGTCATCAATGGCCACAATACCCGTGGGCGAAGTTACATTAATCTCGGTCAGCCATTTGCCGCCAATCACATCAATCCCAACAAATGTTAAGCCCTGAGCCTTAAGATCAGGGCCCATAGCGGCGCAAATTTCTTTTTCGATCTCCGTCAGCTCTGATTTTTCAGCATAACCGCCCTGCGCTAGGTTTGAACGAAACTCGCCTTTGCCCGGTTTGCGGTTAATCGCCCCAGCCACTTCGCCATCAATAAGCACAATCCGTTTGTCCCCCTCTGATACTTCGGGAAGGAAGGCTTGCACCATATGCGGCTCGCGCCATGTGCCGTTAAAAACCTCTAATAAAGCGCTTAAATTGCTGCCATCTTCGGGAACAAGAAAGATCGCCTTACCGCCATTGCCATGCAACGGCTTGACAACAATCTTGCCATGTATAGCTTGAAATGCGCGCACTTCATCCAAATCACGGGTAATGATAGTCGGCGGCATAAACTCTGCATAATCGAGCACATAGACTTTTTCGGGCGCATTGCGCACCGATACAGGATCATTGACCACCAATGTTTCGCCTTTAAGGCGCTCTAATAGATGCGTTGCCGTGATATAACCCACATCAAAAGGCGGATCTTGGCGCATCATCACCACGTCAATATCGCGGCCCAGATCAAGGCGCACTTCATCGCCAAAACGGAAATGATTGCCCTTCACGCGCTGTAAGTCATGCACGCTACGGGCTTTGGCGATCACACGGCCATCCACCAAAGAGAGCGTTTCCACATCATAGTGAAAGATAGTATAACCACGCTCTTGCGCCGATAACATCAGCGCAAAACTGCTATCCCCCGCAATGCCAATATTGTCCATCGGGTCCATTTGCATCGCGATTTTGAGCGTCATATTATTATCCTAAATTATTAATATAAGGATGAATGTAAGGGTAAATTCATAGCATGCAATATGGCATTAGCCTTGATGATAAACATTTTTAAGATGGCGCGGCAATTTCCACGGGGACAGCAATATCACATCAAAACGCATAATATCATGAGCACGCAGATATTTATGCGCCTCAACCTCAGCCGCAGCCACCACACGGCGCATATGATAAGCGCTAATTGCATGATCTAAATCTCGTGCATTAGAGCGCGATTTTACTTCTACAAAAACTATAGTCCCAAATTGCCTTGCAATAATATCAATCTCACCGCGCGGATTACGCACCCGCCGTGCCAATATGCGGTAGCCATTCAGACGCAACCACCATGATGCGATATTTTCAGCGTGCCTTCCTTTTGCTTCTGATATTTTGCGTCTGCTATCCGCCATTTTTGATCGCAGTGGCCAGCGTATAAACAACCTTACGTTCTGCTCCAAAACGCTCCGCTATTTCCGCTGCGGCTTTTGATGCTGGAAGCCGCAGCAATGCCTCTCGCAAGGCCTCTTCCATATCCCCTTGTTCGACAGCAATATCTGTATCGGGCGGTGCAATGATGATAACGATTTCACCTTTTGGGGTTCCTTCACTATAATGTGAAACTAAGTCAGATAGATTATCACTAACTGTTTCTTCAAACTTTTTGCTAATCTCGCGCACTACGGTGCCTTCTCTGTCACCCAATATATGATGCATATCGGTCAGCGTTTTATGCAGCCGCGCACCGCTCTCATAAAATATCAAGGTCGAATCTATCTTGCTTAGCTTTTGCAGCAAATCCAGCCGTGCTTTTTGTTTAGATGGCAAAAAACCCTCAAATAAAAATCTATCACTTGCTATACCGCTCAAAGTTAGAGCCGCTATGACAGCGCTTGGTCCCGGCATGGTAGAGACATAAATATTTTGCTCTCTTGCGGCTCGTACAAGCTTATATCCAGGGTCAGAAATCAGCGGCGTTCCCGCATCGCTTACCAATGCAACTATACCATTTTCTGCGGTTTTTAACAAATCATCACGAACTTTATCATTGCTATGGTCATGGTAGGGACGCATCTTGCCTTTAATTCCAAGATGATACAATAATTTACCCGTAACCCGACTATCCTCCACAGCAATGATATCTGCCGCTTTCAATATATCAATGCCGCGCTGTGACATATCTGCAAGGTTGCCGATTGGGGTTGCAACAATGTATAGACCATTTTGAAAATGATTATTTGTTAGGGATGGGTTCATGAATTTCACTATTGCAGCACAAATGGGTGATCGGCAAGATTCGATCTTGGCTGATATAATAATGGATAAAATTAATATCCAAAAGAGGCGGTTAAAAAATATATTCTCACATAGGCTCTGTCTAAAAAGGGTAATGAAAGCAGCCAGTGCCTTTATAGGCACATCCTTTTTAGCCGCTTGTTCATCAGTCGTACCCCCTAGTGTACAGGCTCCCGTCAGTGCCCCCGTAACGGCAGCAGCGGTTAATGTCGTTGCCACCGATAGTGATCGTCATCGCGTCGCTTTGTTACTTCCTATTAGCGGCAGAGATGGCGATGTTGGTCAAGAGATTGCCAATGCAACCACTTTGGCATTGCTCGATACCAAATCATCAAACATTCGCATGACCACATATGATACGGCTAATGGCGTCGAAGCCGCAGCGCAGCAGGCCATTGCCGATGGTAATAAGCTGATCTTAGGTCCTTTGCGTGGTGATAATGTAGTGAAAGTTGCAAATTTTGCGCGTCCTGCCAATATACCCATCATCAGCTTTTCCAACGATGTAAGTGTCGCAGGACAAAATGTATTTTTAATGGGCCATTTGCCCAATCAATCGATTGAACGCATTGTCCGCTTTGCACAGAAACGCGGCAAGACGCGCTTTGCTGGCCTCGTACCCAAAAATGTTTTTGGACAGCGCGCTCTATCTAATCTCACCTCTTCGGTTCGCAATGCTGGCGGTACATTGGTTACCATCCAAGAATATGATAGCAGCCGCTCCAGTATCGAGAGCGCGGCAAAGCGTATTGCTAATCTTGGTAATGTTGATGCTGTGCTTATTGCCGATGGTGGCAGAAGAGCAGCCATTGGCACCAGCTATCTGCGTCAACATGGCTTACAAAGTGCTCAAATCATGGGAACGGATCGCTGGAATGTTGATAATAGCCTCGTAACTAGTAGCACAATGCGCGGTGCATGGTTTGCCAGCGTTGCCGATAGCTTATACCGCCAATATGCGGATAATTATAACAATCGCTTTGGGAAAAGGCCGTTGCGCTTATCAAGTCTTGGATATGATTCGGTATTATTGGTGGCCCGTGTTGCCCGTGATTGGCAAGTAGGCAGCAATTTCCCTGTAACAATGTTGACCGACCCAGGTGGCTTTATAGGCGTTGATGGTGCTTTTCGCTTCTTACCCAATGGCAAATCCGAAAGAATGTTAGAGGTTCAGGAGGTGCGCCAAGGCCAATATGTTACGATTGACGCCGCTCCAAGAAATTTTGCGCAATAATGCTAATATTTATGATGATAGTATAAATTTTACAAAAATACTGCCCAGTAAAAACTAGCGAGTAAAAACTAGCGAGCAAAAACTAGCGAGTAAGAGCTGGGCAGTGTTTTTACCTATAATTATCACACTAATTGTTAAGCTGCTACGCCGCGTTCTTTGCGCATTTTATTGAGTTTCTTCAATACCATTTGACGCTTTAACCGTGACAGATGATCAATGAATAATATCCCTTCAAGATGGTCCATTTCATGTTGCAAACAGGTGGCCATCAGGCCATCCATATTTTCTTCATGGGTTTTGCCATCTATATCTTGCCAACGGGCGCGAATAGTTGCGGGACGCTCTACATCGGCATATTGCTCAGGTACGGAAAGGCATCCTTCCTTATATCCTGCTAATTCTTCTGACGGGTCTAAAATTTCAGGATTAATAAAAACTCTTGGGTTTTTTTCAGCTTCCTCGCCTTCAGGAGCTTCTTGCAGGTCAATCACCAATATACGTTTAGGAACGCCTACCTGTATAGCAGCAAGGCCAATGCCATGCGCATCATACATTGTATCGGTCATATCTTCGATAAGTGTTTTTAGCTCTGCATCAAACTCCTTCACAGGCACAGAAACAGTTTTCAATCGCGCATCAGGCACTTCTAAAATAGGTAATATAGACATTTTTTTTCGATAGGGATTTATGCACGGTTGGTCAACTTTGATGGTATACGATAATTTCCATCATAATGATCGAACATCTCAATCATCAGTGCTTCATTATGATTACAGCTTCATCAGACCCGCAAATCCTTGGATGACCCTAGATTAATATAAGATGTAATACTTTTAACATGCTCAATCGTTCCCAGAGTATCTGCATGAAATGATTTATAAGCTTTAAGATCAGTGACTTCAACACGTAACAAATATTCTATGGAACCAGTAATATCATGACATTCTATAACTTCTGGTGCATCATTCATGACTTTTTCAAAGGCTTCAGCATCTTTTTTCAAATGGGCAGACAAGCCAACCATTACGAAAACCACCATGCCTACACCCAATTGCGAGCGATCGATAACGGCGCGATACCCAGTGATAATATTCTTTCTCTCTAATTCTTGAACACGGCGCAAACAAGCGGAAGGTGATAAACCAACAACTCGCGCAAGGTCTACATTGGAGATTCGTCCATCACCTTCAAGAGTACGCAATATTTTATCATCTAATTTATCAAATTCATTCATATATTGCGTATAAACAATATAAACAGACAAATATGCAAGATAATAATTATAAAATTGATATATTATTCACTCAAAGATGGAGGATGATATGACGGTTTTACCCTTGCAAAATTATGATATGTCAGAAGATACAGGCTTTTTATGCCGATATGATACTGGTGATATTACACTTACAGGCAATATAAAAAAAGCAGCAGATATTGCATTAAATTTACCAAATATATTGCCTAGCGGGAATGTACGATCCTATTTGGTTAAAAATCTTCCTAATATTAACATTGATCATGACATTAATGGCCTATCGAACGCCGAGCTTAGAATGGCTACCATTCACTATTCTTTTATGGTGCAATCTTATATATGGGGAGAAAAAGAACCTCCTGAAATGCTGCCATCTTGCTTGGCTATACCAATGGTGGCTTTGTCAGATAGCATTGGCCAACCTCCCATTCTGACCTATAGCGGCTATGTTTTGGACAATTGGAGCAGAATCGATAAAACTAAGCCTATTGATCTTGATAATATTCATATGATCCAAAATTTTCTAGGTGGCCAAGATGAAGCTTGGTTTGTGCTCGTCCATGTCGCAATAGAAGCGCATGCAGGGCAAATTTTATCAGCAATGGGTCCAATCATAGAAGCTGCCAACAAAGATGAACCAGAACGATTGAGAGAATTGTTAACATCCACAGCTACGCGCTGGGCAGGCATCAATGCTATATTCGATCGTATGCCTGAGAAATGCGATCCCTATATATATTTCGAGCGGGTTCGGCCCTATATTCACGGCTGGAAAGATAATCCTGCCCTGCCCGATGGTATCATTTATGAGGGCGTTGAGCGTTATAGCAATAAGGCCCAAGCTTTTCGGGGACAAACAGGATCGCAATCCTCAATAGTGCCGTCAATGGATGCCCTTCTCTGTGTGGGTCACGCAACAGATCCTTTACGCGAGTTTTTGGATCAATTACATAGGTATCGCTCACCCAAACATCGCCAATTTATCGAAGATGTTCGCACAGCAAGCAACCTTCGTCACTATGTTAGCAATAGTAAGGATACAGGCCTCATTAATGCGTATAATACGAATATTCAAGCCGTAGCTGACTTTAGGTCTCGTCACCTTGAATATGCTGCTAGTTATATTAACAAACAGCAAAAACAAGCCGACGGAAATGATACAGACGTTGGTACAGGCGGCACGCCTTTTATGCGTTATTTGAAAAAACATAGAGATGAAACACAAGCCAATCTATTAGCGGCATAATTTTATATTGATAATATTATAGGGGACGGCGAGCGCGCAGCGCTTGCGCCAACGTGCCTTCGTCCAAATAATCAAGCTCACCGCCAACCGGTAATCCATGTGCCAATTGGGTAAGGCGTACTGGAAACTCTTCTAAGCGTTCTGCGATATAATGCGATGTTGCTTGCCCTTCTAATGTCGCATTCATGGCCAAAACAACTTCATCAATATCGCCGCTGCGTACACGGTTAATAAGCCTATCGATGTGCAAATCTTCAGGGCGCACACCATCCAGTGCGGATAATTTGCCGCCAAGCACATGATATTTTCCTGCGAAAAGCCGCGACTTATCAAGCGCCCACAGATCAGATACCTCTTCCACCACGCATAATGAGCGTGCATCACGCCGCATATCATTGCAAATATGACAGGGCGTTATAGTATCAATATTGGCGCAAATATCGCAGGTTACCAATCTATCATCAACCGCCTGTAAGGCCCGCAAGAGCGGCTGCATCGATGATTCGCGTTTCTTCATCAAATGCAATATGACCCTACGTGCAGAGCGCGGACCAAGGCCGGGTAATCGAGATAATGCTTGCGCCAGTGCGTCTATTTCTTGCGATGCCATGTTTGTTTATCTAAAGCCTATTGCGAGCATTTACCAAGGGAAAATAATCATGCGCATTGCTTTTATGGGAACACCTGATTTTGCCGTTCCAGCGTTGCGCGCTTTACATGATGCAGGCCATGAAATACTGGCCGTTTACAGCCAACCACCACGCCCTGCCAATCGCGGCAAAAAGCTTACCAAATCCGCCGTACATAAAGTAGCAGACGAATTGGGGTTAGATGTTAAGACTCCGCTTAATTTCAAAGATCAGACTGATCGTGATATATTTGATGCGCTTCATACAGATATTGCTGTAGTTGCCGCTTACGGTCTGATACTCCCGCAAAGCATCTTGGATATGCCGCGGCACGGATGCCTTAATATCCACGGATCTTTATTGCCGCGATGGCGCGGCGCGGCGCCAGTGCAGCGCGCGATAGAGGCGGGTGATACAAAGAGCGGTGTGATGATTATGCAGATGGAAGCAGGATTAGATACTGGCCCTGTGCGCGCCGCCCAAAACACCCAAATTGCCGATAAAAATACTGCTGAATTAACCGAAGAACTGGCACATATGGGCGCTGATTTACTGGTTCATGTCTTGCAAGATTTAGAAGCCCACCCTGCCATTGCTCAATCAGATGAAGGCATTACCTATGCCAAGAAAATCACCAAGGACGAAGCGCGGATTGATTTTACCCAAGATGCTGCATTGATAGAGCGTAAAATTCGCGCTTATAATCCCATGCCTGGCGCTTTTTTTGAACATGACAATGTGCGTTACCGCATCCATGAAGCACAGGTTATAGAAGCAGAAGGAGATTCTGGGCTTATTTTGGATGATAGGATGACCATCGCTTGCGGGCAAGGAGCCATCCGCCCAACCATCATTCAAAAAGCAGGCAAACCTAAAATGCCACTCGATAATTTTTTGCGCGGTGCTATATTTCCAAGCGGTTTAAAACTTACATGACACGCTATGCTATCAAAATCGAATTTGACGGCGCACCCTATATGGGATGGCAGCGTCAATCGCATGGCCCCAGTGTACAGCAAACTATCGAAGAAGCCATATATGGAATCACGCAACAACAAGTGGTTGTACAAGGTGCAGGCCGCACCGATGCTGGTGTCCATGCGAAAGCTATGATCGCCCATTTTGATTTGGAAACAAAATTATCAGATTTCCGCTTGATCGAGGGAATCAATGCTAAGCTAATCCCACATCCTATTGCAATATTGGATATAGCAATAGTTCCTAATGATTGGCACGCTCGCTTTTCTTGCGTTGGGCGCTCCTATCGTTACCGCATTATAAACCGCCGCGCACCGCTCACCTTTCAATTGGGCAAGGCTTGGCGCGTGGCGCGCTCTATGAATGCGCAGGTCATGCATGATGCCGCACAATGCTTAATCGGCGTGCATGATTTCACGACATTTCGTAGCACGCAATGCCAGTCCAAAAGCCCTATAAAATCGCTAAGTTCCTTAAATATTTCACGCCATGATGATGAAATTTGGGTCGAAGCAGCAGCGCTATCATTTTTGCATCATCAAATACGCTCTATAGTAGGCTGCCTGGCCGAAGTCGGCATGGGCAAATGGGATAAGGCGGATTTACGCGCTGCATTAGAAGCAAAAGACCGCCAAGCCCTCGCGCTCAATGCACCGCCCGATGGTCTTTATTTTATGGACGCAAAATATGAAGAACGCATATTCGCTAAATAGCTCAGGCAAAGATTTTTGTAAGGGATTTTTCCAAAATTACCAATTGCCATAATGTGCGGCTATTATCGCTTTTTCCAGCTATATGGTCATCCGCCAATTTACTCAGCATATCGGCATCAAAATATCCGCTTTGTTGCAAAATACTGCTGCTCGAAATGTTGCGCGCTGTATCTGCCAATGGCCCACGAAACCAATTGGCTATCGGCGTTACAAAACCCATTTTAGGACGATATAAAATATCTTCTGGCAGATATTTTTCTAGACTGCGTTTCATTAAATATTTGCCTTGACCGCGCCTTACTCGCATGTTTTCTGGAAGTTTTGCGGCAAATTCAATCAAATGATGGTCCAGCAATGGTTCCCGCGCCTCAAGGCTAACACCCATACTCGCACGGTCTACTTTCGTCAAAATATCACCAGGCAACCACATTTTCATATCGGCATATTGTGCCTGATCTAAGCCGCTGCGCGCGGGCGCATTTTGCATCAAATCATGCATATGCGCTTCCGATGAATAGCCATCTATGCTGCGCAACATTTTTGCGGAATAGAGGCGCTGGCGTATATCGGGCGAGGTAACCCCAACAGCCTCTGCATAGCCTTGATGGCCCTCACGAGCGAGCGACAATAATGTTGTTTTAGCGCGTAATGGCCGCGGCGCCCAGTCAGCTTTCGGATAAATTTCACCCAATGTACCAAATAATTTACGACGTAATACCGTCGGAAATAGGCTGCGTACGCGCTCTTCACCATGATGGAATACATGACGACGATAGCCCGCCATCGCTTCATCGGCACCATCACCAGAGAGCGCAACCGTTACATTTTCACGTGCCAATTCGCATACGCGATAAGTTGGCAATGCCGATGCATCGGCAAATGGTTCATCATAAAGATCTGTCAATCGGTCCAGCAATGCATAATCATCAGCTGCTACGGTGCGCGTGCGATGGTCCGTCAAAAAACGATGTGCAATTTGATCTGCATAACCGCTCTCATCCAATTTTGCTTCATTAAAGCCTATAGAACATGTCTTAACGGGGGACTTGGACTGCTCGCTCATTAGAGCAACCACGGCACTGCTATCTACGCCGCCAGAGAGAAACGCACCCAAAGGCACATCAGATACCATACGAGATTTCACAGCCTCTCCCATGAGCCGCAGCAATTCTTCTTGCAATTCAGCTTCGCTACCGCTCACACGGTCACTAAAATCAATATCCCACCATTGGATGGGCTTAGAAAGAGGCTTACCTTGTTTTAGCAGCAAATAATGCCCTGCCGCTAATTTTTGCACACCAGTGACAATACTCGTATGATCAGGCACATAACCGAAAGCGAGATAATCATCGAGCGCAAAAAGATTAAGCTCACGCCTAAGTGCAGGATGCGCCAAAAGCCCTTTTAATTCAGACGCAAAAATAACGCTTCCATCTGATAGTTGAGCAAAATGTAGCGGTTTAACGCCCAGCCTATCACGCGCAAGAAACAGGCTTTTGTCACGTGCATCATAAATTGCAAACGCAAACATACCTTGAAAATGTTTAACGCACTCTGCGCCCCAATGGTCCCATCCATGCAATATGACTTCGCTATCGCCATCGGTGAGAAACTCATATCCTGCATTTTGTAATATAAGGCGTAATTTTTGATAATTATAAATCTCGCCATTGAAGCTCAACACGCGCTTACCATCGCTTGATTGCATCGGCTGCGGACTGCCTTCCACATCAATGATAGATAGCCGTCTATGCCCCAAACCAACGCCTGCATCGGTCCATACACCGCTGCCATCAGGCCCGCGATGCACCATAGGATCACACATTGATCTAATACGTTTTGGATCAACGGGTTTGGCCGTTTGCAAATGAAATATTCCAGCGATACCGCACATATTAATTCAATCCCGCCGCTAAATCCGCCAACGTATCAATTGAGCCTATATCAGCAATAAATTTTTCCATATTGGCCTTATGATCAATATTTTCGCCATGTTCTGCCGAAATTATAACGGCCACTGCTTGCTGGTTTCCTAAGCTTAATTTGGATAATAATGTGGCCAGTTTAAAGTCAACGCCGCTTCCCGTTGTTGTTCCATTGATGCGGTAAAAACTATACACATCGCGCGATACTGGACCTGGTGCGACAATATGCTCTCCGAGTGCGCCCTTTGGGGCATCGATAGCCGCCGTCCACGACCAAACACTATCGGGACCAACCGCACCTTGCCCAAAACCGATAAGTTCACGGCCTTCTTCTTGGCGATCATAGACCACTATTGCCATATCGACGATGCGGCCTTCGGCATCGCGGTAACGTTGGCCAACATTATGATTTGATCCTGCAAAATATGGGTTCCAATCATATTGCGGCTGATATGCTATTTTTTCCCATCCTACTATATCAAAAGACTCAATAGTCTGCGGTATAGGCGAATCTTTTGATGCAATAGCCGCAGACCAAGCAATAGGAATGGCAAAAACTACCGCCATAAATATCATCGCTTTAGCGGCAGAAAAATTGCTCTTTACATCTCCAATAAGGTTTTTTGGATTAAACGCAGGATCATCAATTGCTCTATCAAACCAACGCCAAGCGATGAGCATAACAAGCATGAGAACAAGCGCAAAAAATATCCAACCATAGAAAATATGATCAAAACTAGCAGCAAAATCGATGCTCGTGTGATGAGCAATGACAATAGTCCCCCAAGCGCGAATACCATTAGCGATAACAGGTGTAACAATGCACAATATCATAAATAAGATACGGCGAAACCAGCTTTTAAAGCATAGATTGGCCACCAATGCGCCATAAGCAATCATCGCGATAAGAAATTCAATCCCTGAACAAGCCTCTGCCACTCGGAAATATCCTGTTGGCGTTGTTATAAATATTCCTTCAATATAGGCTGGGATACCCACGAGACCAAGCATGAACATCGATATGTCTGCGGTTACAGTTTGAAGAATGGGCACCAATTCATCACCAAAAGGAACCATAAAAAATGCATAAAAAAGTGGGAAAGTCAGCCCCAAACTCACATTACGTCCCAATATGGTAAGCACCGCGCCTTGCAGCATCATCACCAACCCCAATTGGCGTGCCAGAGCAACGCCCGCCAAGTCGCCAAGAAACCAACCAAAGGACGCAGCAGCCATATATATTAGCCCAGCTTTCCATGCTTGCGGTGTGATTTGAGCTACCTCTTCACGGCGGCGCACAATAAGCCAGATCAATATTGGAACAATCAACAAACAATGGTTAAAAGTTGAGCTATTCCACCAGATTCCAACCATATCCGATGCATCACGGAAAAAGAGCAATAATATCGCCGTCCAAGCAAGGCCCAAATAGAACAAATGCCGTTTCCAACCTTTTGCAGCAACGGGTTTACTCGCTTCTACTTTCTCTCTTATATTGGCGGATACACTGCTCATTGATGCACCATATAATCATCAAGAACAGCCAATTGCCCTTCCCAACTATAATGTTTCTTCACATGCGCACGTGCCGCTTTGCCAATTTTTTTACGCAATGCAGCATTGCGTAATAATTCATTGATATAAGCCGCTTCATCTTTGGCATTATCCGCAACATAGAAATGCTTGCCATGCACCGCATCAATACCCGTAGCTGCGGCATCAGAGGCAACAACTGCTTTTTGCATGGCCATAGCCTCAAGCACTTTATTTTGAATACCGCGCGCAATTTGCAGCGGTGCAACAATCACATCAGCCGCTGCTATATAACCACGCACATCATCAACCGAACCCGTTACTGTAACCGCTGGATGACCTGCTAATGCCAAAACATCTTTACTAGGATTACGTCCAACGATCGTAAAATGGGCATTTTGATTGATAACACGTACACGCGGTAATATTTTGTCGACAAAATAGCACACAGCTTCGACATTAGGACGATAATCCATCTGCCCCGTAAATACTAACATTGGTCCTGTAACATTATGTTCACTGGATACTTCCGCGAAATTTGCTTTGGGATCAAAAAAATCCAAATCAATACCATTGCCTAGCGCTTGAACGCTCTTATCAAGCCCACTACGGCTACGAAAAAGCGCTGCTTCCGCAGGACTAACGAACAAATTCATATCAGCGCGATGCGCTATTTCATGTTCAAAATCAGCAAGCTTTTCACCCTCTCGGGCATTAACCCACCGCATTGGTAATCTGCCTTCTTGACCATAACTTTCAAATTTTGCACTATCAACATCCACAAAGTCCATGACAAACCTGCCCGCATAATTTTGCGGTATGAATTGTGCCAATTGTCCAGAAAAGACAAAAACATGCGATATATCATGCTTTGCTAGTATATCATCGACATACGCCTGCATAGATGATGAGGCAAAGCTAGTAACGGATACGGCCTTACCGCTAATTAGCGCTTCTGCTCCCGCTTGCCACTGTGCTTTTGTGCGCCGCTCAACATACACAGATGCGCAAATATCCTCCAGCTTATTTGTAAAGCTGATATCACGTTCATCATCGGCAAATGTACCAATATGCACAGGGGCCATATCGATAAGGTGTTTTAGAATATGATGCGAGCGTATTTTATCTCCGCGATCCGGTGGCCATGGAATACGGTGTGAGAGAAATAATATATCCCCCATTACCCCAATCCTTTGGCGATCCAAGGCCCTATTTTATTGGCTAGTTTAAGTGGTAATTTTTGCCATAGTGATATTTGCAGCTTATATTTTGGGCTATTCGGATTAATATCACGCGCCTCGCTATTATCGGCAGTCCGCACTGCATAAGATAATGGATCAGGTTCAAAACCCCAATTCTTTTTAAAAGCATAAGCACCCGAACCCGTTTTGGAACGGCCAAAATCAAAATGGCTGCAACCGCGCCTACGTGCATGGTTCATCAATTCATAATACATAATATCATTGGCACGTAATGCCCGAGCTTGCCAAATACCACCACCCCAATAAGGCATAACAGTGCCTTTATGATAGAGGCTTAGCACACTCGCAACGGGTGCGCCTTGATGGCAGACTGTCAAAATATCAGCATCTTCACCAAAGGAACGAAATACGCCTTCAATAAGAGATTTTGGGAAAACAGGCGTACCTAGATTATGCACACTTTGCGCATAAATGTCATAATGCCAGTCAATATCACGCTGATCACTACCAATATTAACCTCTAATTCATTCTTCAGACCTTTGCGCACTTCTGCACGTTGTTTACGCGGAATGGCAAGCAGTTCAGCTTCATCATCGATGCATAATGGCCTTGCAAAATTAGCATGTGCTCCTTCTTTTTTCTGCCATTCACCAGCAGGCAACACGCCGCCGCGCAATTCCACCGTAGGGCAGCTATGACGCTGAGCCAGATTCCAAGCCGCATCGGCTAGACGCGCTGATGCCGTTGGACTTGATGATAAAATACCGCCGCTTACAGAAAAACCAGAAGAAACCAAAGCACGGCCAAAGATAGGTGAATGGATGATATGAAGCGGCAGGACAGCCATTAAATCTCCGTCTTTATTTTCAGCCAGTAAGTAAAGCGCTTCTTGGTCAGTACCTTGCGCTGCTGCTATCACCCATTGTGGACGATGAAATGGCGTGCTGTCATCACGTTCCATCAACCAAGCATCGATACGCGCCAATTCATGCGAGTCATGAATATTTGCTTCGCGCACTATTATGCGCCTGTTGATAATAGGCGCGTTCATGCAGCGCTCTTCATATGTTTGCGATTTGATTTTTCACGCGCAACCATAGCATCCATGCGTTCCCATTCAAAATCACCAATCAATCTATCGAGCTTATTCTCCATAACAGAAAGACGAGAATAATGCCGTAATTTTGATTTTAACGGCGCGCTTTCAACACGCGGTTGTTTGGGGTCGATCTCCCATGGATGAAAGTAGATAATCGCTGGCTGCCCAGCATCTTGATTAACCTGTTTAATCGCCCAATGTGAAAACGCATAAGGCAATAGACGGAAAAAACCGCCGCCTCCAGCCGCTAATCGCTTTGGGCCAAGCTGCGCGGTGGTCACGGGTATTTCTAGAAAATCACTATCACTTAGCGGCTCATAAGCAAAACGCGGTGCATCGGGCCAACCATAATGATCATGCTTAATCGGCGCCACGCTCGATGAATATTCATAGCCATGTTCGGCCAAAATTTCATGCGCCCAAGGCGTGCGCGGATCTATAGAAAAACTTGGCGCACGATAGCCAGAGACTCTCACACCTGAGATATCTTCTAATATAGCACGAGATTTTTTCAGATCTTGCGCAAATTGCTGCACTGTAAATGTAAACACACGGTCATGCGCATAGCCATGACTAGCAATTTCATGACCCGCATCTACGATACGGCGTATTAATTTGGGTACGCGTTCTGCCACCCAACCCAATATAAAAAATGTTGCTTTGATATTATGGCGGGCAAATAATGCGAGAACTGCGTCACTATTGCGCTCTACACGCAATTCCATGTCATCCCAATCATTGCGGTCAATTACAGTTTCAAAAGCACCTACCTGAAACCAATCTTCAATATCAACAGATATGGTATTTCGCATTGCCATTCACTCCACACTCATATCAACATTTTCAACCGCTATCATTCGCATACCATATAATTTATTAAATATACAGTTTATGCAGCTTTGTTAGCACCATATTGCATTTCTTCATTATCTTCCATCCATTGGATCATCATGCTCAATGTTTGACGCAAAGTAACATCATGCTCTGATAATTTTGCTTCTAACATATCTACACGATCAATCAATTTTTGATAATCTTCTACAGCAATATTTACATATTCGGGTTTCCCACCATAATATGGAGATACAGGCGGTTCATCATAAACATTCGTCGATAAAGCCTCATCTTCAATCACTTCGCTAAGAGTATTTTCATTATCTTTATCGAAAGTTAGATCATTATCTTGAGACTCAATATCTTCTAAAATATCTACATCTTCAATAACATCTGTTTCATTAATATGATCTGCTTCTTCCCGCGCTTGTTTATCATACATGGCTTGCGGAATATCATTCGGGCCAGCCTTAGCCGATAATGGTGCTTCATATTCAAATGGTTCACCAGACATATCGGCAATAACAGCCTTTATCATATCCCCATCAATAATATGCAATTCTTCAACCGCACCCATTAGCAAAACTCGTTGCATCAATGTATTTAACTGGCGCGGTACACCGTTTGTTTCCGTGTACATTATACTATATGCATCTTCGTTAAACTTAGGATTACCAGTCCAACCTGCACAAGTTAAACGGTGTTCGACATAAGGTCCTACTTCTTCTGATTCCATTGGTAGCAAATGATGCGTTGCAATAACACGTTGGCGCAATTGTTCTAACTGCGCGCTATTATGCACCAAATCACGAAACTCTGGTTGACCAAGTAAGAAAATTTGCAACAATGCCGTTGAGCCCAATTGGAAGTTAGAAAGCATGCGCAATTCTTCCAAAGCATCAACCGATAGGCTTTGCGCTTCATCTACTACCAGCAAACAACGGCGACCAGCACGTGCTTCTGTATGTAAAAATTGCTCAATCGCATTAAGAGCAGCTGGTTTATCTAAACCCTCTACATCAACACCAAAGCTCGTGGCCGCCATCTTAATCAAATCATTACCATCTAATTGGCTGGTTACGATTGTTGATGCAGTAAGACGCGCAGTATCTATTGTTGCCATCAAATGGCTTACTAATGTCGTCTTACCAGCACCAATATCACCTGTAATAACAATGAAACCTTCACCTTGCGCAAGTCCATATCCAAGATAAGATAGAGCTTTACGATGCGTCAGGCTCTCGAAATAGAAATCTGGATCTGGCGTTAATTGAAACGGTCGACCCTCAAATCCATAAAATTGATCATACATAATTTTTCCCCCGATTATCGGATGATATTGATTTTAGAAGTTATAACGTAAACCAAGCAAGGCTGATGCAGATAATGCACTGTCAAAACCTGGTTGATCAAAGCCATCGAGACCAACAGCCACAGTAGCCTGCAAGCCCGTTAGGACCTCACGAAGATAAGCAGCATTGGCACCATAAGTAGTAACATTACTCGAGCCATCTATACCGCTATCATTGAGATTATAGAAAACACTGCCTTGGAAACTAGACCGCTCGTCAAATTGTGTACCAAAGAAGGCTTGCACAAAATAATTTTCATCAACCGTACCAGCAAGAAATGCCTGAGCGCCCAATTCAGAAGCTAAGAAACGGCGTCTGTTATATCCGCCGCCAATTCCGACATCCCAATTACCAAAGCGTGAGCTAAGCGTTGCATTTACACCCCGAGAACGGAAGTTTGAAGATGCTGCTGTTTGTAATGCACCATTGAAACAAGTGCTGCCATCACGTGAGAAAGCACAGCCACCGATATTACCCGAAAGCGGGTTACGGAAACTATCAAATTGTGTGCCTATGCTTTGTAGATTATCATTAAGTAAACTACCGAAACCACTGACCTGATCAAATGCTGATATATTAAATGTCGTATTATCGGTTGGTTGATAACTTAAGCTACCCGTATATGTATCACTGCCATAGCGACGACCAAATCTTGCTTCCACAGATGTCCTGCGGCTTGGGCGCCATAACACGCCAGCATCCCATATTAGACCATCTTCTTCTAATGTTACCAATCGCGGAGACCCTTCATCGGTTACCAAACGTCCACTATCATCAGAAATAGGGTTTCCAAGAGCATCGCGCAACGCGTCGCGTTCGCTAACTTGGACATCTTCATAACCAATTCCGCCAACTGCAAATAAGTTAGACGATAGGGGAACGGTGACATCTGCACGCACAAATACATCACGGAAGCGTTGATCTAGCTGATCACCATCTTCTTGATTATAACCACCGCCTATTGCCCAACCAAATGGTAGAGAAACCCCTGGACGTTGACCAAATGACAGACTTGCAGATTGGCTAATACTATCACTAAATGTATCAACAGCAGGCCCTGGACCCGCAATAACTCCTATATCTCCAGATTCAATACGGGTATAACCCACCAAATATTGGGCGTTTACATCAACAGAGTTAACAGTTGTCGATAAAGTTGGACCTGCATAAGCAGAATAAACCTGCGTTACATTATCTTGATTGCCAACTTGATTGAACGAAGTGGGACCACGGCTATCAAGGCCCGTACGTGAGGCTAGGCCACCAGCTTCAATACTCAATTCACGTGTCAATCGGTAATTAGCACGGGCAAGACCAGTAACAAAATCTTGATCTTCTAACCCGCTATCATAACCAAATAAACGCTCATAACGGATATTAATTTGCCCTTGTGCGCGGCGCGTTTGAATAGAGGCATCGGCTCCTACTGCAACACTGGTATAAGTCAAAACATCACTGCTGCCATCTTCAAAATCTGTAAAAGCCACTTGTGTCACTTCGATAAATGGAGTGAATTCTGTGCGCGTGCGCTGAGTGCGATTTTCATCACCATCGGTGACATTATCATCAGAATTAAATGCATCGGGAGAAGATGATTGCGTAAAGTCTTGAGAAAATTCGGATTGTAATTGTTGTGCATATACGCTGGGACTCAGTACAAATGATGCACTGCTTAACAGCAATAATGATTTATAATTTTTACAAGACTTAGCGAGCCATATATTGTTTTTCATTGTTATGCTCCATATCCATAATATGAGCCAAATTTTCGGCCTGAGGGAGAGAAGTTTGCGCGATTAAGAAGTAGTTGCACATAATCACAGCCACTCAATAGACTTAACGCGTCACGCAGCGCGCTATCTGTTGTTTTATCAGCATGTACTACCATCAGAGTCTGGCCAACATGGAGTGCCAGTACCGACGCCGGCGAAGCCGCTAGCGCTGGAGGAGAATCAAAAATAATGATTCTGTTTGGGTCATCTCTAGATAGTTTTTCAATAACCCGTGACGTCCTTGCAGCCGCCAAATATTCTGTGTCTTGATTGGATTGTGACCCTGCTGGAAGCACAGATAGCCCGTCAACATCAGTTTCAAGAACCATCTCATTCACATCTAAATTAGGGTCTGCCAGAGCATCCATTAAGCCTGGGCCACCATCAATGTTAAGAGTAGATAAAATACTAGGTTTTGCGAAATCAGCATCAATTAAAAGGACACGATTATCCTTTTCACTTGCCAATGATAGTGCAAGATTAGCCGACGTATAAGTTTTGCCTTCATTCGGATGAGCGGAACAAATTAATATTCGCTCACCATTTTCTACAGCTTGAACGCCTTTACCGCCTCTAGCTGCTAACAAAAGCTGCCTTTTAACAATACGAAATTCTTCTGACAGGCTTGTAACTGGGCCATCAGGCACAATCATATTATTGTCACTCAGCCATTGACGATCAATTTTACGAATATCTTTGTTGTTGGCAGAAACTCTCTCTACAACTTTCTCAGCATCAATAGCTGACCCCGTTTTAAGTGCTATGTCGGCAGATGGCGTATCAACTATTGTCGAAGCCTTTGGCAATTCCACTTTTGCCGTAACTTTGTCTTCAGAATTAGGCACTGCGGCTTTGCTATATTCTATCTTACCCCCAGTTTTTATGGTTTTATCTGCTTTTTCACTTAAAGATTTTACCATTTTCTTTTTAGTGGCGCTATCATCCACTTTGCCACGCATAGCATGATCAAAGCCATAGAGGTCTGATGCACGCTCCAGCAAGGATTGAGCAGATTTAAGAGATTGATGTTTATTCATTTTAGAATCCTTCAAGCTACTATTCCTCGCTGAAAAAACTCAACGATAATAAGCAAGACAAACACGCCCATCAAAGATGCCGTACCGCCGATAAATAATTTTAACTTTTTCAGGCGCCCCTCTTTTTGTTGAGGAGTTAACATTTGCGATACAGTGCCAATCACAGGAAGGCCGCTCACTCGTTCCAAACGCGATGCGGTTGGGAAACTTGTTTGCAAATGTCCAAGGGCAAAGGCAAAAGCTACACCGCCGCCCAAACCAAAGAAGAACACAATTGTAAGCAATAGCGGACGATTGGGTGCAGATGGCGCCGTTGGTAGCGTTGGTTTAGCAATAATGCTAAATTTTACGGCATCAGTCTCTGTGCCAATATTATCCCGTAAACGTGCCTTATTCTGCGCAACAATTAGTTGATCATACTGATCTTTGGCAATGTCATATTCGCGGTTTAAATTTTCCATTGCAGAAGCCACACCAGGCTCTAAGCTCTGCTGCGAAGTCAATTGCGCTAATTCTGATTGCAATGTAGCTCTGCGAGAGCGAAGCCCCGCAACTGTTGCCTGTCTCTCGGCACGCAGTCCCTGCAAAGAACTATATGCAGGATTAGGTGTACGAGTGATAGAACTGCCGCCGCCCGTCGCTGGGGCAGAAGCGGCCTGAACGCGCAATGTTTCAATTTGCTTCTTCATAGAGACAACATCAGGGTGCCTATCCGTCAAACCACGCGCGCGCATTTCTGCAAGAGAACCACGAGCAGCTGATAAAGCACCTGCCGCGCCGCCGCCACCTGGACGACCAGGATTAAAAGAAGGCGTATTAATGGTTGGCGATTCAGCGGCCAATTGTGCATTGAGAGCAACCAATGCACTTTGTGCAGAAACCAATTGCGTATCAATTTGATTAATCTCGCTACGAGCAGCTTCAATCCGCTGTGATACAGAACCAACACCTGGTAATAAACCTAAATTCTCTGTCTCAAAAGCAATACGCTTCGCTTCAACATCGGTTAGTTTTTTCTGTGCAGCAGCAACCTGTCCGTCTAAAAATTTGATCTCTTGCGTAACACTATTACGGTCACCAGCAATATTTTCTTCTTGGATAATATCGATTAATTTTTGTACGACATCACGCGCAAGTTTAGGACTTGATTGTTCTACCTTAATATCAAAAAGGCTATCTTCGGTAGAATCGACTTCGACTTTTGCGGCAAGTGCTTTTACGGCACTATCCATTTGCTTATCAGTCGTAACTTTAAGGCCCAAATCTGTACCGCTCACCACTTTTTGTAAATTATTATAAGACACAATAGTCTGGCCGAGCTGATCAATATTCTTGCGGCTATCATTTGAGCTAATGCCCGTTTGATCCGACAAAATATTTTGAGCATCTACTAAGATGCGTGCTTCAGATTCATAGCTATTTGGTTGCGTTGATACCGCAACCCAACCCAATATACACAGCACCCATGCAATCGCCAATGCCAACCAACGGCGATTCCATACACCATATATAGCTATTCTAATTTCATCGTATAAACCATTCATTATACTATATTTCCATTCAATATTTCAGACGAAATCGAGGGATTAACCCTATCAATCTAACTATCCAGTAAAGCGCAGTTAAAAACTGCTTGTCGGGATGATTATTACATCACCAGGTTGCAATGGAATATTGGCTTGAGATGATCCACGTTTCAGCAAATCATTAATCCGAAGAGCATATTCTTGTTGTCTACCTGTACCGCGATTAACACGGATCAATGTGGCTTTATTACCTGATGCAAATTCCGATAATCCGCCCACGGCGATCATCGCATCTAATAATGTCATGTTGGCGCGAAATGGTATCGCCGCCGGTTTCTCGGTCGCACCAATAACGCGAACTTGTTGAGAACCTCCATCAAAGTCAGTTACAATGACCTGAACAATGGGATCATTAATATATTCAGAAAGTTGAATTTTAATATCTTGTGCAAGCATGGCCGATGTTTTGCCAGCAGCTGGTAAATCACTGATAAGGGGAGACGTAATACGTCCATCAGGACGAACACGGAACTTCCCACTAAGATCAGGGTTTCTCCATACAAAGATACTGATTTCATCAAGCGGTCCAATAATATATTCTTCGGACGCACCCGTTTGATTAGAAACGGTTGGTGCTGGTGGCAGTGATGATCTTCCAGATCCAAAACCACAGCTGCTAAGTAATACACTTGTTAAGCCAAGTGCTAATATTGCAATATTCTTCCGTTGGTACGGCATGTCATTTATTCCTTTACGCTACAGATTCGCACCCCCTACCCCTTTGTAACGGGATACGATCACATAGTCACACACTACATTTGCCGTAAAATGGTGAACATACCGTTAGGATTAATATATTATTTTCAAAATAAAATTCGGAAATTGTCTCAATATAAGACATGATCATATTTTATATCATTATTTCAGCAGCTTGCCCATGCCCTAAAAAATTCAATGGGCTTGCAGATGCACCATAAGCACCCGCACAAAAGAGCGAAACCAAGTCTCCAACAGCCAATTTAGGAAGTAAAACCTTGTCACCAAGCATATCTAAAGGTGTACATAAACACCCAACTATAGTGACAATTTCAGAATCATATTCATCATATTGCCCAGATGATTCATAATCATTCACTGCGGCAATAGGATAATTACGCCTTATCACCGTACCAAAATTGCCGCTGGCCGCTAATTGATGGTGCAGTCCGCCATCAACGACCAAAAATGTCTCACCATGGCTCATTTTACGATCAACAATGTTGGTTACATAAATACCAGCCTCACCGACCAAATAACGGCCAAGCTCTATACAAAATTTGGTATTTTTTAGCGCTTCAGGCAAATTCGACATTTGCGCATCAAGCGCGGCCCCAACTTTTGCAATATCAAGCGCTTCTTCTTTGGGAAAATAAGGAATGCCAAAACCGCCGCCCAAATTAATGCGCTCTGGTGATGATCCAATTTCCTGCGATAATGTATCGGCCAATGCAAATGTTTGCCGCTGCGTTTCTATTATAGCATCGGCGCTTAATGACTGACTACCCGCATAAATATGAAAGCCTTTCCATAGATTACCGCTTTCAATAATTCTCTTGGCGGTCGGCGCAATCAAATCTTCATCCATACCAAATTGCTTGGCTCCGCCTCCCATCTTCATACCTGATCCCTTAAGATCAAAGCTTGGGTTTACGCGCAATGCAGCTTTTGCCTTTATACCTAATCTAGCGGCAATAGCGATCATACGGTCTGCTTCATTAGGCGATTCCACATTTAACGTCACACCCGCTGCAATCGCTTTTTCCAATTCAGAATCGCGTTTACCTGGACCCGCAAAGCTCATAAATTCTGGGTTCACACCTGCTGCAATTGCCAAATCCATCTCACCACCCGACGCCAGATCAAATCCATCGACAAGGTCACGCATATGCTCCAACACAGGTTTAAAGCTATTGGCCTTCATTGCATAATGTATATCAAGATTATTTGGCATAGCAGAGCGTAATTCTGACATTTTTTGTGTCAAACATTCACGGCTGTAAATGAAAAGCGGTGTTGTTCCGATTTCATCAACAATAGATCTTACGCTGCGTCCAAAAACCATCAATTGGCCATTATCATCGGCTTGATAAAATTGTGGATAGGGTCCCATTTTCTTCATATCAAACATCTTTGCCTTTTATATAATGTGGTAGATTTTGCTCCAGCATATTTCTATCTATCTTACCATTTGCATTTTTCGGAAACTCTTCCAACCATATGATATGTTTTGGCTGCATAAAGCCAGGTAAATCAGCTTTTAATGCTATTGTTAATTTCTCTTCAGAATCTGTGACACTGTCTGATGTACGCACAAATAATATGATGGCAGCTCCCAAACGTTCATCTTTTTGGCCAATTGCGCATGCTTCAATCGCATAACCTGTTCTGACCGCTGCCTCTTCAATCTCACCAGGGCTTACTCGGTTTCCCGATGTTTTAATCATCGCATCATCACGGCCAACGAAATAGAGCAATCCATCTGCTGCTCTATAGACTGTATCACCAGACCATATTGCTATATTATTACGGCCCTCTGCCTGCGCATATTTTGAGAAATACGGCGCTGGTTTAAATCGTTCTGCACTGCGTTTTTCATCTTGCCAATAGCCCAATGCTACCAAAGGACCCGCATGCACCAATTCGCCATGCTCATTAGGGGAAGCTTTTTCACCCGCTTTATTGACCACCATAATTTCGGCATATGGGATGGCTCTGCCCATCGACAGCGGATTATCATTCAATAATTCAGGAGATAAATAGGTCGATCGAAAAGCTTCGGTTAAGCCATACATGGCATATATATCAGCAGTAGCGAATATAGAGCGCAAATCACGCACAAGCTTCTCGGTCAAAGCTCCACCGCTATTGGTAATCCTCCGAATAGAGCCAGCCGCATCTCCCCAATCATATTCTGTAAGCTGCACCCATAATGGCGGAACTGCTGCTAAAGTGGTTATGTTATGCTTTAAGCAAGATTTTACAACATCTTTGGGCGTTAAATAATCAAGCGGGATAACAGTACCTCCGCTATACCATGTAGAAAATAATTGATTTTGCCCATAATCAAAACTGAGCGGCAAAACAGCCAAGGTTCGGTCATTATTCGAAAGTCTTAAATATTGCGCTACACTGGCTGCACCTAACCAGAGGTTTTTATGACTTAACATAACGCCTTTTGGTTGTCCTGTAGACCCCGATGTATATAATATAGCCGCAAGATCATTGGCAGATGTTTTATTGTCAGAAAACTGTTGATTGCTGCCTTCAATTATCTTTTGGATATTTTTTTCATCAAATAATAGCAATTGTTCATGATGATAATCGGCAAATGTCGCAAGGCGTGCAGCATTGGCAATTAACATTTTAGCACCACTATCTTTTACAATATAATCAACTTGCAATGCTTTAAGAAGCGGGTTTATCGGCACATAAACGAGGCCAGCACGCGCTGCTGCTAATGGTAAAATGCAGCTTAAAAACCCCTTACCCGCCCATATAGCAACACGATCATTTGGGTCTAAGCCTTGATCACGCAACCAAAAAGATAAGGCAGCGATACGGAGATTTAACATTTTATAGCTAAGAACATCATTCTTAATGATTAATGCGGCATCATCATCCTTCCCTTTTAGGGCTAAATGATCAATAGTATATGATGTTATCTCATTATTCATAATGGTTTACAGTCGCATTTAACAATCAAGGTTTCTAGTCAGGAAAAATCTTATGGCCGAAAAAAGTGAATATCACGATAATTTTCTTTCCGTGCAAGATGCAGCACGTGGAAAACTTGATCGTGAAAATCAGCCAAAGCTATTTGATCGATTAGACTGGTTCGATAATCTCAACCGTTATGCGCTGAAAGGCAAAGAATTGGCAATATTACAGGCTAGTAGCAGCGGCACGCAAGCATGGATGCCATTGATGGTTAAAAAATATCGACACCTCGAGTCATTATCCAATTGGTATAATTTTACATGGCGTCCTATTTTTTGCGGTAATTATGATGAGGTAACCAAATTATCATTGCTACGTCAGATAGCTTCTTTGGCCAAAGATTCTGCTTATCGAATCAGTCTATCCCCCGTTCCTGACGATGAGAGCGAAGCCCGCCATATCACCTATGCCTTTAAACAGGCAGGATGGGTGGTGAGCAAAGAAGAATGCGACATCAACCATATATTGCGCCTTAACGGCAGATCATTTGATGAATATTGGCGCACGCGCCCAGGTCAATTGCGCAGCACGGTGAAACGCAAATCCAAAAAGAATATCGTATCCATCCGTATTGAAACAGAATTTAACGAAGAAAGCTGGGCCGATTATGAACATGTCTACGGCAAGAGTTGGAAACCTGGTGAAGGCAATCCAGAGTTTTTAAGGCAAATTGCTCAACAGGAAGCCGATGCTGGCGCTCTTCGTTTAGGCCTAGCTTATATCGATGGTCAATGCGTGGCGGCACAATTCTGGACCGTTGAAAATGGTGAGGCTCTCATCCACAAACTTGCGCATGATGAAGCTCATTTAAGCGCATCACCCGGCACTTTGCTGAGCGCAGGTCTTTTTCAATATGTAATCGATATTGATCATGTGGATTTAATAGACTTTGGGACGGGTGCGGACAAATATAAATCAGATTGGATGGAAGAAATTCGTATACGTTATAGATTTGATATGTTCCAACCCAATATTCCGTTAAATTGGCCAAGAATTGCAAAACATTATCTCCGAAGGCTTGCGAATAAAGCAAAATGAGGCCATGAGATTCGCCAATATTTTAATATTAAGGAAATAGTGTGTCTGACAATAGCAATCAAAATGACAACTCTATGGAAAATAAAGTAAAATCCATATTACAAGATATATTAGGACTATCTCAAAACCAAGTTGATGGGCTTGATTATGATAGCGAGCTATTTGGTGCCATTCCTGAATTAGACTCTATGGCGGTTGCAGGTTTGCTTACTGAAATGGAAGAAAGCCTCGACATTATAATTGATGATGATGATGTCGATGCCGAATTGTTTGAAACATTCGGTACATTGGTCTCCTTTGCTAAGGCAAAGGCTAACGAGTGAGCATAGATTTGCTCTTTGGCAGTTATGACCATCAGGGCCATCGTGAGGCCATGGTCGCAACTACACCTAAAGATAGCAAAGAACATATCCTATTCATCCCACCATTATTTGCTGAGATGAACAAAATGCGCTCTACAATGATAGAGTCAATGCGGCAATTAGCAGACAGGGGCATCGCATCCACCCTACCTGACTTAGCGGGATGTAATGAGAGTTTACAAAACCTTCGCCAACAAAACTTAAACTCATGGCGCATGGCCCTAGAGCATATCGTTGATCAACATAATATTACGCATGTAGCTGCTTTTCGTGGCGGTTGTTTGATCGATAATATTGCTATTGATAAACCTCATTTTCGTCTCAACAGCGTCAAAGGCGCTAATATCATCAAGACGATGATGCGCAGCAAATTAATTGCCTTAAAAGAGTCTGGCCTAGATGAAACATTAGATGGCTTATCCCAAATTGCAGTGCATGATGGTATTGAACTGGCTGGATATGAATTAAGCGCAGCTCTCTATAATGATCTGCAAAATGCTGTTCCTATGACAATAGAAGGCACATCCGAAAATAAGGTTGGCCAACAGGTGGATGGCATATCATTATGGATACGTTCAGAACCTGAATATAGCGCGCTAATGGCGCAGTCACTTGCTGATACGCTCTCCCTTTGGTGTAAAGAAACGAGCACCCAGCTATGAGCATAACCATCAACAGAGAGGTTGTAAGCTGGAGCATTGCGGAACAAAAAATAGTCGCAACGCTCGATACCCCCAATAAAATAGAAACAAAAAGCGCACTCCTTATCATCAGTGGCGGCAATGAAATTCGTTCAGGATCGCATGATAGCCAATCTCAAATAGCGCAGCATATATGTGCTTTGGGGCATTATGTATTGCGCTATGACCGACGCGGCATTGGCGATAGCGAAGGCGAAAACAAAGGTTTTGACAATAGCCAAGAAGATATTGCAGCAGCCGTTCAATTTATGCGAGATAGATTGGGTCATGATATCCAAATATCAGCTTTTGGTAATTGCGATGCGGCAAGTGCATTACTGCTTTATCATCAAAATTTAGGGTTAAAAAACCTCATATTAGCCAATCCTTGGACAATTGATTCGCAAAAAGAAGATAGTAGCACTGAAAACGCAAACACCGCAAAAGATAGTCCCATAGAAAATAATACCATAGCAGATAATCCTACTGCGCCATCAGCAGCAGCGATCAGAGCACGCTATTGGGCGCGTATCAAAAACCCACGCAGCCTGATAGATTTATTCACGGGAAAAATTGATATAGGCAAATTGCTATCTGGACTCCGCAAAGCATCACAACAAGACAATATAAGCGCATTATCCCAACATATGGCCAAAGAACTATCTGATATTAGAATAGAAACTAATATTTTAATCGCCAATAAAGATACAACCGCAATGGCCTTTATGGGCAGTTATAAGAATAAAATATTCGATCGTACGCGATCTAATATAAACATAAAATTGCATCATATCGACAGCGCATCGCATAGCTTTGCAGATCAAGAAGCCCGTAAATGGCTCTATTCGAAAATTCACGACGCCTTATAAATTTCTACTGAAGATATATTTGCTATAGAGACTATTACGCATTGTCTTTATAATTTTTTGTATATTTGCGCCACAACAATGATAATTTAGGATCAATATAATTTTTGCAAAAGGGTTTTTCTGGTCCCTTTTTATAATAGTTTTGGAAGCGTTCATCAGAGAGTTTAAAGTCCTCAATTGGCAATATTTGCGTTACCAAATCTTGATCAAACTCTTGCTGCAAAACATCTAATATTATTCTATAATCTGTATCATCATCATCTGTATTATATATCGCACTACGGTATTTTCCGCGCATCTTGTGTGCAGACATACTTGCATGGGTGCGCAAGTGAATATCAATCAATATAGCGACATCAATTTTATCTGGATCATATTCAATTAAAACAGCTTCTGAATATTGCTCATATGGTGGCCGTGATTTAATAAAACCTTGCTGGACTGTTTCTACACCAATGATTGATTGAAACACTGCTTCTGTGCACCAATGACATCCACCGCCAAAACCAATTATAGAGTCATTTATATCCGCCATATATTATTTTTATGATCGGTATTTACACATTAAGCAAGGTTACATTGTATCAGTTTTCATAGCTCAATCTCATTTTCAGCCATTGGCTACCTATCGGCCTATCTTGTATTCATTAATTTCATAACCTAAACATTCCCATATGATAGATATAACGAAACAACAAGTAGAGCATCCTAAAGCCGTGCTTTTACCATGGCGAGCTATTCAACTATTAGGTTGGTTGTTATATTGCGTAGTCACATTCTTGTCGCTCACACTTTGGTATGGCGATCCTCAGTGGCTCCACGTTATCCAAATTGCTATAGAAGCCTTGCTGGGTTCAGCCTTAACAATACCGCTTGGGCTAGCCCTTAAATATGCGGCTTTAGGCAATATAACATGGCGCACATTCATGCATTTATTGTTGGTAGCTACCATCGCAGCTATTTGGAATATAATGCGCATGTATATGTTTGAGATATTATTTCCTGGTTCTAATATTTGGGAAGAATTTGGCGGTTGGTATTTTGCATCATTCTTAATCTTTGCACTTTGGACAGCTCTATTTTACAGCATTAGAGCCTATTCAGAAGTTGCTGCTGAACAAGAACGAGCACTCAATGAAAAATTGCGCAGGATAACCGCAGAAAGCTTATCCCGCGATGCCCAACTGCAAATGTTACGATATCAAATCAACCCTCATTTTATTTTCAACACAATGAACAGCATCAATGCATTAGTCGCTACAGATAGATCAAAAGAAGCACGAAAAATGATCAATCAGTTTAGTAGTTTTTTACGCATTACATTAGAAGGCGATGAACAATTATTCGTCACACTTGCTGAAGAAGTGGAAACTATAGAGAGCTATCTAGCGGTTGAAAAAATGCGCTTTAATGAGCGGTTACAATTAGAAATTAATATAGCAGATGAATTTGCCAATATATCCGTACCCAGTTTAATTTTACAACCCATAGTAGAAAATGCAATTCGTCACGGTGTAGAAGGGCAGCGTAAACCGTGCCTAATCACCATTACTGCAAGCAATCAAAAAGATCGCCTCTTAATACAAATAACCAATAATGGTCCCCCATTGGATAGTAACAAAGAAGCACGTAGAGAAGGCGTTGGTTTACAAAATGTTAGATCGCGCCTTGATACTGTTTATAATGGCGACTTTGAATTTTCATTACAGCAAGCAACATCAGAGATTGTAGAAGCAAGAATTTCAATACCCATTTCTGTTGAGAGGACCACTTCTTGAGTTATAATGTCGTCATTGCAGAAGATGAAGAGCTAAGTGCGGACTTGCTCAAAGCCATATTATATGAAATCAATGATATAGCAGGGCCATTCGAAATCTTGAGCATATCCCATTCTGGTGAAGATGCCATTGCAGCAGTCAAAAACCATAAACCAGATATATTATTCTTGGATATTAATATGCCGCATGGAGATGGTTTCTCAGTGGTGGAAGCACTAAAAAACTTACCGCATAGCCCTGCTATTATTTTTACTACAGCGCATTCAAGATTTGCTGTTCAAGCATTTGATGTTGAGGCGGTTGATTATTTGCTAAAACCACTCTCCAATGAACGCGTCATTCAAGCAATTAATAGGATTAAAAAATCTTCCACTGCTATTGAAGCCATACAACCTACAATAATCAAAGTTCCTCTGAAAAATGGTGCAGAGTTTATTAGTAGCACTGATATAGACGCAATGGAAGCGAGCGGTGATTATATCTATATTCATGTGCATAATAGAAAGTTAATGATACGCGGTTCACTGCGCGATTATACCGAAAAACTAAAACCAATATTTTACCAATCACATCGCTCTTTCCTAATAAATTTAAGCAGCGTGGTCAGCATAGAACGCAATATTAAAGGTGGTTCCTCTGCTATATTGTCTTCCGGATTGATTATTCCGATTAGCAGAAGGTACCGAGCTGGGATGATCAAATTATTACCAGACATGATCTAATATAATCATTACCGCTTACAGCAGAATCAATCCCTCTTACATCAAATCAGTTGAATGATGATTGCCCTATAATGGATTAGACACATGTGAATCAGATTGGGGAATCTGGGTAATTGTGATTGGGAAGTCACATATAGAATTATAAGTATGGAGGGAAGCCCAATGAGAAGCCAAAGACAAACAATGCGCAGAGTAATTATGGCATCGACCGCTGCTGTAGCATTATGCGCTATTCCAGCGGGAGCACAGGCACAAGAAGCACCAGCATCCGAAAATGAAGAAGAAATAGAAAAAGACGATGATATCATTATCGTTACAGCCGATCGCCGAGAACAATCTTTACAAGATTTTGCAGGCACGGCCTTCTCAGTAACAGGCGAAGATCTCAAAAAAATCGGGGCGCAAAATTTTGTCGATCTACAACAGAGTATTCCAGGCTTATCAGTTGCCAATAACGGCGGTAATATAGAGGTTTTTATTCGCGGTATCGGCAGCACCAATAATACCGAAATTGGTGATCCAGCTGCATCCTTCCACTTTGATGGCGTCAATATTCCGCGCCCTTCGGGTATTGGTAGTGCATTTTATGATATTGAACGTGTAGAGGTTAATGTTGGCCCGCAAGGTACGTTACGTGGGCGCAATGCTACAGCTGGTTCGGTTAATGCAATTACATTTAAACCTGGCCTAGGTGTTTTTGACGCATCTCTCGAAGCTGAATATGGTAATTTTGATCAACGCTCACTGCGCGGCGTCATCAATGTTCCGATCGGTGATAAAGTGGCTGTTCGTCTTTCCGGACTTTATCTTGAACATGATAGCTATTTTAACAATGTTGGTCCTGTACAAGGTATTGACGTTGCAGAAGCCGAAGAAAATTTCTCTGGCCGTGCGCAAATTTTGTTCAAACCCACGGATCGCCTCTCTATTTTGATTGCTGGTGATTATATTGCTGAGAATGGTACCGGTTACACAGGCTCTAACTTTGCTCTAGCATTGGGTGAAATAGCAGACGGCAATTTAGAAAGTCTTGATCAAATTGAAAATCCGCGCGACGTTATCGCGCGCGGTATCACCCCTATCCAAAATACAGATCATTGGGGCATAAGGACTACTATCACCTATGAGGCTGATCCATTTACGATCGAATATACAGGCAGCTATCGTGATGCAGTCTATGATTATGAGGCTACAACGCCATTAACACCTGCGTTTCCTGGAGTAATTGATGCATTATCTGGCGGTGCGGGGAATCCGAATGCTGATATCATATTGGCCGAAACATTAGATAATTTCTCTCGTTTCCGTACTATTTCAGACTCTCGCTCTCATTATCATGAATTGCGTATCTTTAACAGCGAAGGCCCGCTAATTTGGAGCCTTGGCGCACAATATTTCCGTGAAGATATCTTCTCATTCTTAGGAACAACGGGCGATCGCAACCCATTTTTCCAAGGCGTAGAATTTAACACCAATGTTGAAACCAATTCTCTAGCAGCTTATGGTGACTTCACTTACTCCGTAACAGATAAATTCCGTTTAACAGCGGGTTTCCGTTACACAGGCGATCGTAAGGAGCGCACGGGTGTTGCCGCACGCTATGGCCTTGCCCTTGGCGACAATAATTTCAACTGCTGCTTAGGCGTTCGTACAGGCACTGAAGGCTTTGAATTTGCAGCGCGTAATCGTACAATCATCAATCCTGATACCGATGGTGATGGCATTATAACTGATGCGGAAGTATTTCAGTTCCAATTAAACGGAATTGGGACACCGGGTGCACGTGATAATTTGGATGACATCTTAGCAGCTGGCCCTGTCGGAGGACATTTTGATGATGTTCCCAATGGTACACCTTGCCTCGATACAAATTTCGGCGATGGCTTAACCTGTGATGGCTTTGCAAACACCACACAATTCACATTCTCCGTACCGTTCCAAGGCCAAATCTTCCAACAAGAAGGTCGCATCAATGACAGCTTTGTTGATTGGCGTTTCCGTGCTGAATATGACATCACCGAAGATAATCTACTATATGGTTTGATTGCCAATGGTCATAAATCTGGCGGTTTTAACGATAACCTTGGTGATTTGGGTGTTGCTCCACTATTCGATACAGAATCCGTTATTTTGTATGAACTGGGTACAAAAAATGAATTTTTTATTGGTAGCGTTAAAACTCGCTTAAATGCATCTATATTTTATAATGATTATACCGATCAAGTATTCACAGCGCTACAATCCGTAACGCAGGTTCTTGAATTTCTAAACTCTGCTGGTGCGAATGTAACAGGAGACATTGTTCTTCCGCCAAACACCAGCACAGCATTGGTGGTATCATTTAGCTTTAATGCGGCATCTTCTGATATTTATGGTGCACAAATTGACGGTGGTTTTGATCTACCTGCCAATATCAAACTTGATTTTAGTGCGTTATATTTAGAAGCTCAAATTAGAGATGCTATTCCTATTCAAGATTTTCGTTTCCAATCGGATATTGATGCTGAAAATGCAGTATTACGTCCAATAAATGATTTCCGTTTACCAAGAACGCCGCGCTGGCAGCTTAATGCAAAATTATCTCAAGCGTTTGATATTGGTAATGGTCAGTTCGATTATGTACTCTCTGCAGGTTATCGTTCTTCACAATTCCAAACTATTTTCAATAGCAATGAATTTGATGCAGATAATAATTTCACGCGCGTTGATAGCGGCAGGTTGCTTGATGAAGTCCCAAGCTTCTTCACATTAGATATTGGTGCAGGTTATACATTTGATGCAGAAGGCAAATATCGTTTCGAAGCTTATGCCAATAATATTGTTGATACGATTAACGCAGCAGCGATTATCATAACCCAATTTGATAACACTCGTTTCTTTAACCGTCCCCGCACTTATGGCGCTCGTATAAGAGTGAAATTTTAATAATTCCAGTATCCTATTCTGGAGTCCTAGAGCCACTCCCACAAGTTGAGTTATGGGAGTGGCATTTTTTTAGATTATATCGAAGGCAAATGCTATGCCCGCACAATCATTTGTAATAGCTACATTATTATCGTTACAACTTAGCCCAGCGACTGGGGGGTCGTTGGGCACCCTCTCTACTACAAAGAATATATCCAATGAGCTTGCAGAAACAATTGATAAGGGCCAATCAGAATCTAAAGATGATCAATCTTTGAATGATGAAACAGCAGAGAAGTCAAAAAAGAAAGTCGAAGTTCACCATGCCCCCAAGGGCTATACATTAGTTTTCCAAGACGAATTTTATGAGGATGGACTACCCGACAATAACAAATGGACCTACGCCACCGAACGCAATTCTGAAGGCTGGTATAATAATGAAAAACAATATTATTCAAAAGCACGTCCAGAAAACTCACGTGTTGAAAATGGTCATTTAATCATCGAAGCTCGTGCAGAAACGCTCAGCAAAGAAGACTATCCTGACTGGTCAGGGCAAAAATATACATCAACACGATTAGTAACGCGTGATAAAGCCAGTTGGAAATATGGTTTTTTTGAAATTAAAGCGCAACTGCCTTGTGGTCGCGGCACATGGCCTGCAATTTGGACATTACCAGAAGATCCAGATGTTCAATGGCCCAATGGCGGCGAAATTGATATAATGGAACATGTCGGGTTTGAACCAGGTGTTGTGCATCAAACAATCCATACAAAGGCCTTTAACTTTGGCTCAGGGTCTCAAAAAACCACAGAATTTAAGGTAGCTGATGCTTGCCATGCAATGCACCGCTATCAATTGCTATGGACAGCAGATTTCATATTACTTGGTATCGATGATGCACCAAAGTTTTTATATAAAAATGAGAGTAAGGGTAAGAAGAACAAAAAAACACAATCAAAATGGCCCTTTGATCAAGCTCATCATCTGTTATTGAACATCGCAGTTGGCGGCGATTGGGGCGGCCAAAAAGGCATAAGTGCAAAGGCATTTCCTGCCAAGATGATTATTGATTATGTACGGGTCTATCAACTTGACCAAAATGGGAATGATGCTCAAAAACCTGAATAATTTTCTGCATAAGTAATTTTATTTTAAGCCGCATCATGATATTGATTGCACAGTTCTTTCTTGCGCAGAACAATATTAAATAGTGCCAGAAATAATATTTACATCTATATTTCAAGCTATGTTTTTTTATTTTAAAACAATAGATATATTCAAATTTAAATATTGTTAATCAATATTTTATGGTAGCGGAGGAGGGACTTGAACCCCCGACACCGGGATTATGATTCCCGTGCTCTAACCACCTGAGCTACTCCGCCATCATGATCGCCAATAATGCGATAATCATATTCTAAATAGACTAGATGCGGCGCTATAAGCGGCTATTGATGGCGGGTCAATATAGAATAATGAAATCATTATTTTCTAAATTTCCAATGGCCAATCTCTTCCCAAGGGCCACCTCTATAATAATAGGCTGAAATACCAATAAGCTCTATTGGAAACACTTCAAAACTAGCCGACAATTGCGCAAATAATATTTTTGCTTCTTGCGATTTTACCTTATTCTGAACTGTAACATGCAATCTAGGTTTCGCTTGGTCTTGGGGTATAAGCAAGCCATGCAATCTCTCAGCAATCATAGCACGAATAGCCATCATCTCAGGGCTGTTGATATGGAAAGCAACACCGCCGCCCAAATTCAACAAACGGTCTGCATGAGCCTGTGGCGGCTTATACTCACTCATCAGTTGGATAATATAATTTTTAATTTCACGCCAATGTGTGGGCGGTAAATGATGGAATAATGTAATATGGGCTTTTAAATAGTTTCGTTCTTGCGGAAAATGAGCATCGCGTAATTTGTTAAAAAAGCTCTGATCTTCTGCTCCCATCTTAGCGGTTAATATGATGGGAGCATTTGGCTTAGCAGTCATGAGGCTCTACACATATCTATCACTGTTGTGCATCACGAATTTTATACCAGTTTTGCACTTTTTCTTGGTGCTCGGCATATGTCTTGCTAAAATCATGCCCACCTTTACCATCGGCTACAAAATAGACATATTCAGTCTGCGCAGGATTCAATGCCGCCTCTATCGCACCAATACTGGGGTTCGCAATTGGGCCAATAGGCAAGCCAAATTTTGTATAAGTATTATAATCATTTTTTGCATCTATATCAGAGCGTCTGATCCGTCGGCCAAGTGGTTTTCCTTGCGTGATAGGATAAATAAAGGTTGGGTCCGCTTGTAGCATGATATTATCTCGTAAACGGTTGCTATAAACCGATGCAACGGTAGGATATTCATTAGGCAAGGCCGTCTCTTTTTCAATGATTGATGCTAATATAATCGCCTCTTGTGGCGATTTAACTACGGCATCTTTTGATCTATTCTCCCAAGCTTCAGATAGGGCTTTATCCATTGCCACCGTCATACGCGCCAATAGCTGTGCTCTAGTTTCACCTTTTTCAAAACTATAACTATCAGGCAATATTGAGCCTTCTTTCGGAACTTCTATTTCACCGCTAAGCAATTCATTTGCCAATAAACGCTCATAGACTTGTATAGATGCAAAACCCTCTGGAATTGTTATTAAGCGCTGCTTTGATTTGCCATCTTGTATAATCGCCATAATATCTGAATTACTAGCAGCCACAGGTATGTTAAACTCACCCGCTTTAATTGATGTATCACCGCCTAATATGCGCGCTCGAAAGTAGAAAGCATCTTTCGATTTAACGACATTACCATCTTCTAATATTTGAGCCACTTGACGCAAATTTGCACCATTACCAATCTCAATAGTAACCTCGCGTTCCGAAGGTCCGTCTGCAAACCATCCATAGACGAAATTAAACGCAATCACTGATACCAACAATAAGACAATAATGATGATAGAGCAGCCGAGCTTGCGCATAGGTTTAGAGTGCTTTCATGATGAGGCTGGCATTTGTTCCGCCAAAGCCAAAGCTATTGTTCAGTACAGCCTTAACTTCACGTTTCCTCGCAACATGCGGGACCAAATCAACACCTTCACACCCATCATCAGGATTATCCAAATTAAGCGTTGGCGGAACGATTTGATCGCGTATTGCCAATATACAGAATATAGCCTCAACAGCCCCTGCCCCACCGAGCAAATGGCCTATTGCGGATTTGGTAGAACTCATAGAAATATTGCCAATATCATCACCGAACAATTGTTTTACTGATGCCAGTTCGATGGTGTCAGCCATAGTTGATGTTCCATGCGCATTGACATAATCAATATCAGCGGTGGTTAGCCCCGATTTTTTGAGAGCCATCTCCATTGAACGATAAGCGCCACTGCCTTCAGGGTGCGGCGCAGTCACATGATGCGCATCACCAGAAAGACCATATCCCACCACTTCGGCATATATTTTTGCACCACGCGCTTTGGCATGTTCATATTCTTCGAGAACGACAACACCAGCACCCTCACCCATTACAAATCCTGCACGATCACGGTCATAGGGGCGCGATGCTTTTTCTGGCTCATCATTGCTCGACATATTGAGCGCTTTTGCTTGCGCAAAACCAGCGATACCAATAGGACATATTGTGCTTTCCGCACCGCCCGCAAGCATCACATCGGCATCATCATCGCGGATCATCCGCGCTGCATCACCAATAGAATGTGCGCCCGTCGAGCAAGCCGTAACCACCGCATGATTAGGACCCATAAGGCCATATTTAATGCTCACTTGGCCAGATATAAGGTTAATGAGACGCCCATGCACAAAATGCGGGCTAACGCGCCCAGGGCCGCGATTAGCAAGCACCAGAGATTCGCTCTCAATACCAGGTAAACCGCCAATACCAGAACCAATCGAACAACCAGCACGATAGCGCTCTTGCTCGCTCATTTCGGTAAGACCAGCATCTTCTAATGCTTGACCAGCCGCATCAATGCCGAAAACGATGAAGGGATCAACTTGGCGCTGTACTTTATGATCAACGCGCAGCGCAGGATCAAAACCATATTCATGATCAGCAGGTTTCACTTCACAAGCGATATGGCATTTTTGTCCTTCAGTATCAAATTTAGTAATTCGGCCTGCTCCTGATTTAGAAGCCAAAATATTTTTCCAACTGGTTTCAACATCTGCGCCAAGCGGCGTGACAAGTCCAAGGCCAGTGATAACGACCCTTCGAGCTGGTTGATTCATGAAAAATACTCCTCTTAGCCTATTAGCTACATCAAAACAGTAAGTGCAATATTCTATATATTATGTCTGTATGACAAATCAATCTATGCTACCATCAAAACTACATATTAAAACGGCTCCTCGATCATTCCAGATGGTCTGGAGAGAGAAGCCGTCCATATTCTTGTATCTACAATACGAGCTTTAGCAATGCGAGCTTTAGCTCAACATGTCTATATTATGAATTCGAAGAGATGAAATCGATTGCATCTTTTATAGTCGCAATTTTTTCAGCAGCATCATCAGGAATTTCAATATCAAATTCTTCTTCAAACGCCATTACCAATTCAACAATGTCGAGGCTATCGGCACCAAGGTCGTCAATAAAGCTGCTTTCAACAGTTACTTTATCAGCTTCTACGCCTAGATGCTCAACGACGATCTTTTTTACGCGGTCAGCAGTATCACTCATTTATATGCCCCTTTATTTGGCTATGGTTAAAGTTTCAAAACTTGCCCTAATACCAAGCGGCGATGCTTGCAAGAGGGGGAAGGTATTTTTTAAATAAGCAGCAAATAAATTATTACAAGATAATCAATAATTATCTTTATATTACAATATTTAATGATTAAATCATCGCCATACCGCCATTAACATGCAAGGTCTGCCCCGTTACATATCCTGCCTCTTTACTCGCTAAATAAGCGCAAGCCGCGCCAATATCGGCACCATCACCCATTTTCCCTAACGGAATCTTGGCATTTAATGCTTCTTTTTGCGCATCGGGCAAAACATCAGTCATTGGCGTTGCGATAAAGCCAGGTGCGATGCAATTAACTGTGATACCGCGGCTCGCCAATTCTTGCGCTAAGGCTTTGGACATGCCGACAACACCTGCTTTTGAAGCAGCATAATTTGCTTGACCAGGATTGCCCGTTGTACCGACAACACTAGTAATGGATATAATGCGGCCAAAACGCGCTTTCATCATCGGGCGCGCGGCGGCACGGCAAAGCCTGAAATTAGACTCAAGATTGATACGAATGACATCATCCCATTCTTCGTCCTTCATGCGCATCGCCAAATTATCGCGTGTGATACCAGCATTATTAATCAAAATATCAATTTTGCCCAGAGCTTCTATCGCCGATGGGATGAGCGCTTCAACGCTCTCACTGTCCCCCAAATTGCAAGGAATAGCCACTGGGTCTTGCGCGCCATCTGATGCTAGGTTGTCACGATAGGCATGCAATTTATCGGTATTGGAGCCTGAGACAGCCAATCTTGCTCCTTGTGCTGACAAAGCGCTGCATATCGCACTACCGATACCGCCGCTTGCACCCGTTACTAATGCGCTCATTCCGCTTAAATCAAACATGCTCATAATCCCTTCAATAGATTCTCAATATCATCCATGCCGATAACAGCATCAATATGCAATTCATCCGATATACTAGCTATGCTTTTCTTGACCATTGGTGATAAAACCTTACCGCCAAATTCAACAAAATGTGTCACTCCCACTTCGGCCATAGCCATCGAAGATTCGCGCCAGCGCACGCGCCCCGTGACTTGCTCCACCAATGAAGAGCGTATTTCATTGGCATCAGATACTGCACTGGCGCTCACATTCGCAAATATTGGCAGCGCAGGGTCTTGCACATTAGCATCAGCCAAAGCCGAAGCCATTGCATCAGCAGCTGGCTGCATCAATGGACAATGGAATGGGGCGGACACTGGAAGCGATATACCACGCTTAATTCCATGCTCTTTCACCATAGTGATGGCGCGATCAATAGCGCTTTTATGACCAGAGATCACCACCTGCCCTGGATCATTATCATTAGCAACGGTACAAATATCGCCTTGCGCCGCTGCTTCTGCTAGATTTTGCGCCTTTTCAATGTCAGCTCCTAACAGAGCGGCCATTGCGCCTTGCCCAACAGGAACCGCCGCCTGCATGGCCTGCCCGCGTAATTTGAGTAATTTGGCTGTAGTACTCAGATCAAATGTTCCCACTGCACATAGAGCGCTATATTCACCCAAACTATGCCCCGCAGCAAAATTACATATATCCGCAATTTTAACATTAGCTTCGGCTTCCATCACGCGCAAAGTTGCAATAGCATTGGCCATAATCGCGGGCTGCGCATTCTCGGTAAGAGTTAGCTCATCTTCGGGACCATCACACATTAACCGAAAGAGGCTTTGCCCCAATGCCTCGTCCACTTCTTCAAAAACAGCACGAGCAACCGCGCTACAATCGGCAATTTCTCTGCCCATACCAACTTTTTGACTGCCTTGTCCTGGGAATAAAAATGCGCGCATTGATATGACCTTTCCTTATTATAAAGCGTGATATAATTACCGCTGCTAAATTTGAATGATAAATTATGGTAATGCGCGATATGACGGTCTGCGAAAAACTGCAAGTTTAACATTGCAATATTGTTTCAAATCAGCCATAGGCGCGCTTCCAGTGAATATTGATTATATTTTCTGGAAAGAAGAAAGCCGGAGGGGCGTATGCATGGTGCTGCGTCAGCGATCGGTAACAGTAAAGGAAAGCCCATGCCGTTTTATGAGCATGTATTTTTGGCGCGCCAAGACCTGTCACAGGCTCAGGTGGATGCGCTGGCAGAAAATGCCACAAAAATTGTTGAAGATAATCAAGGTAAAGTTGTAAAAACCGAAACTTGGGGACTTCGCACATTAGCCTATAAGATTCAGAAGAATCGCAAAGCCCATTATGTTATGTTGGAATTGGACGCTCCTGGCACTGTCATTGCCGAATTAGAACGCCAAGCCCGCATGAACGAAGACATTATGCGTTTCTTGACCATTCGTGTTGATGAATTGGAAAACGGTCCTACCGTTATGATGCGCAAAAATGAGCGCTCAGGCCGTTCTTCACGTAACAATGATAATTACTCAGGGGGAGATTAAATATGTCTAGACCATTTTTTCGTCGCCGCAAATCTTGCCCATTCACGGGCAAAGGCGCACCCAAAATTGATTATAAAGATACACGTTTATTGCAGGGTTATATCTCGGAGCGTGGCAAGATTGTGCCTTCACGCATTACTGCCGTATCAGCCAAAAAACAGCGCGAACTCGGTCAGGCCATTAAACGGGCCCGTCACCTTGGCTTGCTGCCCTACATTGTGAAATAAGGAGAGCGCAGTCATGGATATTATTTTATTAGAACGCGTTGAAAAACTTGGCAGCATCGGTGATGTTGTTACTGTAAAAGATGGTTATGCGCGCAATTATTTGCTTCCTAACAAAAAAGCACTTCGTTCAAACGCAGCTAACCGCAAAGTTTTCGAAGCCAATCGTGCAAAAATTGAGTCTGACAATGCAGAACGTAAAGTTGAAGCAGAAAAAGCATCAACTGGTATCGAGGGTACACAAATCGTGCTTATTCGTGCCGCGTCAAACAGCGGTCAGCTATATGGTTCGGTTTCTGTTCGTGACATCGTGGATGAGCTTAACAATGGCGGTGCCAATGTTAACAAATCTATGATCATTCTTGAACGCCCCATCAAAGCATTGGGTCTTGCCGATGTTCGCGTTGTGCTTCATCCAGAAGTTAGTGTGAGCATCCAAGTGAATGTAGCACGCAGCGAAGATGAAGCTGAGATGCAAAAAGATGGCGTTGATGTGATCACACAAATGTTCGAAGAAGAACAAGCAGAGGCCGCTCTTGAGAGCATTGCAGCAGAAGAAGAAGCCGCATCAGCTCGTAAAGAAGCAGAAGAACGCGTTGAAGGTGAAGCTGCTAAAGCTGAAACCGCCGATGAAGAAGCATCTTCTGAAGCTACAGGTGAAGAAGAAGAGCCAAAGGTTTAATTCAAAACATCTGATTGATATGAAAAAGCCGCCCGCTAAGGCGGCTTTTTTTATGGTAGAGGCATTTGCTCTTATTAGTCTACTTCTTAGTGTTATCCTGAAACAAGTTCAGGATGACGGTGGGGGTAAAGGTGGCGGTAAGGATAACGACGGGGGTAAGGATAGATGATGTGGGTTAAGGTGACGGCAGAGCGGGTGACGATGACGGTAGAGCGGATGAGGGGGACGGAAGAGCGGATGAGGGTGACGGTAAGGGTTCAGGATGGCACCGTAGTAAAAGACGGTTCATTTTAAGATGATAACCTCCAACATTCGTCATGCTGAATTTAGTTCAGTATGACAGGCGATAGTAAACCCGCCAATAGCCAATATTCATCACACGCTAAGAGCGTCATGCTGAACTTATTTCAGCATAACCCGCAATACTAAGCTCGCTCATAACCGATATTCGTCATGCTGAATTTAGTTCAGTATAACCCGCAGTGATAAGCCCACACATCAATATTAGGCATTAATGCAGCATGTTATCCTGAAACGAGTTCAGGATGACGATGGGTGAGTATAGAATGACGATAGGTTAGGTCAGGATGGCACACCAAGGGCATCATGCTGAATTTAGTTCAGCATAACCCTTCCCTTATCTGTAAACATGTCCTAATATCCACAGTGCAGTGAGCAACTTCTCATTGTGGGGCTTTCAAAACCTCAAAACACCTATGCCGGCCAGAGATTATCCTCTGTCCGGGTGGCTGTTGCGTATGTCCAAGGTTCGCCTAAAGGTGACAGCGCTCTGTCCATAGGTGCAGGGTTTTGAACACCCGGCTTTGACCGCCGCAACGGTCCAAATGTCGGATACGCCTCTTGATTAAGGAGGCGGATATGCGCAGACGCAATAAAGACGGTAATCAAAAACATAAGCGTTCAACTAGCCCTTGGATAATCATAGAAGCCTGGTTCATTGGGGTGATATTTTATGCGCCGATGCTGCTAAATATTCTGACAAGATTTTAGATGATATTGATAATATCGGGCTGTAATGCAGAATATTATCCCTCCAAAACGTCATGCTGAATTTAGTTCAGCATAACAGGCGATAGTAAGCGCTTTCGTCATAATTAAGGCGGCAGTATATTATGTTATCCTGAATCAAGTTCAGGATGACGTTGGGAGTATAGGGTTACGTTTGAGATATAGTATAGCGTTGGGGTTATATATTAGACAATATCTAGCACCAAATTGAGCAATCTCAATTAATAGCCCATCAAACTCATAACCTCTTTACGGCTGCGCTGGTCATCCAAGAAACACCCTATCAACTTGCTTGTCACCATACCTACGCCAGGTGTGCGAACGCCGCGCCCCGTCATACAGCCGTGCTGCGCATCTATCACCACCGCAACGCCGTGCGGTTTCAAATTATCCCAAATACATTTGGCCACTTGCGCTGTTAAACGCTCTTGAATCTGCAAACGGCGCGCATAACCATGCAGCACGCGGGCCAGTTTCGATATACCAACGACTTGATTGGTTGGCATATAAGCAATAGAAGCTTTACCCGTAATCGGCGCCATATGATGTTCGCAATGCGAATGAAATGGAATATCTTTTAACAACACCAATTCATCATATCCGCCAACCTCTTCAAAGGTTCGGGATAAATGCACAGCAGGGTCTTCATTATAACCTTGGCAATATTCTTTCCATGCGCGGCCAACGCGCTCTGGAGTATCTTGTAATCCCTCGCGGTCAGGGTCCTCACCCGACCATTTCAGCAAGGTACGAATGGCATCTTGCACATCATCTGGGACGTCTATTTTTTTCAATTCATTGTCGGACATAAAATTCTTTCGTATTAATCGGATAGGTAGATAATATTATCCAATATTTTGTCCTGTCTTAGCCCAATCGGCCATAAAACCTTCAATGCCTTTTTCCGTTAAGATATGTTTGAACAACCCCTTGATCACTGCAGGCGGCATAGTTGCTACATCTGCACCAATTTTGGCCGATTGTAATACGTGAACAGGGTTACGAATAGATGCCACGAGGATTTCGGTCTCAAACGCATAATTATCATAAATGGTGCGAATATCATCGATCAAATCCATGCCATCAAAACCATTATCATCATGACGGCCTACAAATGGTGACACAAATGTTGCTCCTGCTTTAGCCGCAAGCAAGGCTTGGTTTGCGGAAAAGCAAAGCGTTACATTGACCATTGTTCCATCATTGGTGAGCGCCTTACATGTTTTAAGACCATCAATAGTAAGCGGCACTTTGATAGCAACATTATCGGCAATTTTGCGCAATATTTCTGCTTCTTTCATCATAGTTTCATGATCAAGAGCAACAACTTCAGCCGATACTGGGCCATCCACCATTTCACAAATCTCTTTAGTCACTTCCAAAAAGTCACGGCCTGATTTTGCAATTAATGATGGGTTAGTGGTCACACCATCAAGCAAACCTGTAGCAGCCATTTCAGCAATATCGTTGGTGTCAGCTGTATCGACAAAAAATTTCATAATATGTCTTTCTATTAAGATTATGTCGATGACGCGACGATGGTCATGACAAATTTATGTGAGTCGAGTGCCTTTATAGTCAAATCATTGGCAATGTATAAGCCAATTTATTGAAACATATTTTAGATTTATGGATGCTTCACTATTTCATAAACTTATATCAATTAAGTCGATAAAGATCATATTATCTTCGATAAGCCATAGTAGCAGCGCTATATTTTTAGCCCTGAATCTGCCATTAGCATAACGCCCCCCAATATTCATCAAAGGAAGATATTGTGAATATTAGCCTATTTAATGCTACAAAAATTATGCAATATGCAGGCTTAATATCATGGTTAAGCATAGCATTAATTCCGCATTACAGCTTGGCACAAGATAGTAAAGACCAAGCACAAGAGGCAGACATTCCAAATGAGGATAATGATCAAACTGCCGACGAGATTATCGTTACTGCCGATCGTATAAGAGGCTCGGTCATCAGTGAAGTTGACCCTGTAGATGTCTTAACCGCCGATGATATTGCCAGCTATGGCGCAAATTCTGTGCAAGATTTGCTAACTGCCCTAGCCCCACAAACGGGTTCCGCGCGCGGGCGCTCTAGCGGGCCACCCATTGTGCTAATCAATGCCCAACGCGCCTCTGGTTTTCGGGAACTTCGCAATATCCCACCAGAAGCGATCATCCGTGTCGAAATATTTCCCGAAGAAGTGGCTTTACAATATGGATTTCGGCCCGACCAACGCGTCATAAATTTTATTCTACAAGATAATTTTCAGAGCATAGAAACAAGTGGTCGTTTTGGAGCGGCAACATCTGGCGGTTATAATAATAGCCAAAACTCCGCTGGATATACAAAATTCACCAAAAAAACCCGCTTAAATCTTGAAGCATCTTATTCGCGCACTAGCGAATTAACCGAAGACGAACGTGATATTATACAAGAAGATATTGCTCCGAACCTCACTTTAGTAGGGCCTATATCAGCACAAGATATTGGAGCTTTCAGGACTCTCTTCCCCGAAACAGATAGTTTTAACCTTAGTGGTAGTTATAGCAAATCTCTATCAAAAAAATCCCGTCTGTCTTTCAATCTTGCTTACACACATAATGACAGCTTAAACTTATTTGGCCTTAATAACCCGACCTTCACGCTCCCAGCTACTAATATATCAAACGACAGCGGTAATGATATTTTGGTGCAAAGATTTTTTACAGAACCAAGACCTCTACAAAGTAGCAATAATAGCGATACTATCCAAGGTGGTGCTGCCGTTAACAGCAGTATAGGCAGTTGGATATTATCATCGACGCTAGACACGTCTTATCTTAATGGCTTCAGCCGTATTGATCAAAATACTGACTTCTCGGCCCTACAAACACAATTACTTAATGATGACGGTATTGACCTTTTTTCAGCCATATTAGACCCTATAGTAGGTGATGCCAACTTCACTACCGCTCGCACAGAAACATTCAATATTAACAATTCTAATACCGTATCTGGAACATTGTTTAATATACCTACTGGGGAAGTAAGAACCGTTTTTTCTGCTGGTTATATGTACAATTCTATCGACAGTAGCAGCGATCAAAGCGGTGCATTGATCGATACATTTCTCTCACGCAATGTCTTTTTTATCAACAATAATGTCGATATTCCCATCACAGATAACGGCAGCGGTATCGGCAAATTATTAGGCAAAATATCTATCAATGGTAATGCAGGGTTACGCGAGGTTTCTAATTTTGGAACATTATATGAATATGGTTATGGTGTGACATGGAAACCATTTGATGATCTCTCCTTAAGCTTTACTGCCATTAATGAAGAAGCACCTCCATCTTTATCACAATTAGGCAATCCCATAATAGTAACGCCCAACATTCCTATTTTTGATTTCACACAATCACAAACCAGTTTTATCGAACTCACAACGGGTGGTAATCCTAATTTAGAAGCTGAGCATCGCCGCGATATTAAAATATCCCTTAATTATTCTCCAAAAAAACTATCAGGTTTCAATCTTATTATTGATTATTCTCGCAATCGTAGCTTCGATACAAGCAATAGTTTCCCGCTCTTAACACCAGAAATTGAAGCAGCCTTTCAGGATCGTGTCACACGTAATACCAACGGAACATTAATCGCATTGGACCGAACCCCAGTCACATTTGACCGCGTGGCTAGCGAACGCATACGATATGGGTTTAACTTTTCAAAAAGATTAGGCCCAGATCCCAGAAGAGGTGCAGGCCGCGGAAAAGGGCGTGGTGCAGGACGCGGTGGCAGACCAGCAACTAGCGGGCGCCCCCCTAGCTCAGGCGAGCGTTCAAGCGTGACTATCGGACGGCCCAATAATGCCCCGCCATCAACAAGGTCAACCTCTACTGGACCTAATAATCCACCACAAACATCACCGCAATCTTCGCAGAGCAGACCGCCAAATGCTGAGATATCTTCGCAAAAGACACAAGGCCAACAAGCAGCCAGACCACAAAGTGCAACTCCCAATAATGCTCCATCATCTGACACAAGAGGAGCTAGCCCCCCCAATGCATCTGCTGGACCACCAACTGGTGCCAGAGGAAGGTCTCCCAGAGGAAGAGGCAGCGGTGCCCCGCGCCGACCAGGTCGTTTTAATATATCCTTATATCACACCATCGCCCTTGATGAGACCATATTAATCAGGCCAGACGTGACAGAACTTGATCTTTTAGAAGGTTCCGCCATTGGGAATAATGGCGGTGCAGCCCGTCATCTGGTTGAATTAGAAGGCGGTATCTTCAACAATGGATTTGGAGCTAGATTATCGGGTAATTTTAGAAGTGCATCCACTGTGAATGGCAATATTCTTACAGGCTCAAGCGATTTACGATTTGGTTCACTGGCCACTGTTGACATTAGGTTTTTCTACAACTTAGGGTCTAAAGAGAAAATTACGAAAAAACTTCCCTTTCTAAAGGGTACTCGTATATCATTGAGTATCAACAACGTAGGTAATGCGATTCAGAGAATTACAGATGAAAATGGTGATATACCGCGTAATTTCCAACGAGGATTTGTTGATCCCATAGGAAGGTTTATCAGTTTCAGTTTTCGCAAGAGATTCTAAAACCAAATAGGAATATATCATGGCTAGCGATGAAGTTCATAAAAGTTTTTGGCAATTACTCTTTTGTAAAAAATCATTCACAAGAGCTTTAAAAATATCTTTGATAATTGGGACTTTGCTGACAATCATAAATCAAGGCGATATGATATTAGCAGGCACTTTACCACCATTATGGAAAATAATATTAACCTATATGGTTCCTTTTTGTGTTAGTAGCTACTCTTCAGCCAAATTACTCCATGAGATCAATAGCAAACAACCCGCCTAAAAAGACGGGCTGTTTCACTACTCTACTTATCACAACGCGATATGTTAGAATTTAACGCTATATTTTAGAACTTACCCAAAATATTGAAGAACAAGCCATCGCTCGTAAAACTCTGATCGGTAAGATCATCTGAGAAATCAGAGAAACTATAGCCAATACCTATTTTTGCATTAGGGCCAATATGGCGGTAAATCGCAGCCAATGCACCATAGCGTGTATCTTGCGACAAATCATTCGTTAAGACACGGCCTTCTAGCAAGAGATCCCATGACTTAATAACATGAAAGTCAGCGCGAATAATACCCAAATGCGTATCACTTGAAACAAATATATCGCTATCACGGCCCAATGATACACTACCTTCACGATAGCCATATTTGGCTCCTAATGTCAGTGCTTTGGTAATATCATAATTGACATCAACCGAAATAATCTGACTGCGCTGTTTCGGGCTAGCCGTTGTTCCGCCTTGGGTGATTTGTCCAATTGGTCCCAAATCTTGAAAATAATTATATCGCGCCAAGATATTCAAGCGATCATTATCCGTAGGACGATAAGCAAAACCAAAGCTACCTTCGACAAAATCAGCCGCACGAACATTTGCTGCATCATCATCTGCTATAGCAAAATTCAAGCGCCCCAATAAACGGAAGCTATCACTCAGCTGAGCACTGGCACTGTTACGCACCAACCAAACATTCTGATCTCGGCCAGCGCCTTCTTCAAAACGCCCCTCAACGCTGCTGCCAATACGGACATTTTCCGTACTATAGCCCACACCAAAGGTTGCGGCGGTGCGTCTAAATAGACCAGTGACCTGATCATCTATACGCCCATTTTCAAAAGATGCTGAGAATGACCATTGTGCATTGGGATCAAAATTTAAACCAAAGCTTCGGGTCAAACTAGGAGCTGGACCACCAATGCCAATACGGTTTTCACCATAAACACTAAGCGATGTATTAAAGCGCTTACGGGCACCAGCTGTCAATGTACCGCGATTGCTGTTGGTAAATATATTTTGTGCCTCTAGCCCCGTATCCGTGCGATCAGCAAGCAAGGAATAACCAATATAGGCCTCACTTCCCTCACCCAAATTACGGTTTAATTGTACATCTGCACCAAGACCGCCATCGCCGCCAGATAGTTCACCAGCAATAGATAGTCTTTCTGTCAATTGTGCTTTTAAACCAGCACCACCGCGATTATTTTCATCACGACCCAAATCACTGTCTAAAGTAACTTGGCCAAAGCCGTAAACGCTAAAATCACTGTTCGTTGGCGCATAATTAAGCTGCAATGCGGCATCTGTTCGGTCACCATTTTCAGGGCGACCTTGCAAGATACCAGGTGTTCTACGGTCATAACGAACGCCCAATGTTGCAGAAACAGCATCACCAAAGTTTTGATTCAGATCAAGCGTCGCAGCACGGCGAGAACCGATATTATCAGTATCAATCTGATCATAACCCAATTTTAAATTGGTGCTGCTCGTTACGTTTAAGTCAGCCTTAAGACCCCAACGATCGGTATCACTGGTTGTCAATTGAGAAATTGATGAGAATCCCGCATCAAAATGTTCAAAATAACCAGATATATTACCAAAATTACTTTTACCGCCTGTTATTTCAGAGAAATTCACAGCCGCTTCCGTACGATAGGCTTCAGCACTAACATTAAAAGCACCCGGTGATGCAAAATTAACAAAGTTTAAGCCGCCATCTACCGAATTAGACTGTCCAAATCCTGGACCTTCAGTGCGAGCAATTTCAGCTTTAATATATGTGCCTGCATCATGACGCAATAATATGTCGGCACCCAATAAAGTTTGATCAGCACCTTCGGTTGTTTCTGATTGTGATGTTACGCCCAAGCGGACTTTTTCACCAATCCATGCGGAACCACGTCCACCAAATGTATAGCCATCCAAATCCCCAAAGTTAGGAGAAAACTCATAACGCGCAACCAACACAGGGATATTTCCTGATGAACTGCCTTGGCGAACCGTAGCACCATCGGGTGCTATCGATGCCAATGGGCGGTTTAATGTTACACGGCCTTGGAAATAATCAATATCATAATCTTCCTGGGGCTGAAGTTCGACGGTTTCCAATACGATTCCAGTTTCACGATCACGGATTTCAACGCGAAGACGTTCTGAACCGATAGAAATATCTTGCTGCTGCAAGAAATATAGTGATCCACCAGTCCCGCGAAACTCATCGCGCGCTGGTACTGTTCCAGGATCTGATGCAAAAGAGGTCAGTTGCAGCTTTTTCTCACCAAAACTGGTAGTTCCTTCACTCTGAAAATCAATAATTGCACCAAATAAACCACGCTCTAACTGTGCTAGTTCGGCCTGATTAATTTGCGTAACGAAATTACCAATTAAGAATGAACTATCATCCTTTTGAGCGCGCAGATAAAAACCCGTTTGCGTTGGAGCATCTTCAATTAAGCTACTATCATCACCATATACAGGATAAAATTCATCGCTATCCAATCGGCGAAGCAATTGTCTCGGGTCTTTACGATCAATATTGTTGAATAAATCTTCTAACAATTGCTCACCAGTATCAAGCGAACTGGTTATTTGCCAATCATCGCCAAATTCACCTTTAAGATAGAATGCAGCGCGCGATGTTAAAAACTCACCGTCCGCCAAACGATCTCCAGTGACCTCAACCGCTGGCCCTTCTCCATCAGATGAAATGAATGTTAAATCACCCTGACCAACAAAAAACCATTTATCTTTAGGCGCAGGAACATTGCGGTTACTGCTTAAAATAACTTTATTATCACGGCTAATATCAATATTAATATTGCGTAAGTCTTCAGATATGATTTGGCGCGATACAAAATATCCATCATCATCTACAGGAACCAATTGTCCCGCAACACGCACCACATCTTTTTCAGCATCTGCTTTACCAGAGACTGTAATAGTAGATGTTCTACGGTTAATAATATTGCGAATATTGGCTTCATCAATATCACCAAATTGTTCACGGCGAACATCTTCTTCTGGCCCAGACAATTTTTTATTCACTAGGGTCAGTTCTTCACCCTTTGTTTCATCAAAATTGCCTTGCTTATCATAAACCCTATACACATAATAAAGGGCTGATGGTTCATCCGATGGCACCCAACTGGTATAATTATCGCCATTAACAGATAAGATTTTTAATGGAGCGCTATCTGGGGCCTGATCCGCCTTAAATATGCGGATCTCAGCCTTTTCTACTATCGATGGATAGTTAGAATATCCAAGAAACTCAGCTTCTTTACCTCGAACAGCTGTCCGTACTGCATCAATCAAGCCAACAGATAAAATTGGATTTTCAGATAATTCATCATGCACAATCTTTATGTCATGGACATCATTTTGTTCAGCACCAGCAACAATATTACTGATTACAAAACCACTATCATCTGGTGTATTTATATTGAGCTGAGCGGCACTGCTTTGCACAGTAGTAGGTTGAGTCGTATCAGCTTCCGCTGTCACTTTTTCACTAACTTCTACTTCATCAATTACCGCAGTGGATAGTGTATCTTCATGGTCTAAACTATCAACATAATTATTCACATTCTCAAAGACACCTGTGCCATATGTCGATGCAAAAGACTGTGCTTGAGCTGGGGCACTAACGGAACAAATACCTGCTACCGCTGCCGATACTTTCAAATAAGCTTTATAGCTTGTTTGATGGACAATCTCTTTAATCATATGATTTTTCTTAAAAGAGGCACGGAACATGTTTTTTTCAAATGAATATGTCATGATATTTACTCCCCTCCTTTCGCATCTGTTGAATTAATACTTACGATATTGGTCAGGATTGTGGGTGGTGGCCCATCCCAATCCGCTTCAAATATCTCTGTGATTTTCTCTGACAGCTCTGCAATACGAGCGCGCGCCATTTCCGCATCTTCACCATCGGTGAGGCTATAATTAAGCTCTATGATCGGATAATCTAAGTTCACTTGCTCTTTAAGTGAGGCCAATTGCGCTGCATATTGCGGTGCTAATTGTGCTTTCCCAGAAACAAAAGCTGCATCACTCAAAGCTATATTTGCGCGTTGTGCTGCTTGAACACCAAAATTTAACTTGGTGATCTTACCGCGTGTAAGCCTTACTGCACGTGGATTTTCTGTCGTAAGCTGATAACCAGTTGGTAACGTGCGTTTATCGAGTTTCAAGACAAAGTTTGAACCAATTCGAGCATCTGGAACCAAGGCACATGTAATATGATATCTGCCTTCGCCATCGGTGGTAATTAAATTACCGTCGACCGTGGCCATTCTTACAGAAGGAACACCTGGCTCTCCTTTATCTTGGTAACCATTGCCGTTATAATCGTTAAACACTTTACCAATTATTTCTGAACAATCAAAAATCGCGCTTGGCGTTATTGAGATCACGGCTTGGCCACGATTAGAGATTTCGCTATCATCGGATGCATTTTCGGCAACACCAATGTTTACACGATCTCCCGTTGTTACGCCTGCACCAACAACCATGACTAGATTATAATCAATGCTACCATTGGCTGGGATAATTTGGTCTGTCCAAACAAGCTCACGGCCATTTTGCGCTGGTTCTAATGGTGCACCATTGACGATGGCTGAACCTTCAACATATTTGAAACCAGGTGGAATAATATCAATAACATTCACACCTGCACGTTGAACATTTTCAACATTACGCACCGTGATGGTATATGGAATTAAATCACCCGTATTCGCACTACGTTTCGTGCTGGTTTTGGTTACCATCAATGGATTACGGTTAATAAAGCCATCCAATGGAATATGATTATTAATCACATCTGGGTCACCACTACCCAATAAGAAGTTGAAGAAATATGTTGTCTCTTCATTTCCTGTTGGAGCATCATTTTGCTCTTGCACACGAACAGGCGCTGGTAATCCAGTTGGGTTAAGCGAACCTTCTTCTGGCAAAAATACAGTGCTGGCTGCAGAGAATCCTGCGGGCGGCGTTATTGTGATTTGATAGAATGTCTCTATTGTTGGGCAAGCAGGATCAGCACCTGGTACAATATCGAAACGATATTCACCCGTAGCACCTGTTATTTGACCTGATTGCGCAGGATCCACAAAACAAACAGCTGGAAGCGGTGTGCCATTAGCATCAACCAAATTAACAACTGCACCTACAATCGGCGCTCTTGTTACAGAGTCATAAATTACTCCTGATGGATCAATCGGTTGATTTTGCTCAACCAGATCTTCATTTGGTACCAATTCAACATTCTCAATACGGCCAAATTCAACAGCATTATCAGGGCTACGGAAGACAATCTCATACCCATCGCCGCTCTCAATACCATCAAAGCTGTAATTACCATCTTCATCAGTCGTAGTTGTAGCAACAACTACTCCATCACGAAGCAATTCCACAACCCAAGTAGGGCGACCACTTTCACTGTCATCAAGTATATTATCGCTATCATCATCATCAAATGCGGTTCCGCTAATATTGCTCAACGCTGGCTCAACTATAACCGTTACAGTTGATAATGAACAATTGTCTGGATTAAGCATCTCACAGATTTCATATTCTATAACATATGTACCTGCTGGAACATCCGAAGATACCGATACAATACCAGTAGATGGATCGAGTATTACACCTGGATTAGCCGCAGGCGATACAATAGTCGCTACTATATCATCTGGGTCTACAGGATTACCATTCAATATATCATTATCAAAAGCATTCAGCAGATTATCACTACCGATGCCAGAACGTACAGCTGGTGCACTATCATCGCTAGCTTCAATGATAGAAGCTTCTACTTCAACGGTAACGGTGCTGTCTGCACAATTGGTTGGGTTTAGCGTCTCACAAATCTCATAAGCGATAGTGTAACTACCAGCAGGTGTTCCTGCAGGCACATCCACCAGACCAGTTGCTGGGTCCAGCACAGGAACAGGCGCTCCCGGCGTTAATGGCGTTGCTGGCGCTGTAACGGTGGCGGTGATATCTGCCACATCAACTGGATCACCACTAAGCATATCATTATCAAAGGCATTGATAATATCATCAGCGCCCGTTGCACCGTTCACTGGCGCTGGCGTATCAGCCGATGCCGCGATAATATTTATCTCAACGCTCACGCTCTCTTCTAAATCATCGCCCACTGTGGTGGGGTCAACCTGATCGGGCGTCGAGGCTGCTGTGGTT
>CANMXN010000002.1 GCA_947501885.1 uncultured Sphingorhabdus sp. | reverse complement strand
ATTCACCGCTCTCTACTTTAATGACATTACCGCGTACATCATAGGTGGTACGCGTGGCGGCAAATTTAAGCGGGCCGTTACCATCAGGATCAGGCGCTATCGTGCCTACGCTGCGACCAAATACATCATAACGCACCGCGCTCTTATATGGCGCTGCTGTATCTTGCGCATGAGCAGAGGATAGTGCAATCGGCGTTATGAACGACAGGCTAGAAAAAGCACTAAACGTAAGACCAAAAATAGCGATGCTTTTTATTGAATGCCTCATGGACATGTGCCCCCAACACCCTTCGGCTGCGTCTCACTGATACGGCGACCAAGATTATCATAAGTATAGCAAGTACGCAGTGTCTTTCCGGCATTGGTAACAGCCGTCCCTCGCAGCAAGAGATTATTGGGGCCGCTGGTTGGCCCATAATCATAACTCGTCATCACTTCATCAGCGCTGCCAGCAGCGCAACCTGTGCCAACGGCCGCGCTTTTAATACAAGATTCCTCGCTTAAAAGCACCCAAATCGGAGGTTGTAATGCATTACCATTAGCATCACGCGCATTGCGCTGGCCATAGATATAGCGCGTTTGCGGCCTTACCCCATTTGTATCCGCAGGGCCAGTTGCTGTGAGCACTCCACCGTGAACAGCGCTATAAGTATAATTGCTCTCATTGCCTTTAGGGTCAACTATTTTGGTAGCCTTATCACACAATACGTTAGCCGCATTACAAATAGAGGGTACTGAATATAAATTACTTACTGGGTATGTCCATTGAGTGACCTGATTGCTTTCTCCCGAACCTGATTTAGGAATATCAGTTCGCGTAATGACATTGTCCGCCCAATCACGAACGAAGGTCGTTTGATTACCATCAGGATAGATCACACGGTGTGGATAGATGCTGTAATAGCGATTAACTGTTGGACCACCAGAAGAAGAAACTCTAAAAATAGCATTACTAGAATATTGATATTGAGCATCCCCAGTAGCTCCGCTGACCTTTTGCAAAGAACCATTGCCAAATTCAAAACTTGTAATAGAAAGATTATCTGTTCCTGAAACATTTTGAGGTTTAATCCACGAATAGGATTTTTGTATTTCATCGGGATGTGGCTGAGAATCCTCTGTAAAACTATCAACAGCTTGATGTTCATAATTAAACACCTCACCTTCAGCGGATTCTTGACGAATCACATGATCTAATCTTGCATTACCGCTTACTAGCTGGCCTGGAATAGGAGTAAAATGCGTATTTTTAATACGGCAAACTGGGCTATTGGGCAGGGTAATGCATTTTGGTAATATACGCGACCCTTCATATGTAATATTTATAACTGAACCATCCAGCTGGGTTATCGAGTTTAATCGGCCTAACGTATCCCTGCCATATGTAACCTTGAGCTCAGCGGCGGAACAGTTGGCCAATGCAGAAGATGATGCCGTTGCCATATTATAACCGCAAACACGCACATTATTGCCAATATATTCAAACTTAACCATATAACCGCGATTGCTAATAACCTGCGTTAATCTTGCATTACTATCATAGCTGTAATTTAACATATGCCCATCAGCAGATTTTCTACTGGTCAGGCGGCGATATTGGTGGAGTGAGACTGACGAACTTAAATGCCTATCAAAACGATATTCTTCACCCGATTTATTGGTCAGCAGCCATTGTGTGCCAACCGCGATCATTTTCCAACCTGTATTACTAGAATCTATAGGGAAGAAAGACCCATTACTAGTACTAACGTGGAAGCTAAGTCTTAAGGAGCCAATTTGGACAATCGCATTGATATTTGGAGCGATATTCCCATTAATGAAAGTTGTATTATCATCTATATAGGCCGATCCATGCAAATTAGTGGCAAATTGCGACGGCGCTCGAGGCTTTGCATTCAACCCTCGATAGCGCGAACGAACATAATGATCGACCGTGAGTGGTCCAATCTGCAAATCGGTCCCAGATTGAACAAAATTACCAGTTTGCATATCCACACCAAGTGGTGACATGATATCCACTTGAGGAAAGTTCTGCTGCGCATCTAAATTTGCCTGCGCATGTGCAGGGGCTATAAGTGAAGATATACATATAAGGAATAATGAGATTTTTGATGAATAAGTTTTGAATGATGGGATGCATTGCGACATTATTATGACCTTTGACTAACTTAAGAGAATGATTTGATATCATCGTTTCATTCAAATTGGCCGGGAGGATTATTAGGCCCACAATTTCTCGTAAAGTGGATCGTACCCACAGCTGTTAGGCCGTGACTATCTGACAAAGTATAAGAATAGGTTGCACTTATTGCGTTTGATGGGAAGTGAACGATTGAGCCGCCACTGATAGAACCACCAGGCACGCCTGTGTTGGTAACCGTAATAGCATCTCCATTATCTGGGTCTACATCGTTCGCCTTAACATTGAAAGATGCAGCACCATAACATGAGGTTATAAAATTATCCGTATTTGCAACAGGAGGCCTATTGGCGACATCATTATCAGATATAGTACCCGCTCCTTGCGCATCACCTATAGTCGCACCACCAGTTGCGGTTGTTAAGTTAAGGTAGAACACTTCAGTTTGTTCAAATGCACTATCGTTAATTGATGAAACAAAAATTGTTTGCGAATTTTGCGAACTAGTAAATGTTAACGTTCCCGATTCAGCATTATAATCTGAACCTGCCAAAGCATCGCCATTGGCAGTTACATAAGAAACTGAATAACTAGAATTATCGCCGCCTTGCTTTGTTATCGTAAATGATAAGCCTGCACCCTCAATGGCGCTTGTATCACTGATAATAAAGTTAGGAGCACCGCCGCCGCCAGCATTACTGCCTTCAACACCAGTAACACCGCCTCCGCTTCCTGAGCCATTGGACCCGTTCACTTTATACTCTTTACGGTTCCCTGCATCATCATATTCAATATCGGTAACTATGCCATTATTAACGCTTCCCGTTTGCGTGGTTTTAACCAAGCGGCCTAAAGCATCATAAGTATAAGTGGTAGTTTCTCCCGCATTAAGCGGAGCACTAATAGATACTAATGATAGTGCAGAGACTAACGGGAATAAAGATAAATAGTGAGCATGTTTCACGCGGTTCTCCCCCAAGAACTAATAAATACTATGCAGTGATTGATAATATAGTTATCAACACTGTTTTACTACTGTAAATACCAAGTTAAACCTAATCAATCCAACATGTCAAACAATATTATTTATTTTATATTATTGGTAGAGATCTATACATACGAAAAGTTAATGTGCGCTACCTTAATGATCAAGTTTAAATTTTTTGAGAACAGAATAGCTAGATTTCATTATAGTTTTTCGAAATATGGTCGTCTGACAGGCGAGATGTATTCTGAGATACTACAACTGATAAGACTTAACCTTTTTAGAGAAGGTGAAATGAGAAAATTTTTGTGTGAACTGGATGTAAACCAAAAAAGCAAGTAAGAGAGCTGAAGGTTATCCTACGAGCTGAACAGCTTACGGATATCTCCAACACAAAGCTAAATCCTATCGACAACCTTCCGATCGAATGAACTCGGCAGCGAGTGATGCTTGAACTCTAAATTAGTTGGCACATCGAAAGATACCCAAAGAGACGTATCCTTAATTACGCCCATATATAGCTCTATCATCCGTCTCAGTAGTATGCTTAGTTTAGTAAACCTTGTTAAGTCCCCAGAAAAATAAGGTTCTGATGCGTGAGTGCGAGAGACAGGAAAAACTATCAATATCGGGAAAATGCGTGGTGACCCCTACGGGAATCGAACCCGTGTTTCAGCCGTGAAAGGGCCGCGTCCTAACCGCTAGACGAAGGGGCCATAGCAATAAATGCTTTGGAAGTAGCGCAGATAGGGGGAAACGCGATTCTGGTCAACCCCAATTTATTGGCTTTTTTTGTGGTGCTTCATGTGTAAGTAAATCACCAGATATTGGTTGCCTTAAGGATGATACTATTTAGGTTATAATAGCACTATATATTATTTCCTTATGCTATTGCGACATCATCAATATGCATTTCTGCTTTAAGCTGCGCTCCCCAATCGTCAATTTTTGCACGACCAGCTAACCAAAAGCGCTTATCTTTATCCGCATGCAATAATGTCTGACCAAGCACGCTTTCCCCTTGACGAAAGGCCATCGCTTTAAATGATGCTCCATCGCCGCCTGATACGATGGCACGGACATGATCTTTACCCACTATGTCGCATTTAATGATACGCACTGGGCCTGTTACAATGCGCGGTGAAGGCCAGCCCATGCCGTATGGGCCTGCACTATCCAATGCACCAACAAATTCGGGATTAAGTCCGCGCGGCGATAATATTGCATCGCATAATAGGGACTTACTGTCCGATGCTTGTTCGACATTTTGCCATAATTTTTTGTTAAGCCAATTGCGAAATTCATCTAGCTTATCCGCATTAATGGTGAGGCCTGCGGCCATAGCATGTCCGCCGCCTGCAACGAGCATATCTGACTCACGTGCTGCGATGATAGCCGCGCCCAAATCAACGCCGCCTATGCTGCGCCCAGACCCTTTGCCAACGCCGTCATCGTCCAAAGCAATGACGATAGAAGGTTTGCCCGTTTTTTCTTTGATGCGGCCCGCCACAATGCCAATAACACCAGGATGCCAGCCTTTACCAGCCAACACCACAACTGCTTGGTTGGATTGATTGGCCAGCATTTCTTCGGCTTCTTCTTGCACCATTGCCTCAATCGCGCGCCGATCTTTATTATATTGATCAAGCTGTAAAGCTATGGTGTGCGCTTCATCTCGGTCTTGAGTAGAGAGTAAACGCACGCCCAGATCAGAGTCGCCAACGCGTCCTCCTGCGTTGATACGTGGGCCTAATGCGAAACCAAGGTCTGATGCGATAGGCGCACGGTTTAACCCGCTCACCTCTATGAGCGCAGATATGCCAATATTAGCACGCTGTGCCATTACCTTTAACCCTTGGGCAACAAAGGCTCGGTTGAGTCCCTGAATTTTGGCAACATCAGCCACTGTGCCTAGCGCCACAATATCGAGCAATTTCATCAATTTGGGTTCGTTGCGATTTTTAAAATACCCACGCCCCCGCAGAGTACGGACAATTTCAGCGGCCAATATGAATGCCACTCCAACAGCTGCTAAATGACCATGCGATGCTGCTTCATCATTTTCGTCCAAACGGTTTGGGTTTACTAATGCTAAGGCCACGGGCAGCTCTGTTGCGCATTTGTGATGATCAACCACAATCACATCTAATCCCGATTGCTTGGCTTGCGAAAGCGCATCATAGGCCATTGTACCGCAATCGACAGTAACCACCAAATCGCTGCCTTGCTGCCCTAATTTAACCAGCGCCTCGCCCGATGGGCCATAACCCTCCATGAGGCGGTCTGGGATATAATATCCCGCTTCATTGCCCAAATCGCGCAATAGACGTATCAACAAGGCCGCGCTCGTTGCACCATCGACATCATAATCACCATAAACAGTGATTTTCTCTTGCGCTTCTATCGCATCGCATATCCGCAGCGCAGCTTTGCTCATATCTTGGAATATCGATGGATCGGGCAAAAACGCTCTTATGGTTGGCTCTTTATGGCGCGCTAAATCTTCACGGGGTACACCGCGAGATAATAATAATTGATCCGTGAGATCATCGGGTTGAAAGCTAGGGTCACGGGCGTCTGCATCTGTGGATCGCCATTTCCAACTTTGACCAGTAAGCGATTTTTCAATGTTTAAAACTAAGCTCATATAAATAGATTAGGCTCGCAGCATTTCTGCCGCAAGCCTTATATTCATCTTATATTTTGCGATGTAATATCGGTGATCATTATTTCTCAAATGCGGCTGTGATGCCCAATTGAACCTCATCAGAAACCAATGGAATGGCTGTATTAATGCCAAAGTCACTGCGCTTGATTAGCGTATCGGCTTCAAAACCAACAGTTAGTTTCTTGTTAAATGGATTGTTACCAGCGCCCGTAAAGCTTGCATCCAAAACAACAGGTTTAGTAATGCCTTTAATGGTCAAATTACCTTCAATTTTAGCAGCATTGCCATCAACTGTTACTTTGGTGGAAACAAAGTGCGCGGTGGGGTGCGTTTCTGTTTCAAAGAAGTCTGCACTATTCATATGTTTGGTTAGACCCGCGCTAGCCGTGGTCAGCTTATTCACAGGTATAGTGATATCAACCTTAGCGGCGGCTAAATTGGCGGGATCAATTTCTAACGTTCCCGTGGAATCGCCAAAAATACCAAAATAGTCGTTAAAACCGAAATGATTGACGCGAAAGCCGATCAATGTGTGCGATGGATCAACATTATAAGTGCCCGCAACAACGCGGCTTGGATCAACCGAACCCGGTAATCTCGGTGCAGCTTGCTGTGCAATCACAGAGGGTATAGTTGGTGCAATCACCAATAGAGCTGCCGCAGCAGCGATGATAGATTTACGCATATTCAGACTCCAATCATTTACAATCTACTTGATTGAATATAGGCATTCCTTGTTAATATGCAAAATAATAGCGATAAATATATTCTCATCATTTGGGACAGCATGACGGGCGGTTCAAAAGCCATGGCCCAAGCGGCAGCGAATGGCGCATGTTCTGACCATGATTGTCCTATCACAGTAAAAATGCTGCATGCCGATGATGTGAGTGATGATGATATGTTAAGTGCTGCAGGTTATATTTTCGTATTCCCCGAGAGACTCGCTGCTATTTCTGGACCGATGAAAAGCTTTTTTGATCGAACCTATTATCCTTGTCTTGGCCGAATAGAAGCGCGTCCCTATGCCATGATGATATGCGCGGGTAGCGATGGTGATAATGCAATGCGCCAAGGAATGCGAATTTGCCAAGGTTGGCGGTTGAAACCTATTGATGATAATCTCATCATATGCACCCATGCGCAAACACAGCAGCAGATTATGGCGGATAAAATTATCAGCGCCGATGATTTGCAAAAATGCCATGACAGAGGGGCTGCTATGGCCGCAGGTTTGGATATGGGGTTATTTTAAGAGCTGCTCGAGATTAGGGTTTGAACCCTTTTTTGTAGCTGCGGAATCACCTCTTCCTCAAACCAAGGATTGGCCTTAAACCATCTTATATTGCGCGGTGAGGGATGCGGCAGCGGCAGATTATCAGGCCAAAATTCTTCCCAGCGTTTCACCGTATCGGTGAGCGTTTTTGATTTCCGATCGCCCACATGCCAATCCAGCGCATATTGCCCCAAAATCAGCGTTAATTCTATATTGGGTAATGTTTCCAAAACAGGCCGCCGCCAAGCATGTTCACATTCTGGACGCGGCGGCAGGTCTCCGCCTTTGCCTGTGCCTGGGAAACAAAAGCCCATAGGTACAATCGCAAATATATCTGAATCGTAAAATTGTTCGTCGCTAACGCCTAACCATTTGCGTAACCTTATACCGCTTTGATCATCAAAAGGACGTCCTTTAACATGGGTTTTTGATCCTGGCGCTTGGCCAGCAATTAATATTTTGGCTGATGTTCCGATTTGAAATATTGGTTTTGGACCAAGCGGTAAATCTTTGCACAATGTGCAGGCCGAAATTTGCTTTGATAAAGAGCTTATGTCATTTTTCATATTTACAATCCTTTATAGCATTACCTTCATTCAGGCGCCAAATATTACCCTTGCCAATGGAGCGGCGGCGTTTGTCATTTAAGGGCATATCATTGATCACTGCGCTAAAATCGCTGCACGCTTCTGGCGCATTGATAAAATCACTATGGCCATTACTGCTATTGCTCACTTCGCTGGTATCAACAATGTGCAGGCCACTTTGCTGTTCTTTATTGATGGTTTCGGGCAAAATAGCATAGCATCGCGCCTTAGCCTTGGGGTTAATTGCGATTAAATCATCATCGACCAGTGCATTGGGATCATCGCACCTAGTTCCGCCAAGGCGCTCATAGCCATTAATGATATGCGATAATTTAATCGCTTTATCTTTGGCCGAGTTATAGACAGTGATACGGCGTCCATTCGCTACTTTCTCATCGGTCATTATATGCCGTGATGCTATGGTCTCAAATATCTGCTTATCAATATCGGGGGATGCTAATATAACATTGGTAATTTTTTTGCTATAATCGACACTATTGGGCTTTTTAGCAGCAAGATCAATTTCTTGCAATCCATGTAATAGGAGCTGTGAACCAAGGCTGTGGCTAATTAATATCAAGCTTTTTACTTCTGGTAAGGCGGCTAATTTTTGTACTATATTTGCATATTGAGGCTTATATAATTGTAGATTGGTTCCATCGGTAGCATAGCGCAGCGCTTTGCGGTGCGAAGGCCAACTATATTGAATGATAGGGCCGTTAAATTGTGCAATTGTTTTGAAACGAGCGATCCGTGATGCTGTTTCTAGGAAAGTCTCATTATAGCCGTGCGTATAAAGGATGACGCGGCCATCATTGAGAGCGGCTTGTGCTGCTATTTGCTGCAACCAAATGTTTTGATCTTGAACGATAGTATCACTATTTTCAAAAAGAACTTCTTCTTTTTCGAATGTGCGCCCTTCCTCTATAATGTCAAAACGGCCATAGCGTATTTTATCGGTACGCTGCAGCGTCATGCGGATTTTGCCCGCGCAATAGGGCAATCGGCTACTGATGTAATAATAAGGCAAAGAGGCTTCGCTACGGCGCGCTAATATTTCTTGGCTTTGCTGCGCGCATAAATCGCTGTTCTTGCCAACGAAATTACGCCAATCCCCACCATCATAGGTTGGGGGCGTGATGCAAGAAGCCGCCAACATTGATAGAAATGTAGCTGCCGTGATACGCAAATATTGTCGGATTCTTTTGTGCATATTTCAACTATAGTATCAATTAAACATATGACTATGATTAAAATATCAAGATGAACCCAATATGAGCAATTTATTTGATTTTATGTTCACCTTTGATCCATCGAACCGTACCTGATGATGCGCGCATCACCACGCTGTCGGTTGTCATAATGCCGCTGCGTAGGCGTTTCACCCCACCCAATAAGGACCCGTCGGTGACCCCTGTTGCAGCGAATATACAATCGCCTTGTGCAAGCTCTTTTAGGTCATAGATTTTATCAAGGTCTTCGATGCCCCATTTACGCGCACGGCTGCGTTCTTCATCATTACGGAATAATAGTTTGCCTTTAAATTGACCACCAACGCAGCGCAGCGCGGCTGCTGCTAAGACGCCCTCTGGTGCCCCGCCGCTACCCATATAAATATCAATAGTGGTTTCTGGATTTGTCGTCGCGATAACACCAGCCACATCACCATCGGGGATAAGCTGAATGCCGCAGCCAATTTCGCGTAATTCTGCGATAATTTTGTCATGGCGCGGGCGGTCCAATACGCAGACGATAATGTCGCTAGGTTCAACGCCCTTTTCTGCGGCAACGGCGCATATATTTTCGGTGACGCTTTTGTCCAAATTCACGATATCGGGACTATAACCCGGGCCCACTGCGATTTTATCCATATAGACATCGGGCGCATTGAGCAAACAGCCTTCTTCCGCGGCAGCCAAAACTGCAAGCGCATTTGGCCCTGCTTTTGCGGTGATAGTTGTACCTTCGAGCGGATCAAGCGCAATGTCAATTTTGGGGCCTTTCCCTAGAGCGCCGCCAACTTTCTCGCCGATATAAAGCATTGGGGCTTCATCGCGCTCGCCTTCGCCAATGACCACGGTTCCATCCATATAAAGATCATTAAAAGCTAATCGCATCGCCTCAACAGCAGCAGCATCCGCCGCTTTTTCGTCGCCGCGCCCAACCAGCGAAGAAGCTGCAATGGCAGCTGCTTCTGTTACGCGAACCATCTCTAATACCAATACACGGTCTAGAATATCACTGATAGTCACATTTTCTTGCGATTTTATGGTCATGGATAGTCCTTTGCGTTGTTTATATGTGCCGATCGGTGCTGTTTCATTATCTATCATTCAATATAACGTCTCAAGACTTTATAAATTAATATAATCATATTGTATGAGTTATGTTCATCAAGTCCGATAGGCGAGTGAGACATGAAAGTCGAGCTACTATCCGTATATTTTAGATGAATAGATGAGAAGTTATAATCATATGATTATTATCAATTGCGAAGGTTAGGACTAATTTATTCACCTAATATATGCATTACCATTGGTACTGCCAATAGATTATCTGATCCAGATAATGTCTCAAGAGCGGTTTGGATTGCACTTTCTGGCCCACTATGCGTCACCATAGCGATAAGTGCAGCATCATTGTTAGTATCTTGCTGAATAAAGCTTTCAATCGATACATTGGCATCGCGCATTGCAGCGGTTATTTCAGCAAGCACCCCAGGACGATCAGCTACCATCATACGGATGTAAGATTTGCCAATACGTTCGCCAGATTGCGCAATGATTGTCTCACGAAGCTGCTCGCATGGCATCCCAAAAACGGCGCCCTTATCGCCGCGTGCTATATCAATAATATCGGCCACCACAGCCGATGCCGTTGGTTTATCGCCAGCACCAGCGCCTTGGAATAATAATCTGCCTGAGAAATTACCCTCTGCCACCACAGCATTGGTTGGTCCCGTCACATGCGCCAAGGGATGATCGCGCTTAACCAGATAAGGTTGCACGCGTTGGAATAATGCACCTTGCGTATCTGCCACATCCACCTCAGCCAGACCTAGCAAACGGATATTATACCCCAAAGCAGCGGCTTGACTGATATCAGATGCTATTAATTTTCTAATGCCATTGGTTTCCACAGCATCAAAATTAATCTTTGTACCAAAACTTAAGCTCGCCAATATCGCCAGCTTATGCGCAGCATCAACGCCATCAATATCAAAACTAGGATCAGCCTCAGCATAGCCTTTGGCTTGCGCTGCGCTCAGCACATCAGCAAAATCACTACCTTCGCTCTCCATTGTGCTAAGAATATAATTACACGTCCCATTCAAAATTCCGTAAACACGGTCAATACGATTGCCAGCCGCGCCATCACGCAATCCTTTGATAATCGGAATACCGCCCGCAACAGCTGCTTCATATTTCATCACAGCCGCAGATTTTTCTGCCAATTGTGATAGCTCAAATCCATGATGCGCAACCATTGCTTTATTCGCGGTTACAAAGGATTTGCCGCTACTGAGCGCGCTGCGCGCCAATGTAAGAGCAGGGCCATCACTGCCGCCAACCAGCTCGACCACAATATCAATATCATCGCCAGATGCCATTGCGCTCATATCATCAACCCAGCGATAATTGGACAAATCAACACCGCGATCTTTATTGCGGTCCCGCGCGCTCACTGAAACGATATTAATAGGACGTCCAGCACGCTTGGTGATGAGCGCTGCATTCTCTTGCAGCAATTGGATCACGCCAATCCCTACAGTGCCAAGACCAGCGAGCGCGATATTGAGAGGTTTATTCATATCTATTTCTGTTCTTTATTAGAGTCAGTATTAAGCTCAGGAAAATATAGATTTGCACCTATGGTATTCACTGCTTGGATGCAAGATAGTTATGGTTTTCACGGTCTATAGATTATCTGTGCTTGCCATAGCATGAGCCATTCTAAAGTCGCATTTATAAATGGTCTGCTATTTGAATGACATTGTCAAAAACCGCAAACACAAGCTAGCGATTTATCATCATATCGGCTAGGCAGATTTCAAATTCATATCCTAAGGAGCTTATCATGCAATCAATCACTGTAATCGGCGCTGGACAAATGGGCGCAGGCATCGCGCAAGTCAGCGCCCATGCTGGCATGAAAGTCTTGCTTGCAGATCGCACACTTGAAATTGCTGAAAAGGCCAAAATGGGCATTGCGAAACAATTAAACCGATTGGCCGAAAAAGAAAAAATCTCATCGCAAGAGGCCAGCGCCGCATTGGATAAAATTATCCCTATCAGCAATTATGACAGCATCGGCGATTGCGATATGATTATCGAAGCGGCAACCGAGCGCGAAGAGATTAAGCGCGTGATTTTTGAAGACGTCGGAAAGATGATGAACGATAATGCGATCCTTGCATCGAACACATCATCTATCCCCATCACCCGCCTCGCGCAAAGTTCGCCCGACGCAACGCGCTTTATCGGTGTGCATTTTTTCAATCCCGTTCCTATCATGGGCCTGATTGAAATCATTCGCGGCCTTACCACATCCGATGACACCGTTGCGCGCGTAACGGCCTATGGCGATATGCTCGGCAAGCAATTGGTATTTTCGCAAGATGCACCAGGCTTTATCGTCAACCGCATATTGATGCCGATGCTCAATGAGGCCTGCTTTGCGCTAGGCGAAGGCGTAGCGAGCATCCGCGATATAGACACTGCCGTGCAGCTTGGCCTCAATCATCCGATGGGGCCCTTAACGCTGGCCGATTTTGTTGGGCTTGATACTTGTCTTGAAATCACCAATGTCTTGTTCACAACCACGGGCGATCCCAAATTCCGCCCTGCGCCGATTTTGCAAAAATATGTTGAGGCAGGCTGGTATGGCCGCAAATCAGGCCGCGGATTTTATGATTATTCGGGTGATACGCCTGTGCCAACGCGGTGATTTGTGATGGTTGACGATAAAACAATTTGTGAACAAATCCATGACCCTCAACGCATCTATAATGATACGATGGGATTTCAAGCTGACACACCTGATAATTGTAAAAACTATCATAAAAGAAAAAACGCATTAAATAGAGCACATGAGATCAGACGGTTTGAAATCGAACTTTACTGGAAGAGGGCTAACTATTTTTGGATATTACAAGCTGCCGTCTTCACTGCTTTCGGTATAATAGTGACTTCTGCACATGCGCAGCAAGTTCCAGCATTTCTTGTCTTAGCATTGGCGTGCTTAGGCTTTCTATGTTCCTCTGCTGGCTATTTATCAGCCGAAGGTTCAAAATTTTGGCAAGAAAATTGGGAGAAACATATCGATAATCTAGAAAATGAATTTGAAGGTAAATTACATAAAACTGTCTGGCTTGGAGAGGCAGGCATCAAATATTCTGTATCACGTGTGAATAGTGCGTTAATAATATGCTTCATGTTTATTTGGGCATTTTTGGCGATAAGCTTTTATATTCGCTTTTATAATAATTATGAATTTGCTATATTTGAATATACAAAGTGGGATATAAATGGCATTTTTGGGAATTTAATATTTTGGGCAACTATAATGGCTAGCCTTTTTTTAGCTAATAGATTGAAAAGCAAACTACCAAGAGAATTATCAGAACGTGTTAATGAAAAAGCTAATAGTGCTAAAATAACTTCTTCAGATCATAATCGTTGGATAAAGCGCATACTATGAATCTTAACTCTTCTATTAAACCCCGATTTTCTTGATATTACCTTATATTAGTAGTAGTTAAATTTAGCCCGATCACGCCAACCAAAATCATCAGCGTAAAGCCTATTTGCAATGCGCTCATATTTTGTTTGAAGACAAACCAACCGATAATAGCAATTGCAGCAATTCCGACCCCCGACCATATCGCATAAGCCACGCCAATGGGGATGCTCTTAAACGCGTAAGATAGGGCGATAAAACAGATACCATAACAGGCAATCGATCCTACGCCCATTCAGATACGATCAAACCCATCCGATGCTTTGAGTAAGCTCGTGCCTACTATTTCAAAGCCAATAGCAATGCCCAAATATATCCATGCACTCATAACTTGTCCTTATTCTGTGTTGCTGTCATGATAGAGCAATAAGGAGAAAATATAAGTGGCAAATGATGAAATCCGCCCGTTTGAAATTTCCATAGCGCAAAGCCAGTTGGATGATTTGCAAAACCGCCTTGGCAATACGCGTTTTCCTGAAAGCTCGCCCGCCGATGGTTGGCAGCAGGGTATCCCGCTGGATTATGTACAAGACTTAGCACGCTATTGGCGCGATCATTATGATTGGGGCCGCTGCGAAAAAGCATTGAACCGATATGATCATTTTATCACCGAGATTGACGGGCTTGATATTCATTTTATGCACATCAAAAGCCCGCGCCTTGATGCGAGGCCGCTCATCATGACGCATGGTTGGCCGGGCAGTATATTGGAATTTATGGATGTCATTGAACCGCTGACCACTCCTAGCGATGGCAATGCGCCGGCCTATCATCTTATCATTCCCTCTTTGCCTGGATATGGATTTTCAGGTCGCCCAACAGAGACAGGCTGGGGCGCAGAGCGCACCGCAAAAGCATGGGATGCGCTGATGCTGCGGCTGGGTTATGATCGCTATTTTGCCCAAGGCGGCGATTGGGGTTCCTTGGTCACCTGTATGATTGGCGTTCAAAACCAAGGACATTGCGCTGCGCTGCATGTGAATCTTGTGGTGGTTGGACCGCCCAGTGCAGAAATTGCCAGTACATTGACGCCCGAGGAAGCCGCATCACTCGCGCATTTTGGTGAATATCAGAGTAAGGGTTCGGGCTATGCCGAGATACAGCGTACCAAACCGCAAACATTGGGATATGCATTGGCCGACAGCCCCGTGGGTCAGATGGCGTGGATTATCGAAAAGTTCCAAGGTTGGAGCGATGCGCAAGCCGATAATCCCGAGGCGGTGTTTGATCGCGATCGATTGCTCGATAATGTCATGCTCTATTGGCTCACCAATAGCGGTGCATCGTCAGCGCGTTTTTATTGGGAGAGTTTTGCCAACCCCAATATTGAACCGATTTATATTCCATCGGGGTGCAGTATTTTCCCGCACGAAATTATGGCGCCATCGCGCCGATGGGCGGAGACGCGATTTAAGAATTTATGCTATTGGGGAGAGGCTGAAAAAGGTGGTCATTTTGCTGCGATGGAGCAGCCCGCCATATTTGTAGATGAAATACGCGGCTGTTTCGACACTTTGTCATTATAGTGCGACATTTTGTCATTTTTGCGCGACATTGTATCACGGTAATTTGTGGCGTGTAAGGTGTAACGCTAGCCAGATTTTACGCGCGCTCAGGATTATAAAAAGGCGCGTAAACATCTTCGCGCACGCGCAGCAAACGATGCGTTGCTTTATCGACCATTGCCCAAGTGCTATTGGCGCTCACCACCACTTTTCCAGCGCTATCGGTAAAATCAACACGCCGCTCAAAGCGCGCACCGCGAGGCGGTTTTTCAATCCAAGTTGCGCCCGTGACGCTCTCACCCAATTTGATATTGCTGCGATAATCAATCTCGTGCCGCGTCACCATCCAGATGATCGTTTCGATATGCTCAGGCGCGGCTTTGGCATTCCAATGGGCGGCGGCCATATCCTGAATCCACTGCACCCACACCGCATTATTGACATGCCCTAGCTCGTCAATATGCTGCTCTTGCGCTGTAAACTCAAGGGTGTAGGGTTTGGTCATTTTATTCTTATAAAGTATAATTTATGGGTATTCATAAAATCACACTGATTCATTTTTAGCAGCTTTTCTTATAGCTTTAGTCAATGAATATACTGTAGTACTTGGTCTACCGCCTACCGCTCCTTCCGACTCTCTTCTCATCTCCTGCCTTACTGCTCGTTCTTCAGCTTCTTCAATCTTTGGAATTAAAACTTCACAATTGGGAATTTTAGAACCATTACTCTTATAATATGGGTCAAGAGTGCTGTAATGTTTCTGAACCTGATGACGGTCATCCGATTTATCAAAATCCTCGTAATGCAGAATCAACCAAACTTCGAAACACGGGTTTGAATATGCAACCTTAGCCCCAACTGCTTTACATTTATCAATCGATTCTCTCACATTATCGTGATTGTCTTCATCAAAAATGCCCCAAACAGTATCCTTTTCAGCAAAAGAGTTAGCTATGCGTTCTTCTTTCAGTGTCTTCATTTGAACTTTAACTTTATCAGCAATTGTTATTGGAGTTCCTGCAGGACCTATAAAATTTATTTCAAATAATGCATTGGTGTAATGGCGCTCTAAGGCTTTAAAATAAACTCTCTCTGTATTTGCACCTTCCGAAAACAATATAAATTTTTGTTTTGGATTTCGGTTCGGTTTTTTACGCTTCAAAGAAGAGTTTTTTCTAGCCATCTATTTGAAGCTTTTCTAAAATATTATTGATTGATGCAGAAAAAGGTATGGCCCCATAACGGCCTTGAAGGTATCCTTTTTCAAAATTATCTGTATCTCTTGTCTTGATTTCAGCTAACGAATAAAGCTTGCTTGCTCCATATTTGTCCTTTTCTACAAGCCAAATTTGATCTCGTCTAAGATTAGATGAACAAAGTAAATTTGTATCATGCGTTGTTGCAATCAATTGAGCGTTATTTTCGTTAATATCTTTATTATTAAATAGAGCTACTATCAAATCACATATCTGAGTATGTAGGCTAGCATCAAACTCGTCTATAATTAGTATTAGTCCATTATCCAATGCATCAAAAACAGAAACAAGGAATGGAATTAATCGTCTAGTGCCAGTACTTTCGCGTGCTACATCCAAAAACACACTTTCCCCGTTTAACGTTTTGTGACTAAACTCTATTTTATACTCCTTGTCTAAGCCTTCACTTAACTCCTTAACAATCTCATCACGGTTGTCACTTTTTCGGTAGAGAAAATCCATAAGTTCCCTGCTATCCCTAACGAATTCTTCAGAACGCTTATTCTCAATTTCCGTGTAACCATCTATTCCAGTTCCTATAGATTTCAAAAAACTCATCACTCTATTATCAAACTTTTTACCCTTAAATTCAGAATAGATGGCTTGCGGTGGAGAGTTGATTGAATTTCTAAAAATCAAACTTTTAAAGAAATCGAATATAGGAGATAAAGATTTAAAATTATTTTGTATGGCCGCCGATAGAAAAAGACTATTATCTCTGACTAGGTCTTTGACGGCATTTTTTTGTCCTGTTAATCCAGAACCAAATTTATATTCGTTAGTATTAGTTCTGGTAAACAAAGTCCTTAGCCTACCTTCTGGATAAGAATATAACCATTCTTCTATAAATTTATCCTTACCAGTAACAAAACCGTATGTGAATCGAACTCCCTCACTAACAAAGTCAACCTCAAACTTACTGGGATATTCGCTCCGTCCCGCTTCCAACAAGAAAGGAAATGAATGAACTCCTGATCCTACTTCCCATCGAGATTGAGAATAGAGAACTGCTTCCCTCATTAAACTCAAGCCGTCTATAAAATTTGATTTTCCTGACGCATTTGGTCCATATATGATTGCAGAAGCCAGCAGATATTCTTTTGGTATAGCAGGCGTTCTAATTAGCATACCTCCATCTCCTTTTAACGAAGCGGCAATCATAGATAATTCTTGCTCTTTGTTAATTGAAAGATGGTTTTCGAGAGAAAAACGTAAAAGCATATTTAACCTCACAAGCGAGTTTGAAATTACACTAATAAGCATAATTTGCTAAAATTCTACAAATATTCGCTTTAAATCGGATAAAAATAAAAATAGATGCCCATTGTCTCCATCATTCAACCCCCAACTGCCAAAGAATAAACGCTTGTTCTTCGGCGACCTCGTAAATGCTGTTCCAGCGTCCTGACTTGCCGCCATGGCCAGCGCCCATATTCATCTTCATCAGCAATAGATTATCATCGGTTTTCATATGGCGCAGTTTCGCGACCATTTTCGCAGGCTCCCAATAGGTTACGCGCGGATCATTTAACCCACCCGTATAGAGCATTGGCGGATAGTCTTTGGCTGCAACTTGGTCGTAGGGGGAATAGCTGCGGATAAACTCAAAATCCTCTTTAGAGGTAATCGGATTGCCCCATTCGGGCCACTCACCCGGCGTTAGGGGCAAGCTCTCATCGAGCATCGTGTTGAGCACATCAACGAATGGCACATGGGCGACTACCGCACCAAATATTTCAGGCGCTTGATTGGCCACAGCACCCATTAACTCGCCGCCCGCGCTACCGCCGCTTGCGGTTAATTTGCCTGCGCTGGTATAGCCTAAATCAATCAAGCCTTTGCCAACATCGACAAAATCATTGAACGTATTGGTGCGCTTTTTCAGCTTGCCATCCAGATACCATTGATAGCCCAAATCATCGCCGCCGCGAATATGGGCAATGGCATAGGCAAAACCGCGATCGACCAGCGAAAATCTGGTGGTGCTAAACCCTGGGGGCACGGCATAACCATATGCGCCATAGGCATAGAGGTGCAGTGGCTGCGAACCATCACGTTTAAAGCCTTTTTTAGACACAATCGAAACGGGCACTTGCACGCCATCACGCGCAGTAATCATGATCCGCTCGGTTTGATAGTCACTTGCATTATAGCCCGATGGTACCTCTTGTACCTTCAAGGTTTCAAGCGTGCTGCTGGCTATATCATAATCAAACACCGTATCGGGCGTCACCATGCTTTCATAAGAGAGGCGTAATTTTTTCGTATCATATTCGGGATTATTGCTGGTTGAGGCAGTATAGCTCGCTTCTGGAAATGCGATACGCTCGCGTCGCTTGGTGCCCGCATAATCATATATATCGATCTGATCGAGGCCAGCCTCGCGGCTCTCCAGCACGAAATAATCTTTGAACAGCTCAAACCCTGTAAGGTAATTTGCATCTGATCCTATGATGATTTCCTGCCATTGATCGGGGGTCTCAATGCTCGCCTTAGCAAGACGGAAATTCACATGATTATCATTGGTGAGAATGAAGACTTCGTCATCGCGAATATCAATCTCATATTTCACATTTTTTTCTTGCGCTTTGATTAAGCGCGGTTTGGCTATGGGGTTAGAGGTGGGTACGATATAAATCTCGCTAGTCGTGTTATCGCCTGTGCCAATGATGAAATAATCTTCTTGCGCTGATAATCCCAAACCAACGGTATAGCCTTCTTCCTTTTCGCGAAAAATCTCGGTTGGTTTTGCGGGGTCATCGCCCAATTTATGATATTGCAGATTATCGGTGCGCCAATTCTCATTGGCCAAACCATAGACAAATCCGCTGCTATCAGCATTCCAGACAATCGCCGATAATATACCAGGGATGACATCGGGTAATTCTTCGCCTGTACGCAAATCCTTGACGTGAATTTCAAAACGCTCTGATCCATTATCGTCATAAGCATAGGCAAGCAAATTGCCATCGGGGCTAATCGCTGATGCACCCAAACGGAAATATTCTTTGCCTTCTGCTAGGGCATTTTGGTCAAGCAATAATTGATTGTCGCCGCCCGCCACAGATTTGCGGTAATATTTGCTATATTGCGCCCCTTCTTCAAAGGCGCTCCAATAAATATAATCCCCGTCTTTTTGCGGCACGCTGCTATCATCTTCTTTAATACGCGCTTTCATTTCTGCGAATAATGTATCCACCAATGGCTGCTGCGATTGCATATGATGCTCAAAATAAGCATTTTCCTCGCGCAAATAGTCAAGCACATCTTCATCATCGATAGTGGGATAGCTTTTGTCTTTGAGCCAATTCCACGGGTCTTCGATGGTGGTACCATGATGCGTAAAACTGTGCGGAACTTGTTTAGCGATGGGCGCTTTCATAGGGTCATTCTTTTCTGTTGATTGCGTGTCTTGGGCCATAAGCGATGCGGGGAGTGAAAATAATAGGATTGTCGACAGGAAATAGGGCAGGCGCATAATATTATCTCTCCTAAAATATCACCTCTGGTATAGAGCGGTGTAATCAACTATGTTATCATTGGTTACCAAGTTCAAGTAGAAAGCAGTAAATATGTTGATGTCCACTTATGAATCCCGATTGCATGATGTGCGCGAAGAGATGAAAAGGCAAAATTTAAGCGGGTTTGTTGTTCCGATTTGCGATGAACATATGAGCGAATATGTGGGCGATTATGCCCAGCGTCTGAAATGGCTCACGGGATTTGGTGGTAGCGCAGGCAGCGCCATTATAATGGCCGATAAAGCCGCGATCTTCACTGATGGGCGTTATACTATTCAAGTGCGCGACCAGGTCGATGGCAAGCATTATGATTATGTGAGCATTGCCGAAACCAGTCCCATTGCTTGGATTAAAACCAACAGCAATGAAGGCGACACCATAGGTTTTGATCCTTGGCTGCACACGTCCGATTGGGTGAAGCAAGCCAAAGCAGCGGCCAAAGACAATGGCGCGGAGATGATAGCTATTTCTAATAATCCCATTGATGCGGTATGGAACGATCAGCCCAAACGATCCAATGCAAAACTTACAGTGCATAGCCAGGAATATGCGGGCAAATCATCCACTGCAAAACGCGCTGATATGGCGGCTTGGATGAAAGATACAAATGTTGATGCGTGCGTCATAGCCGCGCTCGATTCTGTGGCTTGGACGTTCAATATTCGCGGCGGCGATGTGGATAATACACCCGTACCCTTAAGCTTTGCGATTGTGAAAAATGATGGGCAAGCGGATCTATTTGTTGCCCCCGATAAGGTGAGCGATGATGTGCGCGCGCATCTGGGTAATCAAGTGAGCTTGCATGATTATAGTGCATTAACTGACGGTTTATCATCATTACAAGGCAAGCGCGTAGCCGTGGACCCAGAGCGTAGCGTAAGCGCGATATTTGAAGCGTTGGAAACAGCAGAGGCCGAGATAATTAAGCTGCGCGATCCAGCGGTATTGGCCAAAGCGGTAAAGAATGAGACAGAGCAAAATGGCACGCGAGCTGCGCATATTAGAGATGGCGCTGCGCTGAGTAAATTTTTGCGCTGGGCCAGTATCGAAGCGCCAAAAGGCGGGCAAGATGAATTATCGATGGCAGCCAAATTACGCGAATTTCGCGATCAAACAGGCGTGCTAAAAGACATATCCTTTCGCACGATTTCAGCCACAGGTCCGCATGGTGCATTGTGCCATTATTCGGTGGATGAACAAAGCAATATTGCGATTGAAAGTGGGCATCTCTATCTGGTTGATAGCGGCGGCCAATATTTGGATGGCACGACCGATGTTACCCGCGTGCTTGCTATTGGTGAACCAACCGCAGAAATGCGCACACGCTATACGCAAGTATTGAAAGGTCATATTGCGCTCTCACAGGCGAGATTTCCTGCTGGCACGAGCGGCGGGCAGTTGGATGTTCTGGCCCGCCAATATCTATGGGCCGATGGCGTAGATTATGCGCATGGTACAGGCCATGGCGTTGGCAGTTTCTTGGCGGTGCATGAGGGACCACAGCGCATTGCACTGAGCAAAGGCGTGCAAGCTGGAACAGGCGAGCCATTAGTCGAAGGCATGATATTATCCAATGAGCCTGGCTATTATAAAACAGATGAATTTGGGATTAGAATTGAAAATCTTGTCTTGGTGCAAAAAGCCGATATTGACGGTGCGGAAGGCGAATATTTGGAATTTGAAAACTTAACATTCGCACCGCTTGAACCAAGGTTGATTGATATATCTCTCCTCAGTCCATCCGAAATTGATTGGGTGAATGATTATCATGAGCAGGTGTTGGCGAAAATTGGTCCGCAATTATCGGGAGATGATTTATTGTGGTTGAAAGAGGTTTGTTCAGCTCTTTAATAAACTTGACAAACTCGATTTGTTCTATCTATGTTCGCTTCTAATAAAGGAGGAAGATATGTTAGGATATGTAACAGTTGGTACCAATGATTTGGAAAAGTCTGCGAAATTTTATGATGCTATTGCCAAGGAAATGGGCGTTGGCCGTATGATGGAAAGCGACGAATTTATCGCATGGGGCGAACATGGCGGCAGTGCTGGTATTGCGGCGATGAAACCGCATGATGGCAATGCACCAAGTATAGGCAATGGTGTCATGCTAGCATTAGAAGCCAAAGACCAAGAGCAAGTGAAGCGCCTTTATGATATTGCGCTGGCCAATGGTGGCAGCGATGAAGGTCCTGTTGGGCCGCGCGGCGAAGGATTTTACGCGGGCTATTTTCGTGATCCAGATGGCAATAAATTAAATGCTTTTTGCATGGGGTGATGCGATCTATCTGGCTGTTACTATTGACAAGCGATAAAGAGCTTGCAAGGGCAGCTTCATGACACACACGAAAGAAATAAGCCGCGATGATTTTCGCGTTATCACGCCTTTGCGGGTGCGCTATCACGAAGCGGATATGCAGAATATTGTCTTCAATGCCAATTATTTGGTTTATGCCGACATTGCATCGACCGATTATTTTCGCGCGCTCAATGATTTTGCGAACCCAGGTGAGAGCCACAAGTCGATGGAATTATTCGAAAACCTCGGCGGCGAAGTTATGGCGCGTCATGCCGATGTAGATTTTCGCGCCCCTGCAAAATTTGACGATGTTCTGGATTTGGCGGTTCGCACATCGCGTATCGGGAAAAGCAGTTTTACCCTTCAAACGGCGATGATGAAAGATGATGCAATCATTAACCTCGTGCATGTTACCTATGTTTATTTTGATATGAAGGCGCAAAAATCAGCACCATTGCCTGCCTCTATACGTGATATTATTACAGAGTTTGAGATAGTAGCTCCCAGCAGCTAAACCCATTGAAGGATATAATATGAGCGATGATCTAAATCCCAAATATTTGGGTCAAGATAGCAAATTACCGCAAAGCCCAGAAGAAGCCATATTGGATTATGTAGCCAATCCACGCAAAGATGAACTGTACCTTACACGCTTTGTTTCGCCCGAATTCACCTCGCTTTGCCCAGTGACGGGACAGCCCGATTTTGCTCATATCGTTATTGATTATGCCCCCGCTGAGACCATTGTCGAGTCCAAATCACTCAAATTATTTTTGGGTTCTTTTCGCAATCATGCCGCTTTTCATGAAGATTGTACGGTGGGTATTGGCAAAAGACTATATGATGAAATGAACCCCAAATGGCTGCGTATTGGCGGTTATTGGTATCCGCGCGGCGGCATTCCCATTGATGTTTTTTGGCAATCGGGCGAACCACCAAAAGGTTTATGGCTCCCCGATCAAGGGGTAGCGAGTTATCGCGGCCGTGGTTAGACATATTACTTACTGATTAAAGCCTATAATTATTCAAACCAGAGTTTTTGACAGCGTTCTACATAGGGCTTAAAATTATCATGCCGTAATGCGGTGTTTCCCAATGGTCCTCGAAACTCTTCCAAGGATGCGTTAGCAATAATAGGGTATGCGCTCGCATCAAGACTGGTTGGATGGTCGCCAAACATAAAATCTTTATCGCCTAAATAGACCGACAATGCGGATAAATCTTGAATGCCAAAATCATAAATATCATTAGGGTCATGCTTGCCTAGACCATGTGCTTTCAATTTTGCGCGGGTCTGCCTCTGAGCGATGATGGGAATAATATTGCGGATAATAGGCGGCAAAGATGAGAACCAAAAATCCTTAATTGCGGGCCAATTTCGTTCATCTATCCATCGGCTATATAATAATATCATATAGAGGCGTTCTTCGATCATTCTAGCAAAAGCATGTGATATAGCTTTTTGTTCAGCGTTTAACCCTGTATCGAAGTCAACCATATATTTGCTCTCTAGATATTTCCGAATAAGCGCAGTATCAGCAATGATATTTCCATCATCAACAATATAAGGTAGCTTGCCATGTGGTGCTTTGCTGGGGTTATCAATGATATTTTCGACATAAGCGGCATCAGCCATTTTTAAGAGAATGGTTGCTTTCATACAAAATGGACTAAAGTTAGGAACGCTGCGTCCCGCTTTAAACTGATGTAATTCTACTGTCATAGACCCTCCCTATGCATTTTATATGCAATCATTGTGAGAGATGGTCAAATTGCCGATATCACTTTCCCTCTAGCAATTTTTATAGCTTACATTAATGTAAGTATTAAATGAAAAGAGTTTAGTTTTCTATGACCAGTAATACACATAAGCATATCATAAATATTTCACCCAATGATATTGATTTCATGGGGCATGTGAATAACGCCAATTATTTGTCGTGGGTACAAGATGCCGTCATCGCTCATTGGCAGAAATTTGCGCCTGCCGAAGCTATTTCAGAACATCTTTGGGTCGCGCTTAAGCATGAAATAACTTATCGTAAGCCAGCATTTTTAGACGATGACATCATTGCCGATGTATTGCTTGAGAAAATTCATGGCGCACGTGCCTTTTACCAAACTGTGATTCGTAGAGGCGAAGATGTGGTGGCTGAAATTACATCGAGTTGGTGCTGTGTTTGCGCCGATACACAGCGCCCTGTGCGCATTGCTCAGGATATTGCGGCTCATTTTTTGAAATAAACCACTGTTATACATCAGCACCGATACTCAGCCCAATCAACAGAGAATAGCCATGACTGACATTTTATACGCTGCCCCACTATCACTTTATTCTGGTAAAGCCCGCGCTTATATGGATTGGAAGAATATTGATTACCGTGAAGAGCTGGCTCATCCCGCTATATATCGCGATATTATCATTCCTGCGGTCGGCCGTCCCGTTATGCCCGTGGTTCAAACAGCAGAATCATCTGTCCTTCAAGACACTACATTGATCATTGATCATTATGAAAATATTGCAAACGGACCATCGATATATCCTGATACGCCGAAGCAAAAATTAGCGGTATTGTTGCTCGAAACCTATGGTGATGAGTGGCTGGTTATTCCCGCTATGCATTATCGTTGGAATTATAATGAAGAGTGGGTTTATGGCGAATTTGGCAAAGTTGCTTTGCCTGATGCTTCCCCCGAAGAGCAATATGCAGCGGGCAAAGAACGCGGTGCAACCTTTCGCGGTTTTGTTCCAATGTTAGGGATTAATGAAGTCACAATTCCCGGAATAGAAAAATCTTATGAAAGTCTGCTGAGTGATCTTGATGTACATTTTGGTCAATATGATTATCTGTTGGGTTCACGCCCTTCTATCGGTGATTATGGCCTTATTGGGCCATTATATGCGCATCTTTACCGCGATCCAGCCTCTGGTGAAATAATGGAGCGGCTAGCACCTAATGTGGTGGCGTGGGTGAAGCGAATGGTAGATGTTAAAAACCCTCTTGCAGGTAATTTTTTGTCGGATGATGAAGTGCCAGAAACTTTATTCCCAATCTTAAAGCGCATGATGAATGAACATATTCCTTATTTGCAAAGTACAGCCAATATGCTGCATGATTGGGTCAAAGCTAATGATGCTGAGGAAATACCGCGGGCTATTGGCATGAGTGAATTTACTATTGAAGGTGTAAGCGGACAGCGTATCGCCATTCCGTTTAGTTTATGGATGTTACAGCGGCCGCTTGACCATTATCATGAGCATAAAAATATATGTGATGAAATGCTGAATCTAATATCTGGTACAGATGGTTTTCGCAGCTTTAATCAAGGGCCAAGACTATTATTTGAAGACTATAAATTGAAACTCTCAGGTTAAGGTTTCATTATTCTTGTAATATTTCTAATCGATATTGCGCCCCTTCGTCACCAGCATTAACGGCTTTTCGATACCATGATCGTGCTTCAGGGATATCGATATCAACGCCTTGACCATATTCATAAATATTACCAATCAACCTCATCGCACGACTATTTCCGGCATCAGCTGCTTTTCGAAATAATCGTAATATCTCGCCATTGCCCTTATATCGCAATAGACCCTTACGATAGGCTAGGCCCAGTTCAACCATAGCATAACTGCTTTCGGCAGTAATAGCTTGTTGATAGAGAGCTAAAGCTTTCTTGCGGTCTTTTTTAACGATATCTCCTTCGGCATATATTTGGGCCAGATTGACCATCGCTAAACTATTACCGCCATCGATAGATTTTTCTAACCAGCGAATGGCCTCGGGATAATCGGCTTTTGCCCCTTGCGCGTTACTTATGTTGATCGCTAAATTATTCATAGCATTTATATCACCGCCATTTGCGGCTAATAGATACCATTGATTGGCACGTTCATAATCTAAAGCAACACCTTCGGCATTATCATAATTTAGGCCCAGCGCATATTGCGCATCATGGTCACCATGACTTGCGGCATGCAAATACCAGCCATTAGCGACAATATAAGATTGTTCTACACCTTCACCATTTTGATAGGCATGGCCTAATTCTGTCATTGCTGCGGCATGCTCATTCTCAGCAGATTTTTCATACCACTTTATGGCTTTATCGAGATCTTTTTCAAAGCCTATACCTTGCACATAATTGACACCCAGATAATACATTGCCAATGCAGAATCTTTATCAGCTGCTATTTGATAAAGTTCATTGGCTTTATTGATATCCTTTTCGATACCGTCGCCATTTTCATATAATACACCCAATTCAACAAAAGCATCATTATACTCTAACTCGGTCGCTCTTTGAAAATTGGCGAAGGCTTTTTCAGAGTTTTGTGGTGTTCCATTTCCATCTCTATACGCGACCGCCAATTGAAAGACAGCTTTTGGATCATCTAAGGCTGCAAGGCGCTGATATATATTAAACAGCTTTTCACTATCCTCATTCTCTTTATATTTATTTTCTAACTTTCGCAGCGCACTTATGGTCTTTTTCTTTTTTTTATCGGCCTTCTTTTCTTCTTCAGTATGTGCATCGCAATTCTCTTTACCAGCTGCCTCACATACCACTTTTGCAGCGGTGTCCTCCGCGCCACTGGCAATATTCTCTATATCGTCTTGTGCATGCAATTGCGGTGAAAATATCAATATCAGGATGCTGATGGCTACAATATATATTTGAGAAGTTTTCAATGCCAATACCCCCATCATTACCGCATTAGGCCGCCTATTAAATTGCGCACAAAACGTCCAGCAATGGGGCCAGCTAAATCTGTTACTATTGACCCTACTACCGATGTTGCGGCTGTTTTGCCAGGGTTTGCGCGAGATTTTTTACCCAAAACAGCGCCTGCTGCTAAAGAGGCTGCGCTTCCCATCGCTGCTTTGGAACCGCGCGATATTGCTTTTTGCCATATAGATTTGCTCTTGCGCGAACGTTTGCCAACTTCTTCTTCGCCTTTTTCTTCTACTTCGGCTGCGGTTTCAGTGGCATCTTTGACTTTTTGAAGCAAAATTTCTTCGGCGGATTCGCGGTCTATCTCCTCATCATATTTGCTATCATAAGGCGATATGCTATTGATAATGGCGCGCTCTTTTTTACTCAAAGGGCCTAATCGAGAGCGCGGTGGTTTGATTAAAGTGCGCTGTACGATGGATGGCGCACCATCTTCTAACAGTGTAGAGACGAGTGCCTCACCCACCTTAAGCTCGGTAATGGCTTCTTCAACGTCTAAGTCTGGATTGATACGAAATGTATCGGCCGCTGCTTTGATGGCTTTTTTGTCGCGCGGAGTAAAGGCTCGTAAAGCATGCTGAACGCGATTGCCCAATTGTCCTGCAATATCCTCGGGGATGTCTATCGGGTTTTGCGTAACAAAATAAACACCGACACCTTTGGACCGAATGAGGCGTACGACTTGTTCAATTTTATCCTCCAGCGCTTTAGGGGCATCTTCAAATAGCAAATGGGCTTCATCGAAAAAGAAGACCAATTTAGGCTTTTCAGGATCGCCGACTTCGGGCAAAGTCTCGAACAATTCAGAAAGCAGCCAGAGTAAGAATGTTGCATATAATTTCTGGCTGCGCATTAATTTATCGGCGGCTAATATATTGATATAGCCACGCCCTTGCTCATCGCACTTTAAAAAATCATCAATTTCAAGCGCTGGTTCACCGAAAAATTGTCCAGCGCCTTGGCTGTCTAATGAGAGCAATTGGCGCTGAATAGCACCAACAGAGGCTTTGGTAACATTACCATATTTAGCGGAAAGCTCCTTGGCATTTTCCGCTGTATAGGCAAGCATAGACTGTAGATCGTCCAGATTCAGCAGAAGTAGACCTTGCTCATCGGCAAAACGAAATACAATGTTAAGAACACCTTCTTGAGTGTCGTTAAGACCCATGAGCCGTGCCAGCAATAATGGCCCCATTTCGGATATGGTGGTACGAATAGGATGTCCTTGTTCGCCATATAGGTCCCAGAAGATAGCAGGGTTATCGCTATATTCATAATCATCCATACCTAACTCTTTGGCACGGCCTTCTAATTTGTCGGCATGTTTGAATTTTGAGGAGCCCGCCATGGAGATGCCTGATAAGTCGCCTTTTACATCGGCTAGAAATACAGGCACGCCTTGGGCTGAAAAACTCTCTGCCAATCCTTGCAGTGTAACGGTTTTACCCGTACCTGTGGCTCCTGCGATCAGACCATGCCTGTTAGCGCGACCTAGATTTAGGCTTTGTTTTTCACCGCCGCCGAGTCCTAAGAATATGTCTGTTTGATTGCTCATAATTGTCCCCATATCTGCGCACCAAATATTATTTATTCAGAGCATATATAATTATTAGTTAGAATATGGCCCGAAAAGGCCAAACACTCAATTGTTTTGATTGCAAATGGAGTAAAATAATAAAAATATTATTTTTTTGCATTCTACCGATGATTTAGAATCGTTCGTCGCAAATAAGATTACATATTATTTCAGTCTGTTTTGGATATATTCATGACTTTATCAATAGATGTCATGTTGAAAACATATGAGAGTTGAAAATTTATGCGACATGGGATGATAATATTAGGTGCGGCATTGCTATTATCTGGCTGCGTTTCCACCAATAGTTCATCAGATAATAATAGTGCTACGAAGGCTATCCCTCCAAAAATTACCGTAAAACAATCACCACCACGATCACCACATAATATAGAAGCGGAGCGTAAAGCTGCGAAAACAGCGCTAAATAAGGATATTTCTGAATTATGGCGAAAATTTCCGGGTAAAACAGGAATCGCAGTCAAACGAATTGATGGTGATTGGACTATTGGTAAGCGTTTGGATGACTTGTTTCCGCAACAAAGCGTATCGAAAGTCTGGGTGGCGATGACTGTTTTAGAGCAAGTCGATAGGGGTAAAATATCACTCACTGATCCTGTGCGGATAACACGTGATGATTTGGCTGTGTTTCATCAACCGATAAGAACACAAGTCATACGCGATGGTAGTGTCACCGAGTCTGTGTTGAGTTTGATGGAACGTGCCATTATCAAGAGCGATAATACGGCCAATGATAGCCTGTTACGCACAGTGGGCGGTCCTCGTGAGGTACGCCGATTCATTTCTAGCAAAAGACTAGGGCGTATCCGTTTTGGTCCTGGGGAACGCTTATTGCAGAGCGGGATAGCGGGTATTGACTGGAAACAAGAATATAGTCTGGGACGAAAATTTTACACGGCTAGGGCTAATCAACCTTATGAAGCCCGTAAAAGAGCGCTTGATAAATATTTGGCTGATCCTGTTGATGGCGCAACCCCAAGAGCATTGGTTGAGGCACTCGATAGGCTAGCAAAGCGCGATATTCTCTCATCAAGATCTTCTGATTTATTACTGGGTTTGATGACACGCGTTACCAGCGGACCGCGGCGATTAAAAGCAGGAGTTCCCGCGGGATGGAAATTTTTGCATAAAACGGGGACTGGGCAAGATTTACCTCCGATTTCAACAGGCTATAATGATATTGGTATTATGACAGCGCCTGATGGAACGCGCTATGCAATTGCGGTATTATTGGCTGATACGACAGCAACTGTTCCAGAAAGAATGCGTTTAATGCAGGCTGTTTCGCGTGCTGTAGCACGGCATCATATATAATTATTGTACGCTGGTTTCATCAGTTCCATTGTTAATACGCTCGGCTCGTGCCGATGGCATTTGCTCGTCTAATTTTCGCGCTGCTTCATCTAACTTTATCTGATCTTGCTTTTCTTGGTCATCTTCAGTGTCTTCGCTGCATGATGTAAATGTCATTGCAACTAGCGCGGCAGCGATTAGTTTGTATTTATTATTCAGCATTTTCGCTGTCATTGTCAGTTGGTACAGGCGCTGTTACTTCAGGGGCAGTAGCGTCTGACAACTCTTTACCCATAGCATCAGCCGCGCTTTCTGCATTTTCGATGGCTTCCGTAAGCGCATCTTCTTCACTTGTTTCTACATCTTCAATAACAGGTTCTTCGATTACTTCTTCTTCATTATTACAAGCGGCTAGGGCCAGTGAGGCAGTTCCGATACATGTGATAATTATTTTTTTCATATTAACCCTCAATAATTTATACTTATATTATGCCATTCGTACTCAAAGAGCGCAAATATTATTCTCGTTGTTTTTGATACTATATTTTGCAGCTATCTACTATATCCTCCATTGACGTCATATAAAGATATCTTTATATGATATTGTAATGGATAATTTACTCAATATTATGCGAGCTTTAGCCGATCCAACGCGTCTTCGTATTGCGCTATTGGTATGCCGTATGGAATTATCTGTCGGAGAAATGGCTTTAATTTTAGACCAAAGCCAACCACGCGTGTCGCGCCATATCCGAATATTAGATGAAGCAAATATTATTGAACGCCGCAAAGAGGGCAGTTGGGTCTTCCTGCGATCGGGTACATATCTACAGCTAGAGGCTCTGAACTCAATATTACAAAGTCCTGATATTTTAGCTTCTGCAACTGTTAAAGCTGATATGGAAAAATTAGAGAAAGTGCGCTCTTCTCGAGCCGAAATGGCGGAAATATATTTTGCTAAACATGCGCAGGAATGGGATCAAATCCGATCATTACATATTCCTGAAATTGAAGTAGAAGATGAAATGCAGCGCATATTAAGCGCATCATCATTAGGTAGATTATTGGATGTTGGCACTGGGACGGGCCGCATAGCAGAGCTGTTTGCGGATCAGAGCAATCATATTGTAGCATTGGATAATAGCCCAGAAATGTTGCGTGTTGCACGAACAAAATTTGATCAAATAACGGAAAAAATTGGCAATGTTATCGATGTTATGCTTGGTGACTTTAATGCTTTGCCGATTGATGATGGCAGTTTCGATACATTAATTTTGCATCAAGTCTTGCACTATGCTCAAAACCCTCAACGTGTCATAACAGAAGCATCGCGTGTCTTGCGTGATAATGGCCGCTTGATGATCGTCGACTTTTCATCGCATAATGTCGAAGAATTGCGCAAAAATCATGCGCATGCACGCCTTGGTTTTTCAAAAGAAGCGATCGAAGAAATTTTCGAACAAGCCAATATTCATCTGGCTCATTATGTCGCATTACCAAGTAAGAAAATGGATAGCGAGGCTTTGACCGTATCAATTTGGTTGGGTCAAAAAAAAATCAAAGCACATCATGGAAATTCAGATTTCCAAGCCAAATTAGGCCAGAGGAGATTGCGGACGTCAAACAGCATAAGGCCGTCCCATAGAGCCTCTACATTGAAAGTCGTAAAATGAACGCTGATGCAGATAGCAATTCTACTCATGCCCCTTTATTCGCTGGTTTGCCAGGTGATGCGGAAATTTCTTTTGAATTTTTTCCTCCAAAGTCTGAAAAGATGGAAACCACTCTGTGGAGCAGCATTAAAACATTAGAACCACTGGAACCGCGCTTTGTATCGGTAACTTATGGTGCGGGTGGGTCAACACGCGAGCGCACTCATAACACGGTTGCTCGTATCGCTAAGGAAACCAATATAGCGGCGGCGGCGCATCTTACCTGTGTTGAGGCTAGCAAGGCTGAGATTCGTGAAATAGCAGAAGCCTATTGGCAGGCTGGCGTGCGTCATATTGTCGCTTTGCGCGGAGACCCACCCAGCGAAGGGCAACAATTTACTCCGCATCCAGAGGGCTATGCGAGCGCCGCCGAATTGGTCAAAGGCCTTAAAGAAATTGCCGATTTTGATATATCAGTGGCGGCTTACCCTGAAACGCACCCAGAGGCCGATTGCGCGCAAAGTGATTTGGATAATTTAAAACGCAAATTAGATGCAGGAGCAAGCCGCGCTATCACACAATTTTTCTTCTCGCCCGATGCATTTTTTCGTTTTAGAGACGCAGCCGCAGCAGCCCATATTGATGCGGAGTTGGTGCCAGGAATTTTGCCAGTATCTAATGTTAGCCAGACACGCAAATTTGCCGCTATGTGTGGTGCGCAAATCCCTGTCTGGATGAATGATTTATTCGAAGGTTTAGATGAACATCCCGCAGCGAGACAGCTTATCGCTGCTACTATTGCCGCTGAGATGTGTCAAAATCTCTATGCAGGGGGGGTGCGGCATTTCCATTTTTATACACTCAACCGCAGTGAATTATCTTACGCAATTTGTCATCTCCTTGGCAAACGACCAAAAGGCAGCATTGCATCATGAGCATTCTCTCTCCAGCAGATTATATTCGCCAAACTGCTAAAAGGCGTATCATGGTCTTTGATGGTGGCTATGGTACAGCGATCCAATCATATAAGCTTGAAGAGGCTGACTACCGCGGTAATCTTGATCTCGCTATGGACCAAAAGGGCAATAATGATCTGCTTTCCATCACGCAGCCTGACATTGTGAAGGATGTGCATAGAGCCTATTTAGATGCAGGCGCAGATATTATCGAAACCAATAGTTTTAGTGCCACCAAGATTAGCATGGCTGATTATGGATGCGAACATTTGGTGAGAGAGCTAAATATATCTTCGGCAAAATTAGCTCGTGAAGCGGCTGATGATGCGCAAGCTGCGGACGGTATTCGCCGTTTGGTAGCCGGTGCAATTGGCCCTACGAATAAGACCTTATCATTATCTCCTGATGTTAATGACCCAGGTTATCGTGAGATTGATTTTGATTATTTAAAAAATGTCTATCGTGAGCAATGTGATGCGTTGATCGAAGGTGGGGTAGATTTTTTGTTGATAGAAACCATATTCGATACGCTGAATGCCAAATGTGCGGCGATGGCAGCTAAAGAAGCGGCTGATGCCAGCGGACGTGATGTGCCGATTATGATTTCCATGACGATAACAGATATGGCAGGGCGTAATTTATCAGGTCATACAGTTGAAGGTTTTTGGAATGCAATACGTCATGTAAAGCCGCTTACCATCGGTTTAAATTGTTCATTTGGTGCAGATTTGCTTCGCCCTTTTTTGACGGAATTATCCAAAAATGCAGACGCGTTGATTATGGCCTATCCTAACGCTGGCTTGCCTAATGATTTGGGTGAATATGATGAACTGCCTGAACAAACAGCCGATTTAATCAAGCATTGGACTGAAGAAGGCTTGGTTAATATTGTTGGCGGATGTTGCGGTACAACGCCTGCTCATATTGCTGCCATTGCTAAGGCGGTAAAAGATGCCGTGCCTAGAGATATTCCAACCGTGCCAGTGCTAACACGATTATCGGGTCTCGAGCCCTTTGTCATGAGTGCTTAAAGAGAGACAATATGATAAAAAATCAAGGCTCATCTTTCGTCAATGTTGGCGAACGTACCAATGTCACAGGCAGTGCGCGTTTTAAAAAACTTATCCTCAATGATGATTATGAAGCGGCTATTGAGGTTGCACGGCAACAGGTTGAAAATGGTGCGCAGATTATTGACGTCAATATGGATGAAGGCTTGCTTGATGCGCAGCACGCAATGACCACCTTCCTTAAATTAATGGCGGCCGAGCCAGATATAGCGCGTGTGCCCGTGATGATTGATTCATCGAAATGGAGCGTGATTGAAGCGGGCCTGAAATGTGTTTCTGGCAAGCCTATCGTCAATAGTATTTCGATGAAAGAAGGTGAAGCAGAGTTTATAAAATATGCCCAGCTTTGCATGGCTTATGGCGCGGCTGTTGTTGTGATGGCTTTTGATGAAGTGGGACAGGCCGACACCAAAGAGCGCAAGGTTGAGATATGCCAGCGCGCTTATAAATTGCTTATTAATATCGGTTTTCCTCCTGAAGATATTATATTTGACCCTAATGTTTTTGCAGTTGCGACAGGTATCGAAGAACATGACAATTATGGTGTTGATTTTATCGAAGCCGCTAAGGAAATTACTGCTACTTGCCCGCATGTGCATATATCGGGCGGCTTATCCAATCTATCCTTTAGCTTTCGGGGCAATGAGCCTGTGCGCCGTGCCATGCATTCTATTTTTCTTTATCATGCAATACCAGCTGGTATGGACATGGCGATTGTGAATGCGGGGCAGTTGGATGTTTATGACACGATTGATCCCAAATTGCGCGAAGCGTGCGAAGATGTCATCTTAAACCGCTCTCCCAAAGATGGCGGCAATGCAACCGAAAATCTTATTGCTTTGGCCGAGACTTATCGCGGCAAAGATGCAAAGGCCGAAAAAGAAGCCGCTGAATGGCGCAGCCTAGATGTAGTTAAGCGGCTTGAATATGCATTGGTTAAAGGTATCGATGCCCACATTATCGAGGATACCGAAGAAGCCAGACTATTGAAAGCGCGTCCTATTGAGGTGATCGAAGGGCCGTTGATGGACGGCATGAATGTTGTGGGGGATTTGTTCGGATCTGGCAAAATGTTCTTGCCACAAGTGGTGAAATCAGCACGTGTTATGAAAAAAGCTGTGGGTCATTTGCTGCCTTATATAGAAGCCGCGAAAGAAGAAGGAGCCAAAGGTAAGGGCAAGATTATCATGGCCACCGTTAAGGGCGATGTACATGATATTGGCAAAAATATCGTTGGTGTTGTGCTGCAATGTAATGGCTTTGAAGTTATTGACTTGGGTGTAATGGTGCCGTGGATGGATATTATTAAGGCCGCCAAAGACCATGATGCGGATATTATCGGATTATCAGGATTAATCACGCCATCTCTCGATGAAATGGTGACGGTGGCAGAAGAAATGGAGCGTGCTGGCATGGTTATGCCGTTGCTCATTGGCGGAGCAACAACCTCAAAAACGCATACTGCTCTGCGTATTGAGCCTGCTTATAGTGGTCCGACAATTTATGTGCTTGATGCTAGCAGAGCTGTGGGTGTTGTCTCGACCTTGGTTAGCGATACTTTAGCCGAGAAATATATTGCTGACACTCGCGCAGATTATGAAGAGGTGCGCATCGCACGTGCTGGTAAAACGGCGAAAAAACTTACTGCGCTTGCTGATGCGCGTGCTAATAAATTTTCCGTTGATATGGCGCGCAAGCCCGCAGCACCGAGTAAACCTGGCCTACATGTCTATGATGATTGGGATTTAAATGATCTGCGTCAATATATTGATTGGACGCCTTTCTTTCGTTCGTGGGAGCTTGCAGGTACATATCCTACGATCTTAAACGATGAAGTGGTGGGCGAAAGCGCGAGTGATTTGTTTAAAGATGCGCAAAAAATGCTAGATACGATCATTGCTGAAAAATGGCTTACTGCAAAAGGTGTCGCAGGATTATGGCGAGCGCGCAGTGAGGGCGATGATATTTACATTGCTCCCGATAATGAAGAAATTTGCATACCCATGTTGCGGCAACAAGTGAATAAACGGACGGGAAAGGCCAATATGTGCTTGGCCGATTTTATCGATACATCAGATGATTGGATAGGCGGATTTGCTGTAACGGCTGGACATGGGATTGATGAGCATGTGGCGCGCTTTGAGGCAGATAAAGATGATTATAACAGCATATTGTTAAAAGCATTAGCCGATCGATTAGCCGAGGCTTTTGCGGAAGCGATGCATCGTCATATCCGTACCGATTTATGGGGTTATGCAGATGATGAGGCGCTTGATAATAAAGCATTAATTCAAGAACAATATCAGGGTATTAGGCCAGCACCAGGTTATCCTGCTTGTCCAGACCATAGCATTAAACCAGCTTTATTTGATTTGCTCAATGCACAGGAAAATACGGGAATTTCGTTAACTAGTAGTTTTGCGATGCTACCGACAGCAGCGGTTTCTGGATTTTACTTTGCTCATCCTCAGGCAGAATATTTTGGCGTGGCGCGTATTGATGATGACCAAGTTGCCGATTATGCAGCGCGTCGAGGCGTTACTTTGGATAAAGCAAAACAATGGTTACGCCCTAATTTAAATGACTAACCATGCTATTCATAAAGATATAATCATATGTCCGATCACGGCACAGCATTTGTAATATCTGGTTAATTGCCTAGTCATTGGCAATAATTATGATATGTAAGAATCAATTGTTTTATAAAATAAGGATCGTGTCATGACCATTAAGAAAATTGCAATTGCATCTCTAATCACAACAGGTCTTTTATCCATTAGTCCTGTTTCTGCCCAATCGGGTGGACTTTTCCAAGTGCCTGAAAAGGGCAAAAGTTATAACAGTCTAGCAGCAGCAGTTAAGGCTATTGGTGGCGGAACAGGGACAATTATAATTGCTGAAGGTCGATATGCTGACTGTGCGGTCCAAACAGCGGGCAATGTTACCTATCGCGCAGCCGTACCTGGCCGCGTAATTTTTGATAATGCGGTATGTGAGCGCAAGGCCACATTGGTACTGCGCGGACGCAGTGCTAGCGTTGATGGTATTATTTTCCAAAATATCGCTGTGCCAGATGCGAATGGCGCGGGTATTCGTCTAGAAAAAGGCAACTTAAATGTTACGCGCTCTGTATTTCGTAACAGCGAACAAGGCATTTTAACTGCGAATGATGGCAATGGTGCTATCACCATTAATCAATCAACATTCTCTGGTCTAGGACGTTGTGATCGAGGACTTTCTTGTGCGCATAGTATCTATGTTGGTGTTTATGGATCGCTTAAAGTAACCAATACGCGTTTTGAAAAAGGCAATGGCGGCCATTATGTTAAAAGCCGCAGTGCGCGGGTTGATATCAGTAATAATGCCTTTGATGATGTACGCGGAAAAACCACCAATTATATGATTGATCTGCCAGCAGGCTCGGTAGGTAAAATCGACCGTAATGTTTTTGTGCAAGGCAAGGATAAAGAAAATTATAGCGCCTTTATTGCGATTGCTGCTGAAGGTAAAGTTAATAGTAGCAATGGCTTAGCAGTGACCAATAATGATGCGCGTATCGCACCAGGTATACAGCGTAATAGTGTGTTTTTAGCCAATTGGTCGCGTGATACTATCGCGTTACAATCCAATCGTCTTGGCGCGCAATTAAAACGATATGAAGAACGCTAAAGCGCTTTGCATATATTTTTTGCAAATAAATTATTTGATGGCTTTGCAAAATTAAGGTTCATGCTTACAAAGCTAATATGATGTCCCTCAATCATTTGCGCATTATAATGTTATCTTGTCTGGCATTGTTGTTTTTAGGCAGCAATGCACATGCGCAAATTGGTGATTTCCCGCTTAATATTAAGGCTCAATTAGAAGCGGAAACAACAAGCCCAGCACCTGATTCAAAGGTTACTATTGCAATAGTAATGTCACCCGATGAAGGATGGCATGGTTATTGGGAAAACCCTGGTGATGCAGGTGTTGGTTTGCAGCTTAATTGGACGTTGCCAGATGGTATTACAGCTGGAAAACCGCGTTTCCCTATACCAGATAGGCTTATTATTAGCGATTTGATGAACTTTACCTATGAAGGCCAACATAGTTTTTTGGTTGACCTTATAATCGACAAATCTATCGCAGTTGGAACATCTATCCCCATTAGTGTTGAAGCCGATTGGTTAGCTTGTACAGACCGTATTTGTGTGCCTGAGCATGACATATTGTCGCTAACACTTGTTGCGGGCGATGGTAGTATTAATGATACAGACCTCTCGCGTTTTGGGGAGTATCGGTCCAAACTTGCAATACCATTGGATCAAAAAGCTACCTATCAAATTAAAGATAAAGAGATTGCTATTGCGATCCCATTACCAGCCAATGCTGCAATAGAAAGTCCCTATTTTTTCCCAAAAGTTGACCAGTTGATTAATTATCAAGCGCCGCAGCAGATCATGCGCGATGGTGATATGCTTATCGTTACCACATCGCTTGATGAATATGCGCCCGATACATTCACTACAGAGTTTGGCGGTATCATGCAGATTGCGCCAACCTATGGCATAGAATTAATTGCTGAATCTGGTATTGTAAAAGGCGGTTTTACTGAAGGTGTCGATGATGGTTTTGGCGCCGTTGCTCTGCTCTTACTATCGGCTATATTGGGAGGGATTATATTAAACCTTATGCCATGCGTCTTTCCCATTATTGGTTTAAAAGCGCTCTCACTCGCAAAATTGGGGCAAGATGATAAAGCCGCAAAACGTGAAGCCTTATACTATAGTGCAGGTGTGATCTTGAGCACTATGGCGCTTGGTGCAATGTTGCTTTTGCTGCGCGCTGGCGGTGAACAAATTGGTTGGGCTTTCCAACTGCAATCACCTGCTATGCTTTTCGCACTCTTTATTTTAATGCTGCTGATAACTTTTAATCTGATGGGATTGTATGAACTTTCGAGTATTTCAGTGGGTCAGGAATTAACCCAAGGATCTACTGGTTCATTTTGGACAGGCGTATTGGCTGCATTCATTGCGACGCCATGCACAGGGCCTTTTATGGCGGTTGCGCTTGGGGCTGCTCTTATATTGCCTGCCTATCAAGCTATGATGCTATTCTTTGGCCTCGGTTTTGGTCTTGCATTACCTTATTTGTTAATCGCTTATGTTCGGATTCTGCGTGAAAAAATGCCTAAGGCTGGGCCTTGGATGGAGACATTGCGTAAAATTATGGCCATACCTATGGCTTTGACGGCAATAGCTTTATTTTGGTTGTTGGGCCGAGTTGGCGGTAATGAAGCGATGCTAATTGGTGCTGCGGCATTATTATTAACTCTTGCTTTAATATTTTATATCCGACGTCAGCAAAAACAAAATCTAAAAATAGCATTTACTATTGTTATTGCGGCTTTGGGCTTTTGGGCTATTGGCGGTGTGCTTATAACAGATACCAGAGCATCGGCACGTAATGATACAAAGAAATATGTTCAGACTGTACCTTATGATAAAGAAAAATTAAGGAAATACCGACAAGAGGGTAAGGCAGTTTTCCTTTATTTTACCGCTGATTGGTGCGTTACCTGCAAAGTTAATGAGGCTTCGGCCATCCAACGCGAAGAGACAGCGAAATTGCTGAATGATAATGATATTATCCTTATGGAAGGTGATTTTACCCGCCGTAACCCAGAGATAGCGAATATTCTATATCAATATGGCAGTGCTGGTGTACCGCTTTATCTATATTTTAGATCAAGCAGCGATCTTAATACGGAACCAAAAACGTTACCGCAATTATTGACTGTTGATATTTTAAAATCAGAATTTGGATTATAACGGCCAATATAGAACAGTTTATATGTCTATCTGCTTCGTTGCATTTGCGCCTATCAACATTACGCCCTTTTTACCTGAGATAAAATTGAGCGGTAATGATAATTGGTAATTGGCCTCACTATGGCTTTTTTGCGTATAATCAGCGCGTGCTCGTAAAACTTCTACCGTCAAATAGTCTGGAGTTTGTTGATTGATCAATGGCGTTAGCATGGCATTCCAACCTTTTTCAGGTTGTTCTCCTGTTACGAATAAAAATAGTTCATTATTAAACTGAGACATGCGCACTTCTGCATGGTTAAAAGCTATTAATTGGCTTTGTGGTGGATGTAACGGTCTACTGTGGGGGGTATTACTGACATCTGATTAATCCGAATAAAATTGGTTATAATATAATTACGTCCTGATATAACTTTATATAGTGCAATTTACGTTAAGGTAAACTATGTCTTTGTGTATTTTATTGTAAAAAAATGTATACTAACCTTAATTTATTATTATTTCTGACAATATCAACAGGCATGGGTACATATTTCTAATCGAATCATGATGACTCGATGATATTAGACATTAGTGTAAGGAATTGAGGATTTTGAATGTGTGGCCATAATGATGTAATTAATAGACCATTTTAGCAAAGCCCATTCATAGTGATAAGGAGAGTATCATTGCCAATGAATATAAATCAGATCAAACTTAATTCTCTGAATATTATTGTTTCCAAAATTCCCGATTAATATGCCAAGAGCACATAAATGAAATAGGCAGTGGCCAGCATATCTCTATCACATTATTTAGAGTATATGTATCACCAAGCCATGATAGTATATTTGCTATATGTGTAATGCATAATATTATGAAACAATATTTATATGTTGATCGCGTCAAATGTCCGACAATAGGCGATAAGAGTAATATGAATATATGTCCTGTCAAAACCATATATAGTGCAAGGCTAGCATATGGGACATAAGCTTTTTGCGTATGAGTATCTTGTGATGCCAAAAAGATAGAAAATGTTATAGCAAGACAAAATATTATATATTCTTTGAAAATATGATGATTGATAATAGCTTTTAACATCTGAAAGCCACCATATTAATATAATCTTCCATGATTAGCATTACCCAAATTTCCGTTGGACTTTCCCATATTTTTTGCGTGTACCTGGACGGCCTTCGGTAGAGCGGCCCTTTGGTGCAGCCACTTGATTTTCGGGAGAAAGCCCCAATTCTTGAGTTTCCAATTTGCGGATTTTATCGCGCAGTTCAGCGGCTTTCTCAAACTCTAAATCTCCCGCCGCTTTGTGCATGTCTTTCTCAAGGTCTTTGATATAGCTGCGCAAATTATGGCCCACCAAATGCGGTGTGTCTTCGTCAATATCAACCAGCACTTGATCGCGTGATGCTGTATCACCAACAATATCGGCAATGTCACGTTTGATGGTTTGCGGTGTGATACCATGTTTTAAATTATAGGCGGTTTGCTTTTCGCGGCGGCGATCGGTTTCATCCATCGCGCGCTGCATCGACCCTGTAATCTTATCGGCATAAAGGATAACGCGGCCATCGATATTGCGCGCTGCACGCCCAATAGTTTGCACCAAAGATGTTTCGCTTCTTAGGAAACCTTCTTTATCGGCATCCAAAATTGCGACCAAGCCGCATTCAGGAATATCTAATCCCTCGCGCAGCAAGTTAATACCGATTAATATATCATAGACGCCCATACGCAAATCGCGGATGAGTTCTATACGTTCCAATGTCTCAACATCGCTGTGCATATAACGGACTTTTAGCCCTGCTTCATGCATAAATTCAGTAAGGTCTTCGGCCATTTTCTTGGTCAATGTGGTGACAAGACTGCGATATCCTACTTCGGCGACTTTGCGAGTCTCATTGATCAAATCTTCAACTTGACTCTCCACGGGGCGGATTTCGATAGGTGGATCGATTAATCCTGTTGGGCGGATGATCTGTTCGGCAAAAACACCGCTAGTCTGTTCCATTTCCCATTTGCCTGGTGTTGCCGAAACCGAGACAGTTTGCGGACGCATGGCATCCCATTCGTTAAAACGTAAGGGACGATTATCGATGCAGCTTGGCAAACGGAAACCATATTGTGCCAATGTCATTTTCCGTCGGTGATCGCCTTTAGACATAGCGCCAATTTGGGGAACGGTTTGGTGGCTCTCATCCACAAATAATAGTGCATTGTCAGGCAAATACTCGAATAGTGTCGGCGGCGGCTCGCCTGGTAAGCGGCCTGTTAAGAAGCGTGAATAATTTTCAATACCTGCACATACGCCTGTGGCTGCAATCATCTCTAAATCAAATTGGGTACGTTGCTCAAGGCGCTGGGCCTCAAGCAATTGCCCTTCAGCATTTAACTCTTTTAACCGTACCTCTAGCTCAAACCTTATGGCCTCCATCGCTTGTTTCATCGTGGGGCCTGGGGTTACATAGTGCGAATTGGCATAGACACGGATATATTCTAATTCTGTTCCTTTTTTGCCTGTGAGTGGATCAAATTCGCAAATCGATTCTACATCATCACCAAAGAAAGAAATACGCCATGCCATATCCTCATAATGGGACGGATAAATTTCGAGGTTATCACCGCGTACCCGAAAATTACCGCGCATGAAAGCAGTGTCATTGCGCTTATATTGCAGAGATACTAGCTTTCCAATAATTTCGCGTTGCGGTACAGTTTCGTCTTTTTTAATGTCGAAAATCATCGCGCTATAGGTTTCGACGCTGCCAATACCATAGAGACAGGATACCGATGCCACGATCAACACATCGTCACGTTCCAGCAATGACCGCGTTGCGCTATGCCGCATACGGTCGATGGCTTCATTAACGCTTGAGTCTTTTTCGATATATGTATCGCTGCGTGGGACATAGGCCTCGGGCTGATAATAATCATAATAAGATACGAAATATTCCACCGCGTTATTAGGAAAAAAAGATTTAAATTCGCCATATAATTGGGCTGCGAGTATTTTATTGGGAGCAAGTACAAGGGCAGGGCGTTGCAATTCTTCGATCATCTTCGCCATAGTGAAGGTTTTACCTGATCCTGTGACGCCAAGCAGCACTTGATCACGCTCGCCTTCATTTGCGCCTGATACAAGGTCTGCAATGGCACTAGGTTGATCTCCTGAAGGAGAATATTGTGAAACCAATTCAAATTTCCGACCGGGATCGATTTTTTCTGGGCGGATAGGCTTATGAGCAACAAAGTCTTGATCTGTTTCAGGCTCATCAAGGCCGCGTCTGATAATAATTTCACTCATTATATGATATTATAGCTTCTGTGATCTAAGTCACGCAAATTAATGTCATCAAAGGTTCATATTTCATATATTATAGAGTAACGGATAGTATTTGGGGGTCGCAATGAAAAAAATATTCTTACCATTGATTATATGTTCAATCATCACTGCTTGTACAGATGATAGTGCTGATAGCGATGGTAATGGCATCATCGATACGGATGAGCGTAAATCTGAAATGCTAAGTGATGCCTTTATTGAAGTCGAAGCAGGCCTATGGGAAACGACAACCAATTTCACTGATATTGATATGCCAGCCATATCGGGTGCTAGAAAAGAAAAATTGCTCAAACAAATCTCACAAGGTTTTTCATCACAGACATGTATTTCGGAAGAAGAAGCAAAAGAACCAGATGCCGATTTCTTTGGTGGTGATGGCAGTGAAAATTGTGAATATGAGCGCTTTGATATGTCTGGTCAACTCGCAGAGATAATTGTGAATTGTAAAGTTGACAATATCGGAGCGGCGCAAATTCACCTTAATGGTAAGATAGACTCCAAAGAGCATGTTTTTGACACAAAATTGACTATGAAAATACCAGGGCTTGGTGACATAGTTATGGATGGCACAGTGCAGCGTAATCATATCGGATATTGCCCAACTGACTAATTTACAGTCTATTTATTATTGTGAATATTATCTTTTTCATTGATGCCCTCCACAACTTATAGCATGGTTGATCCGACATTATTCTAGGAGATAAATTATGATTGCATATACTATGGTTGGCTGTAACGACATGCCAAAGGCGCATGAATTTTATAACGCTTTGTTCGCTGGAACGGATGTAAAGCCCCTTTTCAAAACACCGCATGGCGGCCAATTTTATGGCAAAGGCAATGGCAGCCCCATGGTCTGTGTTGGTTTTCCGTACAACGAAGAAGCCGCCACCGTTGGCAATGGCGGCATGATTGCCATTAGCTGTGATAGCACCGAAGAAGTCGATGCTTATTATAAAAAAGCCATTGAATTAGGCGGTAGCGATGAAGGTGAGCCGGGCTGGCGTTTGGAAAATGTATTTTATGGCGGCTATTTCCGCGATTTAGACGGCAATAAATTATGCTTCTGTAAAATGAATATGGGTTAACTCATTGGGGTGCATTATCGTGCACCCCTTTATTTATGGATACGCATTTATCTGTACAGCAAATCCAATCTTTGCAGTAACTATTATTTAAATAATGATATAAAACAAATAATCACTGCCTTTACTCTCTCCCATAGCGCAAACTATGGATGAAGCAGGACGCGAACGGTAAATATAGTCTCAAGATTAAATTAAAAAATTGCCTAATTCGTTTACTTCTCAAGTAAAGTTACAAAAATTATAAAATAAATATTGAATTATTTTAAATCTAATATAGTCTATCTGATATGTCGTGAAATAGTGCTGCGGATTCTCAAGGGGGGAATCTTATCATATATCATGGCTTCTCTGCTTGAGGAGGCGGAGTGCAATTATGATGAGATGTATATTCTCTAAGCCACATGCAATAATCACCTGCTTTGCTAGCTCATTGCTGTTGGCTGGGTGTTCTCAATCTGAATATTATGGTATCAATCTTAAGCCTGTTGCTAATAACCAACCAACAAAAATACAGTCGCTGGCAAACCGCGCCAAATCTGGTGACAAAGAAGCACAGCTAGAATTGGGTGTATTGTTTGAAACTGGACGGAATGGCCTTAATAAAGATCTGGAAAAAGCCAAAGCGCTCTATGAAGAGGCTGCTCGCGACATTGCTCTGACCCAAACCACATTTACCACTGAAGATAATATAGTTAAATCCCAAACTACCACCACTGGAAAGACTATCAAAGGGTTGGAGGAAGCGAAGGCTAGGCTTGAAAGTTTAGAGCGCGCGAATAGTTCAAAAGGTGGTGCGTATGAATAAAATATTATGGCTATCAATATTTTTACTCGGTTGCGCTGATGGCAGTGCGCAAGATCGTGAGAATAAGATTGTTGATGAGGCTCATCAGAATGAGAAAAAACCATCAGTAATGAATGATGGTGAAATTGATCTCAAAAAGCAAATAATGCTATCAGATAGCCCTGAAACAATTCAAGAAAGACAGCAAGAAAATAGTAAAATATATTTGAAACAGTTAAAATCAGCACCAATTTATACATCCGAAATTAGAAGTTATTTAATTGAGAATACAAATAGTCATGGACGGTTTAGGCTTCGAATTGATAACTTTATAGGTCTTGAGCATGAGTTTCATTGTATCCATGATCCAATAATGATTCAGCGTGCAGAATTAGATGGATGGCAGCTTGTAAAATGTACGCAAAATAGAGCTATATTCTTTCGGAAAATCGAGGATAGATTTCCACAATGTGAAGAGCGCCCAAAAGTATCAGAGCTATATCACACATTAGAGTTTACGGTTCGTAACGCTTGGTATCCTGTTGCTAACCCAGTAAATTTATCTGCGGATGAATATATTGAAAAGACAAGAAAAAGACTGGGTATTGATTTTGAACGACCTACAAGATTTGAAGTTCCATTTGATCATCCTCAAGTAAAGAAATTTTATGCTGAGATGTCTGAGGATAAGCTTGAGTATATTATTCCAACTATCCAGTGGTCAGACGAGATTGTTTTACGCGATTTAACTAAACTTCAGTCCGTATTTTTTCGTGATACTACGAATAAAAGGTGTGAGCGAAATGCCAAGGGTTGGCAATATACAGGGCAAGGTTATTTTGTTTTAGACACCCCATCGTCTTCATTCCAAGAAATGTCAAAACAGCTGCTACGATTTAAAACTTATGCGAGGTAAATATGACAGGTTCACGTACTGCAAATTCAAGAAATCCAATTCATATCACAAATCCATCACTCGCCCATAGTCGGATAATCTAAATATCCCTCTGGGCCTCGGCTATACCAAGTTTTCATAACATCTTGATTTAGCGAGGCATTGGCCTTGAAACGTTCTACCAAATCAGGGTTGGCAATATAGGTGCGGCCAAAGCTAATCACATCGGCAACGCCCGCTGCCATCTCTTTCTCGGCGCGTTTTTGGTCGTAATCGCTATTGAGGATGAGCGTGCGCGAAAATGCTTTGCGAATTTCTGGCGCTATCGGCGGCAACTCGCTGCGGCCAAATGTGCCATCGAGTGGTGGCTCACGCAGTTCCAGCGATGCAATGCCAAGGCTATCAAGCAAGGCTGCGGCTTTGGTAAATGTATCCACGGCATTGCTATCATTCACGCCTTGGCTATCTCCATTGGGCGACAGGCGCACATGGGTACTATCTTTGCCCCAAATGTCAATCAAACGCTGTGTAACCTCGCCCAACAAACGCAGTCGGTTTTCAATCGGGCCGCCATAATCATCGGTACGGTGATTGGAACCATCACGAATGAATTGGTCAATAAAATATCCATTGGCGGCGTGTAATTGTACGCCATCAAAACCCGCTTTTTTGGCATTTTCCGCAGCAAGCGCATAATCATCCAAAACGCGGGGTACTTCTGATATTTCTAAGGGACGTGCTGTATCATATTCTTGGCGTGACATATCGGGGGCATAGGCCAACCCAGGTGCTTTGGTGGCCGAAGCTGAAACAGGAGGCTTGCCATTATTATAAGCCGATAAAACGATACGGCCCATGTGCCATAATTGGCATAACATGCGTCCGTCCGCTTTATGGACGGCCTCGGTGATGGGTTTCCATGCTTCCACTTGGTCATCGCGCCAAATACCAGGTGCAAAGGGCATTCCAAGCCCTTCTTGGCTAATCCCTGTGGCTTCTGAAATAATCAGCCCAGACGATGCACGCTGCGCATAATATTTGGCCATCATAGGAACAGGCGTGAAGCTCTTATCGCATCTTAGACGTGTACAAGGGGCAACAAATATACGATTAGGGGCATCAATGCTGCCTATCTTAATGGGATCAAATAATGTATGCGTCATGATTAGAGCCTCTCTCGCAGCTTTAATGGATTAATCGCGCAGCAGCTCGTTAATGCCAGTTTTGCTGCGCGTTTGTGCATCCACAGTTTTCACAATGACGGCGCATGCGAGGCTTGGTCCTGTGCTGCCATCGGGTAATGCTCTGCCGGGCAATGTGCCGGGAACAACAACGGAATAGGGCGGAATATGACCGTTGATGATTTCACCCGTTTCGCGGTTCACAATCTTGGTTGATTGAGTGATGAACACGCCCATAGAAACGACGCAACCTTCGCCAACGATCACGCCTTCAACAATCTCACTACGCGCACCGATAAAGCAATTATCACCAATAATTGTGGGGTTGGCTTGCAAAGGTTCGAGAACCCCGCCGATTCCTGTACCTGCTGAAATATGACAATTTTTTCCAACTTGTGCGCAGCTACCTACCGATGCCCAAGTATCGATCATCGTGCCATCACCCACATAGGCGCCAATGTTTACAAAGCTGGGCATCAAAACAACATCTTTGCCGATGAAGCTACCGCGCCGTGCTGCGGCTCCAGGAACGACGCGAAAACCCGCATCGCGAAAATCGCTTTCACCCCATCCTTCAAATTTAGAAGGCACTTTGTCAAAAGCAGGAGAGCCTGCTGCGCCGCCATCCATTATGACATTATCATTCAAACGAAAGGATAGCAGAACCGCTTTTTTGAGCCATTGATGCACCACCCATTCGCCATCTTCTTGGCTGGCAACACGTCCAGTGCCGCTGTCCAGCATATTAAGCGCTTCATTGACTGCATCGCGCACTTCACCTTTGGTGGAGAGGCTTAATCCGTCGCGTGCATCCCATGCTGATTCAATGATTTGTTCTAATTGCTTGCTCATTTTATATTCCAAACTTCTGTAAAAAATTATTTCAAAAAACTTCTAAACTATCGACTTTATGATTGAGAAAATTATCTTTATAATATGCGCTGCAATGCTTTTCACCTTATAATCTATAATTTGCTTAGCTATTTCTATGTTATGCGCCTTATCCTTCAAAAAGATAGCTCGCAAGGATCTATATTGCTTTTCTCCAAATCCTTCTAATAGAGGTGCAGTGAGTAATCTCTATATTTCAAATATATTGAATAAATATAGACATCGATCAATTTAAAGCTAGCTTGATAAAATTTTTAATTTAATATTCAGCTTTTCATATACATAAACTTGCATATTCTAATAAAATAGAGTTATTATAGAGTCTGAGGGTTTCTATGCGTAGGTTAGGCCATATGGTTATGAAAAAAAATATCAAAAGAAGCTTAATTCTTAGTACATCACTGATTACAATATTGGCACTGTCGGCATGCGGCGGTGGAGCAACTACGTCTAGTCCGAGTGCGCCACCAATTTCTCCGCCAACCACGCCACCACCACCTCCGCCACCACCACCACCACCACCTCCTCCGCCACCGCCTGGTCCAGTGACTATGCCGCCGCCGCCAGGAACAAATTTTAATACGGCTGAGTTTCGCCGTTCTGATGGCCCAGAATTTCATGGCGCTATTGCGGCCTATGAAGTTGGGGCGACTGGTGCAGGAATTATTGTTGGCGTTATCGACACTGGCATTAATCCTGACAGCAGCAATTTCACGGGAAGAATATCCCCTGACTCGATCGATGCAACTGGTTTAAATCGCGGCTTGCAAACTCTGGATGGCCATGGCGCAACAGTATCGCGCGTTATTGGTGCTGCAAGGGATGGTAGCGGTATTCATGGGATTGCATTTGATTCGACAATATTAACTTTGCGCAGCGATACCGATGGGACTTGTGAAGGAACTGGTGATGATGAACCTGGCTGTACCTTCAACAATGCAACATTGACGACGGCTTTAAATGCTGCAACGGATGCAGGTGCCCGTATCGTTAACATATCATTGGGTGGGCCTGGCGGGGTTAGCCCAGCTTTGGCGAATGCTATCCGGCGTGCAAGTGCCGCTGGTATTGTGCTAGTAGTTTCTGCTGGTAATGAGGGCAACCCTGATCCTGATGAAGAACCAGATTTTGACCCTGATAACCCAAGTCCTTTTGCTCAAGCTATTTTGGCAAATGGCAATGGTAATGTGATTATCTCAACATCCGTAACCGATGATAGAGAAATTTCTGATTTTAGTAACCGTGCGGGTAATTCTCAAGATTCTGTATTGTCTGCATTAGGATCTAGAATTTGCTGTCGGTTTGAAGATGATGAGATTTTCACATTTATGATGGATGGTCAAACATTTGTGAATGTCTTCAACGGGACATCATTCTCAGCACCGCAAATTTCAGGGGCTGCTGCTTTACTTGCACAAGCATTTCCAAATTTAACAGGTATAGAGATTGTCAATATATTGCTACAATCTGCTGATGATGCTGGCGATGCTGGGACGGATGAAGTCTTTGGCCGGGGTATATTAAATATTGCCTCAGCATTCCAACCTATTGGTACAACATCGCTGGCTAGTACAGCTGTGCCTGTCAACCCTACGGCTGGTAATGGAACAACAGGACCAGCATCGGGAGACGCAGGTATAACCAATGAACCTGTAACTGCGCTCATTACTGATAGTTTTGATCGCCCATTTGAATTTAATATTGCAAGTGGTATTGCTACGGCACAAGCGCAGCCAAGGTTGACGCAAGGTTTAACTAATAAAGGGCGTGCCGTGTCGCTTAACGCTGGGCCAGCGCAAATAGCCTTTTCTATCGCCCCTGGCAATGATCAACCCCTAAGCGGCCTTAACTTGTCTGAGCGTGATCAAGCTGCGGCGCGTATTCTTGCGGGACGTGTCACGGCACAATTGGCAAAAAACACCAGTTTCAGTCTGGGTATTCGTCAGAGCGCACAAACCCAATTGGCCGCATTGCAACGTCAAGGCGGGGGTAGCTTTTTAATCGCCCGTGATGCTAATAATGATGCAGGCTTTACACGCAGTGCCAATGGCGCACTTGCGCTACGTCAAAATATCAATGGCTTCGGAGTGACGGTTAGTGCGGAATCAGGCGAAGCACGTTTGTTTGAACGTTCTGAATTTCAATTTGGACGCGCACGTAACAATCGTTATGGTTATAATAATTTTGGTGTGAACATTGATCGCGCCCTAGGCAAAGCATGGCTATCGCTTGGTGCTAATTTCTTGGATGAAGAAGAAACGGTATTGGGTTCGCGCTTTAGCAGCGTGATTGGTCGCGGCGGAGCTAGCAGTATATTTTTAAATGCCAATGCTCGCTGGAATATTAGCAATGAGATTAGTTTTGGTGGGGCATGGCGTGAGGCATGGACCGATGCACGCAGCACATTAAATAGTGGCGGCACGATTGATGGAAGCGGCCAAATCCGCAGCAATAGCTTTTCGTTCGATGTGATAAAGTCTGGTTTGTTTAGAGGCTATGACCGCATTGGACTTCGTATTGCACAGCCAACTCGCGTGACCAGTGGCGGATTAAACCTGAATGTTCCTGTGAGTTTTGATTTCGAAACGGAAAGTGCAACATTTGGGATACGTCAGTTGAATCTCGCACCGCAAGGACGCGAAATCGCCAGCGAAATATCCTATTTCTTTCCTTTCATCGGTGGATCAATTTCTACCAATATCTTCTATCGCCAAGAGCCTGGACATTTTGAAAATGCCCCCGATGATATTGGCGCTGCAATACGCTTTACCTTTGGATTGTAATCCGCTTTACGCAAAATGATATTGAAAAAATGAAATCCCAGCGTGAGAGCGTCTGGGGTTTTTGTATTTGATGGGAATGTGCAAACACTTTCGTCATTCCCGTGTAGGCTGGAATCCAGTGAGTGCTATTAAGCGGGGAATTCAACGACCGATATTAAAAGCTATAGATTAAGACTATAACCCGTTATGCTGAAGTTGGTTCAGCATCTATTTAACGCAGGAACTTTATACCTTAAATAGATCCTGAAATAAATTCAGGATGACGAAATTATAAGTTTATTACCTTAAATTGGTCAAACTATTACTTTGGCCGAAACCCTCAAACCATAAAGCTTTCGCCGCATCCGCACGCGCCTTTGGCATTGGGATTGTTGAATGTGAAACCTGCGACAAAATCATCTTCTTCCCAGTCCATAGTCGAACCAATCAGATAGAGCACGCTGGCACCATCGACATAAAATGTGCCGTCGCTGGTCTCGATCTTTTCGTCAAATTTTGCTTCTTCGGTGACATAGTCAACGCTATAGGCAAGGCCGCTGCATCCACGTTTTGGTGTGGAAAGCTTCACGCCTATCGCATCATCGGGTGCTTTGGACATTAAGTAAGCCACGCGTTTTTCAGCGGCCGGTGTCAAAATAATTGCTGCTGGACGTTCTCTTAATGCGCTCATGTCATATCCTTTTGCCAAAAATGGTAATCACCTGAATAGCCAAGCGATGCATAGAGTGCCTTGGCATTTTCATTATGCATTAGCACTTCTAGGGTGATTTTGCACGCTCCTTGATCGCGCGCTATTGTCTCTATCTCGGTGAATAAGGCTCGGCCAATGCCTTGCCCGCGATAATCCTGATGCACCGCCACATCATGGATGTTAATCAGAGGCCGTGCTTTAAATGTGGAAAAGCCCCAAAAGCAATTGGCGATGCCGACCGCTTTATCGCCATCATGGGCCAATATGGTAAAAGCATTGCTTTTCGCCATGCCTGTAACTAGGTTGTTTTGCACATCCTTGGGCAAGTCTTCACCGCCGCCCATTGGGTCCATGGCATAGGCCCGAAGCAGCGCAACGATTGCATCACCATGTTCCGGATTATTATAGTCAGCTTCGATGATCGTGATTGCGCTCATAACATGCCCAGTTCCAACTTGGCTTCATCGCTCATTTTTTGCGGGTCCCAAGGCGGGTCCCACACCAAATTCACCTCGCTATGGCCAACGCCTGGAACGCTGCCGACTTGCATTTCAATCTCGCCAGGCATGCTCTCGGCTACGGGGCAATGCGGCGTAGTGAGCGTCATGGTGACTATTGCATGATTATCAGGGGTAATTTCCACACCATAGATCAACCCAAGGTCATAGATATTAACAGGGATTTCAGGGTCATAGATGGACTTTAGTGTGTCAATTACCGCATCATAAAGCGCGCCGCCGCTGCTATTCGGATCAGGCTCGCTTGGTTTCTGTGCCAAAAATCCTTCTAAATAATCGCGTTTGCGTTCGAGTTTATCGGATACAGTTTCAGTGTTAGTTTCTGGGGTAGTTGCAGATGTAATTTCACTATTTTGCATAGCCTCAGCCTCTACAGGTGAGGGAGCAATAATATGCTCTGGCATATCCGCAACGCGCACCTTTGGCGGCGCATCGACGCTTTCTACCTCTTCGATTTCAAATTTGCGTGTCTCTGTCATCCGAAAATCTTTCTTACTCTTTCAACGCCTTTGACTAAGGCCTCAATATCGCTCTCATCGCTATATATGCCAAAGCTAGCGCGTGCAGTCGCTGGCACATCCAAATACTCCATCAATGGCTGGGCGCAATGATGCCCCGCCCGAATGGCAACGCCGCCCTCATCTAATATCGTGGCGACATCATGCGGATGCACATCGCCTATGGCAAAACTTAATATACCCATACTATTCTCAGGACCAAAAAGTTTGACGCTATTAATATTGCGAAGCGCATCGCGGGCATCGGCCAGCATCTTATTCTCATGGGCGCTAATATTCTCAATACCAATGTCTTGCACATATTGTATGGCAGCATCTAACCCCATGACTCCTGCGATATGCGGGGTTCCTGCTTCAAATTTACCAGGCGGTGGTGCAAAACTTGTGCCTTCAAAACTCACCCTATCAATCATTGACCCTCCGCCCTTCCAAGGCGGCATAGAATCTAATATTGCATAAGGCGCCCAGAGCACCCCAATGCCAGTGGGGCCGTATAATTTGTGACCTGAAAAAACATAAAAGTCGCAGCCCAATTCTTGTACATCGACTTTAACGCGCGGTGCGGCTTGGCAACCATCGAGCAATAATTTCGCACCAACGCCATGCGCTATTTTCTCAGCGCGTTTGGCATCTAACAAGCTGCCCAATACATTGGATACATGAGCAAGCGCTACCAACTTATGCTTTTCGGTTATATTGGCTTCAATCCAATCTAGATCGACTTGACCATCTTCGGTAAGCGGTGCAACATCGATTTGCGCGCCCATATATTGCGCAGCCAATTGCCAAGGTACGATATTGCTATGATGTTCTAATTGTGAGAGCATGATGCGGTCACCCGCACCAATATTTTCACAGCACCAGCTTTCCGCTACCAAATTAATACTGTCAGTGGCGCCCGATGTGAAGATAATCTCGCTGTCCGATGAAGCGTTCAGGAATTTTGCTACGCGCTTGCGCGCCGCTTCATAAGCCATCGTCATATTGGCGCTGCGTGCATAAACGCCGCGATGTACAGTTGCATAATCAGGGCCATAAGCGCGTGCTATCGCGTCCAAAACCGCCTTTGGCTTTTGCGCGGTGGCCGCTGTATCCAAATAATGCCAATCGGCATCAATGCCAGGGAAATCATCACGCTGTGATTTTATGATAACTGATGCGTTCATAATAATACCCAAGGGGACCTGTCACCTTGAACTTGTTTCAGGGTCCATTTTGCATCACATAATATTATTATAGGCGTCATTGATGCTGAAATAAATTCAGCATGACGAAGGTGTAAGAGGTGTGAATATGCAATCAAGATAGTCCCTCCAATATCGCCAATGCTTTGCTCTCAATTGCTTCACGCGCATCGTCCCCTGCCGAAACAAAAGCATCGCCAATGAAGGCTTGCAGCATCAAACGCTTGGACGTTTCTGGGTCTAATCCGCGGCTCGCCATATAAAAGAGTGCTTCTTTATCCAGCTCGCCCACGGTTGCGCCATGCGCACATAAAACATCATCGGCGAAAATTTCTAGCTCAGGCTTGTTATTCGCGGTTGCGCTGCGATCGAGCAGCATAGATTTGACCGACTGTTCGGCGTCAGTGCGCTGTGCATCACGGGCTACATGTACCTTACCCATAAATGTACCAGTGGCTTTTCCACTAAGCACGCTGCGCACCACTTGGTTTGATGTGGCATCGGGTTTCGCATGAATGGTTTCCGTCACAATTTCCAGTGTCTGATCGCCACCTCCAAGGATAGCGCCGCCCAATTCAAAATGACTGCCTTTGCCCAAAGTGGTTTTGATATTGATACGCCCATATTGCGCGCCCGCCGCTAAAACATGCAGCGTAAAAATCGCGCCATCCTCAATCGTCACATCCAGATTAGCAATTGCAACGCCATTCCCAATGATTGGGATTTCAGAGATTTGACGTGTCATGCTTTCACCCGCTTTGACGGTGATTTGCTCTGGCGTAGGCACGTCTTGCCATACATCAGCAAGCAGTTCCAAATCGGCATAGCGCCATGATTCATCGCGTTTTGTTGGTAGTGCGTTCACGCTGCTACTGCCTCATAACCATGTTCTTCGAGTTCGAGTGCCAATTCCGCACCGCCCGTTTTAACAATCTTGCCATTCGCCAAGACATGCACATAATCAGGCTTCACCAAATCCAGCAAACGTTGATAATGTGTAATCAGCAATACGGCCTTGTCAGGCTTTCGCATGATGCTGTTGATACCATCGCCAACAATGCGCAGTGCATCAATATCAAGGCCGCTGTCGGTTTCATCTAATATGGCAAGTTTGGGATCAATGATACCCATTTGCACCATCTCATTGCGCTTTTTCTCGCCGCCAGAAAAGCCAACATTAACGGCGCGTTTCAGCATCTCCATATCCATTTTCAGCAAGCCTGCTTTTTCTTTAGCAAGCTTGATAAATTCCGCACCCGATAGCGGGTCTTCACCGCGAACCTTGCGCTGTGCATTCAGGCTCTCGCGCAAAAATTGCAGATTGGAAACACCGGGGATTTCAACCGGATATTGAAAACCAAGAAATATGCCCGCCGCCGCACGCTCATGCGGGTCCATATCTAGCAAATCCAATGTCTGATCCGTTCGCCCTGAGCTTGTCGAAGGGTCATCTGCTTGTACTTCGACAGGCTCAGCATGAACGGATGTTGTGAATGCGACCGAGCCATCGGTGACTTCATAATTGGGGCGACCGCCGAGTGTATAGGCCAGTGTTGATTTACCTGCACCATTGGGGCCCATAATCGCGTGAACTTCACCCGCATTAATGGTGAGCGAGAGACCTTTTAGAATTTGTGTATCGCCAACATTGGCCTGTAAATTTTCAATTTTTAACATTATTTTCTTTCATTCATTCTGATGAATTTGATTTAGAGGAAGTTGTTGGGACTGGTACATCTTCAGTTCTTCTAGGCGAAACCTGAGGTGAAGGAAGACATTCTGGTTTAAGTATTGGACATGCATCGGCCTTAATCAACGCAGAAATAATGGATAATCTAGAGAGGGTGGATGCTAATATTTTGCTAGAATATTTTGGATGCTTACGATCTAAAACTGTTCCTGTAGAACTATACGACGACAAAGGATGTTCGCTACAAGTCTTATTAGCTGAACTAAGGGCTTCCATGACAACAAGGTTGTCTCCACTAAAGAAACCATCATCCATTTTAGCTGCGGATTCGATACATTGAGCAAAACTCACGGCTTGATCCCAATCAGTATAAGAAGGTTTGTTAAATCCAAGTGCTTCAAAATTTTTAACAGAAACCCATAAAATCCAAGCATGAAAACGAATGGAATTAGGATCGTCTGGATTCAAAGAGGGTATTGCTGAACCAGAATAATTCATTCCAAGACAAGTATTGACCACATCTCTACTATTACTGCCGGATTCTGCATTATCTATACATTCAATCCCAGAGCGCATATCTATGAATTGGTCTGCCATTAAATCACTATGTGATTCATCTGCACTGATAGTACAGGCATTACAGAACAACATTGTCCCTATAAATATACGTATCCAAATCACCCCACGCTTCCTTCCAAGCTAATCGCGAGAAGCTTTTGCGCTTCTACGGCAAATTCCATCGGCAATTCTTTCAGCACTTCTTTGGCGAAACCATTGACGATCAGCGCCACCGCTTCTTCCTCATCAAGGCCGCGTTGCTGCGCATAGAACATTTGATCGTCTGAGATTTTCGACGTTGTTGCTTCATGCTCAATCGTCGCGGTCGGGTTCTTCACCTCTATATAGGGAACAGTATGCGCCCCGCATTGATCGCCGAGCAGCAAACTATCGCATTGGGTGAAATTTCGCACATTTTCTGCATTCGCGCCTACACGCACAAGGCCGCGATAGCTATTGTCAGACTTACCTGCGCTAATGCCTTTTGAGATGATGGTCGAACGGGTGTTCTTGCCATTATGGATCATCTTCGTGCCTGTATCGGCCTGCTGATAATTATTTGTGAGCGCGACTGAGTAAAATTCGCCAACGCTATTTTCGCCATTGAGTACGCAGCTTGGATATTTCCATGTCACCGCGCTGCCCGTTTCCACTTGGGTCCAGCTAATCTTGCTATTCTTGCCTTGGCATAGGCCGCGTTTGGTCACGAAATTATAAATACCGCCTTTGCCCTCTGCATCGCCGGGATACCAATTTTGCACAGTGCTATATTTAATCTCGGCATCATCCATCGCCACCAATTCAACAACGGCAGCATGCAATTGATTTTCATCGCGCATCGGTGCGGTGCAGCCCTCAAGATAGCTAACATAGCTGCCTTCATCGGCGACAATCAAAGTACGCTCAAACTGACCTGTATTTTCAGCATTGATACGGAAATAGGTAGATAGCTCCATTGGGCAACGCACGCCTTTGGGGATATATACGAATGTCCCATCAGAGAAAACCGCACAATTAAGCGTCGCAAAATAATTATCTTTCATCGGCACAACTTTGCCGAGATATTTTTTCACCAGATCGGGATATTCCTTGATGGCTTCAGAAATACTGCGGAAAATCACACCCGCGCTTTCCAATTCTTCACGAAATGTTGTCGCCACTGATACGCTATCAAACACTGCATCGACCGCCACTTTACGCGCGCCTTCCACGCCAGCGAGAACCTTTTGCTCCTCAATCGGAATACCGAGTTTCTCATACACGCGCAAAATTTCAGGATCTACTTCATCGAGCGAATTGAGCTTAGGCTTGGCCTTTGGTTCGGCATAATAATAAGCATCTTGATAATCGATAGCCGGAAAATTGACTTTAGCCCAATCGGGGCTTTCCATAGTCTCCCACATGTGAAACGCTTTTAAGCGCCAATCAAGCATCCATTCAGGCTCACCCTTTTTGCCCGAGATAAAGCGCACCGTATCTTCGGTTAGGCCTTTTTCGGCAAATTCTTGTTCAATATCCGATGACCAACCAAATTCATAGGTAGACGCAGCATCAGCCGCTGCTTGTGCCTCGGCATTCATTTCAGCACGTTCAGCTTGGCGCTGCGTTTCGTCCGCCGCCTCTTTATGCGTGATGGGATCATCGGATATTTTTATCGTGTCGGTCATAGTGGGACATCCATAATGGGAGCTTGTTTGGCAGGGTTATTGTGCATATTGGGTGCTTTGCAGAGAGCGTCTAGGCTCACATCAGATAGAGCCTTGCGCACTGCTCCATTTAAAATGGTCCAATGTGGTTTGACGTGGCAATTATGTTCAATGGCGCAATCCATATTATTTTCATTGACGCAGCTGGTCATGGCTATTGGGCCTTCAATGGCCTCGATTACTTCTGCAAGGTTGATCGCAGCTGATGGGCGGGAGAGGCTGATCCCGCCGCCCGTACCGCGCACTGATGTCAGCAGGCCTGCTTTGCTAAGAGAGGTGACTAATTTTTGTACGGTTGGTAATGCTATGCCTGTTTCTTCTGCTAATTGTGTGGCAGAAGTACGCGCACCGCCGCAATGGCGAGCAGCAGCGCTCATCATAACAATAGCATAATCGGCCATATTCGACAGACGCATAATATTATCTCACAGCAGAATCATTAATAAGACTAGATTAGTCTGATTTACTATCTGGCGTTCTTTTGGTCAAAAATCAAGCTATTTTGGTAAGTTTATCCAAAGTATAACATTTGTTTATGTAGGTGACTTTCCCTTAGTTTATGCTAGCAACTTCATTGCTTATAAAATGTTTAGGAGAGTTAGTATGAAATATTTATTGCCTATAATTGCCATGACCATTTCAATGCCTATGTATCTACCTGCGGCGGCACAGGAATATCAAGAGCTTAAGCGCGATGCTCAATCTTATCATCAAGTGGCCTATTTTAAATATAAAAATGGTAGCAAAGACAGAGCGGCTGAAATAGCTGAGATATTTAAAGAAGCAGATGTAGCCGCTGGCCTGGACCCAGTTATTGATATTTGGATGCTGTCTGGTGAATGGGATCATGTGGCTATATTTACTTTAGATGATGGGCCATCTGAACTCGGCTTTGAAATTAGCAAAAATAATGCGAAATTCCGTGATGCTCTTGCCAAAATGCTGGGCGGGACTGAACAAGCCGAAGCTCTGATAGCAGAGTTTGAGTCTTTGATTGAAAAGTCTGACAAAGACCTGGGTTATAGAGGGTTTTAATATTTATACGCCCAAGTCATAATATGGCGACAATATCATACCATTTCCTGAACAATCAATTGTCATCAGGGGATGATAGCAGATCGTCTATTGATTGCGGTCTTACAACCTGATCTGGTTTAGGAGCTTGTGGTTTTGGTTGATCGGGTACGGCGGGCGCATCAGATGTATCACTCTGCCTGCCCAATACGCGGTCAATCCATCCTTCGTCTAATAGTTCTGGTTCGGTGCCTTCAACAGATCCAGCTTCTCCTAATTCAGGTAATCCTTCTAATGGCAGGCCATTTTCGTCGATAAAAAGATTTTCATCATCATATCCGAAAGCCAATGAATCATCTTCATCGCGTTCTGGATATTCTACTAATGTGAATTGCTGCGTTCGTCTCCCAGAGACGGCGTTTCTCATATAGGATGCAAAAGCGCGAGCTGGTGAACGGCCCCCCTCTAATCCATTGACGGGTTTTGCATCATCGCGGCCCATCCATACTCCAGTGGTAACACCGCTTGAGAACCCTAGGAACCAACCGTCTTTATTGCTGCTTGTTGTGCCTGTTTTCCCAGCAGCAGGTCTTCCAATTTGCGCAGCGCGGCCTGTACCAGATTCAACGGCATTAGCCATTAATTCGGTCATACCAGCGGCAACCCAATCCTCTAATATTTGTTTTGGTGGTGGTTTGCGATGCTGATATAATATATCTCCATCAATGGTAGTAACTTTTGAAATAACATAGGGTTCTACATTTTTGCCTTCAGCACTAATAATAGCATAGGCGCGTACCATCTCAATAACGCGTGTTTCGGATGACCCTAAAACCATGGCAGGGCCTGTGTTAATCGGGGTGCTAATACCCATGCGGCGTGCCATTCCCGCTATAGTCGATGTACCAAATTCATTGCCTATTTGTGCTGCGATAGTATTTTTTGAAAATGTGAAGGCAGTTTTAAGTGATATTTGGCCTGCATAGCGATCTCCGCTGTTACGCGGAATCCAACCATTAATTTCGACAGGCTCATCAATCACCTGATCATCGGGCCTTAATCCTGCTTCTAGTGCGGTTAAATAAACGAATAATTTCCAAGATGAACCTGGTTGCCGAAGTGCCGTTACTGCTCGGTTATAATTGCTAGCGACATAATCAGCGCCGCCAACCATGGCTAGGACTGCTCCATCGCGGTCTAATGATACGAGTGCTCCTTGCGTTCCGCGCGGAACATTTGCCTGAATTGCAGTGGTAGCGGCGCGTTGCAATTTTAAATCTATCGTTGTCCAAACATCTATTGGTTTTTCTGTTTCATCGATTAATTCGTCCAGTTGCGGTAGCGCATAATCGGTAAAATAACGTACGCTATTTTGCGGTTTGTCAGCTGCTAATTTTACCTCGGATGGCTTTACTTTGTTGGCTTGTGCTGCGGTTATCATCCCTGCATCTTGCATAACTTCAACGACGACGGATGCACGGTCAATTGCTGCCTTTGCATCAGCAGTAGGTGAATAATGAGAAGGGGCTTTTACCAAGCCAGCAATGATGGCAGACTCGGCTAAATCAAGCTCCGTTGCACTATGATCAAAAAAGCGCCTACTTGCAGCGTCAACGCCATAGGCCCCGCCGCCAAAATAGACTTTGTTAAGATATAATTCGAGAATTTGATCTTTTGTGAATTTGGTTTCCATTGCGGTGGCCAAAATCATTTCACGGATTTTGCGCCCAAATTCGCGCCTATTATTCAGGAATAAATTGCGAGCCAATTGTTGGGTTATCGTTGAACCACCTTGTGTAAAGCGTCCTTGTTTATAGCGTTCATAAAATGAGCGGGCGATACCAATAGGATCAACGCCATAATGATATTGAAAGCGCCTATCTTCTACGGCGACCATAGCCCCTTTCATATCAGCGGGAATGTCATCAATGGATAACCAACGACCAAAACTTGGCCCTAATGTTTGGATGATGGTGCCGTCTGCCGCGCGAACACGCACCATTTGGCCATTAGGAGATTGTTTTAATTCTTCAAAACTTTGTAATTCAGATCTGGCTATGGAAACAAAAACGCCAGCAACTATGAAACCTATGATCCCGAATATAACGCCTGTGACGAACAGGCGCTTAAACCATCTACCGATTGTGCCGCTTGAGTTTTTCTTCTTTTTTCCCATTACCCCCACTCTTAAATATTACAGCGCTTATAACAAGCTATTTAATCCTAGGTCTGCTTACATTAGCTAAGACATGTAAATATTTACGCAACTATATATTGCTGCGCGATGAATGGTTGTTTTATATCATGCTCGGGAATAAGGGCTTATTCGTCATCAAATTCAAGTGCAGCACTATTTATACAATATCTTAGACCCGTTTCGCCAGGGCCATCAGGGAAAACATGGCCTAAATGACCTTCGCAATTAGCACATTTTACTTCTGTTCTGACCATGCCATGGCTCCGGTCAGTGATTTCGATGACATTTCCGCTATTCATGACATCGGTAAAGCTAGGCCATCCGCTTCCACTGTCATATTTGGTGTTGGAATGAAATAAAGCGGTGCCGCAGCCAGCACATATATATTCGCCTTTGCGTTTTTCATTCAGTAAAATACCTGTAAAGGCGCGTTCTGTTCCGCCTAGGCGCAATGTTTCATATTGCTCATCTGTCAATTTTTCACGCCATTGTTCATCGGTTATATTGATTTTGCTCATGCATTTATATCTATGCCGAATTATGCTTTCGTCAAGGCTTATATTAATAAAATACTGAATTTAACCACATAATTAAATTAACCAAATATTGATTATATTTGTCGATAATTGAACAATGAAATTATACTGGCATTCCTATCTGCTGATTTTCGCAGTCATCATATTAGGCGCAATCTTTGCTGTGCCTAATAGGGCTGATGCGCAAAATTGCCGTCTTTGCAGTGATGAGGAAAAGGGTGATATTGAAAATGATAAGAAGGTCATTCCGCTTCGTATTGCAATCACGACCAATTTGAATTTTAGCCGTGCAGCATTATCAGGCAGAGGAAGCGGTAGAATTGCTGTTAGTGAGCATGATGGCCAAAAAAGAATTGACGGGCAATTGGTAGATTTGGGTGGTTATGCCGTCGCAGGTTCTGTATTAATCACAGGCGAACCAGGCCGCAATCTTAGTATTGATCTGCCGCGCAAAATTATTATGCGCTCTAATAAAGGTGGGCAAATTAGTATCCATGATCTGCGCACTGATTTATCACCTTCTCCTAGATTGGATAATGTTGGCGAATTGCGCTTTTCTTTTGGCGGTGATTTAATGGTTGATGGTAATGTATCGGGTCGCTTTCGTGGACGCATCCCTATTACTGCAAATTATGAATAAATGCACTGCATTAAAGTCTATGTTATCGTATTTTGGATCTTGCAGCAGCTCGGCAGATACGCATTAACTCCTGCTCTAGTAAAATATCAGCAAAACCAACACCAGCGGCCATAATTTGTGTTTCTAACGATAGAATATGACTCATTAATGCCGCGAGCCGTTTTGATGACCAGAGCATTAATTGTGATGCAACAACATCTTCATCTTTCCAAAATACAGCAAAGTTTTTCTTGGCGGTTTCCCTAGCAGACATGCCAGCATCTACCTGAGTGCGCATCGCAGATAGTAATATGATCCTGCGTTCAATGGCCCGTAAAACGGAAATAGCGCTCCATCCTATTTCGCGTGCTTGATAGATCTCTTCTCCACTTTTTTTGATATTACCTGATAAGATTGCATTGATTAAAGCACCTTGATTATCGGCTGCTGCATCGGCTGATAGCTTCTCAAAATCCTCTGTTTTAGCACCAATAGAATGTTTAGGATCAGTATCATAATAAAGCGCTAATTTCTCAATTTCGGATAAAGCCAAGCTACGGTTATAATTGCAATTCTGTGCTATTTGTGCGGATAATGTTCGGTCTAATTCCAATCCCTTGGAACGAGCATTATCAATTAAAACCGGTACCAAATCTTTTGCATCGGGAGGATAGCAAATATGAAATGCTATTTGTGAGGATTTTTCGGCCAATTTACGTAATTTACTAGCTTTGGTAAGATTTCCTGCCGTAGCGATAACGGTATTTTCAGCATTATCACACTCTAGCAAATTTTCTATCGCGCCAAGTGCTTCATCACGTTTCAGAGATAAACGAATATAGCGTTTATCCCCAAATAAGGATTGTGAGCAGGCCTCATCAGCAAGTAAAGCTGGCTCTGATTTTAGCATATCGCTGTCAATATCAACACGCTCCATATCACCCATTCTTTTGCATAAATTACTAGCAATATTATGGGCGGCTGTTTCTTCAGGGCCAAATATCAGATATATGCGATATGCATTGGGGCTGTTTATAGCCCCCATAATTTGCGCCTCTGTTAAGGGTTTAACAGCGGCCATATTTATTTCTGATCAAGGGCGAATAATGATAATCGTGAGATAATTTTGTCGGCGACATTTTGCGATAGATTTTCAAGTGCGGTGTCTTCTGCGGCGATGGTTGCAAATTCGCTACTCACTACATCGATACCTGCATCGCTACCCGCCGTGGCATCGAGTAAAATATTACCACTGGCCAATTCAACCAATTGATAACGGGCGCGTAATGTTCGCCGCTCGCGGGTTACTGTATCATCGGCTCGTACACCAAAACCTTCGATTTGGTCATCTAAAGTGACGACCAATTTATATAATTTATCGCTATTTCTTGTTACTGCCAAACGATCGTTAAGTGCGTTTCGCATCAACCACCCATTTTTCCCTTCAATAGGATCTACTTCCACTTGGCCTAATATAGATGAAACTGCACCATTTCTTCCATCGGCATAGATTGGCTTTAATCCACAGGATGATAAAAGCATTGCGCATAGTAGCAATAAAAATGGTTGATTTCCTATTCGCATGTGCATCCTATCGATTTAAATCACTATATTCACGAGACGGTCAGGTACAACAATCACTTTATGTATTGGCGCTCCATCAATGATATTTTGCACCTTCTTGCTCGCAAGTGCAAGGCTTTCAAGTTCTTCTTTTGATCGGCCTGGAACGGTGGTAAATTTATCCTTCACCTTACCTTTAATTTGCACAACGATGGTGATCTCATCCTCGGTGAGCATGGTTTTATCAAATGTGGGCCATGCAGCATTGGCGATTATGTTTGAACCATCGCCAATTTCGCTCCATGCTTCCTCGGCCAAATGCGGCACCATTGGTGCACATAGCATAAAGGCCGTGCGAATGGCGCTATTGCGATCAGCAGAAGGTTTTGCTTTTTCTATAGCGCTGACCAGTGCATATATTTTCGCAACGGCTTTGTTGAAGGCAAGGTTTTCAATATCTTCCCCTACACCTGCGATGCTTTGATGCATTTTGCGCATCAAATCTTTATCGGGTGAATCGGTCTCATCGCCTATCAATGATTTTAGACGCCAGAGCCGTTGCACAAAACGCCAGCACCCCTCTATCCCCGCCTCTGACCAAGGCAGATCGCGTTCGGGTGGGCTGTCTGATAACATAAACCAGCGTACAGCATCGGCCCCATATTGATCGATAATCTCATCGGGATCGACGACATTTTTCTTAGATTTTGACATTTTGATGACCCGACCAACATCGACCGCTTTACCATCGCTGTTTAGTGTCGCGTCACTGGATGTACGAGTAATTTCATCGGGACTAAAGAAAGTCGGCTTGGCATCCCCATCGGCTTGGCGTGAATAAGTTTCATGCGTCACCATGCCCTGCGTGAATAAGCTTTCAAATGGTTCTTTGACATCGAGCATATCGATATGCGCTAAAGCTCGTGTCCAAAAACGCGCATAGAGCAGATGCAAAATCGCATGCTCTATACCGCCAATATATTGATCGACGGGCATCCATTTCTCGACCACGCCCCGATCAAATGGTTTATCCGCAGGCTGGCTAGCAAAACGCAGGAAATACCAACTGCTATCTGCAAAAGTATCCAGTGTATCCGTCTCGCGCCGTGCTGCTTTGCCGCAGCTTGGGCAATCGACCTTGCTCCATGTGGGATGGCGCTCTAGCGGATTGCCCGGAACGTCAAAGCCAACATCTTCGGGCAAGACAATTGGCAATTGATCATTGGGAACAGCCACTGGGCCGCAGCCACTACCATCTTCTTGATTACAATGGATGATAGGTATCGGCGTACCCCAATAGCGTTGGCGCGAAACACCCCAATCACGCAATCGCCACGTGACTTGAGTCTTGCCCCAATTTTCGCTTTCTGCATGATCAATCACGCTCTTTTGGGCAGCTTCAATTTCCATACCATCCAAAAAGCGCGAATTGATAATTGTCCCTTCGCCCGTGAAGGCTTCATTTGCGATGGGTGTTTCTTCATCGCCTGCTTTCGCAACTACGCGTGTGACGGGCAGCATATATTTACGTGCAAAATCCAAATCGCGCTGATCATGCGCTGGTACGCCGAAAACCGCGCCTGTGCCATAATCCATCAACACAAAATTGGCGACAAAAACGGGCAACTTCCAAGTGGGATCGAGCGGGTGCAAAGCTGATAACCCTGTATCGAAACCCTTTTTCTCCATTGTTTCAAGCTCGGCTGCTGTCGTGCCCATTTTGCGGCAATCATCACAGAAATCGCTGAGCTGTTGATTATCTTTGGCTAGGCTTTGCGCCAGCGGATGATCGGCAGCTATCGCCACAAAACTCGCGCCAAAAATCGTGTCGGGGCGCGTTGAAAATACCTCGACTTTGTCAATTGCACCATCATCGCTATTAACACTATTTTCTAAATCGAAATGAAATTGCAGACCGCTGGATTTGCCAATCCAATTTTCCTGCATCAAGCGCACTTTATCAGGCCAATTTTTGAGATCGTCTAAGCCATCAAGTAGATCATCAGAAAATTCGGTAATTTTTAAAAACCATTGGCTGAGCTTGCGCTTTTCAACGGGCGCACCACTGCGCCAACCACAACCATCAATAACTTGCTCATTAGCAAGCACTGTCATGTCGACAGGGTCCCAATTGACGCTGCTTTCTTTTCGGTAGACCAAGCCAGCTTTATAAAGGGCTAAAAATAAGGCCTGTTCTTGCCCATAATATTCAGGCTCGCATGTGGCGATCTCACGGCTCCAATCTAGAGCGAAACCAAGCCTTTTGAGCTGCGCACGCATATTGGTAATATTTTCGCGGGTCCAACTCCCAGGATGCGTCTTTTTCTCCATCGCTGCATTTTCAGCGGGCATACCAAAGGCATCCCACCCCATTGGGTGCAGCACTTCGTGACCTGTCATGCGTTTATAACGCGCCAGAACATCGCCCATCGTATAATTGCGGACATGGCCGATATGGATGCGTCCCGAGGGATAAGGGAACATTTCCAAAATATAAGATTTTGGCTTTTCACTCTCATCATCAGCGTGAAAAGTTTTGTTGTTTTCCCAATACTCTTGCCACCGCGCATCTGCAATGTGCGGATTAAAACGTGTCGCTTCGGTCATAAATTTATCCGTTGATGGCGCTACGGCGTAAATCGCGTGCCTTGGTCAGTATAATGGATTCTAATTTTTGAACGGTTGCTGCCTTTACAGGTGCATCAATCCACTGGCCATTTTGAGAGACTTGCCGTGAGGCGGCAACACGCAAACCGTCGGCACGAAGGTCTTGGTCTAAAATTGTGACGGTCAATTTCACACGGTCTGTAGGAGTTTGCGGATTAACATACCAATCGGTGATAATGACACCGCCATTTGAATCGGCTTGCAATAATGGCATGAAAGATAATGCATCAAGCGATGCTTGCCACATATAACTATTCACACCGATCGTTGTTACTCTGCTCGCTGCAATATCTGCTTTGGGGCGCCCGCCACCGCCGCAAGCTGTTAACATAATCATGGCACCCAGCGTAGTAGCAGTTAATATATTGGTGGCAATTTTATCTTTGCGCATGGCATATCCTTAATTTTTGCACGTTAAACATTGTGTGCATTTTTAATTATCTTATCTCTATATCGCCTTTGATGCAGGTATCAAGCTTTCGTCGACATGAACAGCAAAGCTTTTTCTGCTTTTAGGCGATTTTGCATTGTAATTTGCATTTTTCATAATGTAAAAATGCAACATATGATGTTCTTTTACAACAGATAATGGTTAATTCATATAAATTTATGTAAATCTCCACTTATTCGGTTTCTATTCAGGTTAATTTGTGTAGTGTGAAATCGTGACTAAAGCTATTACACATAAAACTAGCGATCACGCACCTGTCTCACGCACCATCAATAGGTTGCGTTCTAGCGCCTTTTTGATGCCTGCTGTTGCTGGTATTGCAGCCATTTCTCTTGCTGTTACGCCTGCCATGGTTCCCGCTTTTGCGGCTAAGTTAAGTGATCAATTGATCGGTACTACCGATGAGGCTTTGGGTGATTGGAATGTGCAATTCACACCCTCTGGTGTGGATAGTCGCTTAGCAAAGATTCACGCTGAAAGAATCGCTAGTCAAAAATCTAGCGCTGTTAAAAATAATTTATTTCCGTTCACGCCTGCGGGTTTGAACAAAATTGGTAGTCGAACATTGACCGTTGCTGCGCGTGCTCAAGATGATACGAATGCTAAGGCTGTATCTGTGCGTAATGTTATAGAACAGAATATTGCGGGGCAAGGAGCATTGGCTTCTCTAAAAACTACCAAATATAATTTGAAGCAAGATAGAGGCTGGAAAGGCTTTGAACTTTCTGCACTTCCGAAATTACCTGTCGCTGAAAATGCAGGGCGGTCTAATCGTATATCCACGAAAATACTCAATTTTAAACTGGATGATACGAAAAAAGACAAGCAAAGCCGTTTCCAGACATCTATGAATATTGGCAAACCGCAAATTGCAACACCTAGTCCTCTTGGGAATGCTGCGGGTGAAGATTATGTTGTGAATGTTGGCGGTAGTTTCTCAATCTCTAAACGTATCGATTTGACGGCGGGTGTTCGTTATGAACGCCAAAATGATATTCCGCTCTCTAGTAATGATGACCGCGAAGATAGCGAAGCCGTTTATGTAGGAACAAAAATTCGTTTCTAAATTTTTGCCCAATTGGCAATTGAATTTTTTCTTATAGCCTAGGATATAGATAATTATAATATGCATCATGCATATTGCGTAATTACACTAATGGGAATTACATGTGGAATCTATAATTGCATTGGCTTTTGCGACAATTATATTGGTTGCCATTCCTGGTCCTAATGTTGCTCTGATTGTTGCCAATACATTGCGCTATAATTTTAAATTTGGTGCGATTACTGTTATAGGTACGACCATTGGTATAGCCATCCAATTAACTTTTGTAATTGCGGGGCTTGCTGCTATTTTAACCACCGCTGCATCGGCAATGGTCTGGATTAAATGGATCGGTGTAATCTATCTAATCTATTTAGGCGTGAAAACTTGGCGAGAAGATACGCCTCAACTCTCTAATGTAGTAGCGAGTGAAAGCTCAGCAAAAACATTATTTTTTCAAGGCTTAGGCTTCTCTATCATTAATCCAAAGACACTTATTTTTAACGCTGCATTCCTTCCGCAGTTTTTGGAAACAGGAACCAATGATGGAAACCTATTGGCCTTGGCAATAGTCTATATATCTATCTTATTTGTTGGTGATTTAATATGGGCGGCTTTTGCTAATATATTAAAACCGATCATTGATCGTTTCTCAACTTTGCGTAACAAATTAACGGGCAGTATATTCATGGTATCTGGCGTTGGTTTGGCATTTTCGCGCATAGAGCGCTAAGGTTTTAGACAATTAGTCCGTCAATGGCCGCAAAGCCATATGCATGTTTAACTATAGCTGCGCGCTTTGCATTCATACCGCCCAGCGCGATAGCGGGAACATGGCATCGCACAGCAAGTTGCCGAAATGCCAAAATACCCAAAGGGCGTTCACCATCATGGCTCCTCGAAGGATATAGCGGAGAGATTAAAATTTGATCAGGCTTGTAAATATGTGCTTGCACTAATTCTTTTGTATTATGAATTGAAATTATTAAGAAGCTTTTGCGGTGCCGCGATATATTGCGGCGAGGTGGTTTGCTATAATAATGGCCATGATCGCCGCGAAACTTAGCATCACCAGCAACAAGTAACATGAGCCCGCGCCGCCTGCAAATGCGTGCTAAATTCTTATAAATTTCTTGCCGTTTTGGATCATCATAATGTCGTAATATTACGCCAGAGCCTTTTGGTAACCTTTGCACACTTTGATATAGTCTATTACCAAATCGTGGATCACTCATAAGCCATATCTTTGGTAATTTACGGGATTGGCAGCGTTTCATTCGCTCTCTATAACCTGTTATCATGACAGAATCACCTATTTCTAGCGCCTCTAATGCGATTTTAGATGTACAGAGCAATATTAAAGCGGCGGCACAACGAGCTAAACGTAATATTGATGATATTAATCTTATTGCCGTTTCCAAAACCCGCAGTTTAGAGCAAATTACGCCATTGCTCGAACAAGGGCATAGACATTATGGTGAAAACCGCGTGCAAGAAGCTATGGAGAAATGGCCTGCCTTAAAGGCGCGATATCAAGATGTGACACTCCATTGTATTGGGCAGTTACAATCTAATAAAGTGGCAGATGCTATTGCCATATTTGATGTCATCCACTCGCTTGATCGCATGTCATTGTTAAAAGCCTTGGCCAGAGAAATGGAAAAGGCTGGAAAATATATTCCATGCTTTTTGCAGGTTAACATTGGTGGTGAAAAACAAAAAGGCGGATGTGCCGTTGACGATATAGGCTCACTCTTGGAAACCGCTGTCAATGCCAATATTCCCATAATCGGTCTGATGTGTATCCCACCAGCGGATATAGAGGCTGCCCCATTTTTTGCTTTGATGTCTAAACTGGCAAAACAATATGATCTATCGCATCTGAGTATGGGTATGTCATCGGACTATGAGGTGGCCATTACCATTGGTGCGACCTATGTGCGCGTTGGCACTGCATTATTTGGACCACGTGCATAAGATAATTATGGATAATATTATGTTCTGATATATTCTGCTTAGCTCTCTTTATTACGCATTGCTAATTCTTCAGGGGTTTCTTGTATAAGGTAGCTGATAATTTTGTCACCTGCCTCAACCGTGGGCCTTCCAGAAGTTGCAAAAAATAATATGCGCTGATCTGGTTTCAATACAGCGATAGGTTCTTCACCAGGCTTTAGGTTGCTGCAATAATCCTCCCAGAGGAATTTTTCTGATAATGTTGTTTCTGAAAAATACCAATCAGCGTCATGCCGTTTCATGAGCGCGTCATAAGGTGTAGCGCTCTCAAAAAGTATGCGCGCTCTATTGCTATGATCATTACTGGAATCGCCATCTGAGACGATAGTGATATTTTCAAAACCAACCTCTGGTCCCAAATCATTGGCCACCAATTTATTATAACTTTCATTGTCCGTGCAAACGATCAAATGTTGAAACTGGCCAATATCCACATCATGGCCATGTGCAGTTTCTGTTATATCACCTGAAATTGTATCAATACCTGCTTTATGGGCATTGCGCAGTGCATATTTGCTCATATCGCTGATAGTAACATTCATTCCAATCTTTTGCAGAAATTTCCCCAAAGTGATATTCCAGCGATTAGAACCAACCAGCATAATATCCTCACCTTTTCCTTGATCGATACCGAGGCGTTTGGCGACCCAAGATGCCGAGAAACCATGAGCAAGGATAGTCGCAATAACTACGCCAAACACTAGCGGTACAAGTGCATCAGCGCCTTCATAACCCAAGTCAATAAGGCGTAGTGCAAAGAGGCTGGTAACTGCAATTGCGACAATACCGCGTGGTGCTATCCATCCGATAAATAGTCTTTCACGCCACGGTACTTTGGTGAACATAAGGCTGATGATAACTGTAAGAGGCCGCACGATGAAGAGTAACATCAAAAGGAATATGAGGAAACGCCATTGGAATTTTTGCATAGTTTCCCAATCGAGCGTTGCAGATAATAAGATAAAGACACCAGAGATGAGCAATACCGATAGATCTTCCTTAAACCGCCGCAAGGCGCGGCTGGAGTATGTTGGACGATTGGCCATAACAACGCCCATAACGGTTACCGTGATAAGCCCTGTTTCATGCATAACGAGATCAGCAACCACGAAACCAAAAATTACCGCGATGAGTAATATCGGCGCTTTTAAAAATTCAGGCACTAATCCGCGTGGAAATAACCATGTTAACGCATAGCCTAAGGCTACCCCGATGAGGACCGCTAACAGGCTTGCGCCTAACACGCTAAAGCCAACTTCCGCGACATCGACTTGTGGGCCATGTGTTTGTGCGTAACTGATATAGGCAAATATAGAGACGGCCAGCATTGCGCCAATGGGATCATTCACAATGCCTTCCCATTTTAAAATATCGCGCACCCGATTGCCAACGCGTAAAGAGCGCAGCATAGGGCCAATAACCGTTGGACCAGTTACCACCAATATACCGCCAAATAGGGCTGATACTTCCCATGATAGACCTGCGCCATAATGAACGGCTGCGCTACCCAATGCCCAACCAACAGGTACACCAATGATCACCAGCCTTAAAACGCCGCTGCCAGCATGGCGTAAGTCTTTGAAATTAAGGCTAAGGCCGCCTTCAAACAAAATAACAGCGACGGCCAATTTGACCATTGGTTCTAACAATTCGCCAAAATCGGCTTCGGGATCTAATAAGCCCAATAAAGGGCCTGCGATAATCCCAGCAAATAGCATCAAAGCTATAGCCGGTTTGTTAATTCGCCATGCGATCCATTGTGCGCCAACACCCAATAGTCCGATGAGTGTGATTTTGAGCATTAAATTGTCTAATTCTAACATATTATTCTTATGCGAGAATATGGCGCAAGAAGCCACATAAATTTAGTGAGTAGATATATTCCGCAATTTGGCATGATAGTCATGAAGCTGAAGGAATATGTTTGATAGATGTTATGAAACGGATAACTATTCCCAAATTATAACAGCATGACTATAGAGACGTATATGACAGCTCAAGCACCTCATCATTATCACGTCGCAGCGCTCTATCATTTTGCGCTATTGCCAGATTACATACAGCGTAAGGAGGCGCTCTTATCGCTCTGTACGAGCCATGATATTATGGGTACGATATTGCTTGCCGAAGAAGGCGTGAATGGTACTATTGCAGGAAGTGAAAGCGGCATTGCTGCTGTGCTGGATTACATAAAGTCATGGGATGGCTTTGAAGGATTAACTGCCAAATATTCTTATGCTGATGAGAAACCATTTTTCCGCATGAAAGTGCGGCTGAAGAAAGAAATTGTCACAATGGGCGTGCCTGAAATTAATGGAGCTGTGAACCCTGGCCAATATGTAAAACCAGAAGATTGGGATGCGCTTACTGATGATCCCACTACAATAGTGATTGATACTCGTAATGATTATGAGGTTGCGATTGGTAGTTTTAAGGATGCGATAAACCCTGAAACCAAAACATTTCGTGATTTTCCTAAATGGTTCGATTCAAAAGCCAAGGAGATTAGAGCCGCTGGTGAGAACCCCAAAATAGCCATGTTTTGTACGGGCGGCATAAGGTGCGAAAAGGCGACTGCTTATGTTAAAGACCAAGGCTTTGATGATGTTTATCATTTGCAAGGCGGCATTTTAAAATATTTAGAAAATATCGAAGCTGATAAAAGCAGTTTCCAAGGTGATTGCTTTGTTTTTGACCAACGTGTTGCCGTTGGCCATGGTCTATCTTTGAGTGATTATATTCAATGCCATGCGTGCCGTATGCCGCTTGCGCCTGATGAGCTTAAGCGTGCTGAATATAGCGAAGGAATTAGTTGTCATCATTGTTATGATGTGCGCAATGAAGAACAACGCAGACGCTATAAAGAGCGGCAAAAACAGATGGAAATTGCCGCAGAAAAAGGCGAAGTGCATATTGGTGCAAGCAAGATATGATTGAAACGGCCGATATACCTATTCTCTATAGCTTTCGGCGTTGTCCATATGCGATGCGCGCGCGTATGGGGTTAATGATAGCACAGCAAAAGGTATTGCTGCGTGAGGTGGTATTGCGTGATAAACCCGATGCGATGATTAAGGCATCAGCCAAAGCCACTGTGCCTGTTATGGTTTTGCCAGATGGTAATGTGATTGATCAAAGTATTGATATAGTGCGTTGGGCACTTGGACAAAATGATCCGAAGAATTGGCTCAAATATGAAACTGCTGCCGATAGCGTGATTGAACAAGCTGATGGCCCGTTTAAGAGCGCATTAGATCGCTATAAATATCATGTAAGATATGATAATGCAGACCCACATATTGAGCGCAGCAAAGCGCTTACTATCCTTATGGAATGGGATAAAATCATTGGTAAAAAAGGATGTTTTTTTGGTGAGAAAATAGGTCTAGCTGATATTGCTATTTTCCCTTTTGTTCGTCAATTCGCCAATCATGACCGTATATGGTTTGATGCGCAATCGATACCCCATATTCATACATGGTTAGCTATGAATTTAGAGAGTGACCTTTTTACCAGTGTGATGCATAAATATGATAAGTGGCAAGAAGGTAATGAAGCTATTATTTTTGTAGCTCAATAAAATCTGTATGATGATAATTTCGCACCATCATTAAATATTACCTAAACTTATATTCTACCTTTTGTGGTATCGCGGCCTTCATAAAAGCGTTCAGCACTCTCTGGTAGTAGAAAATAAATCCGCCTATCAGCAAAATCGATTGCGATACGGTCAAATTTGCGCAAGGCATCCATACCCAGAAATAAAGAAGGGCGTTTGTTTAATTTGAGCACATCAAATGTGGCAATATTTGCAAATGCTAGCGGTACGGTCGCAAAGCGTGCACGGCCCAAACGGAAGTTTTTGGCCAAACCAATTTGAGCATCTACTTTTTTGCCTTGCACATCGGTTAATGTTGTACTTAACAGCTGATTGTCGCGTAATCTGAGGCGTTTTTGCAGAGCAAAATTACCAATGGATACTTCGCTACCAGTATCAATAATGACATTGACCTTTATGCCATCAATTGTTGCATTGGTGAAGATTAACTGCCCATCACGACGACGAGCACGAACCACAATTTCGCGTGAATTGCTTTTAGTGAAACGTTTTTGATTGCTGCGTACTGATATTTCTTCTGCTTTAAAATCAAATAAAACCTGTTGATCTTGCAAGCTATCAAGACCTAAAATTCCATCAGCACCAAGCCAATTCTTTTTAAATGTCGGTGCGATAATATTTAAATTATTTTGACCACCTAGTGTTAGCTTTGGGACATAGACCGTGTCTATGCTTGATGTGCCAGAAAGTGTGGTAATATTTAAGGACTCTTCTACTTCTAATTGCAATGCTTGTGCTAATTCAGTGGATAGAACAGTGCGCTGCGCTGCTGTATCAATAATAAATTTATACGGCCCTTTATCACGGGTTAATAGCTCTTGTTCGCTGGGTATATTAACGTCTACCGTCATGCGATCATTGCGATCTTCACCAATAGAAATTTGCTCGCTTTGTGAGAAATCAATAGGCGGTGTAATTGCTGTTGCAGATGGTGGTAATTGAACAGTATCAGAAACTAATTTTCTCGCAGGGTCTGCGTAGGTTACAGTTGCGGTACTGAGCAATATCAATGCGAAAAGGGGGGGCATAATATTTTTCATAGAATTATATTACTATGAAAATATGAGAACTGCAATCTTATAGAATCGTACTAAGAATTAATTTAATGCCGTAAGTGACTTACCTTATATCCTTGCCATTCTTTTATACGTCTAATAGTAAATTTGGTAGTCATTGATGATACACCAGGTAATTCAGAGAGATAGTTGCGGTGTATCTCATCATAATCACTGAGAGACTTTGCCGCAACGCTGAGCATATAGTCCGCGCTACCCGATATGAGGTTACATTCCAAAACATCATCCATATTTGCTAATGCTTCTTCGAAGGCGTCCATGCTTTGGTGGCTTTGATCATTGAGTGTAATTTCGATAAAAGCCTGTACACCAAGACCTAATTTGGTTGGATTAAGTCTTGCAGAAAAGCCAGATATAACACCGCTGTCGGAGAGGTTTTGTACGCGGCGATGGCACGCGCTATTGCTTAAGCCTATAATTTCGCCAAGCTCTGCGATGGTAATACGCGAGTCTTTTTGTAACGCTTCACATATGGCGATATCAATCTTATCCATAGAATTATATCCTGTTACACTGTTAATATATAAGATATTATTCTAAAATAGTTACATATGGAAGAAAAATTTAGGAACTATTTCTGTGTCTTTCTTACTATAATAATATCTCCCCCATATTGGTCTATATGCGCCCCTACATATAGGCCTATTTTGTCACGAAGGTATTTCTCCATGATTGTTGGCAGCGTCAAAGAAATTAAAAACCATGAATATCGAGTTGGTCTAACGCCTGAGAGCGCGAATGAATTAAGCGCGAATGGTCATAGAGTATTAATCGAAAATGGTGCAGGCTTGGGGATTGGTGCGAGTGATGATCATTATATAGCTGCTGGTGCTGAGATATTATCAAATGCTGCTGATATTTTTGCTCAAGCAGATATGATTGTAAAGGTTAAAGAGCCACAAGCATCAGAGCGCGCAATGCTGCGCCGAGATCAAATTCTTTTTACCTATTTGCACTTGGCACCTGACCCCGAGCAAACCAAAGACTTAATCAAATCAGGTGCGACCTGTATTGCTTATGAGACTGTAACTGACAATAATGGCGGATTGCCGCTTCTTAAACCGATGAGTCAAGTTGCGGGACGCATGTCTATTCAGGCGGGCGCAACCGCGCTCGAAAAAGCACATGGTGGGCGCGGCGTTTTATTAGGCGGTGTCCCCGGTGTTGCCCCAGCTAAGGTAACCGTGATTGGAGGCGGTGTGGTTGGCTTTAATGCAGCGCAAATGGCCGTTGGTTTGGGGGCCGATGTGACAATATTGGACCGCTCACCAGAAACACTTGAAAAATTGGGTATATATTTTGAAGCTAGCGCTAAAACACGCTTTTCTAATCGTGCAAATTTGGCTGAATGTGTGGCACAAGCTGATTTGGTGATTGGTGCTGTGCTAATCCCCGGTGCGGCGGCGCCTAAGCTGGTGACCCGTGATATGCTCTCAACCATGCAACCTGGTTCGGTATTGGTGGATGTGGCTATTGATCAAGGTGGCTGTTTTGAAACAGCAAAAGCTACTACGCATGAAGAACCTACCTATGTAGTGGATGATATAGTTCATTATTGTGTGGCCAATATGCCTGGTGCTGTGTCGCGCACCAGTACCTATGCGCTTAATAATGTAACTTTACCGCATACATTACGAATGGCTAATTTAGGTTGGAAAGAAGCTTTGCACAGTGATATACATTTGGCCAATGGCCTCAATGTTTGGGATGGTAAAATTACGTATAAGGCCGTTGCCGATGATTTGGGTTATGACTATATATCGCCTGATCAGGCACTTCATTGAATATATATGATGTTAAAAAATATTGCTATCATGTCTTTATTTTGAGGCTTCGTATTTTTTGATAAATCCTCTTTTTGTCAATAGTGCCTATAATAATAAATTAATTTTTTGCGCAACAAAAACGCAACATATTTGCAGCAAACATATAGCCAACTAGCTAGAAATTTTATGTTGCAATAAAGTACCACTATGAATTTTAATCAATTGCTTAAAGATATAGTTGAGCAAATTATTGATCTAGATATAATGTTTAATTATTATAAATCAATGGTTTGTTTTATATAATGCAGTCGCCGCATTTTACATTTTACATTGCATTGGGATTGACATTTAAAATGATGCTATTACCAAATCGATCACATTAAGTGGTTCAAAAGAGACCATAATGGGGATAATAACGGGAGAACATATATGAAAATGATGAAATCTGCTATGATTGCAATGATGTGCAGCTCTGCCTTTGTTGCGCCAGCATATGCGCAAGAATCACAAGATGCGGCTGAAGAAGATGATGATAATATCATCATCGTGACGGCAACACGCCGTGCGCAAGATGTCCAAGATATTCCGCTAGCGGTTACCGCGGTTAGCCCGGAACAGCTTGAACAACAGGGCGTTGTGAACGTACAAAATATTACGCAGGTTTCGTCAAGCTTCTCAACATCCAACGCGCAAATCGCATCAGGTTCTGTTGTGCTACGTATTCGCGGTGTTGGTACAACATCAAACAATATTGGTTTTGAAAGCGCAGTTGGTATATTTATTGATGGGGCTTATCAATCACGCCCTGGCGTTGCTCTATCAGAATTTGTTGATGTTGAACGTGTTGAGGTTCTTCGCGGACCGCAAGGTACATTGTTTGGCCGTAACACTTCGGCTGGTGCGCTTAACATTACCAATGTTCGCCCAGATTTGAGCGAGTTTGGTGGTTTCGTTAATGCAACTTATGGTAATTTTGATACGGTCAGCTTGCAAGGTGCTATCAACGCTCCGCTTGTAGAAGACACATTGGCATTACGTTTAACGGGTGCCTATCGTAGAGCTGATGGTACGGTAGACGTGTTGGATGGTGCTGGTAATTTCGTCGATGATTCTAACGATGTCGATCAATTCTTGGTTCGTGGCCAATTGGGTTTTGAAACACCCGGCGGTATCAGAGGCCGTTTAATTGGTGATTATTCGAGAAGCACATCAAGCTGCTGCGTCGCAGTGGAGGTTTTGAGTGCCAGCATCGAAAATGCTGGTTTTTTCAATCTTGTTGGACTTGGTCCAAGAGGTGGTCAAGCTGGACAAAATGTTCCATCCAATCCATTTGATACAGCGGGTCTTCAAGACGCATTAGATGATCGAACTGCAACGTCAAATTTTGTTCCTATTGTTGATGTTGATCAATGGGGTATTACTGGCGAGCTAGAAATCCCTCTCGGCGATAGCGCTAATATATTCTATGTTGGTTCTTATCGTGATTTTGAATCAAATGAGAACTATGACAGTGATTTCTCTGGCCTAGATATTTTTGATATTGATTTGCTCAATACTCAGATACAAACACAAACGCATGAGCTTCGTATTCAAGGCGAAGCCTTGGATGACCGTTTGAGCTGGTTGGTTGGTGTGTTCTATTCTAATGAAGATATTTTTTCGACTACAACGGCGTCATTGGGTGCTGATTTTGACTTCCTTGCGGGGGCTTTATTTGGCGGTGGGGTTGGACCTGCACCTTCCGTAGTTGGCCCTCTGGCATTATTTTCTGGTCAAGACGCAAGTACTATTTCAAATACCAATCAATTCACGCAAGATAGCACGAGTTTCTCTATCTTTACACACAATACGTTTGAATTGACAACTGGCTTAGACTTCACATTCGGTTTGCGTTATTCTGATGAGAGTAAAGAAGGTAGCTTCTCACAGCCTGCGATTAATAACAATGTCTGCCCTGCTATATTGAGCAATCTAGCTGGTATCACACCAGCTGGGGCTGCGCCGATACCGCCAGAACTACCTGATGGTTCAACTACTGCTCTTAGAAATGGTCTCTTTGGACTAGGTTGCTTTGCATTTACTGCTCCAGCGGACCTGGCAGCTTCTGCAATCCTGCCTCTTCCCAGATCATTTAACGGAACAGGCGCAGATGAATTTAATGATGATGAACTTATCTGGACAGTGAAGTTGGGCTATGAATTCCAAGATGTTCCCGTCAATGTTTATGCGAGCTTTACCCATGGTTATAAATCGGGCGGCTTTAACTTGGATTCGACTGCGGCTGTTGGTGGTGCAGATCCACGTTTCGCATCAGAAGAGGTGGATGCCTATGAAGTTGGTCTAAAAGCGAAATTCTTGGATAATGCAGTGACATTGAACATTGCAGGTTTCTATGAAGAATTTACCGATTTCCAAGTTCTTGAATTTACGGGCGCTCAATTCCAAACCTTTAACGTGCCGCGCGCATTGTCAAAAGGTGTTGAAATTGAATCAGTCATTCAGCCGAGCGATAATTTCACCATTAATGCTGCATTGACCTATACCGATGCAGAATATCCTGATGATTGCGCTGGAACGCAAACCAATGTTCCCAATGTTGCAACATTGTGCGGTAATTCGCTGACCAATGCCCCTGAATTGGTGGCTATTGCAGGTGCTACCTATAGCAAAGATTTCGGCTCTAATCTGAATTTCTTCTACAATGCGCAACTGCGTATGGAGAGCGATCGCCGAACATCTACGCAAGCAACTGTCGTTCCTAATGCAGCGGCGATTGCAGCAGCGGGCGGTAATTTGCAAGCGGCTATTGCGGCTTCACCATTGGTTCCATTTGACGTGCAGGATGGTAATGTTCAAATCAACATGCGTGCAGGTATTGGTGCGCAAGACCAAAGATGGGGTCTGGAGTTCTTTGTGAATAATCTAACTGATGTTAATACACGCGGCGTTACGATTAACACTGTGCTGCGCGGAACATCTCGTTCAGCATTCCTACAAAACCCAAGAACTTATGGCGTGACATTACGCGGTAAATTCTAAACTTAAATTCATAACGATATTAAAGCGGGCTGTTGGTGACAATGGCCCGTTTTTTGTGCACGCCTCATTTTGAAGTTCTTGGAATATATTATCGTCATTATATTCGCTGGATATCAACGAGAAATTTATACTTTTCTTTAGTGCTATTATTCCGCATAATGTCAGAATATTTCAATAAAGGATTATTTATGATCAAGCCCCTATTATATGCCACTGCTGCAACATGCATTTCTTTATTAGCTTTTAATAGTCCTTCTTTTGCGCAACAAAACTCTGCGCAAGATGCGCAAAGTAACAGTAATCTTAAGCTTGATTATGAAAAATTCACATTAGAAAATGGCCTAGAAGTTATCTTACATGTCGATAAATCTGACCCCATAGTAGCCATGACCACCGTGGTGCATGTGGGCAGCAACAGAGAAAAACCTGGACGCACTGGTTTTGCTCATTTCTTTGAACATATGGCGTTTAATGATAGTGAGAATGTACCGCGTGGTTGGAACCGTAAAGCTATTCCAGAATGGGGCGGACAACGTAATGGCGGAACATGGCGCGATGGCACCATTTACTTTGAAGTCGTCCCCAAAGATGCGTTCGACAAAATATTATGGATCGATAGCGACCGCCTTGGCTATATGATCAATACAGTGACCACAGCCGCCTTAGAACGGGAAAAGCAAGTGGTGAAAAATGAGAAACGTCAGCGCGTTGATAATGCACCTTATGGTTATACGGGTGAAGTTATTAGCAAGGCCCTTTATCCCGAAGGGCATCCTTATAATTGGTCGGTTATTGGCTCTCTGCCAGATTTACAAGCGGCGACATTAGATGACCTAAAAGAATTTTATGCGAAATATTATGGCCCCAATAATGCAACGCTATCTATTGCTGGCGATATTGATATTGCTGAAACAAAAGCGAAGGTTCAACGATGGTTTGGTGAAATTAAACGAGGCCAAGATATTATATCACTTGAGCCTAGACCTGTTACAGTAACAGCTACAAAGAATCTTTATTTTGAAGATAGTTTTGCAAAGCTCCCTGAATTGCGGATGACATTCCCCACAGTTGAAGCAGGCCATAAAGATGAAACAGCACTTAATATTTTAGGGCAAATTATTGCAGGTAGTAAAAACTCACCTTTGCATAAAAAAATTGTTGAAGCGGATAAATTGGCACCGCGCGTGGCGGCGTTTAACAATAGCGGAGAAATAGCTGGGGAATTCACATTCATTGTACGGGCGAGACCTGGTGTGGATTTAGATGATGTGCAATCTTCTATTATGTCAGCATTTACAGATTTTGAAACAAATGGTGTTGATGGAACGGATTTGAAACGTATTAAGACTGAACAAGAAACTATTGTTTATAATCAATTGGGGACTGTTCTAGGCAAAGGGCGTGCGCTTGCTACGGGTAATGAATTTGCCAAAGATCCTGTTGATACGGTAACATCTGTTGAGCGAATTAATGCTGTTAGTAGGGCTGATATAATACGTGTTTATAATCAATATATAAAAGGCAAAAATTCTATAATTACGAGCTTTGTTCCAAAAGGAAAAAAAGAATTGGCTGTGTCTAATGCACAGCTTGCTACTGTTTGGATTGAAGAGGTTAAATCAGGAGTTGCAAGCGAAGAGGTTAGTGCAGGTGCTGTTGCTCAGTTTGAGAAAACGCCAAGTAAATATGATCGTAGCGAACCGCCATTTGGTGAGCTGCCGCTCATAAAAAGCCCGAACATTTGGGAGAGTATTCTTGCTAATGATATTCCTATATTGGGCATAGAGAATAATGAAATACCATTGGTCAATTATGATATCACTATTGCTACCAATAATCATGGTGAAGACTTGTCTCAAAAAGGTGGAGCTAATTTATTGGCACGCCTCCTGAATGAAGGCACAGCAAGCAAAACATCGGCGCAGTTAGAACAGGCTATTGGTTTGATTGGTGCAGGTATTAATGCTTTTGTTGATGATGAAGACACAATCATTAGCGTTACAGTACCAGCTAAAAACTTTGAAGCCTCGGTGCAGCTTGTTGGTGAAATGTTAACAAGGCCGCGGTTTATGCAAGATAGCTTTGAGCGTGAAAAGTCTGCTGTTTTAACGGGTATAAAGGGTGGTCAAGCGAATAGTGGCACCATCTCTCGTCAGATATTTAATAAATTGATCTATGGTCATAATAACCCTCTTGGTCAAACTGTAGCGGGTAGTGAAGATAGTGTGTCATCGCTTACATTAGAGGATATGAAAAGCCGTCATGCTGCCTTGTTACATAGCAAACCGCGTTTTCATATTAGTGGTGCTATTAATCGGACTAGGGCGCAAAGTAGTTTTGCTAAACTTGCCAATGTTTTTAAGCCAAACTCGGATACTATTGAACTTGTACAACCAAGTGCGAACCTCAATGCCAAAATTTATTTTATTGACGTACCAGGTAGTAAACAAAGCGTGCTGCGTATAGGAAAATTGGTCCCAGGAACAATTAATAGGGATTTCAACAAAATTGATTATACCAATGATAAATTGGGCGGCGGTATTAGCGGTAATCTATCGCAAACGCTGCGAATTGAAAAAGGATATACTTATGGCGCCTTCTCAGGTGTAACGAGAGGAAAGGCAGCACAAATTTTTGCTGTCTCAACCAGCGTCAGGGCTAATGCAACAAAAGCTTCGCTTGATATTATTAGAGATATGTTAGCAAATTATGGCACTGTATTTTCCGATGAAGATGCCGAAATTACCCGTCAAAAACTGTTGAAAGAAAATACCCGCGCGTTTGAAAGCCTTGGAGCAAAACGTGGTATTTTACGGAACATTAGCGAATATGGGAAAAATAAAGATTATATTGAAAAAGAGCAGCAAGAATTATTGGCTATGACCACGGATGATTTTCGCGGCATTGCAAACAAATATTTGCAAGAAAGTGAAATGATCTATTTGATCGTTGGTGATAAAGAAACTCAATATAGTGAAGTGGAATCTTTTGCTAAAGAACAAGGCAAGGGCGATGTTATATTGCTTGATATTTTTGGGAATCCCGTCAAACCTCAAAGCTAATAGATGAGGGGTTTAAAATGGCAGAATCAAAACGTGCAACGCTGATTGAAAAAATATTATATTGGATCGCAACCTTGCTTATGTTCGCGCTCATGCTGCTGGCTATCGTAAATTATCATTTATACCATGAAGGGATGTCAGCTTTTTTTGTGAAATTCGGCTATCCCACCTATATAGTCTATCCCTTGGCCTATCTGAAATTGGGCGCATTAATAGTGATTGCTTCTAATCGCTATCGTAACCTCAAAGACATTGCTTATGGCGCCTATTTCATCAACATGATCGCGGCGACCTATGCGCATCTCTCGGCAGGTGATAATCCTGTGCATGCCTATGTTGGTTTGGCAGTTATTCCGATTAGCTATACACTCAGCAATAAAGTGCGCGGCGAACCCAAGCGCGATGCCTTTATCATGAAATCTTAAGGACGGTCATGAAAAGATTGGCGGTATATTGCGGCTCTAGTATGGGCGCAAAAGCGCAATATGAACAATGCGCAAAAGAGCTAGGTATGGCAATGGTAGAGCGCGGTATTGATCTGGTTTATGGTGGCGGTAAATTGGGGCTTATGGGCGTGATTGCTGATACTCTTCTCAGTCAAGGTGGACAAGTTTATGGCGTTATTCCAGAGGCATTGCGCGATCATGAAGTGGCGCATCAAGGACTAACCGAATTGCACATTGTCAAAGATATGCATGAGCGCAAAGCCAAGATGACTGAATTGACCGATGCATTTGTCGCTATTCCAGGCGGTATCGGTACGCTCGATGAATTGTTTGAGGCTTGGACTTGGCGATCTCTGGGTTATCATAATAAGCCTTTTGCATTGCTCGACGTCGATGGATATTGGCATCATCTTAGCTTATTTCTGGATGGCGTGGCCGAGCAAAAATTTATGTCGGAAGAGCGCCGTAAATTGCTGATAGAGGCAGATGATATTGGTGATGTATTGGATCAATTGGCTTTGGCTTGTGATGATAAAAAATCGCAACTTATTTGGTGAATTTGATGAGCAGTATAGGGTAGGTTAATGACAGGATTATCATCATTATCGCTGGATTTGGACAGGGATAATCTGCCAACTCTGTCGCAAAAGCTTGGTCAATCTTTTCAAAATACCGGCTTTGCGATTATCGATCATCATGGCATTGATACGGGCCTTATTGCACGCGCCGAAGAAATGTCGCGTCAGTTTTTCGCATTGCCAGAAGAGGTTAAGCGTCAATATCACCAAAACAATGGCGGTGCGCGTGGTTACACGCCTTTTGGCACTGAAAAGGCCAAAGACTCCGATAGAGTGGACCTAAAGGAGTTTTGGCACATTGGCCGCGAATTGCCAGAGGGGCATAGCTTTCAAGACTTTATGCTGCCCAATATCTGGCCTAAAGAAGTGGATGAATTACGCGCTACATTTCTTGAGCTATTCGCCGCTTTTGACCAGTGCGGTGCCAGAATATTGCGGGCTATTGCGCTCTATTTACGCATAGATATGGACCATTTTGCCGATACAGTGCGCGATGGTAATTCTGTGCTTAGGTTGCTGCATTATCCACCAGTACCCGCCAATTCGCATTCTGTTCGGGCCGCCGCGCATGAAGATATAAACACCATCACCCTATTATTGGGAGCGCAAGAAGCAGGATTAGAATTGCTTGATCGTAATGGAAAGTGGCAGAGTGTTGAACCCAAAGAAGGACAATTGGTGGTCAATATTGGTGATATGCTGCAACGGTTAACCAATAATATGCTTCCTTCCACAACGCATCGTGTTGTCAATCCATCGCCCGAACGTGCATCGCTCTCGCGCTATTCTATGCCCTATTTTCTTCACTTTCGGCCCGATTTTATCATACAAACGATGGAAAATTGTATGATGAACGGCATTAATCATTATCCTGATCCGATAAGCGCGCATGACTATCTATTAGAGCGTCTTAAAGAGATTAATCTGATATAAATGCTGCGCAACATTTGTGCAGCATTACCGCACTATTTTCAGGCTTGCTTAATCATCATTCTGTGCCACAATGGAGTGCATATAAGGCGATTATAAAAATATTTTCAAGCCTTTATAGGAACCAAATGCAGTGGAATCAGAGGCAAATATCAAGGCTAATAGTGACGGCTATAAGCTGCCATTTTTGAATAAATTTGCTTATGGTATCGGCTCTATTCCCTATGGGATAAAGGATGGTGGTTTTAGCTATTTTGTCCTCATTTATTATTCGCAAGTTTTGGGTTTACCCGCCCAATATGTTGGTCTCGCGCTTTTCATCGCCATGTTATTTGATGCATTGTCCGATCCCTTGGTTGGATATTGGAGCGATAATATACGCAGCAAATGGGGGAGGCGGCACCCCTTCATCTATGGCGCGGCCATTCCAATTACGGTTAGCTATTATTTCCTATGGATACCGCCAGAGGGGTTAAGCGATGCAGAGTTATTTCTATGGCTGGTTATATTGTCGGTTGGAGTACGCACGTTGATAACATTATACGAAGTACCATCAGCGGCCTTGAGTGCAGAAATGACCAATGATTATGATGAGCGCACATCGATATTATCACTCCGGCAATCTTTTGCATGGATAGGTGGAACGGTTATAGGCTCTATTGGACTTGCTTTTTTCTTAGTGCCAACCGACACTATTGATCGCGGTATAATGAATGCAGGGGGGTATCAGGGCTTTGGCTTGCTTGCATCGATTGCGATGTTTATCTGTATCATGATTAGCGCGCTTGGGACGCACAGGATGATACCCTATTTGCGCAAAGCACCTGAAAAATCGGTGATGACAATCAAGCGAGTATTTTCAGAAATTTTTGAAACTTTATCCGATAAAAATTTTATTGTGATATTTTTGACCAAATTGGTGGGGGCGATGGCGACGGGTGTCTCGGCTGGATTAAATTATTATATCAATGCTTTCTTTTGGGAGTTTACCACCGATCAAGTTTCCTTATTACAAATTTCGGTGATTATCTCTGCACTATTCGCTTTATTTGTTGGACCTTGGGCATCGCGCAAATGGGGTAAAAAACGCACCGCTATAGGTATGGGTATCATTGCATTTAGCACGACCCCTGTGCCCGTTGCGCTGCGACTGATGGGTTTAATGCCCGATAATGGTGATCCGATATTATTCCCAATTATTTTTATACTCGCCGTCATTGATTTAACCTTAATCATTTGTTTCTTGGCGCTAAGTGACTCGATGGTTGCTGATGTGGTTGAGGCCAGTGAATTGCGCACCAAGCGGCGTAGCGAAGGGGTGTTATTTGCTGCTATGACCTTTGCACGTAAATTTTCACAAGGTAGCGGTGTTATGTTGGCCTCAGTCATGCTCGCGGTTATTCAATTTCCTCGTCAATTAAGCCCAGGTGAAGTGGCCGATGATGTTATCTTTGATTTAGGTTTCATATATGCACCGACATTATTGGTAATATGGATGTTCATGCTTTTCATACTTCGACGTTATAATATAGACCGTGATACGCATGAGCAGAATGTACAGAAACTCAGCTATACTGGATGAGTATATCGTATAGAAAAACTGGTTTTTATAATAAGATAGATATTTTATGTCTCTACTTATAGGATATTCTCATTTAGAGATTGGTGTGTTTTTTCATTACTATTTTGTTGCAGTAATTTGGGATTGAATGATAATTTCAGTAATATAATATTCAGCGCGATAATGATGAATAAAGCTGGAAAACCGCCAAGGTTCGATAACATGCGTACACCGTCAATCCCTGAATAGCTTGTCATCACCCATGAGGCTATGCCAATTAAGCTAATCCAGATAATCTTAATGATAATAGCAAAACGTCTTGTTTGTTTGTCATTCTGATCATTTCCGTCATTCTCTTTTTGGCAAATCATACGAATGGCCTCGCTATTACTATCGGCCGCTGTGACGTATGATATGAAGGAGAGACCCAATAAAGCGATGATTAAAATAGCTCCCAAAGGCAGATATTCTAATGCGGTGAAAGCAACCGATTCAATACCATTACTATCTAAGCTTTGTTTGAGAATATTGCCATTATCTCGATTAATATTCATTGCGTAAACGCCCAAAATACTCATCCAAGCAATACTGAAAAGTGAGGGTATTATAAGATTGATTGTTATGAAGGCCCGCACGGTATAGCCGCGCGCTATCTTGCCCAAAAACATGGCGGTTACTGGCGCCCATGCTAGCCAATTGGCCCAATAAAATATAATCCAGCTATTCTCCCAGATACGGCCTTCGCTTGCGTTGAGCAGTAAAGAACGCGGGATGAATTCTTGTGCATAGCCAAGCAATGCGGCTGTACCTTCACTAATAGTTTCCAAAGATGGTCCAAAAATAAAAATGAATATTGAAAGGGCAAAAAAGAATTTCACATTAATATCTGATAATATTCTGATGCCTTTGGTAAGTCCTGTGATTGATGAAATAAGCACCGTAACGACGATGAGGCCTGCGATGATAGCTAATAAGAATGGTGAACTTGCTATGCCAGTTAAATTGCTAATACCGCCTGATAGGAGCAATAATCCTGTTCCCAAAGATGCAGACATGCCCAACACTAAGGACAAAAGAATGAGTGCGTCTAATATGTCTGTGATGATTTGCGGTATTTTACCAAATAGTACGGATAATGGTCCCGCAAGTGTGCTGCCTTTGCCTAGATTATAGATACTCAATGCGAAGGTCAGTGAGGCTACAGTATAAATAGCATATGGAGATAGCGCCCAGTGCATAAATAGTGATATGAGGCTAAATTGCCGTGCGGCGTTACTGTTTGGGTCTAGACCTCTGCCGCCGCTATCATAGAGGTGGAACATAGGTTCCGCCATGCCCCAGAATAATATTCCTGTGGCGATAGTGGTGCATAATGTTATAGCAAACCAATTCCAGTGTGAAAGTAAAGGTATTGCGTCTTTTCCGCCAATTTTTATATTTCCGATGGGCGAGAAAAATATCCAAATACAGCTTAGGAAAAATCCAAATACGGCATAAGCGAAGAGTGAACCGAAATTATCCAATATCTGCGTGTTGAGTGTATTGGCATAAGAGAAAAATGCATCAACATCGATTAATGACCATATGACAGACAATATCAAAATGGTGATAGGGATGTAAAAAACGATGGGGCGGATTGATTTCATCACCCTATAGTAACGCTTTTTATGCAATTACGAAGAAAATAATATATGTCAGATACAAAAAAGGGAGCCCGAAAGCCCCCTTAATTATTTTATTCAATATAGGTTTAGAACTTAAAACGAATGGTGCCGCCATAGGTGCGCGGATCATTCGGATAACCTGATACTGTGCCTGCTTGTGCAACACCGTCAAAGTTGGTGGTGATAAATTCTTCATCCAGCAAGTTCCGAGCAAAGGCACTGATTTCAATACCGCTTGCAAGTTGCAATGTAAGCGATGCATTGACAAGGTTTACTTCGCGCTGAAACAATTGCGTATTACCCAAACCAGCATTAAATGTTGGCAAGCCATTATTAACATTAACACCGCTTTCAAGATTATAATCAGCGCGTGCGATTAAGGCGTTTCCACTGCCGAACTCATGGGTATAGGTTGCAGATGTAGCGAGAGATATTGGTGATACACCGCCAACATCTTCGCCAGATAGATCGCCTAATGGTGATCCTACGAAGCTATCGAATTGAGGATCAAGATAGGTTATTGCAAAAGTTAATACTAGAGGATCAACAGGTCGAACCGTTGTATCAAATTCAAAACCAAAGGTTGATTGTTCACCAGCATTAGAGAGGGCAAAGCCAGTACCTGTAAAGATGTTGCTTTGGAAACCTTCCAATGTTTGGTCGAAAATTGCGAAGTTAAATCCAACGCGTTCAAACTGTGCTTTTATACCAGCCTCAAATACTTCGGCATCTTCACGTCCTGCAACGCGCCCACCTGTCGAGAGGTTAGGCACAGCAAGGCCTGCGTTGAGAATATTTGATGGAGGTGCTAAGATCGTACTTCCACCAGGACCTGGAGTAAAGTCAGCTGGGGTTGGACGTGAATCGCGCGATAAGTTTACCGATGATGCTTTAAATCCAGTCGCATAGGTGAAATAGATATTTATATCGTCCGTTATTTCATAAGTAGCACGCAGTGTGTATGACAGATCATCGTCACTTGTACGTCCATCTTCAACCGAGTTTGGAATATTCAAAAATGGTGGTTGGAACTGAAATGCTGATAACCCGAGAAGTGGGTTCTGTGCAGGATCTGTTGCTGCTGCTGTGATTGCCCCAAAAGCTGCTGGATTTGCTGCTGCAAAAGCGCCGATTGCGGCTGCATCAATTTGTCCTGGAGGGGTCATTGTGGCCGCCGCGATTTGTCCAACAATGACGGCATCAACTAAGTTGACATTGGCTAATGGATCAAGAGCGGTAAAATTGATCGAAAAGTCCTTGCTATCATCGGTATAGTTGAAGCCTGCAGATAGAGTAAGGCGATCTGTAACCTCAAAATCTAAATTACCAAAAATTGAAAAAGCTTCATTGCCAAATGTGAAACTCTCATCAGTTAATAGTCCAGGACTAAAGATACTGTTGGGGGTAAGTCCCAGAGCGCCTTCAACTCCACTAAAGATATCACCAGGAGTTCCTGCAAGACCGCCGCCTGCTAATAAGCTGAAAAATGAACGTGTATCTGTACCTGTTATTAGCTGACTTTCTTCGTTAATATCTTCGTTAAAATAGAAACCGCCCAATAAGAAATTAAAAGGACCATCAAAATCTGATGCTATGCGAAATTCTGTTGTAAATGTTTCGATCGTTTGATCGGCTATGTCATTGACAATATCAGCGCTAGAAAAATCGACGTCATTTTGTTCAAATACGGTTAGACGGCGATAGGAGCTGATATTTGTAACGGTTAAAGGACCAGTGGACCAATCCGTTTGTAAAGATACACCATAACTCTCAATTTCGTTGATAGGCTCAATATTGAGGAATGTTTCTCCGCTGAATACATTTTCAGGACTGATAGCACCGCCAACTGCATTAATAGCAGCGACGGAAGGACCTGCAACTATATTGCCTGCAAAGCAGCAAGATTCATCAATGCGTGAGAAGTCGCCAATCAGACGAAACTTCAGACTATCACTTGGTTCTGCTAATAGCTGACCTCGAATGCTATATCGATCACGGTTATTAATTTCTTCGCCTAGGTTGACAATATCAAAGAAACCATCGCGGCGATTATAGCTACCATCTACAGAGAATGCGACGTTTTCGCCAATAGGGCCAGTAACATCGCCTTTAATAACTACTTGGTTGAAATTACCATAAGTAGCAGAGATATTACCGCCAAATTCATATTGTGGCTCGCGCGTTACAACGCTAATCACACCAGCAGATGCATTTTTACCGAACAATGTTGATTGCGGACCACGAAGGACCTCGACGCGAGCAACATTAGCAAGATCGCCAATTTGACCAGCAGAGCGTGAACGAAACACACCATCAATAAACACACCAACGGAAGGCTCAATACCAACATTATTGGCGCCATTACCAAAGCCGCGAATGATGAATGTTGCATTGGATGATGATTGGTTTTGGCTAACTGTTAATGAAGGTGCGACTGTTTGGAGGTCTAGTAAGTCGCGAATCTGTGCCTGTTCAATCGTATCAGCGCTAGTAACAGATACCGATACGGGCAGCTCTTGCAATGTGGTTTCGCGTTTAGAGGCTGTAACAATGATAATATTGCTATCATCTTCTTCCTCTTCCTCAACAGCTGCGTCTTGCGCAATAGCAGTGGATGCATAGCCTAGTGATGTAACGCTAATGCTCGACATTAGCAGTGATTTAATAATCGTATTTTGTAATTTCATTTCCCTAACTCTCCATAATTAATGGGCATTATTATGCCTCAGTCCCCGGGGTAATGTTAGCAGGTTGCCAGTATCATAATATTATTCAAGCATTATTATATGATCGGCACATAGTTTCCTTGCCTTATGATGCACATCTGCAACTATAAAATTATTGTTATAATGCGTAATTGCCATATTTACGTAACGTAAAATTATATTTTGTCATAAATATGGTTTTTTATAATTTACTCTGCAATTTTGTGATCAATTTATAATATTGGCTCCATACCATGCTTTGCATTTGAATATTGCGGGTGTTTTATCAAGAGGCGTTCTATATTTAGCAGTAATATGCTCTATAAGATTGTCGGCTTTGTTAGTAGTCGTGATACCAACAACACAACCGCCAAACCCGCCACCTGTCATGCGTGCGCCGCCATTATTGCCAATAATATCGTTCATCATATCGCTTAAACTATCAATAGCGGGTAGAGTGATTTCAAAATCATTGCGCATTGAAGCATGCGATGCGCGCATTAACGCACCCAATTTTTGTAGATCATTATCTTTTAGAGCCTTTGCCGCGGATAATGTGCGCTCATTCTCGCTTACAACATGCCGTGCTCGGCGGTATGCCATATCTTCTAAATTAGTGCGTTGTGAATCTAATATTTCCATATTGATATCGCGTAGCGCCCTAACGCCATAATGCTGTGCGGCTTGCTCGCATTGCGCTCGTCTTTCATTATATTCACCGCCCGTATTGCTATGGGTAATGCCGCTATTAACAATCACAATGGCAACATCGGTGGGAATAGAAATTGCACTAGTATCGAGCGAGCGACAGTCAATCAGCAAGGCATGGTCTTTTTGAGCTTTAGCTGAGATTAATTGGTCCATGATTCCGCAAGAACAACCGACAAATTGATTTTCGGCTTTTTGCGCGATCTGTGCCAATTGCGTGGGGTCAATCTCTATATCCGCTTGTTTCAATAATGCCAAACCAACAGAAATTTCGAGTGATGCCGATGATGAGAGACCCGAACCGAGAGGCACATCGCCTGCCAGTGATAGCTGAGCAGCTTTTATCTGATGTCCTTCTAGACTGAGATGTTTGGCCATAGCACGAATATATTGCGCCCATTCTTGGGAGGATGGATTGATCTGATTTGGATTAAATTCATCCTTTGCATCAAAATCACAGGATAAGCTTTTGATATTATTATCTTGTGATGGACCGATGGCAACGACTGTATCTCGGTCTATCGCGCAAGGAAGCACAAAACCGTCATTATAATCAGTATGTTCGCCAATTATGTTAACGCGGCCTGGTGCACGGACCAAATATTCAGGTTTTTCACCATATTCTTCAACATAAGCAGCAAATGCTCTAGATTTTGCATCCTTCACTGGCATATTTCCTCTATTATAAGCATTGTCTTAATCTTTCGGCGGCCTGTTCCGGCGTTAAATCACGCTGTGCTTCGGCCATCATCTCATAACCGACCATAAATTTCCGTACAGTGGCTGAGCGCAATAAGGGGGGATAAAAATGGGCATGTAATTGCCAAGCATCGCCATTGGAGCCATCAAATGGGGCGCCATGCCAGCCCATTGAATAGGGAAATGATATACCGAATAAATTGTCATAGCATCGGGTGAGTTTTTGCATTACTTGCGCTAATGATTGCCGTTGTTCTTGTGTTAATTCTGGCAAACGGGTAACCGCGAATCTCGGTAATAGTAGAGTTTCAAAAGGCCATGCCGCCCAATAAGGGACTAACGCCGCCCAATCATCGTTGCAAAAGACGATGCGTTCATTGGCCGTGATTTCATGTTCCACAACATCCAAGAGCATGCTGCGTTTATGTTGCTTAAAATACTCCTTTTGTTTTTCATCTTCAATCTGAGCTTCGTCGGGTAGGAAATCAGTAGCCCAAATTTGCCCATGTGGATGAGGGTTGGAGCAACCCATCATTGCCCCTTTATTTTCAAAGACCTGAACCCATTTATATGTTTGACCAAGCGCTATGCTTTCATTGCACCAACTATTGATAACATCACACATCGCTTCATGTGATAGGTCTGGTAATGTCAAACTATGATCAGGTGAGAAGCATATAACTTTGCATACACCTGTTATGGTCTGCGATTTAAACAGCTCTTGCGATATATTATCAGTATTTTCTATTAGCAGCTTATCTGTCGCAATGTTTTTTTCTAAAATAGCGGGAAAGTCATTATCAAAAACATAAGTTGATTGATAATCGGGATTTGTTTCACCGCCTATTCTATCGTTGCGAGGGCATAGATAGCAATTGGGGTCATGCTTCGGTTGAACAGCCTTGTCGGGTATGTCTTCTTGCCCCAGCCATGGACGTTTTGCGCGGTGCGGTGATACCAAAATATGTCGCCCGTTAAGCGGATTATGCCTACGGTGTGGTCTATCATCATTTGGAGTATGTATATCATCATTTGCCATTGTCAGAGTCGTTCATAAAATTGTCCAAAATGAAATAAAGATATGAGTATAAAGATATGGGCATAGAGTGTACAAAAATAAAGGCGAGGCGTTTCCGCCCCGCCCATATTTAATTATTAGCTATTATCAGAAATTAGCGCGAACGCCAAATAACCAACGTGCACCATTATCAATGAATGTTTCAAGGAAAGTATTACGTTCTGAGAAAGTAAAGCTTTGCTCATTCAAGATATTAACGCCTTCGCCAAACACGGTGAAGTTCTCGGTCACATCATAGCTTAGCGATACATCAACTTGTGTAAATGTATCAACGATTTCTGCGAAACCACCTTCACCAGCGGTTGAGCCTAAGAAATCACCACGTTGGTTAAGAGAGGCTCGTGCTTGGATGCCATTGCCTTCATAGAAGACAGATGCATTCCATGAGACATCAGAAATATTCTCAAGCCTAGAAGTAACACCGCCTTGGGTGGCATTACTATCTGCTAATGTAACGTTTCCAGAAATACCAAAACCGTTGCTAAATAGTTTCTGGGCGGCAATCTCAATACCATAAACTTCTGCAGTATCACCGTTTTGAGGACCAGAAATAAGGAAGTTTACAGTCTGATCTGGCAGCACAGCACCAGTTGTAGCATCGCTAGCATTTGGTATTGTGATAGGAGTCACTGTATTGACGTTGGTAATGAAGTTAGAAATATCTTTATAGAAACCAGCGGCCGATAATGACAATCCATTATCCCCATAATATTCGATTGAAAAGTCCAAATTGTTAGACAATACAGGATCAAGCAATGGGTTGGAACCCGCAGCTTGTTCTTGCCCTGCGTTGATTTGAGTCACTGCAAATACAGTCGATAAATCGTTGAAGGTTGGACGGCTTAATGATCGAGAGAAGCCAGCTCTAACAAATAGATTTGGTGTTGCTTCGATACTAATGTTAAATGTTGGCAAGACCTCAAAATAATCATTATTCTCAACCCGCACGGCAGATGGGTCTTGTGTAATGTTATTGTTGCCAGAAACATTATCAATTACAATTGCTGTTAGTGCAGTTGCAACACCTGATGATCTCAGATCAGTGTAAGCAAAGCGCACACCTGCATTGGCTTTAAACGGCGCATTTCCAATATCACCTTCAAAATCAGCCGCAACATAACCAGATACAATTGTTTCATCGATTTCGTTAGATTGCGTTGGGTTAAACACAGGTGTTAAAAAGCTTGGTTGACCAATCTCAGTGCCAAGATTTGCAAATGCTTGTTCTACGATTCCAATGTTGACGGTTTGGAAATTACGCGGAATATTTGCATCTGTATTGCCTAAGAAGCCTTCTGCTACGCCATCAAATGGTGTAAGCAATTGTCCCAATTCAGCAGCCGACAAAAAGTCTGAGAATAGTAGTGATCTATCACAGATAAAACCGTTTGCGGTAGGGCCTAGCCTTGGTAATAAAGCGCCTGTATCACCACATTGTGTGGCAGTATTATCAAATACACTATTGTTTTTGATACGATCAGTGTAATTTATACCAAATTTAATATTGGTTGTATCGCCCACTTCATAGTCAAAATCTAATCTGGCCGTAAACACTTCATCTACAATCGCATTGGATGAATTACGAGAGAAGTGAAGTCTTGCTCCACTAGCTGGCAATTGGTCTAAGCTAAGCTGGGCGGTAGAATTTATATCGGCTAGAGATGTAAAAGTAATATCAGGAACACGATTTCCCGTTGTTGTTTGCGTGAAATTGGCTCCTGGGAAGCTCACCACAAAGAAACTACCGCTTCCAGCATCGGACCCAATATTATCACGCGTTCCGCTGGCCCGTGAATAAGAAACATCTGCAATTGCTTTTAGGCGGTCCGTGATGGTTTCTTTAATATTGATACCAACTTGGAACGTTTCTGTATCAGATTCTGTTCTACGTGCAACAAAATCAAAAATATTGCTAAAGGGTGCTCCTGGCGTTGCATTGACCGTTTGGTTAAGAACGTCATTATTACTATCTACTAGAGCGTTGGTTACGAGACCAGGATTCGGGAAATAAGAATATGATGATGATAATGACGGGCTGCTAAAGCTAGTGTATAGGCCATCAACAGTAATCTCTAAATCGTCATTGGGTGAATATTGCAATACCAATGTTGCGCCAATACGCTCCCGATCTTCTTCGTTAATGTTCGCATTGAATGAGTTCAAGCGATCGTTAACGCCATCACCATTAAAATCTGTTGATTGATCGATAGCAATAGATTCTGCTGTATCGGTGCGAATGTCACGTTGTTGATACGAAAATGATGCCAAAATACCAAATGTATCGTCAGCCCATGTGTTGCTGATTAATGCAGACCCTTTAATGCCAACATCTTCACCCAAGCCTTCATATTGACCAGCAAGAGACCCTGCGATTTGGAAACCTGGATTGCTTAATGGTTTTGGTGTTTGAATATTGACCAAACCACCAATTGAACCATCTACTTGATCGGCAGTGGTTGATTTGAAAATTTGTGCTGCTGAGATTAATTCGGAAGGCAGAACGTCAAATGAAAATTCACGACCTTCATTCTCCGTTGCAAGGCGGCGACCATTGTAGGTTAAAAGGTTAAACTCTTGGCCTAAACCACGTACAGTTACGAAACGGCCTTCACCGCCGCGATCACGCGTAATTGCAACACCAGTAATACGCTGCAAGGATTCTGCCACGTTCGTGTCTGGGAATTTACCCAATTCCTCTGCAGAAATAGCATCAACGATAGCACCAGCATTTCTTTTTACTTCTAAACCGCGTTCCAATGAACCACGGATACCTGTCACAACAATGGCATCTTCTTCAAATTCATCTTCATCCGCTATTTCGGTATTGCCTGTTTGGGCTTCTTGAGCATGTGCTGGCATTGCAAGTGCTAGACCAAAGGTTGCTCCTATCAGTAATTTTGTTCTAATCTTCATGTCTTCCTCCTGAGTAAGTCTCTATAATTTTTATTAGGCGGCTTTCGTAAGACAAAATCTTGCTTCTAATGCTTTGACTTGTCCTGGGTTTATTTGCAGCCCGATTTTAGACCGGCGCCACAAAATTGCTTCTGCACTTTTTGCAAATTCGTATTTTTCCATATAATCAATTTCGGCTTCATATAGACCAGCGCCATAATGATGCCCCATATCGACTATGTTTGTTTTACCTTCTAATATTTTGGATATTTTGGTGCCATATGCAGTGACCATACGATATATTGTTTTTTCATCTAACCAGGGGTATTGCGCTACCATATCTTCCTTGAATGCAGGCAATGTTTCGAACTCAACATCTCCACCAGGTAAGACAGAATTACGTGTCCAAGAATCTTTCATATTTGGAAAGTGGTGACGGATTTTCTCCATCGCATGCTCGGATAATTTACGGTAAGTGGTCAGCTTTCCACCATAAATAGACAGGATCGGTGCTTGTTCATTATCATCTAGGTTAAAAACATAATCGCGTGTCACTGTGCTCGCATTGTCGCTTTGATCGTCATAAAGCGGACGTACACCTGAATAGGTCCAAACAATGTCATGTGAGCTGATTTGTTTTTTGAAATATTCGTTCACTGCGTCGCACAGATAATCTATTTCTTCGTGAGATATGGTAACAGGGCCATTGTCCAAATCCCATTTGGCTTCTGTTGTGCCGATTAATGTATAATCATCCTCATATGGTATAGAGAAAATTACACGGCCATCGGGCGATTGGAATAAATAAGCATGATCACCATCATATAATTTATTGACGATAATATGACTGCCTTTAACCAGTCTGATACCGCTATCATTGGGTTTCTTACCTGATATACCCAGTACACGGTCAACCCACGGACCTGCGGCATTTACAACCATTCGCGTTTTAAGTGTCTCTTCTAGACCGTCTTGCTTTCTTAAGATGGCGACCCAATGGTCATCTTTGCGCTCTAGTCCAACACACTCTGTTTGTGTCATAATATTGGCACCAAGATCACGTGCATCCATAGCATTTAGGACAACTAATCGAGCATCATCGGCCCAGCAGTCTGAATATTCAAACCCTTTTTTAAGATGTTCTTTTAGAGCTTCACCTTGCTTTGCGTTGCGAAGGTTTAATGTTTTTGTACCAGGTAGCACGGCCCGCTTAGCTAAATTATCATATATAAATAGACCAATGCGAAGCATCCATGATGGCCGCATCCCTTTTTCAACGGGTAAAACAATGCGTATAGGCCAAATAATATGAGGCGCGGCGCGAAGTAATGTTTCTCTCTCTCCGAGAGACTCTCGCACCAGGCGGAATTCGTAATTCTCTAAATAGCGCAAGCCACCGTGGATAAGCTTTGAACTTGCCGAAGAAGTATGGCTTGCAAGATCATCTTTTTCGCACAATGCTACTTTTAAACCGCGACCAGCAGCATCGCGAGCTATTCCAGCGCCATTAATTCCGCCACCGATGATTAATAGATCATGCACTATTACGAGCTTCTCCCATCCTGATGAGAGTTACTAAAACGAACATTCAATGTTCGCAATCGAAATTTAAGAGATTTGATATTTTCTATTTAGGATGTGACATTTTTGCATATAATTATGTCCACATTATTTTCTTCGAGAAGATTGACATAATGGCTGTCTGCAATGTCATCGGTAAATATTTTTGTAATTTGCGATAAATGGCCGAATTTGGTCATAGCTCTACGGCCAAATTTCGTATGGTCTGCGGCTAATAATGTTTCTTTGGAATTATTGATAATGGCTTCTGCATTGCGTGTTTCTTGATAGTCGAAATCTACTAAGCTCCCATCTTCATCAATACCACTTACTCCGATGACACCATAATCAAGCCGAAATTGCTTAATAAAGTCAGTTGTCGCTGGACCGACTATACCGCCATCACGGCTGCGTAATTGACCACCAGTGATCATAATCTCAAAGTCTTTATTTTTGGATAGAATGGATGCGACATTAAGATTGTTTGTTACAATTTTCAGATCACGATGTTTGAGTAAGGCTCTAGCCACCATCTCAGTTGTTGTTCCAATATTCAAAAATAATGAGCTACCATTAGGTATATAGGCAGCAATTTTTTCACCAATTATTCTCTTAGCAGAAGCGAGTGCGTTTAACCTTTCGGTATAAGGTTCGTTTTCAATACTTTTTACTTTACCCGCACCGCCATGAAAGCGTTGTAACAGATTTTGTTCGCATAATATATTAATATCACGTCTTATAGTTTGCGGTGTTACATTGAACATATCGACCAATTGATCGGTTGCAACAAAACCTTGTTTTTTAACAAGGTTTAATATATTCTCTTGTCTTTCACTCATATCGCCAGGCATATTCAACTCTCTTTTTTAAGATGAAATAGATGGACTGTTTCAGGAAATGATGGAGGCAATTGCATCCCCAAATTATGTAGTGTTGCACCTTTAAAATATTCACCAATACCTATTTCTTTTATTTCCTTCTTATCCAATATTGTAGAAGATTTAAAGTCATGTGGCCAGATAGAATTGATTTTGTAATTATATGTGAGTTCAAGGCCAGGAAATGGCATCATGATAGGGTGTGTATTGTGGTAACCCGTTAAAAAGGCAACGGAATATAGCGCTTCGCTTTTATCTTGGGAAACTATTCCCATAGCATTTATGTACCGCGGTGTATCAATACGGTAGTAATCACCGCTATGGATAAGCTCTCTATGTTTTTTATAGAGCGCAATCGCTATTTTTAATTCTTCTAAATCATCTTCTGGTTCCGTTAATAGATTAAGCTCTGTTCCCATATGCCCCATTAGAGCAGTAGCAGCTCGCATCCCCATAGAGATAGAGCGCCCAGTTATATGGCATTTTTGCGGCCCAACATGTGAACCTAATACGCTGAGCGGTAAGAAATAGCTGGCACCTTTTTGGATATTCTGCCTATCGATTGCATCATTGCTATCGGATGTCCAAACACGGTCTGTATGCGCGAGCACCCCAAAATCAGGACGGCCTCCTCCTGATGCGCAGCTTTCTATTTCTACAGAGGGGTGTGCCTCTCTAATGCGTTCTATTAATGCGTATAATGCCATGACATGGGCGTGGGGGCGAGCATAACCCATAGAATTACCAGGGTGATTAAGGTCGCGATTCATATCCCATTTGACATAACCAATATCATGATCGCGCAATACAGCATCGATTTGTTGAAACAAATAATCTGCGACTTCTTCGCGTGAAATATCAAGTACATATTGACTACGAAACGGTAATTGTTCCCTGCCATGCAAATGTAAAACCCAATCGGGATGTGCGCGGTATAGATCGCTGTCGGGGTTGACCATTTCAGGCTCAAACCAAATACCCATTTCCATGCCCAAACCTGTTACATGATCAATTAAAGGTTTAAGCCCATCAGGATATATCGCGTCAGATACAACCCAATCTCCAAGGCCAGACTTTTCGCTTCTGCGTGACCCGAACCAACCATCATCGAGTACAAATCTCTCAACGCCAATAGAAGCGGCTTTATCAGCCATTGCTTTTAACTCTTCTATATCATGATCAAAATAGACGGCTTCCCAGCTATTATAATGCACAGGACGAGGCCGCTTTTTTACGGCTGGCCGGATAAGTTGGTTTCGTACATGGTCATGATATTGTCTACTTAATGCTGATAAGCCTTTTTTGCTATATCCTGCTACAATTTCAGGGCTGTGAAATGTCTCTCCGGCCTTTAACCTAATTTCACCTGGGAATAATAATGCTCCCATAGATGCTAATACGCGGCCATCCATTAATGTATCCACACGAATAATATGGTTTCCGCTCCAAGCAAGGTGCAACCCAAAGGCTTCTCCAGACTTTTCGCGCGTGTCCGGACGTACCAATATGACAGCTGGAAAGCTATCATGCGATGTCCTGCCGCGTTTATTTTCGCGCACATAAGACCCTGAGAAGCGCTTCATTCTCTCGCGCCGAAACTCATCGGCCCATCGCCCAGTAAAGCCAATTAATTCGGTCATGCGTCCAGCAATGGGCAGAACGATTGTTGCCATTTTATTGATCGTTAAAATATCTTTATCACCATCACTATTCGCAGTGTTGGTTACAGAGGATGCGAATTGAATTAACCCCGTTTTTGGGTTGACCTTGATAATATATATTAACTTAATCTGCGTCACTTCATCATGGCACTCGATAATGGCTTGATTATTGGACTTTTCGGCAGAGGTAACTGTGAAATGGCTGCCCCATGATCGTCCTTCTCGATGGGCTTCAAACCCAGCAGGAGCAGAATAACCCAAACCAATTTCCATTGCTAAAGAGGGTTCTACAATGACATCAGCGCTACCCGAAACGACTCGTCTCACCGTTAAAGCAGTGATATCATCGATATTACTATTATCATCCAATTTCTTGCCCCAATATGTGATTGAGGGCGCAGAGCCAAGTTTACAGGCAATAATTAACGTCATTTCACCTGCATCAAAGCGGATATGGTCCATTGGGTGTTCCTTAATATTCTAAAATAATGACTGAATGTTCGAATTTGATACTTGTGTTTTCGAAAAAGGAAAGTAGCTTTGTGCCATTATGCTCAAAAAAATGAAATAACATCTGAGCAACATATCAGGAGAATAGGCGAATGCCAGAAAATACAGTGTTAGAAACCGGCAACTTTGCGGTGCAATTTGGCGTATTTGTCTCAATTATGATATTTGTTGCTTATATTACTTGGCGCAAAGTGTCGACTGCAAAAGCCGCTAGCAAAGGCAGTGCTGACCAAGAAATATTTTTGGCGGGTGGCGGTCTTAGCTGGTTTTTCGTTGCTGGGGCGATTACGCTAACCAATCTATCCACGGATCAATTGGTGGGCATGAATGGTGCACAAATGCTCTTGCTTGCTTGGTGGGAAATTGCTGGTTTCATTGGTCTGATGATGCTCGCCTTTATCTTTGTGCCGATTTATTACCGTAACAATTGCACCACCATTACAGAGCTTCTTGAGAAGCGTTTTGATGGCGCTAGTATCAGAACTGTAATTTCGGGACTTTTCTTATTGGGTAATTTATTCATATATTTGCCTGTGGTTATCTATAGCGGTGCATTGTTTATGCAATCGCTATTTGGCATTGATATACCTCTTATTGTCATAGCCGCTATCTTTGCAATTATGGGAGCAGCCTATGCTATACTAGGTGGTCTACGTGCGGTTGCGGTGCTTGATACTTATAGCGGTGTTGGGATTTTAGCACTGGCCCTAGTGGTGGTATTTCTGGCGTTGCAAGCGGTGGGCTTTAATCTGAGCGATGGTGTCCCTGCCGAGCGTATTACAATGATTGGCGGTAATGATTCACAAATACCTTTTCATACATTATTTACGGGGATGATTTTCATCCAAATATTCTATTGGTCCACCAATCAGAATATTACGCAAAAAGCCTTAGCAGCACCAACGGTTAAAGAAGCACAGAAAGGCATTATTGCAGCTGCGATTGTGCGTATTTTGGTGGTTCCACCTATTGTCGTTATTCCGGGCGTGGTTGCGTATAAATTATATGGCCTTGTTCCTGATGATAAGGCCTATGGATTATTGGTTGGTAATATTATGCCATCGTGGACGGCAGGGCTATTTGCAGCGATGATAGCAGCGGCTGTGCTGACCAGTTACAGCGCGGTTATGAATGCAACCATCACATTGTGGAGCGTTGATTTCCACCGCAAATTTATCAATAAGTCCGTTAATGTGATTAGTCTTAATCGCATCGTTGGTATTTTGGCTATGACTATGTCAATCATTTTAGTACCTCTATACGCAGACACTGAAAGCATTATTGATTTGCTGCAGCAGCTCAATGGCCTACTTTCTATGCCTATCTTATCGGCTTTTGCGGCTGCGCTATTGTTCCGTAATATGGATGCGCGCGCAGCAGTAATTGGGCTGTTTTGGGGCGTGTCTATCTATGCGCTTCATACATTTTACTTGGCGGTTGATAAAATCACCATTGCTGGAAAAGACCGTATCTTATGGGGTGGTGGCAGCTATTATGACACGATTGGTCTGGAATGGCTGCATTATATTGATGTGATGGTCTTTGTATTATTCTCTTCCATTGCCTTGGCATTGCTGAGCAATCGCTTTATCTTTGGTAATCATGCTATATTTATATTCAGTGCAGAGGGTAAAAGGTTACGTGCGGCAGAGGTTGCTGGGTGATAATATACCCGCTAAATTAGCTCAGACCATTAGGAACAGATTATGAAAGAAGCTGCTATTGTCGCAAGCGCACGTACCCCCATTGGTAAAGCGTATCGAGGAGCCTTCAATAAAACAGAATCTCCTGTATTATCTGCTCATGTCGCCAATGCTGTAATAGATCGTAGCGGTGTAGACCCACAGCGAATTGAAGATGTATTTTTAGGTTGCGGCAATCAATTTTTAAGCCAAGGTTATAATATTGGGCGGCTTACCGTTCAAGCGGCAGGACTAAGTCAAGATATACCAGGATTTGTGCTAGACCGGAAATGCTCATCAGGACTTAATAGTATAGCATTGGCTGCACGTTCAATCATGGCAGGAGACCATGATATCTTGCTGGCGGGCGGAGTAGAAAGCATCTCACAGACTGTTCATCAAAATACACCGCGCTATCAGAATGAGAGTGTAAAAGCACTTCAGTCTGATGCCTATATTCAGATGATCGAAACGGCTGAAATTGTTGCAGAGAGATATGGTATAAGCCGTGAGGACCAAGATGAGTTTGCCGCGCTAAGTCAGCAAAGGGCAGCTCAAGCCATAAAGGATGGCCGCTTCGATCAAGAGATTGCACCTATAGAAGTTGAGAAACAATTATTTGAAAAAGATGGTAGCAAAGCAGGCACGCAAAAATTTATCTTTGATACAGATGAAGGCGTCCGTGCTGGTACTACTGCCGAGAAATTAAATACCCTCAAGCCCGTTTGGAAAGATGGAGAATTTGTCAAGGAAGGGCAGTTTATAACGGCTGGTAATGCTAGTCAACTTTCTGATGGGGCATCAATGCAGCTCATTATGGATGTAGATATGGCCCAAAAAGAAAACCATCATATCATGGGGCTGTATCGCGGGTTTCAAGTTGCGGGTTGTGCTCCTGATGAGATGGGTATTGGTCCTGTATTTGCCATACCCAAATTGCTTAAAAAGGTAGGATTGAAAATATCCGATATTGACCTGTTTGAGATTAACGAAGCCTTTGCCAGTCAAGCGATATATTGTCAGCGTAAATTGGATATTGATCCTGCTAAGCTTAATGTTAATGGCGGTGCTATCGCGCTGGGCCATCCTTTTGGTATGACAGGTAGCCGTCTTACAGGCCATGCATTGATAGAGGGTAAAAGGCGCGGCGCAAAATATGTTGTGGTGTCTATGTGCGTCGCGGGCGGTATGGGGGCCGCAGGACTATTTGAAATCGTTTGATAGCTTATAAAAATACTGTACGTCGCAGTTTGAAGCGAACTGGTCTCTTATAACTTTCCCTGTTATGTAGGGTAAATACAGGGAATTTTACGGCATCATAAAAACCATCACTGGCTAATTTGGTAATACGCTCTACAGCCTTGGTGCGAGATCGGGTCATAATTTAATTTCGACGCCATGACCAAAATGAACAAAATTATATAGATTTTGCGTTAGAGCGTTGGTCCTTAGACAATTTTTATGGATATGAAGAAGCCTGCGAATGGAATAATAATAATGGTACGTAGAATATAATTAATAAGAGCATAGAGGCCGCAAACAAAATCCTCCCATTACATCATCTACATGCTCCCCCAATCACTGCGTATTAATATCTTCTATGCGCATAATATAACAGCGCATCAGCATAAAAATATCAGGCCAATAGAAAACAAGGGCCGTAGCCCCTGCCTTATTTGGTGCAGCCAAGCTGCTTGTTAACAACTGGACCGTGATTTCTAATCTGCTATAGTTGCTTTAGGTTACACACCATATACCGAGGGGTTGCAGCTGGACCGTGATTTCTAATCTGCTATAGTCGGCGACGGGAATAAGAGCGGTTAGTAGAGGTTGCAGCTGGACCGTGATTTCTAATCTGCTATAGTTTAATATCTATCCAATAGTTTTCACCATAGGTTGCAGCTGGACCGTGATTTCTAATCTGCTATAGTTATGTGCGCTCAATATCCTATGACTGATCTGTTGCAGCTGGACCGTGATTTCTAATCTGCTATAGTATTCAAACTTAAGATATTGCGATCTACACCGTTGCAGCTGGACCGTGATTTCTAATCTGCTATAGTTTACGCGGAAAAATATGATGCACGATTTGGGTTGCAGCTGGACCGTGATTTCTAATCTGCTATAGTGTTATGGCAGAGCGATGATGGTGATGCTGTGTTGCAGCTGGACCGTGATTTCTAATCTGCTATAGTACAATCTTCTTCCACAAAGTCAATTATGAAGTTGCAGCTGGACCGTGATTTCTAATCTGCTATAGTGCTTGAAAACGTTGAAGAGTTCCAAACATGGTTGCAGCTGGACCGTGATTTCTAATCTGCTATAGTTTCAGTTGCTAGCATTGGCGGCGCGGTTGCGTTGCAGCTGGACCGTGATTTCTAATCTGCTATAGTTTCTATTGATTAGAACCATTATCCTCATGAGTTGCAGCTGGACCGTGATTTCTAATCTGCTATAGTTGTTGAAAGCGTTGAGATTATTAACAGTGAGTTGCAGCTGGACCGTGATTTCTAATCTGCTATAGTCGCCAGCGCGAACAAGCGCGCCGCTATTCAGTTGCAGCTGGACCGTGATTTCTAATCTGCTATAGTAAATTGGTTTTTTCCTCTATGAGAAGTTGTGTTGCAGCTGGACCGTGATTTCTAATCTGCTATAGTATTTTGCGTGACCGTATCAATAGCAACTCTGTTGCAGCTGGACCGTGATTTCTAATCTGCTATAGTTAGCAATCCACATACATCTTTGATAAAAGTGTTGCAGCTGGACCGTGATTTCTAATCTGCTATAGTAGCAGCTGGCGTTATAACAGGTGATGTTGAGTTGCAGCTGGACCGTGATTTCTAATCTGCTATAGTTGTATTGTTTAAGGGGTGTTGTGGAAATGCGTTGCAGCTGGACCGTGATTTCTAATCTGCTATAGTGCTTTAATAGCAGCCTCAGCTTGCTTTTTAGTTGCAGCTGGACCGTGATTTCTAATCTGCTATAGTTAAAGCGCAAGGCAACGCCGTAACCTTATGGTTGCAGCTGGACCGTGATTTCTAATCTGCTATAGTATGCCTTATCTGATATGAAGGGTAATTATTGTTGCAGCTGGACCGTGATTTCTAATCTGCTATAGTTTTATCACAATTAACAACAATTACCCTTTCGTTGCAGCTGGACCGTGATTTCTAATCTGCTATAGTAACTTGTTTCTACAGGACCAGGTTAGTTGCGTTGCAGCTGGACCGTGATTTCTAATCTGCTATAGTATGATATAGAATTTCAGCATAACTCACTTGGTTGCAGCTGGACCGTGATTTCTAATCTGCTATAGTAGATACCTTAAACATTAACATACCTTTTAGGTTGCAGCTGGACCGTGATTTCTAATCTGCTATAGTCTTATCAAATAATGGATGACCCCCCCTTTCGTTGCAGCTGGACCGTGATTTCTAATCTGCTATAGTCGAGTTAAGATGGCGAAAGCGAAATGATGCGTTGCAGCTGGACCGTGATTTCTAATCTGCTATAGTGCTCAGTAAGATTATCAGTCAACGAACGGGGTTGCAGCTGGACCGTGATTTCTAATCTGCTATAGTTGGTGATTTCCAAGCATCTACGTTGGTAATGTTGCAGCTGGACCGTGATTTCTAATCTGCTATAGTCCCCTTTCGGGGGAATATGACCCCCGATTAGTTGCAGCTGGACCGTGATTTCTAATCTGCTATAGTTCAGGATATATTGTTTAACCTAGATTATGAGTTGCAGCTGGACCGTGATTTCTAATCTGCTATAGTTAGCCGCACCAAAAGGAACACCTGTTCTAGGTTGCAGCTGGACCGTGATTTCTAATCTGCTATAGTGATTTGAATATAAGACTGATGCTTTTGTGTGTTGCAGCTGGACCGTGATTTCTAATCTGCTATAGTGTGTCTCTTGCAATGTCTGAGGTTGAGTTTGTTGCAGCTGGACCGTGATTTCTAATCTGCTATAGTTGGTACTAATGAAACCATATTGAATATTTGGTTGCAGCTGGACCGTGATTTCTAATCTGCTATAGTAGTACCAGTTTCGATTACAACACCATCAGCGTTGCAGCTGGACCGTGATTTCTAATCTGCTATAGTATCTTGCCTAATGATTTGCCAGTCTTTTGGGTTGCAGCTGGACCGTGATTTCTAATCTGCTATAGTGGATATGATGTTAATATATTGATATATAATATATTATTGTCATATCCACATAGTGTAAAATGCATCGAATCACCCTTAAAATAATGCAAGTTGCCCTGGATTTTTCCGTTGTCTTTTACGTGTTTGTCCAGAGAATCGTATGATATTTGCATATTGTTTGTCGGTAAACCCTAAAATGTGAATATCGCCTTTATCGGGTAAATTTGATTCGATATGCCGTGTATAGGTCTCAAATTGTTCTTTGCCTGAACAGAATCGTGCATAGATAGAAAATTGCGCCATCTCATACCCTTCGTCTAACAGAAATTCGCGAAACTTTGTAGCCGCTTTTGCTTGTTCGCGGGTACCAACGGGAATATCAAACATGACCAAAATCCACATTATTTGATACCCGCTATAATGGCCAGTTTGCGAATGCGATATTGTCTTTGGCGTGCTGAATTTTGCGCAATCATTCATCTGGTCTCCCCATCGGGCATATAGCGCGCTATTGCCGTCCATTGTAATGCTGTTGGTGGTTCAAATAAGGCAAGCGACAGATTGTTATTTTCGAAGCTTTTTGCCAAACTTTGACATAATCTTTGTGCTACAATGGTCATTGGTGATGTCATACCCTGTAAAGAGAGATCAGCAGAAATAAGCGCGGCGAGCCGCTGTTTGGCGATTGCATCTACATCTTCTAATCCTTCTTCTATCATTTGATATACAAGTGCGTCGACCAAGGGACGAAAAGGTTCAACCAAATCATCTGCTAGTGCAAAAGCATTGAGCCGATTGGCATGATGCAAGCCGATCGTGGGGTGCAGGCCCGATGCGACAATGTTGCGTGCAATTAAAGAGCGCATGATTGTATAACCATAATTTAGCATGGCATTAGCGCCATGAGCATCACGATCGCGCCGAAAGTCTTTGCCCATAAGAGCAGGCCAATAGCGGCGGGCAGCCTGTGCCTCTACATTGTCGGGATCACCTGATTTTACCCGTCCTGCCATAAAGTTCAGAGCCTCTGCCTCGGGATGGTTATGGGCGGCAAGCAAACTGGCCTGCATCTTTATTTTGGCAATAACAATGGCTTTCCAGGCTCGCTTCATCATAGGGCGAGGGGCATCCCATTGCGATCTAAAACGTGCATTTTGTTCATGATTGCCATCGATGGGGATAGTCATAGCAACAGGGGCATGATTGGCGGCGCATAACACCATCATCGCACCGCGCTCTGCCAATTTTACAACCAAATTGGTAGTCCAAGTAACGCCATGGGCATGGACAATGATAGCGGCGATGTCGTCTAATGCCACCCGTCCCATTTCACTACGATCGCGTGATAAAATTAATAAACCGCGATGCACAGATAGATGCACTTTGTCTGTTGAAACGTCAACAATACGATCCATAAATCACCATCCTTAATCATAAAGATAGCAATTTATGGATAATATATGGTTAATCGCGTGGTCCTGGGTCAACTATATGGCCCAATTCATTGATACGGATTTGCCGCGCTTTCATTTTTTGCAGGCCGCTAGCCGAAGTATTAATATATTTAAAGGGGTCTAATTTATCAGCATCTCTTGCTTTTAATGAACCTGCTTCATTATCGGGGGCAAGTTGCATTGCACCAGATGCAGCAAATTTAACCACCTTGACAATGATATCCTCTCCATCGCGATGGATGGCCAACATATCATTTTGGCGCAGGCTTAAAACACGTTTTGCTGCGGGATGCGGTTTTATTTCGGCCATATTGCTCTGATGGGCATCAAACATTGATATGATGCTATTATGAGCTGTGCCTTCGCGGTCTTTCCATTTGGTAACCCATTTGCCATTGGGCATTTTCCACACATCAAAACGCGCATTGGCATCGCCTTTATACGCTTTATACGCTTTGCCATGATTATCGTGGATTGGAATAACATTGAGCGGTTCACATAATCGTACCCGTCTTATCCCTTTATAGGGGTCATCGCGCTTAGCAAAGGCGCGCAAGGCGCTTTCAAATTCTTTGCCGCTTTTATCACGCGTTGCGCGGTGCAGCGCATCTTGCAAATCATGGTCGCTCATCCGCTCTGGATTGGTAAGATCGGCGGGTTTGAGCGCTAATAATGGTTTGCGCGTCACCACAATCGGTGCGCCCTTGGCATTGGTGCGCCCCGTGAAACCATAAGCGGTTTCATTATGTAGCCGCCCAGAGGTAATATCTTTACCAGGCTTAGGCTTTTTTCTGCGGCCATGATCGGCTTTGTGGCTGATTGTCGTAGCGGTCAATGCAGTGCGCAAATCATCGCGAAACCCCTCCCAAGGTAGCGGCAGACCATCAAATAATTTGTCCAGATCCTGAGTTTCGGCGCGTCCCGCTGCGGTTGCAATTTTTTGAATCATCGACGATGTGGTTGCGGCGACAACGGCGGCATCAATCGCATGGTGGCGATGATCGAGACGGTTTTTGGCCGCATTGCTATGTTCATTTTCCACCCAATTATGATCGGCCAATATATCATTTAACCCCCATAAGCGGCGCAGCATGGCGGTCATACGGCCCGTAACAGCATAGACGCGGCGGCCTTCGTCCGGTGTATATAATGCACCGACATATTTGGCGGCCATACGCGCCAGATATTGGGTATCGGTCAATTGGCGCGCAATGAACCCTCCATCTTTTTCAACTTTTTCCATGGCATCAGGGCCAAAACGCCATTGTTTCGATTTGTGCATACGCGCCACTTGTTCTTGAATGATAGGCCAGCGGTCCGTTTCGCCCCAACGGCCCCACGGGGTTTGCTGTCCTTTTTCCCTGTTGCACTGGCTGTGGCAGATGACCTTATTCGCCGCACCATCATCCAAACATTTAGAATAGGGGATGATATGATCGATGTCGACCGCGCTATTTATTAACATTTCACATGTTATTTGCTCACCGCAATAGGGGCAGCGCCGATCAAGCGGGTTTTTAGGATTGAGCTCCTCCCAAAGGCGCAATAACATGCGATTGCTGCCTGTATTCCTTAACCCCATAGATTCTAATTTTTCGCCGCGTGCAATGGCTGCATCAGTATCACGTTTAATGCGGCGATTTTGATCGGCCTTCTGCTTGTCATTCAGTTTTAATTCGCGGGCGAGTTCGACATATATATAATCGGGCCGTCCATGAATTTTGATAATCGCATTAATAAGCTTGCGCAATTGGTTCATGCCAATATGCACGGTGGGGTTGGTTATTTTTCCATATTGGCGCTCCGCTTTATCCCCATAATCTTCTTTGCCAGGGGCAATATCGCGCGTTAATATTTGTCCATAATAAGGCAGCTGCGATAAATATTCGCCCGTGCGCTGATCGCTATGGTCAAAGCCCGCACGTTTTGCAGCCTCGGCATAGGTTATTACCTCCTGTTTCAGCTCCTCAAGCAGCATTTGCGTTGCCATAATTCCAAAACGGCCATAACCCTCAGGCAAGCGTGCATTAGCAATGTTGGTGGCTGTTTCTATGTCCAATTGATGTTGCTCCATCAACCAGTTGAGCAATTTCTCTGTATTTTCCTCTTCTGTCAATTGACGGATTATCGATATTTGATCCTCAGTGGGAAAAGCACCCCACTGCCCATTAAAACATTTTTTTGCATTCATGGCAGCGCGCACTTCATCGCCTAGTAAATCCTTGCGGGTTTCACTTTCCTTATTAAATCGTTCACCACTGGCCAATTTAATGGTCTTGGCCAAAGTCGTGAAACTCACCTTTTTTTTATCTTGCAATGCGCGGATTAAGGCATCGCGCTCATCCAATGTTAATTTGCGTGATGGTGCGCCAGCAACTACAACTTCTAATTGGTTCACTTCCTCATATAATCGCCGCTGCTGGAACAAAGGATGAGCTTTGGCAATGCGCCGTTCATCAGCAGGGACACCGTTCCAGCCTGCAAATGTGCAAAACCCAACCACTTGCTCCTTCAATGGCCTTTGAAAAAATATGATGCGGGCAATGGCGTCATGTGCTTCTTGGGTTAATATAGTAGGATGATATTTTTGCTGCGCCTGCCAAATTTGGGCAAATTCGTCTTCATAATGTCTGCGATCGGGATAAAAATCATAGCCATCGCCTTCGGGCCGCATGCGCACCCTTGTACCGATGCGCAATGTTTTGCCGATATTATTTGTACCTTTGACCTCTATGCTGACATCGCGTTTCAATAAAAACTCACCTAGAGTGCGCGCTTGTAATCGCTCCATTTCAACATCAAGCGCTTTGGTGCCGCTGGCAATTTTACCATCTTCCCCCGCAACACGGTCTGCTTTGCGATTGGACTTAAAACCGCGCCGTTGATTGAGATGAAATAGCGTACGGCCAAGCTGATGCAGCTCTATCTTTTCATCCAAAGCTTTTACGCGCAGTATATAGGGGTCAAATATCTCTAATGCCTTTGCTGCCATTTGATCGCGCGGTAACAGATCATAGCGCCGTAAAGTTTTTAGTAATGCACTGCGCCGTCCTTTATAACGGTCTCTGCGGCGGCGCATAGCGCGGGCATCGCGCCGATCAACCGCGAGGCTAGCCCCTGATTTGGGATCGCGTCCATCGGAAAATATACGAACGCCAATATCGCGAATAGTGTCGCCATCATAATAGCACCAACCAATTGAGCTGGTTCCAATATCAAGTCCAAGTTTTGTGCTCATATAATAATCCTCTCAGAAGCTAAGGTCGACCTTATAGGCCAACCCTTAATGTTAGGGCTCACCACCAGCATAGGATTCACCATGCTAGAACTACATTATGTATCATATAAAGAATATATCAACACCCTATTAACGATTATATTTTAAGTTGATATCTTGGATCAATCTAGTATGAGCCTAATGAGTGAGAGAAATCGTTATTAGCTACAACTGGATTTTATTTTTATGTACTTGACAAAATATAGCAATCCTATATTTATAGCAGATTAGAAATCACGGTCCAGTTGTTAACAAGCAGCTTGACTGCACCAAATAAGGCAGGGGCTACGGCCCTTGTTTTCATATTGGCCTGATATTTTTATGCTGATGTGCTGTTATATTATGCGCATAGAAGATATTAATACGCAGTGATTGGGGGAGCATGTAGATGATGCAATGGGAGGATTTTATTTGCGGCCTCTATGCTCTTATTAATTATATTCTACGTACCATTAATATTATTCCATTCGCAGGCTTCTTCATATCCATAAAAATTGTCTAAGGACCAACGCTCTAACGCAAAATCTATATAATTTTGTTCATTTTGGTCGATAATATTTTTGTAGATATCATAATAATAGCCCTTATACCGTTGACGATTAGCATAATCAGAATAGAATTGTTGTGCAGTTTCACAAACGCGCCTAACTTGCTGAAGATCGGTCGGAGCTTCTTCTTTTGCCTTTCCCTTATATAATTTTATTTTATAATCCAAATCATGATCTTTGCCTTGGATATTCAATCTTAATTCAAGCAAAACGAAATTTCCCAAACGTCGTTTTTGCTCTTTATCCTTAGTTCGGTTATTTTCATTTGAATTGGATCGATTGGCTGTAGCCCATAGATGCTCTATTGATAGATAATCGCTCGACTTTCCTTCTGCTCGGCTTTTAACAATCTTATTTATGTCAATTGTTTTGTTGGGCTGTAAGAATTGTTCGTAGCTAATAAGGAAATATTTTAAGCCCTGCCATTTGTAAAAGTCATCATTTTTTGTTGTATCCAGAAGGAATGAATTTTTGAAAGCATCATCAGACGCATTGCTAACACCAAATTTGGTAAGACATAATTCAAGGGCTTGATCTTCCGATTTAATTTTAATGTCATAGTTGTCATTTTTTAATCGCTTCTGGAGATGGTTGTGATAATAACCTGACGCATCTTTATAGAGCCGAGCTTGCCCACCATCTTTTCGGCCTTTGATACCATTTGACATATATACTCTGAAATTAATTACTTCTAACACGTTAAGAAGCCTATGCGGGATGTTCTTGTTTTTAATCACTATTGCTAAAAATGTGGGCATTATCGATGCATGCGCATCTTGTGATTTGATTTGATTTAAATATTTTATTGTCTTTTTATCAAGACCATTATGATTTCGTCCATATAAACGTGCATACCAGAGTGATGCAACTTTAAGGAAAGATATTAATTTCCCTATATCTTTGATTGCCTCTGCTGATTTTTCTTTATTGTTCAAAATATTTTCAATGTTAAACTTCTGTTTTATTTGTTGATAGCCATATTGGCTGTCAGCTTTTGACAAGCTGTAATAAACAACAAGACAATATCTGAGAAAAGCCCCTTCATCCTGAGCAGAGGTTTTTTTCGCGATATTTAGATTTTTTAATATTTGTGACCAAATATTATCAATATCTTTGCGTAATGTTGTAGCATGTAATTTAACACTGCTATAAATAAGGTAGTTCTTAACTTTCTCTAATTCACTGAGAGGCTTACCTCTGTTATTTATCACCTCGAACATGATCCCGACTTCCGTGGTATCTTTTGGTGCATAAACTAGAAAACCTATATCGTTTTCTAAGACTTTTTTAACAGCGGATATATCAAGTGTATTTTTTTTGTATTGGTCGAGCCACTTATCTATTATCTGCATTGCTGTGAGAAGTCGGTTTTGTGCTTCTATCTCTATTGAGTGACCCCCTAATGGTTCATTTTCTATTATAATGTTGCGATAGAAACTATGTGTATCTGAATTCAATTGAAGAATCGCTTCTTCTTTTCCAATCTGCCCCCTAAATAGATAGGTTTTATAGATTTCTTCATTGAACTTTCCATCTAAACATATTCTTATTCTAGCGATCAGAATGAAGAGAGTTGTCAGTCTTTGTTGACCATCTACAATATCATATTTGTTATTAGCTTTTCCGCGGCTTAAAACGAGTGTTCCTGTAAAATGTCTTGTTGATGATTGTCCTTTTATCAGATTTTCAATATCTGTTAGCAGGTCTTTAACCTCTCTCTTTTCCCAACTATATCCCCTTTGATAGTCAGGTATAATGAAAAAATTATTCTTTATAATTTGAGGTAATGTTAATAATGTTGCACCGAAATCATTAATTGACATTTTATTCTCCTGAATATCATATGTATAAGTATGTTCCTAGGCAGAGGACCTATTAAATTGTTTGTATAATGTGTTTAAGATTGATTCAATGGCTGCGCCAAAGAGGTGCTATCTATGCGTGATTTGTTTTTGCTGAGTAAGTCGTAGATGCACCAGATAGAGCAATATTTTCCTTTATCACATGGCGTTCCGTGCGTTGATGATCGGAAGGTTTTAAGCGGGATTATCCGCAATGGTCTTCGTTGGCGCGATGCACCGCCTGCTTATGGGCCCATAAAGCCTGTTCTGAACTTGTTTCAGAAACGATCTATAACCGTTTGAAGCAGATCCAAGTTTAAAAGATATTCTGCCTAACAGGCAAAAGCATATTATCGAGAAGTAGGTGCATGTTAAACCTGACGGCAGTTCCCTCGTAACTAGCGCAGCTATTGATACTGCGTATTTGAAGGCGCACCGCACGGCTGCTGGCCTTTTAAAAAAAGGGTTGTGCAGCATTAATAACGATGCTCTATATTTTTACAACATTATTGGCGCTGCGGAAATATTGGAGTGATGTTCAGCCAGTTAATTTCTTTGCTGTTAGTTTTCCCTATATATTTTATATGTCTGCTATATCATTCGGTGTTGTTCACATATTTAATTATGAACATTATAGCCTGTTGCAATTATTACCTATGATTATCCCGCAAATAATAGGGGGATTAATTTTGGGTTATGTTCGGCTGCAATTTGGGCTTTGGTCTGCTATTGCAATGCATGCGATGAGCAATGGTATATTGGTATCGCTAATTTGGTTCTTTCCAGAAATGTGAAATAAGATAGCTAGTCTATAGGTTTAATGCGCTTCGATAGGTGTCTAAAATTGCATCCATCTCTTGGCGATCATGGGTTTCCATCTTGCGAAGACGTACTATGTGGCGCATGATTTTCACGTCAAACCCATTAGATTTGGCTTCGGAATACACATCACGAATATCATCGGCAATGCCTTTTTTCTCTTCTTCTAAACGCTCAATACGTTCGATGAATAAGCGCAATTGATCTGCTGCTACGACGCCATCAGCCATGATATTTTCTCCATAAATTTCGAAATATACCTCCCCAAATGAGCGGTCTATTCGAATCAATATAATGTTTCTTCATGCCTCTTAATATGGCGTTCAACATATGGCTATTGATTTCAAAGGCCATATAGATTTCTCAGGCATATTTTGTGTCTGTGTGCTATTTAATAGTCCATTCCTGACTATGCGTTTTTGGCAACGCTCTCTTTCATTTTTGCCAATTGTTCATCGCTTGCGGGGCTTTGGTAATTTTTTTTCCACTGCTGCATTGGCATACCATGGATGATAGCCCGTGCTGCCTCTTTATCCATAGAACCGCCACTTTCATTATCGGCTTCCATAATCCAATCAGCGAGACAATTGCGGCAAAAACCACTATGTCCCATCAGGTCAATATTTTGCACATCTTTGCGATGCTGAAGATGCGCAACCAACCTATGAAATGCTTTCGCCGCTACGGCATCGCTAATCTCATTGCTCATTTTATTTCCTATTCTATTAATAAAAGCTTCAATCTTTACAATCTCAAGGCTATGGGGGCATTGATAATTATGCAACTGCTAATCGAAAATTAAAGGGCTTCTTGATGGAAAGAATAGAAACGCGCGAACGTAAGATTAGAATCTTGGCGACATTAGGACCTGCAAGCGATTCATTTGAGATGATTGAAAAGCTCTTTATCGCGGGGGCTGATGCGTTTCGGATTAACATGAGTCATGGTGATCAAATTGCAAAAAAATTATTATTCACTCATATTCGCGCACTAGAGAAAAAATATAATCGCCCGACAACGATTTTGGTTGATTTGCAAGGGCCTAAATTGCGCGTTGGTACTTTTGAAAATGATAAAGTCATTATTAAAACAGGGCAGAGTTTTACTCTTGATCGTGTAGAAACTCCAGGCAATGGAAACCGTGTTTTCTTGCCGCACCCTGAATTATTTGCAGTTATTGAAACAGGGTCTAGACTGTTGCTTGATGATGGAAAATTGGTCTTGCGTGTTACAAGTGCCTCTGAACAAGCTATTGAAACGCAGGTTGAGGTTGGCGGACCCTTATCTAACCGAAAAGGACTTAATGTTCCTGATACCGTTATCCCCGTTGCAGCCCTTACCGAAAAAGATCGTAGTGATTTGGCCTTTGGTGTTGCGCAAGGGGCCGATTGGATAGCGCTTAGCTTTGTACAGCGCCCCGAAGATGTGGCCGAAGCCAAGCGATTGATCGAGGGTAAAGCTGCACTTTTGGCAAAAATTGAAAAACCTGCGGCTATTCACCGTTTGGATGAAATATTGGAAATTGCTGATGCTGTAATGGTTGCGCGCGGTGATTTGGGAGTAGAATTACCGCCTGAGGCTGTGCCGCCTGTACAAAAGCAAATTGTTAGCGCGGCGCGGCGAATGGGCCGTCCTGTGGTTGTTGCTACACAAATGCTAGAATCCATGATAACCGCACCAACCCCTACACGAGCAGAAGTCTCTGATGTTGCAACAGCCATTTATGATGGTGCCGATGCTATCATGCTATCGGCGGAAACGGCGGCTGGTGACTGGCCTGTTGAGGCTGTGTCGATTATGGACCGTATTGCCCGCAATGTAGAAGGCGATCCCGAATATTATGCACGGGTGCATTTTATGGAAATTGAGCCTGATGCCACCACCTCCGATGCGCTTGCAGTAGCCAGCGGGTCAATCGCTAATACTGTTGATACATCAGCGATCATTTGTTTCACTGTTTCAGGGTCAACCGCACGCCGAATTTCGCGCGAACGTACCTCAGTACCGATATTGGTACTAACACCGCAAATTGATACTGCAAGGCGTGTGGGGTTATTGTGGGGAACCACTGCTGTGCATACAAAGGATGTATGTTCGTTTGAGGAAATGATTGGTAAAAGCAAGCGGATGGCATTGCGTTATAATATGGGTAAAGCAGGAAGCCGATTAATTGTAACCGCAGGCGTACCATTTGGGGTGCCTGGCTCTACCAATTTGCTCCATATCGTTCGTCTTACGGGTGATGAACTAAAACAATATAATGAAGAATGACCTAGTGCATTATAATATATCATACGTTGGTAATTTTATAAAATCAATTTTATTTATAATAAGATAATGTCTATGGTTGTTATAATCTATAATAAATTAGGACGTGATAATGATTGCTACCCCAGATTTTGATTTCCAACTTGGCGAAATGGCCGACCAAATCCGCGACACTGTACGCCGCTTTGCCGATGAGAAAATTGAGCCTTTGGCCGCAAAGATTGACCGAGATGATTGGTTCGCGCGCGACCTTTGGCCACAAATGGGCGAGCTTGGCTTGCATGGAATCACCGTTGAAGAAGAAGATAGCGGGCTTGGACTGGGCTATTTGGAACATGCTATTGCTGTCGAAGAAGTGAGCCGTGCAAGCGCTTCTATCGGCCTAAGCTATGGCGCGCACTCAAACCTCTGCGTCAATCAAATCCGCCGTTGGGCAACTCCAGAGCAAAAAGCCAAATATCTGCCTAAGCTGATATCGGGTGAGCATGTCGGCAGTCTTGCCATGAGCGAGGTTAGTGCGGGATCAGATGTGGTTTCGATGAAATTAAAAGCCCAAGAAATATCGGGTGGATATGTCTTAAACGGCAGCAAATTTTGGATCACCAACGCGCCCTATGCGGATACATTGGTTGTTTATGCTAAAACGGGTGAAGGCTCTGGCGGGATAACGGCCTTCCTTATCGAAAAAGATATGAAGGGTTTTTCCATCGGGCAAAAGATCGACAAAGTCGGTATGCGCGGATCACCCACCGCTGAATTGGTGTTTCAAGATTGCGAAGTACCCGCCGAAAATATCATGGGGCCGTTGAATGGCGGGGTTGGGGTGCTGATGTCGGGCCTTGATTATGAGCGCGCCGTGCTGGCCGCAATACCGCTTGGCTTGATGCAAGCATGTCTCGATACGGTTATTCCTTATGTCCGTGAGCGCACCCAATTTGGCAAACCGATTGGCACGTTCCAACTAATGCAAGGCAAAATCGCCGATATGTATGTGCGCCTTAATAGCGCACGCAGCTATGTCTATAATGTCAATCGATCATGCGATAATGAACAAACTACCCGCTTTGACGCCGCAGGTGCTATCATGTACGCATCGGAGAGCAGCGTGCGCGTGGCCGAGGAGAGCATCCAAGCTTTAGGCGGCGCGGGATATACCACCGATTGGCCCGTAGAGCGCTATTGGCGCGACAGTAAACTCCTTGATATTGGAGCAGGAACGAATGAAATTCGTCGTATGCTAATTGGCCGTGAGTTGATTGGGGGTCAATAATGAGTGTATATATTATAGCGCGTTTCAAAATCTACGACCGAGCGGCCTATGATCGGTATGAAGAGGGTTTTGGTCCTATATTTGAGCAATATAAAGGCAAAATGCTGAGCGTTGATGAAGACCCAAAAGTCCTGCAAGGCGATTGGGATTATAGCCGCAGCGTACTGATCGAATTTCCCGATAAAGCTGCCGCCTATGCATGGATGACTTCGCCTGAATATCAAGAAATCGCCAAAGATCGCTTAGCAGGAAGCACAGGCGATTCCATCATGGTAGAGGGTTTTGAAGGATGACACTATATTATATCGCCGCAGTTTTAATCGTCTTTTTAGCAATTTTCCATTCATGGGGAGGAGAAGACAAATTGATCAAACCAACGCTAGCCGTTGATGATGAATTTATCAAACTTCCTATGACGCAGGCCATCACTCGTTTTGGTTGGCATTCAACCAGCCTCTTCATGCTGTTCACCGCTTTTTCGCTGATTCATCCCGATGTTCCGGAATTTATGAAACTCATGGTAGGCGCTGTATGGCTCATATTGGGTATCACCAATCTTATCATGACCAAGGCAAAACATCCCGGAGGGCCTTTACTCTCCATCATCGGCGCACTGAGTATTTTAGGATATATTTTATGAGCGCACCCATTTTACCAACGAATATTAACCTGCAATCCGATGGTGCAACGGCCAATGCCGCGCATAATAAATCCTTGCGCGATGAGCTGTGGACCAAGGTTGCGCAAGCTGCTAAAGGCGGGCCAGAAAAATCGCGCGAACGCCATGTTGGACGGGGCAAATTACTGCCCCGTGACCGCGTTGAACGCTTGCTTGATCCAGGATCGCCCTTTCTTGAGATTGGCCAGTTAGCGGCCAATGGCCTCTATGGTGATGATATAGCGGGCGCAGGGTTAATCGCTGGCATTGGCCGCGTATCGGGCCGCCAAGTCATGATCGTCTGTAACGATGCCACCGTTAAGGGCGGCACATATTATCCGATGACGGTCAAAAAACATCTGCGCGCCCAAGAGATTGCGCTGCAAAATCATCTGCCGTGTGTCTATTTGGTTGATAGCGGCGGCGCCAACCTGCCGCACCAAGATGAGGTCTTTCCTGACCGCGATCATTTCGGGCGGATATTCTATAACCAAGCCAATATGAGCGCGCGTGGTATTGCGCAAATCGCGTGCGTGATGGGTAGTTGTACCGCTGGTGGGGCTTATGTTCCCGCCATGTCGGATGAGACAGTCATTGTGCGTAATCAAGGCACGATCTTTCTCGCAGGGCCGCCCCTCGTAAAGGCCGCAACGGGCGAAGAGATTAGCGCCGAAGATTTGGGCGGCGGTGATATGCATGGTAAAAAGTCGGGCGTAGTCGATCATGTGGCCGAGAATGACGAACATGCGCTGACCATTGTCCGCGATATTGTCTCGCATCTTGGCCCTGCTCATCATCCTGAAATTGACATAGGCGAGCCCAAGCCGCCAAAATATGATGCCGATGAATTATATAGCATCATCCCGCAAGATGTGCGCGCACCCTATGATGTGCATGAAGTGATTGCACGCATAGTCGATGGCAGCGAGTTTCATGAATTTAAGGCCAAATATGGCAGCACGCTTGTGTGCGGTTTCGCGCATATTTGGGGAATGCCCGTTGCGATATTGGCCAATAATGGCGTACTATTTTCCGAAAGCGCTCAAAAGGGCGCACATTTTATTCAACTTGCCTGTCAGCGTAAAATACCCTTGCTATTTTTGCAAAATATATCGGGCTTCATGGTCGGCGGTAAATATGAACAAGAGGGCATCGCCAAACATGGTGCCAAGCTGGTTACCGCCGTTGCCACCGCCAGCGTTCCCAAAATCACTGTGCTTATCGGCGGCAGCTTTGGCGCGGGTAATTATGGTATGTGCGGGCGGGCCTATGCGCCCAATTTCCTATTTAGCTGGCCCAATAGCCGTATCTCGGTAATGGGCGGCGAACAAGCGGCGTCTGTGCTGGCCACAGTGCACCGCGATGCAAGCACATGGAGCGAGGAAGAGGCGGAGAATTTCAAAGCGCCGATCCGCCAAAAATATGAAGATGAGGGTAATCCTTATTATGCCACTGCGCGGCTCTGGGATGATGGGATAATTGATCCTGCGCAAACGCGTGATGTGCTGGGATTGGCCTTTGCCGCTGCACTCAACGCCCCAATGCAGGAGGCACCCAAATTTGGCGTGTTCAGAATGTGATGGGGGAGTTGTTTCTATATAATCACTCTCGTCATGCTGAATTTATTTCAGCATCTCTCTGTAATATTAATAGCCATGAGACCCTGAACCAAGTTCAGGGTGACGATATGTTTAATAAACATAGGGAGATTGAAAAATGATAGCTGAAGACCGTAAAAAAGAATTATCTGAGATTTCTATAAAAGTATATCAACAACTGCAGGCTGGCTATCCTATTGATAAAATAAAACATCAATTTGATCATATTCAAGAAGCAAACAAAGATGAAATTACTTGGGTCTTTAATGCTGCTAAAGATAGATATATCGGATATTATGATCTTTATAAGCGAGAAAATTACAATACAGCTAAATGGATGATTATTGGTGGTTTATCAATAATCTTATTTGTTTACTTTATCTTGACATTGATAGGAGAACCCAATGCTGGAAGGAATCAAGGTAGAGCAATCATAGGCTTTGTAATCGGTGCCTCAGCCTGTTGTTATGGAATGTTTATTTTGGTTAAAGCCAGCAGTGATGATCGTCGCAAAGATTTAGATCAACTCTGATGATAAAAAACTTTATCACTCAAAAGCACATTCGTCATGCTGAACTTATTTCAGCATCCATTGTGCATAATATTCTACCCAATGGCTGGAAAACCAAGATTGACAGCCAAGTCAATCCAATGCGGGTTATCGCTTTCAATCAAATTAACTTTCCACTGTCTATGCCAGTTTTTCAATTGTTTCTCGCGCAAAATAGCCCCCTCCATATCAGCAAAAAATTCAAAACGAACCAAATGATGCACCGCATATTTTTTAGTAAAACCATCCGCTACTTTGCTGCGATGTTGGTGCATACGGCCCATCAAATCAGACGTCACACCAATATAAATCGTGCCGTAATGACCGCTCACCAATATATAGACGCAAGGTTGTTTTTCCATAAGTCTGAACATGACGTAAAATGGATGCTGAAACAAGTTCAGCATGACGATTGGGTTCAGGGTGGCGATTGGGTAATAAATATGAGAGGACTGAAGAATGAAAGTAAATAACTGTGAATTGAGTAATATAATCAGAAGATCGTATCAAACAAACTTACAGTTATCTCGGCTTATTCTTTATAGACAAGATTGCCATCAAAAGACAAATTCGTTATGTTACAGTAACCAATATTCTAATCCAAAGGGCAGTCAAGTTCAATTGGGACCAAATACGAGTCTGAAAATAGCCAAGCAATTTAGCGCTGCGCTATGCCTATTGGCACTGCTAGGCTGCGACTCTTCAGAAATTAGTTCGGCTAAAAATGAAGTAAAAGTTATTTTGAAAGATCCTGATTCCGCAGTATTCTCTAATGTAGAGACTATCGAAGATACAGGTGCAGTCTGTGGAGAAGTTAATTCCAAAAATTTATATGGGGCATTTACGGGGAACAAAACTTTTGTTTATTTTGATAATAGCATAACAATGGAAGACGATAACTATGGTTTCAGTACGATTTTGGATAAATGTGGCTTGTCGAGTGCTTTCATGAATACACTAAAACGGAGAGAGCGCACCAAATGATCAAATCGCTTCTTATTGCCAATCGCGGGGAAATTGCTTGCCGCATCATCCGCACCGCACGCGCCATGGGCATACGCACCATCGCGGTGTATAGCGATGCTGACGCAAAATCACTGCATGTGCGATCCGCCGATGAAGCAATCCATATCGGGCCATCGCCCGCGAATGAATCTTATTTGGTCGGCGAAAAAATTATTGCGGCTGCAAAAGAAAGCGGTGCAGAAGCGATCCACCCTGGCTATGGATTTTTGTCCGAAAATGCAGATTTCGCGCAGGCCGTGATCGATGCGGGCCTGATTTGGGTTGGGCCAAAACCGCACAGTATCCGTGCGATGGGTCTGAAAGATGCGGCAAAAATATTAATGCAAGAAGCAGGTGTTCCCGTCACGCCGGGCTATATTGGCGATAATCAAGAGCCGCAATATCTGGCTAAGCAAGCCGATGAAATTGGCTATCCTGTGCTGATTAAAGCGATTGCGGGCGGCGGCGGCAAAGGCATGCGCAAAGTGGATAATCCCGACGATTTTGCTGATAGTCTGGCGTCATGTCAGCGCGAGGCTAAGGCCAGTTTTGGCAATGATATCGTGCTGATTGAAAAATGGATTGAAAGCCCGCGGCATATCGAAGTGCAAATCTTTGGCGATAGCCATGGCAATGTGGTGCATTTGTTTGAGCGTGATTGTTCGCTGCAACGCCGCCATCAAAAGGTGATCGAAGAAGCCCCAGCCCCCGGAATGGACGAAGCCACACGTGAAGCGGTGTGCGGAGCGGCGGTGCGCGCAGCCAAAGCAGTGGATTATGAAGGAGCTGGTACAGTCGAATTTATCGCCGATGGCAGCGATGGTCTGAAAGCGGATAAAATATGGTTCATGGAAATGAACACGCGGCTTCAGGTGGAGCATCCCGTTACCGAAGAAATCACGGGCGTTGATCTGGTGGAATGGCAATTGCGCGTAGCGTCGGGCGAGAAAATTCCGCTACGCCAAGACGAGTTAAGCATCAACGGTCATGCTATCGAAGCACGTCTCTATGCCGAAGATCCAGCGAGTGGGTTTCTTCCAAGCATTGGAAAACTAGACCGTTATTGTCTGCCAGATGAACGTATAAGAGTAGATTCAGGTGTAGAAGAAAATTCAATTATCTCTCCATATTATGACCCCATGATAGCTAAGCTTATTGTTCACGATATTGACCGTACAGAAGCTATTGAAGGCTTACTAGATGCTTTACAAGGAACGGCTGTTTGGCCCGTTAAATCCAATGCTGGATTTCTCTATTTGGCTGCAAATAACCCTCAGTTTAAATCAGGAGATATTACTACGGCATTTATCGCTGATAAAGGGGATTCTCTAATTCCTCCTAACGAACCTGATACGGAGATGCTGGGACAAGCCGCTAGACATTTGGTTGAACAATATTCCAATGAAAGTTATCATAGTAGAACGAATGAATTACTTGAGGGTTTTAGGCTTAATCAATCTCAAAATACCACACTTAATCTTCAGTCCAATGGGATACTTTATACTATCCCAAAAATACCAGATTTCTATGGTGATACATACTCCTCAACGGACTATGCTGATGGAGCATTGATTACCAAAAATGGTAATAGCTTTAGCATAGGTTTACCAAAACATACCTCTAGTGCAGCAGGCACGGCATCAGACGGCGCGATATTGTCCCCCATGCCAGGTAAGATAATCGCAGTGGACATTTCCGAAGGCGATAGCGTGACCAAGGGCCAGAAACTCTTCACCTTAGAAGCGATGAAAATGGAGCATAGCCTGACCGCGCCTTTTGATGGAATTGTGTCATGCTTGAACGCTGCGCTCGATGCGCAAGTGCAGGTTGATGCATTGCTTGCCCAAATTGATGCGAATGAAGCATAGAATCTTGCGGAAGATCATTATTATTACAAGCTTATTACCTTGATAAAGGTGAAGGCGCATATGAAAAAAAAATATTATCTTGAGGAAGTGAAACCATCTTTCTTGCATTGTTGCAAACCAGCTTGCACTATTTGTGATTAGATAAGAGTGCTATTTCTCTTCCGAATATTATATCTATAAACTTCAATAATGTAACGAAAGTAACCTTCTTCTGATAGAATCGGATAATAAAACCGCTTATAACAAGCAGAGAGTATGATTATAGATAAGGTTTAATATCCAATGCCAATTTAAAATAAACCATTAAAATTCTCTCATGATGATAGTGTATTTCTAATACCACAGCTTGCATCTACCCACTATTTACACTCGACACCAATAATGCATTAGATTAGTAATATGCTATGATATATCTTTAGGGAGAGTAGTAAATGAGGAAGTCTCTAGTAACAGTCACGTTGATCAGCGCGGCAATGATTATGCCCAATGCCTTTGCCAATAGTGAAGCACCTATTGTACAACCTGGCGGAGTTGGCGTGAGTCCCAAAAACCTTAGCAGCGATGAAGCTACCAAATTGGCTGATAATCGTTACTCTCCCGCTGATGTATTGTTCATGCAAGGCATGATTGTTCACCATCAACAGGCCGTTGATATGGCGGCTTTGGTCAAGGATCGCACCAACCAAGAAGATATCATCACCGTAGCGGGGCGCATTGATGCTAGTCAAAAAGATGAGATGAAATTCATGCGCACGTGGCTTGATGATCGCGCTGAATCTTTAACAACGGCTGGTCTTGGGCATGCTCATCACACCATGCGCGGTATGGCAAGTCCAATACAGATGCGACAATTAGCGGCGGCGCGCGGTGCTGCATTCGATAAATTATTCTTAAAATTGATGATTGCCCACCATGAGGGTGCTCTTGATATGGTGGATGTGTTGCTTGAATATCCAGGCAGCGCATATGATCCGACAATGGCGCAATTTGCAGATGATATTGTACGCGACCAAAAAGCAGAAATTGAACGTATGAATGCGGTCTATGGCAGCCTATCTACAGATCCGCGCGCTGGGTTGAAACCTGGATTTGTAGATGCTGGCGAAGCTATCAAAAATTTACGCAAAATTGCAAGCCTGCCCAAACCCGCTGGCTTTTTTAATCCAGCCAATCCAGCAGGGTTGAAACCTTTAAAAGCCAAGAAAAAAGATGAAGATGAAAAGCCAGCGAGTGACAAAGAAGAGAGAGCAAAGAGCGATAAGGAGAAAAAGCCTGAATTTGCAAAACGATCTCCACTGTTGAGCTTTACCAATACCGACATGGCCTTTTCGGGAGATCTGATGGTGGCTGGTAATTATCATGGTTGGAATGCTTATGAACTAGGTGATGATGGCAAACCAACATTGGTTAGCTCTGTTGTTTGTCCTGGCGGCCAAGGTGATGTTTCTATTGTTGGTGATTTATTATTGATGAGCGTCCAAGATACGCGCGCAAGGCTTGATTGCGGTCTGCAAGGTGTAGAAGGTAAGGTGAGTAAAGATCGTTTTCGTGGCTTAAGAATATTTGACATATCGGATATCACAAAACCTGTCCAAGTCGGTCAGGTGCAAACATGCCGAGGGTCGCACACCCATTCGGTTGTGAAGGAAACTGCAGATTCTTTAATCATATATAATTCAGGTAATGCGCGTATTCGCGAAGAAGAAGAGTTGGCAGGCTGTATCGGCGAAGTATCGGGTGATGATCGTACCGCATTATTTCGCATTGATGTTATTGAGATTCCTCTTGCCGACCCATCCCGATCCAAAGTAATTGATAGCCCTGCGGTTTTTGCCGATCCTAAAACGGGCCGTCTGGCAGGATTATGGCAAGGCGGAGATCATGGCAAAGATAAACAGGGTAAAGAAACCCAAGATACCAACCGTACCGATCACTGCCATGACATCACGGTGTTTCCATCTAAGAATTTAGCCGCAGGGGCTTGTTCTGGAAATGGTGTGATTTTTGATATTAGCGATCCTCGCAAACCAAAGCGGATCCATGAAGTGGTAGATAAAGGTTTTGCTTATTGGCATTCTGCGACGTTCAGCAATGACGGTACAAAAGTGTTGTTCACCGACGAATGGGGCGGCGGGACGCGTCCGCGCTGCCAAGCGGCTGATCCCAAAACTTGGGGCGCCAATGCTATTTATGAAATCGTCGATAATAAATTAGAGTTTCGTAGCACCTATAAATTACCTGCACCGCAAAGCGATAAAGAGAATTGCGTAGCGCATAATGGTTCTATCATCCCCGTGCCAGGACGCGATATATTTGTCCAAGCTTGGTATCAAGGCGGCGTTAGCGTGATTGATTTTACCGATGCCAAAAAGCCAGTTGAAATTGCCTATTTCGATCGCGGCCCAGTTGATAAAGATCAGCTTATTACGGGCGGTTATTGGTCAGCCTATTGGTATAATGGCCGTATTTATGCGACGGAGATTGCGCGCGGTATTGATGTATTTGAATTAGAGGCGAGCGAATTTTTAACAGCAGATGAAATTGCTGCTGCTAAAGCCGCGAACCAAGGAAAAGTGTTCAATCCGCAAACACAATATCCTGTTACTTGGTCTAAAAAAACACTTAAGAGATTATCCAAAGCACGCTCTAAAGTATCAAAAGCAAAATAAGACTAACTTTCTATAATGAAAAATGCCTCAGCTGAGAGATGAGGTCAGGCATTTTTCATGTCTGTGTTTCACTGCGATAAATTGCGTTGTGTTACAGCCTATTGAGTAAATATATTTTTCTGAAAATATTATCGCTATTTACCGACTGTGGCCAGCTATTGATGTTTTTAAAGGAAGTGAGTGTATCAGAGAATGCGCAAGATACTCTTTAGAAATGAGATTATAATATATATTGCATTTACGCATTAGTTAACAGGGCTGAAACTGGCAGGTTTGATTTCCAACAATAATATCATTTGGTATAAGCATAGATAAAAATATTTTATAATTGGTATGATACATTATTATGTATAGGCATGCTTTATAGGTTGACAAATTAGTATGATCTAGACAGTCTAAGCCCCAAGGGAATAGGGGGAAGTTATCAAAATGAGGAATAAATCAGGAAGTTTGCGTTCACAAAAAAGTATCTCTAAGTATAGGGTTTCCACTGGTGTAAGATTTAAATTTTAATCCGATGCGATGGTCAGTAAGAACCTACGGGTCATCATTTTTTGATATAGTAAGTTACCGTAAGTGGTGTTATAAAGGGGTTTATTAAAAGGATAGAGTTAAGAATGTCAGAGAAGAGGCTATTTCATAGCGTTGCAGATCGTATTTCTAAATTAATTACTGATGGAGTTTTCCCCGTCGGGACTCGGTTGCCTGGTGAGCGCGAACTTGCTGAGCGATTTGATGTAAGCCGTGTCACGATTAGGGAAGCTGAAATTGCTCTGCAAGCTATTGGGCGTTTGGAAATCAAAACGGGCTCAGGCGTCTATGTGGCTGAAAAACAACCCGATGAATTGGGCGTTCTTCCAGATGTAAGTGCTTTTGAATTGACTGAAGCTCGGTCACTAATCGAGTCTGAAGCTGCCGCTCTTGCAGCTAAAGTTATTAGTGATGAGGATTTAGCTGAGTTACAAAGATTGATTTTGCAAATGGCCGCTAAAGATGATGATGAAGCTAATGCAGCGGATCGACAATTTCATGCCAAGATTGCCGCGGCATCAGGCAATAAGGCTATAATGCACACAATTGAGACTTTGTGGCGGATGCGCGAAGAATTGCCGCAAGTGCGCGAAGCATATAGCGCAGTATGCGAGCATGATGCAGAATCACGCAAAGCAGAACATCAACTCATCCTTGATGCTTTGATTGCACGCAATTCAGAAGGCGCTAGGCTTGCCATGCGAGAGCATTTCTTTCGTCTTATTGAAGCTATGCTGAATGTTACTGAGAAAAAAGCTCTTTTAGAAGTGCAGCAACGTGCAAATGAGAGTCGTGAACGTTTCCTCTCTACTGCGAGATTAAATTAATACAATATAGCTAGACCAATCATCTATGCCAAAATTTATATTTGGTATTATAAATTGGTTGACAGCCACTATACTGCTTGATAGCCTCTAAATTAGGAGGGTAAGATAAATGCGCAATTTGTTCACTATTGTTGTTTTATTGATGGTGATTAGTGCCTCTTCCACTATAAATGCTAAAGATTATTTGGTTGCCAATCAAAAACAATATTTTGAAGTTTCCAAAAACCTCAAGCCTGGGGATATTATCACGCTCGCAGATGGTGTATGGAATAATTTTGAAATCACGCTCAGCGCAAAAGGAACGGCTGATAAGCCCATCACATTGACAGCAGAAACAGCGGGTAAGGTGATAATCTCTGGTCAGTCCAATCTGCGTATTGGTGGGCATCATTTAATTGTATCAGGCCTTGTCTTTCGAGATGGGTATAGCCCAACAGGAGAGGTCATCTCGTTCCGCCGAAGCAAGGATGATCTTGCTTATAATAGCCGCATAACGGAAATTGTGATCGATCATTTCAGCAAGCCTGATCGTTTTGACAATGATTATTGGGTTGGTATTTACGGCCAAAACAATCGCTTTGACCATAATAATCTGGTAGGTAAAACGAATAAAGGGGTGACGCTTGCGGTGCGATTGAACAGCGCAGACAGCCGCGAGAATAATCATAAAATAGACCATAATTATTTTGGTCCGCGCCCTGCATTGGGATCAAATGGTGGAGAGACGTTACGCATTGGGACGAGCAAATTTGCGCAATATAATTCTAATACAATCGTTGAGAATAATTATTTTGACCGCTGCGATGGAGAGGTAGAGATTATCTCTTCTAAATCGGGTGGTAATATTTTGCGCGGCAATATATTTTTTGAAAGCAGCGGTACTTTAACATTGCGCCATGGCGACAATAATCTGGTCGAGCGCAATATATTTTTGGGCAATGGTAAAGATCATACGGGTGGTATACGCGTCATCAATAAAGGACAGACGGTCCGTCATAATTATATGGAAGGTCTGCGTGGTAGCGGTTTTGCTAGTGCATTAACCGTTATGAATGGTGTGCCAAACTCGCCTGTTAACCGCTATGTTCAAGTATCCGATGCTAAAATCATCGGTAATAGTGTTTATGATAGTGATTTTATTACACTCGCAGGCGGTGCCGATGCAGAGCGCAGCGCCCCGCCGATTGATAGTGTGATGAGTGGTAATTTGATTAGCGCTGGCGATGCTGGTCCAGTCTTTCGGATTCAAGATGATATCAACGGCATTGCATTTTCTGGCAATGCGCGTATTGGTGCGGCTCATGCGAACCATCCTGATGGTATAAAAACGATTAAGGCTAAATTGGTACGTGCTAAAAATGGCTTGCTCTATCCGCGTAAATCTAAATTTTCCAAATATGGTGTGCCGCGCGATTTAAAGCCCATCACAAAAGAAGAAGTCGGCGCATCTTGGTATCCCAAGCCAGCCAAAGCGAATAAATTTGCTGACGGTTCACCTATTTCCATCTCCCCGAGCGAAGGGGTGGTTGAAAAAGCAATCTCCAATGCTAAGGGCGGCGATGTTATCACGCTTGGTAATGGTGAGTATGTGGTCAGCAAGACTATGACGATTGATAAGCCCATCACGCTAAAGGGAAGCGGTCAGACAAAAATATTATTTGACCGTCCGTCTTTGTTTGAAATAGCCGAGGGCGGTAGTTTGCGTCTGGAAAATCTGACCATTGATGGTGAGCTGGCTCCGGATTCTGTTGGCAATGCGCTTATTCGGACCACATCCTATCCTATTCAGAGCAATTTCTTGATTGAGATGGAGCGTGTGCAAATCTCGAATCTATCGGTGAATAAATTTTTTGATGTTATCAAATTGGGCAAAAGCACTTTTGCCGACCATGTGATCATAAGGGATAGCCAATTTAAGGATATAAGCGGCTCTATAATATTGGGCGCTTCGGAGACTGAAGATTATGGTCAGTATAATGTAGAATATGCCGATATTCAGGATTCAAGCTTTGAAAATATTGGTGGCCCGATTGTTAATCTTTATCGCGGTGGCCGTGATGAGAGCACTTTTGGTCCACATTTTGATTTGAAGAATAGCAAGCTGGTCAATGTGGGCTTGGATAAAAATAATGATAGCAAAAGCGCGATTGTGTTGCATGGCGCGCAATATAGTAAAATATTGGATAATCAATTCATCGCTTCTGCTCCTATTTTGGTCAACCATACCGTTGGCCGCCCGCAAACGCGCATAGCGGGCAACAAATTTATTGCTACACCAAAGGTCAATATAGCTGAGCTTAATTATGAAGGCGAGCAGCGCGTCATATTAAGCGATAATGTCTATGAAGAAGGAGAGAAGAAATGAGAATCTCTACTCTCTTAGCTGTAAGCACTATTGCTCTTACTCTATCTTTATCAGGGTGTAAGAAGATTGAATCCAGTGATAGCGCAGTAAGCGGTGATGTGAATTGCGATGATACATTATTTGCTTGTGAGCAGGCCCGTTCAGAGGCGTTTCTTGCCGAGATGATGGCAGAAGGTATTGTCATTCCAACGCCCAAAGATCCTGGCGGCGGATATACCCATGAACAGCATAAGCGCAATTATAAGGCAATGTATCAGGGCGGTCAGCTTTATCAGATTACGGGTGATGCAAAATATAAAGATTATGTCCGCGAAATGTTGCTGGGCTATGCAGAGCTCTATCCAACACTGGGCCCGCATCCTGCAAAAAAGAAACAAAATTACGGCAAGATATTTTGGCAAGTACTCAATGATGCGGTGTGGTTGGTCAACAGCATCCAAGGCTATGAATATATTCGGGACGAATTGAGCGATGAAGACCGCAAAATCATTGACAATCAATTATTCCGTCCAGCGGTAGAATTTTTATCGGTGGAATCGCAAGCGACCTTTGATCGTATTCATAATCATGCAACATGGGCAACCGCTGGTGTTGGTATGACGGGTTATTTGCTCGGCGATCAAGACATGGTGGATCGTGCGCTCTATGGCAGCGATAAAAGCGGCAAAGTTGGTTTTATCAAGCAAACTGATTTGCTCTTTTCACCCGAGGGCTATTATGGTGAAGGCCCCTATTATCAGCGTTATGCGCTTATGCCCTTCATGGTATTTGCCGATGCGATTGAGCGCAATGATCCTGATAAGAAAATATTTGAACATCGCGATGGTATTTTGCTCAAAGCTTTAACCACCACGGTGCAGTTGACCTATGGCGGATTTTTCTTTCCGTTTAATGATGCGATACGCGATAAAAGCCTCAACACCGAAGAGCTTTATCACGGCGTTTCGATTGCTTATAATAAAACGGGCGATCCTGCATTATTATCGATTGCAAAAGGGCAGGGCCGTACAGTTTTAACCCCAGCAGGACAAAAAGTTTCGGATGACTTAGCTGCTGGCAAAGCAAAGCCATTCCCATTTAAAAGTATATTGCTACGCGATGGTCCCAAGGGCGATCAAGGGGCGGTGGCTCTAATCCGCGATGGCGTAGGTCCAAAATCAAGCGTGATGGTGATTAAAAATAGCTCGCAAGGGCTGGGTCATGGGCATTTTGATAAGCTGGGTTGGCAGTTCTATGACAATGGCAATGAGATTGTCCGCGATTATGGCGCGGTACGTTTTCTCAATGTCGAGGCCAAAGAAGGCGGAATTTATCTGCCTGAAAATACCACTTGGGGCAAACAAAGCGTTGCCCACAATGTATTGGTTGTGGATGGCACTAGCCATTTTGAAGGCAAGCTTAGCATTGCGGAAAATTTCGCACCAAAGCAGCTTTATTTTAGCGATACCAAAGGCGTGCAAATCAGCAGTGCGATGATTGATAGCGCCTATGACGGTGTGACGATGACGCGCACTATGGCCTCTGTTGAGGTGGCTGGTTTAGAACATCCTATCATTGTTGATATATTGCGTGCTGATTCTGATGCGGCGCACCAATATGACTTACCATTGCATTATAGCGGGCATATCACGCGCCTTGGCTTTGATACGGATAAAAATGTGACGTCGCGGCCTGTGCTTGGCGGCGCGAATGGTTATCAGCATATTTGGGTCGATGCAATTGGATCGCCCAATGCGGATAATGCATTTGTAACATGGTTGCTTGGCGATCGTTTTTACACATATCGTATGGCAGCTGTACAAAATACGCAGATGATATTGGCGGAAAGCGGCGCCAATGATCCAAATTTCAATTTACGGCGAGAGCCTATTATCATGGCGCGGCGCAATGCTCAGAACACTGTGTTTGCCAGCATATTAGAGCGGCATGGGCTATCCGATGGTGCTGCTGAGCAAACGGTTAATAGCGATAGCCAGATTAAGTCTCTGTCGTTTGAAACAATAGATGGCAAAGATATCATGATTATTGAAACTTTGGCAGGGGCAAAAACTGCTTTTGCAGTTTCCTATGATCAAGACTCAGAAAAGCAGCATAGTGTTACTTATCAAGGTCAAGAGATATGTTGGAGTGGTTTTGCTGCAAGTCTTGTGCTGGCTGTAGAGTGATGGGGGGAGCATTATGAATATGGTGAAAGAGCGCAAGAGCGCACATTTTGTAGAAGCATCAAAGATTGCCATTGAAAATGTTGGCGATGGTATAAAGCGGCAAATGCTTGGTTATGGTCCAGATATTATGATTTGTCGTGTCTGGTTTGAAAAAGGGGCTGTGGGAGACGTTCATAGCCATTTCCATAGCCAATCAAGTTATGTTGAATCGGGCCGTTTTAGAGTTTTTATTGATGGTGAAGAGCGCGATATGGTGGCGGGTGATTGTTTCTATGTCAGCCCCCATCAAGATCATGGTGCGGTTTGCATAGAGGCGGGTATTTTAATCGATACATTTAGCCCTGCGCGTGAAGATTTTCTGGGAGAGTGAGCATGAAGTTAAATGGATTGCGTTGGTGGGTGGTTAGTCTTGTCGCTCTGGCAACAATTATCAATTATATAGATCGCCAGACAATCAATGTCTTATGGCCAGCTCATATAGCTCCTGATTTATTTCCGGATATGGATGCTGATGGACATAAATATATTCTTGGTATCGTATCGACTGTGTTTATCTTTGCCTATGCAGCGGGCCAAGCAATATTTGGCAAGATTTTTGATTGGATAGGAACGCGATTAGGTTTTGTTCTGTCTATCGGTGTTTGGTCTTTGGCAACGGCAGCGCATGCATTTGCACAAGGCGTACTTAGTTTTAGCTTCTTTCGTGCAGTTCTGGGTGTAGCAGAAGCGGGTAACTGGCCTGGTGCTACTAAAGCAAATGCAGAATGGTTTCCAACGAAAGAACGCGCCTTGGCGCAAGGTATATTTAACTCAGGTGCAGCGATTGGCGGCATCATATCAATTCCATTAATTGGTTATATGGCACTCTTTTTTGATTGGAAGATAATCTTCATTCTTGTTGGTCTTGTTGGTCTTATCTGGCTGGTTCCTTGGTTGATGATTGTTAAAGCGCCGCCCCAATATCATGATTGGTTATCCGATGAAGAGCGTGAATATATTCTTACTGGGCAAAAAAATGAAGAGAGTGATACTGAGGAAGATGATGGTTATAACCCATCAACTGGAGAGCTTTTATCGCGCAAAGAAAGCTGGGGTGTTATTATAGCATCTGCCGCAATTGACCCGATTTGGTGGCTTTTCATTATTTGGATTCCTACATATTTGTTCGAAGTCCATAATTTTAATGTGAAAGATTTGGTTGCTTCTGGATGGTTGCCATATGTTGGTGCGATGCTAGGTGCATGGTTTGGTGGTTTATTGGCGCAAAACCGCATTAGTGCAGGTTGGAATGTGAATAAGACACGGAAGTTCACAATAACGCTTGGGTGCCTAATAATGCTGCCAGCGCTGCTGGCCTTATCAGCAGCCTCAACGCCTTGGTTGGCACTTGGGCTTATGTTCATTATTTTATTCGGCTTTCAAACAGCAATAGGGAATGTGCAAACCCTGCCAAGTGACCTTTATGGCAAGCAGACAGTGGGTACCTTATCAGGTGTCGCTGGAATGGCCGCGAAGCTAAGCGCGGCGGGATTAACCTATCTTGTTCCAATTATAACCGCTGGAGCAAATTACTTTACAGTATTTGTTCTCGGCGCAGGTCTTGCACTAACTGCTATTGCTAGCGTTTGGATATTATGCGGTGAAATTAAACCACTTAAGCCAAAAAATACGTAAAAATATAATAATTTTAATTCTATAAATGGGGAAATATATGTCTAAACTTAATTGTAAAGTAGCTATTGTTACTGGCGGAAGCCGCGATATTGGTCGCGCCATTTCTGTAAAATTAGCTGCTGAAGGGGCGCATGTTGTTGTGAATTATTGCAACAATAAAGGAGCTGGTGATGAGACGGTGGCTGAAATTACTGCTGCTGGAGGTAAAGCCATATTGGTACAAGCTGATGTGACTAGGCAGGCCGATGTAACCAAATTAATCGAGGCTTCGTGCGATGCTTTTGGTGATAATATTGACATCCTTGTCAATGTTACGGGGGGACTTGTTGAACGCAAAACGCTTAGTGAAATGGATGAGGAATTTTTCAACTATGTGATGCAACTCAATGCAACATCAACATTTTTGGTTACGAAAGCGGCTGTACCTCATATGCAAAAAGGTGCATCAATTATTAATCTTGCATCACAGGCTGGCCGTGATGGCGGTGGCCCTGGCGCATCTGCTTACGCGACATCAAAGGGCGCTGTTATGACGTTTACACGCGGCATGGCCAAAGAATTAGGGCCGCAAGGCATTAGAGTTAATTCGTTATGTCCAGGTATGATTGCAACAACATTCCATGACAAATTCACCAAAGATGCTGTGCGTGAAAATGTAGCTAATTCTACGCCGCTGCGTCGTCAGGGTGATGCTGCAGAGGTAGCAGATTCGGTCGCTTATTTAGCATCTGATGCTGCCTCATTCATAACGGGTACGAATATCGATATTAATGGCGGATTGCTCTTCTCTTAATAGAAAATAATAAAGGATTATAAATGGCTGAATTTTTATCATTCGGTGAGATTATGCTGCGTTTAAAATCACCTGGGCATGAACGCTTTTTCCAATCTCCAGTGTTTGAGGCGACATTTGGAGGCGGTGAAGCTAATGTTGCTGTTGCACTTAGTAATTATGGTCTATCATCGGCTTTTGTTACGGCGCTTCCTGATAATGATATAGGAGATAATGCTATTGGTGAATTGCGCCGATTTGGCGTTAATACATCAATGATTCGCCGATCTGGTGATCGTGTTGGGATATATTATTTGGAATCAGGGGCCAATCAACGCCCATCTCAAGTGGTATATGACCGCGCTCATTCTGCGATTAGCGAATGTAAGCCCGGTGATTTCGACTGGGATGCCATATTTAATGGAGCAAAATGGCTGCATATTACGGGTATTACTCCGGCTTTAACGCAATCATCGGCGGACCTTTCCTTAGAATGTGTCAAGCAAGCCAGAGCAGCGGGGGTAACAGTATCTTGTGACTTTAACTTTCGCGGAAAATTGTGGAAATATGGTAAGAACGCGCCAGAGGTTATGCGTGAACTTGTAAAATATGTTGATGTCGGCATTGCGAATGAGGAGGATTGTCAAAAGTCGCTTGATATTAGTGTGGATGTTGATGTTGAAACAGGGGAACTTGATACCAAAAAATATGAAGCTTTGTCAGAAAAGGTGCTGGACCTTTACCCCGATATGAGCACGATTGCTATTACATTACGCGAAAGTCATAGCGCAGATCGCAATGGTTGGTCGGCCTGCCTGCGAGATCGTGAGCAGGGCTTTAAATTATCACGCCATTATGAAATGACCGATATTATAGACCGTGTAGGTGGCGGTGATAGTTTTGCGTCTGCATTCATATATGGCCTTAATGCCTACAGTGATAAACAAGACTCGCTAGAATTTGCAGTAGCCGCAAGCTGTTTGAAACATTCTATTTTGGGCGATTTTAACCGTGTTTCGGTGGATGAGGTTCAAAAACTAATGGGCGGAGATGGTTCGGGCCGCGTGCAGCGGTAAACTGTGCATATTATTATATAGGTTATGAAATGAAGTGTCATATAGAGGCACTATATGATCTATATTGCGGCAATATCATAAAGCACCATGTTTAGTATTATATTTGATATTTTCTATATTGGTATGATAAACTAAATTATATTGGTATATATAGATATGATTGTCTAACACCATAATAGATTGATAGCATGTGTAGGTAATATCTATCACTTATTAGTCGTTATACGCTTAGTCTGACGGCCGCTTAAGTATAAAATGATAGAATTCCAGAGCTTAAACGGTTTTGAACAATGTCGACAACCGTGTCATCTCGCGTAAACATCTGGACCTGTTCTGGTATGATATGTGCAAAAATACAACATATACCAATTTAAAATACCAATAATTAAACATTGGAGTGAATATTGGTTGACAATAATTTCTAAATTGGTTCAATAAGCTAATATCAATAGAGAGAATTGGGTGGCGATAAACTAGCTTGAGCTGTGCGTAACCTTAGATGAAGGAAGAAAAAATATCTGTGGGTTTTACGCATAATTTGAGCATCAAAATTCATATGCCGAATAAATAAGTAATATGAAATAAATGGGAGGAGAATATCCAATGGGGAAAATAAAGAAACAATCATTAAAATCAGCTTTCTGGATGACGGCGTCATCGGCAGCACTGATTAGCGTCGCTAGCATTCCATCAATGCTACATGCGCAAGAAACAAATGAAGCCGTAACTGAAGAAGGTGATGATGAAGATATTATTATTGTCAGCGGTATTCGAAGCTCTCTGGCAAGTGCACTCAATGAAAAACGTAATGCAGATAGTTTGATTGAAGTTATTCAAGCAGAAGATATTGGTAAATTGCCCGATCAAAACCTAGCAGAGGTTTTAGAAAATATCACAGGTGTGCAAATAACCAGGACAGCGGGCGTAGGTACAGGTGTCCAAATTCGCGGTACTAATGATAACCGCACTGCTATTAATGATGTGTCAGCGCTTGGATCTGGCACTGGACGTGGCGGCGTTAATTTTGAAGATATTAATGCTGCTATTATCGCATCAGTAGAAGTTATCAAATCACCAGAAGCAAAAACTATTGAAGGTGCCGTAGGCGGTACAATTAACCTTCGGACCATTCGTCCTCTTGATCTGAGCGAACCTCTTATCAGTTTGCGTGTCCAAGGTGAATTTAGTGAATTGTCGAATACCTTTAGTCCAAGAATTGCTGCAAGCTTTGGTAATGTTTGGTCCACAGGCGCTGGTGAAATTGGTATCGTGCTGAGCGGCAGCTATGCCGAGCAAGAAGCTACATCTTTCCGTCCTCGTGTGGATCGTGATAACCTTATTGGTGCTAATGCAGCAGTGGCGGCAGATGGTTCTCCAGGCCCTGATTTTCCATTTTTGGGTATTCAGTTTTTGAACCAAGAGTTAGAGAATTTTGAGTTTGAGACCTATAATTTCGCTGGTACTTTTGAATGGGCGCCTTCCGATAATTTAAAATTCTATTTTGATACTATTTTAACGGATCAAACACGCAACCAAGATAGTTCGCGTATTCAAGCATCGGGCGTTAGTGCAGTAGACTTAATTAACGTGCCAGATAGCTTTGAAACGGTTAATTTTGGTTCATTAGATGGTGTCAATCTTGGTAGCATTCAAGCCGCTTTAACGGGGACGATTCAACCTAATCTAGCGAGTGATGATGATGATCCAAACTTGCGTTTTTCAAGCGATACAGGTGCTCGTGTGACCAATAGCCAAGTGTATCGTTTAGGAACAGAATTTGAAGCGGGTCGTTTTTCTGCTCGTGTAGAAGGGTCGCGTTCTATTTCAAATTCTAATACTCCAAATTTAAGTACGACGCTTAATTTCATCAACCCAAATCCACTTACGCCACTTGATGCGGATGGTAGCAATGATAATAGTGTTCCGTTCATTTATGATCTGCGCAATGGTACATTGCAATTTGGTATCGATTTTAATTCTCCGTTCGCACCAACGGTTGCCGATTTGCTGGATCCCAACAATGTCGTACTTGATGCTGTTACGGCCAGTGACAATCGAACTGAAAACCGCGAAACGGCATTTCGCATCGATACCACATTGGATTTGGAAGATATTGGCGGTGTCGTAAAGTCTGTCGATTGGGGGTATCGCTTTAATGATACGTCAACCAATTTTGCGCAATTGCGTTCAACTTTTGGCACAGGGGCAATTGCAAATAGCCCTTCAGGTTCCGCTTTCACAAATTTACTTGTGCCTGGGCCCAATAATTTTGATGAATTTGACGGAAGAGAATTAGCTTTCCGTAATTTCTTGCTCATTGACCCTGATCAAGCTTTCGATAATCGAGATGAAGTGTTTGCACAATTGCAGGCGGCTTTAGATGCAACGCCTGGTGGTCAAAATGCGATTGCGAATGGCGGTCGTTTACTTAATGATCTTAATCCTAATGATAACAGCAATCTTGCGGCATCTTTTGCCGTGAGTGAAACAACACACTCTGCATATGGCCAAGTCAATTTTGAAATTGGTCCCGTCCGAGGCAATGCAGGTTTGCGCTGGGTCAATACGGTTATTGATTCAACGGGTAATACTATCGCAAATGGAGTGGCGTCTGCCGTTTCATCGCGTGGCAGTTATCAGGAATTCTTGCCACGTGTTAACGCTATCGTTGACCTTGCGGATAACATAGTATTCCGTGCTAGCTATACCGAGGATGTCAATCGTCCTGATTTTGATGATCTTTCACTGTCTGTTAGCTTCCCAACTGGTCCAAATAATGCTGTAGAGTTAGGGAATCCTAATTTGGCTCCCGAAACAGTTAGATCATTTGATGCATCTATTGATTGGTATTTTGCACCAGCATCTGTGATTAGCGTTGGCTTCTTTCACAAAAGACGTACCAATCTGCATGTAACACAGGTTGAAGATGCTCCAGAAGATGCAAATGGTTTCCGCTCTATCGATCCATCATGCCCAGGTGGCGGTATTTTCAATCCGGTGCCTGATCGTAACGTATTATCGGCTACTATGGGCAATGGCCTATGCGTTCCTCTAGAGACAATGATAAATGATACGGCTGTTACCACGCAAACAGGTATTGAAGTAGCGTTCCAATATGATCTCTCACAATTTGAAGATACGCTGGGTTTCGCATCTGGCTTTGGTATTTTGGCAAATTATACCTATCAAGACTTTGGTGGTGGCGAGGCCGTCAATGAAAATTCAGGTCGTGGCGAAGATATTTTCCAAGCCATTAACCCTAATATCGTAGTTCCAGTAACAGCTGTGCAAGGACTGCTAGATTTTTCACCACATGCCTATAACATCACGGGCTATTATGAGAAATATGGCCTATCAGCCCGTATACGTTATACATGGCGTGACGCATTCCGTACGCTTGATACCGCTGGTGGTGCTTCGCTTAATAGTACTTTAGGTTTCCCAACTGTGACAGAGTCTAGAGGCCAGCTAAATGGTAGTATTACATATGATGTAACGGACTTTATCACCCTAGGCGTTGAAGGCGTGAATCTTACTAAGGCAAGAATTACACAATCTTGTGTCAACAGTGGTGGATTGCTATGCTTCCAAGGCTTGCCTGATCGTAGAATTACTATCGGTGCAACGCTGAGATTCTAATAAAATCAGTTTTTAGATAAGCTTTATGAAACGGCGTGGTGGTTTATACTACTGCGTCGTTTTTCTTATGTTTAAGCGGTTTTCTAACGGTCAATATGCAATGGCACGGCCATAATGATGTCTATCTACCATCTAATAATATGCATGGGCGTCACTGTTAGTTTATATAATGGTTTGAGATTATTTTGTAGAAGAATTTGCACATTGAGTTTATGTGCCGCATAGCTATATTTCTGATTTTAAAGCGAGTATTAGATAAGCTGGTTGTTGGACAAAGATAGCGATATGTTGAAAAAAAGAGCACCAAAGACAACGCAAATGGAACGCACTATGTCCGCTGTGTTGGATGCAACGATCGATTTGCTCAGTGAGGTTGGCTATCGCCGATTAACGCTTGAACTTGTCTCACAGCGTTGTGGGGTGGCGCGATCCACTATTTATCGATATTGGCGCAATGTCCCTGATTTAGCACTAGCAGCATTTGATGCCGCACTTGGGCCTAACCCACCTGTGCCCGATCTTGGTGATGTGCGCTCTGACTTGATATTCAGCTATGATAGGCTTTCTAAAATCTTAAGGCGTTCTATTTGGGGTAAGGCTATGCCAGCGCTGGTTGAGGCAACGCATAATGATCCTAATTTTGAAGGATTATTGCCCAAGCTGGTTGAACGCCGACGAGAATCGACCCGCATCATTATTGAACGTGCCATTGAGAGAGGTGAGCTGCGTAAAGATGTCTCGGCGGATTGGATATTGGATATGCTCTCAGGCCTGTTATATCACCGCTTGCTCATCACGGGTGCGGATATGGGAGAGGCTGGGTTGATAGAATGGGCTGTGGATAGCATTTTAAGCCAGTCTTTGAATCAGAGCAGCTAAATCTATACGCCTTTAAATTCTGCTTTGCGCTTTTCGGCAAAGGCGCGCGGTCCTTCACGAGCATCTTGGCTAGCATAAACACGGCGGGCCATTTTCCTATCTAGGCTCTCTATTTCATTGGCATCGCCGCTTAAACTCGCACGTGCAACTTCGCGGGCGGCCTGAACCGATATGGGGGCATTCTCTGAAATTTTATGAGCAAATTTCAATGCTGTTTTTAGGGCATCTCCTGCATTGACCAATTGACTGACTAAGCCATGCGTTGCGGCTTCCTTGGCATCTATAATTTGTGCGGCAAGCATCATGCGGCTGGCGATGGAATAGGGCAGTCGTTTGGGCAATAAATGCGTTATGCGTGCAGGATAAGCACCCGCCGCTACTTCGGGTGCGCCAAAGCTAGCCTTTGATCCTGCAATGATAAGATCGGATGCAAGAATAAGCTCAAGACCGCCGCCCAATGCTGCTCCTTCAATGGCCGATATGAGTGGTTTGCCAATATCGCTCTCCATCGGCAGAGGTCGATCTTTGGCTTTCATAAGCGCGAGCGTCTCTCGGTCATAATGATCATCTGCTTTTCTCATGCCTGTAATCAGCGGGATCATGAGTTTAAGGTCGCCGCCCGCGCAAAATACTGGTCCTTGCGCTGCTGTGATAATGACCGCACGAATATCGGGGTTATCGCGGGCCTCAATACAGGCTGCATCCAAACGCACGATCAATTCTGGTGATATAGCATTGCGGGCGTCTGGACGGTTGAGCGTTAAAATCATAACAGGCCCGTCAATTTCAATCAGTAAACAGGTCAATGCTCAATCATCCTTGCTAATCTCATCCAATAGCGCATCATTATGCTGGCCTAATGCAGGGGCAGGGCCATTGGCTTTGGGGTGCTGGCCGTTAAAGCTTATAGGACTAGACACACCGCGGATAGTGTCTTCATTATCGCCGCCAGGTATATCTAAAAATGCGCCAGCAGCTTGCGCTTGTGCATCGCGGATCACCTCTTCAACCGTTTGCACTGGAGCCCACCATACATCATATTTATCAAAACGTGCTGTCCATTCTGCGCGATCATATTGGGTCAATTCTTGGTCAATGGCGGCTACTAGCTTCGTCTTATTCTTATAGCGCGCCCGTGCGGTTGCGAAATCAGGGTTGTCTGCCATATCTTCTCGGTTAAGAGCTTTCAGAAGATTAGGCCAATGCCGTGTGGATTCGACCGCAAGCAGCCATAGCCATTTACCATCCTTTGCCTGATAAGAATTGACCAATGGTGCTTCTGCTTCTTCGCGCGGTGTTCGCGGCATTAATTTGCCAAAAAACATTTGCATTGAAAAATCAGCACTTAAGCCATAGATGCCAGTGCGCAACAAGGACGTATCTACCAGAGCGCCTTTGCCTGTGCGTTCGCGTTTGAATAGGGCCGCCATTAATCCTGATACCAGCGATATAGCTGTCATATGATCGCCAAAAGCAGGCGGGATATTGGGCGGCGGCGTATCAGGCGGAACAATGCGGGTTGGCACGCCAGCCCGCGACCAAAAAGCACCGACATCATATCCAGCGCGATTGCTATCTTCGCCCTCTGCGCCATAGCCCGTGAGACGCCCATAGATGAGCTTTGGGTGCTTAGCGCAAATAATATCGGGATCAATTCCTAATTTTTCTAAGGCAGCGGGGCGTATATTTGTGATAAAAATATCTGCGCTTTCCAATAGTTTATGCAATATTTCATGCGCGCCATCATCGCTCATGTCGAGAGCAAGGCTGCGCTTGCCGCGATTATCCTGCTCAAAAGGAGGAACGCGTCCTTCTTTGAGACCGAGTGCTTTGAATACACCGCGCTGCGGATCGCCAGATGGCGGCTCTACTTTGATGACATCGGCGCCCCAATCGGCCAATATCGCGCCCGCCGCTGGCCCTGCTACCCATACGCCAAATTCGATGACGCGAATACCCTCTAGCATGAGATTATCATCATGCATCAGCGGACATTAGCTCTTGGTGACGTGCCAATATAGCGGCAATTTTCTGGGTTAATTCCTCTGGTGCCTCTGGGTAATGCGCATCGCTATGATCGCGGCTAGGCAGCGCAACGGTGAAATTGGCAAAAGCCGTATCTTCATCACGTTGGCTTGTACATTTCACGTCGAGTGTAACAATGGCTTGACCGTCTTGAATATCTTTGCCTGTGACTGTTCCCGTAATGCTCTGTAAGTCACCAAGATAGTTGAATTTGCGCACCGTATCGGATTGTTTCAAAATTATCCCATCATCACCCATCCAATCGCATATGGCATGGTGCATCCAACATTCGCGCATCACGCCATAATCATAAGCGGCTGGTACGCCAATGGCGCGCGCCCAGTCATCATCCCAATGAACGCGGTATGCAGTATCGGGGACACCCGCATGATTGGGGACATAAGCTTGCGGCCCTATTGCGCGGTCCAATGAAGCAATACGCGATGCAGCGGGACGGCCAAATTGCGGATTCCAAGCATAGCCGCCCGCATGAAAGACCATGACCTCAGTAGCGGTGAGCGGCCCTTTTTGGATGGACGCTATAGTATCTCCGACATTGACATCTTCCCAGAACAATTTGTCCTGACCGCGCCGCTTTTCATTGGCATAGGCGGCATCAATTTCGGCAATTTGTTCTTTGGTCCAAGTGGCAGGTTCGATGCTATATTTTTTCTTTTCCTTTGCCTTTTTGCGCTCGGCATTGATGTAAATTGTACGATATATGGCGACTAGCTCGCCGCGCTGGTTAAATTTGACATCGCGGCGCGTGCGCACAAGCGTCCGTCCTGCAAATTCCGAATCCTTTACCTCCAGCCCTTCATCACCCACAAAACTATGGATGGTATCGCCAGGCCGAATAGGATTATACCATGTCCAATTTGATCCGCTAACGAAAGTATGCAGGCCTTTGAATAATCCCTTTGTTTTCTCACGTAATTCTTTGGGCAAACGATCACCATGCAGGGGTTTATTGATGACAGCAGCCATTATGGCGGGTGCAATTTGCCCTTTCCAACGGGTTTTTGCGGCATAATCTGGATTACCATAAAGCGGATTATTATCGCCATAAGATGTGGCAAAATTACGGATGGAATCCACAGCGGCTTCGGTATGATATTCGGGAAATATATGCGCCTTTTCATGCCCGATAAGTTCACGCGCTGCTGCTATATCCTCATCTTTTATAACGGCACTTGTGCTGTCTTTATAGATTGAGTCCGCTTCTTTTGCTGTGTCGCTCATGTGCCAGTCCTTATTTTATTTAGAACATCTTTGTCCGATATAATGACTATCGTCAAGTCTTTCGGCGATTTATAATTTCAATGATTTCACCATTGGCCGATGTATCAGCAATTAATTTAAGCAGCGCATCGGCTATTTCTTTGGGTTGAATCAATTCAAAATGCTGGGTGAAAAAATGCACCTCATCGCGCCATTCCCCTGTGCGGCTGTCGTTTAATATCGGCGTATCCACCACTCCAGGGCAAATAGCGTTAAAACATATACCTGTTTCTTTGGCGCGCAGCGCGCTGGATTTTGTGAACATAATCGCTGCTGCTTTGGATGATGAATAAATCACATCGGATGCAAGCGGCTGCAGCCCAGCCCCAGATGCATTGACTATCACACTGCCGCTTGCCTTTTCTAAATAGGGCCAAGCTGCCAAGGTGCAGCGAGCCACAGCACCGAAATTTAAATCTATCGAACGTTCAATAGCATCTAGGGGCGTAACCTCAAATGGGCCAGGCGCGGTCATAATTCCAGCATTAGCGAATAAAATATCGATACCGCCTGCTTCCTCTCCAAAACTATGGATAGCATCTGACGTGGCTTTATGATCGCGCAAATCTGTGGAATAGGGTGTGATTTTCAGCCCATCGCGCGTATATTTTTGAGCCATTTCATTCAGGCCCTCTGTATTGATATCCAACAATCCTAGATGACCATCATATTGCGCGGTAATTTTATCTAATGTGGCCGCAGCAATTCCTCCTGCTGCGCCAGTGATAATCATATGAATTTGTGGATTGGCCAAGGGAGTTTTCCTTTTTGCGCTTGACATAAACAGAATGTGCTTGTCCCATATAGTGATTGATATGGCAAGATTTACAGCAACATTAATCCAAGATGACCTGATATTTCCAGAATGTTTACGCTGGCATGAAAATCGGCTGTGGTTTGTTGATATGTATGATGGCCGCTTGCTTTCATTACGCGCAAGCGGTGCATTGTCTGATGATATATTGGTTGAACATTATAAAGCGAAAGCCGTACTTGGCGGTATCATTTTATCGCATTCGGATGAAGCGTTGATGGTTGATAAATATGCGCGCTCTTTAATCCGAACGGACGGAGAGGTGTTTGCTGATTTACGGGCTTTCGGTCATTCGCCGCTTAATGATGCAATAATGCTTCCTAACGGACAGATTATTGTAGGGGAATATGGTTTTGACATGGCGGCTGGTGCAGATTTTGCTAAGGCTAATCTTTATGCCATTGATGCAAATGGATCGGTTAAAATCGCAGCAAAAGGTCTCAACTTTCCTAATGGAATGGCGGTTTCTCCCGATGGTAAGATGCTTTATGTTGCCGAAACAATGGCGGGACGCATAAGCCAATTTTCGATCGCGCAGGATGGCACTTTATCGCATCATGATGTTTTGATATGTTTCGATCAAGGTCACCCCGATGGCATGTCCATTGATAGTAAGGGCCGCATCTGGGTAGCATTATTGGAGCAATCAACCATCGTTTGCATAGACAGTGATGGAGCTATTGCGAGTGAATTGAAATTGGATGCACAGCCCTATGATGTTGCGGTTGCTGATGATGCGACGCTTTATGTTGGCACTTCATTAGCGGTAGCGTCTGATCTGGCAAAGACTGAACGACCAAGAAGCGGACAAATCTGGGAAATCAAACTTTAGCCAAAAGACTTGCTCGTCTGTAATTATTAATATAGAACATCTATGACCTGTTTAGTTGTGATAGGTGGGAGAGCCAATTATGAATATTGCTGTAGGTGCGTCTTCCAATAAGGTGCAATCACCCCCTTATACTTGGTATGTTGTTGGTCTGCTTTTCATGGTCAATATGCTCAACTATGTTGATCGCATGGTACTGGCCGTATTGATCGAAGATATTCGCGTTGAAATCCCGATGACAGATACGCAGATTGGCATTCTCACGGGTCTTGCCTTTGCAATTTTCTATGCGATCGCAGGGCTTATCATCGGTAGGCTAGCCGATACGATCAGCCGTAAAAAATTATTAATAGCATCGATCAGTGTGTGGAGCCTAGCGACGGCTGTCTCTGGTGCTGCAACCAATTTTGTGCATCTATTGATGGCGCGGCTGGTCGTGGGAACAGGGGAGGCGGGCAGCACGCCCTCATCGCAATCGCTCTTGGCTGATTATTGCCATTACCGCATTAGACCCGCTGCCTATGCGATATTTGCAACGGGCGGTACTTTGGGTCTCACCGTGGGTCTTGCAGGTGGCGGTTGGATCGCTAGTATCTATGGGTGGCGCATCGCTTTTCTGGCTGCTGGTTTGCTCGGCATCCCTATTGCTTTGCTGGTTGCTATCACACTTAAAGAACCCAAACGCGGGGCGCAGGATGGCGCTAGCGATATAATGACGGGTTTAAGTTTCGGTGCAACATTCGCAGCATTATTGGCTCGGCGCAGCTTTTTGATGATTGTGCTAGCTTCAACTTGCACGGCTTTTATCTTATTTGGCGTAGCGCAATGGTTGCCCGCTTATTTGGTGCGCGCTTATGGTCTTAGCGTGGCTGAGGTTGGTCTCTATTTTGGCCTTGCTACGGGATTGGGTTCCGCAATTGGCGCAATTACGGGCGGCTTTGCATGCACTAAATTGGTCGCGCGCAATATCCACTGGCTGATATGGTTACCGCTATTGGTCAGCCTTTGTCTGCCGCCTATATATTGGTTGGCTTTTTATACGCCATCTTTGATTGTTGCGCTGTCCGCTATTTTTGCAGTAAATTTGGTTGGGTCGTTGGGCTTTGGTCCGATGACGGCGGCCATGCATTCCGTTGTACCCGCTGGGATGCGCGGTACAGCAACCGCAATTTACGGACTGTCCACCAGCCTGCTTGGTGTCGGTCTAGCTCCCTTTATAATAGGCGTCATGAGCGATATATTAGGAGACGGTGCGCAGGATGCTGCATCGCTAAAAATAGCGCTTACGATTGCTGTCTGTGTCAGTATCGGCACTGGCATATTCCTATTCTTAGCGCGCAGCTCTTTTGTGAAAGATCAAGTGGCAACGGAGGCCGCGCAATAATCAGGGTTATGCAAAATATTGTTGCAAAACCTTATGCATGAAGAGAGGAAATTTAAATGGGATCAAATGTTCAAACTATAATATGCGCAACTGGTCGCACCTTGGTTGGCTTGTTTTTCTTGCTCGCTGGAGTTGCGAAAATTGGTGATATGGCAACCTATCACGCTATGATGGAAAATGCTGGCCTCACCCCAACAGCTTTGCTGCTTCCTGCAACGATTGGCTTAGAAATTATCGGCGGTCTATTGGTCATATTGGGGCGTAAATTTGCGCGAGAGGCGGCCTTACTGCTTGCGCTGTTCACCCTAGCTGCAAATATCTTTTTGCATGCGTTTTGGGCCGCACCAGAGGAGATGCGCCTTATTCAAACATCTCTATTCACAAAAAATATTGCGATTATGGGGGCTTTGCTTTTCATCGCTGCCAATGTTCGACCTCACACCAAGGCAAGTTCATAGGCTTAGATTGTCAAACCGCCATCAACGGTTATGCATTCGCCCGTCACATAGCTGGCGGCATCGGATGCTAGGAATATTGCAGCGCCCGCCATCTCATCTGGCATTGCATGGCGCGATAGCGGAATAGCCGCTTTTATCGCTGGTGGTAGTTCATCGCTATCTCTGAATATATCCTTCAGCGCATCTGTCTTGGTCACCCCTGGTAAAAGCGCATTTACCCGAATGCCATGCTCCGCCCATTCTTTGGCGAGTGAACGGGTCATGGTTTCAATCGCACCCTTAGTGATCGAATAAATACCCTGACCAACAACGGGCTGGCGTGCGTTAATTGACCCTGTGTTAATGATAGCCCCGCCACCAGTCTCACGCATGATACGCGCTGCGGCTATCGATGTGAATAATGTACCACGAATATTCACATCAACGGTTTTTTGATAGGCCGCCATATCCAAATCTATAATGGGTCCAAACCATGGGTTCACCGCTGCATTATTGATTAAAATATCGATGCGACCATAGGTATCGGCAGCATATTTTATTAATGCTTTCACCGATTCAATATCATTAGCGTTAGAGGCAAATGCACTGGCGCTTCCACCGCCTGCTTGTATCTCTGCGGCTAGCTTTTCACAGGCTTCTAATTTACGGCTAGCGATCACAACATGCGCGCCGCGTTCTGCCAAACCCATTGCAATGGAGCGGCCAATGCCGCGGCTGCCACCCGTAACAATCGCGATCCGATCCGTAAGATCAAATATATCTTTTGTAGCCTTCATGAGAATAAAGCTTTGGCAGTTGCATAATTGGGTTTGCCATTGGCAAGGCGTAAATCTTGTTGGGTAAAAATAATCTTTTTGGGTATTTTATAGCCTGCTAAGTTTGCACGCAAATATTCTTTTAATTCTACCTCATCGGTTTTCGTTTCATCATGAGCATAGCGTACGGCAGCATGAACGGCTTGGCCCCATTGCGGATCGGCCATACCAAACACCAATGCATCCTCGACATCGGGATGCTCTTTTAATGCTTGCTCTACTTCTTCGGGGAAAATTTTCTCTCCGCCGCTGTTGATACATTGGCTACCGCGGCCCAGTAATATGATCGTGCCATCGCTATCGACTGTGCATATATCGCCTGGGACGGAATATCGCTGCCCTTCAAATATACGAAAAGTCTCAGCTGTTTTGACTTCATCTTTATAATATCCGAGCGGCAGATAACCGCCGCGTGCTAGCAGACCAGATTGTCCTGATCCGGGTTCGACGGCTTTGCCATTTTCATCAAAAATTCGGGTATGTTCGCTGACTTTGAATTTCGCCGTTGGCGCAACGCCTGATGCGGTCATCACAGAGTTACCAATACCCATAGCCTCTGAGGATGCTAGCGAGTCAAACATCACAGCTTGCGGTAGATATTTGAGCAACCCTTTTTTCAACGCATTACTCCACATAACGCCAGAAGACCCAATCACCTTGATGCTGCTCGTATCATAACTATTATGTCTAAGCGATTCTAATAATGGCCGAGCAAAGGCATCACCAACGATGGCGATGGAGTCAATTCTATGCTGTTCCACCAATTGCCAATGATGGTCTGCATCAAATTTACCTGCATTGTCTGTCACGACAATATGCCCACCATTGCATAATGTGGTAAGCGCGGTGGCCAGTCCAAGACCATGCATAAGCGGAGAAGCGATAAGCGGTGTGAGATATGTTTTGGGTTCATCCAACCGTGCAATTATATCCTCTGTATTATAGCCTGTTTTCGTCTCACCAAGCTGCCCTGTGAGCAAAACATGGGCTTGGTCATCATGGCGCCACATAACTCCCTTGGGCATACCCGTAGTGCCGCCTGTATAGATAAAGAATTGATCGTCAGGACTGCGTTCTATGTTTAAAGGAGTGCTATCTTGGTCAGTAATTAGCGCTTCATAATCATCGCCATTGCTCAACAAGATAAGGCGCTCTCGCATCTTATCGCTCAGGCCATCGACGATGGGCGACAGACGTGTATCATAAATTAGGGCCGCCGCATCAGAATTATCAAGCACATATTCTATCTCGCTGGCGGTATAGCGGTAATTAAGATTGACGTGTATGAAGCGGCCTTTGAAACAGGCAGATAATAGCTCAAGATATTGCTTACTATTGAACAAGAGAAAGCCGATCTTGTCCTGTACCTCAACACCTTTGGCAGATAATCCTCGTGCCAGAGCGTTGGAGCGCGCATCAAATTCTTGCCAGCTCAATGTGCCTGTATCGTCCGTTATTGCATGTGCATCGCCCCTATGTGCTGCAACTGCATCCAAGATATCGCCAAAATTAAGTGCCATGTTCATCCATCCTATTTATGCAGCCTATACGATAGTAAAATCATCGGGTTCAATCTCGCGTACCATTTGATAAAATTCATACATGGTCCACGGCATGTTAACGCCAGATCGGCCATGCTCATTAACATAATAACCGCCTTGCCCTTCGCTTTCCCACAATATGTGGCGCATCGCTTCGTCCATGCGCTTGTTATAATCTTCGAACACATCTTTTTTAACCTCTATGGTGGATGCATCTCTCTCAATCATCGTGGCGATGGCATCGGCAATATAGCGCGATAAAATTTCGACCCAGCTATGGAAACTGCCAGCTCTAGCCTGCGCATTAGGTCCATAAATCACAAAGAAATTCGGGAAATCGGGCAGCGTAATACCCTTGTGTGCGCGGGCGCCATCTACATTCCAGAGCTGCTCTAATGTGATGCCATTACGGCCTTGATATTCAACGGGCCAAAAATAGCGCGACACATGAAATCCAGCACCTAGCACAATTAGATCAAATTCGCGGGACGTTCCCCCGACCGAAGTGATACCCGTCGCTGTTATTTCCTCTATTCCATCACTTTCGAGAGTTACATTGTCTCTCATTAATGCATCATAAAAGCCATTATCTATTACCAATCTCCGCGCGAGCGGCGCATATTCGGGAACTAATTTGTCAAAAAGACCATCTTTATCCCCGACTTTCTTGTGAATATAGGCCGTCAGATTTTCGCGTAATTTTTCGTTTTTCTCATTCACACGCCCGCCTTTGGCAATCCATTCTGGGTCCATTTCGTGAAAATTCTGTACCCAGATATCGCCCACATGCTGTTGATATATAAACCAGTTGCGATAGCCAGGCATAGTATCAAAAAGCCATTGTTGCTCGGGCGTTAGCTTGGCATGATAACCATCAATTGGCGTGATCCAATTGGGTGTGCGCTGATATACGGTTAATTCTTGCGCCTTTTCAGCGAGGGCAGGCATTAATTGCGTGCCCGTTGAACCTGTGCCAATCACTGCAATCTTTTTGCCTGTTGGATCAAAATCATGATTCCAATTGGTCGTGTGAAACATTTCCCCAGTAAAATTCTCAATGCCTTCAATATCGGGTAATTTGGGCGTAGTGAATAATCCTGCTGCGCTGATTATAACATCACTCTGGCGTGTCTCAATATCATCCCCTTTTTGCAGCTCCAATGTCCATTTCTTAGTCGCTTTATCCCATCGTGCAGATTTAATCTCGGTGGATAATTCTATCCGCTCGCGCAGGCCATATGTATCGACGATATGGTTGATATAATCGAGCAGCTCTGGCTGGGTCGCAAAAAAGCTTTTCCAAGGGTAATCATGTTCAAATTTATATTGATAGAGAAATGTTGGCACATCAACGCGCGCCTCCGGATAATTATTAACATGCCAAGTCCCGCCAATATCGTCATAGCGATCTATCATTGTGCTTTTGATACCAAGCCGGTCTAATTGCACGGCCGCGGCGATGCCGCTAAAGCCTGTTCCGATAATGGTGACATCAAAATTCTCTAATTTTTTGGGATCAATCTCTTTCTTCCACGGCCGATCACGCGGAACATCGGCAAAGCCCAAATCTTCATAACCAAAGGCAAAGGCTGCATCATCAATAGTGCGGCCTTGGAATAATTCCATAAGCGGTTTTGCTTGCTCTGGTGAAGGGGGTGGTTTAATCTGTCTGTTAGGGTCTGAGAGATAAGCCGCCGCTTTATCACGGATTACATCATGATGGTCACGGTGAATGACGCGCGCTTCAAATGCACCGCCGCGCACTGGGATCGAAATCACCTCAATATCGGCCAGCTCAGGATCATCTGTCTGATGATAAAGCGCTAATCGTAATGCGTTCATATCCGCTTGCTGCAAGGCCCGTACAATGAATGCGCTATCGACGGTTCCATTTGCGACTTTCGCCTCAGCTATGCTCATTCAATCACTCCTCTGGCGAATCCATGCCTATTTAGAATATTCTATCTATAGCTATATTATAGCATTGCATACAATATTAAAAACTACATTACTGTTGCAAATAAAGAATGATGTGTTAATTTTTACTTCCTAGGCAGAGGCCTATTAAATTGTTTGTATAATGTGTTTAAGATTGATTCAATGGCCGCACCAAAGAGGTGTTATCTATGCGTGATTTGTTTTTGCTGAGTAAGTCGCAGATGCACCAGATAGAGCAATATTTTCCTTTATCACACGGCGTCCCGTGCGTTGATGATCGGAAGATTTTAAGCGGGATTATCCGCAATGGTCTTCGTTGGCGCGATGCACCGCCTGCTTATGGGCCCATAAAGCCTGTTCTGAACTTGTTTCAGAAACGATCTATAACCGTTTGAAGGTGCGGGAGTGGTTCTGGCGTGACAAGTCTGTTTAAACCAGATCCAAGTTTAAAAGATATTTTGCCTGATAGGCAAAAGCATATTATCGAGGGGTAGGTGCATGTTAAACCTGACGGCAGTTCCCTCGTAACTGGTGCAGCTATTGATACCGCGTATTTGAAGGTGTACCGCATGGCTGCTAGCCTTTTAAAAAAGGGGCTTGCTGCAATGATCTCTCAGATCATTTCACTGCGCACCCAGACGTATAGGACGCACCAAGGGTGCTTGAAAAGCAAATTACATACCGTTTGTGATGGCAGGCCGTTGATCCCATGTTTGAGCGATTGAGCATCGACAATGTGCGCAGAACATTGGGAGACGTGCAAGCAGATGCGTGATTATATTGGTGTAAAGCCTCCATATCGGGTACTTCCAGAGCATCAAAGCATATGATCGGCGATAAGGGGTATGATAGCGATGAATATCGCGCAGCCTTAAAAGCCAAGGGTATCACGGCTTGTATCTCAACGCCTTGTATCCCACCGCGCAAAGGCCGTGTATTACTCGCTAGCTTCGATAAAGACCTCTACCGAAAACGGCGTAAAGTGCAAAATATGTTGTGGTGTCTATGTGCGTTGCGGGCGGCATGGGGGCCGCAGGACTATTTGAAATCGTTTGATAGCTTATAAGAAGGGTGGCAGCTTTTAAACATACGCTGTGTATTGGGATAATAGTAGCTATAAAATTTAAGGGCTCGTTACGGGGCTTTTATAAATAGTAATTTGGATTTATTCAATCGTTACAGTTTGTTGTATATAATAAGGGTAGAAAAATGGTGCCGAATATCCGACTCGAACGGATGACCTACCGCTTACAAGGCGGTTGCTCTACCAGCTGAGCTAATTCGGCACTCAAAACGGAAAACTGGTATATTCCGATTCAAACTTTATGCATGCGCCCTTAGCCTTAAATGACACCAAAGGTCCAGCCCTCTTGTGAAGCAATTTCACTTTTCATCGCATTTGGTGACCAAAGTTGACGATTTGAGGCTGCATTTCGCATCCAGGCTGCGGTAATGATCGCATCGGTGCTATGATCGTCATAGTTGGTTAATATTTTGCTAATGGGGCTGTTTAAATTTTTGAGGGCTGCCTCTAAACTTGCTTTATCGCGTATTTTACTAAACCCTTTTTTTACACCAGCAGCCTTTGCAGCAACGCTGGTATATATTTCGATGATCATCGGCCCGCTCTGGGGTATGGGGTCAAAGGGCCATATGGGTATAACGCCGTCTAATTGATGTAGCACGCGCATTCCTGTTAAGCTGGACTTGCCGACTTGCGCCGCACCTATCAAATTAAAACAACTGGCGCTTTGACCGCGCGAGGGTTCGTGGGCTGTTATCCGTTGATGCTTTTCGACTTGGCGAAGGCGGCCTAATCCTCTGTTTTGGGCTTTGGGATTATCACCAAATAAGTCGCCGATACATTCTTTGCTATGGCGAAAGTGCCGTGCAGCTTCTGGATGGTTGAGAAATGATGCGGCTGAGAGATGCACGTCGTTGGTGCATATTGTATCGACCAAGGCCCATAGAGATTTGGGGTCGCTTGGGCTATTGCTCCATTGCGGGAAATAAGCGTTTTTATCAGCAAAGGGCAGGGCGAAGGATAGGTCAAGGCCGATGAGCATGTCGCTGTTAATCGCGGCTTGTTCGCGCATCCAATCACGCAAATCTTCGCGCGACCAATATTTATGCTCCTGAGGTTTTATTAATTGCGGTGCTGCTGCGTCCGATGCGATTGCCAATGCCAAGCCTTTGGGACGGGTAACATTTTGTCCTGACCAATCGATACAGGCAAAAGAAGAGAAATTTCTATTCATAGCCTATGATAGGCCTTTATACGGGCTACGCCTAGAGTGATTACATCAGCCGTTAAAGCGCACAAAAAAGGCAGAGCCGAAACCCTGCCTCTCTTTTTAATAGAGCTTAAGCTTATTATTTTTTGGTTTTGCTAGAGCTCATATCTTTTAAGACCTTCGCTGCTGCTTCGCGACCACCAAGACCAAATGCGATTGCACCTGCGATAGTAGCACCAACGATGATTGCTAATGGACCATATTGCGTGATTGGTCCGCCAACATCCATATAAGATAGGCCCATTGCAACGAATACGAACAATGTACCATAACGAATGATTTTAGCAGAACCTTCGCTTGCAAAGTTGGCAAGGATATTTGCAATGAAGAAACCTGCAGCGATGATGACTGCACCAAATAATACTTTTCCGCCCAGTGCCAATACTGTGTTTAATATGTTAGTAAGTTCTGGGAAGTCGAGTAATTTGGTTGCTGCGATGGCGCCAAAGACCATAATTGCAATGCTGCTGATTTTACTGATAAGAGCACTTGCGGTCATACCTTTTGGTAATACACCCATAGCACTAATAGATTGGTCAACACCAAGGCCTGGCAACACATCTTCGATAAGGTCGGCAACCCAACGTGCAATAAAGAATGCAATCGCAAGAATGATAGCCGCTCCAATGACTAATGGGATAGCTTCGAAAATTGTAGTAAGTAATGCAACTGCAGGTTCACTAATAGCTGATATTTTCAGTGCATTAAGTGCAGCAATTGCAACAGGAACTATTATGAGTACATAGACAACCGTACCAATGATACCGCTGATTTTGCTGTTACCTGTTACATCGTCAACGCCGCCTTTATTGGCCCATTTATCAAAATTAACGGTGCTAAGAGCTGTTTCAACCAATTGTTTTACAATTCGTGCAACCATTGCACCAACAAAGAAAATTAATGCTGCGCCAACAATATTAGGAATGAAATCCATGACATTATTGAGTAATGTTTGAACAGGTGCGACAACGCTTTCTAATTTGAAAACATTTAAAATTGCCAGCAGACCGAAAAGCCAGATCAATAAACTAACGATCTTTCCCATGGATTGACCGATAGACTCGCCTGATCCTGATGCACGTTGTAGGAAACCAATTTTATCAACTAACCGTGCAAATACCCATTTAGCAACTTTTGCTAAGACCCAAGTGACGATTAAAATAATGAGTGCTGTAACTGCTAACTGGCCCCACTCCATTGCAACTGCGGAGTCTAGTTCATAGCCTCCAAATTGTATATTATCTAACATTAGATCACCCCTCGTAAATTAATAATTCTGAATATTATTCATTCATTACAGTAAACGATAACATGATATTTAGGATATGAATAGGGTAATGTATTAGCTTTTATAGTTTGGAGATGATTGCTTGTGTAAAGAGTTGTATATTAAATCGCTTTTTCCGCGTATCATAACCCCTTCTAACAATGATTAAGTCAAGTGACGGAATGATGACAAGATATTGCCCACGATTTCCATTAGCGGAAATTGCGTCTTTAGGCACACCCTCTACATTATTCATGAGCCAAAATGTTGCGCCATAGCCAAGATCGCGTGTCGGCTGTGGTCCAGATGCGGCGCTGACATATTGCCGCCAATTTTCTGGTAGTAATCGCTCTGGCCCTTTCTCGCCATAAGGCCAGACACCATCATGCATATAGAGTAAGCCAAGTCGTGCCAAATCGCGCGCGGTGGTCCAAACTTGACTGGAGAGCAGATAATTACCCTGCCAATCGGTTTCGGCATAGGTGCGTGTCATCCCTAATTTATCAAATAAATGATGCGGATGAATATCAGGGGCGGCTTTGCGCACGGCCATAGAGGCCAATAAGATATCATTGTTGGAATAACGAAATTTGGCTTTGGGTTCATATTGGCTTGGCCAAGATATTGTCCGCTCGCTCGCGCTGCTACCGCCCATATAAATCGGATCGGTGCGATTGCCAGCGGTATCGCTGTATAGGCCGCTTGCCATGCGCAGCGTATCATCAATGGTGATGGCATTGCGCGGGTCGTCTTTATTGGCCCATAGGTTAAGCGATGCGTTTACATCTAAACCGTTTTTATGCGCAACATAGCCTGCGAATGTTCCGCCGATGGATTTGGCAACCGACCAAGTACGTTGGGATGTATGCTTATCATGACCTCTTTTATATTGCTCTGTTAAAATATCTGTACCACGCATAATCAGCACTGCACTTGTATTGCCGCCATAGATATTATTGTTTTTGTTAAATAATTTACGGGCTACCCAGTGAGTTTCATCTACGCCAGCACGAGCGACTACAGGCTCACCTTTAGCAAAGGGCGCAGCACCCATAGGCCATTTTTTGCTATCCAAGGCACCAGCTGCCAATCTGTCTAATTTGGGGCGTGCAATGTGAATGGCGCCGTTTTTCATAAAGGCTTTCCATCCTATCGGCATGGCGGTGCAACCCGTATTGGGGTTCCAGATAGAATATCTTGGCTGAGGACCGCCATAATCCACCCGAACATGTTTGTCGGTAAAATCAGTAACAGCTTCTAATTGCTTCACTATGGGGGCAACCCGATCATATATACCGCTTAATTCATCGCGCTGAATATCTAATATGTCTTTATTTCCGTTAAAGAGACCAGAGCAGGTGAATTGGGCTTTATAACCCGCTGCTAAAGCTCTGTCATAATCACTACTGCTTTGATTTTGAGCTAAGGCTGAGGGTGTAGCCGTTAGAGATATTGTGGCAATAAAAATAGATGGAAGAACAGTGCGTAAGCGCATATTATTTGCTCCAATCCGCATTTAGATACCCAATTAATCCTTCTAAGGGCTGTACATTGGGACCAAAAGGCTGTTCATAATCGCCATCATCGGGATTGCAGGAAAATTCTATTAAGGATTGAGAGCTTGAAGAATGTGCTTCTTGCCATTGCCCAGTTTGAAGCTGTACAATAGGTTCTTCTATTTTGATATTATCTTGGTCATATTGCTCTATACTTATAATTTTATACATTTGCTCTTCGCAATTTATTGTCACCTTCATACGGTTATCGAGAATCATTAATTGATATCTATTATCATTTTTGTCTTCACTAAAATTCAAACTAGAAACGGATAGAGTTGGCTCTTCTTCTGTGCCGTTTAAGCTATTTTTATCGGCAAATAATAATTGGCTAGAGAGATTATCAATTTCACCTCCTATGTGTTCGTCTATTAACAACCATTGGCTCGTGCTTTGATAGGCAGAGGCGGCAGATATAGAAAGGTAAGATGCAGCTATAAAAATAACGCTTCCGATAAGAGTTTTAGCTTTGTTTTTTTGCACGTAATTCACTCCAATAGTCTAATCGTTCTTGAATTTTTCTTTCAAACCCTCTGGCTACGGGTTGGTAAAATTCTACGCTATCCATTCCTTCTGGCCAATAATTATCACCAGAAAAACCATCATCCTCATTATGGTCGTAGCTATAATCTTTGCCATAGCCAATATCTTTCATCAATTGGGTTGGCGCGTTCAATATATTGCTAGGCGGGATGAGTGACCCTGTTTCTTTGGCGGATTTGAAAGAGGATTTTTGCGCTGCGTATAATGCATTAGATTTGGGAGCAGTCGCGCAGTAGAGGCAGGCTTGCACAATGGCCAATTCGCCCTCGGGCGATCCTAGAAAATCATAAGCTTCTTTAGCGGCAATACATTGAGTTAGCGCATTAGGATCGGCCATGCCAATATCCTCAGAGGCAAATCTAACTATACGGCGCAGCACATAGAGCGGTTCTTCGCCCGCTACTAACATGCGCGCTAACCAATAGAGCGCGGCTTGTGGATCGCTACCACGCATAGATTTATGCAAAGCCGAGATAAGGTTATAATGACCATCGCCGCTTTTATCATAAACAGCAACACGGCGTTGTAGGAACTTAGCAAGGCCCGCTGGGTCTAGCAGCGTATCAATTTGAACCGAGAATAATGTCTCCGCTTGGTTGAGTAAAAAACGTCCATCGCCATCCGCCGATGCAATCATGGCATTGCGGGCTTCATCGGTAAGCGGTAATTGACGCTGCAACAATGTTTCTGCCCGTAATAGCAAGTCTTCTAATGCTTGATGGTCAAGCCTGTTTAAAATTATCACTTGCGCACGGCTCAATAGAGCAGCGTTAAGTTCAAAGCTTGGATTTTCGGTGGTGGCCCCAACCAATGTGACAATGCCTTGCTCGACAAAGGGCAAAAATCCATCTTGTTGCGCTTTGTTGAAACGATGGATTTCATCGACAAATAATAATGTTTTCTTGCCTGTCTGAGCGACTTTCTCTGCTTCGCCAAAGGCTTTTTTGAGATCAGTTACGCCTGAAAAAACGGCACTAAGCGGTTTATAATGCATATTGGTTTCGGCTGCCAATAATCGTGCGATGCTGGTTTTTCCTGTTCCAGGCGGTCCCCATAATATGATAGAGGATAATTTACCAGCAGCCACCATGCGGCCAATAGATCCATCTTTGCCCGTGATATGGTCTTGGCCAATGACTTGTGATAAATTATTGGGCCGCAATCTATCCGCCAGTGGTGCATCATCGCGCAAGGTCTCTTCGCGCGATGCACTTTGATTAGTAAGGGGATCATCTTGGAACAAATCGCTCATATCCACAGTGTAAATATTTCCCTGAAAAGGTCCAGAAGCAAGTCATCTAATATGAGCTACGCCTCAAAATTTGATGCCAATTGAAAAATAATATAGAATATTGGGGCAAAGATAGGATGGAAATATTAGAGGGGGAAATAAAATGACTGAAATAAAAGAATCTATAAAAGCACCTTGGCACTTATGGGTTGTGGGCTGTATTATGACTTTGTGGAATGCTATTGGTTGCTTTGACTATATGATGACGCAAACCCAAAATGAACAATATTTAGCGCAATATAATATTGAGCAATTGGATTATTTTATGCAATTTCCAGCATGGGTGGATGCAGCATGGGCTTGCGGTGTATGGGGTGCGATATTAGGATCGATCTTGTTACTATTTCGCAGCAAATTATCCTATTATGTCTATATCATATCGCTTGGTGGTTTGATTGTTTCGAGCCTATATCATCTGACCTCGGGGGTAACCCTAGATGTTGTTGGTGGAACAGCAGGCTTGCTCTTTACTGGGTTATTATATGTGATTGCAATCGGGCAGCTCTATTATAGCAAGCGTATGAAAGATAGCGGCGTAATAAGATAATAGATCATCTGTTAAACGCGGTAATAATCTCTATATATTTATCGGCTACTATTTTGTTGATATTATCCCAATCATAGCTGCGCGATAGAAGCTCACCGGCTTCACCATGCTTATGTCTAGCTACTTGATTTTTTATGTAATGCTCTAGAGCTTTCGCAAATTCTTGGGTTTTTTCAGGTGTTATTAATAACCCTGTATGATTGTCAGTCACTAAACTCTCGCTGCCTGCAGCACGGGCTGCTACCACAGGGACTCCGCTTGCCATGGCTTCCAACGTCACATTGCCGAATGTCTCGGTAATAGATGGATTAAACAATATATCCATCGAAGCAACTGCGCGGCCTAAATCAGTTCCGCTTTGAAATCCTACGAAAATAGCCTCGGGGATTTTCTGCGCAAACCAATCTTGAGCAGGGCCTTTTCCAACCACTAATATTTTGAACTTATGCTTGCTATTGCGCAATTTTTCTATTGTCTGAGCAAAAATATCTAACCCTTTTTCCATCACCAAGCGGCCCAAAAACCCAATGACAATATCGTCATCATTTATACCAAGCGAGGCGCGCCATTCATTGCTGCGTTTGCTGGGATCAAATATTTCTCGGTTTATTCCGCGTGACCAAATGCTAATATCGTCATGCATTTCTTGTTCACGCAAGATAGAGGCAATAGACTCTGATGGCACAACTAAAGCATCGCAGCGCCGATAATAACGTCGCAGCAGCGTTATCATCAATGGTTCAATAAAACCCATCCTATAATAGCGTGCATAAGTATCGAAACGTGTATGAACCGATGATAATATTGGTAGGCTATTGTTGCGTGCCCAGGTGACGGCACGATGCCCCACCAAATCAGGACTCGATGTATGAATAATATTAGGTGAAAATTCTTTTAAGTCTCGTTTAATGCGCGGTGTGATAGCGAGCGGGAATTGATATTCTTCACGTCCCGGTATAGCGATAGATGGTATCGATACCAAATCACCTTTATGCTTAAATGCTGGTGTTTGAGTGGTAGGAGAATAGATGCGTACATTAGCACCTTGCTTGAGCAAATATTCTACTAATTTGTTGAGAGCTTGATTAGCGCCATCACGAACATAATTATAATTGCCACTAAATAAGGCTATTCTTAGATCTTGGATGTGCACTTTAATTAACAACCCTAAATTTTATTCGCTCAATTAAGAGTTTTATAATAACAGTTTTTTGTGATTAAGATATTGGATAGTCTTTTACAAAATAATCTATTATGGCTTTAACATGATTAAATCAAAAATATTGAACCTTTTTGTTGGTAGGCCATTAAAATTTAGAGATCAAGAGTTCAGCTCGATAGCACGTAAAGAAGTAGAAGGCTCAATAAGACTCTCGAAGGATGGTTTAGATGGCGATCAAGTGGCCGACACTAAAAACCATGGAGGTCCCGATAAAGCTCTGCATTTATATCCTTACGAACATTATCAATATTGGCGTAATAAATTAGGTGCTCATCAATTGCTTGATCAAGCAGGGGCTTTTGGTGAGAATATTAGTGCGCTTGGCTTGTGCGAGGATAAAGTTAAAATTGGCGATAGGTTTGCAATTGGACAATCTATAATTGAGATTAGCCATGGACGCCAACCTTGTTGGAAGATTGAGCATCATTTTGATCGTAAAAATATGGTGGTAGATATTTTACGGAATGGAAATTGCGGTATCTATTTCAGAGTATTGCAAGAAGGTGTCATTACGAAAGGTGATACTATAGATCAGATATATAGCCCAAACCATCAATGGACTGTGCTGCGTGTTTTTGAGCATTTATTTTTTGGTCAGCATAAGACGGATAAATCGCAAGCTAGTCTGCACCAATTAATGGCTCTTGATAGCCTTGCAGATGCATGGAAAAAGCGCGTTCAATCGTTAATTTTATAAGAAATTATTGCTATTTTTACGCATAATATAGAGTAAAATAGAGTGTTTTTGCGTAAAATACGCGTAAATTTGACCTTAGCATCAATTTTTTTCAAATTATTTTTATAAGCTATTTTATGCTCTAAACCCGCAGAAATGAGTCACTTATACCATTTTACATATGTTGCGACTCGCTGGTTTTGCTTTGTTAACGAGAAATTAACCTTTTCAGTTCATCTATCTTATGGTTAATTAAATCTAACGATCAATTTAAAACAATATGATTTAGACTGATCTGAGCGACTAAACAGTATAAAAAGGACTACCAAATGCGGGTACTACTAATTGAAGATGAACCGTCAACAGCAAAAGCTATTGAGATGATGCTGACCACAGAGGGTTTCAATGTATATACTACCGATCTTGGTGAAGAAGGTTTAGATTTGGGTAAATTATATGATTATGATATCATCTGCCTTGATTTAAACTTACCAGATATGCACGGCTATGATGTTTTGAAAAAATTGCGCGTTGCAAAAGTACAAACGCCTGTTTTGATCTTATCAGGCATTAGCGAAATGGACAGTAAAGTGCGTTCATTTGGTTTTGGTGCTGATGATTATGTGACTAAACCTTTCCACCGTGAAGAGCTGGTAGCACGTATTCATGCTGTTGTGCGTCGCTCGAAAGGCCATTCACAATCTGTTATTCGCACGGGTAAATTGTCTGTGAACTTGGATGCCAAGACCGTTGAGGTTGATGGTGTTCGCGTGCATTTAACGGGCAAAGAATATGCCATGCTCGAATTATTGTCACTGCGTAAGGGCACAACCTTGACTAAAGAAATGTTCCTAAACCATCTTTATGGCGGTATGGACGAACCAGAACTTAAAATTATTGATGTTTTCATCTGTAAATTGCGTAAGAAACTAGTCCTTGCTTGCGGCGGTGAAAACTATATCGAAACCGTTTGGGGCCGCGGTTATGTTCTTCGTGATATGGAAGAAGGCGAAGACCACGCGCAAGTTGCTTAAATTTAATACCCACGCATAAATTATTTAAGTGGCAGTGCACATCGTGCGCTGCCATTTTTTATGGGCGTTTGATTATTATCTGCTGCGTTGTGGTAATCCAGCGAAGGTGATGATGCTCTCATGTCCTTCAGGTGATACTGAAGCTACACCAAAGAACATGTCATCCACGATCATATCTTTGAATTTTGCACTATTTCCTGTCACTAAACGACTGCCTTGCCAATCACGCTTATCATTACGGCGATAATAAACACGATACTGGTTCACATCTTTCACTGGCGTCCATGATACAGTAGTATCTGATGATACAGCGCCAGCCAAAGATGCGCTTGTTGGAGCGATAGGGGCGTTGCCAAGTTGTTTGATGGTTGCAATGTTAAGGGCTGTGACACGGCTGAGATAATCAAAGTCCATCCGATCAACCGTATCGCCATATTCAACGCCATCTTCGGTTCGTAGGTCTTGATGTTGATAACGGTAATTTTCAACGCCAACGGTGAAACGAATGGCTGGGAAACCAGCCTGCAGAGCGGGTAAATGATCACCTCCACGGCGGAATCGGTCTGGCCTGCGTACGCCAAAGACTTCTAAATTCAGTGCTTCATTTTTGGCACTAATAGATTTAATAGCCCGCATTAAAGAGCGTGATGGTCCGTCATCTTCGCCGCCGCTGCCACGCCGCGAGAGATTTTCGGCCTGACTTTCAGATATTCTAATACCTTCGCTAAATACGCGGACACGATCATCGACGACAGAGCCGTTAAATCCTAATGTGTTCCCGACAATGTCGTTATTGAGCATTGCAGATACATTCCAACCTCTTGCTTTTGCGGTTTCGGCCAATAGGGTTCCACCCCAAAGACCCTGTTCTTCACCTGATAATAGAGCGTAGATAATTGTGGCTTTGAATTTTTGTTTGGATAATAAGCGCGCTGTTTCAATAACCAATGCTGTGCCCGACCCATCATCATTAGCACCAGGCGCATCTGATGTTGAATCAAGTGCATCTGTTACGCGGCTATCGATATGTCCGGCTATAATGATAACATGGTCAAAACCTGCGCTGCCCTTTTGAATAGCCAAAACATCGACGACATTGACGCCATCTGGCGCACGTGGCCCCGTAAACTTTCTGGCGATATCTTCTTGGATAATGCATCCGCCGCATGCGTTAGAAAATTTTTGAAATTCACTCGCTGCCCATTTGCGTGCAGCGCCTATGCCGCGTGTGGGATGGTCTGGCGATGATAATGTATGGCGAGTCCCAAAACTTACCAATTTCTCGACATAATTTTTAAGCGATTGTGGATCAGGCGCATTTTGTTCTTGCGCGTAAATTGGGGTTGATAAGACCATCGAAGATAGAGCAATGGAAGCAGTGGCGCATTGCGCGATATTGGTAAATTTCTGTTTCATGCTTTATGATTGTAACAATTGAAACAGATATTCAAGTCTACAATTTATTTGCAGTTTGCTTATTGCAATTTTGCCTGCAAATACCAACGCTCATCACCTTCCAAACATAAGGCTGTTAAAAGATTGTTTTTATATGCGCCTGTGTCAATTCCAATGTGATTATTTTTCTCTCTGACTTCGTCAAAGATTGTATGACCAAAGACTATAATTTTACCGTGAGGAGATTTATTGTCGATAAAATCTTCTCTGATCCAGCGTAAATGTTTTGGCTTTTGTTCATCCAATGCCACGCCAGGTTTTATCCCAGCATGAACAAACATATAATCACCTATAATAATATGTTCATCGAAGTTTTGGATGAAATCAATATGCTCTTGAGGGATGAGTTGGGGGATAAATTCACATAGTTCTTCAATATCCATACTCATAAAATCGTTACGCAAAATATCATAACTTAAGAGGGTTTCTGTTCCGCCGACACGCAAAAAGAAGCGCATTAATTTGGGGATTCTATCAACCACGGCTTCTAAGAACATCTCTTCATGGTTACCCATTAAAAAATGCACAGATTTATTGGTTTTTTTAAGATCAATGCATAAATCTAGCACGCCTGCGCTATCGGGCCCGCGGTCAATAAGGTCACCTAAAAATATAATTTCTGTTTCAGCGGCTCCGCGTTGCGCATTATCTTTGTTGATTTTCTCTAACAGATCTTCAAGCAAAGACTTACAGCCATGAACATCTCCAATGGCATAGATACGCTTGCCCTCTGGAACAGAAGGCTTCTTCTTCTTGAATAATTTGCTTTTTTTATTCAGTAATTTTGCGATCATAGCGAAGTGATCTATTACCCCTCCAGTGTGAAAGCAAGACCTGCATTGGCCTCAAGGCGCTTTACTAGGCTTTCGCCAAGTGCAGAACCTGGGGTATGAATGCCGCCTGCACAATCGCTATCAAGGAGGGTGATTGCGGTTTCTGCGATCATTTTGGATGTGGAACCATAACCAGGGTCTTTATCACCTTTGACCGATAACATTGTCTTTGCTCCATCAGCCATTTCTGCGATAAATAATATGTCATAAAAACCATTCTCGCGTTCTTCTTTGCTAGGACCTTCACCTGGCTTGGGCGCATCATCACCGCCCATAGGATCAGCTTTTGCCATGAAATTGGCCATTTGTTCACCTTGTTCGCCATCACCAGTAAACATCATTTCATCATAGATAAAATCCTCGCCATATTCATGCCCAAGCAAAGCGTTGGTGCGGTGGATATTTTTGGTATTAATCGGTGCCATGATAAAGGGAGCGGACCAACTCTTTAAGTCTTCTTCATATATGGGCTTATTACCCAAAGGTTGTTCGGGGCCTTCAAAACCAGGGGCTAGACTGAACGGATTAGTGAGATATTTGATAACCATTGGGTCTTTTGCGGCGGCTGCCATCGTTGCTTTTAAGCTGGCTGCTGTTCCGCCAGAAAAAGTACCTTGCATAGCGCGAACGCGGCCTTTGATACGCGGTGCACTTTGGCCAAAACGATTGAAACATTCTTTTTGCAACATCATTACGCCCAAATCAAAGGGGATAGAATCAAAGCCGCTGGAAAATACAATACGTGCGCCGCTCTCTTTGGCTTGTGCTTCATGGGCATCAATTTTCATGCGCATCCAAGCGGGTTCACCAGAAAGGTCACAATAATCTGTGCCATGCTGTGCACATGCCGCGACTAATTCATTGCCATATAGCTGATAAGGGCCCACAGTTGTAATGATCACGCGGGTGCGTTTCACCATATCCGTTAATGATGCGGTATCGCTGGCATCTGCGATCACTAAAGGCGTATCTTTTGGCACACCCATTTCATCGCGCACAGATTCTAATTTTTCTTGAGAACGTCCAGCCATTGCCCATTTTGGGCCTTCACTGCCATATTGTTTATTCAGATATTCAGCAACCAAACGTCCTGTGAAACCTGATGCTCCATAAACAATGATATCAAATTCGCGCGACTCCGTCATATTCCCATCCTCATATATTTTCTGCTTTGTAGATTATGCGCGAAACGAGCATAAGTCACGCATAAATGAATTTGTAATCACATATCTAGCAATGCCGTATCGTCAAACATTCCATTTGATGGGTTTCACTGATGAATATATTAAAATATTTTCTTCAAACTACAGTTTCAGAGTTTGGGCAGCGTAACTCCTTGTTGCCCCATATATTTACCTGCACGATCGGCATAGCTGGTTTCGCAGGGTTCATTGCCTTTTAGAAATAAAAATTGGCATGCGCCTTCATTGGCATAAATTTTTGCAGGTAGTGGTGTTGTGTTCGAAAATTCTAACGTTACATGCCCCTCCCACCCTGGTTCGAGCGGTGTTACATTGACAATGATCCCGCAGCGGGCATAGGTAGATTTGCCAAGACAGATAACCAGTACATCTTTTGGGATACGAAAATATTCAACCGTACGGGCCAGTGCAAAGCTATTAGGCGGGATGATGCAGCAATCGGTTTTCTTGTCTACAAAGCTGCCTGGATCAAATTCTTTTGGATCGACTATCGATGAATTAACATTGGTGAAAATTTTAAATTCATCAGCGACGCGTGCGTCATAACCATAGGACGATAGACCATAGCTGATACAGCCATCACGGCGCTGCGCTTCAACAAATGGTTCAATCATGTTTGTTTTATTCGCTTGTTCGCGGATCCATATGTCAGATAAGATACTCATATTGTCCTCTGTTTATAATATTCTTATTATGCCAATTGCCTATGAGAGATTATCTGGACCAAAGGCATCAGGCAAAATGTCTGATAATCTATAATGTATATGACCTGTTCTATGCAGACAATAAATATGCGTATCAATACCGCTCATATCTGCAACCTCTTTGATCATCTGACGACACCGTCCGCAAGGCGTCACGGCTTTATCTGTTAATATAGCTTTGCCCGCTTCGTTGGGAGCGCCTCCTGCTAATCCAATAGCAATAATATCACTCATATTCCCTTGGCTATGAGCTGATGCAATAGCAACTGTTTCAGCGCATAATGATAGGCCATAACTTACATTTTCAATATTACTTGCAGCGATATTATTACCATTAGAAAAAAGCAATGCTGCGCCGACATGATAATGGGAATAGGGGGCATAGGCATTTTTGCTTGCTTCATGCGCGGCGCTTAATAGCGTATCAATTTGAGTTTGCGAGGGATGTGTTGCGTTCATCGCAAAACAACCCACGGTACGGGCGTATCAATTCCGCTGATATTACGCGCTTTATTCGCTGTCCACATACGCCACGGCCTAGCGGTATAACTTGGCACAAAATAATTACCTTCGGCCCACATGTTGCGGTCAATCGACCCACTAATATTATAATGGTCCTCAAAATCGGGTTCGAGTAAGATAATTGCAGGTTTTTCAACATGTAATTCAATCTGCCCCAAAAAACTGCTAATTTCAGATAAGATTAAAGCGCGGTTTGGTTTGCTGGTGCAATTATCAGAAAATCCAATTTTTACAGCTGGGGGTAGTGCATCGGGGTCGCGCGGGACAGTGGTGTTGAATAATGTCGCTTGATCGGTAGCCAACCGGCAAATATCAAAGTCATGTACAGAACCATATCGAATACCAGCGTCTTTAACGCCTGATAAATTATTAGAAAAACTATCATCGCGCTGATTGGTGCCTTTACTAGCGGTAAGATAAGCAAAATCGACACCAGTCTTACCCAATGTTGTCCATATCGGGTTCCCATGTTCTTGGTTTACTAGCACACCTTGCAAGGGGTAAGTATTGCGTGAAGGCGCCCAACTTTTAGCAAGCGAATATATAATGAAAGCAATTGAAGCGATCACCAATAAGGTGATTAATGTTAATTTCCCTTTATGCCCCGATAATCCCATCTTACTTCACCTCATAAACCTCTAACTCTTAATATGTAAAACACAGATCAGAGTAAACAGGCGTCTTGCTGTTGCGAAATCAACATTGATTTTACCTTCTAGCCGCTCAATTAATAACTCGGCAGCCTCGTTGTGGATGCCGCGCCGCGCCATATCGATGGTTTCAATCTCAGTTGCTGTTGATTTACGAATTGCTTGATAATAGCTATCGCAGATTGCAAAATAGTCTTTAATAGGCCGCCGAAATCTTGCAAGTCCAAATATCAATGTTTCGAGCAGTGTATCATTTTCGTCTTTTATGTCCCAAATAAGTCTGCCTTCTTGTACACTTAATTGCAGATGATACGGGCCTTTATAATTATTAGGATAAGGTTTTAATGGTTCGAAATTATTATCCTCAATTAGATCGAATATTGCTATGCGGCGTTCTTGTTCAATATCAGCATTGCGCCATAAAATGGTGCTTTCATCCAATTTGACCTTTGCTATGCAATGCTTGCTCATATTTTGGTGATAGCTTTTATAAGCGAGCGGACAAGTAATATTTACGTCGCTGTAAACTTATCCACAATTGATCCACCATTCTGCCCACTCTTATATTATTATCTATGGCTTGCACTAAGATTATATATGTTCGAATATACAATCTATGGCCGAACCAATTAGCATCAACGATAATGTCGAAGAAATACCAACGCAGCTGCCTCATAATATTGAGGCAGAGGCTGCTTTTTTAGGAGCGATATTAATCGATAATCGTGTGCTTGAAGAAGTACAGATCAAATTACAGCCCGATCATTTCTTCGAACCCTTGCATGGCCGTATTTTCGATCAAATATTACGGCTTGTGGACCGCTCTATGGTGGTAACACCGATTACGCTCAAACCCTTTTTTGAGAGCGATGAGGCAATGCGCGAGCTAGGCGGTGCTGGTTATTTGGTGCAATTAACTGCCGATGGTGCAGGCTTGATTGGTGCTCGTGACTTTGCGCAGCAAATATATGATCTTGCTTTGTTACGCGAATTGGTTGTTGTCGGCCGTACATTGGTAGATGATGCGCTCGACACAAGTGAGAGTGTGGACCCTAAGGCACAAATTGAAAATGCGGAGAGCGCGCTCTATAAAGTCGCCGATGGTGAAGGCGAACAAGGCGGCGTAAAAAGCTTTTTAAGTGCAGCCACTGCAGCAGTACAGACAGCAGAAATAGCGTTGCAATCAGGCGGCGGTTTATCGGGTATTACCACGGGCCTTGATAGCGTAAATTCTAGAATGGGTGGCCTCCATAAAAGTGATTTGATCATATTGGCTGGGCGCCCTGGTATGGGGAAAACCGCGCTTGCTACAAATTTTGCCTTTAACGCTGCTATGCGATATAATCGTGATGTGGCTGATGGCATTGCACCTGAAAAAAATGTGGGCGCGAAAGTTGCATTTTTCAGCCTAGAAATGTCGGCGGATCAGCTTGCCACCAGAATTTTGGCGCAGCAATCGGGCATTAGCAGTGAAGCGCTACGAATGGGTAAAATTAGCCATGAGGAATTTCGTAATTTAGCACGCGCTTCGCGCGATTTGCAGGACTTACCGCTCTTTATTGATGATACACCTGCGCTTACTATTGCAGCCTTAAGAACCCGTGCGCGCCGATTACAACGCCGCCATGATATTGGTTTGATTGTGGTGGATTATCTTCAACTTCTCCAAGGCTCTGGCCGTGCGAATGATAATCGCGTGAATGAAATTTCGGAGATTAGCCGTGGTTTGAAAACGCTCGCAAAAGAATTAAATGTTCCTGTGATTGCGCTCTCGCAGCTTAGCCGTGCGGTGGAGCAACGCGAAGATAAAACACCGATGTTATCGGACTTGCGCGAATCAGGTTCGATTGAACAAGATGCGGATATTGTGTTGTTCGTATATCGTGAAGATTATTATATCGCATCCAAGCAACCCAAAGAACCCGTTGATGGAGATGATCCAAAAGTTCATGAAGCCTATGAACAATGGCGCATTGATATGGAGAGGGTCTATGGCTTGGCTGAGCTTGGTATCGCTAAATCGCGTCATGGCTCAACGGGCAAAGTGCGGATGAAGTTTGAGGCGAAAATTACCCGCTTCTCTGACCTAGCGGATGATAGTTATCAAGATGATCAATATGATTAAATATAGTCAATTAATCGCGGCAGGACGTATAACCTTCTTCATAGCTTTTACCGAAACATTTTTGAAAAGCGATCAAAATACGCAAATTAACGGGCCATTCCTCTTGGTCTAAATCCTGTTTCTCGCGCTTTTTGAGCTCTAACGCTTTATATCTCTCGACAGATTTATCTAAAATATCACGATTTTTAACAAGATAAGCAATCGTTCCATTAACATAGTGATTCCAGCCAAAATCATCAAAGTCCTGTGGTTCATATGTTAAACTAAACAGATCAATGGCCTGCTGTGTTTGCCCAGCAAAAGCGCGCAATTGCCCTTCATGCCAATAGAGAATATTTTCATGTGATCGCTTGCGGAAACGCCATTCGCGGATTAATTCAGCCGCTTCTAAGTCACATCCTTTGCTAGCCAGTGCGCGCCATCCGCCTTTTTGGTCTTGATCAAATTGCTGTAGATCCAATGCCAACATCGCATCTAAATCATAGCTGCAATCAATGGTTTTGGGTTCTTCGGCCTGTGCAGAGCTTAATAATAAAAAAGAGGATAATATAATGGACATTTGCTGTCAGGTTAATGCTAGTTGTATGTGCTGTAAAGCCTGATCCTAGAAAATAGGGTCGTTTGCTCCATCATCATCAAGCGTCGTACTTACGGGCTCGTGGATACCGCATTCGACTTTGTCCCAGCCTTTCCAGCGGCCAGAGCGCGGGTCTTCGCCTTCGGCCACTTTGCTGGTGCAGGGCGAACATCCAATGGATGGATAGCCTTGTTCTACTAATGGATGCGGCGGAATATCATGTTCTATGATATAGGCATTCAACTGCTCTTTGGTCCAATCGGCCAACGGATTAATCTTAAGCCGTCCATGCGCATCGCTTGTATCAATCTCAAATCGCGGCAGCGCATTGCGGGTTTTGGATTGAAAACCTTTACGTCCGCTGATGGAGGCATCATATTTTGCCATCTCTTTTTCAAGCGGCAGCACTTTGCGGATATGGCAGCAACCATCGGGATCGAATGACCAACGTAATCCATTACCATCTTGCTTTTTTATATCGCTTTCTTCTGGCGTGAGATTGACAATGTTCAGTCCAAAACGCTCTGTGAGCAAATCGCGATAGGCCAAAGTCTCCGAAAAATGCTTGCCTGTGTCCAGAAATATTACGGGGATATTCTTATCGATTGAGGACACCAAATGCAGCAGCACTGCGCTCTCTGCACCAAAAGAGGAGACCAATGCAATCTCACCGATAAGATTGTCGCTAAAAATTGATTGCAACATTTCATTGGTGCTGCGACCACGGAACATATTGTTCAGACGCACGGCATCGGTGGGCTTGAAACGCGCACCTGTATTGATAGTATCAATGGGCCGCGCACTTATTTTATTATATATGGTCATATCATCCACCGTGGCGCAGCGCCCAAACGGGATTCTGGCCATCAACTGTGCTTTGGTAAACGGCATCAAACCGTTTGAGAACTGCATCAACTTGATCGGCTTCCAATGGTTTTTCGGGGGCAAAACTGTCAAAGCCGCAACGGTGCATATAGCGGATCTGATCGAGCAAAACATCGCCTTGCGCGCGCAACTCGCCTGTATAGTCAGCTTCACGGAGTACCCGTGCAGCGCTGTAACCACGTCCATCGGTAAAGGCTGGAAAGCTAATCTCTACCAGCGCAATACGATCAAGGTAAGGTAATAATTGTCTTGCATCTTCACCGACTTCGATACGTACAGCGGTCGCATTACCGCCCAAAAATTCTTCGATAGAAACAGGCGTTTCTGTTACAGGGCTATCATCGCGTAGGGAAAATATATCAGTCATATAGCGCCTCCTTAAACGGTGCCATTCCAACGCGGCGATAGGTATCAACGAACCGCTCATCGCCCTCGCGCTGTTCCAAATAAACATTGGTGGCTTTCTCGACCGCATCGACAATGCCGTCTTCGTCAAATCCCGGGCCTGTAATTTTGGCCAAGCTTACATCTTCCGCGCCGCTGCCGCCCAAGGATAATTGATAATTTTCAACGCCCTTACGATCGACGCCCAAAATGCCGATATGGCCAGCATGGTGATGACCGCAAGCATTGATACAACCAGAGATTTTCAGCTTTAATTCGCCAAGTTCTTTTTGCTTGCCAACATCAGCAAATCGCGTCGCAATTTTTTGCGCCACTGGAATAGAACGCGCATTGGCGAGGCTGCAATAATCAAGGCCAGGACAAGCAATCATATCGCTAATCAGATCAAGATTAGGCGTTGCTAATTCTGCTTCGTCAAGTTTTTGCCATAGGGTATAAAGGTCAGACTTTTTCACATGCGGCAGCACGATATTTTGTGCGTGCGTCACGCGCAATTCATCAAAGCTATACTCCTTAGCAAGATCAGCCATCACATCAATTTGTACGGATGTTGCATCACCAGGAATGCCGCCAATGGGCTTGAGCGATATATTGGCAATCGCATAGCCAGATTGTTTATGCGTTTTAACATTTTGATCGACCCATATTGCGAAATCAGGATCGGATAAATCCAAATCATCGGATGCTGATAAATCATAATCAGGGTCTTGGAAGAATGTCGTAATACGCTCTAGTTCGGCCTTTGGTGGATCAAGGTTAAGCGTTTTAATATGCTTAAATTCTTCTTCGACTTGGCGGGTATATTCATCCTTGCCCAATTCATGGACCAAGATTTTGATACGCGCTTTATATTTATTATCGCGGCGACCATAACGGTTATAAACACGCAGACAGGCCTCAGCATAGCTGATCAAATCATCGGCGGGAACAAAATCACGCACCATAGGGCCAATCATCGGGGTGCGGCCCATACCGCCTCCAACGAAAAATCTTGCACCCAATTCGCCAGCATCATTGCGCACCAATTGGATGCCAATATCATGCAGACGCATCGCAGCGCGATCTTCTTCAGAGGCTATAACAGCAAATTTAAACTTGCGCGGTAGATGCGCAAATTCGGGATGAAATGTTGACCATTGCCGCAGCAACTCTGCCCAAGGACGCGGATCGGTCACTTCATCAGCAGCCGCACCTGCATATTGATCAGAACTGATATTGCGGATGCAATTTCCCGATGTTTGAATGGCGTGCATTTCAACGCTGGCCAATTCTTCGAGCAAGTCAGGGGTTTGATCAAGCTGTATCCAATTATATTGAATATTTTGGCGTGTGGTAAAGTGGCCATAATCACGATCATATTTGCGTGCGATATGCGCAAGCATCTTCATTTGCTTGCTGTTCAATGTGCCATAAGGAATGGCCACGCGCAGCATATAGGCGTGCAATTGGAGATAGAGGCCATTCTGTAGCCTTAACGGTTTAAACTGGTCTTCGGTGATTTCCCCCGCAAGACGGCGTTCAACTTGATCGCGAAATTCTGCAACGCGCGCATCAACGATGCTTTGGTCATATTGGTCATATTTATACATTCATACTACCTTATCTATGGCGCTAGCATCATTCGGTTTCAGGGTTAGGTCAGGACGCACAGTCGGACCAAGGGCGCGAACGCGGTCTTTGATATGGGCGGGGCGAGGCGTTCCAGAATCTTCATCGCCGTCAATAATATAGGGTGAATTAACACGCCGTGCAGCCTCTTCGGCGGCTAAAATCGCTTCACCTTCTTCGCCAACATCGACGGCATCTTCGATGTTGATGGACCAATCTTTGCCTGTCCACCATGTGACAAGGCCAGATTTTAAATCATTGCCAGTGAGCAATTTCATGATAGTTTCTCCATATTATCGGTGAGTGCGCTATTGCCGCCTATGGCGTGCGTTATGCGTGATGCTGAAAAATCATTTTGTGCTAATGAGTTTTGCACTACGTCTCCCACTATGATGAGAGCAGGGCTTTTGATACTATTACGCTGCATCATTGAACCTAAATCGGTGAGCAAGCTCTGATAAGCGCGGCTGTCGCTGCGCGTACCTTTTTCCAAAACAGCCACTGGCGTATCGGGTGATAATCCATCGGCGATTAATTTTTCGGATATAGCATCAGCGGTAGCAACACCCATATAGATAACGAGCGTTCGGCCTTTGCCTGCTAGGCCCGCCCAATTTTGATCGGATAATCCTTTGCATTGACCCGCTACAAATGTAACGGCGCTAGAATGATCGCGGTGAGTGAGGGGCATTAAATATTCTGCGGCTCCGCCAACGGCTGCGCTAATGCCAGGGATTACTTCTACGCTGACACCAGCGGCTCGGATATCCTCGACCTCTTCGCCGCCACGGCCAAAGATAAAAGGATCGCCGCCTTTTAGACGAATGACATCGTGACCTTCCAGTGCATATTGTATAAGCATATCGTTGATTTGATCTTGAGGCACGCTATGACGCGACCTTTTTTTAGCAACGGAGATTTTTGTTGCATCGCTTGGAATTAAATCCATAATCGCTTGATCGACTAAGCCATCATGGATTATTAATGATGCATTATTCAGCAATTTGGCGGCTTTGACCGTAAGCAAATCTGGATCGCCAGGGCCTGCGCCTACCAAATAAATTGTACCAATATTATGTTCGAGGATTTTCATATACCCTATATGGTGAATTGCTATTCTGACTGCAAATTAATATAATTATTACCCTTAAAAGCTTGGCTTTAGCGGTTTGAATTATACCAGCCTGTTTGATATTAGTTTGAATTATAAATGGACAGCTAACGCCATTAGATTAGGCAACAGCCTTATCTTCTTGCGCATCATCAGAACCATAATTATCATCTTTAAGGCCGATACCTATCATTGCCTTTGGTGTGTCACATTCTTCTGAAGTAACAGGATATGCGCAATGGTCGACGCTATAATAAGACCCTGGCCGTCCATTTCCGGAGAGTCCCGTTCCGCCTATTGGGGCTGAAGATGAAATTTTCGTTGTTTCGGCATTCCAATTGACGATGCCTGCTCTGCTATTGGCCCAAAATTGGTCATATTGCTGAGCATTACCACCAATAAGCGAAGCGGATAGGCCAAATCTTGTGTTATTGGCTTCGATGATAGCATCTTCAAATGATGATACTTTGATAATTTGTAGCAATGGGCCAAATAATTCAACATCTGGTCGCTCTTTCATATCGGTTACATCGATTATGCCTGGTGATACGAATGGGCGGTCTTTAATAGGGCGTGACATATGGCGTATGGGTCGTCCGCCATGGCTCATAAGGGCAAGGAAGCTCTCAGTTAATCCATCCGCAATATCATTAGTTATCATAGGTCCCATAAATGGCGGCGGGTCACCATAAGGATCATTAATTATCAGACGATCTGCTAGTCTTTTAATCTCTGGAATAACAGAATCATATAATGTGTCTTTGATGATAAGGCGCCGTGCAGCGGTACATTTTTGCCCAGCAGAACCAAAAGCGGATTTAATAACCAGAGCCGCAGAGCTGTATATATCGGCTGTATCCCAGAAAATGATAGGGTTGTTTCCGCCCATTTCTAACACCAACATCTTACCAGGGCGATTAACAAAAGCACGATTAATTTGTATGCCAATTTGAGCAGAACCAGTGAAAAATACACCATCTATATCGTTATGAGTTACTAGTTTTTTACCAACTTCAGGTCCACCGTGTACGACACGTACGATATTTTTTGGGATTCCTGCGCGATGCAGACAATCGACAATGAACTGTCCTACAGCTGGTGCATGCTCGCTGGGTTTAAATATTATGGCGTTACCAGCAAGTAATGCTGGAATGATGTGACTGCAAGGAATAGCTGCGGGTTCATTATAAGAGGTGATGACAGCAAAAACACCATGTGGTTTATGACGCAAAGCGGCCATATTCCCCGATGCTCCGCTTAGTCTGCGTTGTGAACTTCGTTCTGCATAGGCTTTAATACAAATATCAACTTTACCTGATATTTCTTCAACTTCATTGCGCGCTTCCCAAACTGGCTTACCTGTTTCACGGCAAATTAAGTCAATAAGAGGTTCGGCATCCGCTTTTATGCGATTAGAGAATTTACGAACGGTTTCGATACGGTCAGATAGGCCATATGCAGCCCATTTGCCCCATGCTTCTCTGGTTATAGATATTTCGCTATCTGCGTCTGTACATTCGCCAGTCCATAGTAGCGCGCCCGTTGCAGGTTCATATGATTTTAATTCGCCCAATGCTTTGCCTTAATCATTATAATCATGCTAGTTTAGATGCATATATCTAGACTCAAATACGGCTTAAGATGATATGCTTTATAATTTATTAACGATGCAGGTCTTTGAGAAATTATTGTAAAATATTTATTGATGCGCGTTACCCATTAAACGAATTTCTTCAATTTTTATGTGCAATTGGCTCCAATCATCATTTTGAGCAATAGCATTCCATATCGATTCGACTTCTTCGATATGCATTGAAATGGGTTTATCTCTCTTCCAATATAAATTATCATTCTTTGAGATATTATAATCTGATAATATATCTGCAAATGCTTGATACTCTTGATCTTCATTTTTATTAAGTAGCTTTCTTCCTGTTCGATGGACGAAGAAAAACTCATCAATCATGACGCCAGAATGGATCATGGCTTTTTCTGCTGCTGTTACAAATTCTAAATCCTTATCCTTTCCTTGGCTGCTAAGCCCCAATCTCCAGAGAAATTTGGTTATAAAAGCTCCTTTAAACTTTTCAGGAAATTGATCCAATGCAGCAATCAAAGGGTCAGAATCGCATATTAAACGCAATGCGACAGCGAGTTGTGCCAGATTCCAGTGCAGTGCTTGTGCTTGACGACCAAAAGCATAAAGGCGATGTTCATCAAAATAGGCGGCGGTAAACATTGGCTCCCAATATGGGGTGAAACGCCATGGCCCATAATCAAAACTTTCTCCAGTAATGTTCATATTGTCAGTATTAAGAACCCCGTGGACAAAACCTGCGACCATATATTGCGCTGCTTGCTGAGCCATTGCATCACATACCAATGCGAATAACTGCGCAGCTGGGGTTTCAGTGGGCTTCACATTATAGAGGTTTTTAAGGCAATATTGTACTAAATCTTCCATGAGCACTACATTATCCTCAGTGGCAATACGCTGAAATGTACCAAATCTAATATGGCTATGATTGAGCCTAACCATCACTGCGCTGCGGGTTGGAGACGGTTCATCGCCGCGCTCTAACTCTTCGCCTGTTTCAATGAGTGAGAATGTTTTGGACGTGTGGACACCAAGGGCTTCGAGCATTTCGGTGGCCAATATTTCTCGAACGCCACCTTTGAGTGTAAGGCGGCCATCCCCGCTACGGCTATAAGGTGTGGTGCCGCTGCCCTTTGTTCCAAGGTCCATCAAACGGTTCTTATGATCGCGCATTTGTGCAAACAGGAACCCTCGGCCATCACCAATTTCTGGATTATAATGACGAAATTGATGACCATGATAACGCATGGCCAATGGTTCTTGCAGATTATTGTCTAAAGGCACAAAACGGCCAAAATGCTCAATCCATTTTTGGTCATTCAAATGGTCTAAGCCTACTGATTGGGCCCAACGATCATTGCGAAAGCGCAATATTGTCTCGGGGAAATTTGCGGGCTGAACAGGATCAGCTATTTTATTACCAAGGCTGGTGATTTTTGGATCAGCCTTGTAAGAGGATTGAGAGGGTATGATTTTCATGTCTCACCATGTGGAGCGAGTTAGAATAAATGGCAAGAGCAGTTGAATATAAAGATGGCTATTGGTGGTCTGCGGATGGGCTAAGGTTGCATTACCGTGATTATGCGATGGGTGAAAACCAAAGTGATGATCGGCCGCCTATCATATGTTTGCCTGGGTTAACCCGTAATGCGCGAGATTTTGCAACGATTGCGGATTCTTTTGGCGATCAATGGCGCGTAATAGCGCTTGATTTTCGTGGGCGTGGAGAAAGCGCTTATGCTAAAGATGCGATGACCTATGTGCCGCTTACTTATGTGCAGGATTTAGAAGCATTATGCGCTGAGTTAAATATCGAAAAATTTATTGCACTTGGGACATCGCTTGGCGGTATTGTTACAATGCTATCAGCTTCCACACTATCTGGAACCAAGCCGCCGCGTCAAATAGTTGGCGCTATTATTAATGATATTGGCCCTGATATCGATCCACGTGGTTTAGAACGAATCAAAAATTATGTTGGGCAAGGCCGCAGCTATGATACATGGGCTCATGCTGCACGCGGCCTATCTGAAGGCGGCGAACTCATGTTCCCAGATTATGAATTATCAGACTGGATTGGGTTTGCAAAAAAATGCTGTAAATTATCATCAAGCGGCAGAATAATATTGGATTATGATAGCCGTATTTCCGAACCGTTCAAAATTCAAGGTGGGGAAGCGGGGGTAGATTTATGGCCTGTGTTTAAAGCGCTTTCAGATATACCAACATTGCTATTACGCGGTGAGATATCCGATATATTAAGTGCAGAAACGGCGGATAAGATGGTTAAGCAGTTGAGAAAAGCGACACTCCGTACCGTTAAAAATGTCGGTCATTGTCCTGCGCTAGATGAACCAGATTGCGTGCAGGCAATGGAAGGTTTTTTAAATAAGCTGCGATAGAAATATCTCTATTAGTCAATAGCATTTTCAATAAAGAGAGTCTTCCATGAAACCCGTTCAAATATTGCATTTACATTCTAGTTTTGACCTTGGCGGAAAAGAAGCGCGGGCTGTGCAGCTTATGAATGCTTTTGGTAAATCTGCTCACCATACAATTATATCCGCTGTTCCAGATGCTATGTCCGCTCGTGATGCTATTGATAAAAAGATAAATGTGGATTTTCCCGACGAAACCAAAGGGGAGTCCCCTCCTTTACATGGTCGCCCAGCTATCAAACGCTATCAACAAATTAGCGACTATATGGAGCAATTTGACCTGATATTATCCTATAATTGGGGATCAATGGATGGCGTAATGGCGCATACCATTTATAGCCAGAAGAAGGGACTAGCTCCGCTTATTCACCATGAAGATGGATTTAATCATGATGAAATTGATAAGCTGAATTGGAAACGTAACTACTTCCGAATGATTGCTCTACAGCGGAGTCACAAATTGGTAGTTCCATCGCAAATATTAGAGGATATTGCACAAAAGGTTTGGAAACAACCGCAAGCGCGCGTGATACGTATCTCCAATGGAATTGCATTGCCTAAATATCAGAAAAAAGCACAATTTGGTGCTTTTCCTGGCCTTAAAAAACGTGATGGAGAGGTCATAGTAGGCACGGTTGCAGGCTTAAGGCCTGTTAAAAACTTGACCAAATTGGTGCGAGCAGTGGCTGTGGCTGGCGATCATGTAAAACTCGCTATAGCTGGTGAGGGACCAGACAAAGAGCTTATCCTAGCAGAAGCGAGCCGCCTTGGTATGAGCGAACGTTTAATAATGCCTGGTTTTCTGAGAGACCCATCACGGTTTATTGGTTTGTTTGATATTTTTGCGCTTTCATCGCTGAGCGAGCAATTTCCTATATCATTGGTAGAAGCAATGGCTGCGGGTATACCAGCATTATCAACCGATGTTGGTGATGTGCGAAATATGGTTAGTGCATCAAATAAAGATTTTATCGTTGATAAGCAGGATCAAGAAGGCTTTGCTAAGGCATTACAAATATTAGCTAATGATTCTGATTTGCGCAAAAAAATCGGGAAAGATAATTGGCAAATTGCGCAAGACGAATTTGATGAGAAGGTTATGATAGCGCGCTACAAAAAATTATATGGAGCAGCAATGAATAATCAGGAATTTTCGGCATTATGAACATTATATGTAATCGTTGCAAAATCAAATTTTCTGCCCTATCAGCAGCTGAAATAAGAGTGATGCTCTAGGGCGGTAAGAGTAAGACAAGCCAAAATACAATAGGGGTCTATGTGAGTGTTTAAAGGTTTAAAACCTATCCTTTATGGCGGCAATGAAGTTTGGCCACTGATTGAAGGTGGTAAAGGGGTGTCTGCGACCAATGGTGAAAGCGCGGGTGCATGGGCTGCAGCTGGCGGAATTGGTACTGTTTCAGCAGTGAATGCTGATAGCTATGATAAAAATGGGAATATCATAGAACAAATCTATACAGGCAATACACGGGCTGAACGGCATAGAGAATTGATTCAATATGCGATTGATGGCGGTGTAGCGCAAGTGAAGCGTGCTTATGAATTGGCCAATGGCAAAGGGGCTATTAATATTAATATCCTCTGGGAAATGGGCGGCGCACAAGAAGTACTCATTGGCATATTGGAAAAAACCAAAGGTATGATTGCGGGAGTTACATGCGGTGCGGGTATGCCCTATAAATTATCAGAAATTGCTGCTAATTATGGTGTAAACTATCTGCCCATTATAAGTTCCGCTAGAGCTTTTCGTGCATTGTGGAAGCGCGCGTACAGCAAAGTTCCTGAGTTAATGGCGGCAGTGGTTTATGAAGACCCTTGGCTTGCTGGCGGGCATAATGGTCTTTCAAATGCAGAAAACCCCAAAGAGCCGCAAGACCCAAAACCACGCGTACAAGCCTTGCGTGATGTTATGCGCAAAGAAGGCATATCGGATAATGTTCCAATCATTATGGCGGGCGGCGTTTGGTATCTGCGCGATTGGCAAGATTGGATTGATAATGAAGATCTTGGGCAAATTGCTTTTCAATATGGTACGCGGCCATTGTTGACAAAAGAGAGCCCAATTCCTGCACCTTGGAAAGATAAACTAACCAGCATCAAAGAAGGCGATGTACTTCTGCATAAATTCTCGCCAACAGGATTTTATTCTAGCGCAGTAAAAACTGAGTTTTTAATGGATTTGGACGCACGTTCTAAACGGCAAATTTCGTTTAAGAAAGAACAATGCCCAATATATTCAAGGCAATTGGATGTTGGCGTTAAAGGCAAAAATATATGGGTCACAGATGAAGATTTGGGTCGTGCTCATCAATGGTTTGCAGCGGGTTATGAGATTGCGCTAAAAACACCTGATGATAGCGTTGTATATGTAACGCCAGATGACGGCATTACTATTCGCAAAGACCAAAAGGATTGCATGGGTTGCCTATCGCATTGTGGTTTTTCATCATGGAAAGATCATGATAATTTTAGCACTGGTCGTTTGGCTGATCCGCGCAGTTTCTGTATTCAAAAGTCTTTGCAAGATATTGCTCATGGCGGTGAACCTGAAGAAAATTTGATGTTTGCAGGGCATGCTGCTTATAATTTTAGTACAGATCCTTTCTATTCTAATGGTTTCGTACCCAATGTTAAACAGCTTGTTGATAGGATTCTTACGGGAGACTGAATGTCATCTCTTTTTGTCAAAGTTGATGATTTAAGCTGTAGTGATGTACAAGCACTTGTCACGTCACATGTCTCAAATATGTATGATACAACACCGAGGGCATTTGCATTTGCGATGGATGTTGATGCACTGCGTTCGGATGACGTTTCTGTGTGGACTGTGCGGGGGAATGATGGTGCTTTAATGGGTTGTGGTGCCCTCAAGCAGCTGGGCAATAATAGTGCAGAGATTAAGTCTATGCGTACGCATAGTGATCATCTGCGAAAAGGTGTCGCTGCAAAATTATTAGACCATATCATTAAAGTATCACGCAAACGTAGTTACACAAAATTATCATTGGAAACTGGTACAGGCGAAGAGTTTAATGCTGCTATAAGATTATATGAAAAATATGGTTTCCAAAAAGGAGGAGCCTTCGCCTCTTATAGTGAAAGCCCCTATAATCAATTTTATCACCTTAGCTTATAAAGCTTAGCTTTCAATGTCCCAGGCACGTTCGCCATGATTGGCGATGTCAAGACCGTCACGTTCATCATCAGCAGATGCACGCATCGGCAGCACCATTGACACAGTAAGAGCCAATATCACGGTAATGAAAGCGGACCATAATGCCACCGAACCAATGCCGATAAGTTGTATGAATATTTGACCAATCATAGACCCATCATCGCTGTAGCCCGTGCCGCCAAAGCTTGTGCTGATTAATATTGCCACAAGTATGGAACCGAGCATACCGCCAACGCCGTGAACAGCAAAAACATCAAGCGAGTCATCAATTTTCAATTTATTCTTGATCAAGCCGATAGCAAAGAAACAGATGATTGCAGCCAAAATACCAATGATAATGGCACCACCAGCGGACACATCAATCGCAGCCGGAGTAATGGTTGCTAGACCTGCAATAGCACCCGTTGCCCAACCAACAGTCGTTGGTTTACCGATTTTAATTTTCTCAATCAATATCCATATAATTGATGCAACAGCAGCGGCCAGATGAGTGTTTAAGATAGCAGAGGATGCGTCGTCATTAGCCGCAACGGCGCTGCCGCCGTTAAAGCCGAACCAACCTACCCATAATAATGCGGCGCCAACAAATGTTAATGCAGGGCTGTGCGGTAACATTAATGATTTAGGCCAGCCTGTGCGTTTGCCAACGAGCATAGCCGCAACAAGTGCAGAAACACCAGCAGTTGTGTGAACAACGATACCACCAGCAAAATCGATAACGCCAAGCTTGCTGAGCCATCCACCGCCCCAGACCCAATGAGCAACGGGTGCATATACAACCAAACCCCAAAGCGCACAAAAAGCAACAACCCAGCCAAAGCGTGCCCTCTCAACCCATGCGCCTACCATGAGGGCTGGAGTGATGATGGCGAAGGCCATTTGGAAAATAGCGAATGTGCTTTCAGGAATGAACAATCCTTCGCGTACATCGCTTAATACGATTAGCATCCAAGCATTTCCGCCACCTATGAAGCCATTACTTACTTCACCAAAGGCTAAGGTATAGCCAACAATAACCCATAATATAGAGGCTATAGCCGCTACTGCGCCGCATTGTATGAGCACGGATAAGAAGTTTTTAGACCGCACTAATCCACCGTAAAATAGGGCAAGACCAGGCAGTGTCATTAACATTACAAGAGCTGTGGACGATAATATCCAAGCCGTATCTCCGCTATCTGCTGCATCAACTTGTGCCAATTCAACGGCGTCTTGTGCAAATAAAGGTATATTTGCGAAAAATGCTATAACCATTGAGATTGTAATTATATTACGAAACATGAATGTGTGACCCCCGACTCAAATCTATCATTCTTACCTATGATCTTGTAATGTCGCAAAAATGATTTCAAATGTTATATATTTCTATTTTTTCTTATACATATAAAATGAAATTATAAAGTTATTTTCGTTAGATATTATAATTTGAAATCAAATAATTGAAACATCGCTTATTGGTATGAAATATTTGTTCAAGAAAAGCCTTCTAAAACCTGATCTGGAGGTCTGTGACCATCGGCCCAAATGCGGATATTGGCAATTGTCTTTTCGCCAGATGCTGTCCGTCCTTCAAATGTTGCACTGCCCATGTGCGGCAGTAAAACCACATTAGCGAGTTTGAGTAAACGTGCATCAATAGCTGGTTCATATGTGTAAACATCAAGGCCTGCACCCGCAATTTTACCATTTTCTAATGCATCAATCAGCGCATCTTCATCAATAATTTCACCCCGCGACGTATTGATGATATAGGCGCTTTTTTTCATTATAGAGATACGTTTAGCATCAATCATCTTATCGGTATGCTCATTAAGAGGACAGTGGACTGAGATAATATCACTGCGGGCGATTAATCGATCAATATCGCCTTCATATTGTATGCCTAATATTTCTTCGGTGAAGGCGGGGAGGCGTTTTCTTTTGTTATAGAGGATGGAAAGTCCCAGAGCTTGAGCTCGCTTTGCAACGGCTTCACCGATACGCCCAAAACCAATGACACCCAATGTTTTTCCACTTATTCTATGACCAAGCATTGAACTAGGATTCCATCCTTGCCAATCGCCCGATCGCACCAATTTTTCACCTTCTGCTAATCTACGTGGTACGGATAATATAAGTGCCATGGTAAGATCAGCAGTATCATCTGTGAAAACCCCCGGTGTATTGGTGACCATTATACCGCGTTTTTTTGCAGCTGCTAAATCGATATGGTTAACGCCCGCGCCAAAATTTGCGATTAACTTCACACTATTGGGTAGCGCATTGATGAGGCTTGCATCTATTGTGTCGGTTACGGTGGGAACCAAAACATCCATGCCCTTAGAACATTGTAATATCCTGTCATGGGTCATAGCAATATCATCGCTATTAAATTGTGCTTCAAATAGCTGTGCCATCCGTTCTTCGACAGCAGGTAATAATTTGCGCGTTACAGATATTTTAGGGCGCTCGATTCGTCTCATATGATGTGCGTTACCTTCTTTTACATTAATTAGGTTTTCTATATCTTGTATATGGTGATGGTTTCATTTTATAGAGTATAGAAATAGAATAGGGACTGTCATCAAAATGAGACAATATATAGCCAATATATCATTTTCCATGATAAAATATATTATCTTTATTAGCACTGCGATTGCCAGCGTTTTATTACTGATGCCTGACGATGCAAGCGCGCAGAATAAACGTAAAACACCTTATTGGGCCTCAATTGACGAGTCAGAAGCACGTATGCGGACTGGACCAAGTACAGAATACCCTGTTAAATGGTTGTATAAACGTAAAAATCTACCTATTAAAGTAATTGATGTACATGAAAGTTGGAGAAAAATCGAAGATCCTGATGGGGATCAAGGATGGATGCATGAGCGTTTGCTCAGCAGCGTTCGTACAGCTATTGTAATTGGCAATGCCAATGTGAAATTATTTGATGAACCATCCCCCAATGGTAAGGTGGCTTGGCGCGCAGAACCAGGCGTGGTTGGTCGTATTGATGAGTGCGGCAATAATTACTGTCGTATGGATATTGCTGGTCGCGCTGGATATATCAATGTGCGATATATAATGGGCGACGAACAGATTTAACAATCTCTCTTATTTTACGGCGCCTTCATATCACATAATTTCGATGGCCACAGCCGTAGCCTCTCCACCGCCAATGCATAGACTTGCTACGCCTTTTGTTTTGCCTTGATTTTTGAGTGCATTAATGAGCGTTACTAATATTCGTGTGCCTGATGCTCCAATAGGATGGCCCAAGGCAGTAGCGCCACCATTCACATTTATTTTATCATGCGATATTCCCAAATCACGCATTGCAAACATAGCAACGCAGGCAAAGGCTTCGTTAACCTCGAATAATTCCACATCATCGAGCGACCAATTGGCCTTTTTCAGACATTTTTGAATGGCCCCAACGGGTGCAGTGGTAAAAGCAGCTGGTTCATGCGCATGGGCAGCATGAGCAATAATGCGTGCAATGGGTTTAGCGCCTTTTTCTGCGGCGATACTCTCACGGCTGAGCACAATAGCAGCAGCGCCGTCAGAGATAGATGAGCTGGTTGCTGCCGTTATGGTGCCGTCTTTGGCAAAGGCAGGGCGTAGTGATGGTATTTTATCGGGCCGACCACGGCCTGGCGCTTCATCAGTATCAACAATGACTTCACCTTTGCGTGTTTTGATGGTGACTGGAACGACTTCATCATCAAAGGCGCCGCTCTCAATAGCGGCTTTGGCGCGTTCTAATGATGTTATGGAATATTGATCCATGCTCTCACGGGTTAATTGATATTCGTCGGCTGTGTCTTGGGCGAATGTGCCCATTGCGCGTCCTTCTTCATACGCATCTTCTAGGCCATCCAAAAACATATGGTCATAAGCTGTATCATGGCCAATACGCGCGCCGCTGCGATGTTTTTTCATCAAATAAGGAGCATTGGTCATGCTCTCCATGCCGCCAGCTATCATCAAATCTACAGACCCTGCTGCTAACGCTTCTGCTCCCATGATGATGGTTTGCATACCAGAACCGCATACTTTGTTGACCGTTGTAGCCTGCACGGATTTGGGAAGTCCTGCTTTTATGGCTGCTTGGCGCGCTGGTGCTTGGCCCAAACCAGCGGGTAAAACACAGCCCATATATATGCGATCATAATCAGCTCCATCAATTCCTGCACGCTCTACGGCGGCTTTTACAGCCGTAGCGCCAAGCTGTGTTGCGCTAGCATCTGATAAAGTACCTTGCATTGCACCCATTGGGGTGCGGGCATAAGATAAGATTACAACGGAGTCTGATTGGGTCATATTATGTCCTTAAATTAGGCAATGTTATAAGATATACGCCATATAGTCATGATAAGAGCAATTGCAATTTAAGATTACTAATTTCTTGCTCGTAAAGTAGCATTATAAAAAATAGTTTCTTTTTAAAATGCTTTTTGATAGATAATTGAACATAATGGTAGAGGATATGATGATGAACACTATAGATGATATGCAAAATATTTTAGATGAGCAGCGTAAAGCTTTTACAGCGGCTATGCCAGAATCTTTGTCAGTACGATCTGATCGGATTGATCGAGCAATTGCATTATTATTGGATCATAAAGATGCATTCTCCAAAGCCGTGTCCGAAGATTTCGGCCATAGAAGCCATGAGCAAACTCTATTTAGTGATATAATGCCATCAGTTAGTGCGCTAAAATATGCTAAAAAGCATCTTAAAAACTGGGCACGTAATGAAAAGCGCAAACCCACCTTTCCGCTGGGCCTTGTGGGTTCTAAAGCGGAAGTCGTTTATCAGCCTAAAGGCGTAGTTGGTGTCATTGCGCCGTGGAACTTCCCTGTTGGTATGGTAATGGTGCCGATGGCAGGCATTTTGGCAGCGGGCAACCGCGCGATGATTAAACCGTCTGAATTTACGCCGCGTGTTTCTGAGCTGTTTGAAGAATTGACCCCCAAATATTTTGCGCAAGATGAAATGGCTGTATTTACTGGTGAAGCTGATGTTGGGCAGGCTTTTTCTGCGCTTGCTTTCGATCATATGATTTTTACGGGCGCAACATCGGTTGGCCGTCATATTATGCGGGCTGCCGCTGATAATCTAGTGCCTGTTACGCTTGAACTTGGCGGTAAATCACCGACCATCATTGGCCGTAGTGCCGACACCAAAAAAGTAAGCGAGCGCGTTGCATTGGGTAAAATGCTCAATGCGGGGCAAATCTGTTTGGCGCCTGATTATCTGATGGTAGCAAAAGAACAAGAACAAGACATTATTGATGGCGTGAAAGAAAGCGTTGCCAGCCAATATCCGACGCTTTTGCACAATGATGATTACACATCTGTGGTAAATGGCCGTAATTATGAACGGTTGCAGGGTTATTTGGAAGATGCGAAAGAAAAGGGAGCTGAATTGATTGAGGTTAACCCTGCGGATGAAGATTTTACCAGTTCTAATGGTAATAAAATGCCGCTTACCATCGTTCGTAATGTCAATGATGACATGAAGGTGATGCAAGAAGAAATTTTTGGTCCTATATTACCCATCATGACGTATGAAACGATGGATGAGGTTGTGGATTATGTGAATGACCATGATCGTCCATTGGGCCTCTATTATTTCGGTAATGACAAAGCGGAAGAGAGCCAAGTGCTTGATAAAACTATTTCGGGCGGCGTTACGGTTAATGATGTTATTTTCCACAATGCGATGGAAGATTTGCCATTTGGCGGCGTGGGACCATCTGGTATGGGTAATTATCATGGCTTTGACGGCTTTAAAACATTTAGCCATTCACGCGCTGTTTATCGCCAAACCAATATGGATGTGGCTGCGATGGGCGGATTTAAAGCGCCATATGGTAAGGCCATGCAATCAACCTTAAAACGTGAATTGAAGAAATAATAAGGTGGTTTGAACCTATCACAAAGAATAGGCCTAAATTTAACATTGCATCATGAGCGATGCTTAGCTAGTGAAACGCTCTCTTTTAAATAATGACTCCACCGTTGTTATTTATGAAGGCGCCCCTGTGGTGGAATTGGTAGACGCGCCGCACTCAAAATGCGGTTCTTAACGGAGTGCCCGTTCGAGTCGGGCCAGGGGCACCATTTCCCATATATTGAATATAGATCCATGTTACCAATGCTTATTCATGGTTGGTACATTGAGTAAGTTTTATGATACTTACTCTAAATAGAGATAATAATATTAATCTGGGTAATATGACCAAGCGTCTTATTTTAGAGGGGATAGATATATGAAATATGGTAAATCTAGCATAGCAGCAATTACAATCTTTGTGAGTAGCGGCGCATTAATTGCAGCAGCGGGCGGTAAGGTTGATAGTAATGGTGATGGAATAGTAACCAAGGCTGAAGCAGATGCAGCAGCGCAAGCGCGATTTGCTAAAATGGATATTAATGGCGATGGGGTTCTGAACAGAGCCGATGGTGATGCCCGTGCCAAAGCAAGATTTGCTAAGATGGATGCTAATGGTGATGGGGTATTAAGTGAAGAAGAGTTTTTAGCTGTTCGTGAAGCGCGTTTGGAAAAACGTGAAGAACGTAAAGCTAAGCGCAAAGACCGTAAAGCGAAGCGCGCTGAAAAAGGTAATAAGCGCGCAGGCAAGAAGCGTGGAGGCCGCAAGGGCCGTGTCGTAAGACTCCTTAAGCGTGCTGATAGCAACAATGATCAATCTATTAGCCGTGACGAGTTTATAGCATTTTCCGATACCCGTTTTGCTAAAGTAGACAGCAATAGCGATGGTCAAATCACTAAAGAAGAACGGAAAGCCAATCGTCAGGCTAGACGTAACCAAAGGCGTAATTCTCAATAAGATAATCGCCGTTTTGCTGGCATGCTGTGCGTCATTGAACTAGCGGGTAAGGATGGATAATGCTTATCCTTCGAGATAGACCTAGCAAATCAAAATTAGGTTGTTTTTGATGCAATTTATATTGGCGATTTTGATACTGTTCTTTCCTAGCACGAAAACATATACAATATGTGGTTGAATAGCTGTGTGATGTGTTAGGCGATAGACCGATTTAAATTATAAGAATTAGTAAGACTTGTCATATTCTTGTGATAGTTTATTCTATCAAACGATAATCACGCTTATTGTGGAATATAGCCGCCGTAATTTTCTATTCCAACAGTATCCATCACCATATTGCATGGCAAGATAGTAGATGATAACGCGAATGATGAGATTGGATATACTGATCTTTCGATACGCTTTCTTCATAATGAAGGTTAATTTAAGGATCACCGCAATATGCATAATGTCTATCGTGATAAATGTGCAAAACTTAGTTTGGATCAGAAGATTGCACTGCTTAGCGGTATAGATTTTTGGCGGACAACAAGCATTCCCGATATAGGGATTCCGCAACTTAAATTTACGGATGGTCCAAATGGTGCACGTGGTGATCTTAAAGCATCAGTGCCAGCAGCTTGCTTCCCAGTCGGTGTTGCTTTGGGGGCAACATGGAACCCTGACCTTCTAGCCGAAGTTGGCAGTGCGCTTGCCGATGAGAGTAAGAGCAAATCAGCCCATGTTTTGCTTGGCCCGACGATAAATTTACAACGAACGCCTATTGGTGGCCGTAATTTTGAATGTTATTCTGAAGACCCGTATCTGACCGCAGAGTTGGCGATTGCCTATGTTGGTGCCTTACAAGCAAAAGGCATTGGGGCATGCCCTAAACATTATGTTGGCAATGATACTGAATTTGAACGAATGACGATAAGCTCCAATATTGACGCTGCGACATTGCATGAAATATATCTTTACCCTTTTGAGCGCGTGGTAAAGGAAGCGAAGCCATGGATGATCATGGCCTCTTATAATGCGATTAATGGTGTGCAGGCTTGTTCGCATCGCGCGCTTAATATTGGTCTGCTTAAAGATAATTGGGGTTTTGATGGTGTGATTGTGAGCGATTGGTTTGCCGCTCGTGATTGTGTGAGGGATGCTAATGGCGGCCTTGATCTTGAAATGCCAGGACCAACGCGAATATGGGGTGATCAATTAGCAAGCAAAGTCACTGATGGAAGCGTAATTGAAGCTGAAATTAATGATAAAATAGATCGAATATTGCACCTAATCGAGCGTACGGGCGTTGCACCGAATGAAGCATTAGGGCCTGAAAATAGTATCGATAATCCTGCACATCGAGACTTAATTCGGCGCGCAGGGGCAGAGGCCATAGTGTTATTAAAAAATGATAATTATACTTTACCACTTAGCCCGCAGGATATCAGCTCGCTTGCTATAATCGGACCTAATGCAGAAGTTGGTCAGATTATGGGAGGAGGTAGTTCTTTTGTGAACAGCCATCCCCCATCTCATCCCCTTGATGCTCTGCAAGCGGCTTATGCGGGCATTAATATTCGCTATGAACGAGGTTGCACAAATTATAAGTACCTCCCATTATTTAAGTCTGCGGCTATTACGGCGCCGAATGGTACGAATGGATGTTTTCTACGCGAAATATTTGCGGGCCCTGACTTCACTCAAGAGCCTGCACATGTTGATTATATGCAATCTTCACAAATGCTATCAATGGATAATTTCAAGAGTTTAAGGGGTGAAGGGGACTCTACTAGCCGTATTACGGGTATCTATCGCGCAGAAGATAGTGGCGAATATATGCTGGGGTTGTTTAGTGCAGGCCCGAGCCGAATGTTGATCGATGATAAAGTCATTATTGATAATTGGAATAATTTTACACCAGGCGAGAGTTATTTTGGTTTTGGTAGTAAAGAACAACGTGCGGAGTTTCAATTTGAGAAAGGCTGTGACTATACCGTAATTATCGAATATTTGCGCCCTGCAATAATGCCAGTGGCTGGCCTACAGTTTGGTATTGAGAAAATAGAAAACTCTGAAGAACAAATATCTCGAGCAGTGCAAGCCGCGCTTGATAGTGATGTTACCATCCTTATTTTGGGTTCTAATGCTGATTGGGAAAGCGAAGGCCATGACCGTGAAACGCTGAAGCTACCGGGTGAGCAAGATGTTCTGGCTGAAGCCGTGTTAGCAGCAAACCCTGATACAATAATTATCATGAATGTTGGCGCGCCTGTCGCTATGCCTTGGTATGAAAAAGCAAAGACTATGCTGGTTGCTTGGTTTTTGGGTGAAGAAATGGGTAATGCTTTGGCTGATGTGATAAGTGGTAAGTGCGAACCATCTGGTCGTCTTCCCTTTACGTGGCCCAAACATATAAAAGATCATCCTGCCTTTTCATACTATCCTGGTAAAAATGGTCAAATGGAATATGGCGAAAAACGGTTGGTTGGTCATCGTTGGTACGACAAAAAGGAGGTTGCGTCGCTTGCTCCTTTTGGTTTTGGTCTTGGTTATGGAGATGTACAAATTGATGCAGTGTCGATCACAAAAGAGGATGTTATTGAGGATATAGCCGCGATGGTAACAATCACGGCACGTAATATATCTAGCAGGCCTACAAGGACGGTGCTGCAAATCTACGCTGAAGCACCTGCCGAGCTAGCTGGCATAGAGGATATGCCGCTGCGTAAGCTTGTTGCGTTTAAAAAGGTTGATATTGAAGCGAATGAGATCGTGCAGACTTCTATTGCCGTATACCGCCATGCTCTTGCTGTTTGGGATGTCGATGAGCAAGATTGGACGGAACCACTGGATTATACATTGGTTGCAGGATTATCATCTGCGGAGATTTTTGAGTAAAAGATGATGAACAGGATAGAGTTCGAACCTATATTCAAACTTAGGTTTAGGTTTTTATTTTAGAGTATGTAGCATGGTAAGATAATAGTTAGCTTTACCAAACATATATGCACTTATCCAATTTACCATATCGGCGTGCTAGCCTTATCGTAGAGATCACAAGTTACTATTTCAAAATAGCATAAGTTATATGAGGTAATTTGAAAGTTCGATATTCATGACCACCAGATCACATTTCAGAGATCTGGTGGTCATTTATATTTTTAGAATCTTGCACGGAATCCAGCAAAAAACTCTCGTCCCTCAATATCGTTAAGACCGCTAATAATATTTCGGCTGTTACCAAGTGCTAATCCCTGTGGTTGGATAGGGCCAATTCTATCAAAGACATTGGTAACACCACCAAAGATTGAGAATCTTCTATCTTCACCAAAACTATATCTCACAAAGGCATTATGTAATGTCTCTGCAGGGACACGGAAGAAGTTAGGAGCATCGGGTTCAACAAACCGGTCAAGACCACCGCTTCTGTGCGTTGCTGTCCAGCTTAGTGTAATACCTTCATAATCCCAAGCACCACGAATACGAAATTCATTTCTTGAAACAGTCGTTCTGCCCAATTGATCATCTGTTTCAGGACCTGAGATCGATTGGAATGTGAAATTATCTTCAAAAGAATGTGAATATCGTCCATCAATGCTAAAAACACCAGGAATTATCTGGGGTCTAAAATTATATAGTACAGAAACATCTAAACCCGATACATCAACACTATTTAAATTTTCTTGCCGGTTAATAACCTGTAAAACCTGCCCCGTTGTTGCATCACGAGTAATTACGTCACAGAAACGATTATTCGGAAAGTCTGCATCGGAAAAACAAAGATCGGCTGTCAATTGCGTTGAAATACTGCCAATAGCATCTCGAACTGTTATATTATAATAATCTACAGCCAAAACGAAATTAGGCAAAAATGAAGGTGTAAAGACAGCACCAGCTGTATATGTAGTTCCTGTTTCTTCTTGCAAATTTTGATTACCTACATTTGGACCAGCAACACTCGGTGCTCCGTTAAAAACGCCCCCTGCGTTATCTGGGTTAGCGAAAAATGCAATAATGCCAGGCTCTGTTAGACAATTACTAGCAATGGTTTCTGCAGAAGCTGTGCTTCCTGCTGCTGGTGTAATGCCAGTTCCATCGGGCGCTAGATTATCACATGGATCAACCAAATTATCGAAATCTGGTCGCGAAGGAGAGAAGAACTCCGTCAAGCTTGGCGCACGTTGAGAACGAGAATATTGTGCACGAAAACGAATATAGTCTATTGGTTGCCATGTTCCCCCCACATTATAACTAAATATGGTTCCAACGGTAGAGTAATTAGCAACACGACCTGCAAGTTGCAATGAAAGCTGATCTTCAATAATGGGGACATCCAATTCAGCGAATCCTTCGATTACATTAAAAGAACCGCGAAAATCTGGTGTCGTTGTTAAAGAGGTTAATTCAAGGTCTTGATCAGGATCACCAGTGGTATCTTGGAGTTCATGACGAAAGTCAAAACCAACTGCAAATTTCACATCACCGCCAGGCAGTGTGAATGCTGAGCCATCAATGGCACCAGACACAGTGATTTGTTCGCGATATTGCTCCAAAAGCCCATTATAACGGATAAAATCTGCTGCTGCAGTTGAAATTGATCCTTCTCCAAAGATGTTTAAAGGAACACAACCTTCTGCTCTTGCTGCTTCACTTGCACATTGTAAGCCATCTGGAGTGACGTTCAATGCATTGCGTACATTCAATTGATTCACTTGATTCAGAGAATCTTGTCGTTGTTCAAAACGACCATAAGTGGCACCTAAATCCCAATTTAGATTATCTGATATTGAGCCTTTCAGACCAAATTGACCGCGAAAGGTTTGACGTTCATTGACTGTGGTTGCCCGTCCTATTTCGCTAAGGCGACGAGCAAAGCTAACTGTACCTATACGGGTTTCTTCTACTTCGGGCGGTATAAATGGATTGTTGGCAGCGATTGTGCCAATATCACCGAGAGCATTGAAAGGTCCAATATCAGTACCGCTAGAAACATTTACAGCAGAGCCAGTGAATACAGAAGTGGAGTGCGTATAAAAGAGATTGATAAAAACCTCTGTCGTGGGGCTCGCTTCAAAAGATGCTCGAATTGCACCATTATAATTTTCAAAAGATGGAAAAAGTGATTGGCCAGGACGAATATTAAAACCATCTACATCTGTTTCAAAACCAAAACGTGGATCACGATCATCGGGAAGATTGCCCGCACGGTCATTAAAGAATACACCGCCGATGTTAAATGCATCATCCCCTTCAAAAATTCCGCCTGGCAGGCCTGTACTACCCGATGGATTGATACAGAAGCGCCCTGAATTATCACAATCCCCAAATGCGGTTTCATCCCTAAATGCATTAGGGTTAGTAGGATCAAGCGGATTTGTTAGAGGTCTGTTAAATTCAACATTAGCTACAGATTCTGGGCGTGTATTATCTGCAAAAATTGCATTATGATCATCAAAGCTAAAAGCTGCTAAGAAATAACCGCGATTATCGGCAAATTTCTTACCATAAGTTGCATCAAAAGAGATCTCTTCGCCGCCAGATGCCTCTGGAGTGCCATAACGGCCTGCTACTTTGAAGCCTTCAAAGCTATCTTCAAGGATAATATTTACAACACCCGCTATTGCATCGGAGCCATAGATGGCCGATGCACCGCCCGTGGTAACCTCTAATCTCTTAATAAAACCAGTGGGCAAAGTATTTAAACTTACTCTCTCACCATTACCAGAGTTAGAAACAGCGCGTAAACCGTCTATTAATGTCAGCGTTCTATTGGCACCAATACGGCGTAAAGCGACGGTACTTAAACCAGCATTTTGAGCACTTGTAGCAGAAGTCTCAGGTGATATGTCCAAGCTAACGCCAGGAATATCCTCTAATATTTCACTAAGATCGCGAGAACCAGTTTGTGCAATGTCATCATCATTCAAAATCTGTAATGGAATATTAGAAGTTTCATTAGAGATAACATTGCGACGAATGCGCGAACCTGTGACAACAATTAGTTCATCAGATTCTTCTGAAACATTGCCTGCAGGAGCTTGGATGGAAGTATTTGGATTCTCAGACGCTGCTTGATAATTGGCCTTAATTGAATTGCCAGCTGCTTGAATGAGGAATGTATTACGACTTGTTTTGGTATACCGCAGCCCAGTACCACGAAGCAAATATTTTAGTGCGGTCTCTGGATTATAACGCCCGTCAACATTACTTGAACGCTTACCTCTTGTAATATCACTAGAAAAGAGAATTTCACGTCCGCTTTCTTGTGCAAACTCCTTAAGAGCTTCACTTAACGGTTGTGGATCAATATCGAAGTCAACTGGTTTAGCCATTGCTGGGCTCGCGAATGCTAATGCTATTAAAGCAATACCTGCCTTAAGTGTATTACGTGTCATAGTTCCATTTGTGGAAACTCTGCGGTTCATGATTTATTTCTCCCTCATATATACAGCGGTTATATGGTGCTGCTACCTGTGAAGAGCGAAACGTTTATAGAAACCCGCCACTATTTTTTATGAGTTGCAGTATTTCATTACTATTTGGCTAGGGGTTCAAGCAATATCTCATTGTCATTAACATATTTTGCTTGTGCACTAAAATAGGTTTCTAAAGCTTCGATAAAGCTATCTTGCTTACCTGTGATAAACATACCATTAATTTTAGCATTGGCTAGCTTAGGGTCTTTAATAGTGAGTTTTACCTCACTATAGCGGTTCATTTCTTGTATGGCGAAAATAAGAGGTGTATCATCAAACACTGCATTACCATTTCGCCAAGAACTAGCAGTAGCGACATCAGTTTTGCGCCTTATTGCTGGGCCACCAGCATTAGCACTATATTGCTGGCCTGCTAAAAGCATTTCTTTTGATTGCTCGGCTTCTGTTCCATCAGAATATAGACGTGTTACCGCCACTTTACCTTCTGTAACGGTCACTTCGAAAGCATCACCAATCAATTTTACGTCAAAAGCGGTACCAACCGCTGTGACCTTGTGCCTATCAGTGTAGACAATAAATGGTTTGTCTGGATTATGCGTTACATCAAAATGGGCTTCACCTTTTACTAAGCGAATAGCTCGCTCCTCAGAATTATATTTAACATCAATCTTACTATCAGTATTTAAAGTTGCCTGAGTACCGTCAGAAAGGGGAACATCAATTCGTTCACCAACAATAGTAGCAAATACTGGAGTTTGTAAATTGTCAGTATCCGTATTATTTCCATACGGAATATCAAAACTAAAGAATAATATTGATGAGAAGATTATCACAAGAAAACTAGCTGCTAAGCTACCACCAATAAGTCTCCAATGGGTTGGGTTTGAATGATTTAAGCTTTCTTCATTCGCACGCGACAAAGCCGCCGCTCTCATAGATTGAATTTCTGGCATTGAAGCAATTGAAGGCAATTCTTCAATGATAGTTTGTAAGCTCTCAAAAGCACGGGCATGAGAAGGGTCTGCTTTTTTCCATTCTTCATGCGCCAATCGTTCAGCATGTGTACAATCTGGTGCACGCAATCGCGCATCCCAATACCCAGCTGCTTCTTCAATATCCATAACCTGATCAACTAACTCATTCATCGATAACGCCCGACTTTACGAAGTAAAAATATATTTGCCTGTGCCAAATGACGTTCAACTGTTCTGATGCCAATTTTTAGTTCCTGCGCGATCTGTGTCTGTTTATATCCTTCAAAATGATAGAGAGTGAAGATATCACGGGTTTTTTCTGGCAATTCATATAGTCCAGCAATTAAATGCCTTACAGCTTCTCTACTTGCTAAGACGGTTTCAATTGAAATTCCCGCCACTTTATGTTCTTCTTCATCAAACATATCTTGAAGATCGGCACGGCTACTCGCTCTTTTCCGGTAATATTCTGCAATCGATGCTTTAGCAGTTTGGAAAATATATCCTTCTACCACTTCAATAGAGTCAAGATCAGCTCGGCGCGCTAAACGCACAAATACATCTTGTACAAGATCATCAACTTCGCTGGGGAAAGACACACGCTTATTAAAATATTTCTTAAGTGCAGGCCCAAACTCTCGAGACCAAACCTCTAAAAGCCTACGATCTTGCGCACCGAGTGGTTTGATTGTGGGTTTTGTCACGCTTAAACTTATCCTATATACACAGATATATTCCCCACTATTGTATATCCTTGTGGTATGTTAGCAAGTCTAATCATCTTATAGATGCTAATTTGTGAGTTCTAAAAGCGGAGCATATAACCATATTTGTTTCATAAAATATTGATAATATGATGTAAGATTATAAGAATAATATTTCTACACTAATAAGGATGTTACGGAGTTTTGGACTCAACTGCACTAATATTAGATAGTGAAAATATGGATTAATTCTGCTGTTTAACCATGGTCTTTTGATACTATCTAGGATATTTCGGCAAAGCTATTTAGCCATGACCAAATTCACTTCGTTGATATGGCTTTTTATGTAGCAGATTGTGTAGCAAAAATTACGAAGACAGGAAAGCTACTTTATAAAAGTTGCGGGAAAGCTAGGGTTTTCAGAAATAGTGGTGGACAGGATAGGACTATACTTTATTATATTATATTCTTTATATTTCAATAATATATGATTGTTAGATATTTAGTTTTGTAGCAAATTCTGTAACAGTTATAGGGTGTAGATTTTGATTGTTTAGTATAACGCTAATTATATAGATTGATGATCCGAAGGCCGATAACAATTTTTTCAATGTTACCTTGAAACAGGAATATCTTAATTTTCACATCTTTGTAAACCAGCCTGCACATCTTTTCTAACATCCGTTAGGTAACCACTAAATGCGTCTTTGGTTTCCAATTCAATCATATGTTTTTCTGATTTTTGGAATGAATCACATGCTAATTGGCTTCTACTCGCACTATTTGCAATTAGCCCTAAAGTTGCATAGCCATAGGCTAAATCGCTTGAAGTATTATTTTCATAATTGTCTTTAAGTTTTTTTAGACGACCCTCAATAATAGTCTGTTGTAATTCGATAGCTTTTGAGTGGCGGCCCAATTTAGAGAATAAACTGGCTTGAGCTTCTATTAATCTCTCAGCAAAAGTATGTAGTGAACTATCGCTCTCATCAATTTTCACCAATATATCAGCTGAATTTCTGGCTTGTTGCAATAGATTATCCGCTTGCTCTAAATTGTTGATTGCTTCCGCTGCACCATAACCATAATAAGCGTTCCATCCTCTTCGGTATAACGCGACAGGGTCATTCGGCCATTGCTCTAATACGCTTGCAAACTGCTTGTCGCTCTTTAAGTGCAATTCTAAAGATTGTGCTGATATCTTAGGGTCATTAGGGTTGAATAATGATGCTGCAAGATAGTTGGTCATAATAGCACGATCAATTTGTGCCTCATAACCATTTTGTTTCGATTTTGGCCATTCTGTAATATCTTGCTCCAATAATTTGGCAACGCGAGTCATTTCTTTCGTATCAAAATTAATATCTGCTGTATCTAATTGGGCTATTCGCACAGAACGCCGAGATGACAACCAATGCCAATCACGCTGATCTTTTGGAACGGAATATAATGTCTTAACCGATTTCTTGATTTTTTCTTTTGCTTCTTCGGGTTTTGTTTCATTCTGTGCGTTTATTAAAGCAAGATATCCATATATTTTTGATAATTCTGCTCTGGCTTTATTTTGAAATTCTTTGTCCAAAGATTCTAATAATGATTCCGCTTTATTAAGGTTCGCTTTTGCCAATTTATAATCACCCAAATTCGTTTGCGCTGGAACGCCTTGAATATAAGCCAATTTGATAAAACCACGCGCGGTTTCATACCTTAATTCGTCATTGGCCCCTTCAGTTGCTGCTAAGTTTGTTAAATATGATTGTGCTTTTTCAGCCAATAAAACTCGAGCGTCTGTATTGCCAACCACATTGGTAAGCTTATCATTCAAATCAAATATTTGGAAATTTGCAAGTTCGCGAACTTCATCAAACCTTTGCTCAGCTTCACCTCTAGCTGTCTCTGCTTGATTATATGCCAAGCTAGTTGTTAGCAATCCTCCGATAAGAGAAACTGCAATCATTGCTGTTGCGGCAACAGCGAATTTCTGGCGTTTTATAAATTTTTGAATATTATATTTTTTTGCTTCAGAAAAAGCCGTGACAGGAAAGTCCTGCTGATAATTTTGAATTTCTTCAGCTAGAGCATCGGCTGTTTGATAACGTTCAATAGGTTCTTGTGATGTGGCTTTATTAGTAATGGCCGATAGTTCTGCGTCTTCATTATCTTGAATCAATAATTCTAAAATTTTACCAAGCGAATAAATGTCCGTTACGGTCGTGGCATTAACGCCTTGCACACGTTCGGGGGCAGCATAACCAGGAGTAAGGCTTAAGCTGGGTTGGATGGAAACAGGATCGTCTGTATTTTCTTCGCGTTGTAATTTTGCAATCCCAAAATCAATAATTTTCACATCAGAGTTATCAGTAACCAAAATATTACTTGGTGTGAGATCACGATGAATAACCAGATTACTGTGGGCGTAGGCGATTGCAGAACAAATTTTAGAAAAAAGCCCAAGGCTAGTATTTAAATCAGGTTTATAATCCTTCGTCCATTGTTGTAGTGATATGCCATTGACATATTCCATAATGATATAAGGTTCCCCCGTCTCCGTTTCTCCTCCATCATAAAGGCGGGCAATATTTTCATGGTTTAGTTGTGCTAATAATTGTCGCTCATGCTCAAAACGTTCAACTAGCTCTGGCGAAACCAATGATGATTTGATAATTTTTATGGCGGCTATATGATCAAAACTACTATCCGCTCGTTCCCCAAGATATACAGCCCCCATACCGCCGCGACCAATAAGGCGTAATATGCGATATGCACCTATTTTTTCAGGTGCCTGATCGGCATCATCATGCTCATAATTTGCCTGACCTGTTTGCAGATTATTTTGATGTAAGCTCTCATTACGTAGTAATAAACGAACCTTTTCAATTATATCTTCTGATATATCTGTTTGCCTCTCTAAAAAAGATTCTTGTTGCTCTATCTCTTGCGCTAATACTTCTTCAAGTAATTTTAAGACTTGGATTTCTATATTTTTATCTGCCATTGTTTAACCTGTTTTGTAGCCATATTCGCGTAGCTTGCCAGCGGCGTTCAATGGTAGAAACAGACAATTCTAAAACCACTGAAATGTCGTTAATCGTCATACCACCAAAATAACGCATCTCAACAATATGCGAGCGAACTGGATCAATGTCATGAAGCTCTTGCATGACTAATTCGAGCTCAAGTAAGTCTAAAGGATCTTCTCCTCTGGCAATTTCTGGTGTTAATGTAACTTGGGTATGATAGCGTTTTTGAGAATTACGTTTTCTTGCTTGGTCGATCAGAATTTGCCGCATTATGTTTGAAGCTATGGCTAAAATATGTTCACGGCCTTGGAACTGCATACGATCTAATTTAGAGATTCTGATCACAGCTTCGTTAATAAGATCGCCCGTAGAGAGAGAAGAATATAATTCCTTCGATAGTTTGATTGCGGCAATTTTCTGCAATTCATCATAGATATCGCGGACAAGAGTATCACCAGAGTCTTTATCGCCCTCACGCCATCTCAAGATAAGGTTCTGATAATTCATTCATAAATAAATAGTTTAGAATAGAGAAATGTAAAGCTTCATTAATAATGTGACATAAATAGCCAATTTTCTCTGCCTGCAATTGTCCTTATAGATTTAAAAGTTAAATAACTTTGAAATTTTTTGAGGGGTTTTTCTGATCGATTACGCTTCTCTTAACAAGACTATAGTTTTCAGTTCAAGGGGTGTAGAAATATGAGTTTTTATGATCATAAAAATAATAAAGTGTTTAAATATAAAGATAGTCTAAAGGCAGGGGCTGCTATATCGGCTATGGCAATGGCGGCCATGTTCGCCCCAACAGCAATAGCGCAGCAATTAAACCCTGGGATTAGCCCTGAATGTCCTATAGTGGATGGAGTTGCGACATGTACGGGAGATGTATCGGGTGGTATCTTTGTATCGCAAGATACGCCTCCCTTTGAGACATTAAATGTTGAAAATATTGATGGTCCAATTGACCCTATTGGTTTGCCAGGAATTGTAATTATCACCCCCGATCAGAGTATCGTGGTGAATGTTGCGAATGATGTAGTCATCAATACAATTGATGATGATACTATAGCAGCCCCATCGCAAGGTATTGCTATCCTCCATAATAATGGGTTTGATGCAACATTAAACAGCGGAGCAACAATCATTGCAGATGGCAATGGTTTGCTTGGTTTAGGTATTGAAGTGAGCAATACTGGTGGTGATGGGCTAACGACCATCAATAATAGCGGTGATATAACGGCCTTTACATCGGGTGATAATGCAACTGCTATTACCAGTTTTGAAGTGGGCGGAAATGGCAGTATAAATATTGATAATAGCGGTAATTTAAGCGCTACTAGCAATGGCGTAGGAGAACGTGAAACTGTTACTGCAGGTATTAGCGCTGTTAGCTTCGATGGTACGGGAACAATTAATGTTACCAATAGTGGCAACATTGATGTTGCTACTGGTTCAGCTTCTTTTGATACAGATTTTAATGGTATAGGCGCAGGTATTGTAACCAATACATTTGCAGATGCCAGAGAGTCTAATATTATTAATAGCGGAACAATATCTGTTATAGGTCAAAGTACCAATGCTATAGTTGGTTTTGCGAATAATAATGATACTGCACAAGCATCTACTATCACTATCGACAATGATGGTGCATTATCAACAAATGGTGTAGGTAGTTCTGGTATATTGGCACAAGGCAGCGGAACTGCAGTTGATTTAAATGTCGATAATAGTGCAACTATTGATTTAACAGCGGTTGGTGGAAATGGGACAGGCATTCTTAACCTAGTGCAAAGCGATGCGACTAATGTTTCTACAATCAATAGCGGTAATATAACGGGTAGTGGTGATAGCCTAGTCGGTATTTTGATCAACACCTTTGGGCCAAATGCCAATAATGATTATATCTTTGATATTAATAATAGTGGTGATATTATATTTGATACGCCTGTAGCTCAAGGCATATCACTTTTTGCTACACGCGATGATAATATTACGGCGACTATTGAAAATAGCGCCACTATTGATTTATCAACGACTAGCAATGCAGCTTCTGCTGGGATTATAGCATTTTTTGACAATGTGAATGATGCTGCTGGTGGCGATGAGAATATTAGCAATCTGACCATTAATAATAGCGGTGATATTCTATTAGGTACTGGTACGGGAATATTTACCGTAACCAACATGCTTAACCTGACCAATAGCGGTAATATATCTACAGGTGCTGGTAGCGCGATCTCTGTCGTAGGTGAAGATATTACAGTCACGAATAGCGGCGATCTAACCACTACAGGCGATAATAGCAGCGCGCTGCGAATATTATCACGCGGGGCAGTTGACCCTGATGATAATAGTTATGACATCACACAAACAGACAGCGTATTAACAACCTCCGGTTTGAATAGCAGCGCCATTTCTTTCGAAGGCACTGGTGATCGCTCAACACTTACGCTCACTGTAAGTGCTACAGATATTAGCGCGAGCGGTGATGAGTCAGAGGGTATTTTTGTTGGCGGCCTGGGGGCCGATTCGAGTTTGTCGTTCTTCTTTGGCACTATTGACCTCGACGACAACGCTGAACCGGATCTGATCAGGACCACTGGGGCGAGCAATTCTGCGGGTGTTCGTTTTCAAGGATCAACTGCGGATGGTTCTTCTCTTAGTTTTGACTTTGTCAATAGTGAAATAATGACTTTTGGTACGAATAGTCCGGGCATATCTATCGAAGAAGCAGGTGGAGCAAGGTCTGTTTTTGCGTTCTCAGCTGATGCCATAATGATTGACACTTTTGGGGATGGTAGCGATGCGCTGTCAATTGGCACGCTGAGCTCACAGATTGTCGATAACAGTTCTGCGAATATACGTGTAGAAAATTCCCGTTTCGAAACAATAGGCGATAATTCGCGCGGCATATTTTTTAACAATTCGCAAAATGGACTTCTTAACAGTTCTATTACTCTATTGTTAGAAGATATAGAAATATTAGCGATTGGCGATGATAGCGCCAATCTTTTTATAAGCAATATTGTCGGTGATGTTATAGATTCAGACATCACTCTGGTTATCGATAGGTTGTTTACTGGTGCAACCCAGGATGACTCGATTGGAGCTTTCTTTGGCGGTATTGAGGGCACCCTATCTGAAAGTGTTCATCAAACTGGAATAGATAGGGTAACCATTGATACCACCGGCGATAGGTCGCCCGGTATAGTCATTGATTCTATTCCCGATTTTTCAGGGTTTAGCATAGCTACTTTTGTTGGAGATAATATTAGCGTTACGACAACAGGCGTTGATTCCGATGCGTTTATTATTGGTAGCGGGCGCGGTAGCCCCGGAGTTACTCCGGAAACATTGAGTGGTATAGGCGTTGGTCATTTCTTGGCTTTTAATATAACTAATCTTTCCGCTACGGGTGATGGTTCCAATGCTTTTGTATCGTCCTCTATTGTCAATGAACTTACGGTAGATTCTGGATCGACGATAACCGCGAATAATATTGCCGCTCTTATCGAACAGGGCTCTGGCGGTGGTTTTGAGAATTTCACTAATGCCGGAACAATTACCGGTGAGAGCGGCGTCGCGATTAGGGCTGATCTTGATGGTGAGTTTGATGATGTAATCTCAAATCTGGCCGGTGGTGTGATTAATGGCGACATCGAACTGGGTGCCGGCGACGATAGATTTACCATCACATCGGGCAGTACTGTTAATGGCGATATTGATGGTGGAGATGGCGAAGACAGCTTCACATTGAATATCCTGTCTGACGCCATGATTGATTCAGGCAATATTAGCGGCTTTGAGAATTACGAGAAGGTTGGTGACGGCGTATTAAACTTCACTGGCTCCAGCGATGACGCGGGTGAATTCGTCGTGAGCGAGGGTTCCTTATTTGCCAATGTAGATTTTGCCAATTTCGCTTTCACTGTTAATGCAGGCGCGCTTTTGGGGGGTGAAGGTGTTATTGGTGACCTCTCTGTCTTGGGCGGGACATTGGCACCGGGTAACAGCATCGGAACGCTGACCACGGGTAATCTGCTTTTGGATATGGATTCCATATTTGAAGTGGAAGTCAATGAAAGCGGCGGTTCGGATTCTGTGATCGTTATGGGCACTGTGACGCTGCAAAATGGTACTTTGTCGGTACTTGATGGTGCTGGTGGTGATTTTGGCGGTAGCGATCCGTTTAATTTTATCATTATTGATAATGATGGCAGCGATGCCGTGAACGGTACATTTGGTAATATTATTAATCAGCTCGCTTTTTTAACGCCCACGGTTGATACGATGGGCGGCGATGGGAATGATGTGGTGCTAACTTTGACGGCTAATAATGCACCTCCACCACCACCGCCACCACCACCACCTCCACCACCTCCGCCGCCTACCCCTCCAGCGCCACCTCCTCCAGCGCCACCTCCTCCAGCGCCTCCTCCTCCTCCTCCTCCGCCGCCTGTGGTACCGCCTGCACCGCTGTTCCCAACAGTTGCAGGTACATTTAACCAATTAAGCGTTGCGGGTGCTTTGGATAATTTGGATCAAACAGCAGGCAGCGATTCTGCTGCGGTATTTGAACAAATATTGTTCACCACCGTGTCCGAAGCCTTGCAAACATTTGATACAGTATCGGGGGAGATATATGCCTCTTTGCTTGCGGATGGTGCTACCAATGCCATGACGCGTACCGATCGATTGACGGCGCGCGCGCATGAACCTGGCAGTGAAGGGCTGGGCCTATGGACCAACATAGCTGGTGAAGATGGTAATGTGGATGGTGATGGCAATGCAGCCAATGTCAATGCTGATGCTATTGGATTTGATTTTGGCGTTGATTATCGCGGCAAAAAGGATGGCTGGGCTGTTGGTCTATCTTGGGGCTACATTGATGGCGACATAGAATCCCTGCAAAGACTATCAAGAGCCAATTATGATGGTTGGAATTTTGGCGGTTATGCCCGTGTTGGCAATAATGGGACAGGCTTTACAGCATCGGCTGCTCTTAATTATTCCAATTTGGATGCCGATGTCAGCCGCACCATCATTGCCAATAATTTTACGCGCACCGCCAACGCCAATGTTGATGTTGAGACATTCTCTATCGCTGGGGATATACGCTATGGCATTGATGCTGGATCATCTTGGTCAATTGGTCCGATTATATCGATCAATCATGGCGATTCTGATCTCGGCCGCTTTACCGAAACTGGTGCTGATAGTCTCAACCTATCGGGCAATGATACCTCTGATAGCTTAACCCGCTATGGCGGCGGTATATTCGCCAACTGGCAGGGCGATAGGGGCGGCATTGATGCAAGTCTTCAATATGTTGATAGTAGCAATGAATTTAGCCAAATCGGCCTTAGCCTTGACGGTGCGGCAAGCGCACCTTTCCAAATACGCTCAGCACAGCGCAGTCTCTCTGGTGCAGCCTATAGCGTTGCAGGTCGGTATCAATTGGGCAAAGGTTGGTCTGTGGGGGGCGATGTAAGGGGCGTACTGGGTAGCGATGGAAACTCAGTATCAGGATCGTTAGTCATCGGTTATCGATTCTGATAGCATGGGGATCGGGCGCTCCCTTGGCGCTCGGTCCTCACATCGCACAGCTATGCACTTGAATATTGATTCTGGTTCGTAGCAAAGGAGAGAATTCTCCTTAGGATCGGGTGCTCCCTTGGTGCTCGGTCCTCACATCACTCTAACTATTAGGAGATATAATATGGCGACATGTAGTAAATGCGGCGGTTCTGGTAATTGTCAAGGTACCTGTGGTGGTACTGGGGATAATGGCAGTGGTACTTGTGGTGCCTGTCATGGTACTGGAAAATGCGATAGATGCAACGGAACTGGACGTGAATAATAAGATTTGATGCAATGAAGTATATTTGATTAGGGGATTGTTATCTACTCTATGGGTGATAGCAGTTCTCTAATTACCTTCTATAATATCATATATCTATAAATTTGAATATCCTGATGAGGCTCAATGCAAATGTGTATGCTCTCTTTCGCTGATAGTAGATTTTATAAATTCTAAATCAGTTTTAATGAATGTTGTGCAGCTTCCAGTGCCTTGTTTAAATCGCCTGCGTCCTGATATAGATTAGCCAGTTCGATCCAATCCCGATGGTGCGTATCATCCAATTTGATCACTCCTTCATAACGCGAAATAACAACAGAGGTGGTCTCCAACCCCTTGTCGCGTTGATCCAGATATTGCGTAGCAACGTTACGATAATTTTCCGCTACCATATAAAGTTGAGCCAGAAGTTCCTCATCTGCAATCGTTTTGGCCTTTTCCCATGCCTCTGGACTGCCTTCATTTTTCAATTCTAAGAACCGCCGCCCTGCATCGGTTTTGATAAACGATGATGCTATCGTAATAATCCTCTTGCGCTCCCGTGCATATTCGGCATCGCGCTGCGCCAATTGCTCTGCCTTGCGCAAATCTCTTAACAATGGAGAGTTTTGACCAGTTGCCTTGCGAAGCTGGTTTTTAATCCGTTTAACTTGAGAGCGCGCAGCCTCCGCCTCAGCACGTAAACCATTTATTTTTGCTCCAGCCTGTCTTTTATACGCATTAAGGGTGGCTTGAGCTTGGTAGGCGTTTGTCGCAACCAAGTTTGATTGAGCAGCAGTTCTGCGTTGCTGTGCTTCTGCAGTGACGGGTAGGGCGAAGATGCTCAGTAATAAAAATATGAAAAGGGATTTAATTTTTGAAGTAAGAGCATAATTAGATTGCTCAAAATATTTCATTTCTAATGCCCTCATCATTTTATTCCACAATATTTAGAATGAGGATACTCATAATGATGAATGTTAGCAAGACTGCTTAAAATAATTTTTGATTTTTTTCTTCGGAATTATCCGAAACAAAATTTTGTTTTTTATTATCGTTGCGGTCGGTGGCCGCAACTATACCTGTATAAGGGTTATCTGTATAAGGGTTACCTGTATATAGTGTGTCAGCCTGACACGGGGTAGTGTCAATCTGACACGGGGTAGTGTCAATCTGACACCCCCTATTTTGAATATTTATTAGTCATTTTGATAGGTTTAAAATAGTAAGTTTGGCCCTAAAATTTATCAAATCTTTATATGAACTATAGTCCATTCGGATAGGTGATGTCGAACGATTGATATTGACTAGCAGGGTCCATAGACAAGAGCGTGAACCAAGCCCCCTGACGCCAATTTTGTTTGACAACAACGAACCAGCGGGCAGGATCATCAAATCGGGCGTGTAAGGCAGCATGACAGCGTTTACACGCAGGATATAAATCAAGAGGCCTATCATAACGTTCGGTGTGCATGAAAATATAACCTGCACCTTTGGGCGCATCGGATTTACTATGTCCGCAAATTGAGCAGACGGTTGGTCTTATTAACTTGCCCTCCCGTACAGCTTTATTTTGTATTGGAGTGACTGCGCAGCGTTGTTTCCATGTCCAACCGTTATAAGGTTTCTGCCATGATTTATGACTGCGCTGCCGATCTGATTTATTGTTTAAAATGGCCATCCAAAACCCTCTCTCGTTCATCCTGTAAGTATAGCTTTTATACGGTTTATATGCGGATTAGAGTATAATAGTTTTTGTGTCCGTTTTGCTAACATTCAGGGTCATAACTTATGCTCAATCTGTTTGAGGCTGTCTGATATTCGATGTATATATTCGTGCAACTGTTGCACCAGAAACAATTGCTCGCATTGTGTTGCTGAATGCGATTGCCCTTCAATGCTAATTGCATGCGCATCTTCCAATATGCATGTGAGGCGAGCAAAATGTTCGCTAATATCTATTGCTCCGCGTTGCACTATTGGGCCTCTGCAAGAATACGATATGCAGATGACCGAGAAACACCTGTTAAATCTGCAATCTGACTAGGCGTATGGCCTTCTTGGTTAAGGCGCATGATCTCATGAGACTTGCGGGGTGCTGTCGGAGCGCGGCCTTTATATCGTCCCTGTGCTTTTGCACGTGCAATACCAGCTTTTTGTCGTTCCAATAATAAGGATCGTTCAAATTCAGCAAAGGCACTGAACATTGTGAGCATCATCTTACCTGTCGCGCTTTGGCTATCGACTGCGCTACCACCAAAGTCTAATATGCGTAAGCTAACACCTTTGGAGTGCAGCCTTTCCATGATTTCTAAAAAATGCTTTGTCGAGCGGGCTAGCCTGTCCAATCGCGTAACAATTAAACTATCGCCTTCACGCACAAAGTCCAACGCCGCTTCAAGTTTCTCTCTCTTGGCAACACTGGATATTTGTTCTTCGAATATTTTATTGCAACCGGTTGCAACGAGTTGTCGCTTTTGATCTTCAAGCCCTGCAACCTGCTCGGTTGTGCTTGTTCTGCAATAACCTACTAACATCTAACCTCCTGTAATATATGAATAATATTACAAGATAGTAAACCCTAAGTCACGGAAAAACGTCACTTTTTCTGTCATTGCTACAGCTTTATTGGACTGAAACCCTGTTACTTGTCACTTGGATTTAGTGTGCAACCGCTCAATGAAAAGCCTTCAAAGATAGTTTCGCTGACTTTTGTGCAGATGAAGTCTACTGTGTCACCTTTAGATAATTTTGCGATAGAATTACCATTCGTAGCGTCAAAACTAACAACAACTGAATGAATTACATAGTCTTTCTGAGCCGCTTGAATACTCAGTGTTGGGTTTTGAGCATCGCCACCAAAGTCTGCTATTCGTTCTCCTTTAAACTGCAATCTCTTCTCACCATATTTTTGTCCAGCAGCAACTTTGTTGGCTTCCATTTCATTCCATAACCCCTTTATTGTCGTATCAATTATAGGAGCAGTTGATAGATCAAGTGTTTCACCTGTATTATTGAATGTATCTGCATTCATAGCTTGGCCTACTCCTTTTGTACCTTCTAGCCATAGATAACATACTAACAAAGCTATCGCGCCAGTTATAATTCCGACAATGGCTAGAGATTTGGATGGCCTCATCAGAGCGATCAGACCAAATAATATAGCAAGTGGTGCTAATAACCATGATACAAAACCTACGATAGGAATGAAGGAGACGGCTAATGCAATCAAACCTATTACAAATGAAGCTTTACCCAATGAGTTACGATCTGATTTTGGTTCTACGGTTTCTGTCATTATTATTTATCCTTATTTAATAAATGAATTTAGATATGAGGCTCTGATTGTTTAATGAACTTGCTTTATTTGGCTTAAGTTCCATTCAAAGCTTCACGGTGAATGAATCTGAAGTTCACATGATTAATTTGAAATTATTGTCTTTCCCTGCGGGGGCATCACATTTTAAGTCGAGAATATTGGGCTCCCTTAGTTTATCAATCAAATGCATTGCACTATGTACGCAATATAAATGTAGACAGTTGTCTGTAGACAATAGGCGACATAATTAACAAGTCAAGGGTATGGATATCCGTCTTCGCCTTGCTTCAAATTTGGAAGAGCTTCGTAAAGCCAAAGGCTGGTCTCAGGAGGAGTTTGCGTATGAAGCTGACATTCACCGCACATATGTTTCTGATCTTGAGCGCGGTACTCGCAACCCATCAATTATGGTTGTAGAAAAGTTAGCGACCTGTCTTGGCGTAAAGGCTGGGTCTTTGCTGGACTAGGCCTCTTCAGTGACAAGCCGGTGGTGTATCGGTATTAGAAGACTATAATAATATTATGCTTGTACGTTATAATTTCTAAAAATGTCTCACTCAATTCTAGGAGTAGTGAGATTATCAGTCTCAAAGCTATGAACAACTTCTATGAGACACCGTTGCAACGCGTTGCAATGTATCACTAGGGCAAAGCCTAATGAGAAATATACTCTGATTTTATAATCTAGTATTTCCGCAAGTGCAAGAAGACGGACATTAAGTTAGATTAACGTTCGCGATTTTAACATACCAATCTGCTTCTTCTTGCAATGCTTTGGTAATCGACCTCGTCACACCCCAAACTCCTCCATGATAAGGGTTCTTTTCTAAAGGGACGTATCCAACCTGAAGATTTTTATTTCTTAAGCAACTTGCTGAGAATTTGACAGAGCCAATCCAGCGTGGAGAAGTGACCCATTTTTCTGGGTCTAAGTTATTTTGAATAATAAATGCTTCAATATCTGTAGACATATAGCCGTTGACGCCAGTCGATGCTTTATATGCAATAGATGAAACGTGTTTCTGACCATTTTTCGTAACAATTTGCTTATCAGAAATACGTCGGATTATAATGTCACGACCATCAATTTCGTCATGATCATGAGCGATTACATTCCCTTGTTCATCAAACGGCGGCGATTTCGGCAACGACCGGCTCCGTTACTTCTCGAACCCAGTTTGCGATCTCTGTGAAGTCGTTAGTTACATCAATTTCGGTTCCTGTCTCTTCAGTCTGGCTTTCTGAATACCAGCAGTTAACGAAATAGGGCCTCATTACATGTAACTCAATAGTGCCATTATCGGTGTGCCACTCAATTTGTAGATCACCTGATGCGCCTGGAACAAATTGTGGTGGAGGAGCTTCTTCAGGACAAACCGCTTCCAAAATTTGCAATGCAAAATGGGCAGTATCGAACTTAACGGGCGGTGCATTGTATCCGTCCCACCCTCTTTCTAAGCCTGTAAGCTCATTTAGTTTGTCTGTAACCTGAGAACGCCAATCTTTTGGAGCGACATTAATAATCTTGCGATCCATTGATAACATTCGGTCACTACCAGTACTAACTGGCCAATTCAAAACATTACTCATTTCCGCCTCTCCCAATATTGATGGGCTTTTTCGGTCGTTATTGCTGTGAACTCTTTAACTATAATATCGCGACCATTCTTTAGAAATGCAAGTGCCTCTTCTATGGATGTCGCTTTTGGTGTTCCGCGGACTGTTAAATTTACCACATAAACCAACTCACCTGAATTTTTGATGGCAGGCTTAATGTCGCAATATAATCGTCCAACTTTTTGACCACTTTCTTGTGTAATTATTCGGCGATAACCTAGCATCAAATCTTCATTTTCGTTCTTGAGATTCAGAATTTCCAAATAATCATTAGGGGAATCAAACTCACTAGTGATCAATGGGAAGTGATTTATATAGCTTATCTCGCATTGATTGATTTCCAGTTCTTGATCTTCCAAGGATTTAAAATATTCTTGCAAAGCATTGACCTGTTTTGAGAATTGTTCAGCCATGACTTCAAACCGCGGATATGGTTTTGGTTCTTCGCCACGTTGCCGCCAATTATGTAGAAGGCGATCTCCTTGAAATTGAATTAGCTCATCTTGGTCTTTATTAATGAACCAATAGCGACTATGTTCTGCATTAGCTACTAGCTGAAATTGCGGAGCGGATGATAGTTTTGATCCAAATGTTTCGAAGCTAGGAGGCATAGAGCGATGCTCTTCAATCAAAGGGAAATCAGTTTTAAACAGACTCCAAATATCTTTTGCGAGGATTTGGGTGTATCCAGTCGCAGGCCGAAACTGAATGCCTAATACCACTTCGTTGAGCGGCGGAGCATTGTAATCGGGAAGATGGTTTGGCCGGTTAATCATTTATATAATTTCTCATAACGAAGGTTTAATATAAGTCAATTCTATCTTGATAAACCTTAACATATTATCAAGACAGAACTATGTCAAAATAAGATAATTGAGATCAATTGCTTATTATATGATGAGAGATATTAATTATCTGATAGATAAAGCTCCTTTATTATAAACCAGCTGATATATGGTTATTTTAACTTTTATAAAATTAAGGCAATGGCATAGCATGAGATATTAACCAGCTTATAAATATGTATAACTTTTATATATCATTAGACCATATTTGTCTCTGAGATGCGACCTGCTTTCCTATAGACACATGCCTGATAATAAGTTTAATAATGCGTCTTTTTTAAAATCAGAAACTAGTTTTGCAACTAATGGATCAAATGACGCTTAGTCCCCATATAACTAACTGATAACATAATATTACCATAGCTTTATCCTACATAGCGTAGTTTTAATGTCAATTTTAACAGAGCTATTATTCAAATTTCATACTTGGGCAATAAACATATAGCTTCATATTTAACATCAATCTCAATATCACCATATGCTTCGCCTTCTGTTCGAGAAGCATGGCCTTGGATTGCATCGCGAGTTTCGGGTGACATTCCTACTCGCCGTGCCAAGGTTTTAAATCTATGCCGCCATCCATGGTTAGGCCAAACTCTTTTGTCTGTTACGCCAATGCTTCTTACCCACTTGGCTAGATATTCACCTGCCTTTTTTGCCTGCGTATTCTCAGCAGTGATATTTGAACGACGAGAAACATCATAGAAGAGTGGTCCTTCTTTATCTTCGATGACCGTGATAAATCCTTGATCAATTATGTGAGGATGAATTGGAATTAAACGCGCTTGATTGTTTTTGATTTGTCCAGCTTCAGGCGTTAAATTCATAACCCAAATATTGTTACTATTGGTAATATCTTCTCTTCGTAATTGCGTTATTTCGTTCACTCTAGCGCCCGAATAGGCGCATAACCATGGTACCCATCTACGTGCGAATGCTCTTTCAGCAGTTATTTTGGATTGTGATTGTTTTAGAGTGGAGCGTAAAATTAAACTTGCCTCTTCATCGGTCAACCCTTTGGAACGGGTGGTGCTTTGAGATTGCTTTCTGGCTCTTACACTAGAGGCGGGATTGGCTGTAATTTTTCTATTTTCTACGCCCCAATTAAGTGTGGTTCTTAATGCTGCAAGATAGGCATTATTGACCGTATTAGCGGATAAGTTCTTACCAGAATTACTGAGTAAATGATCTTTCCAAAGGATGATATCATCAGGCTCGATAGCTTTAGCATTATCATGACCAATAAATTGAATAAATGAGATTAGTAATCTGCGCCACGAACGAGTTGTAGAGATGCGTGGTTGCCGTTCATCTACATAAGCATCAAACAAGTCTAATAGAGGAATTGGATGATTATTTGCTTTATCTTGCTTTGTGTTGGCATCAGCTAAAATTAATTCCGTTGAAAATCTTTGGTCGATAACTTGGGATGGATTGCCTGAAATTTCTTGGATTTCTCTTTTAGCTGCTTCGATCTGTGCAAAGGAGACTAATTGTATAAGTTTACGGTAATGGGCTGTCCCAGTTTGAATATCCCAATTCAATTTTTCAATCAGGGACTCCGCTGTCCATACAGCCGAGAGCGTATATCCATTGCTACCTAAGGAAATACTGCGTTCGGTATCTGCGATAAATGCTTCTGCATTTATTATTCGCTCCTTGGCTTGATCATGTAAGGCTGGATCAAGTAAATGCTCTGTATACGTCCGTTTTTGGCGCTCTGTAAAATATGTTCTGACTTCCAAGGAAATTTCATCAAAATCAGGTAGGTAAGATATTCCTTCAGGTGAACTGAGTTGTTGGGATGCTCGATTTAATTTGGAATCAAAGAGAGTTTCCTTAGCGAGCAATCGATGTCGTGCTTCTGAAATATTATTCGTTTCAAGTGAGGTTACATCTTCATATTTCCCTTCAAAAGCATGTCTATACTTCTCAGGAATATAACGTCGAAAATAAAAAGTTCCGTCTTTACCTCTACGATATAGGTGTTTTTGTCCTGAAACCTTTTTCATTAAAATTCAGCTAAGCAAAAAGATTTTTTGTAACAAGTTTTGTAACAGATTCGATTGAGCATGAAGTGACAATAAAGCAAAAATAGCGGAATTGCAACAAGTTGCACTGGAAATTTTTGAAAGTGGTGGACAGGATAGGATTCGAACCTATGTACTCTAACGAGGGCAGATTTACAGTCTGCTGCCTTTAACCACTCGGCCACCTGTCCATTACCAACTTATTTGCATTATAATGAAATAAGCATTGATAAGCGCATAAAAAACATGCGAAGCGGCTCAATGGCGAAACGAAGCTTGCCTGTCAATGCTTGACGTGGAAAAGAAGCGTAAAGAGCCAAAAAAAATTAAAATAATCATGAAAGATAATTAGGATATTTTATGAACCGACGTCGACGTAAAGGGTCTGCCAAAGATGGAGCCGGCAAAGGACCACCAAAATTTTGGGGGCGGCATGCGGTGCAGGCTGCTATAAATAATCCTGAGAGGCGTATTCACAAAATTTGGGCAACACGTGATGTCCTTGTGTCGTTGGATGTACCATCAGATGTTCCCATAGCCCATTGCGAAGTCACCGATTTGGCGCGCTTGGTGGCCCGTGATGCCCCGCATCAGGGTATAGTTGCAGAGGTTGCTCCGCTTGAAGATATATGGTTGCAAGAAGTGTTAGATGATTCTGATAATCGACCTTTGCTGGTGCTTGATCAAATTACTGATCCGCATAATGTTGGTGCTATTTTTCGCAGCGCAGCGGCCTTCAATGCAGCGGCTATTATCACGCAAGACCGTCATGCACCGCCCGAATCGGGTACGCTAGCAAAAGCCGCGTCGGGTGCGTTAGAGATTGTTCCATGGGTACGGGTGGTGAATCTAGCACGTAGCTTAGAAGAGATAGCAGAGCATGGTTACTGGCGTATTGGTCTGAGTGGCCATGCAGAAGTGGAGTTAAGCGACTCTCTAACGAGCAGCAAAAATGCGCTTATACTGGGTGCAGAGGGTGAAGGTATGCGCCATAATATTGAAGAACATTGCGATCAATTGGCGAAGTTGCCGATACATTCAAGCATGGAAAGTTTGAATGTTTCTAACGCAGCGGCCATTGCATTATATGCGGAACAAATGAACAAAAAGGCTGCTTCTTAATGGGGATGAGTGCGCAGCATATACGAGATGATTTGGATGCTCTGGCAGCGCAATTTGACTATTTCAAAGAGGCGATTGAACTGGCGGGTTATCCCAAACCCCGCATCAGAGATAAAGGATATGCGACATTGCTGCGCACTATCGTCGGGCAACAAGTTAGCGTGGCCGCGGCATCATCGATCTGGAATAAGTTGGAGGTGTTTTTGGGTGAAGGATGCCCAGCGGAAATATTATTATCTAAAGATTTTGATGCATTGCGTAGCTGCGGATTAAGCCGCCAAAAACAAGGATATGCGCGGTCCTTGGCCGAGTTGGTGGTAAGTGGTGAGCTTAAATTTGATAATTTCCCTGCCGATGATGAAGAAGCAATCGCCCTACTTACCAAGGTCAAAGGCATAGGACGATGGTCTGCCGAAATCTATTTTCTCTTTGCTGAAGGGCGCAGTGATATGTGGCCCGCAGGGGATTTGGCGATACAGGAATCGGTTGGTAAAATGCTGCGTTTAGCAGAGCGACCTAACGATAAAGAGATAAGGGTGATTGCCGAAGATTGGAGGCCATATCGTGGGGCTGCGGCGATTATGGCATGGCATATTTATGATGTGGAATTTGATGCTATTTAGTGTCTTCTGATGGCAGCGAACCAGCATTATTTGCATCATCTGTTTCATTGTCTCTCAAAATTTCATCTGTCGTCATAATGTCTGTATCTGTCGACATTTTGTCGTCATTTCGTGATATTTTGTCTTGCTTTTGTTTTTCTTTATTAGCAGCCTTAACTTCTTCTTTCGCTTTCTTATAATCAATGGCCACCAAAGTTGGATTAAGCTCCAACACTTCCAACATGAAGCTTTTTGGTTTGCGCCAAAATTTTGTGGCCTCATTAAAATTATATCCTAATATTGCGATGACTTCACTGGTGAAGTGAACACAGTTACGACGTTTTAGGCTATAGCTTTTCTGTTCCCAATTTTGCCACTTGGTTACAACCTCCATGACCTTCATATATTCTTTATCATTGATGGTGATGGTGAAGTGAGGATTGCTTTTGTCGATATATTTTTGTTTTGGCGCTTGGACTTCGCCCGTGACAGATTTCCACAAAATAGCAGGAGATATTTTGACCGCCGTAAAACCATAACTTGTGTCAATGGTCTCTCCATTTTCTAAACTCCCTTTCATCGTAAAAAAAGCATGGGGAAAATTTTTGCCAAAATCATGACTATAAAATGTAATATCTACTTGCGCATGAGCAGGTGATATTGCGATGAAAAGTGTTAATACTGTCAGTAAAATTAATCGCATCTTGTGGCTAATCCTGCTTTATATAGATCATGGTATCAATCTAACATTTTGTTTGCATTTGTCATTATAAATAAACAGCTTGACGTGAACGTCAATTGAGGTGCAAAAGATTATCAAGAGGAGGTTTTTATGGATCGTAAAACTATATTTGTAACGGGGGCTGCATCAGGCCTTGGCCGCGAAGTATCGCGCTATTTTGCGGAACAAGGATATTTTGTGGGCCTAACCGATATGGATATGGCAGGTCTTGCGGAAACGGCTTCTTTAATAGGCGATGGTAAATGTTCGCAGCATGAGCTGAATGTAACAGACCGTGCGCAATGGAAAGAAGTGGTCGCTGAATTTAGCGAATTAACGGGCGGCCGCATGGATGTGTTTTTTAACAATGCGGGTATTGGAGCTGGAGGCCCTATCCAGGATATGAACGATGAAGATATTGATACATTGATTGCTGTTAATATCACGGGGGTAATCAGCGGAATACGTGCTTGTTTTGATATGCTCAAAGCAACGCCTGATAGCTGTGTCCTTAACACAGCATCAGCCGCTGGTATTTATGGGGCAGCGGGCTTAAGTGTTTATAGCGCCACAAAATTTGCAGTGCGCGGCTTGACCGAGGCGCATGATATTGAATTTCAAGAGCATGATATTAAATCTCGCTCTTTAATGCCTGGTTTTATCGATACAAATATTTTGTCTAATGTGAATGAACAATCTAATATGACGGGTAAGGAATTGCTGCAATCTGTAGGGCAAGAAGTAAGTCCAGTGGCAATTATTGGTCCTGCGGCATGGGACGCTGTTCACGGCAATATAGTGCATACCACGGTTAATAAAACAGCGAAGCAATTGGCGTTTGCGGCGCGTTGGTTCCCAGGCCGTTTGCGCAAACAAATGCACGGATTAACGGGCGGTATTGAAAAAAGCTTGGGGTGAATTATAGCAATAAACCCCAAATTATTTTAACGTAGAGCATCAATTTTCTGTGCTAAATCAATATCTCGCTTCGATAGTCCCCCTGCATCATGCGTGGTGAGCAAAATATCAACGGTGGAATATACATTGAACCATTCGGGATGGTGATCAGCCTTTTCTGCCAATATGGCGACTTTGCTCATAAACCCAAAGGCGCTGACGAAATCATCAAATTTGAAAATGCGCTTGATGCCCTTTTTATCCTCAATATAAGTCCAATTTGAAAGACTTAGGAGCGCTTCTTCACGGCTTTTTACATCTAATTCACTAATCATATGGTTACTGACCTTGGCAAGATTGAAAAAACATGCCTATTAGGATTCATGGGTCAAGGTCAATCATATAAAACATCAATCATGATGAATAATCTGGCATGTATGCGCAGCAACAGGTTAATATATCAAAATATCTCACAAAAAATTGTTGGCGGAGAGATTTTGTGGGTTAAAGGACGAAATGGTAGTGGCAAGTCGACATTAATTCGGCAAATGTCGAATTTATTGCCCACATTGTCTGGTTCACTTGAAATTTCAGGTGATATCGCACTGACCGATGAAAAATTAGTGTTGGATAGCAATTTACCGCTCGAAAAAGCGCTACGCTATTGGGCGGATATGGACCATAGCAGCTTAACCAAACTTGATGATGCGATGCAGATGTTTGATCTCATACTCCTCAGCAATATACCCGTGCGATATTTGTCAACAGGACAGAGAAAACGAGCAAATTTGGCGCGTGTTTTCGCATCAGAAGCCAAAATCTATCTGCTTGATGAACCCTATAATGGCCTTGACCAAGATAATATTGCGGCATTGGACCGCGCGATGGAAAAGCATGTGAAACAAAGCGGCCTTATCGTGATTGCATCGCATATTAAACCGCAAATCACGATTGATCATATCTTGGATATTGATCAACGGCCTGCCAAATCAACAATGCAGCAATCTGACCTTGTTGGAATTGGTCGATGAGCAAAAAACTCTATCCCTTAATTGAACGTGAAGTGCGCATAGCTTGGAACGGTGGTAATTTATGGATGCCGATTATCTTTTTTATTAGTATCGCTATATTATATCCCTTTGCTGTTGGTCCTGATGCTAAAATATTGGCGATTACGGGCGGCGGCGTGCTCTGGATAGCAGCTTTATTGGCGGCACTTTTACCGATGGAAAGATTGATATTACCCGATCGCGAAAATGGGTTTTTGGATCAATTGACCGTGCGTGGTTATAGCGATGAATGGATCGCCCTTGCCAAAATTATTGGCCATTGGTGCGCCTTTGGTCCGCCCTTGGTTATTGCTAGTATCTTTGCTGCGATATTAATCGGTCAAGGTGATGATAAAATTGGTTTGATTATCATGGGTTTATTAATCGGTACACCTGCTCTGGCGGGTTTAGGTGTTACTATATCGGCTCTAACCGCAGGGTTAAATGGCGCAGCGGCGATTGGTGGTTTGCTGCTCTTGCCGCTTGCAATACCTATATTGATATTTGGTGCTGCCACTACTAGTCCTGATCCTGGTAGTGCGCTGCAATTATTGGCAGCAGCTAGCCTTGCTATGACGGTAATTTCGCCTTTTGCCGCTGGTGCTGCGCTGCGTGCATTGCGCGAATAAGCGAAATGTGATTGGCCATATTGCAAATAAGAGATAATTTTGTTGTAGAGTTTTAAATACCGCCTTCTGTAACAGGATAACCCAATTCTTCTAAACCTTTGGTGAGCATATCAGTGCAAGCATCAAGCTTAATTTGATCGGTGGAGCGTACCACAAAATTTGCTCCCACAGTGCCTTCTCGGAAAAAGGGGTAGCTGCCGATTTGGCAATCTTCATGCGCTTTTTCTGTGTTGCGTAATAAGGCTGCAACCTCACTTTCGGGTGACCAAGCACCAATTTGCCGCGATAAGAGCTGCGCACCGCCCTCTAAAGTGCCTGTAAGTGCATCGAGCATTCCAGCAGTGATATGCGGAACGCCCGCCATGATAAAAATATTTTCAACTTTGATGCCAGGTGCTCCCGTTTTTTTATTGGGGATAAGGTCCGCACCTTCGGGCGCACGGGCCATGCGCAAACGCCCTTCGTTCAGCCCGCCGCGCGTTTCATAATAGCGCTCTAATATAGCGCGCGCATCGGGGTGTATCACCACATCCACGCCCAGTGCCGCTGCAATGGCATCAACCGTAATATCATCATGGGTTGGGCCAATACCGCCAGTGGTAAACAGGTAATCATTGCGGCTACGCAATATATTGACGGCTTCAACAATATTATCCATCACATCGGCAACTATGCGAACCTCTGCTAGCCTTATGCCCTGTACATTGAGCCAAGATGCGATTTGCGCGATATTTTTATCTTGCGTTCGGCCTGATAATATTTCGTCACCAATAATGATAAGAGCGGCGGTATAGATACGGTTTTTTTCCATAGATATACCATATAGATAAATAAGCCTCTCGCAAAGCCCAGAAACTTGTATTATGGGGGAATTATGAATCAATATATGAAAGTTAGTCCCGAAGAGGCTTATCGCGCACGCGACGGTGTGATTAAAATTCATGGTGAAGAAGGCTTTGCTGGTATGCGCAAAGCAGGCCGTATTGCCGCTGAAATTTTGGATGATTTGGTGCCGCATGTTGTACCAGGCGTTACCACTGGCGAATTGGATGATATGGTGCGCGAACAAGCTTTGCGTAGCGGCAGCGTTCCCGCCACGCTTGGCTATCGCGGATTTACCCATAGCTGCTGTACCTCTATCAACCAAGTGGTGTGTCATGGTATTCCAGGGGATACGGTTCTGCGCGATGGCGATATAGTGAATATTGATGTGACCGTGATTGTCGATGGATGGCATGGTGATACCAGCCGCATGTATTTGGTTGGTGATGTCTCAATAAAGGCTAAGCGATTGGTCGACGTAACGTATGAATGTTTGATGCTGGGCATAGAGCAAGCAAAGCCGGGTAATTTCTTGGGCGATATTTCGCACGCCATTCAAAGTCACGCCGAGAAAAACCGTTATGGTGTGGTGCGCGAATTTTGCGGTCATGGGCTGGGGCGTTTGTTCCACGATAGCCCAGAAGTCGTTCATGTCGGGCAGGCCGGCACAGGGCCGGAGCTGAAACCAGGGATGTTTTTCACCATCGAGCCGATGATTAATGGTGGCAAAGCAGGCACAAAAATGCTCTCCGATGGATGGACGGCTGTGACCCGCGATCGCAAATTATCGGCGCAATTTGAACATAGTATCGCGATAACGGAAACGGGCTGCGAAATTTTCACACAAAGCCCTAAGGGATTGAACAACCCACCTTATTGAATATCTTCTTGATTCTTCTATTATGTTATCACCATATTCATAACGCCCGTCATCCCTTATCTCACATCCATTATTCCCATATTCTTCTCTCGTCATCCCCACTTTTTTAACTCTCGTCATCCTGAATTCATTTCAGGATCTTGAGGAATATGTGCTGATACTGACTGAGATGCTGAACCTAGTTCAGCATGACATATGCGGTTAGGTTTGATGGTTGGAGATGGATTACCGCCTTCGTGGGAATAATTAAGTGAAATTTATTACATACATAGAAGTTAAAAGATAAAATCTCTGGGGTCAGCTATTGCATCTTATGAATGGAAATAGATTTTAATCAGAGACGATTTGTGCATCTATAACTTTACCATCATTGTCCAACTGGAGCGCTAACCATTCGCTATCTATGCCGATAAAACCACGTTCTGTACCCAGACGATAGACCATATCCCAATCAGAAAAATAACTGGTTTCTGGAGGTGCTCCGAGAAGTTCCTCTATCTCAGACTGGCTTTTGCCTTTCAATCGATTGGTAATTAAAAAACCATCGACCATCCTATGAGGAGTATCTAAAAATTTATGAGGTTGATTGTAGCGATCTTCCCATACGGAGGAAAAAAAGGGCAATGGCGCGTAAAAACCCAAATAAGTCGCCATAATGAGCGAAGTGAAAATGAATAAGAGTTTTTTAAATTTAGCCATAGTATATTGTATAGCATGTCTATTATAAAAAATATGGTTTAATCTTCTTCGCTTTTGTTACTGAGAATATACATTGCCTTTACTCAAACCCGCAAGCCCAAGGTTTCCGTGAGGCCCGCTGCAATATTGAGGTTTTGGATCGCTGCGCCGCTTGCGCCTTTGCCCAAATTATCCAGCATGGCAATCAGGCGGATGTGATTGCCATCGCCCGCGACATAAAGATCCAGCCCATCATGCGCATCACAGCCATTGCGTATCAATAATTCATCGCTATGGGGCAGGGTACTGATGAGCGGTTCCTGCCTATAAAGATCGGTAAGGCAGGCAAGCATATCATCGGCGCTAGCCATAGCGCTTGTACGGATTAGCGGAATTTCGACAAACATACCGCGAAAGGCATGAACGACCGATGGTGCGAATAAAGGGGCATGGTCAAGGCCGCTATAGTGCTTCATTTCGGGCATATGTTTATGCCCCATGCTCAGCCCATAGGCACGAAACCCGATGGATGCTTCTTGCTCAAAACGATTGATAAGCGCTTTGCCGCCACCCGAATAGCCCGACACAGCATTGCAAGTGATGGGTGTATCGGCGGGGATGAGGCCGCCTGCAATTAAGGGGGTGATGAGTGCTAAAAAGCCAGTGGGGTAGCAGCCAGGGTTGCTGATACGATTAGAGCTTGCAATCTCTGCACGCTGGCCCTTGCGAAATTCGGGAAAGCCATAGCTCCATCCTTGTGATGTGCGGTGTGCGCTGGAGGCATCGATGATTTTGGTGCGTGGGTTTTGGGCCATAGCGGCGGCCGATACGGCGGCTTCATCGGGCAGGCATAGAATGACATAGTCAGCATCGTTAATTGCTTCGCGCCGGGCATCATCATCTTTGCGCTTATCATCGGCAAGGGTGATTAGCGTAAATTCATTGCGCCCTTGCATGCGCTGCGCAATTTCTATGCCTGTGGTTCCAGCGGCTCCATCGATGAATAATGTTGCGCTCATAATGATAATCCAATGATTGTGATGGTAGCGTTATTATATGCGAAATAGGTGAATGGTTATAATCGTCGGCGTGCGGTAACGCCGCCATCTTCTATTCGTGCGACAACATCGGCTAGCGGTTCTTCTTTCACTTGCATCCAATGGGCATTGGCGTGAATGATATTTTTATCATCGCTCATAATGCCAACATGACCAGGAAAGAAGATAATATCGCCGCGTATCAAAGGTACACCTTCAGCAATTTCATCACCCAAAATTTGCTGCATGTCGCTATCTCGCGGTGCATCGATACCTTGTAGCCCCAACACCAATTGCACCAATCCTGAACAATCAAGGGCATCCCCATTGCGTCCGCCCCAAAGATAGGGCGCGCCAATTAGTTCAGCGGCTAAGCTTGCGCTATCTGTTACTGCTTTGCCAATGGGGGTGATATGGCGCTTATGGATGAAACCGTTTGATACAGCCATGAAACCATCATGATCGCATTTAGTAGCATGCAATATTGCGCCCATCGGAATGCGCATAGCAATGGCGGATTTGATAGAAGCTTGCGCAAAAATAAGGGCGCTGCGACTGCTTATTTGATGGGTTGCGCTTTGATCATTATCGTGTTGATCATTTTGTAATGCATCTGATTTGACATAACCGACATATTTGTCATGCAACGTATAACCCCATGCATAGCCGCCTGATATGTCTAAAATAGCAAATTTTTCACCATAATTGATCTGGCTCACCGCTTCTTGGTTGGGTGTAGACAAGATCATCGCCATAGGGGAAACACATCGCACAATCTTAGGCTTTGCATAATGCGGTGCGAAATAAGAACCAGCAAGACTAATATCTGCCAAATCCCCGCGAATAGGCGTGACTCTCATATCGGCAGCGTGTTGAGGCCCAGTTAAACGAAACTGTGAGCGTTTATTTGATGTGCTAGATTGCACCCCTTGTTTCCTTAGCTTTCATTATTTTTCTAATCATCTATCACGACAAATTGCTTAGGCATAGCCCCATTAACGTACTGGATAACGATTTTGCAAATAATCATAGGCCGCCCGAAGTCCCATAGCTTCTCCGCCTTTTGGCCGCCCTGGCATTGCCGAAGGTCGCCAAGCATATGTGTCAAAATGACCCCATTCAATATCATTATCGACAAAATTCTGTAAAAATAGAGCAGCAGTCACCGATCCAGCGAAACTGCCACCCGCATTGGCAATATCGGCGATATCACTAGCAAGCATTTCATTATATCCATCCCATAGAGGAAGCTGCCAGAGAGGATCGTCAATTTCTTTTCCGCTTTCAAGCATGGCCTTTGCCATCATATCATTATTACAGAAAAATGCCGGAAGGTCGGGACCAAGCGCTACGCGAGCAGCACCCGTTAAGGTTGCAAAATCGATTAATAATTCAGGTTTATCTTCGGCGGCTTTGGTAAAGGCATCGGCCAATACCAAGCGCCCTTCCGCATCAGTATTATGAATTTCAACATTTATTCCTTTTCGGCTTTTGATAATATCGCCAGGACGCAAAGCATTGCTGGAAATAGCATTTTCAGCGGTTGGGATTAACATATGTAGCCGCACGGGCAAATGTGCGCTCATGATCAGATCGGCCAGTGCTAAAGCATGGGCCGCACCGCCCATATCTTTTTTCATGAGACGCATACCCGCTGCCCCTTTGATATCAAGGCCGCCGCTATCAAAGCTTATACCTTTGCCTATAATGGCGATACGAGGATGGTCTTTATGACCCCATGTTAGTTCAATAAGACGCGGTGCATGTTCACGCATAGCCGCCATGCCAACAGCATGAATAAGCGGGAAACCTGTTTCCAGATTATCACCGCGCGTGACATGAAAATCTGCATTGTGCGTTTGGGCAATGCCTTGAGCACGTTCTTCAATTTTATTTGGACCCATGTCGATAGGCGGTGTATTGACCATATCGCGAACCATTGCCATTGCTTGTGCTTGGCGTATAATATCGTCAATCATAGCAATCTCTTGGGTCAGCAAGATATGCGATGCTCTAGGTTTTTTATTGCTAAGATATTCATCAAAATTATAGTGGGCGAGCAGCCATCCCAAAACTGAATTTTTCAAAGAGATATTTTCATTGCCATGAAGGGTGATGCGATATTGCCCTGCGGGTAATCGGGCGGGGGCTTCGGCCAAACACCAAGCGGCAAGATTTTGCACATTTTTAACGCCATAAACGGCGCGCCATGATGTTTCATCATGGATTATCGCCCATTCCCCTTTTGCTGCCGTGAAGTTTTGTGCGCTTAATATGATACGTGTGCGCTCGGATTGTTGGGATAACCAATCGTCATATTTATTTTTATCAACGATAATGATTTCATTGGCGTCTTGACCTTGATCGGCAACCAATAGTTTTGAATAATCTGTCATAACAATCGCAATAGGCAATCTGAAAACACTATTCTAGTGCATAATTATGATTTATTCGGCTGCTTCCAATGCTTTTGTGTTTTGCGCATTGTTGGGACCATAGAATTGTATAATTCCATCATCAACTGGGTCTTTCGTCAAAATTTTACGGTCTTGTAGGTAGTTTTGATTCAGCTTCCAAGGAAGTTTGGTCGTATTTTTGGGGAGTTCATTAATAGAACGGAGCAAATATCCTGAAGAAAAGTCGAATAATTCATCTTCTTCAATATCGGCATTTTCGCTGAGTATAGGATTGGCGACTCTGCAACTTTGCTCATCCATATGATTGAGCAATCGGCATGTATATTCGCATACAATATCGGTTTTGAGTGTCCATGATGCATTTAAATATCCAAATACGATGGTCATATTGGGTATGTTTGAGAACATACAGCCTTTATAATAATATAGGTCAGGAAAATTTATGGCCTTACCATCGACGCTAAATTGTACCTTGCCAGCCAATGCTAATTTTAATCCTGTAGCAGTTACAATTACATCGCTTTCTATCTTCTTACCAGATTTTAGCAAAATGCCATCGCTTTGCACTGTTTCAATATGATCTGTTACAATAGAGGCTTTTTCTGCTGTGATAGCATTGAACAAGTCATCATCTGGAATCAAGCAAAGGCGCTGTTCCCATGGACCATAAGGCGGGGTGAAATGGGTAGGATCATATTTATCACCCAATGCTTTTTTCATGGGTTTTTCTATTTTCCGGATAATAGTATTGGGGCGATTGCGCGCCGTACGGAATGAGATGTGCTGCATCACAATATTTTTGGCACGGGTTATTTTATAGGCCAAATTATCGGGTAAGATTTTACGCAAGCTGTTGGCAAAGAAATCACGAGAAGGGGCAGAAAACATCCATGTTGGTGTGCGCTGTAGCATAGTTACATGTTTGGCGGTTTCAGCCATAACAGGAACAATGGTAACAGCAGTGGCCCCGCTGCCAACCACAGTTATATTTTTGTCGCTATAATCCAAATCTTTAGGCCAAAATTGCGGATGAACAACATCACCAGAAAAATTCTCTAGCCCAGTGATAGGGGCTTTATAAGGTTCATCATAATCATAATAACCTGACCCCATGAATAGAAAATTGGCGCGAATTTGGGTTTTGCTCCCATCTTTCTTTTCAATATCTACAGTCCATAAGGCATCTGCACTGGACCAGCTAGCAGATAAGACCTTATGCCCCATTTTCATATTTTTTCTAAGGTCATTTTTATCTGTAATGCGATTGAGATATTCGATAATTGAGGGGCCATCTGCAATTGATTTCTCATGCGTCCAAGGTTCAAAATTATACCCTAATGTATGCATATCGCTGTCTGAACGGACGCCAGGATATTGGAATAGATTCCACGTTCCGCCCAATTCATCGCGTTGATCAACAATGGTATAGCTTTTGTCAGGGCATTTTTCGCCCAAATGAACCGCCATGCCGATACCAGAAATACCAGCGCCAACGATTAATATATCCACTTGGTCATTGCTCATTAATCTTCTCCAGCTCTTACGTCTTTATGGCACCGCTTACACTGCGTTGCAATTAGCAATTTAACTATACGCTTAAATCATAAACTTTTTCTGTAAACTCTCAGTAAAAAACTGCCTTGATCAGTATATTGATTAATATATGTGGCCTTCTATGGTCTTATTATGAATGCAATAGAAAAATTAGAGACGCAGCTATTGCAGCAATTGCAATCCAATGCTGTAACTTATGAGATATTTGAACATGATGCAGTTTATACTGTATCGGAATCAGAAAAAATAAATGCCAATATCGCGAGCGCCCATACCAAAAACTTATTTTTGCGAGATAAGTTTGACGCCTATTATTTGGTGACGCTATTGGCAGATAAGCGTGTTGATCTAGGACAATTGTCAAATATTTTGGGTGCAGGCCGCTTTAGTTTTGGCAGTGCAGATAAGATGCAAGAATATTTGCGTGTCTCGCCAGGTTCAGTCACACCATTAGCAGTGATGAATGATACAGAATATAAGGTGCAATTGGTATTGGATGAGATATTAACCGCTTCACCATATGTGAATGTTCATCCTTTGCGCAATACAGCAACGCTGCGATTATCAGGCTTAGATATTGTAAGGATGTCAGCCAAATGGAAACATGCACCAACCATATTGACGGTTCCTGCGAAATCAGAAAATCCAGCAAAGAACGAAGATTAATATGAAAGTTTTGGGTGTATTATTAGCGGGCGGTAAGTCACAGCGGTTTGGAAGTGATAAAGCGCTGGTGCAATATCAAGGTAAAAAACTGATTGATCATGCTTTCATAACATTAGACCATCAATGCGATGATATAATCATATCTGGACGTAGGTATGGAGATTTGATTTATGTTACTGATAATCCAGATCATGACCAAGGACCATTAGGGGGCATTAATGCAGCACTTTGTTATGCGCAAAAATATGATTATGATGCGGTAGTCAGCTATCCTTGTGACACAATTTGCACGTTTGCTAATTTGAATGAGCCTTGGTTTATTTACAATGATCAAGCGCAATATATGAAAAGACAGCCCGTTATTGGCTATTGGCCTGCTATCCTTTATGATTCATTGTCGCAATGGATGATGCAGCAAAAACGGCGCTCTATGATGGCATGGATTGAGACTATTATTGCAAAACCAAGTGATAGAGATTATTTTTATAATATTAATACGCAATCTGATTTGAACACTTTGATTGATCAATAAAATAGGGCAGGAGCACATATATTAAAATAGGGCAGGGGTGCATATATTGCGGATAGCTATGACATAAGCAGTATCAACAAAAAAGAGCCAGCACCTTGCGGCACCAGCTCTTTTCACTACTTTATTTAAATCCCCCAATTCAAACAAAGTTACACGTTCTGTCGATATGCAAGCACATCAATGAATCTATGCATAAATATAGATTAACAAAGAAATTTGATAAGACTATCTAATTTAATCGGTTGATGAAATAATTTTATGAATTGTTGTATTTTTGCACCTATTATAATGTCCACCGTTGTCATATACATAGAAATAAATATATTTTTGTGTGAAACTTATAGCTGAAATTAAAAATAATGTATAAATGAGACGAAATCTATATCTCACTTACACTATATTCGGTAATGTTAATAATTGAATATATGCTTAGGATGTTTATCTATGAATTGTAATTCTACCTTGCTTCTGTTTGGAGCGACTGGAGATTTGGCCCGTAGAATGCTGCTGCCATCTCTATATGCTCTCTTTTCTGATGGTCTAATAGCAGATGATTTGCGTATTTTTGGAACAGCCAGAAGCATGCTTAATGATGAAGAGTATCGTAAAATAGTACATGATGCTCTAATTGAGTTTTTGCCTGAAGACCGCAAAGAAGAAGGTTTGATCGAATCTTTCCTAGATCATATTTTCTATCAACCCTTAGATGCATCAACGATTGAAGGTTTTGCCGAACTTGCCGATAAGATTGGCGATATATCGGGCGGTTTATCGATATTTTTATCAACGGCACCATTTTTGTTTGAACCCACAATTAAGGGCCTTCAATCGGCTGGTTTGGCCGAGGCTAATGTGCGCATTGGCCTTGAGAAACCTCTGGGTAATGATTTGGAGTCATCAAAAATAATTAATGATGCTGTGAATAGAGTATTTTCAGAAGAGCAGACATTTCGCATTGACCATTATTTGGGCAAAGAAACGGTGCAAAACCTTATGGCATTGCGCTTTGCCAACATATTGTTTGAACCGCTTTGGAATGCGCAAGCAATTGAACATGTGCAAATAACCATCAGCGAAACCGTGGGCTTGGAAGGTCGCGCTGGTTTTTATGATGGTACGGGTGCTTTGCGCGATATGCTGCAAAATCATATGCTGCAGCTTCTTGCACTCATTGCTATGGAGCCACCCGCGAGTTTGGATGCAGCGGCGATTCGTGATGAGAAAGTTAAAGTATTGCGTTCTTTGCGGCCTGTGTCTGAAGATGACATTGTTATCGGGCAATATGGCGCAGGAGCTGTCTCAGAAACCTTGGTTAAAAGTTATACCGATGATCTGGGTGATGAATCAACGACAGAGACTTATGTTGCTCTGAAAACTTATGTCGATAACTGGCGTTGGCAGGGCGTGCCCTTTTATTTGCGTACGGGCAAAAGACTGTCGGAACGCCGCAGTGAAATTGTTATTCAATTTAGGGAAGTCCCGCATAACATATTTAAAGATCGTGGATCTAAATTAGAATCCAATAGGTTGATTATCCGTTTGCAACCAGAGGAATATGTGCGCTTGTTGGTTATGTCGAAAGAACCTGGCCTGGACAGAGGGAAAACTATATTGCGTGAAGTTCCGTTAGATCTGTCTCTAACACAAGCTTTTGCAGGCGCGCGCCGCCGTATCGCATATGAGCGATTGTTGATGGATCTAATTGATGGTGACCAAACCTTGTTTGTGCGCCGTGATGAAGTTGAAGCGCAGTGGAAATGGGTTGATAATATTCGTGATACGATTCAAAAATCTACCATTATGCCTAAAATTTATAATTCTGGCGGCTGGGGGCCTAGCACAGCCATCGCTCTTACAGAGCGTGATGGCGCTACATGGCACGAGTGAGGCTTTATAACGATAAATTATGATTTATCGCTGGTGTTTGCGAGCGGTCTAAATATATAGCATATGATAATATAGATATGGAATAAGGGAGCCGAATGTGACGGAAATTGAATGGTGGGATTTCGATAATAGCGAAGAGATGATCGATGCTGTTGCGGGCGATATTCAATTTATCATTGAAAGCGCTCTCGATGCGCGCGGCAGTGCTGTTATTGCTTTTCCTGGCGGTAATACCCCGATGCCGATATTCGATAAATTGGCATCTGCTGCTATTAAATGGAAATATGTCACCATCATTCCTACTGATGATAGGCTAGTTGCCGTGGATAGTGATCTATCCAATATTGCTAAAATAGCCAAAATATTCCTCCCATTGGGTGCGCGGGTCATCCCCTTTACCAGCGATGCCGCAGACTATAATCTGGCGGGGAGCGCTGCTGATGCTAGGTTGCAAGATATGGCATGGCCGCTTGATTTGGTGTGGCTTGGCATGGGGTTAGATGGCCATACAGCGTCAATATTCCCAGGACCAGATATGGATGAAGCATTAGATCCAAAAAGTGAAAAACGTGCTATTGGCGTATTGCCAGACCCTATGCCCGATAATGCGCCTGTTAACCGCGTATCATTAACAGCAAGCGCGATTGCATCTGCACGCACGGTGCTAGTCACTATTGAGGGGTTAAATAAAAAATCAGTACTCGAAAAAGCGATTGCAGAGGCAGATAGTAGCGAAATGCCCGTTGGTCAGCTATTTGCTAACCTAACAGTGCCTGTTGATATTTATTGTTTAGAAAAATAAGGCAATGTCTACATACGCATTGCTATCATACGCATTGCTATAAGGTTAATAATCGATATATTTAATGTTATTACCGTGCCGATTTAGTTTTTTAAGATAATATGGCATATTATCATCATTGTCATTATTTTTTGCTCTAACAATTTTGGGATCAATAGGATGATCAAATGCGATTCCAACTTTCTTTTCGGCTAACCAAGCAATTTTGCCTGTGATCCAGCCGATATTTTTAAGTTCAATCTCTAATCTTGTACCGCGTGCTGCTTGAATGGCTGCTTCTGCCATTAAACCGCCTTCAGATAAATTTCTGACTCTTACCTTTCCTTCTTCACCACCATTTTGAAACCGTAAATTGGCAGTAAGGAATAAGCTATCTCGATCAGCATCGCGTTTTGCAATGTCGCTAGAATCTGAGATGCCATCTAGGTCAGAAGAATCTGATAATTTGCTATTCATCTATTCTATAATCCTGATATTGAATTTTACATCTAGTGAAATGTATAGCCTTAAAAGAGTAGACAAATGGTTAATTTTTTCAAGAAAGTGCATTAAAAGAGTTTAAATTTATGTGCTGCTATCTCATCAAACTATCATAAGAACCCATTTAATCACTATGATCTAATCATCGCGGGAGATGCGTTCCTTGCGTTCATGACGTTCTTGAGCTTCTAATGTCATCGTCGCAATTGGGCGTGCTTGTAATCTAGGAAGGGAGATAGGATCGCCAGTGACAACACAATATCCATATTCGCCTTCTGCAATTCTGCGTAAAGCCGAATCAATTTTTGAGATTAATTTACGTTGTCTGTCACGGGTCCGAAGTTCGATTCCCCAATCTGTTTCGCTGGATGCGCGGTCATTCAAGTCTGGTTCTTTTATGGGACCATCTTGTAAATTGTTTAACGTTCCACGTGATTCGTCTAACAAATCTTCTTTCCATTTTAACAATTGCAGCTCAAAAAAGCGCAATTGTTTTGGATTCATAAACTGTTCGTCGCTTGTTGGGGTATAATCAGATTCTATATCTATACCATTGGTATCATTATTTTTTAATCTATCATTCGATGCTTCAGCCATCCTGTACTCCAAACAATATTACTTTATTTTTTGTAAATTATTTTTGCCGCCACTCGATTGCACGACAATTATAATGATATGGCGGCCTAATAGACGTCAGATTCTAGCTATTCAAGCAGCAATTTTTTGATAGGATGTGAATCAATAGCCAAAATCAAATCAATGATTCTGGGTTGTGTTTTAGAATTATGGTATACAATTGCAGAGGAAACAGTCTCACAACGGGACAACATTGTTTTAAGAGGCTCAAAATTGCAAAAAAATGAGTCTCTTTTCGAGAAATTAAGGTTAATTGCGTTGAGATTAACACAATTTTTCGGCTTTCTGTAGTAGTCGCTAAATATCCAAGGGCAGTTATCAATTGCATGAAGCAATATATAAACGAACTTGAGTAAGCAAAAGAAGGTTAATATTATGTCGGTTAGAATGGCTTTAGCAAAATTATGTGCATGCACATGTGGTGGTGCGCTTATTGGTGGGGGAGCTGTGCAGCTCGCTGAACCTACTTCAAAACCATATGTTCAAAAAGAACGTAAAAAGATTAAGGCGCGTAGAATTTCACGTGGCACGCCTGTTCGTAGTGTGAAACGAGTTCGCAAAGTAACTCGTGCTCGTGAAGTAGCATCGTGCCAACCAACGGTAATTACGGTTGCTAGCCAAGCAGCACAACCTGTTCCATTGCCTCCAGTTCCTGTTCCTTTCATTCCGCCACAACCAATTCCTGTCCAAGGCAGCTTTAGTGGTGGCAGTGTTCCTGTTGTAATCGGCGGTAGTGGAGGCTTTGGCGGCGGATTTGGCGGAGGCTTCTTCGGTGGTTTCTTTGGCGGCGGCGGAAGCGGCGGCGGAAGCATTGTTATCTCATCAACCTCTAGCGGTGGCTCTACATCTAGCTCAACAGGCGGTGTTGATCTATCATCATCTACCTCAACGGGTGGCGTATCTAGCTCAACAGGTGGTGTATCATCATCTACCTCAACGGGCGGCGTATCCAGCTCAACAGGTGGTGTATCATCATCTACCTCAACGGGTGGTGTATCCAGCTCAACAGGCGGCGTATCTAGCTCAACAGGCGGCGTATCCAGCTCAACAGGCGGCGTATCTAGCTCAACAGGCGGCGTATCCAGCTCAACGGGCGGCGTATCCAGCTCAACAGGTGGTGTATCCAGCTCAACAGGCGGCGTATCTAGCTCAACGGGCGGTGCATCTTCATCAAGCAGCAGCTCATCTAGTTCTTCATCAAGCAGTAGTTCATCAAGCTCTTCATCTAGCTCAGGCGGAGTAAGCAGCAGCACAGGTGGTAACACCAGTTCAGGCGGTAATACCAGTTCAGGTGGTAACACCAGTTCAGGTGGCGGCTCATCAAGTTCTTCATCAAGCAGCTCAAGTTCTTCATCTAGCTCAGGCGGAGTAAGCAGCAGCACTGGCGGAAACACCAGCACAGGCGGTAATACCAGCACTGGCGGCAACACCAGTTCAGGTGGTGGTTCATCTAGCTTTGGCGGTTCATCAAGCTCTAGCTCAAGTTCTTCATCAAGCAGCTCAAGTTCTTCATCTAGTTCAGGCGGAGTAAGCAGCAGCACTGGCGGTAACACCAGCACTGGCGGTAACACCAGTTCAGGTGGTGGTTCGTCTAGCTTTGGCGGTTCATCAAGCTCTAGCTCAAGTTCTTCATCAAGTAGTTCAAGTTCTTCATCTAGTTCAGGTGGTGCGACTAGCAGTGGTTCATCTAGCTTTGGTGGTAGCACAGGCTCTTCAAGCTTTGGTGGCAGTAGTTCATCATCTACAAGCAGTTCCTCATCAAGTGGTGGTAGCACAGGCGGAGCAAGCAGCACAGGCGGAGCAAGCAGCAGTGGTGGTTCAACGGGCGGTATAGACGTACCAGCACCACCAATTGTTTTACTCTTTGGTGCGGCATCGGCAGCCTTATTTGCGCGCCGTCGTAAGAAAAAGAAAATATTAGAACAAGCATAATCAATACCGATGATTAAATTTACGGCGGGGCTTTTACCCCGCCGTTTTTTATGTGGGTAATATTGACGCCTATAACTATTGCAAATCATTGCCTTGCTCGGCATAGAGGCGATCATGCATGATATAAAAAATATACGAGAAAACCCCACAGCTTTTGACGCATCATTACAACGGCGCGGGGCCGATGCTATATCAACCGATATATTGGCATTGGATGAAAAACATCGCGCTCTACAAACCGAATTACAACATGCGCAAGCACGGCGTAACGAAGCCTCGAAAGCTATTGGTGCAGCCAAAGGAAAAGGCGACGAAGAAGGTGCCGCTTCGTTAATGGCTGAAGTGGCCGCTATCAAGAAACGCATGCCTGAGCTAGAAGAAGAAGATCGTACTCTTGGCAAAGCTCTCTATGATATGTTGGCTGCTTTGCCTAATTTACCGCATGATGATGTGCCAACGGGTGAAGATGAAGAGGAAAATGTTGAATTGGAGCGTTGGGGAAGCCCACGCGAATTTACCTTTGATCCTAAAGACCATGCCGATTTAGGCCCTGAATTGGGTTTGGATTTTGAAACGGGTGCAGCTATGTCGGGTGCACGATTTACCTTTATGCATGGCGCTATGGCGCGGCTTAACCGCGCTATTGGCCAATTTATGCTCGACCAACAAACAATCAAAAATGGCTATAGCGAATGCGCGGTGCCCTATTTGGTGCGCGATGAAGCACTTTTTGGAACAGGACAATTGCCCAAATTTGCCGAAGATAGTTTCCGCACAACAGAGGGACATTGGCTCATTCCTACGGCCGAAGTCAGCCTTACCAATAGTGTACGCGAGCAAATATTATCCGAAGATCAATTTCCCATTCGTTTAACCGCGCTTACGCCTTGTTTCCGCAGCGAGGCAGGCAGTGCAGGACGCGATACCAAAGGTCTTATTCGCCAACATCAATTTGAAAAAGTGGAAATGGTGAGCATCACCACGCCAGAACAATCTGCCGCAGAGCATGAACGCATGACGACTGCGGCTGAGGGCATATTACAGGCGCTTAATCTGCCTTATCGCAAGATGTTACTTTGCACAGGTGACATGGGGGCAACGGCGCGCAAGACTTATGATTTAGAAGTTTGGTTGCCGGGGCAGGGCCTCTATCGTGAGATTAGTAGTTGTTCCAATTGCGGCGATTATCAAGCGCGGCGGATGAATACACGCTATAAGCGCGAAGGCGAAAAACATACGATATTTGCTCATACATTGAACGGCAGCGGATTGGCTGTGGGCCGCACATTGGTGGCTATCATCGAAAATTATCAACAAGAAGATGGCAGCATCACCATTCCTGATGCGCTTATACCCTATATGGGCGGCATAACCAAAATTGAGAAATCTAGCTGATGCGTATTTTAATTAGTAATGATGATGGCATTAATGCCCCAGGTCTGGCCATATTAGAAGATATTGCTGCAAAATTTAGCGATGATATTTGGGTGGTTGCCCCCGCAGAGGAACAATCGGGGGCGGGGCATTCTCTATCACTTTCTAAGCCTGTTCGTATCCATACACATGGACCAAAACGCTATAGCGTTACGGGGACACCCACCGATAGTGTGATGCTAGGGATTGGCAAAATTATGAAGGATCATAAACCTGATCTATTATTATCGGGTGTTAATCGCGGAGCGAATTTGGGTGATGATGTGACCTATTCGGGGACCGTAGCTGCGGCTATGGAGGGGACATTAGCGGGTATAAAGTCTATTGCATTGAGCCAAGTCTATGCCCGCGAAGGTAGCGGCGATAATGTCACTTTTGATTGTGCCAGCAAATGGGGAGAGGAAGTTTTAAAACCGCTTATGGATATGGATTTTGCGCCGCGCATGTTGATGAATATTAATTTCCCGCCATCCGTCGATCGAGTCAAAGGTATCAAAACAACATGCCAAGGCTTTCATGATTATGGCCGTGCAGCAATTATTGAAGGCCAAGATCCGCGTGGTTATCCTTATTATTGGTTTGGATTGCATGGCATCGAGCATACCTCAGGCCATGATAGCGATTTAGAAGCGATAGCCGATGATTATATATCGGTTACGCCATTGCAGCTCGATTTGACGCACCATGATGCGCTGGCCCAAATACGCAGAATATATGATTAAAGCTAAGATGAGAAGCTAGGATTTTGAGCTTAGGTTGTTGTTCTAAAAATCACCAACATCGCATTGCAAACATGTAATGCCTCTCCTGCGCCACATATCGACCACTTGCTGGCGATCATCAACGGTGAAAGCAATATCTTTACCTTCATTGAGAAGCGTATCCAAAATTTCCTCTTTGATGATATGATCTGCACGCGAGTCATTATCAGCGCGCATGAGCAATCGTTCAAAAGAAATTTCATTCCATGTAAGCCATGTCTCTGTAACGGGTCTGAATTTCTCATTACGCCCCGTTACAATGATAATCTCATAACGATTGCTATCCCATAATGTCCTATAGAGATTTACAACATTCTGATTGGGTATATCTTCGCCCATCTGCGCGTTAAACTGTTTCCAATTGGGCGGCGTTTCGTCCAAAAATATGCGCCGATGATCGATAGAGGCCAATGTTCCATCAATATCGAATAATATTGTCTGTTTACTGGCCATAGAGCTTTATTGTGGCGGCAATAATAGCAAAGGATCGGTCCGCGCTTTATTCCATTTCATGCCCCAATGCAGGTGCGGGCCAGTGGCGCGGCCCGTTGCGCCAACGCGTCCAATAATTTGACCTTGCTTGACCCTATCGCCTTTTTTCACGGCGATTGATGAACTATGCAAAAAGGCGCTGTTGAGACCATTGCCATGATCAATCATCAGCAAATTACCCTCTAGGGTGAAGGGTTTTTGCGATACCAATGTCACCACGCCATCGGCAGGGGCAACATAGGGCGTACCATTGGGTGCGGCTATATCAAGGCCGCTATGATAGCTGCCAGGCTTGCCTTGATAAATGCGCTGCGATCCAAAGCGCCCTGAGATGCGGCCTTTAACGGGCCAGATAAAATCTTGACGCCAGCCCTGTGCATCGGTTGCTATTTTACGCGCACCTACGATCTGCGCAATTTCTGGGCCGCGTAATTTTCTGAATGCTGCGCTGGAGCGTCCACCGCGAAACGGCGCATTGATGCGCTCTAAATTCCATTTGCCTGCAGCAACATTGAGGGTCTTTTGTATCTTAGAGCCGTCATTTAAAGTGGCGACTAATGATGCGTTGGTTCCTGCATCACGGTCAAATCCCATGAGGAAAAACCCATCTTCGCTAAGCGGTAGGTTTAAACCATTGAACGTTACCGATACAGTATTGCTAGGCACGCGCGCATTGATAACGGCACCTTGCTGCACATCTTTTGCTATCCAAAAGTCGGTTCGGATAGTTTCTTGTGTTTCTACCAAATCCTCTTGGACTGCCTCAAGCGCATTGTCGGCTTCGGCCTTTGCCGTCTCTTCGGCTGTTTTGATCATATTATCGGCTGTATCATTCACCACAGCATCGTTAAGGTCCGATGTTGAATGTGATGAAACGGAATTACACGAAGCCAGAGCAAAAAGAGAAAGTAAGAAAAAACTGCTATTCATTTCATATCTCTCACTTCCTATCTTTTAGGGCTGCTTGAACAGATAGCTCTGCGCTGGCATAGCCTTCTTGTTTTTCGACGCTCCAATAGCGCAAATCTTCAAGTGGAACTTGCGCGCCGCTAACAGCACATAGGATATGATTGCCCGGTGAGAGCAGTCTGAAATTATTGGGCATATAATGTAATTTTGCCGCTTTGTTTTGATGAGATGATAACATTGCATCATAATGGCCAATTATTTCCTATCTGGCAATGATAGGATGCAGAAAGTTTACATCTTAATTTTGATAGTCTCAATCACATGCGATATGATTAATTAAACAAATCGGCTTGATTATCGGGTGTTTTGGGTTTTGTCGCTTTTTTGACTTTGGCGGGCGTGATGTTAGATGGCTTGCTCTGCTTCATTATATTTGTATCACCATCACCTTCTATGGTGGCATCGACTTTGCCATCGCTGAAATGCAGGCGTAAATGCTGGGCTGCGCGTGCAGCGTCGGCACTGGTCAATGTCTTATCATCCCTATTGGTGATGCGTGCAAAACCTTGCTTAAGCGGCCGATCAGGATGCAGGCTTTCGGCTAATCTCCAGATCGCATCAAGCCGCTCTTGTGCATTACTGAGGCTGCGTTTTATAAGGGTAGGTGTTAAACGAAGAGTATCCAATTGCCGCCTCTTGTCATTGACTAAACGGTTTAAGATTTGTGGCTTTAAGCTGCTTGATGGCCCTGCTAATCGCACGTCTGATTTGCCAATATGATTTTTGAGGGCCTGTTTCAAACGTTCGCCATATTCATCGGCGCGCTGTTGATGTGGTGCTGTAATTTCCGATAATTTCGGCATTAGGCGGCTCTGTGTTTCCACACGTTCGCGGCCCAATGCTATCATACGTCTGATGATAGTATCGGCGCGCTGGCCATATTCGCCAATGGTGTAGAGCAAATCATCGCGCACTGGCACGGCCATTTCCGCCGCAGCGGTTGGCGTGGGCGCCCGTAAATCGGCGGCATAATCGCATAATGTGGTATCGGTTTCATGGCCCACGGCCGATATGATGGGGATGTCCGATGCTGCAACGGCGCGTACCACTTCTTCTTCGTTAAACGCCCATAAATCCTCAATCGAACCACCGCCGCGTGCCACGATCAGCAAATCAGGACGGGCAATTGCATCGCCCTTAATCGCATTAAACCCTTTAATCGCTGCTGCTATTTTACTGGCGCTGCCATCGCCTTGGACGATGGTTGGCCAGACGATAACATGGCTAGGGAAACGATCGGAGAGCCTATGCAGCATATCGCGGATTACTGATCCTGTGGGGGATGTGACGATACCGATGGTGCGCGGTAAATAAGGGAGCGGCCTTCGCTGTGCAGGATCAAATAATCCCTCGGATTCTAAGCGCGCTTTAATTTTTTCAAATAAGGCCATAAGCGCGCCTTCGCCCGCCAAGGCCATGCTATCGACCACGATTTGATATTTGGAACGCCCTGGATAAGTGGTGACTTTACCGCTCGCAACGACTTCGAGGCCGTCTTCTGCGGCAAAGGGCAATCGCCCAGCATTGCCTTTCCACATCACGCCATCGATGAGCGCTTTATCATCCTTTAGTCCGAAATAACAATGGCCCGATGCAGCGCGTTTGAAACCCGATAATTCGCCTCTTATTTTGACATAGCCAAAACGATCTTCGACCATTTTCTTGAGCGAGGAAGAAATTTCTGACACAGATAATTCTTGGGCATTGTCGCCCGCCTTTTGCTGCGCTACTAGGCTTGAATCATTAACACTATTGGCAGCATTTTTATCAAATAGGGAATCACTCATGAATATCCTGCTTATCGGTTCTGGCGGACGCGAACATGCACTGGCATGGAAAATCGCGCAATCCCCCAATATAAATAAATTATTCACAGCACCTGGCAATCCGGGCATGGCCGAACTTGCTAATAATGTTGATTTGAATGTTTCGGACCATGCGAATGTTATCGAATTTTGCAAAAACCAGATGATTGACCTTGTGGTAGTAGGACCAGAAGCTCCTCTGGTAGCTGGCCTTGCCAATGATTTACGCCAAGCGGGGTTTTCGGTCTTTGGTCCCGATAAAGCAGCGGCGCAATTAGAAGGCTCAAAAGCTTTCACCAAATCCATATGCGATAAAGCCAATATCCCAACGGCGGGCTATGCGCATCTACACGACAAAGCATCGGCCTTGGCCGCGCTGGATGATTTTCAAATCCCTGTGGTGATAAAGGCTGATGGATTGGCTGCTGGCAAGGGTGTTATCATTGCTGAAACGTGGCAGCAGGCGCAGGATGCTATCGAAGATATGTTCGGCGGCGGATTTGGCGATGCAGGGGCGCAGGTCGTCATTGAAGAATTTATGCAAGGGGAAGAGGCGAGCTTCTTTGCTCTGACCGATGGTGAAAATATAGTGCGCTTTGGCAGCGCGCAGGATCATAAGCGCGTGGATGAGGGCGATACTGGTCCCAATACGGGCGGCATGGGGGCTTATTCGCCCGCGCCCGTTTTGACGGCTGACCTTGAGGATCGCGTGATGCGCGATATTATCGAACCGACGGTGAAGACGATGGCGGCTGAGGGTATGGCCTATAATGGTGTGCTTTATGCGGGGCTTATGCTGACTGCGGATGGGCCGAAGCTGATCGAATATAATTGCCGTTTTGGTGATCCTGAATGCCAAGTGTTGATGATGCGCTATCAAGGTGATTTTGCAGTATTGCTCAAACGCATAGCCGATGGGGGTTTGGGCGCAGATGAGGCAATGGAATTTTCCGAGCAAAGCGCGATGACCGTTGTTATGGCCGCCAAGGGCTATCCTGCATCGCCAGAAAAAGGCGGCATGATTGATTTGGGCGTGCAAGAGGATGATGTGCAAATCTTCCATGCAGGCACGGCGATGAAGGATGGTGCGTTGGTGGCCAATGGTGGGCGCGTTTTGAATGTCACGGCAATGGCAGATAGTGTTACGGCGGCGCAAAAAAGTGTCTATGCAGCGATTGACAAGGTTGATTTTCCAAGCGGGTTTTATCGCCGCGATATTGGTTATCGGGAAATTGAGCGCGAGGCTGAGTCCAAGTAAGTCTACAGATGTAATATTGCCATATTCATATTCTAGTCATTATTACTGTGCATGTTATAACTGTGCATGTTGGGATAGAGATTGGGGGATGATATGAAAATATATTCAAAAATGATAGCAAGTGCAGCCTGTTTTGGGTTGGTGGTAGCGCCGTCCAGCGTACCGCTCTTGGCGCAATCTGAGCAAGTTCAGCGCGGCATTGCGACCCAAGATAGCCCAGTGAATTGTAGTATATTTGATAATCAAACGCGGCCTTTTCCTGTATCTTCTACCCGTAATCCGCGTGTCAAAACTGCGCCTCCTGCTGCTGGATCAACACCGCCGCCAGCATCGGCTGTACCGCCTCCGCTACCTCCGCCGCCATCGGCGCAATCTGCACCGCCGCCAGCCGAAGCCGCAGCAGAGAGTGTAGTGGTAACTGGTGTTAGGAAATCAGGAAATCCGGCGAGCGGACCAATTCCAATAAAAGTTTTAACTGAAGATGAAATTCGCAACTCCGGCCATATAATAGGCGTTCATGATATTACTACTCTTACCTTTCCCAAGCATCGTTACCCGCGACCAATTCCTGTGCCGCCGCGTGAGAATGAAAAATATGATGGCGAAGAAGTTGCGAGCATCAAGCGCGTTGCCGATGCGCCTGTTTCTACATTCAGCGTTGATGTCGATACGGGCAGCTATAGCAATGTGCGCAGGTTTTTACGTGATGGCCAATTGCCGCCCAAGGCCGCAGTGCGCAGCGAAGAGATGATTAATTATTTCCGCTATGATTATCCGCTACCTAAAGACCGCAAAACACCGTTCAGCGTGACCACCGATATGGCGCAAACGCCTTGGAACAAAGACACGCAATTATTGCGCATTGGACTGCGCGGCTATGATATAGATCGCAAAGAACGGCCATCTGCCAATTTGGTGTTTTTGGTCGATGTGTCAGGATCAATGCGCAGCAAAAATAAATTACCATTGGTCAAACAAACTTTATTGACCCTCTCTCGGCAATTACGCGATGATGATCGTGTGTCGATTGTGGTTTATTCGGGTAAGGTTGGGACATTGCTTAAGCCAACATCGAACAAAGTGCATATCGCGGAGGCAGTTTCTTGTATGGTTGCAAGAGGATCAACGGCGGGTGGTGATGCGCTAAAAATGGCATATACTGTAGCGCGTAGCAATTATGATAAAGCCGCGATCAACCGTATTATCATGACTACTGATGGCGATTTTAATGTCGGGACTACGAATACCGATCAGCTTAAAGATATTGTTGCGAAAGAACGTGAAAGCGGCGTCACATTGACGATGCTAGGCTATGGCCAAGGCAATTATAATGAGAGCATAATGGAAGGTATTGCCAATGTCGGCAATGGCAATTATGCCTATATCGATAGCGCATTAGAGGCGCAAAAGGTGATGACAGAAGAGCTAAGTTCGACGCTATTCACCATCGCCAAAGATGTGAAATTACAGCTTGAATTTAATCCAGCCTATGTATCGCAATATCGATTGATTGGATATGAAAACCGCGTGCTAGCCGAAGAAGATTTCGATAATGATAAGGTTGATGCAGGCGATATTGGTGCATCGCATCAAGTGACGGCACTCTATGAGATTGTACCTGCTGGCGGCAAAGGTTGGGCTCCGCAGCGCCGTTATCAGGCGAATGAAGGCGGAGTGAAATTAGCGCATAATGGCGAAATGGGTTTCCTAAAATTACGCTATAAATTACCCAGCAGCGACACATCAAAACTCATCGAATATCCACTTTCGGCCGATGAAATGAAGGGCGTGAGAGCACCGAGCGGTGATATGGCATTTGCGGTTGCCGTTGGTGCATTTGGTCAGAAATTACGCGGTGATAAATATTTGGGCAATTATAGTTATAACCAAATATCGGCCTTGGCTGGAAAGCAAGATATTTTCTGGCGTAGTGAATTTGTCAAATTGGTATCATCTGTAGAAGGTGTAAGTGCTGCCAATTGATAATTAGCGGGTAGTTTATACCTCTTATAATATTTTAATTGTCTCAAAGCGGTACAATAATATCATTGATACTCGAGATGATGGGATAATTGACTGGTTTTGCTTATAGTGATTGTGAGAGGCTGGACTCTTACAATGCTATGGTTAAGCTGCAGTTGAGAGAATCAAAATAATGCAACATGGTCGTTATTATATATCGTTGAGCTTTGGGCTTTATGATTAAGTGGGGAAATTAGAATAGGGTTAAACTGAGGGAATGTGGTGATGGACAGTAGCACAAAAATTCTTATTGGTTCTGTAGTAACAGTGCTAATGGCGCTATGTGCACATCATTTATTTAACACAGGGTATAATTTTGTCGATGGCTTAGAAGAGGAGGCCAATGCGCAAATTGCTGCCTCGGGTGTAAATGATGTAGATGTAATTTTTGAGCGTGATCCTGCGGTTACCAGAACTGCAATATTAACTGGCGATGTTTCAGAGAATGAACGTGATGAATTAATAAAGTTGGTGCAAGATATTGATGGCGTTGGTGAGGTGCGTTGGGCCGAAAATCATGAAGATATTAAACCAACGGAAATAGCGGCTGAAGCAACTTCTGAAACTGCTCCTCAGAATGGGGCTGTTATTTCTAAATGTCAGAGTGATATTAACGCAGTAATGGCAGATAAAAAAATAAATTTTAATTCGGGTAGTGCTTATGTCGGCCCAAGTAATTTTAAACTGATTGATGAAATTGTCGCAACGCTAGAACCATGCAATGAGCTGCGCATAGAAATTCAAGGACATACGGATTTAATTGGTAGTGATAGTATCAATCAAGCTATGTCAGAGGCACGCGCCCAATCTGTAAAAACAATATTAGTAGAACGCGGCTTAAATGCAGCGAATATTACAATCAGAGGATATGGTGCAACACAGCCTATAGAAAATGCCAGAACATCGGCGGCTAATGAAAAAAACCGCAGGACTATTTTTGTCATTGAGAGTATCGATAAGTGATTATTAGACATATACATATTAGCAAAATATATTATATGGTTTAATCAGGTTAGCCTTGGGAGGAAATTGATGCCAGTGTTTATGGAACTATTATTAGCGATGTTGGTATTTTTTGCTATTGGTTTGGTTATCGGTCGATTTATTTGGCACGAAGATAGAATTTGAATTGAGAGATATGATAATAAATTATGATATAGTGGGGAGCAGAGAATGTTAGAGTTTTTGGAAGCCAATTGGATATGGTTAGCTTTGGCCTTAATATTAGGATTATTCACGGCATGGTGGATATGGTCAACACCACCAATTGATGATAGCAATCACAGCGTTGATGATAGTGCGAGTTCAGACAAGCTTAGCTCTGGTCTTGGTAATATTACATCGGGTGTAGGCAGTATCGCAAGCGGAGCAACAGGTGCTGCTGCAAAAGCGACAAGTGCTGTGAGCGATACAGCTAAAGCAACTGCAAAGAAAGCTGGTTCAGCAGCCTCAAAGGCTGGTAATACTGCTACTGGTACTGCGAAAAAGGCGGTTTCAAAAACTACTTCGACTGCAAAGAAGGCTAGTAGTTCCGCGAAAAAGACTGTTTCTGGTGCAACAAGCACAGCGAAGAAGAGTGCAAGCAAAGCGAAAGCTGGCGCAACTAAGGCAGCAAGTAAAACTGCATCTACTGCTAAAAAAACAGCAAGTGGGACCGCGAAAAAGGCTGCATCTTCGGCGAAAAAGACATCTGCCGCAGCAAAGAAGACAGCAGCTAAAGCCGCTTCAAAAACTAAGACTACGGCTAAGAAGACCACCACTGCAGCAAAGAAGACAGCAACTAAAGCCGCTTCAAAAACTAAGACTACGGCTAAGAAGACTACCACCGCAGCGAAAAAAGCGCCTGCAAAAGCTTCTGTTGCGGTAAAATCTGCGACCAAAAAAACAACGGCCACTGCGAAGAAAGCAGCACCTAAGAAAGCTGCGCCTAAGAAAGCAAGCAAGCCTATCATTCCCGATGATTTAGAATTGCTGAAAGGTGTTGGTCCAAAACTTAACAAAGAACTTGGTAAAATGGGTGTTAAAAGCTTTAAACAAGTGGCCGCATGGAAGGCTGCGGATATTAAAGCTATCGATGATAAATTGGGTAAATTTGCGGGGCGTATCACACGTGACAATTGGGTCGATCAGGCTAAATTGCTTATGAAAGGTGATGTAAAAGGCTTTGAGAAAAAATATGGTTCGCTAGGAAGCGAAATTAAAAAATAAAGATTTGAATTTACCAATATTGTAACAATAATAAAAACGCTTCGGATCATATCCGAGGCGTTTTATGTTTCATCACTTTCGATTTTGGATAGGCGTAATTTATCAATCTTTCTACCGTCCATATCTATGATCTCAAACCGCCATCCTTGGTCATTGAAACTGTCTCCTTCGCTCGGAAGACGTCTAAGGACATGAAGAGCATGACCAGCGACCGTTGCATAATCGCGATCTTCAGCCAGCACTATACCATATAATTCCGCCATATTATCGGCCGACATAGCGCCCGATATAATATGTGAGCCATCGTTCAATGTTATAATACCAGGGGCAGCACCTATGTCGCGGTCCGATGCAAATTCGCCAGCAATAGCAGTAAGCAAATCATTGGGGGTTACGATACCTTCGAAATGACCATATTCGTCATGGACCAATAGCATAGGAACCTCTGCACTGCGCAATTGTTCCAGCGCATCCATCGCGTCTAATTGGTCGGGTACTATAGTGGCGCGGCGCATTAAAGAGCGCATATTCATTGTCTGTCCCAAAATTTGCCCACGCATGATATCGCGGGCCTGAACAACCCCAATGATGTTATCGACATTTTCCTCTGCAACGGGCAACCGTGTGTGGGGTGAATTAACCAGCTTATCATTCACATCTTGAATAGAGGCATCCACTGCGATCCAGTCGACCTCTGTACGCGGCGTCATCACTTCGCGCACGGGTCTATCGGCTAGCCTTACTACGCCAGCAATAACTTTTTGTTCATGCTCTTCGATGATACCAGCCGAGGTTGCTTCAGCGAATGTCATTTTTAATTCTTCGGCAGATAATGCATTTCGGCTGTCGCGGCGCAAGCCCAAAGCGCGAAAGATAAGTGCGCTGCTTTTGTCCAATACCCATACAAAGGGAGCTGCTATGATAGAAAGCCAGTGCATGGGCCGCGCCATTATAGCGGCAAGGGTTTCGGGGGCAACAAGGGCAAATTGTTTAGGCACCAATTCACCAATAACCAATGAAAAATAGGTGGTTATTCCGATCACAAGACCGAAGCCTAATGTTACTGCTATTGATGATTCCATGCCAATGAAAGCAAGACGTTCGGCAACAGGGCCGCCAAGGCTTGCCCCTGAATAGGCACCATTGATAATGCCGATTAAGGTGATACCGATTTGTACAGTAGATAAAAATTTACCCGGATTGGCTGCTAAGTGAATAGCGATGGCTGCTCCTTTATTCCCTTTTTGAACCATCGCTTGTAACTTGGCAGTGCGCGCCGACACTATGGCCAATTCGGACATAGCAAAAACGCCATTAAGCGCGATCAAAGCCATAATGATGGCTGCGTCTAACCATGGGAAAGCTGTCATCTGCATTGTCGGATAATCATCATTATTGCTGGTTTATCGAAAATTTTGAGTTTTACAAGAATATCATTTTAATCATCACAGGTTCATATTGGGAGTGTAAATATTTTATTTTGCTGGTGCGAACATATTAGCCAAGCACTTTAAATATGAATGATGTTATGATGATTATTCGAAAGGAATATGATGATGCTTAAAAATAAAAGGATATTATTTATCCCGTTGATGGGTGTAGCATTAAGCCTTCAAGCTTGTGTCACAAACCCTGAAACAGGAAAAAAATCAATTTCAAAAACGGCTATCGGCGGTGCTGGTGGCGCTTTGGGCGGATATTTATTGGGTGATATTATTGGCGGGCGTAATGATCGCACCGAAAAAATATTGGGCGCTGGTATCGGTGCGCTCGCAGGTGCGGGAATTGGCCGGTATATGGATGATCAAGAACGTCGTTTGCGCAGAGAAACAGCAGGTACAGGTGTAGATGTCGTGCGTGATGGCGATAATATTATTTTGGATTTGCCTTCGGAAGTGACTTTTGATGTGAATAGTGCCAATATTGGACCAGAGTTTCGCGCTACATTGGACCGTGTTGCATCAACATTGGGTGAATTTGACAAAACATATATCGACATTTTGGGACATACCGATTCCACGGGAAGCGATAGTTACAATCAAGCCTTGTCAGAACGCCGTGCTAATAGCGTTTCAGGCTATTTAAATACACGCGGTGTTAATAGCGCCCGTATAGCAACGCGCGGTTTTGGTGAGAGCCAACCTAAGGCTTCGAATATAACCGAGGAAGGGCGCGCTTCTAATCGGCGCGTTGAAATTCGCCTCGTTCCGATAACTGAAGGGGCTTAAAAACTGAATATTCCCTATAACTCCCAATAACTGAAGAAGATCAGACTTAAATGGCATGACCCGAGAGCATTTTGGGTAACTCTCCCGCAGTGCCTCGCGCTTCATGGGTTAGGTAATTTTTTATAATATCGGACTTTTGGATTAAACCCATACCAAGCTTGCGAATGTTAGATGCGGTTTTGCCTCGCATCGCATAGATGTGATTAATACTATCGGTAGCAACAGAGACTGAGAGATTATCAACGCTGCGCCAACGTTCATAGCGGTCTAATAATTGGGCATCACCGCAATCAAGGCCAAGGCGCACACCCTCGACTAATATCTCTGTGAGGGCTGCGACATCTCTAAAGCCTAAATTTAAACCTTGGCCTGCAATAGGATGCACGCGGTGCGCACTATCGCCAATTAAGGCTGTGCGCTTTGCTGTAATATCTGCCGCACTGTGAAAGCCAAGGGGATAGCTAATCAAGGGTGCTGATAAATCACATGCGCCGATTAGATCTCCCGTTTTTTTGTTCAGTTCGTGACAGAAAATCTTGTGCGATAATTTGCGATAGGCCTGATGCTGTGAAGATGGAACGGACCAAATTAAGGATGTACGAAATAAACCTTCTTCGTTTGTTTCCATGGGCAATAAAGCCAGAGGGCCATCAGGAAAAAATAGCTCATAGGCAATATTATTATGTGGCTTTTTATGCCTAATAGCTCCTACCAGAGCATGATGGTCATAATTCCATTGTGATAGCTTTATTCCAGCCTTATTGCGGATATCGCTATTGCGTCCATCGGCACCAATGATTAGCGATGCTGACAGCATGCACCCATTATCCAAAAGAATATCAGCACCATAGTCATTGATATTTTGTTCGAGAATTTTAGCAGGAAAGAAGGTGGTAATATGTTCATTATGCAATACCGCCTCTAACAATGCTCTGCGCAAATTTTGATTTTCATAAACAATGGCCAATGTTTCATCATCATGAAAATCTATGGGCGGGCCATTATACCCATCACGCACAATAATTTTCTCGATGGCTTGCCCTTTGCCTAATATCTCTGGGTCAAGGTTCAGCATTTTGAGCATTTTAAGGCTAGAGCTGATGATTGCTGATGTTCGACCATCAAATTTTAGGTCCTGCATCACTTGGGTATCGCTATGATCGATAATATTGCTGGTAATACCATATTGTGCCAGTGATAAAGATTGTAAGAGGCCGATTAACCCCCCGCCGACGATGATAACATCTGACGTTATTTTTTGTGTTTCCATCGTTTTCCATCCGCTATTTGGCAATTAATCTTGAGTAAAGATCGTGTAAGCCGCCATTATGTCTTATGGTGATTTGTAAAAATATCTAGCAAAAATTTGACTGATTTGCACCAGACTCTTGACGCGGAGTCCTTATAAGGCGCAAAAGGCCTATAGATTAATAATAATGCATAAGGGAAATTGCCAATATGGCATCCAATATCAAGACATCAGGCGCGAATTGGCGTGAAATGATAAGATTGAGTATATTGCGCAGCGGTACGCTTATTGGTGCTATTGTCCTTGGCTTATTTGCCATTATCTATTTGATTTCTATTTTAAGTTATGCAGCCGAAGACAATGCATTTAATAGCGCATCTTCTGGAGCATCACATAATCTATTGGGTTCTATGGGCGCTTATATTGCTGATGGTGCCTTAACGATATTCGGCTTGCCTGCAATATTATTACTGCCGCTAATGTTCATTTTTACGCGGCGTATGTGGAAAAACCAACCGCAGCCTTATTGGCGGAGGCAAATAATATTAACGCTAATCGGTATATTGCTTATCGGTTTTGCTATGGCTTTTTGGCAACAAGAAAGCAAAGTGAGCTTGCCTGCTGGATGGGGCGGGGTTATTTCATTATTACTATCTAAATTGGCAAATGAATTGGTTGCGCTAGTCAGCACGAATTGGCAGATGATGCTGCGTATAATATTATTGGGAAGCACATTCATTGGTGGTTTCTTGATATTGATCCGTGCGCTTCGTCTGGAAGATCGTATCATTAATATCCCTGAATTTAAGCGACCTAGTTTTGGACTGGGATTAAAGTTCGCCAAAAAACAAAAGGCAGAAGTTGGTGATGAAACAGAAATAGTAACAGCCAAAACGAAACAAGAGCCTGCACCAAGAAAACAGGTGGTTGCTGATGATAGGCCAGTACCAGAAATAGCAGAACCCACCAAAGCCCCTAAAAAAGCAAGTTTCTCAACGGGCGCAAGGCAGGGTGACTTTTTAAGCAATTATACTCTGCCATCGGTTGATTTGCTTGACCCTCCTCCAGAAGTGGCTGTGCAAAAGCTTGATAAAGCGGCGCTAGAGCGTAATGCGAGATTGCTTGAAACTGTACTTGATGACTTTAAAGTTCAAGGCGAAATTCGGGCTGTTCGGCCAGGACCTGTTGTTACTATGTATGAACTGGAACCAGCGGCTGGCGTAAAATCAAGCCGTGTTATTCAACTTGCAGAGGATATTGCGCGCAATATGTCGGCCTTATCAGCCCGCGTTTCCACGATACCAGGGCGCACTGTGATGGGAATTGAATTGCCCAATTCAGAACGCGAGATGGTTTCACTTTCCGAAATGGTCGAATCTGACGATTTTGTTGGTCAAGATGGTCAATTGCCTATTATCTTGGGTAAAAATATTTCAGGTGATCCTGTGATTGCTGATCTTGCACCAATGCCGCATTTGCTTGTGGCGGGTACCACGGGTTCGGGTAAATCGGTGGGATTAAATTGTATGATATTATCCCTGCTTTATCGGATGACACCCGATCAATGCCGATTGATTATGATCGACCCCAAAATGCTAGAACTTAGCATTTATGATGATATTCCGCACTTGCTCTCACCCGTGGTAACGGAACCCGCAAAAGCTGTGCGTGCGCTTAAATGGGCCGTGGAACAGATGGAAGAACGTTACCGTATGATGTCATCATTATCGGTGCGTAACTTATCGAACTTTAATGATAAGATTAGAGCCGCGAAAGCCAAAGGTCAGCCATTGGGCCGTAAGGTACAGGTCGGTTATGACCAAATGACGGGGCAACCGCAATATGAAGAAGAAAGCCTTGATTATGAAGTAATGCCGCAAATTGTGGTGGTGGTTGATGAGCTTGCTGACCTTATGATGACGGCTGGTAAAGAGGTTGAGTTTTTAATTCAGCGCTTAGCACAAAAAGCACGCGCGGCTGGTATTCATCTGATTATGGCAACGCAGCGCCCCTCGGTCGATGTGATTACGGGCGTTATTAAAGCCAATTTGCCCACACGCATTAGTTTCCATGTGACATCAAAAATTGATTCACGCACAATTTTGGGAGAGCAGGGCGCAGAACAATTGCTGGGTAAAGGTGATATGCTCTATATGGCGGGCGGCAAGCAATTAACGCGCATTCATGGACCATTTGTATCTGACGAAGAAGTGCGCCGTGTGGCGGATTATTGGCGCGAACAAGGGCAACCAGAATATATTCAGGCGGTTACAGAGGAACCTGAAGATGGCGGATTTGCCTTGGATGGATTGAAAGCGGATAATCCCGAAGATGAACAGTTTCGTAAAGCTTGTCAGATTGTATTTGAAAGTCAAAAAGCCTCAACCAGTTGGATTCAAAGGCAGATGCGCATTGGTTATAACAGCGCAGCGCGTCTCATTGACCGTATGGAAGATGAAGGCATGGTATCGCCGCCCAATCATATTGGTCGCCGTGAAGTATTGCGCGATCAAAATGGACAGCCGCTATAAATTTTCAGTGTAGCTATTCTGACGAATGAGTTCAGATTATGTTCAACCTTATTGTGGTGCTATAAATGCGAATGAAGGATATACAATGACGATCATGAAAAGATATAAGCATTTGTCTGCGGCGCTGCTCATTGGGGCGGTGATACCTATGGTGGCTATGCCGAGTATTACCTATGCACAAGGGCAAAAAACTACGGCACAAAAATTGGCTGAAGTGACCAGCCATCTCAAGGCTGTAAGCACCATGACGGCTAATTTTGTGCAAACCAACCGTTTGGGACAAAGCGTTAATGGTACAATGATATTAAAGCGCCCAGGGAAATTGCGTTTTCAATATAAAAATGATGCCTCTTTGTTGATTGTGGCTGATGGCCGAGCACTTAATATGATTGATTATGAAGTGAACCAAGTGCAAAGCTGGCCTATAAAAAATAGCCCCTTATCGGTTCTACTTGATCCGAATAAAGACCTTAGCAAATTTGGTAAGATTATCCCTACTGCCAATGATAATGTTGTCAGTGTAGAGGTGCGTGATCCTAAAAGGCCAGAATATGGCGTTATTACTATGTTCTTTAACCGCAGGGCTAATGCACCAGCGGGGTTAAACCTCGTTGGGTGGGTCGCGTTAGATTCAAAGAATAATCGTACGACTGTACAATTGAGCAATGTGAAATTTAATATTAGCGTTAAATCATCTGCATTTAGATGGCGTGACCCGCGCCGCCGCAGTCGCGGTCCGCGCCGTTAACTTTTCTCCAAATATGATCACGATGTTCTCTTGAGCAAATAAATAGGATTCGCGCCTATGTGGAAAGTGGATTTAATCTGCATTAGCGATAATAATTTATGCGATTAGTCGATCTTATATATCGTTGAATAGCTTGAAGATGACAGTTTGTTCATATTGGGGACAGATTCAATATACTATATTTTACAAATCAGAGTTTAGATATTTCAATCAAATGCCCCTGATCACAGTTATGTCTAAAAATTATTCTGATAAGCGTTTTACACGCTACTTTGGCCCCCATCTCTTATGCCCCCGAGATGGGGGCTAATTTGTTTAAAGAATGAAAAATAATCACAGCTGAAGCTTGCTGAATGATCATGTACATACTAAGCCGATTCTATGAGCAATAAAGTTAAAATAACATCATGGAATATCAATTCAGTACGTGCACGTATTGGGATTGTAGAGGATTTTCTCAAGCAAGAAGCGCCCGATATATTATGCCTGCAAGAAACCAAGGTTGCGGATGATTTATTCCCCAGAGCAAAATTTGAGGAATTAGGATATGTATATATGGCCATTAATGGCCAAAAAATGCATCATGGCGTGGCAACTTTGAGCAAAATACCTCTCACGAATGTTGAGACCTTTGATTGGCAAGCCAATGGGGAAGCGCGGCATGTTGGCGCGGCCTTACCCAGTGGTGCGCGTTTAGAAAATGTCTATATTCCTGCTGGTGGTGATATTGCCGATAGAGAAGAAAATCCGAAATTTGGTCAAAAGCTTGATTTCTTCGCGCGTATGACGGAATGGTCAAAGACGATTGAAAAACCAACAATCGTTACAGGCGATTTTAATGTTGCTCCGCTTCCCAGTGATGTATGGAATCATAAACAGCTCTTAAAAGTAGTCAGCCATACGCCAATTGAAGTGGAAACGATGGATATATTGAAAGCTGCTGGCAATTGGACTGATATTGGACGCAAATTTATCGAAGATCCAGAGCGGCTTTTCACATGGTGGAGTTACCGTGCAAAAGATAGACTCGCATCTGATCGAGGCCGTAGATTGGACCATATGTGGGTAACGCCAGAGCTGGTTGATAAGGTGGTTTCGCACCATATCTCGGAATATTGCCGTGATTGGGAAAAACCATCAGATCATATCCCCATAACCAGCGAGTTTAATTTTTGAGCGTAAGCACTTCTTCTGACCCTCGGCAAGCGGCGCGCGCTATTGATGCGCTAAAACGGGGCTGGACAATATGCATCGATGAGCATCTCTGTGTGCGCGCGGTAGAGACATGGCATGGTGATGATGGCGTAGAGAAAATGATTATAAGTGCTGGCCGTGCTGCAACGCTTAATATTACCAACCAAAAAGCCGCAGCAGACACAGATTTGCCGATATGTATTTCAACGGGAGAAGTGCTTAATCCGCAGAGCGCAATAGCCATTGCTGACCCAGTTTTGGATTTAGAATATCCAATGAAAGGACCATTTGTTGCGCATGAACTGCAAAAACCACAATCGGCACAAGCGGCTATGGAATTAGCGCGGCTAGCGGGTATATTACCAGCTTTGGTGGTTGTTGATACTGATAAAGATGCGCAAATGGTGAGCAGTGCCGATGTTAAGGCTTATCAAGATAGTGATAATTTGCGTATAGCATCACGCGCCAAATTGCCAATAACCGCCCATCAAGATGCGCAGATCATTGCCTTTCGTAGTGATGCTGATGGCAGCGAGCATGTGGCCCTGATTGTTGGTAGGCCCGATGAGACAGCACCGCTGACACGTTTGCATAGCGAATGTTTGACAGGTGATGTGCTTGGGTCGCTGAAATGTGATTGCGGGCCGCAGCTTCATCATGCTTTGGATCAAATGGCGCAAAATTGGGGAGTGCTTCTCTATCTGCGTCAAGAAGGACGTGCGATTGGACTCATTAACAAATTGCGCGCTTATGCGCTGCAAGACCAGGGCTTTGATACGGTCGATGCCAATGTGCGTCTGGGGTTTGCCGTGGATGCACGTGATTTTTCTATAGCAGCAAAGATGTTGAAACTATTGCGGCTCGATAAAGTAGCCTTAATGACCAATAACCCTGAAAAAGTAGCGGGGTTAGAAACGCAAGGTATAAAGGTGGTAGAGCGCGTTCCGATACAGATGCAGCCCAATGCGCATAATGAAAAATATCTGGATACCAAACGCGATCGCACTGGTCATCAGTTATGAATGACCAGCAACAAAGACGCTCATCAGTTATGAATGACATCATCGTTGATACAAAGGCATTAGTCCTAAAGTTTGGAGATTTTGAAACCCCGTGCAGCATTGGGCGTGGCGGAACATGCAGCGAAAGCGATAAAGTCGAAGGCGATGGCTGTACGCCTTTGGGCCGCTATCCATTGCGCGCTGCTGTGTTTAACCCGAACCGTTTGGTCGTTCCAGATGGCATAGGATTGCCGTGGCGATGGAGCCGCGCAAATGATGGATGGTCAGATGGCACGGGTGATCCATGCTATAACCGCCCCGTATTTTTACCGCATCACCATTCGGCGGAAACGCTGCGCCGTGATGACCCGCTATATGATATTATTGTGATACTCGGTCATAATGATGATCCGCCGCTCGCTGGCAAAGGTAGCGCGATATTTTTCCATCTATGGAATCATGAAAAACCCGTTGATTCGCGCACGACAGAGGGATGCGTTGCTATATCCCGCGATGCGATGATGGAGTTACTGCCGATGCTATCGCGCGATATGATTATGGAAATAATCTGAAGCTCTCAACTATTATAATAATCTTATCCTATATATCTTCACCAGCGGCCCGCGCTCTCTCATTGCGCGTGGCTTCTGCTTTGGGAAGTATTTTATAAGCAATGATGAGAAGGATTGTGCCAATGGGTGCAATTGCCAACATTGATAAAAGACCTGTTGAGAGGCTGTCTGTGACAACTGAAACCTGCCCTGCCGCATAAGGACCGAGCGCTAGGCCAATTAGAGTGGTTGAGAGGAAGAATGTGGCCGTTGCCGTTCCGCGCATTCTGGGCAATACCAAATCTTGCGTAGTGGCCGCCGCCGCTCCCAATGCGCTGCTGGTGAATAATGTCACGACGAAGCTGCATATATAAAAGAGGATGACATTATCTGTGGTAAATGCGGTGATATAAAATGGTATATGCGCAAGAAGCCCAAATGCTACTATTATTATACGCCCGCTTGGATTACGTTTGAGCAACCAATCGGATGCGCGTCCGCCCAATATAACGCCTAAGAAACCTGCAACAGCACCAGCGCCGCCAATGAATAATGCAGCATCTTGAAGTGAAATACCGAGCGTTCTTATAGCATAAGGCGTTGTCCAAAACCCTGTTGTATAGGTTAGAAATGCCACGCAACCATATCCCAATATTGTACATAAAAATGCAGGATTTCCCCAGATCAATTTAAACGTTGGATAATCGCGTATTTTTAATGTACTGACCCATGTGAATATCGCATAATAACCAACACCAATAGCGCCCCATTGCGGGCCATTACCCGTTACAATATACATGCCATAGGCAAATAGACCGATTATTATTGCAGCGCTAACATTGCTAATGAAAACGCGCCGCCCTGCCATGGCCGCGCCAATAAAGGTCAGTGGAGGTATAATAGCGAGTAATTCTTGGAAGAAACCTCTATAAGGGTGTTTTGGCGGTGTGCTAATAACGCCGTCTATCGCGCCGCGAACAGGCTCGCGCAACGATACCACCCAAATTGCTAAGAAAATACCAGGCAGGCCCACTATCACAAATGCGGCTTGCCAACCCGCTAAACCAAGCGGTGCGTTGGTGGGATAAGCCTCGTTCCAATTTTCAACGATTAAGCTTCCTATGAGAAGCGACAGGCCCGCACCAAGATAGAGGCCCGATGAATAAATCGCCAATGCCGTGCCGCGCATACGCTTTGGGAACCAGTCTGAAATCAGCGAATAAGCGGCTGGACTAGCGGTTGCTTCACCAACGCCTACGCCGATACGCGCAATGCTGAGCATGGTGAAATTCTTCGCAAAGCCTGACAAAGCCGTCATACTAGACCAGAGGACTAAACCGAATGACATTAATTTGATGCGGCTGGATGTATCGGCCAATTTGCCAAGAGGAATGCCAAATAGTGCATAAAATACGCCAAAGGCTGTGCCATAGAGAAAGCCCATTTCGGCATCGCTGACCCCTAAATCGGCTTTTATTTCCTCGGCGAGGATAGAGAGGATATTGCGATCAATGAAATTGAGCATATAGACGATAACAAGCACAGATAGGCCATACCAAGCATAAGGCGTGGCCTTTTGCGTATCTATATCAGCGGTATTTGGATCCGTGATATTTGCGGTTTCATTGGACGTATTGGCGGCAGAATCACTATTGGACAAAACTCTCTCCCTTTTTGTCGCTATGCACTATGGCTAGCATAGGGTAGAGAAATGACAAGTAACTTTGCTACTATGATAACAGAATAGACCGAGGTAATGTAGATGACATCAGTTTTAATGGTATGTTTGGGTAATATATGCCGCTCTCCATTGGCGGAAGCTGCGATGCGTGATGCGGCTACAAAGGCGGGTAAAGATGTGAAGGTAGATTCCGCTGGAACGGCTGCTTATCATATTGGTAAAGCCCCCGATCCGCGTAGCCAAGAAATAGCAATGGAATATGCACAAATTGATATAAGCCATTATAAAGCGCGGCAGGTGCAAGCCTCTGACTTTGATAAATTTGATTATATATTTGCTATGGATGATCAAAATTATCGTGATTTATTAGCTGTTAGACCTGATGGAAGTCCTGCTGAATTAGCATTATTATGCGTTAATGGTGTATCTGTTGCTGATCCTTATTATGGTAATATCCAAGATTTTAAGGATGTATGGCAACAAGTTTCAAATGCTTGTAATATGATTGTTAGGAATTTATAAAATATTTACTATAAAATAAAAAATAGTGCGTTTTATGCGGGTTTTGCTTGAAAAAATCGCATAATGGTACAATATTGGTTAAATGAGATATAGTTCTCAATTTATTTTAGGAGATTAAAGTGGCTGATCCTTTTGATTCACGTTCAACGGCGCAGCGCGCTTCTTTAGAGGGCGTGCAGCAAAATGCCGAAGTAGCATTTGATGCTGGCCTTCGTGCGCACATGCTCAAAGTATATAATTATATGGCGAGCGGTGTATTTTTGACGGGCATTGTCGCCATGGTCTTTGCGCAAACTTCCTTCGCACAAAATATGGGCGGCGGATTGCGCATGATAATCATGTTCTCACCGCTTGTTATGATTTTGGCGATGAGCTTTGGCGTTAACAAAATGAAAACCAGCACATTGCATACTTTATTCTGGGTCTTTTGTACCTTGATGGGGCTGTCAATGTCTCAGATTTTCATGATATTCTCTGGAGCATCAATTGCGCAAACATTTTTTGCAACCTCCGCTGCCTTTATTGGTCTTAGCCTTTTTGGTTATACCACCAAAAAAGATTTAAGCGGGATGGGCACTTTCCTTATTATGGGACTTGTTGGTCTTATTGTTGCATCTATTGTTAATATCTTCCTAGCATCATCCACATTGCATTGGGTGATTAGCTCGGTTGGTGTGCTTATTTTTGCTGGTTTAACGGCCTATGATACAAAGAAGATTAAAAGCACATATTTTCAATTGGCTGGAACATCAATGCTAGGTAAAGCCGCCATAATGGGCGCACTTAACCTCTATCTTGATTTCGTCAATATGTTCCAATTCTTGCTCAGTTTCTTGGGCAGCCAAGACTGATAGCAAATGATATTTTAAGGGGGCCGGCAGAGATGCTGGCCTTTTTTGTTATGGGTATGAAAGCTGTTTCGGCATTCACAATCTCATTAATGAGACTTGAAATTTGGATGATCTTTAGTAGGTGTTACAGATAAGAGTAGATGTTTAGGAGAATCTTCTTGAAATATGATAATCTAAAAAATGGAAGCCATGGTAAAAATGGTCAAATAATGTGGCAAGGCATATCCTTTAAGCGCCCTCTTAGATTAGCAATATTAGCAGGGATATCTGTTCTAGCGGCTTGTCAACCAGCAGCTAACACCCCTGTTATAGCGCCTCCGCCAGTTGTCATTGCACCAGTGTCTATCCCATCTGCACCCTTGCCTCCACTTGGGGCTGCTGCGGGCTTGACGATTCCTGCATTGGCTGCTGATGGTACCAGAAGCACTCCTAATAAAGACTTAGGCCCAGAAGAAACATTGTGGCATTTACGGTCATCGTTCAATGTGGCGGCTTTAACATGCCAACAAGGAAATTGGGCGCGTATCGCACAAGATTATAATGCGTTTATAAAAAAGCATGACCGCCGCCTCGCGCAAGCCAACCGCGCTATTGAGGGAAAGTTTCAACGTGAGAATAGAGGGCGAGCTGGCAGACGTGCACGTGATACACATATTACCTCTTTATATAATTATTTTTCGTTGCCGCCTGTCAAAACAGAATTTTGTTCAACCATGCTCAATATATCATCAGAAATGTCGGCTTTGTCATCTTCCGATTTAAAGGATTATGCACAAAGAACCCTGCCGAGAGTTGATGCTATCTTCACTGGTTTTTATGATTCCTACGAAGCCTATGAGAAAGAATTAGCCGATTGGCGACGCAAATATGGCAATTAATATAGGGTAAGACCGTTTCTTTTCTGATTGCTGCTATCTATGCTATATTTGCTTCACTTCCTGTGAATTTATTAATCGCCATTTGAATGACTTCATAGACTCTGTTTAATTGCTCATCGCTTATGCAATAGGGCGGCATCACATATATGGTATTTCCAAGGGGACGTAGCAAAACATTATGTTGTACAAAAAATTCGAGCAATTTTGGTCCAAGAGATGATAGATATGAGCCTTGGCTGTCATCCAATTCAAAGGCTGTTATTGTTCCTATCTGACGCGCGTTTTGGACTGTCTTATTAATGTTAATTTTCTGTAATTGCGCTTTTTGTTTTGCGCATAATTTTTGAATATTATTTAATGTTGCACTATCCTGCCATAAGGCAATATTAGCGTTGGCCGCTGCACACGCTATGGGATTGGCGGTATAGCTACTGGAGTGGAAAAAGGCTTTGCTGCGATCTGTAGAATAATGCGCATCAAAAATTGCTGTGTTCGATAATGTAACGGCTAGCGGGATACTGCCTCCCGTAATGCCTTTTGAAAGACATAATATATCAGGTTCGATATTGGCCTGTTCACATGCTAATAATGTGCCGGTGCGCCCCCAGCCTGTCATAACTTCATCGGCAATAAATATTACGTCATGGCGTGTGCATATCTCATGCATCGCACATAATGTTTCTGGACTATATACCAACATTCCGCCAGCACCCAGCAATAACGGTTCGACAATGAAAGCTGCCGTTTGTCCAGATGCACAAAATTGTTCTAATTGGTTGAGACTTTCTTGTTCTTGACCAATTGCGGGGAAGGGGATGCTATCAACATCAAACATCAGCGCATTATAAGCTTGATTGAATACACCGCGTTCACCAATGGACATAGTACCAATAGTGTCGCCATGATAGCTATGTTCCATCACGATGATACGATCACGATTTATGCCTTGATTGCTCCAATATCCAAGCGCCATTTTGAGGGCTACCTCGACACTGGTGGAACCACTATCAGAATAAAAAACATGTTCTAAATTGGACGGCGTCATGTCTATTAATGATGCGGCTAATTTTTCAGCGGGGTCATGGGTCCAGCCTGCAAATATTAGTTGGTCAAGTTTTGCGGCTTGATTTTGTATCGCTTTGATAATGGGAGGGTGGCAATGCCCATGCGTGGTTACCCACCAAGATGAAATAGCATCAATGATTTCACGCCCATCTTTGCCATATAATAATGCTCCTTTTGCCGATGTGATTTCGGGAATATCATGGCCAAGACCATGTTGTGTAAAAGGGTGCCATATGGGAGATGTCATTATGAGAAATCCTTCATATCAAAATGGTGGTGAAAAACTTGTGATAGATTATCTGCATTAAGAGGATCGATAATAGGCAATCGTCCAAGTGATCTTACTTCCCCCATATCGCATATGATGTTTTGGCTATCGCTAACCTCATCTCCAATAAATGCAATGCCGTGGATGGGTACGTTGCGATTGCGCAATATTTCTATGGTCGATAGGCTGTGGTTAATAGTGCCAAGGGCTGTACGGGCTACTATAATTGTTGGTATCTGCCAATCGGCAAAAATATCAGCATAGCATGTCGTGCGATTAATTGGAACTAGAGCCCCTCCAGCACCTTCGATAATGAGGATATTATCAACAATAGGCGGTTGCAGAGCAGCGATATCAATTGTCACTTGATCAATTTCAGCGGCAAGATGCGGTGAACAAGGGGTATTAAGGCAATAGGTCTCTGCTATAATATGATCATCGGATAAACCACTTAATTGGCGCACGGTTTTGGTGTCTGTGCCATCTTCTGTTCCTGCTTGCACGGGTTTCCAATAATGTGCTTTTAATGCTCCTGCTAAGGCTGAGGCAAAGATAGTCTTGCCAACATCTGTATCGGTTCCTGTTATGACATATTGCGCTTTGTTCATAAATATTTCCCTATAGCTTGGGCGAGATTATCAATGTCTTGCTCACTAATATTAAGACTAATGCAAATTCTTAGCCGAGATGTGCCTTGCGGTACAGTTGGCGGTCTTATGCCGCGCACGTCAAATCCCTCATGCTGTAATTGAGCGGCTATATCCATTGTGCGCGCTGCCTCTCCTATAATGAGAGGGATGATAGGTGTGCCGTGCGATATCGCTCCTAAAGGGGATAATTTGCGCTCTGCATATTGGCATAAGGCTTTTAATCGCTCAACATATTCAGACTTTTCTTGTAAAACTTGCAAAGATGCTCTGACTAATGATGCAATGAATGGAGAGGGTGCAGTTGAGAAAATAAAATGGCGGGCATGATTAATAATGAAATCACGTGCTATTATAGGTAATGATAATAAAGCACCCTCGCACCCCAGTGCCTTGCCGCAGGTACGTAAGATGATGATATTATCTTGCCCGTCAAGATGGCTTGCTAATCCTTTACCCATTGGGCCTAACACGCCAGTTGCATGTGCCTCATCAATGATTAGGATCGCATTATTTTCTTTGGCTAATATTTCTAATGCGTCAATTGGAGCTAAGTCTCCATCCATTGAATATAATGTCTCACATAATATCCATATCTGACCTTGTATATTATCTTGGCGCCATATTTTAATTTTTTGTTTTAAATCATCAATATCATTGTGGTAAAATGACTGAGCAGAACATCTGGCGAGGCGGATCCCATCATGGCTGCTAGCATGGATATATTCATCATATAGGATGATGTCTCCAGCTTGCGGTAGAGTGGATATAACGGCCATATTGGCAGCATAACCATTAGAAAAGAATAATGTTGATTGGCTACCAAAAAATGCACTTGCTTCTTTTTCTAGGGCAATGTGCTGCATGTGATTACCGCTAAGTAGACGCGAACCACCTGAACCCATTGATATATTATCCTCAATTGCACGGGCTGCTGCTTGTTTGAGTATTTTACTATTGGCTAATGCTAAATAATCATTGGAAGAGAAAGTTTTCCCATGACTTATACTGAGGGTTCGATATTGCGAATTTTGTGACAATATGTCGAGATGTTTTGCATGAAAGTCGAATAATGGCATTATTGGTATTTTGCTCAGCATGAATGATAAAAATAGTATAGCAGATTTGATCAATGTTACGAGCAAAGAAAAACCCTAAAGCCAGAGGGAGCGGCTTTAGGGTTGTCTTCTGTGAACCAACATAAGGGGGAGGGGGAAGTATGTTGGTTCACTAAACTTTATATTTAATAAGTAGGCCACGGGAGATGGGGCCTGACTTATTAGATTTACTGTATAAATCACCGACCTAATATGAGGGAACAAAAGGTTGATGGTTACGCTACTCAAGTCTCAAAAATAATAACCTGTTAAATTACTTTAGTGGGTTATATTTAGTCATTCGATGGACTTGTATGTTTAGTTACATAGACAGTCAATTTCGTTCAAAAAAAGTTTAAAAAAATTGTAAATCATTGATATTAGTTGCTATTTTGTTTTGCATTTTTCTTCTTTTTTGGGCCCTTAGGTTTTTTTGCTTTGCTATCTTTAGGAGCAGCAGGAGAAATCTCGAAACTAGGCTCATTATTTTTCATATGAACAGAGACTTCACCGCCCTGTGCCAATTTGCCGAATAGCAATTCTTCAGCAAGCGGGCGTTTGATTTTATCTTGGATAAGACGGGCCATAGGTCGGGCACCAAATAATTTATCATAGCCTTTTTCGCTGAGCCATTGGCGTGTATCATTGTCCAATTTGATATGGACATTTTGTTCGGCCAATTGCAATTCCAATTCAATAAAGAATTTATCAACAACGCGAATAACAACCTCTGTTGGCAAATAACCAAAGGGCACAACAGCATCTAGACGGTTACGAAACTCTGGTGTGAACATATTTTTAACGGCTTCTTCACCAGCATCTTCGCGGCTAATATTGCTACCAAAACCAATACCATCTTTGGCCATATTACTGGCACCTGCATTGGTGGTCATAATCAAAATAACATTGCGAAAATCAACGGTCTTACCATGATGATCGGTCAATTGGCCATTATCCATCACTTGTAATAATATATTGAAGAGATCGGGATGAGCCTTCTCAATTTCGTCGAGTAGCAAGACGCAATGCGGATTTTGATCAACGGCATCAGTTAATAAGCCGCCTTGGTCATAACCAACATATCCTGGAGGGGCACCAATAAGCCGGCTAATCGAGTGACGCTCCATATATTCGCTCATGTCAAAGCGTTTAAGCGGGATACCCATGATAGAGGCCAATTGTTTTGCTACTTCCGTTTTACCAACGCCGGTTGGACCGCTGAACAAATAATTGCCAATAGGTTTCTCGGCGGCACGTAAACCAGCACGGCTAAGCTTTACCGCGCTTGAAAGCGTTTCAATGGCTTTATCTTGGCCAAATACAACGCGTTTTAAATCAGTTTCGAGATTTTTCAAAGTGCTGCGATCATCGGATGATACTTGCTTAGGCGGTATACGCGCCATAGTCGCTATAACGGCTTCAACTTCTTTTGGAGTGATTGTTTTGCGGCGTTTATTGGGCGGCAGTAGCATTTGCATAGAACCAGCCTCATCAATAACATCAATGGCCTTGTCAGGTAATTTGCGATCATTGATATAGCGCGCGGCCAATTCCACCGCTGATTTAATAGCAGGATTGGTATATTTCACTTTATGGTGATCTTCAAAAGCACTGCGCAAGCCAGCCAAAATTTTGATAGTGTCATCAATAGAAGGTTCATTCACATCAATTTTTTGGAAACGGCGTAAAAGCGCACGATCTTTTTCAAAATGATTACGAAATTCTTTATAGGTCGTTGAACCAACGCATCTAATGCTGCCATTGGATAGCGCTGGTTTTAGTAAGTTAGATGCGTCCATAGCCCCGCCGCTGGTGGAGCCAGCACCAATAACAGTATGAATCTCATCGATAAATAATATCGCATCAGGCATTTTTTCTAACTCATTAACAACCGCTTTGAGGCGCTCTTCAAAATCACCACGATAGCGCGTGCCAGCTAATAATGCGCCCATATCGAGCGAGAATATCTCTGCGGGTTCCAAAACTTCAGGAACATCACCTTCGGTTATTCTACGAGCAAGTCCTTCTGCTATTGCGGTTTTGCCGACGCCAGGTTCACCAACATAGAGTGGATTATTTTTCGAACGTCGGCACAAAATTTGTACTGTGCGGTCTACTTCTTCGCTGCGACCAATTAAGGGGTCGATTTTACCTGCCCTGGCTTTTTCGTTTAAATTGATAGTGTAAAGCTCTAATGCGCTTTCTTTTTTTGATTTTCCATCTGCTGGACTTGTTTCTTCGCCTTCTTCCATTCCTTGCAATTCACGTGGTTCCGATGATGTTCCATCTTTACCAACGCCATGACTGATGAAAGATACCGCATCAAGGCGGCTCATATCCTGTTGTTGCAGAAAATAAACGGCATAGCTTTCACGCTCTGAAAATAAAGCAACCAGTACATTTGCGCCAGTAACTAGGTTTTTTCCTGAGGATTGCACATGCAAAATGGCGCGCTGTACAACACGTTGAAAGCCGCTGGTTGGTGATGGGTCTATTTTACCATCTACACGCAGACTATCTAACTCGCTATCGAGATATTGTTTTACAGCTTCACTAAGATCATTCAAGTCGACACCGCAAGCGCGCATAACTTGAGCAGCATCATCATCATCGATTAATGCTAATAATAAATGCTCCAATGTTGCATATTCGTGAGATCGCTCTGTGGCATTCGTCAACGCTTGGTGAAGCGTAGCCTCTAGCGATTCTGCAAATGATGGCATTATAATCTCCGTAACTTTTACTATAAAATATATTATGTTGATATTTCACTAACAGAAGCTGAACCAACTGCTCCTATTTTGCAATGCGTTTGCTATATATCTTTCTATTATGTTGCCATTTCAGCACGCTTTTTCAATGGGGGCATAACGATATTTTCTGACAATTCGATATTTTGTTGAATTGATATGATATCATAACGGCTACATCATATTTTTGTTAAAGCGTATCAATAATAATCATTTGAACAGTTTTTCAGCGGCACTCATATGGTCTTTTGCAAATGATATTTTTGTATCAATACGCTTAATTTCTTGTTCTAAAAGTATTTTACGAGATTTTAACTCTTCAACAGAATAGGGGTCAAGGTCTTCCTTACCAAGCAATTCAGCCAAATTATTTTGTTTTTTTACCGAGTCAAATTCATCATCCATTGGCAAATTGTTGACGTTATGGCCAGATATGTCAATATAGTCATCAGAACAATCATGTTGGGGGTGCTGAATTTTCGATTGAGAATATTCGGCTGGGGAAGAGTGATGTTACCAGAAACCATATTACCAAAGACGATGCGATATATTGATGTAAGCGCGCCAGGAGGTTCTGAAAACCTTATCGTGGTAGAAGGCCCTTTGCCCAAAATTGGCGAGGGCGATGTATTGGTTAAGGTATATGCCGCTGGTGTAAATAGGCCCGATATATTGCAACGCATGGGATTATACCCTCTACCCGATGGCGTAACCAATATATTAGGATTGGAAATATCGGGTGAGATTGTTGGCGTTGGCAAAGGCGTGATGCAAGATCTGATTGGACAAAAAATATGTGCCTTAGCGGCAGGCGGCGGCTATGCTGAATATTGCATTGTACCAGCCGCGCACTGTTTTTCCGTTCCACCGGCATTGTCTATGGAAGAAGCTGCGGCTATGCCAGAAACGCTGATGACGGTTTGGCATAATTTGTTCGAACGCGCTTATATTGTTGATGGCGAAACGGTGCTGGTACATGGCGGTACCAGCGGTATTGGCACGATGGCAATAACATTGTGTAATTTGTTCGATGTAGAGATTATCGTGACGTGCGGTAGTGATGAAAAATGCGCTCAAGCCAAAGCAGTCGGCGCGCATCATACGATCAATTATAAAACCCAAGATTTTGCCGAAGAAGTGATGAAAATCACCAATGGTCAGGGCGTTCATGTCATTATGGATATGGTTGCTGGAGACTATATGGAGCGCAATATTGCCTGCTTGCGGCCCGATGGTCGGCATGTCACCATCGCTGTGCAAGGCGGAATGCAAGCCAATATCAACATGTTGCAGGTTATGCTGAAACGTATCACTATGACCGGATCAACGCTGCGCCACCGCGATGCAGGCTTTAAGGCCATGTTGGTCGATGAAATATGCCGTGTGGCTTGGCCATTTGCTGCTGAAGGCAAATTAAAACCTGTGATGGATAAAAGCTTTGCATTGGAAGATGTAAAGGCCGCGCATGACTATATGGAGAGCGGTAAGCATTGCGGTAAAATTGTCCTGACGATGGGGTGATACTATAATATGATGCTATCTTTTCGGTAAGTGTAAGGTGTAATCCCATCCCATGCTTTGCCATCGGGAAAACGCAGTTCACACCCGATTAACGCATCATCATCAAATAAACGCATATTAATACCAGTATCATAGGGTGCGTTAGTATCTTTATTTTGCGCCGCAAATGCTTCGGTTAATGTCCAGTGGGTGGTTGCGCTGCAGATTTTGCAACTGTGGGCTTGCACAGTTGGATTGTTTCTATCGATGCGGGTATAGGCAATAGTCTCGCCTGTAATAACAACCTCATGATTTTTATAATATCCCCATATTGCGCCGCTATTGCTGCAAAGGCTGCAATTACAATCATTGATATAATTGGGCTTTACAGGAAGTGTGATATTTACACTCTTGCAATGACATGACGCACTAATTTGGGTTTCGCTCATAAAATAATTGGTAATAAATTGGTTTGAGAGAGTCTATCAAATTCGCCTCTTGCCGTTTGTGAAAATGTCGCGTAAAGATGATATCAACAGAAGGCCATCCCGTGCGGGGTGGCCCTTATTTTATGGAGAATGATGGTGTTACCTTTAATGCCCCACGCAACGGCGACTTGGCTCGTTGATAATACTGGACTTGCTTTTGATCAAATCGCAGAGTTTTGCGGATTGCATATCCTTGAGGTGCAAGCGATGGCGGATGATACGGCCAGTACCAAATATACAGGGCGTGATCCTGTGCAAGCGGGCGAGCTTACTATGGCTGAAATTGAAAAGGCCCAGAATGATCCTGATTATGCGCTGGTAATTAGCAAAGGCCCTGATCAAGTGCGCCGTACCAAAGGACCGCGCTATACACCTGTATCTAAGCGCCAAGATAAGCCCGATGGCATTGCATGGCTTTTGCGCAATCACCCTGAAATTTCTGATGGGCAAATTTGCAAATTAATCGGCACAACCCGTAACACTATTACTGCTATTCGTGATCGTACCCATTGGAACAGCGCAGAAATTCAACCAAAAGATCCTGTGACGTTGGGGCTGTGTCCGCAACGTGAATTGGATGCCGTGGTTGCTAAGGCTGCGAAAAAAGCTGGAGTTGAAGCTGCACCCACTGTGGATTCGCGTTTCGGACAAGATAAAGACGCCCTTATCGAGCAATTGCATGCAGAGCGCGCGCAAGAAAAGATTGATGCTGAGGCTGCTTTTAATGTTGAAGCAGGTGAAGAGGTTAGCGAAGAAATTACAGCAGATAATTTGTTTAAGAAAAACTGAAGCTTACCTACACTAGTGTTAGTAAGCCTTTAAAGCCGCAAAATTAATTGCTTTACCTTCCCTAACGGCATGGTTGCATTCATCATACAATAACCGCTAGGCAGGTTTTATGACCGATGCTTCACTGCCTAAGCAGCCCCCAGCTTATGATATGTCCCTTACCGATCATGGTTTTGATGCGCATATTTTAAAAGGACTAACTTACCCGCTGGGTGAGTTTGGCCCTGAATATGGTGAATTATATCCGCTTACATTCGATATTGGTTGGGCGCGGCTTCCTGTGCCTGGAGCTTTAAAACATATCAATATATGGTTGCTTGCTGATCATGATGAGCAAGGCGAAGGTATTGCGATTGTGGATACGGGCCTCAATATGCCTGAGACTAAGGAGGCTTGGAATAAACTATTGTCTGGCCCGCTGGCTGGGAAACGTATTACGCGCGTAATTGTGACGCACTTTCATCCTGATCATATCGGTATGGCAGGCTGGCTATGTTATAAACATAATGTACGGCTATGGATGAACCGTACTGAATGGTTGATGGCACGAATGCTCACGTCGGATGTGCGTGAAGAACCACCACAAGAAGCGCTTGATCAAATGCGTTATTGCGGATGGGATGATAATAGGATTGAAGCTCTGCGTAAACGCGGTTGGGGTAATTTTGCTCGTGCTGTATCACCCGTGCCAGTGGGGCATGTTCGCCTCGAAGAGGGGCAACTGCTTCCCATAGGTAAGCGTAATTGGCGCATTATAACAGGCGGCGGCCATACGCCAGAGCATGTTTGCCTTTATGATGAAGACAATTCAGTGTTGATTGCGGGTGATCAAATTTTGCCGCGCATTACGTCAAATGTTTCTTTTATGACAAGCGAACCAACTGCTAATCCGCTCAACGAATGGCTTGAAAGCATAGCAAAGTTTCGCGGGAAATTGGCTGAAGACACATTGATATTGCCAGCGCATGGAGAACCATTTACGGGCGCATATGTGCGATTAGATAAGCTTGCATCAGGGCATTATGATCGCCTCGATGATCTAGAAGCCGCGCTTAAAGAAAAAGAATTACGTGCTGTAGATACTTTTGAAATATTATTTTCAAGACCTATTGATGATAGCGTTTATGGCCTCGCAACGGGCGAAGCTATGGCGCATTTGATTTATTTGGTTGAAGCAGGTCGGGCGGCAGTCGAAATAAGAGATGGTGTGGGTTGGTTTGCATCAGCATCACAAGATGGATAAATTATGAATGATATGAATATTAAATTGAACCAACATCCTGTTGATGCGGATCATATATTTGATCCACTATCGGTGCCCGATATGTTTATGCAATCGGTAGATCTTTTTGGTGATGCGGAACTGCTAGATTTTATGGGCCGCAAATATAGCTATAACCATGTAGCAAAGCATGCCAAAGAGATGGCGAAGTCCTTGCAAAATATGGGGATGAAGCGCGGTGATAGAGTTGGGCTGTTTCTTCCCAATGTTCCGCATTATGTTGTCGCTTATTACGCGATAATGATGGCAGGCGGTATTGTTGTTAATTTCTCGCCACTCTATACATGCGAAGAATTGGCACATCAGGTAGAGGATAGCGGTACGCGCTTTTTGTTTACTGTGAATGCGGCTTCATTGCTTCCTAATGCGTTAAAAGTGCTTGAAATATCATCGCTTGAAAAACTGATCGTTGGAACCATTGAAGAGGTGTTACCGCCTCTTAAGTCAATATTATACCGCTTGTTTAAACGTAGCGAAATGAGCTTAATTCCGCGTAGTGATGATGTGGTCCATTATCGCACATTGTTGGGCAATGACGGCGTGTTTGATGTCCCCAATATTGATCCTGTAAAAGATATAGTCTTATTGCAATATACGGGGGGAACAACGGGGACGCCCAAAGGTGCGATGTTGAGCCATCAAAATATCACCGCAAATGCACGGCAAATCAATAGTTTGGATTGGTATGCGCGGATGAATAATCCAAACGAACCTGCTACTGATAAAATATTGGGTGTGCTGCCATTTTTTCATGTTTTTGCAAATGCTTGCGTACTTAATCGAACCATAAATAATGGTGGTTCGATATTTATGTTGCCGCGTTTTGATGGTGATCAAGCGTTGGATGCTATTGATAAAGAGGGTATTACCTCTATGCCAGGGGTACCAACTATGTACCGCGCACTATTAGATAACCCTAAAATTAATAAGACAAATTTCTCGACCTTGCGCGCCTGTGTCTCGGGTGGTGCGCCGCTATCAGCTGATTTGAAGCGTAAATTTGAAGCGAAAACAGGTTCTATCTTGATCGAAGGTTATGGCCTGACCGAAAGCAGCGGCGTTGTGAGCTGCAACCCATATGAAGGTGAAGGCAAAGTGGGTACTATTGGCATACCAGTTCCTGGAACCAAAATCCGTTTGGTTGATAAAGAGGACCCAAGTAAAGAAGCCCCAAAAGGTGGCCCTGATGATGAGATAATCTGTGGGCCTGGGGAATTAACATTTGCAGGACCGCAGGTGATGCAAGGGTATTGGCAGCGCCCCGATGCGGATAAAAATGTATTCATGGGCGAATATTTGCGTACAGGCGACGTCGCAACAATTGACCGTGATGGCTTTGTAAAAATAGTTGATCGCATTAAAGATATGATTTCGGTTGGTGGGTTCAAAGTGTTCCCGAGCCAGATCGAAGAAATTCTCTATAAACATATTTGCGTCAGAGAAGCATTGGTGATTGGTGTTCCTGATGATTATTTGGGTGAGAGGCCCAAGGCTTACATTGCGCTAGAAGATGATTCGACTAACACGGGTGCAGAAATTATGGAATGGCTTAATGGTGAACTTGGCAAGCATGAGCGCGTGGTTGATGTGGTTGTTAAGGATGAATTGCCCAAAACCATGATCGGTAAGTTGGACCGTAAAGCGCTGCGCGAGGCAGAGCTTGGTAAGGCAGAGCTTGGTAAGGCAGAGTTGGGCGAGAGTTAAGTTAGTATCAAAAGATAAAAGCAGATATTAGCGTGTCTTTAGCAATGATTTTTGTATGCTATCAACAATTTTGGCGGCTTTAAATGGTGTTAGCATAGGATCCCACTTACCCATTTTGCCAATTGCATAAAGCTGCCCATAAAACCAATATTGTACGGCGAAACTATCGATCGCTCGGATCATTTTGATATTTTTTAAAAAACTAAGCCATGATGGTAAAAGTGCCAACTCATTTTCGTAACTTGGTAATTCCTCAAGACCAGCCATTAACTTATTCGGTGCATCGGTCATAACGCACATGGGACGGCCTAAGCCAATAAGGTCCGCCGCGCCGCTATCTAGTGCGTATTGCATTGTTGACAATTTGCGAAATCCTCCCGTTACCATAAGCGGGATATTGACATGATCTTGCATCGCCAGTGCAAATTCGATGAAATAAGCCTCGCGTTCTATTGTAGATTTGGCAATAGTTGATTGCGCTTTCTTGGGTATATTTTGCTCTTCGGCTGCTTCGAGGCCTTCGATTCCCATAAGCTTGGGTTGTTCATAATTGCCGCCAGAAATTTCTAATAAATCAACGCTCGCTTCTTCGAGCCATTTGGCCACTGTAATACTGTCTTCAAAGGCAAAGCCGCCGCGCTGAAAATCGGCGCTGTTGAGTTTTACGGCGATCGGAAATTTGGGGCCAACTTTGCTGCGTACCGCCATGACAATCTCAAGCAATAATCGTGCACGGTTTTCCAGCGTACCGCCATATTCATCATCTCTTATATTGCTACGTGGACTTAAAAAGGAGCTGAGCAAATAGCCATGCGCTGCATGGATTTGTACACCAGTAAATCCGCATTCTTGACAGACTTTTGCGGCATTAGCGAATTTGCCGATAATTGTTTTAATTTCTTCAATAGTTAATGTAGTTGGTGTTCCAAATTGCCCGCCAGGAATACCCAATTTTATTGCTGATGGTGCTTTGGGTGAAGGATTAACATTTTTCATTGTCTGGCGACCACCATGACTTAATTGCGCCCAAAAATGCGTATCATTTTGTGTTGCTGCTTGCGTATATGATTTTAAAGCTGCTTTAAGCTGCTCATCAGCAAGGCCATCGATAATGACATTACCAGGGCGCTCTAAATGGTCTTTGTCAATCTGAATATTACCGCTTAATAACATGCTTGCGCCGCCATCAGCCCAAAATCTATACAGATTATTGAGGGCATCGGTTGGCACACCCGCCATGGTCGCCATACCCTCTGTCATCGCAGCTTTGCTCAAGCGATTTTTAAGCACAGCTCCGCAGGGCAGAGTCAATGGTGATGCTATTCTAATATTGCTCATATTTTAGGTTTATTCGTTCTCTTCGCTCTCTTTGCTATTAGAATCTCTATTGTCTACATCGTCGCTACTGGCTTCTTTATTGTCATTTCCTTCATCTTCAGATTCTTCTTCTGCTTCACTATTGTCCAAATCTTCAACATTGATCATGGCATCGCTTATTGTGCCTTCAATATCATCTACATCGTCAAGAACGGTTTCTGTCACTTGATTATCTGTATTTGTTTCTTGTGCGCTTTGTGCGTCTTGTTTTTCGCAAGCGGTTAGGCTGATAGAAAGTAATAATAAGAATGGTATATATACTATTTTGGTCATTGAATCTTATCCTCTGATTTTGCCCTATACTATGGGTATAGGCTCTGCAATAAAACTTAATTCTATCAGTGCTGCTTTATGTCTGGTCTATGGGTTATTATCCGTATGATCCTTTATAGTGATAGCCGATAGAAAGCTTGGGAATGTGCTTATGAGGGCTTGATCAAAATCTTCCATATGAACATTGAGACCCAAATCTTTAAAACTGGTAACGGGGTATTCGGCGATACCGCAGGGTATGATGCCATTAAAATGCGATAGATCAGGATCAATATTGACCGCAAATCCATGCGACGTGACCCAACGTTTTATACGCACGCCAATGGCTCCTATTTTTGCTTCTTTGCCATCACGATTGTCGCACCAAATGCCGATGCGCCCCTCGGCTCTGCGTGCCTTTATGTCAAATGTAGCAAGACTATCAATCACCCAACCTTCGAGGGCATGAACATAATTGCGCACATCTTTGCTGCGTTTACCAAGGTTTAGCATAACATAACCAACGCGCTGTCCGGGGCCATGATAGGTATAGCGACCACCGCGCCCGCTGTCATACACTGGAAAATTTTGATGTAATAATTCGGCAGGGTCAGAACTTGTACCACCCGTGTATAGCGGTGGGTGCTCAATCAACCAGATATGTTCTTTAACGCGCTGTGCGAATATATCGGCTTGTAATTGCTCCATGCGGGACACCGCTTCGAGATAAGCAATGTGATGTTCGGCGGTTTCCCATTCTATTTCATTATCATTCATAATCACTATTTATGCTGGAATGATGTGCCATACAAGTGAATTGAGAATATGTATTTTGTGAGATAATAAACTTGTATCAAAACATATCTGCCTATAGGCTGTAGACGATATATACGAGGGGTAAATTATGACAAAGCAGACGTTAGACTTAACAGCAGTATGGAATGATGCTGTCGATATGCTTAAAAATCATAAAGAAGCAGCATTGGCTATAGCGAGTGTTTTCATATTCTTACCATCTTGGGTGTTCGCATATTTTGTTGGTGATCCAGATATGGCCGGGGCTACGACTAATGATCAGCAGCTTGCTATATTGATGGAATATTTTCGTGAAAACTGGCTGATGATATTGATGAATGCCGTCATCACATCATTTGGCTCTTTGTCCTTTTTTGTTGTGTTGACGCATAATAATATTGGTTCTATCGGCAATGCGCTTAAAAAAGCGCTGATAATCTTTCCTATATTTTTCATTGTTTCGATAATCACCAATTTTTTAACTGGTTTAGGGATTTTTGCTCTGTTGATTGGTGCTTTATATTTAACGGGGCGATTTTCGACAGTAGCTGGTGTCGTTGCAGCAGAAAGTGAACGCGGTATTTTCGGGTCAATACAATATGCATGGAAATTGACGGGGAATGTTGGTTGGATGGCTTTCCTCATGTTATTTGTAGTAGCAATCGTTGGTTTTGTTGTCTCAACTGTCATTGAGTTAGTCTTTGGTTTGATCTTTAACCTTATTGGTGGAACAACAGCCTCATTGCTCTCAACAGGTTTAGGCTCAGCTTTGGGGGCGATATTATCATTGCTTATCGGTGCAATTATGATCGCAATATACCGCCATCTAAAACCACAAGTTGATGGAGCCATACCCACAGCCTAAAATTTTTAGGTTTGATTCATTCCCAGACTGCCTCGGGTGGTAGGCTCATTAAAATAGCATCAATATTACCGCCCGTTTTCAGACCAAATAATGTGCCGCGATCATAGATTAGATTAAACTCGGCATAACGGCCTCGCCATTTGAGCTGTTGTAATTTTTCGGCATCATTAAATTCTTGTGCCATACGCTTGCGCACGAGCTGTGGGTATATATCGACAAATGTCTGTCCGATAGCTTGGGTGAATTGAAAATGGCGATCAAAACTATTTTCATCTTCAATCTCTAAATGGTCGTAAAAAACACCGCCGACACCGCGATGAACATTGCGGTGCGGAATGAAAAAATAATCATCGGCCCATTTTTTATATTTTTCATAGGTATCTGGGCCATAGGGGGCACAGGCTGCCCGATAAGCTGCATGAAATTCTTCGGTATCTTCATTATATGGGATTGGCGGGTTAAGGTCTGCACCGCCGCCAAACCAGCGTTTGGTGGTGGCAAGAAAGCGTGTATTCATATGAACCGCTGGAACATGCGGGTTGGCCATATGGGCAACCAAAGAAATACCCGTGGCAAAAAACCGAGGATCTTCTTCTGCACCATTAATATTGGCCGCAAACTCAGGGTTAAATGTACCGCCAACGGTGGAGACATTAACGCCAACTTTTTCAAATACCTTGCCCTTCATAACGCCGCGAACACCGCCGCCGCCTTTTGATCCATCATGATCCTCACGGTCCCAGGATATATATTCAAAGCTGGCATCACTGCCAGCTTCGCGTTCGATCGATTCAAACTCAGCGCAAATAGTATCACGTAGAGTTTCGAACCAAGTGCGAGCCTGCTGTTGTTGATTATCAAGGGTTAGGGTCATTATGGAGTCCATGTCATTATAGGGTGGTTTGATTCTATATGTGGTGTGCATCATAATATCGCAATTATGATGAATGTGCAGGAATAATTATCATTAATTAGGATATTGACCTGTTTGACGTAGTGCCTCTCCTAGTGCCATACCCGCAGACACGGCAACATTGAGCGAACGAAAACCAGCTTGCATGGGAATATGGATGCGTGCATCGGCACGATCATGCACATATTGCGGCACGCCAGCGCTCTCACTACCCATTAAAATGATATCATTACTTTCAAACTTTGCTTCGTGGATTGGCTTTGATCCTTTGATTGTCATTAATATAATGCGCTGATTATTGGCGCTAGCTTGCGCTTCAAAATGCGCCCAATCAAGGTGACGGTTAATCTTTGCGGATGCAGCATAGTCCATTCCAGCGCGTTTTAATCCTCGCTCACCAAAAGCGAAACCACAAGGTTCAATGATATCACAAGTGATGCCAAGGCAGGCCGAAAGCCGCAATATTGTGCCAACATTACCAGCGATATCAGGTTGAAAAAGCGCTATATTCATTGGGCATCTATAGCAAGTAAATTGGGCTTGTCATCATTATGCAAAAAACAGTGTTGGCAAAAAGGTATAAAGAGGGTTATTAGGCCGCTGAATCAACCATAATATAGTGTATTTTGATTCAAAATTTGCTACACTTGGTTGAGAGGCTATAATAGATTGCGCAGTTTTAGCGCTCTAACAATGAAAAAGGCAGGGTTAATGGCTGAGCCAGAAGTGAAAGAAGCAGTTGAAGGCGAGGGTGGAGAAGTACGCCGCCGTGATTTTATCAACATTGCAGCGGTAAGTTTCGCAGGTGTTGGAGCAGGGGTAACGGTTTTGCCGCTTGTGAGCCAAATGTCTCCTAGTGCAGACGTTTTAGCGCTGGCTTCGATCGAAGTGGATGTATCTTCCATTGAGGTTGGTCAAGCGATTAAAACGAGTTGGCGCAAACAACCTATTTTTATTCGCAATTTGACACCAAAAGAAATTGAAGAGTCAAAGAAAGTGGATATTGCTGATTTGCGTGATCCGCAGAGTTTTGAAGATCGTACTCTTCCTGGCAAAGAAAATTGGCTTATTACTCTGGGCGTATGTACGCACCTTGGATGCGTTCCTCTTGGGGCTGCTCAAGGTGAGATTAAAGGCGAGTATGATGGATATTTTTGTCCTTGTCATGGTTCGCATTATGATGCGGTGGGCCGTATTAGAAAAGGCCCTGCGCCAACAAATTTAGAAGTGCCGGAATTTTCATTTGTTTCCGACACCGTCGTAAAAATAGGGTAAGGAGCATAGAAGATGAGCTTCCCTTGGGCTAAACAATATACACCTGAAAATGACTTTATGAAGTGGATGGACACACGTTTACCGCTTCCTCGCATGGTCTATAATGTCGTGGGCGTGGGCTATCCAACACCGCGCAATCTCAATTATTTTTGGAATTTCGGAGCCCTTGCTGGCGTGGCTTTGGTCATCCAAATATTAACGGGCGTGATTTTAGCGATGCATTATGCTGCTAATGTTGGCGTTGCTTTTGACAGCGTTGAACATATTATGCGCAATGTAAATTACGGCTGGTTCCTGCGCTATGCCCATATGAACGGCGCGAGCTTCTTTTTCATTGTTGTTTATATCCATATTTTTAGGGGTTTATTCTACAGTTCCTATAAAGCACCGCGCGAAATGGTGTGGCTGCTTGGTCTTGTGATATTTCTGCTCATGATGGCGACTGCCTTTATGGGCTATGTGCTTCCTTGGGGGCAAATGAGCTTTTGGGGCGCTAAGGTTATAACGGGGTTATTCTCAGCTATTCCGCTGGTTGGTCCTGCTTTGCAAGAATGGTTGTTGGGCGGTTTCTCTCCTGATAATGCGACGCTTAACCGCTTTTTCTCGCTACACTTTGTGTTGCCATTTGTTATCGCGGGTGTGATTATATTGCATATCTGGGCGCTGCATATTCCTGGCTCTTCAAATCCGACGGGTATTGAAGTAAAAGGGGAGCAAGATACTGTTCCATTCCACCCTTATTATACGGCGAAAGATGGTTTCGGATTGGGTATTTTTCTCATCCTATTCTGCGCACTGACATTTTTCTCACCCAATTTGCTAGGTCATCCAGACAATTATATTCCAGCAAATGAGCTGTCCACACCAGCGCATATTGTGCCTGAGTGGTATTTCTGGCCATTTTATGCAATTTTGCGAGCCTTCACCTTTGATTTCTTGTTTATCCCCGCCAAATTATTAGGCGTGCTGGCTATGTTTGGATCAATCTTATTGCTCTTCTTCTTGCCATGGCTCGATAAATCACCTGTACGTTCTGGTCATTATCGTCCTATATTCAGAAAATTCTTCTGGTTCGGCCTTATCCCATGCATTGTTTTGCTTGGATATTTAGGTGGAGCACCAGCAGAAGAACCATATGTAATGTTGTCGCAATTGGCATCAGCCTATTATTTTGCGCACTTCTTAATCATATTACCACTCATCTCAATGTTCGAGAAGCCGGTACCCTTGCCAAACTCCATTACGGAATCGGTGACAGGTAAACCCCTTGAAACGGCGGCTTAAAGGATAATATTATGATACGTTTATTTGGAATCGGTGCTGGCGCTTTATTGACCATTATCTTGCTCTATTCTTTTGTAAGGGGCGCTATTGCTTATATTGAAGAGCCGCCCGTTCAATCGGTGGAATATCAATTTCATAAGCATCCTGAAAAAGTAGAGTTTGCGCAAGATGGTCTCTTAGGTAAATTTGACCGTGCGCAATTACAGCGTGGTTTAAAAGTCTATCAAGAAGTATGCGCCGCTTGCCATTCTATGGATTTGGTGGCGTTCCGTAATTTTGAAGATTTGGGTTATACTCCGGGTCAGGTGAAAACATTGGCTAAAACTTGGCTGACCGAAACACCTTCGATTGATCCTGAAACAGGGGAGGCAACAAGCCGTCCTTCCTTACCAAGCGATCAAATCCCATCCCCTTATTTGAACGATGTACAGGCCCGCGCCGCGAACAATAATGCGCTGCCACCTGATTTGTCGTTGATTACCAAAGCACGGCATGATGGCACCAATTATCTTTATTCGCTGTTGATAGGTTATAGCGACCCGCCAGCAGATTTACCGGAAGAAAACCGTCCAGGAACGGGTCTCTATTATAATGCTTATTTCCCTAATTTGAATATCGCTATGCCGCCTCCGCTAACGGGCGAGGGGCAAGTGACCTATGATGATGGTACTAAGGCTACTGTCGATCAAATGGCGAAAGATGTTTCTGCATTCTTAACGTGGACGGCAGAACCTAAATTAGAAGCACGTAAGCAGGGCGGTATTGCCGTGATTATATTCCTGCTAATCTTTACGGTGCTTGCCTATTTATCCTATCAAAATATTTGGGCGGATATTAAGGCGCAAAAGAAAAAAGATTGATATAGTAATTATCAAGACAATGAAGGGGCTGCCATTTGGCGGCCCTTTTATTTGGAAGAAAAGCTATTATCATCTCCAGCGACGAAAGCTATTATCATCTCCGGCGATGATGGAAAGAAATATGATTTTCTGTGATTGACTAGGACGGTGCATGATGGCAATAGCATCTCACAAGCGGGTATAGCATAGTGGTAATGCTCTAGCCTTCCAAGCTAGCTAGAGGGGTTCGATTCCCCTTACCCGCTCCAGACATTATGAATGATATTATTTCATCTCCTTGCATCAATATTTGCACCCTCAAGGAAGGCTTATGTATAGGTTGCGGACGTAACCTGCAAGAAATTGGCGAATGGGCAAGTGCAAGCGATAATCGCAAACAAGAGATATTAGCGCTATTGCCTGCTAGAATGGACATGGTTGCGGATGATGGCTGACACTATTTAAATTTTTAAATGAGATATGTAACTAGGGCAACCGGCAAATGGACAGTGGGACGATTGCCCTATTACATATATGATAAGAAATTGGACAGAAACTTATCATATGTTCATCATTCTGAACGCTTATATAGCTAACTCTAATTTGGTAACCTATAGTTATCATTTAAGGTTAATATTTTAATATCTAAAATTTATTTATTATTTTCGTCAAACTTTTGACGTAGCAAGTCATTATTATGACATTCTTATGCTCAGGATGAATTATATCTCCATCAAATATGATGATGATGATCCATTATGATCGAATATCATTATATTTGATTAACCAGATTGCTATGGTTTTATTGGGAAATCATAAAATAATTTGCCGTGAGAATATTATCTATCCGTAATGGTTTATAATATCTTGGGAACCCTATAAAACTGGCACAGCCGTTGCAACTCTGTCTCCACACATAATGTAGGGGACACAAAATGGCCGATTTATCATTTCATAAATATCAATTTCGCAACAAAGTTTCGCAAAATGCAAAAAAACGGCGGCGTGATAATTTGGTTTTGCGATACCAACCTCTGGTGGAAGGGGCTGCGAGTGATATTTTTTATAAAATGTCACGGGCTATAGAGATAGAAGATTTACAACAGATCGGTATGTTGGCCCTGATTCAAGCTGCGGATAGGTTTGAGGACCGTGGTGTTGGTTTTGCATCTTATGCCAAGTTGCGAGTTCGTGGGGCTATGGTCGATGCTCTGCGCACTGTTAGTGATGAAAGCCGCACATCAAGAAGCAAAAGGCGCGAGTTAGAGCAAAGCCGTTTAGAGTTGGAAAAACAAAGTGGTTGCAAGCCGAGTGATGCGGTACTTGCAAAAGCTCTGGGTTTGGATGGACGAGCTTGGTTGTCGCTGCAATCACAAATAAATCCTATAGAAAAGACATCATTAGATAATAGCTATAGCGATCATAATATGAATTTTAGTGATAGTAGTGAGCTTCCAGATCAAGCCTTAGAGAATGTGCAACAAAGTCAAATTTTGAATGAAATGATAAGGATGCTCCCAACTGTAGAATCGCAAATCTTGATTATGAGTTATGGTGAAGAGATGAAGTTGGATGCTATTGGTGCGACTTTGGGTATTAGTGCCGCGCGTGTTTGCCAAATTCGTAAAAAAGCTATTGAGAGCTTACGCAGAAAAATTAGGAGTAAGTTGGTTGAAGATGTCGAAATTATGTAATTTCCATTGAAATCATAAAATCTTCAATAGGCTATATTAGAGTGCGGCATGATCTGCCGCATTTTTTATGGGTGGGATAATGAGCATATTATAAATTGACATGCACAAAAATGGCTTCTGAAGTGTGGGGTACTTCAGAAGCCATATGGAAGCTGATTGACTAGTACAGCTATTGAATGGTGCCCTAGCACCTTCCTATGATAATACGGTATTTACCGATATATTTTAAATTATATTGCATTTATTTTTTGCTATATTCTGTAAGCTCATAGCGTTTCATTTTTTCAACAAAGGTGGTGCGTTTCATACCTAGTAATTGAGCGGCCTTCTGCATCATGCCATCAGATGCGCGCATTGCAATACGCATATATTTTTTCTCTTCATTGATAATATATGACTTCAGATCAAATGTTTCTTGGCCATTTACGATCTGACTATAGGGTGTTTGGTTGTGGCTTGAATCATGAACGCTATCATGTTCATGACAACCCATTGCAATTAATGCTTTTACTTTCGTAGCATCAATATTTTTTCCTCTGGAAAATAATAGAGCGCGTGATACCCAATTGCGTAATTCACGGACATTCCCAGGCCAATCATGATGGATCAGAGCTTGCCAAGCTGAATGGCCCATATCTAATTTAATATTAGTTGATAATTGCGCCGTAAAATATTGGGTTAAAACCTTAATATCATCACGCCTTTCTACTAGCGTTGGTATATCGATAGAAAGGATAGATATGCGGTAATATAAATCACTACGAAATCTACCTTGGTCAATTTTATGAGTAATATGTTGATTGGTGGCAGCGATGATGCGAACATTGGTTTGCTTCTCTTTATGATCGCCAATTTTACGGATTATACCATCCTCTAATAACCGTAATAATTTTACTTGCATACTTAATGGCATCTCACCAATTTCATCCAAAAATAATGTGCCGCCATTGGCCTGTTCGAATAAACCTATATGGTCTTGATGTGCGCCCGTAAAACTACCTTTGCTATGACCAAATAACTCGGACTCGATAAGTTCATGTGGAATCGCACCGCAATTAAGCGCAATAAAAGGTTTGTCCTTGCGAGAGGAAATAGAATGGATAGTTTTTGCGCATATTTCTTTGCCGCAACCTGTTTGACCAGTGATTAAGATAGGACATTGGGAGTCAGATGCTAATTGGATCATCTGTTTAATATGCTGTGCTTTGGCGCTATTGCCAATAAATTGAGCATCAACTTTTGATATCAATCTGTGATCATATTGCTCGCTTAGGTCAAATTTATCGAATAAATTATAAGACTTGTGGGGTCTTTTTATATCAGGCCTATCTGTACTAAAGCCCTTCTGATAATCTATAACGTCATCATCCATATCTGCCTCCTGTTAAGAGCAAGGTTATGGTTGCTATGGTTAATGAGAGGTCATGATTAGTGGTAATTGCCGCCAATATGAAGGCAAACCTCTTTAATTACCTCGAATATGGATAAATATTACGAATGATCGAGAATAAGCTTTATGAGCAGTTAGCTTGGTTGTTTCTTCCATGTACCGCTGCTTTGATATTCTGCTTTCACATTGCTGCCTTGCGGTAAATTGGTGGCGCCATATTGTTGTTCACCACCAGCTTGTTTTGCTTTTGCTGAATATTCAGGAATAGGCGCTGCTTGAACGATCGGTTGCGGACGAGCTAATGGATTATTGGGTGTTTGTTTTATCTGCTTTGCCAATTGTTGTTCAGAGGCTTCTTTTTCAGCCTTTGCCAGAGCTGCTTGATATTCACGCTCATATTGTTTTTGCAACTGAACGGGATCGAGCACCTTTTTGGGCGGTGAATAGGCTCTTGCTTTTGGACCAGGAAATGGCTCACGCCCTGCATAACGTTTAAAAAATGCAGAAGGACGTCCAGCACTGCCCTTCCAACGATAGAAGCGATGTGCACCAACAGTACCGATATAATTGAGGCTAGGCGCCCAATATGGGTTAACGGCAGTGGTATGATAATGGGTTGCAGTGCCTACTGGTTTGTAAACATATCCAGCCAATGCCTCCGATGCAATGCGGCGCGCTTTGTTCCAATATGATGTATTAGGTTTACGAGAAAATGCACCATCGCAGCTATAGGAGAATTGGCATCCTGTTCTGCGTTCTGAGCCTTGATAGATAACGCCGCAAACAGAGGTAGGGTATGTGGGATGACGAAGGCGATTTAATATGACTTGAGCCACAGCTCGTTTACCAACCTCAGGTTCAGTAGCGGCTTCATAATATATCGCATCAGTTAAACATTTTAAAGCGCGCGTGTAGGACGCACTGCGCGGATTAATTACAAATGGTTTTACTGCGGAACTTTGCTGTGTTGGAAATGGTTGTCCGCTTTTCCTATTAATTATAGCTGCAATAGAAAGGTCTCCATCAACTTCTATTGTATCATTTAGGCCAAGATCGAAACTGTCTATGTCATCAATGATGTTAAACTTATTGTCAGAAACAGCCTCGCTTGTTTCCATGAAATAATAGGCTGAACCTGGGAAGTTTTCGGAAGCAATCTCTGCTTCGCTTAAACCAGAGTCAATGAAACGAACGCTTTTGGCTTCGGCCCAGAAGAATTGACCCGATGACGGTGCTAATATTGCAACTGTCAGGGCGATACCTACGATAATGCACTCACGCAGGCCAAATAAGCGCTTGCGCTTAAGCTTTTTGCCGCTTTGTCCCTTATGAATGGGGGCAATATTAATCTGATTATCTGGCAAACTACTAAACCTTTGCGAATATACAATGACGCATCATATAGAGTTGCCTAATTAGACCAGAACGCAGGTCGAATCACTCTATATAATTATTATGTGCCAGCTTGGGACGAGACAAACAACCATAATTAATTAGCTATAGTTTTTACAGCAAAAAACGGTGCTTTTGTGTAAAATCATATCAATAATTTGCTGTTTTTATTAATGGTGATGGTTAATCTTCTTCAGAGGATTAAGATGCCTGTTACAGGTGCATGATATGTTTGGATAATCTGCGTTACATATGAAATTATGACATTTATAATCACGAGGCTTTACTATCGCTATGCAGATGCGTTAAGCTGTGGCGTAAGAAAAATTACTATAGCAGTATCCATTTGCTGCCAAAGGTTATACCCATGCCATTGATACTTAAGAAAGCTATTCCTTTATCCATTTTGTTGATGTTGAGTTCTTGTAATTCAGACGCATCAAATGAAGGTAATTCTGCTACTATTGCAGAAAAAACACCAGGCGAGTTTGCTCCAGAAAAAATTGCCGAAGCTGCGAGTGATGAAACTATATCGCTTGAATCAAAGTTTGCACGCCTAGCCTTGAATTGTGTAGCGCGGCAATATCCTAATAAAATTGCGCATGTCCTTTCCAGCGGTGAAGATGTTAAATCACCGCAAGAATTATATCCTATTTTCTATGGTTGTTTTGATTGGCACAGCGCTGTGCATGGCCATTGGTTATTGGTCCGCCTATGGGGCCAAAATAAAGTTCCAGAATTAGATGCAGACATTGAATCATTGATGGAGACAAGCTTTACGGAAGATAAAATTGCGGTTGAACGGCAATATTTCTTGGGCAATGACCGTGATAGTTTTGAGCGGCCTTATGGCGTCGCTTGGTATTTGCAATTAATGGCTGAGTTAAGAGAAGTTAGTAAGACTGATGGACCTAAAGCTCAAAAAGCAAAAGAGTTTGTTGAAAAACTTGCACCGCTCGAATTTGTCATCATAGAGAAATTAAAAAAATGGTTGCCGAAATTGGCCTATCCTATCCGTTTGGGTACGCATAATCAAAGCGCCTTTGCCTTTGGCTTGATATTGGATTGGGAACAATCTGGCGGTGATGCAGGTCTAGGTAGGTTAGTAAGGGATAAGAGCAAATTATTTCACCAAAATGATGAAAATTGCCCTATTGCTTATGAACCATCGGGTGAAGACTTTCTCTCGCCTTGCTTGATGGAAGCTGATTTGATGCGGCGGTTAATGAACCAAGAAGAATTTTCGGCATGGCTCAGCAAATTTCTACCCAATATCCCCGAAGATGGGTCAGCGAATTGGCTGGATGTAGGTGTGGTGAAAGACCCTAGTGACGGTAAATTGGTGCATTTGGATGGTGTGAATATATCACGTGCTTGGGCGCTTGATGGTATAGCGAGTGCGCTGCCAAAAGATGATGTGCGCATTGCGTCCTTGCAAGCTGCTAAGAAAAAGCATGCGGATGTTGGTCTGGCCTCAGTGTCTGATGAGCATTATTCAGGCAGTCATTGGCTTGCAAGCTTTGCGACTTACTATTTGACGCAGCGCGGTATTAAAATAACGGATGAAGTTGAAAATACACAAGCAGCAGCGCCGTCATTGGATGAGAGTGAATAAAGCGATCACGCAAACCAACTTATTTTGATTGAAATATTAGGCTGCCTATTAACATATGGGTGAATATGTCACTTATCGCGCAAGAAAGTTTCGAATAGTGTCGTTTGAAATTACTTAACTCTAGTCGAATTATCAAATAGCCTATAACGGATGTGATATTCACCGGCTATGGTGATGAATATAACGGAGAAATATCATGGCGAATTGGACGCCGCAAAGCTGGCGCGATCATGAAGGCATACAAATGCCAACATATAGCGATCAAGCATTATTGAACGCGACGGAAGAAAAATTAGGATCATATCCGCCATTGGTCTTTGCTGGTGAGGCAAGAAGTCTGAAGGCAGATTTGGCTGATGTAGCGGCTGGTAAAGCTTTTTTATTGCAAGGTGGTGATTGCGCTGAAAGTTTTGCTGAGTTTCACCCTAATAATATTCGAGATACTTTCCGGGTGATTTTGCAAATGGCGGTTGTGCTCACCTATGCATCAAAACAGCCGACTGTGAAACTGGGCCGTATGGCGGGACAGTTTGCCAAACCGCGAAGTAGCGACGTTGAATCGATGAATGGCGTCGATCTTCCAAGTTACCGTGGTGATATTATCAATGATATTGCATTCGATAAAGTATCGCGTGAACCTGATCCAGAGCGTATGGTCAAAGCCTATAGTCAGTCCGCTGCGACGCTTAATTTATTGCGGGCCTTTAGCCAAGGTGGTTATGCCAATCTAAAACAAGTACACGGTTGGACCTTGGAATTTATGGGCCGTAGCCCATGGGCAAAGAAATTCTCTGAAATGGCCGATAAAATTGGCGAGGCTCTGGAATTTATGGAAGCCTGCGGTATTAACCCTGATACAGTACCACAGCTGAAAGCGACGCAATTTTACACCAGCCATGAGGCGTTATTATTGCCCTATGAACAAGCATTAACGCGGCAAGACTCGATAACGGACAGATGGTATGATACATCGGCGCATTTCTTATGGATTGGGGATAGGACACGTTTTGAAGGCAGTGCTCATGTTGAGTTTCTGCGTGGTATCGATAATCCGATTGGTATGAAATGCGGCCCTTCGCTGGAACCCGATGCACTTATTCGCCTGCTTGATACATTAAACCCTAATCGTGAAGAAGGCCGAATGACGCTGATTACGCGTTATGGGCATGATAAGATTGAAGCGGGATTACCAAAATTGGTGCGAGCGGTAAAAGCAGAAGGGCATCCTGTGACATGGTCATGTGATCCTATGCATGGCAATGTTATCAAGTCCGATAGTGGGTATAAGACACGACCATTTGACCGAATATTGGCAGAAGTCCGTGGTTTCTTTGCTGTTCATCGTGCGGAAGGCACTATTGCAGGTGGTATTCATTGTGAAATGACTGGGCAAAATGTGACGGAATGTACGGGCGGCGCAGTGGCCGTTACAGATGAGAGCTTAGCAGATCGTTATCATACCCATTGTGATCCAAGATTAAATGCTGCACAGTCGATTGAATTAGCATTTTTATTGGCTGAGATGCTTAATCGTGAAATATCAGAACGTAATATATTGGCAGCATGACAGATATGGAACCACCCACAGGAAAACCTCCACTATATCAATATGTAACTACTAATCGTACCGTGCAACGCGGTGTGACTTTTGGGTCTACATTGGCAATAGTGGTGAGTTATGTGACAAATGAGTCCATCTTTTGGGCTATAGTTCATGGCTTATTTTCTTGGCTTTACATCATCTACTTTTTACTTACGCGCTAATAGTTGATAATAATATTAGCAAATAGGTGATGATTTGACTATATAGTCATAAATATATGTAAAATCGTGTGAAGGAAACATAATGAAGTCTCATTCTATAGCCTTTATATTATCATCATATATGCTAATTTCTGCATGTAACCATACTTTGGAAACCGATTTACCTGGTGCAGTATCTTTACAACCCAATAGTTTTCAATTCGCAAATACAACAGAGAGTCGCAGCAATGCTTATATCTTAGCACAGAAGTTGGTGCGTGATAAATTGGTGGGTAGAGGATTTAATCACACCGATAATGGTCAAATATATGTAACCATTACATTGTCAGACCGTGATGCATTGAGTGCGATTTCTACCAAAAGTGAGCAAGGGGCAGAGGTAATATCGAAAGCACGCGATAAAGCATTTTTGAAAACCTGCAAAGATAGAGCAGTAAGATTGGCTGTCGTGCTTAATGATATAAAGGATGGTAAGACCCTATATAAAGGGTCAGCTACACGGTATCGCTGTGAGTTTGATGAAGCAAGAATGGTAAAGGCTTTGGTTGACGCGGCTATATCTGATTTGCGTCATAACCGTTAAACCATTATGCTTCTTCTATAATAGATTCTGGTAATAATATGCTGAAAATAGCACCGCTATTGCGTTTATTATCAGCGTTAATACTACCATTGTGGCGGCTTATAACAGCAGATACGAATGATAGACCCAATCCTGTACCTTGAGCACGTCCTTCTTTTGAGCGATTGCTGGTAAAGCGGTCAAATAATGTTGGTAACATGTTATTGACAATGCCAGGGCCTTCATCTTCAATTGTTATGGAAATCATAGGTGTATTTCCAAAAGTCATATTTTTTATTTTTACATAGACCTCTGAACTTTCAGGACTAAATTTTATAGCATTATCAAGCAAATTCATAAAGGCACGCGAAAGGCTGTCTATCTCTCCTATTATGAATGAGCCTTCATTATTATTTGATAGTGTGATTTTGATCTTTTTCTCTTTTGCTAGAGGCCATAAGGAATCGATTACATCGTCGATAAGATTATCGATCATAATCTCCTCACCATCAAATGGCGTTTCTCCCATTCGGGCAATTTCGACAAAATCTTGTGCTAATTGCAATGTACGTTTAGAATTGGATGCTATTGATTTTTTTGCTTGATCGTCAATTTTCCCGTCTAATAATGCTAATATAGCGGATTGCGGTGCGCGCATATCATGGGATAAGAGTTGCAACATTTCTTCGCGTTGAGCATCCGCTTTTGCGAGTGCGGATATGTCGGCTAAATAGTGGATATAGCCGCGTAAATCACCTTCATCACTGAGTAATTCCGTTCTGCGCATTACAAAATTACGACCCCGTTTTGATGAGAAACGGACGAAACCCATCGAACTTGTCTCATTATAATTCATGCGAACCACTTTTTCTTGGTCGATGAGCATATTATGGTTTTGGTCATCAGTAGCATTAATGTAATTATAGACTGCGGGTCTATCTTCTTCGCAGACCAATGTTTCAATGGCTTCAGACAAAGAACGACCAACAAGAGATGTTTCTAATCTGCTGTCTAAAATATCATTCGATAATATCACTTCATTCTCTAAGTTGATGACAAACATTGGGTCGGGCAAACCCGATAATGTATCGGTCACAAAACGGCGTAAACTGCGTATATTATCAATGGCCTGGTCAAGTGTGTCACGTTGCCGGCCAATAAGATCAAGAGATTTCTTCTTTTTGCTGTGAAATGGAATGCTATCTTCTTCGGCTTCTAATTCTTTTAACTTTTTGCCCATAAAATAACTTACCGTTTGCAGCCTGCGCCATCCCCATAATGGATATGCGATCAGTAATGCAACCAGTGCTGGACCTGGGGCTAACCAATATCCAAAATATAATAAGAAGGCGCATAGACCAAATAAGCCAAAGAAGATGATGGCTGATATTATTAATATTTGTCTTGGCTGCAGCCTTAAAAAGCTAAGTAATAACAACCATATTGGGAGCAGTAAGATTATAATTGTTTGCCATAAAGGTACAGGAGTTATGAAATCATTTCTCTCTAATGCCCCTAGCATGTTGGCCATAATTTCGACACCTGAGAGCAAACCACCGTCGCTTGAAGGTGTGGGGTAATTATCGCCTAAGCCATTGGCTGTGGCACCGATAATAATATCTTTCCCTTCTACAAATGCTCTTGGGATATTGCCTTTCTGTACATCGCTATAGGAGATTTGTGCTATAGTATCGCGCTTGCTATATGGGATCATCCTCGGTTTTTCACACAGCTTATTTTGCGCCGCCTTTTGCATGGTTTCTGATGGGCGGCCATGACGGTTTTGATAAATACGTTCCATTAAATGCGGCCATTGCTTGCCAGCTTCGTCGGCCTGAAAGCAGATATTAAACCTTCTTAAAACACCATCATTATCAAATGTTAGATTAACATGGCCAATATTATCATCGCTTTTTATGAAAGCTTGGTTTGGGTAGATAATGTCATACGCCTTGCCATTTTCGCCTGGACTTACGGAATGTAGCGGCATAAAAATGGCGGGTTGCTGAGCTTGACTATCAGCATAAAAGGCTTCTGCTAGTGCTTTATCTTCCTCCTCAGTGCTTTTATCACTTAGAATGATATCCAGACTTATCGAACGAGGGTTTAATGGTTTAATTTGTTCAATAAGCTGCGCATGTAGTAATCTACTCCATGGCCATTTGCCATTTTGTGCGAGGCTTTGCTCGTCTATTGCAATGATCAATATATTATCATCAGCCGCTGGTCTGGCGCTGTCGCTAATGCCATCATAGAGCAAGTTGTCAAATGCAGATGTGATGTTCCAATAAGTAAAGCATATTACAGTTAGATTTGCTAATAGTAGGATTATGAACCATTCAATAATCAGGCGCAGGCGAATTGTCATATATGTTTATAGTCTGCCATTGCTAAGAATATCAATGATAGATAATTTACTCTGCGCCTATTGCTATGGTTTGATAAGGGGTCCAGCTAACATCTGCCTCACCAGCATCAAATAATGTTGTGCCTAGCCGCCATACATATTGGCCAGGTGGAATATCGGAAATTACAATATTATTGTGTGATAGGCCAGCTTCATCAACTAAGGCAGTTTTGTCTAATGGCTTGCTGTTACTATCACTAGAAAAGAGCTGGAAATGAAAGCTTCTATTGCCTTCCCCCATTGCGGACCATTTGAAAACAAAACCCTCATCACCCGCTGAACTATCGGCGCTAACACTATTTAGTCTGCGTTTGAATGTATATGTATTATATAAACCCTCGATACCATTGGGTGAAATAGCGGATGCTCTAATATAATATCTGCCATTATCGATTGATGTTAAATTAAGCTCTGTTCCGTCAACAATTTTATCTTCAAATTGTTCGATAAAGCTGGCATCGGATGCAAATGCCAATCGATATTTTCCTGCTCCCGCTTGTGGTTTAATCTGAAAGTTTAATATATCATCTTTTTGCGTTTTGGTGGCTTCAATAAGCTCAGGGGCAGGCAGTAATTTTTCTTTTATTTCACCACCAGTTTTGGTCACGGCTAGGCCATTACCCGTTGGCAATAGACCATCCGTTTTTGTGATGGTGTTCGATACATTCAGGCTTCCTTCGACAACCTCGGCAATGGCATTGTCAGTGCTATCATCGACACGCATCTGAAATTCAGTTCCGCGTACAGCAGAGATTGCTTTAGGTGTGCGGACTTGGAAACGGTCATTATTGCCCCGTAATGGTGCCACTTTGGTTCGGCTACCGCCTTTGCTAATATCAAAATCATAATCAATAGCACGCTCTAATATATAGCGGCGCATGCGGCGTAATCGCACATTGCTGTTCGATGGCAGTGATAGTTGTGATCCATCTTCTAATGCGAGTGACATGAAAGATGATCTGCCTGTGTTAATCACTGCACCCTCGCTAATGACATCACCCACCTTATATTGTTTGGCGGCTTCAGCTGTATTACTTTGAATGGTAATATTACCGCGCAGAGACAAAATTTCTGCATTGCTACGGTTAAACCGTAGATATTGGCGCGGTAGAAATAACTTTGACCCAATTCTTAAGCGTTTTTCGTTGTTGATGCCATTATATTTTTGAATAAGGCGATAAGAAATCTCTGGGCGAATATATTTATTCGTCAGCTCTATGAGCGTATCGCCCGATTTAATAATATAGGGAATAGCGTTTTTTCGTTCATTTGGTTCGGCAGCATGAAGATTAGAACCACCTAAGGTTGCAGTAAGAATTGCAAGGAAAACTATAAATAAACTTTTATAATATTTATGGTTCTTATCATTTATTTGATTAACACTATACATATTTTTCCCCAAACTTATATATTGATGTCCTATCACTAGGGCCATTTGTCAATTTTATAAGTCAACTTATCGATAACATAGTATCAGAATTATATGTGTATAAATCAACATTATAAATTATGATAATGTCTCCAAACGATATCCATAACCAAAAACAGTGAAAATTCTGAAACCATTTTCAGGCTTTAGATTTAATTTGGAACGAACCCTAGATATATGCATGTCAAGTGTACGTGTGGTTAACGCAGCATTGGTGCGCCAAATTGTTTCCATTATATAGTCACGTGACATGGTACGATCGCGGTTTCTAAATAGTAAATCGATAAGTTCAAATTCCTTAGCGGTCAATGTAACTTCTTTGTCATCATAGGACACATTATGTTCAATACGATCAAGCGTATATTTGCCATATGTAGCTTTGGTTTCAAAAGAACCGCTATTGCCTGATCTGCGCAGCATAGCACTTATACGAGCAGCGATAACATTACGATCTTCAGGTTTTGTTATATAATCATCTGCACCTGCATTGAGAGCTGCTGTAATATCATTTTTAGCGGTACGGCTGGTCATCATAATGACTGGTGGAGCTTCTTTAATGGCATCTTTCATCCAATTTAGAACAGCCAAACCATCTTTTTTAGGCATGTTCCAATCCAAGATAACCAAATCAAAAGTATCGCGCATTAAAGCTTGTGATAAGCGTTCCCCATCTGGAAACGTAACCGCAATATGGTCCAATTCTTCTAATATGGATGACATGAATTCAATGACATCTGGTTGATCGTCTGCTAATGCAACGCGCATTCCATTCCCTCTCAGATAAAATTCTCACGTAACTAATAATAATATTAGCTAATTCTCATGGGTAGAAACAATAGAAAGGTTTTCAATACATACAACATAATATGACTTTGTGATACAAAGCTTTACATTTAAGGCAAGCGTTTGATCGATTAAGTAAATTAATTGAGCGAATAATATAGCGCTATTCCCTGCTGTTTTCGCAGGAGCTATGGCTGGGGTGGCAGGATTCGAACCTGCGCATGCCGATACCAAAAACCGGTGCCTTACCGCTTGGCTACACCCCAGCAGTCAACTTAACGTCAACGAAAGCGGCTATTATCGAACTTAATGGAATAGAGCAAGTAAGAAGAGAGGCTTTTTCGAAAATTTCTTTATAAGCTCATATCCAACATGATCTTAACAATCTAATTTAACGCCCCAGCCATAAGAGTCCGTTCCAGAGCAGCGTTGAATCTGTGTAATTTGATCCCTCAGAGTAGCTGCTAAATCGCCAGGTCCCCCATTGCCTATTGAAAATTCACCTGATTTTGAACAAACTTTACCAACCGATGTTACAACTGCCGCTGTCCCGCAGGCAAATACCTCTTTAAGTTTCCCATTTTGTGCGTCTTCGCGCCACTGATCGATGGAATATGCTTCTTCTCTTACATCATGACCATGATCACGCAGCAATGTGATGATAGAGTCACGTGTTATACCTGGCAAAATTGTGCCTGAAAGCGGTGGTGTGATGACACTATTACCATCAAATAGGAAAAATAGGTTCATACCGCCTAATTCTTCGACCCATTTATTTTCTGCTGCATCCAAAAATACCACTTGATCGCATCCATTAGCAATGGCTTCGGCTTGTGCAGGCAGGCTTGATGCATAATTTCCGCCGCATTTGGCAGCGCCTGTACCGCCCTTTGCTGCGCGGCTATATTCTTCTGTGGCCCAAATGGTGATGGCAGGTGCACCGCTTTTAAAATAACCACCAGCAGGAGAGGCAATAACCATGTAGAGATATTCTTTGGAAGGCCTGACGCCCAAAAATACCTCGCTGGCAAACATGAAAGGTCGCAAATAGAGCGACCCACCTTCGATGCTAGGGATCCAATCTTTATCGATTGCAACCAATTGCTTGACCGATTCTAAAAATATTTCTTCGGGTAGTTCAGGCATAGCCATGCGTTTTGCTGATCTTTGAAAACGGCGTGCATTTTCATCGGGGCGGAATAAAGAAACGCCATCATTGGGTGTTTTATAGGCTTTCATGCCTTCAAATATTTCTTGAGCATAATGCAGGACTGATGCCGCAGGGTCGAGCGAAATAGGCGCACGAGCGGTTATTTGAGCATCATGCCATCCCTTGTCGTCGCTATATTTTACAATAGCCATATGATCGCTGAATAGCGTGCCAAAGCCAGGGTCACGTAATGCTGCGTCGCGCTCGGATTGTGGTGTTGGCGATTGACTGGGTTGAATATCAAATTTTATATCATTCATTTTCATATCCTTAGGCATATTCAACGGATTATAACGGGGCTTTATATTGTAAGTTAGCATGATAGGCTTGCCAAGTTATTAGCATCATGGATATATACGTCAACATGTCTGACCCATATGCCATAGATTCTCAAGACCGTAGCGCCTCTATTGGCGCGTCTCCCCTGTTTTTACGCGAAGATGAAATTAGACGCGGGGCGGAACTTCTTTATTTTGGATATACGCGATTGACAAAATCAATCGATGAAGGTCTCGCCGAACAAGGTTTAGGTAGGGCGCATCATAGAGCATTATATTTTATCGCACGAAAACCAGATCTAACGGTAGGGGAGTTGCTAAAGTTTCTTGCTATAACGAAACAATCATTAGGCCGAGTGTTAAGCGAATTATCCTCTCGCGGGTTAATAGAAACGCGCACTGGTCAAGTTGATAGGCGGCAGAAATTATTGCGACTTACATCTAATGGTGCTGCATTAGAAGGAGAGCTTTTTGATGCACTGCGCAAGGGGCTGTCGCGTGCTTACACAAAAGCCGGGCAAGATAGTGTTTCTGGTTTTTGGAGAGTATTAGAAGGTTTGATACCTGAAGAAGATTTGCCGATGATCGCTGCATTGCGTGATTTGAAAGGATAAAAGTCTGTGAGTGATATTATTAAAACCTTAGAAGATATAATATCACAGCGGCGTATAGCTGACCCTGATGCAAGCTATGTCGCAAAATTGGCTGCAAAAGGGCGTGGTGAAATCGCCAAAAAACTGGGTGAGGAAGCTGTGGAAACAGTCATTGCCTCTCTATCGAATGATCGTGATGCTATGATAGCTGAGTCAGCAGACTTATTATTCCATCATCTGATGCTCTTGGCTGATATGGGTATCGGTTTTGAAGAAATAAAATCTGAATTACAGCGACGCGAAGGTGTTTCAGGGATTGCCGAAAAGGCATCGCGTAAAGACAGATAAGTTAGGAGCATATTATGTCTATCGACCCGACATTAGATTATGACGATCAGAATATTTTTGCAAAAATATTACGCGGTGAAATTCCTAATAGAACGGTTTATGAAGATGATTATGTCTTGGCTTTTCATGATATCAATCCGCAAGCACCGCATCATATTTTGGTCATCCCTAAAGGAGCATATGTTAGCTGGGATGATTTTTCGTCACGTGGTAATGATAATGAAATTACAGCATTTGTACGCGGTGTGGGTCATGTTGCGCGCGAAGCTGGCTTAGTTGACAGTGGTTATCGTTTGATGGCGAATATTGGTCATGATGCCCATCAAGAGGTCCCGCATTTGCATGTTCATATATTTGCAGGAAAACCACTTGGCCCGATGATCAATTCAGGTTAGACGTAATTTTGTTACAAAATAATAAAGGTCTTAAACGCCAGATTTTTGGGAGAGAGTAATGGTAGCAGTAAAACAAGAAGGTTGGTCATCGCGCACCGCCTTTATTTTGGCAGCCGTAGGCGCAGCTGTTGGTTTGGGGAATATTTGGCGATTCCCGACGCTCGCTGGCGAAAATGGTGGCGGCGCATTTGTGCTTATCTATATTGCTTGTGTTGTTCTCATCGGTTTGCCTCTCGTATTATCCGAGGTTATTGTTGGACGTCATGGCGGAAGTGATGCCTACCATAGCGCTGAAAAACTAGCGAAAGAATCTAATGTCTCCAGCGGCTGGGCTGCCTTTGGCGGTGTTGGTATTAGTGCGGCTTTCCTCATTCTTACTTTCTACAGCGTGGTTGCGGGCTGGGTGCTCTATTATGTCGGTGTTTTCATAAGCGACTTTTTCGGGGCACTAACATCTGGAGATCCTTTTGCTGGGGCACTACTTAACGAAACCAAAGAAGAAATCCCTCAACGCATGGGAGCATTGTTCGAAAATAATTTCATTTTATTATCCATGCATACAATATTTATGTTTTTGACCATCGCCATTGTTGCTCGCGGCGTAACTGATGGGATTGAAAAAGCAGCGACTTATTTAATGCCAACTTTCTTTATCTTGCTTATCTTGATTACTATCTATGGTGCGTTTGTAGGGGAATTTGGTAGGGCAGTTAGCTTCTTATTTACGCCTGACTTTTCCAAATTAAATGCAGGTGTTGTTAATGAGGCACTGGGACAAGCGCTTTTCTCTATGAGTGTGGGCAGTGCGGCGCTTATCACTTATGGCGCCTATGTGCCCAAAGAAACCAAATTGGCGCCTACCGCAGCTATGATAGCCTTTGCTGATACGGGTGTTGCAATTATGGCGGGTCTTATGATTTTTCCAATTGTATTTTCGGCTGGTTTGGACGTTGCGGCTGGCCCAACATTGGTTTTCCAATCTTTGCCTATAGCGTTTCAGTCGATGCCAGCAGGTTCTTTTGTTGGCTTATTATTTTTCGTGTTAATTTTCTTTGCAGCGCTGACAAGTTCGATATCGCTATTAGAGGCCGTTGTGGCTTGGGCGATTAAGAAGTTTCAATGCAGCCGTGCAATGGCCGCTTGGGGTGTTGGCGGGGTTATATTCTTAGTAGGCGTGGCCTGCGCGCTGTCTCTCAATATCTGGAGTGAACTTAGAATATTGGGTTTCTGGGGTATTTTTGCCGAAACCAACATTATGGATACAATCGATGGTTTTGTAGGGAAGGTACTTCTTCCTGTTGCAGCTTTAATCACTACAATATTTATCGGTTGGAAGGCTGATAAAAAATTGGTTGATGCAGAATCTGGACTAAACGGGGGTAAGCTTGCATTTTGGCGTTTCTTAACCGCTTGGCTTAGCCCGATAGCCGTTTCGCTTATCCTTATATTTGGCCTATTCCCATCATTATTACCATCTTAATGGGTGCTTTATTGCGGATAATAAATTAGCGCTATACTCTCGGCGCATTGGGGCGGGTGAATAATTTGCCATTCTCCGCCCAGAGTATAAAGCATAATGCAATCATTCCAGTGACTGCAAAACCTAATGAAATGGGCAGCATCGTGCCATTAAACTGCTGTCCAATGATGGCACCAAATATACCGCCTAGAGCGGTGCGTAAAAATGTCTGAAAAGAGGATGCAGCCCCAGCCATTGCGCCAAAAGGTTGCATGGCGATGGAGCTAAAATTGGACGAAGTAAAACCAATCATGGCCATGTTTAATGTGATAATTATCAGAAATAAAACCAGAGATTGCGGCATGAAATAGGCCGTCACAACCTGTAATATACCGCAAAAAATAAACAAAAATAATGCGCTATGTGATACGCGCCGTGCGCCAAAACGCATTACTATTTGACTGTTGGTATAATTGGTTATGGCTATGCCAATGGCGATAATAGCAAAGCCAATGACAAAGAAATCATCGGCATCAAAAACAATATCAAATATCTGTTGGGCGCTACTAAGGTAACCGTAAAGCCCAGCCTGTGTCATGCCGCTTGCGCAAATATAAGCAAATGCTGAACGGTGGAACACCACCTTTTTCCATATATTTGTGATAAGCTTAGCTTCTATGGGAATGATATTATCTGGTGACAAAGTCTCTGGTAAACGCATGGAAACCCACAGCGCCATTAATAGCGCTAGGCCCGATAGTCCTAAAAATATAAATTGCCATGGTGCGAACCATAAGATGATTTGACCTATGCTTGGAGCGATAATAGGTACAATCATAAAAGTAAGGAATATCATCGACATACGCTTGGCCATCGCATCGCCCTCAAATTTATCGCGGATGATTGACATGACCAAAACACCCATCGCCGCGCCGCATAATCCTTGGGCGAACCTCAATAGCAACAAAATTATATAGCTTGGCGTAAAGGCGCAGGCGATACTGAAGATAGCAAAACTAATGATCGCCCAGAGCATGATATATTTGCGGCCATAGCGATCTGAAAGTGGTCCATAGAATAGAGACCCCACACCCATGCCAACCAAATAGACACCGACAATATATTGAACATCATTACCAAGAAGCCGAAAGTCGGCCTGCATATTGGGAAAGGCAGGGAGCATCGTGTCCAACGCCATAGCATTTAGCGCCATGGTAAGCGCCATCATCCACGTTAATTCTTTCTCGCCAATGGGAAAAGAGGTATCAGATGGTTTCGATTTACTCATCAAGCTCTCATGCGGACTTTCTATGGCTTTGTATATAGTATTGGTTAGAGCTTTATTGTAAATATCTGCTATCATCTCTTGTCGAAAATAATATCAGTCGATAATCATATGATATGAATGCCCCTACAAGCCCACAGAAGAGCGAGCTTCAAAAATATCGCAAAATCATTCATATTGATATGGATGCTTTCTTTGCCAGTGTAGAGCAGCGCGATCATCCTGAATTGCGCGGTAAACCCGTTGCAGTCGGCGGCAATGCACAGCGCGGTGTGGTGGCTGCGGCGAGCTATGAAGCGCGTAAATTTGGCGTGAAGTCTGCTATGCCATCGGTTACGGCAGCGCGGCGATGCCCAGAGCTTATTTTTGTGCCGCACCGATTTGATGTTTACCGCGAAGTATCGCAACAAATACGCGAAATATTTGCCCAATATACCGATATGATCGAACCATTATCGCTTGATGAGGCCTATTTGGATGTTAGCGAGGATAAACAAGGCATTGGTAGTGCGATTAAAATAGCCAAAATGATCCGCTCAGATATTGAAAGGGTAACAGGCCTAACAGCGAGTGCGGGTGTATCTTATAATAAATTTATCGCAAAAATGGCGAGTGATCAAAATAAGCCTAATGGTATGTGCGTGATATTGCCTGTTGATGGCCCTGAATTTGTGGCATCCTTGCCGGTGCGCAGATTCCACGGTGTTGGCCCTAAAACAGCCGAAAAAATGGCGGCACTTGATGTGCATAAAGGCGCTGACTTACTCGATAAACCCGAGCATTGGTTTACGCAAAATTTTGGCAGTTGGGGGGAATATCTCTATCATGCAGCGCGTGGTATTGACCACCGTGAAGTCAAACCCAACCGCATAAGAAAGTCTATTGGCGGTGAGCGTACTTATGATCAAGATAAATGGAGCGATGAAGAATTAATGGAGGCGATTGATCATATTATTGATATTGTCTGGGAGCGTATTGAAAGATATCAAGCGAGAGGCCGAACGATCACTTTGAAGATGAAATATAGCGATTTTCAGCAGATTACACGATCGCAATCGCTTGATCATAATGTGGCCGATGAGGCGGAGTTTAGAGCTATATCTTTGCAAATATTTTCGCATCTTTTACCAACACAAAAAGGCATAAGATTGCTAGGCCTCACCCTATCTAATTTGGATTCTGATGAAGAAGAGGCTGATGCTAAATTAGTGGTGCAGCAAGAAAGTTTTAACTTCGATTAAATGATGATTGAAAAATATATTCATTTATCATAAAACTGTTTTATTATTATAAAACGGAGATTGTCATGGCGCGCCCCCAAACCGATATAGAAGCTGGCCAAAAGAAAATATTGGAAATTGTGGAACAATTGATCCGCAAACGCGGCGCAGTCGAAGTAACACTCCAAGAAATTGCGCGCGAAGCCGATATGTCACAATCTAATATATATCGTTTCTTTGAGAGCAAAGAGATGCTTTGGGAGGCTATTGCTGAAAATTGGTTCAGCGATAAAATAAAAATAATGGAGGATGTTACGGCATCTGACTTACCCGTTGAGGCAAAATTATATGAATTTTTTGCGCGACGTTTCATTCTAATGCGCGAGAATTTTTTGAGAGAACCTGATCTGTTTCGTAGCTATTGTGAATTGGGCGATCAGCATTATGATGTGGTTATTGGTTATGTTGATCTTGGCGATCATTACCTTGCGATGATCGTATCAGAGGCTATGGATCATGGATATTTCAAAGGGATGACCATCGATGCGGCTGTGTCATTTATTAATTTGATGGTGCAGCCTTATGTGAATCCAGACAGTTTGAGTCAGATGCATGAAAAATTACCCGTTGAAAAATTAAAGACAATTATAACTGTTATTCTCACAGGTTTGTCAGCGGATACGGAAGCTTTGACCCACAATGATAAAGCGGATTTGCATTTGGTATCCTGAGCCTATACACCTCTGCTGAGAGGTTTTTCAGATTAACAATATGCAATCCAATATTGAAATTGGCGCAAAGCTAAGCAGATTATGCAATCGTATTTTTGGTAGCAATGGCGAAGTGGATAGGTTGCAACGCCTGACGGGTGGTGCGAGTGCGCAAAGCTGGTATTTTGAATATGATGATATTCCCTATATCATGCGGCGCGAAGAAGATGAGAATCCATTGTCAGAAGCTCTGAGCTTAAATCATCAGGCGGATATTATGACGGCTGCCTATAATAAAGGACTGAAAGTCCCCCAAATATTGGGTAAGATAGAACAGAGCGATGCGCTTGGTCATGGTTTTATCATGGAATATACATCGGGTGAGGCACTGCCGCATAAGATATTTAAAACTTATGAAGACACGCAATTTTACGAAGATTTATTACAGCAATGCGCTGTGCAATTAGCATCTATACATAGTCTGCCGTTATCAGAGACTTTAAGGCATGACAGCCCCATGCAAATGCTGCAAAATTTGAAGCAAGATTATCAAACCCTAGGTGCAAAATTGCCAATATTTGATTGGGCCTTTCTAACGCTTGAGCAGCAATGCCCCGAGGCGGGTGAAGCAGTGTTTTTGCATGGTGATTTTCGTATGGGTAATCTGATGATAGATGAAGCTGGCATATCCGCGGTACTGGATTGGGAGCTATGTCATGTTGGCGATGCAGAGCAAGATTTGGCCTATATGTGCGCGCCGTCTTGGCGTTTTGGCCACTATGAAAATCCTGTCGGTGGATTTGGAAAAATTGATGATTTTATCAACCATTATGAGAGTATAAGCGGGTGCAAGGTTGATAGGGTGCGCTTTGATTTTTGGTTGATATTCTCTACGCTTTGGTGGGGGATAGTGTGTCTGAGAATGCTCGATTCATGGCGCACAGAAACAGAGAGAACATTGGAACGCGCCGTTATTGGCACGCGCGTGTCAGAGGTCGAGCTCGATTTGGTGCTATTGCTAGAAGGTGATGCTCCTGTTTCCAGTGCAGTAAGGGATTGGGAGCGCCCACAGCGCAATCTTAATGCAAGCGGCGCAACCAAAGCGAGCGAGTTAATCCGTGCCTTATATGAATGGGATGAAGGCGTTATCGAAACCGCCAAAGGCCGTGATTTGTTTGAGGCCCGCGTTGCCAAAAATGCGCTTGCTATAGTGGAGCGATCTGCACAATTTGGCGCACTATTTGTGCGCAAACAAAGAGAACGTATGCAGAGCATAGCCAATCTATCAGAAGACAATATGGCGCAGCGCGCCGCGAGCGGTGATTGCGATGTCATCAATCATTTGCGGCTTTGCGCGTTAGAGAAAACCACTATTGACCAACCCCATTATGCCGCCGTCAAAGTGGCGCAGAGAAAATGGCAAAACACTCCAAAAGTAAAGGTATGATATGAGCAATTTTTCTATCCCTCAAGAGATTGAGGATTATCTAACAAAGCTTGATACATTTATCGAAGCCAAGATTAAGCCATTAGAGCAGGCCGATGATAATATGCGTTTCTTTGACCATCGGCGTGAAAATGCGCGTACCGATTGGGATAATCAGGGATTGCCAACGCAGGAATGGGAAGATTTGCTCGACCAAATGCGTGTCTTAGCAGATGAAGCTGGGCATTACCGTTTTGCTTTGCCGCGTGAATTTGGCGGGCAAGATGGTAATAATCTATCGATGGCCCGCATCAGAGAGCATCTCGCGGCAAAAGGGCTGGGCCTGCACAATGATCTTCAGAATGAAAATTCTATCGTTGGTAATTTGGTACAACCATTGATGGTACGGGATTTTGGTACGGAAAAACAAAAAGCGGAATATATACCCGCTATGCTCGATGGTGAAATGCGCTGGTCCTTTGGCTTAACAGAGGAAGCCCATGGTTCGGATGCTACATGGATGGAAACGCGCGCTGTAAAAGAAGTGCGCGATGGCGTCGATGGCTGGCGCATTGATGGCGAGAAAATGTGGACAACGGGATTGCACAAGGCAACCCATGTCATGACCTTTGCACGCCATAGCGGCAAAGATGGCGATGCTAAAGGCATTGGTTGTTTCATTGTGCCGACCAATGCGGCTGGTTTTGAAGTTGGTGAATATTTGTGGACATTTAACATGCCCACCGATCACCCCAAATGCACCTATAAGGATGTTTGGATTCCAACGGAAGATATATTGGGGGATGCCGAATATGGATTGGCCTGTGCGCAGCATTTTGTCCATGAAAACCGCATAAGACAAGCGGCTTCATCTTTAGGCGCGGCGCAATATTGTATCGACCAATCGGTACAATATGCACGGGAGCGTAGACCTTTTGGCAAGCCCTTAGCGGTCAACCAAGCGATACAATTTCCTCTCGTTGAATTACACAGTGAAGCCGCAATGCTGCGCCAATATATTTATAGCGTAGCCGATGCTATGGATCAGATGGATAAAGTAGAAGTTTCTGAAAAATTATCTGACCAAATATCTATTTGTAATTATCGCGCCAATCGGTTGGTCTGCAATGCTGCCGATCAGGCGATGCAGGTGCATGGCGGGATAGGCTATAGCCGCCATAAGCCATTTGAACATATCTATAGGCACCATAGGCGCTATCGTATTACTGAGGGAGCGGAAGAGATACAGATGCGTAAAGTCGCGGGGCATTTATTTGGGTTTATGGGCCAGAAATAACCTAAATAGGCAAGAAAAAAGACTAAAAATAACCGTTGTGATAGAGATATTTATATAAGATTTTATGCTTGTCGTTAACGTAAACGTAAATTCCCTTGCCAATTTGTAGCTCTGCTTATATTGTAGTTTAACCAACTGATTAAACTGCATTGCTGAATTTTATTCTCAGATGCAGATGTAAACCATTATTTGTAAGCGAGAATAATATGTCAAATTCTGATAAACCATTACAGGGCTATAAAATATTAGAATTGGCAGGAATCGGTCCGGGCCCTTATGCAGGCCAATTATTGAGTGACTTAGGTGCTGATGTTACCGTTGTGGATCGCGCACCATCAGGAAATCCCGCAATGGATATGGCGGGGATTGATGCGCGCGGTAAAAAATCTATCATCGTTGACATTAAAATCGCTGAAGGTGCGGAAATTATCCTAAAACTAGCCGAGAAATCCGATGTATTGATAGAAGGTCTGCGTCCTGGGGTTATGGAGAGATTGGGTATAGGTCCAGAGGCATGTCATGCTCGTAACCCTAAGCTTATTTATGGCCGCATGACAGGTTGGGGGCAAGAGGGCCCTTGGTCAAAAATGGCGGGTCATGATATTAATTATATATCTATGACGGGTGCGCTCCATGCCATCGGCCCAGCCAATGCCCCGCCGCCGCCGCCGCTCAACATGATTGGTGATTTTGGCGGGGGTAGCATGTTTTTGGTAACGGGCTTGCTCGCGGCACTTCTTAAAGCAGAAAAAACGGGCCAAGGTGATATTGTTGACGCATCCATTATCGATGGCACGGCATCATTAATGAGTTTCATTCATGGTATGGCTGGGTGCGGCCAATGGCAAGCGCAAAGAGCAGCCAATATATTGGATGGAGCGGCGCCCTATTACCGCTGTTATGAAACTTCTGATGGAAAATATATGGCGGTTGGCTGTATTGAAAAGCAATTTTTTGCCGAAATGATGGATAGATTGCCAATCGATAAGGATGCATATGGTAAGCAGAATGATTTTGCCAAATGGCCAGCGCAGCATGAAATGCTAGCTAAAATTTTTGCAAGTAAAAGCCGTGATGAATGGGAGGCATTATTTGCGCTTACGGATGCGTGTGTGACACCCGTACTGAATTATCAAGAAGCAGCCACGCACCCTGTTAATGTGAAGAGGAATGCTTATATTCAAGATGGACCATGGAACCACCCTCAAATGGCTCCACGCTTTAATGGTTCAAAGATATATGATGAATTTACTTTGACCCCCAAAGGAAGTGACGGCCATAATATTTTGAACGAATTAGGCTATGATGATAATGATATTACAAAACTCGCCGATGCGAATATTGTATCAATTAAGAAGGATTAAAACATGACTGAAGCTTATATTTATGACGCAGTGCGCTCTCCGCGCGGTAAAGGACGCAGCGATGGTTCATTGCATGAAATTACGGCGTTGGAACTTGCATCCCAAGTACTTGCATCGGTGAATGAGCGTAACGATTTAGAAGGCCATGAAGTCGAAGATGTCGCCTTTGGTTGTGTATCACCTGTGGGTGAACAAGGCGCGGTAATCTCGCGCAGCGCCGTTTTAGCAGCAGGCTATAAAGAGACTACATCGGCGATTCAAGTGAACCGTTTTTGTGGCTCTGGCCTAGAAGCGGTGAATATCGCAGCAGCCAAGGTAAAATCAGGCGAAACCGATTTAGCCATAGGCGGCGGCATTGAATCTATGAGCCGCATTCCTATGGGCAGCGATGGTGCGGGCGGCATGGCTGATCCTAAATTGGCCTTTCAAGAATATTTCGTACCCCAAGGCATTTCAGCCGATTTAATTGCCAGCAAATATGGTTATAGCCGTGATGATGTCGATAGCTATGCGGTTGAGAGCCAAAAGCGTGCAGCGACAGCTTGGAAAGAAAATCGGTTTGAAAAATCTATATTGCCGATCAAAGATGTTATTGGCGAAGTGATTTTAGATCATGATGAATTGATGCGTCCTGATGCTGATATGCAATCTTTGGGGGCTTTATCACCTGCATTCCAAATGATGGGTGAGGCGATGCCAGGCTTTGATGATGTGGCCATTTTAAAGCATCCAGATTTAGAGCGCGTCAACCATGTGCATACCGCAGGTAACAGCTCTGGCATTGTAGATGGCAGCGCGGCTGTATTGCTTGGTAATAAAGAAGCGGGTACGAAACATAATCTAAAATCGCGTGCGCGCATTGTCTCTATGGCATCCATTGGTAGCGAGCCTACTATCATGCTTACAGGCCCAGAATTTGCCGCGAAAAAAGCATTGGAACGCGCTGGCATGACCAATAGTGATATTGATCTATGGGAACTTAACGAAGCTTTTGCATCAGTAGTATTGCGCTTTATGGAAGCGATGAATGTTGATCATAGCGTGATGAATGTGAACGGCGGTGCTATCGCTATGGGTCACCCATTGGGCGCAACGGGCGCTATGATTTTGGGTACTGTTTTGGACGAGTTAGAGCGCACCAACAAGCAAACCGCGCTTACCACGCTGTGCATCGGCGGCGGCATGGGTATTGCCACGGTTATTGAGCGCGTTTGAGCCTGACATTATAGAAATTATAGGAATATTATCATGACATATGAAACACTAACCGTGGATATTGATGCCGATGGCATCGCGCTGGTGACGATCGATTTGCCAGGCCAATCTATGAATGTTTGGAATGAAGGTTTGATGACCGATTTCCCAAAATTTGTGGATGAGCTTATCAGTAATGATGCCATTAAAGGCGCAGTGATTGCATCGGGTAAAAAATCTGGTTTCTTGGCTGGGGCTGATTTGCGGATGCTCGGTGCCTCAAAAGCAGAAACCATGAAAGAAGCCTTTGAGCAAAGCTGGGGTCTGAACGGCGAATTGCGCCGCATGGAAACGGGCGGCCATAGCGCCAAAGAATTAATCAAAGGCAGCAAAAGCGCGAAGCCCGTTGCTTGCGCATTGCATGGCCTTGCGCTGGGCGGCGGTTTAGAATTAGCATTGGCCTGTCATTACCGTGTATGCAGCGATAATCCGAAAATTCAGCTTGGCCTTCCTGAGGTTCAAGTTGGTTTGCTTCCCGGAGGCGGCGGTACGCAGCGTTTACCGCGTCTCTCTGGCCTACAAGCGGCTGGTATGATGATTATGATGGGGCAACCTACCAACCCGCAAGCAGGCCTTGCGCAGGGTTTCATCAACGAGGTTGTGCCGCATGATGAAGTGATCGATAAAGCCAAAGCATGGGTGAAAGCCAATCCAAAAGCATCGGCGCCTTGGGATAAGAAGGGCTATAAATTCCCGGGTGGTGCAGGTTCTATGGATCCGCGCGCTGTGCCTTTATATATGGGGTCATCCGCTATGGCGCTTAAACAATCTAAGGGTAATTATGAAGCGGTGAAAGCTATTCTTTCCTGCCTATATGAAGGTTCTATGCTGCCCATTGACACAGCGCTGCGTGTGGAGAGCAAATATTTCACCAAATTGCTGGCTGGGCCGCAATCCAAAAATATGATTCGTACGCTTTTCGTTAACAAACAAGCAGCCGAAAAAGGTGCAGCGCGTCCCGAAGGCATTGAAAAGACAGACCTTAAAACCGTTGGCGTTATTGGTGGCGGCTTGATGGGATCGGGCATTACGCATGTGACCGCAAAAGGCATGATGGATGTTATCGTGCTGGACCGCAGCATGGAAGATGCACAAAAGGCGGTTGATTATAGTCAAAAAATTGTCGATAAAAAAGTAGCACGCGGCAAGATGACCCAAGAGAAAGCGGATGCCTTCATGGCGCGTATTAAACCCACCGATAATTATGATGATCTGAAAGATGTTGATTTGATTATTGAGGCTGTATTTGAACGTCCCGATGTGAAAGCCGATGTGATTAAGAAAACCGAGGCGGTTATCCGCGATGATGTTGTTTTCGCATCAAACACATCGACCTTGCCGATTACGGGCCTTGCCAAACATTCAAAACGCCCCGATCAATTTATCGGCATGCACTTTTTCTCTCCGGTAGAGCGCATGCCGCTCTTGGAAATCATTCCGGGTGAGGAAACAGGCGATAAAGCCCTAGCAGTAGCGATTGATTATAATGCGAAAATTCGCAAAACGCCGATTGTGGTCAAGGATGTTCGGGGTTTCTATACCAACCGCGTATTCCCGCCTTATGCCAATGAAGCGATGCTGATGGTGACCGAAGGCGTGAAAATGTCACTCATTGAGAATGCTGCTATTTCTATGGGCATGCCGATTGGGCCGCTCGCTGTGATCGATGAAACGACATTGAAGCTTGGCTATGACATCATGCAATCGACCAAAGAAGAAATGGGCGATGCTTATGTTCCTAGTGGTAGCGAAGGCCTCTCTGAATTGATGGTCAAGAAAATTGATCGTCAAGGCCGCCGCTTTGGTGCTGGTTTTTATGATTATGATGATAAAGGCAATAAAAAGGGTCTATGGCAAGGCATTGGCGAGTATTTCCCTATTGCCGAAGAGCAGCCTAGCGTTGAAGAAGTCAAAGAGCGTTTGATGTATATTCAATTGATTGCGACCGCCCAATGCTATCATGAAGAGGTTGTTTCTGACCCGCAAAGTGCCGACTTAGGTGCAATATTCGGCTGGGGGTTTGCGCCGTGGACGGGCGGCCCGATGAGCCATATCGATACTATTGGAGTAGATAATTTTGTACGTACGGCCGATAGTCTCGCGCAAAAATATGGCGAGCGTTTCAAGCCGCCAATGAGCTTCCGCGAGAAAGCCGATAAAGGTGAGAGCTTTTACAAAGCGGCGTAATATTTATAATTAACAAAGAGGGGGGGAAGGAAACTTCCGCCCTTTTTTGTATCCATATAGTCATGTCGCATTGTAATTGTGTATCGTCATGCTGAATTTATTTCAGCATAACAGAGTAAAAGCACTAATATATTCGTCATGCTGAATTTATTTCAGCATCTCTTCGCAACCTAAAAACTAAAATTATGCACACCTTTGCCCTGATGGGTGATGCTCACATTGCGGCCTATGGCATCATCATCGGATAGTTGCTGCATAGAAGCGGTATCATCTTGATTTACCATAGCAGCCACGCGCTGATCAGCGGCTGTGCGTGCAATAATGCTGGCTACTGCACCTTTCTTATTGGGTGCGATGGTATAGCTCTCAACTATCGCCTCGCCATCATATTCCGCAGCGACTTCGAAAGAGCCTTGCGTATCGGGCATCAAATTATAGCGCGCAATGTCCCATGGTGTGGGGCGTGTTGAGTAAATCCCGCACGCATATTTGCTCATCGCGCCGCCATTTGCGCCTACAAAAGCAAAGGCTTTCGGATCGCGCCGTGCGCGAATGACGGCCTCGACAATAGCATGGCTACTATAGTTATTGCCTGCCCCGCCAAAGAAGGGCAGGCCGCCCGTGAGCGTCAATCCGCGCTTATCATCATGGCCCAGATTAAAGGCCTCCATCATAGTGAAAACGGGAAAGCTAAAACAGCTATATAAATCCAAATAGCACATGTCGCGCATGGTGAGCGGTGCGTCATCATCAACGCCTTGACCCGCGATATTAAGGGCTTGTTGCACGACACTTACCGCGCTGGCACAGCTTGATAAATCGCTGCGTTCCATGATCGAGGCTTCCTTTGCGCAGGTCACGCCGTGAATATAGACCCATTTATCTTGCGCTATGCCAAGCTCGCGGGCCTTGCCCACAGAGGATATGATGATTGCGGCCCCTTGGTTGACCTGATCACGCGATACCATATGGCGCAAATAAGGATGCGAAATCATGCGGTTTTTGTCGCTCATTGTCGCTATTGTGTCGATAGAAAGTGACTTTGGGCTAGCCGAATGCGGGTTGCTAGCTGCAACATTGGTAAAAGGCGCAAATAATGCGCCAATCTGTGTTTGATAGTCTGAAACGCTGAGACCCAATTTATGCCGCCGTGCATTATCGAATAAGGCATAGCCAGTGACAGGACCCGTAAATCCATTTTTGAGCAATGCGCTATCAAACTGTCCTTCTAGCCCATAACCGCGATCTTCCAAATCACCATCTACCTCTTCGTTCCAGTTGGGTTTTGGCCAATCAGGTTTTGGTATATCTGGTTTGCCGTTCGTGCGCAAAAATGTGAGCATGGTTGAGATTGCTTCTGATCCCACTATTGCGGCCATATCGCTTTTGCCATCTGCTATATCTTGGGCAAGTTCTCCCACCAATTTTTGCGGACCTTGGCCACCCGTGATTTCCAATATCGTACGTATGGGGTTTGCGCCAACGCGTTTGGCGATAGAGCGGGGCGGATTATTCGACTTGCCAAAAGGCGCAACCGCCACTTGCGAGCTAATTTCAAATTGCCGTATCGCAGCGATCGTATCAATCGATTTAGCAACATTGCTTCCACTATCTTTAATGGCTTCACTCAGGGCATTGCCTGCCAAATCCATCGGTGATAGCGCAGCATAACCATCATCACTCATGCGCTCGCTGACTTGACCAACGCCAATAATGATGGGGGTATTGTCGGGAATCTGGCTCATAAAAAATCCTTAGTAAAATGTAGGATCAATGTGCGGTTTCATAATTTAATCGTCAAGTTAAATTCACATTAGACAGTCATATTTTTCATATCTTGGCTATTTTAATGCAATATAACACCTGTTTAATGTGATTATATTAATTGACATCACACTATAATGTGATATTGAAGGCTTATGAGCAAAACTTTAATAGAACAAATTATCGAATTGGTCGATAGCGGAAAAATATCAAAAGCGGGCCTAGCGCGTGCTGTGGGATTACATGCCAATAGCTTGCGCCATTTGGGGCAAGCAGATTGGAACCCAACAGCCGATACATTGAGCCGCTTGGAAAAATATCTAGCCAGCAATGGTGGCAGCGTAATGGCGAGCGCCGAAGATATTATCAATGAAGCGCGCAATGGCCGCATGTATATTTTGGTCGATGATGAAGATCGCGAAAATGAAGGCGATTTGATTATCCCCGCGCAAATGGCGACCCCCGATGCGGTGAATTTCATGGCCAAATATGGGCGCGGCCTTATCTGCTTGGCGATGACCAAAGAACGTGTGGGCGAGCTTGATCTTAATATGATGAGCCAAAATAATCGTGCGCAATATAGCACCGCTTTCACTATCTCTATCGAAGCGCGTGAAGGGGTTACGACGGGCATCAGTGCGGCGGATCGTGCGCGCACCATTGCGGTGGCTGTTGATAGCAATAAGGGCGCGACCGATATTGTCACGCCCGGGCATATTTTCCCGCTGCAAGCCAAGGATGGCGGCGTGTTGGTACGTGCAGGGCATACCGAGGCTGCTGTTGATGTATCGCGTCTTGCGGGCCTCAATCCATCGGGTGTTATTTGTGAGATTATGAAGGATGATGGCGAGATGGCACGCCTCGATGATTTGATCGAATTTGCCAATACGCATAATATGAAAATCGGCACAATCCGCGATTTAATTGCCTATCGCTTGCGCAATGACCATTTAGCCGAGAAACGTATCGAGGCGCGTTTCAACAGCCGTTGGGGCGGCGAATGGAATGCGATAACCTATTTCAATCATGCCACGCAAACTGAGCAATTAGTGCTGCAAAAAGGCCATATTGATCCTGAAAATCCGACCTTGGTACGCATGCATGCTTTATCGGTATTTGATGATATTTTTGGTCAATGTGAGCGCCCATCGGGAATGCTAGCGGAATCGATGCGTATCATTGGCGAAGAAGGACATGGATTGATCGTCATGATACCACAAACGGGCAGGCGTTTTCTCTCATCGCAGGTGCAACGTCTATTGGGCCAAAAAGATTCGAGTAAGCAAGATGAAGAAAAGCCCACACCATCCATGCCCGATCAATTACGCGATTATGGCGTAGGGGCGCAGATTTTGGCGGACCTTGGCGTGCAAGATATGGAATTAATCAGCAATAGCAGCCATGAATTGGTGGGGCTTGATGCTTATGGCTTGCGTATCGTGGGACAGCGTGCTGTTGAATTGCATGATCCCGCATAATATAGGCCAGAACAAAGATATTGGAGACTGAAATGGCGCATTTTTTAATCGTTGAAGCCCGTTTTTACGACACGCTAAATGATATGTTAATTGGTGGAGCAAAGGCTGCCTTAGAAGCTGCGGGTCATAGCCATGAAGTCATCACCGTTCCAGGGGCTTTGGAAGTACCGGGCGCGATTAGCCTTGCGATGGACACTGAGAAATATGATGGTTTTGTAGCGATTGGCGTGGTCATTCGCGGCGAGACCTATCATTTTGAAATCGTCTCGAATGAGAGCGCACGGGCTATCATGGCCTTAACGCTAGATGGTGTTGCTATTGGCAATGGTATCATCACTGTTGAAAATGAAGCGCAAGCCTTGGCGCGTGCCGATGCTGCGCAAAAAGACAAAGGCGGTGAGGCGGCAAAAGCGGCGATTGCACTATATGATTTGGCGGTGCAATTTCGAGGGTAAGGATTGAATGACTGCTGCCGTTATTGAGGCATTCATTTTATTGAATCATTCGTCATGCTGAACTTGTTTCAGTATGATAGAATATGATCATAGGTTATCCTAAACTAAATTCAGGATGACGTTTTGTGATTTACGGTGAAGAGGGGCAACTTCCGATAGCATCAATTAAATGGTGACCCATACTATCGCACATTAAAAAACCGCATGGATCGCTCCACACGGTTTTTTTGTTATTATTATGCGCTTTCTTAAGCCGCTAATTTTCTCAATACATATTGCAAGATACCGCCGTTGAGGAAATATTCCATTTCATTGGCGGTATCAATGCGGCACAGCGTATTAAATGTCTCAACGCTGCCATCGGCACGGGTCATTTCTACTTCAACCACTTGGCGCGGATCAAGCGATGCGACGCCTTTGATGCAGAAGCTTTCTTCGCCCGTCATATTCAGTGTTTTGCGACTTGTACCTTCTTCGAATTGAAGCGGCAGCACGCCCATACCAACTAGGTTGGAACGGTGAATACGCTCAAAACTCTCAACGATTACGGCCTTAACGCCAAGCAAATTTGTGCCTTTTGCCGCCCAATCGCGTGATGAGCCTGTGCCATATTCCTTACCGCCAATGACGATCAATTGCTTGCCATCGGCTTTGTGGCGCATTGCCGCATCATAAATAGCCATGGTTTCGCCTTGATATTTGGTCATGCCGCCTTCGATGCCTGGGACCATTTCATTTTTGATACGGATATTTGCAAATGTTCCGCGCATCATCACTTCATGGTTGCCGCGCCGCGATCCATAGCTGTTGAAATCGGCTTTGGAAACTTGATGCGATTTAAGATATTCGCCAGCAGGAGAATCTTCTTTAATCGCACCAGCGGGTGAAATATGATCGGTGGTGATGCTGTCGCCGAGCAATGCCAGAACCTTAGCATCATTAATATTACCCACGGGGGCTGGCGCCATTTCCATGCCTTCAAAATAAGGTGGGTTCGCGATGTAAGTTGAACCAGCGCGCCATGAGAATGTTGGTGTGCCTTCGACTTTAATGTCTTGCCATGCCGCATCGCCATCATAAACATTGGCATAGCGGCTTTCAAACATCTCGCGGCCAACATGCGCCTCAATAGCCTCGCGTACTTCATCATTGGTGGGCCATACATCTTTTAGGAAAATATCTTGCCCATCGCTGCCTTGGCCAAGCGGGGTGCTATAAATATCTTCGCGTACTGTGCCTTTTAATGCATAGGCCACAACGAGTGGCGGAGATGCGAGATAATTGGCCTGAACGTCAGGCGATACGCGCCCTTCAAAATTACGGTTGCCCGATAGTACGGACGCTGCAATGAGTGAGTTTTCATTGATCGCTTTGCTAATCGGGGCAGGCAGCGGGCCAGAGTTACCAATACAGGTGGTGCAGCCATAGCCGACGAGGTTGAAACCTTGCGCATCCAAATCCTCTTGCAGGCCAGCTTTGACCAAATAATCGGTCACCACTTGGCTACCGGGAGCCAAGGATGTTTTGACCCAAGGCTTGACGAACAATCCTTTTGCACGCGCTTTACGGGCCACAAGACCAGCAGCGATAAGCACCGATGGGTTGGATGTGTTGGTACAGCTCGTGATGGCCGCGATAGCGACATCACCATCACCAATGGTATAATCCGCGCCATCAACGGCGACTTGTGCACCTTCGGCAGGGCGGCCAAAGACATCGACCAAATCTTTATTATAACTCTCGTCCAGCTCGCTTAACGCCACGCGGTCTTGCGGACGTTTTGGCCCCGCCAGTGATGGCACAACGCTGCTCATGTCTAGCTCTAATGTTTTGGTGAACACAGCTTCTGGTGCATTATCATCGCGCCAGAATCCTTGCTCTTTGGCATAGGCTTCGGTCACGGCAATCACTTGCTCATCACGGCCCGTGAGGCGCATATAATCAAGCGTCTTATCATCAATGGGGAAGAAACCACAGGTCGCGCCATATTCGGGCGCCATGTTAGAAATTGTCGCACGATCAGCAAGTGAAAGCGCCGCAACACCTGGGCCATAAAATTCTACAAAGCGGCCAACAACGCCGACTTTACGCAGCATCTCAACACAGGTTAAAACCAGATCGGTCGCGGTAATACCTTCGGCCAATTCACCCGTAAGCTTGAAACCAACAACCTCTGGAATAAGCATCGACACAGGTTGGCCGAGCATTGCAGCTTCAGCCTCGATACCGCCAACGCCCCAGCCCAAAACACCTAGACCATTAATCATGGTGGTGTGGCTATCGGTACCAACGCAGGTATCGGGGTAGGCTACCATATCGCCATTTTGATCGGTGCTCGACCATACGCCGCGCGCGATATTTTCCAAATTCACTTGGTGACAGATTCCTGTTCCGGGAGGAACAGCGTGGAAATTGTCCAAGGCTTTGCTGCCCCATTTTAGGAACTCATAGCGCTCTGCATTACGGTCATATTCCAATGCAACATTATTTTCAAAGGCTTGCGCCGTGCCAAATTCATCGACCATGACGCTGTGATCGATTACCAAATGCACAGGCACTTGCGGGTTAATTTTTTCGGCGTCCGCACCCAAATTATTCATCGCATCGCGCATGGCGGCTAGATCTACCACGCATGGAACGCCCGTGAAATCTTGGAGTAAGACGCGAGCAGGGCGATATTGAATTTCGGCATTGCTTTTTGCATTTTTCTGCCAATCAACAACGGCCTGCGCATCATCGGTGGTGACGGTCACGCCATCCTCAAAGCGGAGCATATTTTCAAGAAGCACTTTTAATGTGAAGGGTAGGCGTGAAATATCACCCAATTTTTCAGCCGCTTTTGAGAGCGAATAATAAGCGATATTTTGTTCGCCAACTTGCATTGTGCCGCGCACATTAAGCGTATCTTGTCCTGTGGTTGTCATTCGGAGCTCCATGAATTTTATGGTCAGCCTATTCTAGGTTTTTCGCTGACGGTTGAATCGCTCAAGCTTTAGACGATAGCGAGCGTCACTGCAACGGTTGGACATAGGAAAATTGATTGAACATTATATTTATAAGTTTCAGTCATAATATTAACCAAATATTTACTATAGAAAGAGATATCTGATGTTTATTCCATAGTTTTCTAATGAAAATTATAAAAATAGGATTGAAATAATGAGCAATAAAATATCAGATCATATTCAGAATGCCCTCTCACAAATGAGTGATGGTATGAATCAGCATATTTTAAACCGATATCATACCCTATTCTATGCTACGGCATTGGGTGTTTCTGCTTTCATTGGTTCGGCTTTTGCATTTTCCAGTACTGCGCATGCTCAGACGATATATGTGCAAATAAGTGCTGCGCAAAATGCTGTTCAAGATCAAGTTTCTCTCAGTAGTGAAGTCTTTGTTATCCGAACAGAAAATGATGCACAAGGCAATGAGAAGATTATCCTTAAAAACCCTAAAGATGTTATTGTTATTCCTGGTGATAGATTAAAATTCATATTAAAATATACTAATAATACGGGCCAAGATGTGACAGGATTTAAGGCAACAAACCCAATACCAGCGGCCGTTCAATATATAGAAGCTGCCGAAGAATGGGCTGAAGTCTCTGTTGATGGCGGAAAAAACTGGGGCAAATTGGAAGACTTAAGCGTCCAAGCAAATAATGATACGGGCGACACAAATGTTTTGCGCGCAGCAACAGTAGCTGATGTCACGCATGTTCGTTGGGTGTTTAATAATGTGATCACCAAAAATTCTTCTGGCAGTGTTTCTTTTAATGGAATTGTTAAATAGCTGCATATCGTTGCGAATCGTGAACAAATAACTCAAAATCTAGAATTTCTATGATTATCTGAATAATTGACCACTATATGTGTTAACCAATCACAGATGCCTGTCTCTTGATGGTACAGCATAGCAAATATATTCGTAACATTGGTTATATTATGCTTTGTTAACCTTGTATTAGGCTAGTAATTTGTAAGATTATAAGCAATCATCCTATATTAGAAGTTAGTAAATTGTTTTTTAAGGAGCAGATTAATGCCTCTCAAACCTATTAAGTTACGCCCAATTATGTTGCCATTGGCATTAATAGCATTGCCTTTATCGCTAAGTGCATGCGGTAGTGATGATACAAATCAAACCGAAGAATTAGATGCAGAGCTTGCAGGAACTGATCCAGAAGCCAATGTTGCACTTGATGATCGTATTTTGGTGGATCGTGATTTAAATGGTAGTTCTAATAATAATGCTGTCCAGGATGTAAATGGCAGCGCAAGCGGTGCTCGCCCTGCGGATAGAGGTTCTAGCCGTGATGCTCTTACTATAGCAGAAATTAGAAATGCCCCTGCACTTGTTGCACCAGCTCCTAGCAATCTCTCAGAAGAAGAATGCAATAATTGTGGTCAAAGCAGCCGCGGCACAACATTGGGCGCCCGCGCTGAGCAGCAATCAATCCAACGCGGCAAAGGCACTTGCGATGCAAAATTAGAATATGGTGCATCATGGGCCAATCGTATGCCTGCTGAGTTTCCTGTTTATCCGCGCGGCCGTGTATTGGAAGCGGCTGGTGTTGATGGCGGTTTATGTGATATTCGCGTTGTTAGCTTTGCATCGAATGTCGCATTGAAAAAAATAGTTGATTATTATTATTCATTGGCCAAGCATACTGGTTATAGCGCTGAATATGTATTACGCTCTGGCGAACATACATTGGGCGGCGTTCGTGATGTTGACGGCGGCGCATTTGTGATAACATTTACTGAACGTCCGCAAGGCGGAACGAATGTTGATATTGTCGCTAATAATGGCCGTTAATCGCTAAACCATATGATATGAAAAAGGGGCTTTTCAGTCTCTTTTTTTATGCGTAGAAAGCGGGTTAAGAAATAGAATATGATTTAAAAGATGGAATTGATTGGAAAAAGCTCGCTTCCACCACGCCGTGCTGAATTTGTTTCAGCATAACAGTATAGCTTCTCGTCACGCTAAACTTGTTTCAGTATAATAGCTGTTTAATGCTTCCTCTCCATTGTTATCCTGAACTAAATTCAGGATGACGGACGCGTGTAGGATGACGGGCGCGTGCAAGGTGAGGCTCGTGTGCAAGGTGAGGTGCGTGTAGGATGGCGGGCGCGTGTAGGATGACGGGTGTTAAAACCCTATCGTCATGCTGAACTTGTTTCAGTATAACCAATATACATAATCGTCACGCTAAACTTGTTTCAGCAAATAAGTTGCGTAAATGGGCTAACAAAAGCTAAGGGCTAAGCATGCAGCTTAGAACAGTTTCAATATCATGACTATAGTATCCTCTTTTATACCCACTCTATTGGTCATGATAGGCGGCGGCATTGGCGCAGCATTGCGTTTTCATATAGGTCGATTATTAGGCTCCATGTTGAGCTGGGGCGCGTTTCCCATGGGAACATTGGTGGTTAATGTTATCGGTGGTTTCTTGATGGGTATTTTGATGGCAATATTGTTGCGTGATCAAGCTGAAATATCATCTTATACTGAGAATTACCGCTTATTATTAGGTGTTGGTTTGCTTGGTGGTTTTACTACCTTTTCTGCATTTAGTTTAGAAATGGCAATGATGGTCGAGCGCGGCCAATGGGGTATTGCAATACTCTATGCCGCGCTATCGGTTGTTTTGGCTCTATTTATTGGGATGACCTTTATGCGGTGGGCATTATGAGCAAGATTAGCGATGATGTACAGCAATTTACCGTAGATACTGATGATGAAGGTATCAGGCTAGACCGTTGGTTTAAACGCCATATGCAGCAAGTTTCTTTTGCTATGGTCTCGCGCTGGTCGCGCACGGGGCAATTGCGTGTTGATGGCAAACGGGCTGACCCTGGACTTCGTATAGAGGCTGGACAGATTATTCGCGTACCGCCCATCGAGGAACAAAATGATCGTCCGCCGCCAAGGCAGCGTATGCCGCTGACCGAGAGTCAAATTGCTATGGCGCAAGATATGGTGATTTATAAAGACAAATCAGCGGTTATTATCAATAAGCCTCCTGGCCTTGCCACGCAGGGCGGTACCAAAATGACCCAGCATGTCGATGGATTGCTTGATGCGCTGTGCTATGAAAATGATCATCGGCCAAAATTGGTGCATCGTTTGGATAAAGATACATCGGGTGTTCTTTTGCTTGCACGAACAGCAGGCAATGCTTCGCATTTCTCAAAGCATTTTTCTGGACGCAGTGCGCGCAAAATATATTGGGCTATCGTGATGGGTGTCCCCAATATTGATGATGGGATTATTGATTTACCGCTTGCCAAACAGCCATCATCGGGCGGCGAGAAAATGCATGTTGATGAAGAAAATGGTCAGAGCGCGAAAAGCCGCTATCGTATCATTGAACGCATTGGCAATCGCGCAGCTTGGGTGGAGCTTACTCCTTATACGGGGCGTACGCATCAATTGCGCGTACATATGGCGGCGATAGGTCATCCGATTGTGGGGGACGGAAAATATGGCGGCAAAGAGAGTTTTCTTGCGGGTGAAATTAGCCGAAAAATGCATCTGCATGCGCGGCGCCTTCGTATTGCCAACCCAGCGGGCGGTAAGCTCGATGTACGGGCTGATTTGCCAGAACATTTTGCCGCAACAATGGATGCGTTGGGGTTAGATGCAAATGATGGCGATTTGCCGATTGATGAAGGCCGTGGCCCCGTTACCAAGGCCATTAAAAAGAAAATTGCCAAAAACCATAGCAAATCAATGCGTAAAGAACAGCGTGGTGAGAGGCGCTCCCGTGGTGATATTCCGCGCGGTAAAAAAGCCACCGGTAAAGTTAAAGGTAGAACAGGAACATCTGATTATAAACCAGCACGCAAATCTGGTCCGACCAAAGGCAAAGGGTCTTTTAAAAAGAAGGGAGGGCGTTAATGCATCCTAATTCTGATTTTCGTTGGCCCGATAAAAATGGCAGTGCACGCGCTGCTATGGAAGCGATGATTGCGCAAATTGGCTTTGGGATGATATTCGCGGCCACCGCTAATGGCCCAAGGGTTGCGCATGTTCCGCTATTTTACACGGGTGATGGGGCGCTGCAATTTCATCTAGCTAATGGTAATGCGCTTACCAAATATCTTGGCGGGATGAATGCTTTATGCGTGGTTAATGGCCCCGATAGCTATATCAGCCCTGATTGGTATGATGGCGATAATCAAGTGCCGACATGGAATTATTTGGCGCTCGAACTCGAAGGGCCTGTTCGCAAAATGAATGAAGAGGGTTTGCTGGCCCATTTGGATGATTTAAGCCGAGTGAATGAAAAAAAATTAGCGGATAAAGAACCATGGACTATGGACAAGATGGATCAATCTTTGTTGCAAAAAATGACCAAATCTATCACGGGTTTTGAAATGGAAGTAAAGGCGTGGCGTGATACGCTGAAACTTAATCAAAATAAGAGCGATTCAGATCGTACCTCAGTTGCAAATGCATTAGAAGAAAATGGTCAATTAGCGATGGCGCATCTGATGCGGAATATTGCCAAATGAGCAATAGATTGGCCCTATTTGATTGTGACGGCACGTTGATCGATAGCCAAGCCAATATCTGTATGGCGATGGAACAGGCCTTTGGTAAAATTAATATGCCGACGCCGCCGCGTCATGAAATTCGTCATATTGTGGGACTTAGCCTATTTGAGGCTGCAGCTCATCTCCTGCCACGCGAAGATGAGGCGTTGCATCAAGAGCTGGCTGAACATTATAAGCAGTCTTTTTATGACTTGCGCGGCCAAGGCCTTGTCCATGAACCACTTTATGATGGTATCAAGGAATTGATTAGCACGCTTGATGATGCAGGTTGGATGCTTGGCGTTGCAACTGGTAAATCTGATCGCGGGTTAGAACGATGTTTGAGCGAACATGAAATGAAACATTATTTTGTCTCTTTGCAAACCGCGGACCGGCACCCTTCTAAACCACATCCTTCAATGATCCATCAAGCGATGGCTGATGCTGGTAGCGATGCGGGTAGCACCGTTATGATTGGTGATACCAGCTTTGACATGGAAATGGGCAGGGCAGCTGGCTGCAAAACGATAGGGGTAAGCTGGGGCTATCATTCGCTTGCGATATTAGAATCTAGCGGGGCTGATGTCTGTGTCCGCACGATGGATGAGTTACGCGCTGCATTAGAAAGGTTTACGACATGAGTGATAATCCCCTTAAGGCCGAAAGTGGTTCTGTACTAGCCAAATATATCATTATTGGACTAACCCGCGTTTTGGGCATTGCGATTATGGCGGTTGGTTTTGCGGTGCTGCTCAATAATCTAGGCGGACTGCCTGATTTTGTTGGTTATATCTTTATCGCTCTGGGTTTTTTCCAAGCTATTGGTATGCCATTTATTTTGGGACGTCTCTGGAAAAGCCAAGATAAGAAAAATGCTGGTATATCTGATGGTTCTGGTGCTCGCAAAGAATGAAACGTTTTTATAAAAATGTGACGATAGAAAAAAGTGATGATGGCTATGCCATCTTGCTGGATAGTAAGCCCGTTAAAACACCGATGCGCCGCGCACTATCGCTGCCCAACGCACAAATGGCTGATGCGGTAAAATATGAATGGGATGCGCAAGGCGAAGAAATTGATGCCGCATCTATGGTGGTGACGGGATTTGCGAATGCAGCGATTGACCGTGTGGCTGATGAACGCGATGTTTTTATAGGCAATATTGCGGCCTATGCAGAAAATGATTTATTTTGTTACCGAGCTGATGGCCCAGATCCGCTTGTACAGCGTCAGATGAATGAATGGCAGCCTTGGCTCGATTGGGCCAAGCAATATTATGATGCGCCATTGATCTGTGTAGCGGGCATTATGCATAAAGACCAACCTGAACAAAGTCTCATTAATCTGCGGCAAGTGGTTACAAAAATGGATAATTTTGAACTAACTGCTATGGCAAAAATGACGCATATTTCTGGTTCTTTGATAGCAAGCTTAGCTATTTTTGAAGGACAGGCAAATGTCGATATAATTTGGGATGCTTTATGTTTGGACGAGCTATGGCAAGAAGAGCAATGGGGCAGTGATAGTTTTGCTGAAAAACATCGTAATGATCGAAGAACCGACTTTGAAGCAGCTGTGAATTTCTTGAAACTGGTGTGAATTTTTATCAATGAAAGCGTTACCTTACAATATTGCTCCCATTTTTTATAATCATTCACCATCTTCCATAATCATTTGTTATCTTCCATAATCATTCATCATCTTCCATAATGATTCATCATCTTTTACAATCATTCGTCATCCTGAATTTATTTCAGGATCATATGATATACTGCACTTATTATATTGCACTTATAGGGCCTGAGATACTGAGCCGAGTTCAGAATAATGAATATTATTTCAGCCTTCCACCAATTTTCTGGCAAAACCAATAAGCCCTTTCTGGCGCATTCGTTTGAGGCGTTCTGCTGCTAAAATATGAGTGATTTTTTCAAAACACGCCTCAACATCATCATTAATAAGCACATAATCATAGCCATCCCAATGACCGATCTCAGACTTGGCGCGTGACATGCGATCATTGATAACATCATCACTATCGGTAGCGCGATTGCGAAGCCGATCTTCTAATTCTGTTATAGATGGCGGCAGTATGAAGATACGAACAATATCATTGCCTGCTTCTTGAAAAAGTTGCTGTGTGCCTTGCCAGTCAATATCGAACAAAACATCTTGGCCATTTTCTAACATATCCTCAACGGGGCCTCTGGGTGTACCATAGCGATGGCCAAATACTTTTGCCCATTCCAAAAATTCACCATTAGCAACCATGGCTTTGAATGTTTCTTTATCAACAAAATGATAATCTTTGCCGTCAACTTCGCCTGCGCGCGGTGGCCGTGTGGTTGCGGAAACTGAGAGCGATATTTGCTGGTCAGATGTCAGTAGTTTGCGCGCTAATGTTGATTTCCCTGCACCTGATGGCGAGGATAATACGAACAATAATCCGCGTCGATCAAGTTGGATTGAGGATGGGTTATTTTGTTGGGCCATATTTGCCTGTGCCGTAAATAGGGGCTTCTCGTCAACTATTTTACAAGAGAGTTTGAAGAAAACGTAATTATGGCCAGAGATTTTCGGGCATTAAAAATAAATCTGTATCGCCAGTTTTTTTGCTATGTAAGGATAATAATGCGTTCACTTGTCCGCGATGATGGGTTTGATGATTAAAGAAATGCGTAAACACAGTCGAGATAGGAATTTCTACAGTTTTTTGCAAAACACCGCTGAAAAACTCTAGATTGCCTTTTATGATTCCTTCATCAAAATTATCGCACCAATCTATCAATTGCTGATCTAATGCTTCCCTTTTAGACTTTAATATATTCCAGTCTGATAGGTAAATAGAACTCTCTTTTATACCAACTTCTGGTGCTTCGATAATATCGAAACGTGATAACCAGATTTGATCAGCCCAATAAATATGCGATAAAGTGCCTATTATACTCCCCCAAAAAGCACCATGACATTCATTACGTTGATTATCGCTTAGCGTATCGGCAGTTTTGAATATCTCATTATTTTGCCATTGGTTATAGCGCGATAAAGTTTGAAGATATTCGTTGGTTATCATCAATCTGATTTTTTACCGAAATCCACGCTCACCACATTTGAACCATCTTCTTGCTCGGTTGCTATTTCTTTGCCTTTGGCTGCACATTTTTCTGCGACTGCAATGAGATCATTATCTTCATCGACCGTGAATTGCAGCGCAAAGTTAACCGCAGGATCGACAAATGCCGTAATAGCGGCATAAGGAATGACAAGATGCGAAGGAACTTGGTTGAAAGATAGGCCGACTTCAAAATGCTCATCGCCAATTTTTAAATCCCAATATTTATGTTGTAAAACAATGGTCATCTCGTCAGGAAACCGCTCTATGAGGGCATCAGGTATCGATACGCCTGCTGCCTTTGTCTTAAATGTAATATAGAAATGATGCTCGCCGGGTAGGCCTTCTTGTTCAATGTTGCGCAAAACGCGGCCAACGACGGCACGCAGCACTTCTTGAACAATGTCATCATAAGGAATTAGGCTATCTGTTATTTCTTCACTCATATTTTGTAATTGAACTGGCTTGCGCCGTAAATCAAGACGCAAAGTTGAAGAAAGATATATATTTTATCGGCATTGCCTTGCCTAATTCGCATGCGGCATTATACGGGCAATTATGCGACAGTCACGGATAGAAAGAAAAACCAAAGAAACCGATATTTTCGTCGAGCTAAACCTTGATGGAACGGGTGAATATGAAGTGAGCACGGGTATAGGGTTTTTGGATCATATGATCGAACAATTCTCTCGTCATTCGCTTATAGATTTAACATGCAAAATTGATGGCGATTTGCATGTCGATCAACATCACACGTGCGAAGATAGCGGCATTGCCATTGGACAGGCTATATCACAGGCATTGGGTGATAAAGCAGGTATAATGCGCTATGGCAGCGCGTATTCACCAATGGACGAAACGTTAAGCCGTGTCGCCGTTGACATATCTGGGCGTCCTTTCATGGTCTGGAATGCAGCCTTTTCACAACCAAGACTGGGTGAAATGGATACAGAATTGTTTGACCATTGGTTCCATAGCGTGGCCGATAATGCGGGGCTGACACTTCATATTGATTTGATTCATGGCCGTAATAACCATCATATAGCGGAGAGCATATTCAAAGGGTTTGCGCGAGCTATGCGTCAAGCCATTGCTATTGATGAGCGCAAGCAGGGTGCCGTGCCTTCGACAAAAGGTATGCTCGCGAGCAAAGGCGCATAAGTGTGGCTGAGAATATAGCGTTAATTGATTATGGCGCTGGTAATTTACATAGTGTTTATAATGCATTGAAAGCTGCGGGGGCTTCTTCTGTTGAGGTCACAGCTGACCCCGAATATGTCGCAAAAGCAGATCGTATCATATTACCCGGCGTGGGTGCTTTTGGGGCTTGTAAAAATGCCTTAAGCGCTATTGATGGTATGATTGCTGCAATGGACAAACGTGCGCGCGATGAGGCCATTCCATTTTTGGGTATTTGTGTGGGTATGCAATTGCTTGCGGATGAGGGCGTTGAACATGGCACGCACCAAGGCCTTGGTTGGATTGGTGGTACTGTTCGTGCTTTTGAACCTAGCAATACTATTAAAATTCCGCATATGGGTTGGAATCAAGTGCACATAAAATATGATCATGCTCTACTTGAGACTGGAGAAGCTTATTTCCTGCATGGCTATAAATTTGATGCAACCGATAATGATGAGGTGATAGCAATGACTGATCATGGCGGGGATGTGACAGCTGCTATCGGCCGTGATAATATTCTCGGGGTGCAATTCCATCCAGAAAAAAGTCAGCATTATGGCCTATCGCTTCTTTCACGATTTTTGGACTGGTCTCCTTAAAAGGATTTTGGCATGATAATTTTCCCAGCAATTGATCTAAAATCTGGCCAAGTGGTACGCTTGTCTGAGGGTGATATGGATAGGGCGACTATCTATGCAGATGATCCAGCGGGGCAGGCGCAGCGCTTTGCCGAGGCAGGAGCTGAATTTTTACATGTCGTTGATCTTGATGGGGCTTTTGCTGGAAAACCTGAAAATGCCGCTGCCGTGGAAAATATTATCGGTTCATTTAAAGGGCATATTCAATTGGGCGGGGGTATTAGAAACCGTGCAACGGTCGAGCGCTGGTTTGGGCTGGGTGTATCGCGCCTTGTGATTGGAACTGCTGCGCTCAAAGACCCTATATTTGTTAAAGATATGGCCAAGGAATTTCCTGGCGGTATTGTCGTTGCCGTCGATGCGCGTGATGGATATGTAGCCACAGAGGGTTGGGCAGAGACATCTGATGTAAGCGTGGCCGAGCTTGCCAAGCGGTTTGAAGATGCGGGCGTTGCCAGTATATTATTTACCGATGTAGGCCGTGATGGGATGCTTAAAGGGTGCAATGTAGAGGCTACCGTAGATTTAGCGCGGCAAGTTGATTTACCTATTATTGCGAGCGGCGGTGTGAAAGGTATTGATGATATCCATATATTAAGCCTGTATGCTGCGGATGGTATTGAGGGCGTGATTACAGGACGAGCTTTATTTGAAGGCAAATTAGACTTAGCAACGGCAATTGCCATAGGTGATAAAGCGATATGAGTGTGTGTATTCGCGTTATACCTTGTCTTGATGTTGCGTGTGGCCGCGTGGTAAAAGGCGTCAACTTTGTTGATCTAGTAGATGCAGGGGATCCTGTAGAACAAGCCAAAGCTTATGATGCGGCAGGCGCGGATGAACTATGTTTTCTTGATATTACGGCCAGTAGTGAAGAACGCGACACGATAATCGATGTAGTGCGGCGAACGGCAGAAGTATGCTTCATGCCGCTTACTGTGGGCGGCGGTGTGCGCAGCGCTGAAGATGCACGCGCTTTATTATTAGCGGGCGCCGATAAGGTTGCTGTAAATAGTGCGGCTGTATCAAATCCGCAGCTTATTGCTGATATTGCACAGCGATTTGGTAGCCAATGCGTTGTTGCATCAGTGGATGCTAAGCGCCGTTCTGATGATAATGACCGTGTCGCCAATGATGAAGCCCTTAGTAAGTGGGAAATATATACCCATGGCGGACGACGCCCAACGGGTATTGATGCGCTGGAACATGCGCAAAATATGGAGCGGCTAGGGGCTGGTGAATTGCTCGTGACATCGATGGACCGTGATGGCACGAGGATTGGTTTCGATAATGACCTAATTCGCACTATTGCGGATAATGTTTCTATCCCAGTTATTGCAAGCGGCGGTGTGGGGCATGTTGATGATTTGGTTAAAGGAGTAACGCAAGGCCATGCCAGTGCTGTATTGGCTGCATCAATATTTCATTTTGGCGAAGCGAGTATATCAGATGCGCATGAAGCGCTGAGAGCTGCTGGATTACCTGCTCGTTCAATACGCTGATACATACCCATATTTACAGGTTTCATTTGGGCATAAAAAAACGAGGCTAAGAGAGTGAAACTTAAGCCCCGTTTATATTTTATGCTGCCTATCAGATGATAGGGTTATTATGGTAATTACCAGCGGATAAGATGCGGTACGACTAAGCGTCCAATAATTGCGGATGTGCCAATGGCACCGCTATACCATACACTAATGTCGATAACGCTGGTAAAGGGGCAATGGAATGAATAAGCAAAAGCACCTAATCCACCAGCAGCTAAGCCTGTTAACCAGCCTGCGCGTTCCAGAGATGTTGGCGCGCCTTTACGAAGCCATAAAATCATCGGAATAGCGGTTGCTGCTGAAGCCGACAAACACATTTTAAAGCAATACCAACCATTGTTCACATTAACGGGCATATCGGATGATATGTTTGATATGGTGATGATGAGTGCTGAAAGTGGGAACAATAAAGCGGCTCCAACGGCCCATGCCCATCCTTGGCTACCATTGCCAACTGATGGTTGCGCCATACGCAATACCGCATGCGCGGTTGCTAGGCCTAGCAATATCAACACGCCGCCGCGCATCAATGTAACCATTGATGGAATACCTGCCGCTAAGTCTGCACGAAGTCCTAACTGGGTCACGAACAATGTTGCAAAGGCCACGACCATTATTGCAGGAAGAAGCAGGCCTCTATTGATGTTCATAGGTTTAACTGGCGTTAAATCATTCACCAGATCATCTATACTAAAATTATTATGCATTTCTTTACTCACTTTCACTCTACTCACTTTCAATCAATGTGGCCAATTTTTTCAATCCTCTGTGGATATTCACTTTAACAAGCGATTCAGACTGACCTGTCTGATTGCTTGCCTCGGCTATGCTGTAGCCTTCTACTTTTACTAACTGGATCGCTTCTGCCTGTTTATCGGGCAACATAGTTAATAAGCGGTCAATACTGATTTTCGCGCCGACGACATCTTCATGTCCATCTTCTGCAACATCAAAGTCCAGCGTACTGGCTTGATGTTTATATGTTTGCCGCAATCTATCGACCCAACGATATCTTGCAATTGCTGCGATCCATGGCAAATATGCCCGTGATGGATCGAAGCTGTCACGTTTGCGATGAAGAGAAATCAAAGTCTCTTGAATAAGATCATCAATAGCATCACTCGATATTTTATTAGAAAAATAACGACCAAGCCAACGACCTGTCTGTTCAAGCAAAACAGAATAGGATTGTTTGTCCCCGCCCTGCGATCGAACCATAAGATTCTTTAAAGTTTCTTCATTTGCAATCATTTGCGTTTACTTGCTAAAATCGTGTCTAAGCTCAACATACCGCCGCCGCGCGTCATTAATATTAACGCAAGTGCAACCCATATAATATGTGTTACCCACCATGCGTCAGGATAAACAAATAGTTGAATGACCATAGTTATAACAAATAGTCCCGTTGCACCAATACGGGTGAAAAGCCCTAGCACAACCAAAATGGGTAAAAAATGTTCTGCGTAGGTCGCTATTAAACCAGTAACCTCAGGGAACGGCATACCATATTCTTCTTCGAATAAGAAAACTGTTGTATCACTCATCGTGAGCCAAGTGCCTTCTTCAACTTTGGTGCGTGCTGAGCGCCAAAATATTCCTGCTAGTGATACACGAACAAATAATAATGCAAGTGCTTCTGGGAATTTTCCTGAAACCATTGCAATCGCTTTATCGTATAAATTTAGTATTTTTTGCATTTAATAGTCCTTAAAATTCTGATTATCCGATGCAAATTAACGCGCCAGCACCAATGATAGACAATAATGGTTGCAATGGATTATCCATATCACCCAATTCGGTGGCAATCTCTAAAAGGTTACCCATGGGTGTTTTATATTTTGCTTCCCAGACTATTTTGGCCGTGACATCATTAATAGGCAAAAGTCTTACCTCTACATTGTCACGTGTAACCAATATGCTATGCGGGTCAATACATATATCACGCAGCTCAGCCAAAGGCTGCGCAATGGGTGCGCTTAACGGGATAACACGCAACGATGGGTGCCATATGACATGTTGAGAAATTAATGTGTCTTCATCAAATTCTGATAGCTGTTCTAGCGACAGGGAATTTGCTTCGGCTGCGTTATAGCTTTCGAGCCAAGCCCATTCAATTGCGGCCAGATCGGCGATATGAGCTTCATATTTGGGGCGTATATATTGTTCGAAATGAAGGCCTAATTGTGCATTATCATGGGCTTTTACATGATCTAATTCTATATAGTCGCGGCTAATTGCGTTAAATATATCATGTCCAAGTTCCTCGCGTGTCATAGGGAAACTCTCTTCCAGAGCGATCAAACGAGCATGGGATATGGTATTGGCATGAGCTTTGAGACCAAGCATGATGCGGTCTATCGGTCCTTCGAACACATCTGGGTCTAGAATTTGCGGGCCTTCATTCAATGTTGCGATGAAATTTTCTTGGACTTTGCTTAATTTGTTATGCTGAGATGACATGTTGCGGCTCAGCTTCTGTTGATGTCACTTTATTGGCATCGTGGACGGCGTTGATGATTTCTCTAGTCTTTTGTACTTCAGCCATCAAAATATCATAAGATGGAATATTAGTATCCCATTCAATGAGGATTGGTTTCTCGCCAGCACGTGCAATGAAACGCTGAAACAAGGTCCAAGTATAATCTGTTATCGGACTACCATGATCGTCAATGCGCAATATGCCGCTCTCATGATCTTCGGTTGCATGACCCGCCAGATGCATCTCGCCTACCCAATCAGGGTGAATAGCATCGACATAATCTTCGCAATTTTCGCCTAGATTTTTGCACGATACTTCGACATTGTTGACATCAAAAATAATGCCGCAGCCTGTCTTTGTGACCATGCGTTCGATAAATTCAATCTCGCTCATTTCATTGCCCCGATATTCCAAATAACGCGATGGATTTTCAATTAACATCTTACGCTTTAGGCGTGTTTGTACCTTATCAATTTGCGAACAAAAATGATCGAGCGATTCATATGTATAAGAAACAGGTAATAAGTCAGCAAAACGGTCATGCGCATTGCCGCTGAAACTCAGGTGATCGGAAACACTAGCGGCTTCATAACGCTCACACAGGATTGCAATTTTTTCTAGGTCATGCTGGTTGAGACCATCTGCACTACCCAGCGATAATCCGACAGAATGAAAACTGAGCGGATAAAATTCAGCGATGGCGCTCAACCACCTATGTGGAGGACCGCCATCGCCAAAATAATTTTGAGGATGAACTTCTAGCCAAGCTGCACGATTCTCATTTTCACGATCATCGATTATGCTTTGATAATGTTCAGGCTTACATCCAATGCCAACTTGAGGGGGAAGGGAGTTTAACATCGGACTAATATAGCATGAACATTATCTGATCCCAAATTAAATTGGGCGGTTAGAATATCAACTCAAAAGCAATTTATTTTTTTGCAACTGGTTTTTTGTTACCTTTGCGTGCTTTCAAAGAACCACCTTTTTTAACGCATGTGCCTTTAGCAACATATTTCCAAGCATTGCCTTGATAATCAACAGTTGATGTACCAGCACAGCTTGTACCTGGACCTGCTGCACAATCATTTTTGCCTTTTAAAGAAATGCCATAGCATTTTTCTTTAGAGCTTTGTGCTACTGCTGGACTAGATACCATGCCTGCTGCTGCTGCCAAAGCTGCTGCTGCTGCGGTTGCTTTAATTACATTGTTCATAATAATATCCTTCATTTGATATAGTAATAATAAATTTTGATCGAGAACCATCTAAGATTTTGGTTTCATAATTGGTTTCGTCTGATCCTTCTCTTTGGTTACAATTGAACATATTTTTTGACAAACATTATATAATTATATGTTTCTCAAAATAAATATGTCTCAGCATTCTAAGGTAACCAACTTAAGTGATGCTGACATGATCTACATACATAATATTATCTTTCGCTAAGCTTAATCAGATATTCAAATTTATGTAAAGTTGCTCTTAAAATTATCCCTTGAAATTTGCTTGGTAATAATCATATAGGCTGCGTTAGCACTCACATATATCAAGTGCTAATAATGATTCTATGGCTCTAATAAGAGCATAATTTTTAACAGATAAGAGGAAGCAAGGTATGAAATTTCGTCCATTGCATGATCGTGTACTTGTTCGCCGCGTAGAGGCTGAAGAAAAAACAGCTGGTGGAATCATCATTCCAGACAGCGCACAAGAAAAACCATCCGAAGGTGAAGTTGTCGCAGCGGGTGCTGGTGCAAAAGATGACAGCGGCAAAGTAACCCCGCTTGACGTAAAAGCTGGCGACAAAATTTTGTTCGGCAAATGGTCTGGCACCGAAGTTAAAGTCGATGGTGAAGACCTATTGATTATGAAAGAAAGCGATATTTTGGGCATTGTCGAATAATTCGGCTCCAAAATTTAACTTTCACAATAATATTTACATTAAACAATTTACGCAGAGGAAATTAATATGGCTGCTAAAGAAGTAAAATTTGGGCGCGATGCCCGTGAACGCATTATGAGCGGTGTCGATATCTTGGCTGACGCTGTAAAAGTAACTTTGGGTCCTAAAGGACGCAATGTTGTTTTGGATAAATCATTTGGTGCACCGCGCATCACCAAAGACGGCGTCAGCGTTGCCAAAGAAATCGAACTAAAAGATAAGTTTGAAAATATGGGCGCGCAGATGGTCAAAGAAGTAGCATCGCGCACCAATGATGTTGCGGGCGATGGTACAACCACCGCAACTGTTTTGGCGCAATCAATCGTGCGCGAAGGCATGAAATCAGTTGCTGCTGGCATGAACCCAATGGATTTGAAGCGCGGCATTGATTTGGCCGTGACCAAGGTTGTTGAAAATCTTCAAAGCCGTTCAAAACCCGTGGCTGGTACGTCTGAAATCTCTCAAGTTGGCGTTATTTCTGCCAATGGCGATACAGAAGTTGGTGAGAAAATTGCCGAAGCTATGGAAAAAGTTGGCAAAGAAGGCGTTATCACCGTTGAAGAAGCCAAAGGCCTCGAATTTGAATTAGACGTTGTTGAAGGCATGCAATTTGACCGTGGTTATTTGTCACCTTACTTCATCACCAACACGGAAAAAATGCTGGTTGAGATGGATAATCCTTATATCCTTATCCATGAGCAAAAATTGACAAGCCTGCAACCTATGCTTCCCATCCTAGAAGCCGTTATGCAAGCTGGGCGTCCTTTGCTTATCATAGCAGAAGATATCGAAGGCGAAGCATTGGCAACATTGGTTGTGAACCGTTTGCGCGGTGGCCTCAAAGTGGCTGCTGTTAAAGCGCCTGGTTTTGGTGATCGCCGCAAAGCGATGCTCGAAGATATTGCGATCCTCACCAAAGGTGAAATGGTGAGCGAAGATTTGGGTATCAAGCTTGACAGCGTAACATTGGAAATGCTCGGCGAAGCCAAGCGCGTTTCTATCGACAAAGATAATACCACAATCGTAGATGGTAGCGGCGACAATGATGCAATCAAGGGCCGCGTTGACGCGATCCGTGCGCAAATTGAAACCACCACATCCGATTATGACAAAGAGAAATTGCAAGAGCGTCTAGCGAAACTCGCTGGCGGTGTTGCGGTTATCAAAGTCGGCGGTGCTACCGAGGTTGAAGTGAAAGAAAAGAAAGACCGTGTTGACGATGCATTGCATGCAACGCGTGCTGCTGTTGAAGAAGGCATCGTCCCTGGCGGCGGTACGGCGCTTCTTTATGCAACTGCTGCTCTTGAAGGCCTCGAAGGCGCGAATGATGATCAAACACGCGGTGTTGATATTGTGCGCCGTTCTTTACAAGCGCCTGTGCGTCAAATTGCGGAAAACGCAGGTTTTGACGGTGCGGTTGTTGCTGGCAAATTGATCGACGGTAATGATGAAAATCTTGGTTTCAATGCCTCTAACGATCAATATGAAAATCTTGTTGCATCAGGCGTGATTGACCCAACCAAAGTTGTGCGTGCAGCATTGCAAGACGCATCATCAGTGGCGGGTCTATTGATTACAACCGAAGCTGCTGTTTCTGAAGTTCCAGAAGATAAAGCGGCTGGCGGTGCTCCTGCTATGCCTGATATGGGTGGCATGGGCGGAATGGGCGGCATGGGTTTCTAAACTCAGAGGCTTAATCGCAAAACAAACAGGGCCGGTGCAGCGATGCACTGGCCTTTTTTATTGGGAGTTATGGTGTTAATTTCTGTGTAAGAAGGTTGAGATAAATATTATAGCGTAAAATAGTAATTCGATTCAGTTATAAATCTTTAATATCTTGACTTACCGTTAAATATTGGAATACCATTTTTCTTAATTTCTATCATTGCAAGTTTTGCCAACTCTTGAGATTTTGGTGAAAAGTCAATGATACTCTCATCCTGCAATCGTTTATCCCAGTCAATATCTAAAGAATGATGGAGTTTTTTTATGATCTCCGCTTCATTCTCAAATATTATGACCCCGATATATTCAGAAGCGCAATCAAACTCATAATCTTCGACTACAAATTCGACTATAAAGTCAAAATTAATTTCGCGTTCGGCTTTACTATAATTATTTGGCCAATTAGCAACTTCATCAATATAAGAGCATAGGCTGCCCCTCGCACTTGCTACCACGGAAAGTTCATGCCATTTACTGGGCCATTCTATATCATCTTCTTTAGTGGTTTTTGACAATTAACGCCCCCTATCTGCAGCAGAATAGTTATGTGGCAATTTTTATATCTAATAGTTCAATGCCTGTTAGTCTTTATATTCTATACTTTTGACGATTGTTTATTAAACATTAGCCAATAGGTAAGTTCACAAAATAAAACACCTGCGAGACCAAAAGTTAATATTATTAAAATTTCATTATCAAAACTATCAAAGAATAAAAAATAAAATAAAGTAAAACAAAGAGTAAAAGAGATACTCATAAAAATTATAGATTTGTAAAAAATCTTATACTGATCCTTGATACAAGAATAGATAATTGGAATAAAGAAACCAGATAAGATCATAAATGCGAATGCTATTGAAGAAAAAACTTTAAATTCTATTAGCTTAATGTTAGTAAGTGGTTGCTCTCTTAAAAAGGTTAATATTAGTAAAGCACAAGAGATATACAAAATAAATTTTGTTATTATCTTAATGAGGTTGTTCATTTGCTACCCTATTTGCCATACAATAAACTGATAGGCATATGTTTTTACTTAAAACAATCTTTTACCGTTTCCAGATTAATTGATCCCCATAATATAATTCATTATATCCGTTAACATCTATTGTGACAGAAAAATCAGGACCTTTCCAATAATCTATTGGAAGTGAATAAATAGAGCTTTCCATTAGAATTATAATCTTTTTTTCACCTCTATAATATTTAAAGCTACCAGGATGTTCAAAACTATATCTCATGCGTCCAGATATTTTGACTTTATCTTTTACTTCTATATATTCTATTTTTTCAATGTCTAATACTGAATAATCAATATAAGATAAATCTGATTTCCATAAATAACAGTAAAATAGTGAAAAAGACAAAAACAATATAATTGTTACATATAAGAATTTTATCTTATTTAACATGTAATTTATTTCCTATGGCAGCTCAAAACTTTATTATCAAAGCTATCAAAGAATAAAATAAAGTACAACAGAGGTTAAAAGAAATGCTCATAAAAACTATAGATTTGTAAAAAATCTTATATTGGTCTTTGATACAAGAATAGACAATTAGAATAAAGAAACCAGACAAGATCATAAATGCGAATGCTATTGAAGAAAAAACCTTAAGTTAATGAGAAAATGAAGTTCAAGATTTAACTTCAGCTATAATTCTATCACAATCTGGGCTAGATAATGTAGCAGTATCAATTTCTATTTTATGGTTTTTATCATAAAATATTGATAAAATGCCATATATCTTGTATCACCATACAAATTTATGATAAACTCTTGTTACAATGCATTGATCACTTACATCAAATAGTGTTACGATATGAATGCCATTATTCAAAAAAGCGATATCTTCGACAGTATTACATGTCTCATATATTTCATTGTGATTACCTGGATAAGTGCGCGTTATTGGATGAATTACCTTATGTTCACGAAGTTTTAATATATCAGTAGCCTCTCGAGCATCCTTACCCACCAAATAACCAAAATAATAATACCATGATGCATATGTAATAAGAGATGACAGCGTTATGAATATCGCTATAAATATCAAAAATTTTTTCATATACTATTCACTCATAATTTGTAGAAACTTCCAATATAGAAATATATTAATTATATCTATAATTCTCTAAAGCATGATTTACACCTTGCGACCTTCTAATAAAAGAGTTTATTCACTACTTATTGGCTTACATTGCTTCATCTGTTTATAGCATATCTTATTCGGCAATGATCGCTCTTTCTTTTCCTCTCTTTGTATGATTATATCGCATCATTGAAAGAATCATTCGCACATGCGGATATAGAGGAGTGAGAGATGAAGCATTTATTGGCTATTTTATTGGCATCAGCCGCCGTTGTGGGCTGCAAGCCTGTTGGTGATAATCCAGAGGCCAGTCAAAGCGAGAATGAAGAAACCGCCGCATTAAATGCTTGGTTCGCAGAAAAGTTTGAAGAAGAATTGGCTTTTAGCCCGATCCGCCAAACATTTTTAGGTATCAAAACCGACTATGGTAAAATTGATGATATGAGCCTTGAGGCTGATATGAAGCAGCTTGAATGGCGCCGCGCTGCTGCGCAAGAGATGCAGGATAGTTTTGATTATGATAAATTATCGGATGATGGCAAAATATCATGGGATATGTGGTTATTCCGCCTCAAACAAGCCGAGGCCGAAGCAAAATTCCGCGATAATGGCTATGTCATGCACCAATTTAATGGTGTACAGAGCTTTTTACCTACGTTTTTGATTAATAATCATAGCGTTGAGAGCGAAGAAGATATGCGTGCTTTTGTTTCGCGCTTGAATGAGAGTGCGCGTGCTTTGGGTCAATTATTAGACCGCGCAAAAGCCAATGCGAAAGCGGGAACGCGCCCACCAAAATTTGCTTATGAAGGGGTGATCGATCAATCGAGCAAAATTATCACGGGTGCTCCCTTTACCGATGGTGAGAATTCAGCCCTTTGGGATGCAACAGAAGGTAAGCTTGCTAAACTTGTTGAGGATGGCGCAATCGATCAAGAGCGCAGTGATGCGTTGAAAGAAGAAGCACGCAGCACGATGGTAGAAAAGTTAAAGCCAGCATATGAGAAAATCATTGCTTGGTATAAGCAAGATATGAACAATCTGCCAGCGCCATCATTTGGTGCATCAGCGCTGCCTAATGGCAAAGATTTTTATAATGCTCGCCTTTATAATTTTACCACCACCGATTTAACGGCGGATGAAATTCATGAAATTGGCCTGTCCGAGGTTGCGCGGATCAGAGGTGAGATGGAGGCCATTAAAGAGCAAGTAAAGTTTGAAGGAGATTTGGATGCCTTCTTTAAATTTATGCGAGAGGATGATCAATTTTATTTTTCTAATGATGATAAGGGCGCACAAGATTATATCGATGCAGCCACCAAATATATTGATGATTTAAAAGAGAAATTACCCGATTATTTTGGGGTACTTCCCAAAGCTGATTTGGTTGTAAAGCGCGTTGAACCCTTTCGTGAACAAGATGGTGCCGCACAGCATTACCGTGCAGGAACGCCCGATGGATCACGCCCAGGTACCTATTATGCACATTTATCTGATATGCGGGCGATGGCTATTCCGCCGCTTGAGGTGATTGCTTATCATGAAGGTTTGCCTGGGCATCATATGCAAATTTCTATTGCTCAAGAGCTAGAGGGTGTTCCGAAATTCCGCTCGACGGGCGGTTCTATTTCGGCCTTTAGCGAGGGATGGGGGCTTTATTCGGAATTACTTGCCAAAGAGATGGGTGCTTATGAAAACCCCTATTCTGATTTTGGACGCCTTACGACTGAAATGTGGCGCTCCATTCGCTTGGTGGTTGATACGGGGCTACATGTCAAAGGATGGGATGAAGAAAAAGCTGTAGCTTATTTCTTAGCAAATTCTCCCATTCCAGAAACCGCAGTGCGCAGCGAAGTACAGCGCTATTTGGTATTACCAGGACAAGCGACTAGCTATAAGATTGGAATGCTGAGAATATTGGAACTTCGCAAAAAAGCAGAAGACACGCTGGGTGAGAAATTTGATATAAGAGGTTTCCATGACACGGTATTGGGCGGTGGTTCTGTTCCACTTGATATTTTGGAAAAACGGGTTGATCAATGGATTGCTAAAAATAAGTAGATTACTCTTTTAGAGGGTTTTATTTGTAACCATATTTCTTATCCTGGATTGCAAATATTGGAGAAGATATGGTTGCAAGTGTTTTTGAGCTATTTAAAATTGGCGTAGGCCCATCAAGTTCGCACACGATGGGACCTATGCTCGCTGCGGCAACATTTGTAGAAGAATTGGTCTGTGACTTTGATACTATTCAAATCACATTATATGGCTCGCTTGCCCTTACAGGTAAAGGTCATGCTACAGATCGCGCGATTATATTAGGACTTGCAGGCAATAGACCTAATACTCTGATTCCTGATGAAGCAGATGAACAAATCACACAAATCCGATCAAGCGGTATTATTGCGATTAAAACTGCACATAATGAACAGCAGCATATAAGCTTTGATGAAGGTCGGGACTTGATCTTTAATCAACGTAAAAGGCTCGACTATCATTCCAACGGGATGATCTTTACTGCTTATAAGGATGATATGAAAGTATCAGAAAAGACATATTATTCTGTCGGCGGCGGGGCGATAATTGGTGAGGAAGCGATAGGCCAAAATGCCCCTATTGATGAAGGGTTATGGGATATTCCTTATAATTTTAAGTCAGGTGCAGCTTTGCTACAAATATCGCAAGATACAAATTTAAGCATTGCCGATATTATGCGCGAGAATGAGCGTATATTGCGCGATGATGAGCAAATTGCGAAAAAACTGCAATCTATTGTTGAAGTGATGGAAAATTGTATCGATCGCGGTATTGCACAAGGCGGTATATTACCTGGTGGCCTGAAAGTGAAACGACGAGCACCAGAGATATTTAAACAGTTGATGGAGCGTCAAGAACGCTCTTTGTCTGATCCGCTTACGGTTTTAGATTGGCTCAACCTCTGGGCCTTAGCAGTGAATGAGGAAAATGCAGCGGGCGGTAAGGTGGTAACGGCGCCAACCAATGGTGCTGCTGGTATTATACCTTCTGTATTGCGGTTTTATGATCGTTTTACGCCCAATAGTGATTGGCAGGGCAAAGAGACATTTTTGCTTACCGCTGCGGCTATCGGATCATTGTTTAAAGAAAATGCCTCTATCTCAGGAGCAGAGGTTGGTTGCCAAGGCGAAGTCGGTGTTGCTTGCTCAATGGCGGCAGCTGGTTTGACCGCAGCATGGGGCGGCAGCAGCTTGCAAATTGAAAATGCGGCTGAAATTGGCATGGAGCATAATTTAGGATTAACCTGTGATCCTGTAGCAGGCTTGGTCCAAGTACCCTGCATCGAGCGCAATGCGGTAGGAGCCGTAAAAGCGATAGAGGCTGCACGTCTTGCAATTATGGGAGATGGCACGCACCGTGTTAGTCTCGATGAGGTGATTGAAACCATGCGCAAAACGGGGTTAGATATGAGCGAGCGTTATAAGGAAACATCGCAAGGCGGTCTCGCGGTGAATTTGGTCGAATGCTAAACTTATGTGTGCATGCTCAATTTTATTGCCTATTTAATGGATTGTTCCAGCAACGGTTTTAAGTGAGAGCGTCATGATCAAACGTTCAATCTGGCGCCAGCGTGCAAATTGAATATGGTTGCCGATATTACGGCTATGTTCTGCACGTTCTGCTGCTTCTAATCCTGCTTCTTGTCCATATTTACTCATTAATTCTTGGGCTTCATTTACGTCACGATTTTCAACATAAAGCGGCATGTGCATATGATGTGTGTCCATTTTTTATCCGCAAAAGCGGTTTGAGAGAATATGAAGTGCATATGAATCAATAAGCGCTTCGATAAACATTGTTTTACATATTGATAATGGAGTTTCCGTCAAAACTTGTGGTTGATGAAGCATTAACGATGAAAATATCTTGTGATTACTACCAAATAAGAGCATGAACTGCACATGCAAAATAATCATGATAATGGCGATGAACAAAGCAGTGGTTCCACAGCAATGGCGGGCGGGTTTTTTATCGCCTTATTCGGGTTGATAGGATTTTTTGTTGGTGCACTTAATGGTGAAGTTTCTATCGGTGCCTTAAGTGGTTTTGCACTTGGTACTGTTATAGCACTGCTAATCTGGCGCTATGATGCTATTAAAAATAGAGATTGATAGAGTGAGTTAAGATTTTTTAGCAATCTTCTAAATTATAAAATGCCAATGTTTTTTGCCATGCTTCATCAGCATCATCAACAATTTGGAAAAGGTCTAAATCTTTGGTGCTGATCGTTCCTTCAAGCGCCAATTCCTCAAAATTAATAACGCGATTCCAAAAATCACTGCCAAAGAGGAAAATTGGTACAGCTTCCATTTTTCTTGTTTGAACCAATGTTAGTAGCTCAAAAAACTCATCGAACGTACCAAACCCTCCCGGGAATACAGCCACAGCACGAGCGCGGATAAGAAAATGCATTTTGCGAAGCGCAAAGTAGTGAAATTGAAAGGAAAGCTGCGGTGTTACATATTTATTGGGAGCTTGCTCAAAAGGCAGTACGATATTGAGACCGATAGATTCTTTGCCTACATCATGCGCGCCTCGGTTTGCTGCTTCCATGATAGCTGGACCACCGCCAGAGCATACTACAAAATGACGTTTGCCGTCAGGCTCGCTAATACCGCATTCGCTCGCCAGTTGTGCTAATTTGCGTGCTTCATCATAATAGCGCGCTTTTTTCATCAGGCGGTTGGCAATTTCTACATCGCGTTCAGTCTTGGCTGCGTCAATTTTCTTTTGAGCGCTCTCTTTATCACCAATACGGGCCGAACCATAAATGACAAATGTTGATTCGATATTGGCTTCATCGAGGAGCATTTCGGGCTTGAGCAGCTCTAATTGAAAACGAATAGGGCGTAATTCTTCGCGGAGCATGAACTCATTATCTTGAAAAGCCAGCTTATAGGCTGGATCTTCAGTTTGCGGCGTTGAGAGTTGTTTTTCGACAAAGTCAATCTCTTGTTCGGCTTTGTAAAAACGGCGGTCTTTAAGGTTTTTTTCTGTCATGCTATTATCATAGGATGCTGTGAAAACTTTACCACATATTATTGTGGTTAGGAGCATATTCTTCATTATAAATCCTATCGCTCTCCAATTAATAATCATTGGAAACTATTATTTTGTTGACCGATTGCTGCACTGCACATAGAGGCGTCAACGGGCCACGCGGTCCCAACGCCGCGCGAGCTCTCTGTAAGGAGAAGCGAATATGAAGAAGTTACCGACACCCGACGTGCGTCCTGCACGTCCACATTTTTCCTCTGGGCCATGCGCAAAGCCGCCCACGTGGGAATCCTCTAAATTACCAACATCTGCATTAGGGCGTTCACATCGCGCAAAAATTGGCAAGTCACGTCTTGCACTGGCAATTGATTTGTTACGTGATGTTTTAAAAGTTCCTGATACACACCATATCGGCATTGTCCCTGGCAGCGACACAGGGGCTATCGAAATGGCGATGTGGTCTATGCTGGGTGCTCGCCCTGTTACGGTGATGGCGTGGGAAAGCTTTGGCGCTGGTTGGGTCACTGATGTGAACAAACAACTTAAATTAGACGCCACCGTGATGAGCGCTGAATATGGCGAAATCCCTGATTTATCTACTGTAGATTTTAATCAAGACGTTGTATTTACATGGAATGGAACAACCTCGGGCGCTCGCGTTCCTGATGGTGATTGGATCAATGATGAACGCGCTGGATTAACTTTTAATGATGCGACATCGGCTGTTTTTGCTTATGATATGCCGTGGGACAAGTTGGATGTCACCACATTTAGCTGGCAAAAAGTATTGGGCGGCGAAGGTGCGCATGGTGTTATCATTCTTGGCCCTCGCGCGGTTGAACGCCTCGAAACTTATACACCTGCTTGGCCACTTCCCAAAATTTTCCGTATGACCAAAGGCGGCGAATTAATCGCTGGTATTTTTAAAGGCGAGACAATCAACACGCCCTCTATGTTGGCGGTTGAAGATGTGATTTTCGCTCTTGAGTGGGCGCAATCTCTGGGCGGTTTATCGGGTATGATTGCGCGCAGTGATGCAAATGCAGCAGCCCTAGATGCCATTGTACAAAAACGTGATTGGCTTGGCCATTTAGCGGCAGACCCTGCAACGCGATCAACCACATCGGTTTGTTTAACAGTTGAGGGCGCGGATATGACTTTCATTAAATCAATGGCTTCTCTACTCGAAGAGCAAGATGCAGCTTATGATATTGCTGGCTATCGAGATGCTCCCGCCGGATTGCGTATTTGGTGCGGTGCAACCGTTGATACTGCTGACATTGAAGCACTCGGACCTTGGCTCGATTGGGCCTATGCAACGGTCAAAGCGGCTTAAATTCCAAATATAATTTATTCCTCCATGTTGCGGAATAATATCATCAAATAATCTGGCGTTTTCAATATACACACCCCCTTATAGCGCCATCACATGAGATAGAGACGAAAGAGAATTATTTATGAGTAAACCCAAAGTATTAATCTCCGATAAAATGGACCCAAAAGCAGCTGAAATATTTGCCGAACGCGGCTGTGATGTTGATGTTATAACGGGGAAAACTCCCGAAGAATTAAAAGCTATTATAGGGGACTATGATGGTCTTGCTATTCGTTCATCCACCAAAGTTACTCCTGAAATATTAGAAGCTGCAACCAATTTAAAAGTGATTGGCCGTGCGGGTATAGGTGTGGATAATGTCGATATTCCAGCTGCATCGTCCAAGGGCGTTGTGGTTATGAATACGCCTTTTGGTAACAGTATCACTACCGCAGAACATGCGATTGCAATGATGTTTGCTCTGGCACGGCAATTGCCCGTAGCGGATGCCTCCACACAAGAAGGCAAATGGGAAAAGAGCCGTTTCATGGGTGTTGAACTTACGGGTAAGACATTGGGTCTTATTGGCGCGGGTAATATTGGTTCTATAGTTGCGAGCCGCGCTCTTGGTCTGAAGATGAAAGTGATTGCTTTTGACCCTTTCTTGACAGCTGAACGCGCGGTTGAAATTGGTGTGGAAAAAGCTGAGTTGGATGGCGTTTTAGCCAAAGCCGATTTTATTACGCTTCATACTCCCTTAACCGATCAAACACGTAATATTTTATCAGCTGAAAATCTTGCCAAAACCAAAAAAGGTGTGCGCATTATAAATTGCGCGCGCGGCGGTTTAATAGATGAAGCAGCGCTCAAAGAAGCGCTTGATAGCGGCCATGTGGCAGGGGCTGCTCTAGATGTGTTTGAAACCGAACCAGCCAAAGATTCACCATTATTTGGTACAGAGAATTTTATTTGCACCCCGCATCTTGGGGCATCAACCAGCGAAGCGCAGGTTAATGTTGCAATCCAAGTGGCTGAGCAAATGGCGGACTATCTGGTAAATGGCGGTGTTACAAATGCGCTGAATATGCCAAGCCTCTCAGCAGAGGAAGCGCCAAAATTAAAACCTTATATGGCATTGGCCGAAAAATTGGGTAGCTTGGTTGGACAACTTTCTTCTGATGATTTGCATAATATTTCGATTGAGGTGGAAGGCGCTGCTGCGGAACTTAATATCAAGCCTATTACCGGTGCTGTTCTTTCTGGTTTTATGCGCCGTTACAGCGATACGGTAAATATGGTCAATGCACCTTATTTGGCAAAAGAACGTGGCTTAGATGTGAGCGAAATTCGCCATGAACGCGATGGTACATATTTAACATTGGTGCGCGTAACGGTGCAGACCTCACAAGGTGATCGCAGCGTTGCGGGTACGTTATTTGGTAATAATGTACCGCGCTTGGTTGAGATGTTTGGTATTAAGGTTGAAGCTGATCTTGATGGCCATATGCTCTATATTGTGAATGAGGATACGCCTGGTTTTATTGGCCGTGTTGGTACGGCATTGGGTGAAGCGGGTCTGAATATCGGAACCTTTCATTTGGGTCGCCGCCAAGCTGGTGGGGAAGCAGTATTATTGCTTTCAATTGATGATTCTATAGATGCTGATGCGCTTGCATCTGTGCAAAATTTGGAAGGCGTTAAGACCGTAAAACCGCTGCAATTTTCATAAGTTTAGACTGATGCTATTGGGGGAATTATAAAACTATGGTTCCCCCGCTGCATATTTTCGGTAAAAGAGCGCAAGATTCTTCAACCATCAGGAATTGATGATGCCAAAAAATATTGATCTTTTACCCGAAGGTTTTCGGGACCGTCTGTTTGATGAAGCTGCCGCCGTCAGCAGCAATGCTCGCGTGATGACTGATATTTTAACGCATTATGGCTATCGGCGCATCATGCCTGCAATGGCCGAATATGAATCGAGCTTTGTTAGGCGGTATCAGGGACTAGAGCGCAATCATCTGCTGCGTTTTACTGATCCTATTTCGGGTCGTACGTTGGCGATTAGAAGCGATATGACAATGCAAATTGGCCGTATTGCGACCACTCGTCTTGCTGATTTACCGCGCCCTTTGCGCTTATCCTATCATGGTACTGTGGCTAAGTTAAACACAGATCCGCTGAACCCTGATCGTGAGATGACGCAATTGGGTGCTGAATTAATAGGCTCTGACAGCGTTCAAGCCGCCTGTGAAATTGTTGCATTGGCTATTGAAGCTCTAAAGTCTGTGGGTGTTAAAGGCATTACGATTGACTTTACCTTGCCCGATTTGGTGGAACAATTAGCACTTAAAACATTTCCACTAGATGGTGATATTTTATCGCAAGTACGCGAGCAGTTGGATATGAAAGATGCCAGCAGCCTCAAAGCCTTGGGTGCAGATGACTATTTACCATTACTTTCTGCAACGGGTGAATTTGATCAAGCGCGTGAGAAATTATGCGCTATTGATGCTGGCGGAGCTCTGTCTACACGGATCAAAGGGCTCGATGAAATTGCACAGAATATTGCTGATGATATTCATATCACATTAGACCCAACCGAGCGGCATGGTTTTGAATATCAAAGTTGGTTCGGTTTCACATTATTTGCTGACGATATTAGTGGCGCTATCGGCCGTGGTGGGACATATGCACTGGATAATGGCGAGGTTGCCACAGGCTTTTCACTCTATCCCGATATGCTCAATAAATTGCTATCATTTGAGTGTCATAAATCCTTATTTTTACCGCTAGCTCATGATAGTGCATTGGCCCATCAGTTGCGCGCTGAAGGTTGGATAACAATAGCAGCTCTTACTGATAAAGATGATGCTAATATTTTGGGTTGCTCACATATCTTAGAAGGCAAAGATATTATTGCTCTCTAAGATATAAATAATAATATATATTGGACTGCATCATTTCATCCATAACTTATCAACGGGATATTATCTGAAAACCAGAAAATGAGCATAGTTGCGCTGGACCTAAGCGCGCATATTGCTTAGTGCATCTTGGTAATAAATATTAGGAAGGTCATAGCGTGGCAAATGTAACCGTGATTGGCGCTCAATGGGGCGATGAAGGCAAGGGCAAAATTGTTGATTGGCTGGCAAGCCGCGCTGATGTTGTTGTTCGCTTCCAAGGTGGTCATAACGCAGGTCATACTCTGGTGGTTGGTGAGAATGTCTACAAGCTTTCTTTACTACCATCAGGCATTGTGCGCGGTACATTGTCGGCCATCGGTAATGGTGTAGTCTTTGATCCTTGGCATTTCCGTGATGAAGTTGCGAAACTTAAAGGGCAGGGCGTTGATATTAATCCACAAAATTTGATGGTTGCAGAGACATGTCCGATCATTTTGCCATTCCACCGTGATCTTGATGGTTTGCGCGAGGATGCCAGTGGTTCTGGCAAGATTGGTACAACGCGCCGCGGCATTGGTCCTGCTTATGAAGATAAGGTCGGGCGCCGTGCAATCAGAATATGTGATTTGGCACATTTAGATGATTTGGAAGCACAGCTTGATCGTATTTGCGCGCATCACGATGCGCTGCGTAAGGGCTTTGGTGAAGGTCCGATTGATCGAAAGCGATTGATCGATGATTTGACCGATATAGCGGCCTATGTTCTTCCATTCGCAAAACCAGTTTGGCGCACGCTCAACGAAGCAAAACGTGATGGTAAGAGGATATTGTTCGAAGGTGCGCAAGGCGTATTGCTCGATATTGATCATGGTACATATCCTTTCGTGACATCATCCAATGTTATTGCGGGGACAGCATCAGGAGGGAGCGGCGTTGGCCCATCAAGCGTTGGTTTTGTTTTAGGCATAGTAAAGGCTTATACAACGCGAGTTGGTAGCGGGCCATTTCCAACCGAGCAGCTTAACGAAGTAGGGCAAACACTTGGCGAGCGTGGTCATGAATTTGGCGTTGTAACAGGGCGTCAACGCCGCTGTGGTTGGTTTGATGCTGTCTTGGTACGTCAAAGTTGCGCGGTGTCAGGTGTATCTGGAATAGCTTTGACCAAGATTGATGTGCTTGATGGATTTGATACAATCAAAATCTGTACAGGCTATCGCGTTGATGGCCGTGATTATGATTATCTACCGCCCCATGCTGCCGATCAGGCAAAGGTCGAACCTATTTATGAAGAAATACAGGGTTGGGAGGGCACGACTGCGGGTGCGAAATCTTGGGCTGATCTGCCAGCGCAAGCGATCAAATATGTAAGGCGGATCGAAGAGCTTATCGAATGCCCTGTATCATTGGTTTCGACATCCCCACAGCGCGATGATACGATTCTGGTACGTGATCCATTTTCTGATTGAAAAAATATAGGGCAGAAAATTGATAGCGCATCGGTAAGCAATATCATGTTTTCCGCCCATAGATTATAATATTCTGCTATATTTATTTAAGGAGATGCGGGTGTGTCGTCATCATCATCTCCTGATGCTATTAGGATGCCTGCTACTACTGCTGCAGCTGCAAGAGCTCCGATTAACAAACCACCTGTTCCACCTTTTTCTTCTGCTACTGGAGCAGCTTTAGGTGCCGGTGCTTCTGTTTTAGCAGGAGCTGTTTTACCAGGAAGAACACATCCGCCAAAGCCGCTGGCACATATTGTACTAGCTTGTGAAGTTATCGACGTATTCGCTTGAACGCCAACTGTATTCGCTACAATCAACATAGATGTGATCGCCGCAGTTGCTTTAATCTTTATCCCCATATTTATTTCCTTATATATTATTCTAACGTTTTAATGTCACATAGTTATCAGCACGATATTCATACTGAATGTGAATCGTTAAATTTATTAACCATGCTCTTATGGGTAATGACTGGAAATATACAAAGTAAACAAAAGTAAATCGACACTTTTTTATATATGTAAAATGAAGTCATATTCTATATACTAGTTTTTACACCCGATTTATATTTTATTTGCTAATATGGTTAATCGAAAATATTTTTACAATAGAATCACATATAAAAGATAGGTGGAATATGAAATATATATTAGGAAGTTTAACTGTTATTGGTGCATCAATACTTGCGGCGAATCCTGCTTATGCTCAAGCGCAAAATGGTCAAGAATTGATTGGCAATACTGTTGATGTGCAATTTGCAAGCGGTGTGCGTAATATCGTTGCATTTGGACCCAGTGGTCAAGCACGTATTACAAGCGCTGATGGTACTCTTTCTAACGCGAGTTGGTTTGTTAGAGATAATCAGCTTTGTCTGCAAACTGGTAGTGTGTCTGAATGTTGGGGCTATAATCAACGCTTTGTTGCGGGCCGTTCTTTTACAATGGAGAGCAGCTGTAATATGACATCACAATGGACGGCAAGATCTGTTAACCCTGCTCCAGTTGCTCCGCCTCCTCCAGCTGAACAAGGCGAGCGCGGGTAATATCTGCGTTATCATAATATGATATATAGAAATTTTATATTTAAAACTATATTGATATTATGCTCTATTAACCTGCAAATTGGTGCCTCTTATGCACAAGGGGATGGTGATACGCAGATGCATTATGTGGATGCGCAGTTGCATCCTGATGCGGCGAAGCATGATGCCATTATTGCAGGTAATTTTGATGCTAGTTTCCAAGAGGCTGAACCTAATTTTATCGAAAAAAGCTATGATATAGCGCTTCGTAAATATCAGCTTTCTTGGGGAGCATTGCCCCAGAATATTATTAGTGAAGGTGCCCCATTGTCTTTGGGTGATCGCGGTGACCGCGTGTCTGCTCTCAACCAACGGTTTGGTTTGGAGGGTAGGGTCTTTGATAGGGCTTTGGCTAAAAAAATAACGCAATATAGGCGTGCGCATAGCCTTCAAGCAGGTGCATTTGCAGATAATATATTGATAGAATCGCTTAATCGCGGTTCGCAATATTATGTGCGTAAAATATCACTCAATAAATATCGTGCGGCAGAGTTGCCATCTGATTTGGGTGAAAAATTTATACTTGTCGATGCCGCTAATCAAATGCTTTATATGTATGAAGATGATCAGCTGAAAGCACAAATGCGTGTAATCGTTGGAACGGCTGATGACCCCACGCCCATGCTAGCTGGTTATATGCGTTTCTCGGTGCTTAATCCTTATTGGAATGTACCAAGCGATTTGGTGCGCGATAGATATGCACAGCGCGCTATCGATGGTGGTGAAAATTATATAAAAACGCGCGGTTTTGACCTTTTCTCTGGTTGGGGAGAAGATGCGCAAAGGCTGTCCTATGATGATGTAAATTGGAATGCGGTTAAATCTGGTGAACAAAAATTACGGTTTCGGCAAAGACCAGGGCCTGGCAATGGTATGGGGGATATTAAATTTATGTTTCCCAATCGTTTTGGTGTATATCTTCATGATACGCATAATGAAGAATCTTTTGCGTTAGATAAGCGAGCAATAAGTGCAGGTTGCGTGCGTCTTGAAAAACCGTGGTTGTTGGCGCAGTGGTTACACGGTGAACGGCCCAAGACTGACAGCAATGATCCCGAGCAAATTATCAATTTGGAAACAAAGGTTCCTGTTTACATTAGCTATTTCACTGCCGTACCAATAGCAGAGGGCTTTTCTTTTCGTGAGGATATTTATGGCCGTGATGTGCGATTATCATCTTTATTAGAAGCTGTATTTTTGCCCAATGCTCTCCAAGACTCAACATTATATCCATAATGCTTGCCCGTAACCGCTATTAATGTTCCAATCACTTGCGAACGAAACCAATCGGGGTCGTCATAATCTAGTCTAGCGATCAAGGCTGCGATAGTGGCCTTATCATTTTGCCCCGTATCGGCAATTGCTTTGAGTGCAGATAGTGGTAGCGCCAAATATTTTTCATAGCTATTTTGCGGTGCGCTCCACGGAGTTTTAAGGAATTTTATAGGGACATTGGCATGTCCGCTTTGCGCCATGCTTCTTAGTATTAGATTATGAATAATATCAGAGGCTTTGGTTTGTGCATTACCACCAAAAGTGGAGACATTAATGTCGGGAATATTGGTTTTTAAGCGTTTGGCAAAAAAACCATTGGGTGCGCCGCCTTTAATAGCGCGCTCAATCAAGGCGCTTAATTTGGGGTTTCTACGGCTTGTGTACAATTGCTTATCGGAAATGATCGCATCAATTTCAGCGCCTAATATATCCCAATTTATGTCTGTTTGTGTGATCGGATATGGATTAGGTAGAGAGGGTTTTGGAGCATTAGAAATCACGTGTTGTTTAGGACCCCATATGATTGAGCGCTTATCATTGCCCGCTCCAGCGACATAAATGGCGCCATCAATGGCTGTTATCTCATAGGGTATACCGCCTGTAATGCGCGCATGTTGACGCCACTGTAGTTTCTCTGTGATGGAGAATAAGTCTCCATCGCGGGTAACGGCCCATAATGATGTGCCATCGGTGGTGAGATCGATAAAATGGGCTTTATGGTTTAAATTCTGTGCGCTGTCTCCATCATAGCGCCAAATTTCAGCATTTTTGCCGCGCCCAATAATTGCAAAAAGTGCATTTCTATGGAGCGTTAATCCGCGAACAGTTCGATTGAGCGGCCATGCCTTTACGGTTTCAAAGGATGTTCCTGTCCATTTCACCAAACGCTGGGTTTTTTCATCACGCAAGGTTGCGTAGAGCGCATCATTCCAAAGGGTGACATTGCGGATGCGGCTGATGTGAGTGTGCGGTGTTTCATGATCATATATTTCTTGCCAATTTTGTCCGCCATTCTGTGTGTAATGTAAGCCAGCATTGCGCGCCCCCGTAACCGCCAGCAAACCATCGCGCCATTCATGTACTTCGCTGGTGTGATAGATAAGTGCTGTATCGATAATATGGTTTTGCCAATCATCACCATTAGTAGAGGCAATCACGCCATTGCCATTAGCAAGCAATGCATCTTCGAGCGGCCAATAGAGTATATTATTGGAAATAATTGGTGTACCAGCATCTTGGCTGAATAAATTGCGTTCTAGGCGTTTTTCTAATGTTTGCGGGTTTAAGCTCCATATATCAGCCGAATTATGGTTTTTATATTTTACTGAATTTGCAAACCATAAACGGCCGCGATAGCCAATTAAACGTGACGCATAAGGCCATGGCCCCGTGCGCGCAAGGACATGGAGGGTGAGCGGTTCTTCGGCCTTTGTGATGATAGCAGATTTGCTGTCTTTATTAGAAGGTTGTTCAGAATTTTGAGCTGCAACGGGATCACTATATAATTTGAAGGCGAGCATAATAGCAATCGATGATAGGATCGCGGTTATAATTATGGTGCGTAATGACATGCTTACCCTTTGTTTCTTAGAATCATATAATCTATGGAACCATCTGGTGATATCATTGCTTATGAAAACTTCTAATCAAATTATCCAGACTGTGGTTCACCTTACTTTGTATAGAGTGGCTCTCGTCATCTTACCTAAGTAATGGCCCTAGCCAAATTATATCAAAGTGGTTTACGCCGCACTATATCCTCGGTGGCTTGCGCCACACTATGTCTTTAGTGAATCACGCCACATGGCTTCCAAGGGTGGAGCGCCTTCACCACATGAAAATTTTTCGATAGTTCGAAATCCATGCGCATTGTAGAATCCAGTATTGATAGGATTGGAGTTTTCTAAATAACAGGGTAGGGTGCGCCTATCGGCTTCGGCTAACATAGGTTTCAACAATGCTTTGCCCAACCCAGTTCCGCGTGCTGAGAGCCGTGTGCCGATTGTAAAGAGATAGAGGTGCGGCACAGTGGGATGGTGTTGCTCCATTGCAGCTTCTGCTTTCATAGCGCGTGCTAGCGAACCTTTACTACCATGATGCAATTGCCCCAGAATAAAATGTAATTGTCCTCTCCAGCTTAGTTTATCTTGAACATTTTCCGCAGAATAATCCGTCCAGACTGCCGCTGCATTATTGCCAATAATATGGCATATTCCATTTGGAGTATAGATGTTGCGCATCAGCACCCTAAAAGCTGATAATATGGCGCGATGGTTACCGAATATCCATCGATTCACGGGATCATCAGCAAAAGCCTCGGCGGTAATATTAGCCAATAGTCGCCAATCACTTATATTGGCTTTTCTTATAGTCTCTGGAAGAGTGATGTCGATCATGTGATATGATCATACATCATCAGCACTGATAAGCTCTTCTTTGTCCAATTCCCCAGTCATTGATGCAACGGTTACGGCAACAGCCGCATCACCTGATACATTGGTGGTGGTACGCATCATATCCATAATGCGGTCCACACCAGCAACAAAAGCGATTGTTTCAAGCGGAACACCCACTGCGCCAAACACCAATGCCATCATGATAAGGCCCGCGCCTGGTATACCAGCAGCGCCAATAGCGCCCAAGGTCGAGAGAATAGCGATCAACCCATATTGACCCCATGATAATTCAACACCAAAGATTTGCGCGCCAAATAAGGTAGCAAGCCCTAAATACATGGCGGTACCATTCATATTGATGGTTGCACCCAATGATATGACAAAGCTTGATACGCTTTTTGATACACCAAGGTTTCTCTGCGCACATCGCAATGTAACGGGCAGGGTAGCATTGGATGATGCAGTAGAATAGCTAACTGCGATAGCATCAATAATGCCGCGGAAGAAATCAATGACGGGAACTTTGCCGATAAATTTAAGCATTGCACTATAGATGATACCAATGATTAACAGACAACCAAGATAGTTTAAGAATACCAATTTACCGAGTGCTTGCAGCGCATCAACGCCCAATGTACCCGCGACCCAAGCCATGAGTGCAAAGACACCAAAAGGTGTTAGCTCCATAACGATCATAGTGATCTTCTGCATAACAATAGCACCACTATCGAATATTTTGATAAGTGGTTTCCCGTCTTCTTTGGCCATCAATATACCAATACCAACAAGCAGTGCAAAAACGATGAGCGGCAATACACGTGCATCCGCCATCACTTGTACGGGACTTTCTGGTATGATGGATAATATCATATCAACGGCGGTTGTCTCATTAGGAACAGGCGTTTCCCCCTTATTAATTGCGTCTTTGGCGAGACCGCTACCAGGTTTGAATATAGTACCCAGAAATAATCCTAACCATGCTGCAATTTGCCCTGTTATGATGAATAATATCATAGCACGTCCACCAACGCGGCCTAATTTGCGTAAATCACCAATGGCGGCAACACCTGAAACTAAGGAGAAAAATATAAGCGGTACGACCAGCATTTTGATGGACTTGATAAAGAAATCACCGATCCATTTAATCTGCTCTGCATCTGGACCCCACCATAAACCCAGTATAACACCAAGAATAAGGGCGGCTATAACGCGCTGCCAAAGGGGAATTTTAAACCAAAATGCTAGCATGAATCTCTCTTCCGATATTTTGAGCGATGCTATGCGATAATAATTTTAAGCGCAATCAAAATGCTATGCTTATATTTTATATGTAGCTATTAAGGTAAGAAACGCCCAATCGCATGGATGATAAGGCCAACTAGGCCTCCAACCAAAGTGCCATTAATGCGAATAAATTGTAGATCGCTACCGACAACATTTTCAACGCGGTCAGTGAGTGTATTGCTGTCCCAACCTTTCATTGTATCAGACACTAATGTCACAATTTTATCGCCGTAATTTTCAGTGGTGCCGACAATTGCGCGCCGTGCAAAACGGTTAATTTGTTTTTTAAGTTGCTTATCTTCTTGTAGACTTGACCCTAATTTTGTTAGCGCCTCACCAAATTTCCCTGCCATAGCGGCATCGGGCTGGCGTGCGGCATTTAGCAAACCTTGCCGTCCATTTTGCCATAGACTGTCCATCCACTTACTCATCGCGGGGTTGGCCAATAATTCCTTCTTCCAAGCATCAACCTTTTTCTGCATCTTTTTTTGATGTTGTAGATCATGGGCCAATTTGGTGATGCCTTCTTCGCCTTTTTCGCGCAGAGGATGGTCAGGGTCATTGGCCATATCGGTTAGTAATTTTGTTAAACCACTAACAATAGCATCAGCCAAGCGGTCATCTAAGCCCGTCCAACGCATAATAGTGTTGGCCCGCTCTTGCACCATATTGCGGATGATTTCTTCATTGCTATCAAGCGTTTTAGAAGCCCATTTGATGACGCCATCTAATATGGGACGGTGTCGGCCCTCTCTAATCATTGCTTCGAGCAATTGCCCTAATAATGGTGCAAGATTAATATTCTCTAGCTGCCCGCGCATGGCATCTTTGGCAACTTTGCCGAGCCGTTCATCATCAAGTGATGCAATAATATCGCCCATTAGGCGCGATGCACCCATGCGCATTCGCCCTTCGCCGCCATCAGGTCGGGATAAAAATTTACCGGCCGCTCCTGCTACATCCATGTTGCGGACCTTGCGGGCTACCAATTTTGTCGTGAGAAAATTACGCCGTAAAAACCCTGCCAGCGTTTCGCCAATACGGTCTTTATTTTTGGGGATAATCGCCGTGTGGGGGATAGGAATAGAAAGGGGATGGCGAAATAGAGCGGTAACGGCAAACCAATCGGCTAAGCCGCCAACCATACCTGCTTCGGCAAAAGCCCTAACGAAACCCCAATAACCAGCATAATTTTTCTCCATATGATTGCCGAATATGAAGATAGCGGCCATGAGCAGCAGCAGGGCAGTTGCGATTATACGCATTTTTTTAAGCTCAGCATCGCGCTCTTGATAGCGAATGGCAGCAAGCTCTTTATGCGATAATGATGTTTGTTTTTCGGTCACTATCGCTGTTATACTATAATAATACGCTTGTTGCCAAGCTTCTTATTCGGCTGGTTGAATAGTACCGCCCACATCTGGTTTTTGGTTGCTCGAGTCTTGATCATCTGGAGTATAGGTAAGTAGTTTTCTGCGCAGCCAAGGCCCTGTGCGCTTTTCTACGCCATCGGCCAGACTAAAACCCGCAGGCACGATTAATAAGGTTAGCAAGGTTGAAACGATCAAGCCACCAATCACAACGATGCCCATTGGAGAACGCCATGCACCATCGCCCGATAATGATATAGCGGTTGGCACCATACCTGCGGTCATTGCGACGGTTGTCATAACAATGGGCTGCGCACGTTTTTTCCCTGCCTCGATAATGGCAGCGTATTTTTCGGTGCCGCGCGCCATTTCTTCGATGGCAAAATCAATTAGTAGAATCGAGTTTTTACTCACAATACCAAGCAGCATGAGCACACCGATTAACACGGGCATTGATACAGGTTGTCCAACGGCCCATATAAGCGCAATGCCTCCAAGTGGTGCGAGCGCGAGCGAACACATATTTACCAGCGGGGACATAAGGCGCTTATAGAGAAGCACGAGTACAGCAAAAACGCTCAATATGCCTGCTACAAGAGCAATGACAAAATTCTCAAACAATTCAGCCTGCCATTCTTCGTCACCGAAGGGGCGCGTAGAAACACCTGTGGGCAGATTTTTCATAGTGGGCAAATTATCAATCTGCTCTTTGGTGGTGCCAGCCGCAACACCGTCAGCACGGTCTGCACCAATGAATATACGGCGGCTTTGATTATATCGCTGAATGGTGGTGGGGCCAGAACCAAAACCAATATCAGCAACGCTTCCCAATGGGACGGAACCGCCATTGCTCATTTGCACAGGAAGGTTGTTAATAGTGCTAATATCTTGGCGCGAATTTTCATCCAGCACAACGCGGATAGGTATTTGTCGATCAGATAATGAGAATTTGGCTGTATTTTGATCAATCTCACCCAATGTTGCGATACGAATGGTTTGGCTTAAGGCTGCCGTCGTTACGCCCAATTCTGATGCCAATTGCGCGCGCGGTGTGATAATAATCTCTGGGCGTTGCAGATCAGCATTCACACGTGGTGCTTTTATGGTATCAAGGGTCTTCATTTCTTCAGCTACTTTTACAGCTGTCTCTTCCAATAATTTGGAATCAGAACCTGTCAACATGACCGAAATATCACGTCCTGTTCCATTTCCGCCGCTTTGTGACTGAAAACGAATGCGTGCATCGGGTATTTTTTGTAATTCTGGTGTCAAATCTTTTTCAAATTCTACCGATGTTTTTTCCCGTTCTTTGGTCAGCGTCATGAAAATGGTTGCCTGTCCCTCGCGTACATTTTGCAGGGCGGTCTCCACTTCGGGTTGTTGCTCCATTAATGCGGTAACTTTTGATGCCGCGATCTGCGTCTCGGCAAGCGTTGTACCTGGCACCATCTCTATTTGGACGCGGCTATTATTTTCGTTGATGGTCGGTTGAAATTGCCCTGGCGTTGAAGCAAATAATGTAATTGTTATTGCGAATGCGGTTGCACCTAAACCCATCATCCAGACACGGCGGTCTTGATAGCGCGCAGTAAGGTAAGACCAACCTTGTGCGGTATTATCACCCATCATTCCTGCGATGAATGCAAAAATCTTAAAGGTGAAGAACATTACAATGAAGCCGACTAGCAATATAAAGAGCAACTGGATTACCAATAATAATTGACTAAGCACAAATCCGAACGAGGTGCTTGCATCACCAAATATTGCCGTGCTTATAGTTCTTGGTATATTCAAAGTTTCTATTAGTTGGTACGTTTGGAACGAAGCAAAAATAGTTATAGCTGTTAATATGAGAAGGAATAATAATGATGCTATAAAATATAAAAAACGACTACGCCAAGGCTTTAAATTTGTCCTTCTGCGTTGCATTTCGCTTTTGTCCAATGTCCATTGCAATATCTTTGTATAGCGTTCAATCATTGGGCCTTTGCCATGGTCAGCATGGCCTTTGGCTTTTAAGAAATATGCGGCCATTAGCGGTGTTATCATCCTAGCGACCGCCAAGCTCATGAGCACGGAAATCACTACAGTGATACCAAAGTTTTTAAAGAATTGCCCAGAGATACCTGGCATTAAACCAACGGGTAAGAAGACGGCTACGATACAGAATGATGTCGCAACAACAGCCAATCCAATTTCATCGGCGGCATCGATCGATGCCTGATAGGCGGATTTGCCCATTCGCATATGCCGCACGATATTTTCAATTTCCACAATGGCATCATCCACCAGCACCCCGGCCACCAAGCTTAATGCCAATAATGATAGGAAATTTAGGTTAAACCCAAGAAGATCCATAAACCAAAAGGTTGGAATAGCGGATAAAGGAATAGCAATGGCTGATATGATGGTAGCGCGCCAATCGCGTAAGAAGAAAAATACCACGATGACGGCGAGTAAGGCACCTTCCAACATGGCTTTCATAGAACTGCTATATTGTTCTTTGGTATAGGTAACCGTTGTGAATAATTCGGTAAATTCAACGCCAGGGTTTTCGGCTTCTATTTCCGCTAATATTTCAACTGCATTGTCATAAGCCGTTACATCGGATGCGCCTTTTGCTCTGGAAAAACTGAAGTTTACAACCTCTTGACCTTTTAATGTGTTGATTGAGCTACGTTCGCCAAAGGCATCATTAACGGTCGCAATATCCGTTAATTTGATGGTGTTGCCGCCTGCTAGTGGGATACTGGCTTGCGACAATTCATAAGCGGTTGAACTATTGCCAAGCACCCGAACCGATTGGCGTGTGCCTCCAACTTCAGAGCGACCACCAGCCGCGTTGATATTAATTTGCCGCAATATATTATTTACTTGGCTCGCAGAGACACCAAGAGCCTGCATTTTGCTTGGGTCTAAAATAACCCTTATTTCTCTATCAACGCCGCCTTGACGGTTAACTTCTGCCATACCATCGATGCTGAGTAATCGTTTTGCAACAATATCATCAACAAACCAGCTTAATTGCTCAATGGTCATGTCTGTTGCTTGCGCAGAATAAATACCAAGGAATGCTCCACCAGCAATATTGACCTTGGAAACGCGTGGTTCCAAAATTCCATTGGGGAGGCTGCCTCTTACTTGATCGATAGCATTTTTGACATCGGTTACGCCTTGGTCAGGGTCGACGCCGATTTCAAATTCGACAAAAGTATTGCTATTGCCTTCTCTGGCGGTTGAACTAATGTTTTTCACGCCATTGATGGAACGAATAGAGGCCTCTACACGGTCCGTAATTTGATTGATAATTTCTGATGGTGCAGCACCTGGCTGTGATATTGAAACACTAACACCTGGAAAGTCTACATCAGGATTATTCACAATATCCATACGTTGAAAGCTTAATATCCCTGCCAATAAGACAGCGATAAAAAATACGAGCGGAATAACAGGGTTGCGGATGGACCAAGCAGAGATATTTTGAAGATTCATGAGGTTGCCAATCTATGGGCTGATATATTCATATATAATTGTAAAATATTCATAATATGATTAATTCTCTGTCACAGGGTTAACAGTTACACCTTCGCTTAAAAAACCGCCGGCGCGTAGCACAACTTTTTCGTTGCCGTTTAATCCTGATGAGATGATAAGTCCATTGGCCGTAACAGAGCCAATTTTGACAATACGCTTTGTAACCGTATTTTCTTTGTCAACAACATATACAAAGCTCTCAACTCCATCATTTTGTACAGCAGAGGTTGGTAATACAGGGGCGTTTTGTATGGCGGTAGTTATCGCTGCACTGGCAAAACCGCCAGGCCTTAATGCGGGATCAAAAGGCACAGCTATACGCGCCATGCCTTGGCGTGTTTGTGCATTAATAGTGGGAGCTATTGCCCAAATATTACCTTCAAATTGTTGTTCAGAACCAACAGGTGTTATTGTTGCACTTTCACCGACTTTAATAGCAGCTAAGTCCGCTTCGCTCAATGATGCCCGCAATTCTAATTGACCATTTTGTGCCATGCGGAATAAATTATTATTGCCTTGTGATACGGTTTGCCCCGTTTCAACATTGCGTTCCAATATATATCCTGATGAAGGTGCACGAATATCAAGACGCGCAGCACGAGCGCGCAGTTCATTGGCCTGTGCTTGAGCTGCTCTAACGCGTGCTTGCGCCGAATCGCGCGTTGCTATTCTGCGATCTACATCTGCCTTTGATATAAAGCCTCGCTCAATTAATTGCTCAGCACGGTCTAATTCGCTTTGTGCTAATTTTAAATCTGCTTGAGCAATGCTAATTTGCGCTTGCTGTGCTGCCAATTGTTGGGTCTGAACGGACCGCTCTATACTGATTAATGTTTGCCCCGCCTTAACCCAGTCACCTGCATCAACATATACACGGGCAACGCGCCCGCCTTCGCCTGTGACGCCAATCGGCACTTCGTTACGTGCAGCAAGAGAGCCTGTTGCATTAATAGAAGAAACAACAGGTTCAATTTTTGGTGTAATCACGGTCACACTCTGTGCTTGGCCCTCTGTATTCTCATCGGCAGGTACAGCGGTAGGGGCTGCGCTATAAAAATATGCCGTGACTGCCGCTGCAATAATGAGCGTTATCACGATTAATATGATGATTACTCGAGAGTTTGATGATGAATTTCCATCATACATTGTCGGACGTTGGCCCAAATCTACTGTGGTTTGATCTTGAAACGTTTGTTTGTTCATATTTAGTCCAAATAATATTCTATGCTGATTAGCACTATTAAAAATGTGAGATTACACGCTAAACGCAACATAAAACTAACATATTGTAGAGGATAAATCATTGTAGCAATGACAGTTCCAATATAGCTATTTCTTATTATGGCCCATATATACTAATTTGTGATGATGGGCTTTCAGTTCGATTAAAGGACTAATTTCTTGGATGAATGTATTATATAATCACATTCGCTGAAACTATATATAATTATGGATATTTTGCACAAAAAACCCCGCATGGAGCGGGGCTTCTTATAATATTTAATTGAGTTAGTTATTAATATTTCTGCTGACGCTCATATAAATCACGGTAATGTTGGATACGTGTAACGCGAAGACCTGGCATGCCAGAACGATCTACGGCGCGTTGCCATGATGCAAATTCTTCAAGAGTGAGCGTATAGCGTTCGCATACTTCATCAATCGTCAATAATCCGCCATTAACAGCGGCTACTACTTCGGCTTTGCGCCGCACAACCCAGCGACGAGTTTCTGGAGGAGGAAGCGAATCAATTGTGAGGGGTTCTCCCAATGGGCCAACGACTTGCCCTGGTTTTATTTTTTGATTCTCAATCATATTACCCTCGATTACTTTGTGATATATTATTTTGTGACAATCTGTTTGCTGTCATTTTTTGTTCTACAGATGATGATTTTACAGAATTTGAATTCTTAAGGTTAACAACAGATTCATAATTAGAATTATTACTACCCATTGGTTTCTTCTTTGGAAGAAATGACCCTTTTACAATATTTTGTATAAAATTATCATGCTTTAATTTATTTGTTTTTGCGAAAAAAATTATTCTTGATTTAAGTGGCGATACAGAATCTGCCATTTTAGAATATGATATATTCTCGTTGGACTTTTGTAATATCCTCACAGTTTCGCATCCTGCTTGACGTGCGCTAGCACATGCAATGATAGATGAACGTATAATGTTCAAATCAATCATGTCATTTTGCGACTCTTCTTGGAGTGTGTCGTGAGGGAAATTCATGTCCATGAACATTGAGATAGGACAAAGGTTATAAATTCTGGTAAAAGCCTCTTTTAGAAGCCATTAGGTAAAGTTAAATTATGTTATATATTCCTAATGGATTATGTTCCAAAATGAGAAAATATGACGTAAAACTAGCCTTTTCACGATAAAGATATAAATAAAAGCAGCTATGAAAAATAAATATAATAATGTCGATTTTCAGCTTGAAGGCGATTTAACGGACAAAAGAATCGTTGTTGCCATGTCTGGAGGCGTCGATTCTTCGGTCGTGGCGGCCCTTGCAGCAACCACTGGAGCGGAAACAATAGGAATCACTTTACAGCTCTATGATCATGGCGAAGCCGTGAATCGTGCAGGCAGTTGTTGTGCTGGCCGCGATATTCGTGATGCAAGGGCAGTGTGCGATAGTTTGGGCATAGCGCATTATGTATTTGACCATGAGAGTCGCTTTAAAGAATCGGTGATAGATCAATTTGCTAATGAATATATGGCGGGCCGAACCCCAATCCCTTGCGTACAATGCAATATGGGGGTTAAATTTACAGATTTATTTAAGATAGCAAAAGATTTGGGCGCTGACTGCCTTGCTACTGGCCATTATGTGCGCCGTGCAATAGGAGATTGTTCATCTGAACTGCACCGCGCTGCTGATCCTGCCCGTGATCAAAGCTACTTTTTGTTTGCAACATCGCAAGAGCAATTAGACTATTTACGCTTCCCACTGGGTGCTATGCCCAAAGCGCAGGTGCGTGAAATTGCAACTGAGCTTGGCCTAATTGTCGCAGCAAAACCCGATAGCCAAGATATTTGTTTTGTTCCCAATGGTGATTATGCCTCTGTCGTGCGCAAAGTACGCCCTGATGCAGAAACAGGCGGCGATATTGTACATATTAATGGCTCTATAATGGGGCAGCATAAAGGTTTAATCCACTATACAGTAGGGCAAAGGCGCGGACTTGATATTGGCGGTCATGCGGATCCATTATATGTGGTGCGCCTTGATGCAAGCAAAAGCCATGTTATTGTCGGCCCAAAAGAAGCTTTGGCTGTGTATAGTGCAAATTTAAGAGATATGAATTGGATTGGCGGTGACTATGACGGACCGCTAATGGCAAAAGTACGCTCTATGTCTCGCCCGGTTCCTGTTCGGCTTGAAAAAGATACAAATGGTGATGCAACGCTATCCTTCATCAATGATGAATTGGGTGTGGCCCCTGGTCAGGCGGCGGTGCTTTATGCTGGCGAGCGCGTTGTTGGCGGCGGCTGGATAGAGTCCACTGTTGGTGCTTATGATGCTATGATGGCAGCTTAAAGCGCGTCTATTTCTTCTTCATTTAATTGAATACAACCAAATTCACCGCGTCTTTCTGCTATAGCTTCGGCTAGGAAAGGGACATAAGCCGTCATACGCTTATTATCTGGATCATCAGATAGGCTAACAATTTCCATACCAGCTTCAAAATCTTTTTGACAATCTTCGAGCGAACGTCCTTCAATATAACGGCACGAACATGTCACATGCGCAGCATAAGAAGCCCCCAATTGTGCGTTACCCTTTAAAGATGCAAAATTATAAATAAAAATTGCAATGATAAGAACCAATATTAAGAGAATGATATAACCAAATATATGTAATTTTCTTAGCGGCTTTAAAGTTTTGGTTGCCATATTAACTTCCCGAGGTGATAGTCGTTCGATAGTAATCATAATGGGTAAAGACAAAATCATGGCAAAGGCAACAGCTTTTTCAAGAAGTGCCAAAATCATAGCATTAGGACTATATCTTTCATTATCTGCTTGCTCAGATGAGATAAAAGGCCCTGAACCATTATTACCTGATGAGCAATCGCAAGAATTAGCAGATAATTCGATTATCAATATTGTCGATGATGCAGATGTTTCTCAAAATGATCTATATGATGCAATGAGGCCTTTTTTTGAACGCCGTGATTTGGCCGAAACACGTGCGATGGTAATCATGTATAAAGGTCGTGTGGTTGCGGAACGTTATGCGCCAGGTTATAATGAAAGCACACCTTTAATCAGTTGGTCTATGGCAAAAACTATGACTGCGACATTGGTGGGCTTGATGGTTGCTGATGGCCGCTTGGTTTTGGATGATCCAGCACCCGTTGAGACTTGGAGCAGTCCTGCTGACCCTCGCAGTAAAATAACGTTGCGTCACTTACTACAAATGTCATCGGGCTTAGATCATAGTGAAGGGCCTGTTCCAGAACAGGGTAAGGCTATCTATGATGCTGATACAACGCGCATGCTATTTCTTGATGGGCGCGAAAATGTTGCTCAATATGCGCAAGCTCGTCAATTAGAAGCAAATCCTGGTGAAAAATTTGAATATAGTAGTGCGACCACGCATATACTTGCTGACATCATGACCAATATATTGACGGATAGTAAAGACCCCGTGGTGCGCCGTAATGCTATGTTAGAATTTGCTAAAGGGCGCTTATTCGATCCATTGGGTATCACCACTATGGTACCTGAATTTGACCGTAATGGCACAATGCTTGGTGGTTCAATGATACATGGTAGTGCGCGTGATTGGGCGAAATTGGGTGAATTTTTGCGCAACAATGGTTCGGTTAAGGGAGCGCAGCTTCTACCGACAAGCTGGACCCGCTTTATGCGCACATCTAGCCCGAATGATCCTGCTTATGGTGGTCAAACATGGCTTAATAAACCGCGTCCTGATGGCCGTAATCCCATATTATTTGATGGAAGGGGTCGTGAAAATATCTTTGGGATGCTTGGGCATCTGGGGCAAAGCGTAATTTCTTCACCCAATCATAAAGTTACAATTGTGCGTATGGGAAAGACCGAAGATAGCAAATTGCGCCCTGTTTTTGATCAGTTAGAAATTGTGATGAATAAATTTCCAGAGAGTTGAATTAAGAAATAAATATGATAGAGAATTTATATGAAATCGTAACCTCAATAACTGCAACTATATTGTATACAATGCTTGGCCTTGGCGTTATTTTTGCGGGTTATTGGGTTTCTGAGAAATACAGAAAAAGTGAGGTTAAAAGAAAAAAGCAAGGTAGCTTCATACAATATGATGTTCCTTCATGGAAATTATGGGCGATAGGGATTACAGTCGTAATACTACTTATGATGCTGGTTTACCCCTCATTAGATGCACTAAAAAAAGTCTCTTGCCGCAGTGCGAGTGATTTAGAGGTTTGTTTAGAGGGTGGTGACAATGATGAGCGATATTTTATCTAACTTTATCATTTAAAATTTTATAAGGTAAATACGCCTTCTACGACCTTAGCGCATTTACCGCCGAGCCAAACCTTGTCGCCAGCAATGGAACATTTTAAAGTGCCGCCTCTTTTGCTGGCTTGATGGGCTGTAAAACTATCATGGCCTAATTTATTTGTCCAAAAAGGTGTTAAAACTGCATGAGCGCTGCCCGTTACGCTGTCTTCGTTGACGCCAGCACCGGGTACAAAAACGCGGCTGATGACATCATAATCTGTTTGTTCATCGGCTGGTGCTGTGCAGATAAATTGACTATCGCCAGCGGCATCTATGAGCCCAGCAAAATGCGGTTCAAGCGATAAAATTTGTTCTGTATTTTCAAAGAGAAAAATGTGGTAACGCCCTTCATGGAAATGATGCTCTTTTGGCAATATTCCATTTATGTCGAGTGCTGGTGCCCAGTTTGGCATTTCTTCTTGTCTGGGCGGATAGGCTGGAAGAGCGACCGAATATTCATCATCTGCTGCTCGTTTCACCTCTAATATTCCTGCTTTGCGGGTATGAAATGTAATGCTCTCTTTTTCATGATAATGATTGAGCAAATAAAAACCGCTCGCCAATGTTGCATGGCCGCATAGTGCAATTTCAAGTTCTGGTGTGAACCAGCGTAATTCATAATCGGCTTTGCCGCTCCTATCGGGAATGAAGAAAGCGGTCTCAGCAAAATTATTTTCCTCACCAATAGCCTGTAAAATATCATTATCGAGCCATGTTTCCAGCGGTATAACGGCGGCTTGATTGCCCCGAAAAGGGCCATCACCAAAGGCATTAATATGGCAATAAGGAAGCTGAGTTTTCATAATAATCTTCTTTTAAACTATTGATTAAAAATATTTATGGATAGAGCATTCCGCGCTGCCATTCTTTGCCCTTGCGTTCAAATAACCAGCGTTCATGCAAACGAAATTCGCGGTCCATCCAAAATTCTATCTTATGGGGCGTTATGCAATAACCTGACCAATTTGGTGGGCGAGGAACTTCAAGTCCTGCGAATTTTTCTTCATATTCCTTGAAGCGATCTTCGAATATCTGGCGGTCATTAAGCGGTTTTGATTGATCAGATGCCCATGCCCCCAACTGCGAACTGCGTGAACGGCTAGCGAAATAGGCGTCGGCGGTCAAATCATCAACAGGATTTATAGAGCCTTCAATGCGGATTTGTCGGCGTAGACTTTTCCAATGGAAAAGTGTTGATACCTTTGCCGTTTCGTTGATTTCATTGGCTTTTCTACTCCCCAAATTGGTGTAAAATATGAAGCCATCTTTGCTATGCCCTTTTAATAGGACCATGCGGCTTGAAGGCTGCCCATTCGCTGCAACGGTAGTGAGCGCCATCGAATTGGGATCATTAGGTTCGGATTGCTCAGCGTCGCTAAGCCATTGAGAAAATAGTGCAAAAGGATCTGCATCATTCATGTTCATTATAGGCTCAATTCTAATGTTAGATTGATATTGGAGATGATATTTCGCTATATTATGAGGCTGATTTAGAGTCTATATTAATGGATCATAGATTATATTATCAATACTTAGAAGCCTTATCATGTGATATAATGTCGTATTTTTATGCACATTTGTCGAAGAAATATGATTTTCACCCTGTCATATTGTTGAAATACCCAAGCTGACCATAGTGCAAGCTCTATTTTTTGCTTGCGATCATCCACTTTTAACAATATTCGCCAATGCCTGATTGAAAACATCTGTACCGATAATCATATTAGTGTATTAACAAGGTAAAACGGAACATATATGTCGGACCTCTATTCTCTATTAGGCGTATCGAAAAGCGCAGATGAAAAAACTATCAAATCAGCCTATCGTAAACTTGCCAAAGAATTACACCCTGATAAAAATAAAGATAATCCCAAAGCTGCGGACAGGTTTAATAAAGTTACGCAAGCCTATGATATATTGTCGGATAAAGTAAAACGTGGCCAATATGACCGTGGTGAGATTGATAGTGATGGTAATCCGCGTACACCAGCCGGATTTGGCGGTTTTAGCGGCAACCCAGGCGGAGCAGGGGCAGGCAGTTTTGATTTTGGCGGTGGTATAGATTTGGGTGATATGTTTGATGGGCTTTTTGGCGGTGGCGGGGCACAAGCGCAGCGTCCACAATCACATGCAAGACCGCCCGCAAAAGGCGCGAATATTGCTTATCAACATTTGGTTTCCTTTACCGATGCCGCCAAATTGCTACCGCAGCGTATTACCTTAAATGATGGTAAAACGATTGAAGTGAAATTACCCGCAGGTGTTGTAAAAGGAACGCAAATTCGCCTTAAAGGTAAAGGGCATCCTGGGCCTGGCGGCAATGGCGATGCTATGGTGTCGATTTCTATTGGGAAACATCCTTTTTTTGAACGAGAAGGTGATAATATCCTGCTTGATTTGCCGATAACGCTCAAAGAAGCTGTCAATGGCGCAAAGGTAAAAGTGCCGACTGTGGATGGTGCTGTTTTGCTTACTCTACCAGCAGGCACAAATGGCGGTACAAAGATGCGTTTGAAAGGCAAAGGTTTTTCCAAAAAAGGCAGCGCTGATAAGCGCGGTGATCAGCTAGTAACGATTATGATTCATATTTCTGCTGATGATGAGGCGCTCAAATCTTTTGTTGCTGATATGCCAGATGACCATGACGTAAGATTGGATCTGGGTGTCTGAACAATCGCCCCTATCTCCAGAGGCAAGAGCCAAATTAGCGGAACAAAGAAACGCTAATACACTTGGCGAGAGCGAAGATAAATGGTTTCATAGACTAAAAACACGCCAGCAAATTATAGAAGTTACCCGCCGCGTTAGCATAGGTGTTTATAATGAAGGTTTTGTTCATGCAGGAAACTTTGCTTATCTTTCATTGCTCGCTCTCTTTGCCTTTTTCATTGTAGCCGCCGCAATTGCAGGTTTGTTTGGACAAACGCAGTCTGGTTTAGAGCTAATAAATGCCTTTTTCCAAACAGTGCCGCCGCGTGTTGCCAATGCATTACGGGAACCGATTGAAAGTGCAATGACCGCCCGCAGCGGACCCGTGCTTTGGTTGAGTGCAGCGGTCGGTCTTTGGACTACAACAAGCTTGATTGAAACTATAAGAGACATATTGAACAAATCTTACGGCACGCAAGCGCATCGTCCCTTTTGGCACTATCGTTTGGGCTCTATAGCATTGGTAATTATAGCAGTAATTATCACGATGCTGGCGTTTAGCGCGCAAGTCTTTTTTAGCACATTAGATAGATTTTGGAGTGAGTTTTCTCTAGGAGATTTATCCTTGCCAGGCATTTTATCTTTAGGCTCTCTCATTCCATTTTTACTCCTATTTGTTATGATATTTATAATTTTCAGAATATTGACACCGACAAAATATAACATCAAAAAATATCCCAAATGGCCTGGGGCTGTGCTGGTAAGTGGTTGGTGGCTTATTTGTACCACTTTATTGCCAATATTTCTCTCTAATATGGCTTCATATGATTTAACCTACGGAAGTTTAGCGGGCGTAATGGTGGCGCTTATCTTCTTTTATTTGATTGGATTGGGTATGGTGACAGGCGCGCAATTAAATGCAGCACTGGCCAATACCGCGAATGAAAATATTGAAAAGGAAATGACATGACACAATTAATGGCAGGAAAAAGAGGCTTAATCATGGGGCTTGCCAATAATAAATCATTGGCTTGGGGGATCGCAAAGCAGCTCCGTGAGCAGGGAGCGGAGCTTGCTTTTTCTTATCAAGGTGAAGCATTGGCAAAGCGCGTTGCACCGCTTGCTGCTGAATTAGGAAGTGATTTTCTGATTGATTGTGATGTCTCTGATATGGCGGCTCTTGATGCAGCATTTGAGACATTGGCATCGCGTTGGGATATGATTGATTTTGTCGTTCATGCTATTGGTTTTTCAGATAAAAATGAACTACGCGGTAAATATGTTGATACTAGCCTCGACAATTTTCTCATGACGATGAATATTTCTGCTTATAGTTTGGTCGCGGTTTCAAGACGTGCCGCTAAAATGATGCCGAATGGCGGCAGCATTGTAACCCTTACCTATTATGGAGCTGAGAAAGTCATTCCGCATTATAATGTTATGGGTGTTGCCAAAGCAGCATTGGAAACAAGTGTGCAATATTTGGCCAATGATTTGGGCCCTGACAATATTCGTGTAAATGCTATTTCAGCGGGACCGATTAAAACATTGGCGGCCTCGGGTATCGGTGATTTTCGCTATATTATGAAATGGAATGAGCTTAATTCGCCTCTTCGGCGTAATGTGACGATTGAGGATGTTGGCGGGGCAGGGCTTTATTTCTGTAGCGATATGTCTAGTGGTGTGACGGGTGAAACGCATCATGTTGATGCGGGTTATCATACGGTTGGTATGAAACAAGAAGATGCGCCTGATATTGGCCTGACTAACAACTAAACTCTGCAACTAAGCTCTAATGCTTGACGAATCCGTGAATAAGCGCAATCACATATTATTAGAGTGATTTTCGCTCCATCTGTGCATGCAAATATAGGATGATGAATGAGTTATAATAGTTTTGGCCATATGTTTCGTTTCTCAACATGGGGAGAGAGTCACGGCCCAGCTATAGGGGCGATGGTTGATGGCACACCGCCCGGATTAGACATTAGCGAAGCCTATATCCAACCCTTTATGGATGCGCGCAAACCTGGGCAATCCAAATATACAACGCAGCGCAAAGAACCCGATCAGGTAAAAATCTTATCGGGTATTTTTGAAGGTAAAACCACAGGTACGCCCATTTCTCTGATGATTGAAAATGTCGACCAGCGTAGTAAGGATTATAGCGAGGTTGCGAAATCCTATCGTCCGGGTCATGCGGATTATAGCTATGATGCCAAATATGGTTTTCGTGATTATCGTGGAGGCGGACGTTCCAGTGCACGCGAGACGGCATCGCGGGTGGCGGCTGGCGCTGTGGCGCGGTTAATTATTCCTGAGGTTGATGTTATTGCTTATGTTTGCGAACTTGGTGGTGATAGAATTGATCCTGCCAATTTTGATGCAGCGCAGATTACGCAAAACCCATTTTTCTGCCCTGATGCTCAGGCCGCAAAGCGCTGGGAAACATTGGTGGATGATGCGCGCAAAGCAGGCAGTTCATTGGGAGCTATTGTAGAATGCCGTGCTGTTGGTGTGCCCGCTGGATGGGGCGCACCGCTCTATGCCAAATTGGACAGCGAATTGGCATCGGCGATGATGAGCATTAATGCGGTAAAAGCTTTTGAAATTGGCGCTGGTTTTGAGGCTGCTCGATTAAGCGGTGAGAGCAATGCTGATCCGATGCGCCCATCTGATGATACTGATAATCCTGAATTTATGTCCAATAATGCTGGCGGTATTGCGGGCGGTATTTCCACAGGGCAACCCGTAATTTGCCGCGTTGCCTTTAAACCAACAAGCAGTATCTTAAAGCCAGTTGATACAATAGATAGCGATGGTAATGCTGCGCAAATCAGTACGAAAGGCCGCCATGATCCTTGTGTTGGCATAAGAGGTACACCCGTTGTTGAGGCGATGATGGCGATCGTCATGGCTGACCAAAAATTAATGCACCGTGCGCAATGTGGGTGATAGGAAAGTGATAGCAAAGGGTATGATTGATGCTTGAGTTTATCCGCGCGATCATTGCCGAATATCAAGCCTATATTGGCCTTGCTATATTGGTGCTACTATTTACGGGCTTTATTATGGAGCGTTTCCCAGCGGCAGTTGTCGCGATTTTGGGAGCCTGCGCATTTTTATTTTTGGGCATCATTGATAGCGATGCGATGTTTGGCGTATTTTCAAACACAGCGCCTATCACTATCGGCGCTATGTTCATATTATCGGGCGCTTTGCTGCGTACGGGCACGATTGATGCGGTGGCAGGTTTTATCATTCGGCGCGCCAAGAAAAACCCGAAACTTGCTGTGGCGGAAATGTTTTTGGGCGGCTTTGTGGCATCGGCCTTTATGAACAATACGCCCGTTGTCGTGGTGATGATCCCGATCATATTGAGGCTAGCACGGGTAACTGGAATATCAGCTAAGAAACTGCTTATTCCGCTAAGCTTTATCTGTATTTTGGGCGGTACTACCACCTTAATCGGGACATCGACAAATCTGATTGTGGATAGCGTTGCGCGTGATAGCGGTCTTGATGGCTTTGGTATATTTGATATCACACCTTATGGTCTTGCGGCGGCCATTGCGGGTACAATCGTGATGATATTATTTTCTAGCTGGCTTTTGCCCAAAGATGATGTTGGTTTAGATTTTAAAAATGATGATGAAGCAACCTTCCTGACCGAGCTAGAGGTGCGTAATGCATCCAATGATATTGGCAAGAAGTTGGGAGATGTTGCAGCTCTGAAACGGCCAAAAATTCGTGTAACCGCAGTAAAATGTGATAATAAATTCACCCGTCATGAACTTGAGGATTATATATTAAAGGCTGGCGATAAGGTGGTGGTGCAGCTTGATATAACGGAGCTACTGTCCTTTCGGTCCTCTGAAGACTTTAAAATCGGTATCATCCGCAAAGGCGATGCTGGTGCGATGGGCGAGGCATTGGTAGAGGCGACAGTGGCGCCCAATCATCCCGCTATTGGAAACCGTTTGATTGATATCCCGTTTTTATCAAGCCTTAATGTACGAATATTGGGTTTGACCCGTTATCGTAATATACCGCGTAGTGATTTGCCCAATGCCCGCATCCATGCTGCGGACCGTTTAATCGTAACGGGCAGTAATAGCGATATTAATGCTATGTATGAAAACCCTAATCTTTTTGGTGTAGGTAATACCAAAGCACAAGCGTTTCGCCGAGACCGCGCGCCCATTGCTATTGGCGCTTTGGTTTTGGTGGTGATATTATCGGCCATGGCAATATTGCCGCTTGCGGTTGCTGCAATTTTGGCCGTTGGTGCTATTTTGTTTGCTCGCTGTATCGATGCGGAAGAAGCTTGGAGTTCAATCGATGGTAATGTCTTAGTTCTGGTATTTGCCATGCTTGCCGTTGGCGTTGGTCTCGAAGAAGCGGGCAGCGTCGGTTTGATTGTCAATGCAATAACGCCATTTTTAGCACAACTCCCCCCTTGGGCGCTTATTGGTGCGGTTTATATCTTTTCCGTCATTATGACTGAAATGGTAACCAATAATGCGGTTGCCATCATCGTGACGCCCATAGCGATTGCATTGGCAGTAGATTTAAATGTACCGCCAGAATCGCTGGTCATTGCTGTAATGTTTGCAGCATCTGCAAGCTTTGCAACGCCCATTGGTTATCAAACCAATACGCTAGTTTATGCTGCTGGTAATTATCGTTTTACCGACTTTTTCAAAGCTGGTATCCCGCTTACGATCGGCGTTGGTTTCACCACATGCATGATGATTGCATTGCTCCATTAAAGCGCATATCTGTACTATAACAATTGCCTTATTCGCTTTTTACAGGACTGTTTTGCGCAATGCTTTCTCGGTGAGGGCTGCATCAGCATCAACTTGACCAACTAGGGCAAGCTCTCCATCAGTGTCGCGGCGCGCAACAAGTACGATAAATTCATCACCATCACCTGCAAATTCTGTAAGCGCACGAACGGGGGCTGCGCGCAATGCATCACGCGGATCAACGGCTATAACGGCCTCTGGCTCACCATTTTCGATCTTTTTGGCTTTGCGTTCAGCTTTCACCATACCTTTTAAGCCGCCATCGAACGATGAAAGCTCTTTCGATAAAGCGCCCATATCCAAGTTAATGCGTTTTGCATAGCTCATGGCGGTGGCAATTTCGGTGACGCGTGTTTTGTCATAATTACTGCCAAAAATAAGCTTCACAATCGGAGTCATGGGAGCACGGTCTTGTGCCTTCATACCTGAATCCTCAAGGATCATCTGATAATCACTTGGGTTTTGTTCCGCGACTAAAGCAAAATCATAGGCTCTACCGATAGCATTATATAATGTTTCGCGGCTGCGTGCATCGGCTGTTTTGGCATTATCGGCACTTGATCGTGCAGCGTGTAGCCAATCGGCCAGACTATCATTTGCGCTAGGCTCTATTTCATCAATAGCAAATGAAGCTTCGTTATTTATTTGTGAAGCATCATCATTTGTATCGATTAAGCCTGCTGTTGGTCCATCGGCCCACACTTGGTTTGTGTCAATCGGCGCGGGTGTGTTAACCAATGCGCTACTGACTTCCAATTCTAATTCTTCGGCAAGTTCTTGGCTTGCACCTTCTTTCCAATTGATTAAACCATAAATAAAATCAATCGTATCATCATCAGATGAATAGGGCAGCAAAATACCGCGGTACATGATGTTGATATTGCGCTCATTTACAAATTCTGCTTCAAAGCCTATCGGTGCGCGATTAGCAATAATTTGCAAATAATGATCTGTAATCCTTGATAGCAGCGAGCGTGCAGGCACTTGGTCTAAATAGGTTGCTTCTTCGCTTAAATTACATTCTTCACGGATTGCATCACCAACATAGGCAATCGATGGATTTTCAATACCCGAAGTGAAATCAAGCAAAACGCCATAAGGAGCAAAGCCTTCATTTTCTTCAGGATATAAATCTTCGATATTGGGATAATTTCTATCGCCTAATTGCTCGGTCCAAAAATTATAAGCACGCACTTGCAAGCGCCGCTCATCACCTTGAATAGCAGGGGGGGCTTCCATTTCTACTTCTTCTTGGTCCTCATAAGAGGCATAATCTGCATCTAGCAGATTTGCATCTAATTCGCTTCCAAAAGGCCCAGATGAGCGTATGTTGTCCATTATTTTATCCTACTCTTGCGAGATACCCAAGCTTAATATTTTAAATTCAGCTATGTACATGCACATCATATGGTTAATTTTTCGTAAAAACTCTGCGAATTTATCATCATAGTAGAATATAGATATTATTCTAAGATGACATATTATGGTTAAAGATAACTATCTCTTGAAACTGATACACACTATGGTATTGGCGATAATCTAAACTGTTTATGCAGGTTTAGCCGCTTTAGCTCAGGTGGTAGAGCACATCATTCGTAATGATGGGGTCAGAGGTTCGAGTCCTCTAAGCGGCACCATGTGTTTGGTTTTATTGTAAAAATTCTATGATAAAATTCCAGAACCCTAGTGCCATTGACCCATATAATAATAGTCCAATGATCCAAGCTTCAACCAAAGTGAGTAAGTTACTTCGGTTTTTACGTTTTGGCTGTACTGAATTGCGCCCATGCTTTGTGTTGCCAACATATCTATACTTAGCAATATCTTTGCTATGGTCATGGGGATATTTCATATCTGCCTCCTAATGATTAAGAAGCAAACCAGCTTGATCTTATGGCGATCAAAGCCGGGTGTTTAGAACCCTGCGTAACCACAGAGCGCCACCACCTTTAGGCGGACCCTGGACATACGTAGCGGCCACCCGGCCGAAATAGCTTCGACCGGCGGTTACGATTTGAGGTTCTAAAGCCCCACAACGGCGTTTTGACCGCTGCAAAGGCATTACTAGCGCGCTGCTGGAATTTGTGCAACGCTGTAAATTATAGGTTAAACTCCTCTGAGTGACCCTCAGACGCCTGAAACGGATATTATGGCCCAGTTGCTCGGCTTTTAGCCATTGTAGGGCAAACAGAAGGGGTCGCGCTTTTACTGGGTTTTAACTGGTCCGGCCAAACCCAGTAAAGCCTTAAACCCTGCCTATAGCTCAAAAGGTATAGGCTTTTCGGTCTCTGCCTTTACAATCTGATATTGTTTTGCGCACTTACGTGGTGTGGCATGTGATACTCATGAACACGCTCTTTCTTTGAGGCAGGCCATTTAGAAAGTGGCATAGATATGGTACAGATTATTCGAAATTTGCTGAGTAATGAACATGTCTTGCAACGTGAAACTTTTATACGGCCAGATCATGGTCACCAAATGATGTAAGACAAATTATTAATCTAGGATATTCAGCAATTGGCAGGATGAAAGGACTCGCCGAAATATGCGGCGTAATTAAAGCGATGATGGCATGCGATGTATAGATTTGGAGGTTATGCGATTTGGAGGTTATCGATTTGGAGGTTATGCGATTTGGAGGTTATCGATTTGGTAGTTTGGATTATTTTAAGAGCACCATTTGTAATTCTGAGCCAATCGTTCCAGCGTCATAATTGCCTCTGATGCAGAAGAACCAAATACCATAGAGATAGAGGTGGTTCGTTTAATATTCACGCCTTTTATTGGCCGCATTATAATATCAGGAACAATAGCCGAATATTCACCTAGCATACAAATGCCTTTTCCAGAGGCAACTAAATATTGGATCCATTCTTCGCGGTCGCTCTGTAATACAGGTCTAATATCAAGTTTTTGTTCATCAATAATGGCTTGGAAATCAGATCGGAAATTACAATTTAACCTATCAAAATAATTTTCTTTACAGATGTCATCCAATGCTATTTCGTCTTTATCGGCCAAAGCTGTATTTTTCCCAAAGGCTAATAATATGCGCTCTTCAAACAATGGAAGCGTTTTAATTTTATGGTTTTTTGTCCCTTCTTGGGTGCAGATACAAGCATCCAAATCACCTGATAATATGGCTTCTTCTGAGAGTGATTCATCAATGCGATGCATAATGATTTGCGTGTTGGGGTTTTTGCCCATAAATTCGGTAAAAAAATCAATAAATTTATTAGGGCCGAGCGAGTCAATTATGCCAATATTGAGCATGTGGTGACCTGCTCTTAAATGATTGTCTGCGAGTGATTTAACGCGTGCTTGAGATTTGATAATATTCTCAAACTCTTCGCGCACAATCTGCCCTAATTCGGTTAGGCGTGTGTTCTTGCCATCACGAATGACCAAGAGACCGCCAAACTCTTCTTCGAGCTTTTGTATGGACTTTGTTAAGGCAGGTTGAGAAATATGACTCTGCTCAGATGCCACAGTAAAATTAAGAGTTTCAGCGATTGTCAAAAAATATTTGATCTGTTTGAGATCCAATGTACACCTATTTCATTATAGAGATTTCGCTACATAATAGTAAAGGAAAACACTGCAAAAGCCAACAAAACTACGTTTGAAGCTAACCCCCTCGATTCAAGATCTTTTAAATTATTAGTATTCAATTAGGTAAGGTTAAATTGATTCTAAATAATCGATAATTGCTTTGCGGTCATTGGCATCCACAACACCTTCAAAGAGCGGAACCATCTTATTGCCTGGCACCACTGATTTGGGATCAGTAAGATGCTTATCCAAATTTGTAGCATCCCAGACAGCATCAGAAGATTTCATCTCTTCGGAATAATTATATCCATCGGCGCTTCCTGCTGTGCGTCCAAAAACGCCTGCTAAGGATGGGCCAATGCCATTACGACCTTTTTCAACAGAATGACAACTGCTGCACACGCCAAATGCCGTGGGTCTTTCTACCTCAACATCAGTAGCACTCATAGCAGCGGGAGCATCATCTGTTTCACCATCAATGGCGGCCTTAACTCCATCAAGCCATTTGGGAATAGGTGGTTTCCCATCTTTCCACAAAACAGGATAAGCTTCTATATAAATCCAATCCGTATCTTTTGCAGGGATATGACATTCTAGGCAGTCTTTTTTATAGTCTGTAGCAACTTGCTTGCTTGGGTCTTTGGCTTCGAAAAGCGCCCAACCCCATCCATCACCCCAAAGTGTATTATCTGGGAAACGGCCTTTTGCGTCCTTTACCATGACAAACCAAACGCCCTTATCGGTCGCATAGGATGCAGCACCAGTGCTAAGACTTGCCGTAGCAGCGCCTCTTACTTCTTTGACTAATACTGTCCCATCAGGAAACTCGCCTGTTTCTCTGTAAGCGGCGGCTGTACCAGGTGTTGCATATACCTGATGCATACCGTTGGCGGTGCCACTTTCATCAGCTGTAGACCAAGCACCAAGTGTTGGCCAATCTAAAAAACCTTCTGGAAAGGCAATGTCGCCATTTTCCGAAACTATGTCAGAAGGCCAAGCCCCAACATCAGTTCCGCCATCGTTAGAATTAGAAGGAGAGCAAGCAGCAAGCGCCAGAGCGCCCACTACACATAAAATTTTAGATTTTGCCAACACTGATATTTCCTCTTTTATCTGAAATTATTTTTTGGCTGCGCGCAATACAGGGTAGAATTGCGTAAAGACAAAATCAGTTTCAGCGCTTGCTTCATGGCATGCATTACATGATTCTGCTGGGAATGCAGTCGCTGTTTTTTCGTATGGAGGAGCTTTGTGGCCAAAGCTGAAATATGCCCAACCACCTGGCTCGTCTTTGAAGCGGTCATTGTCTTTAACAGTCAATTCTAAACCAACAAATTCGCCTTGGAAATAACCAACGCCGCTAACTTCTTGCGATGATCCATTATCAGCATTGTTGTTGCTGCGAACAGTAGTTAATTCTTTAACAATCTGTGTGCCTTCTGGAAATTCGCCTGTTGCTTCAAAAGCTGCAAAAGCGCTTGGTTCAATGTAAACATTGTGGAATTCTGGGAATGGAGCTTCCCCGCCATTAAGTGCATTTGGTGTCAATGGGGCACCCATGAATACCCACTGGCGATAGCCTGTAGGAATGTTAACAGAACCATCATCGTTAAAGGAAGCGCGAACGATGTCACTTGATTCTGTGCTAGCTGCTGCTGCACCATCATCACCAGAAGCGTTAGCTTCCCCACCTGATTGGCCACAGGCCGCGAGTAAAACTGATCCTGCAGCAATTATGCTCAGGTTTCTAAAACGATATAATGTATTTTTAATCATAAAGATTTCCCTTCCTTTGAAGTTTGAATCTCTGCCACAAATCTTAAGATTAGGAAATTTATATATTCTATGACTTTTGGTTATTAATCAAGTTGATCGAATATGTTTTACAATATGTTGTTTAACTAACGGTATCTACTTCGAACAAAACTTCAGGGTTCATCATCGTCTTTATCTCAAGAATATTATTGTTAGGATCAGCGATAAAGAATGTTTCTTGTTCATATTTGTCGCCTTTAAAGCGGCGATAAGGCTCGTCAATATAGCTGAGGCCTGCGCCAGCGATACGGTCTTTTACCCCGTCAAAATCTTTTTGCGTTAAGTGAATACCAAAGTGAGGTACTAGCACTGCGCCCATATCAACATCATGACGAACATTGGGAAGCTGCTCTTCGCTCTGATGCAAAGTCAATTCATTACCCCAGAAATTAACATCAACCCAGCGTCCTTTTTCACTGTTACCAAGGGTGCATCCCAGCACATCCGTATAAAATTTTACTGTATTATTAAGGTCGCCAGCGGGGATGGCGAGATGTAATATTGCACTCATTGATTATTCCTATTCTTAGTTCATTTCCTATGTAACAAACTATTACTAACTTTGGAATATGTTATTTGTACTTTGGAATATGTTATTTGTAATGGCGCAATGATATGTACAAGCTAATAATATGAGCTGTTCAATAATGGTCATCCATAGCTTTAAATTGTGTTCTGGAAATATTTTACACCAGCTAGAAAAATAATATCACTATTTTAGTTTTGATTGTTACCATTTATAAAAATATGGTAGGAGTTGATCATCTTATTTATGGAGGATCATATGAAAACCTATCTTTTGTCTGCTGCAGTGATCGCGTTATTTTCTAACGGAGCTTATGCTCAGGAAAGTGAAGAGAATCCAAAAGAAAGCACAGCAAAAGAATGGGATGTCAATGCACCAACTGGTGCTATTATTAAGCAAGCACAGATTAAGACGGATGAAGGAAGCTGGATCGATGTTGATGTAAGCCCTGATGGTAGCAGCATTGCTTTCTCCTTGCTTGGCGATATTTATACAATGCCGATGACGGGCGGTACACCCACGCGCATATCGGAAGGGCTTGCATGGGAAGTGCAGCCTAGATTTTCCCCCGATGGCAGCCGCATAGCCTTTACCTCAGATCGTGGAGGTGGTGATAATATCTGGATTATGAACCGCGATGGCAGCGATAAAAAGCAAGTGACCAAAGAAAAATTCCGTTTGCTTAATCAACCAAGCTGGAGTCCTGATGGTAATTATATTGTTGCTAAGAAGCATTTTACTACAGCGCGTTCATTGGGAACGGGCGAGATATGGGTGTATCATGTCTCTGGCGGCGGCGGGGTTAAACTTGTTGCAAGGCCCAATGAACAGCATCAAAAAGAATTGGGTGAACCTATTTATGCACCCGATGGAAAATCAGTATATTTCACCCGCAATATTACGCCGGGCGGTACATTCATCTATGCTCAAGATTCCAATGCTGATTTGTTTAATATTGAAAATTATAATTTAGAAACGGGCGAGATCACCACATCTGTGTCTGGTTTCGGTGGATCGGTACGTGCTAACCCATCACCAGATGGTAAAAAAATAGCTTTTGTTCGGCGCGAGAGAATAAAGTCTAAATTATATGTAAAAGACCTTGCAAGCGGCAAAGAACAAAAAATCTATGATGACCTTGATCAAGATGTTCAAGAAACTTGGGCTGTTACGGGCGTATATCCCAATATGGATTGGACCCCAGATAGTAAAAATATCATTTTCTGGGCGGGTGGTAAAATACGCAAAGTAAGTGTTAATAGCAAAGCCGCATCTATCATTCCATTTCAAATTGATGATACACGCGGTTATGCCGAAGCCCCGCATCCGCAGATAGAAGTTGCACCCGATAGCTTTACGACCAAAATGCCGCGTTTTGCCGCGACATCGCCCGATGGCAAGCAAGTCGTTTTTGAGAGCTTAGGCAAATTATATATTAAATCGCTAACAAATAATAAAATCAAGCGTCTGACCAATAACGATAAAGAGCGTGAGTTGCATCCATCATGGTCGCGTGATGGCAAAAATATTGCTTTTGTTAGCTGGAGTGATGATAGTTTAGGACAAGTAAAGATGATTGGAGCAGCGGGCGGTAATGCACGTAGCGTTACCAATCGGCCTGGTCATTATGGCCGCCCACAATTCTCTCCTGATGGTAAGAGTATCGCGTTTGAAATGGGCGGCGGCGGATATTTAACATCGCCTGATTATTCGGTAGATAGTGGCGTTTATATAGTGCCAGTGTCAGGCGGTGCACCAAAGCTTGTGGCCAAGGGAATGGGCGAGCCGCAATTTGGCACCAGTAACACCCGTATTTTCATGGTAGGTAATGATGGCGGAAAACGCGCCTTAATGAGCGTGGATTTGAACGGTCAAGCAAAGCGGGTTCACGCCAAAGGTGCGCTCATTAACAATTTCTCAGTTTCGCCAAAGGGCGACTATCTCGCTTTCCGTGAGAGCTATGAAGCCTATGTTATGCCGTTGCTTCCAGGGATGCAAGCGGTTGAAGTTGGACCAAATAGCACGTCCTTACCCGTTACAAGAATAAGCGCCAATGGTGCAGATTATGTACATTGGTCTAACGCAGGGCGAAAAATCCATTGGAGCCTTGGCCCAACGCTTTATAGTGCGAATGTCGATGCGCTCTTTCCTGATGCGCCAGCTGGCAAAGGGGCTGCTAAATTTACACCGCCCCAAAATGGATATTCACTAGCCCGAACTGTGCAAGCTGATAAATCACAAGCCATTGTTGCGATAACTGGCGCTCGCATCGTCACTATGGCTACCGATGAAGGGGGTGTCATAGAAAATGGAACGATTATTGTAAGGGGGGATCGGATCGTTGCCATCGGCTCTGCTACTGATGTTGCTATTCCTGCAAATGCAAAACAAATTGATTCTGCGGGTAAGACTATTATTCCTGGCTTGGTTGATGCCCATGCGCATGGCGCGCAAGGGGCAGGGGATATCATCCCGCAACAAAATTGGTCTTTGCTGCAAAACTTAGCCTTAGGAACGACTACTATTCATGATCCATCGAGCCGAGCAAGCCAGATATTTGTTGCATCCGAGATGCAGCAAGCTGGGCAATTACTTGGGCCGCGTATTTTTTCAACGGGTGAAATCGTCTATGGTGCCAAATTGCCCTCCATATATGCTGAAATCAATAGCTTGGACGATGCACTTGCTCATGTGCGTCGGTTAAAATCACAAGGCGGCATCAGCGTTAAAAATTATAACCAACCGCGCCGTGAACAACGGCAGCAGGTTGTAGAAGCTGCGCGTCAAGAAAATATGCTAGTTGTAGCAGAGGGTGGTTCGCTTTTTGGGATGGATATTGCGCTTATTGCTGATGGCAATTCAACCTTAGAGCATAATATACCGCTTGATCGTTTTTATGATGATGTTGTGCAATATTTTTCGCAATCGCAAACAAATTATACACCGACATTAGTTGTGGCATATGGCGGCCTTGCAGGAGACCCTTATTGGCGTCAGGCAACTGATGTATTTAGCCACCCTTTGCTTGTTCATACCCCGCCTAAACGTTTGGCTGCTGATAATGTACGCCGTACAAAAGCGCCTGAAGATAATTTTGTCGATGATAATGCTGCGCGAGAAGCAAAGAAATTAGCCGATAAAGGCGTTTTGGTGTCGATTGGTGCGCATGGGCAACAAGCAGGCATCGCGAGCCATTGGGAGCTATGGTCCTTTGTGCGCGGCGGTATGAGCCCATTGGAAGCTTTAAAAACTGGTACCATTAATTCAGCCAAATCATTGGGAATGGCAAAAGATATTGGGTCCTTAGAGGTCGGTAAGCTTGCTGATTTGGTGATCTTAGATGCTAATCCGCTCGAAAATATCAGGCATAGTGAGAAAGTCCATTCTATCATGCTTGGCGGGCGTTTATATGATGCCAAAACGATGAATGAGGTTTCCACTGGATCATCAGATAGACTGCCTTATTGGTGGGAAAGATAGGTTTAACTCTCTAAGTGCATATGACTCGATTTATTGATATATACCGTAATATTTTCTTCATAGATAATCGAAATAGTTAATTTATTAGCTCTAAATTTTAGCTGCATTATGCTTTCAAGCATATATTACTATGTCCTATTCGGCTGTAATATTTACTATTTATTAACTATGAATATTACCAATATTCCTATTGGTGGATTGTCATAAGCATATATTAAATAATGTTTTTCTATTTAATTTACACTCATATTGTTAATTTTACATAAAGCTTATTATTCACCTATAGTTGTAAAATTATATAAAATAGCGCGTTTCAATGCCTAGTTAAAAGGCTTTATTAACCATTATCATAGATATTTGTTTCCGGACACAGCTTGAAAACCGTTTTGAGCTTAAAGGGACAGATATGACACAAGATAATTACAAACAAGAAGCATTATGCCTCTCTAGACATAAGTTTAGAAAACCATCTTTGATATCCAAACCAATGATTGGAATAAAGTCTAGCATCTTATCATGCATGATGTTGGCAGCATTTTCTAATCCTGCACAGGCGCAATCCTCGCTTCCTGCATTTACCTGCGATAACTCTCTATATGAAGTGATCTCAGGTCAACTGGCAGTCTATGATTTCCCTGCTCGTGATTATTCACTGATTGGGCCAGTAGCTCCTGTCTATAATGGCTTAAGCTATAATACATTAGACAATTATCTGTACGGGTTCGTTCAAGAAACAGGGCCATTGCGGGGTCACTTAATACGCATCGGCAGCAATGGTGCCTTTGAATCATTGGGTGATGTCGGCATCACTGTGCCGCGTGGTACATTTGATAACACAAATCGGCTCTTCATATCTGGCAATGCGACCAGGCTGAATTTTATTGACGTTTCGACCCAAACTACCGGCAATATAACCTTTACCACGCCTGCAGGCGCAACACCAGCGGTCGGGAACTTACTGGATTTTGCTTATGTACGGTCTGGTGGGCAAGATCTGATTATTGGCGCTGGTAATGGCAGCCTATCAATCTTTAATCTAACGACCTCACAAGCAGAATCTATTGCTGTCCCTGGCTTGCCATCTGGCGGCTTCGGTGCAGCGTGGGGGCTTGCTGATGGACGCTTATATATCAATGAGAATAGTAGCGGTGATCTATACATCATCGATGATCCAGCAGGCTCCCCATCTATTGTGGGCATTCTTGCTGCAACACCCTCTTCTCAACATGATGGTGCTGCTTGCTTCACCTCGACGGACCCAAACTTTCTATCACCCGAAGCTGATCTATCGGTTACCAAAACCAACACGCCGGGTGTGAACGGCGATGTCGATCAGGCGAATGATAGTGTGACTACTGGTTCAACCACAACCTACACTTTGACCGTACAGAACAATGGGCTGGACCCAGCCTTGGGTCCGCTTGTTAGAGACACTGTCGGTACAGGGTTAACCTGCACAGCAACAGACCCCGTGACCATCACAGGCAATGGTGTTCCGTCTGGCAGCTTTACCATCGGTGACCTTACCAGTGCGGGCATCACTTTGGGCGAGTTAGAAAATGGCGACGCCGCAACCTTAACCTATTCTTGTCAGGTGAATTAATCATGAAAAATACAATGAAATCAGCATATATTTCTAAAACAGGAATGTTAACCAGCGCATTACCAATGATGGCGCTTGCTCTTGCTCCCAATGCTTATGCGCAATCTGCCTCTAACACTGCCACTGTTACAGTACCTTCTGGAACAGTGGATACAGTATCGGGTAATAATAGTGCCACTGATAGTGATACTATAATAGCGTCTCTTACTGCAAATAATGACAGTGTTACTGGTATAAATGGCTTCACGGGTAGTGATGATGCTCTGAACGTTTTTACGAATGATTTAGTCAATAGTTCTAATGCTACCACGGCAAATGCTGATATTATTGTTACCACGCCAGCTACATCGATTGGCGGTAGTCCTGTACCTGTATTAGATCCTGCTGATGGATTTATCGATATACCAGCTGGCACTGCTGCGGGTACATATGTGATTACTTATCAATTATGTGAAGATGGCAGTACGACCAATTGTGAAACTGCTACGGCGACAATTACGGTGACTGTGCCTCCTGACACAACATTATCTTCCCCAATATGTGGTCCTGGAACGGGCTTAACTTTCCATGCTTTAAGCTTTGGTTCAGTTGTTCCGCCAACAACAGGCAATACATTCAGGCTGCCACAAGCCGGTGTGATTAATGGTGTTATTGTTGATTTAGTAGCAGAATTTGATGCACCTATTACAAATTCGAGTGGTAATACTCCACAAATAAATGGTGATGATTTCTTGTTCAATACTAATGCTGATCGTATTGTAACTTATACTATTGTACGTTCTGGCACGAACACACCTGTCACAGCTAACCTTAGACTCAGATTGCAAGATATTGATGCGAATGAAGCAGTTAGCTTTTTGTCATCTGAGGTTGCTAATATTATTAGAAATAACCCAAGCAATCTTACCGTTTCCGAAAGTGCTGGCGTAACAACTGTTACTGCGGCTAATGGTAACCGCAGTTCAGCACCAGAAGATACATTAGAACTCGCTATAATAGGTCGTTCCTCTTTTCAGCTGACACACCTTCCTTCTGGTAACAACTCTGGTTTTTTCTTGGATGCTGATTTAGATGCCCCTCTAAATGCTGCTGCTTGTGATGCAAATCTGACCACTACCAAAACATTGAACAGCGGGTCTTCTTCTACACCTAATGAAGGTGATCCTGTTTCTTTCGATCTGACTGTTACAAATACCGAAAGCTTTGGTGTCGATGGTGTATCGATAACTGATCAACTGCCTTCTGGCGTAACATTTTCCAGCGTAAGCGGTGGAACCACTGCCGCAGGTGCGACCAGTTATGATGATAGCACAGGTGTTTGGAATATTGGCCGGCTCGAAGGGGGCGAAAGTGTCACTCTTACTATCAATACAACGGTTGATACAGGTGAAGGTGGCAACACTATTACAAATACCACAACCGCTGCTACTGCTGTCAATGTCGTCGATAATGATACAACAGGCGATGATTTAGAAGAGAGCGTGAGCGTTGGCAATGAAGCGGACCTTGTGACCGCTAAGACATTGGCGAGCGGTGA
>CANMXN010000001.1 GCA_947501885.1 uncultured Sphingorhabdus sp. | reverse complement strand
TCCCATCGGATATGAAGACAGAATAACCTCTATGCCTATGTCGGCAATGATCCTGTTAATCTCATCGATCCGAGTGGGTTATGTGGAAGCAGAGTTAAGGGATATATTGCTTCTAACTGCAGGTCATCAACACTAACAGGGTTTCAACCAGATAAAGCGCAAAGTGATAGTCAGGATATTTTACCTTCAAGTGATGGAAGCAGTAGTCTCCAAAGCAGAAATAGTAGTGGAAATAATAAACTTGGTCGACTAAGACTTGGTGTCATATGTAAAGGCCCTATTAGGAAAGCTTGTAAAGTGGTCTCAAGTAGGATAATTCTATTTATTATTAGCACCCTCACTTCCTAAAGGGATTTCACGTGCTCAATTTGGTAAGGCTGCAGGCTTCGGAAAAAGCACGAAAGATTTACCTAACTTCACTCGTGCTCAAAGTTTGCAGCAAGTAAAATATTTAAAAAATTTGGGGTTTAAAAAAATGACATAGGAAAATGGCGTAATTTTTATCGAAATACTTACGCTAGGTCTGTTGCGCAAGAGAAAATAAATTTAAGCGCTTTGCACAGAGCAAGGCAACTAGATAATTTATGGTGGAATTGGGCACTAGGGTTTAAAAATGCAAAAATTTAGTATTAACATTATTTCATCTCAAATACCTCAAGACAGAGTTATTATAGAGCCTTGGGCAGAAGAATACTCATTATCAAAGTACCCTCAGATACTATTAAAGGTCACATTAGAAAGTGTGTATAATATTGATATATAGATCGATAAAGACTTCATAATATTTAATCTGCCAAAGGGTGCTAGCTTTGAAGCTTTCTCAAAGCAGGTAGAAAATTGATGGGCAGATCTTTACCTATTACTATGACATATTAAACCACGAGACTAGGATCGCCGCCGCCCATTGCCTCTTTGTTACGTAATTTTTTAAAAGCAATTCTAAGGGTTTCTAAGAATAAATACCCTATCATTGCACCAATTAAGCGGCTGACGATGCTAACGTCATTCATCAGTGGACCAATGACTGGCGCAGCAATTATAGTTATAATTATCAACCGATTTGGGAGCCATAAATATTTATAGTCTAATATGGCTAATGGAATGAATAACCATAACCATATCATCAAACCTGCGGCTTGTTGGACAGGAAATAATATGAATGCTAATATACTTAAAGCTGCTACCATAAGCTCAATATGCCAGTGGAGTGGGTCGATTGAACCATTACAATAACGGCATTTACCATGTTGCAAGCTATATGAAATAAGCGGGATCAAATCCCTAACTTGTAATTTATGACCACATTGATCGCATGATGATCTGCCATAAATTATGGATTGTGTTTTAGGCCAACGTATGACGAGCGTTGCAATGAAGCTACCAACTATTGATCCAATAATGAATATTGAAATATAGAATGGTATTTGCACTTCTGTCATAATTATAAGATTTGAGAAATCCATATCTTAACCTCATAAAGGGTTATGTCCGCCTATTTCAAACAATTCCTTTAAGTTTTATTATCTAACTTTGATGCCATTTTCACTCTTGAAACAAGGTCTGCACAAGCGGTACGGCGGGTGATAGCACCCGTAGCATTATATTCGGCAATTATAAACTTAATAATAAACTTCAATAATGTAACCAATTACAAAATATGCAATCATCAAGGAAAGTAGATAATATCCTAAATACTTTTTTATTTTGTTCAAGAAATATACCCATATTGGACAAGTTAAAATAATTAATCCGCCAAATAATATTATAAATCCATTTAAGTTCATATAAATACCTTTATATTAAAATAACTCAATATGTTAATATTATTTATTCATTGGTAGATGGCGAAATATTTCTTCACTTATTTCTTTATTTCGTGCATTCCTTTGTGCATTATTATATACATTTGATTATTTCAAGATTATGTTCAAAACGTGAGTATAGCCAAACGTATATTTTCGATAGTAGCGGACTCTCTTGGGATTCGCTGCTTTGACAATTTTACATTGTCATTGCAAGTTGCTTCCCTGTTAGTAAATTTAGGGAATTCTCACACGAAAACTACAGAAAAACTCGATGCTCAGAGAATTGAACCATCATCAACATATCAAAAATCGCCATATTCACTGTATTTTCCCTGTGAACAGGGAAATTTGTTGCAGAGACTGGTCCGACCTAGACTGCAACCTTCATCATCTCTATTGCATATAATCATAATATATCAGTCAAGAAACAGGGCGGCATGGCCCCATGCTTTGCCCGTTGCACCGTGCGGCCAATTTTCCCGATCAAAAGAGATATAGCCTGGGCTATTGGGGGATAACCAGCTACGCCATCCTGAACCACGTTTGCCATTGAAACTAGTGTCAAATGCCAATTGCCCCGTTTTTTCATCGAAGCGAAAGACATAAAAGCCCTCTTCATAGCCCATCTCGGCACCCAGTACGAGGCGGCTGCCACGCGGATCTTTGGCCAGCCAATGCGGCTTAAAATCATCGGGCGTATTGATATGTTGAATTTCCTCTGGCTTGGCGGGATTAGAAATATCAAGCACCACTACTTTATTTTCAAGCCCCATAGGTTGCAGCCAATATTTCCCAATTCGAAATGGAATACCGCAGGCGCCTCTGATAATTTTAGGATTGTCAGTTGCTTTAGTTTCAAGCACATGCACCATTTTGAGAGTAGGTTTTTCACTACCAATATCAGTCAAATGATAAAGGGCGCAGCCATAGGCGTTCAGAAAGACGCTGCCATCATCCAGCGCACGCGGCCCAAAGCCAGCAGCTTGTGAGCCAGGAATATTCTGACCATCGCGCTTACCCACAGGAAGCTCCATAGTTTGCAGCAATTTAAAATCGGAATAGCGATAAATTTGGATTACATCGGCCCAGCTTTGCTCCATCATTGGCGCGCTGGTAACGACCAGACGGTCTTGATCGGGCAATAATGCAAAGGCATAAGGACGTATGGGTTTGGGGTAATCAGTGGCTGCCGAAACGCTACGAATTAATTCGCCATCTATTGTATATTCGGCAATACCTCCATGATTGCCTGGATCTAAATCTTCCTCTTGATCGGGGCTTGGCCCATTGCTGCGCAGAAAACCCACGAGCCGCGTTCCGCTGGGTGTGCGCGTATAATCATGTGGAAATCTGAGCTGTGCTGGCGGTTTGAATGTATTGATAATTTTGAGGTTATTTACATCATTAATATCAACAATCATGCTGAGTTCATGATGATGGGCATTCATAAAAATAGGCTCGCCCTTTGGCGGCACTACATATTCGGTATGATGCGGCATCGACATTTTATGGCCAATAGGCAGCGAAGAAATAGGCTTTCCCAATGTAGCGCTTTTAGGGTCAACGTCTAAAACGACCAAAAAATCTTCATCTTCCTTATCGTCATCTCCCGCGAACACAAAGAGATAGGGAGAACCTTCTATATCAGTGGGCAATGGCTCCGATGATGGGTTGCAGGACGCCAATAGGCCAGCCGAGCATGCTAAGGCCATAAATGCGGAGATTTGTTTCATATTATTACCTATTTACCTGCCTAATTCATTATTGATAATATGCGCTATCAATTACTATATCGCTAAGTCGTGCGATAAAATGTTTTGCAAAGATCATTATAGCCATATTTTTTAAATAATGCTTCCGATGCGATATTATCTCTCCAGACATTGGCAGAAGCCACGCATGGTGTACAATCTTTGGTGACGTCCACTAAATAATCCATAAGCTGTGATGCAACGCCTTTGCCGCGCACGCCTTCATCCACGGCTATATCCTCGACAAAGCTGACCCAATGTTCGCCGCCATAAAATATATTGGATGTTTGATAGAGTTGATACAGCAGATAGCCGCCGACTTTCCCTTCGTCATACCATACCACTGCAAAATTTCGTTGATCTCGAAATGGGTTCCGAGGTTTTAAGAAACCGCGTAAGTATCCAATAATCTCATCCGCATTGTCGGCAGGGCCAAATATATCCGGAAATTTTTCATGATGCGGTTTTTGGCCTTGCATGAAGATGTTCGCCATCGCGCTCAGATCGCTTGCCTTAGCTTCAACAATATTATTTTTATACGCCATATTATTTCTTCAATCTAATTCATTGCTTTGCGTTTTAAGTTTCTCAGCTGCGTTTTAATCCAGTGAGTGATGAGAAAGGGCCATTGATATTGTTTGCCAGATCGTAATATAGCCAAAGTCAGAATTTCGCGGCGGTCGGGCCATAGACTATTGAGCATATCATTATCTGGCGCGGTACAGCTATCTATGAGTTCAAATCCCTCGCTTGAAAGATAATGTTTCATAGATTCATATTCTAATATGACGCCTGGGGAATAGCTACGATATTCTTGGTCATAGGCGGACTTATGACAATAGCCATAAGGTTTGGACAAGAGGTCAAATGTATAGGCAATGGGCTTGCCATCCAATGTAAGTCTGAAAAAATTCATCGCTTCATTCTCACAAGCACTCTGCACCATGGATTTAAAATAATCTATGTCCTCGGCTATGGAGAGCGTAGAAGATTTATTGGCGCCTTTCCATCCAGCATGCTCCATTTGCAAAAACTCTTCTAGCCATTGTCCAAGCGCATCTGGATTTTCAAGACGCTCTATTTCAACATGGCCTGCACGAGATAATTTTTTATTGGCTCTGCTTAAGCTTTTTTGACGCCCTTTGCTAAGAGAATCCCAAACTGACTCTACAGAATGTTCTTGGGCCTTAATAATGGCGCGTGATGATTTCTCGATAGTGATAATCGGACGTTTTTGTGATTTACATATTTTTTCAAGCGCATGATACACTAGGCTATCTGTAGATAATAAGCTGAACATCTTTAATGAGATTGACGCAGGACAATCATCAAGCCATTGACATAGTCCAACAGCGAATTGGTCGGCAAAGTCTTTATGAACAAGCGGAGTTGCCAAAAATTGATCTGGGTGCAAAGCAGTACGATAAAATGTAAATGGTAACTTTCCATAGCCAACATCTTTAGTGACTATAAATAAACCAATGAGCATATCATCATTATAAATGGATATTATCTGAGACTGTTTTTTCTCTAATAAAGCTATTGAAGCCTCAATATACCATGGGAAGAGATATATGTTTTTTTCAGCGGCGTGGTTGGTTAAATTGGCCCATTCCGATTGTAGGGTTTTAACGCTCGATGCGCACATAGCATCGCTTTGCCAGCGTATTTTGGTGTTCATAACACGAAGCTTCCCCTACAACTCCCGCAAATCTATCTATTGTCTATATTATAAATAATATGATTTGCCTAGTATATTAACCATAGTAAGTTCAGCATATAATTTGTAATAAATAATTTATTTTTCACAGCTATTTTGTTATCTCTTTTCATCATGCAAAGTAGCAAAAAGGGAAAATTATAACTTTATGACGCTACGCAATATCATCAAAAAAGCGATAAAGCCTGTAATCCGCAAACCATGGAATACAGATGATATGGAAGCGCATTATGGCATATGGATTGGGGTCTCTGCTCTGTATAATGATAGCGGCCGTCAGCTTGGTGAAGAAAATAGCAGACCGTTCATTCTCAATCATCATATTCCCACCACAACCATTGATTGTAAATATGACGGATCGCGCATGGGACATGCAATCAACATGTCTGCACTGCGAATTGCGATGACAAATTTTGATGCCGTTATGGATATTACCCGATCTGTTCGGGACTATCACATGACGCAGCAAGGCAAAGAAAATCAGCAACCCGGTATATGGGATTTATATCTGATTTCGCGCGCTAGTGTCGCGATTATCGCCTATCAAAAAAGGGCGGTCGCTTTTAGTGATAATAGTGATGTCATTAGGGATGATTTGGCTAGCCAATATCAATTCATCTCGGGCGTGTTTATGATATGCCGCGATATGCTCAATAGGGCAGATCCTATGATAGAGGAGAATATAGCGATTTCAGCAGAGGATCTATATGATTATGCAGATAGGCATGGTATATTTTTATCCGATAATGGGATGGCTTGTGCGGGTAGTACCAAAAAAATTATGGAGTTTTTGGAGCTATGCAATAGCGGTTCAACTGGCCAAGCAACAGATTCACATAGCATATTGGAAACATTAACAGGCAATATGAAAAACTGGTATTCCTATGCAATATTAACAGTAGAATTAGATTGTTATTTTGAAGCAGAGGCGCAACGCAGAAGGATTGGTGAGAATATAGACAATGAAGGAATGCAGCAAACTTCTTCAATATATTATAATTATATCGCCATATATTGCCGTGACATTTTAAAATTATCATCGCTAACAAAAACACCATCTTCATTTGAACAAGGCGTATTAGAACGTCAAAACATAATATTAAAACTCCTCGGTAAAAAACCTCTAAAATCTCTGTCGCAAACCCATATAAATATTCGTCTTGGCATACAGGATTAATAAAATAGCATGTGACATTAATGCGTAAGATGAATATACATATAATTATTAAATGATATTGATAGGCTCAAAATATTGTACAAGAACAGCTTGTCACATTAATGATAAGATAAATTTAGCCAATTAAGATGAGATAGTGATATGAAATTAGCGAGTTTAAAGGATAGCAGCCGCGATGGTTTTTTGGTTGTGGTGTCCAAGGATTTAACCCGCTATTGCCGTGCTGATAATATTGCGCCTACGTTGCAAGCAGCGCTGGACAATTGGGCAGATTGCGCGCCCAAATTAGAGGCTCTCTATCGCGATGTCGAACATAGCACCGTGCCGTGCGAGCGCTTTCACGAAAATGATGCGCATTCACCCTTGCCGCGCGCCTTTCAATGGGCCGATGGCAGCGCCTATATCAACCATGTGGAATTGGTGCGCAAAGCCCGCGGTGCTGAAGTACCAGAGAGTTTTTACAGCGATCCATTGATGTATCAAGGCGGCAGCGATGCCTTTCTTGGGCCGCGCGATGATATACCGCTGGGCGATGCTGCTTGGGGCTGCGATATGGAAGGTGAAGTGGCCGTCATCACCGATGATGTGCCGATGGGCGTTTCCGATAGCGATGCCTCACACCATATCAAACTTATCATGCTGTGCAATGATGTATCTTTGCGCGGTCTTATCCCGCCAGAACTTGCTAAGGGTTTTGGCTTTTTCCAATCCAAACCGCCGTCGGCTTTTTCTCCTGTTTGTGTGACACCCGATGAGTTGGGTGATGCTTGGTCAGGCGATGTGATCCATCTGCCGCTGCATGTTGATTATAACCGCGAGCCCTTTGGCCGAGCCAATGCAGGCATTGATGCAACCTTTAGTCTTGCCCAACTGGTGGCGCATGCGGCCAAGACACGTCCACTTTGCGCAGGCACTATTATCGGTAGCGGCACTGTATCGAACAAAGATGCAGACGGCGGCCCAGGCAAGCCATGCAGCGAAGGCGGATTAGGCTATAGCTGTATTGCCGAAATCCGTATGATTGAGACTATCAATGATGGCGCAGCAAAGACACCGTTCATGGCCGAGGGCGATATTGTGAAAATTGAAATGCTAGGGCCAGACGGCAAAAGCATCTTCGGCTCTATCCGCCAAGAGGTTAAAGCTGTTTAATAGCATAAGAGAGATATTATGAAGAAAGTCTATTCTGATGCACAGGCAGCTTTGGAAGGGCTATTGCATGATAATATGCTAATAGCATCGGGTGGCTTTGGCTTATGCGGCTTGCCCGAACGCTTACTCGATGCCATTCGTGATAGCGGTGTGAGCGGCCTTACCTTTGCTTCCAACAATGCAGGAATTGATGGCGAAGGTATTGGTAAATTGCTGCGTACAAAGCAGGTGAAAAAGATGATCGCCTCTTATGTTGGTGAGAATAAAGAGTTTGAGCGGCAATTTCTTGCTGGCGAATTGGAGGTAGAATTTTGTCCCCAGGGGACTTTGGCTGAACGCATGCGCAGCGGCGGGGCTGGTATCCCAGGCTTTTACACAAAAACAGGCGTCGGCACGCAGGTAGCACAAGGCAAGGACATTAAGAATTTCGATGGTGAGGACTATATTCTTGAGCGCGGAATTTTTGCGGACCTCGCTATTGTCAAAGCTTGGAAAGCCGATGAAAGTGGGAATCTGGTTTTTCGCAAGACAGCGCGTAACTTCAACCAACCTGCCGCGACTTGCGGCAAAATATGCGTGGCTGAGGTTGAAGAAATAGTACCCACAGGTAGCCTTGATGCCGATGCAATTCATTTGCCAGGCATATATGTACAGCGCCTTATTTGCGGCGCGCCCTATGATAAGAAAATAGAGTTTCGTACCATACGGGAGAGAGCATAATGGGTAATGGCCGTATATGGCTATTATATGCTGGCTGGATGAGTGTGGTAGCTTCTTTACTGCATGTCGCTTGCATCTTTGGCGGCCCCGATTGGTATCGCTTTTTTGGTGCAGGTGAAGCGATAGCCCAATCTGCAGAAAATGGATCGTGGCAACCTGCTATTATGACGGCAATAATTGCGACTATTATCTTGGGTTGGGCGGCCTATGCATTCTCAGCGATAGCTATCTTGCCCAAATTACCATTATTGCGAACAGGGCTTGTTTTGATTGCGGCTGTTTTATTATTGCGATCAGGTGCCTATTTTATTAACAGTTTTTGGCTACCCGAACATTCACAAGCTTTTATCGCATGGTCATCTGCTATAACCTCTGTGATGGGTATGACCTTTGCAATTGGTATTTATTTAAGATGGAATATACTCTCTAAGGGAACTCAATCATGAGCAATCAAATAGGCTGGACTCGCGATCAAATGGCGGCGCGCGCTGCCCAAGAATTACAAGATGGCTATTATGTCAATCTTGGTATTGGTATTCCCACTTTGGTGGCCAATCATATCCCCGATGGCGTTGAAGTCACATTGCAAAGCGAAAATGGGATGCTGGGTATTGGTCCATTTCCCTATGAGGATGAGGTTGATGCGGACCTTATCAACGCAGGCAAACAAACGATAAGCGAGCTGCCATCTTCCTCTTATTTCAGCAGCTCGGATAGTTTTGCTATGATCCGCGGTGGGCATATTGATTTAACCGTTTTGGGCGCAATGGAAGTTGCACAAAATGGCGATATCGCCAATTGGATGATCCCAGGCAAGATGATTAAAGGTATGGGCGGTGCGATGGATTTGGTCGCGGGCGTCAAAAAAATTATCGTGGTGATGGATCATTGCGCCAAGGACGGTTCGCCCAAATTTATTCCAAGTTGTACGCTACCACTCACAGGGGCCAATGTGGTCGATATGATTATCACCGATTTGGCCGTGTTTAAACGCGATAGCCATAATGCACCCTTCAAGCTTACCGAGCTAGCCCCTGGTGTCACCGCCGATGAAGTGGCCGCCAAAACAACGGCGGAATATCTCAGCTAAAATTTGTTGGATGGGCATAACTTAAGCATATAATCTTTTGGCGTGCCATGCGATATGATCCGCCATAAAAGTAGATATGAAATAATAGCTATGATCATATCCCGCATGGCGGCGCAATTGCAGATCAATATCTGTATTCGCGCAAGCCTGTTCGATCAATTCAGGTTTGAGCTGCTCAGACAAAAAACTATCATCCAACCCTTGGTCGATAAACAGCGCATCGGCATGCGCACCATCCTCGATTAAGGCGCATGCATCATATTGCCGCCATAACTTCTTGTCCTCTCCGATGTAAGCACGCAAAGCCTTGTCACCCCAAGGGCAATTAAGCGGTGATACAATCGGCGCAAAGGCCGATATGGATGCAAATACCTCTGGATTGCGCAAACCAATAGTGAGCGCGCCATGCCCACCCATACTATGCCCCATAATGCCCTGCCGTTTCATATCAACGGGGAAATTAGTGGCAATTATAGCAGGCAATTCTGCTTCAATATAACGGCGCATCTGATAATATCTGTCATAGGGAGCTTGTAGAGCATCAACATAGAATCCAGCCCCTTGACCAAAATCATACGCCTCATCATCGGGAATATTTTCACCGCGCGGAGATGTATCAGGTGCAATAAATATAATTCCATGCTGCGCACATGCAGCGCGATATTCGCCTTTTTCCATCACATTGGCATGGGTGCAAGTCAGGCCTGATAAATACCAAAGCACAGGAAATGGTCCCTCGCCCTCGGGAACAAATACGGCAAATGTCATGTCGCAATTGGTGCTTTGCGCGCTATGGCGATATACGCCTTGCACACCACCATGCGCATGATTGATAGAGAGCGTTTCCATTATCTAACTATATTTTTTATCTTTATAATAATTTTGTGCTTGCGGGTGATCACTAAGATTATCAGGTCGATATTGTTTCATAGAATGAGGATATGGAACTAGCTTAGCTTTTAAGCGATTAATAACTGTAGAATGAAGACGAAAGTTAGTATTAATATCACGTGGTTTATATTTCCAAGGAATTTTAAACCACCATATTTTAATATATAATTCTTTATGTTGCAGTCCTAGAGGATTAGGGGTTGTAACAAGTGCCTCATTGCGTATTTGAATTGAAGGTACGCATTTTTTCAATTCTTTTTTCATCCATTCAAGAGATATGTCACTAAGACGAGACTCATCTTCAGGATAACTTCCACCTATATCACTATGACACCCAGCGAACCAAATTTGGTCTAGCCATTTTGGTTTTTTACCTCTATTTGCTTGTACCGCAGATTGAAGTGCCCATGGTACTCTTGGAAAATCTTCTCTTCCTTCATCAATGGCTAATGCATGTCTTGCAAACCCGACTTTTGGAGATAACCATCTATCGTAATTCCCTTTATTCCAATAAGCCAAATGAGTATTATAAATTATTTTGTACCAGTGCCACGGTTTTAGAATAGATAGTGGTTTATTTGGGTCAGGTTCAAAGTATCTTATTTGCGATACTAAAAAACGGGTAATTATATAAAACCCTAATGCTGAGATAGCACCAAAAAATAACTGTATGATGAATAGCCAACCGTAAAATATACTCAATCCAAATAGAATTAATGAAAGTGTAGCTAAAACCCAGACCATCTTGATAACTGCGGAGTTTTGTAGAGCCGCCACAGTGTCGAAAACCCCTACAAATTCAGGCTCAACATTTCCTCTTTTATTAGATGTTTTGCTTTCTTCGCAACCATATTTAACCCTAAACCTCCTCCCTTTTTCTTCTCGTTGGTTCAAATATGGTTGTTGGCCTCTTGGTTTGCCTCCTCCATGACCATAGATAGTTTTAACGGCCTCAGTTGCGATTTTTTTTAAAACTGGACCGTCTTTCGGCATTGGAAAACCATCGGCTGTTTTTGTTGGAATACCGCACAAGTTCATCATATTTGCGATTGCTCGTACAGTGTAGGCCCCTCTTGAAAAACCAATTAAGATGATATGATCACCGGTTTCATAATAGGATATGATTTTTTCATAGCAATCGATCATATTATTTTCGATGCCAGCTCCTACAGATGATTCAAGTAGACTTTGAATTTTCTTAGTTGCTCCTTCAACTTCCCCTGCCCCAAGGCCAGGATCATAATAAGCGACTTGATCAAAATAAGAAATAGGAGAGTCAGGCGCTGGACGCATAGCTCGGTACATTTTATAAACATTAGAGAGACGTTGATCAGGCCTTAGGCCGCCAATTTGGCCTGTCCCATCAGAAAAAATAATAATATTTTTGGGCAATGCTTGTCTCCTAAATTAATATTTAATGTATAAACTCTCCTTTATTATTAGAATATTCGCATATAGTCTTATTGTAAGCAATTATTTTATTAGTTATCTATTTTTGTTTCATAAATAACCATCTAATAAACAACCACGCTGCGGATGCTCTCGCCTGCGTGCATAAGGTCAAAGCCTTGGTTAATCTCATCCAGTTTTAAGACATGCGTTATCATCGGATCGATTTGGATTTTACCATCCATATACCAATCGACAATTTTGGGGACATCGGTGCGGCCTTTTGCGCCGCCAAATGCTGTACCTTTCCAAGTGCGCCCCGTGACAAGCTGAAATGGACGGGTGGATATTTCTTTTCCCGCTTCCGCAACGCCAATCACAACAGATATGCCCCATCCTCTGTGACAAGCCTCTAATGCTTGGCGCATCACGATGGTATTGCCCGTGCAATCAAATGTATATTCCGCACCGCCATCGGTTAAGGCGACAAGATGTTCGACGATATCGCCAGAAATTTCGTTAGGATTGACGAAATCGGTCATGCCAAATTTACGGCCCCATTCGGCCTTATCATTGTTGATATCTACACCGATAATTTTATTCGCACCGACCATTTTCGCGGCTTGCAATACATTTAAGCCAATGCCGCCAAGGCCAAAAACAATCACATTATCGCCCGCTTGAACCTTCGCAGTATTGACCACCGCGCCCACACCCGTGGTAACGCCGCAGCCGATATAACAGCTTTTATCAAACGGAGCATCACTGCGGATTTTGGCAAGCGCTATTTCGGGCAGAACAGTGAAATTAGAAAAGGTAGAACAGCCCATATAATGATAGATGGTTTCACCTTTATAGGAGAAACGCGATGTGCCATCGGGCATTAATCCTTGGCCTTGCGTGGCGCGAATGGCGGTGCAGAGATTGGTCTTTCCCGATAAACAGCTTTTGCATTTGCGGCATTCGGGAGTGTAGAGCGGAATGACGTGATCGCCCACCGCAACATCGGTAACGCCTGCACCAATTTCACGCACTATGCCGGCGCCTTCGTGGCCAAGTATGGATGGGAATAGCCCTTCGCTGTCCAATCCATCGAGCGTATAAGCATCGGTATGACAGATGCCCGTGGCCATAATCTCAATAAGCACTTCACCCGCTTTGGGGCCTTGCAAATCTAATTCGACTATTTCAAGCGGTTGTTTTGCTTCAAATGCAACAGCAGCGCACGTTTTCATGCCATATAATCCATATCTATCGTTAGTTTAAGGCATTACTGTTATGATAATTATGATCTTATGGCAATTGCGCTTTGGTAAAACCCTGCCAACATTCATCATAGTCATTTTGCAATAGCGGCGTTTCCAGCGCCCATTTGGTCGGACGGATCGGATAACAGCTCTCAAACATGAAGGCCATTGTCCCATCAATTTTATGCGGTTTTAAATCCGCCGCCATCGCATTTTCGGTCGAAACTTTATCAGGCCCATGCGCATTCATACAATTATGCAGGCTCGAGCTTCCAGGCGCAAACCCACCAGCCTTGGCATCATATTCTCCATGAATTAAGCCCATATATTCGCTCATAATATTGCGGTGAAACCATGGCGGGCGAAATGTATGCTCCGCCACCATCCAGCGCGGTGGGAAGATAACAAAATCACAATTGGCCGTCCCTACCACAGCGCTTGGCGATGTAAGCACTGTAAAAATACTTGGGTCTGGATGGTCGAAACTAATGCTACCAATGGTGTTAAAGCGTGATAGATCATAGCGATAAGGCGCATTATTACCATGCCACGCCACCACATCAAATGGGGTATGATCAATAGTAACACTCCATAATGCGCCGCCAAATTTTTGAATGAGTTCGCACTCTCCATCATCCTCTTGATAGGCTGCAACAGGCGTTTCAAAATCACGGCTATTGGCCAAACCGTTCGCACCTATTGGCCCTAAATCGGGCAAATGAAATGGCGTGCCATAATTTTCGCAAACATAACCACGGGCCTCACTACCCGCCAAATCAACGCGGAACTTAAGTCCACATGGTATCACCCCGATATGGTTGGGCGGTACATGCAACACACCCATTTCTGTCACCAAATTTATCGCCCCGCTTTGCGGTACAAATAATAATTCGCCATCAGCACAGAAAAAGGCGCGTCCTGTCATCGATTTGTTGATAGCATAGAGATGAATGCCAATGCCGCTATTGTTCAGCGCGCTGCCATTGCTTGCAATAGAAGTTAGTCCATCCACCCAGTCGGTAGGCTCGCTTGGCATAGGCAGCGGGTCCCAACGCAACCTGTTGGGTGGAAAGGGTGCATCTTGGGTTGGTGCTGTCTCAATCTTGTCATTTTGTGCATAGGGCATAAATTTGCCATGCAAGGCCGATGGCAATTTGCGGTAAAACCAGCTGCGGCGATTATGATCGCGTGGCGCCGTAAAGGCGGTTCCCGAAAATTGTTCTGCATAAAGGCCAAAGGCGGGTTTCTGCGGGCTATTTTGTCCCACTGGCAAAGCACCAGCCACAGCTTCGCTTGCAAATTCATTACCAAAACCGCTCATATATATTAGGGTCATAAATTTCCTATTCCGCCTCTAATGCCATCATGACAGCTATTTAAGATTATGCAAAATAATATAGATAATTTCACACTCGTTACAAATGAAATAAAAACAAACCCGCAATAATCGAACCATTATAATAATTCTGATAATGACAAGCTTGTCATATCGCGTTAGACATTTACCAAATACTTTCAAATCGATTTTGGAGAGACCATGTCAAAATTTAAAATAAACCGACGCACATTAATGGCCGCTATAGGTATGACTGCCATTACGGCCTGTGCACCAGAAACAGTGATCAAAGCCAGCGCCTATAAAAGATTTGGCTCTGTCGAAAAATTAGATGATGAATTAGATGATATTATCGACAGCAATCTACAGTTAGAAGAATTAACCAGTGGGTTTTCATGGTCAGAGGGCCCCGCTTGGGATACCAAAAGACAGCAGCTTTATTTTTCAGATGTTCCCGAAAACACATCCTATATTTGGTCCGAAGAAAAGGGGTTAGAAATATTAAGCAAACCATCGGGTCTCGCTACAGGCGATGGTACCAACGGCTTGCTCATGGGAAAAGACGGCAATTTACTGACCGCCAATCATGGCAAGCGCGCGCTCACATCGCTGAATCTTGATACGCGCGAAGATACAATATTGGCCGATCAGTTTGAGGGCAAAAAATTCAACAGCCCCAACGATCTTATCGAGAGCAAAGAAGGCGTGATATTTTTTACCGACCCGCCCTATGGCCTGAAAGAGCAAGATGATAGTCCCTTAAAAGAATTACCCTATAACGGTGTCTATCGCCTTAGCAGTGATGGCGCATTATCCGTCATCGACACAGGCTTAACCCGTCCCAATGGTATAGTTTTATCCCCTGATGAAAAAACACTCTATGTCGCGCAATCCGATGCAGAGGCACAAATCCTAAAATCATACAGCATCGATGGCGAGACTATTACCGACAATGGTATATTCTATGACGCCACCCCATTAGCGGGCGATGATGCACCAGGCCTACCCGATGGTATGTGCGTTGCCGAAACGGGGCATATATTTGCAACGGGACCAGGCGGTGTATTAATATTATCACCAACAGGGAAATTATTGGGTCGTATCTTAGCAGAAAAAGCGACCGCCAATTGCGCATTCGGTAATGATGGTAAAATGCTTTATCTGACATCTTCCGACCGTTTGGGCCGCATAGCCTTGAAAGTCAAAGGTCTAGGCACTTATTAGAGAAGTGTTTTATTAGCATCCATGAGATAATATAGAACCACATAAAAAGGCTTGAGAGTTTCCTCCCAAGCCTTTTTCTATATGAGCAATAATAGCTTTACAGAATGTTTAGAGCGTGCAGCTCGCATCTCCGCTATTTTCAACCAAACTTACTTCTTTCAATCCGATGGTAAAACCACCGCTTGAATTTAATGCAAATGGCGATGTTAAACGCACCATATAAACACCAACATCGCTGAGACAGCTTAATTTGATATTTGCCACTTGCCAGCCTTTGCCTTGCATCGATTTAAATTGATCAGTCAAATCAATCTCACCTTTACATTCGCCTGCGCTTTCACACAGGCCACCAAAGGCCAATTTATCACCTTCTGATTTATCGACACGGTAAGCAAAGCGGATCGCCATATCGCCATTGGCCTCGCGTTCCAAATCTGTAGATTCGGTCACCAATGCCAATGAACCTTCACCATCGAATGTAACAAGACGCATATCTTCTTGCGCTTCATCATCGGTCGCCAAAACCTTGACCGTCCCATTGATAGAATTACCAGCACTTGGCAGCGATTGTTCACCGCTCGCATCATAAACAAACATTTGCCAAGGTGTTTGTGCAACACCCGCTAACATCAATTGGCTAAGGTCAATTTTTTCAGCCCCTTGTAATGATTCATCGGTAGGCAATGCATCGACATTTCCGCCTTTGGCATAGCTTAAGCCATATCCATAAGCAAAGAGCGGATCATAATCATCATCATCGGCATTCAGTTCAACATCATTGGCAGATTTGGGCCAACTAAAGGAGAGCTTGCCTTTAAAGTCGTAGGCTGGCTTGCCATCTTTTCCTGCTACCAGAACTTGTGCAATGCCATCTCCTGCTGTGCCTGGCAACCAAGCAGCAACGAAGGCATCACTTTGGTTGATCTCTGGGTTCACCCACATTGGGCGGCCCGATAGGAACACAGATACCGTGCTCATGCCTGCTGCTTTTGCTTTAGTAAGCAATTCCAAAGAATCCTTAGGAACAAAATCAACATGTTCGCGGTCACCTTGAAACTCTGCATAGGGGTCTTCCCCATATATGATGATAGCAACATCCGCTTTAGGCAGCGCGCCGCTATCATCCATCGTAATGACTGTGCCGCCCGATGCCTCAATAGCATTTTTCAAACCATCATAAATTGAAATACCCGTTGGAAAATCCTTGGCCTTGTTGCCAGTGCCTTGCCAACTGATTGTCCAGCCGCCCGATTGCTTGCCAATATCATTGGCACCATCGCCGCCAATCAACACAGTTGCGCCAGGTTTGATCGGAAGTACGCCTTGGTTTTTCAATAGGACTAGAGATTCGCGTACCGCTTGACGGGCCACTTTCATATGATCTGCATTACCAAGCATCGCCCAATTGCCCGCCAATAACCGTTTAGAAGGCAAGCCAGCATCAAAAAGCCCTGCGCGAATTTTTACACGCAACACTCTTGCCACGGCTTCATCAAGACGTTCCATCGTGATATCGCCTGCTTTGACCTGCTTGAGCGTATTTTCATATAATTCTTTCCAGCTATCTGGCGCCATAAACAAATCAAGGCCCGCATTCACACTTTGTGCGCAGCTTGTTGGCGTACAACCTTTGACTTGACCATGCCCATTCCAGTCACCAACCACCAAACCATCAAAACCCATGCGCCCGCGCAATACATCGGTCAGCAATGGCTGGTGTCCATGCAATTTTTTGCCATGCCAGCTGTTATAACTGGCCATTACAGATTGCACTCCTGCATTGATTGCAGAGGCATAACCAGCGGCTTGTGAATCGCGCAATTGTGCTTCACTCATCACATTATCGCCTTGATCTTTACCATCAATCGTTCCGCCATCACCAACGAAATGTTTCACTGTTGCGGCGACATGTTCACCTTTTAAGAAATCTTCATCATCGGGTCGTCCCTGCAGACCATATACCAATCGCGGGGCATAATCCGCAACGATCTCAGGTTGTTCGGAATAACTCTCATAGGTCCGTCCCCAACGATCATTGCGAACCACAGCTATGGTCGGCGCAAAAGTCCAATCAATCCCTGTTACGCGAATTTCACGTGCGGTAACTTTACCAATTTCTTCCATTAGATCAGGGTTATTAGCCGCGCCAAGCCCGATATTATGCGGAAAAACTGTCGCACCGATAATATTACTATGGCCGTGAACAGCATCAGTCCCCCACATGATAGGGACCGCCGTACGCCCGTCGCTTGTATCGGTCGAGGCAACCCAATATTCATCGGCAAGCTCTAGCCATTTGGGAGCAGGCGCATAATCATCAGCGCCAGGTGCGCTATTACCGCCATTTAAGATCGAACCAAGGTGATATTTTTTTGCTTCTTCTGGTGTGACGCTGTTGATATCAGCTTGAATAATCTGACCAACTTTCTCTTCAACACTCATTTTGGCAAGCAAGTCTTGGATCTGAGATTCGACCGCAGGGTCAACATCAAAAGGAGACTTAGCCTCTGGCCAATTATCAGGATTAATTTCTGGAACAGCGTCATCAGAACCTTGCGGTGAGCAAGACGCGAGCGCAACTGCCGAAAATAAGGCTACCCAAGCTGCTGATTTGCGGCGAATGATATTATGTTTTTTCAATTTTTACTCCCCAAGCATAGAATTTTATTTTATGTATAAATAATTCAAAGTCACTATTTAAAATGCCCGTTCACATCATGAATAGAGCCATTCGTAGCATTTACAAATAACTTACGAATTTTTTACCATCACACTAGCATAGTCTCTTATTTTATGACAAGCTTGTCAATCCTAGATTTTCGGGCTATTTATCATTATTGAAAGGCAGAGGTTTGAGGTAATGATATCAATGTCATTCTAGAATAAACCTATAATGAAATAGGAGTGAAAATATGAAATGTAAGAATATTATCAGCTTATTAGTAGCAACAGCATTCATCACAAGCACCGCAGCTTCATCAATTGCGCAAGATGGGCCACCCAATGATATTCCTTATAGTTCAGTGCCAGCCATTCCAATTAAAAAATGCCTCAATATGGGTAACATGTTTGATCAACCAAAGGACCTGTCTTGGAATGGCCGTTTACCGACTGAAAAAGACTATGAGGAGATTGCTGCATTAGGGTTTGATACGGTGCGATTGCCCGTACGCTGGTCGGCTTATGCCGATGAAAATGCACCTTATACTATTGAAACCAGATTTTTTGCGACAATAGATGCAAATGTTGCTTATGCAACAAAACATGGATTGAACATCATCATAAATATCCATTATTATGATGAAATTTTTGATGATCCAACAGGACATAGCGATCGCTTCGTGGGGCTTTGGAAGCAAATCGCCAAACATTATCAAAATCAGCCCAAATCAGTCATGTTTGAATTGCTAAATGAACCACATAAAAAATTGACCAATGATGTTGCTGAACCATTATTTCAGCGCACATTAGATGAAATACGCAAAACTAACCCTACCCGCAAAGTGATAGTTGGCGGCGAAGATTGGAGTAGTATCGAATCGCTAAAAACATTTGACCCACCCAAAAATGATAAAAATATTATCGCAACATTCCATTTCTATGAGCCATTTCAATTCTCTCATCAAGGTGCCGATTGGGTAAATCCATCGCCCCCTGCCCCAGCGAAATTTGGCAGCGACGAAGATTATCGTTGGATGAAAAAAATGGAAGACGCTTCCATTGATTTTATGCAGCGCACTGGCGTGCCTCTATTCTTAGGAGAGTTTGGTTCCATTCAAACTGCGGATATTAAAGACCGCGCAAAACATAGTTATGCTGTACGAAGAACTGCTGAGAATCTAAATATTGGTTGGTGTGCATGGTCTTATACGAACACATTCCATGTTCGAAATGAAAAGGGGTGGATTTTCGAAATGCTGGCAGCACTTGGTATGGTTGTAAGTGAAGATGAGATTAAAGCAGCATCGCAAAAGCCTATTGTCCTTGGAGACTAAGAATGAGTAGTACTATTACACAAAATGAATAGGAGTGAGAGCAAACTTCAATCCATCACAATTCATAAGCATCAGAGTTTAGATTATTGATACAAAAAGGGTTGCAACTCATATTCGAATTGCAACCCTGTTTTAACATAGCTCTATTTTATTAGCCTACAACATTATTTTTATTGGCATAGAAACCAAAACTAGAAATAATAACATAACAAACTAATGGTACAATTAAAGCTACAGCTAGCCCTGATATATCAGCAACTAAACCTAACAAAGGTGGAACTAGGGCTCCACCCACTATCGCAGTACATAAAATACCAGATGCTTGGGCTGCTTTTTCACCAAGACCTTGCGTAGCAATACTAAATATTGTGGGAAACATTATAGAGTTAAATAAACCTATAATTATCAATGTCCACCCAGCAAGAGCACCCGAAGTAGTAGCTGACACAATTAATAATATTACATTGATAATTGCGGCTGCAGACAAAATAGTACCTGATTTAACTGCTTCCGATTCTGGTAATATACCTTCTAGTTTTGAACCGATCCAATATATTCCAATTAAGACAGATGAAACAGCTATTGCATATGCATATCCCTGAATTGTGCCTGTAAGATAAGCAGATACAAACATAAAACCAGCACCCAAAAATGCAATTGTTATGTATATAACGTCACGCGTAGATGAACGAAGAATAAATCCACCCAAAAGCCTACCAACCATTGCAGCGCCCCAGTATAAAGAAAACAATGGCCCTGCATCTTCATTAGACAAACCCATAACTCGTTCATCACCTAGATATTCGACCAAATTACTCCCAATCGCAACCTCAGCCCCAACATATGCAAAAATACATAGAGCCCCAAATTGTAATCTTTTATTATTAAGGAATAAGTCCAATGTACCTTCTGTCTTAACACTCTCAACTTTTTGACCATCTAATACTGAACGCCATACCCAAAAAAGCAGAGCAATAAGAGACATAGCAATAGCCAATCCTACATATGCTTGACCTATAATAGCAGACTCAGCGATACGAAAATCAGTTAAGGCCTGCCCCGATAATGTTGTAGGGTCAACCGTTGATGACTCGCCTAACATTAATTCAGCACCGCCCAAAACCATGAGGAATACACCGACCGAGTTAAATGATTGTGCAAATGTCAGTCGACTACTAGCTTTTGCAGGATCACCTAGCATAACGATAACAGGGTTCATGGCGACTTGAAGCATGGTAATCCCACCACCAATAACAAATAGTGCTGCGAGGAAAGACACATAAATACCAGTATTGGCGGCAGGTAAAAACAGTAATGAACCTATTGCCACAATTACAAAACCAGTCACAAAACCTCGAATATATCCTAATTTACTCAGCAATATACCTGCGGGTATAGAAAAAATTGCATAACTTGTGAAAAATGCAAACTGTACTAGATTTGCTTGAAAATTAGAGAGTTGATAAAGACCTTTTAACTTAGGAATAAGAACGTCATTAATGTTAGTGACGCCTCCTAAAATGAAAAATACTGCGAATACCAAGCAAAGCACCAATGTAACGTTCTTTCCTGTCACATTATTACCGCTACTTTGTCCTCCGACTGCTCCTACCATAAACTCTCCCCTTATAATAAACTGGTAAATAGCATATCCTGACAACCTTGTCATTGCAAGAACACATTTATCAGTAGAAACATGGAAATATAGTTTCATAGTAATAATGTGCAACAGCATTATTATTTTATCTCGCAACATACTTGCGATTTATTCACTTCCAACTTATGCATTCAGCATCGCATATATAGAGCGTGGTTTCGGCTGTTATTATTTTTCAGTTGGAAAGTGGGGAAAAATTGAAGAAACAAACAGATAAAACAGCCACGATGGTTGATGTTGCACGTTCCGCAGGCGTATCTCTCAAAACTGTCTCTCGCGTCCTCAATAAAGAAGAATATGTCAGCGAAACAACCCGTGAGACCGTGCTCGCCGCTGCAACGAAATTAGGGTATAAATTAAACCAAGCCGCGCGGACTTTAAGATCAGGAAATGCACAAATTATTGCATTATTGGTCGATAATCCGAGTGGAAGTTATTTGCAAAACACCCACTTTGGTGCCTTAAAAAAATGCCAAGAATTGTCCATACAATTGATATTAAACGAATGTCCAAATGGCGTTGATGATGTTCAAAAACTATTACAAAATATATCACCATCCGGCTTTATCTTGTCTCCGCCCATTTGCGATAACCCACAAATAATTGCATTTTTAAAAGAGAATAATTGCAATTATGTCGTTATTTCCCCCGATGATATTAATTCACCTCAACTTTCTGTCACCATGGATGACACAAGTGCTGCTAGAGAAATGACCGAATATCTGTTCAAATTAGGGCATAAAAATATTGGTTTTGTGAAAGGACATCCTGACCATAGCTCTTCCAAAAAACGCCTTAATGGTTTTTATCAAGCCCATGAAAATAATAATGTTAAAGTCGATGAAGAATTAATTGAGTTGGGATATTTTGATTATGCTTCAGGACTAGAATCAGCAGAAAAATTGCTTGATCGCAAAACACGGCCAACCGCAATATTTTCTTGTAATGACGATATGGCCGCAGCAGTAATTGCCGCTGCTTATAAGCGCAACATTGCCATACCCTCTGACCTCACTATTGTTGGTTTTGATGATACACCAATCGCTAGTATCATTAGTCCGCAGCTTACCACTATTCGTCAACCTATTGCAGAGTTAACAGCAAAGGCAGTTGAATTATTAGCAGACTATATCAATCATAATTATACAGACATTTCCGAGAAGAAATCAGTGGTGATGGACCATGCTCTCATTGAGCGCGATTCTTCTGCACCGCCAAAGCATTGAATATATTATTGTACAAATGATTAGCTGCAGAGACTATCTGCTATCTCTCTTATTTATCGACCAAAAACCCATTGATCGTGATTCTGCCAATTGCAGGGTCAGGCGATAAATTAGCATCCTTAGCAATACAGCCAGAATGCAATATCCTACCGCGATATAAGATAAGCCTATTAGGCTTGGCTTCTACTTCGCCAATCATCTCAAATTGTTTATTATCACCATATATATAGCTTTTATGAGCCTCTCCCAAACTTTCTCTTTCAGATTTTAATATAGCTTTATAATGCGACTGACGTTCGGGGGTAATCGCTTCAAATCCAGTAGCCTTATGCCGATAAAAGGCTGTCCCTCCTGATTGTGCGCCCAGCATATAATGCATCATTGCTAAAACATCATTATCCGCGCTATCATAATGAGGAATACACTGGCCTGATACTAAATCATGCGGTTTTGCCGTAACTATTGAATAATCGCAACTCTCACAATTTATGCCTTTGGTAAAACCATAAATATTGCGTGTAATTTCGGATAATAATTCCCCACGCTCTCCAAGATAAGATGGATTAAGCGGACTTCTTATTCCTGGATAACCAGCCAATGCTGGCGCAAAATTTGCCGATAAAGATGCCTCTTTCAACTGCTCAAAATGTGAAGAAAAATCATCAATAATGATGACTGGTTCTTGCTCGTTACCATGTCTAACGATGTCATATTGCATTTTTTGATTGCCACTTAGCCAATTTCGTTCATAATTATCATCTCTATCGTAACGAATATATGAGTCCAAGCAATAGATCAGTATATTTCAAATGCTAATTTTTTGGATAAATCTATAGCCTATGGTGTAATAATAAAACATTCGAGGAGAGGCCACGTTGGAAATGGCCAAATTTGAAAATATTGTCATTGTTGGTGGCGGCACGGCTGGCTGGATGTGTGCCGCGGGCCTCGCCTCAATGCTAGGTAGCACTGGCCTTAAAATCACGCTCATAGAATCCGAGGCAATCGGAATTGTTGGCGTCGGCGAAGCAACACTGCCGCATATTAAATTTTTTAATGAAACCATCGGTATAGATGAAGCTGAATTTATGGCAGCAACATCTGCAACATTCAAACTGGGCATCGAATTTGTCAATTGGGGCCGTATTGGCGACAGCTATATCCATCCCTTTGGTGAATTTGGTTTGCCCAATGCTGGCATTGGATTTCACCATTATTGGCGCAGCATGATGGATGATCCACAAACAGCCAGCATGGATCATTATTCCTTGCCTATCATGGCTTGCCGCAATGCCAGGTTTCGCCCGCCATCCAATGATTTTCGTTCGGTTCATTCCACCTATAAATATGCCTATCAGTTTGATGCCACCAAATACGCCCCCTTCCTTCGTAAACATGCAGAAGAGCGAGGTGTAACACGTATAGAGGGTAAATTGGTTGACGTCATATGTGATGGTGAGAACGGTAATATCAGCAGCGTAAAGCTAGAGAATGGCGAAGAAATCAGCGGTGACTTATTTATTGATTGCACCGGTTTTCGTGGCGTCTTAACCGAAGGCGCTTTAGAAACAGGCTATGACGAATGGACCAAATTTTTGCCATGTGATCGCGCCGTTGCTGCACCATGCAAGTCTTACGGCCCATTATTACCCTACACGCGCGCCACTGCGGATAAAGCGGGATGGCGCTGGCGTATCCCATTGCAGAATCGTACAGGTAATGGACATGTCTATTCAAGCAATTTCATTAGCGATGAAAAAGCGCGTCAATCATTACTCGATAATCTGGATGGTGAATGCCTATCAGAACCACGTTTTTTGAGATTCACAACGGGCAAACGTAAAAAATTATGGAATAAAAACTGTATCGCTATTGGCTTGTCTGGTGGTTTTTTAGAACCGCTGGAATCAACCAGCATCTATTTAATACAAGAGGGCATCACCAAATTACTGGAGCATTTTCCATCAGCCAGCAGTGTTCATATAGATCGTAAGGAATATAATGATTTGATGGATTTAGAATTTGAGCGCGTGCGCGACTTTCTTATCCTTCATTACCATGCGACAGAACGCGATGATAGCGAGTTTTGGAACTATATGCGTACCATGCAGATTCCCGACAGCCTTAACGAAAAAATGGAGCTATTTAGACAACGAGGCCGCGTAACCGCTTATGATCGTGGATTATTTCTACAACCTAGTTGGATAGCAGTCTATCTGGGGCAACGCATCATTCCGCGCCAATGGGATGATCGTGTATCATTATTGCCCGATAGTGATATTAAGCATCACCTCAATGGCCTGAAACAATTAATGCAACGCAGCGCCAATGAATTACCACAACATAGCGATTATATTACGCAATATTGCCCTTCACCCCTTGCAGCAGAGCCAGCGGCATGACGATTAAAAGCATTGCTATAATTGGCAGCTCAATCGAAGCTTGGTTACCAGCCGCATATATACGGGCGCGCCTACCCAGTGCATATAAGATTAGCATTATTGAAACCAGCAAAAGCAAAGATGAGAATAGGCTTATCGCACGTCCGAATAGCAAGGATATGCATGCTCTATTACAATTTAGCGAAGCTGACTTAGGACAGCATGCTCAGGCCAAGCCCCTGCTCGCAGCCACTATCAATGCCGATATTGCATTACCGTTTGGCCGTTATGGCCTAGATAGAGATGGTGCAGAGTTTCAACATCTTTGGCGACGTATATATCCAGACACTCCTATTCAAAACATCAATCTGTTCAATCTATCCCTTGCTCTGCAAAAAGCAGCTTTATTCATTCCGCAAGCGCCGCAAGGGATGCCAAGTTATGACTATGGCTATGATCTATCAACAAATGGTTATTTGAGCATGCTCAAACAGGCCGCAAAAGATGTACTGAATCTTGAAGCAAAAAAATTAGAAGTCCATCATGATAGCGGTAAAATTTCTGCTATTGATTGCGGCGACACTCATATTCAAGCAGATCTCTATATTGATGCAACACGCGACGGCCATGTCAGTAATATCATATCAACATTAATGGATAATTGGCATGGCAATTGTCTATCCATATGCCGCAACTTTGATGAAACCGATCACAAAAATGGTATCCGCCTATACCGCCTGCAAATAGCAATGGAGAGACTCATTGCACTCTGGCCAGATACTAGCTTTGCGCCTTCAGAACTGAATGAATATAACCGCCTTGCGAATGCCGAACAAGAACATATTAGAGATATGAATGCACTTCTTGCACATGATAAAAAAGAGATGAGTAATCGAAAGGCATTGCAACGGAAAATAGCAGTGTTTGAATCACGTGGCCGTATTGCCAATGAAGATTATGAAATATTTTCCAAATCCGAATGGATTGCTGCCCTTGCCGCAGCCAATATATCCCCTGCAAGCTATGATAGGTTGGCTGATCGCGCAGATGAGCATGATTTAAAACAATGGATCAAGCAATTAGAACAAGCGATAGGTCAATATGTCCACATGATGGGTCAACGCACGATAAAGTCTTCCCCTCAATCACATGGCAATGTAACCACTGATGGTAATATAATATCTAATATATCTGGATTGGTAAAATGATGAGTGATCAGCGCGTCCAAAAAATTGTCATTGTTGGCGGCGGCACTGCTGGTTGGATGAGCGCTGCAGCTTTATCGAAATTAATGCCAAAAAGCCAGGGTGATATTGTCTTAGTAGAATCCGAAGAGATTGGCACTGTGGGCGTGGGTGAGGCCACAATTCCACAAATCGCAACTTTTAATGAACGGCTCGGTATTAATGAAGATGAATTCGTTCGTGAAACCCAAGCAACATTCAAACTTGGTATTGAATTTGTTGATTGGCATAAAAAAGGAACGCATTATTTCCATCCCTTTGGTACGCATGGTTTTGATTTAGAGGGTATTGAGTTCCATCATTTTTGGAATAAATTACGCGAAGAGGGTAGTGATCAAAATATTGAAGAATATTCGATTAACGCCAAAGCCGCATATTCAGGCAAATTTATTAGACCTCAAAGCGAGCATGGACCCATTATCAATAAATTGGGTTATGCATTTCACTTTGATGCTATTCTCTATGCTAAATTTTTGCGCAAATATTCCGAAGCAAGAGGCGTTCGGCGTCTCGAAGGCAAAGTTAAAGATGTAAACTTGCGCGGTGAAGATGGCTTTATTGAGAGCATCACCCTATCTGATGGACAGGTCATTAAAGGTGACTTATTCATTGATTGCACAGGTTTTAGAGGCTTATTGATCGAAGGTGCCCTTAAAGCTGGATATGAGGATTGGAGTCATTATCTGCCAGTAGACAGTGCAGTTGCAGCACCTTGCAAAAAAATAGAAGATCCCATCCCATATACACGATCAACCGCGCGTGAAGCTGGTTGGCAATGGCGTATCCCCCTGCAACATCGCACAGGTAATGGATATGTATATTGCAGCCAATATCAAAATAAGGATAGTGCAGAAAAACTACTGATGTCCCATTTGGATGCACCGGCATTGGCCGATGCAAGACATCTACACTTCACTACAGGTCGCCGTAAAAAGTTTTGGAGTAAGAATTGTGTAGCAATCGGACTATCAGCTGGTTTTATGGAACCGCTAGAATCCACCAGTATTCATTTAATCCAATCAGGAATATCTAAACTGATTGCACTTTTCCCTGATAAAAGTATGAATCCCGTTGAACGCGACGAATATAATCGATTGCTCGAAGTAGGTTATGCCCACATACGTGATTTTCTGATTTTACATTATAAATTAACCGAGCGTGATGATAGCGACTTTTGGGAATATGTTCGCACAATGGACATACCAGAGAGCCTGCAGCGGAAAATAGATTTGTTAGAATCACGTGGTCGATTTTTCAAATATGACGATGAATTATTCAATGTCACTAGCTGGATTGCGGTTGCCATTGGGCAAGGTGCGCCGCCAAAAGGGTATAATCCACTTATCAATAGTTTAAGCGATAATAATATAAAGCAAAGCCTGTCTAATATCCGCGATGCCATTGATAAAGCGGTTTTGGCTATGCCAAGTCAACAAGCCTTTATTGAGAAGTTTTGTAAAGCAGAAGATGTATATGGAGCGTCCAAATAGTGAGCGATAAAATTTCAAAAATTATCATTGTCGGCGGCGGGACTGCGGGCTGGATGGCCGCGGCCACCTTATCACATATGCTTAGCGGTTTAGACTATGACATTACATTAATTGAGTCGGAGCAAATTGGAACTGTCGGCGTCGGTGAGGCAACCATACCACCAATCTTATTGTTCAATGAAATGTTGGGCATTGATGAAAATGAATTTATCAAAGAAACTCAGGCGACCTTCAAACTAGGCATTGAATTTGTTAATTGGAAGAAGCTTGATCATAGCTATATTCACCCCTTTGGTGATTTTGGGATAGATTTTGATGTGCGCCCTTTTCACCAACATTGGCTCAGTCAGCGCGCCAAAGGCATGGGACGTGATTTATTTGATTATTCATTAATGGTGCAAGCATGCCATAATGAGAGGTTTATGCGTCCTTTGCGCGATCAACCCAAATCAGCATTAGCTGGTATAAATTATGCCTTTCAATTTGATGCTGGACTCTATGCAAAATTTTTACGCAAATATTCTGAGAGGCTTGGCATAAAACGCATTGAAGGCAAAATTGACTCTGTAAAACAGCATTCAGAAACTGGCTTCATCCAATCCGTAACTACCGATGATAGCCGTGTATTTGATGGCGATCTATTTATCGATTGCTCTGGCTTTAGAGGTCTGTTGATCGAACAAACCCTTGAAACGGGTTATGATGATTGGAGCAAGTGGCTGCCATGTGACAGAGCCGTTGCAATACCATGCGAAAAAATAGCAGAACCTATCCCCTATACTAGGGCAACTGCACATGAAGCGGGATGGCAATGGCGCATACCCTTGCAGCACCGCACAGGCAATGGCCATGTTTATTGCAGTAGCTATATGGATAGTGATAAAGCCACAGATATCTTACTAGCAAATATTGATGGCAAACCTATTGCTGAACCTAATCATTTACGATTCGTAACGGGTAGACGTAAGAAAGCTTGGAACAAAAATGTCATTGCATTGGGCCTAGCCGCAGGATTTATGGAGCCGCTAGAATCCACCAGCATTCATCTTGTACAAACTGGACTCGCCCGCATTATGAGCCATTTCCCTCATGAAGATATTTCTCAGGCCGATATTGATTCCTTTAACGAACGAACAGAAAAAGAATATGAACGGGTTCGTGACTTTTTAGTGCTCCATTATAATGCAACCGAACGTGATGACAGCGAATTTTGGCGCTATTGTCAAAATATAGAGCGCCCAGAAAGCCTAGAAAGACGTATAAATCAATTTGCAGAACATGGCAGAATATTGAGTGAAAGTAATGACCTGTTTGGCACTGCTAGCTGGCTTGCTGTTATGTATGGGCAAGGTATCACTCCAAAATCATATGATCCAATTGTCGACAAGGCAGATCCTCAAAAAGTGAATGGTGTGATGGAGCAAATCTATCAAGCTATTAATAATGGTGCTAAATCCATGCCCACTCATATGGAATTTATTGACAAAAATTGTAGAGCAGAAATCATTTCTTAACCCGATATCATTAGATTTTTTACATATCATTATCTAACATGAGCATAGTTCCAACATATGGCATTTAAGCAACAATCATTTACAGAAATTCTATTTGCTCATTTCAAGCTTGACAAATTGCAGAATCCTTCTCAACTTGTTAGTTCTGATAACGTTGTCAGGACACTGTTACTAACACCGTTTTCATAACATAGTACTGTTTTTTTAGAATAAAGCTATAAGGACGATCGTAAATATACGACGAGGCTAATAGGAGGATAATAAATGAGTATGAGTAATCGCAATATCTTTGCCCATAAAACAGGCCGTGCATTTTTATTAAGTGCATCTGCTCTAGCAATGTGCGCAGCTACAAATAATGCTGCCTTCGCTCAAGAAGCTGAAGCTGAAGAAGTCGCCGAAGATGAAGAGGAAGACGCAATTGTTGTTGTTGGTATTCGTAAATCTTTAGAAAGCGCTGCCGACATCAAACGAGATGCCGACACATTTGTTGATGTTATTACAGCATCTGACATCGGTGCGCTTCCCGATCGTTCTGTGTCTGAAGCATTGCAGCGTGTACCGGGTGTTTCTGTCCTTCGCTTTGCTGGTCCAGATGATCCAGATCACTTTGCTGTTGAAGGCGCTGGTGTTGCTATTCGCGGATTACCATTCGTTCGCTCAGAACTCAACGGACGTGATGTATTCGGAGCTGGCCCTGGTGGTTCGCTTGGTTTTGAAGATGTGTCTCCCGAACTTCTTGGCAGTGTTGTTGTTTTCAAAAACGCAACCGCTGACCTAATCGAAGGCGGTGCAGCTGGTACCGTTGATCTGCGCACTCGCTTGCCTTTTGACTCCAACGATCGCGTTATCGCGCTAAGCGGTGAAATCAACTATAGTGATTTCCGTGAAGAAGCCACGCCAACTGTTTCTGGACTTTATTCAGATAATTTTGACACTGGCATTGGCCGCATTGGTATTTTAGGTAATATTTCATATAGCCGCCTTCTATCACGCGCCGATGGTGTATCAATTGGTGATTTTCGTGCCGATAATACCAGTGGTCGCACTTTCGTTGATCCCAGCAATCCTGTTAATCCACCAGATAATTTTGCGCTCAATACTGATACAAATGGTGATTTGCTTTTCATTCCTGGCGGCGGCGGTATCCGCTCTCAAGAATTTGATCGTGAGCGCCTTTCTTATGCGGCGGCTTTCCAATGGGAAAGCAATGATGGTCGTTGGCAAGCCACTGCACAATTCTTGCGTTCTGAGTCAGAATTGCTCTGGGGCGAAAATGTTGTTGAAACAGTTATCGATAACTCTTCACCTCGTACTACCTTTGACAGCTCTACCTTCACATTTGATAATAATGGTGTTTTCACAGGCGGCACTATATCAGATGACAATCAATGGCGCGGCCCCAATGCAACGGCAGCATTGCTTCCCCCTGCATTTACGCCTGGCACTGGCGGTCAACAAATCGCTACGTTCCGTGAGCGGTTTGAAGAAGATATTACCACAGATTATGGTTTTAATCTGAAATATGCGCCAACTGATAATCTGCGTTTCAACTTTGATGCACAATATATTGATGCCTCAACAGATGTAGTTGATGTTCAATTTGCGACATCCTTCTTTGCGCCCATTACATTTGGCCCCGCTCAAGATGGTGTACCCGCAGTAAGTTTTGAACTTCCTGTGGGTGAAAGCGCTGGTTTTTTCCAAGATCCTAGCAATTTCTTCCTACGCTCATTCTTGGATCATAATACGCAGAATGATGCTGATTCATTCGCATTTAAAGCTGATGTTGAATATGATTTCTCAGGCGATGGTTTCTTGAAATCTGTACGTGCTGGTGCGCGTTATAATGAACAAAGTACCACCATTCGCGAATCTGATTTTAATTGGGGTAATATCTCAGAAGTTTGGACCGCGGCCGATATCAATGGAAATAGCGGAAACGATTTCAACGCTATTGAGTCTATTCTCTTACTACAAGGCAATAGTAACCCAGCATTGGATCAAGCCTTAGCAGGATTGTTCACGCCCTTTAACTTCACCAATTTTCAGCGCGGTCAAAATGTCGGCTTTGGAGGGGCTATCCCATTCTATTCGGGGCCTGGAGCTGATGATTTCGCTGGTTATCAACAAGTGCTCAGCAATATACTCGCTGCAGTAGGCGGAAGCCCATCTGGCGCAAACCCACTGTCACAACGCTCCGACGTTATTCCAGGCACTAATTTCTTGCCAACAGAAATTGGTCAAATCGATCGTGACAATTTTGCCGCCTATGTTCGCTTTGACTTTGGTGCAGACAATATATTGGGTGGAGTGCTTGAAGGCAATGTTGGTGTACGATATGTTCACACCAGCAGGTCGATACCAAGATCATTAACCATTAATCCATTTAACCAACTTATTTCAAATGCTCTTGTCGATCAATGTGCTCCTGGTTTTGTACCGCCTGCTGGGTCCATGTTTGTTGCACCAGGTGCATGTGATTTAGGCTTCGCTAATCTCCAAGCATTTCAAGCACAATTTGGTGCAGGTGTTTTTGAAGAAACTGTGAATGATACAAGTTATGATTTCTTCTTACCAAGCTTCAATGCCAAACTTGAATTTGGCGGTGGGCATCTTATTCGTTTTGGTTATTCACGCACATTAACGCGTCCAACTGTCGATCAATTGAATGAACGTATATTCTTGAATGTACTTCCTGATGCTCAAAATTTTGATGCGAATGGTATACAAATAAATAATGATTTTGGTGGTTTCATTGGTAATACAACGGGTAATGCATCATTGTTACCGCAGATATCTGATAATTTTGACCTTTCTTGGGAATGGTATTTCAATCAAGGTGGTTCATTAACAATATCTGGTTTCCACAAAAGCATTAGTAACTTCATCGCTTTTGCACCGCTTGACATTGTTACAGATGTTACCGAATTTGGCCCTCTTACACGTAATGGTGAAGTAAACACAGAAGAAAATGGGCGGGTCACAGGTGTAGAAATTGCCTATCAGCAATTTTATGACTTCTTACCTGGTCCATTAAGCGGACTGGGTATTCAGGCTACATATACATTTATTGACTCCGAAGGTGTTGATAATACGGCCAATGCAGATCTAACTATGCTCGATGCCAATGGTAACCCTCAAGACGGAACACCTATTGAAGATCTGCCATCTATTGCTCGTTTTGCAATTGATCGGGATATATTCCCACGGGTGTCACGTCATAATTTCAACATTGTTGGCCTCTATGAAAAATATGGCATTGAAGCACGGGCCGCATATAACTGGCGTAGCAGATTCCAGCTTACCCAGCGCGATGTGATCTTCCCATTCAATTCTATTTTCCAACGTGCCACGGGCCAATTGGATGCTTCGATATTCTATAATATCAACGAACATTTCAAAGTCGGTATCCAAGGCGTGAACTTATTGGATGATATTACAGAGACAGAACAAACTATCTCTGGAGATGGAACAACAGCACCGCGTAACTTCTTTCGTAATGACAGACGTTACAGTTTAATTGCTCGCGTACGTTTCTAAACGTAACATTATACGCAAATAGAAACAGGCCATCCTAACGGGTGGCCTGTTTTTTTGCATTCGGCATATATCAACTATGTTTGAAGATATAGCCTATACCAACACTCAACTATAATAGTTCAAGCCACAGAATGTCTGGCCTTTTATTTTCTTGAAAGCTATGCCTCTCTAGTGCATGGAAATTTCAGAATATAGCTTCATTAGGGCGTAAGATAATGGACAATAAACAGATTGTAATTTTTGGCGGTAGCGGTTTTTTGGGGCGTTATGTCGCGCAAGAGATATTAGCAACTGGTGCACGCGTGCGCATTGCTGTACGCAATCCGCTCAAAGCACAATTTATCAAACCGATGGGCGGATTAGGGCAAACCCAATTCATTGCCTGTGATATTGCCAATGCGGACCATGTCCGCGCAGCAATTAAAGGTGCAGATATTATCATTAATCTGGTTGGTATATTGAAAGGTGATTTTCAAAAATATCATATCGATGGACCACGCAATATTGCACAAGAATGCACACAGCAGAGTATAGAACAATTGCTTCATGTCTCTGCCATAGGGGCCGATAGTGAATCGCCCTCAGCCTATGGACGCAGCCGCGCCGAAGGAGAAAAAGCAATAATAGAGGCCTACCCCAATGCTAATATTGTGAGACCTTCTATCATATTTGGCCGTGAGGATAATTTTCTCAACCAATTTGCTGGATTGATTAGCAAATTTCCTATCATTCCTGTGATTGGCAGCAGCACCAAATTTCAACCTATTTTTGCCCCTGATGTCGCCAAATTAATCTGCGAAATATTGCAACAGAGCCCTGTCCATTCTGGTAAAATATATGAGGCTGGTGGCCCTGAAATTATCACTATGCGTGCTTTAAATGAATGGTTAGCCGATACTATTGGCAGCAATAACCTATTTGTAGATATGCCCGATTTTGCGGCATCTGCAATGGCAACGCTTACCGGTTGGCTCCCAGCAGCACCTATTACACGCGATCAATTTAAAATGTTGGGTAAAGATAATATCGTGAACCCAGCACTAGATGGTATGAAGGCCTTTAACATTCCAGCGACACCCATGGAAATTGCCAAACGAGAATGGCTATCACGCTTTCGCAAAAATGGACGTTTCCATAATCCTGCCAAGACATAATCATTACCCATAATTTGCTGCGGCAAAATATATTTTATATGATTGCTACAAGCCGTTGCTTGTTAGAAAAAATATAATAATGCAGCACCCATCGCCACTCGATAAAGTACAAATATCATCATCGACGCCTTGCGCAAAAAGCGCATCAAAAAAGCCATCGTCAGAATGGCTGCTATAAAGGTAAGTCCGCCAGCGATTAGCGCATCTTGTAACAAAGCTCCATCGGCCTCTAACAAATCGGGGATAATTAATACCCCTGCCCCCGCAACTGCTGGCATTGAAAGGAGGAAAGAAAAGCGCGCAGCTTCCACTCGTGTGTAACCCAAAAACCGAGCCGCTGTCATTGTAACGCCGCTACGGCTTGTTCCAGGGATTAGCGCTAATGCCTGGGCAAGGCCTACAATAATTGCATCTTTAAGTGTCAAATCTTCATATTTTTTCACTTGCTTACCAAAATGATCAGCAAGGCCCAACAATATGCCATAAATAATAAGGTTAGTCGCAACCAAGTCTGTAGAACGAAAACCTTCTAAATAACCACCTGTCTTAAGCAATAAACCAACAGTAACAGCGGGTATTGTGCCAATGACAATCCACCAAAACAGCTTTTTTTGTGCGGGCGCATCGCCGACATTGGCTTTATACCCCACACTAGCAGCACCGCCGCGCACCAATCCCCATGCATCTTTAAAGAAATAGGTGATGATCGCTAATAATGTACCGACATGCACAGCAACATCGATCATCGGTCCTTGGTCCGATAAATCGGTTAATTTGGGTATGAGAATTAAATGGCCAGAGGACGATATCGGCAAAAATTCGGTTACGCCTTGAACAATGGCGATGATCAATAATTGAATGAATGTCATAGCTATACCTTCACAAATTTAGGCTACCCCAAAACGATTGCTTATTCACTGTCAAGCACCTTAATATCTAAATAGCTGATAGATGGATTCTTTATTGATAAAAAAATATCTCTCTTTATGGCCGAAGTGGTTATAATTTTTCTCGATTAATTCGCCTAACTGCTTTTACCTTTCAATAATCATCGAAAAATAGGTAATTAATACTTCCCTATCTTCATTTTTCTAGGTGACACGCCTTATTATCACGGCTATCGCATCATTATATTAAAGGAATCAGATATGGTCGATAGTCCAGAAAGCAACAAGAATAATTCTGTTGTTAAAAAAAAGATGTTGCAGTTTATTGATAAAGAACAGCAATATCCTGAAAAACGTGACGCTGAATTGCGGGCGCAAGACTTTAAAGAAATATCTGATCGCTATAATGGTGATAATGCCCAAGATCAATCTGCACGCTGTTCACAATGCGGGGTGCCATATTGTTCTGTACATTGCCCTTTGCATAATCATATTCCTGATTGGCTCAAACTTACCGCTGAAGGGCGATTACGCGAAGCCTATGAAATGTCAGCCATGACATCAACCATGCCCGAGATTTGCGGCCGTATCTGTCCACAAGATCGCCTGTGCGAAGGCAATTGCGTTATTGAATTTTCTGGTCATGGCGCCGTCACCATTGGCAGTGTTGAAAAATATATTACTGACAGCGCGTGGGATAATGGCTGGGTGGAACCTATTGAAGTCGGCCCATCACGTGGCCAATCTGTCGGCATCATTGGCGCAGGGCCAGGCGGATTATCTGCTGCTGAATATCTTCGTATGGCGGGTTATGATGTTCACATTTATGACCGCTATGATCGAGCAGGCGGCTTGCTAACCTATGGTATCCCAGGATTTAAGCTAGAGAAGGAAGTGGTAATGCGCCGCATCCAGCGTCTTGTAGATGCTGAAATCATTTTTCACCAAGGTTTCAATGTTGGTAGTGATGCAACGCTTGATCAATTACGCGAAAAACATGATGCAGTGCTGATTGCAACGGGCGTTTATAAAGGTCGAGAAATAAAAGCACCGGGCATTGGTTTAAAGGGTATTGAAAAGGCCCTAGAATATTTAACAGCATCTAATCGCAAAAGCTTTGGTGATGCTGTTCCAGAATTCGATAATGGTCGATATAATGCACAGGGCAAAGATGTAGTTGTCATTGGCGGCGGCGACACAGCGATGGATTGCGTTCGCACCGCTATTCGGCAAGGCGCCAAATCCGTCAAATGCCTTTACCGCCGAGACCGTGATAATATGCCAGGATCACAGCGCGAAGTGGCCAATGCCGAAGATGAGGGTGTTGAATTTATCTGGCTGTCTGGTCCAAAATCCTTCGATGGCACAGAAAGCATTGAAAGCGTCAATGTAGCTAAAATGCGTCTAGGCGCCGCCGATGCCACTGGCCGCCGTGCGCCAGAACCAGACCCTAGCGGGGATTTCAGCCTTAGTGCTGATATGGTTATCATGGCGCTTGGCTTTGAAGCCGAGGAACTGCCTACATTGTTTAACGCACCAGAATTGGGTATTACGCGCTGGGGCACAGTGCGCGTTGACCATCAAAACATGATGACCAATTTGGATGGTGTATTTGCAATTGGCGATATTGTGCGCGGCGCATCATTGGTGGTTTGGGCAATCCGTGATGGACGTGATGTCACCGAGCATATGCATCACTATCTTCAAAAAAGCTTGCTCGCAAATAAAAGTGCGGCATAGTCTTCCTATAGGGATGGAGGTTTAATATGAATATTATACATAAATTTGGTTATATAACGGCCATAGCAGGTCTGATGATTGCTCCTGCTTATGCTCAAGACGATGCACAAACAGATAGCGACATACAACAAGATGAAACGCAGAGTGAAGAACAAAGTATAGATCATGAAATTGATGCTGAATTGGCCGCTGAACTTGAAAGGGCCGAACAGCTTAATGCCTTAACCGATCCTGATGAAATCTTTAAAACATTTTCACTCAAAAAACCATTAATAGAATTACCTGTACCTGATCCAGAAAGACTGATCGTTGCAGAAAAAATCGTAGCGCGATTATACCCAGTTGGCACTAGCGAGAGAGTCGTGCGGACCATGATGGACGATATGGTAAAGCCTATTGTTAATCGTACATTAGACCTAAATCTTGACGAAGCAATCGAGCTCTTTGGGATACCCGATGACCTCATCCCGACAAGTGAGGAAAATACAGAAAGAAGAACCAAAAAATTTGGTGATCTGATCGCTGAAATGGATCCTAAATTTCGTGAAAAAATGGATATTGTTTTCGAAGCTTATTCAGAATTAACAGGGTTAACATCTGCCCCCATTGAACCCGCTTTATCCCAAGCCATGGCACGCGACTATGCTCGTAAATATGATCTACAGCAGCTCAATGATCTCGATGCTTTTTTTAGCACACCAACAGGTGGCATATTTGCAAGAGACTTCATGCTAAGCACAGCCAGCATTGACATGGTGCAAACCGCACTCAAAGAATTTCCAGCTATCGCAGAGAATTCTGAAAAAATTCAAGAAGTCAGTAAACGTATCGAAGACGTTTTTAAAACCGAGCCCAAGGTTGAGGAAGAAGAAGCCGAAGAAAGTTGCTCCGAAGATGATGTGGTCTGCGAAGCAACCGAAGAAGAAGCTGATGTGAACGATGCGCTCGCCAATGATCTTGGCAATGAGCCTTGGTTCGATAAAAATAATTGGGATGATGACACACGCAATAATATCGAACAGCTATCCGATACTTACAATGAATTGGCTGAGCTTAGCGAACAAGCATATACCCAATATGATGAGGCATTTGATGCCGCCGTTGCCGAGAGCCGCAAGCAATATATTGCCGATGGTTGGACACGTGAAGAAAGCGAAGATGAAATTGATATTACATCCAATGAAGAAACAGATAATAATTAATTTTAGTGATATAAAGTAAGAACCATAATAATGACCCATTACCCTACTGCCGAACATAAACGCATTGCCCATGAAGGCATGTATGAAGTTGAGAGCGAAAAAGACGCATGCGGCGTTGGCATGATTGCTGCGACTGACGGCAAGGCATCACGCCGCGTGGTCAGCAGCGCTATTGAAGCCTTAAAAGCTGTTTGGCACCGAGGCGCCGTTGATGCTGATGGCAAAACAGGCGATGGTGCTGGCTTATTGGTTGACCTGCCAGTACGCTTTTTTGATGATGCAATAGCGCGCAGCGGTCATACTGTCATGCCAACGCAATTAGCCGTGGGTATGATATTCTTGCCGCGCACCGATTTAAATGCACAAGAACAATGCCGCAGCATTGTTGAGAGCGAGATTATCGATGCTGGCTATACTATTTATGGTTGGCGGCAAGTGCCCGTTGATGTGTCTGTTATTGGTGACAAAGCAAAACAAACACGGCCAGAGATTGAACAAATTATGGTTTCTGGTCCTACGTTAAAAGATGTCAGCAAGGAAGAGTTTGAAAAAAACCTCTATCTCGTGCGCCGCAAAATTGAACGCAAAGTAATTGCCGCGCAAATTCATGACTTTTATATCTGTTCCTTATCGTGCCGAAATATTGTGTATAAAGGACTGTTTCTAGCGGAGAGCCTTTCAGTCTTTTACCCTGACTTACAGGATGAATTATTCGAAAGCCGCATGGCAATTTTTCATCAACGTTATTCCACCAATACATTTCCGCAATGGTGGCTGGCGCAACCCTTTCGCGCGATTGCACATAATGGCGAAATTAACACAATACGCGGCAATAAGAATTGGATGAAAAGCCATGAAATAAAAATGGCGAGTATCGCCTTTGGTGATGAATCCGATGCCATAAAACCCGTCATCCCTGCCGGATCATCAGATACAGCGGCATTGGATGCTGTATTTGAGACGATGGTCCGCGCAGGGCGCGATGGCCCAACCACCAAATTAATGCTCATCCCCGAAGCTTGGCAAGCCAATAAACATCTTCCTAACGATCATAGGGATATGTATCGTTATTTAGCGAGTGTTATGGAACCTTGGGACGGACCCGCAGCGCTGGCTATGACCGATGGTCGATGGGCAATGGCTGGAGTTGATAGAAATGCTCTGCGTCCATTACGCTATAGCCTGACGAGCGACAATCTGCTCATCATCGGCAGTGAAACAGGTATGGTTATCGTACCCGAGAGCGATGTTATAGAAAAAGGACGGCTCGGCCCCGGTCAAATGATCGCAGTTGATCTGCACGAAGGCAAAACATATTCTGATAAGGAATTAAAAGATAAGGTTGCAAGCGAGCAGCCATATCAAGAAATGGCGTCTGGCTTTTTAACAGAGAAAGATTTGCCCAAGCCCACACAAAAAACAGAAACAGAATGGAACAAAGCCGAACTTACCAAAAGGCAGATAGCCGCTGGTATGACAATCGAAGATATAGAAGTCATTCTTGCTCCAATGATCGAAGATGGCAAAGAAGCCATTGGGTCTATGGGGGATGATACGCCAATGGCTGTGATCAGCGATAAAAGTCGTCTAATCAGCCAATTTTTCCGCCAAAATTTTAGCCAAGTAACCAACCCACCGATTGATAGCTTGCGAGAGCGGCACGTCATGAGTTTAAAAACACGTTTCTCAAATTTGGCCAATATTCTTGATGATAAAAGCCAAAATGAAGATGTGCTCGTATTAGATAGTCCCGTACTATCCAATCATCGCTGGCAACAATTACGCACTTTATTTGCCAATATATCCGCCGAAATTGACTGCACATTCGAAGTAGAAGGCGGCGTTAAAGCAATGCGCACAACCATTGCGCGTATCCGAAACGAAGCAGAAGCTGCCGTTCGTGCTGGTAAAACTGAAATTTTCCTCACCGATGAAAATATCAATCATGAGCGCGTTGCTTTGGCCATGATTTTGGCAACGGCTGCTGTGCATACCCATTTGGTGCGCTCAGGACTGCGTTCTTATTGCAGCATCAATGTGCGTGCTTCCGAATGTTTAGACACGCACTATTACGCCGTTCTCATTGGCGTTGGTGCAACTACCGTAAACGCCTATCTGGCAGAAGCTGTCATCAAAGACCGCCATGCAAGAGGCTTAACTGGTGATATGAGCTTAGACCAAGTTATCGCTAACCATCGCAAAGCTATTGACGACGGCCTTCTTAAGATCATGTCAAAGATGGGGATTGCTGTTATCTCTAGCTATCGCGGCGGTTATAATTTTGAAGCCGTTGGCCTATCGCGCTCAATCGTCAATGACTTCTTTCCAGGTATGCCCAACAAGATTTCTGGCGAGGGCTTTCCATCCTTATTCTTAAATTCCAAAAATAGGCATGATGCTGCATATGATACAGCGATAGCACGCCTACCCATTGGCGGATTTTATAAACAGCGCGATGGCGGAGAAACCCATGCTTATTCGGCGGGCCTTATGCATTTATTACAAAGTGCAGTGACTAAAGACAGCTATTCCACCTATTTACAATTCGCCAAAGGCGTCAATGAAATGCCGCCTGTGTATCTACGCGATTTGATGGAGTTTAACTATACCGACAAAGCGATAGATTTAGACGAAGTAGAAGCGATTACCGAAATCCGCAAACGTTTCATAACGCCTGGCATGTCATTGGGGGCCTTATCGCCCGAAGCCCATGAAACGCTTGCCATTGCTATGAACCGTATCGGTGCAAAGGCCGTTTCGGGCGAAGGCGGGGAATCGGTTGAGCGCTATACACCTTATGAAAATGGCGACAATGCCAACAGCGTCATCAAGCAAGTGGCATCGGGTCGTTTTGGCGTCACATCAGAATATTTAGGCGCTTGTGAAGAGATTGAAATTAAAGTGGCACAAGGCGCTAAACCTGGCGAAGGCGGACAATTACCCGGGTTTAAAGTTACCGAATTTATAGCAAAATTGCGTCATTCAACACCAGGCGTTACGCTTATTTCGCCGCCGCCACATCATGACATCTATTCGATCGAAGATTTGGCACAGCTCATTTATGATCTTAAGCAAATCAACCCTAAAGCCCGTGTTTGCGTAAAACTTGTCAGCGCATCAGGCATTGGAACCATTGCCGCAGGAGTCGCCAAGGCCCATGCCGATGTTATCTTAATCTCTGGCAATACTGGCGGCACAGGTGCATCGCCGCAAACCAGCATTAAATATGCAGGCACACCATGGGAGATGGGGTTAAGCGAAGCAAACCAAGTATTAACGCTCAATCGTTTGCGTCACCGCGTAAAGCTGCGCACCGATGGCGGTCTCAAAACGGGCCGTGATATTGTTATTGCCGCAATCTTAGGAGCCGAAGAATTTGGTATCGGGACATTATCATTGGTGGCTATGGGCTGCATCATGGTGCGCCAATGCCACAGCAATACCTGCCCCGTGGGTGTTTGCGTACAAGACGAAAAACTACGCGAAAAATTTACAGGTACCCCCGAAAAAGTAATCAATTTGATGACCTTTATCGCCGAGGAAGTTCGTGAAATATTGGCACGCCTTGGCTATCGTTCGCTCGATGAAGTGATTGGGCAAACCCATTTATTGAAACAAGTAAGCCGTGGGGCTGAACATCTCGATGATCTCGACCTTAATCCCATTTTGGCCAAGGTTGATGCCGAAGACAATGAACGCCGTTTCAACATAGAGGGACATCGCAACGAAGTCCCTGATAGCCTCGATGCGCAAATCATCCATGATGCAAAGCCCGTTTTTGCACGACGCGAGAAAATGCAACTCACTTATACAGTACGTAATACACACCGCGCTGTCGGCACTCGCTTTTCAGCCGAGATAACGCGCCTTTATGGGATGAAAGCGCTTAGCGAAGATCATGTTCATGTGCGGCTACGCGGCAGTGCGGGGCAATCACTCGGCGCTTATCTCTGCCAAGGTATAACATTAGAGATTTTTGGCGATGCTAATGATTATGTCGGCAAAGGTTTATCAGGTGGCAAGATTGTGGTCCGTCCAACTGTTAGCTCACCCTTGGAGAGCCACAAAAATACTATTATTGGCAATACCGTTCTCTATGGTGCAACGGCAGGGAAGTTATATGCCGCTGGCCAAGCGGGCGAACGTTTTGCAGTGCGCAATAGCGGCGCAAATGTGGTCGTTGAAGGCTGCGGCGCCAATGGTTGTGAATATATGACGGGTGGCCATGCGGTGATATTGGGCAGCGTCGGCAGCAATTTTGGCGCAGGGATGACAGGCGGCATGGCCTTCATTTTGGATTTAGACGATCAGTTTGACAAAATGGCCAATCCCGAATCCATCATTTGGCAGCGCTTTGATAGCCAATATTGGGAAGATATAGCGCTTGATGCGATCAAGGCTCATGCCAAGGCAACCGATAGTACATGGTCCAAATCCATCATCGAAGATTGGAATCAGATACGGCATAAATTCTGGCAAGTCTGCCCCAAAGAAATGATTAATCGCCTATCGCATCCTTTATCCAATAGTGTTGCGATAGAGGCTGCTGAATGATAGTCTGGCCATCATAGGAGATTGTCATGGCCAAAATTACACCCAATTATATCGAAATGAAAGCAGCCGATTTAAGCGCAAGTAAAACTTTCTATAACGAAGCCTTGGGCTTTACATTTACCGATTATGGTCCAGACTATGCCTGCGTTGAAACAGGCCCTACCTATATTGGTATCGCAGCAGGAGATAGCCCAACAGCGCCAATGCCAACTTTTGAGAGCGATGATTTAGAAGCAAGTTTGAACGCTGTGCAAAAAACAGGGGCAACCATCGTCCAAGACATTTTTGCATTCCCAGGCGGCAAGCGTTTTGAATGCCTTGATCCATCGGGCAATCGTATCGCCATTTATCAAAATGATTAGAGCATTCTATGTCAGTTTACACATCTTTACGATGCTGTCGCTAAGCTGACGCTACCATTCAGCAAAGCAACATATGTGAACTGTTAGATATAATGCAACGAAGGAAGAATAGGAAGCCACGTATCTCTTCTCCCTCCTTCTAGGCATTCGTGGTTTTTGGGTTGCTATGCTCTTCTTTAGCCGAACTTGATATTATGGGGACATCAGGATTAGGCCGCTAGCAACCCGTTTTTACAAGATGTTTAATATTATAATTATATGAAAATAGCTTAACATAGCTAGTTATATTATAATCATTCGTTCATTGCATAATATCCTATATGTAACTTTTATAATATTTATAGCGAATAGTCCTATGACAGTCTGTTGTTTTGCGTGAAATCAGGCTGTCAAGCTCTTTGTATGGGGCGCTCCCAGGTCGCATCTGGGATGGGTGGCATAATCCTGCGTTGCGGTTGATTATGCCACCTCTTTTATCCACATCAATTTACATATTATATGTCTTGCTAGTTTGCATTATAAAATTTCATGCCTATGAGAGTATTATGTGGCAAATATACCAATTCCCGCTCTGTCCTTTTTCCCGCAAAGTAAGGTTGTTGATGGGCGAAAAGGGCGTTGCCTATAGCCTCGTGCGCGAGGACCCATGGGAATTACGCGACGAATTTTTACATATGAATCCCGCAGGACGTACTCCTGTAGCAGTGCTTGATGATCCCAAATTGGTTTTGGCCGATAGCGTGGCTATTTGCGAATATATTGATGAGACCATCGAAAAAAACTCTATGATCAATGGGTCCGCTAAATATCGGGCTGAAATCCGCCGATTAGTATCTTGGTTTGACCAACAATTTTATGGTGATGTTACTGGACCATTATTATACGAAAAGATGCAAAAACGCATTGCATATCGCCAACCACCTGATGCACGGGTTTTGCGTGAAGCAATGCGTCTTGCCAATGGACATTTGGATTATATCGATTATTTGATCGATCATCGCTCTTGGATGGCGGGATCAACAATGAGCCTTGCAGACTTAGCAGCAGCCGCACAAATTTCTGTTGCCGACTATCTTGGTGGAATTGATTGGACGGGACATGAACAAACAAAGGCATGGTATAGCATGTTTAAATCGCGTCCTGCTTTTCGTCCCTTACTATCAGAACGTATGACGATATTGGCACCGCCGCCACATTATGAGCAGGTTGATTTTTAAAATCATGCGCCAATTTTTTGCGCGCTCACAATATAATTAAGCTTCATATCATCGCTAAGGTGCAATCCATCAAGCAATGAAAAAGCAAGTCCGCTCTTATCAACCACTTCTAATCCCATATCTTGAAGCATATCAGTTAACTCATCAGGGGTAATAAACTTGCTCCAATCATGCGTGCCTCGCGGTACATGACCTAATCTCTCAGCCGCTTCCACCAATAGTAGTTTTGATTGGGCGGTTCGATTAGGTGTCGATAATAATAATAAGCCATCATCTTTCATATGAGCGATTAGTAAGGACAAAAAGGCCGCAGGATCATTCACATGCTCAATAACCTCCATAGCGCAGACAATATCAAATTTACCAAGTCCTTGCTGTTTTAATTCACCCGCATAATAGTTAATATCAAGAGCCATATTTTGGGCATGCGCTTGGGCCGTTGCAATATTCTGCGGCGCAGCATCAACACCCGTAACATCGCCACCCATGCGCGACAAAGGCTCACACAAAAGCCCTGCGCCGCAACCGACATCCAATATCTTTTTACCCAAAAGCGGTTTTCTATCACGGTAATCAGAGCCAAAATGATCATCGCATGCACGGCGAATAAAGCCAAGGCGAACAGGATTTAACTTATGAAGCATCGCCGAAGAACCAGCAGGATTCCACCAATCCTCTGCTAAGGCACCAAAATGATCTGCTTCATTTGGATTGATCGTGTCCTCATATGTTGCATCATTATGCAATTTATCATCTGATTTGCTTGCCTTTACCATAGAGCATCCCTATCAGGAGGCGCTTATTATTCAACAAAATTCCGTTCAAAATATGAACGGTTTCACTGTGCATATCGGCACAAACAGAGGAATAGAACATCATGGCGCGTATCGTGATGAAATTTGGCGGCACTTCCATGGCCGGAACAGAACGCATTAGGCGCGTTGCCCAAATTGTTAACCAGCAATGCAAAAACGGTGATCAAGTCGCAGTGGTCGTTTCGGCTATGGCAGGGGAAACCGATCGACTGATTAATTTTTGCCGCGAAGCCAATCCGCTTTATGATCCAGCCGAATATGACGCTGTTGTTGCCAGCGGAGAACAGATTACTAGCGGCTTATTGGCCATGACATTACAGGCTATGGGAACACCAGCGCGCAGTTGGCTGGGTTGGCAATTGCCCATAAATACCATTGGCACTCACGCTAAAGCACGCATTGAAACCATTGAAGCCGATACATTATTAGCCTCTATGGAATCGGGACAAGTTGCGGTTATCCCTGGCTTTCAAGGTATAGGGGATGATAACCGTATTAGCACTTTAGGGCGCGGCGGATCAGATACATCGGCCGTTGCCGTTGCCGCTGCGGTTAGAGCAGATCGCTGTGATATATATACCGATGTTGATGGCGTATATACGACTGATCCGCGCATCGTAACGCGCGCTCAAAAGCTAAATAATGTCACCTATGAAGAGATGTTAGAATTGGCCAGTGTCGGCGCAAAAGTGCTGCAAACACGATCCGTTGGCCTTGCCATGAAAGAGAATGTGCGCATCCAAGTCTTATCATCCTTTACCGAGGAAGATGCGGTAAGCGCAGATAATATCCCTGGCACAATGATAATTAGCGAAGCAGAATTAGAAGCTTTGGAATTGGAGAATAGCAAAGTGGAACGGCAATTAATTACGGGCATCGCCCATGACAAAAATGAAGCCAAAATAACCTTAACCCGCGTCCCCGATGAACCAGGAGCTGTATCAAATATTTTCACACCTTTGTCGGACGCTAGTATCAATGTGGATATGATTATTCAAAATGTAGGGCGTGATCGCGGTGAAACAGACGTGACCTTCACCTGCCCACAATCTGATCTGGCGCAATGCACCGAGATATTGGAAAGCCAGCAAAGCGCCATTGGATATAATCGGATAATATCCGACACCAAAGTTGCCAAAATTTCGGTCGTAGGTGTTGGCATGAAAAGCCATGCTGGCATAGCATCCACCATGTTTAGCGCCCTAGCGGACCGTAAAATCAATATTTTGGCAATTACCACGAGCGAGATTAAAGTTAGTGTTCTCATCGACGAAGATGAGACCGAATTGGCCGTTCGCGTGCTGCACACTGCCTATGGCCTAGATGCAGAATAAGCGATTTCAAGGAAATAATATGCCCCATATGACAGAATTAATGAAGCGCGGAACCGAATTTTTGGGATGCGAAAGTGCAATTATGTGCGGCGCGATGAGTTGGGTATCCGAACGTAACCTTGTCTCTGCTATCAGCAACGCTGGCGGTTTTGGTGTTATCGCTTGCGGCGCTATGACCACCGAACTATTGGATACAGAAATTAGCGAGACCAAAAAACTTACCGACAAACCTTTTGGCGTAAATTTAATCACCATGCATCCCGATCTGTTTGATCTCATTGCAATCTGCGGCAAACATAAGGTCTCTCACGTTGTCTTAGCAGGTGGATTGCCGCCCAAAGGCAGCTTGGAAGCGATAAAAGAAATAGGCGCAAAAGTCATATGTTTTGCTCCTGCATTAGCATTAGCGAAAAAGCTCATCCGTAGCGGTGTCGATGCTCTCGTAATCGAAGGCATGGAAGCAGGCGGTCATATTGGTCCTGTTTCCACCAGCGTTTTAGCACAAGAAATATTGCCAGAAATAGCCGACCAATTACCTGTTTTCATAGCAGGCGGTATTGCCAAAGGTAGCGCCATAGCGGCTTACCTAGAAATGGGTGCATCGGGCGTACAACTTGGCACTCGTTTTGTATGTGCGCATGAGTCCATTGCCCATCCTAATTTCAAAAAAGCTTTCATGCGCGGCAATGCGCGTGATGCTATAGCAAGTGTACAAATTGACCCGCGCTTACCTGTCATTCCCGTTCGCGCTCTCAAAAACAAAGGCACAGAAGAATTTACCGCTAAGCAGCGCGAGGTCGCTAACCTTTTGGATGAAGGTAAGATCGACATGAATGAGGCCCAATTGCAAATCGAACATTTCTGGGCTGGCGCTTTGCGCAAAGCGGTGATTGATGGCGATGTGGAATATGGATCAATTATGGCGGGACAATCGGTCGGTATGGTCAAGACCGAAGAGAGCGTTAGCGCTATTATATCATCCTTACGAAACGAAACCGAGGATGCGCTGGCCGCATAAAATGCAACTTGTCGAATAACATAGTCCCATAAATGATCTCACCTTGTTATTCAGCAGTGCATGCGTCATAGTCATGCTATGAATGATAAAAACAACAATGCCAAAGCGCCTATAGCTACAAGTGCGCATGAAGAAGAACATCCAAATATTGTTAATGACCAAGAGGCTTTAAAAGATCAATCATCCGATACCTCTCATGGTCAAATGACCTCATTAGACCCATCCTACATATTGGTGATGCGCCTCACAGCATTTATCTGGGCCTTATTATTAAGTATCCCTATCTTTATCGGTGATGCCATATTAGCCGATGCAGGCCATATCAAAATATTTGTCATATCAGCACCAATCTCTCTAATATTACTTATCATGGTTTTTATACTTCCACGTAGGCGCTATAAACGCTGGGGTTATGATATGGGAGAAAAACAAATCCAAATCGTGCGCGGATATTTATTCTTTACCGACACTATTGTGCCTTTTAGCCGCGTACAACATATCGACATTGCACAAGGCCCTATATTGCGGATTTTTGGCCTATCCAGATTAATACTCCATACGGCTGGAACCCATAATAGCACAGTGATATTACCTGGCCTCAAACGTGAAATAGCAGAAGAAATACGTGACACTATCCGCCAATATATTAAGGCGGACATGCTATAATCATGGACGCAGAAATAACAAATGATGATAGCATCGATACTATTATTGATAGTGAAAAGCTGCATCTCTCACCACGCAGTTTGATAGCAAGCACCTTATTAACTATTCGTAGCTCAATTTTGCCTTTAGCAGCAGCCATTTTCACATTTGGCCGAGGTTCAGCTTCAACATATATATGGATCGCTATACCCATATTATTGGTAATAATCTTATTTACGTGGCTTGCTTGGAAACGCTTTACCTATCAAATAGGTACCGAAGAAATTCGCATCGAAAGCGGTATATTAAGCCGCAATGCACGCTCTATTCCTTATGAGCGTATTCAAGACGTTAGCGTCGAGCAAAAGCTAATCTCACGATTATTAGGCATCGCATCGGTAAAGTTTGAAACAGGCGGCGGCGAAGGTGATGAAGGAAAATTAAATTATGTGACGCTCGATAATGCCGAAGAATTGCGGCAATTGGTGCGCACGCGCAAGGCTGCTCCATCCCAAGAAAACATACAAACCACAATTGAAAATGAAACAGTAGAAGATACCGAAGATAAGATCATATTCGCAATGGACGTAAAGCGCATCTTTACCCTGGGCATGTTCAATTTTTCTCTGGTGTTATTTGCTGTTATCACTGGCCTATTGCAACAATTTGACTTTTTGCTCCCTTTCACATTGGAAGAGGTTATTGAAACCTTTGTTGATAAAGCAGATGAAAATGGCTTCATGCAAGGCTTTGACCAAGGCTTTAATATAGTCACTGGGCTTTTTGGGGCTATTGGCGGCATAATAATTGTCATCATTATAGGGCTATTAAGCGGTCAAGTTCAGACCTTCTTGCGCGAATATGGCTATACTCTCACACAAACCGATCGCGGTATTAGGCGCAGGCGCGGTCTATTAACGCTTACTGATGTGGTCATGCCATTACACCGTGTACAAGCCGCTATCATACAAACAGGACCTATTCGAAAACGCTTTGGTTGGCAGGCGCTCAAATTCACAAGTCTCGGAACCGATACAGGCAAAGAAAGTAGCCATATGATAGCCCCATTGGCAAAGCATGAAGAATATTGGCCAATTACGAAACGTGCATCAATATCTCCGCCAGCAGAAAGTTTAAAATTTAAACATTCACATATTTCTTATGTCGCTCCTGCGGTTTTCATCACTTTAATATTCATCTTAGTCACACTGTCGAACCTCATCTTTAGCTATGCCGACGCCATATTCTACTGGATCGCATTGGTCGGTATTATCCCCTTTGCCGCCGCCTTACTCAGTTGGACTTATCATTTTCACGCTCTTGATAATGATCAGATTTATGTGAAATCAGGTTTTTGGAATCGAAAACTCACCATATTACCTATGGTTAAGGTTCAATCCATTGACATTGCGCAAGGCCCATTATCACAACTTCTAGGCGTTGCTGATATGAAATTCGGTATTGCGGGCGGCAGTGGTTTTTCCGCTTTGACGATCCACAATATTCCGCTTACCATAGCCCATAACATTCGTAAGAAGTCTATCGATAAAGCCAAAAATATAGATTTCTCTGATATGATTAAGGCACCGAAAGGATCATGATATGACTATCAAAAAACGCATAGTATTTTTAAGCAAAACAGCGGCCATTGCACTGACTATCACCAATATATCATCACCTATTGCTGCACAGGAAAGCAACGCGCAAAACAATGCCCAAAGCAGAGATAGCACCGCCTTAAAAAATCTTGTAGAGACATATTGGAACTATAGCCTCGAACAATCCCCTGTTTTTGCAAGCAGCCTTGGCATTAAGAGTGCTGATGGTAAATTGGCCGATGTCACGCTCCAAGCTCAGCAAAAAAATGCCCAGCAAGCGGCTATATTTCTTGAGAAGTTAAACAAAATTCCAACGCAAAATTTAAACGCATCTGAAAAAGCCGAACATGGTATTTTGAGGCGGACACTAGAAGAGATCATCGAAGCTGAAAAATATCCGCACCGTGCACTTAATTTTACTAACCGTAGCGGATGGCATCAAAATTTTGCGAGCATGGCCAATAATCTGCCATTCCGCAGCCTATCGGATTATCAAAGTTATAATGATCGTCTGCGCCAATATGGCCGCATCAACCAACAATCTATTGCAGTGGCCAATAACGCCATCAAAAGCAAAGTAACGCTGCCATGTGATGCTATCTCTGGTTACGAAAATTCAATATCAGGCTTGATCGTAGACGATAGCAAAGACTCTCGGTTTTTTGGCCCTTATCAGAGATCAAAACCAACCACAATGAGCCAAGAAGCGTTTGATAACTTAGCAAAGCAAGCAGCAACCATCATTAAAGACACAATCTATCCCGCGTTACAGGATCATTATGATTGGTATGTGAAGCAATATAAACCCGCATGCAGCACTGCACCCGGTGTATCGCAACAACCATCGGGCGCGGACTATTATGACTTCCGTATCCGCCAGATGACCACCACACAACTATCGGCGGATGAAATACATAATATTGGCCTATCGGAAGTAGCCCGCATTAGAGCTGAAATGGTGACAGTGGCAAAATCCGCGGGATATGATAGCCGTGAAGCCTTTATTGAGCATTTACGCACCGATCCCCAATATTATGCCAAAACCCCTGAGGAATTGATGGAGAAAGTCGCACGCGTAACCAAGATAATCGATGGTAAAATGCCATCGCTCTTTGGCAAATTGGCTGTGCTTCCCTATGGCTTAAAAGAAATTCCAGCCGAAATCGCAGAAAACACAACCACGGCCTATTATAATTCAGGATCACCCGAAATAGGCTTGGCTGGCTTTTATTTTGTCAACACATCCAAGCTTGATCAACGCCCATTGTGGGAGGTTCCAGCCTTAAGCGTGCATGAAGCTGTACCAGGGCATCATCATCAAATTGCACTCCAACAAGAATTACCACTCTCTGCTTTTCGCAAAAATGGTGCATTCTTTACAGCCTTTGTCGAAGGTTGGGGCCTTTATTCAGAAAGGCTCGGTATTGAAATGGGCCTCTATGATACACCTGCAAAAGATATGGGCCGCCTCTCCTATGAAATGTGGCGTGCATGCCGATTAGTCGTCGATACGGGCATCCATTCTAAAGGCTGGAGCAAACAACAAGCAGTTGATTATATGCTTGATAATACAGCGCTCTCGCCCGCCAATATTGAGGCAGAGGTCAATCGTTATATCAGTTGGCCCGGACAAGCATTAGCCTATAAAATTGGTGAATTAAAAATTCGAGAATTGCGCACAATGGCCGAAGAAAAATTGGGCGAGAATTTCGATATTCGCGAATTTCACGATATTGTCTTGGGCCAAGGTGCCGTGCCGCTTGACGTGTTAGAAGGACAATTTACTGATTGGCTCAATACAAAGTCAGCGCAATAAAGTCAGCGCAATAAATTTAACAAGCAAATTAACCCAATGATACTATCACAAAACCTCTGAATATTTAACCTTCACCTTCACCTTCACCTTCACCTTCATCTGTTTCTTGACTATCAGGTGAAGGCAATTGCTCTGGTGCAATCAATTCAGGCAGTTTATCGTTAAGAATTTCATCTTCTTCGCTCTGCCTTTGTGCAGCTTCTGCCTCAGCGGCTTCTTTTTCAGCACGCGCCTTTTCAAACTCAACAATACGGCGTTCCACATCTTCTGCTTCAGCATCAATAAGCTCAAGACGCTTTTGCCGTTCTTCTGCTATTAATTGACCTGCCTGTACATTGGGAGCGGTTTCACGCTCAGCAACTGCATTACTGATTAATTTGTTAAGACAACCAGCAAAACCACCTGCACCAACAGGGGAGCAACTATTGGTTCCTTCTGCACCTAATGTGCGCAGAGAAATAGCTCTTTCATTCCAAGATTGATTGGCAGGGTCATCAGGGTTGTTGCGCAATAATTTGGGGATACGGTAGCGATCACCTTCATCATATACCGTACATACGACAATCTCATCAGCCGTACTTTCAGGGCAAGCATCTTCACCAAATCGCTCGACTATATTAACCTTCACATCATCTGGCAGTGCTTGTTCTTGCACTGTTTGAGGTTGGCGCGCTTCTTGTTGGGCGGCAAGGGGCGTCATCACAACTGCCGCTAAGCCTAAGGTTAAGATTGATCTAAATTTCACACTATATCTCCAATATTTACATCACCCTCTAGCAAATTGATGCTGAACATATGATGACCAATATATTATCTATGCCATATCATATTTTAAGATACTAGTCGCTGCAACAATTTATCCTTCACACACCCCTTTCTCTCAAGAGTTTATGATTAGCCATCATATAAAATGTCATGCTCCAAATTTGGTATCATATTGCGAACGAGCAGACCTATTTTGCAGCGCTCTAATATCACGCTTCAAAAATGCAGCAGCAGCAACACCTGCAATCGCCCCAAATATATGGGATTCAAATGACACTTGCGATTGCAATGGCAATAATCCCAGTGCCATCGACCCATAAAAGAATAAGACTGCAATACTAATAGCGATATTAAAAAAACTGCGATCAAACCATGCACGAGCAATGATTAAACCCCATAGTCCAAATATCCAGCCGCTAGCACCAATATGAGTGGCATCACGGCCAAACACCCACAGCAACACACCGCCCAATATTATGATGATAGCACTGGCTTTAAAAAAATAGCGCACACCTTGCAGTAAAGAAATATAGGATAAAACAATGAAGGCGGATAGATTGCTGAGCAAATGTGATGCATCTCCATGCAACCAAGGCGCCGTTATTATTGTATAGGCACTATCAATATCTCTTGGGCGCACACCAAAGCCCTTTAATAATCCCCCCAATAGAAAATCTACGGCAAATATCATCACCATCAATAGGCTCAATAAAGCAACAATGAAAAAGCTCTTAAGCACTGCTATATTCGCTTAGACAGTCCGATAGCCACTTTACACCCCAAACGTATCGCAGCGCTCATCAGAGGATAAGCAGGTGCTTGTTCAGCGCCTTCACTCAGCGCTGTTTCTTTATGTTCCAATTCTTCTTGACGAAATTCTTCAATCTTTTCCGACAAGGCTGGGTCACTATCACCCAATTGTTCCAACTGTTCTTGGTAGTGATTATCAATCTCGGTCTCAACCGCTACCGTACAAGCCATAGCAGCTTCTGGCCCTATAGCCGCCGTAACAGCGCCCAAGGCAAAGCCTGCTTTCTCCCAAAATGGCTGTAATAATGTTGGGCGTACACCGCGTTCCTTGATCATATCATTGAAAAATTGCAAATGACGTTCTTCTTGTTCTGCCATATGCGCTATGCTGCGTGCAGCAGGCGTTCGATTGCCCATGATGGCAAGCTGCCCCGCATAAATTTGCTTGGCACCATATTCACCTGCTTGATTGACCCTAATCATAGAATCAGTGGATTCATCATGATCATTATCTTGCGACATATTGGCTCCTTTTAACGTTTTTTATGTTTTAACGTTAAAAATATTATTAGCACAGATGCCGCTATTGAAACTAGGAAATTATACCCTGCTAAGGAAATACCAAAAAGATCCCAAGGCGCAACGTCACAACGTACCAATGGAGCTTTCATTAATGATTCTAAAAAATCACCCTCGCCGCTTATAGTGACAGCACAAGGCGTAATACCATCCCACCAACTATATTCAACGCCAGCATGAAATCCGCCGATAAAACCGCTAACCGCCAACGCAATAGCAGACAGAAAGGCAAAGGCCTTTCTATATTGTGTCATGAAGAAACCAGTAATACCAAAAGCCAAAGCTGCAAAATGTGGATAGCGTTGCCACCAACACATCTCACAAGGGAAAAGCCCAAAACCATATTGAGAGATATAAGCACCGCTCAACAGAAAAAAAGGGACGGTCATAGCAATATATATTGCGATTCTCATTGGCCGTTTCCCCAATATATTCGAGTGACCATATTTGACCCTCTGATTATAATTTCTCTATACTTAATTTCTCTATACTTAATTTCTCTATACTTAATTTCTTTGGCTAATCACGGCCGTTTTGTTCCTTGCAAGGCCAATAGTACCGCTACCCAATCGACGCAGCGTATCCATAGCATAATGCAATTGAAAGTCTTCAATACCCAGTTCTTTCAACTGTTCAGCTGTATAGTCAAAACGCGGATCAGTAGCCGTATCCTTTTCCAAATTGGCATCATCTGTTTTTAATTCATTGACCAAATGACGACGCAAATCAGATTCACGTATTTTTAAGCGGCTGGCATAATCAGGGTCAGATATTTGCGGCACTTTAATATCGGGGTTAATCCCGCCTTCTTGAACCGAACGGCCAGACGGCAGGTGATAACGTGCAACGGTCAACCGTAGTCCAGTTTCACGCGTCAACGGCAATACATTTTGCACGCTACCTTTACCAAAGCTACGTTCGCCCATAACCAAAGCACGATGATGATCTTGCAATGCACCTGCCACAATTTCAGATGCCGAAGCGCTGCCCGCATCTACAAGAATAATAACAGGAAGCCCTTCTGCAAAATCGCCTGGTGTCGCATTCCACCGTTCAATATTGCGCTTGTTCCGGCCACGCTCTGATACAATCTCACCTTTTTCAAGGAATGCATCAGACACTTCAACTGCTTCATTCAAAAGTCCGCCAGGATTAGAGCGTAAATCAACAATATAGCCCAAAGGCTTTTTGCCCAAAGAGCGTTTTACACTTTTCAGAGCATCAACAACATCAGCTCCCGTACGATCAGAAAATGCCGTAATATTGATAATCCCAATATCGTCTTTTACTTCCCAATTAACAGGTTTTAAGTCAATGATGGCGCGGGTAATCGTAACATCAAAAGGCTTGTCACGACCAGGGCGCACAACCGTTAAACGAATATCCGTTCCAGGCTCACCGCGCATTTCTTCGATGGCTTCATCCAATGTTCCGCCGACAATTAATTTCCCATCCAAATGGGTGATATAATCACCGCTTTTCATGCCGGCCCGATCAGCAGGCGTATCTTTGGTTGGAGCGATCACCTTTACTGCACCGTCTTCATGCGTAACAGACAGTCCAAGACCCCCATATTCACCATCAATTTGTGTTTGCAAACTTTGGAAGTCACTTTTGTTTAAAAAACCACTGTGCGGATCAAGGCTAGAGAGCATACCTTGAATAGCACCTTCAATAAGTTTTTTATCATCTACCTCGTCGACATAGCTGCTACGAATACGTTGATAAACAGAGAGAAATTCATCCATATTGCGAAATTGGTCTTCGCGCGAATTTTCTTGTGCATTCACATATGAAGCGCTACCCATTGAGAGAAAGGCAACCGAACCTAATGACGCCAAAGCCAATGACCCTAGAACTGTTGCTTTGGTTAATATTTTTTGTTTTCTCATCTCAATTTCCAATCACTAAGTAACACTTATTCCGCGAAATGAATCACTCTACATATACAGCATATATAGTTAGCCGTAATGGTGAAAGTATCTTAACCATGCTTTTCATAAATCTAGTCTGAACAATATGAAATATTTGATGTTATTTTGTAGCAATCGCCAAAATATCCATGGGCCGTCCGTTACGCCGTAATTCCATCAATATTTCATTCCCACTAATCTTGCTGGTACCAATGGTGCTACCTTGGTCAATTTTCTGCCCTTCAGAGACATTTAACGAAGCCATATTGGTAATGAGACTATTCCATCCACCGCCATGTTCGATAATAACAATATGGCCAAAATTACGGTATTTCCCAGCATAATTAACCGTCCCGCTCGCAGGCGCAACAATAGCAGATCTTGGCGGTACAGAGAGGCTAATACCTCTCTCACGATAACCATTTTTACTAATCTCACCAAATCCACTCACAATTTGCGCAGACTTGGGCAATATATAGGCAAGTTTTGCGTCTTGACCTGTTCCAATGATTGGCAAACCTTCTTTAAGCTGAGGTCCATTTAAGACAGATAATGCAGCCAATACTTCTTCATTCTCTTGAATATTATCAATATTTTCAACAATATCACGCGCCCGTTCTCCCGCTGCAATAGCGCGCTCAAACTCTACTGCCGCATTAGCGTTTAACGCGCCTGCTTGGTTGCGGCTATTCGCTTCTAATTGCGCCAGAGACTCCTGTCTTTCAGACAATTCAGATTGTGCATTTTCTAAGGATTGCAATGCTATTTTTTGCTGTTCACGTAGATTTTGCTGCAAATCAATTTGCCCTCGTAAACTAGCAGTTTGTCGCGCTATTCTAGGTTGTACTGATGCCATGACAGCCCGCACATGAATATAATCCTCTAGGCTCTGAGGTTGTAAAACCATCAATGATGCAGGCCTCCGCGTAAGATTTTCCAATGCTCCCATTAACCGCAAAATGGGAGACGTTTGCTGGGCTAACAATCTTTGCTGTACATTTTGACGGCTAATAATGATTGCGATACGCGCCCGCGCGGCATCCAAATTCGCCTGTGCAGCATTAATATCAGCACTGACCGCTCGTTTTTCTAAGGCAAATCTATCGGCCTCTCGACTTACGGAATCTGCCTGAGACCGTATCGCATTACTGCGCGCTAATGCCTCACGGTTACGTTCTTTTGCAGCGGCTAAATTGCGTTGTTGTTGTGCAACTTCTTCAGACACTTGCCTCGTTGTATTTTGCGCAACAACCTGATGAGAAACAAATATCACAAAAGCTAATATGCTAAGAGAGAGTATCCAATAGCGCATCTTACCCTTCCCTATGATAGGGGTGATTAGACAAAATCGATGTGGCTCGAAATAATTGTTCGGCCAGCATTGCGCGCGCCATCATATGCGGCCATGTCATTTTCCCAAAACTCAATAGCATGTCTGCACGCTCTCGTTCTTCATTATCAAATCCATCAGCAGCGCCAATCATAAAGCGCGCTTCACTTACGCCATCATCGCGCCACCTACCCAATATCTTAGCAAAATCTACAGAGGAATATAGGGTGCCTTTTTCATCCAATATTATCAATTTCATATTACCAGATACTGCGGGTATTTTGCCCCCACTATCCGGCAATTGCGTAATATTATTAGGCCATTTTATGCGCTGTATATAACGATCCACCAATTGCGCTTCAGGCGAATTGCCAATCTTCCCTCGCGCAATAATATGAAGTTTCATGCCGTTCTCAAAATATTCATACCTTAATATCTGCAATATAATATAAATATTACGGCATCGCTAGTATGTTAATATCTATGACAATAAAATAAACCCACATTCCTTAATTTGCGAATGCAATAAGATTATTCAACTTCACCATGATTTGTCATATGGTCAGCTTCTTCATCAAAGGCCCACATCCGTTCCAAATTATAGAAACTACGCACTTCAGGGCGAAACAGATGCACAACAACATCGCCAGCATCAATCAACACCCAATCGGCATTGGTCATACCTTCGATACGGCAGCTACCGCCTTGTTTTTTGACACGTTCAACCAGTTTTTGCGCCATAGCCGCCACTTGACGGCTTGATGTACCCGAAGCCACAACCATATGATCTGCGATACTGCTTTTACCAGCCAGCGGTATGGTAACAATGTCTTGCCCTTTATCATCGTCGATAGATTTCATCACAAGAGCGTGTAATTGTTCTGATGATAGTGAAGATGCCGAGATATTTCTGTCTGTTTGCTCTGCGGCAATGTCATTCTGTGTCAAAATTTTTCCTTAAACATATAATATATGGGTCAATGCGTCTTTCGCAATGCGCCCATCATAACGTTCGAACCAATTTGGATTCGCTAATCGTATCTTAGTAGCCGAACGATAATCGGGACGAAAGCGCAAAAATAATAATGCTGGTGCTTTATACCGTGCAAGAGAGCATTTTTGATCAATAGGGCGCCGATACTGACGCAAATAATGCATTGCTTTTCCAAAGCGCGCATGATCATTATATCTAGGTCTTTCGATAACCGCGATGGGCATTATCTTAGCTATTTCGCGCCATTTATGCCAGCGATGGAATTGTGCCAAATTATCCGCTCCCATAATCCAAACAAAACGCCTTTTGGGATATTTACGCTGCAATTTACGCAATGTATCAACGGTAAAGCGAGTATTTAAGCTGCTTTCTATAGCGCTGGCCGTGATACGGCTATTGTGGCTTTGAAGCTGCGCCGATAATAATCGAGCCGATAATGGCGCCATGTCTTTATCAGACTTTAATGGGTTTCCGGGTGAAACCAGCCACCACATATCATCAAGTTGCAGCCGATCTATTGCAAAGAGGCTAATCGAGCGATGCGCCCCATGCGCTGGGTTAAACGAACCTCCTAGCAAACCTGTCAATGTCATATGATGCTGCACAATGTAATGATCATGCTCGAACCGCCCCATCACTGCGCGCAATCCATTTATAGGTGGTTAAACCTTCCAACGCAACGGGACCGCGTGCATGAAGACGGCCTGTTGCAATGCCGATTTCGGCTCCCAAGCCAAACTCGCCCCCATCGGCAAATTGAGTAGAGCTATTATGCATCACAATCGCGCTATCGACACAGCGCAAAAATGTCTCAGCAGCCTTCTCATCATCGGCAATAATCGCATCTGTATGACCAGAGCTATGCTGCACAATATGGTGCAGAGCATGGTCCATATCCGACACTATACATGCTGAAACAATGGCATCTAAATATTCTGTATCCCAATCTTCATTGCTTGCTGACACGCTTCGATTATCAAGCTCCATAATCATATCATCACAGCGCACTTCACAACCCGCATCAATTAATGCACCGATCAGTTGTGCTGGTTCAGGGTAATTTTGGTCAATCAACAAAGTTTCCATCGCACCGCAAATTCCCGTTCGCCGCATCTTCGCATTTAACACGATATCACGCGCCATTTTTGGGTTAGCACTAGCATGAACATAGATATGACATATACCATCTAAATGCGCCAAAACAGGAACCCTTGCTTCATCTTGTACGCGCTGTACCAATGACTTGCCACCGCGCGGTATAATCATATCAATCAAGCCTTGCGCACGCAACATATCCCCCACTAAAGTACGATCTTGGTTTGGGATAATCTGGACTATATTTGGCGATAATTTGCTCTTCGATATCGCCTTAACAAAAGCATCATATATGGCATGATTGCTATGCACAGCTTCACTTCCACCGCGCAAGATAGCGGCATTTCCAGATTTGATAGCAAGTGCGGCGGCATCTGCTGTCACATTAGGGCGGCTCTCATAGATGATAGCCAAAACACCAATGGCAATACGAACACGCGATAGCTTTAAACCATTGGGCGGATAGCTTACATCAATTATCTGCCCTACAGGATCAGGCAATTGTGCTACCCTATCAATAGTATCTGCGATAGCAATAATACGCTTATGGTTAAGGCACAGACGATCAAGCAAAGCATCGTCCAAACCTCTATTTCTAGCAGCAATCATATCTTTTTCATTAGCCTGCAAAATATTCGCTTCTGCAGCCCGAACAGACATAGCTATTTCTTGTAATATTTGATTTTTTTCATCGCTAGGCAACATTGATAATTGCTGTGACGCTCGTTTTGCCTCTTGGGCCATATTTTTTATCATATTATGTACCATGGCCGATATTCTGCAAACATCCAATAATGACTCAGACCATGTCTATAATAATTTTATATTTTTATCTATAATTTCTGTCATAATAATGGTTTAAATTATCAGAAAAACCGCTCATAACATCTTATCCAACACAGAACGAATCGCGTTATATTTTGTAAAATTATCACTGTATAACACGCTAAAAATGGTGAATTGCTCACCTTATCTTACTGAAAGCTCGCTTCACCCTGACTCTGCTTTAACGGATTCGCCCCCATCGGATTCATCTGTTAGCTCAACTTTCTTTAATGAAGGCCGTTTATAAGAGCCAATTTAAATTGAGGGTGGTAGTGTCATGAATAGCAAGGTTAGCGGTCTCAAGAACCGTATTGCTGGTATGTTTATCGATCGCGAGTTTTTTATGCGATCTAATGGACAAGTCAAATTTCTAAAAATTTCTGCAAAATTGCAACGTATAACCGCTATCATAATTGCTACAATCATTTTCATATGGGTTGCCATCACATTATTCATGGCCACCAATCAATATAGCGTATCATTAGAACGCATGGCGCTTGTAAAAGAAAAAGCAGAAATACAAAGCGCTGAAGAGCGCGTGGCCTCATATAAAGACTCAATTGATAAAGTCGCTACCGACCTCAGCAAACGTCAAGATATTATCGAAGATACAGCAAAACGCTATTTTGACGAAGATGAACTTCGTCAAGTTCAAGACGAAAATAATGATAATGGCGACGCAACTTTGGTAAATAAGATCGGCGCTATATCTCCCGAAGCAAAAGCATTAGCACATATCGAAACTCGTCAAATTAAATTTGCTCAGAAAATTACGAAAGTTGCCCAAATACGTGCCAAACGCGCCGAAGCTGAAATTCGCAAATTAGGATTAAGTCCTGCGCAATTTGCCAATGGCAATGCGCAAGGCGGCCCCTTCATTCCCTATTTTGGAGATGATAATATAGGCAATGATCCACGTTTTGCAGAAATGGCAGCCGCTCTTGAATATATGCGTGCCTTAGAAGATGGATTAGAAAAAATCCCATCAGCCATGCCTGCGGCAACCTATAAATTATCAAGCGCCTTTGGTTATCGGCGCGATCCCATCACAGGCAGCGGCGCTATGCACAATGGCCTGGATTTTAAATCATCCTATGGTACACCTATCCTTGCAGCAGCAAATGGAACTGTTACAAAAGCTGGCTGGATGGGCGGTTACGGCAGAACCATCGAAATTACACATGGCAACGGCCTTATGACACGCTATGCCCATATGAGCAGATTAAACGCCAATGTGGGTCAAAAAGTTGAGCGCGGCGTACAAATTGGTCGTATGGGTAGTACGGGGCGGTCCACTGGAACACATTTACATTTCGAGGTTCGTCACAATGGCCGAGCCATTAATCCACGCAAATTTTTAGAGGCGAACCCCAATGTTCTCAAAATCAAAACCGACACCGACACAAGCACCCAAAAGCAATAATATGGGCGGTTCTGGTCATACATTTTCTGTCATTGCTTCCGATGTTGAAATCATTGGCAATTTGGCTGCAAAAGTCGATATCCATATCGATGGCGCCGTGCAAGGCGACATTGCTTGTTCTTCAATTGTACAAGGCAGTGATAGCAAGATTACAGGGAAGATTGTGGCTGAAAATGCCCGTCTTGCGGGACATGTTGATGGCTCTATTGAGGCACGAGACTTGATCATAGAAACTAGCGCTATTATTTCTGGTGATGTTCAATATGAAACTTTAACAATTGAACAAGGCAGCAGAGTAGAAGGCAAGTTCAAACATATTTCAGGAAGCACGCCCAATATCGGAAAATCAACCGTTACGCGGACCGAAGACGATACATTGATCCTTTCAAACGAGGGGTAAGCCCTATTAGAGAGAGTTTCTGCAAAAAATAGTTTATCAAGTATATTCAATATCTTAGTTAATCGGAACCACCCGTCGATACGATAAAGCTTCGGCAATATGATTGCGCTTCACTTGTTCACTGTTCGATAAGTCCGCAATCGTTCGTGCAACCCGCAACACTCGCGTATAACCGCGTGCTGATAATCGCATCATATCCGCTGCTTGCGTTAATAATGCCTGCCCTGTTTCATCTGTTTTTGTCCATTTCTCCAATTCATCGCCGCTAATTTCGGCATTAGTGCGTGCATCAACATGTTGATAACGATCGCATTGAATTTGACGCGCAGCCTCAACACGAACAGCAACTTGCTGCGATCCTTCAGCAGGCGGCGGCAATATCATATCAGCAGCGCTGACGGCTTCCACCTCAACGTGTAAATCGATCCTATCCAGCAAAGGCCCCGATATTTTTGCTTGATAATCCACCGCACATCGCGGCGCACGTGAACAAGCCAGCGCCGCATCCCCTAAATGACCGCATCGACATGGATTCATAGCCGCGATTAATTGCACGTGAGCAGGAAATGTCACATGCGTATTGGCGCGCGCCACGCTCACATTACCTGTTTCCAATGGTTGGCGTAAACTGTCCAAAGCCACTCGCTGGAACTCGGGCAATTCGTCCAAAAATAACACCCCAAGATGGGCTAAACTTACCTCGCCTGGGCGCACTTTTAAACCGCCGCCGACCAAAGCGGGCATAGATGCGCTGTGGTGCGGGGCACGAAAGGGGCGTGAACGAATAAGTTTGCCGCCCTCCAACGTGCCTGCAACCGAGGCCACCATCGAAACTTCAAGTGCTTCACTAGGCGATAAAGGCGGTAATATTCCCGGCAAACAAGATGCCATTAACGACTTACCCGAACCTGGCGGCCCCGACATAAGCAGATTATGTCCGCCTGCCGCCGCTATTTCGAGCGCTCTTTTTGCACTTTCTTGCCCTTTCACTTGCTTAAGGTCGGCCTCAATAACGGGTGCATCGGCCGATAATGGTTTGGGCGCGCTAAGCAAAGATTGCCCTTTAAGATGATTGAGCAAAGAGAGCAAATCGGGCGCAGCCAATACATCAATCTCACCCGCCCAAGCCGCCTCGCTACCTTGTGACGCGGGACATATAAGCCCCATATCATGTGACGATGCATGTAATGCCGCGAGCAAGACACCTGGTGATGGTGCTAGCCGCGAATCTAGGCTTAATTCACCAACGGCAAAATATTGCGACAATATCTCAGCATCAATCAACCCCATCGCACCAAGCAGCGCCAACGCTATAGGCAAATCATAATGCGAGCCTTCTTTGGGCAAATCTGCTGGTGATAGATTTACTGTAATGCGTTTGGGCGGCAAAGATAGGCCAATGGCGGATAACGCAGCGCGAACACGTTCACGGCTCTCGGCTACCGCTTTATCAGGTAGTCCCACCACGATAAAGGCAGGCAAGCCAGGTGCAATCTGGCATTGCACTTCGATCGAGCGTGCTTCCAGCCCCAAATAAGCAACGGTCGATACTAGTGCTACGATAATGACACCTCATTAATATTCACTATTTGTTCTTGTTAGAAAGAATAAAGCCATGAGTCCAGCAGCAAATAATATAGCTGCAATAGATATGATAAATTTTTTCGTAACTATTCTTGTGAAAACTATCGCAGCAAAATGTGCCTATTTGCTACTATATGAACAAAATAGTCACAACCAAGAATGAAAAACACCATCGCCTTAGCCAGATATTCTATGGCCTAATGATGGCAGCATTATTATTTGCTCCCAATATTTTTGCGGTCGCTAATGCACAAATTGTAGAGCCCCAACAGACCAGCTATTTGGAAAGCGATAAATCAGTCCCATTGCTGAATGAAAGTGTGACATATCGCGAAATCAAAGTTTCTGAAGATGGATATAGCGAAACCATCACCACCTATGAAGAATCTTATATCTATCAAGATAATATAACGCGCTATATCCCCGAACAAAATCATACCGCAATGTCATATGTAGCGACACCGCAACCCGCCATAGCCAGCTATGGTAGCTTTCGTGTAATTGCACCCAATCGCGCAGAGATGATAGGTACAACGGACAGCTATAGTATGGATAGATTCAACCAGATGATACGCGCTTATCCTGCCATAAAGCAAATCGATATGATCGATGTTGCTGGTACGGTTGATGATGAGGTCAACCTTTCTTTGGCACGCAAGATTAATCAATTGGGAATTTCAACGCATATTCCAGAAAATGGTTCTGTCCGCTCGGGCGGCGTAGAATTATTTTTGGCTGGCCATAAGCGCAGCGCCCATCCCAGTGCCAATTTCGCTGTTCATAGCTGGCGTGATGAAGATGGTATGGAACCGCATGACTTTGCCGACAATGATCCTGTACACAATAGCTATATTGATTATTACCGCGACATTGCTGGTATGGATGATGCACAAGCCAAGGCCTTTTATTGGATGACGAATAGCGCCTCGCATGATGAATATATTGATTTAACAGTGGACGATATTGCACAATATGCAGCGTTAAATAGCTAAACAATCATATTTAACCTTGTTTCCTATGCATAATATCACCACATATATCATGTGAAAAAAAGCGACCCGATCCAAAAAAATCAGAGAAAAGCTGGCGGCAAAAATCAAGCACGTCGGATCGGGCTATTATCGCTCGGTTGGATAATGATTATTATTTCCCCAATTGTCGGCGCTATTCCTGGCCCTGGCTTTATCATATTATTCCCCATTGGCCTCGCATTGGTCGTCAAAAACTCAATATTGGGCAAGAAATTATATGTGCGGTTTCGCAATAAATTTCCGCAATATAACCGATGGAGCGATTGGGCACTGCGCCGCAAAGGGCAAAAGGAGATGCCTGAACTTCCTCCCGTTAAAGAGCAAATAAAGAAAATCTTTAAACGGCCCGATACGAAATAGGCTTGAACATTTTCGGTATCACTCTCATCTTATTCATAATAACCCCCATGGAGAATGATATGTCTAGTTTAAAAGAATTACTCGCCGAAACATCAGCCCAAGGCATCAAGCGTATCCCCACCGAAGCAATGGAAATCATGCGAGAGGCTGCGGCTGAATTGGATGCACAAGGTGTAGGTGATCAATCCTTGAGAGCTGGCGATATGATGCCCAATGTGAGCATGAGTGATGCACTCGGCAATAACGTAAACATAGCCGATTTATACAAAGATGGCCCCGCTATTTTTACATTTTATCGCGGCGGTTGGTGTCCTTATTGCAATCTTGAGCTACAAGCCTATCAGCAATTGCTCAGCGACATACAGGCGCTTGGCGGTACATTGGTCGCTATATCACCCGAAAAACCAGATAATTCACTCAGCACGATTGAGAAGAATGAGCTACAATTTCCAATATTAACTGATAGCGCAAATAGTCTCGCGCAAGCCTTAGCTATTGTTTTTGAACTCCCCGCTAAATTGCAAGCCGTATATAGCGGCTTTGGCATGGATCTCGCTGCGCTCAATGATAATAGCGGATGGACATTGCCTATTCCCGCGACATATGTGGTGGCCAAGGGTGGCAAAATTATCTTGGCTGATGTTAATCGTGATTATCGGGAGCGTCTTGAACCCACTGAAGCGCTAGCAGCGCTCAAATCTGCAGCGCTTTAATATAGAATCGCTATATGATCTCACAAAGAAATAAGAGGCGCAATTGTGCAGCGATACAAAGCAAAGATAATGCAATATTGTACGTTCACTGCTGTATCAGGGCTTGACATATTGACGGCTTCGTCATATCCGAACGCCAACACAGGTCGCACGCCCTATTAAGTGGCGAGCGCCTTTTTATTTTATACGATATTTTTTCGAGGATACCAGTCATGAAACGGACCTTTCAGCCAAGCAACCTTGTACGCAAGCGTCGCCACGGATTCCGTCATCGTATGGCCGATGCAAATGGCCGTAAAATACTGAATGCGCGCCGTGGACGTGGTCGTAAAAGCCTTTCTGCCTAAGCTCATATCAGCATATACCTTATGCTGCGTGCGTTTATAATGAACGCCCAAAATAATCATATCATGATCAAAAGGCGGCCAGACTTTCTGGCAGCTAATAAAGGTCGACGATTCGCAACCAAAGGCTTCGTCTTATTAATATACGACCGGCATGATGGTGATAATCAAAAAAGACTCGGCATCACTGTTACCAAAAAAGTTGGTAATGCTGTGGTCCGCAATCGCATGAAACGCAGATTACGCGAATTGGCACGAGAATTTTTACCAAAAGATGGGCAAAATGGTGCAGATCATATTTTAATCGGCCGCATAGGTGGTATAGATTATGACTATTCTAAACTGCAAAATGACTTTGCATATGCGCTTAAAAAGATAGTGAAAAACTCACCAAATAACCAGATAAATAATTTGATATCAGAATGATAGGACGCGCTATCATTTTGATATCAAAGCTCTGGCAATGGGGGCCGTCGCGTATTTTACCGCCCTCTTGTCGCTACACACCCAGCTGTAGCGCCTACATGATTGAAGCGGTCGAAAAATTTGGCGCGATTAAGGGTAGCTGGATTGGATTGAAACGGCTATTGCGCTGTCATCCTTGGGGCGGTTTTGGATATGATCCAGTCCCATGCAATTGTAAAAAAGACAAATTATAGGGAATTGAAACGTGGAAGATCGCCGTAACTTAATATTGGCTATCCTATTAACGGGATTGGTACTATTTGGCTGGCCCTATGTTGCCGATTATTTCTTTCCTCAACCGCAGCCTACAGCAGAACAAATTGCAGCCCGTGAGAAAGCAGCCAATGGCGCAACGAATGCTGCGGGCGCTGCATCTGATATAAATGCGATAAATTCTGATAATGCTCCTCAAAAAATCATATCTGTTGCTAAGGCTTTGCAAGGTAATCCACGTGTGAAAATTGATACCCCCAAACTATCTGGGTCCATCAATCTGGAAGGCGCAAAATTTGACGATATTTTGCTATTAGCCCACCGCACCAAGCTTGCAAAGGATTCGCCCAAAGTACGCTTATTTGCACCATCAGGCACCGAAGATGCCTATTATGCGCGCTTTGCTTGGGTTGGTAATGGTGTGGTTTTGCCTGACAATAAAAGCGTTTGGAATACATCCGCGGCAGTGCTTACTCCTAGAAGCCCTGTCACGCTTGATTGGAGCAATCCGCAGGGTCAAAAATTTGAAATCATATTGACTATCGATGATGATTATATGATCAATGTCACGCAAAAATTCACCAATAATATAGCATCAAATTCGGCTGCGTCAGCTGAAACAGAAACGGCAACAGACACAAATGAAGACACGCAAACCACCCAAGCTGAATCAACGACTTCCATAGCTGCGGCAGCTGTAAGTATTGCTCCCATTGGCATTCTTAACCGCGCAACCGCTCCAGAAGACCAAGGTTTTTGGAATGTCCATGTCGGCCCAATGGGTGTGTTCAGCGAGGCTGATGATGATAGCAGCTACATCGCCGATTATGACTATGGTTATGATGATGTAGAAGAAGAAGCCGACGGTATTGATTTCACAACCAAGGGTGGTTGGCTCGGTTTTACCGATAAATATTGGCTCAGCGCACTAATCCCTGATCAAAATACAAAAACACGTGCAAAATTTACGGCACCCAATGGCAATTATCAGACCATCATGGTACGAGAAACCCAAGATCAAGTGGCTACGGGAGCCAGCATTGAACATAAAAGCAGCCTATTTGCTGGCGCAAAAGAAGTAGAGATTCTTGATCAATATACCGATGAGCTAGGTATTCCTAAATTAGACCTTGCCATTGATTGGGGATGGTTTCGTGTGATTGAGAAATTCTTCTTCAAAATATTAAACACATTCTTCGGATGGTTTGACAACTTTGGTTTCGCCATTATCGGTCTGACAATTGTTGTGCGCGGTCTTATGTTCCCGATCGCCCAAAAACAATTTGCATCTATGGCGCAAATGCGCGCCATTCAGCCAAAAATGAAGAAAATCCAAGAACGCTTCAAAGATGACAAGCAAAAACAGCAACAAGAAATTATGAAGCTATACAAAGACGAAAAAGCTAATCCTTTAGCGGGTTGTTTGCCAATTCTTATTCAAATACCCATATTTTTCGCACTGTATAAATTGTTACTGGTTTCTATTGAAATGCGCCATCAACCGTTCATTCTATGGATCAAGGATTTATCGGTTCAAGACCCGTTGACGCCTGTTAACCTATTTGGACTATTACCCTTCACGCCGCCAGAGTTTCTGACCATCGGCATATTGCCCATCATCATTGGGTTGTCTCTGTGGGGAATGCAGCGCCTCAACCCACAACCGATGGATGAAATTCAGAAACAAATCTTTGGATTAATGCCATGGTTCCTTGTTTTCGTGATGGCGCCATTTGCCGCAGGGCTACAGCTTTATTGGGCGGTTTCCAACATATTGACCATCGCACAGCAAAAATGGCTTTATTCACGTCATCCGCAGCTCAAAGAACAAATGGCCAAAGATGCTGAGGCCAAGGCCGCCGAAAAAGCCAAGAAAGCAGCTGAATAAAGGAATGGCTGAGAACGGCACTACTGAAACGGCTGCGCAGCGTGCTAACCGCATATTTTCTGGACCGATTGCTTTTCTGCGCTCTGCTCCAAAGCTTGAGTTTTTGCCCGATCCTGATGTGATCGAAATTGCTTTCGCTGGGCGCTCCAACGTTGGTAAGTCATCACTGATCAATGCCATCACCAAGCGCAATGGATTAGCGCGCGCATCCAACACACCAGGGCGAACCCAAGAATTAAACTTTTTTGATGTTGGCGAGCCATTGCTATTTCGCATCGTTGATATGCCAGGCTATGGCTATGCGAAGGCCCCCATTCAAACTGTGAAAAAATGGCGGCACTTAATCAATGATTATTTGCGCGGAAGACAGGTATTAAAACGTACATTTGTTTTAATAGATAGCAGACGCGGTATTAAAGATGTCGATCATGATATTATGAAAATGCTCGATGAAGCGGCGGTAAGTTATCGCATCATATTAACCAAGGCTGATAAAATAAAAAATAGCGAATTGGAAAAAGTAAAAGTACAGACATTGCAGGCGCTGTCCAAACATCCTGCTGCCTATCCTGAGATTTCGGTAACATCTGCCGAGAAAAGATTTGGCATAGATGAACTGCAAGAGATTATATTGGATACTGTTTTAGGATATTAACCAAAGAGGCCATTATGAAATTAATCATTGGTAATAAAAAATATTCAAGCTGGTCCATGCGCGGATGGCTTGCTTGCAAACAATCGGGAGTAAGTTTCAAAGAAGAAACTGTCTCTCTCTATGGTAAGGGCTGGAAAAAGCGCAAAAACCAAGTCGACCTCATCCCATCAGCTGGTAAAGTACCAACGCTATGGGATAATGAAACGGTCGTTTGGGATTCACTCGCTATTATTGATTGGCTTGCTAATAAGGTGGGTAATGATCGTTTCTGGCCCAAAGACCCCATCGCCAATGCAATGGCGCGCAGCCTATCCGCCGAAATGCACAGCAGTTTTCAAGCTTTGCGATCAGAATGCCCAATGAATGTCAGCCAATGCTATGATGACTTTGTTCCTAGCGAAGATTGTAAAGAAGATGCATTGCGCATCATCAGCCTTTGGGCAGAAGCACGGTCTCGATTTGGCGGAAGCGGGCCTTATCTATTTGGAACATTTAGCGCTGCCGATATCATGTATGCACCAATTGTAAGCCGCTTTAAAACTTATGGCTTTACACTCCCTGGTTTTGCAGCAGCCTATAGCGATGCAATCTTACAGCATCATTGGGTAGAAGAATGGTATGAAGCAGGCCAGAAAGAAAAGTGGATATTAGAGCGTTTCGAACGTGTATAACGATCTTAAGCTCATATAATATATGATCAATCTTATTTTTAAGACAGAATCACATCCAAAATATTGCATGAATCAGCGCTGAACGGTATGCGATTCACCGTAAATTGAAGATATTTATTAATGGTTCTTATAACTTTCAGCTATTTTACAATATTTAAGATTAAAAAAAATTATTGTTAATCATATGCTTAGTTATATCGATGAAAAATTATTGCAAATTTTATCTATACTATGGTGAAAAGGTGTTGTAGCCGAATCTTTCGTCAGTCTCATATTTTATGCTGATTGGCGGCCATGATTTTTAGATTGTACAGGGAATAAAATCCTGATCGATCGTTACAATGAATGGTGATCGATTAGGAAGGAAAGGATCAAAAATGAGAAAAACTAAACTTGCATCTATGCTAGCAGTAGCTGGTGGTCTTGCAATCGCAACAAGTGCATGTTCATCAGAAACAGCTTCTGATGCAGCTTGTGCCGTTGAATGTGCAGCGTGCGGCGCAGTATGTGCTGCTGGTTGTGCGGCATGCGGAGCAGCTTGTGCTGCTGGTTGTGCAGCATGCGGAGCAGCTTGTGCCGCTGGTTGTGCGGCTTGTGGCGCAGCATGTGCAGCAGCTTGCGCAGCATGTGGTGCTGCTGAAGCAGTAGGTTGTGCAGCTTGTGGCGCGGCTTGTGCTGCTAAAGACGCAGTTTGCGGCGCAGCATGTGCAGCAGCTTGCGCAGCTAACTAAAGCATCGCTTTATAAATTTAAGAAGACGGCACCTCTGGGTGTCGTCTTTTTTTTGTCCAAAATATATTGGTAAGCAATATATGAAACGCATCATATCTTCACACAAAAGATTTTAATCAGTCTCATCGAGACTTTTTTAGAAAAATAACGAATAACCTCTATATTTTTATAAAAGCTATCACCATAATAGATAAAGATAAGATTTAATTTGGAGTAAGACGAATGTCTGCAGATAAACGCACGATACAATTAGAAGCAGCGCAGACTGTAATTGAATCAATTGTAGCCATGGCACAAGAGGGCAAGCCCCTCATGCAGCGCGTCCTACCCCAAGATGAAGATATTAAATGGTGGGAACATTATCCCAAATTCGATGCACGAAGCAAAAAATGTCAGTCCCGTTGGTATTATCATGTCCATAAACCAGGGTCACGCAGCCCAGATGAACATGGGCATTTTCACCTGTTTTTGGACAAGACCCAGATAAAAAAAGCTTCGCGCAGCATTGCCAAACCTGATTATTCAAAGAATAAAAAAAAGGCCCGCGTGTCTCATTTAATAGCCTTATCCATCGACAAACAGGGAATCCCGCGTGAATGGTTCACAACCAACCGCTGGGTTACCGATGAATGGATGTATCCCGCCAAAATCATGATTGACCATCTACCGCTTTACGATGTCGATGATACGCAAGAGGACAAGCTCGTAAATAAGCTTATCACAGCTATGGTCCGCCTTTATAGCGATGAGATTGAAGAAATGTTGCATGAACGCGATGCCAAATTAAAAGAAATTGGCGCTAACCGTAAAAATCTCGAACTGTTCAACAAAGGCAATGAAGTTTTATCAACGCGCGCTATTGATCTCGATGCCAAAATTGAAACATTGGAAGCTTAATGCATAAAGCCGTAGAGCTTGCCAAAACGCTTATTGCTTGTCCGAGCATTACCCCTGCAACGGGCCAAGTATTTGATGCACTTGAGGCTATGCTTAAACCACTTGGTTTTGCCGTGCACCGCTTTACCGAAGGTGAAGCCCCCGATGGTCCTGTAGAAAACCTCTTTGCAATACGCGGTAATTGCGGGCGGCATTTTGCCTATGCAGGCCATTTAGATGTTGTGCCACCGGGCGATGGTTGGCAAGGAGATCCCTTCACACCCGAAATTCGCGGTGATTTGCTCTATGGACGCGGCGCTGTCGATATGAAAGGCAGTATCGCCGCCTTCGTTGCAGCGCTTGATAATATAGATAAAGACGCTGGCATAATTAGCCTCATCATCACGGGCGATGAAGAAGGGCCAGCAACCTATGGTACCAAATCCATAATGCGCTATATGGCAGAGCAGCATATAGTGCCTGATCTTTGCTTGGTAGGCGAGCCAACATCCGTCCATAAATTGGGCGATATGATCAAAATTGGTCGGCGTGGCTCGGTGAATATGTGGGTGAGCGTTGATGGTATGCAAGGCCATGTTGCCTATCCGCATCTGGCAGATAATCCAATCACCAAATTAACAGCTATAATGAGCGAGATTGATGCCATAATACTTGATGAAGGCAATGAATGGTTTCAAGCGAGCAATATCGAATTTACCGATCTCACCGTTGGCAACCGCGCCCATAATGTTATCCCAGCGCAAGCACAAGCTAGGCTTTCAATCCGTTTTAACGATGAACATAGCGGCGAGGAATTGGTCACGCTTATCTCTAGCATCGCTGGAAAACATGGCGGTAGCGTGGAGGCGCGTATTTCGGGCGAGCCGTTTCTAACGCAACCAGGGGAATTTTCCGACATTATAGCATCGGCCATCAAAAAGAATACGGGCATTGAAACAGAGTTATCTACCAGCGGCGGTACCAGCGATGCACGATTTTTATCGGCGCTTTGCCCTGTGGTAGAGTTTGGCCTTCGTAATGCAACCATGCACAAGCTTGATGAAGCAGTCGAAATTGCAGATTTGGTGCAATTATCACAAATCTACGCACATATCACGAAAGCTGCTTTACGAGGTTAAGCTCTGCGTAAAATAATATAGAGCGCCCCAGCTCCGCCATGACGCGGATGCGCATTGCGAACACTGGCAATATTATCACTATGGCGTGATGCAGAGAGCCAATCACTAATCACCGCCCTGATACCACCGCGTCCTTCGCCGCTTGCGCGATCATAATTACGCTGCCGCCCCGTTACCAACAAAATAACCCGCAATTTTTGCGCTTTTGCTTGCTCAAGGGCACCATCAAGTCGATCATAGGCACTTTGTAAACCCGCACCATGCAAATCAATGCTAATATCAGGAATAATAACGCCTTTACCAATGCGCTTATCCCAGCGACCATCCAAACCATTATTACCTTGCTGCTGGCTCTGTGTAGGCCGCTTATAGGGTGTAGAGCTATTATCAGCAGCAGGTGTTCGAGATATTGGTTTGCTCAAAGCCCGTGCAAGATCATCACGTGTCGGCATAAGATTATTGACGCCATCATTATCAAAGCGATTTTCACTATGACTTATAGCGCCCTTATCTTGCGACTTTCGATTTGATATTATAACTTTATTCGCTGAAGGAGCGGTCTGTGATGGTGACGGCCCCTTATCAGAAATAGCTTTGCGGCGTTTCGGTTCAAGCGGGTTTATCGTCTCAACTACTTTTTGCCAAAGAGCCTTTTCACTTTCATCAAGATAACGCGCCATAATGCACCTTCATATATTGGGCATAGCTCAAACTTTTTGGTATATTTATAGCCCCAACCGCTCAACCGAAGCTTTAGGCAAGAACAATAAAGCACTGCCTCGCGCCGCCATTCCGCCAGCAATGGCCTTGGCCCGCGGACCAGCACCCCAAAAACTATCAAATCGATTAGCCCCTTTAATCGCACCACCTGTATCTTGTGCGATCCACATGCCATTGGGTTCTGCACGATCTAAAGAAAGCCATACAGGCGCACCCAGCGGCGTGAATTTGGGGTCAGCGGCAACGCTACTCTCCCCCACAACAGGATGTCCCATCGCACCCAGCGGGCCAGCACCCGTTAATTCTTGAAAGAATATATAGCTTTTATTTTCATGCATGATCTTAACGCCTTCTTCTGGGTTACGGCGCAGCCATGCTGTAATACCTTGAAGCGAAGATTCGCCAGGTCCAAGCAAACCACGATCTTTCATCAATCGGCCAATACCCGTATAATCACGGCCATTCTGGCTTGCATAGCCTATGCGCATGATTGTACCATCGGGGGCACGCAAACGGCCAGAACCTTGAATTTGCAAGAAAAAGAAATCAACGGGATCTTTGGCCCACGCAATTTCGAGACCGCGTCCTTGTAAGGCACCTGCATCAATCGCTTTACGGTCTTCATAAAGGGTCAAATTATTACCCTCTACCTTGCCGCGAACACGCTTACCTTTTAAATCGTCATTGAATTGACCCAAATTAACATCGACTAAGTCTTTTGGCCGAGCATAAACGGGGACATCAAAACCCTTAATCCTCTTACGAGACCCTTCAATCTCAGGTTCAAAATAACCCGTAACAAAGGATTTACCATCGCCCACTTGCACAGCAACCAAATTACTTGCGAAAAATTCAACCGCACTGCCATTCCAACCTTTTGCAGCATCGCACGCCTCTCGCCAATCATCTCCGATAGTAAGACCGCTCACATCATTGCGTCTCACAAGCGATCGACACGATGTATTAAAAGATGCCAAAGCGGCGCTAGCATCATCCTCTTCTATGCCAAGTTCCCGAATATCAGGGCCGCGCGCAACACCCAAGCCAGCGGCATTACTGCCATCACCGGTTTGCGCTGGCGCAGGAAGGGTTTCCACGGGTTTTGATGCAATGGGTTGCGCTGCGCGTTCAACATTTTGCGGTGCGGGAATATTGGTGACGCGATCAGAACTGGGAATGACCCCTCCGCAAGATGCCAATAATAAAGAACCGATAGAAATCGATAATAAAGAATAGCTTTTCATTATGCTACGTCAGTCGCCGTCAAAGTCCAATTTCTATCACTATTTTTCACATCACGCTCAAACGTCCATATGTCATGCGATTCAATCGCATCAGACATAGAACCGCCGATGACATTACCATCTTTATCCTTAGTCATAGCAGCTATATCAGCATCAATACGCACAGTGACACGAGCTATTGGTTTTTCAAACTCAGCATCAACAATTTTGGCTGCTTCGATACGAACAAGGCGGTTTTCTAAAATCTGACCCGCTTGTTCGCGCGCATCAATAACGGCGGCAAAATCTGCATATACATTTTCATCGCATAATTTTTGTAATGCCTCACGATTACCTGACCAAAAAGCCATTAATATAAGCTCATAAGCCGATTTTGCACCTTCGCCAAATTGCGGTAAATTAAATCCTCGGTCCGCATTCATAATGTTGCGTATGCCATCTTCAGCATTTTGATCAATACTACCCGTTGCAATAACTTCGGCAACGCTAGGAACCACTTTTGCGGTATTACGCGGCAACAGACTCTCAGGCAGGTCACTATTCTGTGAATCTTCCTGCGGGCCAACAATGGGCTTTTGTTCATGGCCAGTTCTGTTTCCCAGCACTGAATAGAGCCTTAGCCCTAAAAACGCTGCTACCAATGCGAGCAAAACAATATCAAAAGTCACACTACCTCCGTGGCGCCATTCAACTGGCTTTTCAATTTAATCCCAATCGGGCTTATAAACATCCTATATCATCATTATTTGTTGAATATAGGTTTAACAGGATAAAATATTGCAAAATATAAGATCAATTACAGATAGGAAGGCCCAAAATGCAAATATTTTCTGCTTATTCTTTACATAAGCCTTATATACGCAACAATCAAACCAAGCTTATAAAATATTTCCTTGAAATTCTATGTCAGCAAATTGTTGCTCTTAATTGCAAGCCCTGCTAGTCGAAAGCGCAAACTTATCAACATTCAGAATATATAATAAATGCTGATATAAATATTGAAGAAACATATATAAAGAGAAGAAATAATTATGGCTGAAAATGATGGTACAATAAAATCTGACAAAGTAGCGGCTAATGGCGCAGATAATGAACCACAAATTGGTTTGCTCATTCAATATGTAAAGGATTTATCAGTAGAGAACCCTAATTCACCAGCCAGTTTTAACTGGGATCAGCAGCCGCATGTTGACGTACAAGTAAATATTCAAGTGCATAATGTTAGTGATGAAGTGACAGAAGTCGAAATGATATTAACCACCAAAGCAAGCTGCGATGACGGCGTTCTATACGCTGTTGAATTATCATATGCAGGCCTATTCGGCATTCGCAATGTTTCTGATGAACAAGCGCATCCCTTTTTATTCGGCGAAGCGCCTCGCCTCATCTTTCCTTTTGCCCGTCGTGTTATTTCCGATGCAACGCGCGATGCAGGATTCCCGCCGCTTACATTAGAACCTATTGATTTTAACATGCTCTATATGCAGCAGCGCGCGCAAGCCGATGAACTCGCCAAAGAACAACCTGCTGGCGAAGCGTAATATATTAGGGCATAGGTAAGAGCATGAACCTGCTCAAATCCACTTCTATCATAGGCGGTATGACATTGGTCAGCCGCCTATTTGGTTTTGTACGTGATATATTGGTGGTACGCTTATTGGGGGCAAGCGCAATTGGCGATGCATGGCAAATCGCCTTTATGCTACCGAATATTTTCCGCCGCCTTTTTGCCGAAGGCGCATTTTCTGCTGCCTTTGTGCCGCTTTTTAATCGTAAAATGAAAGGCGAAGGTGATCAAGAAGGTCACAGTAAGGCCAAAGCATTTTCGATAGAAATATTATCGGTCTTTGTCCCAATTCTAATGCTATTTTCGGCCATTCTCATGATCGCCATGCCAGGCTTGCTCTGGTTATTTGATGATTTTGGCGAAGGCGGCCGCGTCAACGATACATCCATCGCATTGGCTAGGATTACATTCCCTTATTTGGCACTAATTAGCATCACCACATTATTTGCAGCGATATTAAACTCGCTCAGCCGCTTTGCTGCCGCTGCCTTTGCACCTGTTTTACTTAATATTTGCATGATCAGCGGCCTACTATTTTCACTATGGCTATATGGCGAAGATGATAGCAGCGCCATCGCTTTTGCTTTGGCATTTGCAGTTTCTGGCGCAGGTGTTCTACAATTATTTTGGCTCTATTATTGGACAGTAAAAGCTGGGTTCCGTCTCACAATTAAGCGCCCAAAATTCACCAAAGATGTAAAAGAATTGGGCGTGTTGATTGTTCCTGCTATATTCGGCGCAGGCGTCTATCAAATTAGCCGATTTATTGATCTATTTTTTCTTGGTCAGCTTGAAACAGGGTCTTTTGTTTATCTAGCAGCAGCCGATCGGCTCAACCAATTACCGCTCGGTATGATTGGGATTGCACTTGGTATCGCGATATTACCAGCGTTATCGCGTTTCATTGCCAATGATGACATAGGCGGGGCTCAGCGCGTACAAAGCAATGCTATTGAGCTTGGTTTATTATTGACTATCCCTGCTGCTGTTGGTTTATTTTGTGCTGCGGAACCGCTTATAAAAGCAATATATTTTCATGGACGCTTTACTGAGGGCGATGCTACAACCACTGCATCGGTGGTCATGATGCTCGTGCTAGGGCTTCCTGCTTATGTTATGGTAAAGATTATCACACCCAATTTTTTTGCGCGTAAAGATACCAAAACACCCGTATATACAGCAGGCGTTGCGCTCCTTATCAATATCATATTGAATATCATTCTAATCCCAATTTATGGCGTAGCGGGGTTAGCGTTAGCAGGGGCTATCGCTGCATGGTGCAACACCATATTGCTCTATGTCATTCTAAAACGCAGAGGGCATTTCCATATAGAAGCAGGTCTATTCATCCGTATCAGCAAAATATTATTATCCGCCATAGCAATGGGCGTCGCTATCACCTTATTATCAGATTATGGCAATGAATATTATGACGCCAGCATCATTGAGCGTATATTATCTATTGGATTATTGGTTGGTATAGGTGCATTAGTCTATTTCATATTGGCCTTTGTAACAGGCGCTATTGACCGCAGTAAAATTGATATTATCAGAGGCCGCAAAGCTGCACCAAAATAAGGAAATATTCATGCGCGTAGTATCAGGCATTCAGCCAACTGGAAATTTGCATTTAGGCAATTATCTAGGCGCAATTAAAAATTGGGTAAAAATGCAAGAAGAAGCCGAATGCTTGTTCTTTTTGGCCGATTTGCATGCCATAACCGTGGCTAATGATCCTGCCAAATTATCCGCTAATACGCGTGAAATGGCCGCAGCTTTAATCGCATCTGGCATTGATCCAGAAAAATCAACATTGTTCAATCAAGCTCGTGTAGGCGGACATGCGGAATTAGCATGGATGCTTTTTTGCAGCACACCATTAGGTTGGTTGGACCGCATGACTCAATTTAAGGAAAAATCTGGCAAGCATAAGCAGCGGGCTTCCATGGGCCTCTATAGCTACCCTGTGTTGCAGGCCGCCGATGTCCTTATTTATCAAGCAACGCATGTTCCCGTAGGAGATGATCAAAAACAACATCTCGAACTCGCTCGTGATATTGCCAGCAAGTTTAACAGTGATACTGGACAGGAAGTTTTCACCCTGCCCGAGGCCTTGATCCATGGTCCTGCGGCTCGCGTCATGTCTTTACGCGACGGCACTGTCAAAATGTCAAAATCGGATCCTTCCGATTTAAGCCGTATCAACTTAAGCGATAGCGATGGTGAAATTGCTAAGAAGATTAAGAAAGCACGTACCGATGCTGATCCTTTACCATCGGAATTAGCTGGATTAGAAGGCCGCAATGAAGCCCGTAATTTAATCAATATTTATGCCGCTATCGCCGATGAAGAGCCGCAAACAATATTATCACAATATGCTGGTCAAGGATTTGGTTCATTTAAGCCTGCACTTATCGAACTTATGGTAGCCACTTTAAGCCCGATTCGCGAAAAGTTTATTACGCTCAAATCCGATCATAATGCCTTGGATCAATTGTTGCAAAAAGGGGCTGATAAAGCTGCAAAACAAGCAAGTTCAACCGTTGATAGTGCCTATAATGCATTGGGCTTGCTGCGAAATAGCTGATTTTCAATATATTTTTTTGAATATATTCTCATTGCTACGTTGATATGCTATGTTCAAACTATATTCAGATTTACAGGATTATATGTTAATTTTTGTAAGCGTTTATTTGCGGAGTTTTATCATGGCTAAAAAATTATCCAATCGTGTAGCATTATCGCTCGCCCCTGTGATGCTTTTATCATTAGGCGCATGTGCCGCTCCATTTCAAGCAGATGTATCGCGCTTTCAACAATTACCAGCGCCGCAAGGTCAGAGCTTTTCAATAGCCACCAATAATGAAGAATTAAAAGGCGGTCTTGAATTTGCACAATATGCAGGCCTTGTGAGCGAACAGATGCAGCAATTGGGATATACTCCAGCTGCTAGTGGCAGCAATGCTGATCTTGTTGTAAAACTTGATTATGGCGTAGATGATGGCGAAGAACGTACCGTTGTTCGCGGATCATCCTTTCGCAGTAGTTTCGGTTTTGGTAGACGCGGTTTTGGTAGATATGGGTTTGGCCGGCGTGGTTTTGGCCGCCGTGGTTTTGGCAGACGCGGCTTTGGTAGGCGCAGTTTCCACAGCAGCTTTATTTTCGGTTACCATGATCCTTTCCTATATGGTGGACATGGTTTCGGCGGATTTGGCGATATTCGCAGCTATACCGTTTATAAAAGTAATATTGATCTAAAGATTGAAAATCAAAACACAGGCGAGCGCCTTTTTGAAGGTAAAGCCAATGCAGAATCGCGTTCGAACAATTTGACATATTTGGTGCCTAATTTGGTCGATGCGATGTTCACCAATTTTCCAGGAGGTAATGGTGAAACATTGCGCATTTCTATCGCGCCTGAGTCAAAAAAGAAAAAAGTAAAAAAAGTGAAAGTGGATCCGTAAACCCTAATCACCAGAAACAGAAAAGGCGCTCTTTGAAGCGCCTTTTTTATGCCCAGATATCAGCTTTACTTCTTATTCTTATTTGGGAATATTAAGCCTCTAATTGGCGTAACAATGCGCGCACATCATTGTCCATCTCGCTATCTTTTTGACGCAAATCCTCTACCAAACGTACCGCATGTATAACCGTGCTATGATCACGCCCGCCAAATTTACGGCCGATTTCAGGATAAGACCTTGGCGTCATTACCTTGGCAATATACATAGCCACCTGACGCGGCCTTACCACAGCACGTGCACGGCGCTTTGATGACATTTCACTGCGATCAATACGGTAATATTCGCATACTGCTCGCTGAATTTCATCAATCGTAATACGGCGGCGACAGGCGCTTAAAATATCTTTTAATTGGTCTTCCGCTAATTGCTTAGTCACAGGCTTACCAGTTAGTTGCGCATAAGCGAGCAATTTGTTCAGACCGCCCTCAAGTTCACGTACATTGCGGCTGATTGTTCGTGCCAAAAATTCAATTACATCTTCGCCAACGCCTGCATCTGGCATACGCGATAAACGCTGTTCCAATATCGTGCGGCGCAGTTCCAAATCAGCAGGTTGAATATCAGCTACCAATCCCATGGAAAGACGTGATAATATCCGTTGATCGACACCGTCCAAGGCTTGCGGTGCGCGATCTGCTGCAACCACCAATCTTTTACCAGCCCCCATGACAGCATCAATAGTATGCAAAAATTCTTCTTGCGTTGAAATTTTACCCACGATGAATTGAATATCATCAATCAACAAAATATCTGCGACCCGCAAACGCGCTTTAAAATCCATCACTTCTTTGCGGCGCATAGCCGAAACAAATTCCATCATGAATTTTTCGGCCGACATATATAGAATATGTGCGTCAGGGTTCACTTTGGCATAAGCATGACCAATCGCATGCATCAAATGTGTTTTGCCTTGCCCTGTCGCTGCTTGAAGATAGAGTGGATTAAACAGAGGCTTGTCTTGCGCTGCCACACGTTTTGCGGCGCTGAGTGCAAGTCGATTGGTTTCTCCTTCAACAAAGTTCTCAAAGGTCATACTTGGATCAAGATGGATTTGAGACGGCGCTCTTTTGGATTCGCGCGCCAATTGCTTTACGCTTGCTTCGCGCTCCGACATTAATTTCTCATTGCGCGGTCCACCTGGTTTGGAACGCACCTTAATATGTTTTACATCTTTATTAGCAGATTTCCACGCAAGCGCGATACGTTCTGCATAATGGTCCGAAATCCAATTGGCCGAAAAATCAGAAGGCGACATTAATTCCAAAGTCCCCGTTAAGGGACAAAAGTCGCCCAATTGAATCGAGCGAATCCATTGGCCATAAACATGCGCACCAAAATCACGGCGCAAACCAGATGTAATGAATTGCCAATCATCTTCTAGACGTTGTTTTACAGCAGCATCACCCTTAGGCTGAGAAGATGAATCATTATTCGTATCAGTAAAATTATCAATCCTATTATCATCTGTACCATGATGACGAGCAGATATCTGTTGCCGAATAATATTTGATTTATCTTCCATTAACGCCCTCCCAATATACGATTTAACATTTTAAAAATTTATATATTGGTTGGCTCTCTATCTCGGTAATGACCAATATAGACCTAAATATAATTTAGAGAGATACACATATGCCATTGTAAAAAATTCACAATAGAACGGCATCTCGAGAAGCAGCTATGCTGGTTCGATTTCACCCCAAAATATAATATTTTTGTTAAAACGCTTTGATCGTTTCACTCTTTATCGAGTCTCTTAAAGCTTGGTTTTAAGATTCCTTCAAGGGGTGAAGTGTAAAAAAAATGAAATATTCATGTTGACTCAACTCAAAGCTAGCTTTTACGTTAAATTATATGTAAAGCATTGGTTTACAACAACTTTTTTAATACCTGCCTTTATAACATGGCCCGAATCGGCGGAAAAGCTAGACTCTGTTTTTCACATATTTTTACAAAAATATTCCAAGCTTAAACCTTGAATATTTTAGGATGAAATGAGTTCAGAAAGTAAGGTAATACAGAAATAAGCTATATATATGAAAGCATTGAAAAACCCGTCTCAATCGCTTGGACGGGTTATCGGTTTTACAAAGAATGAAACGAATCATTCTCTCATAGTTTTTCAGTGTAGCGTTTAAAGCGCAGCCACTTTTTTGTTAAGGCGACTCAATTTGCGCGATGCCATATTACGGTTCATCACACCTTTGGCAACACCGCGATCAAGTTCTGGTTGCATTGCTGTCAAAGCTTCGTTTGCAACTTTTTTATCGCCAGCTTCAACAGCACTCTCAACAGCTTTGATAAAGCTGCGAACGCGGCTCAAGCGGTTGCGATTAACTTCGGTGCGGCGTCCATTGCGACGGATACGTTTTTTAGCTTGTGGCGTATTGGCCATTACAAAAACCTCTAATTCAAATGATAATATCGAGATGAGTCGTTTCAGACTCTTCCCTGCAAGCGCTCGCCATTACCGAGTGAAAGCTGAGGCGTCAATGAAAAAGCAGCATAATTGCCGATAATATGATCGAAATGGCTATTTCTGACATTTGGGGCAGTAAAAAGTTGATCGTCCGCCATCAACCCGCCGTTTAATTACATGATCGGCTACACACATCTCTCCTTCACGGCCATAGACCAACCATTGTTTGGAAAAATAGCCAAGCTCTCCATCGGGGGCGGCAAAATCGCGCAAGGTAGATCCCCCTGCCTCAATCGCATTGGCCAACACCTGCTTCACTGATTGCACCAGAGGTTCTAATCTTGCTTTGGAAATACTCCCTGCTTTTGTGTGCGGAAGAATGCGTGCCATATGCAGCGCCTCGCACACATATATATTGCCCAAGCCCGCGACAACGCGCTGATCCAGCAATGCTGTTTTAATTAGGGAGGTTTTGCCTTTTAAGGCTGATTTGAGCTGCGATACATTAAAATCATCGCTTAATGGTTCTGGCCCCATGGTTGTGAAGGCTTTATATTCTGAAACTTTATCTGCTGGTATAATATCAAGTGAACCGAAACGGCGCGGATCATTGAGCGCAGCAATACGACCATTTTCGGTTTCTAATATAAAATGATCATGCTTTTCTATTATATTAGGGTCAATCCGCCATCGCCCAGACATGCCCAAATGAAATATCAATATATCATCACGATCCGTATAGATAAGCCCATATTTGGCGCGGCGACTGAGACCCATAATTTTAGCACCTGTCATGCGCTGGCGTATATCGGTGGGAATAGGCCACCGTAAATTTTCACGCCGTGGTTCTGCGCGGATGATTATCTGCCCATCAATCACTTGGCGAAGGCCCGCAACTGTGGTTTCAACCTCTGGTAATTCGGGCATATATAATCATCCTTTTCATCATCCAACGCTAGAATGATTAGCGCGTAAAAAACAAGCAAAATATCTATAAAGCAAAGTTTAATTTGCCGCATAGCATATCAATCGCTAAAGCCAGAGCATAAGCGCAATTATATGATAGAAAGCCGATCATGAGCGAAAAAGTATCCTTTGGTTATCAAAACATAGACGCCTCTGAGAAGAAAGAGCGTGTCGGCGAAATATTTACCAATGTTGCCGCCAATTATGACATAATGAATGATGCGATGACAGGCGGCACGCATAGGCTTTGGAAAAATCAATTTACTCGCCGCGTAAACCCCAAATCTGGCGAAGACATATTGGATGTTGCTGGCGGCACGGGTGATATTGCATTTCGGATGCTGTCATCGGGTGCCAATATCACTGTATCTGATATCAACCCCGATATGTTAGAAGTCGGTATGCAACGCGCCGTAAAAAAAGGTTATGATGGATTGGTGTGGAGCAAACAAAATGCTGAGCAGTTAAATTTTCCTGACCATCATTTTGATGCTTATACCATTGTATTCGGTATCAGGAATGTAACCTATATCGACAAAGCTTTATCCGAAGCGCACCGCGTGTTGCGTTATGGCGGACGCTTTTTTTGTATGGAATTTTCGCAAACTGAGTGGCCCATTTTTGATAAAGTCTATGAACAATATTCACACAGAATATTGCCGCAAATTGGCAAAATAATCTCCGATGATGAAGATAGTTATCGTTACTTAGCCGAATCTATCGCCCGCTTCCCCGACATGCCAAAATTTGAGTCGATGATTAAGGCGGCGGGGTTTACCCAAACCAAAGTTGAACCCATAATGGGTGGATTAGTGGCCATACATAGCGGATGGAAAACATAAATTGACGCGCCCATCCACTCATATTTTTCGGCTTCTAAAATGGGGCCGTATCTTGGCCAAGCATGGAGCATTGCGCGCTTTAGAAGCTGATCGCAATACGCCGCGCCCTGTGAAACGCCTGTTTCGTATTGCGCGCATTGGCACATTTCAGCCCAAAGAACCCGATTATGCAGCGGCTTTTCGCGCTATTGGTCCTGCTGCAATCAAATTAGGGCAAACGCTCGCTACTCGCCCCGATATTGTAGGTGAAGGGCCAGTGAAAAATCTGTTGATGCTGCAAGACGATCTGCCCCCTGCTGATTTTGAAGACATTTACAATGAAATTGATACCAGCCTCAACAAAAGTGCTGATGAATTATTCGCATCAATCGACCCAAACCCCGTGGGTGCCGCATCAATAGCCCAAGTCCACCGTGCCGTCACCAGCGATGGTAAGGATGTGGCCGTTAAAATATTACGCCCTGGCATAAGAGAACAATTTGCCCGTGATATTGAAACCTATGAATGGGCAGCAGCGCACCTAGAAGCGCTTGGCGGTGAAGCCAAACGCCTGCGCCCTGCGATGGTAATTGCAAACCTCAAACGTTGGACTTTGCGCGAGCTTGATCTTCGCCGTGAGGCCGCCAATGCGTCCGAGCTGCGCGATGCTATGGAAGCAGTCGGCCAATATAATATCCCGCAAATCGATTGGGATAGAACATCGGGCCGCGTCATGACGCTCGAATGGGTCGATGGTATCAAAATATCAAAAACAGAGGCCTTAAAAGCCGCTGGCCATGACCTAGAAGAATTGGCTAAAACATTGGTACTGACATTTTTACGCCAAGCCATTTCCGAAGGTTTTTTCCACGCCGATATGCATCAAGGCAATTTGTTCGTAAATGCTGATGGCAGCATTACCGCTATTGATTTTGGCATCATGGGCCGCATCAATAAAAAGGCGCGCTATTGGCTCGCCGAAATCCTCTATGGTCTCACTACGGGCAATTATAAGCGCGTGGCCGAAATTCATTTTGAAGCGCAATATGTGCCCAGCTATCATAATGTCGATGAGTTTGCGACCGCGCTGCGCGCTGTAGGAGAACCAACGCGCGGCAAACCAGTGAGCGAATTATCCGTAGGGCAGATGCTCGATAGTCTGTTCGCAATTACCCGTGATTTTGACATGCAGACGCAGCCGCATCTACTGTTGCTGCAAAAAACAATGGTGATGGTCGAGGGCATAGCGACGCAGCTACACCCAGGCATTAATATGTGGGATATTAGCGGTCCTTATGTGAAAGATTGGATCAGAGGCGAGCTTGGCCCAGAAGCAGCACTGGCCGATGCTATGCGCGAAAATGCACAAACATTAGTAATGATCCCAGACCTTGTGCGTAGGCTTGATGAGCAAATACCGCGCAAAGGCGGCGCACCCGAAGCCCCGCCTCTGCCAGAAGTCAAATTGATGTGGGATAAGAAAGCCAGTTCAGGCGTCGGTTTTTGGCGCAGCTTTATCTTTGGCGCCTTGGCCGCTGCTGCGGGCGCATCCGCTATGTGGTATTGGGGGTGAATGATTTTATTCCTGAAGCCCACTGGGTTTAGGTAAGTAGCAATCCCTAATCCCGTCGACATGCTCAATTAAATCATTAGCTGCATTATTTACACCCATTCGATCTAAAATTACATCAACACCCTCTCTTCGTGCTAATTTAGCAGCAGGAACAAAGTCTGCATCAGAAGCTACAATTACAATTTGGTCGACCTGTTTCTTATAGGCCAATGACGCAATATCTAATCCTAGACGCATATCCACACCTTTTTGAATTGTATCAATTTTAAAGTCAGCATCTGTTGCTACAAAATTCTCTGGGTCATCTATTAGCCTTGCCGTTGCTTGATTGGATAACTTCCATCCTGAAGCATCATTTAACCGTCCCAATCGTAAGGCTACTTTACGGACTTTTTGCACTTCCTTGTGAAATTCTATACGAAATCTAGCTTCATCAGTTTTAGAAAAATCAATAGATAATCCTTCTAATGGTGTATGCATTCTTTTTGTTAAAGGCCCACAGTCATACAAAAATATACGATATAACTCAGATGATTCTAATAATTGCATATTATGACGATTAATATCTTCAAGCAACTTCTCTGCGCCAAGCCTTTGTGCCAAATGCCAAAACACTAGAAGTTTCAATCCACCCGCAACACTTTTGGGATTATTTGGATCATGATCTGGAAAACAACTAGAAAACCGCCTAAGAAAGAATGCTCCATCAACTAAGACTGCTGTTGCCATCCGCTATCTTCCTAGAAAAATGTCCTCGGGAGCGGCCTTAAAATGATAACTGCTCAATAAGAGCGCTTTAAGACGGCAAACCGAGGACTGGATATAGATTTTAATAGTATACAACTCTTCAAAAGTCAAGAAAAATGACTATTCACATTATCTGAACGCTATACATTTTCACACAGCCATATTATAGATACCCCAATAGTATAAGGGCCGATTTATGACTGACGTTGTTCGCACTACCGCCAATCCTGATGAAGCATTAGAATTGCTTATTGAGGGCAATAGGCGTTTCTTAAATGGTGAAGCGCAAGATATTCCTGCTGATCCCAAATTGCGCCTTGAGCTGGCCAAAGCACAGGCTCCTATGGCAGCCTATCTTAGCTGTAGCGACAGCCGCGTATCGCCAGAGCTTTTGTTTGGCCGCGGATTGGGGGAATTGTTCATCGTTCGCAATGCGGGCAACACCATTGACACGGCCGCACTCGGTTCGATCGAATTTGCCGTTGGACCGCTGGGCGTACCCTTGGTTGTGGTGATGGGTCACCAAAGCTGCGGCGCGGTAGCAGCAGCCATCAGCGTCGTACAGGATAATAGTATATTCCCAGGCAGCATTGGCCGCATGATCGAGCCGATCATACCAGCCGTGCTATGCGCGCATGGCAAAGATGAAGAGTTACTCGAAAATAGTGTTAAGGCAAATGTCAGCCGCCAAGTGCAAATATTGCGCAATGCTACCGACCCTATTTTGCGTGATCCGCAAGATAATGGTACGTTAAAAATCGTTGGCGCTTATTATAATTTTGAAACAGGCACAGTTGATTTTTTCGATCGGCCGTAAAGCCAATTTTCAGAGCATTATAAGACTATCCATTAATTTAGCGCGCTATTTTATTTCAAACTCTGGATAAAAAAGGCCCCGCATCGCTGCGAGGCCAATTTTATTCATTGTTACAATAAATTAGATTTTGCGATCATTAATTGGCTGCACAGGACGTGCATTATTGCCCATCAATTCGTTCAATTTCGCAATTTGTTCTTTGCTAGCTGTAACCGCATTGGTTGCAACATGCCAATTCACACCTTCGCTGCATGGCGGTGTGGTAAGAGACCCTGCAAAATTATACACATCTAAGCTACTAGGCAGCATAGCGGCTGCATCTATATCAGCGCTGCCATCAAGATTATCAAGCATAGATTGAAGCTGCGCGTTGGCGTCGCCTTCTTCGAACAAAATGCCCAAAACAGCCAATTCACCCGCTTCATTGGCATGTACAAAATGTGCGGTTAAAGGATAGGATTTACCCGCAACAGTATTTTCAGATGGTGTATGCATATGGAATTGAATCAGACCATATTCATTTTCACCTGAGGTCATTGTGAAGCCAGCTTCAAAATCGGCTTGGACAGTATAACCTTTATTGACAATCTTAGCTGCCCCTTCACCATAATTGGTAGTCACTTGCACGATATTGGCATCAGAAGCCGCAGGCAAGTCAATCGGTGATTGCTCTTTGCCTGTTTTGCATGTCGCATAATCTTCGCTCAAATCCCCCCAAACCGCAGGACCATCAGCTTCACTATAGCCCCAAGCGGCTGGTTCCGCGGCGGTTTCTTCGGTTGTTTCTGAAGCGGTTTCTTCGGTTGTTTCTGAGGTTATTTCTTCGGGGGAATCTGCATCTTGTGAGCAGCCTGCTATTGCAAGTGATGCTGCGGCACATAAAAATGCTGACTTACGTAAAACTTTCATAATATTCTCTCTTTCTAATCATTAGAAGTGTCTAATAAATGAGACAAAATTATAATAAGAGTGATTTAATCTTATTACAAGCAAAATATGAATTTTCTTGACCTTATATATCGGGTCCGTAAAGCGAGCTTAATATTGTGCATTGCAAAATATTAGCACATAAATATGAGGGCAAAACAGCATGGCAATTCATAGTGATTTTAAACGCGATTGGTTATCCAATCCCAAGGCTGAATTTTTATCAGGCCTTGTCGTCGCCTTAGCACTTATCCCTGAGGCGATTGGATTTTCGATCATCGCGGGTGTTGATCCGCGCGTTGGCCTCTACGCAAGCTTCTCTATCGCCGTCATCATTTCTATCATCGGCGGACGCCCTGGAATGATTAGCGCCGCAACGGCCGCAATAGCCGTGTTGGTGGTGCCATTGGTGCGTGATTATGGGCCTGAATATCTTTTTGCTGCCACCATATTGATGGGTATATTTCAATCTATTGCAGCCCTCTTACGGCTCGACTTACTCATGCGCTTTGTCTCACGCAGCGTGATAACAGGATTTGTGAACGCGCTGGCTATCCTCATATTCATGGCGCAATTGCCGCAATTAATGGGCGATAATTTTACGATCACTACCTATGCTATGGTGGCTGCTGGTCTCGCCATGATATACGGCATACCCTATATAACCAAGGCCGTGCCAGCACCTTTGGTAGCGATCGTCCTCATCGCTGCGGTTTCCATCTATTTCAAATTGGATGTGACCACAGTGGGTGATACGGGTAAATTGCCCGAAACTATTCCTTGGTTTCATATTCCGCAAATCCCAATCACATGGGAAACCTTGCAAATAATCGCACCTTATTCATTAGCAATGGCAGCGGTTGGTCTGCTCGAATCCCTCCTTACCGCATCGATTGTTGATGATATGACCGAAACCCGCAGCGATAAAAAGCGCGAAACATATGGCCAAGGTATTGCCAATTTTGTGACAGGATTCATCGGCGGTATGGGCGGCTGCGCTATGATCGGCCAATCGGTGATTAACATTAAATCGGGCGGCCGCAGAAGGCTATCCACCTTTGTAGCGGGCGTCATGTTGCTCATCCTTATCGTTGCTTTGGGCGATTGGGTTGCGCAAATCCCCATGCCCGCCTTAGTCGCTATCATGATATTCGTATCGATCAGCACATTTCGCTGGCAGAGCTTTACCGAAATCCGCCATCATCCATGGCCATCGAGCGTAGTAATGGTAGCAACGGTCATCATGGTGGTGTGGACGCATGATCTATCCATCGGTGTGCTAACGGGCGTATTGCTCAGCGGTATATTCTTTGCGTATAAAGTGCGCCAATTGGTCACAATCAAAGATTATATCGAAGACAAAACTCACCATTATATTTTTGGCGGGCAAATATTCTTTGGTTCGGTTGATATGATGTATGAAGCGATGGAATTTAACGAAGAAAATATCGACAAGGTCATCATCGACATTCACGATGCGCATTTCTGGGATATTTCCGCAACGGGCATATTAGACAAAATTGCCGAACGCCTCAAAAATGAAGGCAAGCAAGTTGAAATCATCGGCATGAATGAAGCTAGCGCGACATTGGTTGAAAAATATAGCGATCATGAAAAGCCGTTCAAAAGCCTTGGCGTTATTGGACATTGATAGTTTGACATATTGCCTAATATACGCATATATTATGCGCATTGGAGTAGCGCATGAATAGGATGAACAAAGCAGCCCAGAACAGCAAAAAGGCAACCAACGTCACATTACCATGCGATTTGGTTGATAATGCCAAATCATTGGGCATCAATGTATCAAGGGCGTGTGAAAAAGGCCTCAATCAAGCCGTTAAAAATGCGCTCGAACAACAATGGCTCCAAGATAATAAAGAGGCCATTGAGGCCTCTAATCAATATGTGAATAAAAATGGTGTGCCTCTTGCCAAGCATAGACAGTTTTAATGGCACGCTTCGATATTTATAAAAATGACGATGGTTTATTGTTAGACTGCCAAGCGGATCTTCTAGAATCTCTCAATACGCGCTTTATGGTGCCGCTATTTGACAGATTATCATTCCCCACTGTTGCCGAGCGCCTTAACCCAATTTTTGAAATTAATGGCAGAGAATATGTTATGTATACGCAATTTGCTGCAACTGTGAGTAAATATGATATGGGCGAATATATATGCAATATATCTAATCATAGCTATGAAATTACCAGCGCATTGGATATGCTGATGAGCGGATATTAATATGAAAAAACAAATACTCCTCATTGTATCAGGCGGAATTGCCGCTTATAAATCGCTCGAATTGGTGCGTATATTGCGGCGTCATGATATTGCGGTGCGCGCCGTAATGACGAAAAGCGCAGCCGAATTTGTCACGCCGCTCTCATTGGGTGTGATGACCGAGGACCATGTTTACGGCGATATGTTTAACTTAAAAGACGAGCGCGAAATCGGCCATATCCAATTATCACGCCAAGCCGACCTTATTGTGATTTGCCCCGCAACCGCCAATCTTATAGCCAAGATGAACGCTGGTATCGCCGATGATCTGGCCACCACCATATTGCTGGCTACTGATAAGCCTGTTTTGGCCGTACCCGCCATGAATGTGCGCATGTGGAACCACAACGCAACGCAGCGTAATATCAAGCAACTGCGCGAAGATAGTGTTATGGTGATGACGCCCGATAGCGGTGCTATGGCGTGCGGTGAATTTGGCCCGGGCAGGCTTCCTGAACCCTCCGAAATTACCCAGCAAATTTGCACACAATTGGGCGTAAAATTCGATGCAACTCTCTGCCAAGGCCAATCCCCAACCACGCAGAGCAATGTGCAAGAAACAATCACAAATAACCAAGCCTTAGCGGGCAAACATATCCTCATCACCGCAGGACCAACGCGCGAGGCCATAGATCCCGTACGTTATATTGCCAACCGTTCTAGCGGCAAACAAGGGTTCGCTATCGCCGATGCCGCTGCCAAAATGGGCGCAAAAGTTACGCTAATCGCTGGGCCAGTGAGCCTACCCACACCATCAGGCGTAGAGCGCATTGATGTCGAAAGCGCATTGGAAATGCAAAGTGCTGTGAATGATGCTCTGCCCGCCGATTGCGCTATCATGGTGGCCGCGGTTGCAGATTGGCGTGCTGCCAATAATGCAGAGCAAAAGATAAAGAAAGATGGCGATGCCATTGCACCGCTACAGTTGATTGAAAACCCAGATATTTTAGCAGAGCTATCGCAACATAAAGAACGCCCCAAACTCCTTATCGGTTTTGCAGCGGAGACTGAGAATGTTCTGGAGCATGCGCGCACCAAATTATCGCGCAAAGGGTGTGATTGGATTATCGCCAATGATGTATCCACCACCAATGGCCAAGGCGTGATGGGCGGCGATCATAATGATGTCCATATCATTACGGCCGATGGCGAAGACAATATTGACCATGCGACCAAAGAAAGAGTCGCCCAGACTATTATGGAGAAAATAGCCAATGTCCTTTGACCCTATTAACATTGCCGTAAAACGGCTTCCTAATGGCGCAGGCCTATCGGTTCCTAGCTATGAAAGCGCTGGCGCTGCGGGCATGGATATTTGCGCCGCAGAAAGCACAGTTGTGCGCACAGGCCGCCGCGCCGCCATTGCCACGGGTTTTGCTTTTGCTATTCCCGAAGGATATGAAATTCAAGTACGCCCCCGTTCTGGCTTGGCCTTCAAAAACGGCATTACCGTGTTCAATACGCCCGGCACAATCGACAGCGATTATCGCGGCGAGATTAAGGTGATATTGATCAATATGGGTGAAGATGATTTCCAAATCAACAAAGGCGATAGAATCGCACAAATTATTGCGGCCCCCGTGCAACGCGCCAATCTGAATGAAGTAGATAGCCTTGACGATACCGAAAGAGGCAGCGGCGGTTTCGGATCCACGGGAGTATAATGGCCTTAACTGACGATCAATTAGACCGCTATGCCCGCCATTTGGTGCTACATGAAATTGGCGGAGCGAGGCAAAATGCAATATGCGCCAGCCATGTTGCCATCATCGGTATGGGCGGTATTGGCTGTCCAGCCTTGCAATATTGTGCAGCAGCTGGCGTTGGAACCATTACCATCATTGACGATGATATAGTGTCCTTATCCAACCTACAGCGGCAGATATTATATAGCGATGATGATATTGATAAGCCCAAAGTTGAAGCTGCTAAAATTGCTGTACAAAAAATCAATCCTGATATAGAAATTAACGCTCTGCAAATGCGCATAACCGAGGAGCATCGTGAAGGTGCGGCTTTCTTAAAAGGTGTGGATGCTATCATAGACGGCACGGATAATTTCCACACGCGCCTTATTGTGAGCGATATATCAGTTAAGTTACAAATTCCGCTTGTCAGCGCCGCCATTGGTCAATTTCATGGCCAAATAGGTACATTTTACGGTTGGCAGAATGAAGCCCCTTGCTATCGCTGTTTCGTTGGTGATGCTCATGATCCTGATGATTGCGACAATTGTGCAGAGCAAGGCGTATTGGGTGCAATGGTTGGATTAATGGGCAGCTTTGCAGCGATGGAGGCCATCCGCGTGTTGACGGGGTTTGGTCAGAATCAAATCGGTAAATTGCAAATATTTGATGGCCTTAAGCCCGCGATGCGCACAATCAATCTACCCAAGGATAAAGCTTGCACTAGCTGTGGTTAAAGCCTAGATTCTCTGACTAGGGGAGAATATCTATGTCACTACCAGTCACCGCTTTGACCGCTGCTATTTGCGCATTATTACTATTATTAACCGCTATTATGACGGTCAAACAACGTTTTAGAACGGGTGATGCCTTTGGTAATGCCACCGATGACGGTGCCTTAACCGCAGCCACTCGTAGCCATGGTAATTTGACTGAACATGCTCCTGTCTTCCTGATCATGGCCGCATTATTAGAACTTTCCAATGCCAATCATCTGATGTTGATGGCCCTATGTTCCTTATTCATGGCCGCGCGTATCGGACATATTATTGGTTTGAATATGAAACATGCCGAAGGCAAGCCCCCTGCACCACGCTCTATGGGCGTTATTGGTACTTGGATCAGCTATGCTTGGGCTATTGGTTGGATTGGCTATATGATTGTTATTGGCAATTTATAAAATTATAAATAACCGCTCTATGAGCATCACCTATTAAATCAAAGCGCCAAGACCTCATCCACCCAAGCGGGAACAATTTCGCTAGCCTTACCATAGCGGGCTTCATCAAAAAAATGACTGCCTTGTGATGGTTCCAGATTAAGCTCCATCGTTTTAATGCCTTGGCCGCGTGCTTCGCGCACAAAGCCAGCCGCTGGATAGACCGCGCCCGACGTTCCAATGCTCACAAATAAATCGGCAATGGACAGAGCGGCATATATCCGCTCCATTTCATAGGGCATTTCACCAAACCACACGACATCGGGTCGTAAATGCCCAGCCTCTCCGCATAGTGGGCAAGCGGGCCGTTCAATCAATGTGCCGCGCCATTCGGGCCGCCCGTCACAGGCGGTGCACCATGCCGTTAAATGCTGTCCATGCATATGCAGCACATTATCTGCGCCGCCGCGTTCGTGCAGATCATCGACATTTTGCGTCACGATGAGCAGGTTTTTATCCTGCATTTTCAAACCCTCTTCCAAACGCGCCAGAGCTTTATGCGCATCATTGGGCTGCGCTTTTTGAATAGCCTCGCGCCGCATATCATAAAATCGCAGCACCAAATCAGGGTCACACGCAAACCCTTCTGGCGTGGCGACATCCTCTACCTTATGCTGCTCCCACAGGCCGCCCTCAGATCGGAACGTGTCGATACCGCTCTCGGCGCTAATGCCAGCCCCCGTTAAAATGACAATAGTGTTGATTTCTTGCATAAGGGCAGTCAAACAGTGAAAAAGCCTTTTGGCAAGAGCGAAATGAGGAAATGATGAGCGCAATCGGTATTATTGGAAGCAAAGGCCGCATGGGGCAAGCGATTGCCGCTGCCATAGCAGAGGCAGGGCAAGATTTGGCTGGCGGCGTTGACCAAGGCGATGATGTCAGCGCGCTAATTTCTACAAGCGATGCACTGGTCGATTTCTCATCACCCCATGCTTTAGAGGCTACATTGGATGCGTGCGTAGCAGCGAACAAACCCATCGTCATTGGCACAACGGGCCTCGAAGAACGGCATCATTTCCTAATTGATGATGCAGCAAGCGAAATAGCAGTGCTGCAAACGGGCAATACATCGCTGGGCGTCAATATGCTCAGCCATTTGGTGCAAGAAGCTGCCAGCCGATTGGACGAAGATTGGGATTTAGAAATAGTGGAAATGCACCATCGTCATAAGGTCGATGCGCCATCGGGTACAGCCCTCTTATTAGGCGAGGCAGCGGCCAAGGGACGGCAAATTGATCTAACGCAAAACTCTGAACGCGGGCGCGATGGCATCACGGGAGTACGCCAAAAAGGCGCGATTGGTTTTGCATCTTTGCGCGGCGGATCGGTGGCGGGCGATCATAGCGTGATATTGGCAAGCGAGGGCGAGAGCATCACCCTATCGCACCGAGCAGAGGATCGGATGATTTTTGCACGCGGCGCGGTAAAAGCGGCATTGTGGTTATCTGGGCAACCCAAGGGCCGTTATGACATGAAGGCTGTCTTGGGGCTTTAATCCTTCTCATCTAACCATTCTTGGGCGGCTTCCATCGTATCAAAATAACGCACCGTATCACCAGATACTGAACGTTGAAGCTGCATCTTATGAATAACACTGTTTAAAACAACAGCATTTTTTTTAACATATTTTTTAAGAGGCTGCATCCATTCATTGTCTTTCGCAATATCCTGAGATTGCACACTACACTCTGTTAAATCATTTAAAATTCTGACGCTTCTGTTACCCTTTTCAACAGATTGAATAGCTTTTGTAGTATCTGATTTATATTGCGCATAGCTTTCGGTGTTAAAAAACCCTTTAATCACAATGTGAATAAAGGCCTCTTCTGGCTTTGTTTCAATTGTGAAAAGATCATCATAATCTGCCATAAACAATAGACTCCTCAACTAATATACAATATCATTACATAAATTTTATTAGATGTAGGTTAACAGCATGGTAAAAATATTCAATCCATATGAAAAAAGATGATATTTTTGAGTTCTATAGACGCTTGGCTGAGGATAATCCCGAACCAGAGACAGAGCTGGAATATGGCAATGTCTATCAGCTATTAGTGGCGGTAACGTGCAGCGCACAATCCACCGATGTCGGCGTTAATAAAGCCACCAAAACATTATTTGAAAGCGTTAAAACGCCAGCACAGATGGTTGCGCTTGGTCTGGATGGATTGAAAGAGCATATCAAAACCATCGGGCTTTATAATAACAAAGCCAAAAATGTGATCGCGCTATCGCAAATATTGGTCGATGAATATGGCGGCGAGGTTCCCGCCGATCGAGATAAATTAAACGCCTTACCTGGTGTTGGTCGCAAAACCGCCAATGTTGTGATGAACTGCGCCTTTGGAGCAGAAACTTTTGCGGTTGATACGCATATTTTCCGCGTTGGTAACCGCACTGGGTTAGCGGTTGGCAAAAATGTTGATGCTGTAGAGAAAAAGCTCGACAAACAAACGCCGAAGCCATTTCGTGTGGGAGCACATCATTGGCTCATCCTGCATGGCCGTTATATATGTAAGGCCCGTACTCCAGAATGTTGGCGATGTCCTGTAAGTGATTTATGCCGCTTTAAAAAGAAAACACTAGACCCTATGTTGAAGAAAACATCAGCTCAAAAATAGGACGATTATCCACCAAAGAATGGGATAGCAAAGCCAGCCTAAGCAAGGTTTACAGATTTAATATTTGAATTTTGTTCATCACAGCGCAAGACATAGTGTAATAAATTACAAGACTCGGCTTATGTCTAAACTAAGCTGAAGTTAAATTAGGAGTATGATATGCGTTTTATAGTAAAAAGCTCTGCCATAACATTGGCTGCGATAGCATCAATAACAACAATTGGCCTTAGTGCACAAGACAGCGACAATCCCAAAAATAATAAGAAAAAAAGCGAAGAGATTCTCTTGATAGGAAAACCAGAAAACTGCGTAAAACCGCGCAATATCCAATCCACACAAGTATTGGATAATCAAACTATTGAATTTCGCATGCTTGGCGGGAAAACATATCGCAATACCCTAGACCGTTCTTGCCCTGGCCTTAGCAAAGGTGATCCCATCACCTATACCATTCGCGGCACGTCTTTATGTCATGTTGATATATTTAAAGTTCTGCGCACCACCGCAGGCCGCATAGAAACCCGAGCTACCTGTAACTTTGGGAAGTTTCAAGAAATTGAAAAAGTGAAGAAAAAGAAATAATCATACTATATTGATAGAGGTGATCGCATATCGTCACTGGAAACTGTTGGTATTGCTCTGCGCACATTTGGGAATTGCGGCCTTGGTTCATTTCAGCCTATCAAAAATATTGAAAAGCCTGACCCCAAATAATATCAGCATTTCACATTAATGAATGATTGTCTCGCTTAGGCTGATCAAAGCTTTTGCCTTTCTATTGTTACAGCAATTCCCTATACTTGCCACAATTGACGCTTAGCGCCCTTTTTAACATATCTCTGGAGCCATTTGGATCGTGTATAGACAAGCATCCTATATCAAATTGACCAAGCCATTCATGCCGCGTAATATGACGCAATATTGGGCCGACTTCTTATTTACATGGTCGCTCTTTGCTGCGGGTATGGCGACATGGTTATTTGCAACTCTTGCATGGTCAATTATAGGTTTAATTGTCGGAGTTTTCGCCGCCTATCGCTGCGGCAGTTTCATGCATGAAATTGTCCATTTTAATCGCCGCAATAAATCTGAAATGGCCTTTAAAGCAGGATGGAACATCTTATTTGGTATCCCGATATTATCACCTTCACATCTTTACGATGCCCATTTAGAACATCATATGCCTGATAGTTTTGCCACCGTACAAGACCCAGAATATGTACCCATCCATAACCGTTCTTTACTAGGTCTTGCCCATTTTGTGAACGGTCATGTGATCGGTCCTATATCGATGGTAGCGCTGCGGATGCTGCTCAATCCTATCATTTGGATATTCCCATCATTGGGTAATCGCCTGATGCAAGGCAAGGGCACTGCATTGGTAATCAATTGGGATTATATTCCTACAGGAAAACAAAAACCGACCCAGTTTGATCAAGCCGCAATCATCATGGCAACCCTTTTACTGTATATCTATCTTGCTGCTATTATAAGCGGGTTTGTACCACTGCTAACCGCGTTCAAGATTTTGCTACTTGTGATCCTATCTATGGTCATTAATGGCATACGCACATTGGTGGCGCACCGCTATATTAATTATGATAGGCAAAGCGTGTCGCGCGAGGCACAATTGCTTGATAGCGTTAATCTCATCGGCAACCGCTTCTTCGGTGGGCTGCTCGCGCCCGTTGGTTTGCGCTATCATGCCTTGCATCATCTGGTACAAACATTGCCCTATCATGGGTTAGAAAAAGCGCATGAAGCTCTAATGGCGCAATTGCCCGATGATGATGTCTATCGCAGCGTTAATGTAACCGTTGGCGAGGCTATGCAACAATTAAGAAGCGGTGAAAAAACTACAGAGGCTATTCCAGCGTCTTAATAATCGCTGAAAAATCCGAACCCGCATGCCCTGCCTCTACAAATTGCTCATAAAGCTGTGCTGCTTTTGCACCCATAGGCGTATCCGCTCCCGTTTGGTTCGCGGCCTCCATTGCAAGACGTAAATCTTTGAGCATCAAAGCAGCCGCAAATCCACCTTGATAGTCATTATCCGCAGGCGATGTTGGACCAACACCAGGCAATGGGCAATAGCTGGTCATCGACCAATTTTGTCCAGAAGAAACCGAGCTAATATCATAAAAATTTTGCGGGTCTAATCCCAGTTTCTGCGCCATCATAAAGGCTTCGCATGTCGCAATCATTGACGCCCCGAGCAGCATATTATTGCATATTTTAGCCGATTGCCCCGCGCCATTATCACCCGCGTGAATGACCGCTTTGCCCATATCGGATAAAATAGCTTCAGCGCGGGCAAAGCTCTCTTGGCTACCACCAACCATGAAAGCCAACGTGCCAGCATTGGCGGCAGCAATGCCGCCCGAAACAGGGGCATCAACCATCATATAACCCGCTTGCGTGGCTGCTGCTCCAACCGATTTGGCTGTACCTACATCAATCGTTGAACAATCAATCAGCAATGCACCTTCTGGCGCATGACCAAATACATCGCTTTGATACACAGCATCAACAATCTTGCCATTGGGCAGCATCGAAACAATCGCATCTACTCCTTGAACAGCATCACAAGCAGCAGAGAATGGCATACATCCGCTTTCTTTGGCTGCGGCTAAAGCATCGTCCGATAGATCAAATGCATTGACCGCATGGCCAGCCTTGGCCAGATTAGCGGCCATACCGCCGCCCATATTACCCAAGCCAATAAACGCTATTTTCATATCACTTCCTTATTGAGACCGCTTCACTTGCTGGTTTATTGCAATGCTTCTGTTTTACTTACCCGTCCATTGGCCTTCGCGTTTTTCAACAAAAGCCGCCATGCCTTCTTTTTGATCTTGGCTACCGAATAATCCATGGAATAGGCGGCGCTCAAAATCAATTCCTTCGCGCAATGACAATTCCTGTGATTTATTGACCATTTCTTTAACAGCTATAGCCGCTAATGGTGCTTTTGATGCAATCTCTGTGGCCATTTTCAGCGCTTCATCGAGCATCACATCTGCGGCAAAAACACGGGCAGCTAGGCCGCTACGTTCCGCTTCATCGGCCTTCATCATCCGCCCGCTCAAGCACATTTCCATCGCTTTAGCTTTACCGATTGCTTTGGTTAGACGCTGCGATCCACCCATACCAGGGGTTACCGCCAAATTGATTTCAGGTTGACCAAATCTGGCGCTATCTGCTGCCACAATAATATCCGCCATCATTGCCAATTCACATCCACCGCCAAGCGCATAACCCGCAACCGCAGCTACCCAAGGCTTGCGCGTTGCCGTTACCTGTTCATATCCCGCAAAAAAGTTACTGCCATACATATCGGCAAAGCTTTGCGATTGCATTTCCTTAATATCAGCCCCAGCCGCAAAAGCTTTTTCATTACCCGTAAGCACTGCACAACGCTGCGTCTCATCTTGGTCATAGGCTTTAAAAGCATCGATTAAGTCAGCAAGAACTTGACTGTTCAATGCATTAAGTGCTTTCGGACGATTAAGCCTTATCAGCGTAACAGCATCACGCTTTTCGACCAAAATTGTTTCATAATCACTCATCAATTCATCCTTTATTTTAAGGGCTTCCATTCCTCATCCTTGGGAAGAGGTTCAAATATGGCATCAATCCATTCCGTACTTACCTCTTGCGGGGTCGCGGGCTTCCATATTGGTTCATTATCTTTATCGATAATTAAAGCACGTACACCTTCTAAAAAATCATGCATAGAAACAACATGCGCACCTATGGCATATTCTTGTTTCATCTGATCAGCAAAGCTTTTCATCTGCGCGCCTTCGGCCAATTGACGCAAAGCCACTTTACAGGTTTGCGGGGATTTTGTGCCCAGAGTATCGCGCTCTGTCGCAGCCCAATCACTGACACCATTTTCGAGCGATTCCAATATTTCCTCAAAGCTATCAAAAGCAAAATGCTTGTTTACTTTATCAATGTTTTCCATAATCTTAGCGTCAGGTGGGGTAATCGACAAATCCCCTAATATGCCCATAATGCGCCCAGGGTTCTGGGCAATACGTTCTTTCGCTTCTGCAATATTCTCGCTCGGTAGATAATGGGTCGCTATTCCCAGAGCATGACATTCTGCACCATCAAGCCGTGCACCCGTTAGCGCCAGAAATTGCCCAACGCGCCCTTCTAAGCGCGGTAAATACCAACCGCCGCCAACATCTGGGAATAATCCGATACCTGTTTCTGGCATAGCAAAACGGGTGTTTTCAGTTGCCACACGAAACTTTGCTGGCATCGAAATACCAACACCGCCGCCCATAGTGATACCATCCATAAAGGTCACAATTGGTTTGTTATATTCAAACATCAAATGATTGAGTTGATATTCATGAAAGAAGAATTCACGGGCTTCTCTACCCTTTTCAGCACCCTGTTTAGCGCCGCTCTGTGCAAGCATACGAATATCACCACCGGCACAAAAACCGCGCCCCTCGCTATGATCAATTATGATCGCAGCAACAGCATCATCATTGGTCCACCCTTGCAAAGCAGAGGTCATACCAAGGCACATGTCAAGGTTAAGTGCATGAATGGCTTTGGGTCTATTCAGGCTGATATGGCCTGCGAAATCTTTTGTGTGAATCAATAAGTCAGGAGTCATAATATACTCAATTTGTTGGAGAGAATATGTCTTATAGGGTGATTCTGCTATTGCCGCAACAAATCCCGACCAACAATCATACGCATGACTTGATTGGTCCCTTCCAAAATAGAGTGTACACGCAAGTCACGCCAGAATCGCTCAATCGGATAATCTTGCAAATATCCATATCCACCAAAAAGCTGCAACGCATCATTCACAATCTTGCTACCATTATCTGTAGAAAGCCGTTTCGCCATCGCCGCAAAGCGTGTTTTATCGGACGCACCTTCATTCACCTTGCACGCCGCTAAATAGAGCAAGGCGCGCGATGCTTCCAAATCGGTTGCCATATCGGCCAATGTGAATTGCGTGTTTTGAAAATCGGAAATCGCTTTGCCAAATTGCTTGCGCTCCTTGGTATAGGCAATCGCCTCATCAAGACAGCGCTGTGCACCACCCAGGCTACACGCACCAATGTTGAGGCGCCCGCCATCAAGGCCCGCCATAGCGATACGAAACCCCTCGCCCTCGCCGCCAACACGATTGGCCACAGGAACGTGCACTTCGTCAAAATTTACCTGCGCCGTGGGCTGCGAATGCCAGCCAAGTTTTTTCTCATTAGCACCGAACGACACGCCGTCCATATCCTTTTCAATCACTAAACATGTAACGCCGCTCGCCCCATCATCGGACGTACGGGTCATTACCACATAAATCTCATTTTCACCGCCGCCCGAGATAAATTGCTTGGAACCGCTCACGACATAATGATCGCCATCTAACACCGCCTTCGTCTTGAGCGATGCCGCATCCGATCCAGCGCCAGCTTCGGTCAAGCAATAAGACGCGATTTTATCCATGCCAATAAGATCAGGCAGATATCTATCCTTCACCGCTTGCGAGCCAAATGTATCGATCATCCAACTCGCCATATTGTGGATCGAAATGAAGGCCGATGTAGATGGACAGCCATAGGCCATCGCCTCCATGATAAGCGCGCTTTCCAAACGCCCTAGTCCAATACCGCCGCTTTCTTCGGACACATAGATAGAGCCAAAACCAAGCTGCGCCGCTTTTTGAATCGTCTCACGCGGGAAAATATGCTTTTCATCCCATTCAGCCGCAAAGGGTGTAATTTCATCAGCCGTAAATTTTTGCGCCATTTCCTGAATGGCAAGTTGATCTTCGTTCAATGCAAATTGGTTGCTCATTATTCTTTACTTTCCTCGTGCAAGACACGTTCATTAAATAGTTTTTTCATAATCTTTGGAGTGTTACGCTCATACCAGCGCGGCGCAGCTATGCCTTTATCGCTGGCCAGCATTTCTAGCAATGTCCCTGCTGCATAAGCATTTTGAGCTTGTATCTCTATCAGCGGATCAGCATAAGCTTCATCGGCTGAGACAATCTCCCATCCATCCGCCTTTAAGGCTTTAGCGAGATCTAGAATATAAAGAGCTGTCACATCAGCTTCATGCAATAGCATCATCTGCACGGGCGCACGCTCCAATGTCTTCATCGCAAGACCATGAGCAAAATTCGCCGACTGCACATGTGACTCCACGAACAAATTACCCAAGGCCTTCATATCTAACGCCTTACCCGCTCTCACCGCATCATGCGCAAGACTATCAATCAACCAATCGGACGAATCCACCGTAACATAACCGTTGAGCAATGTTCTTTGTTTCAGCCCTGCCCGAACCTTATCACGCTTGGCCTTATCACCTTTTCCTTCATCGAGATAAGGATGGCGCATCCAAGGGCGATAAGCAGCCTTTGGTTTGAGCCATTTTTCCGCAGCATCAATATCCGTCAAAAACTCTTCTGCACTCATATCAGAAAGCCTGACATGATCGGCGGTATGATTAGCCAGGACATGACCCGCATCCACATAAGCATCAATATTGGCGAGATGTATCTCTTTAAATTCATCTTTATCTATGCGCGCGGGATTGAGGAAAAATACGGCTTGGTCAACCTCGCCTTCTTGCAGACCATTAATCAACTTCTCACGCCGTTCAATGCGCGTTAAAAATGCCCCTTTGTGTCTTGGGATATCATCAAAGCTAAGCGCTATTTTTTTCACATCATGCGGAGTATTACTATGTCCGTCATTACCACTAATATTAGTATTTACGGCAAAGGACGTCATCACCATTAAGGCAGCGAATAAGGAAAAACCCTTTATCATCTTGCTCCTGTCACATCCCGCTTATTGCCAGAACAAATATTCGCATCAGTAATTACGGTAAAGCCCAAAACACCAAGAGAATAAGCCTGATCTTCAGCATAATCACAAACCCAATATATGTTATAAATTATGCCCATCAGTAATTAAGCAAGCTTTTGCATCACATCGCCAAATAGCTCTTCATCGCTGGGCAATTCTTTATTCACAGCCAGCGGCTTTGACACCCAAGTCTCGTTAATTAGATCGCGCCATGTGATATTATTATTGGTGCCATTGCCGCCCCAACTGCCGCAACCCAGCGAAAATGTCTGGCGCATACCATTCCACAAATTGCCGCTGTTTGATGCTGCTTGTGGTTGATTGACCATCACCCGCGATGTGCGCGTCACATTGGCGAGTTTCATGATATTTTCATCTGACTGAGAATAGATACCGCAGCTATGCCCCTGCCCTTGATAGGCTTGGATATTATTGGTCAGCGCAATCGCATGATCCAAATCGCGCGCACGATACAGCGCCATCGACACCGTCATTTTCTCTCCTGAAAAAGGATGCTCTGGGCCATAACCCGTTTCAGGGATGATAAAAAATTGCACATCATCGGCAACGGTAAACCCGGCCATCCCCGCTATGAATTGCGGCGTTTGCGCCACCACTTTGGCATTGATATGCCCATCAACCCACAGCACATCTTGGAATTTTTGTTTCTCTTCATCGCTCAAAACATAGCCGCCCTTAGCGATTAATTTGGCCAACATTTCATCATAAATGGCATCAACCAAAATCACGCTATTATCGGACGAACAGCTCGCCGCTAGATCAAGCGTTTTGGAAATCCGTATTTTCTCTGCCGCATCATCCAAATCCGCGGTTTCATCCACCGTGATAACCGCATTACCCACGCCCACGCCCAATGCTGGTGTGCCGCTGCTATAGGCGGCATGCACCATAGCACCGCCGCCCGTTGCCAGTACGCGGTCGCATTGGCGCATCAATTCATTGGTCTTTTCAACCGATGGAATGTCGATGCTCAAAACCAAATCGGCTGGTGCACCCATTTTCACAATGGCATCGCGCATCAAATCGCAGATTAATTTATTGGTTAGTTTTGCGCGGGGGTGCGGCGCAATAATGATGGAATTACGCCCTTTAACGGCGGAGATCGCTTTAATCACGGGTGTAGCCTCTGGGTTGGTGGAAGGTGATAGCGCACCAATAACCCCCATAGGCTTAGCGATTTTAACAATATTACGAACGGGGTCTTCTTCGATAATACCAACAGATTTATCATTGATAATATCGAATAATGTCGCACGCGTTTTACGGAAAATTTTCAGATATTTGCCATCATAATTGCCAAGCTGGGTTTCTTCCACCGTATGCTGGGCAATTTTCTCAGCTATTTTTTCCTCAGCAACGGCCCAGACCATCGCACGGATTAAATCATCAACTTGCTCTTGGCTATAGTCTGCAATTTGCTCTTGCGCTTTACGCGAACGTTCCACCAATGCTGCAATTTCGGTAAATTCCGCGCTCGGTTCGATTGCTGATTCTACACCCATGATAATCTCCAATTCTTAGGTGCATATTATGTCTACACCGATGATTCCTATATAATATTGAGGCGCTTTTATGCTATTTTGGGGTATCTTGCAATGGTTGCTCATGGCGTATTTTGGCAAATATGATGCTTTTATAATCAACACTATTATCAGCTTTGATAGGCTGTAATAATAGAATTCCGATACAGCTTATATTGTAACATTGCTGCGTCTTTCATGGAAACATTCTTGCCCCAGAGAGACAAAATGATAAACACAAATATCTACATAAAAACATACTAGCGCGCACGAATAGGCTTTGCTAAGGCCGTGCCAATGGCGGCCTAATTACGCCGCCGCAAGCACCCATAGCTCAGCTGGATAGAGCGCTGCCCTCCGAAGCAGGATGTCAAGCGTGAATTTGGGTGATAAAAGAAGACAAAAAGGAGTTCTGTTTCAAAGGTTTGTAAAAAGTCAGCATTTCGGAAATAACTTGCTGCAAATCGCTAGGTAACACATAGGTAACACCGATTATCAAACGGTCCCGTAGCTCAGCTGGATAGAGTATTCGCCTCCGAAGCGAAAGGTCGCGCGTTCGAATCGCGCCGGGACCGCCATCTTTCTAAACAAATTCGATCTTGAGATAGAACGCTCAGGTCTGTCGAGTCATCTTCATCTTATCTAAAATGGTATCTCGTCATCTAGGTCGGGTTCGCCCGCGTTTTGCTGTTCTTGGCTTTCTGACTCAGAAATACCCCAACTATCAACGACATCTGCTAATGGGAAAACTGTGTCTTTGCTCCAGTCTACATAAGGCGCAGCAGTAGCACTCCAAGGTTCTTTTGAAGGCAATCGCACTTGGGCGCGCGCTGGAATATGAAAGGCACTACCAAATAGAATTGCCTCCCCGGCAGCTAGAACTGTTACCTGATCTAGCAACCTCTGGGCCTGTTTGGGAATAATTCGTCTGAAGTGGTCAATATCATCAGGGTTCTGAAGCCGATGCGAGAAGAAATTTGCACATTGGCTTATTATCGTAGGGCTGATCTCGCTAGGCCGTTGACTGGCCACAATAAGTGACAGGCCAAACTTTCGGCCCTCTTTTGCAACACGTTCAAACGATCTACGAGAAAGACTTTGTCCTCGGTCTTCATGGGTGCGTGGAGGTCGCGCGTAGTTATGAGCCTCTTCCAGGATAAGCAACCAAGGATATTGGCTCCGAACGTCTGGTTTTAGCATTTCTCTCGTCTCTAAAAACAAACGCCCCAGCAGAGCGCAAGCGAACGGCAAAACTTCCGACGCCAACATCGACATATCAAGAACAGAAACCCGCGAAGCCGATTTTTGGCCGACACCAAGTTTGTGCATCCACTCCTGAAATGACCGGATATTTTGGTCCTCAAAACTGAAAAAGGACTGCCACCTGCGATCATCGAGCCGAGTGCGCATTCTTAGTTTAAGCGTCAGCAAATATTGATCTATTTTCTTGCTACTGTCTTGATCGGTGGAACGGTCCACGAGATTTGGATCACGAAACTCATGGATTGGAACGAAACGTGGTGCATCTGCCGATTTTGCAAAGTTCACACCTTCATTTTGTCGTTCTGATATGTTCGTGAGTAACTCTGTTCTAATCTGTCCAAGGCGATCACGAACTTCTCTGTCATTGCTAATTTTTTTATAATTATCATCCGTCCATGAAATTGCATTGCAGAATGCATCCCAATCAATACCTTCAGTATATTGACGGGCTAATGTTATTTGGTGCTCGAAGTTCCCTCCTGCAGCGAAATGGCTATCATCTAAGAATGCCAAAGCATGATCAATTTTTTGCAATGCAATTTGCAACGGATCATAAGAGCCTGCATCAGTCGGATTTGCTTTTGCAATCGCCCACCAATCTTTCAATACAGGTTCCTGCGTCGCCTCGGATGCTTGAAGCCAATCGCAGATTTCCTCACCATTCATCAACCAGGTTGGCAGTCCAAACTCTTCTCCATTCAAGTAAAGTTTGTTCGGTTCTCTCTGGTAGTTTGCTTGATCGTCGCTCAAAAATGCGTTCGCATACTCACCGTTAATATCGAGAATGAAGATGTGGGGGTCAGCGCCATCATCACGCTGCATTTTGTCATTCTCAAGAATGCCTCGGACAAGGCTGGCAACGGTGTATGACTTCCCCGAACCTGTATTGCCTACAACGGCCAATGGTCTCGAAAACAGGTCGTTAAAGGATGCCTTGATTTTTGTATTTTCGTCGCCCGAATGATGCCCAATCTCAAGCGGAAAATCAAAATCGCCTTCACCCCAATCTTTTGGCTTGTTTCTCAATGGGGGATGTTCAAAAATCCCGGAAAGGACTTCGGGATTAGCAACCTCGGCAGGCGTATCAAGCGTTGGAAGAATGGTAATACCCGCATCAAACTTCCATTCACTCTTTCCGAATTGTTTGACCGTTCCAAGGAGTTGGACTGCCGCAATCCTTCGAGGTTTTGTCAGTTCTAAAGACAGTTCTTCATTCGTTGATGGATCATAACTTTCTCTAGCTTCAAGATCACTCAAAATACCAATCGCATGGGTGCCGGCACCCAGATCGAAAGTCAAAAAAGAGTTGATTGCAACGGCTCGTTGCACTCCATCAGGTGTGGCTCGGGATGACGATTTTGCTTCAGTGGATAGTTCGACTTTCAAGCGAAAACCGTTTACAGAGACCACGTGACCTATAACGCGCGGCTGCTCCATCAGGTATCACCCGTTGGCTCACTCGGCGACGTATCCTCAGCTTTTCTTATCTGTTCCTCAAACCTGCGTAGCTGTTTGAAATCTTCTAACCATTGCACATCTGGCATTACGTTTTGGGCAAAATCCGCAAACGTGGCAGTCTGATATGTGCAATTTTCGCCTTCTTCAAGTCGTTCTGTCAGAACGAACGCTCTTTGGCCGAGATTTTGGTATCGACTAATTCGTTCAACTATCTGACTGTTCGGATTCGGTTCGACAACCAGCATTACAAGCGAAGGATTCATCAAGGCCGTTTCAATAATCCGGTTCACATGGTCGTCACCAAATCCGTAGCCTAGCACTAGCAGGAATGTTTGCGGCTGGTTCAAACGTGCATGGAACAGTCTAAATAAATGTGCATACGGCATATCAAGCGTCTGCATAAATTTTTGCGATGTTGGGAGGATTCCAAATGGCCCGATATGTTTGTATTCATCAGATTGAAGTTTCACGGCTTTTGTAGCGGCGTCACTCGCCCGATATTCATCTGCAAAGGTCAAATCCCTGTGCTGCGCACGATAGATCCCACTCCCATCAACATACCAATGCAATGATCCGTGGAGTTTATAATATTGAAGAAACTTATCGAACCGGCGGACGCGCCCTTCGGCTACGTCCCCCGGATAGTAAATGTCCAACCCGTAAACAGCCGGATCGAAGCGCGCCGATGCTTTCCCTGAGAATCCATCAAAATACTGGATTCCCAATTCTTCAAAAGCCTGCTCAAACAAAGTGTCGTAATTGAGAGTGAATAGATGTGTGCGTCCAAGATTTGTATCGCGCGCAATAAGTTTTGCCAAAAACGGGATATGACCCGATGAGGCGTCTGACGAGTCTCCGGATAACTCTTTTCGGTCTAGTTGAAGCGCGCATTCCGCATAAATTGCTCTTTCAAGGCATTTGCAAAGATTCTGCTCATCTTCTTTGCTTAATGTTAGCGGCTCCGAATCTTCTTCAGTATTCTCGTCTTCAATATGTCTTTTCCAAGCCACCGTATCTATTGGGGAGTTTTCAGAACTTGCGAGACCGGATGCGTTGAACAAATAACTAAGCCAATCTTCAAAATTGCCTTGCCCAAAATCGTTAGCTTTTTTCCACTTTATGATCTTTTTAGCATCTTCGGATAGCTGACATTGTTCCACCGCATCAAGTACCAAACACTCTAGGTTATTTTGTTCAGGACCAGCCATAAGCCGTCCACCTGCACCCACCGAGCAGCCGGCAGCCGTCAGAACAACTACGCTTTCCATACGAAGCCAATCTGCTAACAGTGCCTGAATACGGCGTAGACCTTCTTCTTGGTTTTTTCCTGCGAGTAAATCCTGGCTGCCGCTCGCAGAATCCGGAGAAAGAAGTTTGTAGTTGCTGAAATCACTCACACCGCCACCTCGCTCACCAAATCCATCAATTTGGCATAATCAGTGACTACGTCGTATTTGACCTTCTCTGATATAATTTTCTCATTTAGCTCAGTGAAGAACTTTCGTGCGCATTCAATCTTGGTTTTCTCTATTTCTCGAAGCTTCATGGAGGACATAGAGCCCTTTGTCTCTGCTACGAAATAGACGTGCTTAACGCTGCCATGCTTAAAAGAAATCGCCCAATCAGGATTGTAATCACCGACTGGTGTAGGAATAAGGAATCCACCCGGAAGTTTTGCGTACACAACCACCTCTGCGCTCGTGTCGAGTTCTTCCACAAAACGCCTCTCAACATCGGAATCCGTAACGCAATAATCATAGACATGATTGTTGAGTTTTCGGGTTGCGCGCGAGAAATCTTGACCTGTTTGCGCTGCGGTAAATACATCGGTGGTAAACTGATCCTCCACCTCATCGTAGGAAAGTTGCTCGATGATTGCCGTCGCTTTCTGTTCGCTTATCAAACGTGATGCTTCGGCGATAAAGTGCTCCGGATTCATTCGAAACTGCTCAAATATTGCTGGCTCTATGCCAGACAATATCTCCGCTATCGTCTTGCGGGTCAGATGGGCATTCTCGGCAACTTTACCTATCAGGTCATAGGTTACATCAGAGTGGACGGAGCCACCTGTTTCCGTAGTGGTGTCAGTTAGTTTGAAGCTGTCACCCGTTTTCAACTGATCGTCAGTGACCGCTGCATGTTGCTCGCCAGTCTGAACGGTGTATTGAAGTGGTGTCACGCGTAATTGACTATCTAACGCGCTAATCGCTTTCTTAATCAGCTCCCTTGAGTCGAAGTCCACGCGATATACAGCTTTACGGTTAATCCGGGACCAGAGTTCCTGAAACTCTTTCTTGTCGAAATTATCGTTGAGTGGATTGGTTTTTGGTTTCCGTCCATCGTCGATTTTTGGCAATTTACTATCGTCGAAAACACTGTCGATCAGCTCAAAAACCTGATCAGTATATGCTTCTAGCTCATCTGGAAGCTTCGCCAACTCGCCAGCATCCTTCGCTGTATGATAAACCTCCGTAATGCTGTCATCATCATCTGTGTAATCGTTCTTCAACAAATAGCGATATATCTGCTTTGCCATTTGGGGCGTAACTTCGATTGGGCCATCCGAAGTTTCGACAACCTTGCCTACAAAATATTCTTCATTAGCTTTGCGAGGACGGGCTGACAATGTCTCAGCAATCTCAGTTTGAAGCCCTGATACAAAGTCTTTGTAGCTCTCGCTGGCAATGACGGTCAGAACATTTATGTCGTGAACCACAGCAGGTAGGTCCATACGTTCGCCATGCTGGTCAACGGAGAGGCGTAGCCCGCGACCCACCTCTTGGCGACGTGAAATCGTGTTATCGCTATGCTTAAGCATACACATGACGAAAACATTAGGATTATCCCATCCCTCGCGGAGTGCAGAGTGAGAAAATATAAATCGCGTTGGTTCATGAAACGCCAGAAGACGTTCTTTGTCTTTAAGGATCAGGTCATACGCATCCACATCATCTGAAAGCCCTGCATTCTCACCCCTCGTTGCAGCTTTTGGGTCTTTCATCTGCTTTGTTTTTTTGTCGATGGCAAAATACCCTTTATGGGTATCACCTGCTTCGATGCCCGCCAGATACTCCCGATATTGCTCATTATCTATCACTAGCTCAGAGAGATATTCCTCTCTCAAGAGAGCGTATTCCTCTTCGAAGACACGCGCATAATCGCCTTTGTCGTCATTCTGATCGTAATCACGGTATTTCACGACTTCGTCGATGAAAAATAAGGAAAGCACTTTTATGTCCTGAGAGAAAAGTTGCTTTTCCTTATCAAAGTGAGCTTTGATGGTTTCGCGAATTTGGATACGTCGAATATCTTTCTCATTCACATCACCGGTTGCCTCGCCAGCTTGCAAGACAACTCCATTGGTGAACTCGACAGTGTCTTGATTATAATCGATTTGAGAAATGATGAAGCCGCGATATTGATCGAGACCACCGGACTCATCATATAAGTTACGTTCAAATTCGAGTCGGCGTATCTGTCGTTTTATTTCTCCAGACTTCAGCTTCACTTCCATCTCAATTCGTGCGACTGGCGCTTTTTTCGAGATGTCGATGCCTTCGAGGTAGAGATAGGCGTTTGTTCCAGCGAGGCCGCGTGTCTGGATTCCGCGAACGGCAATTTTTTTTACGAGTTTCTGATTATAAGCGTCTAGCGCATCCAGCCGATGAACTTTGAGATGATTGGTTTTGTGTGTTGCAGAATATCGCAAGATCATTAGCGGATTGAACTTTGGCAAAGCATCGAGCGTGGCCTTGCCTTCCATCTTTTGAGGTTCATCCAAGATGAGGATCGGCCGGTTTTTGCTAATAACGTCAATCGGGCGACGCGATTGAAAGTCGTCCAGCTCATCATATATCCGGCGATTGTCAGCACCTCGAGCATTAAACGCCTGAATATTGATAATCATCACATTGATTCCAGCGTCAGAAGAAAAACTCTCCAGCTCAGGCAAACTCTTGGAATTGTATATGAAAAACCGTGCTTTCTTTCCGTAGCCTTCGGTAAAATGATCCGCCGTAATCTGGAAAGATTTTTGAACGCCTTCACGAATGGCTATACTCGGCACCATGATGATGAACTTTGACCAGCCATATCGCTTATTCATCTCAAAAATGGTCTTGATGTAGCAATAGGTTTTGCCGGTGCCGGTTTCCATTTCAATATCGAGATTGAGTTTGGCCCCCGGCTTGTAGCTTTTCGCCTTCGGCTTAACCTGGCCTTTGCGGTCAACCTCCGTGAAATCAATCAGTGAACGCGCCGGCGTAAGGTTCTGACGCTTCTGCACGTTTTGGATATTTGTTAGCAGTTGCCCATCTGTCAGGCGTATGTCTTCATTCTTAAACCCATGTTCATCAAGTGAAGCCTGCTTTTTTGTGCCAGGGTCCATGCGGTAGGACAGACCGCTACGGAAAGGTTGCCCGGCAAAGCAATCCACAACAGCTTCTACGGCACTTGTCTGATAGTCCTGAACCTTAAACTTGAGTTTCATAAGCTAACCCCGCTGACCCTAAATTGACTTCACGTCGGTTGCGGGAGAAAGCTGGCGGAAAATCTGTTCAACATTGATTTTCACAGCGTCAGAGGCAAAGCCATTGTCACGGAACACCATGCGCATAGGCTGATGGCTCGCAAGTTCTTTGACCAGACCCTCGGTCACACCTTTATCAAAGCAAGCGATAAGGTCATAAGGCTCTTCATTCACAAGGAAGACAGATTTGCCCTGAATATCGCGTTTTTCAATCGGCAGTGTCAGGTCAACACCCCAATCAAGTAACACCTGAAATAACAGGTCTTCAGGGTTATCACGGCCTGGTTTGATATTCTCAACACTGGCGAGCAGGTCTTTTTGATCTACAGCATTGGGTGTGTAATACACATCAGCCATATTGCTGGTATCAATTTTCAGGACACGAAAGCCGACATCCTTATTCCAATCGGGATGACATTCACCTTCGAGAACTTTCTGACCCGCGCGGCGGATACGTTCTTTGCAAATCTCCGCAACTGTTGGATATCCTGCTTTATTTGCTTCGGAATCTGAAGCAGTGGACTCATCTATCTGAACAAGGATAAACTTTCGATTACCGCCCTCAGATGCGTTTTGAGATAAAACGGCGTGGGCGGTAGTGCCAGATCCAGCAAAAAAATCGAGAATAATTGAGCTTTTCTCCGAAGCCATTAACAGCAACTGTTTTATTGTATCTACCGATTTAGGCGACTGAAAAATCTTTTCCTTTGTATCGAATAGTTCATTAAAAGCAGACTGTCCTTTTTCTGTGTGAAAACACTTTTCCGTCCAAATGGATTTTACTTGCTTAGTTGCTTCTCCATCGTCCCCTTTAGCATAATTTTTTCTGTATACCTTCCAATTACCTTTCACTTCTTTGGCCACAAGTTCATCAATTTGATTGCGCGCTTTGTCGACTCCCCATGTCCAACACCCCTCAAAACCATCGTCCCAATTAGGATATACAGTCTTGCGGCCATTAGCCTCGTCAAGGAAAACGCTTCCATCTCTGTCCACGTAAAAAGGATAATAGAGATTTTTTCTGTTATGTTTTCCAAATTCACGATGCGTGTTTCGAAGTTCTAATTCACGATATCTTCCACGTTTATCTTTGAGTTTGTAATTTTTCGCAATCTCCTCGTCATCCTTCGGGATATTGAGATCACCTTTATTCAATTGAATTTTTGAATACCCAACAATGTATTCATGGCAGTTAGCTACAAACTTGTCTTGGGACCGGCCCTTTGGATTGCAAAGTAAGGTTATTTGAAATAAAAGGTTTCCTGCTCCAAAAACCTCATCCAGAACTTTCCGAAGATTAACAATCTCATTCTCATCAATCGAGGCTACCAGAACGCCATCGTCATCAAGAAGATTGCGAGCAAGTCGCAAACGAGGATAGATCATATCTAACCAATCGGAGTGAAAGCGGCCGTTACTTTCTGAATTAGCAACGAGTTTATTCCCAAATTCATCCTTTTGATTCGAGCGTTTCAGAAACTCTGCCGTATTTTTAGAATAGTCATCTTCATACACAAAGTCATTACCCGTATTATAAGGCGGGTCGATATAGATCATTTTGACTTTGCCAAGATATGTCTCTTGCAGCAGTTTCAAAGCCTCAAGGTTATCGCCCTCGATAAACAGGTTTTTGGTGGTATCGAAATCCACGCTTTCCTCTCGCACAGGGCGAAGGGTTTTGGCGATGGGGGCATTTGCGGTGACCAGCGCTTCGCGTTTACCCGGCCAGTTGAGGTGATAGCGCTCTTGCGGGCCTTCAATGATATGGTCGCTCAGCTCTTGGCGGAGCTGGTCAAAATCCACTGCCAGACGCAGCTTACCATTTTGATCTTCGGCCTCTGTCACGCACCCCGGAAAGAGCTCACGAATCTTGAGGATGTTTTCGTCCGTCAAATTGGGGCTGTGCATCTTCATTTTTTTCATTTTCGTTCTTTCCCCTTCGACAAGACTTCAAATTTCCATCCGAAATAACTGTATAAAAATTCGCCTCCGCCTTCGCGGTCAGTTAACTTTGCCCTGATGCGGAACTTTGAGCCAACAGGATATTCCCGTGAGAGCTTCTTGGAACATTCTACATGCAAATTTTCGGCGAAGCCTTGACCAGCACAGGGGCGAATATGAATTTTCCCGTGTAATCCACTTGTATGATCTGGACGATAACTTTCAACCTCGACCAGTTGATATGGCTCATTCAGTTTTGCCATCTATCCCCCCGTTTAATACTTCAAGCTCCTTTGTTACCCCTCGCAGCTCTGCGTTAATCTCAACACGTTTGTTGAATTGTTTTTCACGGGCAAGACGCGCCTTTATTCGCCCAGCTTCACGTTGTTTCGCCCGTATCGCCTCCATGCGCTCAACACGTTGCGCCATAGGCTCTTCAGTTTTGGAGGTTGGAATGAGTGCGCTCAGAAGTTTCTCATAGAGCACACCAAGATTAAGGGCAGACGGGAGCGCTTGCCGAGGCAAATCATCAGCTTCCCAGTCAGTGCTGAAATATTCACTGACAACCCATTTGGTGCTGTCCGCTGTATTGGCCCGTTTGTAGGATGCAATCACCTTGCGCTTGCCCGCATGGGTCAGCTCAAAGATGATCGGGAACGCGATTGCCTTGTCGATTGCTGATAACACATCTTCACTCAACTCCGCGCCTCGGAGCCTGATACAGAATATCTGTATTTCCTTGATCGACTTCGTTGCGCTAAGATTGATGGTCTCAGGGGCGAGCTTATATTGCCAGACAATCTGCTCAACCTGATCGACAAAGGCTTGCTTTAATCTGGCGCCTGCCTTCGCGTGTTCGTAAATCTTGGTTTTGGGTAAGACCCTTCCGAACGAAGCGCCTTGCGGGTATTCAAAGAAAGCCGTCATGAACCGCCTCCTTCTATCACCAAGAAAGCGATCAGCTCGAAATCATCAAGGCCGGCTATCGTGTTTACAAGTGCCGTTGTTCGGCCTCCTGTAAACAGGCTGTCTAAGTCTTTCTCATCTTTTACGTCAATCATTGACCGAATGGCGGAACTCAGTAGCTCTGATTGTTGCTCCATATTACGGCCATCATCAGTGCGCTCATTGAAAATACTGCAAGCCCCCACGACAGGTTCGGCGCGGCCTTTGCAACTTGTGCGAACCAAATCGAGTAGACGTTTTACTTCGGTGTGGTCGACGACAATTTCACCTTCATTGGAAATGTAAACCAGATAATATGGGTGCAAGCGGTTCTGCTGATTGATGCTTACGCCGTGATGAATGTTACGAAGCGCGAATATAGCGCCTGGCAGAAGCCCAATATCGAGGTCAGCAGGCACAACAGCGTGAAGGCCATTAGGCATGTGCTGAAGATTGCCATTTTCCTTAACATAATTCAGCAGGTCCATGCGGAAGTCATTCAAGCCAAGATCAGTAATAGAGACGCCTGTCTTCACATCCTCCAGTTCGATCACTTCATCCTGAAGCCTTTTTAACTGCTCTTTACGGTAAGCAATCTCGCTACTCTTCGCCGTAAGCACGTTATCATCGCCTGTGGCGGTCACATCGGCGATCATCATTCTATTCTCGACACGCTCCTTGAGATTTATGTATTCGTCGAGCGTGATGTCTGGCCAGTAATTGACAAGCTGAATTTGGTCATTGGTTGAACCAATGCGGTCAATCCGACCAAAGCGCTGAATTATCCTGACCGGATTCCAATGGATGTCGTAGTTGATAAGATAGTCGCAATCTTGAAGATTCTGACCTTCGGATATGCAATCAGTACCAATGAGGATGTCGATCTCATTATCATCATCAGGCATAATGAGATGTTTTTCTTTCGCACGCGGCGAAAACAAGGTCAGGATTGATTGGAAGTCGTAGGCCTTCTTTATAGTTGTTTTAGGCGTGTCCGATCCTGAGACTCTGGCGGTATGCAGAGCATTGCTTTTACGAAGGTCAGCAGCAATGTTGTTGTAGAGATAATTGGCCGTATCAGCAAAAGCAGTAAAAATGAGCACCTTGCGGTTAGTGCCATTGATCGGGTTTTCAATCTTATCGTGGATATGGGCTTTCAGGTGCTGAAGTTTGGCGTCATCTTCTGGGCGGATCATCTCCATTGAGGCCAGCAGCGTGTCGATAAGTTCGAGATCGGCTTTCAGATCATGCTGCCATGACTGAACATCCATATCTGAAAGACTAATTTGAACCTTCTTACCAACTGTAAAGTCTCCAAGGCCGCCCAAATCATCATCGTCTGGATCGAAATCCGAAGGGTTGGCCGTGTAGTCGGTTATTTCGATTGCGCCGCCTGAGCGTTCAAAGTCGGCAATCGCGTCCAGGGTTCCGGTAAGGTTTTCTTTAAGTGCGCCTAAAGTGAGTCTGAATGCTTCAACTGAGCTCTCAAGTCTTTTGAGAAGATTGGTAGTCATTAGAGCTTGGAGGCTGCGCTCACGGTCAACTTGCTTTAGCCGCCCTTTGCCACCGCCGACTTCAGTGTCATAGAGCGCTTCATATTTTGCGACACGACTGGGCAATATATAGCTAAGAGGTGCATAAACCGCGAGCTTCAGCATAGTTAGCTGCGCAACAATCTGGTTTAGCCCCATAACATCTGTGCGCGTGGTCAACGGACAACGAAATGATAGCGGCTTTTTTCTCTCCGGGAATTTCCCGATGTCAGATGTATCGTAAAAGGTCTCAATATGTTTACGCGAACGCGCGATTGTTACGCTATCCAAGAGTTCGAAAAAATCGAAATCCAGCATCTTCAAGATGGCGGATGCTGTTCTTTCATCAGGCGGCAGTTTTGACCAAGTGTTAAATGCGGTCTGCGCTCGCCGGAAAATCCCTTCGACACTGGAACTGGTTTTTAGTTTCTCGCTTAGAGCTTCCGATTCACCCTCATATGCGAGAGCAAGTTGGTTTCTAAGGTCTGTAAATCTGTTATTGACGGGTGTTGCAGACAGCATCAGAACTTTGGTCTTCACGCCTGCGCGTATGACCTGGTTCATGAGCTTCTGATAGCGAGTTTCCTTATCCTTGTAGATGTCGTTGTTGCGGAAATTGTGAGATTCGTCGATTACGACGAGATCATAGTTTCCCCAATTTACACGATTTAGAGGAATGCCAAATGAGTCACCGCTTACTCTCGACAGATCCGTATGACATAGCACATCGTAATTAAAACGATCTTTGGCAAACAGGTTGGTCTTGAGATTACTGTTAAAGTTTAACCAGTTATCGGCGAGCTTCTTGGGACACAGCACCAGAACAGCTCGATTTCTGAGTTCGTAATATTTGATGACTGCGAGCGCTGTAAATGTCTTTCCTAAACCAACGCTATCCGCCAGTATGCAGCCGTTATAGGTTTCCAGCTTATTGATGATACCCGTGGCGGCATCTCGCTGATAGTTGAACAACTTGTTCCATACCGCAGTGTCGAGATATCCGGTACGATCATTTGGAAGAACGTCCTCATCTATCTCTTCAAGAAACTCATTGAAAAGGTTGTATAGGATCAGGAAATAAATCCGCTCCGGAGAGTTCTCCTGATAGACCGACTCAATATGCTGGCAAATCGCCTCGGTAACATCCTCTAGCTTGTCAGGATCAGCCCAGATTTGATTAAAAAGATCAAGATAGGTGTTTGTGTATGGCACGCCATCTAAACGATTGACGATATTTGATACAGCGTTTCCTTTTTGTAGGCCGAGGTCGACGGCCGTAAAACCGTTCACAGGCATATAAGCAACCTGATTCGAGGTATTCTCTACGCAAACAAATTGCTGCATAGGCGCTTGAGTTTTGTTTGAACGAAATACTACCTTTTTGCGTATCCATTCAGCGCACTCCCTCGCAACCGCCCGCTGCATCAACTTGTTGCGAAGCTGTATCTCAAACTCTGATCCATACAGATTACGCTCGCGCTGAACTTTGGGGATGAAAAATTCTCTTCGTTCTTTCCTGAATTTATCAGTTACTCCCTCCGGGACAAAAGTCGGAGCTGTGAAGATGAACTCGAGACCATCAATCTTTTCTAACTCGTTTTTTAAGGCTTGGAACGCAAATATCGAAAAGCAAGAGGCCGCGATTTTGAGCTTCGATCCCTTATTTAGATTGGAGCGAAGATCTTCTCCTAGCAAGTTGTTTATGTTGTCAATGATTTGCATTCCTACACCCCATCGGTCGAGCTATCATGGGTGCTGGCGAGTTTTTCTGAATCGCCAACGGAATGCCGACGGCTCAGCTCATGCGCAAACAGTTTTGCGTGATACTCAGTCGTCATTCTTTTTTGCTCCCTTGTCTATCCACCTATCAATGTCCGCCTGCCGGAAGCGCCAGCTCCCGCCCACTTTGAACCCTGGCAACTCGCCCTCTGCCGCGAGGCGATAAGCTGTCTTCTCCGCGATCTTGAGATACTCAGCGACTTCGCGGATCGTCATGATGTCGGTTGTCATGAATCACCTCTAAAAGGATTCGTGAGAAAATACGGGAAAATTAGCCAAGCTACAAGTTTGAATTGCTTTTGTTTAAAAATTCATCTGTGAATACTTATCCGTTGAATAGAAGATATGTATTTTGAAATAATAAGCAGACTGATGGTTTGTGCTTATGAGAGGGAAAAAGATTGTTTCCAGTAGTGTTGGGGGCAGGGAAATACCCAATAATACCCGATTTATTATCTGGGCGCATCGCGGCAGGCCGCGACCGGGCTCTACTCGGTGCGTAAACGCACCTCCCCAAGCCCTGATGAATCAGGTCTTGGGGAGGTGACGATCCTTCCCTCGGCTACGCCTCGGCTTGCGTATTCGTATAACCGCAAAAAATACCCACAATTACCCAATAATACCCGATTTGGTATGCGCGTGATTTGAGCTGATACAATTTCGTTTTTAATCAGCGGACGCGCTGACGCGCGACTTTTTGGGGGTTTCCCCAGGCGGTCGGGTGTGGGCGTCAGCCACGCTGGCGCGGGGCGGCCCATGCGCAAGCCTCTTGGGTTTTTATCCGTATAAGTCGTCAAAGCTCTCCTACCAAGAAACTTGCCCACCGGCAGCAAGCTGCCTTGGCCCTGATGCCCCACGCCTGCGCGGCGTTCCTGCCGCCCACCCCCTCCCGCCCGGGGGAAACTGGTGACAGGGGCAGAACAGGAGACGAGACATGACCACCAAGAACCGCAAGCAAAGTGCAAGAGGTCAGCGCGGGGGCGAAACCCGCCGCGACCTGTACCAAGACGTTACAGACAAGATTATCACGCAGCTTGAGGCTGGCACAGTGCCTTGGGTTCAGCCTTGGGGACGCGACCATATCAAGACTCCGATGGGACTCCCGAAAAATGCCGCCACCGGTAACACCTATTCGGGTATCAACATTTTGCTGCTTTGGGGAGCGGCCATCGAAACCGCGAGAACCACCCAACACTGGCTAACCTTCAAACAAGCCTTGTCGCTTGGTGGATGTGTCAGAAAGGGCGAGCGTGGCACTGCCATCTGTTACGCCGATACATTCATACCCAAAGCCGAGGCAGAAAAAGCGCAGCAAACAGGAGACGACCCACAACGAGTTGGCTTTTTGAAGCGTTACACTGTCTTTAATGCTGACCAGTGTGAAGGCTTGCCCGATGAATTTTTGGCCAATCCGCAGCCTTTGCCCGAACGCGAAATCATCCCCCGCGCAGAACAGCTTATTGAAGCCACCGGAGCCGATTTTCGCACTGGCGGCGACAGAGCTTTTTTCGTGCCGAGCGAAGATTTTATTCAGGTGCCGCCGCAACCTGCTTTCCGCGAACAGATAAATTATTACCGAACCTGTTTTCACGAGCTTGGCCACTGGACGGGCCACCAATCCCGCCTTGACCGGAGCCTGACCACCAGCAAAGGCACTAAGGATTACGCCCGCGAGGAACTTGTCGCAGAAATGGCGAGCGCTTTTGTCTGCGCTGCCCAAAACATTATCCCAACCGTACGCCATGCGGACTATATCGCCAACTGGCTGCAAGCCCTGAAAGAAGACAAACGCGCGATTTTCAAAGCGGCGTCACTTGCCAGCAAAGCTGCTGACTACATTCTGGCTTTTGAAAATCGAGAACCGGAAACCCCGCTTGCGGCATTGGCGGCATGACCCGCGCGTCAGAAACAACCGAGCAAGGCGAGCAAACGCTGATTGACGGGGTACGCCCCATCACGCTTGCCGACCGCCTTGCCGTTTTAGCAGCGCAGCCCATGCGCCCAAAGCGAAACCCGACCGCCATTCAGAAATCTTGTGACCACGGCCTGTTTGATGAGGCCGGCCGTGCGCAACTCGACTTAACCGACCTCATCAAAGACTAGTAAAAAGGAGACATCACTATGACCACAACACAACAAACGACAAAGCAACAAACCCGCTTCCTGCCCATCGCCGATATGCACGTCAGCAAGCTGAATATGCGTCACGGTAAAGGCGCGCCCAACATTGATGATATTTACCCAAGCATATTGAAAGGAGGGATAAATCAATCCTTATTGGTGCGCAAAGAAGGGAAAGGATGGGGCATCATCGCCGGACGCCGCCGTTACTTTGCACTGAAAAAGAAAGCCAAAGTCACTGGCAAAACCGTCAAAGCCCCGTGCCTGATTATGCAAAGCGGGGACGTGAAAGCCGCCCGAGAAGCCTCTCTTTTGGAGAATGTCGCAAGACTTCCTGCCACCACAACAGAACGCTTCACCGCCTTCAAGGGCTTGGCAGATGCAGGACAAACAACAGGCGATATTGCCGAAACTTTTGGTGTGACGGAGTTATCAGTCCGTCAGACTCTCGCGCTGGCAGCACTCTTACCCGAAATTCTTGAACTCTATGAGGTTGAAGAAATCAGAGCGGACACGCTTCGCGCCCTCACTCTGGCGACTGCTGACCAGCAAGCTGATTGGCTGGTACTCTATCACGGCGATGACTATGCCCCGCAGGGAGAGCAGCTAAAAGCATGGCTGACAGGTGGCGCGCGGATTAAAACCGATGCCGCCATGTTTGATCTCGAAACCTATTCTGGCGCTATCATCACGGACCTGTTTGGAGAAAGCGGCTATTTTCAAGACCCTGATTTGTTTTGGGAACACCAGAACACCGCCATTGCCGAAACGGTTACAGAACTCAAACAGTCAGGCTGGTCCGATGTTATCCTGCTGGAACGCGGCGACCATTTTCCCAGATGGGAATATGGGGAACGTAGCCAAAAGCAAGGCGGCAAAGTGTTTATCGCCGCTGGCCATGATGGCAGCGTCGAAATTCATCAAGCGTATCTTTCCAATGCTGACATCAAGAAGATTGAGGCCATTTTGGGCGGGAATGACGACGAGAAAGCCAAACCACAGGCCAAGCCAGAATTATCCGGTCCGCTTACCGAATATGTCAGCTTACATCGCCACGCGGCTATTCGCGCTAGCCTGATTGACCATCCCGCAGTTGCTTTGCGCCTTGCGGTTGCCCACATGCTGACAAATGCGGACAATTGGTGGATTGATGCGCAGAAAACGACCTCTCGCAAAGACACAACCAGCGAAAGCGTTGCAGCAAGTGCAGGTGCAGTCCGGTTTGAGAAGGAACGCGCCGAAGTATTTGCGCTTCTGGGCCTGTCTTTGCCAAGCCATGAATACGGTTCTGCGAAACATCTCACCAGCGATGACGTAATCACCGTGTTTTCAACCTTGATGCAGGTCGATGACGCAACCGTCATGCGGACTCTGACCTTGGCGATGGGCATGAGCCTTGCCGCAGGAAGCCGCGCAGTAGAGGCTCTGACTTATGCTATTCCCGTTGACATGACCGCGCTCTGGCAACCCGATGATGCTTTCTTTGACCTGTTGCGCGACAAAACAGTCATCAATGCACTGGTAAAAGACATTGCCGGAAAATCTTGCGCGGATGCCGCTCTCACCGACACTGGAAAGGTGCAGAAAGAGATTATCCGCAATCGCATAGCGGGACATGGCGTGAAAAAGGCTGCGTCGGACTGGCGACCCCATTGGATGCAAATTCCAGCACGGCATTATCTGAACCGTGATGGATGCTTGCCAGCCGTTCTGGACAAGGAAGTCGCTGAAATAATGAACTCTGCCGAGGAAGCGAAGGCAGCTTGAGATTGATCTTTGTAGTCTGACGGTCATCGTCTCCGCATTCGCCGGACTGCTTTTGAGGTCGTCCACCAGCGATCTCCACTCCGCTGCGCTCCGAAAAAGGGCGTGGCGGAGTCACTTTTTACCGGTATTTCCGAAATCGTGTTCAAGCCTTCCAATCGGTTTCCAACTTTGCTTGCTTTTCAAATCAGTGTTTAGTCGTGGTGTTCAACGTCAATCTGAGCAATGCGAATGAAAGCCCCCAAAAAGCGGGAACAGTCATAGTTTCCGTAGTTTTGAGAATCTAATCCAGTGATTTATGCCGATTGATGTCTCCAGATCAGAGTGACGCGCAATGGGGCCAATGCCCTCGGACAGACACCTTTGAAGCCCTAAACAGGAAGCCGCCGGACTGGAAACTCGTCCGCCGATCTTTTTTCCCCGGCGTGTGCCACGCCTCCTCGCGCAGCAAAAAAGACCGGCTACCGAGTGCTCCGGCAAGCCTGCGCCCCGAAAGGGTTCAAGTCCGTCTGCCTCCTGTTTTTACGGGCGGCGTCAGCCGGGGGATTGGCTCCCGGCGACATCACAAAATGGAGACTTAAACAATGGCACAAGCACTTGGATATGTATCACAAAATGAAGACGGAAACTTTGAAGGCGTTCTCGCTATGGGTCTTAGCACCCGCGTTCGGATTGCTCCGAATGAAGCCAAAACGCACGACAAACAGCCTGACTTTCGCATCTATGCGGGAAATCACGGCGAGATTGGCGGCGGTTGGACACGCGTCGGAAAAGCAAGCGGTAAGGAATATATCTCACTCACACTTGCCCATCCAATGATCGGACCGCGCAAGGTTTATGCAAATCTCGGACGGGTCAATGATACCGATGGCGAAGAGTTTGCGATCCTCTGGAACCCGCAAGATTAAACAGGATAATCTCTGCCCGGACCTCTACCGGGCAGAGAATTATTAATATTCAATTCACATCAATCACTTATTTGTAGGCGATTTTTATTTATTTACTACTTTACTGCAAAGTATAAGGGTTATGGGTGGTGCAAGTGAACATACTTTACCAGAACGCATGCCCAACGCAGCCTGGGCATGGGAATTTCTGAGGCGAAACGCTGAATATCAGCGTGACTGTTTGCGTGCATCCGACATTCTGCCATCGCCATTCATTCTCTCAAGTGGCGCATCTTTTCTGCGGCTGACACAATCCATTCCCAAGGCAGAAAAATGGGGATTACTCACCTTCGCCGACCCTGAAAAACCAGCAATCGACGCCAATGTCTTCTGGTCTCCACGACTGCTGGCAGGAGCGGTTCGCGTGCGCCTTACCGAGATTGGCAACAGTCAAGCGAACCTTCCCAGACAGGAGGAAACAATTATTCTGTCCGCCTTGAAGACGCGGCGTATCATCCTCGACACGGCTGATGGTGTTCGTCACATTGTTCTCAATGGGCATCGTTTCTGGATTCAATTGTTTTGCGATACTGACCTGCCTCCAGGCGAAAATGCCGAGATCGGTATTCGCATTGATAATGCCCGATATATGCGCAGACGGCTTGATACGGCGGCACAACTTCTCTCACTGTACCGCTCCAATAACGGCCAACTTTCCTTAATCGGGCGACGACATAATTCTAATTCACTCATTAATGCTCTGACTGCCTTCGACATTCGAAACGGTTTTGAACGCCCCAAAGGTGATCTAAGAGACATAGCAGAAGCGATTGTCGGCAAGGCGCGTGTGGATGCTGATTGGGGTGTTAATGACCGTGCTTTAAAGGCGCAGATAAAACGCACTCTTGCACGCGCAGACCGCCTTATTGGTGGTGATTACAAGTCGTTTCTGACCAAGAAAAACCTTTAATATGAGGTTTAATCTTACGTCACGAAAACGCGACGTTGCGTTTTCGTGCCTTCACAATTCCTCGTAATTCCGGCTGAATTTCCCGCAGAAACACGGTGCAAAACTGTGTTCGCACGTAAGCATATAGGAGGAATTTATGTCCGAAAACTTACAAAGCCCTTATCTGACCGCTGCCGAAGCTGCAAAGTATCTCCGGCTTGAAGAACGCACTTTGAACAATATGCGGTGGCGCGAAGAAGGCCCGCATTGGCGCAAACATGGCGGCAAAGTGATTTACCATATCAAGGATTTGGAGGGGTGGTCGCGCAGCCGTGATTGCGGTCACGGACCTTCCTACGATCAGGATAGTGACTATGGCACAGGTGCGTAATCTCACCGCCGTTCAGGTCGTCTATCGCAAAAAACGGATCAATCATCGCCTTCGATTTGGTGCGCCATTGACTGAAGCGCGACTTGATTGGCGGCGTAAATTGGTTGCCTTCGCGCCCGGTTCGGTGTTCGGATATATCCGCTGGCGCGCAAATCGGTTCGGAACACAGGATTGGCGATTGTTTGTATTACGCAGCGTTGAAAGCGGGGCGCTTTCCACCGTTCCCGGTGTCATGCCCGGCGCTGATATTCTGCTAGCAACGCGCGGAACAACCCGAACCCAGCGCGCATTCGATCACCTGGACACGTTGGAACAGGACGCAGGCGGACTGTCCCATGTGACGGATGCCTATTGGCGACATCTGCATAATCGACTCGCTGTCAGCTTCGATCCACATGGTTTTTCGCCTTTGCAAGCCTCCAGTTTCGCAGGAGAGTTGCCATGAAATCGCGTATCATTGGGGCTATTGCTGGGCTGATTTGCGTCTTTGCTCTGGTCGATATTTTCAAACCTGCAACGCCCTATGTTTTCTACAATCAGACCGCGAGCGCACCTGTTGGATGGTATCGTTTAACGCCAAACAAAGCGATAAATCGTGACGTGATAGTCGCCGCTTTCGCGCCGGAAAATGCGCGAAACATGGCTGCTACACGGGATTATCTGCCCTCTCATGTACCCCTTCTCAAAACCGTTTGGGCGACGGCGGGGGACGAAATCTGCTCCGAAAATGGGCGTGTGACAGCCCCAAATCGTCCTGATATTCGCACCCAAGCGCAGGACGCATTTGGGCGGCTCATGCCCGTATGGAGAGGCTGCATAACCCTCGCTGAAAACCAGTATTTCCTTGTCTCAACCCATGTGCAGAACTCCTGGGATAGCCGGTATTTTGGTCCAGTTGAGAAAGACAACATCCTTGGCGTTGTCGAATATCTGGGCGGTTCGGAAACACTGGAAGAAGCGGGAGATGGCAGGGCGCGGGGAAAAGGCGCGGATGGCAAGATAAAAGCGAGAAGCGCCCCTTTGGGGCTATTCCCTTGTCTGCACATCTTTTTTGGGAGCGCTATGCGCTTTTATGGGGGCGCTTCCATTTTTGCGGAAAGGCCCGGTATCACTGCGGTTCTGGGGAGCGCTCCTTACCCGAATTATCCCGCAACGTCACGGAACCCTGCATGAGCAAGGGGGGATCAGAACCGCCCTTTGAGGTGAAGCTGGGACGTATCCGGTCGGCGTCTGGACACGCGCGGATGAAGTCATTCTTCAAGAAAGTCGGCAAAGGCGCGCGTCGCATCTCACGCGCCAACGGGTCGGGTCGGGGCGGCAGCGGACGGGCGCAGCGCAGCGCGGCCCGCCACTATCATCGCCGGGTCGTGGTCAAAGCCTCCATTCATAAGATGACCGTGCATGGCACAGCGCCTTTACGCCGCCACTTGAATTACATTGAACGTGACGGAGCGGGTGAAGAAGGACGCGAGGCCCAACTTTACACCGATGCTGCCCACGATTTGGACGCAGAGGATTTGATCGCGCGAGCGGAAGATGACCGCCACCATTTTCGATTTATCGTCTCGCCAGAAGATGCCGACCAGATGAACGATCTGAAAGCCTTCACGCGGGATCTTATGAGACAGATGGAAAAGGATTTGGAAACGCGCCTCGAATGGGTGGCGGCCAACCATTATGATACGGGCCAGCCGCATGTGCATATCGTCATGCGCGGTGCGCGCGAAGATGGCAAAGACCTCGTAATCCCCCGCGATTATATTTCACGCGGGCTGCGCGAACGTGCGCAAGAGCTTGTCTCTCTTGAACTTGGGCCAGTGAGTGAGCTGGAACACCGCCAGCGGATGCAGCGCATGGTGCAGGTCGAACGCCTTACCGATCTTGACCGAGGCTTGTTGCGACGGTCGCGTGACGGAACATTGGACCTCGCCAAACCCGTTCCCAGCGGGCAGGTCTGGCAGCGCCAGCTTGAAAAAGCGCGCATGGAGCAGCTTGCCAAATTGGGGTTGGCCGAACCTTTGGGCGGTTCAGAATGGCGAATTGATTCGAATGCAGCGGATGCGCTCAAACGCATGGGCGAACGCGGTGATATTATCAAAGCTATGCACCGGGCCATGAATGAGACGGGCCATGACCGCTTGATGACCAGCACCAGCCTGTTTGATCCGGGCGACCCGAAGGCGAAAGCCCTGACAGGCAAAATCATCGCGCAAGGCGTGGCGGACGATGTGCGCGACCAAGCCTATGTGGTGATCGACGCCACGGATGGAAAAGTCGCCTATGTGAATATCGGGCCAAGCGACCGACTGACCGGAATTGAAAAGGGCATGATTGTGACAGCGCATCCTGCGTCTCACACAGCACGCCCGTCAGATCGCACCATCCATGAGATCGCCAGCAAGCATCGCGGGATTTACAGCCCCACCCGCCATCTTGAGGGCGCCCCGCGCACCAATCCTGAATTTATCAAGGCGCATGTTCGCCGCTTGGAAGCCATGCGCAAGGCGGGCGTATCGGTTGCCAGAAACTCCGATGGTACATGGCGCATTCCGCCTGATTATCTCGAAAAGGCCGCCGCCTATGAATTTGAGACGACGCGCAGCAAACCCGTTCAGCTTGAAATGGCCTCGCGCCTTAATCTGCCTGCCATGCGCAACGCCATTGGCGCGACCTGGCTGGACGAACATTTGCGCGACTATGCTGACAGATCGCAGACGCGCGGATTTGGCAGCGAGATTGAAGAGGCACGGGCTGCACGGCGCGCCTTTCTCCAGCGCCAAGGCATTTTGAAAGAGGCGGGCCAAAAGATCGACGACAAAGTGCTCGCCACATTGGAACGGCGTGACCTTGAGGACGCAGCCAAAACCCTTGCGCAGAAACTCGGCAAACCCTTCACCCATGCCTCGCAATCGGGCCGGATCAGCGGTCAGTATGTGGAGCGGATCGACCGGGCGAGCGGACGTTATGCGGTGATTGAAAGGGCCAAGGACTTTTCCCTCGTGCCGTGGCGCGAAGTGATGGACCGCAACATTGGCAAACAGATTAGCGGGATGATCCGGGGACGACAGATTTCTTGGACACTCACACGCGGACGCGGAATTGAATGATGCCGACGTTAGCGAGCACAACGATAACTTATAGTAAGTTTATGCCCCAGCCACATAAACTTGTTAGAAGTTTGGCCGGTTCAAAGTTCAATTCCATGAAATTCAGTCTGGCTGAAATTCAAATGAGTGGGCCGCATAAACGGCCCACTCGGCTTAGCTATAGATGCTTCCAGTAAACGACCTTATCAGCACCTGCCTCGTAAAACTCACGAATGCGGGCTTCTTCCGTATAGCCGTTTTTCAGGTAGAACTCTCGCGTCAACGCTAGCTCTGGTGTCCCCATAGTTTCGACCAGCAAAACGCGCTGGCCTTCACCTTGCAGCCTCGACTCAAGGTAACGCATAATTTCAGCGCCGTGACCTTGGCCTTGGTGTTCTGGAAGGACACCAATCGCGAGGAGGTTCCATGTTCCGTCGGTCATGCGTTCGGGTTCACAGAAGCCGAATGCGATAACACCCTGATCCAGCTCACCTACAAACCAAATATCGGTTGAGGTTTGGCTGAGATACCCATCCATCATGTCTTCCAACATGTCAGGTGGAAACAGGTCTGTTTGTTCAGCGATGGTTCCGATTGTGGGGATGTCCTGCTTTGTCGCAGGACGAATATTCAATATTTTGGTCAATGTTTTGTCTTTCGATTTGCCCACAAGGTCTTATATGCCATTCGATGATGACACCGCCTTGGGCTGGGAATTTTTGGAAATTGAGACCATTGCACAACGCAGCCGAAAGGGGCAGCGCGGCTACACTGGTTCTCAAATCAAAGAGTCCTGAGTGTTCAGGACTAGCGGCTTCCCGCAATCGTAGACATTAAAGCTCCATGTCGAGCACAACGCTCGATACAAGGTTTGTGACATATTTAGCCATGGCGCTCAATTCCAAAATTGAACCAGATCCCATTTTATGGGCGTTTTAGAGTGGTCACGTGATTCACTTCCAACGGCAACTGGACCAACCTTTGAGTAGATAGCTGGGTTTCCATAGAGCCTATGACCACGAAAGGCGGAGGGTGCGTGAGACGTGTTCCTGTAACGTCTTGGGTATATCCAGCTCTTTCGCCGTTTCATGCCATGTTGAGAAGGCCTCAACGGTCTGTTCGAGGACGAACTTCTCGCGGTTGCGCGGCAGCCGAGCAAACTTGGCAAGATGTTTGAGGTCTTCGACGGTAAAGTCGCTTGTTTTGCTGTTGATGCTTAACTGGTGGAATCTTGTGAAGTCGCTGCCTTCGGCATGACAAAGATCATAGGCAGGTGTGATGTCCCAATTGCCTTGGCGATCCATCATGAAGCCAAAGTTCTTCACATGGTCATCCTGATTGCAACCGACCACATTGAAGATCACGCGGCGAAACTGCTCTTCAATCGCACCTTGCGGCATGTCCAGCTTACGCATGGTTGTGAAGAGCTGCTCATAGGAATAAGCGCCGCTTTCATAGTAATCGAAATGCGCGGCGGCGGCGAAAGTCTGAACAAATTTCTTGCCGCCGTGTTCGTCACGATCAAAGCGCCTTGTCATGAAATGATTGCGGCCATTCTCACTGAACAGGCGGCTTTCCATCATGTTGATGCCACAGGCTTTCGCCATAAGGTGATAGCTATATTCCAGAAGACCGTAACCAGACGGGTCGGCTACGCCCCAATCTCCACTGAAAGCAACGCCGTCAAACTTAATCAGCCAATGTTCAAAGTCGGATGGCAAGTCTAGCTGCCCGGACCGAACCTCTGTTGTTTCTGGATTATAGGCAATAACGGCTTTCGCCCGAGCGCCGCCCGCTGATGTCCCAACACTGAGAATATCCAGCAAAGCGGTTTCTTCCTTGCCCGGTGTAAGTTTGGTGTTGAGTGTTTCTCGATCTGCAAAGGCCATTGATGCGAGATTGATGAGATCGCGGATTTCAAGGCGCTTGTCTTTCGTTGCGTCAGTTTCGATGACTGGCTCAAATTCCAGCGCGCCCATGCCCCGCGTGCCGGTGTAGCAAAGACGATCAACAGCATTAAACTCCGTTGGGTCTCGTCCGGTCTGGTCGAGCCAGACATCAATAAGTTTGTTGCCGTATTTGTCGGGAAGGCTGTCGGCGATCATGCCGGGAAGCCCATGAAATGATCTGGGATGCAGCCCTTCAAACTGATAAATATAACCCTTGCGAACGGGCATATGTATCGGGGCGGGCTCTACACCTAACTCCGCAAATGCAGGATCATATTCAAATCGTGCATAGCGTTCGCCATGATCCATTGAGACGTATCCAATGGTGGTACCCCACAATTTGACGGTCGCCGTACTCATTGGGCTTCATCTCCCCATACGATGCCAGAGGAGGTAGATGACTTTTTGCGCTTTCGAGATTTCCCAGCGAGGGCTTCCGCCATTGGAGAATTGAATGTTTCCGGCAGGAGCGCATCGAGGGCAGTTACCCGGTCCAAGGCTTTCAGAATTTTCAGCCATGTTTCAAACTGGCTGTCCTGGCCACCTTCGATGCGGCGCAGTGTGGCGACACCAATGCCGGCTTCCTTTGCAAATTCGGTTTGAGAATAGCCTTGCGCCTTGCGCATCCTTGCAAGACGCTTTGCAAACTCCTTGAGGATTTCATCCTCTGGCACAAATTTAGAAAGCTTCATCATATCACCTGTGATAGCTTTTGGTATGTTTTATCAGTTTTCATATCATAAATGATATTAATTTGGTGATAAGATTTCAAGAGCATTTGTGCAAAAAGAGATCATAAGTGATATTTAATCGCGATTATTCTTATATTTCATATCACATATGATATTTTAATAGCCTCTCAAGAACGAGAATCGCTTGCATAGACGGCCCTAAAGATAAACGGATATGACCAATCGGGCGATATGATCTCCAGAAATCCTTAGATTTTCACCCAAGGTCTCGTGATTCAACACCATGAAATGCCCCATAGATCACCATAGCACTCCAGACATCCCGCTCACCTTAAATTCAGAACAAACCCACTGGTTTCATTCAGATTTCTACCCGCTTTCCTCACTATACGGAACGCTTGATCTTGGCTCATCCTGATCTCATCGAAATTGAGGTCACTCCATGTCGCCACAGGGCATATTATACGGTCACATACTTTCAGTGCTTGCCACCATTGCTGGTGGCATCTGGTTCGCGACCCAATGGGTCGCCGCACAGTTTAGCTACGACCCTTATCTTGGAACGGCATGGTTCTATGTCCTCGACATTCCCATCTACTATCCGTGGCGTCTCTTCGAATGGTGGTATGCCTTTCACGCTTACGCGCCTGAGATATTCAGAACGGGCGGCAAGATTGTTGTCGGGGCCACCTTCGCCAGTATCATCATGGCAGCCTTGCTGTCCGTTTGGCGCGGGCGACGTGCAAAGAAGCTAACCACCTTCGGGTCGTCCGAGTGGGCCACAAAGCGCACCATGAAACGCGCGGGCCTGCTCACCAGAACAGGCGTGTTTCTCGGAAGACTCAAGCGCACTTACATTCGTCATTCTGGACCAGAGCATATTATGGCCTTTGCGCCGACGCGTTCGGGCAAGGGTGTGGGCCTTGTTGTGCCAACGCTTTTGAGCTGGGGCGAGAGCGCGGTCATTCACGACATCAAAGGTGAGAACTGGCAATTAACGGCAGGCTGGCGTTCAACCTTTTCTCACTGCCTTCTGTTCAATCCGACCGATCCGTTAAGCGCAAAATACAATCCGCTGTTGGAGGTGCGCAAAGGCCGTAACGAGGTTCGCGATGTCCAGAATATTGCTGACATTCTGGTCGATCCAGAAGGCGCTCTTGAACGTCGCAGCCATTGGGAAAAAACCGGCCACGCTCTTCTAGTCGGCGCGATCCTTCACGTTCTTTATGCGGAGAAAGAAAAGACGCTCGCCCGCGTCGCCAGTTTCTTGTCTGATCCCAGCCGCTCTTTTGAGCGCACTTTATGGGTGATGATGAGTACCAACCACCTCGGCCCCGAAGGGGGTGATCCCCAAACTCATCCAGTTGTCGCGCAAGCAGCGCGTGAACTCTTGAACAAGTCTGAAAATGAGCGCTCAGGCGTCCTGTCAACAGCGATGAGTTTCTTGGGGTTGTACCGTGACCCAACGGTGGCCGAGGTGACAGCTTCCTGCGATTGGCGCATTGCCGACCTGATTGAAGGTGAAAAACCAATCTCACTTTATCTGGTTGTTCCGCCCTCTGACATATCGCGCACCAAGCCGCTTGTTCGACTAATCCTGAATCAGATTGGCCGCCGTCTAACCGAAAAGCTTGATGACGAGGCCACCTCTGAGAAACGCCGCCGTGTCCTGTTGATGCTTGATGAGTTTCCAGCACTCGGACGGCTCGACTTCTTTGAAAGCGCGCTCGCATTCATGGCGGGGTATGGATTGCGGGCCTTCTTGATTGCGCAATCACTCAATCAGATTGAAAAAGCCTACGGCCCGAACAACTCCATTCTCGATAATTGTCATGTGCGCGTCGCATTTGCGACCAATGACGAACGAACCGCCAAACGAATTTCTGACGCCCTCGGATCAATGACCGAGATGCGTTCCGTGCGCAATTATGCGGGCCACAGACTCGCGCCGTGGCTCGGTCATGTCATGGTCTCTCGCCAAGAATCCGCCCGCCAACTTCTAACCCCCGGCGAAATCATGCAGCTTCCACCGGATGATGAGATTATTCTCGTCTCTGGTTCTTCGCCGGTCCGAGCAAAGAAGCTGCGCTATTTTGAAGACCAGAATTTTGTCAGCCGCGTTTTCTCCCCTCCCGCGCTGACAGGCCCCGATCATCCCTATGGCGACCGTCCATCCCCACGCCTGGATGATTGGGGCCAAGATACCTGTGCCGTCGATGATCGCTTGTTTGCTAAACTCGATGCAGTAGCCGCCAGCAGCGATGACGGTGGCAAAGACCTCAAGCACGACATCGACGCTCCGCAGCAGGAAACAACCAAATCCGCTGAAAACGAACAAAATGTCGAGCCGGGTGATGCAGATGACGTTGCCGCCAAGCGTGCTGCCGATCTCGTACGCCGCGCCACCATCGCTAACAAAACTTATGGGCTGGATCGGGGCACGCCCGATTTTGACCTGTTGGATTTCTAATTATGGCGTCGTCAAACCCTCGCATACACCCTTATTTGAAACCATCGGTGTTCGCGCATTTACAGGCGGCGAAACTTAAACCGGGACGCACAGAATCCGACATCGTAAATCAAGCACTGGCCGCGTTCTTTAGCCACGAACATGATGACAAACGCGATGCAGCGCTCATCCGGCGTCTGGACCGCCTCTCTCGGCAAATTGAAGGATTGGAGCGCAGGCAGATCATTGCCGCAGAGGCCTTCGCCTTATTTGTTCGCTACTTTCTGACAGTCATTCCCCAAGTCTCGGAGGCCGACAGGAAATCGGCTCAAGCCGAAGGCCATTCCCGGTTTGAGACCTATTTGAACAGCCTCCAATCCATTCTCCAGGACGGCGAACCCATTCTTTTTAATCGGATGGAAGATCAGCTTGCGGACGGCTCGAAATTTTTTACGGAAGACGAATTAGCGCGGCTGCACGAGCCTAAGCCTGAGCGTCCTACAAAGACGGAGGACGCCGATGCCCCAGCGTAATCAAGAATCTCTCCTGCGCACGCAATCTATGCTCAAAACGGCAATGGGAGAGACCATTCAAGCCGCACTCGCCGATCCTGCGGTTGTGGAGATTATGGTCAACCCTGATGGATGGCTTTGGCTCGACCGCCACGGAACAGGTCGCCAATGCACAGAGACCCGGCTGTCTCCCGATAAGGGCGAACGGATCATTCGGTTGGTTGCCAGCCACATCGGAGCTGAGGTCACAGCAACGGCGCCTATTGTCAGTGCAGAACTGCCCGGTGCAGGCGAGCGCTTTGAGGGCGTCCTTCCACCAGTGACGACCGCGCCTTGCTTCTCAATCCGCAAAGCCGCCGCCAAAATTTTCTCACTCGATGATTATGTGAGCGCGAAAACGCTGTCAGCGGTGCAACGTCATCACCTTCAAACCGCCGTGCGCGAACGAAAGAATGTCCTGATAGTTGGCGGCACAGGCTCAGGCAAAACAACACTCGCCAATGCGCTGTTGAATGAGGTCGCAGAAACCGGCGACCGGATTCTCATCATCGAAGACACCCGTGAATTGCAGTGCGCCACGCCAGATCAAGTCGCCCTGCGCACGCGCCTTCCTCACGTTTCTATGGCTGACCTTGTGAAATCGACCTTGCGGCTGCGGCCAGACCGGATCGTGGTTGGAGAAGTGCGTGGTCCAGAAGCCTTAGACATGCTGAAAGCGTGGAACACCGGACATCCGGGCGGGATCAGCACCATTCACGCCAATGACGCCATTGGCGGGCTTTACCGCCTTGAACAATTGGTCGGTGAAGTCGCGGCAAACATTCCGCGCACTTTGATCGCGCAAGCCATTGACCTTGTGGTTTTCATTTCAGGGCGCGGAAATGCGCGCCGCATCGACTCCATCCGACATGTCACCGGCATCGAGGACAGCGGGCAAGGTTACGTCACCTGTGATGTCGCTGACGCCCCGACAAACATCCTCTCTCTTCAATCATCATCAAACAACGGAGCCTAGCTATGTCTCGCACCTACGATACCATCCGATCTCTTCACTACATCGCGTTTACGTTACTAGTGTTTCTCCTGTTCTCAGGACAAGCCTTCGCAGCGGGTTCGGGAATGCCCTGGGAGGGGCCAATCCAACAAATCGTCACCTCCATTGAAGGTGATGTTGCAAAAGGGATTGGCGTTATCGCCATCGTAGTCACCGGGCTTGGCATTGCCTTTGGCGATATGGGCAGCGGCATGCGCAATCTGTTGAAGATCGTCTTTGGTCTGTCGATTGCGTTCACCGCCACCAGCTTCTTCCTGTCTTTCTTTTCCTTCGGCGGCGGGGCTCTCATCTAATGACTGAAGGCTTCTCCATCCCGGTCCATCGCTCCTTGACCGAACCTATTCTGATGGGTGGCGCACCCCGTGCCGCAACCATCATGAATGGAACCATTGCCGCAGCGATTGGGCTTGGTCTCCACCTTTGGCACTTCGGCATTCTCTATTGGGTGGTCGCTCATAGCGCCTGCGTGTTCGCGGCCAAACGCGATCACCAATTCGTCGAAGTCCTGATCCGCCATGTTCGTCACAAGGGGTATCTCGCATGATGAATCTCTCAGAATATCAGGCTGCTCCACAGTGCCTTGCCGACTATCTGCCGTGGGCCTGCCTCATCGCCCCCGGCGTAGTTTTGAACAAGGATGGAAGTTTTCAACGCACCGCTGAGTTTCGCGGACCAGATTTGGACAGTTCAACCGGCGAAGAGTTGGTTTCCATTTGTGCCCGGATCAACAATGCCCTCAAACGATTTGGTTCATCCTGGGCCCTCTACTTTGAAGCCGCGCGTGCGCCAGCTCTTGAATATCCAACGAGCGAATGGCGGGATAAAGTTGCATGGATCATTGACGAAGAACGCCGTTCACTTTTCGAAGGCAGACAAGCCAGTGACTTGCTCTTTGAAAGCCGGTTTTATCTCACCTTTTCATATCTGCCGCCCGCTGACTCCGTTGGGAGAATTGAAGAGGCCCTGATTGAACGCCCAGATGATGAAGAGCAAATCGGAGCGAGTGATTATCTTGCCCGGTTCCTGCAAGAGACGGACAAAGCCCTTTCTCTTTTTGAGACCATCTTTCCTGATGCGAGGTTTCTGACCGACGAACAAACTTTGACCTATCTCCAACACTGTGTGTCGGGTCGTCGTCATCCCGTCAAAGCGCCACAATCCCCATGCTATCTGGATGCCGTTCTAGGCGGTGCATCTTTAATAGGGGGTCTTGAACCTGTTTTGGATGACCAGCATTTGCGCGTCGTCACCATTCAGGGTTTTCCACCCATGACCGAACCCGGTCTGTTGGATGATCTAAACAATCTCGGCTTTTCGTATCGTTGGGTGACGCGCTACCTACCTATGGACAAGCTTGCCGCCACCAAGGTTTTGACCCGTTATCGGAGGCAATGGTTCGCCAAAAGAAAATCCATCATGTCGCTTCTGCGCGAGATGATGACGAATGAAGCGTCGCCTTTGGTTGATACCGATGCGGACAATAAAGCCGCAGATGCGGACGCAGCCCTGCAATCCCTTGGCGCGGATCACGTTGGATTTGGGTATCTGACCACAGCCATTGTCGTTCAGTCGCCATCTGCGACCGTTGCAGATGATATGATCCGCGAAGTCGAGCGGATCGTGAATGGTCGGGGCTATGTGACCATCAAGGAAACGGTCAACGCGATTGATGCCTGGCTAGGCACTGTTCCGGGGCATGCCTACGCAAATGTCCGCCAACCCATCGTCCACACGCTCAATCTCGCGCACATGATGCCGCTATCGGCTGTATGGGCGGGTCCAGCTCAGAACAAGCACCTTCAAGGGCCACCGCTTCTTTATGCGACGACCGCCTCGCAAACGCCATTCCGGGTGGTGCTCCATCAAGGTGATGTCGGACACACTCTGATTGTCGGGCCAACGGGCGCGGGCAAATCTGTTTTGCTCTCGATGCTGGCCTTGCAGTTCCGACGCTACACGGACGCGCAGATTTTCATATTCGACAAGGGCGGATCGGCCACTGCTGCGACTTTGGGCGTTGGCGGAGAGCACTTCCAATTGGGAGGCGATCATGGATTATGCTTCCAACCCCTCGCCAGAATAGATTCCGATACGGAGCGAGCATGGGCGCTTGAATGGTTGTGTGGGCTGTTATCACACGAAGGGATAACGATTGAGCCTGAAACCAAGGAAGCGATCTGGACTGCATTAAGTTCGCTTGCCACCGCACCGCAAGTCGAACGCACGATGACCGGATTGAGCGCGTTGCTGCAATCCAACCGTCTCAGGCAAGCCATCGAACCATACACGCTAAAAGGCGCGCATGGATCACTGTTGGATGCTGACCACGAAAGCATTGGATCGAATGATTGGCAGTGTTTTGAGATGGAAGAGTTGATGCACCAAAAATCTTTGGTGCCGCCCGTGCTGTCCTATCTCTTTCATCGGCTGGAGGATCGTTTTGACGGAAAGCCGAGCTTGCTCATTCTTGATGAAGCCTGGGTGTTTCTTGATGACCCAATGTTCGCAAACCGCATCCGTGAATGGCTCAAGGTTTTGCGGAAGAAGAACGTTTCCGTGGTTTTCGCCACACAGTCTCTCAGTGACATTGCCACAAGTGGCATTGCGCCTGCGATCATTGAATCGTGCCCGTCGCGTATTTTTCTGCCCAATAACCGAGCCTTAGAGCCTCAACAGCGCAAAGCCTATACAGGGTTCGGCCTTAATGACCGGCAGGTCGAAATCATCGCGCAATCGACACCCAAGCGCGATTACTACTTCCAGTCCCGAAACGGCAACCGGCTGTTTGATTTATCGCTTGGGCCGGTTGCTCTCGCCTTTTGCGGCGCGTCTTCCAAAGACGATTTGAACGCGATTGCCGAGATTGCTTCCGACAATCCGAATGGAGCCTTTGCGGAACGTTGGCTGGAAGCGCGCGGCCTGAGCTGGGCCGCAGACCTCATTTCCGAGCACCCCCAACAAGAGAAAGGAGATGCGCTATGCGCCGAAGACTAATTTCAATACTCATGATCGTTTTAATGGGGGTCGCACCCCTTCAACCTGCCCACGCCTTCTTTGGGTTTGGTGGGGTGGTATTTGACCCGACCAATTACGGGCAAAATCTGCTGACCGCCGCGCGAACGCTGCAAACCGTCAACAATCAGATCAAGCAGCTTCAGAATGAAGCTGACATGATCGTCAATCAGGTCAAGGATTTGACCAAGCTGGATTTTGACTCCCGCCAGCATTTGAACAGGCTGTTGCAAGAAATATCGACTTTGACGGACCAGGCGAAGGCCATGTCGTTTGAAGTGCAGAAAGCCGATCAAGTCTTCAAAACAAAGTACCCGGAAGATTACGCGGCGCTATCCAGCCACCAGATCATTCAAAATGCTGAAAGCCTGTGGAAGACATCGCGTTCGTCTCTGCATGACGCGCTGTTGATGCAATCCAAAATTGCGGAAACTGTGCGCGCAGATACCTCCGTACTCGATACACTAATGCGCGAAAGCCAAGGTGCAGGAGGCAATCTCGCGGCGGCCCAAGCGGGCAATCAGATTTTGGCGCTCTCTGCAAAACAAACCATGCAATTGCAGGAATTGACCGCATCGCAATTCCGGGCGGAGACGCTTGAACGCGCCCGTCGCCTGCAGATCGAACGGGCTGCCAAAGTTCGACACTCGCGTTTTGTCGGCGGTTCATCTGCCTATTCCCGCAACTAAGACTTTCAGGAGCGAGCGGCCATGAATGACCTCGGTATTATAGATCAATTCCTCCAGACATTCTCGACCTATATCGACAGTGGATTTGGGTTGCTCGCTCCTGATGTTGCATTCCTGACAACAGCACTGGTGACCATCGACATCGTGCTTGCAGGACTGTTTTGGGCCTTTGGCAATCTCGACAACATTGTGGTCGGGTTTTTGAAGAAGGTCTTATATATTGGCTTTTTCGCCTTGCTACTGAACCAGTTTCCATTGCTGGCGAATATTATCTTTGAGAGTTTCGCCCAGCTTGGATTGAACGCCACGGGCGGCACGATCACGGCGGCTGATCTCTTACGTCCCGGTTTTGTCGCAAGCACTGGTTTTACTGCCGCGCACCCATTGCTCGATGAGATTGCAGACCTCTCTGGCCCCGTTGCGTTTTTCGTGAATATCGTGACCATTGCGATTCTTGGCCTCGCCTGGCTGATTACGCTCTTTGCGTTCTTTTTCCTCTCGATCCAGATTTTCGTTACGATCATAGAGTTCAAGCTGACGACATTGGCTGGCTTTGTCCTCGTGCCGTTCGCACTGTGGAACAAAACATCTTTCCTGGCAGAACGAGTGCTAGGGAATGTCATTTCGTCCGGCATCAAACTGATGGTGTTAGCTATCATTGTCGGTATCGGTTCAACACTCTTTGGCAACGTCACTACAGGCTTCACCCCCGGAAACATAACACTCCAAGATGCCGCAGCGGTCATACTCGCATCGCTTGCACTTCTCGCGCTTGGTATATTCGGCCCTGGTATCGCAACCGGTCTTGTCTCTGGCGCTCCTCAACTTGGTGCGGGCGCGGCTGTTGGAACGGCGGTCGGTGCGGGTGCGGCAGGGTTTGCCGGTGCCAGCGTTGGTGGAGCTGCCGCTTCGGTCGCAACGCGCGGTGCGGTCGGAGCCGTAAAGGCTGGGTCATCAATGGCTGGTGGTGCGGCGATGTCTTATTCAATGGGTAAAGCCGCATCCGGGCAAGGCGGCATCAAGGGTGCTACATCCGGTCTCGGCGCTGTTGCCCATGCAGGCGCGGGATCGGTCGCCAATGCCGCCAAATCCGCCGCCGCCAAAGTCACTGATCCGGTTAAACAATCGTTCAAGTCCGGCAGTCGCGGTGCGATCACAGCGACAGGAGGCAAGATCTCCGGCGGTGAGTCCGGATCGTCTGCTGCTGCCCCAGCCAATGGCCAACCAGATTGGGCCAAGAAAGCCAACCGCAATCAATTGCAACGCGATGCCAGTCTCGCCGCCACCTCCACTCTACGCGATGGAGATAGAGGTGGTTCAGGAGATGGCCCGCGACTGAAACAGGATGAGGAGTAACTTCATGTGGAAGCGCAATCAAACCGCATATGGACGAACAGAAGCGCCGGTAACGCCTTATCAAAAGGCTGCGCAAACATGGGATGAGCGTATCGGATCGGCTCGTGTTCAGGCCAAGAACTGGCGGTTGATCGCCATTTTGTCCTTGCTGTTCGCAATTACCATGTCCGCCGCTTTTGTCTGGCGGTCATCGCAGAGCATCATTACTCCTTATGTAGTCGAATTGGAACAAAACGGCTCGGTTCGCGCGGTCGCGCCAACTGTTGCAAACTATAAGCCGACGGACGCACAGATTGGCTACCAGCTCGCCGAGTTTATCAAAAAGGTGCGCTCAGTCTCGATTGATCCAATCGTTCTCCGTCAGAATTGGACCACGGCCTATCACTTCGCGACCGATCAAGCCGCACTTACGCTCAACGAATACGCGCGCGATAACGACCCGTTTCAAGATGTCGGGCATCGCTCCGTTTCCGTTCAAATCGCCAGCGTTGTTCGGTCTTCAGACGACAGTTTTGATTTGCGCTGGCGAGAGACTGCTTTTCGCGATGGCGTGAAGCTCACCACCAATACCTACACCGCCAACCTTTCCATCATTCTTAAAACGCCAACGGATGAGCAAACGCTGCACCAGAACCCGCTCGGTATCTACGTCCACGGCATCAACTGGTCGAAAGACCTCATCCGAGGAGAATAATCATGTTCAAGAATTTCATGATCCTATCGCTAACCACCGCACTTGGCGCATGCACAACGCTTGGGGCCAAAACAATAACCGACTTCAACCTCGATGATGCAGATTTTATTGAAGCGGTCTATTCGCCGAGTGAGACAACCGTTGATACCGCGCCGCTTGAGCGGATTGAGCCGCTGGCTTTGCCCGGACAGCTAAAACCAATTGAAGACCGCAAAGTTGCGTCTGTTCCGAAGCTCCGACCAGACCTAGCGATAGATCGAGCAAATGCCACCGCAGCAATCGAGCCAGATCAGGATAGCTTTATCAATGCTATCCAGATTTATCCCTACACGGTCGGCGCGCTCTATCAGGTTTACTCTGCTCCCAAGCAAGTCACCGACATCGCCCTTCAACCCGGCGAAGAACTCATGTCCGTTTCGGCTGGTGATACCGTCAACTGGATATTGGGCGACACGGTTTCCGGTGTGGGGGACAAGGAACAGGTGCATATTCTTATCAAGCCAATTGCACCGAGCCTCACCACCAATCTGATAATCACAACATCGAAACGCACATATCATGTGGAACTGAAATCGTTTCGCGAAACCTATATGGCCGCTGTGTCCTGGCGTTACCCGCATGAGGAATTGGTGCGGCAGCGCGCTCAATCATCCAAACGTGCGAAAGACGCCGCTCAAACCGTTGAGCGTCGTTTGCAGGTTGATCGTTTGAACTTCCGATATGAGATTAAAGGCGACCGCCCGCATTGGCGGCCATTGCGTGCCTTCGATGATGGCCGGAAAGTATTTATCCAATTTCCAGCGCGATTGGACCAAGGTGAGGCCCCACCGCTCTTTGTTGTCGGACGCAATGGTCAAAGCCAGCTCGTGAATTATCGTATCAATGGCTCCTATTATGTCGTGGACCGTCTTTTTGGAGCGGCTGAATTGAGGCTGGGAGAGAAAGACCAAAGTGTTGTCCGCATTTTGCGCAAAGAACCCAAAAGCGCGCGTAAAACCCGCGTAGCAAAGGACGACGCATGAATCAGGATAAGGAAGAAGTAAATCGCCTTGCCATTCGCGCAAAACCAAGGCCCGTCAGACGCTTTAACCGCAAGGCTCTCATCGCAATTTGCGGGGCGACCGGACTATTCATTCTGAGCGCCGCAGCCATTGCCTTTCGCGACGATGATGGATCGAATGCTGGTGCATCACCGGAACTTTACAAAACCAACCGCAACATCCTGCCGGATCAGATCACGGCCATGCCCGCTGAATATTCAGACATTAAACCGAAACTTGGCCCACCTTTGCCGGGGGACCTTGGGCCAGCATTTCTTGAACAACCGTCTTCATTGGATACACCGCAGGAGAATCCATTTCGGTATCAAGGCGCACCTACGCAGACCACCGCACAACCGGCCCCGGTTGATGCCGCCCTTGGCGCACCGCTATTTTTTGTTCAGCATGACAATAACCGTGCCACTCAAACCGGGGCAGCAGTAATACCACCTTTTACACCCTCGCTTGACCAATTCAATGCATTGCCATTGCAAGCTCAGGCTCCAAGCGGAGCGCCATCGCAGACGCCATTTGACCAAAATCGGCAAGACAGAAAAGAGGCGTTTTTAACACGCGATGTCGATGCGGAAATCTACAACCCAAACCGCCTCCAAACCCCTGTGTCGCCGTATCAGGTGATGGCAGGCACGATCATTCCAGCAAGTCTTGTCACAGGTCTTAATTCGGACTTACCAGGGCAGATCATCGCGCAGGTCACGCAGAATGTTCATGACACGACAACGGGCCAGCACTTGCTCATACCCCAAGGGTCTCGCCTGATCGGTCAATATGACAGCGTGATTGCCTTCGGCCAATCGCGCGCGTTGGTCACATGGCGCCGCATCATCAGACCAGACGGCACCTCCTTGGTATTGGAAAACCTACCCGGCACTGATCTTTCCGGATTTGCTGGACTGAAAGACCGCGTGGACAATCACACACTTCGCTTGTTTGGCGCAGCAGTCCTTTCAACCGTTCTTTCGGTCGGAAGCGAACTTGGTCGCGATTCCAATGAGAACGACATCGTTGAAGCTATCCGCGATGGGGGACAGCGCACATTCAATCAGGCCGGCCAACGCATCGTCAATCGCCAGCTTAATGTGCAGCCAACAATCCGTGTGCGCCCCGGATGGCGGCTTAATGTCATCGTGAACAAGGATCTTGTTCTACACCCTTACGAAGGTTGACCCATGACCCAATCACTCAAAATCGGGAAACTGCCCGATACCACGCCTGTTAAACATACGATTAGCGTTGAGCCTGACTTGGAAAACGACCTGAAAACCTACGCCGCAATTTACGAACAGACCTACGGCGAAAAGGCGAGTGTTCCGGCGCTCATTCCATTCATGCTGCGCGCCTTCATTGCCTCCGATAGCGGGTTCAAAAAGGCTGTGAGAGCCGCGCAATCATCCTGATTTATAGCAGTAAAGGAGCAGACCTATGGCAACCATCGGACAGTTTCGTCCCGTCAATGATGGCTACGAGGGCACGATTTCTACAACCCTGATCGCAAGGAAAGTGCGTTTCGTTGTTAATGACGATAAGAAAGGCGAAGGGTCACCGGATTTCTTTATCAAAACCGGGCAGTGCGATCTTGGCGTCGCTTGGCGCGATGAGTCAAAAGGCGATAACCCCAAACCTTATATTCGTGTGCTTTTAGACGACCCATGTTTCCCCGCACCAGTGAATGCCGCTTTGTTTGAGCATGATGGGCGCGCGGATTTAGTTTGGTCACGTCTCAAACGCGAGTAACTAAAAATATCTTCCACTCCAATAACGAAACCTCCGCACCCAATAGGCGGAGGTTTTTTTTATGTTCAGCTCGGTTTTTCCGAACTACGTTCCCTTAGCAATTCCGCCGCCTGTTCAGCCAGATTAGAAAGCGTGTGATTGGTCAGATGGGCATAGCGCGCCGTAGTTTCCGCCTGGGTGTGACCGAGCATGGCTCCGATCATCGGCAGGCTTGCGCCGTTTGATGCAAGGATGCTCGCGAAATTATGCCGAAGATCATGAATACGGACATCGTGGAGGCCGGTGCGGTTTCTGACTTCGGCCCAGATTTTTGCCAAACCCTTGTACCAGTCGTTTATCTTGAGTGATGGGAACACATAATCGCAATTCATCAGGCGCGGTTGCACGGCGATGATGTCCAGCGCAGCACTGGAAAAAGGTATCACCTTGGCCCCGGTTTTCGATTTTCCGAAGGAAACAAAGCCGCGTTCAAAGTCGATCTCCGACCATTTCAGCGATTCAATTTCATTACGGCGGCAACCGGTCAGCATCAGCACCCGGATGATGGCGCAACCCTTCTGATATTTTGCTTCCTGTTCCATATTGCACAGGACGGCTTCAAGTCTGGCCTGTTCAGCCTTGGTCAGATAGCGCTCGATTTTACGGCAGGAAGGTATCCGCACACCGGCGGCCGGATTAACCGCCAGCAGTTCTTCCCGAATGGCATAGTTTAAGATACTGCATAAGGTGCGAACGGTTTTTCCCGCTGTACCTTCGCCGCCGGTCACCCTGGCGCGGCCATGTTTCTTTGTTTTCACATCCACCGCCGTTTTGCCGACCGAGACATCATCGCGCATACGTTCAATATCTTTTCTTGTCAGCTTGCTGATCTTAATGTGGCCAACGGTCGGTTTAATGTGTCGTTCAACCTGCGAAATACTGTATTTGAGATTGGCTTCACTGCGCAGCGTGCCAAAACGGGGACCACGCATTCGCGACCGTTTGGCATCAGTTTCAAGCCACAGGTCGCACAGTTCAGCAACTGTCAGCTCTGCAATTTTTGCAGCTTCCTCCGCTGCGATGCGGTCGCGCTCCTGCCTTACAACATCATTGCCGAATTGCATCTTGGCAATGGCATCAAGCGCCATCTTACGGGCCTGGACAAGACTGACTTCCGGATAACGCCCGATGGTGATTTTGCGTTGCTTTGCGCCACGCCCAGACCCGATACGACGCTGGACGATAAAGGCGATTTTTCCATTCGCATAAAACCGCGCTCCAAACCCTTTTGGGGACTCATCCCACAGGATGAGGTCTGAGGTATTAGGTTGGTATGTATTTAAGACCTTAGACGTCAGCCTAACAGTACGCTTCATTTTGCACTCCTCCAATTTCGCTGATAAATCAACGCTTTGCGGAAGATGTGTTACCTTTTTCAAATAACACGCTCTGACTCGACTGTCCGATTCCAAAAAGGTAACACATAGGTAACACCATACAGTGAAAACCCAGTATTCGGACAGTTGGAAATACAAAGAAATTATTTCTGAATCAGAGACTTAGTGACTTTGCGTGACTTACCGTGACTCAGTACTTACTGACTCCGAAGGCAGAGGCCAGAGGTTCGAATCCTCTTGGGTGCACCATTCTGCTTTTGAGGTTAGAAAAATCATCTAAGACCTTGAAAGGTATAGTAGTTTTGGGCGTTCGATACCCTGTTTTACGGCTATAGGCCAAATTGTCCAAAAAGGTCAATTTTAGCACTGTTCTCTTCTCTTGAAATGTACCCTTAGCCCATATCCTATGCGGGTTTGCAAGAAATGTCATAGCGCGTTCGAACATCTCCTCATAGCTATTGCCAGAATTGCCCTTGTTAGCGCATTTTTCAGCCAATATGTGCTTTTGATTCTCTAGCTTGGTCAGGCGGGTTTCATAAGTAGTAATTAGATTGGAGCTATCCCCATTGATGATACGATCAAGTAATGTCTCAATCTGCTTTTCGACCTTGTGAAGTTCCTTCTTCATAGCTTCCACCATTTGTAACGATTGCTTACCTTGATAGTCCCACAGGTCTTTAAACATCTTGGACGCCACGCCAAAAAGCTGCGTTGTTGGCTCTAATGAGGCAAGAATGGCTTCAAACTCTTGCTCCATCACATCACGGCGGATGGACTTACCTCTGCTTTCACAATGCTTATATTGGCATAGATAATAAGCGTGTCTATTGCCGCTTCCACCTCTCGACCAGCAGGCCGTTAAAGGCCGATCGCAGTCACCGCACATTACAAAACCGCGTAAAGGAAAGTCTTCCTTTACATCAGGGCGTGTTTTCACCAATGGCTTGCCAGCAAGCCGCTCTTGTATCTTGAGATATGTCTCATAAGAGATAAGCCCTTCATGCTTGCCTTTACGCATGGATATATCCCATTCTTCATTTTGAATGCGGCCTGTATAAACAAGTCTGGTAAGAACATCGGTCACACGTTGATAGCGTACTTCACCATATCTGTCCCTAGGATAGTTAGGATAACCTTCTAAAAAACGCTTCACATCGGCCTGAGTTTGAAGGCGACCAGCAGCATAACCTTCAAGGGCTTCTTGCACGATAGTTGCTAGCGGTTCATTGCGCACCAGTAATTTACCGTGCTCGGCGGTTTTCTTGTAAGCATAACCAACAGGGGCATGAAATACCCAATAGCCTTGTTCCAATCTGGCTTTCATCTTTTGAACGGTTTGGCGTCTATTTTGCAATCGCTCCAATTGACCTTGTGCTGCAAAAACGGTTTCAACAAATTCACCCTCTGGCGTATCTTCAAAGCGAAAGTTTAGACATTCTGGCAATGCATTATATTGCGCCAAGGTCTTCTTAAGTTTGAAGTGAAAAATGGTGTCACGAGCAAAGCGTTTCAGATCATCAAATATAACAACCATATTCTCATCAGGATGCTGCGATAAGAAATTTAAAAGCTTTACCATGCCAGGACGCTTCATAAAGTCACCGCCGCCCGACACATCATCAGGAAATACTTCTAAGACTTCATAGCCTTTACCTAGCGCATATTGGCGACAGCGATGCTCTTGTGAATCTAAACCACTACCATCAATAGTCTGGCGTTTTGATGACACGCGGCAATAAATGAGCGCATATTGAACTTTATTCATGGTCATACTCCTTATGAGCGGTTTTATTATCCGAATCTATCAGATGCAGATTATCTTCATTACATTTTTGAAACTCTTGAACCAATCTATCCACAGCTTCCATGCCATAACCCATCATGACGAAAGACTTCATGATATTAAAGAGTGTTTCCAATAGTTCTAATTTCTGTTCTTCAGATAAATCATCATCCAGCATATCCATATAGTCAGAAGCGCATGGCTGCGCTCCATTCTTAGCCGCTTTATTAAAATCATCACCATCCATTTGCATGCTCCTTTCAATCTGCAAAGGCAGATATATTTGAGGCATGGTTACCAAAGATATGTTTGAAAATGGAGGTTATGGATAGGAAACATATGTGCCCTATCTATGCATTACTAATCTATGCAATGCGCAATTCTGAAATGCTCTAATAATGTTAGCTTGTTTGAGATGGCCTGAAACTCTTATGTCCAAAATAGTCAGGTCCAATCTGCCCCCACTGATCATTTGTGTAATCTATGTTACTTAACCGCTATGCCTCACACGAGCGTCAAATGATCACAAATCATGTATAACTTCATTACATCATCTCAAAGTTAACACTTTCTTAATTTTACTATGAAACAGATTTTAGCTGTCTTTTTACTTTTATTTATGAGCCAAACTCATATCGATCATTCTAATATTTGATAGGATCACTGTTTTCTCGGCGGAAGAACTCGCTGAATGAAACTGTGCTTTGAGATTAGCTTTTAGAGTACATAATTCTTGTTCTGATAATTTGGCTAGTGCGGCCATGTTAAATTGATGTTTCATGTCATTCTCCCTTTTTTGGAAGCCCGCACCATTGCGGCCTTCGATAGGGACAGAGACAGACAAGATCGACCTGACATCATTCACCTTGGATCGAAACGTCGAAGATAAGTGGAGAAGCCTTTAGGCTTGATGTTTTAAGGGATGATATTGGCTAGAACCAACCTTCGATAAGGCGCACGTGCGCAGGCTTTCAAAGGGCAGATAATTGAGTAAGGATCAACAATACACTAAATATATGGAAACACTCTGAACATTGCTGAAAACGACCTTGATACCACATTGGTTAAAACTAGCTCGATTATTTCTGACACACGTCTATGATAAGAGTTCACTCATCAAATAGAACGCTGAAAAATGCTTGATTGCGCTTCTTTGCGTTCTCTACGAGAGTGTCATAGCCCATAGCTTGTATGAATATTTCTTCATTATCGCGATAGCGGCAAAATATTTTGGGATTCCAATCGTTTTTGAAATCATGCGTTCTTAAGACAGTTTTTAAAGTTGGTGTAATATCTGCGATGATATAGGCAAACCTTCTCACCACGCCATCAAAAGCAAAGTGGGTACCATCGGTCTTCGAAATTCCGCCGGATTGAGTTGCTTGCTCAAGGGTGTTAATAACCTGCAACACTGGGTCACTCTTATCGTTACCGAATCTATAATCGTCTCGGCTTGGCCTCTTAAACTCAATAATAGTTATGGTCGTACCATCGTTATCACCAAGAACAAGGCTTTCATCAAAGAATGCTAGATCAGCGACCTTGTTGCCCTTCTTTCTCCTTCCTCCATGCATTGTTCGGTCGCTAGACACATAAGGCAAAAATGCCAGTGCATCATCAATCAACCAGAGGTTATGTTCGAAGTAATCAGTTTTTACGCTATCGGAGAAACGTTTGAAAACGAGATCATGGATCACGTCCTCAGGTGCGTGTTTTCCATCATCCCCGTACCTCCTTGCGGCCTCAACTAGCTCGATAACCTTCTTGCGATGAACGACGTATTCGGCGAGCGCCTCCTTGTTGTTGTCATCAATCTTTTTAACAATATCGCGAATATTCTCAGTATACTCATCTGAGCTTTGTGCCGCAGATGCAATTTCTTTGCTAAGATCTCGTGAGGCCCGATATCTATGAATCGCTAGATCAGAAACGAATTGCTGATTAGTCCAATTATTGGGTTTTCCTGACACGTAGTCTGAAATTGATTGCCCTTTCAGACCTATGCGTAAAATCGGGTTTTCTCTCAGGGCTTCGTCCAGCCGCCTTGCTTGTGTTTTCTTGATTTTATCGACCTGAGTCTTTTCGCCCTTTTGAATTACATTGCTCACGGCGCCGACGATCTCCTCGATCACCTTCGGACTCAGAGTTATGCCCGTTCGAGCATCATTCAGACGACTTTCAAATGCGGCGCTTCGTACAACAGCTATGACAATATAATTTTTGTCGTTTGCGTCAGTAAAGTGAGGTTGGCCGAGGATATTGGTCAGGTCGCGGGGTTTACCTACGATTCGATCTGCTGCTGCGAATAATAGGCAGTGGTTTTTGAATGATCTCGTTTTTGGAATTTTTGTGAGCGAATATTCAATCTGCTCTTCCTTACCCTCAATCTGACAAGTAATCGTACCTGATTCAGACTCAACGAAAATATCTCTAAAGTGGCTAGTGATATCCTCTGGGGCATCGTTATCATATTTAATCGTAATTTTTGGTAGCCATTTATACAGGAAGAAAGGTAAAAAATGACTGCCTATTGCATCAGACACATCTTCCTTAGTTAAACCACCAATTTCATTGCTCCAATTCTCAAGGGGGGAATCGTACTCAACTCTCAATCCGTTATGTTTGAAGTCAGGATCACCATCATGATAGATCAGTTCATTCTGTTTGGTGATGTCGAAGCGAAATGTTCTAACCTTTTCGCTAGCTTTTTCCTCATAGCGCGACGAGTAGAGAATTCTTGAAAATACTTTAAAAGCTATGAAACGTCCGAAACCACGCCCTTTTTGTTTCAACTTCAAGCCAGAAAAAGGTGTTTTAAATGAATTGTAATTCTCGTCATTCAAACCAATTCCGTTATCAGTAATTCCAATCAAAAGATTCTTTGGATCGTTCAGATTAGTAATGGAGATTTCAACTTCTCCATTTGTTTCAGCGTCGCTTTTAAAGCGTGCCTCAATGCCATGCATTGCATTTGAGACAGCCTCTAAGATTGGTAGTAAGAAGCCATATAAATCGGCACTAATATGTGTGCGTTCTAGCACCGCCTTCATATCAGGTTTTATCAAAGTATCAGTATGCAATTTGACCATGTTTTATCTACCTAAACCAGATGATAGTGAGTAGATAGTAATTTTTTCTAATTTTCTTTGGCATCTTTACGGGCTCGCGTGAACCGAGCCATTGTTTCGGCCATACGGCTTTGATCCCTGATGCAAGATTAAAGACTTAGGGCTTTGCCCTCAGCGCACTTCGATAAAAATAGACGCTCTCCCGTGGCTCGGCCATCCTGTTACTCAGTATGCCCTGCGCCCGCACCGCCCGAGACGCGATTTTTACACTGCCGTTTGCACACCCATTCTCGCCGAAGGGCAGAGTTTCATGAGCAGAGCAAAAGCTCTTGTTTGAAACTCAAACCCAATGGAGGAAGAAATGATAAATGGAGAAATCAGAATATATGTGGCGTGCCTAGCAGCTTATAATAATGGGATATTGCATGGGGCGTGGATCGATGCGAACCAAGATGCTTATGCAATCTATGATGAAGTAAAAGACATGCTCAATGCTTCGCCCATATCAGGCGCAGAGGAATGGGCAATCCATGACTATGAAGGCTTTGAAGGATATTCCATATCTGAATATGAGGGTTTTGATGAAGTTTCCAAGATAGCGGCTTTTATATCAGAACATGGGGCATTGGGCGCTGAGTTATTATCTTATTATAGTAATTTAGATGATGCTCAAAAAGCCATAGAAGATCATTATGCGGGGGAATATGAAAGCCTATCTGATTTTGCCCGTGAGATGACCGAGCAAAGCGGTCAGGATATTCCCGACAATCTAGCCTATTATATAGATTATGACGCTATGGCGCGTGACATGGCAATGGGTGATGTGATGACCATAGAGACAGGGCATGACCAAGTGCATGTCTTTTGGGCGCATTGATATGGATAAGACAATGCAAACCCATAAGCTTACATGGCAGAACATAGAGATAGAAGTGACCTATAAACCATTAGAGTTTGGTATGATTGCTTGGCTAGAGATTAAGTCCATATCGCCAAAGGCTGCGCCATTGCCCATTACAGAAACAGGCTATCTATCCCATTATCATCAGTCTGGCCATATAGAGGCGCAAGGCGGTGATGCGATAGCGTTCGTTATGACATGGCTCGATAAGGAAGCTAAGAAGCCAGAATGGCAAAAATATAGCGAAAAAATTAGGCAATATGATTTGTTTTAAAGCACTACATTATGACTTGCTTATCGCGCGGTATAATGTGCGTGTACTTAACCTGCATATATCGGCAATCATAGCCATGCTTTCACCAGCCAAGCACCGCGCTTTAATCTCCACTATCTGCTGCGTAGACAGACTTGGAGGGCGTCCAAGGCGTTTACCGCGCAAACGCGCCGCCGCCAATCCAGCCTTGGTGCGTTCCGATATAAGATTACGTTCTAATTCTGCAAAAGAGTTACGGATTTGAAAGAAGCATTTGCCCATCGGCGTTGTGGTATCAATGCCCTCGGTTAGCACATGAAACTCTATGTTCTCATTCTCAAAATAATCAAATATATCCAAAGCATGACGTAGAGAACGAAATGCTCTATCCATCTTCCAGATGGTGAATATATCACCCGATTTAAGCGATCCGATGGCCGCATCGAAGCCATCACGCTTTTTGGCAATCGCTGATATGCCATGATCGGTGAATATATGATCGCAGCGCGCTTCTTTAAGCGCGTTAATTTGTAAGTCTAGGTTTTGATCATCTGTGCTGACGCGAGCATATCCGATGCGCTTATTTTTATGCATAGCAATGGCTGCGCAGGCTCTCTGTTAGGGGACATGAAACAAGTGCCAATTGTCAAAAACGACCCTTTTTGTCAAGTCGTATGAACGGACAAAATGTTGGTGCCATTGGGATAGGGCGATAAAACTTGAATTTATGGCATGAAAATAGTATGTTAATGCATATGCGCAGTGCTGATAATGATCAGCCAAGACGAGAAATAAGCAACGCGATATTGACCGTGACAAAAAGGGTCGTTATTGTCGGCGCAAAGATACAAAGTTTTAAGGGGTAGAATTATGACATCATGGGCCAAAAAAGCATTAAGCGCATTTATCGGTGCAACCATGGTTGCAACGCCGCTTAGCGCATGTGCTGCCGAAGATTCCGCCGCATCAGAGGCCAATACAGCGACGGCCAATGAAAGCACTGGCTCTGCCCCAAGCATGCAAGCAACAAAATTGTCGATTCAATATATTGGTGCAGAAGATGACACTATACCTGTCGCAAGAAGATTGGCAGCATTTGCTTCAAAGGATAAAGTTGCAATTGTTGTATGGGGCGGAAACCGTACCATACAAGCAGAAGCCTATAAAGCTGCGCTTGATTTAATTGATATGGGTATCCCAACAGCATTTGTTTTAGCACCCGATCATAATAATTTAGATGGCGATGCTGTTATGCAAGTCTATGCAGGGTCGACGCCCAGAACAGACAGCCATTGGGGACTTAACCACGCCGATAAAGTTAGAGAAGATATGCGCAACGCAGGGCTTGCAGCTTATAAGGAGGCCTTTCCACAACGAGTTGCAACTTTATCCATTCGATAAGATGGGCGCGTTAATTTGTGCATCAGCTATATTTTGAGGCGCAATTTCAGCAACCTCTATACCAGATGCATTTGAGTTAAATTCAGAACTTACATTCGATATATTTGCAAAAGGATTATCTCCGACGGATTTATTAGAGGTTATGGCAACAGCTTTTTCAGCAAGATTAGCGGCTTCAATACTTGAATATCCGTTTTGCTCAGCGAATTGCTGTTGTTCTTGTTTAACTTCTGAGGGATTTTCTTTTCTAACCGAAATGGAATCTTGCTCCTCATCATTAGTCAATTCACTTTGTTTGCGGATTTCGCTTTTTGATGCAGCGTCTTGTGCTATTTCACGACCAACTTCAGGGCTTTTTTCTGCAATCTTCGTTAGAACTTCCGCTTTTTCTTGCGGTGTCTCTGCTTGTTGATAGGCCATCAATAATGTTGTGAGTTCGACCTTGTCTTGTCCGCTAAGATTATGACGGTCCGCAATGCTATCAATATTTTTAAGCGTTTCATCAACTTGTGCGTCCATATCTTCTTCATCAATAGACTTACCAAACATATGAAACTGACCATTTGAATAGGTTACATTTGCAATATGTGCCTCACGCATGGAGAAGCCAAGCTCCATCAATTCATTAGTTTTGTCGCGCTTTTCACTCTTTTCGCGCAAAAGCTCTTTTGCTTCTAATTTATTGCCATCGACTTCTTGCGTGCCAGCGCGGCCATTTGCTGCGCCATCACTATCGGCAAAGCCCATTGTGTCAAATGCTCTTGCGCCACCAAATTGTGTATAATCAACATGGTCTTGGCCAGCCTCTGCTCTGGCAAAAGGGTCACTCATATTTTGTAGAAATAATCCGACCATGCGCCGAACCTCAATATCATCTATAATTTGCTTTCAGAGGAATAGGTAAATTCTCTATTTCCCCCACATGCTTAAATTATAGTGAGAAAGTCTTAAAAAAGATTATGGAAATGCTCGCATTTAGTTCAAATATATCTAAAATTTGATCTAATCTTGAGATGCTATCGCGCATGCATGAAGCACGAAATCAAGATAGGCCGTGGCCGCAGACTTAGTACGCCGATCTTTCCATGTACGAATAATGGCGGCATTTAATCCATCGGGTGCATTTTTATTTTGTAATATTTTATCAGGCAACAGGCCTTTATCCCAATATATATCAATCAGACGCAAATGTTCATCCGTAAAAATGATGCGCTCTTGCGGTACTCTTGCGCTTTTATCGGACGCATCTGGCAGTGCTGCCCATCTAGCCAATACATAATCCAACTGACTACGGCGTGCACTCACAATCTTACCGCTTAGCCATAGCGATATAGTTTGCCCTTTAAGTGTTTTCGGACGATCCGCATCATGCACGCTACCGCGCATAAGCGCCGTTGGCCCAATGCCCGTGCGTGCACGTTCGGATACTAATTTGCTTTTTAAGGTTTCAGTAATCGGGATATATATGGGCATATTTTAAGCCTATCATATATAGTTATAGTAACTATTATACGAATTCAGATATATAGAGTGGATAATGTCATACTTGTTGATATGGTTGATTGCATTTATGTATTTTTATATCCAATTTTAGTGGATTTTTTATAAATAGTAGCTATATTGGTATTAGGTTATATTGCTTTAATATAGTTCTATGGCCTTTAACGTTAGTGTAATTTAAACAGAAAGTTGAGACGTAATACTAAAAATTACGTTATTACAAATGACAAGCACAACTGATTCATTCCGAAATACTACTCAAAATTCTGACTCAGAAGTTAGAAAACAAGGCAAATCTATAGAAGAGTTGAAGCGATCTATGGATGCAACTCGTGAAGGAGTAATGGAGGCTGTAAGCCATCATATAACCAAGCAACTTGCTAATTAAACTTAAATTTAAACCAAGTATAGGAAGATTAGTTAAGGATGTTTGATTTTCAAGCTCCACCTTCTCGAAGTTTGGTTAAAACTCAATTGACGAATTAACTTCTACCGTTCAGCTGACTTATCAAAACGCCACTAGCAAACGAATGTTTCTAATAATCAATGAAATTTTAATTGAGAACTGTTTAGATTATGCAGAAGCATCTGTGAAATTACATGGTCTGGAAAGTAATGACATTTCAGATGAAAAAAATTCACGATAGATTGATTTGGTGTAGAGAAAGAAATATTTGTGAAGAGAGATGGCACTTCATCTTCTGATGAAAAGATAATCGAATATTCAACTGAATTTAAAAAACGCCTTTAACATGAACTTTTATTGAAATATTTATATAAGTATGGTAGATTTTGACAAAATGCTGCTATGTCAGTAACAGAAAAGATTGGTTGTTATTAACTTTAGAAAATTAAATTTATAGCAATTTTAAACTGATTGATGGCTGATAAAAAACAAACAAACCAACTCACAGAAGGTAAAACTACAATACATTTTTGATATAACTGACTCATTTAAAAGGTTAGGTAATTTTGTATTTGGTAGGTCCATAGAAACGATGACACAAACAACAACTATAACATCTCCTCCAGTCCATGAAGATCAAGTTTTGAAGCTTAATGAGGTCTCCGATAAATTATTTAAAGGCGCTCTCGAAACAATTAGTATGACAAACGAAGATTTTTCACACTTTATTGATTCTCATGATGCTAAATCGATAGAACAATGCCCTAACCTAAAAAGATTTCTAAAATAAGCTTCAATTGTTTGAATAGTTTCAACTCGAAGTAATATACGTGATCCTTGAAATCAATTGGCCCGATCTGAAACATTATAAGTTCGGGTTATTAGAGGTGTAGTACTTCAAATAACGGTATTCAAAGAAAAGTAACAAATAGATTTAATATCAAAAAGCATCGTTCAAACTTACCTTTAAAACAAATACGCAACACCTCAAGAGAAACAGTATTTGACAATATTATCAAAAATTTGATAAAAATTAATTCAGAAAATAAAATAGCTACATTACAAATTAAAGGCGATACAATGACAAGCAGCGTTAATGCAGATCTCGAGAAAGTTATAAGTAAAGTTATCCAAAATTATCATGAATCAACACTTTCAATAGAATTTAATGAAATCAAGGAAAAGTTCGGTAATATCGATGCAAAGTTTGATAATATCGATGCAAAGTTTGATAAACTTAATAAAAAAGTAGACGATAATCAAAAAGAGTTAATTGAAATTCTAAAACCTCATGTATCAAAGAATGATGACCCTTTACCATGAGTAAAAGATGAATTCTGATAATAATTCACAACACCAAAATGGTCATATAGTATCAATATTTGAGCATGGCTCAGATAATCTCAAAGTCGATTCTAGAAATGGTGATCTTTACTGGTGCGGTCAGAGGGTCAAAACCACTGGTAAAATTAAACTTGAATGGCCTGAAAGAATTATCGGTGCTATAATTGCAATCGTTACAATAATTAGTCTATCAATATCAGGGTATAAAGATATTACTGAAATATCCACAAAAAAAGCTGCAAATAAGCCAGCTACTAAAACTGCAGTATATGATTGCCAACAGATCTCCGAGACCAATCGAAAATGTACCATTGTTTATAGTCAGGCAATTTATGATAACCCATAAATTTACAATCGTACTTCCCATCCGTTACATAGCCATTACCCATCCATAGCCCAGACATTTCATAGCCTATGCTTCCATAGCCTCCTTCAATCTTTGAAGGAGATATCAGAATGCAGTCAAGTAATAGCAAACAACATCAATTCATATTACCGCGCGGGACTGGCGATAATGAAAACCCAACCAATAAGGGCCAGTTGCTAGCAACGGCATGCTGGCATGAGGCGGACTTTGTTTATCAGGCAGGCTCAATCTATTTAGGCCGCAATGAGAAGGGTCGGCCTATTGGCATCAATGATGACCGCCATATCTTTACAGCAGCGGGAAACCGCTCTGGCAAAGGTACATCGCTGATCATTCCTAATCTCTATCTGTGGGAGGGTAGCGCGGTTATCATTGATCCCAAGGGCGAAAATGCAGCTATCACAGCGCAGCATAGAGCCGCTAAAGACGGCCATAAGGTTATCGCTATCGATCCATTGGGCGAGTCTAGATTACCAGATGAGTTTATCGGTCAATTTAACCCTTTGGATTTGATCGATGTTGAGAGCGATGATGCTATCGATATCGCAGGTGTGATTGCCGATAGTATGATTGTTAAAGCCAATGGCAAAGATATGCATTGGGATGAAAGTGCCCGTGATCTGGTCACATCTTTAATCTTACATGTGTGTGATAGCGAAGAAGCAGATAATAGAAATCTAGGCCGCGTGGCGCAGCTCCTAAATAAAGGCGATCCTGAATTTGCGCACATATTGGAAGTAGCGCAAATCAATGAGCATGAAGGCGAAGAGGATTTTAAGCCTAAGCCCATAAGCAGCTTTGATGCGTTATGGTCGCATATGGCGCTATCCGATGCGATCAATGAGAATGTCAGAGATAATATCGAAGGCGCGGCCCAATGCATAAGAGAAATGGGTGATAATGAGCGCGGCAGCGTATTAAGCACCGCAAGGCGTAATTTGCGTTTTTTAGCAACGCCCAAAATCAAGCAGGCCTTAAGCCGCAGCAATTTTGATATTGATGCGCTTAAAACTTCCGAAGGCGGCATGTCGATCTATCTATGCTTGCCAGCGCGCATGTTCCCAACCCATGCACGGTTTTTGCGCCTTATCATCTCTATGCTGCTTTTTCGTATGGAAGAAAGTGGATTAGAAAAAGCAGCTTGCGGCCATGCGACCTTATTTGTCTTGGATGAGTTTGCAGCATTGGGCCATATGGAGATGCTAGAGAAAGCCGCAGGCCTTATGGCAGGATACGGCGTGAAACTATGGCCTATTGTCCAAGACCTATCGCAGATGCAGAAACATTATAAGGAAAGCTGGCAGACCTTTCTTGCCAATGCGGGAACGATGACTTTCTTTGCCAATAATGATCTGGTGACATTAGAATGGCTATCCAAGCGTATGGGGCAAAGCGAGATTATCCGCGAAAATATGGGACGTTCGGTCTCGGACACGCAAGGCAGCAGCAAAAGCGATAGCGAGAATAGAAATACAGGCACAAACTATTCTAGCGGCCAGTCACACTCCACCTCTGAAATGGCGGCCTTAAGCGAGCTTGCCACCATACAAGGCGGGCAATCGCTCTTTGATATATTTACGCGGCGTTTCAAACCATCAACCGCAAGCAGCCAATCGAATAGTACCAATGAAGGCGGGTCGCATCAAGAAGGTTGCTCGCACACGCAATCGGAGAATAACTCCAAAACCAAAGCGCGCTCCAAGAATGAGCAGATATATAAAACAGCCCTCATGACCCCCGATGAGATCGCATCACATTTTAACCGAGAGAGCTCTATGTCGATAGCTTTTGTCTCTGGCAAAGGCCCATATGCGATACGGCGCACGCCCTATTATCAGGATGAAGCCTTTAAAGCTCTGTGGTAGGATGGTGTATGATGGTGAACTTTACCTTGCAAATCTAACATTCAATATTCGATCTGCAAGGTAAATAGATATTATGAAGATTATCATTAAACGCAAAAGGAGGTGTATGACATGAAGATAGGATTAAAACCAAAGCATGTTGGTGGGTTCATCAAACGCTCCATCTTGCCCGATGATATGAGCATCACAAAGGCGGCGGAGATATTATCTGTAGGCCGCCCCGCGCTTTCCTCACTGCTTAATGAGAAAGCAGCATTATCGCCCGAAATGGCGCTGCGCCTTGAAAAGGCCTTTGACGTTAAGATGGAGACGCTGCTTAAGGTGCAAGCACGCTATGACGCCGATCAAATGCGCGAGCGCGAAAACGACATAAAGGTTAAGCCCTTTGATTATGGTTGAAGCGCTGCACTTGGTTAAGGTGTCTAAATAGATTTGTTAATATTTTAACCACCTGCCTTTAATCATACCAAAACTATTGACGCGGCCAGAGTAAGGGTGATTAGTTTTTATTTATTGATTCTATGGTAAAAATCGATACTTGAAATTTCCACGCACACTGATTAGCAAAAACTAATTAGTAGGGGAGAACTAAAAGTGACGAATTCAAGCAAACAAGAAGTAAAAGGCGCATTAACACTTGTTATACATTTTACTCGCCAAATTATATTTGCGACAGGTTTATTCATAATAATTGGTTGTGCGGCAATTTTACTTAAATATTTTCATGACCTTTTAAAGTTTATAGAAATGCCAGAAATAATTGTTGATATTACGAAATATGCTGAATTATTTTTATTTGCCGTTGATATAATTTGTTTTTTCTTTTTTATTATATATGAAGCGGTAACTTTCTTAAAAGAAATATGGCATATCTTTCAAAATGAGGTATAAGAGTAAGATAAGGTGTAAAATGAAAAATACGACTGATCAAGAGCCCATCGAAAAGTACAACCTAGTGGACGATTTTAAAGATGCCACTCACAGATACTTTCTTCCAGTTTTAATGGCGTTAAAAACTCTCAATTTAGGTTTAAAAATGGCCAACCAATCTATGAAAAAAGATATTAATAGACATAAAGCCACAATTACTAAGACGTATGAATAAAGTTCATATAAATCATAACCTAACGCCCCAAACCTTTATCTTTAGGAAAGTCATGAGAGGCGGTGTACATAGTGCGCACCGCCTTTTTGGCTTTTGCGGTTAGTTTGGGGTTGATTTGTTTATTCGCTAAATTGGCTTTACGCGCCTTTTGTTCGCGGCGTTTGACCTTATCCTGTAATTTTCTGCGCCGTACATTATGCGCTTGCCAATTTGCGCTTTTTGCGCCGAAACCACGCGGTTGTAATGCAGGTTGCGGTTTTGGGCTGCTATCCATATCATTTTGATTGGCGGTGCGCGGCGTTTGGTGTGATGTCTTACCGCCAAATGATGGCCTTGCCGATTCAGGTGGTTTTTCAGGAGCTTTGGTAGGTACTTTATCAGTCTGATTACTTTGCTTATCTTGCGCATCGACAATGCTGGCATAGCTACCATTACGAGTAGACATAGGGTTATCCTTATAAAAAACCCACCGCATTAGCGGTGAGTGATAGTAGATTTGGGGCTTATTGTGCTGCTATGCGATTAGGCAGCATGATTTGTGATTGTAGCTCCGCTGCATTGGGCATATCACGCAAGAAATCTCTTGCGATAGTGCCATTGCCTCTGCGCGCTGCATCAACAAGTTCATCAGCCATATCAGCACGAATTTTATCACCAACCTTACAAAGCGCAGGTGAGAAGATACAAGCTATATCTGATGCATTGGCGATAAAGGCTTTACCGCCTTGCGTTTGACTAATCGCTTGTTGCTTATATTGCAGCAATGTGCCTTCCATTTGCATTGCAGATTGCTGGATAAGGTTCGCACGATCATAGAGCGATTGATAGGCCGCCATACCTGTTTGAAATTGCGTAGTGGCGAGAGCTAATTTTTCTTGATATTCAAACTCTACGGCTTTGAGTTTTTCTTGAAAGTCAATTTCGGCTTGCCTTTCACCATCGCTGCGCGCCTCAGCAATCATTTCTTCAGCCTTGGCCTTATCCATAAGTGTTTCCCTAATCACCGTTACCTCATAGGTGGCAATGGCTTTACCGACCATGACAGTAGGTTTCCAGTCATAGGGCGCAAAGAGCTGCACTAGCCCAAGGAAGAATAATATCACCACACCTGGCATGCCAAGCGTTGCTAGACTACGCAGTAAACCGCGTGGTTGCATCATGGGCTGCATAGGCTCTATTTGCGGTGGTGATCTTGGTTTACTGAAACTATTAGGCTCACCCAAGGGATAAGCGCGGCTACGTTGGTTTTTATTACTCATATCATTGCTCCTTATTTTTAAGAAGCAATCTCATTTATCACTATGAAATGTCTGCCACACACATATACCATAGATAGGTTATGCTTGGTCCTTAGGCAGATTAAGCGGATGCTTGCGTAGGAGATTCCAAATCACTCGGAAAAACGCTTCGTCAGGCTCAATATTATATTCATTGATAATGATAAGACTATTCTCTTCATAATCTAACATGTCAAATGGCCTCGTCTCATGCTCTGATAGTCGCTTACCATGGGTGGCATTCAAGACTTCAATAATATCATATTTGTCATGAAGTTTATTATATGTGGCATATTTCTTAACTTGCTCCATATGTTCTTCATTATTAGCAAGGAAACGCCGAACTGCTTTATCATTCTTAGTTGCAATAATACGGTTTAAGACTTCCATCTCGAACAAATGGGCGTATTTTTCTTTAACGCCTCTATATTGGCGCTCATAAATATATTTTGCGGGCCTGTCTTTGGCTGGGCGGCCTTCGACCTTGCTATGATCCATGCGCATAGGGCCATGATCATATAGCAGTTGGCGTATTTGCATGAAGCGATGACGCACCGTTGGTTCAGAGAGCTTCATTTCCTCCATTGTTTCTTTTGCTGTCATATTTTTTGCAAAACATCTTACAAGTTTTTCTAATTTATATTCTGTAATTTTTGCAGAGCGTGAACGGCGATTTTTCATAGGCAATTTAGACATTTAGCTTTATATCTTTTTCAAAAATCAACGCTCTTCTTTCGTTGATCGTTTCCCAAGTTTGAATTTTACTCATATTTGAAAAAGCACTTTCAAAAACAAACATACGGAGATGATAAGTGCCCAACACAAATACAGACACTTCAATAGTCAATATTAAAGTAAAATCAATTTATAGCCCTGATGAGCGTACTCACATAGCTGAACGTCTCTCAGTCATTCGGAAGCATCTAAATGTAGGCATGAGAAGATTTCATGCTGAAGTTACAAACACTGTAGATAATAACAATTGCCGCATCCAAAAACCTGACGGTATCATGGGGCTATATACAGGACAGATTTCAGAACGAAACATGCGACATTTTTTCTCTGGTGTGCGCAGTGCTGATGCTAAAGTACAAATTTTGCATGCCTATCTAGAGATAGTAAAGGAAAGAGAGGACACTTCTTAGAAAGTGAGATTTCTTATCTCAACTTTAGCAGAGCTTCACTGCAGTGCAGTGAAGCTTTTCTATGAGTAAGGATAGAGTAGATAGAATATTGCATTTAATCACTGCGATATGATATAATGCATAGATAGTATGATAAATATAATAGGCTTAACATGACAACACGCAAAACCATTACAGTAACAGATCAACAAGATGCATGGATTAAATCACAAATTGGTGCAGGTGATTATACCAATGATAGCGAATATATCCGCGACCTTATAAGGCGTGATCAAGAACGCTCTAACAAGATTACAGCTATGCAAGCCCTAATAGATGAAGGGATAGCCAGCGGTACAGGTTCAAAAACTATCGATGAAATATTTGATGAAGCCATAACATCTGCTGAAAAGTATTAATGACATCCTATACGCTCACCAGAGCAGCACAGAATGATCTAAGAGCAATTGCTGAATATACGGTTCAAAATTTTGGCATAGAGCAAGCTATCACTTACCGTGATGGTATTACCAAGGCGCTTATCTTCTTAGCTGAAAATCCGAAAGCAGCGCGTTTGCGATCAGAGTTAAACCCACCTATGCGCATTCACCGTTTCCAATCACACATCATCATCTACGAAGAAACAGGGCACAAAAATATACGTGTCATTCGCATCCGTCATGTTAGAGAAGATTGGGTCAAAGAACTTGGCTAGTATCGCACACCATTATATTGTAGCAATATAGCATCAGTGATAGTCAGCCTGTATTACACTTAGGTTTAGTATTACAAAAAGTCGATAAGTCAGAATGCAAGGTGTTGTTTGTATTACAAACACCTTGGCAAGGGAGACATTAACATTCTCCCGTTGCATCCCTCTCGTGCTTGGCTTTCCATGTTACCAAACCATTCCAAGCCATTAAAACGTATCCGCCGTTTTATCGCGTCCAACGTTAAGGCCGTTGTATCACCATTGCCGCTAATGCCAGAGCTTCCAATTATCTGACTTTGAAGTTCAGATGTTGGAAGCATGCAAGCGCGCCAAGAGACCGTATCGCCGATCAACCACTCGCCAAAGGAGACTTCCGCTCTCCCTTGGCAAACCCATCGTTTCTTTCAGAAAGATCAAAGGGAGCGTTTCGGCTGCTCCCTTATGAAATCCCATCGACAAAGAAAACTTTCGATCTCCCCTAGGCCTCATGACCGAAAGGGGCGTTTCGTAGCCCCTTAGGAAATCCTCGACTCAGTCTAAGCCAAATTGCCATTGAAAGGGCGACATACAAGAAATCTGATTTCAAAATGTCAGATTACTTACAAATTAACTTGACAATGTCAGCTTATGTATCTACATTAAAGACATAGGAGGGTGAAATGACCGACGGCCCATTCAAAAATTTGAAGCTCGACAGCCGCTCAAAGCGGTTTGCGGAAGCTGTGCAGAACGAAGCTGAAGATCATGACACTCGTTGCGCTCTTGGTAGCCATACCATCGTCAATGGCATCCTTTCAGGAAACGAGGGATTGATCCGCGACCTTCAAAGCTATGGTGAGGACGGCCAGCTCGATCTTGATCCGAAGGGCTCGATCAGAGGCATCTTCGAAAAGTACGATAAGTCGGAGTTTTCAGATGACCTCCAACGTGAAGTCGTCGTTCGGCTACACGATGGCGACAACTCTCGCGATGCTATCGAGAAGGCCTTTGACGCATCTGTCGAAACCAATATCGGCAAGACGCTCACCCGCATTCAGGAAGTTGGGCTAGAGGCGCACCGGAAAGGTCCGATGCACAAAGACCAGCTCGACCGTCTTAATGAAGGATTGGGCGAAGTCTCGAAGAGCCTCGACCGTGCGCGCATTCAGGATGCCGTGAAGAGCTGCGACAAGAACGCGTTCAAGCTGGACGCCAAAAAAAGAGCAGGTCTCGATGACCCAATACTGTGATTGTAATGAGTAAACTTTCTAAGATTTCTGAGCGTGACCTAACCATTCTTGAGGCGGGGCAAGCGGCTCCACGTCGAGGTGCGAAGGCGCGCGTTTATGCGACCATCGGCTTAGAGATTAAGTGCGATAAGGACATCTTTGACAGCTACTGCCATGAGGGCTGGAGCAACATTCACCACGACCTGTTAATTGTCTGCGCGGCCGTTGAATTTGCAGATCGTCGATGGGGGCGCGGCAATGCACATTGGTCACGGCTCTTTCATGTGACTGTGCCCGTGATTGAGCTTGTGACTTGGCAGGATGCGACTGTTCAACAAAGTCTTTGCGATACCCTACGCCATCTGACTGGTGACGAGTGGCGTTTCAGCTTCGTTCGACATGAGGGCGCAGCAACAAACAAGCCGCGACAAGGCCCGCTATTCCCGAACCAGCAAAAGGCGTTCGCCATTGCGTACAGCGAAGGCTTGGACTCGCTAAGTGTTTCGGGCCTCTACAACGAGAATGACACTGCCGTGAGCGTGCGTGTGTCGAAATTCAAACAACGCCTGCGCAAAGATGAGCGGCCGTTCGATCGCCTGCCCTTTGACGTGAAGGTGAAGCCGAATCCCGAGAACAGCGCCCGTTCGCGTGGTTTCAAATTTGCGGCAGTGACTGCAATCGCGTCTCAACTTTCAAATGTAAGTCGGATCATTGTACCAGAAAGTGGCCAAGGCGCTTTGGGGCCAGTGTTACTCCCTCTGCTCAAAATCTACCCAGATTACCGGAACCACCCGACTTTCTTCAGAAAGATGGAGCGCTTCATAAAGGCGTTGCTTGGTATTGACCTGACCTATGAACAACCGCGCCTCTGGCATACCAAGGGCCAGACCATCGCGGCGTTTCTGGAAAAGCCAGGGGTAAAACCCCAGCAGGTGATTGATACCCGGTCCTGCTGGCAGCAACGGTTCAATGTTCGCGTCGCGGGCGAAGTGCGCCAATGCGGCGTTTGCGCGGCGTGCCTGTTGCGCCGAATGAGCTTACACGCCGTCGGCGTTGAAGATCCGCCCGAGAATTATGCCATTGCCGATTTGCGGGCCGCACGATTTAATGATGCCCTGCCGAAGCAAAACAGCTTTAGGGCCACCGAGACCCTTTACGATTACGGCTACATGGGCGCGCGGCACCTGCAACAACTGGCCGATTTGGCCTGTGTGCCAGATACCGCTCTGAAGCCTCACGCATTCCAAATCGCTGAAGCCGTCGGATCGTCAGTAGATGACGTGATTAGGCAGCTTCGGGACATGCTAGTGCAACATTCGAGAGAATGGGCCGCATTCAAGCAGGATCAGGGCGAAGAGAGTTTTCTGCAACTATGGACGAAAGGAGGTCGCTATGACTGATCTAAACGAGTTGACCGCACAGGAGATTGGTCGTCGCCTTCGCCTTGCCCGCGAAAGCGCAAAAATCCTTCAGGACGAAGCAGCCAAGGTAATTTGCATGTCTCGCCCCACACTTGTTTCGATCGAGAAGGGGGATAGGCGGGTTCGCATCCAGGAGCTTCAGGCGCTTGCGAACCATTATGGGGTATCCGTAAATGCCCTGCTGCGCCGCGAGGCAGTCCATACTGACCTTGTGCCGCGCTTCCGCCGACTTCGCGAAACAGAGGATGAGCATACCGGCGAGGCAGTGCAACTGTTGAATGATCTCGTTCGAGCTGAAGTCGAGCTGGAGAACATTCTCGGCATTGAACGGCCTAAGAGTTACCCACCTGAAAGGGGCATCAACACTGGCGATGTCGTTGAATTAGCAGAGCAGCACGCGCAGGAGTTGCGCGACTGGCTCGGATTGGGCTCTGGCCCAATCGCCGATATTTTTAGCCTGATGGAGTTGGATCTCGGCATCCGACTCTACCAGCGACGCCTATCGAAGGGTTCGAAGGTGGATGCGCTCTTCACTTACGACCAAACTTTGGGAGCTTGCATTCTCTTGAATGCGAACTTCCCACTGGAACGGCGCATTCAATCCGCAGCTCACGAGCTGGGGCATTTCGTTGGCACTCGTCAGGCTCCAGAAGTGTTGGAGGAAAATGAGAAGTTTCAGTCACGCGAAGAGCGATATGCTCACGCATTTGGGCGCGTCTTTCTCTCCCCGCGCAAGAGCTTTGAAGCAACATGGCGTCAACTCACCGCTGGCTCTGAGATTACCCGCAGGCCAATCATCGTACAGGCGCACCACTTCCGCATTTCACGCGAAGCCTGTGTGAGAAGGCTTGAAGAGCTCGGACTCGTTAAGCGGGGTGCTTGGGAAAAGCTGAAGTCTCATGGTGGCATTACTTCTGCACAGGTACGCGAGGTGTTGGGCGATGCTGCAAGTAAGCCCGACCTCGCAAAAGATGATGCGAACCGGCCGGTATCCCATCGCATGAGCTTCATGGCATACACCGCCTGGAAACGCGATCTGATGTCAGAAGGACAACTGGCCGAACTTCTTAAAATCAAGCGACTGGAGCTGCGCGCTCTACTCGATCAAATGGAACTTGAGGAGAGCGAAACGGATGACCTGTTTAAGCTCCCTCTCTGATACGCTGACCCCATTAGTCCCCGATACGAGCGTGCTGATCAATTTACACGCTTGTACGTTTGGTGAACAGGTGCTTCGGGCTATTCCAAACGACATTGTGCTACCTGTAACGGTGGCCGCGGAACTTAACCATGAAACCAGTCACGCCAATGGTGAGAACGGATTCATCCAGCGCCTGATATCGGAGAACATCGTCAAGGTCGTCCAGATGGATGATGAAGCGGTACGTCTTTTCGAGACGATGATCCGTTCTCCCGGATCGCTCGACGATGGCGAAGCGGCCACGATTGCCGTAGCCGTGTCACAGGGTTTTCTGCCCATTGTCGATGAGCGGAAGGGGCGAGCACGAGCCCAAGACCTAATGAACGGTCAGGCCCCAGCTTGGTCGCTAGACCTTCTGGTGCATCCAGCCGTGCAGTCGGAACTCGTCGGTGGCGCGTGTATCGACGCCGTTTATCTTGCCTTACGAGAAGGCCGGATGAGGATTGATGAGGAGCGCTGCGACGCATTGGTACGGCTCATCGGAATTGAGCGCGCGAAAGATTGTGTTAGTCTGCCGGGCTACAAAGCACGCCGCGAGAAATGGCTTAGCTAATACATTGAGGAAGATGAACTACGGCAAAGCTCTGGGCGCACGCTAAGGTATATTCCTCTCGCAATTCCTGAATTTACCTTATAATGCGGCTTAGGCATACGCCCTTCATCGGCCTGTCTACTAGGGCAATCCCGCATTAATCGATCACTCTCCCACTTGTCGCACAGGTTCTTCAAGTCATTCTTCAGATCGTTTCCGATCCGTTGAACTTTCTGCAAAATGTTGCGCTGACAGTTCAGATCAGTCGCAATATTTTTTCTTGTTCCTTTAGCTTTCTTCAAAACTTTACCACTTCTCAATGCTAGCTGCCTCCGCGGCCTCATTTGTTTGAAGATGAGAATGTCACGCTGCTTTTGACCGCAATTAGCTAATTGTTATTGAATATACTTGATCCAACCGATGTGAGCAATTTTGTGCTTTTTATTTTTGATTAAGCCTCATTGCGCAGTTAATATATTCGTCTATGAGGACTAGCTTTGGGTATCTTATAGTGATTTTTCCCAAAGCTATTACCAGAACATTCTTTATTTTCAACGTGTTTAGGTCTTGCAAAAAATTCAGCTACCTTCATAAATAGCGTCGAAAAATTCCTTTTATAATTATCCAATACCGCTCCGTATCTTTCTCCAGTTATATAAAAACAGTATAATAACTATGATTACTATAGAAACAAAATGATAATTATTTACTGATACTAATTCTGTGTGGATGAATAATGATGAAAGCAAAGCAATGACTAATGCGAAAAAGGGAGTTGTGTGATAGAATAATGCCGAAAAATCCCTCACTTTTTGTTTTTTTGTTAGGGTGTAATGATGAACCAACGCTCCGCAGAAATCAGCAAATATTCCGCCGATTAAAAACAAGATTATTATCTCTTTATCTTCCTGATAAAAAGAAATATTGTGTCCGCGAGCAACTATTAAAACAACGCACAGAACTGATGCCAATACTGAAGAAACCACGGACGATAAGCAAATTGCAGCTAAGCGGAAGTGAATTTTTCCTTTAAAGGCAACGCTAATATAGAATGTATTTCCAAAATAAAAAGCAGGAACTAATAAGATACCAATAGAGCTTAATATGTCATTGGAAAAACTATAGTTTCCTGACCCAATTATCGTGCTAGTGCTTACAATGATAGCCAGTAAGATATGTATTTTGAAATCATTTGAGACTAACGCCTGCTTCATTGCAGATAGTGATGGCTTTCCTTCATTCTCAATAAAGTAGGAGTATATTAGAACAAAAGCTGGGCTAATTGTAATAAGAATGGAAATTTGTGTTCCATTGATTTTTGATTGACCGTTAGCGTACAATAATAGCCCCGTAGACGATATAATTGCCGCAAATAAAATTTTGGATTTCCAATGCTTTACTTTAAATACGCGCGGGATAGCTAAGCGAACTTTTCGATTAATAAAAAGAGGTAACAGAAAAACTGGGATTGCCATGATCTCTGCAAGTAAGATACACTCCAAAATTCCATTAAAATTTGTGCCAATGGTTGAGTAAAGAGGATGTTGCAACGGATGTTGAAAGGCCCAAAAAAAAGACGTCAATAAACCGGCAACAATTGCTACTTTTACAGAATTTCTGCCCTTACCAATCTTCAGCATAATTACATGTCCTTATAGCTAGGTTTTGCAGCCTCATGATAAACTTGTTAAGTTCATGCTTGTAAACAGAAGGTTCATAGAATGAAATCACTATAATTGTACGAAGAATATAGTTTTATCGATTAAACCTATTTTGATCTGGATTTTTGATGTTCTCTTGTTTGCTGAAACGCTCTAGATCAACTGAAATATCTTTTCTTATGTCTTTTACTTTCTTCAATGCCTTATCACTTCTCAATGCTAATTGCCTTCGTTGCCCAATTTGCTTGAAGATGAGAGTATCTCGTTGTTTTTGGTCACGCTTGCTAGATTGAAAAGCTTCTAGCTCATTTTGCTTCTTGATTTTACTATACGCACCAGTGATGCGATCGAAGAGACCGCGCAGGCCTTTGTTAAACCGCTCTTGTCTGATTTTGATTTCCTTGAGTTCGCGTGCGTCTTGACGTTTCTTGAGTGTTTGGCGTTCTGCACTGTGCTTGTCAGCCAAGTGCCAGAACAGCTTCTCTTGCTGTGCTTTGATAGTCTGGTGTTTTTGCGCTTCTTGCTTTGATAGGCGCTCTATTGCTGGCGTAACCATTTGCGCAAGCTTAGCTTGCGCTTGCTCTAATGATGGTAATGTCTTGTGATCGCCAAGCCTTGCTTTGACGTCTTTGGTTTTAACATTGGCCCAACGTGCCAATGCGTAAACCTCTCCATTGATATCGGTTGCTACATATCCGCGCCTATCACCCTTGGCGAGCATAAGCCCATGTTCTTTAAGCGCGCTTTGTAAGGACTTTCTATCATCCGATTGCTTCCAGCAAGATTGAATGATGGCTTTAAGCTCTCTTGGGTCTTGCCCAATGCGTTTGGCTTGCTGCCATTGCTCCAATGTGAAATTCTTAGGATCACGGAAAGCAGGCTTGATAAAGCCTTTTGGCATATCCCAGCCATGTTCTAAATAAAGGTCTTTTGATACATCCATCAATTTGCGTTTGGGATAGATCATATTGATAGCTTTCATTTGATCGATATCAATACGGTTCCACACGACATGGCAATGACGTCTATTTTCTTTTTCATGAAAGACAATCGCTCTTGCTTGACCTTCTAATCCAAGTTTTTGTTCTGCTTTGGATATAGCATCCATAAAGACCTCCGTATCAACACGCTCATTGGCTGGAGGGTTAAGACTAAGCGAATATAGATATTTCTGGCACTTTGTGCCTCTTGATAGGGCTTCCACTTCTTTGAAAGCACCAGCAAGCGTATCACTGGCAAAGCCAGATATTTCATGCACGATAACATGCTCATTTTCATCACTCATCAAATGACGTGCAAGGTTTTGGCCATTGCCTCTATTGTTACCAACAAAGATCATGATGGGCCATCCTGCAATCCAAGAGCCATAATCAATGTCTCACGGATAGAGCTAATATCATCTACAGCAGCCAAAAGAGCTGCTTCACTATCATCAGGCAGGCCCAGCGTCCCAGCATTAACCGCCTTAGCAAGCTGATTAAGATTATTGGACAGACGTGATTGCCCCAATGCACCCAATACACGGCCCAATGCTTCATGGTCCTTCACAGGCCGTTTACCGCGTGTCCTATGCGCTGGTGCAGTTTCACCAACGCAGCGCGAGCGGATATAGGCGCTTAAGGTTAAATCACCTGCTTTGCGTTCCAACTCGCTACGCTCTTCGTCGCTAAAGCGCACTGAAATAGGTTTTGGATAATCTTTCTGTGCTTTTTCTATCGAAGGGTTAGCAGCACTATCAAACCCATCTTTCAAGCGCCCACTCATGGTTTTGGCCCACGAAAGTTATCTAAATCAGTATCCTTGAGATGATCATTCCATTCTTCTAAAGCATCAAAAAGCGCGTTCGAAGTCTCACCTTCTAGGCGCGCCATTTTTCATATATAAAATAGTGCAATATTCGTGTTTTATAAACCGAGCTTGTAGTTCACTGCAGGTGAATGCATCATCAAAACATCATCTTGCAAGAAATATCCGTACAAATCGCGTATTAGGATTAAAGTCTAATTAATAGATGATGCGCTAAATTCTTCGACATTGACCAAGTCCTTGGACGTTAGCGTGCCCGTTTCTAGGCGGTTACGCTGCGCCGCCGCGCTTGATGCGATAATCGCCGCCTCTAGCTCGGTGGTATCTTAAGAAATTATTTTGAGAGATTAAACAGGTTAATATTCGATTCTTGTTCCTTCTTCATTAAAATCATCTTTATCTTCTCTTTGATTATAATCGCCAGATTCAATTTGAATATTAAATTGAATATCTTTTTTTGTATTGAGAACATAGACATAGTTTTTGATGAATGTGATCAATTCTTCTGATGAAAGTTTTATATAGCCTGATAGCATAAAATAATCTGATATTTCGCACATGCTATCATTAATGGCTAGTTCATATGAATGGCCCGTAAAATTTCTTTCATAATGGCTTGGGAAGTTTGCAAAGGTAATATCATGACCAATATATATTTCATCTTCTGGTAAGATATTGCCCGTGTAGCGTGGAAAATTTAAAAAATCAGAACAAAAATCCTCTAGTACAGAAATACAATGAGATTGGGTATCAAAATCATCACTTTTGACAACAACGCGTTCGTTCAGAACAGTTGGATTCGATTGATCTTGTTCTTCATAGGTTAAAATTATATTTAATTTTTCCATATCCTATCCTTATTATATTTGTGGAAATGCTTGTACCACTTTACCACTAGTATCTTTTCTGATTCTTATCTTAAGACCACTCGGTGAAGTAATAGTACCAATTGTACCATCTGGAACTTGTTTAGCCGCTGCTGCTATTTCTCTAATTATACGTTCTGGTGTCCAACTTCTAGGGAAAAATGTGGACCTACCTGCTCCAATAGATAGAGGACTGTTGGTTTTCTTTATAAAATTCCCCGCAGCATCTTTTATTTCAACCACGGCCGTAAATGCCCCCGTTCCTGCAGGGTCTAATTGAATCGTAGATTCATCAATTCTAATATTTGGCGAACCTGCATAATGGGCACCGCTCCTTCTATTACCTTTGGCGGTACCGTTAATTATATGTCCTTGTAAGGATTCAGACAATGGTAAATTCGGGTCTGGTGAAAATATTTGCCTCTCAAACGGTTTCCCATTGCTATCGACTTCTATTCTACGACCATTGCGTTCGATAAAGCGATTGCCATTACCATCACGATATATTTGCTCGCCATCATCGTTCGCGCCATCAGGGATTTTCTCATTGGCCCTGCGCGCAAACTCTTCATCTTGCTGTTGCTGGTCAAGATCGGGCTCGGTAACAGTGGGATTGCCATCTGCATCTAGTCCCTCTGATCCATCAACAGGTGCTGGAATTGCAAGCGGCGGCCTATTATCATCGGGATCATTATCTGGATTGTCATTATTGAACGGATTTGGGATTTGTAAATCATCGTCCGCTTGCGTAAAGGGATTGTCCGAAGGTTGTAGTAATACAACAGTAGCCGCAGCAGAACTGCCAGCCAATGCTACACCAACTGGTGTGCGAACAAATAAACCAGCACGTTTCAGTACAGCTTGGCCAGCAGGTGTGCGAATATAACCATTAAGCCCCCCGTTGCTTTCCAATACTGAAGCTGTCGGCAAACCTCCAAATAATGTTAATGTGGCGCGCAATTGGGCTTCGTTAACGGGCTGTCCTTCCATAGGCGGGTTATTCGCAAGCTCTGCCGCTGCTTGACGATAGGCTGCTTTTTCGCCTTCGGGTAATTTGCTAAAGGCTTCCGCTATTTCAGTGCGTAATTCAGGTGAGAAATTATTAAGAAGGTTCTGCGCATCCGCATTACCGCCAGCAATATCGGTTATATTCTGTTCACGATTTTGCAATTGGGTAGCGAAAGTCGCGCCAGTCGCATCTCCATTAGCAATCTGTTGCCTAGCGATATCTTTCGCGGCTTCATCATCACCATATAATTGATCAATTGTATTTTCGCTATCCTTTAAATTTTCTGCTCTTTCGCTAATATCATCAATCGCAATTGTTCCATCATTAATGGCCCTAACGATATCATCACGTTTCTCTGCATCATCGCCAGCAATGGCATTAAGAACTGCTTCTATTTGGTTTGCACGCCGATCACCCGTTTGACAAACTTTGCTTCCTTTAACAGCAAGACAACCACGCACAGCAGCATCGCTGCCTAATGCAGCTAAAAAGAGACGATAGTCAGCGGTCTTTTGGAAGTCCTCATATGAAATACCAGTTTCACTCTCACTATAACAGACACTACCGACACAGCCGTTATTTTCTATCTCAATTTATGCAGCCGTTGTGGCGGAAGCGGTATCAAGGCCTGCGCCCTCGGCTATTGCACCAATGATGGTGGCTACAAGGTTCGTGCGCGCTTGTTGATCTTCAAGAGTAGACTCATCAAGGATACCATCATTGTTACTATCTTGATCTGTATTATCTAAACTTATAATAAGATTAATCAATGCAACGCTGGCAGCAGCCCCCGCAGCAGCACTGCCGCAATCACCGCCGCCCGCCGCACTGCCTGCGCAGCCGTTGTGGCGGCGGCGGTATCAAGGCCTGCGCCTTCGGCTATTGCACCAATGATGGTGGCGACAAGGTTCGTGCGCGCTTGTTGCTCTTCTAATTCCGCGGCATCAATGTTCCCATCGCCATTAAGATCTTTAGGTTCACCATCTTGATTAGCAATAAGATTATTGACAACAACACTAGCTGCGGCCCCCACAGCGGCGCTGCCGCAATCACCGCCGCCCGCTGCACTGCCTGCGCAGCCAATAACGGCCTGTAATGCCGCGCGAACGCCTTCCCGCACGCTATCATCACCATTTATGCCATCGGCTATGCTCTTAACTTGGGTGGTGCCTAGGCTTTGCAGCACATTGGCCGCGCTGGCACGGACAAGATCATCTAGTCCGCCCGCTGCATTGCCGCCCGCCGCGCCATTAATAGCCGTTGCGATAATACGCGCGGGCGAACCATTTTTAAACTTGTCCTTTATGTTATTAGCTTCTTTTATTAATTCAAAGGCCTCATCTTTAAGTGTTTGACGTTCATTTTCTGATAAAACCTCACCATCTGAGTTTACTGCCTTCGGGTCTGCAGCCAATGCCTCTTTTTCCTTAGCCTCTTTGCGTTTTGCAGCTTCTTCAGCAGCACGATTGGCAAAGAAGATGCTAGTTTGCGCAATCAGCTCTTTGGTAACGGCAAAGCCCTCTTGGATCTCAGCTCGCCGCGCTTCATCAAATTCTTGGGTCAAGGCTCCGCCATTAGCAGCCTCTGTATCGCGGCTTATGCTATCGGCGACCTCTTGCGATGCCGCATCACCCGATGTGATAAGGATGGTGCCATCGGCAATCGCCGAACTGCTGGTGCCTTTTTGATCACCGCTCGCCCCTAAAGCTTGCGGTGCGCCTGCGGTAATGGTGCCAAGCGCCGTTGCAAGACCAGGAAGCGCCACGCCCTTACCGCTATTGGTGGCATCGACCTGTCCATTTTCATCGCTGCCTACGGACGGTTTTTCAGCGCCTTTTTTGGCGCCTATGCCCGATATGCTTGCCGACAAATTGGTGGATGATGCGCTAAATTCTTCGACATTGACCAAGTCCTTGGACGTTAGCGTACCCGTTTCTAGGCGGTTGCGCTGCGCCGCCGCGCTTGATGCGATAATCGCCGCCTCTAGCTCGGTGGCACCGCGCACTTTAATGTCAAAACCGCCCTCTCCCGCGATAATACCAGATTGTTCCGCAACAGAGGCAAAGCGGCCATCTTCCTTGCTACTACCAAAGTTAAAGCCCGCTGTGCCAGAGGTTGAGGTGGCGTCTCTGCCTTTCGTATTTGTTGCAGGATTGGCTTTTACCGCGTCCTTGCCCAGATTAAGGCTCGCGCTCAGCCCAATGCTGCGCTGTCTGGAGCGGAAATCGGCCGTGTCTTGTTCGCTGCGAATGGTGAGCGCACCAACATCAATAGCAACGCTATCGGCTTCGATAATCGCGCCTTGCAAGGTCAAATCCTTGGGCGTTGATATGGTCGCAATATTGCCCGCCGACAAAATACTCTCTATATTGGTAACTTCGTTAGAGCTGCTCAGAGCATAAATATGAAGCTTTAATTCTCTGGATAGTTAAATTTGGTGGTGGCTTTACCATCTGCATCAAGGGTTAGAGTGAAACTGGTCCATTCGCCGCCGGTATGCTCTTTCATCAAGACGCGTAGTTCCATAGCTAGAAACATCATCTTTGATGAGATTCCTAAAGTAAAACCTCTATTAATATGCTTATCATATCTCCAAAAATCAAACTTCATATCAATTGTATCATAGTCCTTTTCATAAACATATTCGCAAATAGCCTTATCATATCCCTTATCAGTTTCATTATGAATCAACTGGGATAGATCCTGCAATATTTCCATTTTTCGTTCTAGAATATTCATTTTAACTTCCATGTTTATTCTCAAATGGTCTTACTTTTATTACACCGTTAATTGTGTATTCTACCTCTACAGTATCAGGCCTTGGATTCTTAGGATCTTTACGCGTAAACTTCACCTTCACTGGTCCAACATCCTCTTTTGCTTCTAAAGCTCTACGTATTTCATTCTCAAATTTCTTATAGGCGCTATTATTGAAATTCACATCCTGCGGAAACAGAATTGCAAGGCATCGGGCGTTGACGGTTTTTGCTAATCTTCAGGATAAACGAATTTGGTGGTAGCGTTGCCATCCGCATCAAGGGTTAGAGTGAAACTGGTCCATTCACCGCCTGTATGCTCTTTCATAAGAGAACGTAGTTCTTCACAGAGATCTCTATTTTTGCCTGGTATGCCTAATGACATATGACGCCTTATAATCTCTCCATTCTTCATGAAATTGAACTGGCTAGATATTGTTTCGTACTCAGCGATATACTCACATTCAGCAAAATCGTACCCCTCATCTGCTTCTTCATGCAAAATCTGACAGAGCTCTCCTAATATTAGAGTTTGTTTCTCGAGCAAGCTCATTGTCCTCCTCCAGCTTCATTCTTATATTCAATTGACCTGGGTTTACCATCAATCATAAAATCAACTTGAAGACCATCCGGTCTCGGGTTTTTTGGGTCATTTCTAATAAACCTAACACTTACTGGTCCAACATCCTCTTTTGCTTCTAAAGCTCTACGTATTTCATTCTCAAATTTCTTATAGGAACTGTTGTTAAAGTTTGCATTTTGCGGGAATAGATTTACTCTATCGCAAGTACCACCGATTGCGCAACCTTGAATATGGCCCCCAACATCCGTATCTAGCCCTTCTTTTCCAACTGCAGTTTGACGTGCATCACGTTTCCCTTTTACAAGACGGGGCTGAAAGCTGACTTCCTCTACAAAGCCATCGGCATTGGTGATATAAACATTACCATTGGATAGCTCGATACGTGTGTTGGGCGGCGGATTGTTCAATATGTCATATTCGCGGGTGCCTCTTTGCACATTATCGGCATCAATCCGTTCGGTACGAATGGGCGGTGGCGGATTGTTAGGATTGGTATTACTATTTTCTGGTGTGCGATCCGTGTTGCCATCGATCTCGTCAGTATTGGTGTTGCCAGCGTTGTTATCGTTGCTGGTATCGCCATCGCGCGTGCTATCAGGACCATTGCCATCAGGCCTGCTGCTATTGGGCGTATTGACATCGGGTGTTTCGGGACGCTTGCCTGTTTTGGCAATTGTACTAACGATCTTGGCCGCCTTGCTGCCTTTTAACAGAAGGCCTGCACCGCCACTAACGACGCCAAGGACAAGTGGGCCTACCTGCCTGCCAAGTGCATAAGAGTGAGAAGCCGTTCCTGTGGTATCACCTTGTATATGGCCGCACAGGAGTATTCTTACATTTTACTTTAATGTCATTGCTTGTAGGCGCATAAAAAATATTTCGGCCGCTTCTGTATCCCATTCTATAACTCGGTCTAGTAAATCATCTTCTGATAATGCTTTATGAACTAACATCTCAGCCCCTTCAGAGTTTTTCCGCATGATAAAGTTATCGACACTTGCATCAATCATATCTGTTTCGAGTTCAGTGTATATATCCACACCTTAAAAATTATCTAAATCTATTAATAAATAATGCCTTTTGTTCTTTATCAATAGTTATAAAATAATCGGTTTATAACTTATGATTTTATCGGCAACCAACTCTACATTTAAATTATCATTTTCATCATAATATTCATATGAATGAAAAATATAATCAGACCATTCTGGATCTAAGACAATATCAGATATTTTATTATAAATAATAAGTTGTTCATCTTCATTCTTAGACGATAATAAATCTTCAATCAATTGAACCACAAGTTTTTTATCTACCATCACTTTCCTCTTACATGATTTAATGGTGTTCGAATGATTATATTATTCAAATCATAAACATTACCACCATCCACGATAGGTTGGTTATGATCAAGTTCAAATTTAACTCTTCCTCCCACTTGTTGATTGCTAGCAGAAAAAGGTGCGAATCCATCTCTCATTAGTTGTCTATTTTGTGGTGTGAATTGACTCCTTAACACCGGATCATCTGCAACTGCTTTCCAAAATTCTTCGCGAAAATGATCAAAACTTCTAAATTCTTTACCTGCTAATTTTTCTGCGATTTGTGACGGGACTCTTGCTGCATTCCCCTCTGAACCTCGAATCCAGTCATCACCATCTCGAATGGTTGGCAAGCTACCATCATGTGAAGCGACGCCAGGTGAGTTACGTCTACCCGCAGCAGTTGCTTCAGGTGAAGGTAATTGTTTTACATCTTCATCGCCATCTAAGGCATCATTGGCTGCGTTAGATGTATCTCCATTGCCATTTGTGTCAGGGTTTGATGATCCATTATTTTCGGGAACTTTATTTTCACCGCCAATGGCTTTATTTACTTTGGTAAGTATTTTTCCACCAATTTTAATAGCAAATGCTCCAGCACCAGCAGTTAATAGGCCTTCTACTAATGGAGTACCGACAAGACGCCCTAATGTCTCTGCCGCTTGTTCTTGTAATTTTGGTTCATCCGCAATAATGGCTGCTTCTAACAAAATAGAAGCATCACGCACCTCTTTTACATATTGCTCACCTCCTTCTACTAATGCTTCAACAACCTCATCTGGGTTATTAACAATATAAACCACTACCTCTTTAAGTTTTTCATACGCTTGAACTGGGTCTCTCAAAACTTCTTTCGTGTTCTCATAAGCCGCTGCTACATCATCCACAACACCATCAGTTGCACCGTCAACAAAGTCCTTATAAACTTCCAAACGTGTTAGAATATTAGCAAAGTCTTGAACATGTGGACTTGCCAACCCAAGCTCAAGTAAGTGTAAGGGGTTTTCATCATAATATTTGCGTAGGCCAGCAATATTTTGCGCAGTGTATAGATCACCGCCAGTAGACTTTAAAAGTGCTATATAAGCATTTTGCTCTTCTTGACTGAGTTGACCATTTACAAGTCTATCTGCCAGCACAGCCAATTCATTTCGACCTGATAAAAATGCTTCTGCCCGTTCCTTACTACCAAATTTGTCAATATAATATTTAAATCGCTCTGGCTCCTCGATTTCCAGTTCACTCAACGTTTTTCCATTTCTCGACAGAATCTCTGCAACAGTTGTTTGACAATCTATCTTACTGGAATCACATATCCCATTATTTTCAATTTCAATCTGAGCTGCTGTAATCGCAGATGAAGCATCAAGGCCTGCTTGACTGGCAATGGCACCAACCAATGTACTTACAATATTTGTAATGGCTTGTTGCTTGGCTAAGTCACGGCCATCAATAACACCATCACCATCTTTATCAACAGGTCGTTCTTTCTCAAATAATAGGTTTGCCAATACAACGCTGGCAGCGGCCCCCGCAGCGGCACTGCCGCAATCACCGCCGCCCGCTGCACTGCCTGCGCAGCCAACTAACCCTTGTAAAGCAGCACGAACCGTCTCGCTATTTGCATCACTGCCTTTAATGGAGTCTGCAATATGCTTTGCTCTAGTGGTGGCTAGGCTTTGCAATACATTGGCCGCGCTAGCACGGACAAGATCGCCTAGTCCGCCCGCTGCATTGCCGCCCGCCGCGCCATTGATGGCGGTAGCGATAATACGCGCGGGGCTGCCTGCACCAAAGTTTTTGTCTAACTCATCCGCTTGGTCTTCTAAAGCTTGTCTCTGCGCATCACTCAAAGGCGTTAAAACAGCCTCGACACCTTCGGGTATAGCATCAGGATCAATGACAGAGATAGTCTGACCATCAACATCCGTATATTGATATATGGGATTACCATCTTCATCGGTAACCACTTCAGACTTAGAGCGCTTCTCAAGCACTTCTTGCTTTTTTGCACGATTGGCAAAGAAGATGCTAGTTTGCGCAATCAGCTCTTTGGTAACGGCAAAGCCCTCTTGGATCTCAGCCCGCCGCGCTTCATCAAATTCTTGGGTCAAGGCCCCGCCATTAGCAGCCTCTGTATCGCGGCTTATGCTATCGGCGACCTCTTGCGATGCCGCATCACCCGATGTGATAAGGATGGTGCCATTGGCAATCGCCGAACTGCTGGTGCCTTTTTGATCACCGCTCGCCCCTAAGGCTTGCGGTGCGCCTGCGGTAATGGTGCCAAGCGCCGTTGCAAGACCAGGAAGCGCCACACCCTTACCGCTATTGGTGGCATCAACCTGTCCATTTTCATCGCTGCCTACGGGTGGTTTTTCATTGCCTTTTTTGGCGCCTATGCCCGATAGGCTCGCCGATAAATTGGTAGATGATGCGCTAAATTCTTCGACATTGACCAGGTCCTTGGACGTTAGCGTGCCCGTTTCTAGGCGGTTGCGCTGCGCCGCCGCGCTTGATGCGATAATCGCCGCCTTTATAAGTACGGCTTTCTTTATGAACCGCTTTGGGAACGGCAACAACGGCCCCGTCTTGGCTTATTTGACGTTTTTCACTAGCAGTTCGTCCATGAGTGTCTCTCTTAACCAATTGCATTCTGCCAGAATCCTGATGGTGATGCTATATTAAACTCAAATTATTGGTTTAAATAAGACCCTTTTCATCATAAGCTACAATTATTTGAAACTCATTACCTAGTTCGCACTGAAGCATTTTCGCTAACACAACGCCTTTCTCCAAAAATGCCTCAAAGCTCTTAAAATTTTTAAAAGCTTTATCAGATGACTCATTGGAAACAAACATTTCATCATATGCTTTAGACCATTCATCCAGCTGGTTAATCAACTGCATAGATATGGGAAGAATTGTTGGATCAATGTTTCCCATTTCTCCATCTATTTCATAGTCCATGTGCCAAAGTGGCCAACACTGATATTCATATATAAATTTTATTCTCTTCATTGTAACCTTCCCGCAGGATTTGCACCCACAATGAATCCATTATCTCCAACAGTTATAGCAACTCTCTGCCTAACGCCATTGTGTACAACCTCATAAATCGCTCGACCTTTATCTCTTCCTTGATATCCAACTATTCTTCCGTTTTTAACAGCATTTAATAAAAATGCAGGTATCTGGGCTTCGCTTACTCCAATAGTTGCAAATTCACTAGCATGTCGATCAGTTATGTGCGCTAACCCAGCTGGTCTTGGCCCAGTAGCAGTTCCGACCTCTAACCAAACAATACGCCCAGTAGAGTCTCGGCCTGTTGCAATAACATTTTCGGGTGATATCTTTACACCTCTTGCGGCCAATTGTTCAAGTGCGGAACCACTAACCTCTGTACCAGGTGCACGGATTATGATCTGATTTGCGCCTAACTGTCCTGGAGTAGGAGCAGGTGCCAGAGCATCGAGAGCTGCTCTATTCGCCCTTGCCGCATCATCTGATGCATTGATGACGGCGGCGGCCTCATCGGTAAGGCCTGCTGTTTTGCGCAAGCCAGCTAGACGCCCTGTCCAACCAGCTGGAATGAACAACTGCGCCGCACTGCCGCCCACATAACCAATATCAGCTTGCGCACGGCATGCAGGTGTATCATTGCTGCCTGTGCAGGGGTTCAAGCGCGGTATATATTCACCGTTAGACGTTGGCGCATTGCCAGACAGGCCCAATGTTATGCCATCCGCAATATATATTACGAAGTTGGCCGCATCGATAAGACTATTTGCTGCACCAGAGCCCGCATTGCCGTTCAGCACATTGCCAGCACGCAACTCATTTACAACATCTACCCAGCGTTGGGCATCCTCCAGCTCCTGCGGTGTTAAATCACGGTTGATACGTGATCTGTAATCAATATAAGATATTGCCAGCGCAATCTGCTTCTCTTCGTCGGGAGATACTTGTTCACCTCTATAATATTTACTGAGTGATGAGGAAGGTAATGTTGAAAATGCCTGATAGCCCTCCGTCTCCAGAAGCTGTTTGGTTTCATTAAAGGTAGAAGCCAGTGCAAGGGGATTCTGGCCTGTATTAGCAAATTCATCAGCGCCGCCATAGAAATTGACAAAATCCGAAACTTCAGAGCTTGAGATATCCCCGCTAAGCAGAGCCTTGGCGACAACATCCAGTTGCTCAACCGATGGCCGGTTCGTATCTTTAGACAATTGATCTAACGCAAATTGAGTCGTTCGAATATCTGGGCCGCCGTCACCACGTCCTCTGCCAGCCGCCCAAAGCAGGTCAAGATGAGCCTGCCTATCAGGGTTTACTATGTTAAGTAACTGGCTAAAACTCTGATTTACAGCAGATATTACTGCTTTCTGCCCGCCATTAGCATTGAGAAACTCGTCACTAGAATAAGCAAGGAACAAGGCTGCCTTGAACTTAGCATCATCCGTATTGCCACCAAAACCAGCAATGAACTGACGATAATCAGCTGGATCGGTACGCTCGAACCCAGCCAGAACATTAAGGTTATTTTTATGGAAATCTTTCGAATCTCCTGTTGGGTCACCAAAAATTATATTCCCGTCCTCATCTCGGACACTGTTATTTTCGGTTTCAATCCGCGCTGCTGTTGTAGCGCTGGCCACATCAAGACCGGCAACACTGGCGATACCTGTGAGTATCGTAGAGACCAGATTGACGCGTGCTTGCTGTTCTTCAAGCGTTAAGCTGTTACCGATACGACCGTCACCAGTCTGAGTTTCTAGAACGCTTGCTGTAAAACTATTATTCCCTGATGCACTGGCAATAAGGGCATTGATTACCGCTGCAGATGAAGCACCAAGAGCGGCACTACCGCAATCACCTTGACCGCCAGCTTGCGATCCTCCACAGGCCAGAATACCTTGTAAAAGTGTGCGAACCGTCTCACTTGTTTCGTTATCTGTAATGGTAACAGTACCATCATCATTGTCCTGTCTCGTCCTCAAGCTATCAGCAATATCTTTGATTTCACTGACAGCCAAACTTTGGAGTACATTGGCCGCGCTAGCACGGACAAGATCGCCTAGTCCGCCCGCTGCATTGCCGCCCGCTGCTCCCGTAAGCGCCGTTGCAATAATGCGAGCTGGGGAGCCCGAGCCATAAAGACCATTTAATCTCGCTGGTTCGTCATATATCTGCTGAAGAGGAGAAATTTGCGTACTCAGAATCTGATATTCTTCACTATCTATAGGATAATTCGATCGTTCAACTTTTAACCTCTCAAGCTCTTCCTCAACAGCATCTGCCTTTTCTTTGGCTTCTTTCTCTTCCGTTGCGCGATTGGCAAAGAAGATGCTAGTTTGCGCAATCAGCTCTTTGGTAACGGCAAAGCCCTCTTGGATCTCAGCTCGCCGCGCTTCATCAAATTCTTGGGTCAAGGCCCCGCCATTAGCAGCCTCTGTATCGCGGCTTATGCTATCGGCGACCTCTTGCGATGCCGCATCACCCGATGTGATAAGGATGGTGCCATTGGCAATCGCCGAACTGCTGGTGCCTTTTTGATCTCCGCTCGCCCCTAAGGCTTGCGGTGCGCCTGCGGTAATGGTGCCAAGCGCCGTTGCAAGACCAGGAAGCGCCACACCCTTACCGCTATTGGTGGCATCGACCTGTCCATTTTCATCGCTGCCTACGGACGGTTTTTCAGCGCCTTTTTTGGCGCCTATGCCCGATAGGCTTGCCGACAAATTGGTGGATGATGCGCTAAATTCTTCGACATTGACCAAGTCCTTGGACGTTAGCGTACCCGTTTCTAGGCGGTTGCGCTGCGCCGCCGCGCTTGATGCGATAATCGCCGCCTCTAGCTCGGTGGCACCGCGCACTTTAATGTCAAAACCGCCCTCTCCCGCGATAATACCAGATTGTTCCGCAACAGAGGCAAAGCGGCCATCTTCCTTGCTACTACCAAAGTTAAAGCCCGCTGTGCCAGAGGTTGAGGTGGCGTCTCTGCCTTTCGTATTTGTTGCAGGATTGGCTTTTACCGCGTCCTTGCCCAGATTAAGGCTCGCGCTCAGCCCAATGCTGCGCTGTCTGGAGCGGAAATCGGCCGTGTCTTGTTCGCTGCGAATGGTGAGCGCACCAACATCAATAGCAACGCTATCGGCTTCGATAATTGCGCCTTGCAAGGTCAAATCATTGGGCGTTGATATGGTCGCAATATTACCCGCCGACAAAATACTCTCTATATTGGTAACTTCTTTACCCGCGCTATTGCCCTTGCCAAAATTAACCGATGCATTGGGGGTGAGAAGTCCTGCGCCAATGGTAACACCAACGCTTATACCGCTACTGCTATTTTCAGATATTAATGTATCAATCTCTTGCGCCGAGGCAATGGTAATGGGGCCTTGCGCTGCTAATATTAGGTCACGGCCAGCCTCTACCCGAGAGCCTTTAATATTAATGGCCCCATCCGTACCATCACCCGTCGATATGATATTGACATCACCGCCAGTAACGGAGGAACCCACAACCGTTTCGTCAACGGTGTTCGTCTCGTTTCTAGATTTAGAGAAACCGACGGATACGGATACGCTTACGGATTGAAGCGGATCTTTAATGAGGTTAGAGAGTTTGCCGACTTTACCAACGGCATCAAAAGTATTAATCGCAGCAAGACCGCCAGCAAGACCCGCAACCGCTCTGGTCCGATCACTATCGGTTGTAGCGGCAATTCTCGCGGTATTAGTAATAGCCTGTACGCCAGATAATATTGGTGAATTAATCCTTGCTGTAACACCAAATGACGACGATTTGCTCTCAATGCGCCCCGTTGTTACATCGGTTACGTTCACAATATCGACATTTCTACCAATTAAATCAACGCTACCAGGCGCTATAATTTGGCTGCCAGCCACATTCAGTATATCATTTGCATTAATTCTCACGTCACCTTGAGCAGAGCCAATTAAGGAACCGATATTGGTTAGGGCGCTATTTTCAGACGTATTTTCATTTTTAGATACACCTGCAAACAAAGCACCACCGCTAAATGAAAGGCCTGATCTTTTCACTTTTATAGTTTGATCGGTTATATCCGTTGTTGTTAATGCACCAATATTAATGGACCCACCTGCGGAAATATTGATATCATTAGTTGCGACAGCATTGCTGCCAATGATAGAGATATCTCTATCCGCATTCACAAATAGTTGGTCACCTTCGATAGAAGATATGATCGCGGTCTCATCAACAATATTAGTTGTCGTCGTTGTTCTTTTCGATGATAGGAACCCTGATTTTTTAACACGGATTTCACTATTTTCGGTAGCAACGTCAATAACACCCGTAATATCAATATTAGTAGCATCAACAGAGGCTATATTACCCGCAGCAAGATTACTTCCCACAATATTAATATCACTAGATGATACAACAACTAAGTTACCACCCGCACTGATATTGGAGGTCTCATTAATAAGCGAGGACCTAGCTGTCCTTGTTTTTATATTTCGAATATGCGTTCTAACATTACTATTGCTTGTTGATTGACCAGCTTCAATATTAATATCACCGTCCGCTTCAATACCAAGATTGCCAACTGCAGCAATTTCAGAGCCTTTAATTAATATATTATCACCAGCAGAGACAGAAAGATTACCCTCCACAGCCACAGTTGATCCAACAAAGTTACTGCTACTATTTGATGTTTCACCATTATTACGGCGTGTACCGAACAGTCTTTTACGGTCTTTGTTAAATTCCCGACTAGCTGAAGCTGTGTTACTTTCACCTGTTACGACAATATTTCGTCCAGCTTCGATTACAGTATCACCACTTGCACCAACCGTTGATGAGACAATATCGATATCACGGCCTGCATTAATTACGAGATTGTTATCCGCAATTACAGATCCCCCTATTACCGTGACTTTTTCGCTTCTACGATTGTCAAAACCACGTTTACCGATCGATTTTGAAGAAGAAGTGACCACCTGCTCTGATATCGGAATAATGGATATATCTCTGCCAGCGGACAATAATATATCATTGCCTTCAATAGATGACGCGCCACGGTTAATTATATCATGCGCGGCTGATGCAATTACGGTGCCGCCGCGGATTACTCCTCCTTCAGCATTTACCACATCATTTCCAGCCGTAATACTGAGTATATTATCTCCTGAAATAATACCTTGATTGTTAATATCACCAGCAATACGAGCAATCACATTATTGCCTGCGATAAGGCTTCCATTTTCCAATTGCTTTTGATCGGAATTAGATAGGTACAATACAGGAACGAGAACATTACGATCAGCAACCCTTGCTGTTACATAATAAACAATACTAGTTGTTAATTGCGCAACTTGCTCTGACGTTAGAGCTACACCAAGTTCAAGACCTAGTGCCTCTTGTTGATCAATACCAGCTTGAAACAAGGATTCTGCTTGTTCTAGTGAACTCCCAAACTGCGGTAATAGGGCCTGATTAGTCGCTTCTTGTACTTGCTGACTAATGAACTGTGTTTCAAAGAAACCATCCCCCAAACGTATAAAAAATGTATCTCGGTCAATATTCAATTGTTCAAAGAAGAAGTCACTATCGAATAAGGCCCCAATATCACTCAACCCAGGGTTAGTAGAAAATAAAAAATCTGCATTTGGTCTATCATTAAAGGTAAATAATCCGTTACCATTTGCAAACCCAAAACCATTATCTTGAGTAATAAGATCAAAACCATCAAGGAAGTTCAGAATAAATGCACCAGCTTCACCATCAGAACTAATAATATTATTAATAGCTATACCGTTAAAGCCATCTGCCAATAAAGCTAGTTCCGCACTATCTATCAATTCGCTACTGGTGCTAGGGTCACCTGCTAATATAGCATCCGGAATATCAAGGTTATTTTGAACATCTAGCGCTTCACCAATAGAAAGTTCAGTCACCTCAGTATCAGCATTTGTTATAGAATTAATAGTCTGGGATTGAACAGTGTCAATATCAACTCCATTAAACCCACCAACAATATTAATAGCATTGGCAGTAACCTCTGAATTAACTGTATCAGTTATCATATTGGTATCGATTGCTTGTGAATTATTTATAGGTAACCCTGCAATAGAGACTTGATTACTTACCGAAGTCTGATCAATGCTTTTGCGTGAATTATCTATATCGGCAGTAGTTTCTACAGTATCAACAACAATTATTACATCATCATTATTCTGACTATCGACCATATCAACAATATTTATGTTTGTATTTATCTCAACATTGTTGATACTATTACTAGTAAGATCATTTACCGTTGCTTCTACTGTATTTGGAACATTCACTACAAAGTTAGATATATCATCAGCACCTTGGATATTTATTGCTACAGTTTCACCACCTATTGCTGTGGTTATAGTATTACCAGTCACAGTCTCTGCACCATTACCAATAGCGGTTGACTGATTAATAATATTATTATCAATAGTATTATCTATGCTGATATCAATTGCTATAGCAGTGCTTACTGGCCCTACATTATTAAGCCCAATATTATTAACCGTAGCATCTGCATCATTGTCAGGCTGTTCGATAAATGAGGGCCGGTTACCTATAGTAGAAGCCGAACTTAAATTTGTATTTGGGCTAGTATCACCACTCCCCATAACGATATTATTATCAACAATAACGCCATTACCTAATTGATTAGCCGTTATCGAGACAGTTCCTGCAGCTTGGATTAGGGTCGGCAAGCCTTCCATAACGGTTTCAGTTACAGGAATTACACTACCAGAAATTATACAATTTGCTTCAATATTCCCTCCACACCTTCTTGTAATTCCTTTTTCGATTGCATATTCTACGGTCACTGGATCAGGTTCAGAACATCCTCCGTTCCCATCACCTTGTCTACAAATCGTAACAAAATTATTTGGGAATACCGAACGGGTAAACGTAACCACATCAGCGATATTGTTTAATGTTCCAGTAGTAATAGATATATTATTTCCAGCTAAAATAGAGCTATTACTATTTACAACAAAGCCATTATTACCTCCATTAATTACGATATTATCAGTGGCTATAATTTCTGCTGCACCAGAGTTTTCTCTAATTATATCGCCATTAACAGTTGCATCTCTAAATTTATAAACACCTGGACTAAATGCAGAACCCGAAAATGTACTTAAGAATGCAGTTTGCACAGTAAAACTCGTAATCGGGTTACCACCCGAGCACATAACTCCGCCATTAAGATTATCACAATCACGATCATCGAACTGAACTATTGTTGAACCAGGGAGACCTGTATTTGGATTTATAAGTACAAACCCAGCTTCGGTAGCATCTGCTCCACGATCAATCACTAAGGTTTTAATACGGTTGATAATATTTTCGCTATTAATGGTAATGCCACCTGCAAGGGCTTCTATTCTAGCACTCTCATTAAGTAACTCTGGAGCAGTAAGGTCAATATTACCAAAAGCTGAAAGGATAAGGCCTTCATCATTATGAATATTGGTTCCAGCAATAATATTTAAATCACCACCAGCAAATATTGTCCCTATATTATCAACTTCACCAACAGCATTGAGGGTTAAATCTATACCCGCAGCGATTAAACCACTATTAGAAATATTAGGTGCAGATAGGAATAAACTACCATCAGCAACAAAGTTTCCACTATTAACAAAATCTTCAGATTGAAGAATAAAAAGTCTAGAGGCAGATACCGTTCCTGAATTTAGAGTATCCCCATTATCTGTTTCGAATAATACGGCATCGAGTGAGGTAATATTAGCGTTTTCTTGATTGATAACGTTAGCATTATCACTATTAAACACGATAGAGCCATCAGAAAAAATCGTTCCTGCATTTATAATATCATTAATAGCTTGAAAGGTTATATTAATATTGTCTATTTGATTGCCTGCTATATCAAATATACTTTGTATATTATTTATAACTGACACATCACCTGTGGTTTCAATATTGCTATTATCTGCTATATGAATACTATCGCCCGCATTAATAAAAACTTGCCCGCCAGACTGAATCAAGCCACCCAAATTTATATTTCCAATACTTACTATTTCGACAAGATTATTAGCTGCAACAGTCCCAGATGTATTAATGGCATTACCCGTAACTAATACTTGCCCATCAGAAACTAATGTTCCCCCCCCTTGGATATTCACATCACGCGCAGATGTATTAATGTTAATTGATTGACCAGATTGAACAGAACCACCAAGATTAAAACCGTACAGCGGAGCAGCTGTTCCAGTAATATTATTCCCATTGGTAAATAGTATCGAACCACTTGCGAAAATGTCTCCTTCAATATTATTACTCAAAGCATTTATTACAACATCGCCATCAGCATAGAAATATCCACTTTCTATTCCACTCGTATCAATATTAAATGAACCCGTAACATTAACATTGGCATTATTCCCAGCAGCGAGTATTCCTGTATCACCAATTGTCAAGCTAGATGCGATATTATTAGCATCTAGTGTGAAATCATCACTTGTTATATTAAGATTACGGTTAGCAAATACAAAACCATCAATATCGGTAACACCACCGACGATATTAATATCACGGCTTCCTACCAATTCGCCATCTATATTTATCGTCACATCTGTTATCCCAGAAGCTCCGATATGAGTGATAAATATATCGCCGCCTGTAATATTTCCGCTATCATCTATACCAATTGCTTCAACACGACCATCATTGCTTATATTTAAACTATCAGCATAATCTATAGATATATTATTATTAGCAGAAATAATCCCATCGACCTGTAATCCAGAAATGTTATTTAATATAATAGAAGAATTTAGTGACTGTAAAGTGCCAGTACTACCTATGTTAAGATTAGAATTTTGTGCAATATTACCATTAAATATAATATCAGTGTCACCGACAATGACTCCATTGATGGTTGCTGCATTGGAGATTTTTAAATTGGTTGTTCCTTTTATACGAATAATACCAGCGCCACCAACCGTAAAATCATCTGTTACGATATCAATGTCGCCGCCATCAATACGACCATTGAGCAAAACATTTTGAGCATTGCCAGATATAGCCGCTAAACTTACTGAACCTTGGCCAATAATTACTCCAGATATTTCTATATCACTAGAAGAGCTTATAAGGTCAACATCCGTAGGACTAAGAATTGAACCATCAACTGTAATAGAATTAGCATTTATGCTAACAGCATCTTGACCAAATATTTCATTACCACTGGCTACTAAGATATTTCCGTTATTTGCGGTTAATGATAATATTCCATTTCCATCGACACCAGCATCAATGTCTCCATCTATAACAATATCATTTGTGTGTGATGCAATAATAATATTGTCATTAGCGATAATTGAATTGTTAATAACAACATTATTACCAACGATATCAATACTACCACCAGAATTTATTGGTCCGCCAACTGATATATCTCCATTAGATGCGGTTAAACCAACATTATTATTACTAGCTAAGATATTATCAATGGTTATATCATTACTTGCTAAGAAATTAATATTACCAATAGATCGAACTGTGCCGCTAGAAACAATTTCATCGTCGCTAATAATATTAATAATGTTCGAACTTATTAATTGGCTGTCTGAGTTTAATGCTATGGAGTTTGCATCTATAGACAATATTCCACTACTGGTAATAGAACCATTAATAAAACTATCATTATTAGTATTTATCGATAATCTACCACCATTAGATAGTATAACTCCATCTTGTAGCAGACTAGCAGCATTTATTTCAATATCACTTGTTGCTGTTATATTACTTAAAAGACTTAATTGTCCTGTTGTATTTAAACTTAGTAATCCGTCGGCTTCGACTATTCCATCACTAGCAAAAGTACCTAGTCCAAAGTTAATGCTAGCATCACCAATAGTACGAAGCGTGCCAATAATATTAATAGAAGCTAAATCTAAATCTAGTGATGAATTTGATTGTAACACGCCACCTTGTGCAACATTTAATTGTCCTGCCAGGTTATTGATAACCAACGCATTATCTGATGCTACGATTCCTGTAATATCAATATTATCACTATTGAGTAGCAGTGCTCCTGATAAACCTGTTGAAAATATAAAACCACTAAGCTGCAATGTATTTGCCGACAGTGACAGATCACCATTTGCAGTAAATATTGTACTATCATTTATTAACGAAGTTACAGCATTAATAGATAAGCCGCTTGCAGTTGCAATCGTCCCCTTATTCTCAAAAACATTATCGGTAGCTATTGTAACATTACCATTTTGGCTTCGCAAAGCTGCATTATTAACAATTTCAATATTACCCAAGCCAGCATTTAAATTAATATTATTACTAGCGTTAACCTCGCCAATTACTTCAATTGAATCAGCGGCAACCAAACTAATATTATTATCAGATAATATCTGGCCAGTTGTAATTATACCATCTGATACATTAACATCGACATTACCTAGTGCTTCAATTCCTAGATTATTTTGATCTATGTCTTTGCCCGTTGCAAAATTTGTAAAGGATACACCCGCATTCAACACAACATTTCCAAGTGTTGCAACTCTTGCTGCATTTCCTATGGATACTGAACCCGTTATTGCATTTAATATCACTCCGTCACCAGAAATATTATCACTAAGTCCAGTACTAATAACACCGTCAACTATGATATTACTTTGTGCTATCAGTGAAGCTTCTTTGACGGTATTAATTCGTCCTAAATTACCAACAGTGATATTCCCTAAATTAGCCGTAAGGATTGCGTTATCAGCTAATATACTACCATTTAAACTAGTGTTATCTGATAATATATTGAGACCAGAAGCTGTTCTTACTACATCATTAATTATTACAGTGTTAGCTTCAATATCAATAGTCCCATTGGCTTCAAATATACCATTAACACCAGCCGTCCCACCACCACTTAATATTAAGGATTGACCTGCACTTATCAAACCAGCATTTTGAGTGAAGTCACCATTGAAGTTAAGCTCTATCGAACCAGCTGTGCCAATAATGTTATCTGCAAAAATATCATCTAGGCTGGAGATAGTAATATCATTATTACTAATCACAATGCCAGATAGTGATATATTTAAACCATTAATATCAATGTTTCCATCCGCCGATAACTCTCCACTAATGCTAACACCATTATTGGAAACTATATTAATAGAGCTATCCGTATTAAAAGAAGATATACTAGTAGTATCAACAGAATCAGAGGTGATATTAATCGCACCTTTACTCTCGATTTCACTATTGAATAATATAGAGCCAACAACACCTATGTTAATATTAGCATCAGAAGAGATTAACCCAGAAAAGATACTATTCTCAGAGCTATTAATAATAATATTATCATCTGATAATATTAATGATCCTAATATCGCATCTATTGTACCTGTTTGAATATCTAATACATTAGAAGCCGATAATAAACCTGATAGACTCAAACTATCTACATCTAGGTTTAATATGCCTGCACTTCTAATAGATCCAGATATAATAGTATCATTCGCATTAATATCTACACTTCCAAGTCCTGTAATATCTCCAATCACATCTAAGTCTTCACTGATAATTGAAAGATTTTGAACTGACAGAATTTCACCATCGATATTAATGGTATTACTGGCTAAAACCGTGATATCTGTATTGCTTTCTAAGCGACCTGATAAGGTTTGGCCTAGTGCAGAGAAAGTTAAATTTCCCTCGGCAGATATCAACGAGTCTGTTAACGTATTAATACTCTCTAGAGCTGTAATGGTAATACTCTCATTAGAAAGAATATCGCCATCAACATTAATATGATTACCATTTAAATCTATAATCCCATTGCTAACCAACTGGTTAGATAGACTAAGTTCATTGAATGTAGCGCTAAATCCACTTCCTGCTGATGAAACACCAAATAGTCCTATATTGTTTAAAGTATTTAAAACAATAGAAGAGTTTGAAATTAAACTACCGTTAAAGGTTGCATTAACACTATTAACATTAATCATACCATTAGCAGTAACGTTGGATAACGTAGAACTAAGAATATTACCTCTACTTACAATGTCTAAGTTTTGTCCTGCCTCTATACTTCCCGTTCCAATAAGGTTAATATTATTTTGAACATCAATATCCACATTATTTATTGCTAATATATCACCCGCTATCTCTAAATCTTCAGATGCTATAACGGCAACGTCTATACCACTTCGCAAAGCACCTGTTGAAGCAATTGTTATTGTGCGGCCATTAGCAACTAGTCCAGCATCACCAATCAATAGCCCATTAACATTAATATCACGGGCATTAATTGTAATACTATCACCAGCAAGAACACTCCCACCAAGTATCAAATTATTTACGGTTGATAATGTAAATGCATTACCCGTTATTAGGGTGCCGCTATTATTTAAGACTCCATTATAAATAAGATCAAGATTAGCGTCACTTCCTAAAACCCCGCTATTATTAATATTATTAACAACATTGATTTCCAAGTCCTCGGACGAAAACAATGTTGCTGGTACATCTGTTATTATTGTATCAACATTTAAATTTACTGCAGCAATATGTCCAGTCCCCAAGGCTGTGACACTACCCGAAATTGTCAAATTACCAGATGTATTCACTGAGAGTTGGCTATCGGTAGAGATATTCCCTAAAACATCAATCATATTGCCAACAACGGATAAATCATCAATACTTTGCAATGTTCCAGTTATAGAAATTCGTTCATCAGATCTGAGCGATAAGTCGCTATTCGAACCTATAACCCCCGCATTAAATATATTTTGCTGTGCCGTTATTGAAAGGCTCTCACCTGATAAGATTTGCCCAGTATTCAATATATTCAACCCACCGCTAAGCAACACATTAAAATTGCTCAAAGATTGAATATTACCTGTAATAGTAGCATTAGTAGCCAGTAGATTAAGATCATTAGAAGCTAAGACTTCGCCAGCTATATTCACATTATTAATCGTAGTAATAGATAAAATATCAGTGGTTTGTAATAATCCTGCTATATCCAAATTTTTAGATTCTAAAGTTATGTTGCCATTACTTAATATCGAGCTATTAGCCCCTGACACAATATTATCATTAGAAACAATAGAAAGATTGGATAGCCCCAATAACGAACCATCTATATTCACACTATTTGATAAAATAGATATATTGGTTTCAGCATTTATAATACCATTATGATCAAATTGATCAACAGAAATAATATTAATAGCACCAAGCGTATTAACTTCGCCCGTGAAAATTATACCTCCAAGCAACGACTCTATATTTACATTACTGTTCGCGGTTAGATTACCACCAATACGTAATGAATTGGCAGTTAAATTAATTTCAGCCGTAGACCGTGTATCTGCATCAAGTCTAATTTCTCTGTTAGCAGTTAAAGTGATATCATTATTAGCAGATAAAATACCTTCAATAGTAAGATCATTGCCAACAGTTATTGATAGCAAATCATTAGCAATAACCTCACTTAAAAATTGGCTATTATTAGCAGCAAAGATAGAGGTATTAGCGCCACTTAATATCCGCGATCCGGCAATAGCGCTAATATCTTGAGCATTAATCTCTAAACCATTCAAACCAAGCACAGTACCAGTTAATAAAAGTTTATTAGTATCAATATCAAGTTGGCCATTTGCTTCTAAAACACCTGAGTTATCAAATAGGTCAGTAACAATAAGATTAATATCTGTCGTTGCTGCCAGTTCATTTACATTATTAAAGTTAGAAGCCATTATACTGATATCGCTACCGTTAATAATACCAAAATTGGTAGCAGATTGATCAACTTCAATATTTATTGCAGCACCGCTTAAAACCATTCCCGTAGCAGCAACATCAATATTCTGTGCATTTATAGTAATAGAATCAGCTGCAGAAAGCTCACCCCCTATATTAAGGCTACTTGCACTATTCACGATAACGGTTGATAAACTTACTATCGCACCTTCTGTTTCGATAGAATTAGCATTAATAGATTGCACACCTACGCTTTGGATATCGCCAATGTTATCAATATTCTGATTAGTAGTTAAGACTAACATATCTTGGCTAAGCAATAAGCCTGAATTGATAATATTATCAGCAGAGATTGTTAGACCTTCTTCTGCTACCAATTGTGCTCCCGCATCAACAATAACATCAGAAGTGGCATTTATGCTTAAACTTTTAACACTCTCTATATTACCACTTTGTATAATATCACCAAGCGCAACCAAACGCATATCACCATTAGATGATAATAATCCTGCATTCGATATATCACTAATAGCATCCAATAATAAAGTTGCATTAGATTGCACTGTCGCATTGTTAGTGATATTGTTTGCGCTCAATGATAGAGTATCACTACTCACAATGATACCATCATTGATAATGTTTAAAGTACTGTTTATATTTAGTGCCCTATTGGCGGTAATTAAGCCTGCATTATTTAGTGATGTAAGGTCAAGCGATAGACCAGCTCCACTACGCACCTCACCCAAGGCTCCAACAGCAAGCTGCACACGATCATTAATCGTCACACCGCCAATACCCACAAGTGCTCCATTAACAAAGACATCAGCAGCACTAAGGTTTAATAATCCATTGCTATTTACCGCACCTGATAAGATCAAACGACCAGCAGATAAAAAATTAATATCTCCTAGTGCAGAAGCATTACCTTGATAATCAATATCTGCATCAAGCGTATTTAGACTAATCTGTGCATTCGAAGTGAGATTACCAATACCAATAATACTGGCTCCTGTTACATCTAAAGCACCCGTAGATAAGATATCAGCATTTTGTACCAATACACCACTAGCCGTCAGAGAGGTTGTGCCCCCTGACGTGATGTTTGCATTTTGGTTAAGACTAGCAAGCGATGATAAATGCGTATCACCAACTGATGCAATAGAGCCCGATATATTAAGTTGTTCTACAGCATTAATAGCAAGATTAGCACCACTTCGGATATCACTATCACTACCGCTTATAATTGATTGTGCATCAAAGTTAACATCAAGAAGGCCCACCAAAACAGCATTATTGGCAATAGCCTGCGCTGTGAGCGTAAGATCATTCGCTGAGAATATAGTACCTATATTCTGCACAAGCGCTGGTGTGTCTAAGGCAATAGAGTCTGCACTTATTAAGCCTGACAAAATAGCATCACCAGCAAGGTCAATATCAAGAGAGCCATTAGTTAGCAGCTGACTTGTCGTAGCGCTTTGCAGTGCATTCGCCGTAAAGCTTAAATCCCCTATAGCTTCTAAACTACCATTAAGCGTTACATCACCTAATAATGCTAAAGTTGTATTAGAACCGCCGCGTAGCAAACCATCAATAATCAGATGATCCGCTTCTAATCCTAATAAACCTCCCGCTTCTACATTAGATCTAATATTAATCGTACCAGCAGCACTTAAAGATAGGCTATCATTACTGACAATATTACCATCAATAATAACCCCTTGGGTAGAAGCTAATGTGATATTACCGCCTAGTAAGACATTATCGCTACCTAAAATACCACTTGCGCTTATATTACCTACAATATTAATAGCAGCCGCATCCACTAAGATATTTTGATTAGCGGTTAAATCAGCTGATATATCAGCGAGAGCAGAACGGATAATAATATCTTCACCTGCTAAAATACGACCTGCAAGGCGCGTATCTTCAATCGTATCAATAGTGATAATAGCATTGCTTAAAAATATAGCGTTCGATGATAAGGTTGATGCGGATAGATTAATATTACTAGCAGCAGATATATCCCCATCAATATCTAAAGCATTAGCAATATCTATCGATAACAAATCCGATGATGAAAGCACGCCATCAATATGTGCACTATCCGCAGTAATAGAAAGCGCATTATCGCTACTAATATTTGACAGAGCATTAATCTGTATATCTGATATAATATCAAGCGTAATAGCACCTTGCGAAGATAGGTTGCCATTTATAATAACACTATCAAAGCGTCCTATTATCCCTGCATTAGATGCAAGGCTTCCATCAAGCGTAAATGCATCAGTATCAAGTATAATAGTCGCAGCGCTACTAATTACTCCTGTAACATCCAATATAGCTGTATCTATATTTATATTAGCTTGAGATTGTAAGGCGCCCAAATGCGTAACGCTATTTGCTATAATATCAATATTATTATCGCTGGCTATTATCGATGCTATCCCTGATTGCAACCGATCAGATATAATAGAAAGTGGTTGAGCAGAGCTAATGACACCATCTATATCAATAAAGCCAGAAGCTCGAAGAGACGTAAAGCCTTCTGCACCAAGCTGACCATCAGCGCCAATAATAATGTTCAATGCATTAAGGCTAGCACTGCCTTGTGAAGATAAGTTATCTGTTACATTAATATTACCAGCAGCACCCAAGGATATATCACCTAGCGCAATAGTAGTACCAGATAAATCAATACTCTGTCCCGAAGCAACAATAGATGATACACTCTCTAAATTACCGCTTTGTATAATATCACCAAGTGCAACCAAACGCACATCACCATTAGATGATAATAATCCCACATTCGATATATCACCAACAGCATCCAATAATAAGGTTGTTCCGCTAAAAGCAATCGCACCTGATGCAACAGCAATATCTTTACCAGATAATATCAATTGACCATCAGTAATTATATTACCTACAATATTTAATTCACTGGCATTAAATCGTGCATCATTTGTTGCTATAATAGAACCGTCAAGTAGTTGATTATCATTGCTATCAATAGATAAGTTTACGGCGGATTGAAGCAATCCTAAATTTGAAAAACTCCCTTGAGTTACAATGGTTAGGTCTTGGTCTGAAATGATTTGACCTATATTTATAAAATCACTTACAGCGGATATATCAATACCACTACTACCAAGAATAAGCCCAGCGTTTTCAATATGGTTAAGGTTTAGGGATAATATATCACCGCTCAAAAGAGAAGCTCTTTCACTAATCGATAGCTCGCGTATTAAAGACGTATCGATCCCCATTCCAGCATTGATAGAGCCACTGATTTGCAATTTATTTGTAAGCAATGCAATTCGATCACTGCTAACAAGGCTTCCAGAAACATTGATTATATCTGACGCATCGATATTAATTACTTGAGATGTTGAGATCGCTCCTTCAATTGAAATAATATTCTCTAAAGCAATTAAGTCTATATTTCTATTAGCGCTAATATTAGCACCTATATTAAGAGTATTAGCAAAAATCTTGAGTGAACCAACTGCTGAGATATCACCTATATTCTCAAAAGTTGTAGTTACACCAAAAAAACCATCACTTCCCAAGCCTATATTAGCTTGCTGAATCAAACTCCCGCTTGTTGAAATTTCAGCGATATCAACTGAAATAATATTACCAAGTAAATTTAAGTCTTCTGAGCTAGTTAAAGATAATCTAGCACCACTTTGAATATCATTCTGCTCTGATAGGCTTATTTCAACTGCATTGATATCTAAGCCACCGACACCTATATTCCTTCCATCTAATATAATGTTGTCGGCAGACAGGCTAAGTATATCAGAGCTTTCTATTACCCCTGTTTGTGCAATCATTTCCGAGGCATTAACAGACAGTGCCGATGTAGCCAAGATGATACCATCATTACTTATATTACGCCCATCTAAGGATATATTTTGTCCACTAATTGCAGCAGAATTTATAATATTATCAAGCGCTAAGATACCAATATCATTATTACTGACAAGGCGTCCATTTTGTGTTAAATTAACTAAATCCGCAGCAATAGATAGAGTATTATCTGCTGATAATGTACCACTGATATCTACGGCTTCACTTGCTGAAATAGAAAGCTCATCATTCGTAATTATACTGCCTATTACGTCTATATTCACAGCAGAAATAGCAATATCTTCACCTGCTAAAACTTGCCCCGCGATTTGGGCATTCTCACCTGCAATAATATTAGCTTGCCCAGATGTAGAAATAGTACCATTACTAGATAGGTTATTGCCAGCGACTAATTCTAAATCTCTATCCGAAACAATGACAGTATCCTCTGAAATACTGATATTATTACTTGATACATTGAGAACACCGCTGGTAGATATTTGACCATCTACATCTATATTACCCGCATCTAAACTTAACTCATTAGTCGCAGCCAACAAACCTTTAATGCTAATATCGGCATCCGTTAAAATAGACACATTACCATTGGCACTAATTATTCCTGAAGAATCAATATTCCCATCAGTAATAAGGTTTATATCTCCACCAGTAAGCAAGGAGCCATCATTATTAAGAACTCCAGTAGCAGCGATATCAAGGGTATCAACACCCAAAATACGACCTGAATTATTGATATTACCAGCATTCAGGTTCAGGACTTGGTTTGTTTGAATAGAGCCATCTGCATCAACTATAATCTCTTCAGATGCACTAATATCAATAGACGTTAGCCCTATAGCATCACCAGAAATAATAATATTATTTCCAACTAGTTCCAAATTAGTATTGGCAATAGCACTACCCGCAATATCAATGCTGTCTGACGATAATTGAAGGTTATTTTGTGATTGTATAGTGCCTAATGCATTTAAATTTTCGACAGCAAATAATGATAAATCAGCACTAGAGACTTGAGAGCCTTCGCTAATTGATACTATGTTACCAGAGACTATAGTTTGTTCCGTGGCAGCAATTTGGGTGGCAGATAGATTAATATCACCGCTAGCATCAATAGTTAGATTGCTTGTCTGATCAAGCACACCATTCGTACTTAAGCCAGCAAAAACGCCATCACTATTTAAATTAATATTGCTACCCGATGTTATATTAATATCACCACTGGCAGCTATAAAATCACCTTCATTAGAGATGTTTCCACCCGCATCTATTGTGACATTACCAGAACCAAACAAGCGCTCAGCTATATTAATATCACCTGAGGCAGACTCAATATTTAAATTACCCGCAGATATGGCACTACTAAGTGAGATATCTCCACCACTAGTTATTTCTAATGTACCTTCAAGCGATGAAACTGCACCTGTTAAATTAATACCGACACCATTTCCTGTGCCGACTAACCTGATACGGTTAGCAAACATCCCACCTAATTGACTGGAGTCAATTACAATACGAGGTGTATAATTACTTGTTTCAGTGATCGTACCTGAAGCAAAGTCATATTGGCCATTACCTCCAATAATAGACAAGTCACGGGCAAATAAATTAGCATTAATTTCTGCCGATGAGGTAATAATATCAAAAAAGTCTACATTACCAGCGAGTAGACCATCACCTTCAACACGCACACTTCCCTGCGAAGTATCAAAACCACTGAATGACCCATCTGTACCAAATGTAATTTTACCTGTCGAAAGAGCAACTCTACTAATATTAATAAAACCGCATCCATCACAGGTAATACCTGCTTCATTGGCTAAAATAAAGTTTGCTTGGGGACCGAATATCTCAATTGGACCGAATAAATCTGAACGGTTACTACTCACCACCTCAGCAAGGATTAAATTAGCATTGGAACTATCCCTTAAGTTTGGATTTGCAAGGATAAATCCACCCAATACAGATTGACCGATCTCCTTGCTATTATTAATTATTAAGCCTTCGCGATTCACATTGAAACGATTGAAACGATTGAAAGAAGTACCGTTTTTATCTGGTGTTGCAATATTAACAATAGGCGTACCGTTAGATGCGACATCCAAATTTGTATTACTATCGGCAGACTGCACAGGAGGGCGGCTAGACGCACCCGTTGATTGCGCATTTAACTCTGCAGATAAAGAAAATATAATTGCTAGTGCTGTTGTTGTTTGTAACAGTTTCATGCTCAAACGCTCCGATCAAAAACCAAGACGTATTGCAAAAGCAAACTCGATATCTTTGCGTTCTACAAAATTAGGGGCATCAAACGGCCTTGATGCATAGGCTTCAATATCCAAAAGTTTATTTGAGAAACGCAAACCTAATGTTCCTGAATGCAAAAATCCACGCTCAAAATCATCACTATTACGCTGAAATATTCCTCCTGCATCATAGCTTAAAAATCCAGATAACTGGCTTTGCCATGATGAAGATTTAAATAGTCTTTTAATAGGGAAGTCAGCTTGTTGCCGAAAAGTTATACCATGTCGTCCGCTGATACCATCATCGCGGAAGCCTCTAACAGTCGAACTTCCACCGATACTAAACCTACTAGCTGACAAGATAGGGTCAAACGCGGATTGAGCACGAAGTAAAGCGGAATACCCAAATTTGACAGAACCAATTTCAGCGCGTTGGCGGTATATAAGATTGGCCTTTAATACTCTAAAATCAGTATTTGCACCGCCAGGACCAAAGTCTGCCGTTTCAGCACCTAATAAGTTAATACCGCGCTGTAGGCCAATAGATGCTGAAATCAAACCTCGCTTCAACCGCCTTTGTAAGCGCCAATCAATATTTGCTGAAGTTAATCTAAAACTACTACTTGATATACGAATACCTTGGATATTATTTTCCGTATCAATTACACTTAATGCACCACTCACCGAGACCTTTGTCTTACTATCTCGATATAATAAGCGATCAACCGTTACAGATGCATTCCAGCTAGTGCCATCATTCACAAATAATTGGCCGTTTGCATCTAGGATGCTTTCATAGCTAAAACTTCCTGCATTGGCGGATATAGTCCAATATCCTTGTGGAACAGATATAAAACCACCAAAACCCTCTGTACCAATTTGTGAAGAGCCCTCAACTGACCTTGTGAAATAAAGAGATAAGTAATCAGCTCGTCCAAAAAGATTATCTATATCAACGCCAATATTACTCTGAAAACGCCCTGTCGACGATGAACCATCATTATTTAATGACAAATTAGTACGTATGGAAGGACCTAAATTATTACGATTAACGATTACAGTACTGGTTCCTGGCAATGTGCCAGGCGCAATATCAATCTTTGGTTCGGATGATTGTAATCGAGATAGTTGATCAATACCTTGTTCTAAATCCCTTAAGTTTAAGGTCTTATTCTTCAAACCTGAAAAAGCAGCTTTTAGTGCTGCATCATTATAGCCACTATCTTCATTGCTCTGGATATCTTCGATTTGGCCTTCTACTATGATCACCTCTAGATTACCATCTCCCAGCTCTTGTGGGCTTACAAAAGCCCTAGAAGTGATATAACCTTTTGACACATATTTATTTGTAATAACGCGTAGAACATTATTTATTTGCGAAATATATGTGCATTCATTAATTAATCCAGCTGTTACATCAGCGAAATCATCTTGATTAAATAAACTCAAACCAACTATTTTAACATCTTTAATTTCTACACATCTACCAGAAGTATCTTCTGCATCTTCAGATACAGGTACGTCAGTACCTGTTGGCGGTGAAAATTGACTTTGCTGCAAAGACTCTTCCCGTTCACGTTGTCTCTCAGCTTCACGATCTTGGATTCTCTGTACTTCTCGATCTAGAGGACTAGTCACAGACTGAGCTTGCACAGTCTCTAAAATAATAAAGGTCATGCATAGAAATGCACTTATCTTATAGATATTCATTAAAGTCCCCACTACTCAACGTCCCACTTTATCCAAAAGTGAATATGTAACTTAAATGTAAATAACAGGTTAATTTTACATTAAACCTCAAATATAGTTGCACTATTATATTTAGTTATATTTATAATAGAGGTAAGAAAGGGAAGGCTATTGCCAGCAAGCTTCGATAAAGACCTCTACCGAAAACGGCATAAAGTGGAAAATATGTTCGGGCGGCTTAGAGACTGACGGCGCATTCACACATGATATGACAGATATGCTCACACCTTCTTGGCTGCCATCACAACCGCTGCTACCTTCATCTTCTGGATCAATTAATAAGTCCTGAGCCTAGTTGAAATTATGGTTAGCAAAAAGCCTACTATCAGTAGGCGTAAGACTGCTTTAATATTATGTGAAGGAAGAAATTTCGAACCCGAGTCTTTAAATGCGCTCGCAAGGTTCCATGGAATTACTACGCTTACAATTCCAAGAAATTACCAAACGGACCCTAGAAAACTAGGTAGTGGACTCATAAGATTCACACCACAGTTATATTGATACAATTTTTATTTTTGCTAGGAAGTTTGTAGAATATTTATCATATTGTGTTGCTATAGAATGGAATGATTTTTTCAATCGGCAACAGAAACGTTCGACAAGATTGCGGTGTTTGTACAGAGTTTTATCACACTCAAAATATCTTTTGCGGTTTGACTTAGGTGAGATACAGGCGATTGCACCCTGATCGTAGATCATATCTCTAATTCAATCAGCATCATATGCTTTGTCCGCAAGCACCACTTGAGAAGGTTGCAATCCTTACAGCAATATTTTGGCTGGTGAGGCATCACTGGCCTTTGGTCAATAAAAATTGTAATAGCAAGCCGTGTTCATTCACCATAGAGTAGATCTTGTTTGTTAAACCGCCCCTTGAGCGTCCCATACACCGAAATAGACTGTTTTCTGACTGTTGCGGCTGAATGGTGACCCGTACTGATGTACCGTCAATCATGACCAGATCATGGTTATGGACATCCGATACCGCATCCATCAAGCGATCCCATACACCAGCCCTTGTCCAACGGTTGAAGCGATTATACACAGTTGTATACGGGTCGTAACGTCTTGGTACGTCACGCCACGGAACGCCTGTACGAAGCTTATAAAAAATACTATTGAGCACTCTACGATCATCAACACGCGCAACACCGCGCGCTTTATTGGGCAAAATAGGTTCTATAAAAGAACACTCCAACTCACTCATATCAAATCTGGACATTCTAATCCCCTTGCGATTTCTACATTACAAGTGCATCACAAATACCACGATTTGAAAACCCATTTATGAGTACGCTGGATAGCACTAATTGATACTATGAATATAACATTCTTTCCCATTGACGCCTTCTTAGATACAGTTTAATCAAACGATTAAATATTTAAGGAGAAGAATCATGGCAGAAGCTTATATAGTAGATGCAGTGCGTACCGCTGGTGGTCGGCGCGGCGGAAAAGTAGCAGGCGTTCATGCTGTAGATTTAGCAGCCGTTACATTAGATGCGATCGCCGATCGCAATGATTTTGATCATAGCGCTATCGAAGATGTCATCACTGGTTGTGTGATGCAGGGCGGTGAACAATCGGGCGATGTGGGCCGCAATGCTGTGCTAGCTTCTAAATTGCCCGACAGCATTCCATCGGTATCGATTGACCGTCAATGCGGTTCATCGCAACAATCGATCCAATTCGCAGCGCAAGGCGTGATGAGCGGCGTGCAAGACATGGTGCTTGCCCACGGCATTGAGAGCATGACCCGCGTCCCTATGGGATCAACGTTCAAGCTTTTCAAAGATGCAGGGCTTGGCAATAATAAATCGGAGCGCATGGAAGAGGCCTATCCTGGTGTTCAATTCAGCCAATTTATGGGCGCAGAAATGATGGTCAAAAAATATGGCCTCACCCGAGATGATCTAGACGCCTATGCGCTTGAAAGCCATAGACGCGCGATTGCAGCCACCGAAAGCGGAGCCTTTGCCAATGAAATTATCAGTATTGAAGTAGACACACCAGAAGGCAAGGTCATGCATAATGTCGATGAAGGCATTAGATTTGATGCTACGATGGAAAGTATTGGCGGCGTCAAAATCCTGCAAGAAGGCGGCGCGATTACGGCGGCCAATGCCAGTCAGATTTGCGATGGGTCTTCCGCGGTATTGGTATGCAGCGAACAAGCCTTGAAAGATCATGGTCTTACCCCCCGCGCAGTGATCCGCAATCTAACCGTTACCGCTGGTGATCCGGTTATCATGCTCGAAGAGCCGCTGTTTGCGACCAATCGAGCGTTGGAACGTGCAGGTATGAAAATTGACGATATTGATCTATATGAAGTTAATGAAGCTTTTGCTCCCGTGCCGCTGGCTTGGATGCAACATACGGGCGGCGATCATAGCAAGCTGAACGTCAATGGCGGCGCTATTGCATTAGGGCATCCATTGGGCGCATCAGGCACAAAATTAATGGCAACATTGCTAAACGCGATGGAGAATCGCGGTGCTAAATATGGTTTGCAAACCATGTGCGAAGGCGGCGGCCAAGCCAATGTCACCATCATTGAACGTTTGAATTGAGTGCATTAAATTGGAGTAATAATATTTTGGAGATATTTCCTCGTCATGCTGAATTTATTTCAGTATCTGCACAATTGGCTTGAGACCCTGAAACAAGTTCAGGGTGACGCTATTATAGTTTAGGATGATGACATAGATTATTATCGTCAAATAGAAATACATAAGGTTAAGGTTCAAAACAAATGGACTTAGAATTAGATATTATGAAAAGAGAGAAATGATATGGAATTAAATGAAAATGTATCAGCCGTAGTAACGGGCGGCGCATCGGGATTAGGCGCAGCAACCGCACGTTTGCTCGCGTCAAAAGGCGTGAAAGTATCTTTGTTCGATATGAATAAAGAAAAAGGCGAAGAAACCGCTGCTAAAATTGGCGGCACATTTTGCGAAGTGAATGTCACCGATGATGACAGCGTCGATGCTGGGTTTGAAAAGGCCCGCGCTACTCATGGCCAAGAACGTATCTTGGTCAATTGCGCAGGCATAGGCAATGCTATCAAAACCGCCAGCCGTTCCAAAGAAGATGGCAGCATCAAGCATTTCCCGCTCGATGCGTTTAACTTTGTCATTCAGGTTAATTTGGTTGGCACGTTCCGTTGCATCGCCAAATCAGCGGCTGGTATGTTAACCCTAGACCCATTAGTAAATGGTGATCGCGGCGCGATGGTAAACACAGCGTCTGTAGCCGCCGAAGATGGTCAAATCGGTCAAGCCGCCTATAGCGCATCAAAAGGCGGCGTTGTAGGTATGACATTACCGATAGCGCGTGATTTGTCACGTGAAGGCATAAGAGTGAACACCATATTGCCCGGTATTTTTGATACGCCATTGCTCGCAGGTGCACCGCAACAGGTGCGCGATGCATTGGGCGCTATGGTGCCGCATCCGCCGCGTCTTGGTATTCCCGATGAATATGCCAAGCTTGCTTTATGCATGATCGAAACAGGTTATTTCAATGGTGAAGATGTACGCCTTGATGGCGGTATCAGAATGGCTCCAAGATAAACCAATGATATGCTAAAATAAAGGTGCAAGATTATGACAGATTTCAACCAAATCATCTATGATGTGAGCGATGGCGTTGCCACCATAACCCTGCACCGTCCCGAAAAAATGAACGCCTTTACCAATGTGATGATGCGCGAAATATGCAGCGCATTAGATATGGCAGACGCAGATGATACTGTCCGTGCGATTATCTTTACAGGCTCTGGCAAAGCATTTTGTGCTGGCGCAGATTTAACGCCAGATAGCGGACACAAACCTTTTGCCAATAATGATCCCGTTGATAGCTATAGCGACGAGCGTGTTCGTGACTCAGGCGGTATATTAACATTGCGCATGTATGAATGTCACAAGCCCATAATTGGCGCGATTAATGGCGCCGCCGTTGGTATTGGCGCAACGATGCAGCTGCCTATGGATATGCGCCTTGCTAGCACAAAGGCGCGCTTTGGCTTTGTTTTTGCGCGGCGCGGTATTGTACCAGAGGCGGCATCTTCATGGTTTCTTCCCCATCTTGTTGGCCGTGCACAAGCGCTTGAATGGTGCATGAGCGGCCGTGTATTCGATGCGGATGAAGCCTTAGCGGGCGGTCTTATCCGTTCTATCCATGAGCCAGATGATTTGATGCCAACAGCCTTAAAATTAGCGCATGAAATAAGAGATAATACTGCGCCCGTTTCTGTGGCTCTTACCCGTCATATGATGTGGCGCAATCCGACTGCAGCTCACCCCATGGAGGCGCATAAGATTGACAGCCGCGGCATATATACACGCGCCAAGACCAATGATGCTCAGGAAGGCATTGCAAGTTTCTTGGAAAAACGTGATGCGCAATATCCCGACAAAGTTAGCAAAGATATGCCCGACTTTTTCCCATGGTGGGATGAGGTTGACTATAGCTAAACGTTACGGCATTGGTACTGGTAGCCTTGCTTGGGGGAGGCTTTGATGAATGACACTATAAATGACAGTAATACAGCAGAAATCCAGCTTTTGGAAGCTGCATCCGAAATTATGCGTAGCGGCGATACGATTGACCTTTCTTTGAGCGAATTATCTGCCAAAGCGGGCCTTAACAGCGCATTGGTAAAATATTATTTTGGCAACAAAAATGGCTTGATGCTAGCATTATTAGAACGTGACATGAGCCGCATTGTCCATGATCTAGCAGCTTTAGCAAATAAAGACATGCCCGCAGAAGATAAAGTAAGATTGCACATCGGCAAAGCTATAGATACCTATTATGATTATCCTTATTTGAACCGCTTACTCATGCGTATGGTGCGCGATAATCCTGCCAAAGAGGCAGCCAATATCGCCAAACAATTTTTAATTCCTATTTCTAAGTCTTATGATATTTTAATCAAAGACGGGATTAAAGAGGGTGTATTTCTCGATATTGATCCGCAAATGTTTTACTTCACCGTGACAGGCGCAGCCGATAGATTTTTCTCGGCGCGATTGGTGCTGCATCATTGCTATGATCAGACCGATATAACCGATAAAATGCGTGATGGGTATCGTGAGCATACGATCAATCTAATCATGCGCGGTATCTTAAAATAAATATTTCAATCTTAAACTAATCGGGTTCAGCAAGCCCCAATGCACCATATACCTCTGCGCTATCTGCTCCTAATGTGGGTGGGTCTCCATAGGTGGATGCAGGGGTTTGATCATAATGAACAGGGTGGCGCATTGACCGATAATCACCCATTTTTTCACTTTTGCGTGCTTCAAAAAAATCAACCGCTGTCAAATGTTCATCATGAAGCACATCGGCAACGCGGTTATAGCGCATAGCAGGGATATTATGCGCATCCATCAGCTCTAACCATTCATCGGTAGTTTTGGTTGCCGTGGATTCCTCAATCAGCGCATAAAGCGCGCCAATATTTTTGGTTCTCTCGCTATAATCGGCAAAGCGCGGGTCGCTAAAAATACCAGGCTTTCCCGCAAGCTCAAAAAAGGTCTCCCATTGCGCATCGCTATAGGGAACAAGCGCTATATAACCATCGCTGGTTGGATAAGGCCGTCGGCGCGGATTAATTGAGCGGGTATAAGCAAGCTTACCATTGCCTGGGATGAAGGTTTCACCCCAGAGATTCTCTACCATGTTAAACCATGTGAAACATTCAAACATGGGCACTTGTACAAATTGTCCGCCATGACCATTGCTTCGAGCAATATAGGCAGCCATAATCGCATTGGCCGCAAATAATCCGCTGACCTTATCCGCCACCAAAGACGGCGCATAGTTGGGCCGCTCTCCATCGCGTAATTCAGATAATGCAGCAAAACCCGAGGCCGCTTGAATCAAATCATCATAAGCTTGCCGTTCACCATAAGGTCCATCTTTACCAAAGCCTGCGGCATGGACATAGATAATATCGGGGTTAATTGCTTTAACCTCTTCATAGCCTAACCCCAGACGTTCCATCCCAGCCATGCGAACATTATGAAAAAATATATCTGCGCTTTTAAGCAGTTCGGTAATAAGGGTTTTGCCCATGTCTGTTTTCAAATTGGCTTTAACCGATTTTTTGTTGCGGTTTAGAGCTGCGAATATCGGTCCCAAATCACCCGTGGGTGAATCGCCAGCATAGCGCATCATATCACCGCTAAATTTACCATCACCATTTTCTATTTTTATGACTTCGGCACCAAGGTCAGCCAAATTCAACGTCGCCAATGGCCCCAATACCACGGTTGATGCATCCACTACCTTTAAGCCCTGCAAAGGCCCAGATGGCAAACTGTCCCATGATAATTTTGGCCATATATTCATATATTTTCTCCTAATCCATATTTAACTGCACGATTAAGATAGGAAAAGCAACTATGCTTTGACAGCTCGCGCTCCAACTTCCGGCGGATCAACAGCGCGGCCCGCAAAACATTGCGCAATGCTCATCCAACGCGTGGCAACATCGCCGCGCACATCAAGCTTCGTATCGCCAATATTGCGCACTTGAGTCACCACTTGGCAAAATTCCTCGGCCAATCCCTCTATTCGTTCTGAATTGCTCTCGTTGCCAAATGTCCAATGCGCACCAGAGGGAGCATTCAGCACAAGATAAGGCGTTATTTCGGGTATTGCTTCGCGGCGATTTTTGAACGTCCAACCAAATGTATTGACCCCCAGCACCACAATATTTTTGATAGTATCTATGTTAATACGCTTCACTCCTAGCGCATCATATATCGCCTGCGCATGCGCCCATGTTTCCATTTGCCGCGCGGTAATGGATGAACGCGCTGACATGCTAGGCCCAGCCCAAGGCAAACGCATTTTAGGGTCAACATTGGCAAAAGCTTCGGCAATTTTGGGATAATCTTTATGCCAGCGATTTAGTAATTCTTTACCAGATAGGCCGCCCAGATAATCATGCTCAAAATCTGGTAAGGAACCTTTTTGAAGGCTCTCTCCCACTTTCGCAAAGAAGCCTTTAAATTGGCTATCATCATCATTTAATGCCCCTGCGAGCGATAATGCAGCCACGCCATTCCATATATAGAGATGCCGCAATATCATATCAAAGGTCCAGCCTTTGAATCCTGTTTCTTGAGCAAAATCATTGGCGCCCAGTGGTTCCAATAATGTATAAAGCGCATCACAATCGGCTTGGAAATCATAGGCCTGCTGCATAGAAATTCTCCTCTTATCTTGAGGTAGAAATCATCGCTTCATATATCAAGCTATATGTGCATAATGCCGCATAGAGAGGGTTGAACTTTATGGACTATGGCGGCAAAAATATAGTGGTTGTTGGCGGATCGAGCGGTATTGGCAATGGCATAGCACAGGCCTATCGCGCAGCAGGGGGTAATGTGCATGTGTGGGGAACCAGAGCGCAAGCCAGCGATTATAAAAAAGAAGATGGCTGTGATTTAGAAGGCCTGCACTATAGCTGTGTCGATGTAAGTGACAGCAGTGCGATTGCCAATGCACCCGACGTTGATGTGGATATATTGATTTTAAGCCAAGGCATCGTCAAATATAAGCGCGGTGAATATGATCTAGATGGATGGGATAAAGTGATAAGCATCAATCTTGACAGTTTGATGCATTGCGCAATGCGTTTCAAGACGGCCCTGACCAAAAACAGCGGTAGTTTGATTATCATTAGTTCGGTTGCTGGCTACCGCGCGCAAATGGGAACGCCGGCTTATGCGGCATCAAAGGCTGCAGCTATCAGCCTAACAAAATCCTTGGCCCAAGGTTGGGCGCGTGAAGGCATAAGAGTGAATGGCATAGCTCCTGGAATGGTTGCCACCAAAATGACCAAAGTCACCACCGAAAACCCCGAGAGATTAGAGGCAACATTACGCTCTATACCCACTGGACGCCTTGGCACAGTGGATGATATGGCCGACGCAACCTTATTCCTAACATCCGAAAAGGCGCGTTATATTTGCGGACAGACGATATCTATCGATGGCGGACTTACATTATAAATGCGCACCTAATATTTCATAAGTCTTATCAATCAAACTTTGCCCACGATCATTCATTAATAATCCTGCGCCCATTTTATTCATAGTATAGCTGAAAGCTAGGCCATGATCGGGATCAGCAAAGCCGATGGAACCACCCGCACCAACATGTCCAAATGCCCCTTCGCCAATAATTGAGGTCATATGCTCGCCGCCCTTATGCGCTCTATTGTCCATTGATTTCATAAAGCCCGAAGCAAAACGCGTTGGCACCAACAATGTCGCATCAATTTGCGTAGCAGTGGAAACGCGGCGCATTTTATCAATATAATCGGCCGATAATAATGTGACATCATTATGCGTTCCGCCATTGGCCAAAACCTCATAGATTGCCACTTGACCGCGCGCATTAGAAATACCACCAGCACCGCCAATTTGTGCCTTATGTGCCGCTGGGTCATTGGGCGACCATCCGCCAGTATTTATGAAAGAAAGCGCTTGGATAGAATCGGGCTTAGCCATCAAATTCTGTGCAAATTCAGTGACCATATCTTCGGGCGTTGGCATATGCGGGATAATCGGCGCGATGTGCGGCTGCGCATTATCGGGTAGACCTATCCAATAGTCTATACCCAGAGGCGCGGCTATTTCATCGCGGAAAAAATCACCCAGAGATTTACCCGAAACACGGCGCACCAATTCACCTACGGTCCAGCCAAAGCTTACCATATGATAGCCATTGCGGGTGCCAACGGGCCAATGTGCTTCTTCTTGTTCGACACGGCCGACCATATAATCCCAATCATTAAAGCCACCCGCGGGGATTGGATCACGAAAAGCGGGAACGCCGCTTTCATGATTGAGCATCATTTGCACCGTCGTATTTGCTTTACCATTTTGTGCAAATTCAGGCCAATATTCTGACACTAAAGCCGCAGGGTTAAGCAAGCCGCGCTCAATAAGCATATGCGCACATAATGCCGTTGCTGCTTTGGTGCAGGAAAAGATGGTGGACACTGTATCGCGTGTCCAAGGATCATCCGTATCAGCCATGCCGCCCCATAGATCAGCGACGGTTTCACCATTTACACTTACGCACAATGATGCGCCCATTTCACCGCGTGCTGTGAAGTTTTTTTCAAATTCATCACGCAGTGCCAAAAATTTATCAACGCATTCACCGTTCACATTTGCTGCCATATTCTCTACTCCTTATATAGAGAATTAGAGCGCAAAAGATTGTAATATGCAACCGAAACAAAACATATCAAAAATCACTAGAAATAAAAAATATAGCCGCCTATCTCTGCTCTAGAGCTATTCCAAAAAAAGAGCGTATAAAACATATAATATGACCACTACATCACATGACGAATATATTTTGACATTAAGGTGCAAAGACACAACGGGCATTGTTGTTAATGTTAGTAGTTTTTTGGCGCAAAATGATGGCTTCATTCTCGACAGTCAGCAACATGCCGATCTCGCGACTGAACAATTTTTTATGCGTGTTCGCTTTCACGATGCGGGCCGATGCCCGACATTACAATGTTTGCGTGATGACTTTGCACCGCTAGCTGAGAAGTTTCAATTTGATTGGGTCATCGAAAAGGTCAATAAAAAACCACGGATCATCATTGCAGTTTCAAAAGGCAGCCATTGCTTAAATAATCTATTGTACCGTTGGCGCACTGGCTCTTTACCAGTGGAAATTGCGGCCGTCATATCCAATCATCAAACGCTCGAACATATGGCCAAATGGTATGACGTTCCTTTCATTCATTTACCTGTTGAAGATGATAGTAAGCGTGCAGAACAAGAAGATGCAATCATCGCTCTAATGGAAGAGAAAAAAGCCGATTATCTGGTGTTAGCCCGATATATGCAAATATTATCCGACACTATGGTACAGCGCGTTAAAGGGCGATGCATCAATATTCACCATAGTTTTTTGCCTGGATTTAAGGGCGCACGCCCCTATCACCGTGCGCATGAACGCGGCGTAAAACTAATTGGCGCAACTGCGCATTTCGTTACCGCTGATTTAGACGAAGGACCGATTATCGAACAAGCAGTAGAGCGGGTCGATCACCGCGACAGCCCCCAAGACTTAATCCGTATTGGCCGCGATATAGAAGCTCAGGTTTTGGCCCGAGCAGTGAGTTGGGTCGCCGAAAAACGTGTGTTTATTAATGGTAATAGAACGGTGGTATTTCGATAAATTTCGTTTAAGCTGTTTAAAATCAATAGGAGAATCAAACATGTTTAGCCATATTATGTTGGGGGCCGATGACATTCCAGCTGCCAAAAAGTTTTACGATGCCACATTGGGGGCTTTAGGATATGATGAAGGTATTATCGATGAAAAGGGGCGCATATTCTATATGACTCCGACGGGTATATTTGCCATTACCAAGCCTCTTGACGGTGCCAGTGCAACAGGCGGCAACGGCAGCACCATTGGTTTTGCAGCGAAAAACACTGAAGAAGCTGATGCATGGCACGCTGCAGGACTTGCCAATGGTGGAAGCACTTGTGAAGATCCGCCAGGCGTGCGTAATGGGGCTTTGGGTGATCTCTATCTCGCCTATTTGCGCGATCCTGCTGGTAATAAAATTTGCACATTGAAACGAATGTAATGATATGATGGCGGGATATAAACCGCTTCATGCTGACCATAACTCCTGCCAAGATAAAGCAGCTATATTAGGTGTTTGCTTTTGACTATATGCAGCTTAGTGTTCAATATCAACATAACCTAAGAAAGCTAACACCATGCAGCAACGCCATATTTTAATTTTATTGGTTTTTGCTGCAATATTCATATGTTTTATTGACCGCGTTAATATCTCCATTGCCATGATCCCAATGGTCGAAGATTATGGTTGGGATGAAGAAACCCAAGGCCGCATATTAAGCAGCTTTTTTATCGGTTACGCACTATTACAAGTCATCGGCGGGCGCTTAGCCGATAAATATGGTGGTAAAATCGTTCTGGGTGTTGGGGTCATTGCATGGTCTATTTTTACAATTTTTACGCCCCCTGCTGCTGCTTTTGGCATAGCTGCACTCATAATGATGCGCATATTGATGGGCATGGGTGAAGCCGTAGCTTTCCCGTCATTTTATAGTCTATATAGTCGTTGGATTCCACTTACCGAACGTTCACGCGCCGTTGCCATTGCCAATAGCGCTATTGCCGCAGGAACAATCTTTGCCCTCTCCATTACACCGATTATTGTTATCTATTTGGGTTGGGAATGGTCCTTCTATATCTTTGGTGGGGCTGGTATAATCTGGTGGTTTGCTTGGCAAATTATGGTAACCAGCTATCCAAAAGATCATCCCAAGATTAGCGAGAGCGAATTACAAACCATCAATGACGGTATGGGGACAAAAAGTACAATAAGCAATTTACCATGGGCTAAGGTTTTCAAAAATACATCTGTTTGGGCGATTATAGTTGCGCATTTTTGCAATAATTGGACCCTATTTCTAATATTATCATGGCTCCCCACTTTCTTAAGTGGTGCTTATGGCATTGATATTGCCAGTGTAGGGATATTGGCCATTATGCCGCATATCGGCACCTTCATATTCCTCAATATCGCAGGTTTTATCGCAGACCATTTGATCAAAAATAATATGGCCGTGATCAAAGTTCGCAAAATTATGATGTGCATTGGCTTTGGCGGCATCACTGCCTCTATGATGTCGGTCAGCTATGCCCCCGACGCTTATAGTGCCATCGCGATAATGACGGCGGGAGCCTGTTTAGGTGCATTTGTAACTGGCGGATTTTCAGTTAATCATATGGACCTTGCCCCCAACCATGCAGGGTCATTACTCGGCATTACGAATACAGCAGGTACTATTGCTGGAGCCATTAGCGTCTATTTTGCGGGTGTTATTTTACAACAAACCAGTTCCTGGACATTAGTCTTTCAACTCGGCGGTGTTATCACGGCCTTTGGTTTAATATTTTACCTAATCTTTGGCAGCGCGAACAAACAATTTGATTAAAACCCAAATAATCAGATTATGTGATTAGAGAGTCAACAGGGGTTATTCAGCGTCAGGGTCAGAAAAACCGCTTAAATCTAAGCCCCCACCATTGGTGCCATTTTCTTCTTCGGTTTTCTTTTTCTTCTCTTCATCTTTGGCCTCAATAATCGCTAATATGCGTCTTGCACGCGGGTTACGCGCAGCATATTCTCGTGCCGATAGGCCTTGGATGATATCACTACGATCAGGATTCGCCCCTGCGTCAAGCAATATACGCACCAGAGGCACATATCCCAAGTTCACAGCCTTAATAAGCGGTGTTTCTCCGCTACGGTTGGTATAATCGACATTAGCCTTATAGGTCAAAAGTCTCTCCACGCCCTCAACATAGTTTAATTCTACTGCACGCATAAGCGGCGACATACCGTCTCTATCTTTCACATCAGGCTTTGCTTTTTTCTGTAACAAAAATGTGAGCCATTGTGTATCGCGGCGTTCAACCACAATATGCAATGCTGTAAGACCTGTAATCCTCTGCTTGGTATTGACAAAACCTCTGTCAATAAAGCGTGTCGCCTCTCCACCGTCACGATCTTTAACCGCTTTTATAAATTTATCGCTATCTGTATTCTGCGCAAAAGCTACACCTTGAAAGCCGATAGACATCATTATGATGATCAATAATTTGACACTCAATGTCTTAAATGGTCGAAGAGCCGAATATGATAACATTAGAAAACCTATATATATTTTGATATAAAAAATGCTTCTCAAAGCATATAGCATGAAATGAAGCGATTCTATGAATAGCAGCAATATAATGGATTTCCAATGAACAAACAATATCTTCGCCTTCAAAAAAGAATTTTGCACAAAATATCTGCATTATTAGCAATACCATTATTACTTATATCATGCGGCGATAACCCAATTCCATTATCCGATGCACCCTTAGCGGGAGCTACTATCGGTGGAGAGTTTTCATTAACCGATCAAAATGGTCAAACGCGCCGTTATAGCGAATTTGATGGGCAATATCGGATCGTCTATTTCGGTTATACCAGTTGCCCCGATATTTGTTCCCCTGACATGCAAAACTTAATGGCGGGAATGACGGCATTTGAAAAAGAAGAGGCTGAACTGGCCGCCAAGGTTCAACCACTATTTATCAGCGTTGATCCAAAACGTGATACGGTTGAAGTGCTTAAACAATTTACCACCGCTTTTCATAAACGGCTCCTTGGCTTGCGCGGTAATGAACAAGAAACAGCCGATGTAGCCAAGAAATTTGCTGTCATCTACAATATTATTGAACCTGAAGATGATAATATCGATACTCAGAATAATTATTTGGTTGCCCATACTCAAAATGCTTATTTGATGGGGAAGGATGGAAAGCCGCTGGCATTATTACCGCTAGATAATCCTGAAACCGATATCAATGAAGGCGCACCTGATCTGGTGCAGACTGAACTGGCCAAATGGGTTAGATAGATTATTATGAATCCACCTCAGACACCAGCGGATGAAAGCGCGTTTTGGGAAAAACCGCTAGAACAGCTTGATCGTGCGCAATGGGAAGCGCTGTGTGATGGATGCGGCAAATGTTGCCTACACAAAGTTCAAGACGAGGACACAGACCGTATCTACCCAACCAATGTAGCGTGCAAATTGCTAGACACACAAAGCGGTCAATGCAGCGATTATCGCAGGCGCAAATTTCTTGTGCCAGATTGCATCCGGCTCACAAAAAATAATATCGATGATTTTCCTTGGCTTCCGACAACATGTGCTTATAAATTACGCGCAGAAGGCAAGCCGCTTTTTGATTGGCATTATTTGATCAGTGGTAGCCATGAAACCATAGCAGAGGCAGGCATATCCGTTCGGGGCCGCGTCATATCGGAGGACCATGCTGGACCGCTTGAACAGCATATTATCGAAGAAGAGCTCTGATGGGCATGCCCCCACTTGCGTCATTATCGAAGGTCGAGAAATTCCCATTCAATGGAAACGTAGCAAGAGGGCGCGCTCTATATCTCTACGGGCGGACACAGTAAAAGGTATTATCAAAATATCATTGCCCCATAATGCAGCAACAGAAAGCGCGATGAAATTTTTGGATCGTAAAAAAGAATGGCTCGCCACACGTTTTGAAACCGCGCCAAAACCCGTACCCATTATAGATGGAGCAAAAATTGCTTATGAAGGCGAGAGCCATATAATTATTTGGGATGAAAAATTAGGTCGGAAAATTATTCAAGAATTTGGGGTGATTACGCTGGGTGGTCCCAAAGACCATATCCAAAACCGCATCATTCGTTGGATGAAACAGCAAGCGCATATTATTTTTATGGATGATATAGCCCATTACTGCGCCATCGCCAAAGCCGAGACACCCAAATTAGCGATAGGCGATGCGCGCGGAAGATGGGGCAGTTGTTCAACACGCGGGACTATCCGTCTCAATTGGCGGTTAATCATGGCTCCAGTTTCAGTACGCTGCAGCGTCATCGCACATGAAGTAGCGCATATTAAACATATGAATCATAGTAGCGCCTTTTATGATTGGCTTGATACAATATATGAAGGTGACAGATTAGAGGCAGATGCATGGTTAAAACGTCATGGTATCGGTTTATATATGATCGGTGAAAAGCAAAATATAGACATATAAATAGATTATGCGACAATAATTTAGAAATATTGTTACAAAAATACACCATAATACCGTAATATAAAAAAATAACTCCTGATCGTAACATTCACTTAAAATTGCTATTTACAATTGCAGTGAAATTTTCGATCCATAGTCATATCATTAAAATACGAGGGTATCATGGAACAATTAGTATCGACCGACTGGCTAGCCAATGAAATTGGCGCATCAGATTTACGCATCATTGATGCTTCCACATTTTTGCCAGAGTCAGGGCGTAATCCTGCCGCTGAATATGAAGGTGGCCATATCCCAACGGCGGTCTTTATGGACCTCTCAGAAATTACTGATACATCAAATAATCTGCCCAATATGTTGCCACCTGCAGAAAAATTTGCTAGCCGAATGCAAACACTTGGCTTGGGCGATGGCAGCCGTATCGTTGTTTATGATGATAGTCCGCTTAAAAGTGCATGCCGCGCTTGGTGGATGCTTTCTATTTTTGGTGCACATGAAGTCGCGGTGTTAGACGGAGGTTTAGCCAAATGGAAAGCCGAATGCCGTCCGCTTGATACTGGCAAAGAAACGCTACGCCATCGCCATTTTACCGTTTGGAAAGATGATAGTGAAGTGCGCAATAAGGCCGATATGCTTGCCAATTTGCACAGCAAAGAAGCACAAGTTATTGATGCTCGTCCAGCAGGCCGATTTAACGGTAGCGATGCAGAACCCAATGCGGCACTGCCTTCAGGCCATATCCCAGGCAGTTGTAATTTGCCGCATATATCAATGTTCAATGATGATGGCACATGGAAACAGGGCGATGCCCTGCGCACAGCTTTTGAAGCATCAGGCGCCGATTTATCTAAACCGATGATTACAACATGTGGGTCGGGAATGACTGCATCGGTGCTAATATTTGGTGCGAAATTGATGGGCAAAGACGATGTAAGCCTCTATGATGGTAGTTGGTCTGAATGGGCAGCCGATAGCGATACACCAAAAGAAAGCACATAATTAGGAGCAGACTTGAACAGACCACCTAATGATGATGGCTCTGATAAAGAGCGCAAGGACTCGGATGAGAGTGCAATAGAAAATATCGCACCCGATACCAGAATTGTAACCGCTGGCCGTAACCCCGAGTGGACAGGCCCAGTTGTGAACACGCCTGTCTGGCGAGCCAGTACGCATCTGTATGACAATTGCGCCGAACTAGCCGATGGCGTTAAACGCGGCGGTGATGCAGAATTTTTTTATGGTCGGCGCGGTAGCCCGACCCAATGGTCACTTGCTGATGCTATTACGCAAATGGAAACGCCCAAAACCTCTGGCGCATATGGAACATTATTATTTCCATCAGGTGTCGCAGCCATTAATATCGCTTTATTATCGGTGTTAAAGCCCGGTGATATTTTGTTGATGAGCGATAATTGCTATGATCCCTCAAGGGGTTTTGCCAATGGATTACTCAAAAATATGGGTATAGAAACCCGCTTTTTTGATCCATTAATCGGCGGCGCAATAGAGGGTTTATTTTGCAAAAACACCAAAGCTATTTTGATGGAAAGCCCTGGTAGTTTAACCTTTGAAATAACCGATATTCCAGCGATTTGTGCTGTCGCAAAAAAACATAATATTACCACCTTGCTCGATAATACATGGGCGACATCTTATTTTTATCCTGCCTTAGAAAAGGGCGTAGATATTAGCATCATCGCTGCTACAAAATATATTGTTGGTCATAGCGATGTGATGATGGGATCGGTTACCACCCATGAGAGATATTGGAAGCGCCTTCGCCGAACGGCGCGCCAATTGGGCCAAGTCGTATCCCCCGATGATGCTTATTTGGCAGCGCGCGGCTTACGCACTATGGGCGTTCGCCTAAAGGCACATGAACAATCAGCGCTGAAAATTGCCCATTGGCTGGATAAGCGCGATGATGTCGAAAAAGTGCTTCACCCAGCCTTACCATCATGCCCAGGGCATGAAATATGGAAACGCGATTATGAAGGGTCATCGGGTTTATTCTCCTTCATCATTAAGGGTGATAAAAAACGTGCAGCAGCAATTGTCGATAGCCTTCAACTCTATGGAATTGGTTTTAGCTGGGGCGGATTTGAAAGCCTTGCATTGCTCATCCATCCAGAACAAAATCGCAGTGCAACATCATGGGATCAAACAGGGGGCGTAATTAGATTACAAATCGGTCTAGAAGATTGCGGTGATCTCATCGCTGATTTAGAACAAGCAATGGATAAATATAAGGATTAATATATGGCTGATTATTGGGATAATATGTTAGCAGTTTGGCCTACGCAATCCGAGTGGATTATGATTGCGATAGCCACAGCAATCATATTAACGGCCTATTGCATTAGCGTTATCATCGCCAAGCTGGCTGCGCCAAAAGTGTGCCAATTTATCGAAGGTCATGAGGAAATAAAGCATTTCGACCTGCTCACAATCGCTATTTCCATCATGGGACATTTTATTGCAGCCTTGGTTATCGCAGCCGCTCTATATTTATATCCTTGGGACATTCATCCGCAGTTTTTATTAACTTTGGCCATGGCATTTGCGCTGGCCGCTATGGCACAAAAATTACTACGAGGCCTGAATATTGGATTTTGGAGTGCTACCGCTGTTTCTTTTGCGACATTCATTTGGACAATGCGTAGCACATTGCTAGGTTTTGGACATTCATTATCACTTGCTAAACCCAAAGAGACCGAGACTATTGGCGGTTTTCCAATCTCGTTAGAATTTATTATCACAGCAGTTTTGGTGATTATCATTTTGGTGGCCGCCATACGATTAAGCGGACGGCTGGTCTCTATATTATTAGAACGCAATAGCCATGTAGATGATGGTCAACGTGTTTTGGTAGAGAAGTTGGCCAATGTCGCCATGATCGTTATCGGCTTTCTCATGGCAACCGATATTTTGGGCATTGACTTAACCGCCCTTGCCTTTTTCTCTGGTGCTTTTGGTTTGGCCATAGGTTTCGGTTTTCAAAAAACATTTGGTAATCTGATATCGGGCATCATTCTATTAATGGATCGCTCGATCAAACCGGGCGATGTCATTGCCATTGGTGATAGTTTTGGTTGGGTCAATAAAATTGGTATTAGAGCTGTCTCTATCATCACACGAGATGGCAAAGAACATTTGATCCCTAATGAAAATATGATGACCAATGAGGTTGAAAACTGGTCATACTCTAGCAAAAATGTGCGGGTGCGTATACCCGTCGGTGTTGCTTATAATAGTGATATAAAATTGGTGGAAAAAATATTACTCGATCTCGCAAAAGACCATAGCCGTGTTCTTAAAAGGCCTGAACCTAAGGTTTTGATAAAAGAATTTGGCGATAATAGCGTGAACTTTGAATATCGAATTTGGATAAAAGATCCACAAGCAGGCGTCAGCAATATTAAGTCTGATATTATGAAACAAATTTGGTTTGAGTTTGAGGAACATGGTGTTCAATTCCCATTCCCACAGCGTGATGTTCATTTGGATATTACAAAAGAGAGTATTGCGGCACTAAAGAAAATCAAATAATCTTATAAAAGCTCTAGTTTTCCCGCTAGTCCAATAATTAAATTTCAAAAGAAACCAGTTTATACTAATTTTGTTGTAATAGGGCAACATTGCTGCACTAATTTTTTTAGAGCAATCATTTTTCACTTGTTAGCAACTGCACAATAGTCCACTTAAAGTCTTACTGGTAAGCAGGTAACATAATCAGCAACCAGTTCGCAGGATGGAATGTGTACCGCAACTTTAATAAGGAATTATCATGCGCACATCCATAACAGCCCTATTGGGCAAAACCGCTATCGTTGCTCTCGCTATGTCAGCAACACCATCTTTTGCAGAAGAAGATGTCGAAACACCAACCATTGACGCTGCCATTGATAACAGTGTCACATCAGAGATATTAACACAGATCGTTGGTGTTGAGGCTTCTGGACTAGAAGACAAGGCCGCACAGAACGTATCTTCACAAAGCGAGGATAGCTCAGCAGACGCGCCAAACCCTGCTACTGTAAGCAATTTTACCATCAGCGGTAATGCAGCCCTCACCACCGATTATCGTTTCCGCGGCATTGGTTTTTCCGATGGCGATATTGCTGTTCAAGGCGGTATCGACCTTGGTCATTCCAGCGGGCTATATGTCGGTATTTGGGGATCTTCAATTGAAGACAGCCCCACCTTTGGCAATTCAGAAATTGATATTTATGCTGGTTGGTCTGGTTCCATCGGCAGCGGTATCACCGCTGATGTTGGCCTATTATATTTCTATTTTCCAAATGGTGATAATGGCCTTGCAGGGCCAAGTGACTTTTTTGAACCTTATGGTTCCTTATCTGGCACATTAGGGCCAGCACAGCTCACCGTTGGTTTCAACTATGCTTGGTCTCAGGCGGCAATTGGCGATGATGATAATCTTTATCTCTACACCAACCTATCTGTTGGTATCCCCAACACACCAATTACGGTAAATGCTAACTATGGTTATAATACAGGGTCAGTATCATTGGCTCCTGATGGCAATCAAAGTGATTTCCTAATCGGTGCCGATTATGCCATCACAAGCAAATTAACAGCTAGCTTAGCCTATGTCACATCTGATACAGATTTGGCATCAACCGATGGCTTCAATGACGATACTCTTGTCTTTACATTGGGCGTTAGCTTCTAAACACTATTCGCAATTAATGATTGCGTTATGGGATGCTTGGGCTGCGTGAACATTGTTTCACGCGGTCCATATTCCACCAATTCGCCTTGATGCATAACGCCAATATGATGTGCCATTCTGCGTGCTAATGCCATATCATGCGTTACCATCATAATGGCCAGTTTATATTTGCGTTGCAATTGTGATAATATTTCGACAATCGCATAAGCAGCAAGCGGATCTAATGCCGAAGTTGCCTCATCCAAGATAAGCAATTGCGGATTTACTGATAAAGCCCGTGCAAGCGCCACACGCTGAGCTTGCCCGCCCGATAGTTGATGTGGCAAGCGATCCGCTAACTCTGCATCAAGTTCCATTTCTTCTAACAAATATGTACAATCTTTCACACTATCTGATAGCCATTTTTGCGGTTCGGCAATAATATCACTCACACACCATTTGGGGTCTAGGCTGGCCATCGGATCTTGAAACACTGGCTGCATCAAAGCGCGCTCAATTCTACCACGCTTTTTCGGTAATATCCTATCTTGCCAGTAAATATTGCCTTCATTCATTGGTCCTAAACCTGCAATAGCACGTGCCAAGGTCGATTTACCCGAACCAGAGCCTCCAACAATAGCAAGTGTCTCACCGCACGCTATATCGATTGAAACATTACGGACCGCTTGAATAAAGCGGGGCTGATCCTTCTTGCGCCATATTTGAAAGGGCCGAGCAAAACATACTGATACATTTTTTGCTGCTAACAGACTATCCCCAACATCAGGCAAAGCATATAATGCCTCATCTATTTGTGGTGCAGCAGCGATCAATCGCTTGCCATAATCACTTTGCGGCTTTTGCATCAATTGCTGAGCAGGGGCCGCTTCTTCAATATGCCCATCTTGTAGCAAAATTACATCATCGGCATAGCGATCTATAGATGCTAAATCATGGCTAACCAACAGCATCGCCATATTATCCTCGCGGCATATTTGAACCAACATATCCATAATATCGTGCCGCAGCCCTGCATCCAACGCGCTTGTCGGTTCATCCGCCACCAACAATTTGGGAGTATGTGCTATCCCCATAGCAATACAAATACGCTGCCTTTCGCCGCCCGATAATTGATGCGGATATTGGCGCAATTTATCCGTAGGATGCGATAAGCCTACCCGCTCCAGCGCCACTATCATTTGCTTATGGTCAGGGGTTTGTCCTTTTTGTGCATAGGCTTCTTTGAGATGTGCTGCGATATTCATATGCGGGGTGAGTGCAGTAAGAGGTTGTTGAAAAATAAAACCAATATCACGTGCTCTTATGCGCGATAATGCAACCTCATCAAGACCGATAAGCTGCTTACCATCCAACATAGCACTGCCCATTGCTTTACCTGAACTCAAACCAAAAGGCGTCAAACAACTCAAAGTCTTGCCCGATCCCGATGCACCAGCCAGTGCCAATATCTTGCCCGATTTTAGGTGAAAGCTCACACCTGCAACTAGGCGCTTACCATCAATTTCAACGGACATATCCTCTAACTGGTAGGTCATATACCCCTGTCTCCAAGGCTATCTTGTCCTTGCAGACTCTGTCCCGCATTAATTCTATCGCGCAATCGTTCGCCAGCAATAGTAAGCGCAATGATAAGTATCACCAACACCCCGCCAGGCAAAAGCAAAGCAGCAGGATCAATCTCCATTTGCGCAGCTCCTTCATTCACCAATATACCCAGCGAAGTCAGCGGTTCTTGCACACCAAGTCCAAGGAAGGATAAGAAGCTCTCTACCATCACAACCTGCGGAACAGTGAGCATCAAATATGCAATAGCCACTCCCATAATATTAGGTAGTATATGACGCAAGATTATCGATAATGACGATGCACCACTAGCTTTCGCGGCCAAAATGAAGGAGCGTGATTTAATCGCCTTTACCTCACCGCGTACCACCCGCGCCATGGTAAGCCATTCGACTGCACCAATGCCCAAGAACACCAAAAAGATGGAGCGGCCAAACACCACCATCAAAACAATAACAATAAACATGAAGGGTAGGGCATATAGCGCATCTACAATGCGCATCATCACATCATCAGTGCGGCCGCCTACCCAACCCGCAATAACACCCCATGAGATACCAATAACCATTGCCACACTTGCTGCTGCCAATGCGACCGACATAGTAATATGTGTGCCAACAAGAGTGCGCGCCAGCCGATCGCGGCCAATATCATCACTACCCCAGTAATGACCGCGCTGTAACGCCTCAGACGAGAATATCTTTAAGCTCACTCCATCCCAATCAATGGTGGCATAGTCCCATGGCAAAACAAAGGGTAAAAACAAAGCACAAACAGCTATGAAGGCAACTAGGCCAAGCGATATTTTCAACATTTTCATTGATCGCGCATCCGTGGGTCAAGCCAACCATAAATAATATCGGCCAGTAAATTAAATAATATAATCAAGCCCGCATAGAGCGTGACCACACCTAATACGAGCGGGTAATCACGGTTCAAAGCCCCTTGGACAAAATAGCGCCCAAGCCCAGGCAAGCCAAAGATAGTTTCAATCACCACTGCACCTGTGAGAAGTCCTGCAGCAGCTGGCCCCAAATAGCTTGCAGCAGGCACCAAAGCAGGGCGTAGGGCATGACGAAATAGCCGCTTCATTAGTGGCAAACCACGCGCGCGGGCGCTGCGCAAATGGTCTTGCGATAATTGTGTTGCAAGTCCCGCACGCACCAACTTCATCACCGCTCCCGCCACAGGCAAAGATAGTGCAATTACAGGAAGAACGAGCCATAAAACAGACCCTTCCTCCACACCCGAAACAGGAAACCAACCAAGCACCATAGCAAAAGTTAATACCAATATTGGCCCAGTCACAAATGTTGGTAACGCGGTAAGCAAGGTAGCAATAAGCATCAAAACTTCATCAGCAGCTTGTCCCGCTTTTGTCGCCGCCCAAAGGCCGCCACTAATGCCTATCATGCTAGCCAACACAAGCGCTAACCCGCCAATGAGCAAGGATATCGGCAAACCTTGAGCGATCAATTCATTTACGGTGAAATCTCGGTAAACCAAGCTTGGGCCGAAATCACCCTGCAACATGCGTCCAATATAAAGGATAATTTGCTCGGCTATTGATTTGTCAAGGCCATAGGCGCTTTCCAACGCAGCTCTTACTTGGGGTGATAAGGGCCGCTCACCATCGAAAGGACCGCCAGGAGCAAAGCGCATCAGCAAAAAGGAAATGATAATAATCGCCAATAATGTTGGGATCGCCATCAGTAATCGGCGTGTGATCAAGCCAAGCATAACAGCGCTCGCTTGATGGCATCATAGGCAATAAAATCTCGATTAAAAATCAATCGCTATCCCATTTTTTTCCCAATCGCCAAAACGCGTGGGGCCTGACTTTAGTTTTTCGGCTTGTTCTTTTTCAATATCTTGCGCTTTTGGTACTGGCGTATTTTTACGCAAATATCTAGGTGCGTCTAAATATGATGGTCTTTTTGTAGCACGGGGATAATCGGTCATAACTGCCTCATAAATAGAATAAGATCCCAGTATAGAGAGGAGCAGATATTTGGCAATAAGATTGGCATATTATCAAAAAACATATTAGGCGCAGCATATGGCAAAAAAGACAGACTTTGAAAATATGCGCAAACCCAATAATAATGGTGCAGGCTTGCCAACACGGCGTGCAGCTCTCTCTATGATGGAAGCAGTACAATTAAGGGATCAATCGCTTGATCAAGCTGCAATAGATGCGTGCCGCAGATTGCCCGCCAATGACAAAGCCCATGCTATTGCTATCATCCATGAGGCCTTGCGATGGCAGGTTGATTTGGATGCGTTAATTGATAGCAAAACCCAACAAGTTTTGGACCAAAATGCTAAAGCTCGAATGGTATTGCGCATAGCCTTAGCACAAATGCTGGTGCTAAAAACGCCCAGCCATGCCGCTATTTCAACTGCTCTCCCTCTCGTAGAAAAGGGACCACGAAAATTGGTTCATGGGGTCATGGGTGCGCTATATCGTGACCAGGTTAGACTGCCCGAAGTCCCAAGCTTACCTAAACATGTAAGCGCACGCTGGGAACATTGGAACAATGAAGAAAATGATATTTTACGTGCCGCATCTCAAGCGCTCTTATCGCCCCCACCGTTGGACCTAATGCTCAAAAACCCAGATAGTAGCGACTATTGGTTATCGCAAATGGCCGATCATAAACCGATTAGCTTTACCAATGGTCATATCAGGTTGCAACGCGGCTATGCAGTGGAACAATTGCCAGGATATGATGAAGGTGCATGGTGGGTGCAAGATATTGCTGCAAGTTTACCCGCACGTTTGGCCAAGCATATCTCAAATGGTAAGACCGCTATAACGGCACTCGACCTATGCGCGGCCCCTGGTGGTAAAACTATGCAATTGGCGGCTATGGGATTTGATGTCACAGCCCTCGATATTAGCAAGCGGCGAATTGAAAGGCTCAAGCAAAATTTAAACCGCGCACAGCTTCATGCTGATATTATCACTGCCGATATTGGCGCATGGGATAATGAAACTACTTTTGATATTGTCCTACTCGATGCCCCTTGCACGGCTAGTGGGACATTTCGCCGTCACCCTGATGTACTGCAACGCATCGATAGAGATGACATTATGCGTCTTGCCAAGAAACAACATACCTTACTGGCCCGTGCTGCTCAATGGGTCAAAGTTGGCGGTATTATCATATATGCTGTATGTTCGATGGAGCGCGAAGAAGGTGAAGATCAAATCACCCAGTTTTTAGAAGAAAATAATGATTTCGCTCTCGTTCCCATTGACCCAAAGACTGTACCCATCAAGGAAGCATTAAACGAACAAGGGTGGATTAGAACATTGCCGCATATGCTTGCCGATAAAGGCGGAATGGATGGCTTTTTTGCTGGTGCGATGATCCGTTCAAAATAAGCTTATAAGTTCATAGATTTCCACAGGGAATTGCCGCCAATCACTTGCCCAAAAATAGGGCTGGCGCTAGCGTCCCACCATGTCAAAACAAATTATTATTTCACCCTCTATCCTATCTGCAGATTTTGCAAAATTAGGTGAAGAAATTCAAGCCATTGATGCCGCAGGGTGTGATTGGATTCATGTCGATGTAATGGACGGACATTTTGTGCCCAATATCACCATCGGCCCAAATGTCGTAAAAGCACTGCGCCCACATAGTGACAAAATATTTGATGTTCATTTGATGATCTCTCCCGTCGACCAATATATTGATGCTTTTGCCGATGCAGGCGCCGATATTATTTCTTTCCATCCCGAGGCAGGGCCGCATCCACACCGCACAGTGCAACATATCAAATCACTGGGTAAAAAGGCAGGGATAGTGCTAAACCCTGGTACGGCGCTTGATTGCCTAGAATATCTAATAGACGATATTGATTTAATCCTCGTAATGAGCGTGAACCCTGGCTTTGGCGGTCAAAAATTTATCCATAGCCAGTTAGAAAAAATCAAGGCTATCCGTGCAATGATTAACGAAAGCGGATGCGATATACGCCTAGAGGTCGATGGCGGAATAGACCGCACAACGGCTCCACTCGCTATTGCCGCTGGCGCTGATACATTAGTAGCGGGGACCGCAACATTTAAAGGCGGACCAGATCATTATGCTGGAAATATTAAGGCATTAAGAGGGTGAATCGATAAAAATATGTCTGGTGAAGCAACAGATGATGGACCTCTATTTAGCAATAGAGATTCGTCTGAAAACGCCCAAACCAGCGATACTGCCGACCAAAAAACCTCTATAGACGGGCCTATCAATGAACGCTCCATCATGGTGCGCAAGCCTTCAAAAGCACAATCTTTGGCCGAAAAACTATCATTTGCTTTCCATAAATTAACATGGCGCACGCCCATTCAAAAATTACGTCTATCGGGCAATGTTCCCTTGCGATTACTTGCCAAACCCAATGATCCCGTGCCACCAAACCCGCAACGCGGCCTTGCAATAAAAATGGGTAAATTTGCTTTTCGTGATATGGATATCATAATTGAAAATGCTGATTTCGCCGAGCTGTTATTACCGCCATCATTTATCAATTATATCCATCGTTATGACTGGCTTCGTGATATAGAAAGTGCGACTAACCGTGGTGAGGCGATTACTCTTGCCGAACAAATTAATGAAAAATGGCTCAATGAATGCGGTAAAAAACCGCGTGGAGACGCATGGAGGCCTGAAATTGTGGCTTGGCGTTTCCTCAATATGGCGGCTCATTCTCCGCTAATATTATCAAGCCGAGATCCTGTTTATCGATCACTTACCATCAATCATTTTGCCCGTATGGCGCGCTATTTAGACCATAGCGCTGGCAAAGAAGAACTTGGATTGCCGCGCATTGCCGCATGGTGCGGCGTATTAGCGGCATCATTACTTTTACCTGAAAATAATGCACGCCGTATTATTGGTGAACATGGTCTTGAAAGCGCTATTATTGACGGTATATTTCCCGATGGCGGGGTTATATCAAGATCACCCCTTCATTTAATCACTGTTGTGGAATTACTAACCTATATCGACCGCTGTTTCAAAGTCCGTGATCAAATAACCCCCGATTTTATTAAAGATGCGCTCACACGCTGTGTTTCGGCCCTTCGTGGTTTAACTCACGCCGATGGCAGTATCGCCGCATGGCAAGGCTCCCCCCATATTAGCAGCACAACTGCCAATGCTATTATCGATGCCAGCAATGTTCGGGTCCGTCCGCAGCGCCAAGCGCTAGATTGGGGCTATCAGCGTGTCCCCGCTGGTAATTCTGTACTGCTTGTCGATGCCGCGCCGCCACCAGCCGCCAAACAGTCTGCAACAGGATGTGCTTCCACGCTAGCCATTGAATTTTCACATGAAGGGCAGCATATTTTCCAAAATTGCGGGGGTGCTGCTATGCTGAGCAAAAATATTCCAGCCACTCTTGCACGGGGCCTTCGCACCACAGCAGCACATAGCACATTATGCATTGCCGACAGCAACAGTACCGCGATTTTGGTTGGCGGTAAATTAGGGGCTGGCGTGAATGAAGTAGAGCTAGACCGGCGCGAAGTGAATAATGGCACGCGCATTGAATCAAGCCATGATGGATATTTACGGCCCAATGGTTTTACCCATAGGCGCATATTAATTTTGCGCGATGATGGTTTAGATTTGCGTGGCGAAGATATTTTACTGCCCAATCCACACAAAAAAGTCAAAAAGACTATGCCCTATCATATTCGTTTCCATCTGGGGGCCAATGTTGAGATTACCCCCAATGCACAAAAGGAATCGCTAATATTACGCATGGCAAATGGTAGCACATGGCTGTTCCATGGCGGCGGTTCAGACATCCAAATTGATGACAGCCTATGGGTTGATGAAAATGGATTGGCGCATCCCACGAAACAATTGGTTATTACTGGCGAAGCGAGTAAAGGCGGCGCTAATAATAGCTGGCAATTACGCTTCATAAATTAAAGGAATATCATGACATCTATACCCATTAAGCGCGCTCTATTATCCGTATCAGACAAGAGCGGCGTGGTAGAATTAGCACAGAGCCTTGCTAATCATGGCGTTACGCTCATCTCCACAGGTGGTACCGCCAAAATCCTGCGAGAGGCTGGGTTAGAAGTAAGCGATATTAGTGATGTCACCAATTTCCCTGAGATGATGGATGGCCGCATAAAAACACTCCACCCCAAAGTCCATGGCGGTTTGCTCGCAGTGCGCGACAATGCAGAACATGTCACGGCTATGCAGGAACATAATATTAGCGCGATTGATCTGGTCGTGGTTAATCTTTACCCTTTTGCACAGACCGTCGCCAAAGGCGCGGATCGGCCTGAGGTGATCGAAAATATCGACATTGGTGGCCCTTCAATGGTGCGCAGCGCAGCCAAAAACCATGGCTTTGTAACAATCATGACCGATCCTAGTGATTATCAGACTTTGCTCAATGAAATGGGCGAGAATGATGGAGCAACCAGCCTTGATTTCCGTAAGAAAATGGCGGCAAAGGCCTTTGCAGCAACAGCCGCTTATGACAGTATGATCGCTAATTGGTTTGCTTTTGCCGATCAAGGTGAGATGTTTCCGCAATCACTTACCTTTGGCGGGACGCGCAGCGATATATTGCGCTATGGCGAAAACCCGCACCAAGCCGCTGCGCTCTATTTGCCTTATGGTACTAGCCAAGGCATTGCTGCGGCGGAGCAAGTCCAAGGCAAGGCATTATCCTATAATAATTATAATGATGCAGATGCCGCGCTTGAACTGCTGAGCGAATTTAAGGATGGCCCGCCCACCGTAGTCATCGTCAAACATGCTAATCCGTGCGGCGTAGCCAGCGGTGATGATATTATATCGGCTTATCGCAATGCATTGGAATGCGACAGCGTATCAGCCTTTGGCGGTATCGTGGTTTGTAATCGGCCATTGGATGGTAAAACCGCCGAAGCCATCACCGAGATTTTCACCGAAGTGGTAGCAGCCCCCGCCGCCGATGATGATGCACGTGCGATCTTTGCTAAGAAGAAAAATCTGCGCCTCCTGATTACGGGCGAATTACCCGACCCAGGGCGCCCTGGCCTTGCGATTAAGAATATTGCTGGTGGTTTATTGCTGCAATCGCGCGATAATGGCCATGTGGCAGAGACCGACTTGAAAGTTGTCACCAAACGCGCACCCACGGCCCAAGAGCTTGCCGATTGCCAATTTGCATGGACGGTCGCGAAACATGTCAAATCCAATGCGATTGTTTATGCCAAGGATGGCGCAACCGCAGGGGTTGGCGCGGGGCAAATGAACCGCCGTGACAGCGCACGCATTGCCGCGGCTAAAGCCGCTGAGGCTGCGGAAACTTATGGTTGGGATGCCCCCAAAACGCGGGGTAGCGCCGTAGCATCAGACGCATTTTTCCCATTTGCCGATGGATTATTGGCCGCCGTAGATGCGGGCGCGACCGCCGTCATTCAACCAGGCGGTTCAATGCGCGATGATGAAGTCATCGCCGCCGCGGACGAGGCTGGTCTTGCTATGGTATTCACGGGAATGCGCCACTTTAGACATTGATGGAAATATTATTCATAAAACAACATCGTCACCCTAGCTTCCGACAGGCCGCTGGTTCAGGGTCTATTGCGTTGATCATAGAAACGTCGGACCGGTTTCAATCGATGCTGAAATAAACTCAACATGACCAAGAGCGGCATAAGATCGTGAGGGTTGGTATTAAGTGGTGGGGGGTGGTTCACCATGGAGAAGATGGAGCATGCAAGTTAAAGTGCAACCATTATCCCTTTAGTCCATCGCTACCCCCGCACTTCACCGTCATTCCTGCGAAAGCGGGAATCCAGTGTGTGGTAAGGCTTACATATATAAGATACTGGACTCCCATTTTCATGGGAGTGATGGGGTTCGTAGTTTGTAATTATATTCACTATAAATAATCATCCTAAACCAACTCTCGCCATCCTGACCAGCCTTCGTCATCCTGAACTTGGTTCAGGATAACCAATGATTGCATACTATCATGCAGAAATAAATTCAGCATGACGTGATTGAGATTATAGCTATTTACCATTCGCAATACGCTTTCGTCATTCCTACAAAACCACCATCGGCCCCGCAAAGGCAGGGATCCAAAGCGCATAATAGCATCGGTAAATATTGCGCACGATATTGTTGTGCATAATCATTGGGCGAATGATGGTAGATGGATGATATTATCAAGAACACTAACGGCTGGATTCCCGCCTGCGCGGGAATGACGGCGATTTTATAAGCTGTTCATCCATCAGCCGCGCCAATTTAACCCCGTTTGTCATTCGGGCGATAGCTACCTTTGCGTTTACTCGATGGGCGGCCGCCATTAGGACGCGGGCCATTGGGACGATTGGCATTGGGTTTTGCGCCAGCCTTGCCGCCTGAAGGTTTATTGGGCCTGCGCGACTTATCGCCTGATGAACGCTCGCCATTCGGTGATCTCTCACCGCTGCTCTCACCGCCAGAATCACGATTGCCGCCACTGCGGTTTCCACTTGGTTTGCCACGACCACCTCCAGATTTTCCGCGTCCACCAGAGCGCCCACCACCTTTACGGCCACCACCGCCAAAACGTCCGCCGCCGCCATCGCTCTTTTTCTTTGCAGGAGGCGGCATTTTGATAACAAATTCTCGAAAATTCTCGGGAAGCGGCATTGGGATACAACGTACCCCCGTCAAACGCTCAATATCCTTCATATAAGCCCGCTCATCCCCAGGCGCGACATAGCTGATCGCGATACCATCAGCCCCCGCCCGTGCTGTGCGTCCAATACGGTGGACATATTGTTCAGGAAGATTGGGGATTTCAAAGTTGAACACATGGCTAACACCCGGAACATCGATACCGCGTGCAGCAATATCGGTCGCAACCAATATCTTTACTTCGCCATGTTTGAAACCTTGGAGCGCAGCCGTACGCTGGCCTTGAGATTTATTACCATGGATAGCGCGGGCTTCGATCCCGCTGCCTTGTAGATGGCGCACCACGCGGTCTGCGCCATGTTTGGTGCGGGTAAAGACTAATGCTCGTTCGACATCATTATGTTGGATATAATGCACTAAAAGAGCGTGCTTTTCCTTCTGGTCGACCTTGGTCATATATTGCTCAACGCGCTCTGCCGTGGTCGATTGCGGAGCCACCTCAACGCGCAGGGGATCATGCAAGAACCGATTGCCTAACTCGGCGATTGCTTTGGGCATAGTGGCCGAAAAGAAGAGGCTTTGGCGTTTTTTTGGCAATAATTTATCAACCGCTTTGAGCGCATGAATAAAACCCATATCCATCATTTGATCAGCTTCATCGAGAACAAATATCTCTACGTCTTTGATGGTGAATGCTTTTTGATCGATCAAATCGAGCAAGCGCCCTGGCGTCGCCACCAACACATCCACGCCATTTTGTAATTTGCGTTTTTGCGCATTAACGGGAACGCCGCCAAAGACACATTGAACCGATAGACCCAAATAACGGCTATATTTACGCACATTTTCGGCAATTTGCGCTGCCAATTCGCGGGTTGGTGATAATATCAACATCCGGCACCCCTTGTGCGGGCGCGGCTTTACATTGCGGGCGAAATAATCAAGCGATGGCAGGCTGAAAGCAGCAGTCTTACCTGTACCCGTTTGTGCAATACCGCATAAGTCGCGGCCTTTCATCAAGGAAGGTATAGCCTGTTCTTGGATGGGGGTTGGTGTGTCATAGCCATCTTCTTCGAGGGCTTTTAATATAGGCTGGGCAAGGCCCAAGTCAGAGAAATAGGACATATATGTCTTTCATTTATGCAGCGCAAAAGGCGCAGCGGAGTTCACAACAGAAAGGCCGATTGCCATTCTGATAACGACCCGCGCGATAAGGGAAGCTTTTTTTAATGACGCTTTGTTCGTTTGGCCGGTGCCATAAGCACTGCTCGCGCTGCCAAATCTATGAGCTTTATATTGGCTCATCTTTGCGCTGCATGGGCCAATGCGCGGTTTTTCAACAAATAGCAAATGAATTAATGATTATGTGAACTAAGGCAGGCATTAAATTGCTCTAACAATTCATCTCAAAAATAAACCAAATTACAAAAATTAACAAAAAAGTTAAAATTCCTAATGCCGCGTTAACCATCTATTAGCATATTTTGTTCATTACTCTTCTATCAAGCTTTTTTAGCATGCATTAACGATGAGGAAATCCGTAATGAGCGCAAATAATGTGTCAGAAACCACCCAAAATGATCCCTATAATGTGGATGTCGCTATTATTGGTGCGGGGCCCGCTGGTTTAACCGCAGCCTATTTGCTATCCAAAAAAGGATATAGTGTCACTGTTATTGAAAAAGATGAACATTATGTTGGCGGCATTAGCCGCACCGTAGAATATGAAGGATTCCGTTTTGATATTGGCGGGCACCGTTTCTTTTCCAAGTCACAAGAAGTCGTCGATTTGTGGAATGAAATACTTCCCGATGATTTTATTCAGCGCCCACGCATGAGCCGTATCTATTATGAAGGCAAATTTTACAGCTATCCGCTACGGGCCTTTGAGGCTTTATGGAATTTGGGTATTTTCCGATCTACATTGTGCATGATTAGCTATGTTAAAGCACGAGCATTTCCGAATAAAAATATCAAAAGCTTTGAAGATTGGACCGTTAATCAATTTGGCCACAAGCTTTATTCTATCTTTTTCAAAACCTATACAGAGAAAGTATGGGGCATGCCGTGCGATGAGATGTCATCCGATTGGGCAGCACAGCGCATTAAAGGCCTATCACTCTGGAGCGCGGTGGTTGATGGATTGAAACGTTCATTAGGTTTGAATAAAAAACCCAATGACGGCATGGAAACCAAAACCTTGCTCGAAACATTTCGTTATCCGCGCCTTGGCCCTGGTATGATGTGGGATGCAGCACGCGATTTTGTCCTATCCAAAGGCAATAATGTCTTAATGGGGCATGGCCTAAAACAGCTTGCCCAAGACACAAATGGCGATTGGCGAATGAGCGCATCAAAAGCAGATGGCAGCGAAACTGTCATTACGGCAAAACATGTAATTAGCAGCGCCCCGATGCGCGAATTGTCTGCCCGTATTCATCCGCTACCAGCCAGCAGCTTTCAATCCGATAATCTAAAATATCGTGATTTTCTAACAGTTGCATTAATGATTAAATCTGAAGACTTATTCCCTGATAATTGGATCTATATCCACGATAGTAAGGTACAAGTCGGCCGCGTCCAAAATTTCCGTAGCTGGTCTCCGGAAATGGTGCCTGATAAAGATATAGCCTGTGTCGGTCTGGAATATTTCTGCTTTGAAAATGATGGTCTATGGTCATCTAGCGACGAAGAATTAATCGAACTTGCGAAAAAAGAAATGGCAATCCTTGGTCTATGCGATCCTAAGGACGTGGTCGGTGGTAGCGTCGTACGTCAAGAAAAAGCTTATCCTGTTTATGATGATGAATATGCCGCAAATGTTGAACATATGCGTCAAGAATTAGAAGAAAAATATCCCAATCTTCACATGGTCGGTCGTAACGGTATGCATCGTTATAACAATCAAGACCATGCAATGATGACATCCATGCTCACCGTTGAAAATATCGAAGCAGGCAAACGCATTTATAATATTTGGAACGTCAACGAAGATGCCGAATATCATGAAAGCGGCGATGAGGGTGAACAAAATAGTATCGCCAGTGAGATATTACAAGAAGCCAATAAGGTCATCGCGCAAGGTGAAAATAACACAGATGGCCCGCGCATTACCGTTGGCCAAGCCGCTGCATTGCGGTCTGAACGTGATGTACCAAAGAAAATATCCAAAGGCGATGATCAGAAAGCAGCCTAATGATTGCTAAAAATGCATCAAACTTGGTCGAGCAGTGCATCAGCTTTTGGCATCGTTTCACCTTTGCACGCTATTTTGGTGCAAGTGTGGTTGCGCTCATTATCGATATGATAATCTATAGCGCGGCAATTTTAGCATCCATAGCGCCATCGATTGCAGCCGCCATCGGCTATAGCATAGGTATCATCATACATTGGATAGTCAGTAGCAATTTTGTTTTTATCGGCAAGAAACGCAGTGGCAGTAAATTACAATTGCAACGCGCTTTTTTTGCAGGTTCTGCCCTACTCGGTTTAGGCCTAACCATCGGCATAGTGCAAATTATGACTATGGTTGGAACAGGTGCTATTCTGGCCAAAATTACCGCCGTTGGAGTAAGCTTTATCGCGGTTTATGCCGTGCGTAAATGGGGGGTCTTTCGATGACCATAGCTATTGACCCACAAGAATTTTCTACACCCAATCATTGGAATAGCCTTAAATCTGCGCTGACAACTCCCGATATGAAACGCTTTTGGAATTGGGTACTTATCTGGGTAGTGCTTACCAATATCGGCTTTGCTATACTTTGGTTTTTTGGCGCACCGCCGCGCGCGCAAGAAATTTTAATCGCAGGATTCACAGGCTTATTCGCACGCAAGCTGAGCTTTGCCTTACGTTATTTTGCTTTTATCAGCGTGATGACATGGTCAGTATTAAAATTTTTGGGTGGCTTGTTTAACCTCACCCCACAATCACTTTTCTATTCGATTAGTTTTTTGGCAGAGATTAAACCAAGCGATTCTATCGAATATTTATTCGTATCTGCTGCCATCATCCTTATATTTTTTATCGCCTACCGCTTAATGCAGCGCGATGCAGATTTTAAAAATATCTGGCTCAATATTGCGGGGGCTGCCGTTATATTAAGCGTCACCAGCATAGATATCTATATGGGCAAAGATATGCGTGGTCATTATTTTCGCAGTCCCCCGCCAGATGCTACCTTCTCTTCAGCACGTGAACAATCTGGTTTTGCGGCCAACCCTGATGGCAGTCGGCACTTGGTTTTAATCATGGTCGAATCTTTGGGGGTACCGCGTGATAACCCTGCTATGGCCAATAAATTATTTGCACTTTATAAAAACAATCCTGCTATTGCGCAGCGCTATGATATTAGCGAGGGCATATCACCCTATTATAACAGCACAACCGCTGGCGAAATACGCGAGCTTTGCGGGCGTTGGGGTGATTATTATGAGCTGGTTGATACAAAGGATGCAAACTGCCTGCCCGCTATTATGGCGCAAAAAGGCTATGAAACACATGCAATGCACAGCTTTAAAGCAGCTTTTTTCAAGCGCGAAATATGGTATCCTAATACCGGCTTTCAAAGCCAAGAGTTTAGCAAAGACTTAAAAGCCAAAGGCGCAGCCGATTGCGCTGGCGTATTTCCAGGAGCTTGTGATCGTGACATACCCCAACAATTAGCAGCGCATCTTAAAAATGCTGATAAACCTCAATTTCTCTATTGGTTGACGCTCAATGCGCATTTACCCGTACCGCCTGATGCGAGTCTGGAGGTTGATAATTGTGAAAAAATATCACCCTTTTTGGCAGAGAATTTTCCTATGATTTGCCGACAATTTGCAATATTTGATGCTGTGGACTGGGCCTTGGTAAAAGAAATTACAGCTCAAGACTTTCCCAAAAGTGATATTTTGATTGTAGGTGATCATATGCCTCCTTACTTTGATCGGCATCACCGCACCCAATTTGACCCTGAACATGTTCCGTGGATATATTTAAAGGCGAAATGATCCGCTATGCCGTATAAATCGCAATTTGATCGTTCAGACACAAGCATTGCTTGGCCATTGGCATGGGTTACGCTTATATTTTCAGCTATCTATATTTTCATCAGTTTGGACAATATTACCAGCCGTGCTGGTTGGGGCCCTGATGATCAATTACGCATGGTACAATTGCGTGACTTTCTAAACGGTCAAAGCTGGTTTGACTGGACCCAATATCGTATGAATACACCAGATGGCGCACCGATGCATTGGTCACGCCTAATCGAGCTACCTCTCGCCTTGCTCATCCTCATCCTCTCACCCATTTTTGGCCAGAATATAGCGGAAATGATAGCAGGTACGCTTATCCCATTAAGCGGACTGGCTCTAACATCTTATATGATCGGCCGCATCTGCCTTACTCTATGGAATAAGCAAGCGGCAATCTTCGCTATCATACTAACATGGTTCAATCCTGCCATTAGTTTTCAATTTCGTCCGATGCGTATCGACCATCATGGCTGGCAAATTGCACTGGCAACATTAGCGCTTTGGACCATGTTTTGGCCAAGTAAAAAATGGGGTGGGATAATATTAGGTGCTGCGCTTGCGACATGGCTCCATATATCGCTCGAAGGATTGCCTCTAACTGCTGCATTTTTCGTCATATTGGGCTGGCGTTGGATCATTAAAAAAGCCCATGGTCAACGCCTTATATGGACCATCATATCTTTCACTATAAGCAGCTTTTTCTTATATTTTGCGACGCAGGGTTTAACCTCTTCCATATTGGTATATTGCGACTCTATATCAGCGCCGCATCTCGCTGCAATAACATCCGCAGCCATTATCATGTTGATAGCACTCAACAGCACACCTAAGCGCCGGTGGATGCGTTTAATTGCTGCTAGTGTTGCTGGTGGCTCGGCCTTAGCAATATTAGTAACATTAGCACCGCAATGCACTGGTGGTGCTTTTGCACAATTGGACCCGCTGGTTCATGATTATTGGTATATTAATATCAGAGAAGGTCTCCCCATTTGGGATCAGCTTCTACAAGGCGTCATAATGGTTATTGCTTTGCCTGTTATCGCTGTCATAGCTTTGGTCTTATTTGTTCCTAAATTTGCAAATAATATTAGGATCCGATTATATCTGCTTGGGTTTTTCATAATCTATAGTACCCTTTTATCGCTGCTGGTATTTCGCACTATTACCGTGGCTAGCGCTTATGCTATCCCGTTGGTAGCGATACTATTGGCTGAAATATGGAGCCGTTATAAACGCTCACCCAACTCCATTCAGCGTATAATGTTGATTGTCTCTATATTTATCATTGCAATGGCTGGCCCTTTATTAAACAGCATCACAAGGATAGTTATACCGCAGCAAGAAAGCGAAGAAGAACAGATTATAACATCAACCAAACCGCCTATTGTCTGTGCATCTCCCAAAGGCCTTGAAGAATTAAAACAGATAAAAGCTCCCGCCAATATTATCGCACCTTTTAACCTTAGCCCGCTCATTTTATTAAGCAGCGATCATTATGTGTTAGCAAGCAGCCATCACCGTAATCATATGGCTATGCGCGATCAAATCGCCGCCATGATCGGTTCATCAGACGAAGCCAATATTATCATCAAAGCGCGTAATATTACGCATATTGTGATGTGCAAAGATGATGAAGAATGGGGCAATTATATCAACAAGCACCCTGATAGTTTTGCCGCTTCCCTTATCGAAGGCACACACCCAAAATGGCTTGTTAAAAACCCCACCAAAGGGCATTTATTAATCTGGCAGGTTGCAATTCGTCCCTAAACTCGCTTATCATTCTAGTAAGTAAGGGAAAGAATATGGCAAAGATAACAGGTTTAGGCGGTGTTTTCTATATCGCTAGTGACGTGAAAGCAACGCACGCATGGTACCGTGATATATTGGGTATTGATGGCGATTATGGACCGCAGCTCAACTGGTCAGAAGAGACTGGTGATAAGCCTTATAGCCTCATTAGCCACTTTTCTGATGCGGAATATCTACAGCCAAGCAGCAAAAACTTTATGATAAATTTGCGTGTTGATGATTTGGATGGCTTTGTCGAGCAGCTCAAAACTAAGGATATCGAAATATTAGGCCATGTCGATGAAGGTTACGGCAAATTTGCTTGGATCATGGACCCAAATGGTGTGAAAATAGAGTTTTGGGAGCAAGTAGCCGCTCCAGAATAATTATATGCGATAGGCGCCATCACCTATTTATATAATATATAATCAACGCGCAGCCAATATGGCCGCGCAGCCTTTTAGATAGTTTATTGTCCGAACATATTAGGCTATAAATTTAAGCTACGGTTTCCACCAAATCATTAACCCAAAATTCCATCGCAGCACCATTCATACAATAGCGTTTACCCGTTGGTCTCGGTCCATCAGAGAAGACATGGCCCAAATGACCACCGCAATCCGCACAATGAATCTCGGTGCGCGGATAACCAATTAGATAATCCGTTTTTTGTCCAACGGCATCATCCAGCGGTTGCCAAAAGCTCGGCCAACCTGTGCCGCTCTCAAATTTATGGCGCGAAGAAAAAAGGCGGTTTTCACAACCAGCACAGACAAAAAGGCCTACTCTCTTTTCAGCATTAAGGGGGCTGCTGCCTGGAACTTCCGTATCTGCTTTACGCAAGACACTATATTGTTCTGGCGTCAATTCACGGCGCCATTCATCGTCTGTCTTAATAATCTTAAATTGTTCGGCCGCCACTGCCTCTTTCGGCTTAAAAGCCTTAATAGCTATACCAATTGTTGCGGCCATAACGCCGCCTGTCAGCAAAAAATTACGCTTAGAAAATTCCATTTTAACCTCACAAATACTCGGCTCATGACCTAATAGCGGCCTATATAATGGCCAAATATGACCAAAGTATGAACCATGATTTCTTCTAATAAGAGTATTCGATCAATATCTACTCAAGGTTACATCCATCTTACGATAACCATGCACAAAACAAGCAGAGACCCGTTCTAAATTACCATCAACATTGGCACGTAAGCGGCGTTTTGCCATTTCTTCGAGTAATATACATATCTGCAACTCGGCCAAACGCGCGCCAACACAGCGGTGGATACCATATCCAAAGGAGAGATGGCGGCGCGCATTTTCCCGATCAACGATAATTTTATCAGGGTTTTCAAACATATTCTCATCGCGGTTAGCCGATAAATACCATAATGCTAATTTATCGCCAGCGCGGATTTGGTGGCCAAATAAATCATAATCTTGCACCGCGGTTCGCCGCATGTGCGCTAGCGGTGTTTGCCAACGGATAATCTCGCTCACTGCATTAGGAATAAGCTCTGGATTTTGTTCTAATTTTTCGCGTTCATCGGGATGTTTATCCAACCCATAGACATAACCCGACATACTGTTACGCGTCGTGTCATTGCCGCCAACAATCAACAAGATTAAATTACCGATATATTCCATATGGTCCATATCTTTCATATTGCTATGAATCATCCGCGAAATCAGGTCAGGGGCCTCGTCTCTTTCCAAGCGTTCATCCCAGAGACGCTGAAAATAAGCACCCATTTCCATCATTTTTGCCATGCGTTCGGGTCGCTTGCTCTCATCCATAGCAATTTCAACGTCACCCGCCCAATCGGACCATTCGGTCAATTTTCGTCGATCTTCCCATGGAAAATCAAACAATATAGCGAGCATCTGCGTGGTCAGCTCTATCGATACCTTATCCACCCAATCAAAGCTTTCTCCAATAGGGAGGCTATCCAAAACCTCTCCTGTTCGGCGGCGTATATCATCGCTCATCTGTGTCATGGCCGCTGGCGTAAATGCGGGCGCGATAACGCGGCGCTCAGCAGTATGTTCGGGCCGGTCCATAGCGATAAACATAGGCAAAACAAAGGGTGTACCATCAGGCAATGTTTCTTTTAGATCAGGTAAAATAGTAATGCCGCCATGTTCATAGCTGGATGAGAAAATATCCGGTAGCGCCTCAATATGCTGTATCACTTTTGTGGTGGTGATGTTCCAATAACTGCCGACATGATCGCTATTAACAAAGTTAATTGGTGCTGTATCGCGCATTTCTTTGAATATAGGATGCCACCGATTTTCCTCATAAATATCCGGCTTGCTCACATCCCAATGCGCGGGACTATTTGCTCCGCGTTCATCCATTTCAAAAGAATCCAATTGCGTTGCCATAATATATTCTCCTCATATGCAGAATGCCGATATTTACAATAATGTCAATATCAGTAGCAAAATGAGACTATTTATTGAGTAGATTTGATAAAGGCTTATCTTATGATTTTGAAAATAGTGCCATCAACCCACGCTTCTTTTTATTCCCGCTGCCCGATTTCATGACATTACGGCGGAACATAATCACCCCGATACGCAGCACCAATATGGCAAAGAAGGCCTGACCGATAATTGCCACACCATGATGCCAGAGCGTATCCACTTGCGCTGCACGTGACAACATCGACAAAGGCGAGCTAAAGGGGAAGATCGATGAGAATATCTCAATCGGTTCACCCAATTTCCCTGCACTGAAGATAGCCAAGAAAAATACTACCATTTGCAACATAGTCGCTGGCATAGAGAGGGTTTGTACCTCACGCACAGTAGCCGCCATCGCGCCAATGCCCAAAAATAATGAACCGAGCATCAGATAAGACATAGAAAAATAGATGACTCCCAATATCAGAAACATTGGCCAGCCAACCGCGGGTGTGGGAAGTTGCGGAACGCCTGCCCCCCAAATCGAAAGACCAATATAGGCCATAGTCGACCATACGAGAATACCGACAAAAGCCATAACCAACATAGCAAATATTTTACCGATAAAGACCGAATCCATAGGAATGGAAGCCGCCAAAATTTCAATAATCTTGTTTGATTTTTCTTCGACAAGATTAGAAAGCACCATACCTGCTAATAAAGTTGTCAGCATGAAAAGAACCACCATACCCGCCTGTCCTGTGGCTTGGCGCAAATCCTTTAAGCGATTGGCGCTGCTCGTAACAACTTCGGTTTGTACCTGCGGTAATATAATCACCTGTTGATTATTCGCATATCCCGCCAGTAAGGCCATATCGCCTTTTAATCTGAGCAAACTACCTTCGGTTCCCGTGAATATTGGCTTATCCAATGTGCCGCTTAATATTGCTGCATAGCTTTCTTCGCCATTGCTAAGCAGAGATTTCGGGTCAGCAATGCCATCGCTGGGTTCGATTATCTTCATCTCAGCAAAAGAATTCTCGCCCATTTCTTTTGACAATTGCTCACGTGCTGTAATTATTTTTTCACTAGACTGCACATCCATCAATATACCTATGACAGGTGCATCACGATCATCTTGTATTTCTTGGCCTACGCTACCTGCAACCAAAGCAACAACAAGTGGAAATAAAGGTCCAAGCAAAAAGAAGAAAAAAGCTTTGGAAAATATGATAGCAGTAAAATCGCGGCGACCAATGACAAAAGCGGCTCTTAATATCTCTCTCATAGCAATTCTCCCGCTTCAATTTCATCATCCATTTCGGCTGCTACTGCCTCACCTGCGATCGCCACAAAAGCATCATGCAGTCCAGGCCGTTCAATCGAGAGGGATTTGATACCTGCTTTGCCATCTATTAATGCATTAAGCAGCGGCTCCACGCCGCTTTCGGGTAATTCAAAATGCCACCAATGCCCTTGCGCTTCTATATCCTCTGGCAGAGCATTGCGCCATGGTCCATCAAGCGCTTCCGTTTCCAAATGAACCTGCGGGCGCAATCTATCGCGTGCCGTTTCCACCAATCCGTCAAAGCTAATTTTGCCATTGGCAACAATGGCAATGCGTTCGCATAATCGTTCAGCATGGGCAATAACATGGGTAGAGAAAATTACCGTAACACCTTTGGCCGCTTGAGCGCGAATTAACCGCTCTAGCTTAGCTTGGTTGAGCGCATCCAGCCCCGAAAAAGGTTCATCAAGTACAATTAATTTAGGGTCATGAACAATAGTACCCATTAATTGCACGGTTTGCGCCATACCTTTGGATAATTGTTTAATCTGCATATCCGCAGCATGACCAAGGCCAGTTTGTTCCAACAAAACACGGCCTTTTTCTCGTCCTTCATTAAGCCCCATACCACGCAGGGCTCCCATAAAAGCGATAGTATCAACTGCTTTCATAGATTGATAAAGGCCGCGCTCTTCAGGCAAATAGCCTACATTGCGCGATTGGGTAAGCGGATCATCGCTACCCAATAAGGTCCGAGAGCCCTCATCAGGATCAATAATCCCCAATAAGGTACGCAGCATTGTAGTTTTACCCGCACCATTAGGCCCCAATATTCCATATATACTGCCTTCGGGAATTGATAAGTTGACGCTATCAACAGCGCGAAAGCCATCAAATATCTTCACCAAGCCTTGCGCTTCTATTGCATTCATCTTCACTCTATCACCTAAATATCATTTCATCTGATTGATGCATCGAAGTGCAATTACATTTGAAACTATTATTGAAAATATGATTTGGCATATAAGAGCGGGAAATGAATATAAACAAGGTAAATATGGTTAATGGTCGAAAACTATGTAATCTCTATCGAAATTGAGCAATATACGGTTAATATGACAGAGAATTACAATAATCTTTTTTAGACAAGCAACCTATTAAACATTAGCAAGATAAAAACCAATATAGGGATAGAATATATCTTAACGCCAGACATCATCTATGATCGTGCCATTTCAGAAGGTTTTTGTGATGTCGGTATTGCACCATCTTCGCTGTCTCCTATGACACAAAAGCGTTTTAAGACATGGATTGAGAAAGGCTGCCATGCCGATATGCTCTGGATGGAAAATCGCATAGAGCAACGTACCGATCCTAAAATACTCTGGAATGATGTAAACTCAGTCATCATGCTTGGTATGAGCTATGCTCCAGAGCAAGACCCTTTTCATTTGGAAGATTATAAATCGCATGGCCGCATCTCAGTCTATGCGCGCGGCAAGGATTATCATGATGTGGTCAAAAAAGCGCTTAAACGACTTGCCAGATGGATGGTCGAGCAAAGCGGTGAAGAGGTAAAGGTTTTCGTTGATACGGCGCCCGTAATGGAAAAAGCATTAGCGGCGAATAGTGGTATCGGTTGGCAAGGCAAACATAGCAATATTGTGAGCAAACACCATGGCAATTGGATGTTTCTAGGCGCTATTTATACCAGCGCTATCTTTGAGAACAGCGTTCCACTGCGTGATCATTGCGGTAGTTGTAGCGCCTGTCAAACCATATGCCCGACCAATGCCTTCACGGCTCCTTATACATTAGATGCCAATGCTTGTATCTCTTGGATGACGATAGAGAATAAGGGGCCTATCGCACTAAAATATCGCCGTGCAATCGGCAATCATATCTATGGCTGTGATGATTGCTTGGCCATTTGCCCTTGGAATAAATTTGCCGATAGCGCCGCCGCGCACAAAGCCTTTTTGCCGCGTGCAGAGTTAGATGCACCGGAGCTATCAGATCTATTGGCACTTGATGATACACAATTTAGGAGTATTTTCTCAGGATCTCCGATTAAACGCACAGGCCGCAACAAAATGATGCGTAATGCATTGATTGCGGCAGGTAATAGCGGTGATAAATCCCTCGTTAATGCAGTACAAAAACTGCTTGATGATAATGATATTATCGTGAGAGGTGCAGCAATATGGGCGCTTAAAATGCTTGATGAAGCGATATTTGATGCAGAAAAGTTAGTGCGCTATAAGCACGAGCAGGACCCTATTATTCTTAACGAATGGAACGGGGTTTGCCCAATAGACAATAATATGTAGACAATAATATTTAATCCGTCTTATCTTTATATTATTGACGCCGCAAGGCTTCTACACAGGCAGCGCGATCCACGGCCGCTCCATTGCTTCGGCGCGCATCAATATGGGTTACCACCGCTGTCTTCTTTCCATCAGGGACATAGAGATAGGCATCCATGATACAGCTATCTCCGCTAAACTGTAATTTTCTGCCATTCGCTTCACTTACGTCCAATCGTGCTTTACCAAAACTACGCTCAAGCTGCGCTGCAGTAAGACCCAATATCGACTCCAATCCTTTGGTTTCTAAAGGGGTTGGGTCATTATTTACAGGAACAGTAGGTGAAATAGTAGGCGCAACCACTGTTTGCGCGGCGCAACCAGAAAGCAAGATTATGCTTAGAGTCAAATATGAAAAATGCTGTGACGATATCATAAAGACCCTTTGCGATGCATCATATGTGTTGCCATAGATGCCGCTATAACGGGAATTACCAAATTCACAAATGGAATTAATAAGGCCATATTCATTAATAGGCCAAGCAAAAGGCGTCTGATTTTGCCCAATTCATATGGATTCTCTTGCCCTTGCAATCTAATATGATTTTTATGACGCAGAGCTACCATTTCTTCCAACTCTCGGCCCAATAATATACCATTTATAACCGTAAAGACCATTGGCGCTCCGATAAAGGTCAATAATGCCAATATATATAGCGGGATAGCCAATATATTATAGATAATAGCCCGCAACAAAGCACGCAAACCTACTAGCAAACTCTCAATATTGCTTGGTTTTGCAGCACTAACCGCTTCATGGCTATAATATTCCCATTCAATGGCATCGACAATATCATCGGCAAAAACCCATAATATTAATATCGCAACAATCCGAAAGGTAAAGAGTATCAGCATCGATGTGACTAGCCCCGTTACCCAAGGCGCCCATGTTGTGATATCCATACCCCACAATGTTGGTATCGATAAGCTACTGTAATAAAGTCCGCCGCCAACTATAATAAAAAATAGAAGCGTAAGTGCGAGACTTTTGAAAAATACGGCACGAATGGTCTTATTACCAAAACAACCGAGCGAGAGGAAAAAAGATTTAATCATTCTATCACTGTATTACATATATAAGGCACGTTAAAGTATAAAATATGCATAATAACGCCGTTGGTCGAAAAACTTCGCATATTATATTCTATATTTAGGTAAAATTCATGGCTTGCCAATAACAAGCTCAGCCGATAATGGATCGCAACCTTTATAATTATAAGGATATAATGTGGCCCAATATGATGTTCTCGCAATCGGAAATGCAATTGTTGATGTATTAGCAGCATGCGATGATGATTTTATCAGCGAGCAAAATCTGTCTAAAGGTTCGATGCAATTGGTCGACCAAAGTCAAGCCGATACACTTTATAATGCTATGGGTGAACGTCGTGAAATCAGCGGTGGTAGCGCAGCCAATACATTGGCAGGTCTTGCACAGTTAGGGCAAAAATGTGCCTTCATTGGTCAGGTCGCCGATGATGCATTGGGTGAGAGTTTTGCCAGAGATATTAAAGAAGCTGGGATTGATTTTGATTGTACCAAACGCGGCGAAGATCCTGCTACGGCGAGATGCCTGATATTTGTAACGCCTGATGCACAGCGCACGATGAATACATTTTTGGGAGCAGCTCAATATTTACCACCCGCTGCTATTGATAAAGATATTATCGAGGCCTCAAAAATATTATATTTAGAAGGTTATTTATGGGACCCTGCTGAACCGCGTGCCGCCATGCGCCGCGCCATTGACTATGCGCGAGGTGCGGGTAACCGCGTTGCCTTAACGCTATCTGATGCTTTTGTTATTGATCGCTACCGCGATGATTTTAATGCACTGCTCGATGAAGGCTTAATCGATATTTTATTCGCTAATGAGGTGGAAATTTGTGCACTTGCTCAAAATGATGATTTTGATAGCAGCATAGATAGTGTTGCGCCCAAGGTGGAAATTTTGGTGGTAACACGCGGCGAAAATGGAGCCATTGCCGTAAAAGATAATAGCCGCACTACTATAGCCGCACAAAAGATTGAGAATTTGGTCGATACTACAGGCGCAGGGGATTTATTTGCCGCTGGTTTCTTATCGGGCTTGAGTCAAAATAAGACAATGCAAGAGTCCTTGTTAATAGGGTCTATTTGCGCTGCCGAAATTATATCACATTATGGTGCACGGCCCGAGGCCGATATCGCCGCTATGGTGCAAGAAGCGCTATCTTAAATATGCTTCATATATTTTATTAAAGGCCTAGATACGGGTTTAATTTTCAAACAGCCTTTTTAGCCGCATTTTCTGCTGCCACGATCTTTTTATTCTTTTGAAATAACACCCTATCCTCAGGGCCAAAACCGCGTGTCCAAATTACAAACCCATACACACCCAAGATAATGACTTCACCAAAAGACAGTTCAAACCATGTTGGTGTGCGCGTTACAAATTCACCTACCAATATCGCCGCACCTATCGCCCAAAACAATGCCATACGGAATATCTTTATCTTCATATCGAGCAATTGTTGCAAGAAACGAAGCTTGATAAAGGATGATAAAGCCAGTGAAATGGCCAGTGCCAGCGCAACACAAGTAGCATAATATATCGGCAGTTCCTGATTGGCTATATTGAGATAATCCGAACTATAGATAAAGGCAAAGCTGAGCGATGCTTGTAAACCAAGCATAGAGAGTGAGATCATCAAATTGCGTTTCCGTGCCATATAAATAAGCGCCGCTTCGCTAACCACTGATGTTGCAGCAACCACTTCGGCCACCAGCAAGAATATCAAGGCGCCAACGAAACCTGCGATTACAATACCGCCTTCTAAGCCATCACCGCCTACAACCGGTAATACCGATTTTCCCGTTATGCCAAAACCAAGAGCAAGAGCGGTCTGGGCCGCGATAATCCAAAAGCCAACTTGACCTACTTGTTTGCCAATATCCTTATAGCGTTTTTCTTTTATGCTGCGAGTAATGACAGGACCCAAAATAGGATCAAAACTGGTTTTTAGTTTTTGCGGTAAACTCGCAATTTGCTGCAATATATAATAAACACCTGCAATAGAGGGAGAGACAAATAAACCCAGGATTGCTAGGTCCATACGGCGACTACCCCATTCAATAGCATCAGTAAGCGCAAGCGGAATATTACGCTGTGCAGTGCGCCACAGAACAAGCAAATCCATGCTCCAATTATGCGGCAAACCATAACGCATATAAAGCGGGATTAATGCCGTTATAAGTGCAGAACACATAGCCACCAAATAGGCGATAATCAGCCCATCACGTGGTATGATAAAATAAAGGACAAGTCCCGCAATACAGAGCATCCAAGGCTCCACCACTGCGCGTGCACGTACCGCCGATGCAATATCAAATTTATACGCAAGCGCTGCCAATGATATTTCGGTGCTAACAATAACATAGATGACCAGAGGGAAAAAGCGGTCCATACTGTTTAATCCGCTGTTCGGAAACATAATCTGCGGAAAAGTGATTAAGACGACAACCCCAATGGAAGAAGCAAGCAACCCAAGCAATAATCCATCTGCTACTATATTGGCATGGGGACGATCACCATTAGAGAGCAATTCCGCCAAACCACGGCGCAGTCCAATAGCAGAGAGTTGCGCGGCAAATTCAACCACCAATATAGCATAAGCAAAGCGGCCTACATCTTCCTTAGCGTAGAGCCAGCCAATAATGAAAAGAAAGGGAACGCGCGCGGCCAAACGCAGCGCAAAACCAAAAACATTGGTTTTACCACCTTTAGCGAGAGCAGCGATATCATCTTTCTGTTTCTCATCTATATTTTTATCGGAGGCGGTTTCTTTGCTCAATATATTCTCATTTTAATATCGATGATATAAATAACATTCCATGGTAAATGAAACAGATACCACTGCTACCGTCTTATAGCAATGCAACACATCATTCATATGTTAAAGGCCGCGCCAACAGAGTCTTCACAACATTTTGCACATTAGAATTACCATCTAACAAAGCACAAACCGCATCGACAATCGGCATATCCACTCCAATATTCTTCGCCGAAGCCTGTAACACAGGTGCTGTTTGCGCACCTTCAGCCACACTCACGCGGTTACTGAGCAGCTCATGTCCAGCTTTTCCCTGCCCAAGACCTAAGCCCAGAGCAAAATTACGCGAATTTTCACTGCTACAAGTGAGAACCAGATCCCCTAAACCGCTTAAACCTGCTAGAGTCTCTGGCCGCGCACCTTTAGCCGCACCATAACGTAACATTTCTGCGTAACCGCGCGCTATCAAAGCAGACCTTGCATTGAGTCCAAGCCCCGCACCTTCAACTACACCACAACCAATAGCGAGGACATTTTTAACCGCACCGCCAATCTCTGCACCGATAATGTCATCGCTATAATAGGGTCGAAAAGAAGGCGCTGCGATAGTATTAATCAATTGCATACCCAGCGCTTGATCTGCACAAGCAAAAGTGACTGCCGCTGGCTTACGCATCGCCACTTCATGAGCGAATGTTGGCCCAGATATCACACCAATGATATTATTCGGACAAACTTCAGCAGTAACCTCGCATAATAGTTTCTGACTATGTGCCTCAATACCCTTAGAACATAATATCAGCGCTGCTTTTACTGGCATAAGTGCTTCTAATGTAGCACGGACATGCTGTGCGGGCGCAACGATTAATAAAATATCACAATCGCGCATATCCGCTATATCATGGGTAGCAATGATCGATTGGGGTAATATAATATCGGGCAGAAAGACAGGGTTATGATGATCCTTGTTAATTGCATCAACCACCTCGCTCTCACGCGCCCACAAAAGCACCCTTTCGTGATTATGCGTCAAAACAGATGCGAGCGCCGTACCCCATGCGCCGCCACCAATTACGCCCACTGTCTGTGTCATGCTTTCACCCCTGCGCCGCGTGCCGCTTGTGCCTCTGAGTCCAATGGCCATCTTGGCCGCGCTTTAAAGTCTAATGTATCAGTGAGACCAGCGGCAAAACGCTCTATCCCAGCCCATGCAATCATCGCAGCATTATCAGTACAAAGCCATGGTGGAGGGGCAGTAAAACGCATATCATAACGTATAGCTAAATCCGTCAACATCGCGCGTATAGCGCCGTTTGATGCAACCCCGCCTGCCACCACCAGTGTGTCAATCGGATCAATAATCTTCAAACTATATTCGATTCGATCACGCAGACAGTCGACCACCGCAGTTTGAAAAGAGGCAGCAATATCCTCAGGCTTATATTTACCGCTTTCATGCGCACGCACCACCGCGCTTTTTAAGCCAGCAAAAGAAAAATGCGGCTCTTTCGCACCCAATAATGGCCGCGGCAGATCAACATTATCATGCCCTAGCTTAGCCGCTTGCTCTACCGCTGGTCCTCCTGGAAAACCAAGGCCCAATATTTTTGCACTTTTATCAAAAGCCTCACCAGCAGCATCATCAATGGTTGTTGCCAATCGGTCATAATCACCCACACCATTGACCCGAAGAAGCTGCGAATGCCCGCCAGAAACAAGCAATAGCAAATAAGGAAATTCTACACTCTCATCAGCAAGGCGCGGCGAGAGCGCATGGCCTTCCAAATGATTAACCGCAATCAGAGTTTTATTCCACGCCATTGCCAACGCTTTACCCGTTACCAAGCCAACCATCACACCGCCAATCAAACCCGGCCCAGCAGTGGCCGCTACTGCATCAATATCATCTGGCTTGATATTGGCTTCTTGCAATACTTGTTCAACCATAGGCACCGCATATTCAGCATGGGCACGCGCTGCTATCTCGGGGACAACTCCGCCAAAGGGACGATGACGTTCCTCTTGCCCCGTCAAAGCATGAGCCAATATTGTGCGATCATCCTGCACCAATGCGGCTGCGGTTTCATCACAACTTGATTCAATTCCCAAAATTATTGTCATAATTGTTTCCCATAGGGAAATGCTGCGCTATGGACAAGCACGATGAATGATAATGATAATAAATATGCCCACCGTTATAACGCCGATACACCATTGCGTATAGGCACACGGCAATCCCCTCTTGCTATGGTGCAAACACAAATGGTGCGTGCGGCCCTGATAATGCAGTATAAAATGCCGCAAGATGCTATTGTCATCATACCAATGCTTGCAAGCGGCGATAAAATTACTGATCGCCCCTTGGCCGATATTGGCGGCAAAGCGCTATGGACTAAAGAATTGGAACGCGCCCAGTTAGACAATGAAATTGATATAGCAGTACATTCAATGAAGGATGTTGAAACGATACGGCCCGATCATTATTGCATCGCCGCCATGTTACCCCGCGCTAATATAAGCGACTCATTAATAGGCGCCCCATCCTTACAAGATTTACCACAAGGGGCAAAAGTTGGTACATCCAGCCCGCGCCGCAAAGCCCAATTGCTCTCCATGCGCCCTGATCTACGCTGCGAAGATATTCGCGGCAATGTAGCAACGCGGCTACGCAAGATTGAGGATGGTGAATTTGATGCCACCTTACTAGCTACTGCTGGGTTAGAGCGCCTTAATATGGGTAATATTGGCTGTAAAATTGATACAATGTTGCCTGCCGCATCACAAGGCGCAATCGGTATTGAATGCTTAAGCAAACATAAGAAATTACAAAAATTCCTATCTGCAATCAACCATCCAGACACAATGGATTGCGTTGATGTAGAACGCGCCTTTTTGGCTAGTTTAAGTGGGGATTGTCATTCACCGATCGCAGCTCATGCGACAATAGAAGGTCATGATATTCGCCTTGAGGGTCAGATCTTATCACCCGATGGCAGCGAGCAACAAAGCGGCCATATTATAGCGCCGCGCCAAGACGCTATACAAGCTGCCCATGGTTTAGCAACGCAGCTACTCGCGCAAAGTAGCGCCAAACTTCAATCATATTTTGGACATCCCCAGTGAAGATCATCCTCTTACGGCCAATAGAAGGCGCATTACAAAGCGCCCAAATTGCTCGTGACATAGGGTTAGAACCAATTATAGCCCCTGCTAGTGAGATTAGACCATTATCTTGGGATGCACCGTCTGCATCAAAATTTGATGCGATCATGATAACAAGCGCCAATGCATTGCGTATAAACCAAGAAAAAGTTACACCCTATCGCCACTTGCCGTTCTATGCCGTGGGGCAAGCCACTGCAAAGCTTGCCAAACAAATGGGTTTTACAATCGCAGGATTGGGTAGCGGTGGCGCAAAAGCATTATGGCCATTGCTCGAACAAGACTCAAGGCAGCATGTGCTACGTCTTGTAGGCACTGATCACATTCCGATAGCAAGCGATAAAATCACCAGCATTATCACTTATAAGGCTATGGCTTTACCAATCCATATTGATTTACAAACATTATTACAAAAAAATGATAGTCCGCATATCTTTGCTTTTCATTCCGCTCGAGCTGTACAAATATTTGCAGATTATATGCACTCATTTCATAGTTTTGATCCATCACAGCATTATGCCGCTGCGCTTGCTCCTTCTATCGGTAAGGCCCTTACACAGCATATCAACCAGCCTTGGAAAGAGGTAATTATCAGCCCACAGGCAGATGATAAGGCCCAGTTTACAAGGTTATACGAATTGTTTGGCACTGGGTGATATTTTATATTATAAGCAATATATGAGTAGCAGTTATGAAACGATTAAAACAGATACGAACAATGGTATGAGATTACGCACACTCATTATCTTTATTTTCATTGCCTTTATTGGTGGTATCATCGCAGCAGGTTGGGCGATTACGAAATATGATCTGTTTCAATCCAAACCCAACAATATATCCGCTGATAAAGCCGATGATATAATCACGCTAAACCCTGAGACTATTGCCGCTCCCAGCACATCAAGGCAACCCATTACAAATGGTGATACCCATCAAGTTAATAATAGTAATGAAGCAGACACTATTATTCAGCGCCAAAATAATAATGTGAATGATCAATTGATCAATGAACGGGTGGATAGTCTTGATAATCGTTTGGCGCAGATCGATTCCCAAGCTCAACAAGTATCGGGTAATGCTGATAGAACTGAGGCTATGCTTATCGCCTTTGCCGCGCGCAGGGCTATTGATAGCGGCAGCACGCTGGGATATATAAAAGACCAATTACAGGCTAGGTTTATAAGCAGCAACGGTGACGATGTGAAAGTGATTATCGAAGCTGGTGATAATCCCGTGCGGCTTAGCGCACTCCAAAACCAATTAGAAAATAATGCAGAATTTTTACTAAAAACCAATGATGATAAAAGTAAATGGGACATCATTAAAAAGGAAATAAGTGAATTAATTGTCATTCGTTCTACAAATTCACAGCCATTGCAAGCTGAACAACGTCTTGCTCAAATCAAAACTGCTTTGAGCAATCGCGACGTTAAAAGCGCCATCACAGAGATGGAGCAAATGCCAGGTGCCGCCAATGCACAAGAGTGGATTACCTACGCACGCCGTTATATAAAGGTACAAGAGGCATTGGATGCGATTGAAAAAACTGCAATATTATTACCAAATAGCGCTGCGCCTCTTAACCCAAGAGCTCCGCAGACAAGGCTGCCTCTACCAAATTAAACCCTTAATCTATATTATTGCCGCAGCAAAAAGACAGCATGTTCAGCCAGCAAATTAGCGCCTGAGCGCGATGTTTGTGTATCACCACTTAAAAACCATTGTTTTTCTTGAACCCAGTTGCGTTCACGTACAATAGCACGAAAATCATCAATCGTCACATGGTGGATATTGGGCGTATCATACCATTTTTCGGGAATAAGCCGCGTAACGGGCATACGTCCGCCAAAGCTGAGCGATAAGCGCACGCGCCAATGCGCAAAATTAGGGAATGATACGAAAGCATAGCGCCCTATACGCAATAAATTTTCAACCACTATATCGGGCCTGTGCGTCGTTTGTAGCGTTTGGCTTAGTATAGCATAATCAAAGCTATTATCTGGATATTCGTACAAATCCCTATCAGCATCGCCTTGCACCACTGATAATCCCTTAGCTACAGCAGCAGATACATTTGCTGAATCAATCTCTATACCGCGGGCATCCACTTGTTTTTGATCACGCAGAGCGCTCATCAAAGCACCATCACCGCAACCAATATCCAATATGCGCGAACCTGTAGCAATATTATCAGCGATGATAGCAAGGTCAGGGCGTAAGCTTTGCATCATTACTACTCTCCCGCCTTTAAAAAACCGCTAATAATCTGATTCATTTCGGGTGCTGATAAAAGGAAACTATCATGACCAAAATCTGATTTAATTTCAACAAAGCTGACATTCCCGCCAGCTGCATTAATCGCATGAACAATACGCCGTGATTCCGAAGTGGGATAGAGCCAATCGCTATCAAAGCTAATCACACAAAAACGTGTTTTCGTGTTTTGAAAAGCATTGGCCAATATTCCGCCATAATCATCAGCAAGATCAAAATAATCCATTGCTCGTGTGATATAAAGATAGCTATTGGCATCAAAACGATCAACGAAGCTAATGCCTTGGTGTCGCAAATAGCTTTCAATCTGAAAATCAGCATCAAAGCCAAAGCTTTTTTCATCCCTATCTTGTAGACGGCGCCCAAATTTTTGCGTTAACCCTGCTTCAGAGAGATAGGTGATATGCGCTGCCATACGCGCCACGGCAAGGCCAGATGTTGGTGCATCTCCATCATAGTAGGACCCTTTTTTCCAACGTAAATCGGCCATGATGGATTGGCGGCCTACTTCATGAAAGGCAATATTTTGCGCTGATTGACGCGCTGCCGATGCAATAACCACTGCTGAGCGCACACGGTTTGGAAATTGTGCAGCCCAGCTAAGCACTTGCATGCCGCCCATCGAACCGCCGATCACCGCAGCGAGCGATTCTACGCCCAAATGATCGAGCAAAATTGCCTGAGCGCGCACCATATCGGCAACGGTAATAACGGGAAAGTCCATACCATAAGGTGCGTCGGTTGAAGGGTTAATACTAGCAGGTCCCGATGACCCTAAGCAGCTACCTATCACATTGATACAGATGATAAAGTCATACGCAGGATCAACGGGTTTATTCGCACCGATTACATTGCTCCACCATCCATCTTTACCGCTAATCGGGTGCTGTGATGCCGCATATTGATCACCAGTCAGCGCATGACAAACCAGTATAGCATTGCTCTTATCAGCATTGAGTTTTCCATAGGTTTCATAAGCAAATTCAATCGGTGCAAATTCACCGCCGCTGTCAAGTTTCAGCGGACCAAGCAAACGGGCTTTTTTATCCAAACCATAGCGTTCATCATCATTCATAACGAAATGCATATCATTGCTGCTGCTCGGCACAAGATATATTCTTATAAAAGCGTTATTGGCATTCGTGTTCAAGCCGTATAAAGGGCCTATATGACAAAATTATCACCCAAAAATTATATAGCAGAAATATCAGCCTATGTTCCGGGAAAAGCAGGTGGCGATAGGCCTATGGTCAAAATGTCAGCCAATGAGAATCCTCTCGGCTGTAGCCCTTTGGCGAGTGAAGCGGCTGCAAAAGAACGCGAGAATTTTGCACGCTACCCTAACCCTGCATCACACAAGCTTCGTTCTGCACTGGCTGCGCAATATGGCTTAGAAGAAGATTTAATCATCTGCGGAACAGGGTCCGATGAGCTGCTTAATCTAGCGGCACAAGGCTATGCTGGTCAAGGCGACGAGATTATTCATGTACGCTATGGCTTTGCAGTCTATGAAATTGCCACACGCAAAGTGGGCGCAGAAACTGTTATCGCCCCTGATAAAGATTATGGCACGGATGTTGATGCTATATTAGATTTGGTCACGGATAAAACCCGCGTGGTATTTCTGGCGAATCCCAACAACCCCACAGGCACTTTAACCCCTGATAGCGAAATTGAACGGCTTCACGCTGCTTTACCAAAAAATTGTCTGTTTGTTCTCGATCAAGCCTATGGTGAATTTTTGGATGATGATGGACCGCACGCTTTTAATCTTGCGCATGATCATGATAATGTCCTCATCACGCGGACTTTCTCAAAAATATATGGCCTCGCAGCAGAGCGTATTGGCTGGGCCTTTGGTCATGCCGATATTATCGATACGATTAATCGAATTCGTGGGCCGTTCAATGTTACCACTATTGGTCAAGCCGCTGCCATCGCTGCACTTAAGGATCAAGAATTTGTTCAACAAAGTCGCGCCCATAATGCAAAATGGCGCGATTGGATGATGGCCGAACTTGAAGGCCTCAGCAATCATGGCCTTACTGCCATTCCCTCACATGGCAATTTCATCATGGTGATATTTGATGGTATGAGTGCTCAAGCCGCGAATGAAGCCCTTATGGAAGCAGGTTATATTGTTCGCTGGTTACCAGGCCAAGGCCTCGCCAATGGATTACGGATCAGCATCGGAACCGAGGATGAAAATCGCGGTTTAATCGGCGCTCTACGTCAAGCATTAGAAGCGTATAGCGGGTAATGTCTCCTCAAAATCTCACCATAATCGGGCTTGGACTCATTGGTTCTTCATTGGCCCATGCTAGCCGTGAAAACTGCCCTAATATCCAAATAACAGGTTATGATGCATCGCCCGATGTACGCGCCAGAGCTAGTGAAATTGGTCTTTGTCGCAATATTGCTGATACACCAGAAACTGCCGTTCAAAATGCCGATCTGGTAATATTATGCGTACCCGTTGGCGCAATGGCAGAAGTTGCAGCGCAATTGGCCGAGCATTTACCCAAAGATTGTATTGTCAGCGATGTTGGTTCCTGCAAACAAAGCGTTTATAAGGCATTGCAAGATAGCTTATCCAATGTCATCATCATCCCCGCGCACCCTGTTGCTGGCACTGAAAAAAGCGGACCCGATGCAGGTTTTGCAAGCCTTTTTAAAGGCCGTTGGTGTATCATTACACCGCCCGACAACGCACCATCAAAAGCGATAGAAATTTTGCAGAGCTTTTGGCAAGGCCTTGGGGCCAATGTTGAGATTATGGATGCACAGCATCATGATATGATACTCGCCATTACCAGCCATTTGCCGCATCTTATTGCCTATACTATTGTTGGTACCGCAAATGATTTAGAAGAGGTCACCAAAAGCGAAGTGATCAAATATAGTGCAGGCGGCTTTCGTGATTTCACCCGTATTGCCGCCTCTGACCCAGTCATGTGGCGTGATATCTTTCTCTCAAACAAAGATGCCGTGCTCGAAATGCTCCAACGCTTTTCCGAAGACCTCACCGCGCTGCAACGCGCTATTCGCTATGACAAGGGCGATGAGTTAGAGGCATTATTCGCCCGTACTCGCGAAATTCGCCGCTCCGTCATTGAAGAAGGCCAAGATGATGAAGCCCCTGATTTTGGCCGCAAGCATTAATCATTCAGTGCATTAATTGCTTCATGTACCAAAGCACGTATATCTTCTTTGGGAATACCCGGTTCTAATTCATCACCAATCAAATAAGTAATAGTGCCAGATTTTTTCATGAAGCTATTTTTGGGTGAAACCAAACCGCTATTAAGAGCCACAGGAATAGCAGCTATATTGAATATCCGATAAATACCCGCAAAACCGCTTTGCAATGAAGGTTTTTCACCATGCGTAATGCGTGTTCCCTCGGGGAATATCACAATTGGCCGCCCCTCTTCAACCGCACGCTTGGCTTGGCGCATAATCTCACGCATTGATTTTGCACCAGCCTCACGGTCCACACCAAGCAATCCATGCTTAGTCGCCATCCATCCCCAAACAGGGATTTGCAGCAGTTCCTTTTTTGCAATGACAATTGGATCTTTTAATATACGCAGCGTATCAATGGTTTCGAACATGCTTTCATGTTTGAAAACATAAAGCTTAGTTTCATTACGAAATTCGCCCTTAATCTCAACTTTGATACCCAAAAATATCCGCGCACAAAGATAATGATATTGGCTCCATGTCCGTGCTATTCGGCGTAGAGCGCGCGTCGAAATATAGGCAGCTGGAACACCCGAAATAATGATAAATGTTGAGCCTATATAAAAAAAGACGCTGAAAAGAGCGCTGCGTATAAAGGTCAAAATTGTCATAAATATATTCATATCCCAATCCAAGCAGCCACTTGGCGCAATATATATTTATTATATTCTTTAAACAAAATTTTCAAACTAGGCTCGGTGCGCACCGCATCATTAATGATAGTAACATCCTCATCAACGGCATTATCCAATTCTAACCGAGCACGTCGCATATGCCAATCATGCGTTACCAACAGAAGGGATTGAACCTCATTTTTTGCAGCCCAACGCGCGGTTTCTAAAGCATTAGAACGCGTATCCACTGAGCGGAAACCCAAATCAATACAGCAATCAAAAATATCAATATCGCGATCATATTCTGCGGCTAGCTCGGCTGGTTTAACATCACGGTCAACGCCCGATATTAGCATTTTTTTAACTTGCTTATTCTCCAATAGGCTAAGGGCATGATCAATACGATTGGCACCACCCGTTAATACCACCACTGCATCGGCTTGGTCATCATGGGCATGACGCGGCAGAGTAAAAGCAAACCAAGCAAAGCCCATAAAATATATCAAAATAGTCAAGGCGAAAAGACGTTTAATCACAATATCTTCTTCATTGCCCTCTGCACAGTCCAACGCGCCATATATATAGATAGGAAACCCATCATCAGTGGGATGAGCGCCAGAATAATCCAACCATAGCAAGGCATAGATATTTGACCGACTATACCAGAACTTAACCCGCTAATTTGCATCGATAATAACCAAATAGTGATACAGCCAATGGCGAAGCCGACCGTCCCACCAAATATAGCATCCACCGCGACGCGGCGCTGAAAAAGGCGCGAGATTTGGCTATCAGTGCTGCCCATTAAATGCATGATATCTAATGTACTGCGATGCGTATCTAGCGCACTACGAACCGCCAGAACTACAGTTGCGGCTGTTGCCGCCGCCAACAAGATAACAAGGCCAAGTATCAAGATAATCAAAGACTGCATCACATCATAAAGCGGCGCTACCCAGCTTTCCTGGGTGTCAGCGCGCACCGAAGACGATATAGGGCGTAATTCACGCAATAATGTGTCGGTTAACGCTTTATTGGCGACCTGTTTCAGTTCAACATCGATAATGGCAGGCAGCGGAATCAAATTACTCGCACTATCGCCTATGTTAGAATTGGTGCCAAGCCAAGGTTCAAGCAGTTCTGCAACTTCTTCGTCAGACAGAGCCCTGACCGATTCTACTTGTGGTAAATTTTGCAAATAATCGCGAACCTGTTGCCGCTGCGTTTGCCGCGCAATTGGGTCTTCTTCCAATATTTGTACCGTCATTTTACGCGCTAATTGTTCATTATTTTGCGAAGCAGAGTCAAACATAGCAATACCAGCTGCCCCCGCCAAAATGGTCAAAAATACCATGATTGCAATAACCCATGGCATCGGCCCCGCTATCCGGCCATCGGATAGTGCCTTGCTCTGATCATTTGCTAAAGTTTCTTTCAAAGCCATATTTTACTTATTCAATATCAATGGTGTGGCAGGATTTTTAAATGCTCCTGTAGGATCGGATAATTGTCCATCCTTCAATCGCATCATTTGGGCGCCTTCAATTTCCCGTAGCAAATGGATGTCGTGGGTCGCTACAATGACAGTCGTACCCAATTTATTAAGGCCAGCGAAGAGTTGCAGCAACTTTATCGCCATCTCAGGATCGACATTACCCGTAGGTTCATCAGCCACCAAAATCTCTGGGCGGCCAATAACCGCGCGCGCAATGGCTACTCGTTGTTGCTCCCCACCCGATAAGGTAGTCGGCCGAGCCGAGGCGCGGTCCGCCAATCCAATCCAAGATAATAGCTCATTCACAGGGCCTTCTAAGTCTTTTTCTTCAATGCCCGAAATACGCAACGGCAGCGCAATATTATCAAAAGCAGAAAGATGATTAAGCAATCTAAAGTCTTGAAAGACAACACCAATCCTGCGTCTAAAGCCTGGCAAACGATTGCGCGGCATGGTGACGATATCTTCACCAAACATTTTAATCATGCCACGGCTAGGGCGATGCGCCAAATATAATAATTTTAGCAGCGATGTTTTTCCTGCTCCCGAAGCGCCCGTAAGAAAGTAAAAACTGCCCGCAAACAGTTTAAAACTCAAATCGGTAAGCGCCTCTGCGCCTGCACCATAGCGCAAACCTACATTTTCAAAATCCACAACCGTCTGCATAGGCGCATGCATTACACAAAGCACAGCCACAATCAAAGATTCTATCGTCTATTAACCAAGAAAATTTATCAAACATGCATCATCATGCTTGCAACTCGCTGCTAGCTCATGTTTATGGACAATATGATTTTGAATTGCCCTAACTGTGCTTCGCGATATGTTGTGCCTGATAATGCTATCGGCGTAAATGGTCGTCAAGTACGCTGCGCCAATTGTAAACATAGCTGGTTTCAAGAATCGCCACCGATTAAAATTCAAGATGTTGAAACACCGCCCATTACCATTGCTCCCAAATCAACAGTGCCTCAACCAGTGGTAGATGAACCAACCAAAGACAAGCATAATCGCGATAGAAATAGCCCTAGTGCAGGCAAAACTACCCCCAATAGTGCGAAAATTAACCCCCGTCCTGAAAGAACAGAGGAGCCTTCCAAAGCAACGGAAAAAGTCAACGTCACTGCACCGAGACCAGAACAAACGCATAATGAACAGAGTCATAATGTCTCACCAAGAGAAACAGCCAGCCCGTTAGATGAGAATGAAAATTCTACCCTGTTCAGCAAAATGGTCAACAATCGCAACGCACAGCCGCGGCAGACCAATGAATATGTAGAAGCGCTGGCCCCCACACCACCCGAACCATTTGCACCCGAACCGCCTTTTAAAGCGCGTCGCAATCCCGCAAAACTATGGACAATGGCTGCTTTAGCCTTCGCCCTTATTATTGCCCTCATCGCAGGCGGACTATGGTATAGTGGTATGTTAGAAGGCAGCCTATCACGCGAAACAGTCACATCTGAACTCGAGCTTATCTTAAACGATAATCATGAAATTAACGAAACCCAAGATGGGCGTAGATTTGTTATCGCCAGCGGAACTATCGTCAATCCTACACAAAAAGAATTGGTCGTTCCAGATATGCTCGCCATTTTATTGGACGGCGACGGGCGAGAATTATATTTTTGGGAGATTCCAGCTCCTGTCGAGACATTAGGGCCTGGGGCTAAGGTCGAATTTTCGGGCGCTGCGCGGGATAATGTGCCGCGCGCTGCATCAGATATTGCAATTGATTGGAAAGGATCGCGCTAAGTAAATATTTGAGGGCCATATCATTAGCTGTATCATGGTTCTTATTTGAGATATTTTTCCTACGCCCTGAATATAACAAAATTCTACACTTGATAAAATTCAACCTTAATAGAATTCAACGTAGGGAACACCCTTTTTCACGCTACGTTGCTTAGCAATAGGGCGTTCCACTGCACTGGTTGGTGCGGTTTCTTTAGCAAGTGGACTAACTTTTTCTAACCGAATAATGGTTACGCTTGCCACGGCAACTGCTCGGGCACCGCTGCGCCGTGCAGGAGCGGATTGCGTTTCCGAACTTACAGTTGCTGTTTGCGTTGAAAGTGTAGCAGCGAGAAGAAGAATGAAGCTCATACACAATAGTAACGGCTATTTTGGTCTACTATTAAAGAATGTTAACCATATATAATATAATATAAATAAGGTTAATGCGCAGCTGGCTTACATTAACCATCGCACTGCACCAAAATAGGACATTGAGCACTGTAGATATTATCTATAACAACATAGTGCGGCATATATTAGCATTGCCGCTGTATCGTTCAGACTATCTCATATCTATAGCCGAATCATTCTAAGCAGAAAATCATAATAGAGATTGCGCCTTTGTTACGGCTTTGCTAATGGCTCGGCCCTACCTCTCATGGACATGCGGCCGTGGCGGAATTGGTAGACGCGCAGCGTTGAGGTCGCTGTGGGGTTAATACCCCGTGGAAGTTCGAGTCTTCTCGGCCGCACCAACTATTCTTTACAGTTCAAACTCAGCAACCGAACGCATCACCATTACTGAAATAAATTCAGGGCAAGCTGCAAGTAACCCTGTAGTAGTTGTGCTTAATCTTTGGTTCACCTCCTACGCACGTGACGAATGATGTAGTGGGTCTGGAAGAATAATTAAAAGCATATTTGCAGACGAAGAATGCCCAATGTCGGTGAGGTGATACAGCTTTATAATAATCTCCACAGTCACAAAAATCATAAATATAAGCAAAGCATATTGCCAAGCACATCAGAAATTGCTTACGCTAAAGCTCTGCCGATGAAGATCATAAGCCACTGATGAAGACCAGCTCTAAAATCACAAGCATCATAGGGAACAAGTCATATGAATATCAGGCATTATCTTCCCATCCTCGAATGGGGAAAAGGATATAATAGCACTGTATTAACCAATGATTTGATAGCCGCATTCATTGTTACCATCATGTTGATACCGCAAAGCTTAGCCTATGCGATGTTAGCTGGGTTACCGCCAGAAATTGGTTTATATGCCTCAATGTTACCGATAATCGCTTATGCCTTACTTGGCACCAGCCGAACGCTTGCAGTGGGGCCTGTCGCCGTTATCTCATTAATGACATTAGCAGCAGCAGGGAATATTGGTGCTCCAGCTAGTGCCGAATTTATCGCTGCAGCAATAATTTTAGCCCTTTTATCAGGCCTTATTTTACTATCAATGGGTATTTTACGGTTGGGCTTTCTAGCCAATTTGCTCTCTCATCCCGTTGTTTCTGGTTTTATAACGGCAAGCGGCATCATTATAGCGACGAGCCAGTTAAAATCTATCTTTGGGATATCGGCACAAGGCTCTGCTATGCCAGAATTACTATCCTCACTAGCTGGAAATATTAGCACACTCAACTTACCAACATTAGCAATAGGGTTAGCATCCATTACCTTTTTATTCTGGGTTCGCAAGGGATTAAAAACAGTATTAATAGGTTTGGGACTCCCCATACGGCCAGCAGACCTCATCGCAAAAGCAGGTCCTATCTTTGCCGTTGCTTTCTCTACATTTGCAGTCATATTCTTTGATCTAGAAGCGAAAGGCGTTCGAGTAGTTGGTGAGATACCTCAGACCCTGCCATCCATCACCATGCCATTATTTGACAGCGCATTATGGCAAGCGCTTCTTATCCCTGCTCTGCTCATATCTATTATCGGTTTTGTTGAAAGCGTCTCCGTTGCGCAAACCTTGGCTGCTAAAAGACGGCAATATATTAACCCCGACCAAGAGCTTATTGGTCTTGGTGCTGCCAATATTGCGGCAGGTTTCTCTGGAGCATATCCGGTAACAGGAGGCTTCGCACGTTCAGTGGTTAATTTCGATGCGGGTGCGCATACCCCAGCAGCTGGAGCATTTACTGCCATTGGCATAGCTATGGCAGCATTATTCCTAACCCCACTCCTATATGCTCTACCCATAGCAACATTGGCGGCAACAATTATTGTAGCCGTACTTAGCCTTGTTGATTTTAAAACTCCCATTGAAATATGGCGCTATTCTAAGCCAGATTTTGCAGCAATGATGGCGACAATTATTATCACTTTATTGGCAGGTGTTGAACCAGGAGTCATTGCGGGTGTGCTGCTAAGCCTTGCACTGTATCTCTGGCGTGCTTCACGGCCACATGCCGTTATAGTGGGCCGCATACCAGAGACAGAGCATTTTAGAAATATCAAGCGGCATAAAGTATTTACAGACCCACGTATCGTAACATTACGTATCGATGAAGCCCTTACATATCTCAATGCCCGTTGGCTAGAAGAGCGTGTATTAGAGGAAATCGCAGATCGGCATGAAATCAAACATATCATACTCATGTGTTCCGCCGTTAACACAATAGATGCATCGGCATTGGAAAGTCTGGAAGTTATCAATCACCGCCTATCAGATGGAAATATATGCTTTCATCTCTCCGAGGTAAAAGGGTCGGTTATGGACGCTCTAAAACGCTCTAACTTTCTAGATGAGTTATCGGGTAATATTTACCTATCGCAAAACAAAGCATTTGAAAGTCTCATAGCGCAATTAAAAAGAGAAGAAGAAAATAATAGCCAGGACCCATTCGAGGCTCGAGGCATGATATAATGAGAAAGCTACAATATTCATCAATATAAGGATTTAGCCTCTAACTTGTCATATTAGAAATTAGAGGCTTTGTGCGTAATTCTAACAGCGCTATTTCTAGCAAATACACAGCATTATAAACCTCTATTTTTATGATAGAGAGTTTTGGTTTTTAATTTTATATTTTTAAGAAAATACTATATCCTCCATTTGTGAATATTTAAATCTTGGACAAAAATATATGGTGGAATTTAACAAAACAAAGAAAGCGCGCATAGCAGGTATAGAATTAGGGGGCACCAAGGCCATTGCTATATTGGCTAATGGCACAGACATATGCGAAGAATTTCAAATTCCCACACAAGACCCCACAACCACCCTAGGCAAACTTAGAGAAAAATTAGAGAGTTGGTGGACTGATCACCCCTTTGATGCGCTTGGTATCGCAAGCTTTGGCCCCGTCGCCCTAGAGAGAAAAGCGCGCGATTATGGTCATATACGTACCACCACAAAAGCAGGATGGAGCGGTGCTGATATTGTCGGCACATTGGGGGCATCATTTGATTGCCCCATCGCAATTGAAAGCGATGTAAATGCAGCCGCTATGGCTGAATATCAATGGGGTATAGGGCAAGGATGCTCTAGCCTTATATATATTACCATCGGTACAGGCGTTGGCGGCGGTGTCATTTTAGATGGCTCCCCACTGCATGGACAATTACACCCAGAAATTGGGCATGTCTCGTTACAGCGTTCCAAAGATGATAAGTTTAAGGGAGCTTGCTCTTTCCATGGGGATTGTATCGAAGGGTTAATATCAGGCCCTGCTCTGCACGCCCGCTTTAATCAAGACCCTGCCAACGTCCCAGCGAGTGACAGCAGATGGCATCAGGTTGCAGATGATCTTGCATCATTATGCGCTATGCTTATCTATGCCTATGCGCCCAAACATATCTTAATCGGCGGTGGGGTCGGCATTGGCGCCCCTCATCTGCTGGAAATGGTGCATAAACGATTACCTATAATATTAAAGGGTTATTATGCGGGCTTTGACGAACAGGCAGCCCAAACCATGATATGCCACCCAAAACTGCATGACAAAGCAGGGCCCATGGGTGCAGTTGCGGTCGGCCTAAATATATTGTATACGTAAATTGAAATTAATTGAATTTTGGAGAGATAAATGACTTTAATCACACGGCGTAATATATTGGTAGCCAGCGCAAGCATATCAACGCTTGCTTTATTTGGATGCAAAATGACAACGTTGTCTTCTGATAACATCTTCATCACACGCGAAGGCAATAAATTGATGCTTGGTGACAAACCCTATCGCTTTGCTGGGGCCAATATCTGGTATGGAGCCTATCTAGGTGCAGATGCCGCTTATGGAGATCGTGCGCGTTTAGGGCGCGAGCTTGATCGGCTCAAAGAACTCGGCATAACCAATCTACGTATATTGGCATCATCCGAGGAAGGCCCGCTTAAAGCAGGCATCAAACCAGGGTTCCGAGCCAATGAAGAGTGGAATGATACATTATTTGTTGGTTTAGACTATTGCATGGCAGAAGTGGCCAAGCGTGACATGAAAGCTGTGCTTTATTTGACCAACTTCTGGGAATGGTCAGGCGGAATGATGACTTATCTTCATTATACCACCGGCAAATTTACCGACATGAATGATCCCGAAAACCCTTGGCCAGCATTCCCAGACCATAATAGTGATTTTTACCGATCAGAAGCCGCTATTTCTATGTATCATGATCATGTGCGCCGCCTTGTTGGTCGTACCAATAGCGTCACAGGCAAAGCCTATAAAGATGATACATCTATAATGTCATGGCAGCTTTGTAATGAACCACGCCCAGGGTCGACACCAGAGATAGTCGAAAAAACATTACCCGACTATTATGCTTGGATTGATAATACTGCCAAGCTTATCCGTTCTATTGATTCTAACCATCTAATATCTTTGGGCCAAGAAGGCACAGCAGCCAGCAATGGCCGCGAAGATGTCTATATCAGAGCGCATGAAAATATTGATTATGTCACATCTCATATTTGGCCGAATAATTGGGGTTGGGTTGATGGCAAAGACCTTGAAGGCACATGGCCAGAAGGTACTAAAAAAGTTAATGATTATGTGCAGCAGCATATCAGACTCGCCACCCAATTAGATAAGCCATTGGTATTTGAGGAATTTGGTTTCCCACGCGATGGTGAGCTTTATGAACCCGATGTACCCACTTCCTTTAGAGAAGACTTCTATAAAATAATCTATAAAGCCGTCGAAGACAGCTCCGAAAATGGCGGCCCTGTAGTCGGCAGCAATTTCTGGGCATGGAATGGGGAGGCACGCACCCCGAATGAAGATTATAGATTCCGCGATGGTGATACAGCCTATATGGGTGATCCGCCCCATGAAGCACAAGGTTGGTATGGCATATTTGATAATGATACGAGCATGCACACAATCATTAAAGAACATGCACAGCGTATTGCTGTTAGCTAAAACACAATCAGAACAATAGAAACGAAGGTTTGGGCATATTAAGCATTATAGCATCTTTATAGGCCCAGACTATTCTACAATTTATTGCGCATAATATTTCTATGACAGTACCATCTGCATCATTTTTTGGACTATCTGCATATGAAAACTCTATTGCAGGACGTCATGCAAAGGTTTAAGTTATCTATATGGATATTTTAAACGATATATTAGATACGCTCGATTTAAAGGGTGCCCTTTATTTCCGGACTGACTTTTCCGATAGTTGGGCCGTGACCGTTCCTGATTTAGAGCAAGCCGCTCGTTTTCACCTTGTCGTGCAAGGTCAATGTAGCATCACTCTGCCTTCTGGAGATATAGTATCGATGGGGCCAGGTGATCTGATCCTTGTCCCTAGAGGGCAAACTCATATCGTTTCTGACAGCCCTGTGAATGAAGCACCGCCACTAGAAAAAGTGCTTGAAGCGGTAGGCTATGACGGAGAAGGCGTTCTTGTCGTTGGGGAAGGAGATTCTCAAGCGGCTACACAATTAATCTGTGGACATTTCACCTTTCGTAAAGGTGCTGATCACCCCATCTTACGTTCACTACCCGATTATTTGCTAATAACAGCATCTATGCGCGCCCAAAACCCTTGGTTAGACACATTATTGCGCCTGATCGGGCAACAAATATTTTCTAATGGTGTTGGTGCTAGTGCCTCTGTTCGCAGATTATCAGAAGCGATGTTCATAGAATTATTGCGGGTTGGCATTGAAGAGTTAGACGAAACCGACTCGCTATTAAAAGGCTATCAAGACAAACAGGTTGGACAAGCATTAGAGCTTATCCATAAACATCCAACATCACCATGGACCGTGCAAAAATTAGCGCAAGAAGTAGGTATGTCTCGTAGCCGTTTTGCGGATCGTTTCGGGGATTTATTGGGGCAAGGCCCTATGTCCTATCTCTCCGATTGGAGACTCCAAAAAGCCTTATCACTCTTGGATCATGGTACTTATACTGTACAGCAAGTTGCAATAGAGACGGGCTACCAATCCCCCGCCGCTTTTACCCGGGCTTTTGCTGGAAAATTTGGATTGGCTCCTACTAAATATCGCCAAGCTCTGCACTGATCTTATCAGAAATAAGGCCATAATGCCTTCTGCTTTCTAAGCGGGGGAATTTGTTATGCAATAAACTTTATTTTTGCCGAAAGATACAATATAATTTGCATATCATCCCGTATAATTTGCCGATAGTCGCTATCAACCGTATAGCACTTGTCAATATGTCCTTTTTGATCGAATGTGTTTTCAACGCAAAGAACATTTGGAAACATATAATGCAACGCATCGCGCAAGCACATGAAGAAGATATTTCACCCCAAACAACAGAGATGCTTGATGGCGTTAGAGCAAAAATGGGCATGGTTCCAAATATCATTCAAACCATGGCAAATTCACCAGCAACATTGGCCAGTTATTTAGGATTCTCTGGAGCTGTGAATGAAGGTATATTATCAGCCCAATTGCGCGAGCAAATTGCTCTAACCGCCGCTGGTACTAATCAATGCGATTATTGCGCATCAGTACATACTATTGTTGGTGACCAGCTTGGCTTAGACAAAGACGAATTAGCGCATAATTTGGTTGGTAAATCTCGAGATCCCAAAACTCAAGCAGCGCTATTACTTACCAAAGAAATTATCGAGAAGCGTGGTCATGTAAGTGATATGTGTCTTGAACATACTCAAGCAAACGGTTTTTCACACGAAGAGATTCTGGAGATATTTAGCGTCACAATGCTGAATATGTTCACCAATTATTTCAACCATATGGTTGAAACAGAGATCGACTTCCCAGTCGTAAATACTCGCGGCAGCGAAGCCGCATAATAGCCTTGGAACTTGTTCCATACACTTCGAAAGGAAATAAATATGTTAAACAAATTAAATCTTGCATCTGCAATGGCAGCCGTTGCCTTGGTAGCAACTCCAGCAATTGCAGCAGATGAATATAATGTATCTTCAGGTCTAACCGCCGCTAGTGCTCCGCTCGCATTGCATGGCGTAGATACAGTTTCATTCATCCAAACTGGCAATCGCACACAAGGCATTGCAAAATTTTCTGCTGTGCACGATGGCGTAGCATATTATTTTTCAAGCCAAGCCAATCTTGACACATTCAAAGCAAACCCAACCAATTTCTTACCACAAAATGGCGGCTTCTGTACATTTGGTGTATCAGTAGCTAAGAAGTTCGATGGCGACCCTCGTTGGTCAGACGTTCGTGATGGCAAGCTTTATGTATTTTTGAATGAAGAAATTTTTAATGCCTATCAAAAAGATAAAGCTGGCACGATTGCTAAGGCTGAGGCCAATTGGAAAAAAATTAGAAGCGTTGAAGCAACTGCGCTTTAAAAAAATTTGGGCGAGGCATGTGTTTCGCCCATTTCAACCCATCAAACAGGAGGAAAAACGATGGAAACTGCATATAATTATCTCGCCCTTAGTGGCATATTAACGGTCCTATTATGGACGCCCTATATTGTTGGTAGGTTATTTGTCTGGGGTCCCTTGACTTTTTTAACCAACTATCCCCAAGACTTCCCAAAGACAGAGCCAGAAACGCCGCTTTGGATGGATCGCTCAAAACGCGCGCATTTAAACATGATTGAAACCATGCCAGCATTCATTGCCGTGGTGGTAGCCGCAGGCCTATTGGGCGATGCATCTGCTGGTGAGACTGTTGGCATGTGGGCACAAATATTCTTCTTTGCACGTATTGTTCATGCCATTGTATACACATTGGGTATTCCAGCACTTAGAACACCTGTATATTTGGTATCATGGGCTGCAATATTAATGATCGGCTTCACAGCTATATCTTAACCCCCCATAAATTTAGCGGGGTTTAGAGTGATTGGACTTTTCATTTCTACTTACTTTAACCCTCGCTAGATATTTTAAATTCAACATAATAATCGGCCATTAATTTATATTGGCATTTAAGTATGAGAGAAAAATCATGACAGAATTTAAAGGCGAAAAAGCGACCGTTACTTTCTGTAGCAAATTATGTATTGGCAGCGGAGAATGTGGGCGCGCAACTGGTGATCTTTTTGTTGGAGGGCGCGATCCTTGGTGCGACCCCGATCAAGAAGATAATGGGAACAATGTAAAAGAAATTATTGAACGCTGCCCATCAGGAGCATTATTTGCCAAAGTAATTGATAATGATACACAAGAAGTTCCGCCCTCTGACAATATAATAAATGTCACGCAAAATGGCCCCTTTTTTCTACGCGGCGAATTGGATATTGAAGGGTCCCCCGATGATGCCCCCGCAACAAAATTTAGAGCAGCCTTATGCCGCTGCGGTCAATCCAAGAATAAACCTTTTTGCGATAATAGCCATGTAGCAGCCAAATTTAAGGATAGTGGTGCCGTAGGCAAAACAGGTGATAAAGAGTATACAACAGGTGGTTGCCTCAAAATTGAACCGCAAAAAGACGCATCCTTACTTGTGCAAGGCAATGTAACCATCGTCTCTGGATCAGGCCGCAAAGCATGGCATGGAAAAAGAGTTGCCCTATGCCGATGTGGTGCTTCTAAAAACAAGCCTTTTTGTGATGGTAGCCACAAAACGATAGGGTTTCGTAGTGAATAATATCTTGCATAATAGCAAGAATATTACCGCCAAAAACTATCCATCATATCGGGACTTATAGCAAATTATTTGAGAGTGTTTGCTATTCTAAAAACCCTTATAATCATTAGAAATTATCATGGGTTCTAATTTTGGAACCTATCATAATCAACCACCAACGAAAGAGAGAAATATGACTAAAAATATCGCAGAACTCGAAAGTGCAGTAAATGCGCTAACAAAAGAAGGTAAAATTTTGGATTCTATTGAGCAACATTATGCTGATCAATGCACCTTTACCGAAACCGACGGTTCCAGCCGCCAATCCAAAGCTGAACAAGCCGAATTTCTTGCTGGCTTCTTTGCTAGCTTAAGCAGCTTTGATGGTGCAACTTTACATGGTGAAGCAGTGGGCGATAATTTTTCTGCAAGCGAGTGGACATTTAACATGACATCTGGCGATGGTGAAAAGATTGAATGGAACGAGGTTTTGGTTCGTACATGGAATGAAGGAAAAATTACGTCTGAGAAATATTATCAAAAGTAATTAGACTATTAAACGAGCTTAATGAGGCCTGTAATACGGTATGCTCCTCCCTCGATCCGTCCCCAATTGCAGGTCTCATTAGGGACATTCAGGCCTAAGCATGACGCGAGGATCAGCTTATTTTGCCTGAGTCCACCTCTAGATGGGCCACATATGAAGTTTAGATGCTGGCTATCTCACGCTCAGCCGCATTATATTTTCATGGGGTCCATCTGGAAATTGAAGTGGATGATAAGAGATTATCATATTTTCAATATGTGAAAAATTAAGGGCTATTTTGCTAAGTCTTGATTATTAGCTATCTTAAGCCAAACTAAGATTATTTTTTGTAAGCCTTATCTTTTGCCATATCGATAAAAGCCCTGAGCCTGCGCGTCATATGTTTCTTGCTGCGGTAATTGAGCGAATATCGCGGCAGCGGCAAGAGATAATCTTTCAGCACCTCAACCATATTACCATTGGCAATATAAGGCGCGGCGATTTCTGAATAGACATAAGCCAGTCCCAAGCCATGTTGCGCATAGCATAATAAGGAACGCATATCATTGGCCACCATGCGGGATTTGGTTTGCATTACATAAGGACCATCTGCACCTTTAAACCCCCAAGGGGCTAATTGATCGCCGCGGCCAAATGCATAACATATGGCATGATGCTGTAAAATATCTTCGGGGCGCTTGGGTGTGCCCATCCGTTCCAAATATTCTGGAGTAGCTACAATGGCCATAGTGAGCTCGGGGCCAACACTCACCGCATGCGTGTCTGGCCCCAGCAAAGTATTGGACCGTATAGCAGCATCAATACCCGATGTTAGCAGATCAACCTTATTATCATTATAAATCAGCTCAACATTCACCGAAGGATATTCGCGTGCATAATGCGCAACTAGCTCATCCAGAAAAAAAGGCCCTGCGCTATAGGGGGCAGATAAGCGCAGCGTACCCGACACATTATCTTTCTGATCGTCAATATCGCTAACCGCACCTTCTAACTCTGCTATGGCGGGCAGGCTTCGCGCGTAAAATTGTTCGCCAATAGGGGTGAGAACAACAGAGCGAGTGGAACGCTCAAACAATCGAACGCCAAGCCTATCTTCAAAACGTTGCACAGCTTCGCTGACCGATGCGGGGGCTTGTTGCAGATATTTAGCAGCAGCGCGAAAGCCTCCCCTGCGTGCGACCTCTACAAAGACGCGTATGTCACCAAAATTGTTACGATTCATTGTACAGATTTCCGATCACTGTGTTAGGAAATAAGCCTGTTGTTTGTACGATAACATAGGACTATATCCTATGCAAGATACAAAATTAAAGGAGCAAATGATGAGTAAAATTACTGAAATCTTTATCTTAAAGATGAAACAAGGAGAGCATGTCGATGCAATTAGAGAGGCTGCACGCGCAGACTTTTTATCCTTAGATGGCGTCACATCATGGGAAACGCTGGTAACGACCGATCAATCGCGTCATACACTCTATGCCGATATCTTCACCTTTCCCGATATGGCTACAGCAAAAGCTGTTACTCCTGAATTTTCCAAACGACCTGCCACCCAAGCCTTTTTGACAGAGATTGACGAAATGATTGTCGGACAATTTTTCGCAAACCATAATCCCAAATAACCATTACCCAAAATATAGGAGTTAATTATGACCGAACGTAGTGAAATTGAAGCCATTATCAATGATTGGAACGGCGGGTTAGATGCCGGTGATATCGAAAAAATGGTCAGCACATGCCATGCAGATGTTATGACTGTGAATGAAAGACAGCCCGTGACAGTCGGCACGCAATCCATTCGTGATAAATATATCCCCCGCATTGAAGCTGCCGAAATCACCTCTGGATTTGATATTGAAGATTTGCAATTTTATGGCGATACTGCTGTTGTCTCTGGCCGCTTTTACGGCACGATGAAAATGTATGACAGCGGCGAGGTCCGTAATCCCGAAGGCCGCTTGGTTCTTGTTTATAAAAAAGATGAGGCGGGTGCTTGGAAGATGATACTCGACATGGACAATAATGGTCCTGCATAAATAATAGACCAGCGTAAATAATAGATTGGCACAAAAGCCAAGGGACCGTGTCGTGAATGATGCGGTTCCCTATGACAATTAAGAGTAAGGCCATCACATGACTAGCCTAATCAATATTACAAAAGAGATTGTTGACCTTCATGACTTTTTTACCGCATGGTTTAACGGTAGTGCAAAATATGATGCGCTTGAGACAGATTTCTTATCGTATCTCCATGAGGATATTCTCTTTATTCCGCCCGAGGGCCATGCTCTGACTGCGCCTATGATTAGAGCGGGTTTTGAAAAAGGATATGCAACTAATATAAATTTTAAAACAGAAATTCGTGATATCCAGATACGGCATCATTATGATAAAATGGCTTTGGTAACTTTCACCGAATGGCAGACAGGTGCGGTGCAATCTGCGCAATCAAATAATGCCCGTATTACCACCGCTCTTATCGAAGCAGGCGATACGATTAAATGGCGGCATATTCAGGAAACATGGCTACCCGAAGAGATACGGGCTGCAGGATCATTTGATTTTTAATGTTGCCGCTTCATACGCCCCACAGATGATATAAGGAAATATTTATGAACAGCTATATTGCAAAACAACCACGAGAAATTGCCGATTGTGTAAGTGCTTATCTTCAAGAAGGCGATCTTGAAGGTATCACAACGCTCTTTCACCCTAATTGCAAAATCTTTTTCCCGCCCGATCAACCGCCTAGTGAGGGCATTGCAGGGGCAAGAGCAGCTTTTGCTGGCTTTATCGATATGCGCCCAACCATAAAAAGCGATGTATTTAGCGAGACTATCATCGGTGATATCGCTCTGCTGCGCGCAAATTGGAGCGTCATAGCACCAGATGGCAGTGTCATTGCCGAAGGGCAATCAACAGAGGTTGCCAAAAAATTGGATAATGGTGGATGGGGTTATTTGATTGACTGCCCCAACGGTCCACCAAATCTAATATAGTGATAATATTAAGGAGCATCATATGACGGATCAGCATTTTCATGAAGGTGAATTACGCTTGCAAGAGCAAACGGGTATGCGCGAAAAAATTGCGAAGGTCACAAAGGTTATGATGCGCGATTCTATGCCAGATCAGCATCGACAATTCTTTGAAGGCTTGGAATATATATTTTTGGGAACGATTGATAAACATGGCTTACCCCATGCTTCGATTGTAACGGGACCAGAAGGTTTTGCCCATTCGCCTGATCCTAAAACATTGATGATTCAAATCAGCAATCGCAATGAGAAAGCAGCCTTTGAGGGATTGGTTATCGGGCAATCGATCGCTGTGCTAGGCCTAGATTTATCAAACCGACGCCGGAACCGCATGCATGGCCGCATTGCAGCATTAAGCGAGCATTTTATAACCATCACTGTCGTGCAAAGTTATGGGAATTGCCCCAAATATATCAGCCTGCGTGCAATATCAGAACGCGGCCTCATGCCAAGTACAGACCATCGCGGCTTGCAAACAAAATTAACGCATGATGACATGGGTTTAATTAAGAATGCCGATACATTTTTTATCGCATCTTATGTGCAAGATGGTAGTAATTCACCCTATGAAGGGGCTGATATTAGCCACCGCGGCGGTAACAAAGGTTTTGTATCAGTGGACAGCCCAACGCAGCTTACTATCGCTGATTATCGGGGCAATTATCTGTTTAATACATTTGGTAATTTATTGCTCAACCCTCAGGCCGCCTTGCTGTTCATTGATTTTGAAACGGGCGATCAATTGCACGTTCATGGCCATGCCAAATTAATAGAAGACCCCACACTTGTAGCATCTGTTGAAGGAGCGCAGCGCTTGCTTCAAATAGAAATAGACTCTGTTACGCGCCAGGATAGTGCCACATCATTGCGTTGGCGTTTTGTTGAAACCTCCCCTTATAACCCTGACATTCTCCCAAAAAAGGATTAATCCTATGCCCCTTAATATTCTTGCTTATGGCGTAAACGGTGCTCAAATGAACGCTGGTACTCAAGCCCTTATTGACGCAGGCCACAATGTGCGCGCATTTACCCGTTCTCCAGATAGTGCAGAGCATTGGAAAACATTGGGTGCTGATATCGTAACAGGCGATATGGCCGATGTAGATGTTCTGCGCCGCGCAAGTGAGGGGCAAGATGCTTTGTTTCTGCATGTACCGCTCATCATAGACCCTAATGATGATAGAAGTGCATATGGTCTTAATGCGCTTAAGGCTGCAAAAGAAGCTGGTATTAATCGGGTGATTTGGAATACGGGCGGCCCAATTATGGACCCATCATCCAAAACGGATGCGAGTGCTATTCTCTTGCGCACCCTGCAAGATGAAGGCTTCTCATTCCTTGGCCTTACCCCTATCACCTATATGGAGAATCTATTAGGGTCATGGACTATAGATGGCCTTACACAAGATAAGCTTTTTTATCCGACTCCTGCACAATTTAAGATGCAATGGGGGGCTGCTGCGGACTTTGGCCGCGTGGCTGATAAAGCGCTTCAAGGCGAACTTCCCAATGAAGTGATAGCAGTTGGCGGTCCCGCTGCACTAGATGGCGATGAACTTGCAAATATTATAGCACAGGTTCTTGGACGTAATCTATCCTTTGAAACTATGGAAGTCGGCGAATTTCAACGACAGCTATCAGAGGTTGCTGGGCCGCAAGTTGGCGGTATGATTGCAGGTATGTACGGCGGAATACAGGCGAATCCTGAGCAGTTCGAACCTTCTTTCATTATAGATGCTGATGCGATTGAATCACGTTTTGATATAAAGCTAACCACTCTTGCTGATTGGGTCTCAAAACATAAGATATTATTCGCATAAAGAAGAATCTAATCATTCTATCAGCTAGAAATAGCGTCATCATAGGGCATAATAATATAAGGCATTTGCATAATTTTATAACAATTGTATAGCAATTCTATACAATAAGGAATCGCATATGCCCCATAATAGTGCTGCTTTTTATAATCATATCGATCAACAATTAATTGATATAGAAGAGCAAGGCCTTACCAAGCCTGAGCGCATCATTACATCAGCCCAAGGCACGCAAATCACTGTTTCACACAATGGAGCAGAGAAAAATGTTCTGAATTTTTGCGCTAATAATTATCTGGGCCTTGCCGACAATGCAGAGCTTGTAAAAGCGGCGACAGGCGGCATGACAAGTCATGGATTTGGCATGGCATCGGTGCGTTTTATCTGCGGTACACAGGATTTGCATCGCCAATTAGAACAAAAAATAGCACAATTTTTTGGTTATGATGATGCGGTAACATTTGCTGCCTGCTTTGATGCTAATGGCGCGGTGTTTGAACCGCTCTTGGGTGCTGAGGATGCAATTATTTCTGATAGCCTCAATCACGCCTCCATCATTGATGGCGTGCGCCTATGCAAGGCCAAAAGATACCGCTTTACTAATAATGATATGGATGATTTACGCCAACAATTAGAGCAAGCACGTAAAGACGGTGCTGTGAATATTCTGGTTGTTACAGACGGTGTTTTCTCAATGGATGGCACCATCGCCAATTTGCACGGGATATGTGATTTGGCCGATGAATTTGGTGCTCTCACAATGGTCGATGATTGTCATGCGAGCGGTTTTATCGGGAAAAATGGCCGCGGTAGCGCCGAATATTGCGGTGTCGAAGGGCGGATTGATATTCTGACCAGCACCTTAGGCAAGGCATTGGGCGGCGGCATGGGCGGCTTTATTTGTGCGCGGCAGAATGTCATCAACCTGCTTAAACAACGCGCGCGGCCTTATCTATTTTCCAATGCACTCGCTCCGCCTTTGGTCGCTGCCTCCATTAAAATGTTTGAGCTACTCGAAAGCGGCGATGCACTACGTGCAAAAATCACGCATAATGCTGAGCGTTTCCGCAGCGGTATGACCAAAGCAGGCTTTAATCTGCTCCCTGGCGAACATCCGATTATTCCGGTGATGCTCGGTGATGCAAAATTGGCGCAAGATATGGCGGCCAAATTGCTTGATGAAGGTATTTATGTGATTGGCTTTTCTTTCCCTGTTGTCCCCAAGGGCCAAGCACGGATTAGAACACAAATCTCAGCAGCGCATAGCGATGATGAAATTGATAAAGCCATATCTGCCTTTACAAAAGTTGGCCGTTCATTGGGTGTCATTCCTCAATAGGAGCATAGTATGAAATCTCTCGTTAAAGCAAAAAATGAAGTTGGTCTCTGGCTCGAAGATACCGCTATGCCCTCCATTGGTCATAATGATGTCCTCATCCGTGTGAAGAAAACCGCGATTTGCGGCACCGATATGCACATCTATAATTGGGATGAATGGGCGCAGCGTACTATCCCCGTGCCTATGGTTGTCGGTCATGAATTTATGGGTGAGATTGTTGAAATAGGCAGCGAGGTTAAAGGCTTTAGTGCGGGTGATCGCGTATCAGCCGAAGGTCATATAACCTGCGGCGTGTGCCGTAATTGTCGTGCTGGCAACCGCCATCTATGTCGCCAAACCGAAGGTATTGGTGTGAACCGTGCTGGTGCCTTTGCCGAATATATTTCTGTGCCAGCTTTTAATGTCTATAAATTGCCCGATGAAATTAGTGATGATATTGCATCCTTATATGACCCATTTGGTAATGCTGTGCATACCGCTCTTGCTCAAGATATGGTGGGCGAGGATATATTAATCACTGGCGCGGGGCCAATCGGTGCAATGGCGGCGGCTATTTCCAAACATGTAGGCGCACAAAATATTGTCGTCACCGATATTAATGATTTCCGTCTTGATCTGGCCAAAAAATTGGGGGCGACCCGTACCGTCAATATCCAAAAAGAAAAGCTAGAAGATGTTATGGGTGAGCTTAACATGACCGAAGGGTTTGACGTTGGTCTTGAAATGTCGGGCGCACCTGCGGGTTTTAATCAGATGCTCGATGTTATCAATCATGGCGGCCGTATCGCTCTGCTTGGCCTGTTGCCCAATGGTGCAGGCATTAATTGGGATAATGTCATATTCAAAGGGCTTGAAATCCGAGGAATTTATGGACGGCGCATGTTTGAAACATGGTATAAGATGAGCGCGATGATCAAAAGCGGGCTGAATATCGAACCCATTATCACGCACCGCATGAAGGCCGATGATTTTGCTAGCGGGTTTGAGCTGATTAATTCAGGTCATACGGGTAAGGTTATCCTAGATTGGAGCGATGCAGCTTAATTATGGCTTGCGTAACGTATCGATGATTGATGCATCGATACGGTATATGTCCCTACGGCTTGTATAATATAGATGTTTGCCATCAGTATCAACAAAAGGGCAAAGTTCATGTCTATCAGCATTGAACACAGAGCCGAATCCATTGCGATTAGGCAATGATACACAAACATTAAATTTTTGTATTTGGTGTAAAGTTTTTGATTCAACTACACCATCCATAGCCTGTGAGGAAATTTGCGCATTTACCAATCCTACAACAGACATGAGAGATAAAGACTTATCAAAAGCTTATAATAGATTGAATGCATATTATCAAAACTACACATTTTGATTTTATTTACTAGATACCACCTGCTATCTGAATTCAATTAAACTTCGATTGACTACAAATGGTTAGCAATCGTTTTAAACCAGTAATTCAAACTATATTTAGGAGCTTATATATTTAACTAGCCAAGAATAACTTGACTTAATTATGAAAAATGGCTAGTTAAGTTTCATGAACGATAAACCAGAACAACTTAGCACTTTTGAATTTTTCAATAAATTTCCTAACGAAGAAGCGGCGCGTCAATATTTTGAGACAAACCGCTGGGGCAAAGAGGCACATTGCGGTCATTGTGGTAGCACAAATGTTGTTGAGTGCAAAAATCATAAGCCTATGCCTTACCGTTGCCGTGATTGTCGCGCTCACTTTAGCGTTCGCACTGGCACTGTATTAGCTGAAAGTCGCTTACCGCTTCAAAAGTGGTTGCTAGCCATATTTATGATGACAAGTGCGCGTAAAGGCATTCCATCAACGCAAATGGCTAAAGAACTTGGCGTTACTCAAAAGACAGCTTGGTTTTTGGCTCAAAGAATACGTGAAACATGGCTTGGTAGTCGCAAAGATAGCGGCAATATGGGAAATCATACACAAGTCGATGAAACCTATGTTGGTGGCAAAGAAAAGAACAAGCATGCAAAAGACAAGTTGCGTGGTGGTCGTGGCGCAGTTGGTAAAACCGCTGTAATTGGCATGTTAGACGAGAACAAACAAGTTGTTGCAATGCCAATCACAAACACTAAAGCAGCAACTCTAAAGGGCTTTATTCAAGCTAATGCGCCTATCGGCGGCACGGTTGTAACTGACAACTTCCCTGCATATCGTGGATTAAACCGTTTAGGTTATGCTCATAAGGTTGTTAATCATTCAATCGGTGAATATTTACGCGATAAGGCTCACACAAACGGCATAGAGAGTTTTTGGTCACTTCTTAAGCGCGGTCACTTTGGCATTTACCACTATATGTCACCAAAGCACTTGCATCGCTATGTTAATGAATTTTCATTCCGCCATAACACCGCGCAAGTTGGGACATTGCAATTCATTGAAATGACAATACAAAGAATGGCGAATAAACGCCTCACATATAAAGGGCTTATTAATGGCTAAAAATAAAGATGATAACATCGAACCAATAGACGCAAGCTTTGATGAAGTGGCAAAATCACTTATTCCAAATACTAATACTAATAGGCAATTATCCGCTGAATATACTGGTGAATTGCTAATTGGTGACCTTACGATACCCTGCCATGTTCTAGAAGATGAAACCCGGGTTCTATCTGGGCGTGGAATGCAAAATTCTCTAGGTTTTTCAAGAACCTCATCCGGGTCAGCATTAACTAATTTTGTGGATTCAAAACTAACCGATTTTATACCTAAAGAATCAATGGAGAAAATTAAAAACCCTATTGCATTTAAGCGAATAGGTAGTGGTGGTTCTGCACCTCATACTAATGGATACGATGCTACAATTTTAATAGATATTTGCGATGCTATAATACAAGCCAACAGAAAAGGTTTATTAGCTGATACACAACAAAAATATGCAGAAGGTGCTGAAATAATAATTAGATCAGTAGCGAAGGTTGGTATCATAGCGCTTGTTGACGAGGCTACTGGGTTTCAGAATATAAGAGAGAAAAATGCCCTTCAAAGAATATTAGATAAATTCTTACAGGATGAAAAAAGAAAATGGTCAAAAACATTTCCTGATGAGTTCTGGTATAAACTAGTTAAAATAAAAGGTTATGATAGTTACATGGCACTAAATAGACCAGCATATGTAGGCCATTGGGTCAATGACATTGTTTATGCAAGACTAGCACCAGGCATAAAGAAAAAACTGCGAGAGCTTAATCCTAGAAGTCAAAAAACAGGAAATAGGCAAGGGACTCACCACCAGCATCTGACAGAAGATCATGGTTTGCCAGAGCTAAAAGATCATCTAAATAAAGTGATGGTCTTAATGGACGCTTCATCCAGTAAAAATGAGTTTGAACGCTTGTTAAATAAATCCTTACCAAAATACGGAGATACAATTCAGTTAGATTTGGGAACTCCAGATTAATGAGAATTTTGAATATATCTAATCATGTCAACGCTTAACATTTTGGCTAGTTATATATATAGGCCCCTATATTTAAGTTAGTTGATTTGATCTAATCATTGATATTTTTGCGTATTAGCGAAATAGAATTTCAAGCCTTCTTTCAAGCCTCTTTCAAAAGTAGCGCCATGGTCAGCATTATCTAAAATTGATGCTTTCCATATTAGGCCTGTCGGCGCGCTAACCTGCATGATTTCCTTTTGAATATGAAACGCTTCATGGCGCTGATTTTCTTCACTCCCTACTGTAAAATAATATCGCGCAGCCAGTTCAGGCCGTTGTTTCAGCAAGTCCCCTAGCCGGCCATATAATACTTCGGGAACAGATCCATGCCCTGCAACGCTGCTTTTTATATATCCTTGGAATAATTGCGGTTTAAGAATCAGCGCATAATCAGGAAATAGTCCAAATCGAGACCAACCTGTAGATATTCTCTCTTCTGAAACACGGTAATTGGCACGCAAAAAGGGAATGACCTCTTTTTCAATATGATTCAAAAATCGTGTTGGCCCCTGGTAATTTTTATCCTCAACGGCAGAGTGCGTATCTCTGCCTGGATTCCAACCAGTAGAATGCAAAGACACGATGACCATAGGCGCAATTTCATCGCTAGTAGATAACTCTGTTACTATTTTATTGGTGATTTCTAAGGCTTCACTATCATCAATCACATGAAATAAAACAGGATATTTCTTATCTGAATTATCATTATAGCTCTGCGGAACATTAACCGTAAAGGTACGAACTCCCATCGGGTTGTTTCCCCGAGCATATTGTGATTCAATTTCATGATCAAATCGATTGGGGTCTTGTCCCGCATTATCCATAATATCATGAAAGAAGTTCTGATTTGCAAAAAACTGCCCTGCAACCAATAAAATTACGATACCAATGATAATGATCAAAATTATTTTGATGATTTTTTTCATCTCTTTGAATTTCTTTCTTATATAGTGAGTGGTGACTAAGATTGCATCATTTGGGTAAAGTCTTTTCGGTATGAAATTCCGAAACTTTACCTCCAACATCACTTAACAATCCGATTAAAGAGACCATGGCCTCTTCCATAACCGTTGCATTAAGCTGATAATTAATGGTGTTTCCCCGACGTTGCATGTCGATCAGATCTACTTCCTTTAATGCTGCAAAATGCGTTGACATTGTGGGCTTTGATACCGAATAACTTGCTGCCAAATCACCAGCCGATATTGGCCCTTCTTTCAACCGCAAGATTATATCGCGGCGGATGGGATGATTCAGAGCCTTTATAATATTTCCTATTGCCATAATCATACTTATTAGAGTATATTCTAATTAGAGTCAAATCTAAATGGAATATACTAAGGAATTGTTAGATATGCGTCCTATATTATATGCTTCTATCATTGTGATTATGATGACTATAATATTAGCAATGGTAAGATTACATGCGGCCAACACAATATATTTATATTGTCAGCAAAATGGAATCCTCTTGCTCACTTCATTTTCAATATTGTTCTTTTTGCGGGCACTATGGCGGTTTAACAAAGCAAATATAACACATAGAAAAACCAATATATTGGTATCGCTTGCATTTTTAGCAGGGCCCATCACAATATTTTTAATCCAATCGTTACAGATATTAGTCGATAATGATATATTGGACTCCAATCAGCTCAATAGCATCATCTATGGTGTTATTTTAATGTTCCTTTTATATACAGGGAATTATGCAATAAACGCCAAAGATGATGGTTCTATAGGCCTTAGAAATCGCTGGTCACTCTCTGACCCCATTATATGGGCAAAGACACAGCGATTTTTTGGAAGATTTCTAATTGTAGCTTCGCTTATAACAATTCCATTCACTTTCTTTGAAGGTAAAGTAGCAATTGCAATCTTGATTCTACTTTTTGCATATGGCTTCACTTATATCGCCACATCTATTTATTCCATAGTATATCACCATTATTTGAGTAAGGAACGTCAGTTATCATAGCTGTAGGCTATAAATATTGCAGTGCCGATATATTCTCAGCATTATTTATAAATATAAACAAATTGGTCTATTATTAAATGATACGATTATATCATAGTGAATCCTCTCAAAAAATAGTTATTGCGAATCAATCTTAATTCTGTTATTGCAATTGAATATCAATAGTAAGGTTTCATTCACCATGATTGTTTGTTTATGCAATGCCCTTAGAGAAAAGGAAGTGCGCGGCGCCGCGCGCGATGGAGAGCGGACACCCGCCAAGGCATATCGTAAACTTGGCTGCAAATTTCAATGCGGTCAATGCCTGCCCTTAGCGCAACGCATTATCAATAGTGAGACCGCTACTGCTTGCTAATCGCATTAGCTAAAAAACCCCAGAAATCCGCCATTTTTTGCTTTACATTCTATTATGGAAGCTGTTATTTGATGCACAATAACCTCTACTGAAAAAGGATGTATGCCATGAAAGGCGATAAGAAAGTCATCGAATATCTCAATCACGCGCTAAAAAATGAACTCACTGCGATCAACCAATATTTCCTCCATTATCGGATGCTCGACAATTGGGGCATGACCAAATTGGCTAAGTTTGAATATGAAGAATCTATCGATGAAATGAAACATGCCGATATGCTCACCGAGCGGATTTTGTTTTTGGACGGTATACCCAATTTCCAAACATTGGGTGCATTGCGTATCGGTGAAAATGTCGAAGAAGTGCTTAACTGTGATTTTGAGCTAGAAAAAGAAGCCCTCCCACCGCTGCGCGATGCCGTAGAATATTGCGAAAGCGTGCGCGATTATGTGTCGCGTGATCTATTCGCCAAAATCCTAGCCAGCGAAGAAGAGCATTATGATACGCTAGAAACGCAGATTGAATTGCTCGGTAAAATGGGGTTGCAAAATTATATTCAACTGCAATGCGAACCGCCGCAAGGGTGATAGGTCACTATCGCACCATATTATAATATTATTAGAGGCAGCATATTACAGTGCTGCCCTTTCATATTATTTCGATAATCAATATTGCGAATTTATATCCTCATAAATTTTATCAAAAATAATTATCCCTGTAACCCAATATATATTATGTGCGAACTATAAAGCGTCAACCATTTACCCACGCAGACTGATGCGCAATCCCGCTCATCGCTGTCAGGAGGAAAGGAATATATATGCTGACCCTATTATCCCCTGCAAAAAAACTAAATTTTGATGCCATCGACACAGCGCTAGACATCACAAAGCCGCGCCTGGCAAAAGATACGCGCGAAATAGCACAAGTCGCCAAAAAGCAAAGCGCCGCTGATCTTAAGCGCCTCATGCATATTAGCGACAAATTGGCCGAACTGAACGAAGAACGATTCAAAGCCTTTAACCTTGATGGACAAAGCAATAGCGCCAAGCCAGCAGGGCTTACTTTTGATGGTGATGTCTATTGGGGGTTGGAAGCCAAAAGCCTCTCCGATGACACATTATCTTACGCGCAGGACCATTTGCGGATATTGTCAGGCCTTTATGGCGTGCTTCGTCCGATGGATGCGATACAGGCTTATCGGCTTGAAATGGGCACAAAGATGATTAATCCGCGCGGCAAATCGCTCTATGAGTTTTGGGGTAGCACTATCGCTGATCATCTCAATGATGATTTAACAGCGCATAAAGACAATACTATTGTTAATTTGGCCTCCAATGAATATTTCAAGGCGGTCGATCAAGACGCGTTAAAAAGCCCCGTGATCGAAGCAACATTTTTAAATATTAAAGATGGAGAAGCCCGCAAGCTCATGTACCATGTGAAATATGCGCGCGGCCTCATGGCCCGCTGGATCATGGAAAATAAAGTGGAACGCGCAAAAGACCTTAAAGATTTTAGCGCAGAGGGCTATTCGCTTGACCTTAAAGCGACATCGGATGATTGCTTGGTGTTTTCTCGAGCACAGCCACCCGTTAAAAAATAAAATATCACAAGAATATTCTATAAATAATGTACGGGAGTAGCATGGTTTCCATACATTATAATTACAATTATATAATTGCCAAAAACAATTACTAATTATCAAAAAATCGATTTGATCGATTATTGCTTAGGCGTTATATATGCCGTAATTTATAACAACCTCATGATGATTGGAGACAAATATGAACGATATGAGCAAATGCCCCATGCACGGCGGCGGTGGTAAAAATGCCGATTCAACGGAAACATCAAACCAAAAATGGTGGCCAAATCAATTAAATCTCAAAATCTTGCATCAGAATACGGCCGAGATAAACCCAATGGGTGCAGATTTCGATTATCGTAAAGAATTTGCTAGCATCGATATGGATGAATTGGTAGCCGATGTTGACGCTCTCATGACCGATATCCAAGATTGGTGGCCTGCCGATTATGGTCATTATGGCCCATTCTTCATCCGCATGGCATGGCATAGCGCTGGTACATATCGCATCCAAGATGGTCGCGGCGGTGCAGGCGCAGGGACGCAGCGTTTTGCTCCGCTCAATAGCTGGCCCGATAATGGTAATTTGGATAAAGCCCGTCGTCTACTATGGCCCGTCAAACAAAAATATGGCCGCAAACTATCATGGGCCGACCTCATGATCTTGGCTGGCACCCGCGCAATGGACACAATGGGCTTTAAAACCCTTGGCTTTGCAGGTGGCCGCGAAGATATTTGGGAACCCGAAGAAGATATTTATTGGGGGCCAGAGACCGAATGGCTCGGTGATAATCGCTACACAGGCGAGCGCGAATTGGCCGACCCATTGGGTGCTGTGCAGATGGGCCTTATCTACGTTAACCCAGAAGGCCCCAATGGCAATCCTGATCCCTTAAAATCTGCCTTTGACATTCGCGATACTTTTGGCCGTATGGCGATGAATGATGAAGAAACCGTAGCTTTGGTTGCGGGCGGACACACATTCGGTAAAGCCCATGGCGCTGGCGATCCAGACAAATATGTTGGCCGCGAACCCGAAGGCGCACCTATGGAAGAAATGGGTTTTGGCTGGAAAAATAGCATGGGCAGCGGCAAAGGCGCCGACACCATCACCAGCGGTATTGAAGGGGCTTGGACCGTCAACCCAACACAATGGGACAATGGCTATTTCGACGTCTTATTTGGCTATGAATGGGAATTAACCAAGAGCCCAGCAGGTGCCAACCAATGGACACCAACGGCGGCCTCCAATGCCGACCAACCACCCGCAGCACATGACAGCAGCAGCACCGAGCCACTCATGATGACAACGGCGGATATGGCGCTGCGCATGGACCCCGACTATGAGAAAATCTCGCGCCGCTTCCATGAAAATCCAGAAGTGTTTGCCGAAGCTTATGCCAAAGCATGGTATAAGCTAACGCACCGCGACATGGGACCATATAATCGCGGCCTTGGTGCTTTGGTGCCTGCCGAGCAAGAGCTGTGGCAAGACCCAATTCCAGAAGGTAACACCCTAAGCGATGCCGATGTTACTAGCCTTAAAACTGCTATTTTAGACAGCGGTCTAAGCGTTGCCGAATTGGTAGAAACCGCTTGGGCTTCTGCTTCTACTTTCCGTGGAAGCGATATGCGCGGCGGTGCTAATGGCGCACGCATTCGCCTAGAGCCTGCTAAAAACTGGGCTGCGAACAAGCCCGATCAATTAGCAAAAGTTTTGGGCGTGTATGAAGGCATCCAAAGCAGTTTTGAAGGAAACGTGTCTATCGCTGACTTGATCGTCCTTGGCGGCAATGCAGCAATAGAAAAAGCATCGGGTAAAAGCGTTGCTTTCTCTTCTGGTCGCGGCGATGCCAGCCAAGAGCAAACCGATGTAGAATCATACAGCGTGTTAGAACCGCATCATGATGGTTTCCGCAATTTTGTACGCGACGATATTGCAACGCCCGCTGAAAAATTATTGGTTGATAAAGCACAATTGCTAGGCCTTAGCGCTCCTGAAATGACGGTATTGATTGGCGGACTTCGTACCCTTGGTATCAGCAATGATGGCCATGGCGTTTTCACCGATAAGGCTGGAACATTAAGCAATGATTTCTTCAAGCAGCTGATGGACATGAATATATCATGGTCCGCAACATCGGATGCTGAAGACACATTCGAAGGCAAATGCGCCGAGGGCAATATCAAATGCACGGGGACACGCGTAGACTTAGTCTTTGGTTCCAACTCACAGCTTCGGGCATTGGCCGAAGTTTATGCCTGTGATGATGCCGCTGATAAATTTGCCGATGATTTTATCACCGCATGGAACAAAGTGATGAATGCCGATCGTTTCGACTTGGTATAAAGGATATTCTGCAACGCACATAATTCCCCCCTCATATGTGCTTGCGATAAAGATGGCGGCGTTCCTCGGAACGTCGCCTTTTTTGTTATATCAATCAGTAATACCCGCCGCTGCTAGCACCGCGAGTGACACCAACTCCGATGCGCTGGAGGCCATAGTCGCAATTTGCACAGGCTTTTCAATACCAATGAGCATGGGGCCGATGGTGCGATCACCGCCCAATTCACGCAACAGTTTCGCAGATAGGTTCGCGGATTGTAGACCTGGCATAATCAACACATTGGCGGGACCAGAAAGGCGTGAAAAGGGATAATTTTTCATGACTTTGGGGTTAAGCGCTGTATCAGGTGCCATCTCGCCTTCATATTCAAAATCAACCCCGCGAGCATCAAGCAAAGTCACCGCTTCACGCAGATTTTCAAGCCATTGGCCCGCAGGATTACCAAAGTTAGAATAGGACAAAAAGGCAACGCGCGGAGTATGCCCCATGCGCCGCGCAACTGTGGCCGTTTGTTCGGCAAAATCCGCCAATTCACAGGCGCTCGGCCGTTCATTCACCGTAGTGTCAGCGATAAAGACTGTATGCGTCTTGCCCACCATGACATGTACACCAAATGCCGTCTTACCAGCCGCTGGATCAAGCACACGGCGCAGCTCGCGCATTGATTGGGCAAAGGTACGCGTTACGCCCGTAATCATGGCATCGGCATGACCCAATTTGAGCATTGCTGCCCCAAAAATATTACGATCACGATTGACCATGCGTTGAATATCGCGCTGCAAATAGCCGCGGCGCTGCAAACGTCCATAAAGCAGCGCAACCATATCATCGACATAGGGGCTGCTCACACTGTTGTGGATTTCAAAGCTATCAGGGTCTTCCACACCTAACTCTTTAAGCTTCTCAATAACTTTTTGATCGCGGCCCACCAAAACAGGCGTTCCATAGCCATCATCACGAAACTGGATAGCCGCACGCAATACGACTTCTTCTTCGGCCTCGGCAAAGATCACGCGTTTTGGATGTGCACGGGCATTTTCTGATACTTGAGTCAGTGCCGATGTGGTCGGATTGAAACGGCTGCTTAATGCTATTTTATAGGCATCCATATCCTCAATAGGTTTTTGGGCAACACCGCTATCCATAGCGGCCTGTGCCACCGCCGATGATACGATGGTAATAAGGCGCGGGTCAAATGGCGATGGAATGATATAATCTTTACCAAAGCTATGATTGGTTCCACCATAGGCCGCAGCAACTTCTTCGGGAACGCGCTCACGCGCTAGCTGAGCAATCGCATTAGCAGCAGCAATTTTCATTTCCTCATTAATAGTAGTAGCGCGTACATCTAATGCCCCGCGGAAAATGAAGGGAAAGCATAGCACATTATTCACTTGATTAGGATAATCGCTGCGTCCTGTAGCAATTATAGCATCGGGGCGTGCTTCCCGCGCCGCTGGCGGAGAAATTTCAGGATTAGGATTGGCCATCGCAAAAATAATAGGATCAGCGGCCATATCGCGCACCATATCTTGCGATAGAGCATCGGCCGCAGACAGACCCAAAAATACATCCGCGCCTTTAATGGCTTCGGCCAATGTCCGCATTTCCGTTTTAACAGCATGAGCAGATTTCCATTGGTCCATACCCTCGCTGCGGCCCTGATAAATTACTCCCGTACGATCACACATAATCACATTTTCATGGGGTACGCCCATAGCTTTAATAAGTTCGGTACAAGCAATAGCCGCTGCCCCCGCTCCGTTACAGACCATTTTTAGATCTTTTAATGATTTACCTGTTAATTCACAGGCATTGATTAAACCAGCCGCTGCAATAATCGCCGTGCCATGCTGATCATCATGAAATACTGGAATTTTCATTTTTTCGCGCAGTGTTTGCTCGATGATAAAACATTCTGGCGCAGCAATATCTTCAAGGTTGATACCGCCAAAGGTTGGCTCTAACAATTCTACAGCTTCGATAAAGCGCTGGCTATCGGAAGTATCAACCTCAATATCAATCGAGTCCACATCGGCAAAGCGTTTGAACAAAACTGCCTTACCTTCCATAACGGGTTTAGAAGCCAAAGCACCCAAATTGCCCATACCCAAAATAGCGCTACCATTAGAAATTACCGCCACCAAATTGCCGCGCGCCGTATAATCATAAGCCGCTGCTGGATCATCGGCAATCGCTTGAACGGGAACTGCAACACCTGGCGAATAGGCCAGACTCAAATCACGCTGCGTTGCCATGGGTTTGGTGGCAACAATCTCAATTTTACCTGGACGGCCTTCTGAGTGAAAAGACAGCGCCTCTTCTTTAGAAAATACAATATCACTATCACTCATAATAAATCCTTTAATCTGCTATGTTCGTTGATAAATCCACTAGCGCGCTAGCCTAAGAAGGGCAAGAGCGGTTATATTCCTGTGGATAATGGAAAACTTATCTCTAGCAACACACACACCACTGCGCTATCAATCTCATGAGAGGGTGAATGGCAAAAACAGCGCAAAAAAAGAAAATCACACAGAAAAAAGCGTCTGGCCCAACGCCGATGATGGTGCAATATTTAGCGCTCAAAGCAAAAGCCAAAGATTGTCTGCTATTCTACCGTATGGGCGACTTTTTCGAACTGTTCTTCGACGATGCAAAATGTGCAGCCGACACATTGGATATTGCCCTCACATCGCGCGGTGAACATGATGGTGTACCCATCCCCATGTGCGGTGTGCCCGTGCACAGCAGCGATGCTTATTTGGCCAAGCTTATCAAGAATGGCTATCGCGTTGCCATCGCTGAACAGGTCGAAACCCCAGAACAAGCAAAAGAACGCGGGGGTTATAAAGCGCTGGTTGAACGCGACATCATTCGTTATGTCACGGCTGGAACGCTCACCGAGGATAGTCTACTCGATGCAGCACAAGAAAATATCATCATTGCAGCAGCACCTAAAAATGATCAAATTGGTATTGCCGCGGCTGATATTTCGACGGGTCATTTTGAAGTCTTTACCATTCATAAGAGCCGTTTTGAAGCTGAGTTAGCACGTCTAAACCCCAGTGAAATCATTATGTCTGAGGGCAAAGCTGATGCCTATCTGGCCGATTGGCCCATTATTGAACGACCAAAATTTGACTCCCTGCATGGCGAAGATCAAATAAAGGCGTTATTTGGTGTTAGCACGCTCGACGGCTTTGGTGAATTTACACGCAGCGAACTGCTCGCCGCTAGCGGGCTTATCACCTATCTCGAATATGTCGGACAGGGCAATATGCCCTTTCTAAAACCTCCTGTGCAGCGCAACAGTGGCAGCCACTTGCTCATCGATAAGGCAACACGCGAAAGCCTTGAAATCACATTAACACAAAGCGGCGATAAAAAGGGAAGTCTGCTGCATGATATTGACCGCACAGTAACAGGCTCTGGTGCGCGGCAATTGGCACGCGATGTCGCAGCCCCTTTAATGGATATTGACGCCATTACGGGCAGGCTCGATCTGGTAAATTGGTTTCATGATACACCCTTAATGCGCGAAATGGTGCGCGGCACATTGCGCCAATTGCCCGATATCGCTCGCGCTATTGGACGCATTGTCGCAGGAAGAGGTAGCCCGCGTGATTTGGGACAATTACGAGACGGTCTAAATAGCGCCCGTGATCTGCGCGAAAAGCTTAGTGATATTCCCACACGACCTACTTTATTAGACCAGCTTTTGCCTGCATTTGATGGGCATGGCGATATGGTTGATCTCTTGTCTAGGGCATTGGTGGATACGCCGCCCACTGAAACATCACAAGGTGGCTATATTGCCGAAGGCTATGATGCCGCCCTTGATATATTGCGTAGTACAGGGCGCAACGGCAGAAATGCTATTGCACAGCTAGAAGCAAATTACCGCGAGAAAACAGGTATCAGCAGCCTGAAAATAAAACATAATGCCGTATTGGGTTATTTTGTTGAAGTTCCTGCCAAACATGGTGATATTTTAATGGCAGAAAATAGCGGTTTTACGCATCGGCAAACTATGGCAGGTGCTGTGCGCTTTAACTCGCTTGAACTGCACGAAGAAGCGGTGAAAATAACCCAAGCCAGCGCTCATGCATTACTCGCAGAATCGGCTCATTTGGAAGATCTTATCGCCATAACCTATGAACGGCGCGACGCCATTGCCAAAAGCGCAGATGCTATCGCACGGTTGGATGTGAGCGCCGCTATGGCACAGCGCGCGACTGAGGGACAATGGTGCAGGCCCACACTAACGGACACGCCAATATTTACCGTAGAAAATGGACGGCATCCCGTCGTCGAAAGCGCGCTCAAACAGAGCAATGAGCGCTTTATCGCCAATGATGCTCATTTGCATGATGTGGATCGTCTTTGGTTGATTTCCGGTCCCAATATGGGCGGTAAATCAACATTTCTAAGGCAAAATGCACTTATCATTATTTTGGCACAAATGGGCGGATATGTCCCCGCTTCATCGGCCAAACTCGGCATTGTTGATCGCCTTTTCAGCCGCGTTGGTGCATCTGATAATCTCGCCAAAGGACGCTCGACCTTCATGGTGGAAATGGTCGAGACCGCAGCCATTTTATCTGGTGCAACAAAAAATAGCTTTGTTATTTTAGACGAAGTAGGGCGCGGCACATCTACTTATGACGGCTTAGCACTTGCTTGGGCTGTGGTTGAATCGGTGCATGAAAATATCGGATGCCGCTGTTTATTTGCAACCCATTACCACGAGCTCAACCGTCTATCAGAAACATTAGATGCCCTCTCGCTACACCATGTGCGCGCCAAAGAATATAAGGGCGATTTAATCTTATTGCATGAATTGTCCAAGGGAGCAGCTGATCGCAGCTATGGTCTCGCCGTGGCCAAGCTTGCTGGCCTGCCCAAAGACACATTGGCGCGTGCCAAAATAATATTAGAGAAGCTGGAAAAAGGACGCCAAGATACAGGAGGGCTTGCCGCAGGTTTGGGTGAACTTCCTCTCTTTGCAGCAGCAGCCGAACTAGAAGAAGAGCGTGATAATTTGCGCGAGATGCTGGACGGAATAGATGTAGATGCACTTAGCCCGCGTGAGGCCTTAGAGAGATTATATGATCTAAAGCGGCTATTATGACAGCAAATAATATATTTTGTTGCGGTAATATGGCCTTATAATAGCATCGTTCGTAACCATTCCTTACTTGATCTTTATCAATTTTTTTGACTATGCGCATTTATGAGCAATATCAATGATCCAGCCATATTGGCCAAAGCTGAAACACTAACCGAAGCGCTACCTTATTTACAGCGCTATGCAGGCAAAACATTTGTTGTCAAATATGGTGGCCATGCCATGGGTGACCCCAAATTATCATTGCGCTTCGCAGAGGATATTGTCCTGCTAAAAGCCGTGGGCATAAATCCTGTGGTGGTGCATGGCGGCGGGCCGCAAATTGGCGCTATGTTAGAACGTGTTGGCGTTAAAAGCGAATTTATCGATGGTCTGCGCGTTACCACCCAAGAAACCGCCGATATTGCCGAAATGGTGTTATGCGGTGCGATTAATAAAGAGCTTGTCGGTTGGATCAGCAAAGCAGGCGGTAAAGCCATCGGTATTTCAGGGAAAGACGGTAATTTTGTTAAGGCAGATAAATTACGGCGCACCCAAAAAGATGAAGATAGCAATATTGAGCGCATTATCGATTTGGGTTTTGTTGGCGAACCGCATAGCGTTGATCGTAAAATTATTGATAGTATCAGCCAAGACGGCATGATTCCCATAATCGCCCCCATTGCGATTGGCGATGACGGCCATACCTATAATATTAACGCCGATACAATGGCTGGTGCGATCGCCTCTGCGTTGGAAGCTGCGCGCTTATTCCTGCTCACCGATGTTGCTGGCGTGCTTGATAAATCAGGAGAGCTATTGACCAACCTAAGCCTAGATGATGTGCAAAACCTGCAAAATGACGGTACGATTAGTGGCGGCATGATACCCAAGCTAGAAACTTGCACTAATGCCATTCATGCAGGTGTCGATGCCGCTGTAATATTGGATGGCCGCGTTCCTCATGCTATGCTGATTGAGATGTTCACACGCAACGGCGCTGGAACTTTAATCAGACCATGATGAATTTCATCGCCATTTGCACTATATTAATCGATAAATAGACCATTAACTGTTTTATAGTGTTGATACAGTCGGAATAGTGATATATTGACCAATTAAAGAAAAATAATCCCACTCTCACCGGAGAAATATATGCTGATCACACTCATTCAAATTATCGGATATTTGGCGAATATACTGATTATGATTGTTATCGCACAATTTATACTCAGCTTGCTCATTACATTCAATGTATTGAGCATGAGCAATCAATATGTCTCCGCTATTTATGAATCAATCAACCTAATACTCGACCCTATATTAAAGCCTATACGCAAATTTATGCCCGATACTGGTATGCTTGATTTATCACCAATGGTGTTAATTATTGGGTTAAATATCCTCATGATCATGCTGAGTAATTTGGCCGCAAGCGGCTATGGCGTTTAAAAACATGGCGGATATAGCGCATATAATTGATGGTAAAGCATTTGCCCTATCTTTACGCGAAACCATTACCGATCAAGTCCCCAGATTTGTTGAAGCCGCTGGACGCAAGCCTGGCCTTGCAGTTGTGCTTGTGGGCGATGATCCTGCTAGCCAAGTCTATGTCGGTTCAAAAGGCAAGGCAACAATCGCTGCGGGCATGAATAGTTTTGAACATCGCTTGGCCGCAGACACATCGCAGCACACCCTCATTGAGCTGATTAAAAGGCTTAACAACGATGATGCAGTTGACGGCATTTTAGTACAATTGCCCTTGCCCAAAACACTTAACGAACAAGAAATAATCGCCCATATCGATCCTGATAAAGATGTTGATGGTCTGCATATCATCAATGCTGGCCGTTTGGTATCAGGACAAAAAGCCATGGTCCCTTGCACGCCATTGGGCTGTCAAATCTTACTCAAAGATTATCTGGGTGATCTATCGGGCCTAAACGCGGTTGTCCTTGGGCGCAGTATATTGGTTGGCAAACCCATGGCACAGCTTTTACTTAATGAAAACTGCACCGTCACTATGGCACATAGCCGTACCAAAGATCTCGCTACTGTGGTTCGTAGTGCTGATATTGTTGTGGCAGCCGTTGGACGGCCCCAGATGATTAAAGGGGATTGGCTTAAAGAAGGCGCAGTGGTTATTGATGTCGGTATTAACCGCCTCGCACCGACAGATAGCGCACCCAAAGGTAAGTTGGTTGGCGATGTCGATACAGACGGAGCCATGCCGCATGTTAAAGCGATCACACCCGTACCAGGCGGCGTTGGCCCTATGACCATTGCCTGCTTATTGCGCAATACGCTGGTTGCTGCGCATCGCCGCAATAATATGGATGATCCTATCCTTTAACTGATGATTTTTCTATGATAGGGGCGATGAATGTACGAATTATTTATCTCCGCTTTCATCACATTTTTTGTCGCTATTGACCCACCAGGTTGCGCAGCCATTTATGCCAGCATGACCCAAGGCGCAAGCGCCGCTCAGCGACGCAATATGGCGATTAGATCTGTGCTTGTTGCTGCACTTATCCTGCTGATTTTTGGATTTTTTGGTGAAGCCTTGCTTGGTGCAATGGGCGTATCTTTAGCCAGTTTTCGCATAGCGGGCGGTATTATGCTATTCATTATCGCATTAGAAATGGTGTTTGAAAAACGCACCCAGCGCCGCGAAGACCGCGCCCAAGAAATTATTGATACGCCCGAGGTTGAAGATGTCTCTATCTTTCCTATGGCTATCCCCATGATCGCAGGTCCAGGTTCAATCGCCGCATTAATGCTCTATATCGGGCGCAGCGAAACATGGGATGATAAATTTGTCGTGCTTGGTGCTGTGGCAGCCATATTGGTTATCATGCTTATATCATTATTATCGGCAAGCTTTATTATCCGTATTTTGGGACCAAAGGTTGAAACCGTCTTAACCCGTGTTTTGGGTGTTATATTGGCAGCATTGGCAATCCAATTTGTTGTGGACGGCATCATCCAAAGCTTTGGTTTAAAACTGTTATAATTTTATGTTTTTGCTGGAACAGCAAATTCTGGCACAATATTTTTGAGTACAGATACAGCAGGCTTAGCCTTGCCTGCGACCAAATGCTCTTCCAGACTTGCAAGCATTATTTGTAATTCATCCCACTCAATATAGGTCTCATTGGCTTTCATGATTTGCTTATGGTCCGTTGCTTTGGGATCATTACCAATAAGCAATTCTTCATATAATTTCTCACCAGGCCGCAAACCTATTTCAACAATTTCAATATCTCCATCTGGATTTTCTTCTGACTTTACAGATCGTCCAGAAAGGCTGACCATGGATTTTGCCAAATCAATAATACGAACAGATTCCCCCATATCGAGCAAAAAAACCTCGCCCCCTTTGGCCATACCAGCAGCTTGTACCACCAATTGAGCCGCTTCGGGAATGGTCATGAAATAGCGTGTAATACGTTTATCGGTTAATGTAACAGGGCCGCCCGCTTTAATCTGGTTCATAAAGCGTGGTACTACTGAACCGCTAGACCCCAATACATTACCAAAACGTACCATAGAGAAATTAGTCTTGCTTCCGCGTGCTACAATGGCTTGCAAAATGAGCTCACAAATTCTTTTGGTTGTTCCCATTACATTGGTGGGCCGCACCGCTTTATCCGTGCTAATAAGGATAAAATTCGGAACCCCAGCCGCTTCCGCTTCTAAGGCAGTATTCAGCGTTCCAAAAATATTATTACGTATTCCTGATAAGGGATTCGCCTCTACCAATGGAACATGTTTATAGGCCGCCGCATGAAAAACTATTTCAGGCTTACATTTTCTATATAAGCGTACCATTTGAGCACGATCTGCAACATTGACAAGCTGCTCGACAATCTCAATATCAGAACCACCAATTTGACTATCTCTCAATTCTTGGTGAATCGTATAAAGAGCTAGTTCCGAAATTTCTGCCAAGATAAGCTGCTTAGGCTTGCATGTCATAATCTGACGACATAATTCACCGCCAATTGACCCACCTGCCCCTGTTACCAATACTATTTTTCCATCAACCGCTTCGCACATCAGCTTATCATCGGCTTCAACCGATGAACGCCCCAATAAGTCTTCGATCGATACTTCGCGTAAATCACTTATCGTAATATTACCCGAGACAATCTTGCTCAGACTAGGGAGTTTTTGAACCTTCACACCTATATTACTAAGCTTTGCAATAATAGATTTTTCGACAGATTTCTGAACACTGGGTAGCGCCAGCAATATATCAGAAACTTGATATTTTTTAACCATAGTTTCCAACTCATGGTTAGCATAAACAGGCTTGCCATTCAGCCGTTGTCCCGCCAAATTAGAATTATCATCAATAAACCCAATCAAATGCATTGACGGTTCTGCGCGTAAGGATGCAGCCAATTGTTGGCCCGCACTTCCAGCGCCATAGATTATAATATTCTTTTGAGTGCCATGATATCCATAGTTATTCATTATATCGACCAAGAAATAGCGCATAACGATGCGGCTCAACGCTAGACCTGCAAAAAATATTGTTGGATGCAATATTGCAATTGTCCGCGGAACACCTGTAATCGTAAGAAAGCCAACAATGATTACCAATATCACGGTATAGCTAAACATTGCCTTAGCAATTCCCATCAGGGTGCCAGAACCTGCAAATCTAAATATTGCGCGATAAATATTGCTCAGTAAAAATATCGGTAGCCACAATGCTAGCGCGATAATCATATATTGCGCCATCGGCCCAGAACCCAAATCCCAAACCCCTAAACGTAATGAAAATGCTACCCAAACAGAAACAATACATATTAATCCATCGATCAAGATAACAAAGGCACGCTTGTAACTTCTATCAAGCCCTAAAAGCCATTTGCCAAGCTTGATAAGTATTTCACTAATAAACATCGAAATTCCTGATATTATGCCTTATATTATCGCATAATCACTCGCTGCATTATTGACAATGTTATATTTTACAGAAAGTCACGTTCTAATGATGAAGTCATTACAATACATATATTTATGTAGCTATCTATCTATGGTGTTTCTGCAAAGTACTGAGTCCAAACCTGCCAATAAGAGTGATAAAGATCACATAATAGATAGTGATAAAGTTACCACATTTCCATTGAACGAGCATATCGAGAAGATATTTAATAACAATAATAGGCCAATCCGCACCATAGATTATAGTAATTTTCTAGATTATACACACATTAAAGCGCATGAACATCAAACCAAACAAGCTGTAAAATCAGCCGTTCTGCAATCTAGTTACACTGACAAGAAAGTTGATCGTCAACAATGTAGCAACCAATCTCTGGCTGTCATTATCGATTTAGACAGCGACAGCACATTAGACAGAGATAATAAGGCCCTATCTCAACAAGCCAATATTGATGCTCTCGCTGCCTTACTCACAACAATACGCAAAAATGGTATCACTGTCATATGGTTATCAAAACAAGCGTCTAGCCAATCATCGACAATTATTGAAAAATTACGCCCTATGGGATTGTTGGATGAAAAAGACTTTCTCTCTTTGCGTCAAAAGAAAGAAAGAAAGCAGATACAAAGGCAATATGTCGCAAGCCAATATTGTGTCATTTCTATTCTAGGTGATAGCCGTTCTGATTTCGATGAAGCTTTTGAATATTTGCGAGAGCCCGATCAATTTATAGGTTTAAACATTATGTTTGAGAAGGGTTGGTTTTTGCGCCCTATACCTCATATAATCAGCGAATGATTATTTTATAACAGCAAAACAATATTTATACTTATGCGATAAAAACCTTAAATTAATACCGCAAAAGACAATCTCTACCCCTCGTCATCAACAGACTATATATCTAGGGATTACGAACCATCACTCAATAAACGATGTTCTGACATTAATCCTTTGAACAGGCTATAGCAACATATGAGCAGCACCAAGGTGAAGGGCAACCCACTGGCAATAGTGCCCGCTTGCATGGCTCCTAAAGCACTAGCACCGCCACCAATCAATAATGCTGCAGCCACCAAACCCTGCAGTATCGCCCAGAAAATACGCTGCATAACAGGGGCATCTGTGCGCCCTCCAGCCGTGATAGAATCAATTACAAGCGATCCTGAATCTGATGATGTCACAAAAAATATAATCAGCAATATTATGGCCAGTGTCGACGCAATCTGCGGCATCGGCATATTCTCTAACATTTGAAAAAGAACCAAAGGAGCATCGCTAACACCGCCAACCAATTGGCCAACACCCGTCTTTACTTGCTCCATCGCCGTTACACCAAATGTTGTGAACCAAATAATCGCTACAACAACAGGGATAATTAATACGACAGTCAAAAACTGCCTAATTGTGCGGCCCCTAGAAATACGTGCAATAAACATACCGACAAAAGGCGACCAGCTAACCCACCATGCCCAATAAAAAATCGTCCACCCATGGTACCAGCCTGTATCTTCGCGCCCAACCCAATTACTCAGAGGAATAGCATATTGCGCATAGCTGGCGATAGTCTTACCAAAACCCGTGAATATTTGCCACGTTGGTCCCGTGGTAAAAACAAAAGCAAGCAGCAACGCTGCCAAGACCATATTTACATTGCTGAGCAGTTTTATTCCGCCATCCATGCCGCGTACCACCGAAATAATGGCCAATCCCGTGATCAGAGCGATAAGCAATAATTGCGATACCAAGTTTGATTCGATCTCCACCAATAAAGCAATACCCGTTGCGGCTTGTTGTGCGCCCAGACCTAGAGATGTAGCAAGGCCAAAAAGCGTCGCAATAACAGCCAGTATATCAATAATATGCCCGGGCCAACCCCAGATCCTCTCACCCAATATAGGATAAAAAGCTGATCTGATTGTAAGCGGTAATCCTTTATTAAAGGCAAAAAAAGCCAACGCCAAACCAATCACAGCATATACCGCCCAAGGCGTTAATCCCCAGTGAAATATAGTCGCACCCAAAGCCAGTCTTTCCGCCTCTGGCGTCCGCGGCTGCACATTGAGCGGCGTTCCACCCCAATCGGTATAATAAGCCATCGGTTCAGCCGAACCATAAAACACCATGCCAATACCAATACCTGCTGAAAACAGCATCGCTATCCAAGATGCCATATCATATTCTGGCTTTGCATCAGCGCCGCCCAAACGTATTTTACCGAGCGGCGAAAATGCTACCGCTACACAAAATATCAGAACAATATTGGTAGCAATAACAAAGAACCAATCAAAATATTGCAAGGTCCAAGCCTTAGTCGCCTCTAAAGCCTCTTTCGAGGTTTCAGGAAATATCAAAGTTGTTGCTACAAAGAATATGATCAAAACTGCGCTAATGAAGAATACAGGATTATGCATCTCAAGGCCAAAGGGGTTTATATTATCCTGCCCCGCTTCATAATCGGTTTGATAATCACCATCGCTATTTTCCGATATTATATTTGTTTCACTCACTATTTTGCCTCCAACGCATGGCTTTGCAGCGCCTCTTTCAATGGCCCCAAATGCTGGTCATAATGGCGCCAAAGATCAACGCTTGCTTTAGTAATAGGTTTGCGCACTTGCTCTGAACTAGCGGTCCGCACTGCACGCTTATTTTTGTGGAAGTCCACACAGCTTTGTTCAAAGGGTAATTCCAAAAATGCAAGCATGTGCCGCACTTGCCCTTCTAAATCATCGAGTATATCTTCATGTTGCACCCGTAATATTTGCCCTGGAAGAACGTTATCCCAATGATCCATAAGCCGAATATAATCGCTATAATATTGGCCAATCTCATGCAGCCCATAGGTAAATTCTTGGCCTTCCGCGAATAATTGTTTAAAACCAGAGAAACAACAGGCCATTGGCTCACGCCGCGCATCAATAATCTTTGCATTGGGTAACATGAGTTTAATCAGAGCAATATGCCGAAAGTTATTGGGCATTTTATCAGTAAAAAAAGGGGCATCTTGTCGATGGATACGGGTGGTTTCAATGAAATCTTGGCCTAATTCATAGAGCTGTTTTTCATCCAAATCATGCAAAATATCAGGATAGAGAGAGAGATTACTTGCCTGTTTCTTCCGCCGTAAACGATGCGCCGTTGAGAGGATATTTGGCAATTCTAAGGTGCCATCCACTTGGCTATGCGATGCTAATATTTGTTCTACCAATGTCGAACCTGCACGCGGCAAACCCACAATAAATATCGGATCAGGCGCAGCAAACCCCTTGCCCGATTGCTTGGCAAAAAGCGTAGGGGTACAGGCCTTAATCTGCGCATCAATTTCACCGCTCATCTGGTCCGCATCATAACGCGATTGTACATGTTTTAACCTATTGCCCCGCTCATAATAATCGAAAGAACGATCATAATCTTGTTTATCTTCATAGGCTTTGCCCAATGCAAAACAGATGTGAATACGGTTTTGATAGCTTAGTTGATTGCCCTGTTCTTGAGCTTGCATTTGCTTGATCTCATCATCTGTAAACCGATAAGTCTTTAAATTAGCTAGGCCATAATAAGCATCGCCATGATTTGGTTCTGCTGCAAAAGCTTGTTGATAAGATTGTACCGCTTCATCATGACGGCCAAATGTCTTCAACGCATGGCCACGCGATGTCAGCGTAATCGAATCATTGGGGAGTTTTTGCAAAACAATATCAAACAAATCCAACGCTTTTTCATAGGCGCCCGTTTGCATCAATTCGATCGCTAATAATGACTGAAAAACAGGATTATTAGGTGCGCTATCGTAGAGGATTTGACATTGCTTAAGCGCTTCTACAAATTTTTGCCGCTTGCGCAAAATTTGGATATAATCAATGCGAACCTGAACATTATCAGCTTCAAATTCTAATGCACTTGCCAGCAAAAACTCTGCGTCCTCCATAACGCCAAGCCGCATACCAATTTCTGCCAGTAAACGCATCGCCTCGACATGTTGCGGATTTTTTTGCAAAAAGGCTCGGCAAGCATTTTCAGCTTTAACCAGTTTGCCTTCATATAAAAGATGCGACACCGCAACAAGCATCTTAGGCATTGCCAATATACGGCTTTCTTGACCGCGCATTTCAGATGCAGCCTCAGCATTACCCCAAGCCTCATAAATTTCAGCTTGCGCTTTCCAGCTTGCATTTAGCACAGGGTTATATTGGCAGGCGCGGCGATAGGCGGTCATCGCCTGTTCTAATTGATCAAGAGCGCGGTAAACATGACCTTCTTCCTGATAAGCGCGCCCGAAATCTGGTGATAGAGATTTAAGCTTATCAATACTCGTAAGCGCGCTTTCATGCTTACCCAAATATCGTTCACAAACAGCTTTCATATAATGGGCATCTATATGCTCATCATCGCCTGCCAAAATCGCTTTGCTGTTTTCATATGCTTGTTTAAAGCGCCCGTCATACATTTGGGCACGCGCTTCTTTTAACCGTTCTTCTGGATTAAAATCAGGCATCTGATTGCATCATATTCCTTATATAAAAAATGAAGGGAAGCCATCAAGGCCTCCCTTTCTAAAATAAGTTAGGTTTAATAAGTAAAGGAAACACGCGCTCCTACTGTTAAAGGCCTTGCCACGGTTACCCGCGCTCGATCATTAACAAAATTACCGCTAATTTCGGCACGAGAGTCGCTTAAATTATCGCCAAATATTTCTAAAGACCAGCGATCGGTTGTAATACCAGCGCTAAAACCAAATGTTGTCCAACTATCAAGCTCGAGACGGTTTATCTGAATAATATCGGTCGCCACTGATGAAGAATGGGTCATACGCGGCTGTACATGCACCGTCCAATTATCAGAAACAGGCCATTCATATCGCACCCGCAAATTGCCTTGAAAGCTCGGTGCAAAAGCAAGGCTACTGCCCGCTAGCACATCATTGGTAGGCGTTAGAACCTCTGTAATCTCGGTATCCAAGAATGAGAAACCAGCCGAAACCGTTAAACCAGCAATCGAGTAAGGGGCGATAGTGATATCACCTTCTACACCAAAGATCTCGGCATTAGCCGCATTATCCGAAAAGAATAAATTGGTGATGCTAGGATCAAAAATGGTAGTCTGTAAATTGGAAATATCGACAAAAAAGGCATTACCGTTAAAACGCAATTGATTGTCTAACAAAGATGTTTTCCAACCAATTTCATAATTTTGTACATCATCCGTATCCAGTGCGAAAGGCACAGTAAAGCCATTGGGACCTTGTGCACCGCCTGGCCGGTTCAGCAATCCAGGACGGAAGCCTTCTGAAAATGTTGCATAAAATAGTAAATCATCAGTGGGAGTCCACGTCGCATTGACCTTAAATATAAAACCATCAGTTTCTGCTGCATCAGGTGCATTTAACGAACTTAACACTTGCTGCGCTTGGGCGGCGCTAAGACCTGCTGCTTGGATATCTGCTAAGCTTTGCCCTTGGGTAAAGGTTTGACGCAAAGCATCCGTACAGCTTCCGATAAATGTAAAACTACCATCAGCATCAAACAAATCACTGATGTTGGTGCCAAAAGCATTTTCATCTACGCCGCTGCTATTACAGAATGATGAGTTGGCGCTTCCTTCTAAATCTACCTCTACATCGAAGTAGCGCGCCCCAAAGGTAACAGCAAATTGGTCTGAAAGGTCAAAAGTTGCCTCCCCAAATATCCCAAATTGCTCATCCGTTCGGCGAACATCATTACGGAAAATCACCCCTGCTGGAAAGGCCGCATCATCCGATCTAAAGGCCGTTGGCTGCGCAAAGTTTGGCGGAAATGAACCACCGAATAAATCAATCGCTGTGCTACCTGGATAGGTGAAATCATTTAGCTCATCTAATTCTAAATCCGAATAGAAAGCCCCTGCCGTCAGACGAAAGCGGTTTTCCGCTGGCGTATTAAAGCGCAATTCATGCGTTTGCACTTGGGTTTGCGTACGCGAATTTACGAACAAATTGGGCGCTTGACATGTTCCTGTCGGTGCACCACCGGGATAAGAGACCGAACCATCACAAATATAATATGGCAAATATTGTCCAACAAACAGATAGTCGGAATAATCAACACGTTGGTTGGTCTCACGGCTGGTAAAGGCCCCCGTATAAACCAATTCTAATGCACCAATACGGCCCTCTAATGTCCAACTTGTATTGTTGAAGTCATCATCAATTGTATCTTCTTCGAACCGTTGAATTTCCAAGTCATCCAATGTCGGATCTTGGAAGAAAACACCGTCCGAATCTAACCCTTGTCGCGCATGGGCAATGGTCAAATTCCAGCTATCGTTAAATTCATATTTGGCGCTAATACGGAAACCCAAATATTCGCTATCGTTGAAATTATCTTCGACCAAAGCACTGTTATCAGCCAATATAAAATTAACAGCACTAAGATCGGCCCCTGCTTGAAAACCAGCGCGCCCTGCGCTCACAGGAACACCATTTTGACGCACTGTACCAGCAGCACGGAAACGGCTGCTCTCTGCTGTGCTGCGCGTACCCGCAACATTGTCAATATAACCACCCTTATGGTCAAAATAACCCACAGCGCGAATAGCCAATTTCTCACCAATAGGGATATTGAAGGTTGCTTCGATATTGGTGCTCGGATCACCATCTTTGGTGAATGAAAGGCCAGATTTAATCTTGGCCTGAAACTCACCCAATACTGGTTTATTGGTAATTAGGCGCACAGTACCTGCTTGTGAACTAGCACCAAATAAAGTGCCTTGAGGGCCAGATAGAACCTCCACACGCTCTAAGTCAGCGGCGTAAACATCAAGGTTACGGCCTGGTTGCGATACGGGTTGTTCATCAAGATAGAGCGCCACATTGGGCGCTAATCCCGCAACCCCTGCGGTGGTAAGGTTAGGCGTGGTCGATGCAAGACCGCGAATATAGATTGTGTTTTGGCCAGGACCGCCGCCGCCCGCCGTAACGCCGGGTAATTCTTGTAGATAATCATCAAAGACAGTTACACCGAGCTGGTCTAACGCTTCGGACCCCAAAGCCTGTACAGCCACTGGCACATCTTGCAAATCCGCACTACGTTTTGTCGCAGTCACGACGATTTCCTGAACACCTCCCCTTTCTTCTTCCTCTTGATTATTGTCTGTTTCTTGAGCTTGCGTTGACGCAATGCTCATAGCTGCGATAGCCGCAACCGATGCACTAGCTTTTAAATATAACAAATAAACCTCTTTTGGTTTTATTATTGTTTTAGGGAAAAACACGTCCGACCAGCCTATGCCTATCGAACCCATTGCAAAGTCGTTTATCTTGTCCCCGAGCGAATACGACTTTCAATATCCTGATTATTTATAAGGATTAATTTGCTCTTGTGAACCGTATTTATCAAATTTATAGATTATATCTATTAAATAACTTGTAAAATTTGCTTTTTTATAAAAGTTTAAAGAAGAAAATTATCATGCTCAGGGGTTAATTTTTCCATATCTAAGCGAATAGCCATAGCGACACTAAACCAATATTCCGTAGACATAATATTATTTTAAAATTGAGGGATATTAGGAAATATTGCTCCACTATAGAGCAACTGGAGCGGGCGAAGAGATTCGAACTCTCGACCTTCTCGTTGGCAACGAGATGCTCTACCACTGAGCTACGCCCGCTTGGCGTGTTGGTTGATTCCAACGGTTGAAGCGCGCGATTAGCATGCGTTTTATTGAGCCGCAAGTCCAAAACTGTCGATTCTTTAGATAATTTTCAACAAATATGATTTTCTATGGGATTACCCTTCTTTTTTGAGCATGGTCATCTATATAGAAGCATAGACTAGGATATTATGTGCGGTCATTGTGGCGCGCACCATGAGGAGCATTACCAAGGTGGCGAGCGCAGGATTAACAAGTGAAGAGCAAAAAGAACTAACCGAATTTCAAGAATCCGTGATCAAACCATCGATGGAAAAATTGGTTATTTTAGATTTTTGGGCAACATGGTGCGAGCCTTGCAAACAATTAACCCCGCTCTTAGAAAAAGTAGCAGCAGACTATGCCGACAAAGGCGTAATTTTGGCAAAAGTAGATGTGGATGCAAATAAATTTATTGCCTCACAATTTCAAATACGCTCGATACCAACGGTCTACGCCCTATTTCAAGGCCAACCAGTCGCTGACTTAACGCAAGCACGAACCGAAGCGCAATTGCAGCATATGTTAGATGAATTGCTGCAAAAATTTCCCATACAAGCGGGCGCAGCAGATGGCGGCGTTCCGCCCGAACAATTAGCAGCCATGATCGCGGCCGCCGAAGAGGCACTTACCAACAATGAAGCACCAGCAGCTTATGAGATTTACCGTCAAATCTTAACAGTCTTACCCGATAATATAGATGCTATAGCAGGTATGATCAGAACCATGGTCGCTGTCGGTGAGGCCGACAAAGCACAAGAGATGCTCGACCAAATGGATGATAATCAAAAAGCTGAAAGCGCCATTGTTCGTGCGCAAACCGCCATCACAATGGCAGCCCAGAGCAAAGCACCCGATGAGCTGGATGCCCTAAAGAATCAATACGCCGCTAATGCAGACGATCATGATATAGGTTTCGAACTAGCCAATGCTTTATTTGCAGGTGGTCAGCGCGATGAAGCCGCAGAGATATTACTCTCAATCATTACCAAAGACCGTGATTGGAACGAGGGAGCGGCACGTGCCCGCCTACTCGAAATCTTTGAACTGGTGGGCTTAACGGATCCTTGGACTGGGCAAAATCGCCGCAAACTATCTGCGATATTATTCGGATGACCGTCATGACACAGCAGATGAAAATCCCGTTATTCCCGCTAACTGGAGTTATATTATTTCCCAGCATGCAAGTCCCTTTGCACATATTTGAACCGCGCTATCAAGCCATGATTAACGAATCCATTACCCGTGATCGTATGATTGGCCTCATCCAACCGCAGAGTAATATAGATCAACAATCATCTATATTATATTCGATTGGTTGTTTGGGCCGTATGGTCGATATAGAGGCAATGGATGATGGGCGCTATAATATCATATTAGAGGGCATTGCCCGTTTCAATATCGATAGAGAATTAGACGTTAAAACCGCATTCAGACAAGCCGAGGTCACCTTGTGGGATGATACACAAGATGATGAAGCATTATCGAGCGTTGAACGCGCATCACTAGAGATGGAATCGCGCCGCTTTGCCGACAATTTGGGGTATAGTGTTGATTGGGAGGCGGTTACGCAGCTTGATGACATGGCGTTAGTCAATGCCATTGCGCAAGTCGCGCCTTTTGATAGTGCAGCCAAACAAGCATGCCTTGAAGCAAAGACATTATCAGAACGTGCTGAACTTATCATTCAGCTCATGCAGTTCTTTGGCCGTCATGACGATGATAGCAACCGTGTAACGCTGCAATAATATAAATCACTAATATCTAGTAATTTATCGCGGAGCTCCGCCACCGCCACCTAAGCCTGGCGCACCCACTTGGCCAATATTACCAAAGATATCTTGGAAGAATGAACGATCGCGTCCCAATGTTGGCGTTTTATCTCCATCTGGATTGATTTTGACAATGGTTTCAACGCCTGATTGCGCCACATTTGCTACATTGCCAGCTTCATCAAAGCTAATTTTCATCAACAATTGGTTTTTGGCCTTAGGACGAGAAAAAGCCAATTGCTCGGTATCACGTGCTAAATAATACCATTGGCTATCATCAAATTGACTAGCAAATGTCGGGCGACCCAACGTCGCCTGTACCGATTCTCTATTATCAACGCCTACCGAAACAGAACCTAGCAATACCGGATCAGCAATATAGCCTTGGTGCGTGCGTAAGCGTGAGCAGCCAGACACAGCAACCAAAGTGCTAATAAGTATAATGGTGCCAACTGTTTTGCCGCTGATGATAGCCATTTTTATAACTCCAAAACTTTAAATATATAAAATATATAGACTGCCATTGCATCCTAATGCAACAAGATCAATATATAGTGTGAAATGAACCTAAAATGACCAGTAAAATATTTTTATTCCACTGGCCTGTAGAAAGCAATGTGCAACAATATGTCACTCTTTTCAAAATTCTTTAGCCAAAATGATCCTAAGGATAAATTGATTCCATTATATCAACAAATTGTAGAACATGGACGGCAGCCCAGTTGGTATTTGCAAGGCGGTGTAAAAGATACGCAAGATGGACGCTTTGATATGATTGTGGCTATTTTGGTTATCATCCTCCTGCGGCTAGAGAGCGAGCAAGACTTAACCCAAGATACTGTCTATCTTACCGAGATATTTGTGGATGATATGGATGGGCAGCTGCGCGAACTTGGCATGGGTGATGTTGTAGTTGGTAAGCATATTGGTAATATGGTGGGTGCGCTTGGTGGCCGCCTAAAAGCCTATCGAGAAGCATATATAACGGGTGATTTGGATGATGCTTTGACCCGCAATCTTTATCGTAATGAAGCACCTACAGATATAGAATTACAATTTGTGAGAGATAATTTGGTGCAAATCTATAATTTGGTACAAAAAATTGATGCGCGCAAACTTATTACTGGACATATGGCATGGTAAATCATCCCAAAGAACCCGTTGTTAAGGATTTCATCCAAGCTGCCGAAGGTGTTTCTAATGAACCTGAACTCAGCCATGTCATCGCCTTATCCGCCATCAGCCAACAAAATGAACAATTAACGATCACAGCCAGTGAAGAGCAATGCATAGCCCTTGCCGCACGTTTTGATCTGCCCAAAATCTATAATCTAAGCGCAAAGGTACATATCGAAGAAGCGCCTATCTTCTTACGCGGCCAATTGCAGGCTGAAATTGACCAGCTTTGCGCTGCAACAGGTGAAATATTGCACAATAGTATCAATGCACCTCTCGCTATAAAATTCATAACTGCACCAGAAGATGATAGCGAGGTTGAATTGGATGATGAAGATTGTGACGTTATTTTTCACGATGGAAACTGCATCGATATTGGCGAAGCCATAGCACAAAGCCTATATTTAGAGATTGATCCTTTTATACGTGCCGATGGTGCAGATGAAATTCTCTCTCAAGTGGGGGTTATCAGCGAAGAAACCATGCAAGAAAAGCGCCGCTCCGAAAGTCCATTTTCTGCGCTCTCATCACTCAAAAAGTTACGATAGAGATTTTGATACCTTATGTTTGATATTACCCTGCAAAAAAAACTCAAACCTCTGGTACATAAAATCGGTACATTATTTGTATCAGCAGGAATAAGTGCCAATATGATCACTATGGTGGGTATGATTTTCATCATCCCAGCATGCGGTGCCATCCTATATGGGTATCACGGTCTTGCACTCTGTTTCATCTTGCTCAATCGGATTATCGATGGGCTGGACGGCGCTATCGCACAAATCAACGGGCCAACCCAATTTGGCGGATATTTGGACAGTCTTGCCGACTTCTTTTTTTACGCATCCATTCCTCTCGCCTTTGCATGGGCAGAGCCTGAAAATGCAAAATGGGCGGCACTCTTATTGGCAAGTTTCATGGTCACAGGGGTAAGCTTTTTGGCCTTTGCCGCCATCGCTGGTGATAAGAAAGAAGCTGATGAAGGACGTGGCCAGAAAGCGTTTCTTTATACCATAGGTTTGATGGAGGGCACAGAAACCATCATCACCTTTACCTTGATGTGTTTCTTTCCTGCTTATTTTGCATGGATAGCTATTACAGCAAGTGTCTTATGCGCACTAACCATAGCGCAGCGCCTAAAAATGGCAGCAGATTTCCTCGATTAAGAGTATAAAAAAGGCAGCTCGAAAGCCGCCTTGCTTTATCATTATAGATAGTAACCCTATCCCAAGCGCCATTTAAAGAATTTCGCTGCAAAAGCCTGTAATTTCTCTGGTTGACGATCGAGACGATATTGCCCTGCTGCAAATTTATTGGCCTCGCTCCACGTTGGATAGCTATGCACTGTCTGCATAATCTTACCAAGGCCCATATTATGGCGCATAGCAAGCGAAAATTCGGTAATCAATTCACCCGCATGGCTGCCAGTAATGGTCGCACCCAAAATTGTATCTTTGCCAGGAACGGTCAACACTTTTACAAAACCTTTGGTCTCGCTCTCGGTAATAGCACGGTCCAAATCATCCAAACCATAAGTGGTTAGTTCATACTCAATATCCTGCGACTTAGCATCATTCTCACACAGGCCAACGCTCGCTATTTCAGGGTCAGTATAGGTAACGCGCGGCAATACGCGATAATCGGCCTTATATTTTTTGGCAAAACCAAAGAGAGCATTGACCGAAGCAAACCATGCTTCATGCGCTGCACCATGGGTGAATTGTTGGTTACCCGCTACATCGCCAGCGGCATAGATATGCGGCATCGTAGTGGCCAAATATTCATCGGTTTCTAAGCCATTATCAACTTCAACACCAATATCTTCTAATCCAAAACCTTTCAGTCTTGCTCTGCGGCCAACCGCTACGAGTAAATCATCATGCGCTAATTTGGTTTCACCGTCTGGCCCTTTGATGATGAGAGACTTGCCCTCGACGCGCAAAGCTTGATGGCCAACCAAGATATTCACACCATCTTCTAGCAAACTATCATGGACGATTTGCGCTGCATCGGCATCTTCTTTGGCTAAGAGACAATCTGCCATTTCAACCAATGTGACTTGCGATCCCAATCTTTGGAAGCTTTGTGCCAATTCACAGCCTATCGGACCGCCGCCTAGTAGAGTGAGCTTTTTCGGCGCGGCTTTGCGCTTCGCCATAGCATCCCATAATGTATCACTGGTTAGATAACCGCTATCTTCTATGCCAGGTAAGGGCGGAACAAAGGGCGCACCGCCCGTTGCAATAATGAAAGCCTTACTTGTTAAACGCTGGGTTGAACCATCATTTTTGGCAATCTCTATTGTCCAAGGGTCAATGAATTTGGCATAGCCTTTAACAACATCAACACCCAGCCCTGTGTAACGTTCGACGCTATCGTGCGGTTCGATAGTTTTGATCACATCTTGAACGCGCTTAATCACAGTAGGAAAATCTACCTTCGCTTGGCTTTGCGTGATTCCATATTTATCAGAGCGATTGATAAAATTAGCAACTTTAGCGCTTTTGATTAAAGCCTTTGAAGGGACGCAACCCGTATTCAAACAATCACCGCCCATTTCATGTGCTTCGACCAAAGTGACTTTCGCTTTTACCGCAGCTGCGATGTAAGAAGACACCAAACCAGCCGCACCACCGCCAATAGCGATCAAATTACGATCAAATTTCTTGGGTTTTTTATAGCCTTTATAGGCTTTGTTGCGCTTTAATATGCCAAGGAAGAATTTTGCAATCCATGGGAAAATAGCCAGCACAACAAAGGATAAAATCAAATTGGGTGTTAAGATACCAGCCGTCGATTCAATCTTTGATAATTCCGTACCTGCATTCACATAAACAATGGTACCAGCCAGCATACCCAATTGGCTGACAAAGAAATAGGTGAGCGTTCTAATCTTGGTGAGGCCCATGAGCAGGTTCACCGCGAAAAACGGAACAGCGGGTACTAAGCGCAATGTAAAAAGATAAAAAGCGCCATCTTTTTCTAACCCTTGATTAATCCCTTTTAAGCGATTGCCAAATTTATCCTGCACCCAATCGCGGAGCAAAAAGCGTGAACTTAAAAATGCTAATGTCGCACCAATTGTCGATGAAAAACTTACAACAATCGTTCCAATGACAACATCGAATAAAGCACCTGCTAATATAGTGAGAAATGCAGCCCCTGGGAAAGAAAGCGCGGTTGCAATTATATAGGCAAGGGCAAATCCACCGATGAATAGAGCAGGATTATCTGCGTAAGAAGCTTTGAAGCTCTCTTGCTGCGATTTCATATATTCAAGGGATAAATATGATCCCAAGTCATAATAGAAGAATGCAGCAATAGCGGCTACGATAAGGGCGAGTAAGATAAGTTTTTTTGTCATGGCCTCTGTTTCGCAATTATTTGTAAAATAGTTACGCTGATAACCACACTATCAGTAAATAATTGATTCTACTTTATTAATTCATCAATATAATATTATTCTGTATACAGATATTTGTTTCAATCCGATATAATAGAATAATCAAAAAGGAACATCATCATCTAGATCATCATCAAAAGCGCCGCCTGTTTGACCCCAACCACCAGATTGACCGCCTTGGTTCCCACCACTTGTTTGACCAGCTTGGTTACCACCTTGATTATAGCCGCCCGATTGACCACCACCTGAATTACCACCCCAGCCATCACCGCCGCCAGATTTGGCGCCATCAAGCATGGTCATTACCGCGCGCGGGCCTGATAAAACAACCTCGGTAGAATAACGATCATTACCGCTATTATCTTGCCACTTACGCGTTTCAATTTGACCTTCAAGATAGACTTTAGAGCCTTTGCGTAAGAAACGTTCAGCAACACCAGCGAGACCTTCAGATTTAATTACAACCTGATGCCATTGAGTCTTTTCTTTTTTCTCACCCGTTGCACGGTCGTTCCAACTTTCCGACGTTGCAACGCGAAGATTGCAAATTTTACCGCCATTTTGAAAGGATTTCACCTCTGGATCTGCGCCCAAATTTCCAACGATGATAACTTTGTTGACGCTTCCCGCCATGATAAAACCCCTCTATAAATTAATGCTCGGATAAAAACGCTAAAACACTATCCTAAACCGAATGCTACTGCGCTCCAATAAGTAACCCCCGCGGCTACATAAGCAAGTGCAAATAAATAGCTGAGCATAAAAATTGGCCATTTCCATCCGTTAGTCTCGCGCCGCGTCACCGCTATTGTTGAAATACATTGCGGAGCAAAGACAAACCAAGCCAAAAACGCCAAGGCCGTAGCAAGCGACCATTGCCCCGATAATTTCTGTCCTAATGTCGCCGAAACCTTGTCCTCATCTTCCCCATCAATTGCATAGGCCGTGGCAAGCGCTGCAACCGCAACTTCACGCGCCGCCATAGCAGGTATTAATGCTAATGCTATATCACGGTTAAACCCAATAGGTGCTACTACAGGTTCTATTGTCCCCGCAATACGCCCCGCAATGCTATAATCCACCTGTGATACACCCTCATAAGCAGGATCATCAATCGGTACTTTGGGATAGGTTAGCAACAGCCATAGCACCACAGTCGCGGCAAAAATGATCGTACCAGCACGACGCAGAAACACCCATGCTCTCTGCCACAGGCCGATTAAAATATCGCGTAGGCGCGGCCATTGATAACGCGGCATTTCCATCAAAAACCCTGAACTGGCACCTTTTGTCACGCTACGTCGTAATAATAATGCAGCAATCATCGCCCCCAATATACCCGCAATATAAAGGCCAAGCAGTACAAGGCCCTGCAACCCAACACCACCGCCAACATCATGTGCAGGAATGAAAGCTCCGATTATCATCGTATAAACGGGCAAGCGCGCCGAACAGGTCATGAGCGGTGCAATCAATATGGTGGTAAGACGGTCTTTTTGGTCTGATATACTGCGCGTCGCCATTATGCCGGGAATAGCACAGGCAAATGATGATAGCAGCGGAATGAAGCTATGCCCTGATAGGCCAACCATGCCCATAAGCCGGTCCATTACAAAGGCCGCGCGCGTCATATAGCCTGTAGATTCCAGCAGTAATATAAAGAAAAATAGGATTAGAATTTGCGGCAGAAAGACCAAGACTGACCCTACACCCGCAATAATAGCATTGACCAAAAATGATTTGATAAATCCATCAGCCATTGCGCCATCGACATAGCCACCAACAGCCTCAAATCCTGCTTCGATAAGGTCCATCGGCGGTCCAGACCAAGCATATACAGCTTGGAACATCAAAAACATAATCGCCAACAATACCAATATACCGCCCATAGGATGGAGCAGCACATTATCCAAAGCACGGCTCCATTCACGCGTTAAGGTCTCGCTGACAACCGTACCTTTTGCTAGAGACTTAGAGTGCTTTGCAAAAGACGCCCGTATATCTTCTGAGAATAAGCTATCCAATTGCTGATCATCAATTGCTAAAGCCTCTTCTGACATATCAATCTTCGCCAGCAATGATTGGCAAGCTGCGCTAAATTCATCAAGGCCGCGCCGTCTTACTGCGACAGTTTCAATTACAGGAATATCCAATTGATCAATCAAATATTGCGGCGATAATTCTAGTCCATCACGCGCTGCTAAATCCGACATATTCAAAATTAAAATCATCGGAAGGTTGAGCGCTTTTAACTCAAGCGCAAAACGCAAATGGCTTTCCAAATTGCTCGCATCGGCGACAACAGCCAATATATCAGGGCGGCGCTGTCCTGTTTGACGACCCAGGATAATGTCACGAGTCACTTGCTCGTCAAGACTGGTCGAATCCAGACTATAAGCCCCTGGCAGATCAAGCAATTCGGCATAAGTATCACCAAGCGGTAATCTACCAACTTTGCGTTCCACTGTAACGCCAGGATAATTACCAATCTTCTGACGCGCACCCGTTAGTACATTGAAAAGTGCGCTCTTACCGACATTAGGATTCCCCACCAATGCTATGACAGGTGTGACATCAACCATTGTCATTAGCTTCACATATTATGGCCGCAGCGGTTTTAGAACGCATAGCGATGCTCATACGGCCAACACGCACAGCAATGGGATCCCGCCAAAATAATATGCCGCGGTGCAATGCTTCTACACTGGCACCAATTTCGATACCAAGTGCACGCAAACGCTTGCCTTCTGTTTCAGAGATTTGTGACCAATCAATTGATGCGATACGCATTTTTTGTTTTAGGGGGAGTGAGTCAAGTTGCATTGTCACTATTTGCAACCGATTCGCATTAACATCAACCTTCAAATCACATTATTTGCCTAATATTATCACAAATATGTGTCAAAATTACTATTCTACCGTGACTCAGCCTTCGGGATAACGCAAACGCCCAATAAATCGAGAGAGACTCGGGCGATTTTCCGTGCGTGATATAAAGCCAGCCTTGGCCTTTTCAAATTGCATAACATTATCTATCCGCCGATCCACAAAGGCCCGCGTATCGGCAAAACTTTCGCTCTCATCATTGATAAAATGCAGCAATATAGCGCTGTAAATACTGCTCAATATCATCCTTTTGGTATAATGATTATAATCCGTCGCCTCATCCCCCGCCATGCGCCACATAATATCTGCGCTGCGCCAACCAATTTTCATGGTCGTGCGAATATTAGCAGGCAGCGCCATCATAGCATGAGCACGGCGCTGAGCCTCGCGGTGCGGTTGAGCAATCTCTAACCGGGTAATAAGCAGAGCGGTAATACGCTCCCTAATCTTCATCGCCGCTAATTTTTCTGCGGGTAATCGTCGCCGCATCTCTGCATCAACATAAGATATCCAACTCTCCAATAGCTTCATAGGTAGTGAATGGCTTATCATATCGGCACTATTATAGGCCAATTGCGCAATATCATGATCAATCCCAATTTCATCCGCTGCTGCTTGCAAACAATATATATTCCAACCATCAAAGGCCGCATGATTGGGCAATTTCTCTGCCAATATGCTGACTATTTCATCCAATGTCATATCGTCATTTATTTTTGCTTGAGCCATAGTGATATATTAGGTTATTTTTATGGCTAGGGAAAGAAATTTCAGCAGCATATTGATAAACATCGTATTTATCATCACATATAAGGCGATGGTATAAGGAATAGAAATGGACTTTTTAGCACAACATTGGCCCATTATCATACCCGCCATGCTTTTTGCTATTTTGGCCATAGTTGAGATATTCATGCCGCGCCGCAGACTCAACCTGCCGCGCAAATGGCGGTGGATCACCCATATACTCTTTCTGGCTATCAATGGAGTAGTTGGTCGCCTACTTGCCTTTATTATCATTGTTCCAGCCGCAGCTACTTGGGCTTATCAAAATCAATTTGGCCTGTTTTATATGCTAGACCTGCCATGGTGGACTATCGCTTTAGCATCAATCATCATCATGGATTTCGCGGTCTGGTTTCAACACCGTATCATGCATCTTCACCCATTGCTCTGGCGTATGCATAGCGTGCATCATAGTGACCGTGACTTAGACGTCACCTCGGCTATTCGCTTTCATCCTTTTGAACTCATTATCTCAACGCTTTATAAATCAGCATGGGTGATCATGCTCGGAGTACCTCTCTCGGTGGCGATATTTTTTGAGGTTTGGCTCAATGCTTGCGCTATGTTCAACCATAGCAATATCAAATTACCCAAAAGACTAGATGCTTTCATTCGTATTTTCTTAGTTACACCTGATATGCATATTATTCACCACACCACCCATATGGACGAACAAAATAGCAATTATGGGTTTGCACTTAGCATTTGGGATAGGCTATTTAACAGCTATAATGACCAACCACAAAATGGTCATAATGGCCTCACCATCGGCCTTAAAGAAGCACAAGATGAGGCGCCTTCCAAACCACTTTGGAGCTTATTACTACCATTCCGTAACGTCGAATAAGTCCTTATCCTCTCACCCTCCACCTTCCTTGACGAATGGCCCTAATTAAAGCACATTGATGCAGAGATTAGAGGCAGTTAGAAGGCTTAGGGAGAGAGACAATGCAAAAATATAATCCATTATTAGCAGCTCTATCATTGGGTGCATTGGCACTGGGGGGGTGCAGCCAAAGCGAACAGCCCAAAGACAGCAGCCATATCGCCAATAGCGAATATCCTGAAGAGGTCTATTGGGGTGATACTCATGTTCACACCGATAACAGCATAGACGCTTTCGGATTTGGTAATCGCCTCGATACCGAAGCCGCGATGCGCTTTGCCAAAGGTGAAAGAATAACATCGACCAAAGGCGTTGAAGCACAATTATCACAGCCGCTTGATTTTATTGTTATTGCCGATCATGCCGCTGCATTAGGAGCCACTAAGGCACTTTATAATGCGCCGCGCCTTGCCCTATTGGGAAATGACTTTGCTCTGCGCTGGTATGATATGATGCATGAGAGCGAAGAGGGGTCTTTGCGCGTTACCGCCGAATTAATCGATGGTGCCGCCAAAGGCACATTGCCCGATAGTTTCACCAATCAAGAAGCTCAAGCAGAGCGTATTGGTGATTTATGGGAAGAACATGGCAATATTGTGGAACGCTATAATGAGCCTGGTAAATTTACCGCCTTCATGGGCTTTGAATATACGCCCATGCCAGGCGGCGATAATTTGCACCGTGTCGTCATGTTCCGCGATAGTGCTGAAAAAGCCAATTCAGTCTTACCCTTTTCATCGCAGCAATCGCTCGATGTAGAGGACCTCTGGGCCTATATGGCTGCCTATGAAAAAAATACAGGCGGGCAAATGCTTGCGATTCCGCATAATAGTAATGTATCCAATGGCCGCATGTTCTCTATGAACAAATTTGATGGCAGTCCGATCGATGCAGCCTATGCCAAAACCCGTGCATTGCGCGAACCTATTATCGAAGCCACACAAATAAAAGGGGATAGCGAGACCCATCCCTTTCTCTCTCCCAATGATGAATTTTCCGCCTATGGCGTCGCAGGATGGGACAAAGCCAATTTGAGCGCTGGCAGAGACATGAAACCGTCTAGCTATGCTGGAAGCTATGCACGGTCTGCGCTGAAACGTGGTTTAGAACTTGAAAAAAAGATAGGGACCAATCCCTATAAATTTGGCATGATCGGATCAAGTGATACCCATACATCATTAGCCGACGTGCGCGAAAAAAGCTTTATTGGCAAACATAGTGCCAATGAACCCAATGTTGAAAACCGATCTACATTACCGCAGAATTTGGGCACACGGCAGGGCCGTTTCGGCTGGCATTATCTATCGAGCGGCTATGCGGGGGTTTGGGCAACCAGCAACACGCGCGAGGCCATTTTTGACGCCATGATGCGCCGCGAAGTCTATGCCACCACAGGACCACGCATGAAGGTGCGCTTTTTTGGCGGTTGGGACTTTTCTGCCGATGATGTGCGTGATTTGGTGTCCAAAGGATATGCCCAAGGTGTTCCTATGGGCGGTGATTTAACCGAAAAATCAAGCGATGCACCAACCTTTCTTATTTCTGCCATGATGGACCCTGAAAGCGCCAATTTGGATCGTATCCAAGTGGTCAAAGGGTGGATTAATGCGGACGGCAGTACCCAAGAAAAAATCTTCAATGTGGCTTGGGGCGGTGATAGAAAAATTGGCAATGATGGCAAATTGCCGGCCGTTGGTAACACGGTTAATCTTACCAAAGGGACATGGAGCAATGATATTGGTGCAGCCGAGCTTATGACATTCTGGCAAGACCCTGAATTTAATGCCGATGATAATGCCTTCTATTATGTGCGCGTCATGGAAATTCCTACCCCAACATGGCCTGTTTATGACGCTATAAAATATGGCTTCACATTGGGTGATGATGTTATCAAAATTCAGCAAGAACGCGCCTATACCTCGCCTATTTGGTATAATGCTAAGGGTTGATATTTAGCGCCGCTTTTATATGATTCACATATATATATGACCAATAGTTCAAACTGATTGAAAACTTGCGTTACAATAAGGACTGACCCGCGTGGTAAAATATTTAAAAGAACCTTTGGTCCACTTTTTAGCAGGGGCAATGTTAATTTTTGCCTATTTTTGGGCATTCGGACCCAGCAATGATCCGCTAAGTTATGAAATCACCATCGGGGCCAGCGATATTGATCGTATCACCGCTGACAGCATTCGTACATCCAATCGCTTGCCAACCCATGAAGAAGTAAGCGCCCTTATTGATCAAGCGGTAAAGGAAGAAATATATTATCGTGAAGCATTGCGCCTAGGCCTTGATGATGGAGATGCTGTCATTCGGCGACGATTGGCTAATAAAATGCGTAGCCTTAATTCGGCTGAAATTGGTACACTCAATGACGCGCAACTACAGCGCTTTTTAGAAGATAATAAAACAAAATATAGCTATGAGACACGCTATGCATTTGATCACATCTATATTGGGCGCAATACATCGCCCAATCAGCACAAAGAATGGCTGAAAGGATTACGAGATGGAAACCTTAATGTTGATAGCATCAAGGCTCCGCTATCTATTGAGGATAAACAACCACTATCCGATGAAAGCATGATTATCCGAAGATTTGGTAGCAGTTTCACTGATGCTCTTGCTGGTTTAAAAATGAATATATGGTCTGGGCCAATTGAATCAGGATTTGGTCAGCATTTTGTCTATATCCGTGAAAGGCAGAATATTACTCCAAAGCTCAATGATATTCGTCAGCGCTTAAGCAATGATTGGCGTGCTGCACAGATATTAAAACAAGAGAATAAGCTGTTTGATAATCTGTCCAAAGACTATCAAATATCCATAGCGCCGATCAAATGAGCATAGCCTCTTACTTACGAATAATCATGGCCCTTTGCTTTGCATTACTCTCTCGCCAAGCCCATGCCGATGAGTTGCGCCCTGCCTATATTGAGCTGAACCAAATATCCGAAGCACAATGGGATATTGTGTGGAAGGCATCGGCACAATCACCGCTCGCACAAGGTCATATTATTTTGCCAGAAAATTGCGAGCAAACAACTAAACCCATTCAAAAATTAGAACTTAGCAATCAAATCACCCGTTTTACCATTAATTGCTCTAGCCCTATATATGGACAATCCATTGGCCTGCGAGGATTAGAATTTAGCAATAGCGACGCATTGGTCCGCATTGCAGCGCTTAATAGGGATATACAGACAATTCGCCTAACCCCCAATGATAATATGGCCCTTATCACTGCGCCATCACAAGGGATCATCACCAATGTCGCTAGTAGCTATTTGGCACTAGGCTTTGAACATATCCTAGAAGGCTATGATCATTTGCTCTTTGTGTTGGCGCTCGTGCTTCTCATCCCCAGTTTTAAACGCGCCGCATGGACCATTACGGCCTTCACCCTCGCCCATAGCATCACATTAATCGGTACAACATTGGGCTATTTTGCTCTGCCATCGCAGCCCGTAGAAGCAATTATCGCGCTCTCTATCATATTTTTAGCGCTTGAAATCGTCCAAATATTGCGCAAACAATCCAATACGCCCAGACTATCCGAGCGTTATCCTTGGATAATCGCCTTTCTATTTGGGCTGTTGCACGGCTTTGGCTTTGCTGGAGCCTTAGCAGAAATCGGCCTACCACAAAATGATATGCCGCTCGCATTATTAACCTTCAACCTAGGTGTAGAATTGGGGCAATTGCTAATTGTCATCATTGCTATCGCATTATTGCATATAATAGAGCGCTATAAAACCAGCCTAATAATTCCCATAAAATATGGCCTAGCTTATACTATTGGTATTATTGCTACCTATTGGTTTTTAGAGAGAATATTCACTTAAAATAAGCATTATTCACTCGAATATTTTGTCAGTTCTGAATCTGCCATCAACATCATACGCCGCATCGCTTTGCTCGCTAAATTCTGTACTTCCACCTTGCGCCGTGCTAGTGCCAAAGCCACACGCTTCGCTGGACGGATCATCTCTGCATCATAGCTATCAGCGACAATAAGACCGCAGCGTTCTGGCATAAAAAACTCTTGATCGAAAGGGGACAGATCAAATCCCGCAGGCACAGCCCAATAATATTGATCACAATGGTCCAAATATTCAGGCCATTTTTGATCACCTAATAAATCCGCGCGCGAGCATTTGATCTCAACAATTACAACATCGCCCTTGGCCGTAATGCCCATAAGATCAGCACGGCGATTCCCTTTTAAGCTTACCTCACTTTGTACCATAATCGCATGGCGGTAAAACATGCGGCTTACACCACGCGAGACAGAAGCACTGCTGCTTTTACTCATATCCTGCTCAGCACTAATAATATCGACTTTGTCATAAGCGGCAGAGGATGATTGATTTTGCGGTCTATTGTTCATAAACAATATATAGAACAAACCATAAACAAAATAAAGGCCCTAAATCATTAAGGCCTTTATATAATCTCACAAATTTAAAAGTTTACCGGTAAAATATATGCTTATCAACACGCCCAACACGCTTGCGTTTCCACCTTGGTGAAACATAGGTCGCATGAAAGAATAAAGCGCCTTCAACCTTGCTTTCCCATTGATCATTCACGGCAATTTGCGCAATAGCCACTGCATTACGCCAAGTCTTACGCCCTGTAGATATTTTGGGCATTCTACCATTACGAACAAAGGAAAATTGTTTACGTTGGTAGACAACACCACAAATACTGTTTGGAAAACGATTTGAATCAACACGTGCCAAAACAACTTTAGCAACGGCCAATTGACCTTCTAACGATTCGCCTTTGGACTCAAAATATACCGTGCCAGCAAGACATTGTAGCTCCTTAGAAAGCGTAATATTAGTATCTTGCAGGCTAACCAACTCCTTCAAAGAAGAAGCCGTTTGATTGCTGCGTTCTTCTTCTGCAGCTTGTTGAGCTGCTTCATACTCAGCCGTTCCTATTTCAGGATTCACCTGATCAGGTATTTCTTGCTGAAAATCACCTGTGCCTTGAACAAATTGTATATCGCCTTGATTGGCATTTTGATTACTCTTTTTAACCACTTCAGGGTTAATAACAATATCGTCAGCTGTAATAGCATTATTTACATCGCTATTCAGAGCAAAGCCCGAATCTGTATATAAAATGCTGGCCACAAGAGATATTGCAGCGACCATTATCGCTTTGCTTGTTTTTGTCATATATTAAACAAATATTGCGGCAATGCCAAAATTAAGGATGTAAATGATATCCTTATTTGTCATATCCGACTTGCGTGTTTACCGAGACACAATACGTCCTTAACTATTGGCAACCTTCGCTATTCACCTGCGCCCATCTATGTTGCAGCGCAATAATGTCAATGATTATGTCCTAAAAGTCGGACCAAGCGTTGTTCATCAGAGACATTCAGTTCAATTAACCATAAATCTGGGTCTCTATTTATTATTTTTTGTAAATATAAGTTAAATTCTTCTTTTTTTTCAATACCTTCTATTCGTTTCTCTTCCCATTGAGAAGGCTTATCAAACATAGGCATTTTGCCAAAAAAGCGCGGCTTTTCGCCTCTAATCAACGCATATATGAATATCTCACCAGATGTTTCATTGCCCTTGCGAATCACTATCGCATCATCACCAAATTCATTGGCAGCGCGAATCAGCGCCGATATTTGGAATTTGCTTGTTAAGCGCGGTTCGATAGTAAAATCCTATACATTATACCTAAAATCATGCGCTATGGTGATTATGCCGCAGTCAGCTCGCTATTCACAGCCAGCATAGCAAAAACGGCATCTTCATTTTTAGCGCCGCGCAATTGCTGACAGCTTTTTTCATCACGCAATAAACGTGACACTTCTGCCAAAGCGCGCAGGTGAGAAGCTCCATCATTTTTGGGGGAAATAAGAGAAAATATAAGGTCAACAGGTTCGCCATCGATAGAATCATACGCAACTGGTTTACTCAGCGAAATAAATATACCTAGCGGCATATCCAAACCATCCATCTTGCAATGGGGTATTGCAATAGAATTACCAAATCCTGTTGATCCAAGCGTTTCACGATCTTGTAAAGCATTTAAAACTTTTGATTCGGAAATATCATAAGCCTTATTAGCCAATGATGCGATGGCTTTGAGTACATCTTCTTTGCTCGATATATTGTTATCGCAAGCAATAGCACTGCTATCGAGACGGCAATTAATTTTTAACATATACAACCTTCTAGCCTCACAAAATGCGTAAGACAGTTATAATAAATGAGTGTGTAACATATATCAGCTAGTAATAATGTTATTCACAAGGGGAGTCTTAATTCGTTGGTTCTACCCAACCTATTGTTCCATCTTCCCTGCGATAAACCATATTATGGCGTCCAGTTCCAGTATTTTTAAAGAAAAGTGCATTGGTATTGCGCAAATCCATCATCATAACCGCATCAGAAACGCTAGATTCGGGTATATCGACCTTGGTTTCAGCAATAATTACAGGGCTTTCCCCTGAATCAGGTGCATTATCATCATCAGAAGCACTAAAAATGGTATAAGCAGCTTCTTCTTCCTTCAAAGCATGAGCTGCTTGCGCATGATGATCTTGCAAACGTCGCATATAACGGCGAAGTTGTTTTTCTATTTTATCCGCAGCACCATCAAAGGCATTATGAGCATCATTTGCCTCTGCTCGTCCTTTTAATACTAAACCTTGCATAACATGGGCAACAATATCGCAAGTGAATTTTTCATGAGGTGCTTTGCCGAATGTTGCATGGGCCGATATTGCCTTGGAGAAATATTTATCAGCAATAGCAGTTAGCCTGGTTTGAACATGCTCTTGCAAAGCTTCGCCTGTTTCCATTTGATGACCTGAAACTCGAATATCCATTATATTTCTCCTTTATAATATAGCGAGTATATATTCATTACTATCAATCGACTTTACCGGCTTTGTTTCCAGATTGGGTCCTTAATAGTTGTTATAAATTTTTCATGCTGCATGCGTTCTTCTGGCGATATTTCAAACTGTCTTGGTTCCCGATAGATTTTATCATTTTTACGCGATAATCCTGTTTGTGTATGCACATCAAGCACGGTCTCTTCCGTTTTGCTATCATCCGCCAAGCCCAAACCTATTTGCCGCCCACCATTTAATTCAACATAAAGCTGCGCCAATAATTCGGCATCGAGCAAAGCACCATGTTTGACGCGGTGGCTACGATCTATACCATAGCGCGAACAAAGCGCATCAAGCGATAATTTGGCCCCTGGGTGTAGTTTTTTGGCCATAGCCAGCGTATCCACCATACGCCCCATAGCAACAGCTTCTAATCCACATCTTTCCAATTCTGCATTGATAAAACCAAAATCAAAGCTGGCATTATGCGCCACCAAATTACTGTCTTGGATAAAGTCTAATAATTCTTGCGCTTTATTAGCAAATAAAGGTTTATCAGATAAAAATTTATCCGATAGACCATGCACTTCTTCCGCTTGAGATGGCATGGCACGCTCTGGATTATAATAACAATGGTAGGTTTGACCGCTAGCCACTTTATCGATCATTTCAATACAACCGATTTCCACCATTCTATCGCCATTTTGCGGGTCAAAACCAGTCGTTTCAGTATCGAAAATAATTTCTCTCATATATATTATATATTGGGCCTATTTACAGATTAAGCAAGGCTATGACTCAAATTTTCGATAATTTTTTTAATCTGCTCGCGCATATCATCCAATGGTTTTCCACTATCTACAATATAATCAGCTTTATCACGCTTTATTATATCGCTAACTTGCATAGACATAATATGCTCAAATTTTTCAGCATCCATATTTGGCCGTGCTAAGGCCCGCGCACGCTGAATATCTGCAGGTGCAGAAACAACAATCACTTTATCGACATTATCCGCACCGCCTTTTTCAAACAATAACGGTATATCAAACACCAATAATTTTTCATTGCCATGCTCAGCGATAAAATCTTGCCGCATTTTAGCCACCATAGGGTGGATGATAGCCTCTAGTTCTTGCATATTATTGGCATTACCTAGTACATATTGTGATAATTTCTGCCGATTGACGCCATTCTCATCGCAGCTATTTGGAAAAGCTGCTTCAATTGCATCAACGGCAGCTCCTTCAGGATAGCCCCCCTTTGGCCCTTGCAAAATATGCACAGCAGCATCAGCATCAAACACAGCAATGCCCATATCACGCAACATTTGCGCAGCGGTGGATTTCCCCATCGCAATAGAACCCGTTAGACCAATAATTAGCGGCTTGTACGATTCTGATATAATATTAGGCGATGTCATAAGGCGGCAACCAACAAGCTGCGCAGCTCATCCTCACAATCAGACGGCGGCGATGTTCCAAACAATAATTCAAAAGCAATAGCTGCTTGCCCAATTAACATATCAAGCCCGTCAATAGCGTGTAAATTAAGCCGCTGTGCTTGTTTTAACAAATCTGTTTTAAGCGGCGTATAAACAATATCATAAACAATGGCATCTTGGGGTAAGGGGCTAAGGTCAATTGCAAGTGGCTCTTTACCTGTCATGCCCAATGGTGTGCTATTAACTAATAAATCAGCCTTAGGAAGCGCATGATCCATAGGTAAAACATCACCTTTTAAACCAAATTGCGCGAGTAAACCCATTGCCTTTAAAGCATTACGTGCCAAAATCGTTACATGCGCGGCGCCCGCTTTAGAAAGAGCAAATAATATAGCCCGTGTTGCTCCACCTGCACCAATCACAATCGCCCGCTTACCGCTCCAATCCCCAGCAATTGGTGCATAAAAGCCGCCTACGTCGCTGTTGGTGCCAATAAGCTGTCCGTCTTGACGAAATATAGTGTTCATAGCACCAATACTGCTGCTTATATCGCCTGGATCAGCCACATGATCAATGATTGCAACTTTATGCGGCAAAGTGACATTACAACCACGCCAATTAACATCTGCCTGCCGCGCTTCAATATAGGCAGACAAATCGTCTGGCCGTACCAAATGCGCACGATATTGTGCCTCTATATTCAATTTTTTAAGCCAAAAGTTATGAATAAGTGGTGATTTGCTATGCGCTATTGGGTCGCCAATGACTTCAGCATATATCATGTTTTTAACAATCCTCTTGTGCGGGCGTAATCCAAAACAGGCAGAAGCGGCAATCCCATAACAGTGAAAAGGCTTCCCTCAATGTTACGGAACAATTGTGCACCTTGCTCTTCAATAGCATAACAACCAACATTATAGCGCACAGACTCCCAATTTTGGTTGATATAAGCCTCTATAAAGGCATCGCTTAACGTGCGCATATCCATTTTGGCTATATCAATATGACGCCATACCGCTTTACCGCCTTCACATATGACAGCAGCGCTAATCAGACGATGAATCTTACCTGACATGTGTTTAAGCTGCTTTTCAGCTTCCTTTCTATCAACTGCTTTATCGAGCATTATACCATCATCGAGCGCCAAAATTTGATCCGCACCAAGTACTAACGCATCGGGGTGTTTTTTAGATATTTTCAACGCTTTTTGTTCCGCTAACGTATCAGCAATCATCCGAGCATTAGCCCCTTGTGCGCGCATAGCAGCTTTGACGCTATCTTCATCAAATAAACTAGGTTTTGCATCAGCCACTAGGCCTGCACGAGTGAGCATATCAAGGCGGCTTTTGCTTTGTGAAGCTAATATCAACATTTTTTAAGAAGGTTTATCTTTTTTTTCATCGAGCCACTCTTGATAAAATTTGCTAATCGCAGCCGCACTTTCTTCAATGGAACGGCGCGTAACATCAATCACCGGCCAGCCATTATCTGCAAACATTCGGCGTGCAAAAGCAATTTCTGATTTTACCTTTTCAGCATCAACATAATCTGTCTCAGGGGCTTGGTTTAGCGATAAAAGCCGATTACGACGTACTTGAATCAACCGTTCTGCGCTAGTTACAAGACCAATCACCATAGGATTTTTAAGATTAAAGAGGCTTTGCGGCGGCGGCGATTCAGGGACCAATGGAATATTGGCCGTTTTAAAACCACGGTTGGCCAAATAAATACTGGTTGGCGTTTTTGATGTACGCGAGACCCCCGCCAATACAATATCAGCCTCTTCCCAATTTTCCCAACCAATGCCATCATCATGGGCAATAGTAAATTGAATAGCATCAACACGGGCAAAATATGCTTCATCCATCAAATGTTGGCGCCCTGGACGTGATTTGGCCTCTTGACCGAGCATATTTGACAGCGCATCACTTACAGCATCAAGCGCTGCAATAGATGGTAAGCCTAATGCGCGGCAGCGTAACTCTAATTTTTTACGAATTTCACCATTAACCAATGTAAAAAGTACAAGGCCCGGATTATTGCTAATATCTTCTAATATACGGTCTAAATGTTTTTCTGAACGTACCATTGGCCAAAAATGTTTGATGATATTTTCTGCTCCATCAAATTGAACTAACGCTGCTTTCGCAAGGTTTTCCAAGGTTTCACCCGTAGAATCTGATAGGAGATGAAGATGGTATCTTTTACTCATAGAACTCTTTTGTGCACTGCTTGGGGATAAATCAAGCATAGATCAGGGGATAATATTTTTACACCCACTATCCGCGATTCCATTCATGATAAATTCACAGATAATGAACAAGGCATATCAGATATAAACAGGCTGTGAATTATGAGTAGAAAATCAAAGACTCGTGAAAAATATTTACATTTTATGAGTCAATATGTTGGCATTATCGGTAAAAATCAGTAATCGATTATTTATCAACACACCATCATCTATCATCATCTTTATATATATAATATTTAGTATGAAATGAATTCTCTAAGATTTAAACTAAAGTTCGGATAATTTATGACCAATAAAAAACTTCTCAACGTTTTAAAAGGCAATCAAGAAAGCCCTTTACCGATATGGTTGATGCGGCAAGCAGGACGGTATTTGCCTGAATATAGAGCGCTGCGAAGTGAAAAGGGCGGTTTTCTAGAATTGGTTCATGATAGTGAAGCTGCTGCTGAAGTCACTTTACAGCCTATCGATAGATATGGCTTTGATGGTGCTATATTATTTAGCGATATTTTGGTCATTCCTCATGCCCTAGGGCAAGATCTATGGTTTGTGGCGGGTGAAGGTCCTCGGCTGGCTCCGAAGCTCTCAGAGGCGCCATTATCAGATTTAAAACCAGATATAAGCCGTCTTGACGATATTTATCAAACAATCCGTCTGGTAAAAGCAAGGCTGCCTGAGCATATAACCTTTATGGGGTTTGCTGGCAGTCCTTGGACGATAGCGACATATATGGTTAATGGACAGGGCAGCAAAGATCAGAATGAAACGCGCCGCTTTGCTTATAATGATCCAGATAGATTCCAGACTTTAATTGATGCGATTATCGCATTAACCGTTGATTATCTTAGCGCGCAAATTGAGGCTGGTGTTGATGCGGTGCAGCTTTTTGATAGCTGGGCAGGATCATTATCACCCGCGCAATTTGATGATTGGGTGATAGCGCCCAATAAGAAAATTATCGATGGATTAAAAAAACGCCACCCCGATACACCGATTATTGGTTTTCCAAAAGGAGCAGGCGGTAAGCTGATTAAATATGCACAAGAAGTTGGCGCAGATGCCATTGGTATTGATGAGAGCGTTGATCCGCATTGGGCAGATCAAAACCTTCCAAAAAATATGCCCGTACAAGGCAATTTGGATCCATTGGTTTTGGTGACTGGAGGGGATGCGCTGGAAAATAGCGTAAAAAATATCAAAGCTGCTTTTCAGAGTCGGCCGCATATTTTTAACTTAGGTCATGGTATTGTCCCCGATACGCCGCTTGAACATGTTGAGAAGCTGATTACCTTGATAAGGAATTGATTGAAAAATCTGCCCCATTGTTTATAAACATAATGAAATTTTTATGATTGCAATATTATCCATGCTCTATCTCTGGCTTAAAACTGCCCATATTATTTTTGTTATCTTTTGGATGGCAGGGCTTTTCATGTTGCCGCGCTTTTTCATCTATCATCAAGAATGCGAAGTGGGCAGCGAAGAAGATGGCAAATGGATTGAGCGCGAAAACAAATTGCGAAAAATTATATTAACGCCATCGCTTATCATTGTGTGGCTACTTGGTTTGTCTTTGACTGCTGTGCTTGGACCAGCGGTTGCTGGCGGTTGGTTTGGGCTTAAAATATTGGCTGTATTGGGTTTAACTGCCTATCATGGTGTGATGGCAGGTTATGCAAAAAAATTAGCGCGCGGTGAGCGGCCTTATTCGGATAAAAAATTACGATTGCTCAATGAGGTTCCAGGATTGGCTGTTGCACTTATTGTGATATTGGTGGTTGTGAAACCTTTTTGAAATATTTAGCCTAATTGACATAAAAGCTTGTTTCCTCTAGACGGTTTTCATAATCTCATCCTGAGATGATTTGCTTTGATTGAAAGCATCTATATTTTTCAAAACCTATGATTTGGCATTTACGCCATAAATGGATTTAACATGCATTTACAAGAACTTAAAGATAAAAAACCTGCGCAATTGGTTGCTATGGCCGAGGAAATGGATATTGAAGGGGCATCAACATTGCGCAAGCAAGATTTGATGTTCGCTATCCTGAAAGAATGCGCCGAAGATGGTGAACAGATTATGGGTTTAGGGACTATTGAAGTTCTACCCGATAGTTTTGGTTTTTTACGTTCGCCTGAATCCAACTATTTGGCAGGCCCAGATGATATTTATGTGTCGCCCAATATGGTGCGCCAATATGGGCTGCGCACTGGTGATACGGTAGAGGGTGAAATTCGCGCTCCTAAAGATGGCGAGCGTTATTTTGCTCTGACTAAATTGCTCAAGATTAATTTTGATGAACCCAATGTTGTGCGTCAGCGCGTGAATTTTGATAATCTTACGCCGCTTTATCCCGACCAAAAGCTCAACCTTGATACGCTTGATCCGACCATCAAAGACAAATCATCGCGCGTTATCGATATTATTTCACCGCAAGGAAAAGGTCAGCGTGCGCTTATTGTTGCGCCGCCGCGTACGGGTAAGACGGTACTTTTGCAAAATATCGCCAAAGCAATTACTGATAATCATCCTGAGGTTTATTTGCTTGTATTGCTTATCGATGAACGGCCCGAAGAGGTCACCGATATGCAGCGCAGTGTGAACGGCGAAGTGATTAGTTCTACCTTTGATGAACCTGCTACGCGCCACGTACAAGTTGCTGAAATGGTTATCGAAAAAGCAAAACGCCTTGTTGAACATAAGCATGACGTTGTCATCTTGCTTGATAGTATTACCCGTTTGGGCCGTGCCTATAATACTGTTGTTCCTTCATCGGGTAAGGTGCTTACGGGCGGCGTTGATGCCAATGCATTGCAGCGTCCCAAGCGCTTCTTTGGTGCAGCACGCAATATCGAAGAAGGCGGTTCGCTTTCTATCATTGCAACCGCGCTTATCGATACGGGTAGCCGTATGGATGAGGTGATTTTTGAAGAATTTAAAGGCACGGGTAATAGTGAGATTGTGCTTGATCGTAAGGTGGCGGACAAACGGATATTCCCAGCACTTGATGTTGGTAAATCTGGTACGCGTAAAGAAGAATTGTTGGTCGAGCAGCAGACCTTATCTAAAATGTGGTTATTGCGCCGTATTTTGATGCAGATGGGTACCGTTGATGCGATGGAGTTTTTGCTTGATAAGATGAAAGATTCCAAAACCAATGAAGATTTCTTCGATAGTATGAATCAGTAAATTAAAAGCCTAGTTAGATTATTTCATATATTTATATGGCGATATATTTTGGCTGTTTGTCTTTTCATTAAGTCGTGAGAGTGGATTAGATTCCATATAATTAAATATTAGGGTTATATTTGATGTTTGAAATTTTGACACAAGCAGCCGCTAGTTTTGGTTCTCCTGCTGATATGTGGGATGCCATTGTCTATGATTTTAGCAATTTGGATCAGCCTGGTGCGCTACAAGCTTTTATAACCGTACTTTTTATTGATTTGGTGCTAGCAGGAGATAATGCCATAGCTGTGGGGGCCTTGGCATCAGGATTGCCGGCGGATCAACGCCGTAAAGTGATTATCATTGGTGTAACCGCCGCCTTGGTATTGCGGGTTATATTCGCTTTAACAATCACTTACCTGCTGACAATCATTGGCCTTAAATTTGTCGGCGGTTTGCTGCTTGTGTGGGTAGCTTGGGGCATGTGGAAAGAGTTTCGACCACAAAATAAAGCAGATAATAAAGCAGATGATAATAGCGATATTCAACATAAAAGCTTTGCAGCGGCCGCATGGGCCGTGGCTATTGCCGATGTGAGTATGAGTCTTGATAATGTGCTCGCAGTGAGCGGCGCTGCTAGCGATCATCCAGGTATATTGATCGTTGGCCTTATATTAGCAGTTATCCTTATGGGGATCGCGGCCAATATTATCGCCAAATATATTGAGCGTTATAAATGGATTGCTTATATCGGTATTGCCGTGATTGTCTATGTTGCTGCGAAGATGATCTATGAAGGCGTTGTTGACCCGAATGTTGGTATTTTAACGCTCTTTGGGTGATTTAAACTTTTAACTTTATTTCAAATTCTTGACGCTGCCTATTAAACGAAAAATTAAACATAGATAAAATATCCATTCCTATTAACGCGTCAAAGGTTTCATTATTATTAATTCCATATACTTGTAGTGGATTGGGCAATGCAAAATATGTATTAGATGTATCATTGGTATAGTTTGAGACCTCGCTAGAAACCCAAAACCCTATTGATGTAAAATAAAGGCTTCGACTTATCCATTGATCATCGATAGTTTTAAGTGGTTTGTGACCATGACGTATCAATGGTACTTCATTGATAACTCTATGAGTAAAACATGTTCGCTGTGCACCAGTATCAATTAATCCACGATAACTCGTTAAATTGCTATAATTGGAGAACATACTTTCATTACTAGATAGGGGGCTGGTAGCGCTAAAGTTTATTATTGCTTGATTATTTTCAAGCGTGCAATGCATCACCGACATGTGAATAAAACCCCAAACTTTCTACAACTTCAGTTACTTCTTGAATTGAAAATTTACCTTCACCATATTCTTTAATCCCTTTTTGAAAAGCTTCGAATGCAGTATCAAAATAAGAAATTATTTTAGAATTATTTAGGAGTACGTATTTACCTTCATAATTTTTAAGTAATTCAGGTAGTTGTTTTTGAAAGGCTTCAAAATTTATATCGACTTGGTCTGACATTTGACTTTCCTCCACAACTGAAAGTTAACATAGTGACAAGAATCTGTCACGAAAAAACTTGACTCTGGTTCAATTATGAGTCCACGAATCGTGATATGGAGTCTTTAACCCTTATTCTTTTCCAGCATTATCGCCATTTTTTCCCAGATTTTGTTCATTGCTTTCATCGGGCGGATAAGCACTTTGAAGTTCACAATTTTACCCGCCTCATCCCAATGGATAATATCAATACCATTGATATGAATCCCATCAATTTTGCAGGTAAATTCTAACATGGCTTTGCGACCATCACTGCCGATTATTTCGTCAACATATTGAAAGCCTGAATTAGCAAAGGCACCTTCCGCAGCATTGAGATAAGCAAAAACCATTGCCTTTCCCTCTTGTGGACTGTGCACAACGGGGGAATGAAAGACGGCATTATCGGCCAATTGATTCATCAACCCTTCATCAGATTGATCTTTCATATAATTATACCAAATATCAATATTGGCCCGTGCTATATTGTTCATTATATTCCCCAGAGATTTATGGTAGGATAGATATTATGATCGCATATTATATCCAATTGAGGAAATTGCTATGAAAATGAATATAGAGATTGATTGCACTCCAGAAGAAGCAAGGGAGTTTTTGGGGCTTCCTGATGTATCAAAAGCCAATGATATCTATGTTGATACTGTTGCTAAGGCGATGAAAGGGGTTACCAGCCTTGAACAATTGGAAGGACTGGCAAAACAAGTAGCACCAATGGGGCAAATGGGTTTGAAAATATTCCAAGATTTGGCTCAGTCCGCGCTGTCTCCTAATAAAGATAAGGCTGATAAAGAATAATAATGTGAATCATACAGATACTATTTATGCGCTTTCTAGCGGAATGGCGCCATCGGCCATTGCTATCATTAGGATAAGCGGAAGCGGTGCCTTTGCTGCAGTTCAAAGATTATGCGGTACATTGCCTAAGCCGCGCCAAGCTTCTTTGCGCCGTATAAAAACACATGATGGGGCTATATTAGATGAAGCGCTCATTCTGCTCTTTCCTGGCCCTAATAGCGCTACTGGAGAAGATTTAGCAGAATTACACTTGCATGGCGGCCGTGCTGTGGTGCGGGCCGTTGAAACAGAGCTTGATATTATGGATGGTCTGCGCCGTGCGGAGGCGGGTGAATATACACGGCGCGCATTTGAAAACGGCCGAATGGATCTGAATCAAGCTGATGGGCTATCAGACCTTTTATTTGCCGAAACTGAGCGTCAACGCAAAGCGGCTCTATCTATGATGGGTGGCGATTTTGGCAATAAGATTGCACAATGGCAAGATTCTATTTTGCATATATCGGCTCTGATAGAATCAGAATTGGACTTTTCTGATGAAGATGATGTTGACAGTGGGAATTTGGTCAATGTGCGCCAATCAGCACATAATCTACACAATGATATTAAATCCTTATTACATAACCCGCCTGCTGAAGCCCTGCGAGATGGACTAAAAATTGTATTAGGCGGTCCGCCAAATTGCGGTAAGTCAACATTGCTTAACAGGCTTGTTGGGCGCGATGCGGCGATTGTTTCTGATATTGCAGGGACAACGCGCGATATTATTGAAATAGCTATATCATTAAATGGTATTGCCTTTATCTTTTTGGATACGGCTGGCCTGCGAGAGGGCCAAGACGATATTGAAAAGATTGGGATAGAGCGAGCGCAGCAAGCGTATCAAGCGGCGGATATAATATTGTGGCTTGGTGATGATGTGCCGCAAGATGTTGACCCGCAAAGATTGGTTATGCTTTCCCCGAAATGCGATATTAATAAAGCTATGGATGGATCGCGCATAAAGGTTTCTGCTAAAACGGGCGAGGGGATAGATTTATTACGCGATACTCTGGTTGATTTGGCACATGATATGATTCCGCCTGAGGATAGTATCGCCCTAAATAAACGGCAACGGGAACAATTGCAGCTAGTTGTTAAGGCCTTGCAGGATATGGCGCAATGCGAAGATTGGCTTATTCTGGGGGAATATGCGCGGCTTGCTCGGGCGGCTATTGATAGGCTTACGGGCCGCGCCCATACAGAAGAGTTGTTAGATACTATATTTGGCCGTTTTTGCATCGGAAAATAGATGTTTCACGTGAAACATTCAAAATAGCAAGACTTTCATCATATCTATTTTGACCTTCGCCAATCTCTCGGCTATGCGCATTTTATGATAAATGCGAATAATTATGATGTTATCGTAATAGGCGGAGGACATGCTGGATGTGAGGCAGCAGCAGCTGCTGCACGCATGGGTGTGCGCACGGCATTGGTGAGTTTTGATAAGAGTAAAATTGGCGCTATGTCATGCAATCCGGCGATTGGGGGTTTGGGCAAAGGGCATCTTGTTAAAGAGGTTGATGCTTTTGATGGATTGATTGCCAAGGCTGCGGATCATGCAGCAATTCATTACCGCATGCTCAACGCATCAAAGGGGGCGGCTGTACAAGGGCCGCGCATACAAGCAGATCGTGAATTGTTCACCTTATCTATACAACAGCAATTGGCTCAGTATGAGACTTTGGATATTATAGAAGGTGAGGCTGCTGCACTATTATTTGCAGATGATAGCGATACCATAATAGAAGGTATATCTCTGGCTGATGGAAGTGAGATTCACGCTCCCCATGTTATATTGGCAACAGGAACATTTTTGGGCGGTAAATTATTTCGCGGCGAAGAACGTTTGGATGGCGGCCGAATAGGTGAAGATAGCGCTCATATATTGGCGCAGCAAATAAGAAGCGCTGGTTTGCCTATGGCACGCTTAAAAACGGGAACGCCGCCGCGCCTTGATGGGCGATCCATTGATTGGGCTATATTGGATGAGCAGCCCTCGGATGGTGAGAGTTGGACCATGTCAGATATGAGTGATCGGCGTATCAACCCAGAGATATTTTGCGCGATTACACGTACCAATGCACAAGCGCATGAGCATATAAGAGCAGGCCTTGATCGTTCACCTCTATTTGGTGGTGATATACAAGGCGAAGGGCCGCGCTATTGCCCGTCGATTGAAGATAAGATTTTCCGATTTGCTGATCGTGATAGTCATCAAGTTTTTCTTGAGCCAGAGGGACTTAATAGCCATTTAATCTATCCTAATGGTATTTCTACATCTTTGCCTACGGATATTCAATTGGCAATGATACAGTCAATGAAAGGGTTGGAGAAAGCCGAGATGATTGTAGCTGGCTATGCTGTGGAATATGATTATGTCGATCCGCGTAGCCTCAATCGGCAATTGGCGGTTAATGGATTCACTGGACTCTATTGTGCGGGGCAAATTAATGGAACAACAGGATATGAAGAAGCTTCGGCACAGGGTTTGGTTGCTGGTCTTGCTGCTGCATGTTGCGTGCTAGGAAAGGCGCCAGCAGCTTTTGATCGATCTAACAGCTATATTGCTGTAATGATTGATGACTTAATCTTACAAGGCGTGACAGAACCTTATCGCATGCTAACGGCACGGGCAGAATATCGACTAGGCTTGCGAGCAGATAATGCTGCAAGCCGGCTAACAGATATCGCCAATATATTAGGTGCCGTGAGGCCCGATAGACTCAACCATTATCAACAGCGCAATGCGATAAAACAAAATATTATGGAGGGATTGAATCAGCTTATTGGAGCTGAAGCACTCAAACAATTTGATATCAAAGCTGATGCGGGTAAAATGAGTTTAATGGATTGGTTGAGGTTTCCGAATATACCTCTGGCGGCATTAACAGAATTTGTTCCAGCCATTGCTGAAGCTGATGCAATATTGGTTGGTGAAATTGAGCAGGATGGCCGTTATGCACCCTATCTTAAGCGGCAACAGGCTGAGATACGCGACATTGCGATGAATGAACGTCTTAAAATTCCTTCCAGTCTTGATTATCAGTCTATATCGGGACTTTCCAATGAAATGACTGAGCGTCTATCCAAGGCACGGCCTGAGACCTTGGGTGCCGCATCTCGTGTGCGCGGCGTTACGCCAGCAGCTCTTGCTGCAATATTGGTGCAAGCAAAGCGTGCGAATGAAGCTGCATGACGGAGGAAGATGCTCAAATAATTTTGCGCGATCAATTGCATGTTTCACGTGAAACATTTGAGCGTATAGTCTATTTTATCGCTCTTCTAACCGAAGAAATGCAGTCTCAAAACTTAATATCAGCATCAAGTCTGGACCATATTTGGGTGCGGCATATATTGGATAGTGCGCAGTTGGTTGCGCCTCATATTTTGTCTGATGAAAAGAGGGTACAATTGCATAATGATATTGGTGGTAAGCGCTGGCTTGATATGGGAAGCGGTGCAGGTTTTCCTGGAATTATTATTGCTTTGATCAGCGATTGGCAGGTAACATTGCTGGAATCACGGACGCGTAGGATTGAATATTTAGAGCGAATGGTTGAAAAATTAGATTTGGATGCCAGTGTTGCGGGTGCGCGTGCAGAGGTTTTCGAAGCAGAGCCTTATTCGGTGATTAGTGCGCGAGCTTTTGCACCTTTGCCCAAAACATTGCGTCTTGCGGCGCCTTTTTCCACAGCAAATACGCAATATATCTTGCCAAAAGGTAGAAATGCCAGAAATGAGTTGTTGGAAATAGAAGGAAAATGGTCCAATAGTATGAAAATCATTCCAAGCATGACAGATAGTGATGCAGGAATATTGGTTGGGACGGTAGAGGCGAATCATGATTAAGATAGCCATTGCAAATCAAAAGGGTGGTGTTGGTAAAACTACTACGGCGATTAATATGGCTACGGCCTTGGCGGCCAGCGGTTATCGGACATTATTGGTTGATTTAGACCCGCAAGGTAATGCTTCAACTGGTCTTGGCGTCAAGCAGTCAGAGCGTGTAAACAACAGCTATAAGCTGCTTATTGGAGAGTCTAGCCTATCCGAATCCTATATATCATCTAATGTACCAGGGCTTGATATTGTTCCAGCAACTGTAAACCTCTCAGGTGCCGAAGTGGAGATGGTTGATTTTCAAAATCGTACACACAGGTTGCAATCAGTATTGAGCGGGGTTGATAAGGGCAGGGATTGGGATATTTGTGTGATCGATTGCCCACCATCGCTTGGTTTATTGACAATAAATGCTCTGGTTGCAGTCGATTCAATTTTGGTGCCATTACAATGCGAATTTTTTGCGCTGGAAGGATTAAGTCAATTGTTGCAAACGGTGGACCGTATTCAGCAACGCTTTAACCCTGATCTGTCTATTTTGGGTGTTGCTCTTACCATGTATGACCGGCGTGCACGTTTAACCGATCAAGTGGCTGATGATGTACGTTCTTGTTTAGGGCCATTGGTGTTTGAAACTGTGATCCCTCGTAATGTAAGGCTTTCAGAAGCACCTAGCCATGGTATTCCAGCATTGGTTTATGATCACCGATGCACAGGTTCCGAGGCTTATATGAAGCTTGCAAAAGAAGTTATTGCCCGTTTACCAGAAAAAGAATTGGTCGCATGAGTGAAGATAAACCTAAACCAATCCGCCGTAAAACAACAGGATTAGGGCGTGGTCTTGATGCTTTATTAGGGGAAGCTATTAATGAGCGCCCAGCAGTCTCTGATATACAGGTTGGAGAGGCGCAATCATCGTTGCAAAGGCGAAAACCGACGCACAGTATAATCATGATAGCCATTGGCGATATTAGCCCACACCCTGATCAGCCGCGCCGTCATTTTGATGATGAGCAGCTTAATGAGCTAGCGCAAAGCATCGCACAACATGGGATTATACAGCCTATTGTCCTTCGTCCTTTTGAAGGCAGATATCAGCTTGTTGCGGGTGAAAGGCGTTGGCGTGCAGCGCAGCGTGCTAGGTTGCATGAAGTTCCAGCCATTGTGAAACCCTTCACCAATAAAGAGACAATAGAAATTGCGTTGATTGAAAATATTCAACGTGAAGATCTAAATCCTATAGAAGAAGCCGAAGCTTATTTGAGGTTAAGCGAAGATTTTGGCTATAATCATAGCGAACTTGCGAAATTAGTGGATAAATCACGCAGCCATGTCACTAATATGCTGCGTTTGGTTGATTTGGAATCATCGGTTCGTGATTTGGTAATAGGAGGCAAAATTTCAATGGGGCATGCCCGCGCTCTGTTAAAAAGTGATAATATGGGTGATTTGGCACAACAGATAGTCAAAAAAGGTCTGTCCGTTCGTCAAACGGAAGCTTTAGCCCGTAGAGAAAAACCTCAAAGGAAGAATCTTAAGCAGCTTAAGTCAGTGCCGCAAGAGGCATCTGCTGATATAAAGGCGATAGAGAATCATCTCGGTGATTTATTGGGACTAAAGGTTAACATAGAGCAGGGTAAAAATGCAGCCTCTGGTACTGTGACCTTTGAATATAAAAGCTTGGATCAGCTTGATATGCTCTGCCAACGCCTGACTGGTGAGCCATTTTAAAAAAATATTTTGCATTTTGCGATTATCATTCTTTCTTTGCAAATCATCATATTTATAGTGTGATTTTCACGGATAAAGTGCAAATTTATTAAATACAAGATTTTACAAGATTAAAATATTAACTTTTAATGTCTTTATATATCAAATACTTGCGTGTATTTTTCATCTATAAAAAATATTTCCATTAACTATCGCTGATTACGGTCTTTTATGATTCGATCGTCATAACAGTTCACAGGATGCAGTGGGGCATTCCGAACAATTTGCTATGTATCGCAGGTTTTGTGATGCTCTTAAAAAAAGGACTAATAATAATGTTGAACAAATTAAAAACCGCAATCGCAGGCTCAGTTGTTGCTGCAGCTATGGTATCAAACGCTGCTTATGCTGAAACTGAAGTTGCTTCTGCTGAAGCTGAAATTATCGCAGCTGTTGAATTAACACTTGTTGATTCTCTTGATCTTGGCTTAATCGCTGTGGGTGCAGCTGGTGGTACAGTTAATCTTGACGAAGCAAATGGCACACGTACTTGTTCAACCGAACTAACATGTGTTGGTGGTTCAACACGTGGTAGCTTCCAAGTTACAAATGCTGCTGATGGCCTAACGGTTGATCTTACGGTTGATGCTTCAACAACGCTTACAGGCGCTGGTGCTCCAATGAACCTTGCATTGACACCTTCTGCAACTTCAATCGTTTTTGATGCAGCAAATATTGAGACTGTATTTGTTGGCGGTGTTTTGACTGTTGGCGCTTCTCAAACAGCTGGTGTTTATTCAGGTAACTACAACGTAACTGCTGAATATCAATAAGATATTTACCTGCCGCTAAGAGCAGAAAATAATCTAAGGCCTCGGTTATGAAAATAGCCGAGGCTTTTTTTATAAGATACTCTCAATCTTAGGCAATTGGTAACCATATTCTGGAATAGTGATCCTATGATTTATTCTCAGGATTAGGTGTACGTTCCTAGTTTCAGTGAAGATAGCGATAAATATGGAGACCAATATGATAAAGTTTCGTCCTATGATGGGTAAGTGGGCAAAAAGAAGTAGTTTAGTTCTAGCAGCTTTAATGGCCTTTCAGGTGCCGAGCTATGCTTCAGGAGATTTATTGGTCGCGCCAACGCGTGTTATATTAGATAGCAAACGCGGCGCAGAAGTTATTTTAAGCAATATTGGTAATGAAGAAGCGACCTATCGTGTATCGCTTGTCTTGCGCCGAATGACCGATATTGGGAAATTGGAAGATATTGAAAAGACTGAAGCTAGCGAAGCTGAGAGCCAAGCGCTATCGCTCATTCGTTATGCACCGCGTCGTGTAACATTGTTGCCCAATCAACCGCAATCTATTCGTATTAAACCCATTATTCCAGCGGACTTAGGAGATGGTGAATATCGCGCACACATGCTGTTTCGGGCTATCCCCAAAACAGAATCTGCAACTGAAGTTGCGGCAGATAGCGATGGTCTCTCAATCCGTCTTATCCCAGTTTACGGTATTTCGATTCCTATCATTGTCCGTAAAGGCCAATTGGAAGCGACCGCAGCTATTGCGAATCCACGCATTGTAACGGATGAAGGTGGCAGTAGCTTCCAGTTAGATTTAAGCCGTAGCGGTGATCGTTCGGTTTATGGTGAAGTACGTGTAACAAAACCTGGCGTAAGAGAGCCGATCATGGTTGCTAAAGGTATTGCCATTTACCCAGAAGTGAAAGATCGTTTGGTGCGTATCCCTATTGACCCCAAGATGATCCCATCATTCAATGGTGAGATTGTTGTGTCTTATTATGAAGCGGTCAATGCTGGTGGAGGCTTAATCAGCCAAACTAGGACAGTTATTCAATAAGCGTAATATATTGTAATATATAAATATTATGTCTAAATATCTAAAACCCTTTACCACTGTTGTTAAAGCATTGGTACTAGCGGCTGGAGCTTTAACGCTTCCGGCCGCTTCTGCTTATGCGCAGGAAAAAGGGGATTGGGTAGCCAATGATGATGACGCTTTATTATTTGATATTCGTTCGGGCAAATATCGATTGGGTGATGGCGTGCGCGGGTATCAAACTCACAATGGTATATGTGTTGATTTTGCTGATGTGATATTGGCATTAGATTTACCTGTGCGTTTGAGCAAAAAGTCGCGCCGCGCAACTGGTTGGTTGTTTAGTGAAACACGTACAATCACTATTGATCGCGATCAAGCAATAGTACAAATCGTGAACAAAAATAGCAAATTATCAAAAACGGATATTTATGATACGCCAGAGGGATGGTGTATCAATGTTGATAGCCTTGCTTCTTGGCTCAATGTGGAATTAGTGACTGATCTATCCAACGCTTTGCTTGTGTTAAAGTCAGAGGAAAAGCTACCTTTTGAACTAGCAGAAGAACGCAAAGAGCGAGCGGGCCGTGTCAGGCAGCGTAGTAATTTTGATATAACGAAACTGCCGCAAGCCAAAGATCCTTATCGTTATTGGAGAACGCCATCGGTTGACGTTGTGGCGTCAGTCGGCGCACAAAGTGGCCAAGGTAATTCAAGCGCTGATGCGCGCTATGAGATTTTTGCAAGCGGTGAATTGGCTAAGGCGTCTTTTGATGCGCGTATCTCATCCAATAATCAAGGAACTCCAGATAGTGCACGTGTGCGCCTGTACCGCACTGACCCTAAGGCAGAGCTATTAGGCCCCTTAAAGGCCACACATGTCGCTGTCGGTGATATATCTACGGTGTCAACAGCGCTAGGCGCGCAAACTACTGCAGGGCGTGGTGCTTTCATTACCAATCGTCCTGTTGAGCGCCCAGCAAATTTTGATCGTACAACCTTTAGGGGAGATTTGCCCGATGGGTGGGATGCAGAATTATACCGTAATGGTCAGCTTATCGGTTTTTCTGCTAGCCGCGGTGATGGCCGCTATGAATTTATCGATGTGGCTCTCCTTTATGGGCAAAACCGTTTTGAGGTAATATTATATGGCCCGCAAGGCCAAGTGAAGAAAGAGGTAAAGCTTATTCCTGTGGGGTTAGATTCTATTCCGCCTCGAGAAACCTATTATTGGGCCACTGTGCAAGATAATGGACGTGATCTCTTTAATATTAGTGATATTGACTCGACAACATCGGATGGTTTGCGCGGTGGTTTTGGTCTGGAACGCGGTATTAATACGAAAACGTCCATTGCGGCATCGGTCTTCACCTTGCAATCGCTGAATGAGCGACAAACACAGCTAGAAGCTTCTATTCGCCGTGCGATTGGTCCGACATTGGTAGAGTTATCAGCTTCTAATGATTTTGGGTCTAATAATGCTGTGCGTGCACAGGTTCTGGGCCAGTTTGGACAGACATTATTTCAGGTTGAAGCAGCATTGCTAGATGAAGGTTTTCGATCGGAACGTTATAATGTGAATGTTAAAGAGTTGGTTCGCGCAACTTTAGATCAGAACATTAATTTGGGCCGTAAATTTTTGCCAATACATTTAGAAGGCAGTTATGAAAAGGATAATGGTGGCAATATAAGCTTAGAAGCTTTAACTAGAATATCTTTTAATATCAATCGCTTGGGTATAACCAACGAACTATCATGGCAAAGAAACAGCTTTCGGTTCGGGACGGGGCCACCCGATGAAATTGAAAATACGGTTCGCTTGAGCGGCCGTCTTGGCGTCATTCGTTTGCGCGGTGAAGCAAGCTTTGCCCTTTCTGGGGGTTTGGGTGGTGCTGGCTTTAGAGCATCACAGATAACAGCAGATTGGCGGGCAAGTGATAGATCAGCCTTCCGTGCGGAATTGGGCTATCAAGCCTTGTCGCGGCGTGGCCGTTTCGCCCTTGGCTATACGCGGCGTTTCAAAAATGTTGCTTTGACAGGACAAATAGAAGCAGCAAGTGATGGGTCTGTTGCCGCTGGTTTGAATCTAGCCTTTAGTTTAGGGCCAAAACCTAGTGGGCGCGGGATTAGAATAGCATCTAATAAATTGGCGACCACTGGACAGGCTTTTGCTACTGTATTTCACGATGATAATGGCGATGGGATTCATCAGCCCAATGAACGTGTGGAACAAGATGTGGAATTAACCGCTGGTAATTCTGGTAAATCAGAACCGACCAATGAAGCAGGGCAAACCGTGATTGATGGTTTACAGCCTTTCCAGCCAATATTGATTGGTATCGATGATTCGACCTTACCAGACCCTTTTGTGCAGCCTGCGACCAGTGGTGTTGTTGTTACGCCGCGGCCTGGCGTTGCCTTTGAGATATTATTGCCATTGGTATCGGCGGGTGAAATCTCGGGTACTTTGGTGAAAGAAGGCGGTGGATTATTCACGGGTGTTGATTTGGAATTGCTGGATAAAAATGGCAATGTGATTAAGAAAACCCGGAGTGAGTTTGACGGTTATTTCCTTTTTGAAAGTGTGGCTTATGGCGAATATAAAATTCGTATTAACCCCTTGGTTGCTGATATTATTGGGGCACAATCAGACCTACAAGAAACTGCTGTACTAAATGTAGATAATCCAACTTTTGATTTTGGTACATTGGCCGCCAAAACAAAAGCGAAGATCGCCCAAGCTGATGTGGAGGAGGAGGAAGAAGATAGCGAAGTGACGGGCGGCGGATTTTAATCCGCTACCACGAAATCAACCGCTTTTTGCCAACCTTCTAATATTATCTTGCGCTCTTTGTCTTCCATCGTGCAAGTAAAGCTGGTGGTATCACCAATCATTACCGCCGCTTCTTTGAGGTCTTTATAAAGTCCAGAACCAACAGCAGCAAGCATAGCAGCCCCTAATGCTGTTGTTTCGACAAAGTCAGGTCTATTAATTTTCACATTCAATATGTCAGCAAGATATTGTACCATCCAGCTATTATTGACCATACCGCCGTCAACACGCAATTCGCTCCATTCACCGCCATCATCGGTAAAGGCTGCTTTTAAATCATAACTTTGATAGGCCATCGCTTCTAATGCTGCACGGATGATATGGTCTTTGCTGCTTGCAAAGCTTAACCCGCATATCATGGCTTTGGCATCTGCTTTCCAATGCGGCGCACCTAAGCCTGATAAGGCAGGTACTATATAAACCCCGCCATTATTATCTAATTGCCGTGCTATTTCTTCTGAATCTTTTGCTGCTGTGATAAGCTTTACATCATCGCGTAACCATTGAATGAGGCTACCTGCGACAAAGATAGACCCTTCAAGAGCATAATGACGTTGGCCATCGATTTGCCAGACGATGGTGGACAATAAACGGTTTTTGGAACGGCGCGATTGTGTCCCTGTATTGGTGAGAATGAACGCACCAGTGCCGAAGGTTGCTTTGCTTTGCCCATTTTTCAAGCAAGCCTGACCAATGGTGGCGGCTTGTTGATCGCCTGCTGATCCGCAAATCTTAATAGCATGGCCGACAACATCGGTATTACAAACCCCTAAATCGCCTACACAATCAGTAATTTGGGGCAATATTGATTTGGGTACGTTGAAAAGATCACATAACTCATCATCCCACTCGCCGCTATCGATATTCATAAGGGCCGTGCGTGATGCGTTAGTGGCATCACTGATATGTAAGCCACCCGTTAGGCGAAATATTAAATAGCTCTCGACAGTGCCGACGGCCAAATGATCGCCTGCTTCTTTCAGCTCAGGCCAATTTTTGAGCGCCCAACCGATTTTGCTCGCAGAGAAATAAGGGTCAAGCCGAAGGCCTGTACGTTCATGAATCATATCTTCATGGCCCGCATCTTTAAGCGCATTACATATGTCACTGGTGCGACGGTCTTGCCATACAATTGCTTTGGTCAGAGGCTTACCGGTGCGCTTATCCCAAAAAATGATGGTTTCGCGTTGGTTGGTAATGCCAATGCTAATAATTTTGTCACCGCCGCCTGCTTTGGCGATCACATCCTGTATGCAAGACAGGCTATTTTGCCAGATTTCCTCGGCATCATGTTCAACATAACCAGGTTCTGGATAATATTGGGTTAGCTCTAACTGAGCACTGTCATGGCATTTTCCATCGGGTGTAAAGAGCATTGCCCGCGTAGAAGTGGTGCCTTCATCGATCACTAATATATATTTGCTCACCCTAATATTCCTCTTTTTAATGAAGGTAATAGGTACAAAGCGTTGACAAAATTTTCAAGTATAGACTGGTCAATGATTGGTGCGAAGATTTAAGGGTGTTACCGTATCCAATATACGCTCACCGAAGAGGCTAGCGGTTAAATCGGTTAGCATACGGGCGCTTTGACCTTGGTTATCAAGATAAGGGTTTAACTCAGCCAGGTCCATTGATGTTGCAAGACCCGATTCGCATAGCATTTCCATAATTAAATGGGCTTCGCGGAAGTTTGCACCCCCAGGCACACGGGTGCCAACACCAGGAGCGATCGATGGATCAAGAAAATCAACATCAAGGCTAACATGGAGCATAGCATTACGGTCTTTTACCTTATCAAGGATTGATCGTATAATTGTTGCAGTCCCATGTTCATCAATGGCGCGCATATCAAATACCTGAACGCCGCGACTGGCGACCAATTTGCGCTCTGCATCATCGACAGAGCGAATACCGAACATGAACATATTATCAGGTTCAACCCAAGCATCATGCTCAGGCAAAATATTATCAAAACCTTCCTCACCACAGAAAAAAGATACGGGCATGCCATGCATATTGCCTGATACAGAGGTTTGCGGCGTATTAAAATCGGCATGGGCATCAAGCCATAATACGCATAAGGGGCGGCCTTGGTCTTTAGCATATTGAGAAACTCCGCTCACTGTGCCCATGGCTAGCGCATGGTCTCCTCCCATGAAGATAGGAAAATAACCATCTTGCATGACATGATATGATTTTTGGTGCAGTGCACGTGTCCACCCCACGATATTATCACTATTCAGGGCATTACCGGGCAGATTAAAGCCATCAACTTCTTGTGCTGATATATTGCCCATATCGCTAACATTATGACCGAGTGATGTGAGCCTTTCTTCTATATGCGATAGACGCATGGCTTCTGGACCAAGTAGGCATCCTCTTTGTCCCGCGCCTAAATCTACTGGTGCTCCAATTAGTGCAATATTATGTGTCATAATTTCCATCCTTTTGCCCATCTATGACAGAGAATATACAATAAGGTAAAGTAGGCAATGTGACAAAGTTGATAGAGTAATAATACATATTGTATAGTTTGACTTATCATTATGGTAATTTGTAATATTTCCCTATAGGATGATGTTATGGATCAGATGGATGAAAAATTACTCATATTATTAGAGGGTGATGCGCGTATGTCGATTGCGACTATTGCATCGACCATAGGAATTTCGCGGGCCACGGCCAAGACCCGCATTGATAAATTGGTGGAACGTGGCATTATTGAACGCTTTACTATCGTTAAAGGGATGGAAACGCGTAATAAAGCCGTTAAGGCGCTGGTACAAATCGAGGTACAAGGCCATATGGGAGATAAGGTGGCTGCTGATATGTTAAAGATTGAGTCCGTTAGGGCCTTATATAGTACCAATGGTCGATGGGATTATATAGCCGAGATGGAAGCGCATGATCTACGTGATTTTGATGAGGTGTTGCGTAAAATCCGTCTTATAGATGGAATATCATTAACCGAGAGCAATATATTATTGGCTAAACAATGATATATTGGATTATGATGTTATGATATATTTGACGTCATTTAAGAATAAATAAGATATTGATATATAATATTAGTTAAGGCTATAATATGGAAGAAACCAAACAAGGATCATCATTAATTGGCCGTTTGACCCATTGGCGTGAACAAATTGGTTCCTTTTTATTATTGCCTGATCTCGCTGGCCAATCGGGCAAAGAATTACGCGCACAAGTGCAGCAAGATGGCAAAACATCGCCAGGCTATATGCTGATGTGTGCTATATCGGCTGGCATTGCTATGCTTGGCTTGTTGCAAGGCAGCACCGCTGTTGTGATTGGCGCTATGCTTGTATCCCCGCTTATGTCTCCTATTGTCGCCTTGGGTTTTGGTTTTGCATCATTAGATGGCAAGCGTATTAAAGATGCTGCTCGTGTGGTTATGGTGGGTGCGGCGATAGGGATATTGGTGGCAGTGATTTTGACAGGGCTTAGCCCCATCCGCAATGCAACGCCTGAAATTATTGCACGGACTGAACCAAGCTTGCTTGATCTGCTTGTTGCACTGCTATCAGGTATTGCGGGCGGATATGCTGTGGTAAAACGGCTTGGGGCAATGGCAATAGGTGTGGCAATAGCAACGGCCCTAATGCCGCCGATTGCCACTATTGGTTATGGCATTGCGGTATGGCGGATTGATTTCGCTGGCGGTGCATTATTATTATTTCTCACCAACTTGGCGGCCATTGCTTTTGCTATTACGGTCGTTGCCCGTCTAAGCGGTGCAGCGCGCCCGCTCTCTCATGTTGAAAAAAACCCTTATTTTCTATTGGCTGGTATCGCCGCATTTTTGAGCCTTGCAACCCCTCTAGGTCTTACCTTGGCAAGGCTTTCTAATGAGTCGGTTTTGCGTGGTGCAAGCCAAGATGTGTTGAGCAGTGAGTTGGGTATTAATCGGCGTAACATAACGCAGCTTGATATTTCCTGGCCACTTACTGGGGATCCAGAGGTTAATGCTATTGTTATCGCACCCAAATTTCATGAAGATGGACAGCAGATTATTCTGGATGCGTTGACACATCATATTGGTGAAAAGCCTGCATTAAATTTACAGCAAATTGTTGCTGCTGATGGCGCAGCGGAAACGCGCGCTATTGTTGATGCGGCGATGGATAGTACACGTCTAATATTGAGCAATGATGTGCCACCTTTTAATGATATTCGTGCGGCCATTGGTGTGCCTGTGCAGTCTATATGGCCCGATCGTTCAGAACGCAGCGTTGATATTGTGCCTATTGCAGTTGATGGTTGGACATTGGCAGACTATTATGATGCAGAAGAATTAGCATTGAACAGTGCGGGGGATTGGAATGTGCGTATCATACCGCCTGCGCAGCAGATATTGATTATAAAAGCGCCAGCAGTAGATAGCGTCAATGCTTCATCTGAAACGCAAACTCAGGTCCCAGATATTATATCGAATGATCAGCCTGATGATATTGTAGATGCTGTTGAGTCAGAAACTGCTATATGGGCAATAGAGCGTTGGGGTCTGCGTGAGGTTGTTATGGACCGCATAGTTGCAAGGGAAGATGAGGAAACAGATGTCACACTATCATCTGCTGTGAACAAAAATAGGGCTGATATGGCAAGGCGCTTAAAAGCAGCGGGTATAAAAACTATCTACCGTGATGTCGAAGATGGCAATCAAGACGGCATTATTACCCTTACCACCTATGGCCGAAAACCATCGCAAAGAGACAGATAAGCACTATCTATCATATATTTATATAAAATGACGCCAAGAAGGTTATGGCATGTTGGATGTGGTTTTATGCGGCAACGTGCCTTATTATTTCTGCGCGATCCAAATATAATGGCGCGCACCTTTGCCATTGGACCGGGCGCGTACAATATGTTCTTGGGTTTTAAATCCCTGATTACGCAATCGCTTGCTAAATTGCTTGTCGCTATGGGCTGACCATATGGCCAATACTCCACCCTTTATCAGTGCTGTCTTGGCCGCTGTCAAACCCATATCGCTATAGAGGCTATCATTGTCAGCCTTAGTCAGGCCATCGGGGCCATTATCAACATCTAGCAAGATGGCGTGATAGCGATTTTTTGCGGCCTTTATAGTATCGGCCACATCATCAATTTCAAGATTAACCCTAGGATCATTTAGGCATGTACCGCCAAGTGATTGCATCGGCCCTTTTGCCCAATCTATGATAGCAGGAACCAGTTCTACAATCGTGATTTTGGCGTCTTGGGGCACCTTTGCTAATGCTGCGCGTAGCGTAAAGCCCATGCCATAACCGCCGATTAATATATGCGGTGCTTTATGTTTGGCTATGGCAGCGCAAGATAAATGGGCCAGCGCTTCTTCTGATCCATAGACGCGGCTATTCATCAGCTCATTACTGCCTAGCATTATGATAAAATCATCCCCATGGGAAAAGAGCCGCAATTCATCATCGGGTGTATTGGGTATTTTGGCGCTAGCAAGCAATTGTCTTGGGATCATGAATATATCTGTTTCACGTGGAACATAGTCTGTCCAGATATAATGGAGACAAATTTATATATTGTCAGATTAATGGATAAGGGGATTTATTGTTCCGCACGCTCTTTGATAAGATGCAAGAGGTTATCATGAATATCACCAAGCAGAAATTCACCCCAAATAGCAGCATAGCTGCCAAATGGTACTTTTATCCAATACTGTGTATTCAATGACAATCTGCTGCGACCATCAGGTAGAGCTATGAGGGCATATCCACCTGACTTTACTTGGAAATATTGGCTATTGGGCATTAAATGCTCGTCCAGAAAATCCCATTCGTGTAAGTCTTTAAATATGAAGCGCCAGCCAATATGTTTGTGCTTTTCCCATTGTGTGATTTCTTCTTGAAAGTCTATATTGCGTTCCCATTTGGCCAAGCGTTGCGCCCCTATGTCGCTGCCAATAAGTTTGGCACCAATAGGACGCGGCACTTGCATAATATTTTGGGATATATTCCATTGCCCCTCATTGGCACTGACATTTTCAATACCGCGCAACAGTGGCCAAATTTTATTGGCAGAAGCATTGACGATGATTTCACGTGAAACAGTGTGATTTTGCGGTGTAATATTAATCTGGTTTTCAATGGGGACAGCGATGAATGGGATTATCAGCAGTGCCATACAATATGTACGGCTTTTCCTATAATTTTTTCTAACTTTATAAGTGAAAGCCGATCCTGCTAAGCTCAGCGGTACCCAAAGTGGGAGTAACATTAATATACATAATATTCCTTCTTGTAATATGAAGGCAGATGCTATGGTAATGGCTACCATGAATATAAGAGCGGTCTTCGTATAAAAATGTATCTCTTTGATAAAAAATGGATCTGCAATGTAAGCTATTAAGGCTGAAAAACAAAAGGGTGCTATAACAAGAAATGAAAACATAATAACGCCAGTTGGACTGGTGTTAAATATGTTCAGTAAAGCATATAAAGCCCAAGAAAAAGTAAGGCCCAGTATAATGGCAATGGTTACCCTTACAATAGCCATTCTTTTTTGAGATGATGTTGCTCTGAATTTATCTGCCATTACTTATAAGAGCATAATATAATAAAATATATTATGCAGCCATTATTTTATGATCGACTAATAATTTATCAAGCATAGCAGAAACCTGTGGTACTGTGCGGGCGTTGGTGAGGTTTGCCACGGGCTTTCCATTTACAATGGCATAGACGGTGGGCATAGAGCGTATTTGAAACATACCTGCGATAAATTCATCTTTATCAACATCAACCATCACCAGTTCAACACCGCGCTGTGCATATTGTTTGGCCACTTCTTTTAGGACGGGGGTTAATTGTTGGCATGGTCCGCACCATTCGGCAAAAAAGTCTAATATCACCAATTTGCTCTGTGATGGGCCGACGACATTTGCTTTAAAATTATTGAGCGATTGTTGCTGCACTGCGTTTAATGCTGGGGTTGCCATGATAATCTCCTAATGGCATCAAATATTATGGTATTGCCTTATGATAGTCGCATGTTCGCTATAATGGCAAGATAGTTACGCATAAAACTTAATCACAGGAGTTGCGGGAATGTAAAGCTGCGCATATAGATGCATTTTTCATCATTATATGAGGTTTTTTATGTCATTAGCGCCATCCCCACTTGCCATGGTGCCCTTTGTTTCGGTCGATCATATGATGCAATTGGTGCATCACATCGGTTTGGAAAAGGTCCTTATTGATATTGCCGCCGAATTAGAGAAAGATTATAAACGCTGGGAGCTATTTGATAAAACGCCCAGGGTGGCATCTCACAGCGATGTTGGGGTTATCGAATTAATGCCAGCCTCAGATGGCGAGCATTATGGCTTTAAATATGTCAATGGTCACCCCAGCAACACCAAACAAGGACTGCAAACCGTAACGGCCTTTGGTTTGCTAGCCGATGTACGGACAGGCTATCCGATTTTATTGAGCGAAATGACAATGCTTACCGCGCTGCGCACAGCAGCCATGTCGGCAATGGCGGCGAAATATCTTGCTCCACAGGGTTCCAAAACAATGGCGATGATCGGCAATGGTGCGCAAAGCGAATTTCAATGCACCGCATTTAAGGCATTATTGGGGATTGAGAATGTGCGCCTCTATGATGTAGATAGTAAGGCGAGCGAAAAATGTGCGGCTAATTTGGCAAACAGCGGTTTGCATGTGAGCGTGTGTAGCAGTAGTGAAGAGGCGATTGAAGGGGCGCAGATTATCACAACCTGTACTGCGGATAAACAATATGCAACGATTTTGACCGATAATATGGTGGGCCCTGGCGTACATATTAATGCTATTGGTGGGGATTGCCCTGGCAAGACTGAGCTGCATAAAGATATATTACTGCGCAGTGACATTTTTGTTGAATATACACCGCAAACCCGCATAGAAGGCGAGATTCAGCAACTTAATAGCGATCATGACGTCATTGAATTATGGCAAGTGATTGCAGGTGATATTGCGGGGCGTAGTAGCGATCATCAGATTACATTGTTCGATAGTGTGGGCTTTGCCATCGAAGATTTTAGCGCGCTGCGCTATGTGCATGACCATATTAAGGAAACCGATTATTATATCGAACTGGATATGCTGGCCGATCCTGACGACCCGCGTGATTTATTTGGTATGCTGGAACGCGCCAAATAAAGCTGCGCCATTTATCTCGTATAATGGCGGACACGGTGGGATTCGAACCCACGAAAGAGTTGCCCCTTTACACACTTTCCAGGCGTGCGCCTTCGACCACTCGGCCACGTGTCCGCAAATCTGTTAGGATCACCCAATAGATTGCAGCCGCTCTATAGGCGCAGAGCTGCTTTTGCAAGTATCTCATTATCGCTCTTGCATATATCTATCAATGTGGCAGTCTATTGTTTGATAAAGAGGAGAATTGGGGATGCGAAACTATATTATGGCCGCTGCACTATTGGGCGGAATAAGCAGCATAGCTATGGCGCAAAATACGGATAAGCAAAGCGGTACGGAGAGCGCCCCAAAGAGCGAGAAGATATTCCCAAGCCCCAATGCGATAGTTGATGCAGCCGATACATTCGAATGGGTTGCGATTAAACCATCTGATTTGATGGTTATGGATTTGGCGCCTGACCGTGATGGTAAAAAGCGCCGCGTTATTATTCAGCTTATGCCTGAGCCATTTAGCCAAGGCTGGATTCGCAATATTCGTAAATTGGCTGATGCGAAATTTTGGGACGATACAGCGGTCATTCGAGTGCAGGATAATTATGTCACCCAATGGGGTGATCCCAATGGTGGAGAAGAGGGTGCTAAAGCGCTGCCTGATGATCTGGAAACTGTGCCTGAAACGAGTTATTTTACTGATTCTCAAATATTTGCGATACCAGAATCGCGCGGACGTCCTCGGATTAACTATAATCTTGGGGCTGCTTTTTTTAGAAATGCCATGATTGCATCTGGTGAATGGCCTGATGAGTTACTTACAGGAGCAAAGAACCATAAAGAGAGATTGAAAAAGGATGAGATATCAACGCCATCTGATAATAGTTTACAATTTGCTAAAAAAAACCGTTCTCATAATCGTTTTCAACTTATCAGTGAATTTATAAATAATGATTCCATTACCCAAGAGCAGCGTGCAACCATTCTGGAATTACTTAAGCCCGATCATGGTGATAGATATGCAGAAGTCTCTGCACATTTGTTGGGCTGGCCAATAGCGAGTAATAATATTCCATCAAACCCGCAAATATGGCCTGTGCATTGTTATGGAATGGTTGGAGTGGGCCGTGATTTATCACCGAACACAGGCGATGGTTCATCGCTTTATACAGTAATCGGCCATGCGCCGCGTCATTTGGACCGCAATATCGCGCTGGTTGGGCGTATCATTTCGGGTATGGAATATATGAGCAGCCTGCCACGCGGGACGGGGGATTTGGGTTTTTATGAAACGCCCGAAGAACGTACCAAAATCACCTCTGTGCGTATGGGCAATGATGTTAGCGATACGCCCACATTTGAATATTTGAGCACCGAAAGCGACACATTTGCTAAATATGCAGATGCAAGAGCTAATCGCCGTGATCCTTTCTTCAATGTCCCAGCTGGGGGCGCAGATATTTGTAATATTCCCGTACCGATTAGAGAGAAAAAGGAGATAGCCCTATGAGCGATAATCAGCAGGTTCCACTAAAAAGCGGTTTTTATGCCAAAAGCGAGCCTGATGAAGTGCTAGAAGGTATGGACTTTACGGGTAAGAATATCATCGTGACGGGTGGTTATTCAGGCATAGGTTTAGAAACGGTGCGGGCATTGGCACAGCGCGGTGCGCATATTCACATCCCTGTGCGCGATCCAAAAAAAGCGGCCGATAATCTAGCGGATGTACAAGGTGATATACAAACATCGGCTATGGATTTGGGCGATATTGCCAGCATAAAACGCTTTGCAGAAGATTATAGTGCGGCACATAATAGGCTTGATTTGCTTATCAATAATGCTGGCGTCATGGCCTGTCCGCTATCGCATGTGAATGGATGGGAAATGCAATTTGGTACCAACCATATGGGGCATTTTGCGCTGACCAATGCGCTCATGCCTGCGCTGCAAAAAGCTTCTGAAACCAATGATGATGTGCGGGTGATTAATCTGTCATCTATCGGTCATCGGCTGCATGATATATTTTGGGATGATATGCATTTTGCGCAAACAGAATATAATAAATGGCTATCCTATGGCCAATCCAAAACTGCTAATGCATTATTTTCAGTCGAGCTTAATCAGCGCATGAGCGAATTTGGTGGCAAGAGTTTTTCGGTCCATCCGGGCGGAATTAATACCCCGTTGCAGCGCCATTTAGAGGTAGAAGAAATGGTCGCAATGGGATGGATGAATCCCGATGGCACTATGTCCGAGATTGCGGTTAAAATGTTTAAATCGCCCCGCCAAGGATGCGTCACGACATTATGGGCGGCCACATCGCCAATGCTCAAAAATATGGGCGGGCAATATTGCGAAGATTGTGATGTTGCAGCATTGCTTGCCGCTGATGATGCGGGCTCTTTTGGTGTTCGGCCGCACGCTATTGATGCTGATAATGCTCGGCGGCTTTGGAGCATGTCAGAAGAGATGCTCGCAAATATTTAGGGGTAAAGTTGTGCTAGCATAGCGGCGCAACCGCGCAATGAGCGATGCTCCATTTTAACCAGCCAGCGCGGCGTATTTTGCAAATTCATTCGATAGCTATTTTTGAGTTCAAATCGCTTTTGGAACATTGCGATACGTTCGGGTGTGTTCAAATATTGTATGCAATCACCATAGAGGAAGAGACCATTCCAAGCCGTTTGTGACAAGGTGGCATCGCCTGCAAAAGCCCCTAATATTGAAGCTTTTAAATCCAGAATTTCAACACGTGTAAGATTGATTTCTGGTTTTTGCCAAAAAGGATCATTATCTGAAATACATAATATATGTTCCCAGCTAACTTGTAACTTGCCGAGCTTCATTGCCTGTAATATTCTATACTCTAGATCATTAGAGGGATAGAAACCTGTGTGTGCATGTTCGCTATCAACCACAATGCGTTGATTATCGGGTGTAATGATTAACGTAGAAAGTCCTGCGCCCCCCATCACTTGGATGGTTAGATATTTACCAGCTTTGTTAAAGTCCATTTGACCTGGCAAGCCGAGTGGCTGGTGTGTCAATTGCGTGCCAGCAAAATTGGCCCAAGATAAGGCCGATGTATCATTGATGACAATTGGTTTTTGACCAAACATATGGCTAAAGCCCAACACAGAAAAGGTCCAATTACCACGCATAATTTTGATAACATCGCTGGTAACGGCTGCGCTAACAGCAATTGCACATTTGCGTCCTTTCATGTTAATATTTATGTCTCTGGCATAAGCATTAAAGCAATCTGTTGCTGTTGCAAAACTGCTACAATCATATTTACGGATGGAGTGAAGACCATGTTCACTACCATATTTGACAAGTGCAAACTCTGCGGTAAGCCCAGACATATTGACCAATATATGATCTAATTTTTCGGGCTCATTATCCATTATATCAATCTCCATATTCTTCGATCATTTAAGTAGTATATACTTGTAAACTATTGGTGAACTTTTGCCAAATATTGATTTTATATTTAAAAACCTTCCCAAAATGATTAATAATGCCGAGATTTCGGTTTAAAATTCTACTATCCACCTGACATTTTTAACTGCCTGCGCCGCTGTACAGATGAACCGATTCCCATAGCTTCACGATATTTGGCTACCGTTCTGCGGGCAATATCAAAATCTTTGGCTCGTAATAAATCAACCAATTTATCATCGGATAATATTTTCTTACCTTCATTATCGATTAATTCTTTGATAGCATTTTTAACTGCTTCAGCGGAGATACCCTCGCTACCATCTGTATTTTGTATTCCACTGGTAAAGAAATATTTTAGTTCAAAAACCCCGCGGCCACAGGATAAATATTTATTGCTGGTCACGCGGCTAACGGTGGATTCGTGCATATCAATGGCTTCGGCGATGACGCGCAATGTCATAGGTTTTAAATGGGTGACGCCATGACGGAAAAATCCATCCTGTAATTTAATTATTTCACCCACAACTTTTAGGATAGTCTTCTGTCGCTGATCCATCGCTTTAATGAGCCAATTGGCGTCTGCAATACACTCATTGAGCCAAGCCTTGGTTTCTTTATCGGGGCCTGCGCTGCTCATTTCGCTATAATAGCTGCGATTAACCAATAGACGCGGTAAATTAGCGCTATTTAATTCTACGCTCCAGCCTTTACCCTTTGCTGTGATGAAAATATCGGGTGTAATAGCAACACTATCTTCGCTCATGAAGCGGCACCCAGGCTTGGGATCATAATTGCGCAGTTCCATAAGCATGTCACGCAAATCTTCTTCATCGCACTGACAGAGGCGACGCAGTCTATCAAAAGCACCTTTGCCAACGAGATCAAGATTGCCAATGAGCTTGGCCATACATGGGTCATAACGATCGGCTTCTTTGGCCTGAATGGCGATACATTCGCTTAAACTACGGGCCCCCACGCCGATGGGGTCAAATGCCTGAATGACATCTAAGACTGCTTCCATATCGCCTAAGTCTAAACCCAATTGATAGGCCAATAACGGCAGTTCAACTTCTAAATATCCCGTAGGTTCGATTTTATCGATTAATTGCTGTGCGATGATAAGGTCAGCACCAAAAAAGGTAGCTCCTGCCTGCACCATTAAATGTTCGCGCAGGCTAATATCAGGAGCTGCAAAACTATCAAAGTCAAGATCATCTCCGCCTTCGAATGATCCGCTGCTATCGCTGCCGCCTGATAGGCTTAACCCTGCTTCACTATCATTGCTTTGCATATTGTCGGCTGGGCTATCTTGAAAGCTTTCAGCACTTGCAGCAACGTCCAATGCTTCTTGGCCATCCAAGGCACCGTCTTTGAGCATGTCATCGCTGGAGCGTTCATTGATAATGTCCTCAAAACTATCCGCATCATTGGTCTGAGCATTATCAGTATTTGTTGCTACTGTCTCATTGCTGCTTTCGCTTTCAAGCAATGGGTTTTTTTCAATTTCTTCGGCAACAAAAGCTTCTATTTCTAAGCTTGAGAGCGCCAATAATTTTATTGCCTGCTGCAATTGCGGCGTCATCACTAGGGATTGGCTTTGCCGTAGATCGAGGCGAGGAGTTAAAGCCATTTTTAATGCATCACGTGATTATAAGATATGTCTTGCATTATAAGGCAAAGCCCTCGCCCAAGTAGAGGCGGCGGACATTTTCGTCGGCTACTAAAGCTTCGGGTGAGCCAGAAAATAATACTTGGCCATCATAGATTATGCAGGCGCGATCAACAATATCGAGCGTTTCACGGACGTTATGGTCAGTAATTAATACACCAATATCGCGCTGCTTTAATTCTTTGACCAAATCACGAATATCGGCAATTGATAGAGGGTCAATCCCTGCAAATGGTTCGTCCAATAGCATAATTTTAGGATCGGCAGCCAAAGCACGTGCAATCTCGCAACGGCGTCTTTCGCCCCCTGATAGGGCCATGGAAGGAGAGGTGCGTAAACCCGTTAGACCAAATTCACCGAGCAATTGTTCCAATCGTTCTTCTCGGCGTGTTTTATCGGGAACCGCCATTTCCAATACAGCTTTAATATTTTGTTCAACGGTCATACCGCGAAAGATTGATGTTTCTTGTGGCAAATAACCAAGCCCCAAAATAGCACGCCGATACATAGGCAGCCCTGTAATATCTTCCCCCGCTAGCATAACGCGCCCGCTATCAGGTTTGACAAGGCCCATGACTGAATAAAAACATGTGGTTTTACCGGCACCATTAGGACCCAGCAGGCCTACCACTTCACCGCGGCCAACGGCCAATGATACATCGGTTAGCACAGCACGCTTATCGTAGCTTTTTGCAATGGATATCACGCCAAGACCATCGGTATCAGCAATATTTTCACTTATAACATCCGCATTAATATCCGTAGCTTCTGGTTCTTGCATTTCCAATGACATAGGTCTTCTTCTTAATTGATTCACAATTATGGATATATGATGAAATCACTAATGCTTTCCTATCATTCATCCATTTGGCAGGATTTATGCATGGAATATATTTTGAATGCAAATTAACTTTGCTAATTTTGTAGAAATTACAGCAAAACTACTCTTAGCTTAGGGGGTTTGATTGTCGCTTTCGACAGTATTTTCTTTTTTGCGCTGCGGAACGGTGAATGTTCCTGTCACACGCCCTGCTTGGCCATTGGCTTGCGGCTGCGCTTCTACGCTGGTTCTGTTTTGCGTTAAGTCTATCACAATGCGGCCACCATTTAATCTGTTGGTGCCTTGATTGACGGTGACGTTTCCAATTAATGTGATGAGCTTTCTATCCAAATCATAAATAGCGGCATCGCTTTTGGTACGCAGATCAGATTTTGTGATGGTAACACCGCCGATAGCATCCATACGGTTTACATCGACCTTCGCACCATTGGTATAGGCTGCGGTTAGGCGATTGGATTTGAGGGTAAGGCCCGCTTGAGTAACCGTAACACCGCCAGTAAACATAACGCGATCAGAGCGATCTTGCAGCTCAATACGCCCAGCATCAAGCGTCACAGGTGCATCACTATCATGGTTTTGAATGATTTGTGCGGGTGCAGCGCTATGGCTCAATAAAGCTAAGGCTGCTATACTACCGATAATATATAGTTTCACCATCATTCTCCAATTATATACGTCTTCAATATTTCTTTATGCTATCGCCGATTAACGGTCAATCTGGCATTACCTTCTAATATAATAGTTCGCTTGCCCAAATCGCCGATTAATTTATTGGCACTGAAAGTACCAAATTTGGTTTTGCCATTCACGGTTCCAAAGCTTTCGATATTTTGGTTTTGTAGACGTATTTCAACGTTAGAGGCGGTAAATTCATATCCCGCTTGCGATTTATAATCTAATGGTCCCTCGACCCGCATGATTTCATCATTAAGATTATAGGTACCGCGCTGGCCCGTTAAAATGGCTGGCCCGCTATTGAGAATGATGCGTCCAACAAAGTCTTCCATATCCAAAATGGGTGTATCTGATGTCTTTTGCACTGCGCTGCCAGCTTTTACAGAAAAAGGTCTGCCTTTACTGTCTTCACCGCGATAGAGGGCATCGGTCACTTTTAATCGTTCAGGTGCCAAATCCACTTGGTCTTTATCAAGAACGAAGCTTAATTCATCATTGCCGGTGAGTGGGCTTAAAATCAAAAATGTTACTATAGCGACAATGGTGATTGGAAATATGATACGCAATGCGCGGATAAGATAATCATGCACGCTGCCTGGCAACATGGACTTTTGCAGATTGGTCAAATTATCATATTGTCTTTGGTGCATAAAAATACCCTAATATATTATAATTTAAAGCTCAATATACGATCGATAATGACCTTCAAATGAATAGTTTTTATAGAGTTTGGTAACGATATAGATTTTCGATAATTTTAGGACATATGTGAGAAAATATCATTCTCATCCCAACCCATTAAATCTAATTTGGCGCGATGCGGTAAAAAGTCAAAGCAGGCCTGTGCGATTTCGCTACGCCCTTCGCGCTCCAAACGTTCTACGAATAGAGCCTGTAATTTGTGCAAGAAGCGCACATCGCTGGCTGCATAATCTTGTTGTGCGGAGGATAATTCTGGCGCACCCCAATCGCTTGATTGCTGCTGTTTAGAAATTTCACTGCCAAGCATTTCGCGCACCAATTCTTTTAACCCATGTCGGTCGGTGTAGGTGCGGGTTAATTTTGAGGCTATTTTGGTGCAAAAAATAGGGGCTGCTGTTACGCCAATATAATGTTCAATGGCTGCCAGATCGAAACGCGCAAAATGATAGAGTTTAACGCGGTTTGGATCAGCTAATATCGCGCGTAAATTAGGAGCTGCATAATCGCTGTTCACGCCAAATTTGACCAAATGTTCGTCCCCGCCACCATCGGATATTTGTAATAGGCATAACCTATCACGCGGCGTGATGAGTCCCATTGTTTCGGTGTCTACAGCAACGGGACCATCGGCCAAAACACCTTGGGGTAGATCTTCATGGTGGAGATATACGCTCATATTTTTCTTTCTTTGGTGGTTATGCTACTCGGATATAGCATCTTCATTATATTTCAGAGCTGCTTTTGCCTCAGCTTTTGGTTGATAGCAAGCGGCGCATTGCTTAAAATGAAGAATAATATTGTATTTTTTCATGGCTAAATAGATAAAAAGTCAATATTTGCTATGACTTTACCTCAAAATCGGCTATGTGGTGAACGACTGGGGTACATTGCTCTGGTATAATCTTAGCGGAATTGTCCTCTTCGCTCCAGATTATTGATTATTTGGACAGCATGAGGTTTACAGAACGAAAATGGGTTTTGATCGCAAGCGGCGTGGCCGCGGTCGGGATAAGAGAGATAGTTTTGGTGATGAGGGTTATGATGGGTATCGTGATGCGCCATCCTATGATTCTGGTAACAGTTCTTCGAGACATCCAAACTTTGATAAAGAAGATAGAGGCGGCTCTGGTTTTTCATCCTCTCGTGGTGCTTCTGCTGGCATGCCGGCGCAGGTTGTTGGTTCAGGAAAAGGCACAGTAAAGTTCTTTAACTCTAGCAAAGGCTTTGGTTTTATAGCATGCGAAGATCGCCCTGATGATATTTTCGTCCATATTAGTGCTGTCGAACAAGCTGGCCTTGAAGGGCTTGGCGAAGGACAAGAATTAGAATTCACCTTGGTTGATCGTGGCGGTAAAGTTTCCGCTAGTGATTTGATTATTGTGGGTGATGTCATACCCGTAGAGACCGCTGCGCCAAAGCCGCGTAATGATGCACCTGCCGGTGGTGGTCAGCGTCAATTAACGGGTGATAGTGCCAATGGCACAGTCAAGTTTTTTAACAGCATGAAGGGTTTTGGCTTCGTCGCTCGTGATGATGGCGAATCGGATGTCTTCGTGCATATCTCTTCGCTTGAAAAATCTGGTATTTCGAGTGTCAATGAAGGCGATAGATTGAAGTTTGATATTGAAATTGATCGGCGTGGGAAGTTTTCTGCTGTCAATCTATCCCTATTGAGCGAATGATAGCCGCATAACTCTGTAATAATTAAACAACAGACTATTCAGCTCTATTTAATTATTACATTATTCATTTTTGCACCATTATGATTTTTGTGCAGATTGAAGCAAAAACCATATCCGTTGTTCGGCTTGGTCAGTCCAGTCATCGGCAATGCCATCGGTTGCATTATCACCTGTCTGCGCAGCCAATTCTTTCACCTCGCGAATTTTTTGGACAAGTCTCTTATTATCACCAGCCAATATATTGAGCATCTCTTGTGGCGCGGTATTGCTATCATCATGGTCATCAATATTTTGATGCTTTGCGATACTTGCTATAGATGTCAGAGTCGTATGACCATTTTTGCGAACACGTTCTGCGATAATATCGGTAAGAGCAAATATTTCGGCTGCCTGATCATCAAATAAAAGATGATATTCACGAAAATGAGGTCCGCTGACATGCCAATGAAAATTTTTGGTTTTTAAAAATAATGCATAGCAATCGGCAAGCAATTCATTGAGGGCATTGGCCAATTCTGTTTTGCTATTATTTCCACTTTGTACCATTTATTGCTCCTTTAATTATAGATATATGATAACCGTGATTGATTATGAAATATAGCTTTAATGGAGTCCAAAGCGCAAATTTTCGTTGGATATTCTAATCGATTTTATCAATCAATATAGGCGATAAACCAACTATTATTGACTATTTCTTTTCACTCTACATTTAAATTGGGTGAACTTACTTATAGCATATTATGATCATGATTTGCGTTATATTCGGTTTATCCAAATAAGCGCATAGCGCTCATAATCAAAATAATACCCCAAAATATGATGATGATACCGCCTATTCGTCGAATACGCTTGATTGGTACGATAGCGGATAATTGTTCTTTATAGATTATCGCTGGGATATTGGCCAATAATATCGCTAGAACAGAAGCAATAAAAACAAATATCCAATGGTCGGCATTGGCGCTGTTTGCGCCGATTATAAATTGGCTTTTATCTCCTATTTGTAGGATAAATAGGCCCAAAAAGCTTGTACCTAGAGTGCCAATTTTCCAATTTTCCAACATGTCGAGGGGGCGATCCCAAAGTAGCATGCCAATACCAGCCAAAATATATGCACAAGCAGCAAAGAGTTGCAGTGCTTCTGGACTCATCCATTTAAGCGTGCCAACACTATAGCCAAGATATGTTGATATTGCACAATTTAGGATAGTTGCACCGACTAGAGCAAGGATTATAGTTTTGTCATCTTTAAAGCGCATCGATAATATTGCACATAGCAATTGACTTCTATCGCCCATTTCGGCGAGTGTGATAATCAATAATGTCAGTAAGAAACTATCCATATGCTTAAAATCTCTCTGGTATAAGCCACTATATCCGTAAAATGTCACTAAGGCTTATAAATCAGCCCAAACGAATCGCAACCGATGCCAATAATGATTGCGCCATTTCATCATTATGAGAGGAACAAGCAATTGCGTCTTTCAAAATATTTAGAAAACTCTCAATTTCGCTTTTGGCTGTGCCATTTTGCATTGCATTATGAAGGGCCGCTTCAAATGCAGACGCAATTTCGGCGATTGCAATAAAATCATGCGCCATTGCGGTGCTACGGATATTATCAAGCCGAATCAGAAACTGCATGGGGTTGCTCTCAAAAGAGGTCATTACGAGACTGTCAAAAATATCAGAAAGCTGCGCTCTTGCTAACAAAAATTGGTCATGATCTAAATTCATAATATACCCCATTAAGATATCAGCTTTGCTATAAATATTATTCGTGATTATTGTTTCAGATAATCATTCACCGCATGTGATAACCGCTCTCTTCATCAAAGATTATAATTATGACAATCGCATAACATGGTTAATATCGCGTAAATTAGGGTTTGAGTCATGGTTTTTGTCCCTCTATTGCGATTCATTTATATAGAAGGCTTGACTTTCTTGTACGCACTAGGCAATGACGCCTCCACACAGGGCGGCGAAACCGCCTTTTTTATTTTCAGATGATTTTAAGGAACAGGCCATGGCGAAACCAGCCAATGTCAAAATTAAATTAGTCAGCACAGCGGACACCGGTTTTTTCTATGTTACCAAGAAGAACCCGCGCAACATCACCGAGAAGATGGTGATGCGCAAATATGACCCTGTTGTGCGCAAGCATGTCGAGTTTAAAGAAGCCAAAATTAAATAAATTAAATTTGTTGGGGCATATACCCCCTATCAGTTTAATGACATTGGAACCGCGCATGATTCATGGGCGGTTTTTTATGGTGCATATTATTAGGTTTACTGTCTGACTATTATTATGACTAAAGCCCCATTTGACGTGCAGCAAGGTCGCGCATAATTTCCTCAGACCCGCCACCAATTGCCATGACTCGGACTTCGCGGTAGATCCGTTCAATACGATGCCCGCGAATAAACCCTGCCCCGCCCAATATTTGCATGGCTTCGCGTGCGCAATATTCCATAGTCTCAGTGGCTTGTACTTTGAGCATCGCCAGTTCAGCAATGGGGCTTTCACCTTGCATCACACGCCATGCACAATGGTCCAAAAAGCTAGTGGTGGTCCAAATACGCTGTGCCATAGTAGCAATTTTATGGCGGATGACTTGATGCTGCGTTAGTTTTTTTCCAAATGTTTCTCGCTCTTGCGCCCATGAAACGGCATCTTCGAGACAGCATCGCGCATAAGCAGCAGCTTGCGCTGCCATGCCTAATCGTTCGGCATTAAAATTGGCCATTATTCCATAAAAACCCTGGTGTTCGGTGCCAATAAGGTGATCGGCAGGAACAAAGACATCATCAAAATACAGCGTTGCAGTGTCGCTGCTCCACCATCCCATTTTGGGCAGTTCGCTGCGGCTTACTCCTTCGCTTTCTAAATCGATAAGCATGAGTGAAATACCGCCCATGCCCTCCTCGCCTGTGCGCACGGCTGCGGTTAGCCATTTAGAGGTCATACCGCCCGTAATATAGGTTTTACTGCCGTTAACGCGCCAGCCATTGCCATCACGCACAGCCTTGGTTTTGAGCTTGGCTACATCTGATCCACCCGATGGCTCTGTAATGCCAAGGCTAATTTGCTCAGCGCCAGATAATATGTGCGGTGCTATCTTATGCTTCATTGTCTCGCTGGCTAGCGCCATAATGGGCGGTAGGCCAATACCATGAATCATTAGGGCAGCTACAATACCGCCTGCACCAGCGCGGGCCAATTCTTCGCTGGTAATGATGGCGTGGAAGATATCAGTTTCTAAACCACCACCTCCAAATTCTTCTGCATAGCCAAGGCCGATTAAACCTGCTTGTGCTGCATTTGGATATAAATCACGGGGGATACGGCCTGCTTCTTCCCAGGCTTCGACATAGGGTATAATTTCTTTTGTGACAAAGGCACGCACGCTGCTACGCCAGAGTTTATGGCTTTCTTCCATCCAAGGGCATGGCGGCCTTAGTCTATCGAAGCTGATGGGATTGACTGTCATCACATATGTAATTGATAGCAGAATGATGCGCCCGTCAATGTAATTATAGCGCTGCGGGTTTATTTGCTTACACTGTTAACCGCTTCTAAAAATTGCATGACTGATACTGGCTTTGATAAATAGCCCTTGGCGCCTGCGCTTAAAATGCGTTCTTCATCGCCTTTCCCAGCATAGGCGGTGACCGCTAATATAGGGATTTCTGAAAAAGCGGTATCGGCGGATATGGTTTCAATAAGGTCGAGGCCCGAGACGTTGGGTAATTGAATATCCATAATGATAAGATCGGGCATGATGCTGCGGATTGTCTCTATAATATCGCGGCCATCGCGCCGAGCTTCAACCTCAAAATCATGCGCTTTCAGTAAGTCAGTGAATAATTTAAGATTGAGTTCATTATCTTCGACGATGATGACTTTTTTGGCCATATATATTCCTTTATATCCGCAACCATAAGAGTATAAAAATGATTATAAAACGGCAAATAATATTATTGCTCTTCCTCTATAATGATAATGGCATATTTCGCAGCAATAAATTACATCTAATTTTATGATATCTATCAAATGATCATTGAGTATTGATGCCATATGCGGCACAGGCTGCAAGTCAATAAGAACCAAATGTTGGTGAAAATATTGAAATAGCATTGGAAAGGCCTGCCCTATGGATAATCAAAGCGCACAATCCATTGCTCTACAAGCATTGGTATGGGTTTTGGCCGATAATGATCGGGCGCAACGCCTTTTGGCGATAACGGGCCTTACTGCCGATGATATGCGCGCCTCTGTTTCAGAACCTTGGTTGCTTGGTGCAGCTTTATCTTATTTAGAGGGATATGAACCAGATTTGATCAAATGTTGTCATGAAATTGCAATCAAACCAGAAGATATGGTTGCGGCACGCAGGCTCTTGACGGGTGAGGAATATTAAATGACGCGACCTTTAATCATTAGCGATTGTGATGAAGTATTGATGCATATGGTGGTGCCGTTTCAAGCATGGCTTGATGAGTGTAAAGATATTGATTTTAAACTTGATAGCGCCGATTTTACACATGCTTTAACGCATCGTAAAGACCAATCTATCGTCGCAGCAGAAGCAATATGGGGATTATTGGGAGAGTTTTTTGATGGAGAAATGCACCGTCAAAAACCGATAGAAGGTGCGATAGAATCAATGAATATATTGTCAGAGCGTGCTGATATTGTGGTGCTAACCAATTTGATGGATCATCGCATGGAAGCCCGTCAAAAGCAGCTTAAAAATTTTGGTTTGGACGTTAAGGTATATTGTAATCAAGGACCTAAAGGGCCAGCACTCAAAAAAATAATGAGTGAATATAATCCCAAGCAAGCACTATTCATCGATGACTTGGCCAATCATCATCAATCTGTGGGTGAGATGCAGCCCGATATTTGGCGTTTACATATGGTGGGAGAACCGCTGTTGGCACCGCATATTAAAGCGGCACCCTATGCCCATAAACGCAGTGATTATTGGATTGACGCTAAGTCTTGGATTGATGAGATATTAGATGGCGGGGGTATAGCCCCTAATATTGCAGTTTGAGGCATATTTAAATAATGTTAGCACAGTGTTAGATATATGATGCCCATTGCCTAATATAATGTTTTGAGGCACATAGTCGTATAAGGACGCTATATGAATGATATTGAAAAACGTATAAATGAATTAGGGCTGATTTTGCCTGAAGCAGCGGCGCCTGTCGCATCTTATGTTCCAGCTGTCGAAGCAGGAGGCATGTTGTTTATTAGCGGACAATTGCCATTTTCTGATGGCGCTTTAATTACGGGTATATGCGGCGTTGATAGAGATTTAAGCGATGCTGAGGCTGCGGCCAAAGCCTGCGGGCTTATGTTGGTGGCCCAAATGAAAGCAGCGCTTGGTGATTTATCGCGCGTTAATAAGATTGTAAAATTAGGTGTTTTCGTTGCGTCTAATAGTGATTTTACCGATCAACCTAAAGTTGCCAACGGCGCGTCTAATTTAATGGTCGATATATTTGGTGATGCTGGTAAACATGCTCGCAGTGCAGTATCCGTCCCGGTGCTGCCTTTGAATGCTCTGGTGGAAATCGATGCTATCATATCTGTCAAATAAAATTGATGCTATTCGGGCGAAACCGCCTTTGGCATCGCATGTCGCATTTTTGCAAGAACAGCATTACGCCCATCGTGGGTTGCACGGCGGCATTGATAGTAATGCCCCATTGGAAAATAGCATGGGCGCTTTTGAGGCTGCTTTAAAAGCAGGTTATGGCATAGAATGTGATGTACAGCCAAGCGTAGATGGCATGGCAATGGTGTTCCATGATCAAGATTTAAAGCGTCTGACAGGACAAGATGGGTTGATATCGCAAACTAGGACTGCTGATTTAAAAGCAATGGCGCTTAATGGTGACAATGGTAATATACCAACTTTAGAAGAAGTCTTAACATTGGTAGCACGGCAAAAACCGATATTGATTGAGATTAAGTCTGATGTTGAGAATTTTGCGCCATTATGCCTATCTGTGCGCCGCGCATTAGAGGGGTATCGTGGTAAAGCGGCGATTATGTCTTTTAACCCAGCGATTGTGCGCTGGTTCCGCAAAACGGCTGAGCATGTTATTTGCGGTTTGGTTATTAGCGAAGAAGGCAGCAAGGGCCTACGCGGTAGAGCCAAGCGCCATGCAGCTATGTGGCTAGCAAAACCTGATTTTCTTGCTTATGATATTCGTGACTTGCCTTGTAAATTTGCGCGCAGTCAGCGCGCACGCGGCATGCCAGTATTGACATGGACAGTACGCACCGACAAACAAAAACAGACCGCAAAAAAACATAGCGATGCGATGATTTTTGAAACACCGAATGGATGAAAAAATCGATAACCCTGACCAAGGAAGCTCACATCAGGATATAGTGGCGCAATTGGCACCGTCGGTTGCATCAATGGATGCAGCGCAATGGGATGCTTGTAACAGTGGCGGTAATCCTTTTACTAGCCATGCTTTTTTAAGCACCCTAGAAGACTCTGGCAGTGTTGGGCCAGGCAGTGGTTGGTCCTCTTCGCCAATTATCATTCGTGATGATGGGGGTGCGTTAATGGGGGTTATGCCATCTTACTTGAAAAGCCACAGCAAGGGCGAATATATTTTCGACCATATGTGGGCCGACGCCTATCAGCGCGCGGGTGGGCGCTATTATCCCAAAATGCAGATAGCAGCACCATTTTCACCTGTCTCTGGGGAACGGTTATTGGTTCGTGACAATGTTTATGCTCCTGCTTTGTTGCGTGCTGCTGAAATGGTAGCGCAAGAAAATGGACTTTCTTCTGCGCATGCAACTTTTGTAGATGCGAGCCAAATTGAGGTGTTTGGGCAGAATGATTGGCTCATTCGTAATGATAGTCAATTTCATTGGCGTAACCAAGGTTATCAGAATTTTGATGATTTTTTGGCAAAACTATCCTCACGAAAACGCAAAAATATTCGTAAAGAGCGGCGTAGCGCACAATCAGAAGTTCGCTTTGAAATATTACGCGGTGCTGAGATTAAGGCACATCATTGGGATGTCTTTTGGGAGTTTTATCTGGATACGGGTGCGCGTAAATGGGGACAGCCTTATTTAACGCGATCATTTTTTGATCTTATTGCTGAGAGAATGGCCGATACATTGCTATTATTTTTGGCGATACAAGATGATGAGCCAGTGGCAGGGGCGCTAAACTTTATTGGACCTGATTGTCTTTATGGCCGCTATTGGGGGGCAAAGCGCGATATAGAATTTCTGCATTTTGAGACATGCTATTATCAAGCAATAGATTGGGCCATAGCCCATAGATTGCAGCGTGTCGAAGCGGGTGCACAGGGCGCGCATAAATTAGCGCGTGGTTATGAACCTGTTGCGATATATTCGGCCCATTATATTGTGGACCCTGGCTTTCGAGAAGCCATTGATGATTATTTGCTACGCGAACGACAAGCCGTAGCGCAAGACATAGAATTTATGGCTTCCATGGGGCCATTTAAACGCGGTTAAAATTGGTTATGCTGCGCGTTGCTGTGTAGATTGTAACCAAGCTCTTGCATCGCGTTGTGCTTCTGCGATTTCGCGTGCGGTCATTTCATAGGAAATTTCAGCGCGGCAAGTCATAGCTTCTTCACTGCCATTTAAGGCTGCAAGGTTAAACCATTTATGCGCCTCAATTAGATCTACATCCACACCACCGCTGCCGGTTGAAAATGCAACACCCAAATCATAGAGTGCGTCTGCATCGCCTAATGCGGCGTCGTTTAAACGACTCTCCATTAAAAATTCTGCACTCTTTTTACTATTAGCCATTTCATGCCCTCTCATAAGTTGTTGAGGACAAATCACCAGAAGATGGCTAACAAATGGTTAACGCAGGTGTAAAAAAACATCACTACAGTGTAAATAGCATTAATATGCTATAATATTACAATTTAAAAACAATTACTTAACTTTAATATTATCGATTAATCTAGTATTGCCAATAAATGCCGCTACGAGCAGTCTTGCCTCGACACCATCCCATTGTTTTAATTTTTCTAATGTTTTGGCATCAACCAAATCCATATAATCGATGCTATTAAAACCAGCAGCTATCATATTTTCTCTGGCCCTAGCGATAGCCTTGTCGATATTCTCACCTTCTTTGATCGATGCTGCTGCCATTTGTAAGGCCAGCGGTAATGCACTGGCGGCGCTTAATTGTTCGTCAGAAAGATGTATGTTGCGCGATGATAGTGCAAGGCCATCCTTATTGCGCACTGTTGGGACACCTCTGATGTCGATATTAAAGTCAAGATCGCGTGCCATTTGCTTGATGATAGCCAATTGCTGATAGTCTTTTTCCCCAAAGAAAGCGATATCTGCATCTGTTTGGTTGAATAGTTTTGCGACAATCAAAATTACGCCGTTAAAATGTCCAGGCCTTGTTGCACCACATAGGTTTTGGTCCAATCCTTTGATCGCCATGCTGGTGGAAAATCCATCGGGATAAATGGTTGATGGGGAGGGTGCCCAAATGACAGGAATCTCGAGTGCTTTTAACTTCTCTGCATCTTCCGGCAGGGTACGGGGATAATTTTGCAGATCATCATTTTGATTAAACTGCGCAGGGTTGACAAAAATTGACACAATTACATTTTGGGTAACTTTTTGTGCTGCTCGAACCAATGATAGATGCCCATCATGTAAGGCGCCCATGGTTGGTACCAAGGCTATTGGTTGATTATTGCTACGCAGGCTCCCCACATATGATCGTAACTCCGATAGATTATTGATAATGTGCACGATCGTTAGAGCCTATGAGATTTTAAGAGACAGGGTTAATTGATTTGCTTATAGGGTTAATGCAGTGATAATAACAAGATAGAGAATAGAGTCGGATATATCCTTTGGGCGGGATATCTTCCAAATAAGGGGTATATTGCTGCATGAGCAGAGCGCATCGTATTGTTTTTGCCAATGAAAAAGGCGGCACAGGTAAGTCGACTACGGCTATACATGTCGCTATTGCCTTGGCATATCGCGGTGCCAGAGTTGCTTGTATTGATCTTGATAAACGGCAAAGAACAATGGCGCGTTATCTTGAAAACCGCCAAGAAACTATGGTGCGTCGTTCTGTTACTTTGCCGACAGCCACCGTTGAAACATTTACGGCTGATAATCTTGCGCGGCTAGATCAGATGATAAAGCGCTTGGAAAAAGATCATGATTATTTATTGTTCGACACCCCTGGCCGTGATGATAAATTTGCCCGTTATGTTGCCACGCGTTCGCATACATTGGTAACGCCTATTAATGATAGCTTTGTTGACTTTGATTTGATTGGGCAAGTGGACCCTGAGACTTATAAAGTTAATAAATTAAGCTTTTATGCTGAACTAATCTGGGATGCGCGCAAAGCAAGGGCCAAGGCTGATGGAATTACCATTGATTGGATAGTGCTGCGTAATCGCATGCATAAGACCGAGGCACGTAACCAACATCGAATGCTGCATGCAGTTGCAGAACTCTCTAAGCGTGCTGGGTTTCGGCCTATATCGGGTTTAAACGAGCGGGTGATATACCGAGAGCTTTTTCCATCAGGATTAACATTGATTGATAAAGGCCATTTGGGCAATTTGGCTACTGCCCATATTGTTGCAAGGCAAGAGTTGCGTGAATTGGTGGGAGCGCTTAATCTGCCTGAACTCATAAAACCCAATGCGAATATAGAAGAGACCCGCAATAAAATTCTAGCCTAGAGGATATCCAAATGCATATATTGGCGATTGTTGGCATTGGGGTTATTGCCTATCTTTATTTCACAGGAAAATTATTACGCCATCATTTGCTACCATTGGCTCTGGCTTGTTTGGCTCTCTTTATGTTTGCTCGTGGGCAATTCCCTATTGGTGCAATAGCGAGTGCAGCAGCGGGTTATTTAGGACGAGGTTTTTTATTTTCTTTTCTCAACCCAAAAGGAAAATGGGAAAAACCAGAAGTAAAAACGATACCAGACGATGTGCAACAAGCGCGCGCATTATTGGGAGTTAAAGCTTCTGATGATGAGCAGATGATCAAATCAAAATATAGAAAATTGCTTGAACAACACCACCCTGATCGCGGGGGTGATGAAGATTATGCAAGAGCTATCAATATCGCCAAAGAGATATTGCTAAACTATCGATTAAACAATAATGACCAATAGTCGTATTATGCTATAGGCTTTTTGCCTTTATCATTATCGTTTACATTATATTACCGAGGCCATTTTCATGAATATTGAACTTTCATCGCATGACTTTCATCCCACAACTTTGCGCGAATATGACATAAGGGGTATTATCGGCGAAACATTGGGTGAAGAAGATGCTTATGCGATTGGGCGCGGTTTTGGCACCCTATTATCGCGTGATGGCGGCAAGAAAGTTGCTGTTGGCTATGATGGTCGGTTAAGCTCTCCCATGTTAGAGGAAGCTCTGGTACAAGGTTTTAATGATAGCGGTATAGCAGTGGTCCGTATTGGCATGGGGCCAACGCCGATGCTATATTATGCGGAATGTATATTGGATGATGTTGATGGCGGCATAGAAATAACCGGCAGCCACAACCCCGCCAACTATAATGGTTTCAAGATGGTGTTTAAAGGACGTCCTTTCTTTGGCGCGGATATCCAAAAGCTGGGTGCTATGGCGTCGGCAGGGGATTGGGACGGTGGCAGTGCGGGTTCTGAGACGCTTGATATTATGGACCGTTATGTTGCGCGAATTTTGGAAGCGGCCCCTGCACAAGAATTTAAAATCGCTTGGGATGCGGGCAATGGCGCGGCTGGGCCTGTGATAGAAAAATTGGTAAAATCTCTGCCTGGGGAGCATCACCTTTTGTATACTGATGTTGATGGCAAATTCCCTAATCATCACCCTGACCCAACCGAAGAAGCCAATCTGGTGGATTTGAAAGCCCTTGTCGCGGAGAAGAAGCTCGATTTTGGAGTGGCTTTTGATGGTGATGGGGATCGTATCGGCGCTATTGATGGAGAGGGTCGTGTTATTTGGGGTGATCAATTGCTTCAAATCTATGCGCAGGATGTACTTAACGCTTTACCAAATTCTACCATTATCGCCGATGTTAAGGCATCACAGGCGCTTTATGATCGCGTCGATGAACTGGGCGGAAAACCTCTGATGTGGAAAACGGGCCACAGCCTGATTAAGTCCAAAATGAAGGAGACTGGTTCACCGCTTGCCGGCGAGATGAGCGGACATGTCTTTTTCAAACATGAATATTATGGATTTGATGATGCCCCTTATGCTGCCATTCGCTTAATGAGCGCAGCGGCTAATATTGGTAAATCAGTGACGCAGCTTCGCAGCGGTATGAAAGAGATGATAAATACGCCAGAGATGCGTTTTCAGGTAGATGAGAGCCGCAAATTTGCAGTGATTGACGAGGTGTTAGAGCGTCTCTCTGCTGATGGTGCTGATGTGAATAATACTGATGGTGCGCGCGTGAATACCGATGATGGTTGGTGGTTATTGCGCGCATCCAATACGCAAGATGTGTTGGTCGCTCGCGCAGAGGCATCATCCGAAGAAGGGCTAGAGCGTTTGATGGCACAAATTGATGAGCAGCTAGCTCTATCAGGCTTAGAACGCGGTGAGAGCGTTGGGCATTAAAATATCATTACAGTGATATAATGTAGCGATCTATTTCACTATAAATATTGGATTTTAAGAACTAGCGTCTTACATAGATGTCATGCGTAAATTTCTGATATTTCTGACCATAGCTTTTCTTATATTTTTAGGATTGATTTACGCAGCATCTTCTCGCGTTAACCAAGCAACGCCATCTGCAGTGCGTGATATGGCACCCAATGAGGAGATTATCACGCTAAAAACCCCAGATGGTTTTAACATTAAGGCGAGTTATGTAGCAGGGGCGTGCAGCAATAGTCCTGCGATTTTATTGTTGCATGGTAATGGTGCAAGGCGTGATCGGTTTGTCACCCATTTTAGGGAGTTGAACCGAACAGGCTATGCTGTGATGGCGATTGATTTTCGTGGTCATGGACAATCTGATGAAGCAGAAAAAAGCTATGGTGTGTATGAATCCATTGATGCGCATACAGCTTTTTCTTGGCTGAAAGATAAACAAAATATGGCAAATATTGGCGTGGTGGGTGTGTCATTAGGCGGTGCGGCGGCGCTTATTGGTAAAGATGGGCCTTTACGGGCTGAAGCTATGGTTCTGCAAGCGGTTTTCCCTGATATTAGGCGGGCTGTTGGTAATCGTACTAAAAGTTTATTGGGCCCTGTTGGCGGTGCCTTGATTGAGCCTTTTTTAAGCTATCAATCCATCATTAGATATGGTGTTTGGCCCAGTGATATCAGCCCTGTAAATGCGGCGAGCCGTTATAAAGGCGCATCATTGGTAATTGGTGGCGGCAATGATCAATATACACCAGCGGGTGAGACATATGAGCTACAAAATGCTATTAACGCATCGGGTAAGGCGTGGATATTGGATGGTTATGGTCACCGCGGTGCATCGGGCGTCAGGACGGATGAATATTTTGACCGCACTATTAACTTTTTCAACCAATATTTAACGCCCGAGCCTTGCTGAATATTGACAAGGGTGACGCTTCATGTGATTTAATCACTCAATTAAATTGAGAGGGACAAATTATGAGCATGACGATTAACATTACAGATGATATCGCCACTATTACCTTGGATGATGGTAAAGCCAATGCGATTGATTGGGATTGGATGGCGGCTTTTATGGCGTTGCTTGATCAAGCCGAAAGTGATGCAAAGGCGCTAATTATTACAGGGCGTAAAGGCGTATTCAGCGGCGGGTTTAACCTGAAGAAACTCCCTAATGCTAGCAAGGAAGAATTGAGCAAATTGCTCGACGATGCAAGTGAAATGCTTTGCCGTATCTATGAGAGTAAATTGCCTATTATTGCGGCGTGCAGCGGTCATGCTATTGCAATGGGCAGCTTTTTTCTATGCGCTTGTGATACGCGTATTGGCATCAAAGGCGATTATAAATTTGGTGCTAATGAAACCCTCAATAATATGAATTTGCCCGTTTTTGCGGTTGAATTACCGCGCGATAGGCTGAACCCTCATTATATGACACGCAGTTTGGTTCAGTCCGAAATATATGGAGTGGAGGATGCCATTAAGGCGGGATATTTGGATATGGCTGTCGAAGAAGATGAATTAATGAAGACGGCCAATGGCCTTGCCCAAAAATTAGCACAGCTCCCTGCACGGGCTTATGGTGCTAATAAGAAATTTGTTAGAGCGCGTACAATTGGGCTGATCCGTGATGCCATTGGCAGTTATTAACATATCATGCTGCGTTAATTTGCATCATTTTGCATTTCAATTGTAATAGATCCTCATAGAATTGCTGCTGCGTAATTGTTATTTTAATATTTCTAAGGCATAGGGATATTTAGAGCAATGAACGGGTGAATATATGAAAATAGTAATGATTGGCACTGGCTATGTTGGCTTGGTTTCAGGGGCTTGTTTTTCTGATTTTGGTCATGATGTTATTTGCGTCGATAAAGATGCCTCAAAAATTACAGCACTTGAGAATGGTATTATGCCAATTTACGAACCTGGCCTTGAGGAATTGGTTCGGCGTAATGTTGTTGCTGGACGCTTATCGTTCACGACTAAAATAGAAGCTGTCAAAGGGGCTGATGCTATATTCATTGCGGTGGGTACGCCCTCGCGGCGTGGTGATGGCCATGCTGATTTGACCTATGTTTATGCAGCAGCAGAGGAAATAGCAGAAAATTTAGATGGCCCTGCTGTGGTCGTTGATAAATCAACTGTGCCTGTGGGTACGGGTGATGAGGTAGAACGCATTATGCGTGAAAAGGCACCGCATTTGGATATAGCCGTGGTATCAAATCCAGAATTTCTGCGCGAAGGCGCCGCTATTGATGATTTTAAACGCCCTGACCGTATTGTTATTGGCAGCGAGGATGAGCGTGCGAATGATGTCATGCGCGAGGTGTATCGCCCCTTATTTTTGAACAAATCACCGCTATTATTTACAGGGCGCCGAACCGCTGAATTGATTAAATATGCTGCCAATGCTTTTCTGGCGACCAAGATTACTTTCATCAATGAAATGGCTGATCTTTGCGAAAAGGTGGGCGCTAATGTCCAAGATGTATCACGCGGTATGGGGTCTGATAATCGTATCGGGTCAAAATTTCTGCATGCAGGCCCAGGCTATGGTGGCTCCTGTTTTCCAAAAGATACATTAGCACTGATTAAAACGGCACAAGATTATGAGAGTCCGATGCAAATCGTGGAATCGGTTGTACAGGTGAATGACAAGCGCAAGCGAGCGATGGGGCGTAAAGTCATTGAAGCTATGGGCGGCGATGTGCGCGGCAAAAAAATTGCAATGCTTGGCCTAACCTTTAAACCCAATACAGACGATATGCGCGATGCGCCGTCTATTGCTATTGTTCAAACGCTAGAAGATGCTGGCGCCCATATTTGCGCTTATGATCCTGAGGGTATGGAGGAAGCAGCGACTATCTTACCCAATGTTGAGATGATGACAAATGCCTATGAAACAGCACAGGGCGCAGATGCAGTTGTTATTGTGACTGAGTGGGATATTTTTCGTGCGCTAGATATGCAGCGTTTTAAAACAGATATGGTAGGCAATGTTTTGGTGGATCTTCGAAATATTTATTCTGCAGATGATATGAAGAAAATCGGCTTTGAATATTTTAGTGTGGGCCGTTCATAATCATTATAACCATTTAAACGACAGCTTGCTCAAAAATAGTTTTAAGACGTGTGCCATATTGGCCTAATTGATCATCATTAATATTAGGATGAGTTAAAAACATTAGGCTGGTTTCGCCCAATCGCTTAGCGTTGGGAAGCCTTTGTGTTGGCCGAGAAATGCTATCGTCAAAGGCTTTTTCGAGATATATTTCTGAGCAGCTGCCTTGGAATAATGGCGCGCCTATCGCATTAGCCTCTGCCACTATACGGTCGCGGCTCCATCCGTCTTTTAAGCCTTCTTCTTTAACATAAGCATAGAGGCGATAATGAGCATGGGTAATATTATCTGCTGGTTTAGGAGAGATGATGGCTTTAGAAAATGGCATAAGCATATTTTGCAGATATTGCGCAATTTCACCGCGCCTTTTTGTCCAATGGTCCATTTGTTTTAGTTGATAACGACCGATACCCGCTTGCATTTCTAACATACGCCAATTGGTACCTATGCTCTCATGTAACCAGCGAAACCCAGGAGGATGCTTGCGGTTATAAACCGCATCCCAGCTTTTGCCATGGTCTTTATAAGACCACATTTTATTCCATAATTCAGAGTCATTCGTAGTGACCATGCCGCCTTCGCCGCCCGTGGTCATAATTTTGTCCTGACAGAAGGACCAAGCGCTAACATCACCAAAGCTGCCAACAGATTGGCCATCGACTTTGCAGCCATGGGCTTGCGCGCAATCTTCAATCACTTTTAGCCCATTATCTTTTGCTAAGGCCATGATTGCCTTAATATCACAAGGCCAGCCAGCCAGATGAACGGCGATAATGGCACTTGTTGCATCGTTAATTTTGGGCGCAATAGTAGCGGGACTAATGTTACCGCTTTGTATATCTACATCAGCAAAAATAGGAACAGCCCCAGCATTGATAACAGAGGATACAGAAGCGATAAAGCTGCGCGGTGTGACGATAACTTCGTCCTTTGCACTACCACCATTATGGCTCCCTATACCAAGGCCTTGGAGCGCAAGGTCTAGAGCTAATGTGCCGTTGGTTACTGCAATGGCATGTTTGCTATCTGACCATGCAGCAAATTCTTTTTCAAACTCTCTGCCAATTTGCCCTGTCCAATAATTTACTTTATTCGATGCCAATATATTCCCGACGATTTGGGTTTCTTCATCACTAAAGCATGGCCATGGCGGTAATATGCTATCCATTACATAATTTCCCTTTTGGGTGAGACAGGTTGCTTAATATTGAGGTGATGTTATTCGCATATATAGTATATATATTGCTTGTAAATCCTATATATTTAGGGCATTTTAGATAATCTTATATTGCAGTGCTGCCTTACAATCTGGTGCAATACCCCATAATTGAAATTCTTTATGTATATTTTATATTTCCACCAACATTTTTCTACGCCCGATGGTTCTGGGGGAACGCGCTCTTATGAAATGGCAAAGCGTTTGGTTGCTGAGGGGCATAAAGTCACTATGGTTTGCGGGAGTTATGCCCAAGGCCAAACAGGTCTAACCGAGCCCTTTCATAACGCTAAGCGCAGCGGTAGCTATGAGGGTATTGATATTATTGAGTTTGAGCTCGGATATTCCAATTATGATAGCTTATTAAAACGGACATGGACCTTTTTATTGTTCGCTATGCGCAGCATATATATAGCAATTACTCACCCAGCTGATATTGTCTTTGCTACTACCACTCCGCTTACCGCTGCATTACCTGGCCTTGCTGCGAAATGGGTAAAGCGGCGCAAATTTATTTTTGAGGTTCGTGATTTATGGCCCGAATTACCAAAAGCTATGGGCGTTATTACCAATCCGATTGTCTTGGGTGCTATGGCTCTATTGGAAAAAATGGCGTATAAAAGTGCAGATCGATTGATTGGTCTAAGCCCAGGTATTGTTGATGGGATTGCCAAACATGGTATTGACCGAGACAGAATAGCATTAATCCCTAATGGTTGTGATATAGAGTTATTTTCTAACCCTGTGCAAAAATGGCGCCCTGAAGGTGTAGGGCATGATGATTTCATGGCGATATTCACTGGCACGCATGGCAAGGCGAATGGATTATCGGCTGTTGTTAATGCAGCTAATGTTTTGAAACAGCGCAAGGTTGAAAATATAAAATTGGTTTTGGTGGGTGATGGCAAAGAAAAGCCTGACCTTATTAAACAAGTGCAATCGAGGGGTTTGGGTGATTATATTATCTTTCATGACCCTGTCCCTAAACGCCAATTGGTGGGGCTTATGCAATCTGCAGACTTGGGATTGCAGATATTGGCCAATGTTCCCGCTTTTTATTATGGAACGTCTCCCAATAAATTTTTTGATTATCTAGCGGCGGGCTTGCCTGTTTTAACCAATTACCCTGGTTGGGTGGCCGATTTGGTGACGGAAAATAAATGTGGTATTGCTGTTGCGCCCGATGATGCTGATGCTTTTGCTGATGCTCTCCTTGCTATGAAGCGAGCTGATATGAATGTAGCTAAACGCAATTCGCTAGATTTAGCGCAGCAAAGATTTTTACGAAATAAACTTAGTAAGGGTTTTGTTAAGTTTATTATTAGTCTGTGAGTTATACATTCTATGCTGGTATATTATTTAGATGGTAAAGAGGCGCTTACAATGGTTCTATGCGATAATAAGCGAGTAATATGAAGAGACAAGAAAAGTTATACGTAAGGGCACCAATAGCTTTTTTATATGCTATGGCATCACGAGGTTTAAATTTTTTAATCCTGATATTCTCAGCTCGTTTTTTGAATGTAGAAGACTATGGTTCTTTTTCATATATGATAATTGTTGCTAATAATGTTGCAATGCTTAGTTCTATTGGCGTGAGCTCCATTATAAATGTAAGATCAGCAAAGTACCTCCCACAATCTGTTAAACCGATATCATTAATTTATATTACATCTATTATTATATACACATTATTAATATGTGTGTTCGTATTAATATACTTCTTATTCTCATTAGTTAATAATATTGCTATTGATATTTCAAGTTGGGTTTTTATAGTATTTGTAGCATGGTTTACATGTTTATCGTCCATATCTGAGGCATTAATATATGGTTCTCAGAAGCAAATATATTTGCTTAGGACATTAATATATATTGTAATTATTATCCCAATATTATTATTAACTATATATAATTTTGGGATTATAGGTTCAGTTATTGCATATATTATATTCCGTTTAACTACATCTTTCTCTAACTTTTGGATATCAATTAAATATATATTAAAATATACAAAATATTTTTTATCAGGGATATTTAATTTAAACTCTATTTATAAGTTATTTTGCTCAACAATACCTTTGACGGGGTCTATCGTCTTAAGTGCATCAGCTTTGATTGTTTCAATAACAGCCATTACAAATAATTATGGTAACGAAGAAATTGCTAAGTTTGCATATTTATATAATTTCTATAACATAATTACGTTTATATTTGGGGCTATTGTAAACTATAGTATTGCAACTTTAGTTAAAAACCGTGCTAAATCAAAAGATATCTTATATAAGAATATAATATTTTCAATAGTCTTAGGCTTAATATTGTCATTAAGTTTCGTGGTATCTGAAGGCATATTAAGATTAATTTCTCCTCAAATATTGTTTCAACAATATTCATTATATTTGTATGCGTGTAGTGCCTTTTTATATGGAATATCTTCTTGTTTTCATGCTTATTGGCTATCAATAGAAAAACCTCACTTGTTATTTGTCGTACAGTCTATATGGGCTTTAGCATTGTTTTCAATATGTTTATATTATCAAGAGTCATATCAAGGAGCCTCCATTGCAATAGGAATTTTTGTGGCGGCATTCCTCCAATTGTTGATGAATATATTAATTTATATTGTAACTATAATATACAAAAAAGGGTATCCTTTAGATGTCAAATAATAATAGATTATTATATAGATTCAACAGATCTATATCATTAATTTTATTGATTTCTGCCTTAATAAGCATATTTATTGGTATTGAATATATTATAATACGTTATTTCTCTATTATATTAATAACTATTATTTTTTTTATACCACTGTATAGACACCTTAACTTTAATAATTATTATATTAAATTTAGCTATTTTGTACTTATAATATCTACTTTTATAGGCCTATATAATATAAGTAGAATTAATGGTAATAATATTTTTGAATGGTTACAATATAGTCTTTCATATTTTTGCGCGTTGGTCTGCTTCCAAATTGGATGGGCCTTATCTAAATTAAACGATAGAGAATATCAGAGAAGCTTGGGACTTATTGCATTAGCGGATACGTCTGCTTTAATTCCTAGGTTTATATTGGATGGAACTGAAGTTAGATCATCTTTGGGTGTATCTCCAGTTTTTGCGTATTGGCTCAATAGTGGTTGGGCTGGCAGGAAACTGCCTTGGGCGGTTTCAATATTATTTATATTATTACATTCAGTTTTGACAATTGCGTCTGGATTACGCAGCTTAATATTGGGCATTTTAGCCAATATATATTATTTTCTTACACAGAGAGAATGGCGGATTTATAATATACAACTTCTTATAGTGACTATTGTGACAACGACAGCGTTAGGCAGTGTATTTGTAGCATCAGACTTTCCTATCTTATCACGTGGTGCTGAGATAATACAAACAAGGTTCGAACAGACATTGTTTTCTGATGAAGGAATAAAACTAGACCCTAAAGAGGGTGGACGTACTGAGGAAAGCTTACTGGCCTTATATCAATTCCAAAGTAATCAAACCGCTGTTGATATAATATTTGGAAGAGGCTATGGCTTTGTCTTCTATGATTATTATAAAGGTGAGAAAGATACAGCTCATATCCATTTAACTTTAATAGCCTCTTATGTTAGGGAAGGAATAATGGGGGCTGCACGTTATTCCTGGTTATTGTTATGGGTATATTATGCTACCTTTTATAATGTTATTTTACGAAGAAAAAAGAGCTGGGAGTTAGTTGTTAGTAGTGTTCTGGTGTCTTATTCACTTGTATCTGGATATCTAATAGACCCTATTTACTGGCTTTTTATAGGATATTCTTTGAACGGTGCGTTCATCAAAAAAACTAGAAAACCACACTTAAGTAATATTGATGATATCGTCCGCTAATCTAATATTACATGACGCTCAAAGGATTCGTAACATGGCTTATCATAACTCTAGCTCACTTGCTATCTTGGTAAATGCCAGCAGTGCAAAATATGGCGGTGCTAGGGAAATTTTATATTTATTTGTGAATAGTATGAATAATCAAGATTTAGATATAACGGTTATATGCCCAAATATAGATGAATTTAAACAATTAGAAAATATTAAATTTATAGAGAAGCAAACATCTGGTATAATGACGCTGTTATTTTCAATTTTTGGAGTTATTAAATATATTAAGGCAACTAAGCCTAACAAAGTTATCTCTTTTACAAATGTTAGTACTTTATTTTTTCCATGGATTAAAAAATATAATTATCTGCATCAATTGCATGTATTACAGCCAATATCTTACAGAGAATGGATATATCGTTTCTTCCTTAAATGCGGGGTACTATTTAATCATGTTCTTGTATGTCAGTCCCCCGACTTTGCAAAGAAACTATCTTATTTATATCCTAAATCAGAAATAATTATAAGTTGGCCAGGGTGTCGAGTAGTTCAAACGGATAAGTATGAAGGCGTCAGAGATTCTCAATACACTACATTACTAGTCCCACTATCTACACATGCAGAATATAAAAATCTACAATCAGTTATCAAATTAGATAGTTTTTTTAAGGAAAAAAATATTGAGGTGTTAGTTACTGGTGGGAATAAGGAATATATTTCAGGACCTTTTCATTATTTAGGGAAAGTTACACGCACCAAAATGAGCAAATTATACTGTATGGCAGATTGTATTGTTTTCCCTTCTATGTCTGAAAGCTATGGCCTGCCTGTTGTGGAATTTTTAGCAACTGGGAAGACGGTTTTTCTCCTTCGCCGTCCATATAATAAAGATCTTTTTGATAAATTTATACCACTGAAAAATTTGAAATTATACGATGAATCACCCCAACAAAATATACTGGATTGGATTGAATCTGGGAAACCCATTTGTTCTAAACGACATGATCTATCTATTGGAAATTGGTCTTGGGTTACAGATAGTATAAAGTAATATGATTAGTATAAAATAAATAATAAGAAGGTTCATTAATTGAAACAAATTATTCAAAATTTAGGCAGTGGTGAAACGCGGCTGATTGAGACTCCAAGGCCGGCAAGCAACAGTGGTAGCTTGATAATTGATACACGCTGCTCGCTTATTTCGGTAGGTACGGAAAGAATGTTAGTTGATTTTGGGAAATCTTCCATGCTTTCCAAAGCAAGGCAGCAACCCGATAAAGTGAAGCAAGTGTTAAATAAGGTTAAAACAGACGGCCTTGCGACCACTGTTGATGCTGTAAGATCAAAATTAGCACAGCCTATTCCTTTGGGCTATTCTAATGTGGGTGTCGTTGGTAATGTTGGTAAAGGCGTTAATGGTTTCCGTGTTGGGGATCGTGTACTATCTAATGGATCGCATGCAGAAACAGTACGTGTTTCGCAAAATCTATGCGCAAAAATTCCAGATAATGTTTCTAATGATACCGCTGCATTTACAGTAGTAGCCAGTATTGGTCTGCAAGGTGTACGATTAGTTGGTCCTACTATTGGTGAAAATATTGTTGTGATGGGTACGGGGTTAATTGGTCTACTAACCGTACAAATTTTATTAGCGAATGGCTGCCGCGTATTGGCGATGGATTATGATGCAGAAAAGCTTGCGTTAGCCCAACAATGGGGAGCAGAGATATGTGTCCTAGGAGATGGAATTGATTCTGTTGCCGCGGGTATGGCGTTCAGCGGCGGGCAGGGCGTAGATGCGGTACTGATTACAGCGTCTACAAAATCAAGTGACCCAGTCAGCCATGCGGCTAAAATGAGCCGAAAAAGAGGACGTATTGTCTTGGTGGGGGTTACGGGCCTTGAATTGACACGTGATGACTTTTACGAGAAAGAGCTCTCTTTTCAGGTTAGCTGTTCTTATGGGCCAGGTCGTTATGATCCGCTTTATGAAGATGCTAACCAAGATTATCCTTATGGTTTTGTGCGTTGGACAGAGCAGCGCAATTTTGAAGCTGTGTTGCAGCTTATGTCTGAGGGTAAAATTGATGTTTCGCAGATGATTAGTAAGTCCCTTGCGTTTGATGAGGCGCCAGATGCATTTCAAAGTCTGAATGAAGATAAGTCATTGCTTGGTGTTTTATTACAATATGGTAGCAAGGATGAAAATCGGCAAGCAACATCCATAAGTAAGACTATGCCGTCCGCCCAAGCTGCTTCTGCTGTTAAAGTTGCCGTTGTGGGTGCAGGAAATTATGCATCACGTGTCCTAATTCCAGCACTTAAGAAAACATCGGCCACCCTTGGACCTATCATTACCAGTCAGGGCTTAAGCGGTGCTATTGTAGCTGAAAAGTTTGAGTTTGAGGCTGCAGGTACTGATTTAGGTGATATTGTAAATGATGAAAGTGTGAATAGTGCTATTATCGTAACGCAGCATAATAGCCATGCACCATTAGCAGCGCAAATGTTAGAAGCGGGCAAACATGTCTTTGTTGAAAAACCTTTAGCAATTAATAGACATCAGCTAGATGTTGTAGAACAAGCCTATCAAAAAGCAGAGAATTCACCGCATATAATGGTAGGTTTTAATCGCCGATTTGCTCCTTTAATAGTAAAAATGAAGGAGCTGGCTGATAAAAACACTGGTCCAAAATCATTAATCATGACGATGAACGCTGGTGCTATTCCTGCTAATACATGGATTCAAGATTCAGAACGTGGAGGAGGGCGTATAATTGGAGAGGCTTGCCATTTTATCGATCTCATGCGTTTCTTAGTGGGGCATAAAGTCACAGAAGTAAAAGCCCAGCGCATGGGTGATAATGATTATGAAGATATCGTAGAAGATAAAGCAATGATATTGTTGCGCTTTGCAGATGGTTCTCATGGCGTCATCCATTATTTGGCTAATGGAGCTGCGTCATTTCCTAAGGAACGAATAGAGCTTTTTGCTAGCGGCGGTATATTACAATTAGATAATTTTAAATCTTTGCGTGGCTTTGACTGGCCTGGTTTTAAAAAAATGGGTGGGATAAAACAAGATAAAGGCCAATCTGCTTGTATTGCCGCTTTTTGTGAGGCCCTTGCAACAGGGAAGCAATGTCCAATACCACCAGATGAAATCTTCGAGGTAGCCCATGTAACACTGGATGCTGCTGAACAATTAGAATCATAATGATTGCAAGGCTTAATAAGCTATGGGAATATCGGCGCCTTGGACTGCGCAATATATGGGATGTGGGTCTGTATCGGTTTTTGCTAAAACTAGGTATACATAAAGCACAAAAATTACCCCGCCCGATCAAGAGTGAAGGGCCTTTTTTTCATCCAATCACATCGTTAAAGCCCTTTGCGCAACCATTAAATTGGCGCGATAATCATTGGGCTTTTGGTTATGCAATAGCTGGTAGTGATAAAGACATGCCTCCGCATTGGCACAGCAATATAATAACGGGTCAATCGCTTGATGATGGCTTTGTTGATTGGCATAAAGTTCCAGTTTTCTCTGAGAAAGTTGGTGATATTAAAACGATATGGGAGGCTTCCCGCTTCGATTGGCTTTTGACTTTTGCACAGCGCGCGCTTCAAGGTGATACTGATGCTCTAAAAAATATGGAATATTGGCTCACAGATTGGGATGAGCATAATCCACCCTATAAAGGCCCTAATTGGGTTTGCGCGCAAGAGGCTTCTATTCGCCTATGCCATATGATGCTCGCTTTATATATTATGGGGCAATTGGATCAACCAACTGATGCTTTTAGAAATTTTATTCTACATCATCTGCGGCGTATATCCCCCACAACAGCATATGCACGAGGCCAGGATAATAATCATGCTACTTCAGAAGCAATGGCACTTTTAATTGGCGGTTGGTGGTTACAAAAGATCGCTTATAGGACTGAGGAAGCACAGAGATATTGTACTCAAGGCCGGGACTTACTCGAAGAGCGCGCAAAAAAACTTATTTTTAATGATGGCGGATTTGCACAATATTCTACCGTCTATCACCGCCTTATGCTTGATAGTTTAAGCGTTATAGAGATATTTAGGCGAGAATTTAAACAAGAAGAATTTTCAGATAATTTTTATAATAAAGCCAGAAAAGCTAGCATATGGCTAGAGATAATGATTGTTGGAGAAGATGGTGATACGCCTAATTGGGGCGCCAATGATGGGGCAATGCTATTGCCTATCGGAAAATGTGATTATCGAGACTTTAGACCGTCTGTGTCTTTAGCGGCGACATTGTTTCGGGGAGAAACACCTTTTGTTGAAACAGAGAGCAGCCTTTCTCTTTTGCGATGGCTGAATATTGATATTGTAGAAAGCAGTGTATCTGATAGTGACGCAATTCATTATTTAGAAGATAGTGGTTTGATTGTAAAAAAATGGTCAGGGAATGCTCTATTTCTGCGTTTACCTGGTTTTCAGTTTCGGCCAAGCCAATGTGATATATTGCACGTTGACCTCTGGTTGAATGGTCAAAATATCTTGATGGATTCTGGCAGCTATAGCTATGCGCAAGATAAGGATGATTATTTTGCTTCAACGGCTGCGCATAATGTATGCCGTATCAATAGAAGAGAGCAAATGCCGCGTTTGTCGCGTTTCTTATTTGGTGAATGGCCTAAGAAAACAGTACCAATATCTTCTGATAAGCGTATTGAAGGTTATGCGCACTATCATGGCTGTAGCCACCGCCGTACAATAGAGTGGTGCGATGACAAACATTTGAAGATCAAGGATAGTTTTGATGTGCCTGTGGAATATGCTGAAATATTTTGGCATATACCTGCTTTAGATAATGGTAGATATGATATGATTACCGATATGGTAGAAATAGAAATTTCCTCAGATGATATGTTAGATAAAACTATATCTCAAGCGCCGCACTCGCTTTATTATTTGCAAAAAGAAAAACATATCTCATACCACGCATCAGGCGTTAATATCTCGAGCTTTACAACAGATATAAGGTTATAATATCTTAGGTTTTATCATTTTGTGATATGGATATAGACTTAATATTCGCATCTAACCCATTACCATTACCAGCGCGTCCGCGGATATTAAGCCAGTAATAGCGGCAAATATCACCCTGATTGCTCAAGCTACGAGATACAGACTTCCTGCTTATTGGGATAGATATAGTGCGCGGTTTATCTTTTATAGGTTCAGCGCAAATAAGCTCTATCTTTAAGCTATGATTGCTTGAAATGGCTTGATTCATATCAAGTTTCACCTGATATAATTGTGGTTTCAAATATATAAGCTGGCGAGCAAAAAGCCCTCCAGAGTTTTGAATGGCACTTAGAAAAAGACCATTATTTGAAATGGATGCTCCATATTCGCCATTGGAATATATTTGCCAGTCCAAAGGTGGTAATTGGGGTTGTTTTTTGAAATTATAATTAGATACAGCCTGTATATCTGCTTTCTTCTTCTCAATCTCATTATTTTTTACACGAGACCATAGCGCAATAGCTTCTTCATAATTATTATTACTTACCAATGTTCTGATTAAGGCTGGATCATTATATAATAGGCTATCTTCGCCAATCTCAAACAATTGTGACCTTAAGATAGCTGCATTTTTAGCACTTTCTTTGCTAGTAGATGCAAGATTCCAAAACTTTCTAACCCAAGTTGGTTTATTGACAAGAATATCATATAATGGCTGTATGGTAAGATCGTTTGATAGAGCATTTACCATTAAAGGTAGGATGATATTGGATGTTCTACTACTCGCGCGCATACTTATATCATAATATGCAAGTAGTTTTGTTACATCATTCTTTTCAATAGCATCATTAATCAACCATCCTGTTACCAATTGATCTCTTTTAGAAAATTTATGAGCTTGCTCCATCAATGTGCGGCGCTTTCCGCTATTTTGGGGAATGGCTAAAATGGCAATGGACGATGAAGTGGTTGGTTCAGATTGAAAGGATTTAAGGGCAAGTGCAGAGAGACTATCTGGTAATTGCTGCGGTAATTTGTTGTCATTATTGGTGATAATATCACGAATAGAATTAGCAGCCACAGTTTCTGCAGCAATGCCATTAAAGAATATAGGTACATTAAGTGAGGTATCTGCCTGCTTTCTCTTCGTGATAGATGTAAGAGCATTCATGGCAGCCATAGATGCCAATGCTATGGCTATGGCCATAATAAATATGTTTCGTACCATATTTTATACCTTTAAGGCATTTAGGTGATTATTTTTTATTCTCACCATAATTATATTGATATGCATATCCATAGCCACTTGAACTTTGAGGAACCTTGGTAACAATACCACCGAAAATGAGGGCATTGGTACTCTTAATTCTCTGTAATGCTGATTGTATATCGCGTAATTTAACACCCCCTGCTTCGATTGTGTAAATAACCCCTTCTACATTATTCGCAAGGATTGGAATATCTGCTAGGCCGAGTACGGGCGGTGCATCCAAAATGACGACATCGTAATTTTCATCGAGCTTTTGCATGAGTTTCTGCATCCGTTCGCCGCCAAGTAATTCTGCCGCATTGGGGGGGATAGGACCGGCTGATAACATGTCAAATTTAAAATCGTCATTATGTATGATCGCATCTTGTAGATTATCGTGGCCTGATAAATAGTTACTGAGGCCAGTTTTATTATCAAATCCTATCATTTTATGCAGTGATGGATTACGCATATCAGCATCGACTAATAATATTTTACTTTTCTTATTCGCAAGGACCGCAGCCAATGCAATTGCTGTGGTACTTTTGCCTTCATTAGGCCGTGAACTGGTTAATAGAAATGATTTTGGTACGCCGTGTTCCGTCAAAAATGATAGGCTGGTTCTGATAGAGAGATATGCCTCCCAAGCTACAGACTTTCTGTCATTAAGACTATCTAATATATCTATTTTTTCTATGTCGGGTACGGATCCAAGGGCAGAAATTCCTAATTTGACTTTTAAGTCTGATGTCTCTTTTACAGTTTGGTCAATTTGCTCCATTATAAATACATAAGCTGCGGCAAGACCAAGTCCTGCCAGTATAGATAGCAATATATTTAAAACTAATATTGGACTCGAGGGCTTATCAGCAATTTGTGCCTTATCGATTATAGAAATATTATTAGTGGCAACTCCCGCAACGCCAATTTCTTTATATCGTTGCAATAGGCTTTCATATAGTTGTCTATTTGTGTCGACTTCACGGCGAAATATATCATATTGTATGGCATCGCGTCTTTCATTAATGAATTGGCCTTTAAGCTTTTCAACTTCTATTTTGAGTTGATTTTCTCTGTCAAGAGCTTCGCGAAATTTGTTAACGGATGATGACCGCAATCTTCTTTCTTCCGCTCTAATGCTAGAGCTGAGTGATGCTATTTGAGAAGAGATGGCTTTAGCTGTAGGATATTCTGGTTCAAACTGCACCAGCAAACGGTTATATTCTGCTTGCATTTTTGCACGTTCTTCTAATAGGCTGTTAAGCACTGGACTGGTTGTGACTTCTTTGCCGCCGGTATTCTTTCTGACTGAGCTTTCCGCTAATATGCGATCTGCTTTGGCGTCTGCCAGTGCATTATTAAGAGCTTCTAAATTTGCAGATGATAATGTGCGTTGTGAAACAATTTTTCCAGAATCACTGGTTTGTTCGGATATAGTGATAATTTCATTAGCATCAGCATATCCCGTTAAATTACGTTCAGAAACTTCTAGCTTTTCTCTGAGGCTAGCAAGTTGTTCTTCAAGAAAAACGCGAGCATCAGCAGTTGAGTTGAATCTGCGATCAAGATTAGAGGCAATAAATTGTTCGACCCAACCGTCCGTAACTTCTCGAGATAAAGCTGCGCTGGGGCTCGAAAAATTAATATCAATCAAGCTTGAACCTCTAACAGGTTCTATGGATATATTGTCCTGTAAAAGCTGGACGGCCAGTTTTTGTCTGGCCTGCCGTTGGGCTGAATTTTGCGTATCATTATTTTGAATGATAATACCATTATCATCAGGATCAATATTGAAAGTTTCAAAAAATTCATTGCGGCTACTTAAGTTTTTTGCGCGAACGACGCGTTCTGCAAGTGAGCGTGCTTCTAATAGAGCATATTGTGTCTGGTAGAATTCTAAGCTTTGGCTGGCAGAATCGCTGGCTTCTACGCCTTCGACATTGGTTACTTTATCTTGTTCTCGGTTTATTTCTATTCGGGATGTTGATGTATAATAAGGGGTGGTCAAAAGTGTGGCAATAAAGCCAGCAGCGATAGCCATAATTATTATAGCTAAAATCATAATTTTATGACGAAGGGCCGCGTGCCAATATTGCAAGAGTATAGGGGATTCTATTGCTTGGTCATCATAAGAATTATAATATGGCGCATAAGCAGAGTTATTTGTGGATGTCTCGTTCATATCAACTCTCTTAGTTTCGGAATAATATTAACAAAGGCGTTGATAAAAGTGGTGATGCAGTGATCAAGTCACGGAAAAGTCTGCGAGACCTAGAATTACCAACAATGATAATATCATTCGCAAAAATTTCTGGATCCTCATAATTACCGCGTCTAATAGCTTTTAAATTATAGAGTCCCGCCATTTTCTGCCCGTCCACTGTTCTAAAAATCACGACATCGTCTAGCTTGGCAAATTCTGATGTTCCACCAGCGGTCGCAACTGCTCTGATGAGAGTCATACGGCCAACGACGGGGTAAAGGCCTGGTTGATCGACTTGACCATCTACAGTAACGACTTGGCTGACTGTTTCTTGTAAATTTACAGTAACATCGGGGTTTCTAACGTATCTACCGCGCAATTTACTCTCTAACTCGCGGGCTAGTTGAGCTGGCGTTAAACCTGAAGCCTGTATTGCCCCTACTAAGGGAAATGACAAACCACCGCCAGCATCGACTTGTACTTCGCTGTCGAGGTCTTCTATACCAAATACTGTAATATTTAGCTTGTCAAAAGGCCCAATATAATAAGGGCGATTGGCTTCAAACAGATCAGCTCTTGAAGGAGCTGGAAGACTATTTTCTGTGATCTGCTCAACATTTGGACTGAGAGCAATCTCTTTATTCCCACCGCAAGCAGATAGGAAGAGGCAGGACATGATAATGAATATGCGATATATCATAATTGAGATAATACTTTTTATTATAAGATAGCTGCTGTTATAACAAATCGCAGCAATGGTAAACAATCATTTTATTCACTATATCAAGGATAAAAGCTGAACTGATCAATATGATCATATGATATCAATAACTATATGAATATGAGTTGACTATATTATGAGAGTGCGTTGCGAATATCCTGCATTTTTTGTGCAAAATAAGTTGCTACAACAATAGAGATCAACATAGCGATTGGGGTGCGTAGTGGATAATCACCAATACTTGCCGCCGCTATAAGCGTAAAATAAGCGATACACATAATTGCTGTATATCGGCTTAAACCAATTTTTTTCCAATGAACTATAAGTGTCCAAAATTGCCGGATTACCCATGTGAATATAGATATGAAGATAAATATTGCGACAAGGCCTGCTTCAATTATAAATTGCAACCAATCATTATGAGCTTGGTTCAAATATTGCGGCCTTAGCAGATCACTAGGCTCATAATATCTAAAAATATGCTCAAAGCTACCCATGCCTGACCCGAATGGCATGAAGTCACTAGCCATGGTCAATAATATCGGTGTTATTAAAGTTCTTAATTCTTCGACGCTACTATTCGAAAAAAGCCTGTCATATGCCAGAGATCGAGAGAAGGTTATAGAAGATATGGTCAAAGCAAAAATAGCAATAATTATTGATGAAAAAATAATTTTATGGCGGTTTAATTTTATTTTATTAAGCAAATTCTTTTGTCTCTTTGGGTTGGTGTTAACAGTCCTTTTCTTTTCTTTTAATTGATTACCACAATATAAAAAATATAATGCGCAACATATGGCAGGTATCATTAAAATTAACCCGGCACGTGAGCCCGTTATGAAAATTAATGGTATTAAAATTAATATACCGCCAATCACGGCACTAATTTTCATAGGGTTAATGGGTGTCTTGCGTTGTAACCCGATACTATACCAGCCCAAAAATAATATGAGTGCTACTAACATAACTGCTTGGTGATTACGATTGGCAAATAAACCAACAGCAATACCATGGTTGGTATAAGTATAGAGATACATTGGGCCACGTGCTGGCCCTAAGGTCTGCAATACAGCCCATATAGCGCTTGCTACAATCATAATTATTATCACTAACATTGCGCGCCTGCGATCTTGCGGTGCAAGATTAAGAAATAGCATGGATGCTGCAAATGGTATGGATAATGAAAATAAGCTATTCCAGCTCTCGGATGGTGATAGGGATATCGGGCGCCAAGGTTGTTCAATGCCTATTGTAATTGCAATATCTGCGAAAACCTGTCTTTGCGGCAATAATGTCCAAATTTCGGGTGGTAATGGAATAAGTTGAATGACAATGAATAAGGATAAAAATATTAGTATCTTTAATGGAAAAGAATTCCACTTTATGGCCATTTCAAATTTATAGATAATCGCATAGGCCGCAAATAATATAGCCAAAGGCCGTAATATTATGAGAGATTGAACATCGTCTCGTGATCCACCGCCCATAAAGAAAACAAGGGTGATAAAGGCAGCAAATGCATAGAGTGCTATATTTGGGTTAAATAGATATTGTGCTAACCAGTCATGATTATGTTTTGATGCGCTTCGCTGTTTTACTTTTGCCATATTTACCACGCTGATAACTACTTTTACCAAGCCAAAAGATATTTTTTGTGCAGGAGTCAATGATTAATTGCTAACATAATAATTATGAGGAATCACCCCAAATCAGAAGATTATCATAATAAATATTCGTGCCACTGAATATTTCTGTAAACTTGCCTATGGGTTCCTAGGTCAAATAGGCCAAGTTATTGAGGTTATTACTATTTCTTATTAATCTATATTGGATGTAGCAGATGGGGGCCTCTGCCCCAATATTATATCGGCGGCTTTTTCTGCAACCATGATGGTAGGGGCGTTAATATTACCATTGGTAATGCTGGGGAAAATAGAGGCATCGATAATACGCAATCCTTCGATACCGATGACCTTACATGATGAATCTACCACTGCCATAGGATCGCTTGCATCACCCATTTTACAAGTCCCGCAATGATGATAGGCGCTCTCTACATTATCTTTCACCCAATCATCAATTTGCTTATCGCTCATAATGTGGGTGCCAGGATGCAGCTCATCACCGCGATATTTATCCAGAGCTTTTTGCGAAATAATGTTGCGGGTTAGGCGGATGCATTGCCGCCAAACATTAATATCATCTTGATGTGTTAAATAGCGTGTGTTGATATTAGGTGCTTCCATTGGATCAGCAGAACAAATATGCACATGGCCGCGGCTTTTGGGTTTATTGGGCCCAACATGCACCTGAAACCCATGGCCATCAAGCGATGGTGTGCCATCATAGCGAATAGCGGCGGGTAAGAAATGATATTGAATATCGGGCCATTTGACGGCATCACTCGAACGGATGAAAGCACAAGATTCAAAATGATTGGTAGCACCTAGACCGCTTTTGAAGAAGAACCAGCGCGCTCCAATCCAAAATTTGCTCCAAAGCGATAATTTATCATTGAGGCTGATAGGTTTTTTGCAATAGAATTGGAAATATACTTCCAAATGATCTTGTAAATTTTCACCAACGCCTGGCAATTCATATACCATGTCTATACTAGCATTGCTCAAAACCTCTTTTGCTCCAACGCCAGAGCGCTGTAATATAGCGGGTGAGGCAATGGCGCCTGCGGACAAGATAATTTCTTTTTGTGCTTTGATATGTTCACCACTTTGTAATGTTACAGCTTTTGCTGCCCCATCTTCAATGATGAGTTTATCAACTAGAACGCCCGTCATGATAGTAAGATTTTTGCGTTTTTTGACCGGGTCTAAATAAGCCCGTGATGTTGACTCGCGTACCCCTTTATGCACGGTCATGTGCATCGGGCCAAAGCCTTCTTGCTGCGCGCCATTATAATCGTCTGTTATTGGGTAGCCTGCATCGTGGCCCGCATTAATAAAGGCCTGATAAAGCGGATTGGTGCGCATGTTATTACCGCCGCCGACATGCAGCGGACCATTACCACCGCGATAATCATCGCCGCCATATTGCCATGTTTCAGATTTCTTAAAATAGGGCAGACAATGCTGATAGCTCCACCCTTTGGCGCCCAATTCTTCCCATTGGTCAAAGTCACAAGCATGACCGCGCACATAGACCATACCGTTAATAGAGGAAGTGCCGCCAAGTGTTTTGCCGCGCGGACAAGATATTTTACGGCCATTCAGTGCTTCTTGCGCAACCGTTTCATATCCCCAATTATATTTGGGTGAGGCCATGGGATAGGAAAGAGCAGTAGGCATTTGGATGAATATATTTTTATCGCTGCCCCCTGCCTCTAATAATAAGATATTTAGATCAGGGTTTGCTGATAAGCGATTGGCCAATACACAGCCAGCAGAGCCTGCGCCGATAATGATATAATCCCAATGTTTCTTCATGATCTTTGATTATATCAAGCGGCTTGAGGTTTTGATGTGGGTTTCTTACGCGATATGATTTTAGCGAAAATCCATCCACCAAAAGCGCCAGCAAGAATTTGTGCGCAATAGCCTAATAATGATCGTGCACCGCTGATTGGGATTGTTTGAAACTGTATATACATGAGGCCGAGTGCAAGACCAATTGCTGCGCCTCCTGCAATGGGATAAGCATAGGCACTGAGGCGAGGTAGAAAGCGTTTTACAATCCAAGCGACCGAGAAACCAATAAGAAATGCTACCAATATAATTACCCAATAGAGATACATATTGGATAGATCAAATGTTGTCATGTTAAGCCGATCAGCGAATGGCACACTGATATCATGTGCGCCAATGACAAATTGTGTATTCAATATGCTACCAAGTGTATAGGCACCGATAGCTGCTATTACCCATGCCATTAGTCCGCGTAAAAATGCTATGACATAGCGCATTCTTCATTCTCCCTAAATTTTTAGTCTAATCGCCTTTGGTAAATGTTCAAGTAGAATGTTTTGGCAGAATGTTTTGATAGACAAATGCTTTTTCCTGTTTGATAAATTGATCATAAAATATAAGGATGATAAAAATGCGTATAGCTTCTTTGGCTCTTATCTTAGCAGCAACTAGCATGGCGGCATGTTCTAACCAAGGAGCATCAGATAGCGGCGATAAGACGAGTATCGCCTCAGCGCGGGTTGATGCTGCGCCCATCACCTATGCGGTCGAGACGTTGACCGAAGGGTTAGATCATCCTTGGTCGCTCGCCTTTTTGCCAGATAGTGATATGCTGGTGACGCAGCGCACGGGCAAGCTTTTACATGTTGATGCAAGCGGCAAAGCCCAATCCATACATGATTTTGCGACATCTACCCTATATCCGCAAACCCATTTTGGTGCAGGGATGCAAGCGGGGATGTTTGATATTGTTCTCCACCCCAATTTTGCGGACAATAATCATGTCTATCTTTCCTATGCGGCAAAGCAAGGTGATGATCAAAATACGCTGCTGTTATGGCGCTTTACCTATAGCAATGATGGCGGGCCCAAAATCACCAATGGGCAGCAGATATGGGCTGCGAAGCCGCTACGAATACGCGGCAATCATTATGGCGCAAGGATTGTTTTTTTGGCTGATGGAACATTGGTCATGCCTGTGGGTGATGCTTTTCATTTTCGTGAAGAGGCCCAAAATTTAGACAATCATTTTGGTAAGATTATCCGTATTAAAGATGATGGCACTATCCCCAATGATAATCCTTTTGTTGGCAAAGAGGGCGCGCTTGCGGATATATATTCTTATGGTCACCGCAATCCACAAGGCATATTATTGGCCGCCGATGGCCGCATATTGGAAAATGAACATGGGCCGGCTGGAGGTGATGAAATTAATGATATTAAGTCAGGTAAAAATTATGGGTGGCCAGCCGTTACTTATGCGTTGGATTATTCTGGCGGGCGCGTGTCGCCATTTGAGGCACTTGAGGGTACTGAACAATCTTTGATGCATTTTACACCATCGATCGCCCCTTCGGGTTTTGCTCAATATGATGGAGAGGCCTTTCCTGATTGGCAAGGCGATTTGTTTTTATCTGCGCTCGCGCTGAAACATGTACGCCATGTTGAAATGAAAGCTGATGGTAGCTTGGGGAGGCAGGCTGAATTATTTGGCGAGCTTGATGTGCGTTTTCGTGATGTGCGCAGCGGCCCCGATGGCTATCTTTATTTGCTCACTGAAGAAGGCGATAAAAGCCGTATTCTGCGTATCAAACCCAAATAACTACCGCTCCAAAATAAAAAGGAGATATAGAAGTAGGATAGTTTTAGTTTTGTGATAATCTCCGATATTATGCTGCGGTTTTATAGATATGGAAGCGGATAGTATTTTAAGAGATGATAATGGGCTCTCGGGTAATGACTAAAGTAAGCTTTAAACCCTTGAAGGATTATCAGAACCCAGAACAAGGGTAATAAGATCATTTATGAATGAAGGTTCAACAGGAAAATGGAGGACACGGAGGGATTCGAACCCTCGAAGGACCGTGAGGCCCTTGTCTCCTTAGCAAGGAGGTGGTTTCAGCCGCTCACCCACGTGTCCACATGTGCATTTCAGCTTGAAAAGCGCTATAGCGAGGCTTGGCTTATGCTGCAATAATATATTGCCCTTTCCTTTAAAAATTCTAAAAAATATATATGTTACAGCATAATTTTATGGATTTTTCAGTCTAATTTTTTGGCAAAACCGCTAAATTATGCGATTTTGATTCGTCTGATCGTGAATAAGACTCATTCTATCGCCCGTTCATTGTACAGTAAGATGCGCTGATCATATTTTACATCATTATTGGCCGAATTGCTGCTATAGTGAATGATAGGCCATAGCTGTTAGGAAATATTTATGGCTCGTTTAGCTCTTATAAAATTATGTGTAGTCTTATCGATGTTTGGAATGGTGACATCATCGCCTATTTCAGCACAGGTTCAAGCGGTTGATCCCAATGATGTTATTGCTAAGGGTCAAGAAAAGTTACCAGATAGTGATGATCTGCCCAATAGTGATGATCTGCCCAATAGTGATGATTTGCCAGAGCAAGAGATAAATATACCAAGTGAAACAATTCCATCGATCGATGATGTAACCAGTCAACCTACTGCGAACGCGGATGATGTTGGAACGGCGCCTTCATCGGACCCTATTGGTGATGCGCAGCGCTCAACCACCTATCAACAAGATGATGTTTTGGCGGCTGCCACAGGTGTCTTTGGCAAAGGGGCCAGCGGGCTTGGCAGCTTGGTTGAGGATATTTTCAAAAAACAAGGTGAACCTAATGGTTATATTATTGGCCGTGAAGGGGGTGCAGCCTTAGTATTTGGTCTACGCTATGGCTCGGGCACGCTTTTTCATAAGATAGAAGGCGAACGTCCGGTGTATTGGAATGGTCCATCGGTTGGTTTTGATGCAGGGGCCAATGCCGCTAGCACATTTGTGCTGGTTTATAATCTTTATGATAGTGAAGATCTTTACCGCCGCTATCCTGCGGGCGAAGGGGCGGCTTATTTGGTTGGCGGCTTTAATGCGAGCTATTTGCGCCGTGGTGATATCGTGCTAATTCCTATTCGCTTGGGCGTTGGCGCTCGTCTTGGCATTAATGCGGGTTATATGAAATTCCGTAAGAAGCGCAAAATATTACCATTTTAATAGCAATTATGAGTTAGCTGTGATCACATTGCTTTTACGGCCATCATACGTTTCATATAGCGTGCTAACACATCAATCTCCAAATTCACGCTATCGCCTGCTTTCGCATTGTGTAATGTTGTGACTTGTGAAGTATGTGGGATGATGTTGAGGGTGAAATAGCATCCTCCATTTCTGTCTTCCACGCCATTAACGGTCAGCGAAATACCATTGATTGTGATAGAGCCTTTGGGCGCAATATAGGGGGCAATGTCGGCTGGGGCTTTGATAGTGAGCGCCCATGAACCTGCAACCTCTTTATAGCTAATAATTTCCCCAACACCATCGACATGACCTGATACAATATGACCGCCCAATTCATCGCCCACTTTGAGCGAGCGTTCCAAATTTAGTTTTTGCCCAACTTGCCAGAAATCTGCGGTACAATTGATGGTTTCATCGGAGATATCAACGCTGAACCAAGGTTTTGGTTCATTAGCTTTATCAACCACGGTAAGGCACACGCCACCGCATGCAATAGATGCCCCAATATCTACGCTATCCATATCATAAGAGCAGGTAATTTTGGCATGAAGGTCGCCATTATTTTGTACTGCGATAATCTCGCCAATGTCGGTGATTATACCTGTGAACATAATATTTTATCCCTCATCTTGTGCGCTCATATATTTCTAGCCTATCTTTGCCAAGCTGCATTTCGCGTATCATGCGCCATTTGTCATGTGCGGCGGAAAGGCTTTCTAACCCCATATCACCAATAACAGATTTGCCGCCCAATATTATTGGGGCGCGGTACAGATAAATTTGATCGACCAGATCAGCGCGCAAAAAAGAGGCTGCAGTAATTGCTCCGCCCTCGACCATTACCATATTATGCGCAAGGCACCGTACATCATCTAAAGTTTTGATACTTTCCCATCCATCAGGTGCATCTGAACTACCCAATTGATAGCGTATTGGACTGCGCTCTTTGAGACTTTCTAAGCGTACATTAAGTCTAGGGTTGTCGGTCTTCACGGTACCAGTGCCGACCAATATTGCATCATGATGGGCGCGTACGAGATGCGTATGTGCTCGTGCAATATCGCCGGTAATCCACTGGCTGTTGCCATTTTGTAGTGCGATACAACCATCCATTGAAATGGCGAGTTTAAGGCTTATGTGAGGACGGGAATTTTGCTGCTGCATGAAAAATCCAGCCATAGCATGATGTGCATTATCTGCGCCTATATCTTTTGTCACGCGAATGCCAGCTGACTTTATGCGTTCTATGCCTTTGCCATTGGTGCGCGGGTCGGGGTCTTGTAGCGCGTAAATAAGGCGTTTTGGTTTTGCCGCAATGATTGATGATGCACAGTCGGGTCCGCGTTCGCTTTGGTGATAGCAGGGCTCTAATGTGGTATAGATATCAGCATTCTCTGCGCGATCACCAGCCATAGCAAGGGCTATAGCTTCAGCATGAGGGCGACCATTTTGTTGTGTCCATCCTCGGCCGATGATGTGACCTTCTTTAACGATCACACAACCAACATTGGGGTTTAAACCGCTGTTACCGCGCGCACGCCAAGATAATGCAATGGCCATAGCCATATAATCTGTATCATTATGCGCGATATTATGCGTCATTATTTTTGTGGATCAACGGAAAGTATTTTTTCCAATTCCGTATTTCTTTGTTCTAATTCTTTTTGGCGTTTGGCAGCATTTTCTATAATCTGTTTTTCAAACGCTGCCCGTTCCTTGGCCACTTGTTCACGCTTTTGTGCTGTCTCAGCTTCTATCTTCTCGACATTTAATCCTGATGCTTGGCCTAAAACTTTATATTTTTGGCGGCGTTCTTCGATTAAGGCTTCCTTGAGTTTTAACCTTGTTTTGCGTTCGGCCACAATATCTTGGTAATTGCGAGTGGCATCCCAACTTTCAAAATAAAATACCTCTGGCGGTGGTAATTTGTTAAGCCGCTTGGCATCATTGACGAACATGATGACTAATAATATCGGCGGGATAGCAGCTGCTAAGAAAAATAGGCCTTTATAATCCTGTTTTTCTTTAATGATGGAGATTAGGTCTCCTATGGCACCGCGTGGTGATATATTTTTCGCAAAAGACATGATTCTATAATAGGTGGCTAAGATGATGATTGCCAGCCCAAAACATCATCTTAATATTATCTATATTCAATTTATTGTAAAGCTAATGGTAATGGTCTGCCATTCGTCAATGTCTACCCCATCGTGAGTGGCAGGTATGAAGCGCCATTTTCTCAAAGCTTGTTTCTCAGCTGCTTTGGCAAATTTTGGATGCGATGCTGATAATATTTCTACTGATTTTACTCGCCCATCAGAACCAATGAGGAAGCGCAATTTAACCTTACCCTCAATGTCTTGACGCAATAAGGCTCCTGGATATTCGGGTTGAAAATTACGCGCATATTTGGGATCGCGCCGAGCACCAATAATCACAGGATCGGCAATGATAGGGTCTGCGATATTAGGCGGTGTTGGGATTGGGACGTCACCGCTGCCCGATGCTGTACCAGCCGTGATGATAGGTGCTGTGATAGCTTCTGGTGTGGATTCCACAAAAATATTGCTGGGGGGTATTGGTGTGATTGGAGTAGGCGCGCTTATGGGCGGTAATTTTGCAGGTTCTGGATCAATGATTACGGGTTCTAGCGGCGGCTCCTTTTTGTCCTTTATATCGATAAATGTGGTACGAACTTCATCTTCATTGGGTTTTACAACATGATTGGTCAGCGCCAATCCCGCAATGATTAAGCCGTTTATTAATAGAGCTCCGCCTATACTGCTTTGTTTTTGGCCCCATGTTGCTTCTTGTGTTACATAACTCATATTCTCTCTCCAAAATATTATATGTTATAACGTTACTTATTTATTTATAAAAAAACTTACTCTCTATCATTAATCAGAGACGATTTTGATTTGCTATTGGTTGATGATGCGCTTGAAGCTTTACTGCTATTCTTTGTAGCGCTTTTACCATGTGCATGATTATCATGGATATCATCACCTTTGGGCACAATCCCTGGGCTGGTCATGACAAAATATAGCGCAACAGCCATCATGACACCAATGATAGCCATGACGGTAATTCTCACTATATTGCTGGCTTCTTCATTTGTATAAGACATTTTTCTCTCCTTATATTTTGCTTATCAACTCTCTAGATGACCAATATGATATAACATAACTTTAAAGAAAATGCAAATAAGGCCGACAAATAGAGCCGATAAGGACATAAGATGTTTAAAAAATAACCATTCTATGGCCGGCTTAACTGGCTGCTATATGCAGCTTAAGAAGGGCGAAGGCTTTGATAGTATAAACGCTATATCATCACTATGTGTGATGAAGTCATCTAGGCATAGGATCTATTAAATTGCTTATATGATGGAGAGAAGGCTGATTCAAGGGTGACCCACAAGGAGGTGTTACGATAAATGGTCTGTTTATGTTGAGCAAGGCATAGATGTGTTGGGTAGAGCTATATCTTTCATTATCGCATGATATTCCAAGGGTTGATAACCAGCATGTGTTAAGCGGTATTGTTTTTGTGATACGCAATGGATTGTGCTGGTGGGACTGTCCGTGGGATTACGGTCAGCATAAAGCCTGTCCTAAATATGTTTCAGGAATAATCTATAACCGCTTTATTCGGCGGAGCTGTCTTGACCTATTCAACAAGATATTTGCCACCCCTACAACGACTGGTGATAAAGACGATGTACTGCTGATTGATACCACGCATTTGAAGACGCATAGCATTGCTGCCAGTCTTTTAAAAAGAGGTTTTACCCAGACGTATAGGACGCACCAAAGGCGGCTTAAACTCCAAGCTCTATGCTGTATGTGATGCTAGACTATTGATCCTGTGTCTGAGCGACCGAGTATCGATAATGTGCGGGGAACATTGCGAGACGTGCAAGCAGATGAGTGATCATATTGGCGCAAAGCTCATATGCCCTTTACTTCCAAGCTATGCCATTTGCATGATCGGCGACAAGGGGTATGACAGCGACGAGTATCACGCCGCCTTGAAAGCACAAAGCATTCCCCACTGTATCCCGCCACAAAAAGGGCGGATATTACTCGCAAGATTTGACGAAAGCCTTTATCGCTGGCGTCACAAAATTGAAGATATGCTCGGGCAGCTCAAAGATTGGAGGCGTGTTCATACGCGCTATGACAGATATGCCCACACCTTCCTGTCTGCCATCGTAACCGCAACTACCGTCATCTTTTGGATCAATTAATGAGCCCTGAAACTAGCTACTGCGAAAAGCATTGGTGATAGGATAGCGGCGATCGCGCCCAAAGTTGCGGCTGCCGAGTTTAACCCCTGGCGGTGCCTGGCGGCGTTTATATTCCGCAATATAGAGCAGGCGCTCAATGCGCTCTACCACGGTGCGGTCAAATCCTCGCGTGACCAAATCCTCGACACTGCCTTCTTCTTCGACCAATGTGTAAAGAATCGCATCCAAATCTTCATAAGGGGGCAGGCTATCGCTATCTTTTTGGTCAGGGCGCAGCTCTGCACTTGGTGGTTTTTCAATTATATTTATGGGCATCACAGGACCATCGGGACCAAGGCCTAATGATGGTTTATTGGCATTGCGCCAACGTGATAGAGCAAATACAGTAAGCTTATAGGCATCTTTGAGCACCGAATAACCGCCCGCCATATCGCCATAAATAGTCGCATAGCCAACCGCCATCTCGCTTTTATTGCCTGTGGTAAGCAGCATATGGCCAAATTTATTAGATAGCGCCATGAGCGCCAATCCACGCGTGCGGCTCTGAATATTTTCTTCGGTGGTATCTGGCTCTTGACCAGTAAAGCACTCCGATAGCATGGCGTCAAAAGCATCAATGGCGGGTTTGATGGTAATAGTATCGAGCTTGCAGCCGAGCATATCAGCACAGCCCGCTGCATCTTTGAGGCTTTCATCGCCGGTATAGCGGCTCGGCAGCATGACGCACCAAACGCGATCCGCGCCCAAGGCATCAACGGCCACAGCCGCCGATAAGGCGCTATCAATGCCGCCAGAAAGGCCCAGCACCACACCAGGGAAACCATTGCGATTGACATAATCACGCAAGCCAATAATCATGGCATTATAGATGTCAGCGGGGTGCTCATCCCATGTACATTGCTTGCCCATAGCGCATGTCCAACCATTATCGTCTTTTGTCCAATGAGTGATGCGCAAATGTTCTTCCCAATCGGGTAATATGTGCGCGGCCCGACCATCAGCGTTCAGAACAAAGGAGCAGCCATCAAACACCAATTCATCTTGGCCGCCAACACGGTTTAAAAATATCATAGGGAGATTATTCTCGGCAATGCGCGCACTGACTATATCGCGTTGTCGCTGATCATCCTTGTCAATTTCATAGGGACTGCCATGCGGGGCGATTACTATATCTGCCCCTTGCGACTTTAGATGCTTACAGACGCTTGGAAACCAAATGTCCTCACATATAGGCACGCCAATTTTGAGGCCTTTAAATGGTATCGGTTCTGGAAGCGGCCCAGATTTGAACAGGCGTTTTTCATCGAATGTGCCATAATTGGGAAGTTCATATTTATAACGAATATCGGTGATTTCACCATCCGATAATAGGGCTATGCCGTTATAAAGTGCGCCATCATCGAAAAATACACTGCCCACCAGCATAGCGGGGCCATTTTTACTAGCCTTGGCCATACGATCAAGCTCTTGGCGTGCGCGTTTGATAAAGATAGGTTTTAACACCAAATCTTCGGGCGGATAGCCAACCAATTGTAATTCGGGATAGACGATTAAATCCAGTGATGAATCTTGTGCTAGCGCCTTGTCACGCCATGCGAGCATAGCATCGGCATTGGCGGTTAAATCACCTACGCGCTGGTTTAATTGGGCAAGGGCTATGGTTATTGTTTCGCTCATGCCCCTTATTAGGCGCGGCCTGTGATGGCGGCAAGAGGCTATTCAACCAAAGGCTAATATATTCATGATGCGTCCTGGTAGAAATGCAAAACCACCAGCAATTAATGATCCAATATAGAGACCCTGCATCGCCCTAAAATGCCCCTCAACATCACCGCGTTTAATTGACCTAATAGCAAGCGGTATTGATATAAAGGTTATGATGGTAAATATGTGGATGAAGCTGAAACCAGTCCCTGCTATGCCATTTCCGGGCGCGCCAATCCAAATAGTAGCGGTGGCGGTGGTTAGCATTAAGACGCACCATATTTTGCCGAGCATCTTATGCAGTGTATCCCCTTTTTTGGCCCATAAAATATACCCTCCTAGTGGCAATGCTGCTACTATGGTCGCTATATGAATTATGACTGGGAATGTCATACGTTCGGATATTGTTTGCGGCGTATTGTTACTGGTTGCAAAGCCTCCAAAATTAGCACTTAAGATGGAGAAGAGCATAGTGATAATAATCGTAGCTGTGATGGATAGGACGATTACCATCTTGCTATTTGCTTTTGTAGAACCGCTATTTTTCATTGCATTATCCCTATATTATTTTGCTTGCATCAAAACTGAAATAATAAGGCCACTGTTTCAAATGAGTTAGCGCAAGATGGTAATTTTTTTCGTGAAATCGTGCATAAATGCTTCTATGACTTGTTCACGAAGCGTGAAAGTGGGAGCTTGCCTATTAGTAATCATAATTATGTCCATATGCATTGGAGTAAAAAAATCACGATCGAGATATTGATTGTGATATTAATTGGATTGGTCATGGCATTTTTGGGACCGTTTGGGACTTATGCAATGCCCAGCGGATTACGTATCGCTTATTGGGTGATTTTTGGTGTTATTGGCTATGCTCTCTTTCGCCCAATGGCTGTAATGATGCATAAGCTTCGGGATATTATTCCAGTACCGGTTTGGGTTGCTGAACTGCTGGGTTGTATGGTGGCTGCTCTTCCATTCAGTTTATTTGTAGCCTTTATGATGGCGGGTTTGCAATGGGATAGCGCGTTAATCTTCCGTCACTATGGATTACTCTATGTCCAATGTACTGCTGTGGGTTTTGGTATATATTTATTCATATATATGGTTTTTGATTGGCTTCATGGTAATAGCACAGTCGCTGCTGATACTAAAGTTGATCAAGTAGCACCATCTAGATCTGCTTTACATGAACGTTTGCCAATTGGCTTTCCGAACCAAATTGATGCGCTAAAATCAGAAGATCATTATGTCCATGTCTATGCCCGTGATGAGTGCGGTGATCATAAAGAGATGATTTTGATGCGCTTATCCGATGCCATTAAAGAGGTAAATAATATCGAAGGCTTACAGGTCCATAGAAGTTGGTGGGTGGCACATCATGCTATTGAATCGTGCAATCGTGATAGCCGAAAATATAAATTAATATTGCACAACGGTATGGAGGTAGCTGTATCGCAAGCACGTGTCGGTGATTTAAAAACTGCAGGCTATATAGCGTAAATATAAAAACCGCACCATAATAACGGTGCTATAAAAAGCTGTGGATGTATGTGAAAACATACTTTCGTAATCATGATATTGCGGCTAATAAGGTTAATATGTAAAATTAGTTAGGGGACAATTTCATGAAAATTTTATCGGGCAATAGTAATTTGCCACTAGCACGTGCTATTGCTGGCTATTTAGAATTGCCGCTTACAAATGCGAGTGTTCGCCGCTTTGCCGATGATGAAATATTTGTTGAAATTCATGAAAATGTGCGCGGCGAAGATGTATTTGTCGTGCAACCTACCAACCATCCCGCCAATGATAATTTGATGGAATTACTTATCATGATCGATGCGCTCAAACGCGCATCAGCCAAGCGGATTACAGCGGTCGTGCCCTATTACGGTTATGCTCGCCAAGATAGAAAGCCAGGTCCGCGTACGCCGATTTCGGCCAAATTGGTCGCTAACCTTATCACAGAAGCAGGCGCAGACCGTGTCTTATCGGTTGATCTGCATGCAGGGCAAATCCAAGGCTTTTTTGATATACCTACTGATAATCTCTATGGCGCACCAGTGATGAGTGCTGATATATTATCGCGCTATGGCGGAGATAATTTAATGGTGATTTCCCCTGATGTTGGCGGCGTGGTGCGTGCGCGTGCTTTGGCCAAACGTCTTGATAATGCGCCCTTGGCTATTGTTGATAAACGGCGTGAAAAAGCCGGTGAATCCGAGGTGATGAATATCATTGGTGATGTGAAAGATCGTTTTTGTATTTTAATCGATGATATTGTTGATAGCGGCGGTACGCTCTGTAATGCTGCTGATGCACTTCGCGCTCAAGGGGCATCGGACGTGGTGGCCTATTGCACGCATGGTGTCTTGTCGGGCAATGCTGCTGATCGTATCAATAATTCCTCGCTCAAAGAATTGGTAATTACCGACAGTATTCAGCCCACAGAAGCAGTTTCTGCTGCTCAGAATATTCGCCATTTGCCAATGGCTCCCTTATTGGGCGAAGCGATGCGCCGTATTGCCGAGGAGAGCAGCGTGTCAAGCCTGTTTGATTGATGGACTTGGCGGCCTATCTTGATCGCATCGGGATAACCTACATCCCGAGTGCTACAATTGAGGATTTGGCCCATATTCAGCATGCGCACCGCTTTTCAATACCCTTTGAGAATTTGGATGTTCGTTTGGGCCGCGGTATCAGCATTGAAGATAAGGATATTTTTGATAAGCTGGTAACGCAGCGGCGCGGCGGATATTGTTTTGAACATAATGCATTATTGCTATCTGCATTACATTATATTGGTTTTAAAGCGCGACCCTTATTGGCGCGGGTCTGGCTATTTGCAAGAGAAACTCCGCCCAAAACGCATACGCTCAATTTGGTGACGATGGGTGGTGAAGAATGGATTACGGATGCGGGTTTTGGCAGCAGCTATTGCCCGCCGATGCCGCTTCAAGAAGGTGCGATTAGAACGGGTAGCGATGGTATAGTGCACCGTCTTGCGATTGACCCTGATCATGGTTGGATGTTGCAAATTAAATTGGCAGGGCAGAGCGAATTTAAAAATGAATTTAGCTTCACGCTTGATTGGGTTGCGGATTTGGATTTGGCCATGTCCAATCATTGGACGGCAACAGCGCCGCTATCGCGTTTCCTAAAAAATGTGATTGTCAATATTTCGACCAACGAGGGTATGGTCAGTCTTAATAATAATATTTTAAAAACTGTCTCTGGCAATGATGAGATGGTGCAATCACTTTCCGATAATGCGGCAATACAAAATGCACTCAATATATATTTTAATCTTGATATTACGCTTGATGATGTGAAGGCACTTAGAGCCTTTGAATAAGGCTTTGCCCGCATAATCATCTCGCAAAACTGTCATATTCAATAAAAATCATATTGATCACCCTTCGACAAGCTCAGGGCGAACGGGACTTCGCATTAGCTCAAACCCCCCGCGCGTCGAAGCATGAAGCGCATGAATCACTTAATTTCATTCCCTGTTTGCGCAAAATAAATCTCCGTTCGTGCTGAGCTTGTCGAAGGGTGAAAGCAACTCAATTACCTTAGATAATTATTCGCTTTTTACAGAAACCCTTTGCTGAAATCACGAAGCACCAATATATGAGAAGTTATGACACCAAAAGATATAAAATTAGCCGAACGTCTGGCCGATGCGGCTGGCCATGCCATTCGCCCTTTCTTTCGCAATAGCTTCGATAGCGAAACCAAAAGCGATACATCACCCGTGACTGAGGCTGACCGCGCCGCCGAACAAGCTATCCGTGATATTTTGGATGCTGAATGCCCGCATGACGCCATCATTGGCGAGGAATTTGGCGTAAAAGCTGGGGATAGCAAGCGCACATGGGTGCTTGACCCTATCGATGGCACGGTCAGCTTTATGGCGGGCCGCCCGATATTTGGCACGCTCATCGCCCTTATGAATGAAGGTTGGCCGGTGATGGGTGTGCTCGATCAATGCATAGCGAATGAACGTTGGGTGGGCGTTACGGGGCGCGAGACAACGCTCAATGGTGCGCCCGTAAAAACGCGCCCATGCCGTGAACTTTCCGATGCTGTGCTGGCATCTTCTGCGCCGCAATATTTTGACGATCATAGCGCTCAGCATTTTATGGCGCTGGCGGAAAAAACATCAAAGCGCGTTGTGTGGGGCGGCGATTGTTATAATTATGCGCTGCTGGCTAGCGGTCATATCGATATTGTCGTTGAGAGCGGTTTGAAGCTATACGATATGGCGGCGCTCATACCTATTGTCGAAGGTGCAGGCGGTTTGATGTGCGATTGGAATGGCGAACCATTGCACGAAGGCAGCGAAAAAGACGGTGGCCATGTGATTGCGGTGGGCGACCCCGCCCGATTAGAAGATGTTTTGGAGGGCCTCGCTTGCCATCATTGAGATTAAATTTTATCGTCATGTTGGCGGCTTGCTTTTTAGTGGCGGGCTGCAAAAAAGTGAATGTTAATGAGCTGAAATATCAAGATGGATATGAAGCTAGTTTGACATCTGAATTGGTGTTTTCGCCCGCGCACCAAACTGATTATGATCTTGAAGAAAAATTAAAGCGTGAAAATGAGATTCTGGCAATCAGACAACAGACCAAATTCGGGAAAGATGAGCGTTCCAAATTCCTTGATTATTATGCTTTTGCTCAAAAAAATTCAGATATTAAAACTGACTTCATCTCTTATGAGGAAGGGCACTATTCTCTCCATTCTGCTAGACCAGTAAGGTTTTTCCCAGCAGCCAATGCAACTAAGTTCAATGGTATTTGTTCTGTAAAATCATATTCCGTTGAAACTGTAAACGTCAAAGGAAAGTCCAAAACTGAAGGCAGATGGGATGGACCATTTTATGGCATTGTTGGCAGTGTTGCTCCAACATCAAAGCCATGGACAAAATTATACGTTAAAGAATTTCAGCAATCATGCCGCGAGAGAATTGATATGGAATATTGGTTTAAAGCGGAAACGATAGAGAAAGCATCGCTTGCTGCGGAATTGTCTGAACTTGTTATCAATACAGCAAGAAGCGATGGCTTATTACCATTCAGTATCTATTGTGACGAGTTGTTATTTCCTAAAACCCAAAATGGCGCACAGGTCGATATGTCGCGATGCAAGGATAAGGTTCGTTATAGTCTGGCAAGAATTAATCCTCGCTCGATTGTAGATCTCAAAGATTGTAAAAATGAAGAAATAGAATCCATTTGTCTTGATATACGTTTCCCCAAAGCAACCAGAAATTTATATATTCGCTCAGATCAATGGGGTCTAAAGATAAAAGCTTATTTCCCAGATAGGGATATTCATGAAATGCCAATTATTGAATCTGTAATCTTAAGTGATCTCATAATTAATATTTAACTAATAATTAACCATAATCGCATATTTTCCTTTGATCTTGGCAAAGGATTAATCATGCAAAAAACCATATTATCATTATGCGCCGCGCTATTCGCCTTCTTCTTTTTAACGGCAGCATTGGATGCTCCCAATATGGGCAATGATCTCTATCGTATATCGATGGTCGTGCGCGATGGTGATAAAATTGTTGATCGTCCCAATATGGTTGTGCGCAATGGTGATGATGGGCGCTTTACCCTAAATTATCCCAATTACCCCGTGATGAAAATGAAAACCAATATTCATGCGGTGAGCGGAAAAGCGCATGTGCGCTGGAAGATGGATGTTGTCACTGGCAAGCATCGCCCGCTCGCAATGCAAGAAAATATGGTTTTGCCGTTTCGCCGTAATGTGGTGATAGTGGGCGGCGTTCCGCGCAACAGCCTATCCTATAATCGTGATTTCACCATTACCATGAAGGTTGACCATAAATAAGGCCGCTTGTGCGGGCCTTTTCAATAGATATTTGCTTGCAATATTTACGAATCCCTTTAATAGCGCATGTTCCTAGTGATGCTCTGGCCAGTGTGGGCTGCCACCAGCGTCCGTTAAAGGAAGACTTTTTGTTTCACATGGGGTGAAACAGGCTGCACCAGCCTTCTCCTCCATCCAGCAACCCGACAGGTTAAACTCTGGGTGCGCTGGGTGGGGGAGAGGGCCGGAGCGGTTAATAATTTGAAAGGAATCCCAAATGCCCAAGCTAAAGACCAAAAGTGGTGTGAAGAAACGCTTCAAAATCACCGCAACAGGCAAAGTGAAGCACGGCGTAGCCGGCAAGCGTCACCGCCTTATCAGCCATAATGGCAAATATATTCGTCAAAATCGTGGTACCAGCGTCGCCGCTGATGCAGATGCGCGCACAATCAAAAAATGGGCGCCTTACGGTTTATAATTTTCGCTGTTTGAGATTTCTCACAGCAACTAGATAAAAGAAGGATATAGATAATGGCACGTGTCAAACGGGGTGTTACAACCCGCGCAAAACATAAAAGAGTATTAGAACAGGCAAAAGGCTATTATGGCCGCCGTAAAAACACCATCCGTATCGCCCGTCAGGCGGTAGAGAAGGCTGGTCAATATGCATATCGTGATCGTAAGGTTAAGAAACGCACATTCCGCGGCTTGTGGATTCAACGTATTAACGCGGCAACGCGCGCAGAAGGCCTTAACTATGGTCAATTCATGCATGGTTTAAAATTGGCTGGTGTTGATTTGGATCGTAAAGTTCTAGCTGACTTGGCAATGAACGAAGGCGAAGTGTTTAAAGGCATTATCAAACAAGCGCAGGATGCTCTCAACGCAAAATAAATGTTGAGTTAGTAAAATTCAAAAGCGCCGAGGTGAAAACTTTCGGCGCTTTTTTCTTGGCAATTGCGATCATCATTGCTTTAGAAGATACTAAGAAAATCAGGCCTTAAATTTTGGGGCGGGGAATTATAAATGAGCGACATTGAAAATATTCAAAATGATTATTTAGCGAAAGTAGAAGCGGCTGCTGATATAGAGAGCCTAGATGCTATTCGCGTGGATGCCATTGGCAAAAAAGGCGAGATAAGCCTGCTGCTCAAAATTTTGGGCAAGATGACGCCCGAAGAGCGCAATGTGCAGGGGCCGATTATCAATGGTGCGCGTACTATGATCGCCGATGCTATCGCAGCGCGCAAAGAGGCTTTGGAAACAGCCGCTCTCAATGAACGCCTTGCAAGCGAGTGGCTGGATATGAGCTTGCCTGCGCCGCAAAGTCACAGCGGCAGTATACATCCCGTTAGTCAAGTGATGGATGAGCTGACTGAGATATTTGCCGACCTTGGTTTTGCTGTGGCGCAAGGGCCAGAGGTTGAGGATGACTGGCGCAATTTCACAGCGCTGAATATTCCCGAAACGCACCCCGCGCGCGCTATGCATGATACATTTTATTTCCCCGATAAAGATGCGCAGGAGCGTGAAATGTTGCTGCGCACCCATACATCGCCCGTGCAAATTCGCACGATGATGGAGGTCGCCAAACGCACAGAAGGCAAAGGCGAACCGATCCGCATCATTGCCCCAGGGCGCACCTATCGCAGCGATAGCGATGCCACGCATACACCAATGTTCCATCAGGTTGAGGGGCTTGTGATTGATAAGGCTATTCATATGGGACATTTGAAATGGACGCTTGAAACCTTTGTCCGTGCTTTCTTTGAGCGCGATGATATTGAGCTGCGCCTGCGGCCCAGCTATTTCCCCTTTACCGAACCATCCGCAGAGGTGGATGTTGGTTTCTCGGTTGATAAAGGCAAGCGCATTATTGGCGGCGATCGCCAAGGAAAAGAAGGCGGTGAAAATGGCGGCTGGATGGAGATCCTTGGCAGCGGCATGGTTAATCCGAAAGTGATTGAGAATTGCGGCCTTGATCCCAATGAATGGCAGGGCTTTGCCTTTGGATGTGGTATCGATCGTCTGGCGATGCTCAAATATGGCATGGATGATTTGCGGGCATTTTTTGACGGTGATTTGCGTTGGGCGCGGCATTATGGGTTTGATGCGCATGATGTGCCGACCTTATCGGGCGGATTAAGCGGCAAAGGAGCAGCGGCATGAAGTTCACATTAAGCTGGCTCAAAGAGCATCTCGAAACCGATGCAAGCCTAAGCGAAATTACTGAGAAATTAACCGCTATAGGTTTGGAATTAGAAGGCATTGAAAACCCTGCGGATGCGATGCGTCCCTTTACCGTGGCCAAAATCATATCGGCGCAGCAGCATCCCAATGCGGATAAATTGCGCTTGCTGTCTGTCGATGATGGCAGCGGCAATGATTGGCAAGTGGTGTGCGGTGCACCCAATGCGGCTGAGGGTTTGGTCGGCGTTTTTGCGCCGCCAGGGACCTATGTGCCGGGAGCTGATTTCACGATTAAAGCCACCAAAATACGCGACGTAGAAAGCGTCGGTATGATGTGCAGCGAAAAAGAGCTGGAAATTAGCGATGAGCATGATGGCATTATCGCGCTACCCGATGATGCGCCCATTGGCATGAGCTATGCCGATTATGCGCAGCTCGATGATCCGGTGATTGATGTGTCGGTAACGCCGAACAAACAAGATTGTATGGGCGTGCGCGGTATTGCGCGCGATTTGGCGGCATCGGGTATTGGGACATTAAAACCCCTTGCTCTGGCGACGGCCAATTTACTCTCAAACACCGTTCGTGTTGAGCCTGTCGAAACACGCAATGCACAAGACCCTTCGACAAGCTCAGGGCGAACGGATGTAATAGTTATAAACTCGGATTCAGACTCTGAAATATTCAATATTCCTCGTTTTGGCAATGGCCCAGATGTGCGTAGCGAAGATAGCGAAGGCGCTCCTGCATTTTATGCTACCACGGTAAAAGGCGTGAAAAATGGCCCATCGCCCACATGGATGCAGCAAAGATTGCGCGCCATTGGCCAAAATCCAATTTCAGCTTTGGTGGATATTACCAATTATGTGATGCTCGATCATGGCCGGCCATTACACGTCTATGACATGGCCAAAATCAGTGGCAATTTGGTCGCGCGCAAAGCCAAGACTGGCGAAGAAGTGCTGGCGCTCAATGGTAAGACCTATGCGCTAGATGATAGCATGACGGTGATTGCCGATGATGATGGCGCGCATGATATTGGCGGCATTATGGGCGGTGAGAAAACGGGTGCTGGCGATGACACCGTTGATGTGCTCATTGAATGCGCTTATTTCACGCCAGAAAGCATTGCCAAGACAGGGCAGAAATTAATGCTTACATCCGATGCGCGTCAGCGGTTTGAGCGCGGTGTGGATCCAGCATTTTTGGCCGATGGGCTGGATATTGCAACAGCGTTAGTGCTCGAAATATGCGGCGGTCAAGCCAGCGAAATGACCAAGGCTGGTGCTGCGCCAACGCAGGAACGTAGCGTTACATATCGCCCCGATCATTGCAGCACATTGGGCGGTGTTGATGTTGATAGCGCTGAGCAGGTACAGATATTAGAAGCTTTAGGTTTTGGCGTAGATCAAACTTCCGATATATGGACAATCACAGTCCCAACATGGCGGCGCGATATTGTTGGCAGCGCCGATATTGTCGAAGAAATTATCCGTATCAAAGGGCTTGATACTATTGCCCCAGTAGCGCTCCCCAAGAGCGTGACTGTGGCGGCCGCAACGGCGACGCCTGTGCAAGTGTTAGAGCGTAAATTGCGCAGAACGGCTGCGGCATCGGGCCTGAATGAAACGATTAATTGGAGCTTTATTTCCGAGAAAGAAGCGGCGCACTTTGGCGGCGATTGGGTGCTTGCTAATCCAATTTCCGAAGACTTAAAAGTCATGCGCACATCTTTATTGCCAGGTCTATTATCGGCGACAAAGCGCAATATTGGACGCGGCGCTTCATCGGTTAGATTGTTCGAAATTGGCCGCCGTTATTTCAAAGCCAAGGATGGATCAAGCGATGAGAAATTGACGTTGGGTATCGTACTCAGCGGTGATAAAACAGCCCGTGATTGGCAATCTGGCAAATCATCAAATTTCAACCCCTATGATGCGAAGTCGGCCGTTCAGACTATATTATCCGCCGCTGGTGTTGATGTATCGCGCCTGATGGTGATGGGCGATGCAGGCGCGCATTATCACCCGGGCCAATCGGCAACGCTGCGTTTGGGGCCAAAAAATATCTTGGCCGCATTTGGGGCGCTGCATCCTACCGCACAAAAAGCCTTTGGCATTAAAGGCGATGTGATGGCCGCTGAAATATATTTGGATAGCATACCGCTGCCCAAATCCCGTGCCACTATGCGCAGCAGCTATGCGCCGCCATCGCTGCAAAGCGTGAAGCGCGATTTCGCATTTTTGCTGGATGAGATGACCGAGGCTGGAAAGATTATCAATGCGATACGCGGTGCGGATAAGGCCAATATAACCGATGCGCGTATCTTTGACCGTTTCGCAGGCGAAGGCGTTCCCGATGGTAATATCAGCCTAGCGGTAGAGGTGAAATTACAGCCTCGTGATGCCAGCTTCACCGATGAAGATTTGGTGGCAATTTCGGACAAGATCATCGTATCAGCCGCTAAATTAGGAGCCGAGTTGCGGGGCTGAAATGGACAATATTTCCATATCATCGGGCCAATTACAGGCACAGATTAACCCCATGGGGGCAGAGCTTGTGTCTTTGCAAGATCATGCTGGATGCGAGATAATGAGCGATGGCAATCCTGCTTTTTGGAGCGGGCGCGCACCGCTATTATTTCCGATTGTAGGGCAATTAAACAATGATCAATATCGGTTAAATAGCGAAAGCTATGCGATGGAAAAACATGGTTTTGCGCGGCATAGTCTGTTTACACTGCGCGAGCATGAACCGAGCAAAGCTATTTTCACATTATGCAGCAATGAGCATATAAAACAGCAATATCCATTTGATTTTAAATTGAAGATGATGTTTGAAATTAAGGACGATACGCTCTTAATGACGACCGAGGTGAGCAACAAAGGCGACGATGCTATGCCCTTTAGTTTCGGCTTTCATCCCGCTTTTGCATGGCCATTGCCTTATGGGGATAAAGCGGTGCATAAGGTCATTTTTGAACAAGATGAACCTGCGCCCATTTGCAGATTATCAGATGGTTTGATAGAAAAACAGCGGCATGATAGCCCTGTTGAGGGCAATGTCTTAGTGCCTCGTCATGCGCATTTTGAGGATGATGCGATGATTTGGGATACGCTAAATTCGCGCCGCCTATCATGGGGTGATCCAAGCAGTACATATCTTGATATTGCATTTCCCGACACCCCATGGCTGGGCATTTGGCAGAAACCGCATGCGCAATTTCTTTGTATTGAACCATGGGCTGGCATGGCTGATCCCGTTGGTTTTGAGGGTGATTTTACCGAAAAACCTGGCGTGATGATGCTTGCCGCAGAGGAAAGTCGAAGCTTTCGTATGACGGTTCGGCTGAAAGAGAACTGACGGACAACGTTTAGTCTTTCCCCTACTTTTTATCATTAGAGGTTTTATCCATGAATCCGCGCCGTACCTTTGCTATTATTTCCCACCCCGATGCGGGTAAAACAACATTGACTGAAAAATTGCTCCTGAAAGGCGGCGCTATCCATTTGGCGGGTGAGGTGAAAGCGCGCGGCGATAATCGGCGGGCACGTTCCGATTGGATGAAGATTGAACAGCAGCGCGGTATATCGGTAACGTCTAGCGTTATGACCTTTGAGCGCGGTGATATTACCTTTAATCTGCTCGATACGCCAGGGCATGAGGATTTCTCCGAAGATACATATCGCACGCTCACCGCTGTTGATAGCGCGATCATGGTGATTGATGCAGCCAGCGGGATTGAGGCGCAGACATTGAAGCTCTTTGAGGTGTGCCGCCTTCGTAATGTGCCCATCATTACCTTTGTCAATAAGGTTGACCGAGAGGGGCGTGATCCGTTTGAATTGCTCGACGAGGTGGCGGATAAATTGGCGCTCGATGTCGTGCCGATGAGCTGGCCCGTGGGCATGGGCGGGCAATTTGAGGGCATATATGATTTTGCCCGCGATCAATTGCATAAACCCGCTGGCGATAGCAAAGTCTATGACAATGTTGCGCATCAATTTGGCGGTATGGATGATGCGAAACTGTCCGATCATCTCTCTGCCGATGGGATAGAACGGCTCAATGACGAAGGCGAATTGGCCAAAGGCGGCTATGGTGAATTTGATTTACAATCTTATCAAAATGGCGACTTGACGCCTGTTTATTTTGGATCGGCGCTCAAACAATTTGGCGTGGAAGAGCTTATTGAGGCGATAGCGCAGCATGCGCCTAGTCCGCGCCCGCAGCCTGCGCAGCCAGAAAATGTATCGCCTGATAGACCCGATGTGACGGGCTTTATTTTCAAAGTACAGGCCAATATGGACCCGCAGCACCGTGACCGTATTGCCTTTATGCGGCTCTGTTCGGGGACGTTTAAACGCGGCATGAAATTAACCCCGTCTGGGCATGGCAAGCCGATTGCTATTCACTCGCCTATCCTCTTTTTTGCGCAAGACCGCGAGCTTGCCGATAAAGCCTATCCCGGTGATATTATCGGTATACCGAACCATGGCACGTTGCGGGTTGGTGATACTTTGTCGGAAAAAAATGATTTGCGCATCACGGGCCTGCCCAATTTTGCGCCCGAGATTTTGCGGCGTATTGCGCTGGCTGACCCCACCAAAACAAAGCAGCTTCGCAAAGCATTGGATGATCTGTCCGAAGAAGGGGTGATCCAGGTATTTTATCCTGAGATTGGCAGTAACTGGGTGATCGGTGTTGTTGGGCAATTGCAATTGGAAGTGCTAACTTCGCGGCTATCTGCAGAATATAAAGTAGAAAGCAAGTTAGAAGCAGCACCCTTTGCAACGGCGCGCTGGTTGATTGGTGATGATGCGGATATTGATGCTTTTGCTAATATTAATCGCGGTAATATGGCAAAAGATCGCGATGATAATGCGGTTTTTCTTGCCAAATCGCCTTGGGACGTCAATTATCAACAAGAGAAACATCCGAAAGTTAATTTTAGCGCCACTAAAGAGCGGTAAAAAACGATCAAAGGGTGTGATAATTTGGAGAGATTATCATGGGGCAAAATGAAAATAAAGTACCAGCGACCATATTGGCGCTGCTTGGTGGATTGTTAATTGGCTATGCGTTGATGAGCGTGGGGGTAAATGCACCAACGGATTGTGGTGATATTAATCAACCATCGAACCGATCCTTATTTGCTTTCATTCCCGCTATTATATGCGCTTTTATGGCGCTGCGGCTATGGGCGCAATCATCCTATATTTTCCTGGTGACTGTATCGGTGAGTATATTTGGCTTTATCTATATGCAAATTGGCAATTGGGATGCCTATGCAGGAACCGTTGCTGGCTGCGCTTTTTGAATGTTTTTATTTATATGAAAATAAAACTTAAATTAATGAATCATTTATGATTGCTTGCAAAAAAGTGAATTGCAAATAGATGAAAAGAAGAGAATAAAGGGATTAAAATAAGGAGAATACAAATGGCAGACCGTAAGCAATTTGTAGAAAAATATGAGCCAACAATTGAATTAATTGAAGCATTAGCAGCAGATAAAGACCGAGAAATTACAGAAGAAGAGTTAGCGATACAACGAATTAGTTTTGCGTATGGTAATGCAGGTGAGAACTCACAAATAACAAAAGACTCAATGCAACAAGCAGCTAGTCGTAGTAGGCTGAGTGCCTAAAGATTATGTCTGTTAGGCCAACAGAACATGATCAATTATATGACCGAATTGAAGAAAAGAACTTATTACGGCAGTATGATTTATTAACAAACTGTATTGAGATAGGGTTGATTAAAGGAATAGATTCTTTTGATAAATACACTTTGTGGGCTCTAAATGCTGCGGCTACATCTAATATATGCCAGCATGGCGGAAGATTTCGGCGACAACCTATTTATGTTGGAGATCATATCCCGCCACATTTTGATAAAGTACCAGATTATATGGATGAGTTTATTTCTTTTATCCATGAGAATTGGCATATATCAGATGATCCAACTACGTTAGCGGCGTATACACTGTGGCGCATAAATTGGATACATCCTTTCATTGAAGGTAATGGAAGAACTGCTCGAGCCGCATGTTACTATATTTTATGTATGAGAGCAGGGCGTTTGCTTGGAGGAAGTAAAACTGTACCAGAGAGAATAAGAGAGAATAGAGCTCCATACTATGAAGCTCTTAGTGAGGCCGATCAAAATTGGGAAAATGGGCACATTAATGTTAAAAGACTAGCTGGGTATTTAGCTAACTTATTGAGATTACAAGTCTTAAATATTGATTAATATCACTCAAAACCATTCAAAACACCCGCGAGATTATCGCCAATTTCGGGGACGCCATAACCGCCTTCCATGATGAGGACGCTTGGCAAATTTAGCGCAGCAATTTCTCGGCTATAGTCCGCATAATCGGGTGTTTTTAGCTTGAACGAGCTAATCGGATCATGCTCAAATGTATCAACGCCCAGCGAGATAATTAATGCATCCGCGCCAAAGTCTCTGATACGCTCTAATGCGCTCATCAATGCTTCTTTCCATGCACTATATTGCGTGCCAGCGGGCAGAGGGTAATTGGCGTTATAGCCTTCGCCTATGCCGCTGCCAATTTCATCTTTATGACCCCAAAAGTAAGGAAAATGGTGATCGGGTTCGCCGTGCAAGGATGCAAAAAATATATCATCGCGCACATAAAAAATATCCTGTGTGCCATTGCCATGATGAAAATCAACATCAAGGATCGCAACTTTTGCGGAGCCAGCATCGCGCATATATTGCGCCGCTATCGCCGCATAATTCAGATAGCAATATCCCGCCATATATTCGCGGCCAGCATGATGGCCAGGTGGCCGCGTGAGTGCCAATGCAGCACCGCCATTATCATACACATGCTGCGCTGCTGATAGGGCACAATCGGCCCCTGCTTTAATAGCGCGCCAACTGGTTTCGGTAATGATACAATCGGCGGATGCTGCATAATATCCTGCCTCACCATCAATATCTTTGGGTGGGTTCTCACGCCGCTTATTATAGGGGTAAGTCATCGGCAGAACGTCGCTGCTATAGCCTGCATCTTGCCATTTTTGCCAAGCATTTTGCAAAAATTCGACATATCGCTGACTATGTACCGACAAAATGTCACATATGTCATACATATTGGGCGGAGTAAAACCATCATAGCCATGTTTAGACAAGCCATTTAAGAGCATGTCCATACGGTGCGGCCCTTCATGCGATGGAACAAATGCCCCGCGATGTAATTCTTGGGCTGGTGCATGATATTGGTGATCGGATGTGTAAAATATTTTCATATTGGACAATATTGTTAAAACCTTATGAGATTAGCATTGTTATATTCTATTATAACATTATTACGATATAACAATTCAAGCATCAATATGGGATAAAGTGATGAATGCAGCCAATAATGAAGTCCATGGTTTTTTAGATAGTATCAATCATTATATGAATGATGCGATGACCTATTTGGATTTACCCGATGGTTTATCGGAACGGATATTGCAGTGTAATTCAACCTATACCGTGAAATTCGGTGTGCGTCTGCGCGGTAAATTATTCAGCTTTCAAGGATGGCGCAGCGTTCATAGCGAACATATTCAACCCGTTAAAGGCGGCATTCGTTACGCCATGAATGTTGATGCGCAAGAGGTTGAAGCTTTGGCGGCGCTTATGTCGATGAAATGTGCTTTGGTTGACTTGCCTTTTGGTGGATCAAAAGGAGCGTTGATGATTGACCCCAGTGCATGGGAAGCGGATGAAATTGAGAAAATTACCCGTCGTTTTACCCAAGAATTGGCGCGTAGAAATCTGATAGGCCCAGGACAAAATGTACCAGCGCCAGATGTTGGGACGGGCGAGAGAGAGATGGCGTGGATTGCTGATGAATATGTTCGCCATGCCCAAAATGATGTGGATGCACGAGCCTGTGTAACTGGCAAACCACTGGGGCGCGGCGGTATTGAAGGTCGCACGGAGGCAACGGGCCGCGGTGTTCAATATGCGATTCAAGCCTTTTATAATGATGATGCGATGATGGAAAAATATGGCTATGGAAAAGATTTACGTGGTAAGCGTGTCGTTATTCAAGGCTTTGGTAATGTGGGCTATCATGCGGTTAAGTTTCTGAGCGAGGAAGATGGCTGTAAAATTACGCGTGTGATCGAATATAATGGCATGATCAGTAATGATGATGGCATGGATGTAGAGGCGCTTAAGGCTTATTTTACTGACAATGGCAGCTTTAAAGACTGTGATTTGGGTGATTATGAAGAAAGTTTAGATGAAGCATTTTTGGCCGATTGCGATATTATCATCCCAGCGGCTCTCGAAGATGTAATATCCGAAGAAGTCGCAAAGAAAATTTCTTGTGAAGTTATTGTGGAGGCTGCCAATGGTCCGATATCTGCGGCAAGCGATAAGATCATACAAGCCCGTAATATTCCAATAATGCCCGATATGTTTGTAAATAGCGGTGGTGTGATTGTGTCTTATTTTGAGTGGGTAAAAAACCTCACCCATATTCCTTTTGGTCTTATGGACCGGCGAAGCCGAGAGCGCAATCGTCGCACTATTGTCGATGCAATGGAGACTATGACTGAGCAACCTTTTCCAAGCCAAGTACGGGAGCCATTTCTATCGGGTGGCAGTGAATTAGACTTGGTGCGTAGCGGTCTCGAAGATGTGATGCTCAATGCTTACGATCGTATTTCGCAAATGATGAAAGAAGACTCCAGCATTAAAGATATGCGTACAGCTTCTTATGTGATTGCGGTGAATACGATTGCCCGTGCTTATCGTGAACTTGGTTTATAGAAGCGGATTGTATAACTGCTTAAGGCCTATCTAATAGGAAATCATGATCTTGAAGCCTTTATATGCGCAAGAATATTATGCTATTTTTGCAGCGGCAGCGACAATTTTGCGCGCTTGAATTAAATGCGGTTTATCGATCATCTTGCCGTCTAGCTCTAGCACACCAGCACCTGGATTAGCAGCAAATGCTGCAATAATAGCACGCGCATGGTCTACGGAATCATCACTGGGCGAAAAGGCCGCGTTGATAATCATTACTTGGTCAGGATGCAGTGCCATCATGCCTGTATATCCATCACGTACGCCGCGCGCGGCATAATCGGCTAGTCCATCCAAATCACGGATATTGGGATAGACGGTTTCAATTGCTTGCACTTTGGCGGCGTGAGCGGCAAATAAAGCAAGATTACGAACCATTTCATAAGGCGGTGTGAAATATCCATCGCTGTGACGCGATGTCTCTGCACCAATGGCGGCAGGCAAATCTTCTGCACCCCATGTGAGGCCCATGAGATATTTACTAACTTTGCGAAAAGACCCCATTTCGAAAACGGCTGCTGGGGTTTCGGTGGCAATGGGTAATATTGGCACGCGTATATCACCCATGAGCGATATTAAGCGTTTCACGGTGGTCGAACCTTCGGCTTTGGGCAAGACTATGCCGCTTGGGTGTTGCGGTAAGCCTGAATCGAGTATGGCCTTAATATCATGAATGGCATATTCGCTATCTAGCGGGTTAATGCGTACTAATGTTTTGGTGGTTAAGGGGGATTGTAAATAGGTTCGCACTGCTTCGCGTGCTTTTTCTTTATGCTCAGCAGGCACGCTATCTTCCAAATCAATAATGATAGCATCAGCGCCGCTGCTCGCGGCTTTATCAAAACGCTCGGGCCTATTACCTGGAACGAACAATAAAGATCGGCAAAAGACGGTCTCTAACTTATGCTCTTTTTTGGGCGCTGGAGCGGTTTCTTTTCTATCAACAGATTTGTTGGAGAATGTATCTTGTATGGCTCTTAATAGGCTCATGATGATGGTCTTTTCTGAATTAAAGCAGCCCGTTCACAAGAGCAGACAATCTCATCATGTTGGTTAAGGCATTGATGAGCAAAAGTAATGATACCAGCATCGGGGCGTGATTTGCTCTCTTTTAACGCTTTAACACTGCTGCTTGCGTGCAATGTATCGCCAATGAAAACAGGTTTGGGCATGATGAGTTTATCATAACCAAGGTTCGCCACCAAAGTGCCTAGCGTAGTATCACCCACGGATAGGCCAACCATTAGGCTAAATGTAAAAGTTCCATTGACGAGAATTTGTCCAAATTCACTCTGTTTTGCGGCTTCGACGTCCAGGTGTAGCGGCTGGGGATTATGCGTCATTGTGGTAAATAACAGATTATCAGTCTCAGTCACGGTACGGCGGATATCATGCTCGATGGTATCGCCTATATTCCATTCGTCAAAATATTTACCAGCCATTATCTGCCTCTATTGGTGCGACTCGCACAAAAAATATTGTAACCGCCTTTACGCCTCTGTATCTATTTGGGCAAGCAAGGCATTATTTCATATTTTGGAATATAGTTTTGATAATCTCTTACATATCCATATGTTTAGGCATCATAATATTAACAGCCAAATAGCTTTGGTGTGAATGTTATTTTAGCCGTGATCGTAGAAGGGCCGTCCCTAAATCAAATATTTTTAAATCTTGCGCACTACGTGCCATTAGATGTGCGCCTTCTACATTGGTTAAGCAAGCATAAGCCTCGGCTTCAGCATTGCTTATATTAATGATAGAGCCGTCTGTTCTGGAGGTCTCAAATAAGGTGGTTAGCCAATCTATATTTTTGCTACGAAAAATTTGTAGCTGCTGCATAACATCATCGCTTAGACTTTCTTTAGCGATAGAAAATGCCACGCATAAACAGACCGTGTTACCAGTGCCTAAAGCGTTTCTGTAAAGATCAATATAAGATTGTAATGCATCGCCAGCACTCTGCCTTTTATCATCAATAGCGTTCAATAAGGCCATAAAATTATCACTATAGCGGGTAATGAGCGCTAGAGATAAATCAGACTTTGTAGCAAAATGATAATGGATACTGGCTTTTCGAATGGCTATCTCTTGCGCCATGTCAGCATAGCTGAAACCATCGACACCGCGCGCACGCGCTAAATGTTCTGCACAATCGAGAAGTTTTGTTTTGGTATCCATTGCTGTCCTATTCATAGAAGTGACAATAACGTTAATATTAGATCATATCGTATTGGGGGCTTTCGCATAAGGGATATGACCCATTTTAACCCAGACCTTGGCCCCATTTTTTCCTGCCATAGCATTTAGCTTTTTACCAATGGGAATGCGCAACCAATCATGGCGTGTTAATTGCTCTGATGGAATATCTTTTGAATTTGTAGAAATATTGCCTTCTAAAACCAAAAGTTCGCCTCCATCTGGCATGTCGATATCTATTTGTGCATTTGCATCCCATATTTCCATCTGCACAGTTTCACGTGTATCTTGAAATAATGGCATAATAGATACGCCTTCCCTAGTCGCACTTTCAATGGCGTGCATTTTATTCATATCAATTTTAACTTGGGTGCGATCATTGGGTTCAAACTGCCACAATTTCACAAAAATTGTGCAGCCTTGCGCGGAACCGGGCGTGTGACTGCTAGTCGGTGGATTACGGATATAACTGCCCGCTGGATAATCGCCATACTCGTCTTGAAACACGCCATCTAAGACAATAAACTCTTCACCGCCGCTATGGACATGCGCAGAAAATTTACTATCTGGTGCATAACGAACAATAGTAGTCGCTCTTGCAACCTCATCGCCTATACGTTCAAGCATACGCCGGTCAACACCAGCCATAGGAGATGCAAGCCATTCGATTTGATCGGAATGGACAATAGCGCTTTTTGAGAAATCAGCATTTAATTCCATTAGATATACTCCTTGGTATTTTTATCTAACTCCTATAAATTACAGAATATTTTTAAACCATATAATATTTTTAAACCATATTCAGGGCCATGATAAGGCTGACTATTGGTTTGGCAATAATCAGCCTTATTTATATATTATCCGCCGCAGCTTGGACGTGCTGCAACACGTTCGCGCCATGCTTGTAGATTGTTTAAGTCAGAAGGTATTTCAACCTGTGCAAAATCTGCGAATGCTAAACCAGCAAACGCTGTTATATCTGCCATAGTGAAATTATTACCAGCAACATAATCACTTTCAGCCAGCACAGAGTCTAAATATCGCATAGTATTTTGTGCTACTTCTTTACGCTTCATGCCCCAATCGGCGTTTTGATATGTTTCTAAATCTGGTCCAAGGCCTGGTGTGGCATGATGAAAATAAGCACCTACCGCATCAACTAGACCTGCTTCTGCTCGTAGATTCATCATATGTGTTTGCGCCCGTTCTTTTGGGGTGTTGCCGATTAAAGATGGACCTTCATATGTACCATCAATATATTCAGTAATGGCGGTACATTGCCCAATATATGTGCCGCATTCTAGTTCAGCCAGAGGCACACTTGCATCTGGATTTTTTGCTCTAAAAGCATCACCTCTATGCTCACCACCCATAACGTCTACGGGAATGAACTCGACAGTATCTGTTGCGTTTTTTTCGGCCAGAGCAATTCGCACACGTGCTGGATTTGGAAAGCCTTCTACGTCATATATTTTCATTATATTTTCCTTATAATCTTAGAGTGAATAAATTTAACATCCTACTAGAAGGTAGATAAATATATCATTGTCATTGTCAAGACGTATTAAAAATGTAACTTTGGATAATATTGATACGAATAGGGGATGTTACAAAAATCTATTATCCCTTGAACCCTTAATGAAGCCAAACTTTAATGAAGGACCAACAATGTTAAAATATGCAGCCCCAATCATTCTGCCGTTGATGATGAGCGTCTCTATGCCTGTAATGGCGCAAAGCTTTAACCATGAGAAATGGGATGCGATTGTTAAAGAAAATGTTACCATGCTTGATGATGGCGGAGCATCCAATATTGATTATGCCAATGTGAATAACCAGAAGGCTGATCTTCAAAGCTATTTGGATGAATTGTCAGCGGTTGATCAAGCAACATTTGATACATGGTCAACTGATGAGCAATTGGCCTTTCTAATCAATGCCTATAATGCTTTTACGGTAGACTTGATCTTGACGAAATATCCGGACCTTAACTCGATTAAAGAATTGGGCGGAGCAATTGAATCGCCATGGCAAAAAGAATTTGTGCCACTTTTGGGACAAACATTATCACTGGATAATATTGAACATGATATGATCCGTGGAAGTGGCCGCTATAATGATCCGCGCATTCACTTTGGCGTGAATTGTGCCAGTATTGGTTGTCCACCGCTAATCAATGAAGCCTTTACGGGTGATAGGGTTGATGCGCAATTAGAAGCCGCCACCAAGGCATTTTTGACGCATAGAGAGCGTAATTTTGTTGAAGGCAATGTTGTGACGGTATCCAAGATTTTCGATTGGTATCGTGGTGATTTTGAAGCAGGATGGCGCGATGCTATAGATCTTGAAGAATTTTTGGCGCTTTATGGTGAGAGCTTAGGTTTGGATGAAGAACAAAGCGCAGGTCTAGCAACGGGTGAATATGATATTGAGTTTAGCGAATATGACTGGCGCTTAAATGATAAGGTTATTCCAAAAGGTGAAGTAAGCAATAGCATTTCACCCTTATGGGTTATCTCTGCCTATCCGCTGTATAGCGGCCTTGCTTTATTGCTAATATTATTGCTTGGTTTTGGCGGATGGCGCTTGATCAAGCGGCGCAAATAAAGCGACCTAAGATACAAAAATGACCCGCAGTGTATTATGCTAAGCGGGTTATTTTCTTGGGGAAAGGTAAGAATATTCTATCGGAAATAAGCTTCGCGGCCGATGACATATAATATTTTTGTGCCAGCACCCATCACGCCTTTTACCGTACCCGATATTTTGGATTTGCCAATACGTTTGCGGTAATTGGCTGGACTTTCTAAGACACGCATGTGTTGCTGGATTGCTTTAACTTGCATTTCGATGGTCCAGCCAAAATCACGATCTGCCATAGCAAGCTGGTCCAATGCATCACGGCGAATAGCCCGAAAGGGCCCAAGGTCGGTAATTTTCTTTTGCCAAATAAGATGTACTAAACGGGTTGATAGCCAATTGCCGAAGCGTTGCGGTAGGGTCATGGCCCCTGCTTCCATTATACCCAATGCACGTGAGCCAATCACCATATCAGCCTTACCGTTGATAATGGGATTGATTAAATTCACTGCTTCTTCGGGAACATCAGAACCATCAGCATCGATGAATAAAATAATATTATTATCCTGGGGTAAAGCGGCTATTCCAGCTAGGCATGCTGCGCCATAGCCGCGTTCAGACTCATTAATGATATGTGCGCCTGCTTGAGAGGCTATTTGAGCGGTTTTATCATGAGATCCATTATCTACCACGATGATATGGGCGTTATGACCTATATCTTTGAGCGTTTTATCAATAGATTGAACGACATTACCGATTGACTGTGCCTCATTAAGTGCAGGGATGATGACGGCAATTTTGGGTTTATCAATAGCTGTGCTGTGCAATAATGTTTGATTATTATTTTGCCTAGCATTGATAAAGTCATAGAAAAGTGCGGCAGTAATGGCGATGGCTTCGATAGACCAAGCGATAGGATGCACCTCAAACTCGCGTAATGTTTCGGTATCGAGCGTTAAGCCCGTTATATAGCTTAAGGGGATGATGCTCGCGGCAACAAAGGGCCAGATTTGGCGTGAATTAATAGCGAATGGTAATATCCATATCATATACCAGCTGTTCACGGCTGGGGCAAAAAATAAGATAATAGCAAATATAGCGGCTAATGGTGGATGCTCTTTATTGCGTGTGCGTGCGTGGATGAGCATGATAAGAGTTATGCCGATTATTGCCGCTGCTAAGCGCGTTATATTTTGCGGTAATATTAAAGAGAGAAGATCAAAACCCATCGGGTTGAACAGCCATTCATTGGCGAATGTACTGGTCGATTCGAACCCTAAACTTGACCCTAATAAGGCAAAATAACCATAGAGTAGAAACAGACTAATGAGAGCGGCTATCACTGTTTTTTTGGAATAACGCAACATAAGCGGCCAGGCGGCCAATGCGATGATCTTGGTAGCAGCCGCTGCACCCCATAAAGCACCTGCGAGCAATGGATAGCGGTGCATGATATAGAGGCCCGTAGCAAGTAGCGCGGCCATAATAGCATCAGGATGAATATGGATGATAATTTCAACCACCACCAGTGGACACCATGCATATAAAGCGACTTTATGTAGCGGATAACGGCGTGATAATATTATGATCAATATGAGATTGATAAGCGCGAATATGATACGCAAGCCAGTGGGATCGGTTCCAGCTACATAATAAGTGAAAGCAAATATAAATTGTAATGTCGGGCCATATATTGTCGGGACCTCAGGGTTGTTCACATTATCCAATATGGGCCATAAATATTCAGGAATATTGGCATCGGTATAAAATATTGCGGGTGCTTTACCATAAGGTGTGCCTTGTAAGACATGCCAACCATCCCAGATAAATCGATAATAATCATCTTCATATAAGGCGACACCGAATAATACGCCAATATGCAAGATTATAGTGATGAACCAAAATAGATATGCAGACATATGGTCTAATTTGCGCAAGATCATAAAATGACATGCGGTGCCTAATGATAAGGCTGCGACATAATATATTACAGATATGTCGAAATATCGCGTAAGAGAAATAATAAAGGCCACGGAGGTTATAGAAACCGCCGCGGCCATATATATATATCGGTTCATAGACATTATCACTTTATCGATGATAGCGCCTATGGTTTATATTATCAATTATGCTTTAACGCGGTAGCGTTGTGATAGATAATATAGCAAATCATTTTTCTGGCTGCTTTTCACTTTAATTTCGCCACTTTTAATTTTGGCAACAACTTCATTTGCAGTTTTAGTAGCTGTAATCCCACGAGGATAAGCACATTTTTTGCAAGCTACAGCTTTTTTATAAGCTCTTTGACCACGCTGGAAAGCGCGTTGTTCTTTGGTAAGCTTAGCACGAGGTGCGCGCTGGCCAGTGCTGCCAAACCCGCCGCCGCTGAAGCCACCGCCGCCGCCTCCACCACCGCCACCAGATGCGATTAATGGTGTGGCTGGCACAGATACTGCAATTGCTACTGCTGCTGCTAATATTTTAACTTTCATGGCTAACTCCTAAGTGATATAATTCCTACATTGCGCTATTATTCGTAGCATTTGAATTAATGGTTACACCATATATCCAATTTTATTTTACAGTCTTAGAAACCAAACTCCATAAGTAGGGATCTGATCTTATGACACTATTTTTGCACCGCTATTTTTTGATGTTAATTATCTTATATATAGCTAAATGAGATGAATGAATATTGAACCTATCCGATTGATATTATTTACCCGTTATCCTGTGGCAGGGAAAGCCAAGACGCGGCTTATTCCAGCAGTGGGCGAAGGCGGTGCTGCTAAAATCCATAAACTATTGGCACAAAAAACTGTGGCTACTATCGCTTCAGTGGCAAAAAATAATGCTAACGTAGATTTTATCATATCTTATACTGGGGCAGAAAAAGGCGATTTCCAAAACTGGCTAGGCAGTGAGAATATTATATTCCAAAAACAAATAGAGGGTGATTTAAGCGATCGTTTGCTGGCTATGGTAAAGCCAGCCCCCGTTATATTTTTTGGATCGGATACACCTGATTTGAATCGAACACATGTAAATGATGCTGTAAATGCATTGCGAACATATGATGTTGTCGTTGGCCCTGCGCTTGATGGCGGCTATTATCTGATTGGTATGAACTCAGTATATGATGAATTATTACGAGACATGCCATGGAGTAGTGATCAAGTGCTATCAGAAACTCTGCGCCGATGCGATGCGATGGGGCTTAAGGTGCATATGTTAGGGCCACTTAGTGATTGTGATGAACCAGAGGATTTAAAGCGCTGGGATTGGCTATTGTCTGAATATAGGGATGTACAGTTATAATGGTGCGTCTCTCAATCATCATGCCTGTTTATAATGAAGAGGCTATCTTGCCAGAAGCGATTGCCGCTTTGCAGGAATTAGAGCCTGCACCTGATGAGGTTTTGATAATCGATGGGCAGAGCAGTGATGATAGCATCAAAATTGCTCAAGAGGCTGGTCTGCAAATCTTATTGGCCCCTAAGCGCGGACGAGCATCGCAAATTAACTATGGTGTAGCAAAAGCCAGCGGTGATATCATCTGTATCCTTCATGCCGATTCTATGCTGCCCGTCGATGCAGTTGCTGTGATGAAAAATGTGATGGCGGATAAACATATGGCCTTAGCGGGTTTTACCCCCCGTATCGCAGGATCAAACGGAACACGCTGGGGGTCAAGCATTCATAATTGGCTCAAGACTTGGTATACGCCAATGTTGTTTCGGCCTAGGCTCTTCTTTTTTCATGGTGTGCGTTTGCTCTATGGTGATCATGCCATGTTTTTTAGGCGTCAGAATTTTTTGGAAGTTGGTGGCTGTGATGAGCGCGTTAATGTGATGGAAGAGGCAGATCTATGTATTAAGCTTGCCCGTTTTGGTAAAACCAAAATTCTAAATCGCTGGGTCTGGACATCGGATCGGCGTATCACGGCTTGGGGGCGATGGCGCGCTAATTATATTTATCTTAAAGTTGGTTTGATGTGGGCTTTTGGTGCACGAGAGAGGCTTGCGGACCATTATCCCGACATAAGGTAGAGGCTGTGAGCGCTGTTCTTTTAGGGGTTAGCTTATATATTCTAACAGCATGATGCAGGAGCGGCTTCTTCGTCTTGGGCCACAATATCATAGGGCATACCGCCACCGCATCCCTCAAACACGCCATAATGTTTGGAAAAATCACCGACAAATTCAAAATATTTATGAAAGCGGCTATTGGCAAGCATTTTCCAGCTATTGCCGCAGATTAGAAAGGCTCTTCCTGCTTCTATTTCATGGCCTTTATCAAGGATGAAAAGCCGCTCTTGATCAACCACGCCACCTTTGTAGACAACGGCTTGGCCATAATCTTCGCATTCGGGTTCCAAATCAGCAATATTGAACAAACGATAGGTAGCCGAGAAGAAATTAATACCGTCCAATTTAGCAGCGATTTTAGTGTCGCCAATGCCCAAGGGTCGATCGTTGACAAGGCGTGGATCACCAAAACCAGAGGCCTTAGCCACGCTTAGAAAGTCACCCCAATAAAGCGCGCCCGATAGGCATTCACCGTGCAAAATAGGGTCATTGAGCAATTCTTGTGGGACGCGGCGGTCGGCATAAACGTCAGAGAAATATAGTTCGCCGCCAGGCTTAAGCAATTTCTGAGCGGCGCGAAATACCGCCCCTTTGTCGGCCACCAAATTGATGACGCAATTGGACACGATAATGTCAAAACTACCTTCTTCAAGATCAAGTTCATCAAGTTTTTCAATATCACCTTCGATAAAGCTGACGTTAGATTGCGCATAGCCAAATTTTTCACGATGCCATTCGATATGATCATTCGCAACTTTAAGCTGTGCAGGGGTCGCATCAACGCCGACAATACTGCCATACTCACCGACCAATTGGGCAAGTAAATAAGCATCTTGGCCGCTGCCAGAACCAAGGTCTAATATACGCGCCCCTTCGATAGCCGCAGGGGCCACAAGGCCGCAGCCATAATAACGTGATTTAACCTCTTCATGCACATTGGCCAGCGCTTGGCGAACGCGTAATGTTGGCATATCGGCCATCGTGCATGCATCAGTGAGCAAATCATCTGATCCGTTTAAGACTTCACCATAATAATTTTGGCTATTTTCAAGGTTCATAAATAAATTTCCTAATTTCAGACCGATAAATAGGTTTCGCTATGCCTATAATATAGTTACTGCGCGCTTTGAATAAAGAGAAGAATCACCATATAATAGGAAATCATGTCAATTGCATGACAATCTATTGGTAACCGATCAACACTAAAGAACGAAAGTGTCACTATGTCAGTACAAACCGAAACACTCTCGCCCTTTATTGAAAATAATATCCGCACGCTTGCAAAAGATAAATTTCAAGACCCTGATATAACGGCCAAAGGTGAAATGCGCGCCTCTGTGGCTATGACACAATTTGAGACCCTATGGTTCAATACAGGGACTTTGTGTAATTTGGCGTGTAAAAATTGTTATATCGAGAGCTCGCCAAAAAATGATGCCTTAGTCTATATTACATTGGATGAAGTACGGGCCTATTTGGATGAAATTGCCCAAAAGAGGCTGCCCATCAAAGAAATTGCTTTTACGGGTGGTGAACCATTTATGAACCCCGATATGATAGCAATATTAGAGCTATGTTTAGAGCATGATTTTGATATTTTAATATTATCGAATGCAATGCGGCCAATGCGGCGGTTTGAGACGCAATTGCTGGCACTTCCCAAACGTGAGAAAATAACATTTCGCGTGAGTTTGGATCATTTTACCAAAACCATTCACGAAGAGGAACGCGGCCCTAATAGTTGGGATAAGGCGATTGATGGATTGTGTTGGTTGGCTGCGAACAATTTTCACTTGGCAATTGCAGGGCGGCATTTACCAGGTGAGAGCAATGCTTCAGCTATGCAAGGCTATGCTGGATTATTTGATGCAATGAAACTGCCGTTGGATGCGAGCAACCCATCCCATTTGATGCTATTTCCAGAAATGGATGCCAGCGCTGATGTGGCAGAAATCACAACATCATGTTGGGGAATATTGGATGTTGATCCTGCCACTATTATGTGCGCCAATAGCCGTATGGTGGTAAAACGAAAAGGCGAGGTAACGCCGCGTGTTGCCGCTTGTACATTGCTGCCTTATGATAAGGGCTTTGATATGGGGCAAACTCTGGAGGAATCGATGCAGGATATAAAATTAAATCATCCTCATTGTGCGCGCTTTTGTGTCCTAGGCGGCGCAAGCTGCTCCGTATAAAGGGTGGCGCAAGCCGCTCAGTGTATAGGGTCGGCGCGAGCCGCTTTATAGATTAAATGTCGGTGCAAGCTGCTCCGTGTAAAAAGGCAGCACAAACTGTTTTATGGATCAGGTTTTTAACAGACGTCCTGCAACCGCATCTAGCTTGGCGGCAAGCTTTTTATTTCGCACTGCTGGATCGGTAATCATAGCAAAATCTAGCACAGTATCTATAGGGCTAGCTTCGCGTTTTTTGGGCAAGGCTTCGATCAAATATGTGATTAATGCACGCGCTTTTTCAGCATTGCTTTGCAATTGCGCGATAATCGCTTCTACCTCAACCGCCTCTTCATTTTCGCGCCAACAATCATAATCGGTTACCATCCCGATAAGCGCATAAGGAAGCTCAGCTTCGCGGGCTAATTTTGCCTCAGGCATAGCAGTCATACCGATCACATCTGCCCCCCAACTGCGGTACATATGGCTTTCTGCTTTGGACGAGAATTGCGGCCCTTCCATCGCTAAATATGTGCCAGAGCGATGGACCTTGGCCCCTGCCATCTGTGCTGCGGATACAGCGAGATCAGATAATCTAGGGCAGGTTGGTTCGGCCATCGAAACATGCGCCACTATACCGTCTCCGAAGAAGCTTTTTTCACGGGCAAATGTACGGTCAATAAATTGATCGACTGTGATAAAATCGCCTGGAGCCATTTCTTCACACAAAGACCCTATGGCCGAAATTGAGAGTAAGTCGGTCACACCTGCGCGCTTCATAATGTCTATATTGGCGCGAAAATTTAATTGACTTGGGCCGATATGATGCCCGCGCCCGTGACGCGGTAAGAACACACATTTTACCCCTGCGATATGTCCGATCAATAATTCATCGGATGGTTTACCCCATGGTGAATTGACTGCAATCCATTGCGGGTTTTCCAATAGATCCAATTGATATAGGCCTGATCCACCGATAATTCCGACCACCCATTCGTTCATAATTTACTCCCTATATCTTGAACCTTGCCTTAGCCGTGCCTAGCCTATAGCGCAATATGATGATCTTATATGTTTTCATGGCGTCATATTCATCTATAAGCTTTTCATGCTCTCGTTAGACCAGCCTTTTGTAATATTTGATGATGCACGCCAAAATGGCGGCAAGGGACGCACATACCATAAATTGCGCGATCAAATATTTCTGCGAAAAGCCGAGGATATTTATACATTGCCCGATAGGTTACGCGCGGCCTTAAATGATGGCCTGCATGTTGCGGGCTATCTTTCTTATGAAGCAGGATTATTACTTGAGCAGCGAACGGCGCATTTACTAGGTGATTATGAGGCGTTGGGTTGGTTCGGACTGTTTGATGGTTATGATGATGAGGCTATTTTACCGTCAACAATATTCGCGCCTAAAATCAAGATTACACCGCAGATTTCACAAGACCAATATCGTGAAGCTTTTGAACAGATTCAAGATTATATCCGCAATGGTGATATATATCAGGCGAACCTTACTTTTCGATGCGATGGAGATTTTACGGGTGATATATTGAATTTATATAGTCATTTGCGTGCGCGTGCGCGTGCTGGTTATGGAGGGATTATAAACAATTCTCATGAGCAGATATTATCCTTTTCACCAGAGTTGTTTTTCACACTTAAAAACGGCAAGGTGACAGCGCGGCCTATGAAAGGTACGAGCGCTATATTGCCCAATGAGATTCAGGATGATGCCGCTAAGATGGCACTTCAGAATGATCCAAAGCAGCGAGCAGAAAATCTTATGATTGTTGATCTACTGCGCAATGATCTGTCAAAAATTTGTGAACCTTCAAGCGTTGCAGTGCCGAGCCTCTTTCATGTTGAGAGCTATCCCACAGTGCATCAGATGACATCGACGATCGTGGGGAAATTACAAAAAACATATGATGCAATTGATGTGCTGATGCAGATATTCCCTTGCGGTTCGATAACAGGCGCACCCAAAATTAGGGTAATGGAAATTATTGACAATATTGAGCATCACCCGCGAGGGGCTTATTGTGGGTCGATGGGCTGGATGGACCCTAATGGAGATGCTGCATATAATGTTGCAATTCGTACTTTATCCATGCAGCATGGTTGCGATCAATTTTCTTTTGGTCTTGGATCTGGGATTGTTGCAGATTCCAATGTTGATGATGAATGGGCGGAGTGTCTTGCCAAAGGCGCTTTTATCAGCGGCGCATAAGGGGTGGCATGATGGCAAATTTTGATTTGTTTGAGACAATGGGCTTTGACCCCAAAAGCGGAATAGCAAGGCTTGAGCTCCATTTGATGCGGATGAAAGACAGCGCCAATATATTGGGCTTTGATTTTGATCGGCATGAAGCGCGTAATCAACTGCACGCCGCCATATTCACGGCTGATAGTCCTGCTAAAATTCGTCTTATGTTATCGCCTAGTGGGGCTTTATCAATAGAGGTAAGTATGGCTCCTCCGCCGCGTGATATAGTAAAAGCGGGGGTTGTGCTTATGGATGCTGATCATGATGATGTAAGGCTTGCGCATAAAACTACTGATCGCAGCATTTATGATATGCCGCGTCTTGCACACCCCAATTGGGATGAAGTGATTTTTGTGGATAAAGAGAGATATTTAACCGAAGGCAGCATTTCATCAATATTCGTAAAACGCGGAGATATTTATGTTACGCCGCCCAAGAGCCGAGGTCTAATACCGGGTATCTTGCGCCAAGAAATGATCGATAATGGAATGGCTATCGAGGGTGATTTGATGGAAAAAGACTTATTGGATGGTTTTTTTGTTGGAAACAGCTTGCGCGGACTTACCAAAGCGCAATTAATTTTCAACCCGCTGGCTTAAACGGTTGCACGCTTGCCGTTAGGGCATTAGAGGCTGAGTAATATTATCACAATTTCTAAAGGAAATATCATGACATCATTGTCAGCTGCATTGGGGCGTATTCAACCATCTGCGACATTGGCTATGTCTGGCAAGGTGAGCGAGCTGCGTGCTCAAGGGATCGATATTATTGGTCTATCGGCAGGAGAACCTGATTTTGATACGCCTGATTTTGTTAAAGATGCCGCAATTAAAGCCATTAAAGAGGGGCAAACAAAATATACAATTGTTGATGGCACCGCGCAGTTGAAAGAGGCTGTTGCTGCAAAGTTTAAGCGCGATAATGATTTGGATTATACGAGCGCCCAAATAACTGTAAATAGCGGCGGTAAACACACATTGTTTAACGCATTGGTTGCGAGCATTGATACTGGCGATGAGGTGATTATCCCAGCACCTTATTGGGTAAGTTATCCTGATATTGTAGCTTTTGCTGGCGGAACGCCTGTGATTATTGCGGGCGGTGCGGACCAAGGCTATAAAATTACGCCGCAGCAGCTCGAAGCAGTGATCACGCCAAAAACCAAATGGGTTTTGCTTAATTCTCCGTCCAATCCAAGCGGTGCAGCCTATAGCGCCGATGAATTAAAAGCATTGGGTGCAGTTTTGGAACGTCATGAGCATGTCTATGTGATGACCGATGATATGTATGAACATATTTGGTATGCTGAGACGCCTTTTGCTACTATCGCGCAGGTTTGTCCCAATCTATATGATCGTACATTAACCGTGAATGGTTGTTCTAAAGCTTATGCCATGACAGGATGGCGTATTGGGTATGCGGGTGGACCAGAATGGTTGATTAAAGGAATGCGCAAATTACAATCGCAATCAACGTCTAACCCTTGTTCAATATCGCAAGCGGCTGCAGTGGCGGCGCTTAGCGGCCCTCAAGATTTTCTGAAAGAACGCAATATTGCGTTTCAAAAACGCCGTGATTTGGTCGTGGCCATGCTCAATGATACCCCTGGTTTAAATTGTCCAACGCCCGATGGTGCATTCTATGTTTATCCTGATGCAAGCGCTTTGATGGGTAGTAAAACCCCGAAAGGGGAAACGATCGAAAATGATGAGCAGTTAATTGGATATTTCCTCCAAGAAGCGCAAGTAGCCGCCGTACATGGCGCCGCATTTGGGTTAAGCCCTGCATTTCGCGTGAGCTATGCCACATCAGACGATATTTTGGTGGAAGCTTGCACACGCATCCAAAAGGCCTGTGCTGCGCTTATATAAGCGATAAAAGTGTGATATTTTTGCATGACCATCATTTGTAAGCCATTGTCTATCAAAGATTATTGATATGGTTACTTTTCTGTAAATTTATTTTTCTTTTATTTTGAAACCTTTTTTACGCTCACAGCGAAACCTGTTTCAACAGCAATCACATATATGTGACAGAAAAAGATAAATGAAGATGACGAAGATTTTAAAATTATTGCGGTCTGATATTGCGCTAACCTTGCTTGGCGGTATCGCTATTGGAAGTGCGGCTCTTAGTATCGTAGAGCCTCTCAATGCCGATAATGGGCATGCCAAAATTTATAGCGACACACGTTCCATAACGGTGGAACAATCTCTCGCTAAGAAGTGATAGCTTAATCACTGACAATTTCTTTTTTATAAATTGGCAAACACCATCCCCATTTTATAGCGCTAGCACGCAATAAAAACCCACTATATGGGCCGCAGCTAATGCGCCCGATGCGGCAAATATAGCAACGCCAATATAATCCATCCAAATCAGCCAAAGGGCTGCCAATGTAATAGGGTCGACGCTCAATATAGGATTAGCCTCACATATGAATCGGCTTGCCCATAACAGCCATAGCAGCCTCTTTTATCGCTTCACTATGGGTTGGATGAGCATGGCAAGTATAGGCAATATCCTCAGAAGTTGTACCAAATTCCATCGCTTGAGCGATTTGCGCGATCATAGTACCTGCAAGCGATGATATGATATGCGCACCGAGCACACGGTCGCTTTTTGCATCGGCTAATATTTTTACAAATCCGTCGGTATCACGGTTGGTTTTGGCGCGGCTATTGGCCATGAATGGGAAATTACCAACCTTATATTCAATGCCAGCTTCTTTCAGCTCTTCCTCAGTTTGACCAACAGATGCAATTTCGGGATGGGTATAGACAACACCTGGAATGATATCATGGTTCACAATACCTGTGAGGCCAGCAATATTCTCGGCCACAGCAACGCCTTCATCCTCGGCGCGGTGCGCGAGCATAAGACCGGGCGCAACATCGCCTATAGCCCAGATGCTAGGCACAGATGTTTGCATACGGTGGTCCATTTCCACTTGGCCGCGATCATTGGTTTTAAGGCCAGCAGCTTCTAGGTTTAACCCCTCTGTATTGGCGCGGCGTCCAATACAAACCAGCACAGCATCGGCTTCGATGACCTCGCTATCACCGCCCTTTGCAGGTTCGACTTTCACATGCGCTTTTTTGCCTTTAACATGCACACCCGTGACTTTGGTGGACATCTTCATGGCAAAGCCCTGCTTTTTGAAAATTTTGGCCGCTTCTTTGCGCACGCCGCCATCCATACCGGGTAGAATTTGATCGAGATATTCAACCACCGTCACATTGGCACCCAGACGCCCCCAAACGCTGCCAAGCTCTAAACCAATAACGCCGCCGCCAATAACAACCAAATGTTTCGGTACTTTGGGCAGGTTAAGTGCGCCTGTGCTATCGACCACTATGGCGCCATCATTGTCAACTTCAACGCCTGGAAGCGGCGCAACATTCGATCCTGTGGCAATGATAATATCTTTTGCGGTTACATTTTTACCATCAACTTCAAGGCTATTCGGTCCCGTAAAAGCAGCATGGCCTTTTAGCCATGTTACTTTGTTTTTCTTGAACAAAAATTCAATACCGCCCGTTAATTCGCCAACGGCTTTATGCTTTTCTGCGTGCATGGCGTCTAGATCAAGCTCTGCACCTTTGACTTTAATGCCGAACTTTTCCATCGCCCCTGATGAAGCTTCATGGAATAATTCTGATGCGTGCAATAAGGCTTTTGATGGGATACAGCCGACATTGAGACACGTGCCACCCAATGTTTCGCGGCTCTCAACGCAAGCAGTTTTAAGCCCCAATTGCGCAGCCCGTATGGCGGCAACATATCCGCCAGGTCCTGCACCAATTACCACTACATCATAATCAAATTTATCAGCCATTATTTATTCCATTCTACTTGCCGTCAAAAGGCATATAATATTTACAGATCAATCAAAAGACGTGTGGGGTCTTCGGTAGCTTCTTTCACAATTTTAAGGAAGGTAACAGCCTCTCGCCCATCGATTAAGCGATGATCATAGCTGAGTGCGATATACATCATAGGACGAGCAGCGATACTACCATCATCCAATACAACGGGGCGCTGTTCAATGCGGTGTAGCCCTAAAACGGCGCTCTGTGGTGGGTTGATGATAGGTGTTGACATGAGGCTGCCAAAGACACCGCCGTTGGAAATAGTGAAAGTACCGCCCTTCATTTCATCCATAGTAAGCTCACCTGTTTTTGCGCGCTTACCAAAATCACCAATACTCGATTCAATTTCAGCAAAGCTCATAGAATCGGCATTGCGCACCACGGGTACAACCAAACCATTGGGTGCGCTCACAGCAACGCTAATATCCATATAGTTGAAATAGACAATTTCATCGCCGTCAATTTGCGCATTAACCGATGGAACGCTTTTTGCGGCTAGGGCCGCTGCTTTGGCAAAGAAGCCCATAAAGCCCAATCTTACGCCATGTTTTTTCTCGAACAATTCTTTATATTTGCTGCGCGTTTCCATAACCGCGCTCATATCCACATCGTTAAATGTGGTCAGCAAAGCCGCTTCTTCTTGCGCACCTTTCAGGCGCTTTGCGATGGTTTGGCGCAGGCGTGTCATGCGCTGACGTTCTTCACCACGCTGAGCAGCAGGAGCAACTGTAGCTGATCCAGCGTTTTCAGGGGCTGGTCTTACCGTGCTACCGCCTTGTTCTTCAACAGCGGCTAATATATCTTCTTTGGTGAGGCGGCCATCTTTGCCAGTGCCAGATACTTTGCTAGGGTCAATACCATGTTCTAATACCAAACGCCGCACGGTGGGTGACATGGTTGGCATTTCGCCGCTCGCTACAGGAGCAGGCGCTTGCTCTTTCTGCGTCTCTTCTTTTTGTGCTGGCTTTTCGCTTGTTTTGGCGGGTGAGGCGCTCGCTTCACCATCTTCAATCATGGCGATAATTGCACCAACTTCGACCGTATCGCCAAGCTGAGAGATATAATCGCCCATCACACCTGCACTTGGTGCGGGTACCTCAATAGTGACCTTATCGGTTTCCAGACTAGCAATAGGATCGTCTATTTCAACGGCTTCGCCAGGATTTTTTAGCCATTCGCCAATGGTTGCTTCGGTGATAGATTCGCCCAATACAGGGACTTTAACTTCGCTTGCCATAATATTTATGTCCTCAATCTGAAAGGAAAATTACTTATGCCCTAATGCTTGTGCAACTAGGGCATCTTGTTGTTCTTTATGCACGGGTGCAAATCCCGTTGCGGTGGATGCCGATGCGTCGCGTCCAGCATATGTTGGGCGCTTTGGCTTGACACCAGCATCGATTAAACATTGTTCAATAATGGGGTTAACAAAGAACCAGCTGCCGTTATTTTGCGGCTCTTCTTGTGCCCAGACCACTTCTTCTAGGCTGGTCATTTTTTTCAAACGTTTTACCAATGGTTCGCTAGGAAACGGATAAAGCTGCTCAATGCGCACAACTGACGTATTTTTATCTTGTGCTGCATCGCGCGCTTCAATCAGATCGAACGCCACTTTACCCGAGCATAATACCAAACGCTTTATATCTTTATCAGCAGGCGGATTAGTATCAGACTTGATCCGCATGAAATGATTATCGCCTTGAAACTCTTCGGCTTCAGAGACAGCCATTTTGTGACGTAGTAATGATTTTGGCGCCATAATTACCAAGGGTTTTCGGAAAGAACGCATCATCTGACGGCGCAACACATGGAAATAATTGGCGGGGGTTGTAATATTGCAAACTTGAATATTGTCCCCTGCGCATAATTGTAAGAAACGCTCAAGACGTGCGCTGCTATGCTCTGGCCCTTGCCCCTCATAGCCATGTGGCAGCAGCATGACTAGGCCATTAGCCCGTAGCCATTTGGCCTCGCCACTGGCAATGAATTGGTCAATCATAATTTGTGCGCCATTGGCAAAATCGCCAAATTGCGCTTCCCATATCACTAGCGATTTGGGATCTGCCATAGCATAACCATATTCATAACCCAGCACCCCATATTCAGAGAGCGGGCTGTCTAAAACCTCAAAGCGGCCGTGCGGTACGGTTGTTAATGGAATATGCCTGTCGCCCGTTTTTTGATCCACCCAGACAGCATGACGGTGGCTAAAAGTACCGCGTCCGCTATCTTGTCCTGAAAGGCGAATATTATAACCTTCGCTAATAAGAGAGCCAAATGCCAGCGCCTCGCCTGTTGCCCAATCAAAGCCTTTGCCGTCATCGAACATCTTTTGCTTGGCCGATAAAACACGGCCCAGAGTTTTGTGAATCTCTACATGATTGGGTACTGTTGTTAATGTACGTCCCAGACTTTCAAATAATTTACCATCAATGGCTGTTTCAACGTTACGGCGTGCCGTTTCTGGATCGGCTGGTGCGCTCAATCCGCTCCAACGCCCTTCAAACCAATCGGCTTTGTCGGGTGTATAATTTTTGCCAAGCTCAAATTCGGTTTCAAGGAAGTCATTATATTCCTTGGTAATGCTGTTGATCCATTCTTGGTCAATGACACCTTCTTCGATGAGGCGTTTGCCATATTGCTTGCTGACTTTGGGATGCTTTTTAATGGCAGCATACATAAGCGGCTGTGTGAACATAGGTTCATCGCCTTCATTATGGCCAAAGCGGCGATAGCACCACATATCAATAACAATATCGCGGCCAAACTTTTGGCGAAACTCAATCGCAATTTTACAGGCAAATGTTACCGCCTCTGGATCATCCCCATTCACATGGAATATAGGCGCTTGCACACCCTTGGCGACATCGGATGAATAGGGTGATGAACGCGCAAATTGTGGACTGGTGGTAAAGCCAATTTGATTGTTGACAATAAAATGGATACAGCCGCCCGTGTTATAGCCTCTGATACCAGAGAAACCGAGGCATTCCCAAACAATACCTTGTCCAGCAAAGGCTGCATCACCATGCAATAATACGGGCAATACGCTGCTATGGTTTTCCAAATCATCAGCCGCCACTTGCTGGGCACGTACCTTGCCAAGCACAACGGGGTTAACCGCCTCAAGATGCGAAGGGTTAGGAACAAGCGACATATGGACGCTTACGCCATCAAATTCACGGTCTGTGGATGTGCCAAGGTGATATTTCACATCGCCGCTGCCTTCCACATCATCGGGGTTAGAGCTGCCCCCAGAAAATTCATGAAAGATGACATGATAGGGCTTCGCCATCACATTGGAGAGGACATTGAGACGCCCACGGTGCGGCATGCCGTAAATAATTTCTTCAACGCCATATTGGCTACCATATTTGATAACGGCTTCCAACGCAGGCAACATAGCCTCACCGCCATCTAAGCCAAAGCGTTTGGTGCCGACATATTTTTTACCCAAAAAGCTCTCATAAACTTCGCCTTGGATGACTTTGGAGAGGATCGCCTTTTTGCCCTCTGGAGTAAATTCAACGACGGCATGCTTGCCTTCCATCCTATCTTGCAAGAAACGGCGCTCTTCTATGTCGGATATATGCATATATTCTAGGCCAACATTACCGCAATAATTGGCGCGTAATGTTTCAACTATTTGACGAATGGTTGCATATTCTTCGCCCAATGTACCGCCCATATATATTTCGCGGTCCATATCCTCTTCTTTGAAGCCATGAAATTCAGGCGAAAGATCGGCTGGCTGTTCTAGTTTTGATAGACCAAGCGGGTCTAAGTTGGCGGCATAATGGCCGCGCACACGATAGGTGCGGATCAGCATCATCGCGCGAATACTATCACCCGCGGCTTTGGATAATTCTTCACCTGACAATGGCTTGCCGCGCGCTGTGCTTGCAGTTTTGATAGCTGCTTCCATCTGCATGGGGTCAAGCGCGGCGGTTAAATCGCTATCATCATTCAAGGGCCAATGCGCTTTTTGCCAGCTTGGTCCTTTTTGTGGTTCATCATTTGGATCAATGTCTAAATTTTCGATGCCCATATGTTTTTCCTATGTATCGGGAGGCTAAGAAGGTTGAATGTTAAGCGTCAGCTAATAGAGACGCCAATGTAGTTCCAAGCTCTGATGGGCTTGGGGATACGCGGATGCCAGCGGCTTCCATTGCGGCGATTTTATCATCAGCGCCGCCTTGGCCGCCCGATACAATCGCGCCAGCATGGCCCATACGGCGTCCTGGAGGCGCGGTACGGCCAGCAATAAAACCAACCGTGGGTTTGCTGCGGCCTTTTTTGGCTTCATCGGCCAAGAATTGCGCGGCTTCTTCTTCGGCACTTCCGCCAATTTCACCAATCATGATGATGGATTTGGTGTCATCATCGGCAAGGAAAAGCTCCAGCACATCGATAAAGTTGGTGCCATTGACGGGATCACCGCCAATACCAACGGCTGTCGTTTGGCCAAGGCCAACAGCGGTGGTTTGATGCACCGCTTCATAGGTTAGCGTGCCAGAGCGCGATACCACGCCAACGCTGCCTTCCATAAAGATGCTGCCAGGCATGATGCCGATTTTGCATTGATTAGGGGTCAAAACGCCGGGGCAATTAGGGCCGACAAGACGTGATTTGCTGCCTTTAAGCTTCGCTTTTACTTGCACCATGTCAAGGACGGGAACGCCTTCGGTAATCGCAACGATTAACTCCACCTCAGCCTCAATCGCCTCGATGATGGAAGCTGCGGTAAATTTGGGCGGCACATAAACGACAGATGCCGTTGCACCCGTTGCCTCTTTGGCTTCGGCGACGGTGTTAAAATTGGGCAGACCCAAATGCTCGGTTCCGCCTTTACCAGGGGTAACACCAGCAACCATTTGCGTGCCATAGGCCAAGGCTTGCTCGGTATGGAACGTACCAGTTTTACCCGTCATACCTTGTGTAATGACCTTGGTATTTTTATCGATTAAAATTGACATTTATCTCTTCCTTTGTTGGGAATTTAGAATTACCGAAGCGCACAACTAATGCCAACTCGCTATTTGTTCTGGAGTTGATGTTCATACTCTTAGTTACGAACAGTGCCCGATTTGCGTTTTTGGATAATGGCCAATAATAAAAAAGTTCTGATTTGCCTTCATCCGTGTAGTTAAGTTTCTCTGGTTTCCCCCACCGTAATACTGTATTTTTAATTGTTATTTTTATATCAGTGCCGATGTCATTCACAACGCAATCTCTGACCATATCAGTATCAGATCTAGGCGAAGTGATAATAATGATTTGTGGGTGGGTTTGGTGAGTGAAAGTACGAAAACCTGTATTTGTTTCGGGCACCCCTTTCAATGGCGACATGAAATCTATCCAGCCATCTTCTTTTAGTACAGCCGCTTTTTCATCGACAGTACCATTTGGGAGACAATATTTTTCTAAGATTTCTGCTGCACTTGCATCAGATGCGAGCTTGAAATTCTCAGCATCAGATAAACTGAGCAATAATATAGGTGAGGCCAGAAAAATATTTATCACAGCTATTTACGCCAAGCTGCTATCCAAGCCTTTGCAAGCTTCTAATAATTCTTTTACTGCATCGACGGAAACATTGAAATTGCTCTGCGCTTCTTCGGATAATTCAATTTCGATGATTTTCTCAACGCCATTTTTGCCAATCACTACGGGAACGCCAACATATAAATCATCAACGCCATATTGCCCCGTAAGGTTGGCCGCAGCAGGCAATACGCGGCGCTTATCTTTCAGGAAGCTCTCGGCCATCATAATCGCTGATGTCGCTGGCGCATAATAGGCGCTTCCATTACCAAGAAGACCAACAATTTCGCCGCCGCCTTTGCGGGTGCGATCAACAATCGCATCCATTTTCTCTTGTGTGGACCAGCCCATTTTGATGAGGTCTGGAACAGGAATGCCCGCAACGGTGGAATAACCCAAAACAGGAACCATTGTATCACCATGACCGCCTAGCACGAATGCAGTAACATCTTCGACAGACACTTTAAATTCATCGGCCAAGAAATGGCGAAAACGCGCGCTATCCAAAACGCCCGCCATGCCAACGACCATATTGTGCGGCAGACCAGAAAATTCGCGTAAAGCCCAAACCATTGCATCCAACGGGTTGGTGATGCAGATTACAAAAGCATCGGGCGCATGGGTTTTAATGCCCTCGCCAACGGCTTTCATCACTTTTAAGTTGATACCTATGAGATCATCACGGCTCATGCCGGGTTTTCGCGCCACACCAGCGGTAACGATGATAACATCTGCGCCCGCTATGTCGGCATAATCGCTTGTGCCTTTAAGGTGAGAATCAAATCCATCGACAGGCGCTGCTTGAGAGAGGTCAAGCGCTTTACCCGCTGGCATACCCTCTGCGATATCAAATAGGACAACATCGCCCATTTCTTTTGATGCTGCTAAATGGGCCAATGTGCCGCCAATCATACCTGCGCCGATAAGGGCGATTTTGTTACGGGCCATAGATGAAATTCCTTTTATTAACTTGGATATGCGGCATCATGCCTATCATTAATCGAAAATCTTGTTTTAACATATTCAGTAGAACGATTATTATACAGATACAAGCCAACTTTAAACGTGGCTGTAAATAATTTATGCAATTCATTCGCAATAGCGTTTAACTTATAACGCAACCTTATTATTTCTATAATATGTGCATGCACAACGGCGAAGTCGTGTGTGTCGATGAGCTAAATAACTGTTGTGCTATTAAAGATATGAGAGCCAGTGCTATAGCAATATATTTCTTAACTGTGCTGGTCTTCGCTACCATGGCCTTGTGATAAATATTCCTCGGATTGCATTTCGAGTAATCGTGATACAGTGCGTTCAAATTCAAATTTCCCATCACCTTCTTTATAGAGATCATCGGGTGATGCATCGGCGCTTGCCATAAATTTGACTTTATATTCATAGAGCGCATCGATGAATGTCACAAAACGCGCTGCTTCATTGCGGTTTTCAGGCCCTAGCCTTGGAATACCAACCATGATGACGCTATGATATTTGCGTGCGATAGCCAAATAATCGGCGGCACCCCGTGCTTCAGCACATAATTTTTTGAATGATACAACGGCAACGCCTTTTAAAGCGCGTGGGATTGTCAATGTACGGCCTTCGCTAATATGGAGAGTTTCGCTCGGTACTTCGCCATCGGGTGCATAATCGGTAAGGCTGAAAAATATATTGCTTAACGCTTTAGTGGCTTTTTCTCCGTTGGGATTATGCCAAATGGATGCATTACCGAGCCGTTCACGACGATAATCTGTGGGTCCATTAAGCGAGATGATATCCAATTTATCGTTGATTAAATCAATGAAGGGTAAAAATAAGGCACGGTTAAGTCCGTCTTTATATAAATCCTGTGGGACTCGGTTTGAGGTTGTAATTATAGTGACGCCTGCCGCTATTAACCCGGTAAAAAGGCGTGACATAATCGCAGCATCAGCCATATTATTGACCACCATTTCGTCAAAGCAAAGCAATCGCGCTTCATCAGCAATCGCCTCAACAACGGGAGGAATAGGATCCCCTTTCTCTTTGTCACGCTCAGTGCGAAGACGTGCGTGAATCTCGATCATAAATTCATGAAAATGGGCCCGTCGTTTTCGGTGAATGTTTATATTATCATAAAATAGATCCATTAACATAGACTTGCCGCGTCCTACCCCGCCCCACATATAGATACCGCGCACTGGATCAGGCTTGCGGCCAAAAGCGCGCCATATTACGCTGCCACGCGGTGGGATTGCCTCCAACTCTTCTTTGACGCGTGATAATTGCACAACGGCATTGCGTTGATCGGGGTCGGCTTTTAATTCCCTGGCCGCTATCAAACGTTCATAATGATTGATAAATGGTGGCATTATGATGGATGAGCTTTTTTGATAAGGCCCGTATAAGCAGCAACAGATTGATCATTTTGTTCAACGAGACCACGCATGAACAATAGGCTACCGGTTTCGCGGCTCACTGATACGCGGGCGGTGATGGGTTGATGTAATTTTGCGCCACTGGTAAATTGCGTTTGCAAATCAATCGTAACTGCATAGCCAGGCGCATTATCGCTCAATATATCCATAGCAGCAAAGAGGCTGACATCAATAAAGCCGAGCATTGCCCCGCCATGCATCACACCGCCCAAATTGCTATGTTCTATTTCGGGGGTCATTCGCACTAGAGCATCGTCCCTATCGCGGCGCATGATTATTTTGCCTAAAAAACTGTTGTATAGACCATCAACGGCCATTTGCCATGTGCGCCAACCAGGGTTCTCAGGATCGTCTTGGCTGATAAAGGGTTGATCATTCATAGTGGCAACCCATGATAAAAGCGATAATCTAGCGCTACTTAGATTTGGCGTTCAGCGACCATTTTTTTGGTCTCTGCAATGGCCTTGGCAGGTGATAGGCCTTTCGGACAGGCATTGGCACAATTCATGATGGTATGGCAACGGTATAGACGAAAAGGATCTTCCAATTCATCAAGGCGCTCGCCCGTCATTTCATCGCGGCTATCAGCAAGCCAGCGATAGGCTTGTAACAATATTGCAGGCCCTAAAAATTTGTCACTATTCCACCAATAGCTTGGGCAGCTGGTGGAGCAACATGCGCACAAGATACATTCATATAGGCCATCAAGCTTTTCGCGATCTTCGGGAGATTGCAAACGTTCTTTATCAGAGGGCTCAGGAGTTACTGTTTGGAGCCATGGTTTGATCGATGCATATTGTGCATAGAAATGAGTAAAATCGGGAACAAGGTCTTTGATCACTTCCATGTGCGGCAGCGGCGTAATACGCACATCACCCTTAATATCTTCGATGGCGGTGGTGCAAGCCAAACCATTTTTACCATCAATATTCATTGAGCAAGAACCGCAAATTCCCTCGCGGCAAGAACGGCGGAAGGTAAGCGATGCATCTTGTTCACTTTTCATCTTGATCAAGGCATCAAGTACCATTGGTCCACATTCTTCAAGGTCAATTTCGAAATTATCATAGCGCGGATTTGCACCGCTATCAGGATCATAACGATAGACTTTGAAATTCTTTACTTTTCCATTAGTTTCGGACTTATGTGTTTCACCTTTATTACGAATTCTACTGTTTTTGGGCAGTCTAAACTCGGCCATAACATTCATCCTTTACTTAATTTTATTCACCCTTAGCCAAGCTTTTGGATTAGCTCAAGAGATTCGTCCGCCTTAAACAAAAATTCTCTATAGTATAGAGCATATAGCAGAGGGGGTTATTGTGCTTTTAATATCGATTCGGTTAAAATTATATCAGCAGGTTTATCAACATCAATGCAGGCTTGTGCTTGGGGCATTGCTACTAGCTTTGCATCAACACCAAATTTTTTACCAACTTTTTTGAGCGCATCGGGCAAGGTAATAAGCCGTAATAAGGATGCTAATAATAAAGGTAAGCCAAAGGCACCGATAATTTTCAGGCCTTTTTTGCGGTCTTGTTCTATGCTTTGCCAAAATTCCAAAAGTGGTGATATTTTGTCGCGCTCACCCAACCAAAACATATTCGCCCCAGACCATTTTCCACCTTTAAATTTGAGCCATGTGCGCTGTGATTGCGGATATTGAGCCAGCAATATTTCACTCTCTACCATGGCTACGGCCACATCATGACCTGCGGCGGCATCGCTAAAATCATCGATCATAGCGCTGCTGAGTAAAACATTATCGCCTGTGGTAACCATCAGCGGACATAACAGGCTATCTTCTTGGTTTATTAGGGCTGCTATTGAACTGCTAATGCCTGCTCCGCTTTTGTGCATGATGACACGCGGGTCTTTGGTCATGGGGGCTAATATATTATCATTATCAAAAGCATGTACATCCTGATGCAAAATCCAAATATGGTTAATATGAGGATGTTCGAGCAATGTTGTAAGCGGGTAATATAGCATTGGCTTGCCTGCTATAGGGACCAATGCTTTGCATGATGTGCCAGCATTTTGCGATAAGATCTCACCTTCGGGGCGATTGCCAGCCAGCAATATTACATCAAATTTCACCGTCATATCTGCAACTTTACTCAACGGTGTTTCTCAAGAAATTCTATAGTATCGTCAAGGGCAGGACCATAGCTGCGAAAAGCACGGGCATAGGCCATGATGATCCCATAATGATCCATATTAGGATATTCTTTTAACGCCGCCTCTCCATTTACGTCATCTACTGCTTGTTTAAGCATCTGGCCATTACGCGGCATAACGGTGGTATCGTCTGTTCCTGTAAGCAGTAGCATGGGTGCTGCATCGCCGCGTGCATAGGTGATGGGTTGGGTTTCCTCTAGTTTGGGCCATTGCCCTAGTGCGGCCTTGGCTGCATCGCTAGTAAATGGCAAAAAATCATAAGGTCCAGCAAGACCAATAATCCCTCTAATTTTAGCAGGGTCACTGCCTAAGGCATTTAAATATTTTGAATCAAGTGTCATAAGCATAGCGATGTGAGCGCCTGCGCTATGACCCATTACAAAAATATTCTCAGGGTTACCGCCATAGCGTTTGATATTTTTCTCGGCCCAAGTAAAGGCGCTGGCTGCGTCTTCTATAAATGCAGGGAAAACCACGTCGGGTGTTTTGCGATAATCCGCCACAACCGTTACATAACCGCGGCTAGCAAAGGCCCTGCCAATGAAGGCATATCCCTCACGCTCGCCATCGCGCCAAGACCCTCCATGATAGAAAATGATAGTAGGATGCAGCGTATCGGTTTTTTCTTCGGGCCAATATATATCGAGTTTTTGTCGATCATTGTCGCCAAAAGCTATATCTTTTTCGGTATATGCAAATTGCCGTTCTCCTAGCCATATTTGATCGGCAAAGTTTAATTTTTGTGGACCAGATAGATTATAGAACCAAATACCAGTGAAAATGCATGCAGCGAGTAAAGCGATAATAATATATTTCATCATCTACACTTCTTGCCTGATTTGCGCTTGTAAGACAATAAGTGGATTAGAATTTATCACAATTTAATGATATTATTGCATAGCTTAGCATATCAATAGCTATAAAGACTATATAGAGAAAACTTGGTTATTATAATATCGTTGAGGAGTAAGGATGGCTGCGGCGTTCACCTATCGAAAAGAGATTGATGGATTAAGAGCCTTAGCGGTTCTTCCTGTGCTATTTTTTCATGCGGGTTTTGAAGCTTTTTCGGGTGGTTTTGTTGGCGTTGATATATTTTTTGTCATATCGGGATATTTAATAACTTCCATTTTGATTAGCGAAATGGATGCGGGAAAATTTTCACTCATCACATTCTATGAGCGGCGCGCAAGACGTATATTACCAGCTCTTTGTACAGTAATATTGGTATCTGGTGGTGTGGCTTATCTGATCATGCTTCCCGATCAATGGAAAAACTTTCTGCAAAGCAGTATTGCTGTGATATTCTTCATATCTAATATATTTTTTTGGCTGGAAGATGATTATTTTGCCGCCATATCCGAAGAAAAACCATTATTGCACAGTTGGAGCCTCGCTGTTGAAGAGCAATATTATATATTCTTCCCTATTTTGCTAATCCTATTATGGCGCTTTGGCCGCAACCCAATTGTCTATATAACGGCTTTTCTAGCGCTTATTAGTCTGGTGAGCGCAGAATGGGGTTCTCGTCATTATCCTAGCGCTAATTTCTATTTGCTATTTGGTCGTGCATGGGAAATTTTGTCTGGCTCTTTGGCTGCCTTTTATATGGCGCAGCTGACAGACAAAAAAATATCTACGCAGCTTAATGATATATTGGCATGGATCGGTTTTATCTTGCTAGCTATATCGATATTTCTCTTTGATAAAGATACGCCTTTCCCATCACTTTATGCCCTTTTGCCCATTGGCGGCACTCTTTTAATATTACTATTTTCTAATGAGAAGGGCGGTATAGGCCGATTATTAGCGCAGCCTTTATTTGTGGGAGTGGGGTTAATAAGCTATAGCCTCTATCTTTGGCATCAACCTGTTTTCGCGTTTGCAAGATTGTTAATTTTTGAAATAGATTTCCTTGTCAAAAGTGCGTTAATTATAGTGTCAGTGATCCTTGCGATCATTAGCTATTATCTAATAGAAAAACCAGCGCGCTTCATATGGTTGAAAAACACGAGGCCATTAACTTTCTTTGGTAAGGCCGCCCTTGTTCCGATATTTATTATCATATTTTCAGCAACCTTTTTATTCTTTAGAATGGGGCCTCAAAATCTTGCTACAGGTCAGAGTTATGCTGCATTACATACACCTTGGAATTACGCGCTGCCATCGACGCAGCCCATGGGGCGATTAATCCTATATGGTGATAGTCACGCACGGCAATATGCCCCCGTTATGGAGCGCTTTGCCAATGATAATGATCAAAACTTTCTATTGAAAGCTGGCCCTGCTTGCATATCATTGCCTGGGCTTACTAACTATTATAATGGAGCTGTGTCGGCAGAATGTATTGACCAATGGCAGAGCTTGTATGAAGATCGAAAAGCAAATGATGTGATCATGATTGCGCATCGTTGGGGACCGATATTATCGGACGTTGATGGCAATGCAATTGGTAAGATAGGCGAAGATCCACAAGCCTCTGATGCGATGGTAAAAGGCCTAAAAGATTTAATTGATAAATATGATAGAGAACAACGCTTTATCATCATTGGTAATGTTCCAGCAGCCTATCCATCCTCAAAATATATGAAACATGGTTATGCACGCTGTGAACAATTGATCAATGGTGATTGTAAGCTTAGTTATGCCCGTAAAGATGGAGAGCTTTATGCTTTTAATCAGCGTTTAAACGAAGTCTCACAAGACTATTCCAATGTAACTTTTATTGATCCTTATGATAGCTTTTGCGAAGAAGAGACATGCTATGTTGGGCGTGATGGTGATATATATTATTCGGATGATGCGCATCTTACCGATGTAGCCACGAAAGTCTTTTTGCAGCAAGAAAGCGAAAAGATAAGAGCTATTTTAGAAGTAAAATAATGTCTTACGCAATAATGTTTTACGCCTAGTGTGATGAGCATAAAAAAGGCGACCATTGAGGCCGCCTCCTTGATGGACCAAAGTCCAATATATTGTACCAATTAACGTTTTGAGAATTGGAAGCTACGACGGGCTTTCGCGCGGCCATATTTCTTACGCTCAACAACACGGCTATCACGTGTTAGGAAGCCAGCGGCTTTAACAGTACCGCGTAATTTTGGTTCATAGCGGGTAAGTGCTTGCGATATACCATGTTTCACTGCGCCAGCTTGGCCAGAGAGGCCTCCACCTTTTACTGTTGCAACAATATCATATTGTCCTGTGCGTTCGGTCAGGTCGAATGGTTGGTTAATCACCAGACGTAGAGTGGGGCGTGCGAAATATTCGGTTTGATCGCGGCCATTGACGGTGATGGTACCTTTGCCAGGCTTGAGCCAAACGCGAGCCGTTGCGTCTTTACGGCGGCCAGTCGCATAAGCGCGGCCAAATTTATCAAGCTCTTGCTCACGAAGCGGAGCAGGCTCTTGAATATTCTCTACAGGTGCGATTGTTTCAAGATCGGCCAATGTTTGTTTAGCGTCAGTTGCGTTTTCAGATGTTTCTGGTGTTTCAGACATTATGCGACCACCTTATTCTTGCGGTTTTGAGAAGCAATATCGAGCATGGTTGGCTTTTGGCCATCATGAGGATGCTCGGTGCCATTATAAAGATGAAGGGCGCGCATTTGGTCGCGGCCTAATGGCCCACGTGGGACCATACGTTCAACAGCTTTTTCGAGAACGCGTTCAGGAAATTGACCTTCGAGCACTTTTTCAGCAGTAACGCCTTTAATGCCGCCAGGATGTCCCGTGTGGCGATAATAGGTTTTCTGCTTAAGCTTATTACCCGTAAAGCGCACTTTGTCAGCATTGATAACGATCACATGATCGCCGCAATCGACATGCGGGGTGTAGCTTGGTTTATGTTTACCGCGCAATATATTGGCGATGATGGTGGCTACGCGGCCAACAACTAAGCCCTCGGCATCGATAATGTGCCAGGCTTTTTCGACATCTTGCGGGCGAACCGATTTCGTGGTTTTTGATAACGCCTTCATGGATTTAACCTTTTGATTGAGAATCACACTCTCATAATAAGAGTAAATGAAGGGCGCTAATGAGGCTATCTATGCTGTAAGTCAAGATATAAAGGCACTTTCAGACGGGTAAAATAATACCTCCTGCAAACTTTTTTGCTTTGTTAAAACCCTATTGCGTAGGTATATGTAGCTTAAATTGGGTATGAATTGTGCGTCCTTCGTTATCAGTGGGGCTGATTTTGCGGTCAAATATATGTACCAATCCGCTGTTCTTTGAAACGTGATAGCGGCTTGTTTCGATTATTTTGCCGTCTTGCCGGTCATGTTGTCGATTAATGATGATATCATCACCCTCAGTTTTATGGTCCAATATATTAAGATCGCTGCCAATGAAGGATAATATTATCTTTATATCCTCTGATAAAATCATATTGCGATTTTTGATGGGAATATTTTTAATTGCATTGAGAAATTTTTGATCGGATAATTTCTCATCATCACTGCGTTGCCCAGCATTTTTTTGAATTTGATTGATATTCATCAAAAAATCTGCCCACAGCGTATCGCTATTATTTAGGATTAATTTATTATTGACCTGATCATAAGTGAAATGACGAACAGTGCCTATTTTCCCATTCGTATTGGCTAAAATATTGGATAATTTCTGCTCACCTGTAATATCAACTGTTCTTAATTTTACTGCGATATCATAGCCAATAATATTGGGATTGTTGGTTCTTGAAAATATAATGTCATATATTGTTGTGCGCGAAATATGTTGATCATTAATATGTTGAGTCTGTATCTGCTCAATTTGTAATATTTTATCGATCGGTGGTGATAATATTATATATTCTGAAATATTTTCTTGAGTGCGTGTATCGCTTTGGCTGCTAGATAGAGACAATAAAATAGAGAGGAATATATGATGCATTATGATTTTTTTGCTCCCAGATAATGAAAGCCCCAAACGCAAGATGCAACCACCAGCGCGCCAACGGCTTGATGTAATACAGCCATGGTAAAATTCATACCGCTCATAACCGTTGCGATACCGAGCAAAATTTGTATGCCAAAACATATATGAATAGTGATAGAGATATGACGGGCACCAGATGCTTTCACACGTCGCGCCAATATAATGAGAGCTGCCACCAAGACCCATGCCCACCAGCGATGGGCAAAATGAAGCCAATAAGGATCGCTGCCGAGCATAGATAATATACCATTGCTGCTATCAATCCCATCAGGAATAAATTTCCCATTCATCAAAGGCCAATCACTAGCAATATAACCTGCTTTTAGACCTGCGACATAAGCGCCCAAAAGTAGTTGAATGAATAAAATGGCAGCGACTATCTTGCAAAAGTTGAGCAATATAGCAGGTTTGGATGCGCTATTTTTTTGATATATTCGTAAATCAAGCGCGGTCCAGATTAGGCCTGCCATGATGAACAATGCTAATAGCAAGTGAATAGCGAGGCGATAATGGCTGACATCGGTGCGTTCTGATAGGCCTGATGATACCATCCACCAACCGATTGTGACCTGTAAAGTACCTAATGCTAGTAGTGCTAATAATCGGGGTTTATATCCTTGCGGGATGCTATTTTTCACCCAAAACCACAATAATGGAATGACAAAGGCTAAACCAATGAAGCGCCCTAATTGGCGGTGCGCCCATTCCCAGAAATAGATGAATTTGAAATCATCCATGGCCATGCCTTTATTGATAAGTTGATATTCTGGAATTTGCTTATATTTATTAAACTCGCTAGCCCAGTCAGCATCATTAAGCGGTGGTAAAGCTCCTGTTATCGGTTTCCATTCCGTGATACTGAGACCTGATTCCGTGAGGCGCGTTATACCGCCAACAACAACCATAAGAAATACTAATAATGCGACTGATAAAAGCCAATTTGATAATGCTAATGGTCGTGCTTGAGATGGAATATATGTTGGCATGAATGCCTCATTTAATCGATGTAATTGCTTTATTGGAGCTATGGCAAGCTCATTGCTTATATGCAAGCATATCCATCAGAATATAGAGGGGTGTATAGGAACGTTTGTAAAAATATCGTCTTATTTTGCTACAAATGAGGAGTGTAGCACAAAAATCATATAAATATTTGCAATGATATGTTGTAACGTGCGACAAATTATCTTATATGGCAGCTGTAATTTAAGGTAATAGATTCGAAATATGCGTGCAATTATTGAAAACTGGTCTGTTAAAGGACATCTTGATAACCTAGGTTTAGGTATAGCAGGGCTGTGTCTTGTTCATTGCCTTGCTAGCGCGGTTGTTATAACGATTCTGGCTTCTGCAGGCGGTGTATTGCTACATCCTGCTATCCATGAAGTGGGTATGCTTTTCGCATTATTCTTTGGTATATTAGCATTGGTTACAGGCTTTATTCGTCACGGTTATATATTGCCCATGGCTATTGGTTCTGTGGGGCTTGGCATGATGATGGGGGCGCTTACTTTCCCTCATGATGGCAGCGAAATTCTCTATACGATTATGGGACTTGCCGTTTTGGCATTGGGTCATGATTTAAATTATCGGGCAACGCATTAAATTTGCCTATAAATGAATTGCTCTGGTGCGTAAAAAGTTTTAAACGGCTTTTATGGCCGATTTACATAAACATGATGAACATGCAGGCGAAGCCTTAACCAATGCAGCAAAGCAGCAACTGTCTCTTGCAGGTGAGCAATGGACTCAGATGCGCGAAGATATTTTTACGATATTGGCAGATTTTAAAAAACCAGCCTCTGCTTATGATATAGCAGACCTAGTTTCACAAAAGCGTGGCAAACGTGTCGCTCCCAATAGCGTCTATCGCATCTTAGATTTATTTGTAGATACCAATTTGGCGCGCAAAGTAGAAAGCAGCAATGGGTATTTGGCGAATAGCCACCCTGCTTGTTTGCATGATTGTATCTTTTTAATTTGTGATAGCTGCGGCAGTGCCACCCATTTGGATGATGATATATTGACCAAAAATGTGCGGGCTGCGGCAGAAGCGAATGGCTTTGCCAATGTGCGTCCCGTTATTGAAGTAAGAGGGCAATGCTCCAATTGCGACAATAAATAAATTGTGTCACCCTTTGTTCATCACTATGGTTTTACAGGATGATAAGAGAATTATTCGCACATAGTAATTATCGCGAATCGCAAATAAAGAGATAATATGACCAGTAATCCCAACAGCAAACCTATCACACCCTTGCTTGATACTGTACAATATCCTGCGGATTTGCGAAAAATTGCAACAAATGACTTACCGCAATTCACCGAAGAATTACGGGCAGAGGTTATCGATGCCGTATCCGTAACGGGTGGGCATTTGGGTGCAGGCTTAGGCGTGGTTGAACTGACCACCGCAATACATTATGTCTTTAATACGCCCAAAGATCGTTTAATTTTTGACGTTGGCCATCAATGTTACCCGCATAAAATTATAACTGGACGGCGCGGTCAAATACGCACTCTACGTCAAGGCGGCGGCCTATCTGGATTTACGAAGCGATCTGAGAGTGAATATGATCCTTTTGGCGCAGCCCACAGCTCAACGTCAATTTCGGCGGCTTTGGGTTTTGCTATTGCTAACAAAATATCGGGCAAAGAAGGCAAAGCAATTGCTGTTATAGGTGATGGTGCGATGAGCGCAGGCATGGCTTATGAAGCGATGAATAATGCGGAGGCAGCAGGTAATCGATTGGTGGTTATCCTCAATGATAATGATATGTCCATAGCCCCGCCTGTAGGCGGATTGTCTGGCTATTTGGCGCGCTTGGTTTCATCTTCTGAATATTTGGGACTGCGTAAAATTGCCAGTAAAGTAACCGCTAAATTATCATGGCGCATGCACAATGCAGCGGAACGGGCTGAGGAATATGCACGCGGCATGGCGATGGGCGGCACATTGTTTGAAGAATTGGGCTTTTATTATGTTGGCCCAATCGATGGTCATGATATTGAGCAATTAATCCCAATTTTGGAAAATGTGCGCGATAATGCACAAGGCCCAGTGCTCATCCATTGTGTTACACAAAAGGGCAAAGGCTATGCTCCCGCAGAAGCATCAGCCGATAAATATCATGGCGTTGCCAAATTTGATGTGATTACAGGCAAGCAAGATAAAGGCCCTGGTGGCGGCCCGCCTGCCTATCAAAATGTCTTTGGCGAAACATTGGCAAAGCTTGCCGATACAGACCCGACAATTTGCGCTATTACGGCGGCAATGCCATCGGGTACGGGGGTTGATAAATTTGCCGCTGCCCATCCCGATAAAAGCTTTGATGTTGGTATTGCAGAGCAACATGGCGTAACATTTGCCGCAGGATTAGCAGCCCAGGGTATGCGTCCTTTTTGTGCAATTTATTCGACATTCCTGCAGCGCGCCTATGATCAAGTTGTGCATGATGTGGCTATACAAAATCTACCCGTGCGCTTTGCTATTGATCGCGCGGGTTTGGTCGGCGCGGACGGCGCAACACACGCGGGCAGTTTTGATATTACCTATTTGGCGACCTTGCCCAATTTTGTGGTGATGGCGCCCAGCGATGAGGCCGAACTTGTTCATATGACCTATACCGCGGCGCAGCATGATAGCGGACCGATCGCCTTTCGCTATCCGCGCGGCGGCGGTACTGGCATTGCTTTACCAGATAATCCTGAGCTTTTGGAAATTGGCAAAGGACGTATCGTGCGCGATGGCAAGAAAGTGGCGATCTTATCACTGGGTACGCGCCTTGCCGAGGCGCAAAAGGCGGCTGATATTTTGGACAGCAAGGGCCTGTCTACCAGCGTTGCGGACTTAAGGTTTGCCAAGCCGCTCGATGAAGATTTGATTGCCAAATTAATGGCGACGCATGAAGTAGTTTTAACCATCGAAGAGGCGGCGGTAGGCGGCCTTGGTGCGCATGTGTTGACGATGGCGTCCGATAAAGGCTTGCTCGATGCGGGCCTAAAAATCCGTACATTACGCCTGCCCGATATATTCCAAGATCAAGACAAACCCGATGTGCAATATGCGCAAGCAGGGCTTGATGCCGACGCAATAGTGGATAGCGTATTAGCAGCTTTACGCCATAATAGCGCAGGGGTTGAAGACGCTATTGCTTAGTTCTTGTTATTAGGTAATGTATCTATAGAATTAACCATTCTAAGAAGCATTTCATGACCTTGTTCTAGTATATCTTTTTCATGACCTGATTGGTTTATTAAATCTAATGATGCTATAATAACCGCTTTTGCCTCATCTTTTGATATGACTTCTTTTTTTATAAGTAATTCTAAAAGAACACAGAACATTCCTGCTAGAGGGTTTACCGCTACGTCAAAAAACTCGGTTGCCCCTTGTGTTAGAAGGTTATTGATTTCGTTGTCGTTCATCAATTTGGTTTCCCCTTCCTATATTAACCTTACCGTCGTGGGCTCTGAGAATACATGACATTCTGTCCTGAAGATTTAATTGTCTACGAAACGATGAGTTAATTTGGGATGTTAAATCTTTCAATTTATCTGTTGTCAATATATCCAATACTTCTGCTTTGTAGCTTTTGTCTATATTTATAGCAATTTGTTCTGCTGAATGGTCATTGCGATAAATGCATGCGGCATGTATGATTTCATTGCGTTTGCTTGCAATTACGCAGATAGCTTCTAAGTTTTCAAGAAACTCATGTCTTATATGGACAAATAATGTGAGTCTTAAGTTTTTACGTATAAATTTTATCCGTTGGTTGAATGGCCTAGGCGGTTTTATCGGCATATTATTTATGAGAGCGGCTTTGAATAAATAAGCACAAGTTACATCTATAATACTCTCTAGATAAGCCCATTCTATCGTTATTTTGCCTAATTCTTCTAAGAAACTCTTATTAAGTGATTTTGTCAAAGTAACTATTACTTTATTCAGGCGTATCTGCGGTGGCCGTGCGTCCAGCCCCTTCGGGTGCTGCTATAATATCGCGGGTCACATTACCCTTTGCAACCGTATTGGTACCTGGATCATCAACGCTGCTGCGGATGGAGCTATCTGCGTCGCCCGCTTGGTTTAATACGCCTGCCTCAACGGCGCTGCGAGCAGCTTCTCCGCCAAATAAAGTGCTCAACACCTGCTCTTGTGCGCTGGTAGCATTGGGACGAAGGGCGCCATTTTGCGGCGGCGCTAATGTAAAGTCTGGCGGTATCACCAATGGTGCTTGGCGTGATACAGCAAATTCATCGGGGCGCTGGCGATCAAAAATACCACTTGAACCGCATGCAGACAGCATACTCATCATACTAAGCGCTATGATGCTATTGGTTATTTTGCGCATTATTCTGTCTCCATTGTCGCTATTTTGCCCATCTATTATCAAATATATTATGAATGCGCCATTACTATTTATCTTCGCTTGACTCTTTATCATTCACAAAGAAAGCACGAAGCAGCAAAATCACCACGCCAATGCTGATCGCAGCATCAGCCAGATTAAAGATGAAAAAGGGCCGAAACTCGCCAAAATGCAAATCGGCATAATCCACCACATAGCCATATTTTGCACGGTCGACAATATTGCCTAGTGCTCCGCCTAAGACCAGCGATAGAGCGAGCATATCGCTGCGTAATGTTTCCTTAAATATCCAAACCAAAACGCCGATAGCAATAAGAGCGGTCAAACCGACCAATAGCCAGCGCTGAACTTCAGTTTCGGCAGAGAGGAAACCCATTGAAACACCGCGATTTTCCGCCCAACGCAGATCAAAAAAGCTAATGATATGAATGACGCCGCGGCTTTTGAGCTGCAAAGGTCCAATTAGAGCAGATTTCACCATTTGATCAGCGATAAATATAATCGATGCCAGCATTATGGCTTGGAGGCGATATTTTTGAATTTTATCCATGTCTTAAACTTTCGTTATGCAGACTTTGCTCTGGTACCATATAGGCTAAAGGCCCTGAAAAATATTCAAGGTGACGGCTATATCCGCACAGATTATCCATGTATCACATCCTCACAGCGACCACATAAATCACCATCTTCGTTGACTTCGGGCAGTAAACGCCAGCAACGACCACATTTGTGATGATCGGTTTTGGTGACGGATAATTCTCCATCGGTCAAATCTGCCACAATACATAATTCGGTAAATTCTTCACCGCTTATCGGCAAATCTTTTAGCGGGTATCGTACCTCGGCTTCTAAACTAGAGCGGATGATCTTATCGCGCCGTAAGGGTTCAATCGCCTCGGTAACTTGGATGCGCACTTCGCGAATTTGCCCCCATTTATCGTTAAGTGCATCATCTTGCCATGCCGCATCAACATCGGGCCAGACTTTCAGGTGGATACTATCATTCTCATTGGGAAAGCGGCTTTGCCAAATCTCCTCTGCTGTAAAAACAAGCACAGGCGCAATATAGCGGGTGAGGGCGTGGAATAAAATATCCATTGCGCTGCGATAGGCTCGGCGTTTAGGGTCGCTCGGCGCATCGCAATAGAGGCAATCTTTGCGAATATCGAAAAAGAAGGCCGAGAGATCATCCTGCGCAAAGCTCGATAATGTCCGCATATAGGGGCCAAAGGCAAAATTATTGATATGCTCTTTGAGCTGCGCATCGACTATCGCCAAGCGGTGCAATATATAACGCTCAAGTTCTGGCATATCGCTAGGTGCAACGCGCTCGCTCTCCTCAAAATCGGATAGACCGCCGAGCATATAGCGGAATGTATTGCGCAGCTTGCGATAAGTATCGGTCACACCTTTTAGGATTTCATCGCCAATGCGGTGGTCTTCGGTATAATCGACGCTCGCCGCCCAGAGCCGCAAAATATCGGCGCCATTGACGTTGATAATCTTTTTCGGATCAATGGTATTGCCCAATGATTTGGACATTTTCTTGCCATTTTTATCCATAGTGAAGCCATGGGTTAGCACCGCCTTATAGGGCGCTTCGCCGCGTGTACCGCATGATTCGAGTAAGCTGCTTTGGAACCAACCACGGTGCTGGTCAGAGCCTTCGAGATAGAGGTCAGCCTTCCAGCTTTGCGATGGCCATATGTCGGATTCAAGCGTGAAGACATGTGTGCATCCGCTGTCGAACCAAACGTCCAAAATGTCGGTGACAATGTCATAATCGTCGAGATTATAGGCATCACCCAAGAATTCTTGATGATCGGCATTGAACCAAGCATCCGCACCGCCCTTTTTGAAGGCTTCGATGATGCGATTGTTCACATTTTTGTCATTTAAATAATCGCCCGTTTTGCGATCCAAGAATAGCGCGATAGGAACACCCCATGCACGTTGACGAGAAAGCACCCAATCGGGACGCCCCTCGACCATGGAGCTGATACGGTTGCGGCCTTTTTCGGGGACAAAGCGCGTATCGGCGATGGCCTTAATGGCTTTTTGGCGCAATGTTAATTCATCTGCCGCATTTTGCACATCATCCGTTCCTGCTGAGCTTGTCGAAGCATGGGTTGCGCTTTGTCCTTCGACAGGCTCAGGACAAACGGTTTTAGGTTCTTCTATAGGTTCTAAGGTCTGGCTTGCCTTGTCCATCGGGACGAACCATTGCGGCGTGCAGCGATAAATGATTTTCGCTTTGGAACGCCAACTGTGCGGATAGCTATGCTTTGTGCTTTCATCCCTTTTGGCAGAGAGTAAAGCGCCAGCATCTCTTAAATCATTGCAGATCGGGCCATCTGGAGCCGTGAATTTATTATTTATCACGCTTCCCGCGCGTTCATCACCGCGCGGCAACCATGCCCAATCTTCGCGATAAACGCCATCGCCATCAACCGCGAATACGGGATTGATGCCATAAGCTTTGCACAGATCAAAATCATCTTCGCCATGATCGGGCGACATATGGACAAGGCCCGTACCTGCTTCGGTGGTGACAAAGGTTGATCCGTCTAAGAAAGGACGGGGTTTTGTGAAGAATGAGGCGTCTTTAGAGTCCTCTCCCTTGAGGGAGAGGGTTGGGTGTTCATCGGATGGTTTATTCCCCTCTCCTAGCCTCTCCCCATCGGGGAGAGGGATAGAAAGAACGTCTGCCATCGGGTGTTTGGCCATTGCCCCAGCAAGCTCTGAGCCTTTTCCTTCCCATATTGTTTTAATATTAGGTGATATTCGGACTTCTCTATTCTCTTCGTTTGACCATTCTTCTCGCTCATTATCTAAACCTAAACGTAACTTGAAATCTTTGAGAAGGTATTTGGCTATCAAATAGCGATAATTTTTTAGATGTTCAGAGTCACCAGACCATCGATTTAGGTCGGTTCCAGAAATTATAACATATTCAATATCAGCACCATAAGCCAAAGCTTGGTTCACAGGAATGGTCCAGGGTGTCGTTGTCCAAATAACGGCATGGATTTTTTCACCTGCGTCAATTAGCTCTTGAAGTTTTGGCGCATTGGGCGCTGCGGTAATTTCAAACGCCACATCAATTTGCGTCGATGTAATATCTTCATATTCCACCTCGGCTTCGGCCAATGCGGTTTTTTCAACCGGAGACCACATCACGGGTTTTGCCCCGCGATATAATTGACCGCTCTCGGCAAATTTGAGCAGCTCGGATACAATTGTTGCCTCGGCATGATAATCCATGGTGAGATAGGGTGTGTCCCATTCGCCCATCACGCCCAAACGCTTAAATTCCTCGCGCTGTACATCGACCCATTTATCGGCATATTCGCGGCACTCGGCGCGAAACTCGCTTGGCGGCACTTCATCCTTATTGCGCTTTTTCTTGCGATATTGTTCTTCGATTTTCCACTCAATCGGCAGGCCATGACAATCCCAACCGGGTACATAGGGCGCATCTTTGCCAAGCAAGGACTGGCTACGCACCACCAAATCTTTGAGAGTTTTATTCAGCGCATGGCCGATATGGATATTGCCATTGGCATAGGGCGGCCCATCATGCAGGATGAATTTCTCTGCATATTTGCGGCTTTCGCGCAATTTTTGATATAGCCCTATATTTTCCCAACGCTCCAGTATGGCTGGCTCTTTATTGGCAAGTCCAGCTTTCATAGGAAAGTTAGTTTTCGGCAAGAAAACCGTATCTTTATAATCGGGCTTTTCAGCACCGCTATCTTTGGGCGTATCAGTCATAAGATGCGATTAAGCAAATAGTGCGCGCCCCGCAAGGGCTTATTCTTACCGAATAAGTGCAGGGCCGAGATTTTTAATATCTTCCACCCAAATAGTGCCTGTAAATGTCTCGGGAATATCGCCATAGCTATCGACCTTAGTCAGGCCCAATAGCTCGCCTTCTTTAATGTCTTTAACAATCAAAATGGCGATATCATTTTCGGCAAAACGGGCCATCAAACGATTGGGCCAGCCCCATAAGGCAAATCCATCATCCAACGTTATGATGGCCTGGCCTTGGGCGCAGCTATCGGGAATATTACCATACCATCCACTGCTTTTATAATCTGTAATGCATTGGCGCGCGGCCGCAATAGGCAGAGCTTTTACATTGGGCAGCGCTGCTGCGACTTTTTTTGTTAGTATATCATTGCCATAGACCCAGACTTGGTTCGGGAATGTCTTGCCTTTTAGAGCTTGGACAAGGGCATCGGCTTTTATATCATCGCCGCTGCGCAGGGGCATATATATGTCTAAGGCTGACATAGCCTCAATTGCTGGGACAATGCCAGAACGCGGGCGTTCAAGGTCTGATAAGCAATTGGTTGCGGGAGGGCGCGGTATGACCAATTTTCCACCTTCTAGCTCTGTTTCAAAATTGATACCATCGGCATCATAGGCCCCTATGGTACGCAAAGAGCGAACATCGGCATTATAGGCTTTTTCATTAAGGGCAAGTTGTGCATCAATTATGCAATCATTACTATCTACTGGCAGCGGCCATTTGCCATGACCGACCAGCTTAATCTTGCCTTTAGGTTCATCCGCGATCCATGAAGCGTTATACAGAGATAAACCAAGGACGATGAAAGCAATAAATGCGATGCTATATTTGATACTATTGTTCATGTTTCCCCCCAAAGAAAACCTTAATTCAATATTGTTTAATGCCTTTATCTATCCAACAAAGCACGTGCTTTTTCGCAATCTAATGCCATCTGCTTTTTCAGATCGTCCAAATTGTCAAACTTTGCTTCGCCGCGAATGAAATGATGCAATTCGACTTCGATGGTTTGATCGTATAAATCTTCATTAAAATCAAAAAAATAAGGTTCTAACAGCTCTTTGGGCGGATCAAATGTTGGGCGCATCCCAAGGTTTGCAGCCCCATTCAATATCCGGCCATCGCTTAAACGCCCCTTCACAGCATAAATACCATATTTAGGGCGCAGATATTGATGCAATTCTATATTAGCGGTGGGATAGCCAAGTTGCCGTCCATTTTTATCACCATGAATGACTTTGCCTTCTATGGTGAAGGGACGGGTCAGCAAAGCCATAGCGCTTTGTGGGTCGCCATCTTGCAGAGCTTTACGGATGCGGCTTGACGAAATGACCTCACTGTCCTTCACGGCTTTTACGGCCTTGCCCGATAATCCTACCATGGCTCCATAACCATGTAATAATGTGATATCGCCTTTTGCGCCTTGCCCAAAGGTGAAGTCTTCCCCTGTGACGACGCCATAAGCTCCTAATCTGTCGACCAATAAATTGGCTATGAAGTCCTCCGCTTTGGTGGATGCTAAGGATGCATTGAAGGAAAATATAAGCATGGCATTTGCGCCTGCATCAGCAAATAATTTCTGACGCTGTTCTAAGGTTGTAAGGCGAAAGGGAGGCGTATCGGGGCGAAAATAACGCACAGGATGCGGATCAAATGTTGCTATGATGAGCGGGTGATTTTTTCTTTGCGCCCAATCATAAGCGTTTTGGGCAACGGCCTGATGCCCTTGGTGAAAGCCATCAAAATTACCAAGAGCTATGATAGCGCCGCGCAGATCGGCAGAGATGATATTATCAGCGGAGAGTATAGGAATCATTATATTTCACTGGCGCTTTTATTAGAGGCTTGCAATCATTTTTGCGGCTATTTCATGGTAGGGGCTCTAAACCCGCTTTTAGCAAGCGAATTGCATTACCGCCCATAATAGCGCGAATTTCATTGTCGGAAAAACCTGCGTCTATGAGCGCTTGCGTGACATGGACAAGGCCCGAGGTATCAAAACGGGTGATGACAGCGCCATCATAATCGCTGCCCAATGCGACATGTTTGACGCCCACCAGATCACGGATATGTTTCATTGCCGCGGCTATGGATGCAGGGGAAGTATCACATACTGCGCCTTCCCAATAGCCAATACCAATGAGGCCGCCATTTTCTGCAATAGCTCTAATCTCATTATCATTGAGGTTGCGATTGACGGGGCATTTGGCTTGAACACCGCCGTGGCTGGAAACAACAGGACGGCGCGCCATTGCCAAAACATCTTTTACCGCGCTGCGACTGGCATGCGCTATATCGACGATCATGCCTTTTTCTTCCATAGCGCTGACGATCTCTTTGCCAAAATCGGTAAGGCCATATTTTTGTGTGCCATGCATGGAGCCCGCAACTTCATTATCAAAAAAATGCGCTAAACCCGCCATGCGAAAACCTGCATCATATAATCTATCGAGATTTTTGCGTTTGCCTTCTAAATTTTGGAGCCCTTCTATGGAAAGCATAGCGCCGATACGGTTACCACCATTAGAGCGTGCATTGAGCATCTGATCGATAGAGCGCCCTGTCTTAATGCTGGTCAATGCGCCTTGTGTTTCGGCAATGGCTGCATCCAATTTATCGGCATGATATAGCGAGCGGTTGAGTAAGGAATTCCATGTTTTGATGGGCTGTAATTGGCTAATGGCTAGCAGAGTAATATTATCGCTTTCATCGCTATTGCTATCATAATTCTGGCCGCTTGGAGTTTTGGTAACCGATGAAAAAATTTGTAAGCTGACATTACCCTGTTGCAGACGCCCCAGATCCATATGACCATAGTCAGCATCATCGAGCAAAGAGCGCTTCCACAGCAATGTGTCAGAATGCAAATCTACGATGGTAAGCGAATTATGAAGGGCTCGGGCATCGTCTCTGATGGTTGGTAAGGTTTTGCCATCAAGCGTATTGGTGTTGCTATCAAATATTCTGGGAGCAAGTGCGAAATAAGCAATGATAAGCAAAATGAATAAGGTCAATATGCTATAGAGCGATTTTTTGCGGGTCATGCGTGCCTCTCTAATGTGACAAAACTATGCGCTGCATAATCGCTGACTGCTTCATGATATTCGCGCGCGGTTTCTTGCCATATGCCGCTGTTAAATTCATCCATATAAGTGTCACCTTGCGCCTCTATATGCACTTGCGTCAATGCGACCTTATGAGCAATGTCGGCAAACAGATGATAGATCTCAGCCCCGCCAATGATATATATTTTATCTGCATCCGCTGCACTGATGGCATCATTGATGCTTGTAACGGTTTCAGCGCCTTTTGCAGCCCAATCACTATTGCGGGTTAGTACAATATGGCGGCGGCCAGGCAATAACCCTGGCAAACTCTCAAATGTTTTGCGCCCCATGACCATTGGAGAGCCTGTTGTAAGTGCTTTAAAATGTTTCAAATCGGCGGGTAAGTGCCAGGGTAATTTGCCTTTATCGCCAATAACACCATTATCACTGCGCGCTAATATCATGATAATTTCAGGCTTCATATGTTACCTTTAGTCAAAATATAAGCGTGTGACATGGCCCATTTTTCGGCCTTCCATAATCTCATCTTTACCATAGAGGTGCAGATGCTTGCGATGATCCGTCAATATGGCATCCAATTGATCGTTATAATCACCGATAAGATTTTCCATCTCGATACGATCGGTAATTTTTGCAACAGAACCCAGCGGCATTTCGGTAATCGCACGGATATGATTTTCAAATTGGCTTGTAACAGCCCCTTCGATTGTCCAATGGCCGCTATTATGTACACGCGGGGCCATTTCGTTAAACACAGGGCCATCGGTGGTGGCAAAAAATTCAAGTGTTAAAACCCCAATATAATCTAGTTCATCGGCAATACGTGCGGCCAATTTGCGCGCTACGCTGCGTTGAGATTCGATCAATGGTCCAGCAGGAAGAGAAGATTGATGTAAAATACCATTTTTATGTATATTTTTGGGTGAATCCCAGAACAATATATCGTCTTGAGACTTTCGCACCAAAATGACCGAGAATTCTGCTTCAAAATCAACAAAGCCTTCTAATAAAGCATCGCGCTGGCCGACGGCCATCCATGCTCCTGATAGGTTTGTTTGTTCATCGATGCGTGCTTGACCCTTGCCATCATAGCCTAAACGATCGCTTTTTAATATGGCATTGCTTGCTAATTGTGCAATGGATGCTTCTAGATCACCGCGTTTATTAACGGGGACATAGCGCGCCGTAACGGCACCACATTTTTCGGCAAACCTTTTTTCGGATAGTCTGCTTTGTGCAATTTCTAGGGCCTTGCTATTGGGCCGCATGATATGTTTTTTCTCAATCTTTTTGAGCGTATCGACAGGAATATTCTCAAACTCATAGGTTAAGACATGGCATGAAGCGGCAAAAGCGTTAAGCGCATTTATATCATGATATGCACCTTGGGTGAATTGATCGGATACCTGCGCCGCAACACAGTTTTTTTCGGGTGCATAAATATGGACTTTATAACCTAAACGTGTCGCTGCCATGCTGAGCATTTTGGCCAATTGTCCGCCACCAATAATACCAATGGTAGAACCAGGTTTAAGAAAGTTCATTATTACCACCTTTGGTTTTAACATCTATGGCGATATTATCGCTCTGATTTTGTCGCCACATATCTAGTTTTATAGCAATGTCATCATCTTGTGTCGCAATTATTGATGTAGCTAGCAATGCCGCATTTTTGGCGCCAGCAACACCTATCGCTAGTGTCCCCACGGGAATACCTGCGGGCATTTGTACGATTGATAATAGACTATCCATACCATCCAATGCTTTGGATTGAACGGGGACCCCTAAAACAGGCAAGCGTGTCATCGATGCTGCCATACCGGGCAAATGAGCAGCACCTCCTGCTCCAGCAATAATCACTTTTAAACCACGTTCTACGGATGATTTTGCATAATCATAGAGACGATCTGGTGTTCGGTGTGCTGATACAATCTTAACTTCATAGGGAATATTAAAACTGTCTAATATATCGGATGCATGCCGCATCGTGTCCCAGTCTGATTGGCTGCCCATGATGATGCCAATTATTGGGTTATTATGTGATCCCATATGGTCATTTACTTTCGTGTTTGAAGCAATATTCGCTATCACTTCCTCTGTGACACTGTGATGAGCCTATGCTTCGCTGCATGATTTAAGCTCTTAGCCTTTAGCTAAAGAAAGCCTCTAGTGCAATCTAAGTTTATGGATATGATGGTGTAATTTATCATGATGTTCAAAACTTAAGTCAAAATTTAAAAAGTTGGTTATCACCAAAGTATATTTGTAAAAAACTGCAAATTCTCAAATATCTATTGTTATTTTTAATATTTATTAATCATAACTGTGCATCTCAATTTATTCTTAAACTGCAGTGAGCTATGGATAATGGTATTTGATAATGAATAAATATACAGATCCTCAATATCTTGCTTTGCTCCGCGAAAATGAACAATTGCGTGAATATATTCAGACTTTAGAGCATAATCTTAATCGAGACAGCTTTACGCAAATATATAACCGTAAATATTTTATGGAAAACCTTGAGCTGAAATGCCGAGATAGTGAGCAAGATTTTGGTTTATTATTTGTCGATGTTGATGGCTTGAAAATGATTAATGACCAATTTGGTCATGCCGCTGGTGATGAAATATTGTTGCAAGTCGCGCATATGCTGTGTGCAGCGGTTGGCCCTAATGATCTTGTTGCACGTATGGGCGGTGATGAATTTGCTATCTTATTGGATGAGGTCGTATCTCAAAACCAAGAGATGCTTATCAAGGATATGAGTGACAAAATCTATAATATCGATTTTCAAATTGGATCATCGCAACTCTCTGTTGCCGTTTCGACAGGCATGGCGATTGGTAAGCAAGGTTCTGTTCCAACTGATATATTGGCGCAGGCCGATAGTTATATGTATCGGGATAAGAAATTAAAAGCTGCTGGTAATGATAATATGAGATCAAGTATCAGAGAGGTAATAGCGATTTAATGCGTTTAAACTATCATCCAATTCATAGATAATTGGCTGTCCTGTTGGTATCTCAAGACCGGTAATATCTTCATCGCTGATGTTTGATAAATGCTTCACCAAGGCCCGTAAGCTATTGCCATGAGCAGATATAAGCACCGTTTCACCACCTTTCAAAGCAGGTGCAATATGTGCGTCCCAATAAGGCAAAACACGCTCTATGGTATTTTTCAAGCTTTCAGATTTGGGTACGGTAATAGCTGCATAGCGTGGATCACTGCTCATTTGAAATGGGCTATTATCTTCCATTGGCGGCGGTGGTGTGTCAAAACTGCGGCGCCAGATATGCACCTGCTCATCACCATGCTTATCACGAGTCTCTTGCTTGTTCAGGCCAGTTAAACCGCCATAATGACGCTCGTTGAGGCGATAGTCTTTCTCTACCGGAAGCCATAGTTGATCCATCTCAGCGAGCGCTAGATTAAGTGTTTTAATCGCGCGTGTTTGCAGGCTTGTGAAACATAATGTTGGTCTTATGCCCTTTTCTTTCATGAGTCTTCCAGCATCCTTAGCCTCGGCAATGCCTTGTTCGGTTACGTCTACATCCCACCAACCTGTAAAACGATTTTCCAAATTCCATTGCGATTGGCCGTGACGGATAAGGATAAGCTTTGGCATAAAAAGGCTTTCTATAGGGTGTTAAATGAGGTGAGAATTAAACCGAGACGGCGAAGGCACGCAAACAATCATGTGCTAATAATTTGCATCGTTCAGGCGACCAACCTTGATCATCACAAGGCATATCACGATTGTCTTTATAGGGCATTTCCAATGTCATAGCGATGGCGCCATAACGCTCAGCCACGGCATTGGTGGAAATGGTTAAATTAGCAGTGTTGGGCGCGCTAATAGGATAGCCCAATTCTGTTTGGAAATCGGGTGTGCTGCGAGCGAGTAATGCTTTATAATCATTAAGCTTAGTTACCATTGCATCAGTGATTGATGGGATGCCTTCAAAGCCTGCTATAAAGGCGGCTGGTATGGCTTCGTCACCATGCACATCAAGCGCCCAATCGACGCCTGTTTCATCCATCTTGTTGCGAATGGCCAAAACTTCGGGTGAGCGTTCTGCGCTTGGGTCTTGCCATTCACGGTTTAAATTCACACCAGCAAAATTGGTGCGTAAATGACCCCGAAAAGATCCATCAGGATTGCAATTTGGTACAATATGAAAAGTGCATTTTTGACGCAATAATCTTGCATGTGGATTGGCGGGGTCAAGCAGCATTTCAAGGGCGCCCTCCATCCACCATTCGGCTTGGGTTTCACCTGGATGTTGCCTTGCATATAGCCAAACCACAATATCGCCTTCACCCATGGTGAGGTAATCAATGCTACGTCCTTCTAATGTTTTGCCCAATATTTGATGGGTAACGCCTTCAAACTCCGCTGCATCAGCAATCAAATCATTATGCCGTTCCATCGAATAGGGAGCAAAATAAGCAAAATAGACGATATTGCTTGATGGGGTGTAGCTTATGGTCAAAGTACCGCCCGCTTCTTCTTTATCAAAACTGCTGGGTGCGCGGCCCCAATATTCACGGTCTTCGCTTACTACACTATTATAGTTTTCCCAACCAAGCGGGTATGCGCTTTTATTGAGGTTTTGAATTTTCAGCTCTATCTCTTCGCCTGCGCTGCACGCGACTTGAAAATAATACCATTGGTAAAAATCGCTGTCTTTATCTTGGTTGATCGTCAATGTAGCGCTTGCCCCATTAATGGATTTCACACTTATGTTACCAGCATCAAATGCATTTATAATATTTGTTATCATGGGACTGTAATAGTCTCTCCAGATGTTCCTGGGAAGCCCTGAAATAGAGCATTGGCAAGTTTTGCTGCAGCAATACCTTCTTGGGCAGCAGGTGAGCCTGTTTTAGCCGATTGGATGGCACGGCCCTCCCAAATACTATCGCCGCTAATGCGTTCGGTAATGCGCACCGATAATTCTGTATGGGTGCGTTTTTTGCGCCCGCTTAGATTGAGTCCAAGGCCAAGGCCGACTCCAGATCCAAAGCTGCCCGTAGAAGCACCGCCGCCAACGGAGACATTAGAATTTTTGGGGCGCTCGCTCTCATATCGGTCAACGGCTATGCTGATGACATAATTAGTATTGCCACTACCACTATCAAATCCTAAGCGCTGCATCTCGCGGCTTACTGCGGCGTTATAGGGTGATAGGCTTAGTGATTGATCGGCAGTATCTATGGCAAAATTGCCTTGATAGGTGCCACTACTATTGATGAGCAACGCTCCTTCTTTGTTGAATCGCGTTACATCGACTGGACCTGTGGGTGTCATGCAAGCGCTTAGCGTGAGGCTTGCTATACTTATGGATAAGATTTTTTTGCTGAAATACATAGAATATTCCTTTCATAGCTTATATAGAGCTAATAGTGGGCAATCGGCAAGTATTGATGAGTTGCTGCTTGACATTATGCGCGCTCAGCCATAATTACGCGCCTTCGCAATATAGATTCTTACATGTAACGGGTATTTTCCGATGAAAATCGTCAATTCACTAAAATCACTTAAAGGTCGTCACCGCGACAACCGCGTAATCCGCCGCCGTGGCCGTGTTTATGTGATTAACAAAACCAATCGCCGTTTCAAGGCGCGCCAAGGATAATTTATCTGTTCTGAGCATAATTGCTGGGACAAAATTTATCGTTGTAAAATTTGGTATAGCTATAGAGTCCGTTCTTCTTTCACTGAATTTGGTGAAGTTGGACGGTTTTTCTATGTCTAAAACATATTATTTTCATTGGCTTTGCAATGATGAGCTCAAAGGGTTACAATCAATTCATGATTAAAAATGTCATTTTTGATGTTGGCCGTGTGCTTTATCAATGGGATCTGCGCCATTTATTCGCCCAATTAATCGATGATATAGATGAGCTTGATTGGTTTTTGAGCAATGTAGTGACACCTAAGTGGCATTTTCAGCATGATGCAGGCCGCGCACTGGCCGATATGGCGGCGGAACTAATCGCACAATATCCAGATTATGAATCGCACATTCGTGCTTATACTATGCGCTTTAATGAAACCATCCCGGGGCCTGTCGAGGGTTCACTTGAAATAGTTGAGGCATTGGCCGCGCGTGATGTTCCGCTTTATGCGATCACCAATTTTGGTGCTGAGTTTTGGGATAGTTTTCGCCCAACGGCGCCTATATTTGATCTGTTTGATGATATAATAGTCTCAGGCCGCGAAAAAATGGTTAAGCCCGATTTGGCGATTTACCGATTGGCGTTGGAGCGTTTTGATATTGTGTCCGAAGAATCATTATTTATCGATGATATGCCTGCTAATATTGCCGCAGCTGAGGCTATAGGAATAAAGGGACATCTGTTCGATGGTGCTGAGGGCCTTAATGTAAAGTTACTTGCCTTAAATCTCTTATGAGCATTAAAAGTGATATAAATTTTGTGAAGTGGTTATAAAAAAAGTTGGCGTACTCATATTCACCCTAGTCATTGGCTGGACGATATGCTTTAGCGTCATACAATATTATCAAATCTGACGAAGGTGCTTTAATGAATATTCATGAATATCAAGCCAAAGAATTACTTGCTAAATATGATATTGGAATCCCCAGAGGTTTCGCGGCGCATACGGTTGAAGAAGCTATTGCAGGCGCTAAACAGCTCCCTGGCCCGCTTTATGTTGTAAAGGCGCAAATCCATGCAGGTGGACGCGGTAAAGGCAAATATAAAGAACTTGGCCCTGATGCTGCTGGTGGTGTGCGCCTCTCTAAATCACTTGATGATGTCGAGAAAAATGCCACAGAAATGCTTGGTAATACGCTCGTAACCATTCAAACGGGAGATGCTGGTAAGCAGGTTAACCGATTATATGTCACCGATGGTGTCGATATACAAAGCGAATATTATCTTTCTATGCTGGTGGATCGTGCAAGCGGCCAATTGGCGATGATTATCTCGACTGAAGGCGGTGTAGATATTGAAACTGTGGCGCATGATACGCCAGAGAAGATTACGACTATCACCATTGACCCGCTCGTTGGTTTTTCGGAAGCCGATGGTAAAAAAGCAGCAGCGGCGCTTAAACTTTCGGGTGATTTAGCAGCCGAATGCGAATCCCTGACGGCGAAGCTTTATAAAGCCTTTACCGAGATGGACTGTGAGATGGTTGAAATTAACCCGCTGGTTGAGACCAAAGATGGGCAATTGTTGGTGCTCGACACCAAAATGAGTTTTGATGGCAATGCATTGTTTCGTCATCCCGATATTGCTGCATTGCGTGATGAGACAGAAGAAGATCCTGCAGAAGTTGAAGCAAGCAAATATGATCTGGCTTATATCAAATTAGACGGCAATATTGGCTGTATGGTCAATGGTGCGGGCCTTGCTATGGCGACTATGGATATCATCAAGCTCAATGGCGCTTTTCCTGCAAACTTCCTTGATGTTGGCGGCGGTGCCACCACCGAAAAAGTGACGGCTGCGTTTAAAATTATTTTGGCCGACCCTGCGGTCGAAGGTATTTTGGTTAATATATTTGGCGGCATTATGAAATGCGATATTATCGCGCAAGGCATTGTCGAGGCTGCGAAAGAAGTTAATCTCTCTGTGCCGCTTGTAGTGCGCTTGGAAGGCACCAATGTCGAACAGGGTAAAGAGATATTAGCCAATAGCGGCCTGCCAATCGTGCCAGCATCTGATCTTGGTGATGCGGCCAAGAAAATAGTAGCTCAAGTTGCAGCAGCCTAAAAATATAAAGGTCTAATTATTGAAAGCGGGGGTTTGATTATCTCCGCTTTTTTTATGCTCTGATGTTGCATTATAGAGATTGGGTAGTTCCCCATATGCAATTTGATTACGGCCATTGTCTTTAGCATGATATAGCGCTTTATCGGCAGTACGATAATATATGCTGAAATCGCGTGTTCGCTCTAAATCCATATGCACTATGCCAATACTCACAGTAATATTGCCGACGGTAAGATTATCATCCTGAAATATGTGTTTGGTAATAGTTTTACATAGTCGATGGGCAAATATATCAATACCGCTGGCTTGAGGCGATGATATGATTAGGATAAATTCTTCGCCGCCATGACGCGCATAAACATCATCTTCTCGGCAGCTATTTCTGAGTAGTTCGCCCATTTGCACCAAAACCATGTCGCCAGCGTCGTGACCAAATGTATCATTAACATGCTTAAACATATCAATATCTAATATCATCATCGCACGGTGGATATTTCGCTTTTCTGATTGGGCAGTGATGCGCTCATACTGCTCCATAAAACCTCGGCGATTAAGGATTTTGGTTAGCGGATCACTGTGGGCGAGACGGCCCATGAATTTACTTTCTTGTACTGCAATGTCACGGCTTTTACGCAATTGATAAGCCCGTAAGCTCACAATATAGCTAATGGTCAATAATTCGAACATAACCGCAATATTAAATTCAATATCCAGCACAGGTGTTGCATTCCACCATCCCAGAGCTCGGCCTACACGCAGCACACTGATGATGATTGCGATGGATAACCCAAGCAGCTGCAGCATTGCCATTTTATCGCCTCTAATGCTCGCATAGGTTAAGCTTAATAAGGCGGTCATCGTCATGATGATGAAAAAGAAATGGAATATTTGTGATCCTAATAATGGCAAATTAGGTGCTATAATCATCAATATTATAGTTACTATTAGGCAGGCCGAGCTATTCACTAATAGGGCAGAACGGAAGAATTCACCCAGTTTTTTGGGATCGCAAATATCACGCATGAGCATAGAAGCGGCAAAACCGACAAGTGCTAATGCAATATGGGAGACCATTGACCGGTCCGCCATATTAGCGCCAGGAATGAGATCAAAGATTTGTCCTGTCCAGCTGATATGATTAATCATGATGCCCAATATCATCACACTATGGTAAAGGATAAAGCGCTGGCGAATAACAATGAAAATAACGAAATTAAGCAAGATAGGCGCAAATAATAAACCACTAAAGAGGGCGCTAATTTCGCGGCTGTTTTGATTTAATTGCGTATCATAATCTTTTTCTAAGACTTCTATATCCTGCCAATTTTGAGGATCCCAAGGGCGCTCTATACCGATGATAGCAAGTTCGGGCTTTTGTCCTTTATCATCGGCTAAGTCCACAGCTATAGCGTAAGGAGAACGCCATTTTTCATGCATGGTTTCGAGCGGCAAATGATCACTTATTATTCTCTCATCGGCAAATTTGCGATATACAGTAACCGCTCCGTGGCGCGATGTGCGCATCCGTAAGGTGGGGTTGTCAATGCCTTGTTGAGCGGCGGCAACAGGGATGATTATCCATAAATAATCTGTAGCTTTGTTTAGCTTATTATCGCTACAATCATATTGATCTTTCTGCAATAATATATCATTTACGTTAGAAATACCCGTTAAGGTGCAGCTTTGATCATATAGGTTGACGATAGATTGGTTCGACTGTGCATGTGCAACATTCGGTATTATCAATATGAATAATAATAACCAGCCCCATCGCATTATATTCATCCGTTCTAATGCTTAAATATTCGCAAGATATGCAATATGTAAACACAGTTAACAAGTTAAATATATTATCGCTACACTATATAACGCTCAGCTTTATGTAAAACAGGCTCTTATATTTAACTTCCTGTCCAATTGGGTTTGCGTTTTTCGGCAAAAGCACGGGCGCCTTCTTTGGCATCATTGGATGCAAAAACATGACCGCTCAATTCCATCTGTTTGGCCCACATTTCATCGCTGGACCAATCGGGACGCTCATTAATGATGCGTTTGGTGGCGATAAGGGCAAGCGGGCCATTGGCAGCAACCCTTGCGGCCAATTCTAATGCGCCATCAATTGCGCTGCCATCGGTCACGCGATTGACAAAACCCATTTCATAAGCACGCTGCGCACTAATGAAATCACCTGTTAGAGCCAATTCCATGGCCATGCGTTTGCCAACAATAGAGGGTAGGCTGAGAAGACCGCCCGCTGCTGCAACCAATGAGCGTTTTACTTCGGGGATACCAAATTGGGCTTTATCATTTGCAACGACGAGATCAGAGGCGATGGCCACTTCCATGCCGCCCGCTAGCGCATAGCCTTCAACGGCTGCGATAAGCGGCTTTTTCGGCGGCGATTCAATAAAGCCGGCAAAACCTTTGCCTTTGATGGATGGAAGCTCCCCTTTTAAGAAAGCCTTTAAATCCATACCAGAACAAAATGTTCCGCCAGCGCCCGTGATAATTGCCGCATTGATACTATTATCATTGTCCAGCTTCTCCATTGCATCAGCAATACCTTCGGCTACGGCGCGGTTCACAGCATTTTTGGCTTCGGGGCGATTGATTGTGATAACCAATACGCCATCTTCGGTTTGCGTTAAAACTTCACTCATAATATTCTCTCTTCTTAATAGACTTAATCCTGATGCTGGTCCTCGGTTAGGGCTTGTCATAGCATTACTTTAGCGAGTTTTGGGAAGCCCCAACACATGTTCGCCAATGATGTTGCGCTGAATTTCTGATGTCCCGCCGCCGATCGTTGCCGAAAAGCTATTGAGATAGCTGCGATGCCAATGGCCATCATCCACGGCATTATCATCGCCGACATAATAGCCTGCTTGGCTGCCCTGAAATTGTAAGGAGAATTGCGTTAATTCTCTAATCATCTCGGTGCGCGCTAATTTGTTCATCAGCGGTAAGCCCATTGGTCTATCGCTATTCAAGGGCGGCATACGGCGGCGTTGGTTGTTGAGGTTTTGTGCTTGAATATCGATCATGAATTCGGTTAATTTATCGCGTAATATTGGATCTTCTAATACTGGCTTGCCGCCGCGTTTTGATGTACGCGCCAAATCAATAATGCTCATCACGTCCATTTCTTTAACAAAATATCCACCGACTGGATTTACTTTCGCACCGCGCTCATATTCGAGCGTCTTCATAGCCACCATCCAACCTTGACCTTCTTCAGCAACCAAGCTGCTGGCAGGAATGCGCGCATCGGTAAAAAAGCATTGAGTAAAGCCATATTCGCCCGTTAGTTTCTTAATTCTTGTGGTCTCAACACCTTCAATCTTCATAGGTGATAAGAAAAAGCTTAAACCTGCATATTTATTGGGTGCTTCGAAATCGGTGCGCGCTAGCAAGATCATCATATCCGCACGATCACCTAATGATGTCCAAATCTTAGAGCCATTGATGACATATTCATCGCCATCGCGCACAGCCTTGCACTGAGCATTACCAAGATCACTGCCATTTTCGGGTTCGCTAAACCCTTGGCACCAAATTTCTTCGGCGGATAGCATAGGCTTGATATAGCGTTTTTTATCTTCTTTGCTGCCCATTTCAAGCAGCAATGGGCCGGCCCAACCATTGCCAATTGCGTTAATCATAATCGGTGCATCATAGCGTTTCATGATGCGCGTGGCGATGCGCTGATAATCGCTGTGCATGCCGCCGCCGCCATATTCTTTGGGCCAGCTCATGCCCAAATATCCTGCCTCATAGACTTTGCGTTGCCATTCGCGCAGGAAATCAAATTGTTGATCGGTGCTCACCTCCATAAAGGTGAGCGGCAGCATAAAGCCTGGATCAGCCTGTGTGTTTTGCGCAAACCAAGCATCGCACTCTTGGGTAAATTCGTCTAGTTCGGCAGCGGTCGGTTTGCTCATATAATGTCTCCATCTCTACCGCTATTTAATTGCGCGATTAAGACAGAAATGCAAGCAAATTATTATTGTTTCAGCCTTTATACTCCATTGACGTCAGCTAATATTTGATCAGAAGTATCTTTGATTGATCTGGTAACAAGCAAGGGTGATCCGTCCACTATACTAATATTGGTTTGGCCATTTTCATCCGTGCGCAGCCATGCAAAATTATCCAATCACATTAATTCATCATAGTTGATGATATCCGTATTGGAAGGCAATGTAAAAAACATACCATCCTCACCAACGATAATCGGTCCGTTAAAATGCTCCTGAGCATCGCCCAAAAAGGCAGGGTAAAAATAGCGGCTTGGAAGAGGCGGTACCAAATGGCTCAAAACAAGCTGTTTAACGCCAGCAATTTGTGCAGACTGAGCGGCCTCTTCTGGTGATGCATGATAATCCAATATATCGCGGGTGATAGTGGCTGTGTTGTTTAAGCCTTTATCATCGAGTGCTTTGGTCATTTTTTTGACCAAATTAGGCTGCAATGCTTCATGTACCAGAATATCGGCGCCTTTGGCTGCGCGCTCTAGCGATGGTGATTTTGATGTATCACCGCTAATCACAACGCTGCGCCCTTTATAATCAAAACGATATCCAAGTGCAGGTTCAATAGGATTATGGTCAACTTTAAAAGCAGTTATTGTAAGGCCAGAGCGTTTTAAGATTACTTGGCTTTCGGAAGTCATGGTAAATGGTTTGGCAATCGCTCCCGCTCCAGATGGAGCTATAATTTTTTCGCCATGATGCGCGATGCGGTAATCATTATCAATTTTATAGGCAGCATTAAATCCATCGATAATAGATTGCACACCGCTTGGCCCATAAACAGGAAGCGGCGAAGTTGCTCCGCCAGTCCAATGAAACAACATCATTGGCCCCATACCATCGATATGATCGGAATGAAAATGGGTGAGCAAGACAGCATCGACATGGGTGGGGGCGATACCCATGAGGTTCAGATTACGTGCGCCGCCTTCGCCAATATCTATTACGAAGCTCTGTTTGCCCGCAATCACCACATTACAAGGGTCAGCGCGCCCTACATCGGGCAAAGGTGATCCTGTGCCGCATAACCCAAGATGCAAACCATCTGGCAAGTTGCTGAGATTATCAATGCCAACGCGCTCGTTCACGGCGCGCTCAAATATTGATAGGCCAACTGATTTTTGAAATATGAATAATATGACAATCAATATCAATATTATTGCGATGCCAATTATAGATATTTTTTTAAGCATGAACGTTTCTCTAGGTAGCGGACTCATAAAATTGACACCACAGTTGTGTATGGGCCGTAACGTCTTGGTACATTACGCCACGGAACGCCTGTGCGAAGCTTATAAAAAATACCATTGAGCACTCTACGATCATCAACACGCGCAACACCGAGCACTTTATTGGACAAAACAGGTTCTATAAAAGAACACTCCAACTCACTCATATCAAATCTGGACATTCTAATTTCCTTGCGATTTCTACATTACAAGTGCATCATAAATATCATGATTTGAAAACCCATTTATGAGTACGCTGCTTAGAAAAAAATCAGGAACAATGCGCCATATATTGGCTAGCGACATAATATCCCTATCATCTTTTGGAGTTAAATTGTCTTGATGGTCATTATATTGCAAAACACGTCCAATTATCTATGGTCATAAATAATGACATGATATAGATGAATTGCAAATGCTATTCACAAATTAAGAGGTTCCAGATGATAGTCAGCACCACACCAGCATTGGAAGGCCATGTGATCCGCGAATATAAAGGCGTTGTCACAGGCGAAGTCATAGTTGGGGCAAACCTGTTTCGTGATTTATTTGCGAGCATTACCGATATTGTTGGCGGACGTTCTGGCAGTTATGAAAATGTACTCCAGCGCGCCCGCGAAGAAGCATTACAAGAAATCAAAGCAGAAGCCTCTGCAAGGGGCGGCAATGCTGTAGTGGGTATCGACATTGACTATGAAGTGCTTGGCAAAGCAGGGTCAATGTTGATGGTATCTATCACTGGTACAGCGGTATATGTAGAATCGCTCGCTCTAAATTAGTAAGTTATAAAGGAAAGTTGGACCATGGCAGGCCATAGTAAATTTGCAAATATTAAACATCGTAAGGGCGCGCAGGATAAGAAGCGTTCCGCCATGTTCTCTAAACTAAGCCGCGAGATTACCGTTGCGGCTAAAATGGGCACACCCGACCCCGATATGAACCCAAGGCTTCGTCTTGCAGTTAATAACGCCAAAGGGCAGTCTATGCCCAAAGACAATATTCAGCGCGCTATTGATAAAGCCATTGGCGGTGATGCCGAAAATTACGAAGAAATCCGCTATGAAGGTTTTGGCCCTGGCGGCGTATCTTTAATTGTTGAGGCCTTGACCGATAATCGCAATCGCACGGTCACCAATGTGCGCACAACATTTTCACGTGGCGGCGGCAATATGGGTGAATCTGGTTCGGTGAGCCATGGCTTTGAGCATGTTGGTTTGATTGTCTATCCACCCGAAGCGGGGGACGAAGACAAAATATTAGACGCAGCTATAGAAGCAGGTGCTGAGGATGTACAAAGCTCAGAAAACGGCCATGACATATGGACAAGTATGGAAGGTCTGCACGAAGTCGCAGGATCGCTCGAGAGTGCATTAGGCGAAGCAGGAACCGTAAAATTGGCATGGCGCCCCTCTGTCGAAGTATCACTTGATGCTGATAATGCACAAAAATTATTAAACCTTATCGATGCTCTTGAAGAAGATGATGATGTGCAAACCGTTTGGGGTAATTATGATATTCCTAATGAAGTGATGGCAGGTTTGGAGTAAAATCTACTATGATTATTCTAGGGCTTGATCCAGGCCTAGGTTGTGCGGGTTGGGGCGTTATTCGAAGCGAAGGCAATCGCCTCATCCATATCGCCAATGGCCAGATTAAAACCAGCCCTAAAATGCCGATTGCGAGCCGCCTGTTACAGCTTGATCTAGAATTAATGGACGTCTTGAAAGAATATCAACCCGATGAATGTGCGATAGAAGAGGTCTTTCTCAATAAGAACCCGCAAAGCACGCTTAAACTTGGTCAAGCCCGCGGCGTTATGCTCTTAGGTGCAACACGCGGTGGTGCTAGCGTTACCGAATATTCAGCACGCCTTGTCAAAAAAACTGTGGTTGGCGTCGGCAATGCCGACAAAGATCAAATCTCTGCGATGCTCAAAATATTATTGCCAAGCGCTCAGCCTGCCGGTCCCGATGCCGCTGATGCTCTGGCCGTGGCTATCACTCATGCGCATCATGGATAATAGAAAACCGAGCAAATGTTGTAAAAATGACTCAATGATATTTTAATTTATTGGGTTATTGCGTTTATTTCGAATATCAATATAATATACACTCTAAGAACCGGAGTTACCAATGACCAACAAAAACATAGAAGGCGGTGATTCATCGCCCAATAATGATTCAAACATTCAGGAAGCTAGCAGACAATTATCACAGTCTAAGAGCGATGAATTAAAGGTCCAGCTTGATGATGGTTCTATCTTGGCTCTCCCCAATATGGTGAAGACGCTGTTCCAATCAATTCTTACAGAATTGAGCGAGGGCAATATGGTTAATATTGTTCCGATTCATGCCGAATTAACAACACAAGAAGCTGCAAATTATCTTAATGTTTCTCGACCATATTTAGTAAAACTACTCCATGATGGTAAGCTTCCCTTTCATAAAATAGGAAGCCATAGACGTATTAAATATGAAGATTTAAAGCTATTTATAGCGAAGCAAGAGAAACAACGTTTGCAATCCATGCAAGAGCTTGCTGACCAAGCGCAAGAATTGGATATGGGCTATTAAACTCTCTCGTTACACGGTTATTTTGGATGCCTGTGTATTATACTCAGCTCCTTTGCGCGATGTGTTGCTTGAATTAGCAATCACTGACCTCTTTAGAGCGAAGTGGACAGATCAGATTCATGATGAGTGGATGAAAAACTTACTTAAGAATAGACCCGAATTGAGCGAAGATAAATTAAATCGAACCAGAAACCTCATGGATGAGACAGTATTAGATTGTAAGGTAACAAATTATGAAGAGCTGATAGATGGACTAAATTTACCTGATGAGAATGATAAGCATGTTTTAGCTGCCGCTATTGCAGGAAAAGCAGATGCAATAATAACGTATAATTTAAAAGATTTCCCAGAAGATTATTGCAACAAATATGATATAGAAATATTGCATCCTGATGATTTTTTAAAGTTTCAATATGATTTTGAACCTTCAATAATAGTAACCGCAATAAGAAACATTAGACAAAGGTTGCAGAAACCGCCAATATCAAGCAGTGACTATCTGGTAACTTTAGAAAGACAAGCATTACCAAAAATTGTATCAGAGTTAAAAAAATTTGAGACTATGATATGATTGCAAAATTAACTGGTAAGATAGACGAATTGGGGGTCGACTTCCTCGTCATTGATGTGGGTGGGGTTGGATATTTGGTCCAAGCCAGCGCACGGACATTATCTGCTATCGGCTCTGTCGGCGAAATCACCTCTATCTATACGCAAATGCAAGTGTCCGAAAATGATATGCGCTTGGTTGGTTTTGCCAACAAAGAAGAGCGTGATTGGTATGTGCTACTTACTAGCGTTCAAGGCGTTGGCGGTAAAGTCGGCCTTGCGCTATTATCCGCGCTTGAACCTGCGGAACTGCAAAGCGCGATTGCCAGCGGCGATAGTGCATCGGTCACGCGCGCCAATGGCGTTGGCCCCAAACTCGCCAGCCGCATTGTTAATGAGCTGCAAGATAAAGTAGGCGGCCTCGCCACCAGCGATGGCAAAGGCATTACATCCTCATCTGCCAGCGGCAATCATAGCGGTGATGCTGTGGGGGCGCTAACCTCTCTCGGTTTCAAACCTGCCGAAGCTAGCCGCGCTGTATCCTCTGCCTATGATGAATTGGGGTCTGACGCGACACTAGATGCGCTCATAAGGCGTGCTTTGAAATTGGCGGGTAAGTGATAAGTCGTCTCGCTCTTTTGTTTTTTGTAACTGTTGTACTTGGCTATTCTAGCGCCACCATCGCATGTTCTCCTTCGGTTCCAGATACAGATTACAACTCAGGCATTATCGTAAGTCAGTTTCCCGCAAAAGAAGTGCCTGAAGGCGCCATTCAATTGCAGTTGGGAAAAAACAATGATTTGAAGTCGATCTCGGAAAAAATCACCTTGTCAGTTGAAAAAGTTGTCAATGGAAGATTTGCTGGCTCCAAAATCCTTTTGAACCGCTCAAACGCGGATCAGTGCAACGACCATTTCGGATTTCTTGAAGAGGGCAGTTTCATAACTGTCCTACCCATGGAATATCCTGATGGTGAACCGATATTAAATAAACAAGGTATGCAGGAATATGGCGCGTTGTTTTACGAAGACATTGGTGTGTCCGTGATAGAGCCAGAGTTCGCTGAATATCTAGAATGGACGGATTTCTCTTTCTTCGATGTTGAGCGTTTATTGTGTTTAGAAAAAGGTATGGACTCCGCCGAAACATGGCGGAAATGTATTTCTCGCGGAGACTATATTGGGCTTGAATGTCATAGTGACACCGCCGGTAAATTGGTTTGTCGGCAAGATGATTTATTCCTAAATAGTCGCCCTCCTGACCTTGAACGCAATTATAGTTTTTGGTCGCATTACGGCTGGGCTTTATTGATGGCTTTTGTCATGCTGACGGTGTTAATTGGCATGGTTTTTTATTCTTACAAGGTCGATCCTGAAACAAATTCAATATGACCGCAGTTTCAATATAATCATTACGAATATCATTAAGCTTAAACTTGAGAACAACAACGTCACCCTGAACTTGGTTCAGGGTCAATTGTGCCGATGTGATTGATGATAGGCTGCGCGAAATGGATGCTGAACTAAATTCAGCATGACGAAGGTGGTTATTAATCACCCCATACTGAAATAAATTCAACATGATGATCATTATAATAAGATAGAGACTAAGCCTCATTGAAAACTATTGTTAGCGCAATTCAGCTATCCTAAATAAGCTCGTCATTCCCAGCTTGACTGGAAATCTAGTGCACAACAAATTAAACCTATGAGAATAAAGCTTGAGATACGCTCATAAATTCAGCATGACACTATTATGAACTTTTCATCAGACCCGCAAATAAATGACCGAAACTGACCGCCTATCATCTGCTGAGCGTAAGAGCGAAGATATTGACGCAGCCTTGCGTCCGAAAACGCTGTCGGAATTTATCGGCCAAGAGGCAGCGCGAGCGAACCTGCGCGTCTTTATCGAGGCCGCCAAATCTCGCGGTGAGGCGCTCGATCATGTGCTGTTTTTCGGCCCGCCAGGATTGGGCAAAACCACATTGGCGCAGATCATGGCGCGCGAACTTGGCGTTGGCTTTCGGGCAACATCTGGTCCCGTAATTGCCAAATCGGGCGACCTTGCAGCACTTCTCACCAACCTTGAAGAAGGCGATGTTCTCTTCATTGATGAAATTCATCGTCTTAATCCCATCGTCGAGGAAGTATTATATCCCGCGATGGAAGACCGGGCGCTCGATATTATGATCGGCGAAGGGCCATCGGCAAGATCGGTACGCATTGATTTACCCGCCTTTACTTTGGTGGGTGCCACAACGCGGCAAGGCCTGCTCACCACACCACTACGCGATCGATTTGGTATCCCCGTGCGCCTGAATTTTTATACGCATGAAGAATTGGAATTGGTTGTACGGCGCGCAGCCAAATTACTCGATCTCGGTATATCATCCGATGGCGCGATTGAGATTGCCCGCCGTTCACGCGGTACACCAAGGGTCGCGGGCCGTCTGCTACGCCGCGTGCGTGATTTCGCCAATGTTGGTAATATTAGCACTGTCGATGCCAAGGCCGCCGACCATGCACTGACGCAGCTAGAGATTGACGCGTTGGGCCTTGATAATATGGATCGCCGTTATTTGATGATGATCGCCGACATATATAAAGGCGGGCCAGTGGGCGTCGAAACAATCGCTGCGGGATTATCCGAACCCCGCGATACCATCGAAGAAGTGATCGAGCCTTATTTGATACAGCTTGGTTTGGTTGCTCGCACGGCACGCGGCCGTGCGCTGAATGATCGTGCTTGGAAGCATTTGGGGCTTAATCCACCCAGCAGACCGCAAGACGAACTATTCGATACTTAATCCGCTACATCATCAGATTGGATTCGCTGCCTAAAACCCCCTCTTGTCCGTTTGATAGTGATGGGATCAATAGCAAATAATAGCCCCCCAGATATCGTCATTGGTTCTCCATTAACGCGCGCAAATTGACCTGAGAGATATAGAATCTCTGCCTTTGGATATACAGCCATCCGATCGCAGCTAGTCACAATAGGGTTTTTTATCATCAATATGTTTCTGGCATATTTACCTTCGAGAACGCGCACGAAAGTAAAGTCACTGCTATATTTTTCCATCCAATATCTAGGCTCTATCAATTCCACTTTAAATTGAAGATTGCCCTCAGAAACAGTATCAATGGCTTCTTTTGAAAAGATATTTAAATGTGTTTCTGATGCTGCCGATCTACATGCATGAGCAGGTGTTGATGAAAATAATCCAAATAATAGTATAACACCAATGGTAGATTTTATGCAGTGCATATTATCTCTCCTTATGAATTAGATATTTATACAAAAAATATGTATCGCATGTTAACAGTCCAATTTCAGGTCGCAACTATGATTTCTTCTATGAAATGAGTCTGGCGGGCGACAAAGTGCATGGTTAACGGTTTTTCCCTCTTTTACTACAAAACCGTAGCGTCTAAACTATACGGCGATGAAACAGGAAATTAAACCCTTTGAAGGCCATTATGATGGCGCGCATCATATGTTTGCTGTTCGTGTCTATTATGAGGATACGGATTTTTCTGGCATCGTCTATCATGGCAGTTATGTGCGCTTTTTGGAACGGGCGCGATCAGACATGCTTGCACGCATCGGGATAGATCAACGAGACGCCTTTGAATCGGGTGATGGCGCTTATGCGATTACGCAGCTTAATGTGAAATATAAGCTTGCCGCAAAATTTGATGACGCCCTCACCATTATTAGCCATGCTCATAAGGTAACGGGTGCTAGAGTCTATATTGCACAAAATATATATCGCGGTGAGGAGCATATCATTGCGGCCGAGATCGAAGCAGCTTTCATTCATTCCTCTGGACGGCCTGTGCGCCAACCTAAAGCATGGGTAGAGGCTTTTCGTAGCAAATTGACGGATGAAGACTATAAATAAATTGGATGATACTGGTAACCTAGTTGCTGGCAATACGAATATATTATAAATATAAGAGAGATATTATGGATTTAACAATATTAGCCAGCGGAGCAAGTTTTTCTCCAGTCGAGTTGTTCCTGCAAGCCGATCTGGTCGTGAAAGCCGTTATCGTTGGCTTGGCCCTTGCTAGTATATGGGTTTGGACTATTATTTTTGGTTTCTCTTTTAAAATGGCACGTATCAATAGCCGCAGCAATAAGTTTGAAAACTTATTCTGGAAAAGTAATAATATCGACGAGTTTTATACCAATTATGGCAAAGATAAATTACCGATCGCCAAAGTATTTTCAGCAGGTATAAAAGAATGGCGCCGTTCGACCAATGGAAAAACGGTAGATAGATCAGGAACACGTGAACGGCTTACAACGACCATGAACGCCAGTATTGCTAAAGAGGTTGATACTCTAGCCAATCGTCTAAACTTTCTGGCAACCACAGGATCTGTTGCCCCTTTCATTGGTCTTTTTGGTACAGTTTGGGGTATCATGCGCAGTTTTACAGCTATTGCAGCCGAACAAAATAGCTCGCTTGCGGTTGTGGCTCCTGGCATCGCAGAAGCTTTATTTGCAACGGCCATTGGTCTTTTTGCGGCTATTCCAGCAGTTATAGCTTATAACCGTTTTTCGCATAAACTGAACCAATATGAAGCCAAAATGGGGCGTTTTGCCGATGGTTTTCATGGGACGCTCAGCCGAGAATTAGAGCGAGAGGCTTAATGGGTATGAATGTTTCAGGCGGCAATACAGGTAGACGGCGCTCGCGCCGCGCGCCTATGGCTGAAATTAATGTAACACCTTTTGTTGATGTGATGCTGGTGCTGCTCATTATTTTTATGGTCACAGCGCCTTTATTGGTTGCAGGTGTACCCGTAAACTTGCCCGAAAGCAGCGCAAAGCCGCTCGAACAAAAAAAAGATCCCATTGAGATTGCTATTGATCAAGATGGTGTAATTTTTATCGATGGCGCCGAAACACCGTCCAACCAATTATCGCAGAGCTTTTCAGCACTATCGCAAGAACAAGACGCAAGCGGCGAAAAAATACAAATATTACTGCGCGGCGATCGTGCTATTGATTATGGGCAAGTGGTACGTGTTATGGGAGAATTAAATGCGGTAGGTCTCAATCAAATTAGCTTAGTAACAGAAGCAGCAGCTAGGGCTACATCATCTACTATCATAGAAAATGGCGGCACTTGAGTCAGTTATGGTTCATCTTTTCTAGCATAAGGATTAGCAATGGATAAAGTGGAAACAATTGGCTTGGGAGTGGCTGTCATCGGCCATGCTGGGCTGCTTGGTGCCTTTTATTTTGGCCTATTGTCTCATCAAGAAAGCCAGCCGCAGCAACCCTCTATTTCCGTAAATATTGTTGCTGATATAGCCGATATTTCTACTGCACCTGATGCTACGCAAGAAGAAACAGCGCCAGCTGCCGAAGAGGAAACTGTTCCTAAAGAGGCGATTGAAGAGGCAGAACCAGAGGAGGTTCAAGAAACAAAGGTCAAAGATACCCCTACACCCGTTAAACAAGCAAAACCCAAACCAACCCCCAAACTTAAGCCTGCACCCAAGAAGCCAAAACCTAAACCTAAACCTAAACCTAAACCAAAGCCTAAAAAACCAAAGGGCTTTAGCAAAGATTTCACCAGCAGTTTTGATGGTAAAGGCAAAGCCCAAGGCACGCCTGCATCAAAAACCGCTGCAGAAGTAAAACGCTCCATCAAAGTTAGTCTAAGCTCACAAGTAGAACGTTTTTTTAAACGGTGCGCTCCATCTGGCGTTGATGTGAATAAGATTACAACAGCGGCCACTTTAAATCTGAGCAAAAATGGTGGTTTAGTCAGCATTACCAATGTCGGTCAACGCGGTGTTAATGCCAGTAATAAACCGCAAGCTCCATTGCACAAAGAATGTGTTATGAATGCTATTAAGGCCGCAGCACCTTTTGCGAATTTACCCGAAGATAATTACGCCGTTTGGAAAAAATGGCCAATGGAGTTTAATACAAAATGACTACGAAAAAATTATCTCAATTTACGGCTTATGCTATATCGATTATTGCCACCATTTCACTTGCTAGCGCGCAAGATGATAGCCCGCAAATTACCCCCGAAGTGATAGCTCCAACGGGACCAGAGGTTGTGACCGTCGATGTAAATGCTCAACGCGTTGTTGCTATTCCAGCGCTCGTAACGCCTTCTGTAGTAAATACGCCCGCTGGTGATACGCAAGAGTTGGGTCAACGCATAGCGAGCGTTATCGCATCAAATTTAAATAACAGCGGTATATTCCGTACCCTTGGCCCCAATGGCGTCAAACGTATCACCATGCCCGAGGTAACGGCTCCACAATTCACCCATTGGCAAGGGCGTAATGCTGATCAATTGATTCAAGGTTTTGTACAAGGCGCAGATAATGGCAGAATTACCGTTGGCTGCTATCTTTATGACGTCACATTCAGCAAAGAAACAACGCGCAGCGGTTTCACAGTTGATCCAGGTGATTGGCGCAGAGCAGCCCATAAATGCGCTGATATTATTTATTCGCGTTTGACAGGTGAGGCTCCCTTCTTTGATAGCCGCATTGCCTATATTGCCGAAACAGGACCAAAAAATAACCGTGTAAAACGTCTTGCCATTATGGATAGCGATGGGGCCAATCACCGCTTTATAACCAATGGTCGTTCTACTGCACTTACACCGCGTTTTTCACCCAATTATAAAAGCTTACTTTATCTTAGCTATGTTGACGGCAACCCACGTATTTATGTCTATGATTTGAACACTGGTAAACAGCGCTTGATTACTCAGAGCAAAAACCCAACCTTTGCTCCGCGTTGGTCACCCGATGGACGATTCATTCTTTATTCCATGGCCATTGGCGGCAACACCGATATCTATAAAATAGCAGTTAGCGGGGGCAGGCCCCAACGGCTTACGTCTAGCCCGCGCATTGATGTTGGTGGTAGTTTCTCACCCGATGGTAAACAGATTGTGTTTGAGAGCGATCGTTCAGGCAGCCAACAGCTCTATATTATGAATAGCGATGGTAGCAATCAACGGCGCATTAGCTTTGGTGGGGGTCGTTTTGCTACTCCAGAATGGTCACCGCGCGGAGATTTCATCGCCTTTACCAAAATTGGCGGCGGTTTCCGTGTTGGTGTTATGCGTACCGATGGTAGCAACCAACGATTGCTTACCAATAGTTGGCAAGATGAAGCGCCAACATGGGCGCCCAATGGCCGCGTCATCCAGTTTTTCCGTACAGCGCGTGGCAGCGGCAAAACCAGCCTGTGGCAGGTCGATTTAACCGGAAAGTTTGAAAGAAAATTACCTACGCCCGTAGACGGTTCGGATCCATCATGGGGGCCAATACGCCCATAATCATATGTATATCAAGCCTATAAACTAGAGAGACTGAATAGATATAAAAGACATGTATAAATATTAAGAATATGCTAAATATGCCAATAATAAGGAGAAGAATTATGATGTACCACGGTAAGATAATACGCAATATAGGCCTAACAATGGCTGGAGCTGTGCTTATTACGGCATGCGGCAAAAAAGAAATCGATATTCCTATTGATGCACAGCCGCAGCAGACTGTTACAAATAATGCCCCACAAAATACAGGTCCTATTACTCCGACTATTGTCCCTGGTTCACAAGAAGATTTTATCGCCAATATATCCTCTGATACGGTATATTTTGATACAGATCGTTTCAATATTGACGCCCAAGACCAATCAACATTGCGCAGCCAAGCACAATGGCTATCTCAATATCCCAATAAAAGCATTGTGGTGGGCGGCCATGCTGATGAGCGAGGTACTCGTGATTATAACCTTGCACTTGGTGAAAGACGTGCCAATGCTGCGAAGAATTATCTTATCTCATTGGGTATAGCTTCTAACCGCATTGAAACGACAAGCTATGGTAAGGAACGCCCTGTTGCATTAGGTTCCAATGAAAGTGCATGGGCGCAAAACCGCCGTGCAGTTACCGTTACCGTTCAATAAATAAAATATGGCTAGGCTTTTATGGCCTAGCCTATTTCATACTATTGATAATTAAGCCAATATGATTGCTATTTGCACTCTATATCACATCCGAAATTCGGCTATTGCGTTTTTGGAATTAAATAATCTTCTGTTTATCTATCTATTTTTGTATAGGGTACAAATTTTCCAAGAGCGCAACTGCTAATTGTAACATTAGCGCGAAAGTCAACAACACTCGCTACATTACCATGACATAATGCCGTATCTGGCCGTTGATATGTCAACGCATCACGTTTTGCGCCATGGCAACCATTTCGTGGTTTATTAACATAAATTGTTTTGGCATTTTTTGATGATGAAAAAATTAATATATCATCACTAATAGCTCTATAATTTTTCTGATCGCGCAACTGTATGCAGCTTATAGCCGGTCCAGCAACACGTCCTTCTAATTCTTTATCGAGATTAGCTTGCTCTTTTTTGGTAAGCTCTAATTGACTATTATCAGAATCCTGAGCATTTGCGCTCAACAAAGCAACGGAGGCCAAAGACACGGGCAATATAATAGCACCAGCAATATTCATTTTCATAGACATAACCATATCCTTAACTGTGATTATTAAACTTGCCCCCTATAGCTAGTGACATTAACACAGAAAAAGGTTTAATGCATTTAAAAATTATCTTTTGCTACCCTACGTTCTGCTAAGATCGCGGCATCCTGTGAACGCATGAACGGATTGGTCGCTTTTTCCAACCCAATCGTTGTCGGTACCGTTGCCTTACCATCAATACGCAATGCTAATACTTCATCCATACGTGCCTTTATCGCCATATTATCAGGTTCAGCCACTAGTGCATATTCACCATTGCTTTGCGTATATTCATGCGCACAATATACCAATGTTTCATCAGGCAAGGCGGCAAGCTTTTGCATATTATCATACATTTGTTCGGCTGTGCCTTCAAACAAGCGCCCGCAACCCATAGCAAATAGTGTATCGCCAACAAAAATAATATTATCCCGCGCAAAGTGAAAAGCAATATGCCCCGCAGTATGTGCAGGTACATCCATAACATCAGCGGTATGATTACCAAGACGAAGCTGATCGCCATCTTTGACCATAGAATCTAATGTCGGAATGCGGTCTTTTTCAGCTGCTGGTCCGCTAATATAACAACCTGTTGCCTCTTTAATTTCGGCATTACCACCCGTATGATCGGGGTGCCAATGCGTATTCCAAATATGAGTGATACGCCAACCACGTTTTTCAGCTTCTGCAAGAATAGGGCCAGACACTGCTGGATCAACAACCATAGTCTCGCCACTTTCCTGATCGTGAACAAGCCATACATAATTATCAGATAATACAGGAATACGCACTACTTCTAACATATTAATCCTCTTTTTTACCAACTACCAACATTTTCCATAGATGCCCACGGCTCTTGCCGTGGTAAATGATCACCACGTTGCAACAGTTCAATCGAAATGCCATCGGGGCTTTTGACAAATGCCATATGGCCACAGCGCGGTGGGCGATTAATGGTTACGCCATTATCCATTAATTTTTGGCATATATCATAAATATTATCAACACGATAAGCCAAATGACCAAAATTACGTCCCCCGATATATTGCTCGGCTTCTTGATCATCATTTGGCCAATTATAAGTAAGCTCAACCTCGGCGACACCTTCTTGGCCAGGGGCTGCCATAAATACCAAAGTAAAGCGCCCTTGCTCAAAATCTCGGCGACGAACCTCTTTAAGGCCAATCATTTCAAAAAATGCTATCGTCGCACCAAGGTCAGCAACACGTATCATTATATGTAAAAATTCTGCATTCATTTAAAAAGTTCCGTTTTCTACGTTCTCACTTTATTGACTTAAAATATTATCTTGGTTTCAACTTTATCACGGACAATGAGTATAATAAATATAACCATCGTCAGAAAATCCTTTCTAACCCTAGCAATATCTCAGACTTATAGTTTCTTAGCGTTGCGCAGCCTGCTCATTACCTTCAGTAATATTAGTATCTTCAACAATATTATCTTCAAGCTGTTTTAATAAGGCCCGCACAGTTTCGGCTACTCGCCCGTCAGATTTAATTGCAAGAGCATTGTGCCAATGCGCTTCAGCCTCTGCGTAATTACCATCAACAATCTCTATATTGCCTTGCTCCAAGGCAATTGAAGGATCCTTCGGTGCCAAACGCGCAGCCACATCAATATTCGCTCGGGCCTGATCGGTTTTACCCAATCGTCGATTAAGCGTTGCCGATAAAAGCCATACCAAAGGGTCTTGCGGAGCAAATTTCTGAGCCAATAATAATTCAGTTCCAGCTTTCTCTTCGAGCTTCAAGGCTACCATTGCACGCGCTTTATCCAAATAAGCTTCGCCCAATTGTTCGCCTTCTAATGTGCCCGATGCTAGTGCCGAATCTACATAGCCAATGGCTTGTGCGGGCTTTTGTGCGGCAATGGCGGCATTAGCAGCCTGCAACCAAAAACGCGCTGCTCTATTATCTTTGGCTAAGTTGGCGGCTTGTGCAGCAGAGTCAAAGGCGTCCATTGCAGCCTCAAATCTAAAATCTACGCTATAAGCAAAACCAAGACAATGATCGGCAAAAAAACCGCCTCCATCAATTTTCCATTCGTTCGCTGCTACAATGCCGCTTTTAGGATCTTTAACCGATAAATCCAAACATTCGTTCAATCGTACTTCGGTTAAATTATTAGGAAGCGGAGGCCCAGCCAGTGGTTTTTGCGTCGCTGGATCAACCTGCATGCTCAATAATAATGACAGTAAAATCATATGTTACCTAATTAATTTATGTATCTCTGCAATAATCATCGCAATATCTTGCTCACGAGACAAGCGATGATCAGCATCTTTAATTAAATGGATATGCACATCGGATGAACGAAGAGCAGCAGCCAAACGCAATGAAACTTCATGGGGGACATCTTGATCATTCTGTCCATGAAACAGACGTACAGGGCAATCAATAGCGATCTTTGAACCTAATAAAAGATTGGTCTGCCCATCCTGATAAAATTTTCTATGCATTGGCGTTGGGTCATATCCATAATCATTATCACGTAGCAAAACGCCATCACGCAAAATGATCTGCACATCATTATGGTCAAAATCCCAATCGGTAAAATCGGGCGCAGATGCAATCCCAATAATCGCAACTAATCTTCTTGGATTATGTCGCTTAGCCAATTGCAATGCCGCCATCAACATTAACCAACCACCCATAGACGAGCCGATGATAATATAATCACCCATAACTTTCTCATCGATTAGTGCGCAAACTTCATCGCACCATATTGACAAACTGCCATCGATAAATTCACCATCACTTTTGCCGCACCCTGAATAATCAAGCAGTAAACAACCATAACCTTTTTCACATGCATCATCAAAAATAGCGCAAGCCTTACCGCCTTCCATATCTGACATATAACCTGGCAAAAAGATGATAGTTGGTGCGTTCTCGCTAGTTCCACCTGTATAACGATAGGCAGTTCTTGATCCTAGTTTTTGGGTGAAATATTGAACGTCATCAGTCATCCAATCTATGTGCTATCATTCATCAAAAAGGTCAAACCCAAAACCAGATTTCACATCTGGATCATTTTTGCACATGGACTTTATAGCACCCCATTCAGCACTCGACAGTGCAGGTTTATAATCTTTATTTGCATCGAAGCTTTTTTGAAATGCCGCAGCTCTTTCTGTTGAAAGCGGATGACTAGACATATAAGATGTCATCTCACTAATATCATTATCTTCATTGGTCATATCTGCTAATTTTTCAAAAAAACCTTTTGTCCCAATAGGCGATATATTCGCTTCCGACATCACGCGAATAGAATGGCTATCGGCTTCGCGTTCTGCATCACGGCCATAACTATTAGACAATGCACTATTTAACACACCGCCAACATTCTCATTCAAACCACCCAAAACTAACGAAAGGCCAAGTTGCCGCAGCAAACCTTGCATCACATGTCTCTCGCGCACATGGCCAATTTCATGACCCAACACGCCCGCCACTTCATCAACGGATTCCGCTTGCTGAATTAAACCTTCGAATAAAAATATCTTCCCCCCTGGCAAAGCTACAGCGTTCAGCATATCAATATTAACAACCTCAACCTGTAGATCATCGGGATTACCATCTAGGCTATTAGTCAACTTGGCTAAAGCTGCTTTACCATCAGGCGTGTTACAAAACCGCCCACCAAAATCCCCTACTAATGTATCGCCCAGACTATTCTCAACCGATTGCGGAATTATTGGAGCAAGCCATTGCGGTGCCGTCATCCCTACCACTAATACAGCTGCACTAACGGCGATAAAGGCTACGGATGCTTTACCCAATCCAAGCTTATCTATCCAACTGCCATAGGTGCGGGTGGCAGGCAAAAGTGGTTTCAAACCCTCTGGTATTGGTCCAGATAGAGTCAGCCGCCAACCGTCAATATCTTCATAGCCATAGGATATATTGTCCTTTGTCTTGCTAACAAAGTGCATATAGTCAAAAGTATATGGTCCGTGCCGACGTTCATTTTCTAATAGGAAAAAATTCTGTCCAATCGTCTGAATTTCAACCTTACGCCGAACCGCTGTTTTCCCATCAAAATGTGAAACCGAAAAAAATGGATCGACGATGTCATTCGCCATATTTATATAGCTCCCACATCAAATGCATCTAACAAGCCTTCGCCATGTTTTTCTTTAGCAGTTTGAGATTGAGTCAATGCATCCAAATTCACTTCACCATAAGCTTCCAGATGATTGATGTAAAATTGCCAATGGCGATAAGGAATAAATATCAAACCAATCCCAAGTGTGCCTAAAACAATTAACACGTCTACTATTATCAACCCGATCCAATCGAAAGTACTTGCAGTAAACGCAAATTCTAACTTTTCTAACCTTAATCCGTCTATCAATGTCCTGCGTAATCGGGCTTGATATACCCATGTAAACGGAAAAAAGATATAAGACAAAAGATAAGTTCCAAACACACTATTATAGGAAGCATGGCTCTGGAAATCATTGGGACCAAAGCTTAATTTTTCCCATCTTTCATTCCATAACTCGCAAGTCGCCCATGGGTTAGCCAACCCCAAAGGTAAAAAACCAAGGGTGGTTTTGATCATATAAGTTAATCCAAAACGAAAACCTTTATCATCACTACCTCCCCTTATTCCGTGCCAATAAGTCCGGCTCAGACGATATCGCAACATTCTATATTTTGCCAAACCAACAAAGTAAAAAACAAAGAGAAGACCAATAATATACACTATTCCTGCAGCAAGAGGGTTAATTATAGTGGCAAAAAAATATAATAATGAAAATGGTATTAAAAATAAAAATGCTATAATTATAAAACCTATAAATAGTTCTTTACCTGTACCTACCCATTCAAAACGTTCATCGATAAATTGAGTTTGCGACCAGAGATATTCGCGCTCGCGTGTTGTTGCCCAAAAACGATAAAATCCCAAAGTAATGATGGTAAGTAGTAAATTTACTAGTGCTATTTTTGCAAAATCAACCCAATTACCATGGAATTGAAACGCACTTTTTTTTGTATCTTCTGTCATATGTAAACCCCTCTACCCAGATCAACATAGATAGGTTTACAAAATAATAAATAGTTTATTTATGATTATTTAAGAAACGCATTACTTGCCTATTAAATATTTCACTTCGATCGAGCATGATAAAATGACGACTATCCATAATCGGTATCAGTATCGCTGTCTGTGCATTGCTATAGGCATTTTTATAAATGGCCTTAATACGCGATGATGGTATTACGCTCTCATCAATAGGATAGAGCATCATAATCGGCGCTTTAATACTCGGCAATTCATTACGAATATCCGTTGTCGCAACATCATAAAACAGCGTAGCCATCACTTTTGGGTCAGCAGTTTTCGACCATTTTTTGACCAGTTCGCGCCCTTCCGCCGAGATGGACTGCACCAATAACCCACGCTCATCAACTTGGCCCTTGGGCTGTGTAGCGATACTATCGCGCAAAAATTCTGCCTGAGGTTTCATCGCATCGACGGTCATGCTCGGGCCAAATAGCAATCCAAAGAAAGGCAGACTATCAACCACCATCACTTGTGATACTTCGCTTGGATGGCGCGCCGCGATCATCATCGCCGATAATCCGCCCAAGGAATGCCCTATAATCGACGGTGCGGCGCGTCCTTTATCGGTGATTTTATCATCAATATAATCGGCAAGCTCCGACACAATATCATTGAGCAACATATCTGAATCCACATTGCTTTTGGGATCATCGCCAAAGCCTCTTATTTGCACACTATGTACGCGGTGCGTCTTGCTAAGCTGCGCACGCAATGGATTCCAAACATCGCGCGGGGTTGCAAGACCAGGGATCAAAACCACATCGGGGCCATCGCCTTCAACCAAAACAGTAAAGCTTTTACCTTCTAATATTTGTTGGCTTTCAATCTCTTCTCCCATATTTGAAGCAGTTTCTTGGGCAGCAAGCGGCGCGTTAACGCTAATAATGATGGCCAATAATATAACCAATAGAGTGTATAATCTCATGAATAGCTCCTTTGCCGCGCATCAATCGCGGGTGAAAATTTCTTCGATAGAAAGGGCGAATAAATCGGATATTTTGAACGCGAGCGGCAATGACGGATCATATTTACCTGTCTCTATCGCATTGACCGATTGGCGCGATATTTCGAGCGCTTCGGCCAAATCTCCTTGCGTCCAATCACGCTCTGCGCGCAGCACCTTTAAACGGTTTTTCATGCGCCTTTCACCTTATTCATAGCATGTCCAAACCCTAAACCCATCGCCCACATTGGCACGGCCATCCAGCTTGGAATGAAAGGCACGGCTTCAAATTGCTCTAAAAAGCCCCAAATAGATGCAACGCTTAACAGAAATCCTGTAGCATAGAGACTGGCTTGGGCGTTTTTCATGCGCACATATTCATCGCTTTCCTCTGCTATATATTGCCCCATAATCCAGACACAATAAATCATCGGCAATGCGGGTAATATAGCAATGATATAGAGCAATGCTCCGCTAGGTTCATATTTTTGAAAAAACCATAAAGAGAACGACAATAAAATCGCATAACTAATCATCCAAATGAACATACGTTTATTATAATTTTTCATGGCTGGAGAAATGAAACCCGATGTTTGCTTGGCATATGCGGTACTGGCACGGACCATCGGTATTAATAATAACATAACACATAAAACAGCAGCCAACATGACAATATGCCCCAGTTCAAAATATTGAACCGCTAAAGGCACAGCAAACATAGCCACAACAAAGAGGCCAGCCCATAGGATTATTGGCCTGATTGAAGGTTTTCTTCCCTCAATATTCATTTCTTCATTGGTAATATTTTCGGGCATCTGACAAGCTTCCTTTTATTAAAGACAAGGAAGCTTTACTTTGATTCGATTGCAATGTCAAGGAAGGTTGACTTTCAAACTACTATTTTACTTTATAAGAGGAAAAACGGTGGGTAAATACGTTTAATTTGTGGATAAAATCTGCATAAGCCACTGATTTAAATATAAAAATTTCTTTATATTTATCTAAACCACTAAAATACTGCGATATTTTTATGCATGAACAAAAAAAGAACGGAATTATTTGTTAACCCTACAAAAACTTGAAATATCCTACATCTTTTGCTATATAAAATAACGCCCCGCTTAATAAAAGCGAGGCGCACATTTAGTGATTAGCAATATCTGTAAACAGGCCGCTAATCCCAAAAATAAAAGATAAAATAGATTTAATCTCCTTTAACAATTTTGATTATCTACATTTTTTCTATTTTTGCAAGGCTTGTTATCGCTTCTAATTATAGAAAGGAATTTCTTATGGGCTGCAAAACAGTCAAACGTACAGTTCGTACAACTAAGAAACCTGGACCGAAAACAGTGAGAGTAAAATCTCACCCGCGTTCCAAGCCTAAACCTTGCAAGTAATATTGCAGGTAAAACATAAATAGAGAAGCAGCTTCTGGCTGCTTCTCTTTACTCCAAAGCAGCGGCTACGACTTGGCCCAAACGTTCTTTGCCCCAGAAAATATCACTATCTGAGCCATTGGCATCCAAGCCCCCCACAAAAAAGGTCGGGACGCCAAAGGTTCCGCGATCAATGGCCTTTTGCGTGTTCGCCGCCAACTGATCTTTGACGGCTTGGCCTAGGGTCGCGCTTAATAAGGCCTCCCCGTCCAATCCCGCATCATTCAGCACTTCGGCGATAATATTCGCATCACCCATATTTTTGCCTTGCTCCCAAAATGCCGCCATCGTAGCATCGACAAAGGCCATTAATTGCCCAGCATTTTGTGCCGCAATCGCTGCGCGCATGGTGGTGATGCTATTGATTGGGAAATTAGGATTAAATTGAAAGCCGCTAATATTATGCGCCTCCATAAACCGTTTAAATTCCAAATTTTCATAGGCCAATTTCGCAGGGGCATCTTTATAGCGCATCATTGGCGGTAAATTACCCGTGGCTTTGAATATCCCGCCCAGCAGCACCGGCACATAGTTAAATGTGATATTCGTGCATTCACTAATCGATGGCAGAGCCTTATGCACCAGATAGGCATTGGGCGCACCGCAATCGAACAAAAAATCTACTGTCTTGGGCATATTATTTCCTTATTAAAATTTTTCGCTAAAGGGACGCACATCCAATTCATGCGTCCATGCACTGCGCGGTTGATTGTGCAGCATCACATAATTTTGCGCAATATGCTCTGGATCCAGCACCCCATCGCGAGCTTTCACCTCGTCAAAATTGGGCAGCCACTCTCTGATAAAACGCGAATCTATCATCCCATCGATCACGACATGTGCGACATGGATATTTTTGGGGCCAAGCTCTCGCGCCATAGATTGCGCCAAGGCCCGCAATGCAAATTTAGCCGACGCAAAAGCTGCAAACCCATCGCCGCCGCGCATGCTCGCCGTTGCACCCGTGAATATGATGCTACCATGGCCGCGCTCTACCATGCGTTTTGCGCTCTCTCGTCCCGTTAGGAAACCAGAAAATGCCGCCATCTCCCATACTTTGCGATAGACACGGCCGGTCATCTCCAAAATGCTGAATTTCACATTCGCACCAATATTGAAAACACTCACTTCGATTGGCCCAATATCTGCCTCTATGCAATCAAATAATTCTACCATCGCCTCTTCATCGCGCGCATCACAAGGCATCGCATGGGCGCGTCCACCCGTAGCCTTAATCTCATCGGCCAGTTTTTCCAAATCCGCTGCGCTCGATGGGCGGCGCACGAGACAGGCAATATAGCCTTCTTTAGCAAAGGCTCGCGCCACCGATGCACCCGTATCATCGCCAGCGCCCACCACCAAAGCCACAGCATTTTCATTTTTCTTGGTCATCATGCTCTCCTATAACATCAAGCCTAGTCATGACGTTGCAACATGCAAATAAAAAGCGAATATGCGGCAATTTGAATACGGATTTACAAAGCTTTCTATTGAAAGGGCGCATCGGCTCGGCTAGCGGTATTTTATGAGTGAAATGATACAAATAACCCTACCCGATGGCAGCGAGCGCGAAGTAGTTGCTGGCACGACCGCTGCACAAATTGCGGCTGATATTGGACCTGGTCTTGCAAAAGCCGCCTTAGCCGCAAAAATAGATGGCGAAGTGCGCGATCTTATGATGCCGCTAACCACCGACACCGCGCTTGCGCTGATTACATCGCGCGATGAAGAAGATGCGCTGGAACTAGCACGGCATGATTATGCGCATGTTTTGGCAGAGGCGGTTCAAGCCCTATTCCCCGGCACGCAAATCACCTTTGGTCCTGCCACCGATGATGGTTTTTATTATGATGTTATGGCGCCCGAGAGCCGCGGTCCATTCACCATGGATGATCTGCCCGCGATTGAGGAAAAAATGCGCGAGATTATCAAGGCCGATAAACCCTTAGTCCGCGAAGTGTGGGAACGCGATAGGCTGATTGAAAAATGGAGCAGCGAGGGCGAAACCTTTAAGGCTGAATGGGCCGCTGAACTGCCCGATGACGAAGAATTAAGCGTCTATTGGTCGGGCGAGCCGAATAGCGAAGGGGCTTGGCTCGATATGTGCCGCGGCCCGCATCTGCCCAGTACAGGCAAGCTTGACCCTAAAGCGTTCAAACTCATGCGCGTTGCTGGGGCCTATTGGCGCGGCGATCAAAAAAATGCGCAATTAACGCGTATTTATGGCACGGGTTGGCTGAATAAAAAGCAGCTTAATGCGCATCTTTTGATGCTCGAAGAAGCCGCCAAACGCGACCACCGCAAATTGGGTCAAGAGATGGATCTCTTCCATTTTCAAGCCGAGGCCCAAGGATCATGCTTTTGGCACCCCAAAGGCTATGTCATCTGGCAAGCGCTAGAGCAATATATGCGCCGTGCCATCGAAGGCGCTGGATATAAAGAGGTGAAAACACCGCAGCTTATGGATGCTAAGCAGTGGGAGCAATCGGGCCATTGGGGCAAATATCGGGAAAATATGTTTGTCGTTCCCGACGAAATTCCCAACGCTGATGACGATGAAGCCATATTCTCTGGCAAGGCCGATCTTATGGCGATGAAGCCGATGAATTGCCCTGCTCATGTGCTGATTTTCAAACAAGGCATCAAAAGTTATCGTGATTTACCGCAGCGCATTTATGAAAATGGCTGTTGTCACCGTAACGAACCGCATGGGGCCTTGCATGGATTGATGCGGGTGCGCCAATTCACCCAAGATGATGCGCATATATTCTGCCGCGAAGATCAGATTGTTGATGAAGTGCGCAAATTCTGTGAACTCGCCGATGGCATCTACAAAGACCTAGGGTTTGAAAAATATGCTATCAAACTGGCCACCCGCCCTGATGAGCGCTTTGGCAGCGATGAAGATTGGGACAAAGCCGAGGATGAGCTGCGCGATGCTGTTGTGGCCGCTGGTATGGCGACCGAAGAATATGGCTGGGAGATATTAGAGGGTGAAGGCGCATTTTATGCGCCCAAGCTCGAATGGCATTTGACCGATGCGATAGGCCGCACATGGCAAGTCGGAACGATCCAATCTGACCGCGTATTGCCCGATCGTCTGGATGCAACCTATATTGGCGAGGATGGCGCACGGCATCGCCCCGTCATGCTGCATAGGGCGATTTTTGGCAGCTATGAGCGTTTCATTGGCATATTGATTGAGAGCTTTGCTGGTAGATTACCGCTCTGGCTTGCCCCGACGCAGGCAGTTGTCGCCACCATTGTCACCGATGCGAATGATTATGCGGTGCAAGTGGCCGATAAATTGCGCGCCGCTGGCATTCGGGTAGAGAGCGATCTGCGCAATGAGAAAATCAACTATAAAGTACGCGAACATAGCGTTGGTAAAATACCCAATATCCTTGTCGTGGGTATGCGCGAGGCCGAAGAAGGCAAAGTTGCATTGCGCCGTTTGGGCGAAAAACAGCAGCAGTTTTTGACCATTGATGAAGCAGTAGAAATGCTAAAAGAAGAAGCTACTGCTCCTGATTTACGGGGATGATATGAAGGGGATGTTTATGAAAAGTGGCATGGTTTTAAGTATAGTCATCTTTTTAAGCGCATGCGGGACTGTGGTGAAAAAGGATGAAGCAGTGACCGCAGAAAAAAGCGAAAAAGCAGCCACATCAAGTACCAATCTGAATGAAGCACAAAAAGCCTATGCGCAGGTGAATGATCGCATGCACGCAGGCATGGCGCTAATCAACGAAGATGCTGATGTTGCATTCATCCAAGGGATGATTCCGCACCATCAAGGTGCGGTGGATATGGCCAACATCATATTGGAGCATGGTGATGATGATGAAGCCAAGGAATTGGCCCGCAATGTTATCAAAGCCCAAGAAGAAGAAATAGCGTGGATGAAAAATTGGCTCAAAGAACGTGACCTAAAACCAATAGAGGTTCCGCAAGATAAAGATCGTGGCGCTATGGGGCATTAAGCATAGGGTCATCATAGGTCGACTATGTTGCCAATACAGCACGATAATAGGATTATTAACCATTGGGCTTTATTATCGTATAAAATGGCGCTAATGGGCTATTACCAATAATAATTACGGAGAAAATACTATCGCTACCCCAACGACCCGGCGTGGACCAACGCCTCCCACGAAAAGTGGACCTCGTTTCAATGATCTTATCCAAGCTGAAAAAGTGCTGGTGATTGATGGTGATGGAGAAAATTTGGGAACGCTTTACCGTAACGAAGCGATAGAACAAGCAAAAGCTGCGGGCCTTGATTTGGTGGAAGTATCTCCCAATGCAAATCCGCCTGTCTGTAAATTTCTAGATGTTGGCAAATATAAATATGAAGCGCAGAAAAAAGCCAGTGCCGCGCGTAAAAGTCAGAAAACACAAGATATTAAAGAAATTAAAATGCGCCCCAATATCGACACTCATGATTATATGGTGAAGATGAAGAAGGTGAATGAATTTATCGACAATGGTGATAAAGTAAAAATCACACTGCGCTTTCGCGGCCGTGAAATGTCCCACCAACAATTGGGCATGGAATTATTGAATCGCGTTCAAGAAGATACCAAAGAAACCGCCAAAGTAGAGGCCATGCCTAAGCTCGAAGGCCGCCAAATGTTGATGGTACTTTCGCCGCGCTAAGATAAATTATTTATTTTTAAGCTATTATAATATCAGACTTTACCAATATGCCAGGGCGTTTCAGCTTTTGACGGAAACCAACATGATTCGAGGCTTCTTGCAAACTGATTCGCCCAAGCGCCAGGAGTATTATTGCTGATTACTCCAGAATAATGAACTTTTTTGTTATAGTCTCCAAACGAAAAATCCATTGTATCTGCATGAAAATAGATATTTATGCTGTCATCCTTCAATAATATCGGATTTGGAAAGAAATTAATTTCTGATGAACTCTTAAGGAATTGAACGGCTGTCTCACAACTATTAATATCAGCCTCATACCATTCTAATCCATATTCATCCAACGCCTTAATCAGCTCTTTATCATTTTTGACTTTTTGTTCTGAAATAGCTCTCAATAGCTTTTGTCCTCTGTGCCTTGGACGTTGAGGCTCTCCTTCATATGGCGAACGAACCATACGCGCTGTTAGACGCTTATGGCATTCTTTTTTTGCTGTACCGACATCGGTACTTATGCAGCCTTTTCTAACTGCAATCGCATAGACTGGATAATCATAATCATCGCCTCTATAGTTTATTGACATAAACAATCTTTGTTCTTTTCGTTCTGAGAAAAACAAGTCCGTATTAAATGCCAATTCACCAATTCTATCTCGATAATTATAAGAATTCTCGGATTTCGCACTCAATGGCAATGATATAAATAGTAAAATACAAATAACGAAAAATAATCTACTCATCAGATTCACCTCGTTTAAATCTTTATCTATAATAAGGTAAAATACTAATTTAGTGGCTTGTGTCAATCAGCTTAACCCAAAGCTATTTTCTTTCTTGCTGCGAATATATAGATAATTGCTGCAGAGAAAGCGAATAAGAACCATTGTATCGCATAGAGGAAATGATTGTTGGGAATATTGGCAGGATCGGGTGCTTTCAAAATCTCTAGGCCCTCAATCGGTTGTTGCACCGTTAATTTTATTGGCTGCTCGCGCCCTTGGGATATAATGCCTTTAACACGTCCACCATTCCATTTCGGTGACTGTGGGCTTTTGCTCCATCCGACGGCAACCTCAGCCCTAGATCCTTCTATGCCTGTTGTTTTACATTGCGCGATATGAGCCAGACCCGATTCATCACGCGCATTTTTACCCGAAACCGATGACCAGCTTATGACCTTAGAACAATTAATTGATGAGCGCCGATAATAGGGCAGATCCTCAGCATCTAAAACTATCGGATAGGTGATTTCTTCCAATGAAGAGGCATTGCCATATTTCTCTAATATTACCTGCTTCTGATCCAATCGGTCCAACTGCCAAAAGCCAAGGCCTATCATTATACCAATAGCCAATAAGGCAATAATTGTTGCTATAATGGGTATATTACGCATCATTACCTTCTTTTGAACCGTCCATAACCTTTACATCATCCGATACAGCTTCTTTAGCTTGGTTACGATATTCCAAAATCAGCAAAGCCCCTTTTGCTATGCGTAAGGACATAATCGTCATGATAATTGTGAAAGGCACCCAGAGAATGATGTGGACCCAAAATGGTGGGTAGAAAGACAATTCCACTGTTAACGCCAATGTGACAATTAGCGCGCCCATGATGAAGGTGAGAAAAGCCGCTGGTCCATCACCGACATTAAAGCTACTATAATCAAGGTCACAATTTTTACATTTCGGCATAAAGCTAGCGGGATTAGAATGTAATATCTCGCCAAAAATACTATGCACGCCGCATTGCGGGCAAGCACCAAAAAAGGCAGCTGGTAATAACGCCAACTGCCCCTTTTTATCTCTATGTGTTTCAACAGACATTAATGTGTAGGTGCGCCCCAACCACCCCAAACATAGATGGTGGCAAAGAGGAATAACCATACAACATCAACAAAATGCCAATACCAAGCGGCGGCTTCAAATCCAAAATGCTGCTGCGGTGTAAAATGTCCTTTATACACACGGAATTGACAGACGATCAAAAAGATCGTTCCAACCAAAACATGAAAACCATGGAAACCCGTCGCCATGAAAAAGGCACTGCCATAATTAGAACCCGCCATAGTGAAGGGGGCCTCGATATATTCAACGGCTTGCAAAGCTGTGAATAATACACCCAAAGCTATGGTGAGCCATAAGCCTTTTTTGAGACCATCACGATTACCATTAATAAGGCTGTGATGCGCCCAAGTAACCGTTGTACCAGAACATAGCAAAATTAATGTGTTGAGCAAAGGAAGTTTCATAGCATCCAGAACTTCCATACCTTGCGGCGGCCACTGCGCGAGCAAGTCAGCGCCTTCTTGGCCAAACATATTGGTGATTTCACCATCGGCAAATACTAAAGGTTGCGGGAATAAAGAATAATCAAACCATGCCCAAAACCAGCCGACAAAAAACATCACTTCGGAAGCGATAAACAAGATCATACCATAACGAAGATGCAATTGCACAACAGGCGTATGATCACCCGCATGAGCCTCATTCACAACGTCAATCCACCAGCTGTAAAAGGTGAACAGAACTGCAATCAAACCAGCGCCGCCAACCAACGAACCATAAGGTGCATTGGCAAACCACATAACCAAACCGCCAAACATAGTAAGCGCTGCAAACGAGCCGACTAATGGCCAAATGCTCGGTGGTAAGATATGATAATCATGATTATTGGCACCTGCCATGATGTAATTCCACTTCTTTAATTTGCTATCATCTTCTTAGCTTCCCTTTTCCGCTGGGTCTATAGGGAAGAAGGTATAGCTTAGGGTTATTTCTGAAATATCTTTTGTGTCGGGGTCGGTTAATATGTCTGGATCAACATAGTAAAGAACGGGCATGCGCACTTGTTGTCCTGCTTTTAATGTTTGTTCCGTAAAACAAAAGCACTGAATTTTATTGAAATATTTTCCTGCTTGTACAGGAGTAACATTGAAAGTTGCCGTGCCGCTCACATCTTTATCGCTCAAATTTTTAGCGATATAGACGGACATATCGCGCGCTCCAACCGCCACTTTTTCAACACTACGTTCTGGTTTAAACTCCCAGGGTAGCGCAGGGCTATGATTAGCATCAAAGCGTACATTGATAAAGGCAGCACTGGTTTGAATATTTGAAGCCGTAACAGCATCAACGCGCTGCGTGGTCCCGCCAAAACCCGTGACACGGCAAAATAAATCATATAGCGGCACGGCGGCAAAACCCAAACCCACCATAGCAATCGCCAAACCACCCGCCATTAGGCCAATTCGCATATTTGATTTCTGCTGATCAAGAGTGAGCGGCATATTCATCCCCACACTCCTATTTTGACAATTGTTATGGCAAAAAATAAAACACAAAGTGCAAATAATATCAAGCCCATGACTTTAGAGCGCTCTATTTGACGCTCCCGAATTTTGCGGCTTTGTTCTGGGCTAAAATTACCGATAATTTTGGGATCATTATGTCCGCTAGAAGTGATCTCTTCACCCTCTTTAGCAGGTAGAGCTGGCTTTGTCATAGATATACAACCTTTTCAAAACCCAATATATTATCGGCTGCAACCACAGCAAATAATATGAACAGATAGAGGATAGAAAAAGCAAAGAGCCGTTTCTCAGGCTTCATATCCGCTATGTCTTCGCTATCATTGCGCCACACTTGTGCAGCCATTATAATGAAGGCAATATTGAGCATCACAGCCGTAACACCATAGAGCAATCCAGCATATCCCATGAAAAAGGGCAATATTGCCGCGCCCGCCATTGGAAATGTGTAGGCAAAGATTTGGTTGCGCGTTGATTTACGGCCTGCGACTACTGGCAACATTGGAACGCCCGCATTGCCATAATCACTCTTCATGAAAAGAGCCAAGGCCCAAAAATGCGGCGGCGTCCATAAAAAGATAATAGCAAATAGCAACAGCGGCATCACTGTGACATCGCCCGTAACAGCCGCCCAACCAATTAATGGCGGGAATGCCCCTGCAGCACCGCCTATCACGATATTCTGCGGAGTCGAACGTTTGAGCCATACCGTATAAACCACAGCATAGAAAAATATTGAAAAAGCCAATAAGGCTGCTGACAAATAATTCACACCAACTGCCATGATTAAAACGGAAAAGGCCGCCAATCCCAATCCAAATTGTAGCGCCGATTCTTTGCCCATTCGGCCATCGGGTAAAGGGCGTTTTTCGGTACGCTTCATCTTTGCATCAAGATCAGCCTCATACCATTGGTTGAGTGCACCCGATGCACCAGCACCTAGAGCGATGCACAAAATAGCAGTAAATCCAATGATGGGGTGGATGCTATTTGGCGCTGCTAGCAAACCACATAAAGCCGTAAATACAACCAAACTCATGACACGCGGCTTGGTTAGCGCCCAAAAATCACGCCAATCCGCAGGGATATATAAGTCAGTTGGTATAGCTTCTTTCATCACTATCATCCGCTTGCATCAATGGGCCCAATAGATCAGGCCCATTGTATATTTTGGCAGTATAGCCTTTGTGAAAACCTTATTTAATTTCAGGCAAGGTTTCAAATTGGTGGAAAGGCGGCGGGCTGGACAATGTCCATTCTAATGTTGTGGCGCCTTCACCCCAATAATTATCTTCGGCCTTGCGTCCTGCAATAAAGGCCCAAGCAATATTGATAAAGAAGATGAGGACACCAACAGCCATAATCGCATAGCCATATGATGCAATTTCATTCCAATAGGCATAGGCCGAATTATAATCTGGAATACGGCGCGGCATACCATTGTTGCCCAAGAAATGCATGGGGAAGAATAATACATTCACGCCGATAAAGAATATCCAAAAGTGTAATTGTCCCAAAAATTCATTGAGCATCCGTCCGCTCATTTTGCCGAACCAATAATAGAAACCAGCGAAGAGCGAGAAGACCGCACCCAATGATAATACATAGTGGAAATGGGCCACCACATAATAGGTATCATGATAGGCATCATCCAGACCGCCGTTGGCCAAAACCACACCCGTTACACCGCCAACGGTAAACATAAAGATGAAGCCCATCGCCCAAAGCATAGGCGTTTTAAATGAGATAGAACCGCCCCACATGGTCGCAATCCAGCTAAAGATTTTAATACCCGTTGGCACCGCAATCACCATCGTTGCTGCTGTAAAGTAAATTTTCACATTCGCGGTCATGCCAATAGTGAACATATGGTGCGCCCAGACGACAAATCCAACCACGCCAATCGCTACCATCGCATAGGCCATACCAAGATAACCAAAAACTGGTTTACGGCTAAAGGTTGATACAATTTGCGAGATAATACCAAAGCCTGGCAAAATCATGATGTAAACTTCGGGGTGACCAAAGAACCAGAAAAGATGCTGGTATAAAATTGGATCACCGCCTTGGGCTGCATCAAAAAATCCCGTGCCGAAATTACGGTCTGTCAATAACATCGTAATAGCCGCTGCCAAAACAGGAAGCGCTAATAACAATAGGAAAGCTGTTACGAGAACAGACCATACGAACAATGGCATTTTGTGAAGTGTCATGCCCGGTGCACGCATATTAAAGATGGTTGTAATAAAGTTGACCGCACCCAAAATTGACGCCGCACCCGCTAAGTGGAGCGAGAATATCGCCATATCAACGGCTGGACCGACCGATCCGCTGGTTGATAACGGTGCATAGACTGTCCAACCCGTACCAGCGCCAAGGCCTGTACCGCCTGGTACAAAGGTTGAACCGAGTAACATGATAAAGGCTACAACGGTAAGCCAATAGCTAACGTTATTCATGCGCGGAAAGGCCATGTCGGGTGCGCCAATCATAAGCGGTACAAACCAGTTGCCAAAACCACCAATGATAGCAGGCATTACCATGAAGAATACCATGATCAGGCCATGCGCAGTGATCAGCACATTCCACATATGAAGCGCCTCATCCCATGTGGCTTCACTACCTGAAAGCCAGCTGGCCCACTGCCCAAGATATTGTACCCCAGGTTCAGCCAGTTCAACACGCATCATACCAGAAATAGCGCCACCAATAATACCCGCGAAAATCGCAAATATCAGATAGAGTGTGCCAATATCTTTATGGTTGGTGGACATAAACCAACGCGCAAAAAAGGCTGGTTTATGATCCGCATCATGCGCGTGATGATCGGCGGGATTTGCAGCTATTGTTGTCATAATATCAACCTTTAAATCTTAACCAGCGACTGGCGCTGTTTCGTTATTTTCAGCAGTAGCTTCTTCAGCTTCGGGGGAAGCTTCAGCAATGGCTTCATTGGGCATAGTGCCACCTTGTGATTTCACCCAATTGGCAAATTCAGCAGGCGGTAATGCCTCAATCGCAATTGGCATAAAACCATGACGTGCGCCGCAAAGCTCACTACACTGGCCAAAATATACACCTGGTTCATTAATAGTTAGCGCCTTTTCATTCAAACGTCCTGGCACTGCATCCAATTTAAACCATAGCGATGGAATAGCAAAACTATGAATAACATCAGCAGCAGTGGTTTGCAGCCTGATAGGAACGCCTACTGGCACTACCATACGATTATCGGTAGCAAGCAATGCAGGGCCGTCAGCATCGGTGCGGAAACGCTCACCCTCTGCAGCATCAGATTCCTCTTTGAGCATATTGGCGATAATTTCGATACCGCCATGATCAGGATATTCAAAACCCCAATACCACTGATACCCAACAGCCTTAACTGTGACTGCATTTTGCGGCGCTGGTTCAAACTGTTTGGCTAGCAGCCCAATTGATGGAACAGATATGCCAATCAAGATCAAGATAGGAATGCCTGTCCAGAGAATTTCAACAAGCGTATTATGCGTTGTTTTAGACGGTACAGGATTAGCTTTGCGGCGATAACGAACGATAACCCAAAACAGCAGCGCCAAAACAAAAAGAGAAATGACGGTGATAATTGGCAATAATATATAATTATTAATCCGATAAGCTTCTTGACCCAAATCACTTTTTTGGTCTTGGAAATCCATACTCGCGATTATATCATCTTCCGCAGAGGTTGGCATGCCAAACCCTTCAACCGCATCCATAGGTACATATTCAGGTCCTGAATCCGCCTCAGTTGCACTTTGCGCAACTGTCTGATCATCATTTGCAACTGGTGGAGCCACCGTCTCAGACGCTGGCGCTGCAATGGGGGCTGAAACGGGCTGTTGCGATTCCTGTGCAACGCTTTGCGTCGATACAAATAGTAACCCGATAAGCATCAATAATTTATTACTAAAATTCATTAACTTAGCCTCATAATTATATCTGTTATTCATAATAAAACATATAGGCTTTATATAGGAACAGAATATCTATGAGCGGCTTATAGGCTCGCTTTGTAAAAGCCTCAAGCGTTTGAACACATTTTTTCAAATTATTTTGCAGATTTTTTTAACCACTTATCATAGTGACTCTTGCGATCCTAAGTCATAGCGTCCAAATAGTAATAATAACCTCGAAACTATTGCAATATCAATTGATCAAAATAACGTTACGGAATAGAGAAAAACCTTCTATAGAAATGCTCTCAATAACATAACAAATGGAAATATCATCACTATTAAAATGCGTAATATGAACAAGAAAGTCTCTCCTCCATCATGACCGAAGAAGAAGTTTTATCCGAATTTCGCAATGCCAATGCCCTTTTAGAAGGTCACTTCCTGCTTTCATCAGGACGCCATAGCGCCCATTATCTACAATGCGCGCGGGTCTTAATGGATCCATATCGCGCTTCTCGACTCGCCAATGCTCTTGCTAAAAAGATTCCACGGGAAACACGTGCTAAAATCGACTTGGTTGTTTCACCCGCAATGGGCGGATTGATCATTGGTCATGAAATGGGGCGTGCACTTGAATTAAATGCCATCTTCCTTGAACGCCCAACTGGCACATTTGAGCTGCGCCGCGGGTTTGAAATTAGCGCAGGACAAAAAGTCCTATTGATGGAAGATGTTGTCACTACGGGCCTGTCATCACGTCAAGCTATGGATGCTGTTAAGGCTGTAGGCGGTGAAGTAATCTGCTTTGGCAGCTTGGTTGATCGCAGCGCCGGCAGCGCACAATTTGATGTCCCTTTTCATTCCCTAATTGCGCTTAACTTTCCCACCTATGCTGAAGATGAAGTGCCTGCAGAATTAGCAGCGGTTGAAATAACCAAACCTGGAAGCAGAAAATAGGCCTCAAAATTTATGAACCAAAAACTGCGCCTTGGAGTGAATATTGATCATGTAGCAACAATCCGCAATGCCCGTGGTGGGATACATCCTGATCCTGTACGCGCCGCCAAAATTGTTGCATCCGTTGGCGGTGACGGTATTACGGCGCACTTACGTGAAGACCGCCGCCATATTCGTGATGCCGATATTGAACGCATTATGGATGCTACCGACTTACCGCTCAACTTGGAAATGGCAGCGACCGATGAAATGTTAGATATAGCGCTGCGCCATAAACCACATGCCGCCTGTATTGTTCCTGAAAAACGCGAAGAGCGGACCACCGAAGGCGGGCTTGATGCGGCAGGGCAACATAATAATCTCATGCCCTTTATCTCTAAATTACGCGATGCCAATATACGCGTCAGCCTATTTATTGAAGCCGAACCACGACAAATTGAAGCAGCGATACATTTACAAGCTCCCGTTGTGGAATTTCATACAGGGCGCTATGCACATTTCGGTTTTGATGGTGATGCAAAAGGTGTAGAAAGCGAATTAAAGCGTATAAGTGATGCAGCAGCATTGGCCGCCAAAAATGGTATAGAAGCGCACGCAGGTCATGGATTAACTTTTGAAAATGTACAACCTATTGCCGCAATTACGCAATTAGCCGAACTCAATATTGGTCATTATTTAATCGGGGAAGCCATTTTTCTTGGCCTTGAAGAAAGCGTACGCAAAATGCGCAGCCTGATGGATGCAGCGCGGTGAAAGTAAATCCATGATTATCGGTTTAGGGTCAGATTTGTGTAACATTGAACGTATTCAAAATTCTTTGGATCGGTTTGGAATGCGCTTTGAAAAGCGTGTGTTCACAGATCTAGAACGCGCCAAAGCCGCCAAACGCCCCTATACCAAAGCAGGCACCTATGCCAAACGCTTCGCCGCAAAAGAAGCCTATTCCAAGGCCGTTGGCACTGGATTTCGCAATGGTGTCTTCATGAAGGACATTGGCGTCATCAATGCACCATCAGGCGCCCCAACGCTCGATTTACAAGGTGGAGCTAAAGCACGGCTCGACACTTTATTACCTGATGGCTATGAGGCTTTCGTTCATCTTACGCTCACCGATGATCATCCATGGGCACAAGCCTTTGTGATTATTGAAGCCTTACCCATAATTACCAAAGCATAATATAAAATGATTGATAAATTATAATGATAAACACAATGAAAGCTGCAAAAGATACTCCAGAGAGTAGCAAAAAAAAGACTAGCCTCTTCGAAGAAGTGAAAGGTTTTTTTTGGCTCTTATTCGCCGTGCTCATATTTCATAGTTTTATTGCTAAACCTTTTTACATCCCTTCTATATCAATGATGCCAACATTGTTAGTTGGAGACCGCTTAGTGGTATCAAAATATCCTTATGGCTGGAGTTATGTTTCCCCTACTATACCTAATCCCGCTGCTATATTTCGCTGGGGTATTTTACGAGAAGATGAAGATAGCCTTGCCTATACTTTACCCGAAACAGATGGACGTTTTTGGGGCTCCGCACCAAAGCGCGGTGACATAGTAATATTAACGCACCCAGAGAATAAACAAGATTATATTAAACGCGTTATTGGTCTACCTGGTGAAACCATTGAATTACGAAACGGACAGGTCTTCATCAATGGAACGGCTATAAGGCAAGAGGCACAGCCTTCTATGGAATTGCCCGTTGATGATAATAATGACTGCAGTTCAAATAGCTTTCCTAACGCCCTTCGCCGCGATGAAGATGGTACATTACGCTGTTTTGTCTCTATCGTTAGAGAAATATTACCCAATGGAAAATATTGGGACACCATCGACGCATTTGATAGCAAGAATGATAATATACGCCCTTATAATATTCCAGATGGTCATTATTATTTAATGGGTGATAATAGAGATAATAGTGCAGATAGCCGAGCTTCTTGGCCCAATGGACTGGGCGGAGCTATCAAATGGGAAAATATAGGCGGACGTGCTTCTTTCATAACATTTTCACTCGACGGAACCACAACCTTTAACCCAACAACATGGATATCGTCACTACGTTCTGGCAGGGCAGGCAATAGTTTGCGGGCAAAAAAAGAAGAGCAAAGCGAATGAGATCATGATATCTGTAGTAAAAATAGGTCATATTATCCTATCATAAGATAGATTAATCATTTGAGATATAGGAGGCAGCGTTGAATTCATCAGTAGACAATAAAGATGATAAAGCTGCTGATACGGTTAAGCCATCCCATCACGAGACCGTAGGCCCCACTGAATTCTATGATCCTATCATCCGCACTGAACTGAAAAAAGCAGCTGTATGGATTGGTGCCATTATATTGGTTGTTGGCATCATATTCCTCGCACAACCCATATTACTAATCGTTGGCGGTTTAGTATTAGCCGCTATGTTGGATGGCGGTACAAGATTATTAGCACGCATATTACCTTGGCATCGCGGTATATTGCTGACCATTGTAATACTCAGTGTTACCGCTTTCATGGCCTGGGCAATAATATATGCTGGTTCTGCTCTGGTGGAACAGGCTATTAGTTTAAAATCTACTGTCATCAATCAACTACAGCGCTTAGTCATAATGGCAGATGAAGCAGGTCTTGCCATTGAAACCATCGATATTGAGCAAATTGGGCGTCAAATATTCAGTTCTGTGGGCAGGGTAACCGCCGCTGTTTCTTCAGTCATTGGAGGTCTTGCTAGCGTTGCCATCATGTTAGTATTGGCCATATTTATTGCAGCCGAACCACGCATGTATGAGCGCGGCGTTGCATGGATGTTACCGCTATCAGAGCGCGAACAATTTTACGGCAATATGGAAAAAATTGGCTACACTTTACGCCGATTAATGGCAGGGCGTCTACTTGGGATGGCCATTGAGGGTTTTGGTACTTGGATATTGCTTTGGATTGGCGGTGTCCCGCTTGCTGCATTACTTGGAATATTAACTGGTTTATTAGCATTTCTTCCCAATATCGGAGCAATAATATCGGGTGTCTTAATCATATTGGTTGGTTTTTCTGGTGGAATAGAAACAGGCCTGTTTGCATTGGGTGTTTATATTTTTGTACAATTTATAGATGGCTATATCATTGTGCCAATGATCGCTAAAAGAGCAGTTGATTTAGCACCAGCTTTGGTGTTAGGCGCGCAAATCTTATTTGGCACATTATTCGGCATTATTGGACTGGCATTAGCAGATCCGATCATTGCGATGATCAAAGTCGCTCTAGAAAGTCATTCAGAACGAGTCCGCAATCGCGGTAAAATATCAGAAAAAGAGCAAATATAAATGGGCCTTATTATCTGTTTCATCTTAGGGGTCACCAATTTTGCTTGTCACAAAGCCGTTATGAAATCTGGCCATCCCTTTGTAGAAGATACAAAAACATATTTTGGCAAACATTTCGGTAAATATGGCGGCTATAGCATAGAGTTTTTGATATTATTAGGAGCTCTTATCTATAGTAATTCTCTAATTCTGACATTTATCTACATCGCTTATAGCGGCCTAAACATGGTAACAGCCTATATGCTCATTAATGGCAAAATTTAAATAAAATATCTGTGTTCTTTTGATCTATCATGCTATTTGTCTTCTTACTATAACCTCTAATCGATATTTGGTCGAAGATTGTGTAACAATTTCATAGCTGCGCACTAATATTACAATAACATTCGGATGACCCTCCCTCGATTTTAAACATCCAAGCCCCCAATATCGAATTTGAAGGCTCTCCTCTTGATCATCAACCAAACTTCTAGAATATCCCAATATCCTCTGGATTATATGATGCGCAGTAAGTTTGGTGCAGCAGCTATGATTAGTCTTGCGACATTTCATCAGATGGTTCTGGCTAATGATATTATCATTGATGAACAAGAACAGAGTATTCCTCTAGAAACAGCAAAACAAAATAATAGTGCATCAAACCCATCAAAAGACCTATCCCAAGGACCGGTCACTGAAGATGGCAAGATTATCTATGAACCTTCTTTCTTTGAGATATTTGCCCCGCAAACCGCGCTTGACATGGTCCGTGAAATCCCAGGCTTCAGCATTTCAGAAACCAGTGAAGATCGCGGTCTTGGTAATGCATCGCAAAATGTATTAATTAATGGCAAACGTATTTCAGGCAAAAGTAACGATGCACAAACAGTATTAGGCCGCCTCGCAGCGTCCCAAATCATCCGCTTTGAAATCGTCGATGGATCATCGCTTTCTATTTCTGGATTAAACGGCCAAGTCTTGAATGTCATTTCTGAATCAAAAGGTTTGAGCGGCAATTTTCGATGGCGCACCCAATTTCGTGAACGCTTACCAGCCAATCTATTCGATGCCGAATTAAATATCACTACGCCCTTGGGCAAAGGTGAGCTTACCTTTGGCATTAATAATAATGGCGCATTTAGAGGCGGGCGTGAAGGGCCTGAGATCGTTACAGATGCCGATGGAAATATTATATTCATTAGAGAAAATGACACTCGGTTTAGAACCGAACGGCCTGCTATTAATGCATCCTATAGCGTGACGGGTAATAGCGGTTCAATCTTTAATATTGGCGGTTCTGCTAGCTTCAACCCCTCTCGGCGTAATAATGAAAGTCCAATTAATGGTCCTAATTTGGCTCTTATTAATGAATTACGCCAAGGACGAGATGATGAAGTTAGTTTTGAATTTAACAGCGATTATGAATTTGATTTTATCGGTGCACGTTTAAAGTTGATTGCATTCCAACGCTACCTCAACAGAGACAGTGACAGCCTATTCTTGCAGAATTTTAATGACGATAGCCCCGATGAAGGATCACAATTTAATACGATACAGGGCGAAGGCGAGTCAATTTTACGCAGCGAATTACGTTGGTCATCAGGCAAAAATGATTGGCAATTATCGCTCGAAGGAGCCTATAATTTTCTCGACCGCACCAGTGAATTATTAATACTCGATGCTGGCGGTATATTTCAAGACGAACCCCTTGATGGCGCATCAGCCCGCGTAGAAGAATTGCGAAGCGAAGCAACACTTTCTTACAGCCGCTCGCTGTCATCTAATATTAATCTGCAAACAATATTAGGCGCAGAAATCAGCAATATATCCCAAGATGGGTCCAATGGATTGAGCCGCACATTTGTCCGTCCCAAAGGATCATTGGCGTTGACATGGCGACCTAATTCTAAGCTGGATATCAATGCCCGCATCGAAAGACGCGTTGGTCAGTTAAATTTTGGTTCTTTTTTAGCTTCTGTCGATATTGGTAATAATGGTAATAGTAATAGCGGCAATCCCTTACTTGTTCCACCGCAAAGCTGGGTTGGTGAAGTAGAATTAAACCGCTCGCTTGGCGATGCTGGCTCTATTAAATTAACATTAGAAGCCGAGAGCATCAGCGATCTTATCGATCAAGTGCCAACGGGTATCGATAGCGAAGCCGTAGGCAATGTCGATGGTGCGCGGCGTTTCAACATTGGCATAGATTCAACATTTTTGCTCGATAATATCATTGGTTGGAAAGGTGCAAAACTCGATATTCGCGCAGAATATGAAAGCAGCAGCGTTCCCGATCAAATCTTTGATATACGCCGCCCTATAAGCCGCTCTTTAATCAGACGTTATAGCGTTGATTTTCGTCACGATATAGTCGGCAGTAATTGGGCATGGGGGCTTAATGCCCGCGATGGTCGGCGTAATGATAATCTGCGGCTCGATTTCCTATCAGAAGGATCCAATGATCTTCCTTTCACTACACTCTTCATCGAGAATAAGGACGTCTTTGGTCTCAAGGTAAATTTACAGATACAAAATCTATTTGATCAAGTCGAACGCCGCCGCGAAGAATTTTTTGTTGAAAGACGTGATGGTCCAATTAGCACTATTGAGAGCTTTGAAGGACGATCAGGGTTATTTTACCGTTTCATCATCACTGGAACATTTTAGACAATATAATTTATACCAATAAGCAAGATTAAGCTTGGGCTGGTTATTTCTGCTGACCTGCTTATATGAATTCTATGCCACCAGAATATTATAACTCGCCTGATGATGGCATAGAACCGAATTTGCTGGCAACGCTCAAGCGGTTTTTGCCTTATCTATGGCCCAAGGGTCGGCCGCACCTTAAAATTCGTATCCTAATATCTGCGTTTTTTGTGCTTGCTGCGAAAGCCTCTATTTTATCACTTCCCTTTTTCTATAGGGAAATCATCGATACAATGAATGAGACCCCACCAAGCGGCAAAAATGCTATATTAATGCTATTACTCGCATTGGTAGCAGCCTATGGCCTAGCGCGTTTGGGGCAGATTATATTTAACAATTTGCGTAATTTTGCCTTTGAACGTGTCGGACAAGAAGCCACGCGCACATTGGCCGAAACGCTCTTTCGTCATATCCATAATCTATCGCTGCGCTTTCACCTATCCCGCCGTACGGGTGAGCTCACCAAAACTATCGACCGCGGGACCAAGAGCATTGATACGATGCTCTATTTTCTGCTGTTCAATATTGTCCCCACCGCCATAGAATTAACAGCGGTTATGATCATATTTGGTCTTAATTTTGGTGCACCTCTGGTCAGTATCACGCTTGCCGTAGTGGTGGGCTATATCTATTTTACCAGCAAAGTGACCGATTGGCGTAACAAATTACGCCGCGAAATGAACACCATGGATACCCACGCCATTGGCCGTAGCGTCGATGCCATGCTCAATTATGAAACGGTCAAGTATTTCACCGCTGAAGAGCGCGAATCCAAACGCTATGCGGGTGCGATGCAGCAATATGCCAACGCAGCGGTTAAATCAGAGAATTCGCTAGCATTTCTCAATATTGGTCAATCCCTAATTACCAATATGATGTTAGCGGGGGCTATGGGATATAGTATATGGGGCTGGACAAAGGGCTATTTTACCATTGGTGATCTGGTATTTATCAACACTATGCTCATGCAATTATTCCGCCCGCTTGATTTTCTGGGGACGGTCTATCGCACCATCCGCCAAGGCGTGATCGATATGGATGCCATGTTCCAATTGCTCGACACCAAAGCTGAAATAGTGGATGCCCCAAATGCGCAGTCCATTGATGTGCAACATGGTGAAATAAAGTTCGAGAATATCGATTTCAGCTTTGATAAGGATCGGCAGATTATAAAGGATATTTCCTTCACAATCGCAGCTGGTGAAACATTGGCCATCGTTGGCCCATCAGGGGCTGGAAAATCAACGATCGCTAAACTGCTTTTCCGATTTTATGATCCGCAATCGGGGCGCATCCTGATTGATAATCAAGATATTAAATTATGCACGCAAAATAGCTTGCGCCGCGCCATTGGCGTTGTGCCGCAAGACACGGTTTTATTTAATGATAGCATCGGTTATAATATTGGTTATGGCCGCGAAGATGCAGATCAAAAAGCCATTGAACAAGCCGCACAAGGCGCAGCCATCGCGCCCTTCATTACAGGCTTAAAAGATCAATATGCCACCCAAGTGGGCGAGCGCGGTTTAAAGCTATCAGGCGGCGAGAAACAACGCATCGCCATTGCCAGGACATTGCTCAAAAACCCGCCGCTGCTGATATTGGACGAAGCAACATCCGCGCTCGACAGCCGCACCGAAGAGGATATTTTGGATACGCTGCACCAGCTATCTCAAAGCCGCACGACTTTGGTGATCGCGCACCGCCTATCGACTATCACCCATGCCGATAATATTATCTTGCTCGATAATGGATCTATCGCAGAACAGGGCAATCATAAAGAATTGCTTGCGATGAAGGGGCTTTATGCGCAAATGTGGCAAAGGCAGGCCCAAGAAAAGCTATAGGCCATAAAAATATTAGACCTCGAAAATAATAGGAATAGATATGTTCACCAAATTAGATGATAATATTTTTGTATCACCGCAAATTAGCGTGGATCAAGTAAAAAATGCTGCGGACATGGGCATCACTCTAATCATTAACAATCGCCCCGATGGTGAAAGTGCCGATCAAACCAAGGGTGATGCGATTAAACGCGCTGCGATAAAGGCTGAGCTTGATTATATTTCTATTCCCATCACCCATGCTGGTTTCTCTGCCCCGCAAGTCGATGCGATGATTAAGGCATTAGAGGATAATATGGAAAAAGACGGCAAAATATTAGCCTATTGCCGCTCGGGTACGCGCTCCACATTTCTATGGTCTCTCGCCCAAGCAAAGATGGGGGAAACACCAGCCGAGATTGTACGGCTTGCAGGAAATGCGGGATATGATACTACGCCAATTAGAGCCTTAATCGATACCTTATCAGGGCAAGATTGATAAATATTAATCGCTTAATTAAAATCTGCTAGACAGCCATTAACATCTATGTCAGTTGATACTGATGGAGACTCTGCCATCCCCAACGACATGGGCGATTCCATTTTTCGCCCTGACCATCATGGCCGAATGGCTATGGTCGCGCCGTAATGCGCGGATCAAATATGAAACCAAAGACGCTGTAACATCGATGGCGATGGGAATAGGCAGCGTTATCGCTGGAATCCTATTCGGATCAGCGATTTTAGCATCAGCAGGCTTTGTCTATGAATATCGTATTTGGGATATAGAATTGACATGGGCCAATGGCTTTTGGTTGATACCGGTTATATTCATATTAGATGATTTGGCCTATTATTGCTTTCACAGGAGCGCGCATCGCGTACGTTGGTTTTGGGCAGCCCATGTCAATCATCACACCAGCCAGCATTATAATCTCAGCACTGCATTGCGCCAAACATGGAGCGGTTTTTTTGCCCTTAGTTTTATCTTTCGTATGCCCCTATTGTTCATCGGATTCCCACCAGCCTTGGTATTTTTCCTTGGTGGGATAAACCTTGTCTATCAATATTGGATTCATACCGAGGCGATTGATAAAATGTCGCGCTGGTTTGAAGCAATCATGAACACGCCGAGCCATCACCGCGTTCACCATGCAACCAATGCACGTTATCTGGACCGTAATTATGCAGGTGTCTTTATCATTTGGGATAAGATGTTTGGGACTTTTGAACCTGAAACTCAGGATGAAACCATCCAATATGGCATCGTCAAAAATCTCGACACGCACAATCTGATCTGGGTCGCTTTTCATGAATGGGTTGGCATCGCCCGTGACATTTGGAATGCCCCAAGTTGGCGCGATAGAGTGAATTATTGCATCCGCGAACCAGGATGGTCGCACGATGGGTCAAGAGAAACCAGCAGCAGCATCAAAAAACGCTGGCAACGAAAACAAAAGGAACAAATCCATGGCTCATGAAAGCGCATATGATATTATCGTAATAGGCGGTGGATCGGGCGGTAGTGCCGCCGCTGGTCGCCTAGCCGAAGATGGCAAGAAAACCATTTGTTTGCTCGAAGTGGGCGGCAAAAATAATGGCTTTGTCTACACCACGCCAGGCCTGTTTCCTTTCATTCCAAACAGCGGTAATTATAAATTTGATACAGTGCCTATGAAAGGGTTGAATGGCCGCATTGGCTATCAACCACGCGGACGCGGCATGGGCGGATCAAGCGCGATTAATGCGATGGTCTATATTCGCGGTAACAAATGGGATTATGATAATTGGGCAGATATGGGCTGTGATGGCTGGTCCTATAAAGACGTCCTACCCTATTTTATCCGATCAGAGGGTAATGAGCGCCTAAACGGAGATCATCATGGCACCGATGGCCCGCTTAATGTGATGGATCAAAAATATACGAATCCAGCAAGCGAAGCTTTTGTGGAGGCGGCGCGCAATCTGCAACTTAAAATCACCGATGATTTTAATGGCGGCGATCAAGAAGGCATCGGCATGTACCAAGTCACCCAAAAAGGCGGTGAGCGTTGGTCGGCCGCCCGTGCCTATATCGATCCTGTCAAAGATCAAGACAATGTGGATGTGCGCACCAAAGTCTTGGTTGAGAAATTAATCATTAACGAAGGCCGCGTAACAGGCGTACAAATCCACAAAGGCAAATCATCCGAAATTATCAAGGCACGCGGTGCGGTTATATTATCCGCAGGCGCCTTTGGATCACCGCAAATATTGCAATTATCGGGCATTGGCCGCGCCGAAGATATAAAACCGCACGGCATTGAAATGACATGTGAAAAATCAGAAGTTGGCCAAAATCTACAAGACCATATTGACTATGTTGGCGGCTGGAGATCAGAATCGCGTGATTTAATCGGCGATAGCATGGGCACAAATTTCAAAATGCTCAAATCTATCATCGAACATCGCCTCCAGCGCACGGGTATCATGACCACCCCCTATGCCGAGGCTGGCGGATTTTGGTCATCAACACCCGATGTGCCAGCGCCCGACACGCAATTTCACTTTGTCCCTGGGCCGCTGGAAAATCATGGCAAGGAACGTCCCAAAGGCCATGGCCTGAGTATTCATACATGCGTGCTACGTCCCTATAGTGTGGGCAGCGTCGGGCTTTATAAGAATGATGCCGCAGCCCCACCGCGTATTGATCCAAATTTCCTTGATGATGAGCGCGATATGGTGACGATGCGCGCTGGCGTGCGCCAAATCCACCGTTTTGCTGAAACTGCTCCCTTATCTGATTTTGGCCTAACCGATCGCTATGATACGCCGCTGCATGATGATGATGCGTTCGACCAGCTTATCCGTGATAAAGCCGACACTGTCTATCATCCTGTTGGCACTTGCCGTATGGGTAGCGATGAAGATGCCGTGGTTGATGCGCGCCTGAAATTTAAGGGATTAGAAGGTCTGTATATCGCCGATGCCAGCATCATGCCAAAGATTGTGAGCGGCAATACCAATGCGCCGAGCATCATGATCGGCGAGCGATGCGCCGATTTCGTTAAGGCTGATTTGGGGTAAAACGAATCTGCTCCAATTAAGATGCTCGGAATCCTTGTGATTTCATCTTTTTACGCAAAACCGCAGAGGCACTTTTGCTAAGATGAAAGGGGCATCATGATCGGCAAGCGATGTGCCGACTTTGTCAAAGCCGGTTTGAGCTGAATTATTACGGTCAGTATACAATGGAGTAACGCATAAGAAACGGCAGCCCATTAGAGAGAAATAATCCGATTATCCCAATCATAACAGATATCATGTAACTTGTTTTTATTGATTTCTTACTCTCAATATGGCCAGTCTTTGCCGAATAATAACCATCGATTTTTTCGCCAATATTATGGTCATTATTCGAAGACGCCGTCGCACTAAAACAAGTTTTTCCAATAAATTTACCTGATATAATTTCAAACTCTGGTGTGAATAAAATATATTCTAACGGCTCATCATCTTTTCTATTTTTATTTTCTCTAACTTCTTCTTTTAGTCCAATGATTTTTATTGCAACGAGCACAGAGTTGAAACGATGCCATAAGGTGAAAAGTAACATTACAATGGCAATTGAGACCATACACCAGCCTACCAATGTAAAAACAAACAATCCCCATTCAAATTGGTCCATGATAAAATCACGGCTACCATTTATGATTTGTTTGATAGTTTCTGTGTCTTGCGCCATTGGAAACCATTATCAAGAATATGTAAATTTTAATTAAAACACATCAACAATTATTATCGATAATCACACAAAACTTGCGATTATTACAACTTAGCGCTAACCGCTTTACATGGAATATATTAGCACCCGTGGAAATAGCCCTGCAATGGGCTTTGCAGATGTGACACTCGCTGGCCTTGCTCCCGATGGTGGTTTGTTCGTGCCCGAACATTGGCCGCGTTTCTCATCAGATGAAATTACCGCAATGCGCGGTCTGCCTTATGCGCAATTAGCCGCGAAAATTATGACGCCATTTGTAGCGGGCAGCCTCAGTGAAGCCGAGACATTAGAGCTATGCGAAGCGGCCTATGGCAGCTTTTCGCATAAAGGCGTTACGCCATTAACGCAGCTCGATCAGCAGCATTGGATATTAGAATTATTTCACGGACCGACATTGGCGTTCAAGGACATTGCCCTACAACTGGTCGGCCATTTATTTGAAAAATTCCTAAGCGGTAGCGACAAAAGTCTGACCATCGTCGGTGCAACATCGGGCGATACAGGGTCGGCGGCTATTGATGCCATTGCTGGCCGCGATAATGTAGAAATTTTCATGCTCCATCCGCATGGCCGCATATCCGATGTGCAGCGCCGGCAGATGACAACCATACTCGCCCCCAATGTGCGCAATATCGCTATTGAAGGTAGTTTTGATGATGCGCAAGCTATGGTCAAACGCATGTTTTCCGACAGCGAGATTAACGGACCGCTGCAGATTTCCGCTGTTAACTCAATTAATTGGGCGCGTCTTATGGCACAGATTGTCTATTATTTCTATTCCGCCCTACAATTGGGCGGTCCTGCAAGACCAGTAGCCTTTTCTGTCCCTACGGGTAATTTTGGTGATGTATTTGCTGGTTATGTTGCGGCCCAAATGGGCCTACCGATAGAGCGGTTAATAGTCGCCACCAACGTCAATGATATTTTGTTCCGAGCGCTTAGTCGCGGTGATTATTCCAAGGGTGAGGTATATCAGACCGCTTCACCATCGATGGATATTCAAGTGTCGAGCAATTTCGAACGTCTATTATTTGATCTGGAAGGCCGCGATGGCAGTACCACTGGTGCACGCATGAAATGGTTTGAGCAAATGGGCAAGATGGTATTGAGCACCGATCTACGCCGCCATGCTTCTATTTTCAGCGCCGCCCGTGTCGACGAAGATGAAATGCTACACACTATGAATGTAACGCATCAAGACCATGCTATGGTAATTGACCCGCATACAGCAATCGGCCTTAATGCTGCACAGAATTATAATCTCAGTGCAGATATCCCTATAGTCTCACTCGCAACGGCACATCCTGCAAAATTTCGTGATATTGTTGAAAAAGCAACGGGTCAACGCCCAGCACTACCAGGGCGCATTGGTAATTTGTTTGAACGCGAAGAACGTTTTGAAATATTAGCCAATGATTATGACATTGTGTCTCAACATATTTTAAAAAATGCCAACAATAGACGTTAAGTCATGAAAGACAGTGCCGTCAAAATTCCTGCATTTCAGACAATGGTCAGCCATCCACGCGATGATTATACCTTAATCGACAGCGGAAATGGCCGCAAATATGAACGCTATGGTCGCTATCACTTCATTCGGCCAGAACCGCAAGCCATGTGGGAACCTGCATCCGATATCTGGCAAGCCGATGCTGAATTTATACCCGCAGCTGATGCCGATGGTGGTGGTCGGTGGCATTACACGGGGGGTATTTTAGAGGGATGGCCGCTTCATTGGAATGATGTTCATTTCACCGCCGAATGTACTCCCTTTCGCCATTTAGGCTTCTTCCCCGACATGGACCCTGTATGGCGTTGGATGGGTAATAAAGTTGAAGCCGTTCATAGTCCCGAATGTATGAATTTATTCGGTTATACAGGTGTCGGTAGCTTGGCCTTATCCAGTTTTGGCGCTAAAGTTGTACATGTTGATGCCTCCAAAAAATCTGTTGCCAAAGCACGCGAAAACGCAAGTCTATCAAATATGACTGATCGCCCAATACGTTGGATCATTGATGATGCTGCGAAATTTACCGCCCGCGAAGTAAGGCGGGGTCGCCGCTATGATGGTATATTGCTTGATCCTCCTAAATATGGGCGCGGTCCTGATGGCGAGATTTGGCGTTTAGAGGAAGACTTACCAGAACTAATCACCAATTGCCGTAAATTGCTTGATGAAAATTCAAAATTCCTCTTTTTGACCGTTTATGCCGTGCGCATGTCAGCTATAGCAATTGGAAATTTACTCCAAGAAGCTTTTGCGGATATGGGCGGCACAGTTGAATTTGGCGAATTGGCCGTACAAGAAGAAGCACGCGGCCATTTATTGCCCACCGCTATTTTTGCACGATGGAGCAGATAGGAAAAATATGTCAGACAGTCTTACGCTTGAAATGCATGATTTAGAGATTGATGTCTTAACGGGAATCTACAGCCAAGAAACGCATCTGCCCCAACCCTTGCGCATCTCCATTAGCGCTGATCTGGAAATGGCCGATCATTATAAACCCGACACGCCTCTTGATGCTTCCAAAAACTATATGGACTTGAAAGATGCCGTGACAGGCCTTCCCAAAGATGTACACTTCACATTGATAGAGGCGGTGGCCGATCATATTATGGATACTATTTTTGCGGGTGATAAACGGGTGCAAAAAATTATAGTTAAAATTGTCAAACTGGCCATTGCTGAGGATAGCGAGGCCATTGGTATCACCATGAAGCGTTATCGCACATGAGCAATAATACACCGCCTTTGGTATTAATTACAGGTGGGTTTCGGCGCATAGGGGCTATCATTGCCTCACATTTTGCTAATAATGGATATGCATTGGCATTGCATGGTCATAGCGACACGAAAGCAGAAGCAGCCCTGCGAGAAACGCTCGACCAGAACAATAGTGATTGGCATGGATTTCAAGCCGACTTAAGCAAAAGTGATACTGCACCTCAATTGATGGAAGCCGTTATTTCGTATTTTGGACATACCCCCAATATACTCATCAACAATGCATCCTTATTTCAATATGATGATGTTGATAGTATGAATGCTGAGAGTTTTGATATGCATATGGCGGTTAATTTTCGCAGCCCTCTATTTCTCACCAAGGCGTTGATAGAGTGCAGCGATAGGCAAGTCTCCATCATCCAAATTATTGATCAGCGGGTACGCAATCCCAATATTGATCAAACTAGTTATACCTTATCAAAACAGGCTCTCGCAGAATCTATTCGCACCCAAGCACGTGCTTATGGCAAGCGAGCACGCATTAATGGTATCGCCCCTGGTTTTACGCTTGCACCCGATAGATTTGATGATGCACATATTGCTCGTATTGCCGATGCTATGCCGCTGGGTATGAACAGCACAGCCCAAGATATAGCACAAGCTGCGCTTTACTTGGCTCATGCCAAAGCTGTGACAGGACAATTATTATTTGTTGATGGCGGCGCGCATATGGAGAGCTATGAGCGCGATTTTGAATTTATGTGAAGGCTAACGGCTAAGGAGAGGTTGTAATGCAATATTGGCTAATAAAATCAGAACCCAATGCTTATGGTTGGGATGACCTTATTGCAGAGCATGAGGCAAAAAAACCACATGAAGATGCCAATGAAAACCCCAGTGAGAATCTCAGTAAGAACCCCAGCGAGAATTTGGGTATGTGGGATGGGGTGCGCAATCATGCAGCAGCAAAAAATCTCAGATCTATGCAAATTGGCGATCACGCCTTTTTCTATCATAGTCAAATTGGTCTGGAAATTGTTGGTATCGCCGAGGTCACCCGCGAGCATTATATCGACCCTACCGATCCCAATGGCAAATTTGTCGCGGTGAATTTTAAACCCGTGCGCAAGCTGCCTCAATCTGTCACCTTAAAGGCCATTAAGGCTAACCCCAAGCTTGCCGATATGCCTTTGGTACGCCAGTCTCGTTTATCGGTCAGCGCAGTGAGCGCCGATGAATGGGCAGAAATATTGCGTATGTCTCAAAAATAAATTTGCTTAATCTTATGAGTTCAATAATCTCTTTAATTTCGGCACATGCAATTGCAACTTGCGTTCTTTTAACCACATCTTGGCTTTATATAATAAAAAGAAAGGCCATTGATAACGCTTACCTGAGCGTAGCAAAGCCAAGCTGGTAATTTCACGCCGATCGGGCCATAAATCATTGAGCATCATATTATCGGGTGCAGTACAGCTATCGATGATGTCAAACTCTTCCCTTGTAAGATAATATTTTAAGGACTCATAGATCAGAAGAATACCTGGAGTGTAAGCACGATATGCTTCATCATAGGCCGACTTTGTACCATAACCATAAGGTTTACCGAGCAAATCAAATGTATAAGCAATAGCACGCCCATCGAGCGTCAGGCGGAAAAAATTCATTGCATTATTGGCAAAGGCACTATGCGCCAAGTTCACGAAAAATTCGGTGTCCTCAGACCTTGCTAGAAAGGAGGATTGGTTCTTACCCTTCCAACCACTATGTTCTAATTGCAAAAATTCATCAATCCACTCATCGATATTATCAGTATCTTGCATTCGCTCTATTTTTACAGTTCCAAGCTCTGAAAGTTTTTTAGCAGTGCGGCGCAAATTTTTTCTACGGCTTTTACCGATAGCATCTAAAACCATTTCTTCGCTATGCGCCCTAGGTATAATCGCAGCCCGAGAGAATGTATCTATGGTAATAAGCGGTCGATCTTGAAATTGGCATATTCTTTTCAAAGAAGCATGAATAGGACTATCAGCACTTAATAATGGAAATAATTTCATGGAGATATCGCGCGAACTAGTATCCAACCATTTGCATAGACCAATAGCAAATTGATCGGAAAAGCCTTCACGAACCAATGGCGTTGCTAAAAATTGATCTGGATGCAGCGCTGTTCGATAAAATCTTAGCGGTAATTTAACATAGCCAACATCTTTGGCAACGATGAACAAGCCTATCAACATATCGTCACTATAGATAGTTGTGATTTGAGGGTTCTTATTCTCTAACAAAGGTAGAGATGCCGAGATAAACCATGGAAAAAGGAAGATATTTTTTTCAATAGCTTGGTCTGTCAAAGACTCCCATTGTGCATGTAGCTTTTTAATAGCGGATACGCATAAGACCTCACTTTCCCAACGTATTTCGGTACTATCCATCATAAACCTTCTGAAACATTCATCCACTTACCACAATATATCAACCTATTAGGCTCTATCTATGAGGGCCTAGCTTCTAATTCATGGCCCATGCTTAACGGTTATCAGAATATCCTTTATTTTTTTCTAATAAGGGTAAAATGTCTTATCAGGCACAGCAAATGGCTACGCATATTATTGTCGACGCATATAATGCTAAGTTTGTGCAATATCTATTATGGTTAAACCGGGTATATAAAACCAAGAAAAGTGATATTATAATCTATATATTTATCAATACATCATTCTGCTTGCATAGGAGTGAGCGGGCCACCGATTTTAATGGCTTTTTTATAGGCATCACGCGCCATTAATCGCTGCAAATAGGCTTTGGCATGCGCTCGTTCATTGAGTAAACCAACCAAATTGCCTAGCTCCAGCAAATATTCCATATTGATGTCCGCACCTGTGATAGCATCGCCCACCAGAAATTCGCGCCCGTCCATATGACCATCGATATAATCGAGCAATTTGCCAACTTCACCCTCAATAAAGCCTTTCATAATGGGTAAATTCTCAAGACCACCAAAGCGCGGCCCGAGCAATGTCATGAGCATCGGCATAGCAACGGTTCCCTCAGCAAAATGTAGCCATTCCAAATAGGCGCTGCGGTCTTTTTCACCTGCATTAATGGCCAATTTGCCATCATTAATTTCGCACAGATATTCTATGATCGCACCCGATTCAATCATGATGCGGCCATCCACCTCTATCGCAGGTGCTTTGGCAATGGGATGCAGCGCAAACATATCTTCTTGCGAACGGTTGGTTTGCGCATCACGGTGATGCTCAACAATTTTATAGTCCGCCCCTAATTCTTCCATCAACCAGATAATTCGAGTAGAGCGTGAAAAACGTAGATGGTGCAAAGTGATGGTCATGGTTTTGACTTTCTAATATGGGATAAAATAGGGTGATGGTTAAGAAATAAGTTCAGGCATATTCAGATATTTTGCAAGTTCAGCAAGCGCTTGTTTGCCGCTAGTAACCTTAATAGCCGCCATACCCAGAGCCGCCGCTGGTTTGCAGTTAATACCCAAATCATCGAGATAGATACATTGCTCTGGTGCAACCGATAGGGCTTCGTAGCTCATCTGATAGATACGCGGATCGGGCTTTCTAACTCCAACTTTGCTGCTCTCTATAATATGGTCAAACCGTGCCATGACATCGGACACGGCGGCAGCTTTTTCATCGTTAATAGCCATGCCAGCGCCCTTACCTGAGGGTACATTATTGGTGATACAGCCTAATAGAAAGCCCCTATCTCTGAGCAGATCAAGCGCCCGAACCATAGCGGGGCGTATATCACCCGCGAGGCACGCCAAAACATCCGAACCGCGCAGATCAATATCTAGCATGGCTGCTTCATTGGCAAATAGCATATCAAATTGCGCTACATCAATTTCAGCCCGTTCAAACAGCGCCCAAGCATTGCCATTGGGGTTGCTACTATTGATACGCCGCACGCTATCTTTGGGAATGCCGCGCTGCTGTTCCATATGGTTGAACACTTCAAAGGGCGATGATGTTATCACCCCGCCAAAATCAAAAATTATTGTGTTATATTGCATCAAAAATTCAACTTTAGTCCCGCGCGTTTCCAGCGCATCTTGAGGAGTTGCCCGCTGCCCGATAGGCAAATATAAGCATCTTTTCTATCATCGCCGCCAAAGCAAATATTGGTGGTGAAAATATCGGGCGTTGGTACAAATTCAACCAATTCCCCTTCAGGTGAGATCACGCTAATGCCGCATTCGCCAATTGTCGCAACGCAGATATTACCGCATTCTTCCATGCCAAGGCTATCAAAAAATTTATAACCCGCCGGCCGATAGAGCGCTATGCCTGGGCCACCTGGTCCCATATCGGGGGCAACCTTACCCGCTTCTGTAATGGTAAATTTCATCAAACGGCATGTATAAGTCTCGGCAGCATAGAGCGTTTTGCCATCAGGCGATAGTCCGATACCATTGGGATTATTCGATGGGAAAATCACTTCTTCCAAATGGCTACCATCGGCCTTGGCATAGAATATACCCACGACATCATGCACGCGTTTTTCATAATCGACCTTGCCATGATCGGTGAACCAAAAGCCGCCATGTTCATCGAACACAATATCGTTCGGCCCGCGTAATATGCAGTCAAAATCACCGCTTTTATAGAGGGTTTCCACTGCGCCCGTTTCAATATCGATGCGCTGAATACTACCGCCGCTATAATCTTTGGCAATACCGTGCGGAACAAGAAAATCATTTTCATCCTGCCATTCAAACCCGCCATTATTACAGCAATATAATTTACCGTCTGGCCCTAGCGCCAATCCATTAGGACCGCCTCCCGTTTCGGCAATTTTACTCTTGCTGCCATCGAGAGCAATGCGGGTAATATATCCGCTTTCTATCTCGGTTAATATGATGCTGCCATCGGGCATAGCCACTGGCCCCTCTGGAAAGCGTAAGCCGCTTGCAATCATTTCCATCATTTTTCTCCGCTCAATCTTCACACTGATACAATAGGATGCTAGCAAGTCCATCAAGACGCAAGCCAAAAGATGGACATAATATCATATGCGTTAGCAATAGGGGGAAGAATATGGTCTACACATTAATCACAGCGAATAGGAATTATTCGAGCTGGTCGTTACGGCCTTGGGTATTGATGAAGGCTTTGGACATTGAGTTCACAGAAGAGATTTTTTGTTTTTCAACGCCCGCAGAAAATTATGCCAATTTCAAAGCGCTGAGTCCCAATGCTATGGTCCCATGCCTGCACGATGGTGATACCATCATATGGGATTCGCTGGCCATTATCGAATATTTGGCCGAGCATCATGATGGCGTCTGGCCAGAGGAGAAAGTTGCTAGAGCATGGGCGCGCAGTAGCACCGCCGAGATGCACGGTGGGTTTAGCGCTTTGCGCACCATATGCCCGATGAACATCGGCGTACGTGCAAAAATATATGAAAATGTCGATAGCAATTGCAGCGTGACTAACGATTATCAACCCGCGCTCGATCAACGGCAAGTCGCCGCACTCAACGCCAATATCCGCCGTATCAACGAACTATGGTGCGATGGATTAACGCGTTTTGGCGGGCCATGGCTGGCGGGCGAAAATTTCAGCGCGGTTGATGCTTTTTATGCCCCCGTGGTTTACCGATTTCGTACCTTTGGATTGCGCGCCGAAGGGCCAGCAAAGGCATGGATGCAGGCCATGTTAGAACATCCCGCTATGATCGCATGGGAGCAACAAGCCTTGGCCGAGACTTGGCGCGAACAAGCGCATGAAGATGAAATTATGGCGATTGCGCTTATCACCGAAGATCATCGCGCTTCATGAAATATCTGCGCTCATAATGACGTCAAAAACTACATCCTTATTGGCCACTATGCTCATGCTATTATTGGCACTGATGGCTTTTGCGGGCAATAGCCTGCTCAATCGTGCAGCATTAAACGGCTCTGGCGCAATAGATTGGGCCAGCTTCACCATCATTCGTATTATTTCTGGTGCCCTATTCCTATGGTTCATTATGGCCTCGAAAGATCGCCATTTTACCAAGGCTCTACCTCGAAAAGGTTCCTTTATATCGGGCTTTGCTCTGTTCATCTATGCCGCCACATTTTCTTATGCCTACATCACATTAGGAGCTGGTATTGGCGCGCTCATATTATTCGCCAGCGTACAATTTACTCTGCAAGCCATAACTATTTTCAAGGGTAATATGCCATCATGGCTAGAAGCGACAGGATTGCTCATCGCAGTTGGCGGTCTTATAATATTCATATCACCGAGCGGGGGCATAACGATGCTTAATAGTTTCGCATGGCAAGGATATGCTTTGATGATTAGCGCTGGTGTCGCTTGGGGCATATATAGTTGGATTGGGCGTAGTGCTCAAAAGCCAGCCCTTGCCACCGCCCGTAATTTTATCGCCGCAGCCCCTTTATGCCTCTTGCTCATGCCTTTCACAGCAGCGGACATCTCCACATATGGCATAATACTCGCTCTCGCATCGGGCATCATCACATCGGGATTGGGCTATGTCATATGGTATGCGGTGCTGCCCAAAATATCGGTCAGCCTCGCTGCGACCGCGCAGCTATCTGTTCCTGCTATCGCAACCATCGGCGGCATATTATTTTTAGATGAAGCAATCACCAAGACTTTTCTGCTGGGCAGCGGCTTAATTTTCACAGGCATTGGTTTGACCATATGGAGCAATCGCCCGAATAAGGGTAAAACATAAAATAATAAATAGTTGCACCCACAGCATAGCCTATATTATGCTTGGCTAATGTTTCGTATAATATCCATTTTTATCGCCTTGCTCTTTACCAGCAGTTGTTCATCGGATGATAAAAAACTCGATACTCTGGAGGCGGAACTACAATCTTCCTATCCCAATATCGGGCATCTTAGCACGGCCCAATTATCGCAATGGAGCGCGGATAAGAGAGATTTGGTGCTGATCGATGTGCGCGAACAGGATGAATATGCCGTCAGCCATATTGATGGTGCGCTGCGCATCGACCCCAAAGCATCGGCCAGCGAAGTCGCGGAACACATCGGATCAATCGCATCGGGCAAAGATGTGATCTTCTATTGTTCAGTCGGGGTGCGCTCTTCGCAATTAGCAGATCGCGCAAAGGATGTATTACAAGCAATGGGCGCGGGCGATATTTATAATGTAAGCGGCGGTATTTTCGCATGGCATAATGAAAAACGCGCCCTAATAAACGGCACTGGCGATACGCAAATGGTGCATCCCTATGACGGCACGTGGGGCAAATTGGTCAACCGCCAAGAATATGTGTCTTATAAACCTTGATGAGTGATTGAAGTAAAGAACCAATAGAAAAGTGTTCGCACTATCTTGCATAATATTATAATCAGATTTAAGCGCATGGCATAAGGAAATATCAAATATGCCAAAGACATTATATCAGAAAATATGGGATGCTCACATTGTAGAAAACAATGGTGATACGGCGCTCCTCTATATTGATCGGCATTTGGTGCATGAAGTCACCAGCCCACAGGCTTTTGAAGGATTGCGCAATGCAGGGCGCAAGGTTCGCCGTCCAGACCTGACATTGGCCGTGCCCGATCATAATCTGCCCACCACAGCGCGTATGGACCCCAGCGGCACTATCATCCCAATCGCTGATCCGCAAAGCGCGGCGCAATTAGCGGCGCTAGAGAAAAATACCGCTGAATTTGGCGTGCCCTATATTGGCGCAACCGACCGCAACCAAGGTATTGTCCATGTCATTGGGCCTGAACAAGGCTTTACCCTGCCTGGCACAACGATAGTTTGCGGTGATAGCCACACCGCAGCGCATGGCGCCTTGGGCGCGCTCGCATTTGGCATAGGCACCAGCGAGGTTGAACATGTCATGGCCACGCAAACCTTATTATTATCGCAAAGCAAATCGATGGAAGTGCGCGTTGATGGTGAATTGAATGCAGGCGTATCGCCCAAAGATTTAATCCTGCACATCATCGGCGTAATTGGGACAGCGGGCGGCACGGGCCATGTCATCGAATATCGCGGCAAAGTGTTTGAAGAAATGAGCATCGAAGGCCGCTTAACCGTCTCCAACATGTCCATCGAAGGCGGCGCGCGCGCAGGATTAATCGCCCCCGATAACAAGACCTTTGCCTATTTAAAAGACCGCCCGATGGCTCCAAAAGGCGATCAATGGGATGCGGCGGTTCAATATTGGAAAACATTACGCACCGATGACGGCGCAAAATTCGACAAGAGCGTGATCATCAACGCCGCTGATGTCGCTCCATCGGTCACTTGGGGAACAAGCCCTGAGGATGTGGTGCCGATTACGGGCCGTGTGCCAGACCCGATGAGCTTTGCCGATCCATCGAAACAGGCGGCGGCGCAAAAGTCGCTCGATTATATGGGGCTTAGCGCGGGCACAAAAATGCAAGATGTTAGAATCGAGAATATCTTTATCGGCAGTTGTACCAACAGCCGCATCGAAGATTTACGCGCTGCTGCATCCATTCTCAAAGGCCGCAGCAAGGCTGACGGCGTGAAATGGGCCATCGTTGTTCCGGGCAGCGGTCTGGTCAAGGAACAAGCCGAGGCCGAAGGATTGGATGCAATATTCACCCAAGCAGGCTTTGAATGGCGCGAACCAGGATGCAGTGCCTGTTTGGGTATGAACCCCGATAAAGTCCCCGCTGGTGAGCGCTGTGCCTCGACCAGCAATCGTAACTTTGTCGGTCGCCAAGGCCCGGGATCACGCACGCATCTTGTCTCTCCCGCAATGGCAGCCGCTGCCGCCGTGACAGGGAAATTAACCGATATTAGGGATTTTGAATAAATCATTGCCTATAAAGTAATATTATATACTATCTAGGATAATCATTCTGGGTGTATTTATGATCCACAAAATATTATTAATATTACTGACACTTATTGTATCAATCTTCACGATTACACCAACTAATGGGCGAGCTGACAGCAAAGCCGAGATTCTCACAACCTACAATATTAAATATACGGCAGAGAGAGTTTTGAATGTCACCGCCAAAATACAATGGGCGGGATTATCTACTGTTAAAATACGTGACTTTTCTGCTTCCGATTGCGCCGCTGGCGAGTATAGCCCCATTAAAATTATATCGGGCGGGATAGGCACAGACGGAGAGCAAAGATTTACCGATGTTGTTCCATCAACTGGTGCTAAGCATTTAATAATTAGCTATGATATCAAGCTCAAATATAGCGATAAAAACCTTACAACAGATATTATAGATATCTGCCCCCAAGCTAACTCATTAGTGGTAGGTAATGATTTTTTTCTGGCAAAAGCAAGAGCTTTATTTACCGCTGTTCGATATTTTAATCATAAGGATGAGCGATTAGACTTTGATGATCAGGCTACTGAAATCATATGGCAATTGCCCGATGGATGGGACATGGGCCATAGCACCCGTATCAAAGACGAAATTAAGTCTTTTTTACCCAATGGCATAGATGGTGGACAATTTTTTATAGGTGGCAAACTAAGGCATCAAACAAACAGTAACGATGACATGCGACATTCTCGCACTTTTTCAAATCAAGGCTTTGCGCGGCATGCGCCAAAAATTCATCACCTTATAGAAGGAGCCCATCCCTATTTCTCTGATAAATTTTGGAAACCCAAGAGCCATGCCAACAATAGCCTGATTATTATTCAATTGGAGAATGATTTCTCTAACACTATTTTCGGTGCGGCAGGAAATGGTAAACAAATAGTATTTCTATCCGCGAATTATGACTATACCTATAATCAATGGGAATTGGATTATGCAGCCTTGCATGAACTACTGCATACATGGATACCAATAGATATAGTTGAGAATAGCTTTTTCCCATATCGTCATCATATGCCGCGATGGCTATCAGAAGGGGTTACTGAATTTGCTACTTTTCAATATCTTGCAGACACGCATCCGCGAGGCGCAAAATATTTTCAAATCGGAGCAAATGAAGCCCTAGAATTTGCAGAAACTCATAATATCGAAGATAATCCCTATCACCATGGTTTTTTAATATCCTTGCAGCGCCATTATGCCCAAAGAAATAAAATAGGTAGAGCCATTGGTATCTATGATGACATGAAGAGAATTAAATCAGCGGTCAATGCGCAATCAGAAAAGCCATTTGATAAAGCAGGTTTCGAGAATATATTATTTACAACCAATCCACCAAAACCGCTCTTTTTTGATAAACAAAAATTCCCTTCCAAAATAACCATTCAAGGTTCAGATTTCATATTAGTCAAAGAAGCCCTGCCCAAATATGATATTGGTATGGAATTAGATTTTGAATTTGACGATGGTTATGCAAAAGTGGCTTCGGTTAAGGCAGGAGGCCCTGCACAAAAAGCTGGAATAGAAGCTGGCGATATTCTCAAAACGCGCATTTCGGGTGACACAGGCGATGTATTGCATAAGGCTATTTTTAGCGTCCTAAAGTCTGACGGAAAAACCTATATTATTGCTTATTGGCCGCATGGCAAAACAATGCTCCCGCCGCGACTATTTTATAAAGTCAGCCCATTGGATAATAAGCACAATATACAGTAAATTAACCGATATTAGGGATTTTGAATAAAATGTTTAAACGTCCTTCGTCATAAAACTATTGCTTTATTTCCGTAACGGCGCTTTACATAAAATCCTATCGAACGCGCAAAAGAAGAATGATCATGACCGATAAAAAAGACAAAAAATGGAAAACCAGCACCAAAGTCGGCGCAGCGGCCATTGGTTCTGCTGCAGTAGCCGCTGCGCTTCTCTATGCAAGCAAGCGCAAGAAAGATAAAGCAGCTCCTAAACCGCCCAAAGATGCTCCCGAAACTGATTAAGAGAGGGCGTATGAAAGCGATTACAAGCGTATCTGGACGCGCCTATCCACTCGGCCGCGAAAATATCGATACCGATATTATAATCCCTGCCAAATGGTTAAAAACCATCAGCCGCAGCGGCCTTGGCAAAGGCGCGTTTGAAACTATCCGTGCCGAAGTAGGCAATATATTTGACGATCCCGAATATAAAGGTAGCCCGATATTAATCGCGGGCGATAATTTTGGATGCGGGTCTAGCCGTGAACATGCCGCTTGGGCGATGGCTGATCTGGGCATTAAGGCCGTTATCGCGCCTAGTTTTTCCGACATTTTTTCGGGCAACGCATTCAAAAATGGCATGCTTGCTATCGCCTTGCCGCAAGAGGCAATTGACCGTTTGATGGAGGTCGCACAAAGTGATCCCATTCATATTGATTTGGAAAATCAGGTCGTAACAACGGATTTTCAAGATCGCTTTCCTTTTGAGATCGACCCCTTTCGTAAAAATTGCTTGCTCAATGGGCTTGATGAAATAGGTCTTACAATGCAACGTGAAGATGCTATTACAGCCTATGAGAGTCATGTGACGAAAAGCCAATCATGGCTTGTATCCATGACTTGAGCAACATAATGGGTCAATGAATAAAGTGATCCTAAAAAAAGAGAGAAATTATGCGCGCATTATTATCCAACAAAGTTGGCGGTCCTGAAACATTAGAAATGGGCGAACTGCCTGAACCAAAAGCCATAGCGGGACATATTGTCGTGTCAGTAAAAGCTTGTTCTATCAATTATCCCGATACTTTGATTATTAAAGATATGTATCAATTCAAACCGCCGCGTCCTTTTGCCCCTGGCGGCGAAGTGGCTGGCGTCATTGAACAAATTGGCGATGGAGTTGAGGGTTTTGCTGTGGGCGATCGCGTTATTGCGCTATGCGGCCATAATGGTCTGGCCGAAAAAGTCATGGTGATGGGTTTCAACTGTTTCAAAATCCCTGATAGTATGAGCTTTGAAGATGCATCGGCGATTCTCATGACTTATGGTACATCGGTCCATGCGCTTAAAGATCGCGGTCATATGAAAGAAGGGGACAATGTGCTTGTGCTTGGCGGTGCTGGCGGTATTGGTATATCGGCGATAGAATTGGTGAAAGCTTATGGTGGGCGCACTATTGCAGGCGTTTCCAGCGAAGCCAAAGCACAAGTAGCACGCGATGCTGGTGCTGATGATGTCATAATCTACCCCTATCAACCGCTCGATAAAGATACCTCAAAAGCATTAGCGGGCGAATTTAAAAAAGCGGCTAGCGGTGATGGCTATAATATTATTTATGATACGGTAGGCGGCGATTATAGCGAGCCTGCTGTGCGATCCATTGGTTGGGAAGGCAAATTTCTTGTCGTGGGCTTTCCAGCGGGTATTGCCAAATTACCGCTCAACCTAACGCTGCTCAAAAGCTGTGATGTATGCGGCGTATTTTGGGGAGCTTTCGCAGCCCGAGACCCCAAGCGTAACCACGCTAATATAGCGCAATTGTTCGATTTTTATGGTCGCGGTCTCATTAAACCACGTATATCAGAGGTGTTTGATTTTGCTGATGCTTCCAAAGCGATAGCAAGATTGGGCAATCGTGAAGCGGTGGGTAAATTGGTGGTGAAAATTTAACGGTATCAATTCTTTTCTATCTTTGTTTAAGGCAATGCTTGTTTTATGCGTAAAAGATATTAAATTTATAACAGAAGCTAAACCCTGTTAAGGGTTCAACACTATTGGGGATATTTATGGCTGGATTTGATGACCGCGAACGCGCTTTTGAAAATAAATTTGCGCATGATGAAGATTTAAAATTTCGCGTGACAGCACGCCGTAATAAATTACTCGGCCTATGGGCTGCTGAGAAAATGAAGCTCACCAGCGAAGAGAGCGAGGCCTATGGCAAGGCGGTCGTGCAGGCCGATTTTGAAGAAGCGGGTGATGAAGATGTATTGCGCAAGGTGCTGGGTGATTTGACCAGCGCTGGCGTTGATTGCGATGAGAGTTTTGTACGTGGTGCTATGGATAATTTGATGGTTGATGCGCGCCGCCAATTTATCGAAGAGGCTTAAATAATATGCCGATGCAAGCCAACGAGATTGAGAGCATGATCAAGGCCGCCATTCCCGATGCGCAGGTTGAGATCACTGACCTTGCTGGCGATGGTGACCATTATGCCGCCAAAGTGATCAGCGAGAGCTTTCGCGGCAAACCGCGCATCAAACAACATAAATGCGTATATGATGCGTTGGGTGGTAAAATGGGCGGCGTATTGCATGCCTTACAATTGACAACTGCTACCCCCGAATAAAGCGGCGCAATAAGTGCCTAAGGAGTATAATATGAGTGACGAAACATCCGCAAAAATTGATACATTGGTAAATTCCAATGATGTGGTCTTATTCATGAAGGGCACGCCGCTTTTCCCGCAATGCGGTTTTTCAAGCAAAGCCGTTGCCATCTTGGACCATTATAAGCTCAAATATGAAACGGTCGATGTTTTGCAAGATATGGAAATACGCCAAGCTATTAAAGAATATAGCGAATGGCCCACCATTCCACAGCTCTATGTTAAGGGCGAGTTTTTTGGCGGTAGCGACATTATGATGGAAATGCATGATGCAGGGGAAATGGCCAGTCTAGCCAAGGATAATGGTTTAGAATTAACCGCTGAATAAACACATCCCTATCCTATACATCAGAAAACAATAAAGGCCGAGGCAGTAATGCTCTGGCCTTTTATGTTATTCATACATAACTAGCTTTAAGAATTTAACCCCTCGGCGGCATAGGGATAAGTAAATTGGTCTTTGCTTTATAATCTTGATAATCTTTATCATCGCTCCATCGTTTCTGCGCACTAGCAGCCAATGTCGGAATACCACTAACTTTAGTAAGCAAGAATATAACAAAGATAGGCGAGATTAAAGTAACCCACTGTAAGCCCGATAAGAGCGGCAAAGACATAATCGTAATGCCGGCCCAAAGCGTGATTTCACCAAAATAATTGGGGTGTTGAGCATATGACCATAGTCCAATATTGATAAAGCGACCTTTATTTTCAGCTTTGGCTCTGAAGGATGACTTTTGTCGATCAGCTATCACTTCAATCGTAAAACCAATTATCCAGACAATTAGGCCTATCGTAGCAAATATATCCATCTCTTGCCGCTGTGTGCTTGTAATAATAGCCAGCGCACTCGCGCTCGTAAGCAAGACCCAAGTGCCTTGTAATGTCCAAGCTGTTAAAAACCGCATTGGCTTGACCTTAATTTCATCAAAACGACTATCACCACCAGCATGATGTATACGCATGAACAAAAAAGAACCAAGGCGAAGCGCCCATATCATTACAAGCACCACGACGATAATAGCGCGCAGGTCAAGCGGACTTGATAAGATTGAAGCCGCAAGCATTACAGAGATATAAGTAATAGCACCAGTGAGATCATAAAATCTTTCTGTTTGCATAATATTAGCTGGTATAAATGCCAGCCAGTTAACCCCAATGGCAATGATAGCAGCAATGACAAATACAGATATACCCGCATCAGTGACGGTACCATTGTGTCCAGCCGCGATAGCAATCGAAAAGGTGATGATTATAGCCATAGTGATTGCAATTAATGCTTTTATATTCATATATAATTCCTCAAGACTCAGTTTCCCCACACCCTATCAATATTTTAACAGACGATAGCCAATACCACTAGAGAGATATTCCTCATCTAGTTACAGTAGGTTAAGTCGCAAATTCATATGATTTTGATTATTAAACCTAACCTTATGCCTATATATCATAGATAAAATATGGCATAGAATATGGAGTTTGCGGATTATTAGACCGCGATGATATGGAAATTTGAGAATATGACCACTGCCAAAACGGAACAATCTGAAGATAAAAATAGCTTAAGAAGCGGCTTGCTAACAATTACTTGCTATCTAGCAGCTACGATAATGATCGGCTGGTTATGTATCATCGGAAAATCGATTATAGTACCGGTTCTGATTGGTATTATCGCAGTGTATTTATTTGTCGCAGCCGCTGATACATTGCAAAAAATCCCTATATTAGGGAATACACCGCGTCTGTTCCGACGATTATTAGTGTTAATTTTATTTACCATCATTACGGTGGGATTGATCATTTTTGTCATTCAAAATGCACAAGCCATTTCACAAGCAGTACCGCGCTATGCTGATAATTTTGAAATTCTATTGGTAAGTTTGCTAGAGAGTTTTGGTATAGTCGATGCAGTTGATTGGGACCTCATAATTGCCAGAGCATCAGAAACCGTCAGTATCGGTAGCGTCATGAACTATTTGGTCACGGCCGTTTATTCCTTTGGCACTGTGCTTATTACCGCATTATTATATGCTGTATTTTTGGCGGCGGAATTAGATGGTCTACCTGAGAAGACTCGCAAGGCATTTGCCAATGCTAACCATGCAGCCAGTGCTATTACTCTCACCAATCGGATCAATCAACGGATTGCGAATTACCTCGGTGCCAAAACATTGGTCAATGTTATATTGGGCCTTGTCTCATTATTGATATTACTATTCTTAGGAGTAGAATTTGCGCTATTTTGGGCATTGTTAATCGCTTTGTTCAACTATATCCCATACATCGGCTCTATCATTGGCGTGATTTTCCCAGTCTTGATCGCTTTTGTTCAAACGGGTTCATGGCTATCAGGCGGTATTGCCTTTATTGCTCTAATGGCCGCGCAAATTTATGTTGGGTCTTTCCTTGAACCCAAAATGCTTGGTCGTTCCGTAAATTTAAGCCCTTTTGTAGTTCTGCTAGCCCTATCATTTTGGGTCGTCGTCTGGGGTTCTATTGGCGCAATATTAGCAGTGCCCTTAACCGCTGTTATCATGATTATATTATCTGAAATACCATCTGTGCGCCCCATAGCTGTCATGATGTCGGAACGCGGCGACATATAAAATATCTCAATATTTTAAACCATAAGATCAGGAACAGATTATATTGCTTCATTTTCTTAGGAAACTATTAACCATTTATTTGTAAAAATATATTTTACTTAATCAAAAAGGGCAGCTGATGTTAAAATGCTTCACATATGCAACCGATATAAGTCATAAAAACACACAAAAGAAATTTTGGTTGCACCGTTTTTTAAAATCAACTTGGGTATTACCAATCATTGCGTCTATTGTCCCTTCAGCAGCTTATGCGCAAGCCAGAACATGTGCGATAACACCAACCCCTGCGTCACCAACAGCTCAACCCGTTGACTTTATTGATCTAGATAATGCAGGCGGTCCCACCACTGGTTTTTTACAAAACTCTGCTGGAGATCCAACTTTAAGGGTGAATGTCTCTGCAGCCACAATTAGTAATTCAGGCATCAATCACAATGTTACTGGTCGTGCTAATGGCCAAATACAGTATAATAATACAAATGTTCCAAATTCAGGTGATACATTGGTCAACACATACAGCTTTGAACGTCCAATCAACATATTTATCAGAGGCGGGCGTTCATTTGGCGGTCCGACTACTGCAATGGATAGAAATCACGACCGCTTTACCTTTGTTGCTATTGGTGCGAGTGCTGGGTTTTCATGGGATGTCGTTAATACAATAGCTGCAACTACAACTGCGGTTGTATCTCCTGATGGTTTAACCTTAACTATAGATGCACCAGCAGTGACAACTCCACGGACATTTGCAGAATTTGATATCGCTACTATAGGTCAATTATCTGGCGTTCAGGTTACACATACAACACCAACTCCTACTGGCGGGAATAACGCAAGGTTTCAGATACATGTCCCTGCCTGTGAACCCGTCAATTTGGTCACTGTAAAAACATTATCAAGCGGCAATCCAACACCCATCCAAGGGGATACTGTCAGCTATGATATTGTTGTAACAAATAACAGCGCATTTGGTGGCAGAAATATAACCCTAACCGATACTATCCCCAGTGGCCTCACTGCTACAGTTAATAATGGAGATGTTGATGTAGGTAATTATGATTCTTCTACTGGATTATGGACAATTGGGGATCTTGCTGGCGGTGCCAGTGCAACACTAACAATCGAAGGCGTTGTTAATAGTGGTCAAGGTGGCAATACAATAACCAATACCACCACAGCAGCAGATGGCGATGAAACCGATCCAACAACAGTAGGGGATGATCTCCAAGAAGCTATTGTAGTGTCGCGCTCTGTTGATTTAATCATTACCAAGACGAATACGCCTGGCGTAAATGGCGAAGTGGATCAAACCAATGATAGCGTTACATCAGGTTCAACAACATCTTATACAATAACAGTTACCAATAATGGTCCCGATTCTGTGAGCGGCGCACTAGTTAGCGATTCCCCGACGAGCGGCATTACATGCAGCGGTAGTGATCCCGTTACCATCACAGGTAGTGGCGTTCCAACAGGCAGTTTCACAATTGCTGATCTGACGGGTACAGGTATTACATTAGACACATTGGCAAATGGTGAAAGTACAACGCTTACATATTCTTGTACGGTAAATTAATACCGCTAAAATTATAGCAAAGATAATGGAGGCCCGAGCCGGAATCGAACCGGCGTACACGGATTTGCAATCCGCTGCGTCACCACTCCGCCATCGGGCCCCGCAAGTGGTGTGAAGCGGCGTGTTAGCGTCTCTTATCCGCCTTGGCAATGCGCAATTTCAAATGCATGCTTACATAATGATAAAATAGACTATTTGGACTATATTATTAGCGAAATAATTATATTATTAGCTGTTAATAGTTTCATATAGCCACTTTATCGGAAAACAGCTTGGAAAGAATTTTGCATCTCATACAGTGATTCTGTAATTAAGAGGATAGATTTTTTGTGCCTATGCGAGCATAAGGCACAGCCTATACAATTAACTCAATATGGATAATATTCACATGTCAGCCTCTCATGCATCTCAATCATCAACAGAAACATATGATTATGATATGATGCGCCGTGCAATGATCGACAGCCAATTACGCCCAAATGCGGTTGAACAGAAATGGATATTACAGGCTATGGGCGAAACTCCGCGCGAAGATTATGTTCCAATGCAATATCGTGACATCGCTTATATGGATCGATCAGTGCCTATGGGAACTCAACGTTATTTAGCGCCTGCTCTCACATCAGCACTGATGCTACAAAAAGCAGATATCCAAACCAATGATACTATTTTGTTCATTGGATCAGGCTCAGGTTATAATGCTATGATCGCTGCTAAGCGTGCACGCCATATAATAGCCGTAGAAAGTGATATTGAAAATCAGGCCGTGGCCGATAATATTACCTTCATTCAAGGTCCATTAAGCCAAGGTGCAGCAGAACATGGGCCTTATTCGCTTATCGTTATTGAAGGGGCTATTGAGCAAGTACCGCAGAATATCATTGATCAATTGGCTATTGGCGGCAGACTATTATGCGGATTGATGGAAGGTGAAGTATCACATCTTTGTATTGGTTATAAGCATAGCAATACAATGGCATTAGTAGCTTTTATGGAATGTGAGATTGAAAAATTTATGTCGAAATATGGTTTCGATAAGGAAAAGGAATTTAGCTTTTGATCAATAATCACAAGCCATTTATACCGCATAATAATAAAAAGGCACTTTACAGCGCCTCGGCATTGATCTGTATCGCTATCATGCCTTTGGCGAACACTGCGCACGCCGAAACATTACGTGATGCATTGACCAAAGCCTATGAGAGCAACCCAACATTAACGGGCGCGCGCGCTGGCCAGAAAGTGGTCAATGAAAATGTCCCTATTGCTAAAGCCGATGGTCGTCCAAGCTTGAACCTACAAAGCAATTATTTTGAAAATATTCGCAACAACCCCAATAGTTTCACAGCACCAGACCGCTTAACATCTAATGACGCAACCTTGAATGTCCCTGCCTATCGCGGCGGTGCTGTTAAAAACCGTATTAGAGCCGCTAAAGGTCAAGTAAAAGCAAGTATTGCAAATTTACGCGCCACCGAAAGCTCTATATTCTCTAATGTCGTTGCTGCCTATATGGATGTGATCCGTGATGAGGCCGTAGTGGATTTAAACCGTGCGCAAGTGGGCGTCTTGAGCGTCAATTTAGAAGCCACACGTGATCGCTTTGAGATTGGTGATTTAACCCGCACCGATGTTGCTCAATCCGAAGCCAGATATGCTGAAGCCTTGGGTAATTTACAAAATGCTCGGGCAAACTTAATACGCAGCAAAGAAGTATATACACAATTAGTTGGCAGCGAACCTGGAGCATTAGAAGCCCCGCCGCCACTTCCTGGACTACCTGAAAACCCCGATGATGCAGTTGTCGTTGCCCTAGGTAGCAATCCTGACCTACAATCAGCAAAAGAAAGCCGTGATGCCGCCAAATATGATATAAAAGCAGCAAGAGCATCTCGTTTGCCTACTGTTGATGCCTTTGCACAAGGCAATTACACCAATTTCTTAGGTACATTGGGCGGTAACATTCCTGGTGCTAACTTCATTCAATCCACCACCACTTTTACATTGGGTGTGCGCGCGACTATTCCATTCTATCAAGGAGGGCGGCCTTCCGCACAAATTCGCCAATCACAAGCACGTCTAAGCCAAGCGCAAGAGCAAGAAATTGCCGCTGAACGCAATGTCATTGCACAAACCAGAGCATCCCACGCAAGCTGGAAAGCATCGCTTGAACTCACCAGAGCTTTTGAACGCGCCGTTGAGGCCAATACATTATCCTTAGAAGGTGTACGCGCTGAAAATAGCGTAGGAAATCGTACAATTTTGGATATTTTGAACGCCGAGCAAGAATTACTAAACAGCCGCGTCCAATTGGTCACGGCTCAGCGCAATGCCTATGTCGCTGGCTTCACTCTCATGGCCGCTATGGGCAAAGCCGAAGCGCGTGATTTAGGGTTAGACGAAGCCTTATTATATAATCCGCTGGAAGATTATAATAAAGTCAAAAATAGTCTAAACGATTGGTCGTCACAACCAAACCCAAAAGAGCAAGCGACTAGAACAACCGAGACAAAGGCGCAAACTGCGCCTATTACGCCGCTCCCTGAAAATTAAGGTAAAGACCTAAACATTATCGCGGCTTAAGAGCACTGGCTTCGTATTACCGCGTTGGCAGAAAAAGCACATTTTTCAAAATAATCATTAATATTATAGAAAATTTTTGATTTTTTTAAGTCATGAGCTAAGGGGGTCTAATAAATATGGTTAATTTTGGGGTATTAGGGGTAATATATTATGGCAGAACGTCAGACAGAACCCTCAATAGATGAGATATTATCATCGATTCGCAAGGTTATTGCAGAAGATGACGGCGTCGATTCTACACCTATTAAATCAACAGCAAAAAAAAATGATGATGTGCTTGAACTAACATCCGAAGATATTGACGATAATGAAGCCTTAGTCGATCAAAGCACTGCCCAAGATCTGCGCCAGAGCCTATCAACACTTGCGGCATTAAGCGAACCAAGTCCGCCCCCGCAAATAGTACGTTCTGGTGAAACATCGCTCGAAAGTCTCGTCACTGAAATGCTGCGCCCTATGATGAAAGAATGGCTCGATGACAATCTGCCTACTTTGGTCGAATCAATGGTTGAACGCGAAATTAAACGCATCACCAAAAAAGACTAAAATTTCTATCAATTTATCGGCTGACACCATCTTCTAAGGCTTATTTTACTTGCGCGTTAGAGATGTCTTGATAATCTGATTTTATGAAAAATTATAAATATGCGGCATTGGCCGCCCTCGCCAGCACAGTTTCAATATTTGCTACACCTGCCATACATGCACGGCCTATGACCGCCGAAGATTTAACGACGCTTAAACGCGTTGGTGCCCCAGCCATATCCCCCGATGGTAAAAGCATGGCCTTCACTGTGACCAGCACCGATTTGAAAGAGAATAAAAGAAAAACAGAAATTTACTGGCAGTCTTTAACCGTTGAAAATGCAACTCCGAAGTTGCTTAAAACTGCATTGCAAAGCAAAACTAGCAGTCATAGCCCAATCTATAGCGCAGATGGTCGTTCAATTTATTACATTAGCGATGAAACCAAGAGCGAGCAAATTTGGCGTTATGATATTCCCGCTGCTGGCGGTATTCCATCAACCACCCAGATCAGTGATTTCACTGTCGATATTTCAGGATTCAAACTCTCCAGTGATAATCGTAAAATTGCCATTTGGGCAGATGTTTCAACCGATTGTAGCGATTTAAATTGCGATAAAGAGATTGCGAATAAAGACACAGCAAGGCCTGGCCCTGGTACGGGACGCGAATATGACAAAACATTTGTGCGCCATTGGGGCAGTTGGGAAAAAGGCAATCATTTAAGCCGCTTATTCACCTATGATTTGGGTACCAATGGACTATCTAATGGTCGCCTGATCAGCACTCAAATTGGCGACACACCAAGCAAACCCTTTGGCGGCGGTGAAGAAATTGCCATCACCGAAGATCAAATATTTTACACGTTGAGGATCGCCGATGAAAAGGAACCGCGCTCCACCAATTTGGATATTTATTGGAAAAGGGTAATAGATCAAGAGATGATTGAAAACCTTAGGATAACTCAAGTAGCACGCGCCTCAGATAAAAATGAACAAGTTTCTAAGAAGTTAGATATTGATGAAAGAAGAGCGATAGCTCAAGAAGCATATAAATCTGAGAACATCACATCAGACAATTCAGCAACCGACACCATGCCAACACCTTCACCCGATGGTAGATATATTGCCTATTTGGCGATGAAGCGCGCTGGATATGAAAGCGACAAACTCAGCTTAAAGATCATAGATCTGGACTCTCGTACCATCAAAAATATCACCGAAAATTGGGATCGGTCAGTTGGTTCCATAAGCTGGAGCACAGATAGCAAAAGCCTCTACATAACAGCACAAGATATATTGGATCACCCCGTCTATAAAATAGCGGTTACAGGCGGAACACCGAAACGCCTATCTAAAGGCGGTAATGTGAATAATGTGGTAGCGCTAAAAGATGGCTCCATCGTCTATACCAAAAATGATATAAATTCGCCCAATGAGATTTTTCATTTTAATGAGCAAGCAGGCGAGAAAAAACTCACGTCTATTAATGACGCGCTGCTCGCCGAGATTGATAAAGTCAATGTACAGCGCTTTGATTTTGCGGGTGCGAATGGCGATCAGGTCTGGGGACAAATTATCAAGCCTATCAAAAACCCTAAAATCATCGCAGGTGAAAAATTACCCGTAGCTTTTCTTGTCCATGGCGGCCCGCAAGGCAGCTTTGGTAATAGCTGGTCATTCCGATGGAATCCCAAAGTCATGGCCTCGCAAGGCTATGTTGCCATTACCGTCGATTTCCATGGCAGCGTTGGATATGGACAAAAATTCACCGACAGCATCAATCAAGATTGGGGCGGCAAACCATTGACCGACCTTAAATTAGGGCTTGCCGCAGCAGGTAAAATCGATCCGCAAGCCGACACCCAAAATGCCTGTGCATTGGGCGCATCCTATGGCGGATATATGATGAATTGGATCGCGGGTAATTGGAGCGATGAATTTAAATGTATCGTCAATCATGCGGGTTTATTTGACCTACGCCAATTTGCCTTTGAGACAGAGGAATTATGGTTTGACGAATGGGATCATGGTGGCCCGTGGTGGGCGCGTAAAGATAGTGAAAAGTGGAACCCTGTCAACCATGTCACCAAGTGGAAAACACCCATGCTGGTCATTCATGGTGAATTGGATTTCCGCGTTCCTTATTCGCAGAGCATTGCCGCCTTTACCGCTCTGCAGCGCCAAGATATTGAATCAAAATTATTGATATTCCCTGATGAGAACCATTGGATCAACAAACCCAATAACAGCCTCCAATGGCATAAAAATGTCTTTGGCTGGTTGAAAAAATATACGGCAGAAGAATAAAGTTATTGCTTCCTTAATAGTGTAAGATGCATTATGATATCTAATGGAGCATTATTAATGAAAAAAAACATCTTAAAACCAAGTGACTTGCCAACTAAAAAAGTCCGTTCAGTTGATGGCAGTTTTATTAATTTAAAAGTTGTGAAATCAGATAGCGATAAATTAGATCAAGAATTATTAGCTGCTTTTAGATCAAATGTTAGGCGTATTATTGAGCAACGACGCAGACAGGCATGAGGTTAATTACCCCTCGCAAACCAGAGCAACCAATATTGTGGATGATTGCGGGGCCTAATGCGAGTGGGAAAAGTTCATTTTATAACCGTACAGACATTGAAGGCTGGGGCGGCAGTGTTTGGATAATAAATCCAGATCTTCTTACATCGAGACTAATCGAAGAAGAAGAGCTCTCCGAGGATAAAGCCAATGTAGAAGCACTCAATAGAATGTATAAATGGCTAGACGCATCAATTGATGTGCATCAAACTATTGGTTTAGAAACGGTTCTATCTTCTGACAAATATCAAAAACTTGTAAAAAAGGCCAAAACTAAAGGTTATCAGATTAGGATGATCTATATTGTTCTGAAAAGTGCAGAAATGCAATTAGAGCGCGCGCGCATAAGGGTAAAAGAAGGTGGTCATTTTGTACCCGAGCAAAAAATTATAGATCGTAGGATAAAGTCATTCAAACAGCTTAACTGGTTTATTTATCATGTCGATCAATGTTATATTTTTGATAATTCTGATGGAACTCCCGACTTAGTTGGTAAAAAAATATCGGAAGGTATGTTGATTGAAGATGAATGCCCATCAGACCTTACTGAGACCCTCAAAAACGGTGGACACAAAATTATTAAAGACTGGGACTTCTAAGTCTTGGTTTTTACGATTCTTAGGCTAAAGCATATATATGACTATTGATAAAAATTTTGAGCCTGCCTCCATTGAAAAAAAATGGTATGATCATTGGGAAAACAATAATGCGTTTCGTCCCGAACGCCCCGATGCACAGCCTTATACCATCGTAAATCCGCCGCCCAATGTAACGGGCAGCCTGCATATAGGTCATGCTCTCGATAACACGCTGCAAGATATTATGATCCGCTATGAACGATTGCGCGGCAAAGATGCGCTGTGGGTGGTTGGTACCGACCATGCGGGTATTGCAACGCAAATGGTGGTTGAACGGCAGATGGAAGCCGCTGGCGATAAACGCAGCAATTATAATCGTGAAGAATTTATCGATAAGGTCTGGGAATGGAAAGAGGAGAGCGGTGGTACGATCACGCGTCAGTTGCGCCGCCTTGGTTGTTCGATGGATTGGTCCCGCGAGCAATTTACTATGGACCCGCATTTCACCAAAGCCGTAACCAAGGTCTTTGTCGATCTCTATAATAAAAAGAACGCTGATGGTCGCGGCATGATCTATCGCGATAAGCGCTTGGTTAATTGGGACCCTAAACTAAAAACCGCAATTTCTGACCTAGAAGTAGAAACTAGAGAGATTAATGGCAATTTCTGGCGGTTCAAATATCCATTAGCCGCCGATGAAAATGGCGATACCGTGACTTTTGATGGGCCCGATGGCGCAGGCCAAAATTATATCGAGGTTGCTACCACGCGCCCCGAAACCATGCTGGCCGATATGGCCGTTGCGGTGCATCCCGATGATACCCGTTATGCCGATGTAGTTGGTAAATATGTGGAGCTGCCTATCACGGGCCGCCGCGTCCCGATTGTGGCTGATGAACATGCCGATCCAGAGCTGGGTAGCGGTGCAGTGAAAATAACACCTGGCCATGATTTTAACGATTTTGATGTCGGCAAACGTATCGGTATTGAAGCCAAAGATATGCTCAATATGTTTGATGGCGATGGCAATGTCTGTCAAACATCAGATAGCCTTATACCAAAAGAATATGTTGGATTACACCGTTTTAAGCTTGAGAAAGAAAATGGCACCAAAATCCAAGCACGCGAGTTGGTGGTCAGAGCACTTAAAGAGCTTGGCCTGCTCATCCCGCATATCAGCAAAAATAAAAAGGGCGAAGAGGTTGTGAGCGATGCCGAACCGCGTATCATTCAGACGCCATATGGTGATCGCGGCGGCGTGGTGATTGAACCTTGGCTCACCGATCAATGGTATGTCGATGCGCAAACACTCGCCAAGCCTGCGATTGATGCGGTTAAGAATGGTGATATTGAAATCGTCCCCAAAACATGGGAAAAAACATATTTCAACTGGATGGAAAATATCCAGCCATGGTGCGTTTCAAGGCAGCTCTGGTGGGGGCATCGCGTTCCTGCTTGGTATGGGCCAACCAAAATTGGCGAATTCGACTTTACGGAACATCTGAAATCTCAGGGATATAGGGAAAATCAACTTCCAGTTTTTGTGGCCACCACTTTTAAAGAAGCTCGCATCAAGGCGGCAGAAGTGTATGGACTTGAAGAAAGTGATATATTTCAAGCACCTGAAATGGAAGGCCAATTCGTCTCGCAAGGAACGGCTCGCATTCCGCTTTGGCATGATGAAGACGTACTGGATACATGGTTCTCCAGTGCGCTCTGGCCTTTTGCAACATTAGGCTGGCCCGAAGATACTACCGTCCGTGCTGAGTCTGTCGAAGTACGAGCGGGTAAAAGCAACGACCCTTCGACAAGCTCAGGGCGAACGGCGTCTCTTTTACACAAACATTATCCCAATGATTTGCTGATTAGCGGATTTGATATTTTGTTCTTCTGGGATGCGCGTATGGCGATGCAGGGCATCGAATTTATGGGCGAAGGCGGTAAAAAACCTATCGAAGAATCACGCCCATGGAAGACATTATATCTGCACGGTCTGGTTCGCGCCGCCGATGGGCAAAAAATGTCCAAATCTAAAGGCAATGTTGTCGATCCGCTGGGCCTGATTGATGAATATGGCGCTGATGCATTGCGTTTCTTTATGGCGGCGATGGAAAGCCAAGGGCGCGACATCAAAATGGATGATGAGCGCGTCAAAGGCTATCGTAATTTCGCAACTAAGCTCTGGAATGCAGCACGCTTTGCCCAATCGAATGGCATTGGTGCATCACAAAGCCTATCCGCACCAACGGCAACGCTAGCCGCCAATCGCTGGATTATCGGCGAGATACAAGAAACACTTACCGCGCTTGATAAGGCGCTGGCTGATTTGCGTTTTGATGCAGCGGCAAACACCATCTATCATTTCACTTGGGATTTGTTTTGCGATTGGTATTTGGAGCTTATTAAGCCAATTATCCAAGGCGAAGATAATGATGATACCTCGGAAACACGCCAAGTTGCGGGCTGGGTACTCGATCAAATTTTGGTCATGCTACATCCCTTCATGCCGTTCATCACCGAAGAATTATGGCATGCGATGGCATCGTCAGAAGGCAGAAAATCGGCGCGTAATTATGACATCATCCTTGCCAAATGGCCCGTACCTAAGGCCAAAATTGACAATGATGCTAAGGCTGAGATTGATTGGATCATCGCCTTTACCAGTGCGATGCGTAGCGCCAAAAATGAGCTGGGAATTGCGCCTGGTGCAAAACTAGATTGTATATTCCCAGATGCGTTACAGGCGCGCGTTGGCACATTACAAAGCACATTAGAGCGGGTCGCGCGGATAGCGTCTTCATCCTTTGGTGATGCCCCCGATGGTGCATCCATGCAATTGGTAGTAGATGGGCAAACGATTATCGTGCCGCTCGAAGGGGTGATTGACATAGAAGCTGAAAAAGCGCGTCTCACCAAAGCCTATGAGGCGGTGAGCAAAGAAGCAAAATCACTCGAAGGACGTCTAAGCAATGAAAATTTTGTTGCGCGGGCAAAACCTGAAGCGGTGGAAAAAGCAAAATCTGATCTAGCTGAGAAATCAGCGGAAGCAGAGCGTTTGAAGATAGCTTTGGAACGGCTTGGATGATTGCTATAGCGCTGTGATGCTATGCTCTCAGATTAAGAAAAAGCTTATAGCGCAAAGAAATAAAAGGAGTGTATCGCAGGGAGTATATAAATACTTCCAAGATTAAACGACATATTATTTCGCAGCGGTATAAGCTTTTTTAGCGGCCTTGCGAACGCCAGCGGGTAACAATCCGTTCCAACATCTCTTGTTCGCCGCCTGTATCTTGCCAGAGTTCAGAGAATATTGGGTCTTCCGATGCAGGACGTTTTTCTTCCTCGAGCGTATCCAAAGAAACTCGAATAGGAATAGACACACCCTCTCCACAGACAATAATCTCGCGGTTACGAAGTGCTGGAATAGCATCCAGAAAGCCGCGTGCACCCTCGGGCATCGCCGCACGAACAAAGGCTTGGTCACGATCATTGTTCAGACGCATAGAGAGGATTGTACCGCATTGCGATAAAACACCTTCGGCCAAATCTGATGGACGCTGGGTAATTAAGCCCAATGATACACCATATTTACGGCCTTCTTTAGCAATACGTTCCAAGATAGAACGAACAGCAGAGGTTTTAGAAACACGCTCATTTGGAATATAACGGTGTGCCTCTTCGCATACCAAAAGAATAGGCCGCTGTGGTTCATTACGCGACCAAATCGCATAATCAAATACAAGGCGGGAGAGAACGGCCACAACCGTTGAAGTTATATCTGATGGCATAGAGGATACATCAATGATCGAAATAGGTTTACCATCGCTTGGCAGACGGAAGATTTTGCTGATAAAGTCTGCCATCGTATCACCGACCAACATACCCGAGAACATAAAGCTATAACGAGGGTCAGATTTCAACTCATCAATCTTACCTTTTAAACGCATGAAGGGTGCCGAAGAAGAAGCCTTATCCAATTTCCCCATCTCGGTTTGAATAATGTTAGTCAAATCAGATAGAAGATAAGGAATTGGGGAATCGACAGTCAATTTGCTAACATTTTCAGCAGCGCGACTCTTGGCCCGTGCCTGCAACAAACAACGCGATAAAATCTCGCAATCAATCTGGCGATCATCACCATTGGATGTGACAAAGACCTCACAATGTTCGCTAAAGTTCATCAACCAATAGGGCATATTGATATTGTTTACATCAAACAAAGCCCCCGTATTTTTAAATGCTGCGCTATACTCTCCGTGTGGATCAACCATCACAATATGACCTTGTGGAGCCAAGTCACATATGCGGTGCAAAATAAGCGCTGCGGATGTTGATTTACCCGTACCAGTAGATCCCAGTAGTGCGAAATGTTTACCTAACATAGCATCAATATAGAGCGCACCGCGAATATCTTTTGTCGGAAACACAGTGCCAATCTCGGTATGAGCACGGCTATCAGCTGCATATATTTGTTTCAAGTCAGCGCTGCTAACGGCGTAAACTTCACTCCCTGGTACTGGATAGCGTGTAACACCACGACGGAAATTATAGATTTTCCCCGTTAACTTTTCTTCATCGCCTTCACCCAAGAAATCGACAAAGGCTGAAATAATATTAGAATCGGTACCTTCTAATTTTTGCGTTCTAATGCTCGCCAATAACCAAATGCTGCCAACACGGATTTTAATTTGGGCACCCACTTGTCCTGCCATTTTGATACTAGGATCATCATGCGATTCCAATTGGGCCAATACAGCAGGATCAACGCATATTTGAGAACCAGAACCTGCTATCTCCATAACATAGCCAATTTTAATTAGCTCTTTGGTAGAAGGGTTATATGCCTTTTTTGCTAGGGAAATACTGCTTTTATTACTTTCCACGATTACTGCATCATCTGTTTCGCTTGCACTTGCAACATTAATAGGTTTAGGCGATTCCACAGCACTCTCCGCTATATTTTGTGATGTATGAGTTTGATTTTCTATTCCTGGGCCACCATCAGCATCCGACTTAGGCTCTTGGGGTATATGGGCTTCATCCGATAAAGGTTGTGATGATTGTTCAGCAGGTTTGAAATGAACTGGCTGAATATCTTTAGTGTCGTCACCGCTAAGTTGGTGCCTATCAGGGGAATAGGACATATGAGGAGTCGGCTTATGCTCATTAGAAGCTTGGGGTTTATTCGAATTATCATCCGATAAATATTGCCCGCGAAATTGATTTCTCATATACTCATAACCCTATCATTAAATATCTGCAAAATTTATGACATAGTTATAGTAAATCAGAGTTAAAATTTGCTTACCGCATCAGTGAAATATAGCAATTTCCACAAGGTTTTGACGATATAAAATGATATAGAACCTATATTCGCTGAAAAATATATCCAGCCGCCCATCCAAATAATATGGATATGAGTACCGCGATCAAACCGTATAGGAGCGAATATTTATCAGCCAAGGTAGTAATAAAAGCCTCAAAACCTGTCTTTTTAATCGTGACTTCAACATTGTCATCAGCGGCGATAACCTTGCCATTTTGTATCAATAATGTTTCAGCGGTATATTGTCCAACTGGAACGCTCGACGGAATGTTGAGCCTTGCACGATATAAAACATTATCGGTAATACTCACACCACCTGGTACATCGAGGTAAGAACCCTCTCTTTGTCTTAAATCCACTAATCCAGCAACAAAATGTCGCAACTTTTTGCTATCGATAGAACCTGTCGGAGATAATTGTAGGCGATCAACACCCAATTCATAAATTGCTGCTGTTTTTATATCGACAATATCAGATATATTACGTGACGATGCTATAGCATAATAACCTGGAACAGATTGAAAGTTGCTACTATCCGCATTAACCCAAATACCCGCTACTTTCTTTTTTTCACGTAAAATAATAGGTTTGGTAGGTCCACGCAGCACCACCACAATATCAATAGGTTCATTACCTAATTCTCTATCTACATCAATAACCGCACCAAATAATAATAGCTGTTCTCCTGTAAACCCTGACTGAATCGATATTTGTCGTTGCGATACATCTGGCACCAACTTTGGCTCTGCTACGGTTATGCTAGGCCAACATAATAATAATATGATGAGGAAATAGCGGATCATAAGGGTTGAACCGTGAATATCTCTGGTGGTTGAAACCCCAAACCTATTGCTAGTCGCAAGGCAACAATCAACACCAATGCCGCCAATATTAATCGCAAATATTCTGGCTGCATCCGCTGTGCAAGGCGTGCACCAAGCTGCGCCCCAGTAACACTACCAAAGAGTAATAATACAACCAAAACAATATCAACAGCTTTTGTGGTCAATGCGTGCATCATAGTGGAAGAAATGGTGACAAATAATATTTGAAACAATGATGTTCCAACCACTACTTGCGCACCCATACCCAACAGATAAAGCATAGCTGGTACCATTACAAAACCGCCGCCAACACCCAATAACATTGTCAATATACCCGTTACAAAACCAAGTAATAATGGGGCGAGTGGCGAAATATATAGACCTGATCTGCGAAACCTCCATCGTAATGGCAAGTTAGATACCAAAGGGTGATGGCGCCGCTTCTTTGCTTGGACATATGTGCCAGAACGCATCGCTAAAACACTAGTTAAACTCTCTTTGGCCATCAATCCACCAATACCGCCGAGCATCAGCACATATAATATATTAATTACCGTATCGATCTGACCTAGAGCTTCTAATGTTTCGAACAATAAGGTACCAAATAAGGTGCCAAATATTCCGCCGATCACCAATACTCCACCCATATGAAAATCAACACCACCGCGCTTTGTATGGGCGAACACACCTGAAATACTGGCACCCGTTACTTGCGTAGAGGCAGAAGCCGCAGCGACCGTTGGCGGAATTCCATAAAATATCAATAATGGCGTTGTTAAAAAACCACCGCCAACACCAAACATTCCAGAGAGCATGCCAACAAACGCACCCAATAATATCATTTCCAGAGCAGGAACTGATAAATTAGCTATTGGCAGATATACAGGAAGAATTTGATCCATATTCCTACTATCTAGTCGATTATTACGGCTTTATAAAGGCACAGATTTGGTCGATAATGCTAAAAGTTCAAAAATCGGTTGATAATGTAATAGCTACACCGCTATTTGGAGCAGCATTGCCGCCCACACGCTCGCGCCAATCACCTGAAAGCCGGTAATTTTGCTTAGCTGAGGATAAGGTAACGCTTACACTGGGACCAATATCAAGCCGTTGTGCATCGCGCTGTCCTCCCGCCCATGCACCACCGCCAGCTGAAAGAGCAAAGTTACCACTTTTATATATGGTACGTTCCGCCACAGCTTGCGCATCAAAAAATAATGTATCTTGCCCTGCTGTACTTGCACCCGCTTGGCCATAGAGGTTAAGCTTAAAGTTTGCTGGTAGAGGAATAGCCGATTTACCACCAGCCGCATAAACCGCAAAACCATCTGCACTTGATGGCCGAAAACGATGTTCTGCAATAATTGAAACAGGTAGACTATCAATGGGCTTCACGCGAACACCAGCGGCTAATTCTTTATCGCCTTCATTCAAAGCTGATTGCAAACGGACGATGGCATCTAAGGCTATTTTGTCATTTGGATTAATTCTATAGGCTGCTTGTATTGCTGCTTGGCTACCGCCATAACGCGCGCCCAATGCATTGGCGCTACCGCTACCACTGCGCCCAAATATATATCCATATAGACTCAACCTTGATCCAGTATCACTATTCTTATGCTCAGCTGATAGGCTGCTAACATTGACATCCCCCAATGCCGTATCATTATTATTTTGCCCGTTTAGGAAGTCCCATTTGTTGAATATCGATACTCTTTTTTGGTTCAATGCATTGTTACGCTCAGCAATAGTGCCAACAAATAATAACGGATATAGGCTTTTTGGCGGTTGCGCTGATCCTGCTATGGCATAACCGCTTCTCTCAATATCTCTATCGTTAGAAAGAGGTATTGCCGCAAATGTGAAGCCATTATCTTGATCAAGACGAACGGCTCTTTCAGCAGTAATATCCTCACTATTAACCAGTGGCTTGCCCTGAATATTCTCCGCTAATAATATATCCGCTATAAATTCTTTTTCGGATATATCATGAGCATCAGTTGTCGATAGAATAAATAATAGCCGAGCAATTACCCAAGCTCCTATTAATCCACCTATAAATAGCAATGGTCGACCTGGACGTGTAGAAGCTCTGGTAGTCATATGATATTAGATTCCCAATTCATCGCATCACATCCATATTGTTTAATTTGATGCTTACATTACTATTTTCTGAAAGATTGAGCTTTGGCGGTACATTAGTATGCGCAGTTTTGTCCCAACTAATCGCTCCACCAAAACAATAGCGAATATAGATAATAGCCGCACGACGGGCCGCCAATATAGATATAATATTAGACAATATCATTCTTGGAAACGCCAGACAGGATTGCCAAAAACCATAGTGGTAATATGAAAAACTACTGCGCATGATAAGGCGCCATAACAAGATAGCACTGGTTATGAGAACGGCATTTTGCATCATTGGGCTGAGCGCAGTCACTTTATAAAGACCCAAATATTCAGCGGCGATAAGAAGTGATGTTAATGTCAGCGTTACATAAGCTACAAACACGGTCAAAGAAGTAAAAATGGCTTTCCTATCCCGTAACCGCATCCAGTTTTCTACAAGATTATAAGGAAGTGGAAACAATTTTTGTTTGGGAGGATAGGCTCGCCTTTCATATCTAAAGGAACCTTCTTTTACTTTCAGCTTACTCCAGCCCAACTTATCCCATGCACTAAGCGCTATACCCAGTGTCCAACGTGATTTCTGTGTAATTGCACTTTCTAATGTATCAGGGAAATAAGCACGCGTGCCAATTAAATCGCCATTTTGGTCTTTTGCCCGCACCATAACAGCGCCGCGCCCAGCACTGCCAATATTAAGACCAAGCTCATAATCTTCGGTCACGCTATCAACATCGAAAGGCAGGTTATTCTTACCCAGAGCATATCGGCCCAAGCAATTTCGTTCGATGGCACAACCCACCCCTGCTAGCGGGAGAGCAGCACCTAGCGCTTCTCTAACTACCATAGCTTTGGCATGACTTTCACAAAATTCATCGCAATAATGGCCACTCACAAATGGAGACCCTGGTGCAGGGATAGGGATAACAGGCAATTGGATGATATCATTTTTACCGATCAATTTCTCAAAAATTGCAAGCGATAGAGGATGCGGACGATCTTCTGCATCATGCAATATGATCGATTTTACCTTTATACCAAGATTTAATTCATCGCGTAGCATTGCGCGCCAGAGGTTATTGAGACAGTCTGCTTTTGTAGTTGGCCCATCCTTACTGCATAAAATAAGCGAGATATTTGGATTAGACTTCGCCGCTATAATTACCTGTTCAATGGTATCATCATCATTGGGGTAACAACCCACATAAATATGATGATTAATCATGCTATCATGCCAAGCCTCACGGCACCCATCTAGCATATCACCAATAACATTAGATTCTTGCCATGCAGGAATAAAAACAGCATGATATTCTTGGTCGGTAGAAATTAGTTTTTGAGATATGTTTTTAGGCTCTTCTAGTAGCTGGTGATCCTCTATAGTTTGATGACTTACATATGAGGTAAAACGGCGATAAAATGACCGCAGTAGCCAGATAAGATCAATCAAAATATCATCTATCCCGCCGATAATAAACCAGACAATACAGAATAAGAGCAGCTCTTGCTGTATTATTTCAATATAAGATAATATTATTTCAAACAATACTCACCTCTGATAAGCATAATTACATCCAATATGGTTTTTTTACAATATACAATATTTTATTGGATTTTAAGGTCATCAATACAGCGATTAAGGATATGCAAATTGAGATAATTCCTATGATATATTTTTTTGATTTATTCGGTCAATGGTTATTGTAGTTGGCGTCAATAATCGTCATAAGGCGTAAAAGATAAATGCTACCTATAAATATTTTGTCTGAAAGAGGCTCCCCATGGCAAATTCATCCACTAGATCACATTCCGCACTAAGGGATTTTTTGCAAAGCGAAGCCGCTGGCGGTGTACTGCTGATGATTGCAGCAGCAGCAGCTATGATTATTGCCAATAGTGCATTGGGCGAGACATATGATTATTGGCTGCACAAGTTTAAAGTGGGACCTGAAATCATGCTGGGTGCCCAATTAAAAAAATTCACTATCCATCTGTGGATCAATGATGGCCTTATGGCGATCTTCTTTTTCTTAGTCGGCCTTGAGATAAAGCGTGAATTTGTCGACGGCCGCCTCTCATCATGGGAAAAAAGACGACTACCATTCATTGCGGCTTTAGCAGGTATGATCGCACCCGCTATTGTGTTTTTATCGATCACATCGGGTAATCCAGCATTTACCAATGGTTGGGCTATACCTGCAGCAACCGATATCGCTTTCGCCATTGGAGTATTGGCATTGCTCGGTAAGCGTGCGCCTACATCGCTGAAATTATTTTTGGTCACGGTCGCCATCGTTGATGATATGGGTGCGGTCGCTATTATTGCCTTGGTTTATACCGACGGGCTGCAAACTGTCTGGCTCGCCGCATCAGTGGGTATTTTAGCACTCATGTATTTTCTTAACAAATCAAAAGTACGCAGCATCCCTATATATCTCATCTTATCAATTATATTATGGTATTTTGTGCTTCGTTCTGGCGTTCATGCGACCGTTGCTGGCGTACTTGCCGCAATGATGATCCCGATCATAAAAACACCAGGCGCCCCCGATGCCAAAAACAGTCCATTGCATATTTTAGAACATGCTATTCACCCTTGGAGCGCATATCTTATTATTCCCATATTTGGTTTTGCCAATGCAGGTGTAAATATTGGCGGCTTGGGCTTAAATGAGATATTCAGCCCATTACCGCTTGGCATTGCCGCTGGCTTATTCTTTGGGAAACAATTCGGTATATTTAGCGCCGTTTGGTTAGCGGTTAAATTTGGCTTTGCCAGCAAATTGCGAGGGGCGACTTGGGTGCAAATCTATGGTGTTGCAATGCTGTGCGGTATTGGTTTCACCATGAGCCTCTTTATTGGCGAGCTCGCATTTGTCGGCAATGATGCTTATATGATGAAGCTGCGCGAGGAAGCCAAAATCGGTATTTTAATGGGATCCATATTATCGGCTATTATCGGTTTCCTATTATTGAAATTTGCACCGCTACATAGCGAACATGATACTATTGAAGCTGCTGAAAATAATGAAAGTGATACTGTTGAAATGAGCGAAGGGAAGGGAAGCAAAGAGTAATTTTCCTCCTCTAGGATATTAAGGTCTGTGATTATGAAATATAAATTGATTATATCTATTTTCATTGCAGGTACTGCTATAGCCAGTATCAGTGCTTGTTCACAAAACCCGCAAATAGATAAAGAAGAAACACTTAGCGCTGAGCAAATTGCTGCTGATAAAGTCATAGACCCATTAGCAATAGAATATATCCAATTATCGCTCGAAATGGGCGAGAAAGAAGAGGGTTATATTGATGCTTATTATGGCCCAAAAGACTATCAAGAAAATGCCAAGAAAGAGCCTCGTGATTTGGCAGCATTAGGTAGCGCCATATCAGACCTGAAATCCCGTATCACAGCCATCAAAGATGAGACATTATCAAAAGTATCGCAAAGACGTAAAGCATTTTTACTAGCGCAGCTCACCGCCGCACAAACGCGCCACCGCATGCTTGGCGGAGAAAGTTTAAGCTTTCGTGATGAATCATTAGGCCTTTTTGGTGTCACCCCAGACTTAAAACCCTTATCAGATTATGACCCTATATTAGCTGAAATCGAAGCGCTTGTGCCCGGTGATGGTCCCTTGCCTGAGCGCCTTGATACCTTTGAAAGCCGCTATAACATCCCCAAAGAAAAACTTCAGGTCGTTTTTGACGCAGCCATTGCTGAATGCAAAAAACGCACCGAGACTTATATCGACCTGCCCGAAAGTGAGAGCTTTACACTCGAATTTGTCACCAACAAAAATTGGTCGGGCTATAATTATTATCAAGGAGGTTATAACAGCCTTATTCAGGTAAATACTGACCTTCCGATCCGTATTTCACGGGCCGTAGATTTAGGTTGTCATGAGGGTTATCCTGGCCACCATACGCTCAATATGTTGCTCGAGAAAAACTTAAGCAATGATAGAGGGTGGCAAGAATTTTCACTCTATCCTCTGTTCAGCCCACAAAGTGTGATCGCTGAAGGTAGCGCCAATTATGGCATAGAACTAGCCTTTCCCGATAATGAGAAGTTGGCCTTTGAAAAAGAAATACTCTATCCGCTCGCAGGATTAGACCCAGCCACAGCCGAAGACTTTGACAATATGCAAAAGGCACGGCGCAAACTTGCAGGCGTTCGTTTTACGATCGCATCACAATATTTAAATGGTGAGATTAACCGTGATACTGCTATTGCACTCACCCAAAAATATGGTTTGGTTAATAAAGAGAGAGCAACACAGACTATTGGATTTACCGACCAATACCGCTCCTATGTTATCAATTATGGGTTAGGGCTAGATATGGTAAAAGCAGCGATGGAACGCGGCAATGTTGATATCAAAACACGCTGGCAGCGTATGGAAAACTTACTGAGTGAGCCCAGTCTTCCTAGCGATCTTGAGAATTAGAGGCGCCATCCGTAACACTTTCCATACTATCCTCAGTTTTATTTCCCAGAGCCGCACTATCACCTTCACTATTTTTACGCGGGCCCTCGGGCCGTGTCCATATCCATGAACCACCAATAATCGCAGCCGCAATGGGAATATAGCTATAGGGCGCTTTGGCAAAAATTAAGGCTATAACCGCACTTGCCACAAATGCGATCAACGCCATAACCTTACCTTTGCGGCTAATCGCTCCATGGTCACGCCAAGCAACGATATGATGCCCAAATTGTTCATGTTGTAGCAGCCAGCGCTCCAGCCTTGGCGAGCTACGCGCAAAACAAAATGCAGCCAAGATCATAAAGGGTACCGTCGGTAATATTGGTAAAAATACACCCAAGCCTCCCAAAGCTAGGGCTAGCCATCCCATTAATAAATAAGCATATCTCTTTACCATATCTAATCATGGCCGATTGCTGCACAGTTGAAAAGGTGGGAAATATCATATTATGACAATATATTGTAACATAATGAATTATTTGACTTATTTATATGATCCCTTATCATTATAATAATGCCGCATCATGATCATGATCATAACCCCACTATTAACGCCGCCAATTGCAATGCTGTAGGCCTCGCAGCATTAATAACGGGTGCCTTCATGGGCGTTGAATTGATGGGGGGCATAATTTCAGGCTCACTTGCACTCATCGCTGATGCTGGCCATATGCTCACTGACTTTGCCGCTCTTGCATTGGCATGGGCCGCATTTTGGCTTAGCAATCACAGTGCGCATAAAGCCATAGGCGCATCACAGAGATTGCCACTTTATGCCGCCGCAATAAATTGTATTTCCTTATTCATTATCTCCGCATGGATACTTTGGGAAGCTTATCATCGTTTCCAAGACCCTGTGCCTATCATTGGACCTATAATGTTCATTATCGCGCTGGGCGGTCTTATCGTGAATCTTATTATCCTCAAAATTCTAGCCAAAGCAGATGGTAAGAACCTTAATATTAAAGCTGCTAATATGCATGTTATGGGCGATTTGCTGGGTTCCATCGCGGCTATCATTGCCGCAATTGCAATCATGGTAACGGGTTGGACGCCCATCGATCCATTACTCTCTACATTGGTGGCACTGCTTATTGCACGCGGTGCATGGAGCATCGGCAAAGAAACACTGCATGCATTACGGCATAATCATTGACATTCTAGATATAAAAAAGGCGGCCCGTACAGACCACCTTTCAATCTAATATTGGATATTATTTTTAAACTTTACCAGTAAGCTCTGGTACCGCATCGAATAGATCAGCCACCAAGCCTATATCAGCCACTTGGAAAATAGGTGCATCTTCGTCTTTATTGATAGCGACAATTACCTTACTATCTTTCATACCCGCTAAATGCTGGATCGCGCCCGAGATACCGATCGCCATATATACTTCAGGAGCCACAATCTTACCAGTTTGCCCCACTTGATAATCATTAGGGACATAGCCCGCGTCAACAGCGGCGCGTGATGCACCAATGGCTGCGCCCAATTTATCGGCAAGCGGTGTAATAACTTCCTCGAATTTCTCACTGCTACCCAGAGCGCGGCCACCCGATACGATGGTTTTGGCAGAGGTTAACTCGGGACGCTCTGATTTGGCAATCTCTTCGCTTACAAATGTAGAAACCCCTGCGTCACTCGCGCCGCCAATGCTCTCCACGCTGGCGCTACCGCCTTCGGGTGATGCTTTATCAAATGCTGTTCCGCGCACGGTAATCACCAATTTGCTGTCGGATGTTTTCACCGTGGCAATCGCATTACCCGCATAGATAGGACGGGTGAAAGTATCAGCGCTCTCAACCGAGAGAATATCCGAAATTTGCATCACATCCAATAAAGCCGCAACGCGCGGTGCTATATTTTTACCCGTGGTGGTCGCAGGGGCCAGAAACGCATCATGGCTTTCCATCAGCCCCGCCACTAATGGCGCGACATTTTCGGCAAGCCCATTAGCAAGCGATGCATCATCGACCATATGTACCGTGGCAACGCCAGCTACTTTTGCGGCTTGATCGGCCACAGATGCACAGCCAGAACCAGCTACCAAAGCATGGACTTCACCCAATTTTGCAGCCGCAGTTACAACGGCCAATGTTGCGTCTTTCATTGACGCATTGTCATGTTCTACCCAGATAAGCGTCTTCATTATATCGCTCCTACTGCTTTTAATTTTTCTACCAATGCATCGACATCTGCGACTTTCTCACCCGCTTGGCGAACGGGAGGCTCGCTCACATTCGTGGTGGTGAGACGCGGCGAAATATCAACGCCATAATCTGCCACAGACTTTTCATCCATTGGCTTTTTCTTGGCCTTCATAATATTGGGAAGGCTCGCATAGCGTGGTTCATTAAGCCGCAAGTCGGTGGTGATAACCGCTGGTAAATTCAGTTTCACAGTCTGCAAACCACCATCAATCTCGCGTTTCACATCAACGCTGCCGCCATCGACATCAACTGTATTAGCAAAAGTACCCTGACCCCAACCGAGCAATGCAGCCAGCATTTGCCCCGTTTGATTGCTATCATCATCAATCGCTTGCTTGCCGCAAATGACCAATTGCGGAGCTTCTTCTTCAACGATTTTTGCCAAAATTTTGGCAACGCCAAGCGGTTCTACTTCTTCATCGGTATTTACAAGGATAGCACGATCAGCACCCATAGCGAGCGCGGTACGCAATGTTTCTTGGGCCTTTTGCGGACCAACAGACACAGCAATAATTTCTTCGGCCTTACCCGCTTCTTTCAAACGAATAGCTTCTTCGACAGAAATTTCATCAAAAGGATTCATGCTCATCTTAACATTTGCAAGATCAACACCGCTGCCATCGGACTTTACCCGAGGCTTTACATTATAATCAATCACCCGCTTTACGGGTACGAGAATTTTCATGTCATTTCCTTCCATTCGCATGAATAACAAGCATTATTTAGATATAGATAGTAAGGCCCCTGTCACAGGGCAAGCTAATATCAACCCAAATTCACATAATCGTTTGATTTAGTAAATCCTCTACTTAACGTTCACGTAAACGTCAAGTGTTTTTATCAATATTATTACACCCCATATAATTATTCTGTGCATCATCAAAATTCATATTATAAGTGAGAAATATACACGCTAAAGACAAAGCCAATCATCAATGATTAAGAGCCTAATATTATAAAGTCTAATGCCATAAAGGATATCATTCATGTCTCGAAAGCCCCCCAAAATTGCCACCGTCATTCAAGCAGGATCAGACCCATTTGATACACCTTCAACATTGGTCAAATTTGCAGACCTGCTATCCGATGCAAAGTCCGTAAGCAGCGATATCGCCGTTTTCCCAGAGGCCTTTATTGGCGGCTATCCCAAAGGTGTGGACTTTGGCGCAAGAGTCGGCTCGCGTAATGATGCTGGGCGTGATTTGTTTCGCCGCTATGCCGATAATGCCATCATATTAGGATCACCCGAATTTACTGCACTCTCCGATGCTGTCGCCGCCAATGATATGGCCTGCATAGTAGGAGCGATAGAGAAAAAAGGCGGCACCCTCTATTGCTCAACTTTTGGCTTTGACCGCGATGGCACATTATTGGGCGTGCACCGCAAATTAATGCCCACAGCGATGGAACGCCTTATCTGGGGCTGCGGTGATGGTAGCGATTTACCGATTATGGACAGCAGTGCAGGACGATTGGTCAGCGCAATTTGCTGGGAAAATTATATGCCGCATTTGCGCAGCTATTATTATGATGCACAGCCCGATTTTTATTGTGTTTCGACTGTCGATGACCGTGATGTATGGATACCCTCGATGCAGATGATAGCGCTCGAAAGCCGCAGCTTTGTTCTCTCATCCTGCCAATATTTAGAGCGCGGCATGATAGGATTAGGCGCGAGTGAATTTAATGCCATCCAAGGTAATGACAGTGATATAATATTGGTGCGGGGCGGTAGCTGTATCATTAATCCGATGGGCGAGATTATTGCAGAGCCGCTCTATGGTAAAGAAGGTATGGTGAGCGCAGAAATAGACCCCGATATGCGCACACGCGGCCAATTTGATTTGGATGTGAGCGGCCATTATGCTCGCCCCGATATTTTTGAACTCCATGCCAATGTCAAAGCGCAAAAGAATGTTAGAAAAAGTTAATTTTTACCAAATACCCATTTTTTGGCGCTATTTACAATGAAACCGCGTCGTAATGAGCGTCGTCCAATCAATATTGGGAATGCCATAGTCCCACGATTAGCCAGCGTCATTTGACCATCCCATTGCCGTCCTGCCAATATGATTTTCACGCCAATGACATAGCGTAATTGTTCATGTCCATTAGAGCTTTTTATCTTCGTTTGTTTCAATATCGGAGCATCGCATTGAAACGCGGGCAAGGATGGGGATTTGGGAATACGAAAAGAGACCCACTCTCTATCATCTTTTACAAAAGGCTTTATATCAACGGCATGAAGTGAAGATGTATTAGCCCCTGTGTCAATTTTAGCGTGTATATTTTCGATCCCAAATTCTGGCAGGCCTACCAATTCACACCAACCAATCTCAATCGGATTTTTCTTATCAGGTTTTTTATTCAAAATAGCGTTCCAATGATTTGGCTGTCATGTTAAATTTGCATTAGACGTAACTTGTCATTGATGATAGTATTTTTATAGTGCATTGAGCATATAAGATGTGCCTATTACGTCACATTTAATCGACAATTTGTCACAAAGCCTCAACCCAAAATATGGCGAAAATTTATGAAAATCGGAATTCTATCGCGTAATCCCAAATTATATTCAACCCGCCGCATGGTTGAAGCAGCAAAAGAGCGAGGGCATGATGTAAAAGTCGTCGATACATTGCGCTGTTATATGAATATCACATCAAACCGACCAAGCGTATATTATAGCAGCCGTGGTAAAAAAGAGGTTTTGAAATTTGATGCTGTAATCCCGCGTATCGGTGCTTCCATCACCGGCTATGGCACTGCGGTGTTGCGCCAGTTTGAGGTTGGCAATGTCTATTCTGTTAACGAATCTATCGCAATTGCCCGCTCTCGGGATAAATTACGCGCGCATCAATTATTGGCGCGGCGTGGTATCGGTATGCCCATAACTGGCTATGCAAATCGTGCCGATGCAACCGATGATCTTATCAAATTTGTAGGCGGTGCACCACTCGTGGTTAAAGTATTAAATAGCACGCAGGGAAAAGGTGTCTTATTGGCGGAAAATACTAAAGCCGCCGAGAGCCTTATTAATGCTTTTCGTAACTTAGACGCTGATTTTTTAGTGCAAGAATTTATCAAAGATGCAGGCGGTGCAGATATTCGCTGCTTTGTCATCGGAGATAGAGTTATAGCTGCAATGCAACGCCAAGCCAAGGAAGGCGAATTTCGGTCTAATCTGCACATGGGCGGTACTGCCACGGTTATCAAATTAAAGCCAGAAGAGCGCACCCTTGCTGTGAAAGCCGCAAAAGTCATGGGTTTAGATGTCGCTGGGGTTGATTTGGTGCGTTCGGCCCATGGGTCATTGGTATTAGAGGTAAATTCATCCCCTGGTTTAGAAGGCATTGAAAAAGCGACAGGCAAAGATATTGCAGGTGCTATTATTAGCTATATTGAAAAGGACTCCATAAAAGGCCCTAATAAAGCCAAGGGTAAAGGATGATTGAAGATATAATCGGACATAAAAATGATGGTCATCAAGCGGATAAAGATGATTTTAATATCGCCAATATTCCCGTTGCAAAGGGCCAACGCAAACAGATAGAAATACAGGTCGCAAAATTATTTGACCAAACCAATGTGGTCATTCCCGTTGAAGTCATCCGCGGTAAAATTGATGGCCCCATATTATTTGTGTCAGCCGCCATTCATGGTGATGAAATTAACGGGGTTGAAATCATAAAACGACTTCTATCAAGCCGCCGAATTAACAGCGCCATCCATGGTACTCTAATTGCAGTACCTATCGTCAATACCATAGGGTTTAACCGAAATATTCGCTATTTACCCGATAGACGTGATTTGAACCGCTGTTTCCCGGGGTCTGATACAGGGTCTTTAGGAGGCCAGATCGCGCATATTTTTATGGAAGAAATCGTTTCCAAATCTACCCATGGTATAGACTTGCATACAGCAGCTATCCATCGCACCAATTTACCGCAAATTCGCGCTACGATAAATGATGAAGCGATGCATAAATTGGCCCATGCCTTTGACGTGCCGATCATCATTAATTCCAAAGGCGCAGCAGGAACTTTGCGTTATGCGGCGATAGAAGCTGGCGTGAACATGCTCCTCTATGAAGGCGGCGAAGCCTTGCGCTATAATGAAAAGGTAATCCAAAAGGGATTAAAAGGTGTCTTTTCTGTTATGCAATCCATAGGTATGTTGCGCGAGGATAAAAAAATGCGCGAACCTAAGCTCACAGGAAGCATCATTACCAAATCCTCCTATTGGGTGCGCGCACCGATTAGCGGTAGTTTACGAACAAAATTAAAAACGGGCAACAGCGTTGAGGATAAACAATTATTAGGAATATTATCTGACCCCTTTGGCAAAGCACGTACAGAAGTAAGAGCAAGAAAAGGCGGTATTATCATTGGAATGGCGATCATGCCATTAGTCAATAATGGAGATGCTTTATTCCACATTGCAACTTTCGATGATACTGATATTATAGAAGAATTACTCGAACAACACGATTTCCCAGCGGCCTGACGCTATTTGAACCGCAAGGTAATCCCCACATCACAGTAGTAAAACCTAACTTCGAGATATGGACACAGAGATTATAGTGTCAGATATTTTCAGACTCGGGGTTTTGGTGAGAGCGCCGCATTGTGGTTGCAGGCTCGCGCCGCTTTTTGCATCAAACCTATACCCATGCCAAGGGCAAGTTAATATGCCATCACCCAACACTTCACCATCAAGCGGCCCCAGCATATGCGGGCAAAGCGCGCTATGCACAATCCAGTCTCCATGATGATGGCGCAACACAAATCGTCCCGATGATAAGGCGATTGGATAGGTTTGAGTTTCATCCAAATCGCTTAATTTCACGCTCCATCTATCGGGGGCTTGGGCCTTAGATTTATTGCTATCCAATGCCTCTTGCCGCCCTAGCATTAAGCCTTCATCTTCATCATAGAGCCGCTTATATTGTTTTTTCATATAGGCCAATGTGATCGGCCCCATAACCATATTGGGCTTTTCGGGTAGATAAAATCGTACATCTACATTGATTTCATTTTTATCTATTTCACGCGCTTGTGTATGGATTTCCATGCCTTCGCCAAAACCATGGAACACCGTCGAAACCCAATAATGATTGGCTCTATCGACCCGCAAATCAAGTAATTGATAGCCGCCTCGTGGAACGCCCAATTTTGCCCGCCATCCCCATGAACCGCTATCGATTATATCTATCGAAGAGAAAGAAGAGTTATGGATGAAGGGAAGATGCTCCCAATCATACGCATTTTCCATCATCCGCGTAAGCGAAACCCCTATATCGCACGTGTAATTCCCCAAATAATGCAAATGCTCTAGATCAGTATAGTCAACAGCATTGGGACGCGCGCGCACCAATGCCCATTGTTGATCGGTCAAATCACCTTGCATGGTTTATGCGCTCTGAAAGCCCTTAAGCCGCTCATTAATAATCGCATCGGCCTCGGTCATAATAGTATCGATCAATTCCTGACAGGTTGGAATATTATTAATCAGGCCTGCCACCATACCGCAGGACCAAGCCCCCGCATCCATTGTGCCTTCTTTCATGATTTTGGGATATACGCCCGCTACTTGTTCGATCACATCGGTAAATTGCAAATCATCACCTTTTTCTTTTTCAATTTCGAGCAATTTCTCAACGGCTTTATTGTTCATCACCCGCTCGGTATTACGCAAGGGACGCATGACAAGGCGCGTGTCTAATTCGCTAGCTGCGACAATCGCATCCTTCACATTTTGATGCACAGGGGCTTCTTTGGTCGCGATGAAACGTGTCCCCATATTCATACCATCAGCCCCCATAGCCAAAGACGCCACCAGCGACCTGCCATCAGCCTGACCACCAGAGGATACAAAGGGAATATCCAATTCATCCGCAGCACGGGGCAGCAATATCATATTGGGAATATCATCTTCGCCGGGGTGTCCGCCGCATTCAAACCCATCAACGCTCACCGCATCACAGCCGATGCTTTGCGCCTTGAGCGCATGGCGCACCGATGTACATTTATGGATAACTTTAATGCCCGCCTCATGCAGCGCGGGTAAAACCTGTACAGGGTTATTGCCAGCCGTTTCGACGACTTTAACGCCGCCCTCGATAATGGCCTTTACCATGCCTGCATAATTGGGAGAATTTACGACAGGCAGAAATGTCAGATTTACACCAAAAGGTTTATCGGTCATTTCACGGCACCGCGCTATTTCATTGGCCAAGGCTTCGGCGGATGGTTGCGTGAGGGCGGTAATAATACCAAGCCCACCCGCATTGGAGACCGCTGCTGCCATCTCGGCAAAACCAACATAATGCATACCGCCCTGAATGATGGGATGTTGAATATTAAATAATTCGGTGATTTTCGTTTTCATTGCTATATTCCTTCTATAATTATGCTTGCCAAGCGCCTGTTGTTACGCCTTGCCAAAGTTGGTCTTTATCTTTTGATGCTAGGTCATCACCCAATTTTTTTGCCCATAAATGTTCATTCCCCAATGAATCCCGCCATGTCCAAAGCCTGCGTGTATAATGATGCAAATCATATTCCATCGTATAGCCAATCGCCCCATGAACTTGTTGGAACGCCGATGTCGCACCCTCGACGCTATCAGAAATTTGCACTTTGGCTATGACGGCTTCGTGCCATGCGCTTTCAATGTCTTGGCTTAGCGCCGCGCATGCTTGCGATGCCGCCATATTGGCTGCGGCGACTTGCGATGCGGCCTCGGCCAATTGATGCTGGATGGCCTGAAATTTAGACAGCGGCCTGCCAAATTGTTCGCGTGCTGATACATGGTCAATCGATAGCGATAAAGCCCCGTCCATCACCGCCGCCATCTGCACGCAGCGCAGGGTCAAAATAATCGCTTCTATGCTGAAACGCGATATATTGGTCTGCATATTATTAATCGGATTGGCCTTTGAAAAATCAGCGATCCCATCCGTATCAGGGGATAAGCTATCAATGCTATGAAGCTCCAGATCCTTACTTTTATATTGTGCAATTAATCCATCAGCAAACAGCACAACATCCTCGGCCATATCCGCAAAGGGGATAATATGCTTACCATCAGCCGCCCCTATTGCAACGCTTGCCGTCCCTTCGGCCAAGTCTAAACCGCCCAATTCCAGCAATTTATTGGCAATCAAAGTTTCGACAAAAGGCACAGGTGCTGGCGTCATATTCCATATTGCACCAGCGACTTCTGAGAGCTCCGCACCAAAGCCGCCCGCTTCTTCAGAAGCCCAAGCAAGATGCAGTCCATTTTCAATAATCGCATCCCAATAAGCAGTTGGCGCGCTCTCGCCATGCAGCACATCACGGCCGCCATGGCGTTCGTGAATTTTCGCAGCGCTCTGCGCGATTAAACTCTCTGTATCGATCATAACTCTCTCACCGCAAACCCAATTGACGCGCTGTGATACCGCGCATTACCTCTGTGGTGCCGCCGCGCAAGGTGTTGGGCGGACTGCGCAACACACCGATATTGATAATCCGTTTCATCGTATCGCTCAGCTCGCTCATAGGTAATTCGCTTAACATCGCACGTACATTTTGCGTTACTTTATTTTCCAGCGTGTTGCCCAAATCCTTGACCAAGGCCGCCTCTGTTTCAGGTGAGATTCCCTGTTCCAATAGGTTCGCAATCCCAAAAGACATACCGCGTAATGTGCGTAAATTGGCATAGATTAGGCCCAAACGCGCTTTGGCGTTGCTCCCCATCTTGCCTTGCAATTCTATCACCGCTTGTTCCAGCGTTACATAGCTGCTCAAAAATCGCTCTGGGCCAGATCGCTCCATCGCCAACTCGTTGGTAACTTGTTTCCATCCGCCGCCTTCTTCACCCAGCAGTGCATCTGCTGGTAAGATGACATCATCATAGGTCACTTCGTTAAAATGCGCATCTCCTGCTAAATCCGTAATTGGTTTAACGCTGACACCCTCGGCGCTCATATCGATTAAAACTTGCGATAGTCCAACATGCCGATTGCGGCCATCGGGCGGCGATGTGCGCACGAGCGAGACCATATAATGGGCGTGCTGCGCCCCCGATGACCAAATCTTCTGGCCATTTAATTTCCATCTGCCATCGGGTAATTTCTCGGCCTTGGTTTTCACCGCAGCCAGATCAGACCCTGCCCCAGCTTCGCTAAGCCCAATAGCAAAATAATATTCGCCCGCTGCAATGCGCGGCAATATATCTTCTTTCTGTTCCTCTGTGCCATGCTCTACCAGCATGGGTGCATGCTGCCGATCGGCTATCCAATGCGCGCCCACAGGGGCGCCAAAGCGCAATGTTTCTTCGGTAACGATGTAACGCTCTAAGGCGCTGCGATTATGGCCACCATAGCCTTTCCAATTCATTCCTATCCAACCGCGCGCACCCATCTTGCGAGAAAACTCAGGATCAGAAGATGACATCCAGCACTCAGGCTCGCTCTGAAAATTCCCCGCCTCTTTTTCAGAAATCAAAAATTCCTGTACTTCGCTGCGCAATTCTTCGAGCGCAGGGTCAGGCTTAATAGTGGGAAAATTAAATCGGTTCATATGTCGCTTTCTTGTGTTTCATACGCGGCTATACTCCTATTATGGCGTCACAATATCAAATTGCGGATCAACGGGATCAAGCGAACTAAACAAAGCCGTTAAGAGCGCAGTATCACCCGATATTTGCATATCACCCGATTGAATAAGCGCCAAAGGATTGGCAGTGCGCAGCAATATTTTCGTGAAATTCTCTCGGCTTATTGTTACGCTTGCATCTGATTTAACACCTTCTGTTTCTCCATCAACGGCACGCGGGAATAATACGCTTTTACCCAAATCAACACTGACCGCACTATTCGGGAAATTAAATTGAATAATACCGCCATCGCCTTGCATTTTTGATGGGTTAAAACGTGTTGCAATGGAATCAAACAAATCAATGGCTGGAATATTATTCAGCACGCGCTCACTAGCGGTAGAGACTATCGCATTGCCAATATTGCCTTCGCGCAGTTCCTTAGCACCGCTTAGAAATATATTGCGCCATGCGCCAGATTCGCTCTGGAAACCTAATTGTTCATAAGAAGATGCGAGCCATTTTTTTGCACCCTCATTTTTCGGATTAGCATAGACGATATGATTGAATATAGTTGCCGCCCAGCGATAATCACCATCCTGAAAGGCTTTTTTGCCGATTGCTAGTGCCTTGTCTGCACCGCCAAAGGCCTCGACATATTTTACCGCCGCTTGCACGGGGGGATGCTGATAATAGTTAGCGGGAACGCCATCCCACCAACCGAAATAGCGCTGATATACGGCCTTACTATTATGATTGAGCGTGCCATAATAATCGCGCACGCCAAAATCAGTTTGGGCAAAATCAGGCTCGCCAATATTTTCGGCAATCTCATGAATCGTCGCTCCTTGATTGGCTTGGCGCATGGTTTGATCGTGAACATAGCGATAAAGGCCGCGCTGATGTTTAAGGGCAATTGCTACATTTTCACGCCCCCATGTGGGCCAATGGTGTGATGCCAATAATATGTCCGATTTCACGCCATAGCGGGTGAGCATTTCGTCAATCACCTTGCTCCATTTGAGCGTATCGCGCACCAATGCGCCGCGTGGAGTAAGCACATTGTGGAAATTGCGCGTTACCACTTCGGCGCTGTGCAATGCTTTGAACTGCGGTAAATAAAAGACCAATTCCGCCGGTGCTTCGGTTTCCCCAGCATCCATAAAATCAAATGTAATACCATCGATTTCCATGATACCGCCATCAGCACCAACCGTTTTGGTTGGCGGGATTAGCGCAACATCACCTCGTGATAATGCTTGGCCTAAGCCAACACCGACATGCCCATCTTTACCCGCTGGCAAGCCCGTACCAAATTGAAATTGGACACGGCGGTTCATTGCCGTTCCCGCTATAACGCTCTCACCAATAGATTCGCGCAAGAAACCATGCGGGCCAATGACATCAACTTTACCAGAAGCATAATCAGCTTGCGACATCACACCCCATACGCCGCCAAAATGATCGCCATGGCTGTGCGTATAGATAACGGCACTTACTGGACGCTCGCCCAAGATTTTATTGGCCAGCTCGAGGCCCGCTTTCGCAGGTGCAGGCGTCGTTAATGGATCAATAATAATCCAACCGCTCTTGCCAGCAATCAACGTCATTTGCGCCAGATCATAACCGCGAATTTGATAAATGCCTTTGGTGACTTCAAACAGACCATGAATATTGTTAAGCTGACCTTGACGCCAAAGCGATGGATTAACCGTATCAGGGGCAGCACCTTTCATGAAATCAAATTGATCCACATCCCACGCAACGCTGCTATCGGCATTTAATATTGGTTTTTCAATCTTACCCAGAAAACCGCGCCGTGCATTTTCAAAATCTTTTTGATCGGCAATGGGCAATTTTTGCGCAACCTTGGCATTGGCCTCTTTTGTAGCGGCTGTTGCTTCACCTTTTACAGGCTCTTGCGCATGGCTCGTCATAACCATTATCGGTGCTAATACCATAGCCGATACTATTGCTCTCATTTTCTTTCCCCTTAAAAATCTCTCATATAATATTGCGCTTAATGCCCTTTAAAATTGGGTTTGCGTTTTTCAAGGATCGCATCAATCGCCTCGCGATGGTCATCCATTTGTTGAAGCACACCTTGGTAAATTGCCGCTGTGTCGAGATTCTCTTTCAATGTTGCCGAGGCCGCGCTGCGCATCAATTCTTTGGTTTTGCGAATGGCCATTGGCGGGAAAGAAGCCACTTGCTGGGCTAACTCCATCGCGCGCTCCATCAATTTATCGCCCGCAACAACCTCAGAGATTAATCCATAATCATAGGCTTTTTGTGCATCAATAAATTCACCCGTAAACAGCATATGATTGGCCCGCGCTGTGCCAATGATACGAGGCAAGAGCCAAGCCCCGCCATCCCCAGGGATGATTCCAACGCGCAAAAAGCTCTCGGCAAATATTGCATCTTCTGCAGCAATGCGTATATCGCACATCGTTGCCAGATCATTGCCTGCGCCTATGGCATGACCATTAACCGCCGCAATCACAGGCACAGATATTTCCGCCATAGTGAGCGGAATGCGCTGAATACCCTCTTTATACCAATGTTCAATTTGAAGCGGCGTCATTTTTTGATCAGCGGTCATGGCACGAATCTCTTTAATATTACCGCCCGCGCAAAAGCTTTTGCCTGCTGCTGCTAATATCACACAGCTAATATTCGCATCATTATCAGCCCGTTTTAAGGCATCAACCAATGCCACGCACATGTCACTCGCAAGAGCATTGCGCGTTTCGGGACTATTTAAGGTAATAGTCGCGATATTATCTTGGTGTTTATAATCAATCAAATCAACCATTTGGTGCGCCTCGCTTTCATACTATTAAGATGGTATGATGCTATATTTCGCATCATTTGTCATAAATTGTTTAAAATTAATCGCACACTTAAAAAAGAGTCGCAATCCCTAAGATTATATGAAAGACTATGTTTGAGAGAAATAATGGAGAAATAATAATGCATCCTTACGTGCATGCTCAGCAAAACCCAAACAAAGCCGCAGTTATTATGGCCAGTTCGGGTCTTGGTTTCACCTATAAAGATTTGGATCAAGCATCCAACCGTTTGGCTCATTTTTTTCGCAAAGAAGGCCTTCAAATTGGTGATACCATTGCTATATTGATGGAAAATCACCCGCATTATTTTGATGTCACATGGGCGGCGCAGCGAGCAGGGCTATTTTTCGTATGTATCTCCAATCGTCTTACCTCCGATGAAGCCAGTTACATTATCAAGGATAGCGGCAGCAAAATGCTTATATCTTCCGCCAAAATGCGCGCATGTAGTGATGCATTGCTTGATCTAAACCCTGAAGTTCCTCAATTTCTTTTTGATGATGAAGAGCGCGGTATTGAAGAACATCTGACCGAAATGCCAGACACACCGATTGCCGATGAGAGATGCGGAACCGATATGCTCTATTCATCGGGCACAACGGGACGGCCCAAGGGTGTGCGTATCCCTATGCCCGAAGATGAGAATATCGCTGGCCCAAATATATTGGTCATGCTCGCCAATCAGGTTTTTGGATTAAGCGCAGATAGCATCTATTTATCACCTGCACCGCTTTATCATGCTGCGCCATTGCGATGGTGCATGAGCGTACACCGCATGGGCGGAACGGTAGTGGTGATGGAGAAATTTGATCCTGAGAATGCTCTGGCTGCGATTGAAAAATATAGCATAACAGACAGCCAATGGGTGCCTACGCATTTTGTGCGCATGCTCAAACTACCCGAAGAAACACGTAAGAGATATGATGTCTCTACGCTCAAATGCGCTATCCATGCAGCCGCACCTTGCCCCATTCCCGTCAAAGAAGCGATGATCGATTGGTGGGGGCCTGTATTACACGAATATTATGCTGGCTCAGAGGGCAATGGCATGACCTATATCAACAGCCATGATTGGCTCACTCACAAAGGCTCGGTTGGAAAATCAATTTTAGGAGCGCCTCATATTTGTGGTGAGAATGGCGAGGATGTTGCTGTTGGTGAAGAAGGGCAAATATATTTCGAGGGCGGCACACCTTTTTCCTATCATAATGACCCCAAAAAAACCGCTGAGGCCGCGAATGATAAAGGATGGACGTCTCTGGGTGATATTGGCAAGCTTGATGAAGACGGTTTTTTATATCTTACCGATCGTAAGAGCTTTATGATTATATCAGGCGGTGTGAATATATATCCGCAAGAGATTGAAAACCATCTCATTACCCATCCAAAAATCCAAGATGTCGCCGTCATAGGCGGACCGCATGATGACATGGGTGAAGAAGTCATCGCCGTCGTGCAGCCTATCGATATGGATGATGCCAATGATGAATTGCGCCAAGAATTAGATGCGTATGCGCGGACAAAATTATCTGGCGTAAAAATACCGCGCCGTATTGATTTCATGGCCGAACTACCGCGTCATGATACGGGTAAATTATACAAGCGTCTGCTGCGCGATGAATATTGGAGGAGGGATTCGTAATGGAATTTGAACTTATAACTGACGTCACGCACAAAAATGACCGTGTAGACGATAAACCGATTTCTCGGGGGTTTACTTTATGAAACGGATTAAGTAGCTCTATTGAATAAATGATTGCTGAACATTATAAACACAGCTAGAAGAAACGCAAATGAGGATTAATTAATGTTGAGAGCGATTAGCCTTTTCTCTGGTGCAGGAGGACTTGATTTAGGGCTTAACGAATCTGGAATTCATACAGTTGCCTCGGTAGAGATAGATAAGCACTGCGTAGAAACTCTGCGTAATAACACTTCATCAAATATTTTTCACGGTGATGTTCGAGGATTTGAACCATCTGATGTGCTTTCAGCAATTGGCTTGTCCGATATTGATGTTATACATGGCGGTCCTCCTTGTCAGCCTTTTTCTCAAATCGGTGCCAGGAAAGGGCTCGATCATAAAGACGGTATGCTGTTATTTGAAATGCTCAGATGGATCAAAAGTTTGAAACCAAAAGTCTTCATCATAGAACAGGTAAAGGGCCTACTTAGACATGAAACTGCTTTTCAACACCTTCGTCAATCTTCTAAAGAATTTGGCTATCAAATTGATTGGAAGTTAATTAACTCCGTTCATCATGACGTGGCTCAAAAGAGAGAGCGGGTTTTCATAGTTGGATCACGGATTGGTGGAGTACAACTTGATTATTGGCTTGCTAATGGTGGTGAAGAAAAAACCGTTGGGAATGTTATTTGTGACTTACCTAGACCAAGTATAAATTCTATCACCAATCATATAGATAAAACACCTGACAGAGACCGTGAACGTATTTCTTTTGTTAAGCAAGGTGAATGGCTGTCCAAATCAAAGGCGCCTTCAGACATTATCAAACGATTAACAAAAAAAGATACTACTAAGTTTCGACGACTTGCATTTGATCTACCTTCCTTAACTTTACGATGTGGTGAGATTTTTTATCATCCAATAGAAAATCGCTATCTTACGCCGCGCGAATACATGCGTATTCATGGTTACCCTGACGAATATATCTTATCTGGACCAATCCGTGGACGAACTGGTCAAGTGGCCAATTTAGATCAGCATCGCCAAATTGCAAATTCAGTTCCTCCGCCATTGGCAAAAGCTGTTGGCGGAGCAGTTTTGGCTAACGCATTTTGCCAGTAGTGGCCGAAATCTATGGCCATCCGTTTGGTTCAAAAGAGGCAAACGCGGCCATCACAAATGCGCTTTGCCGGTTTACAGGGGAGCAGTGTGATGGCGGCGGCAACCGTGATATGGCGAGGATACAGCTTGATAGCGATAGTGGAATTCGTGCGAGATTTTCACCAGAAGTAATTGCAAAAAAAATTGTGTCATGTGCAATCTGCAGTGTGAATATGAAACAAGGCCCACAAATTATTTGCCCAAGAAGGCTCCTGAACTTTGGAAATAATGGTTATTCAGTCCACCAAGAGGCTACTGTAAAATTACTCTGTAAAATTGCTGGATTTTCATCGGGGGCATCTGTAAAATTTTGGACTGAAATGAGTTTAAACTTCACAGAAGGAGCTAAGCGTTTTCAATACAGGTTAGATTATCTTTTACGAGAAGAGCTTCTGGATGGCACCCTAGGTTCCCCTATTATTGTAGAAATTATGACATGTTCTACAAGTGGAGGAAATAAAAATTTAGGGACCGATATACAGACCGCATTTAGGCGCTCCCTTCTGGCTGCACCTGATGACGTCATTGCCTGCCCTGGCATCAATATTCGCCAAGTTTGGGCACGCATGGCCAGTCAATTAGTTGTTAAATCAGAAGCAGCAATTGCATGGGGTGGCAAAACAATTTGGGTCGTGCAAGACACGCTAGCAAATTATATGGGTAACAATACGGGGCTTGATATTTCTGCTATGGAGACAACTACTTCTGGGGAAGTCAATGTAATCTCCTGTAATGCAGATCAAAATAAAACTCCAACCCTTTTTTCAGGGCCTATTTCACCAAGTGGCGATTTAGAAGCAAGCTTTTCAGATATTTTAAGAGCGCCTTTCCTGCCTTCGACTACAGACTTTTTAGAGAAAATTGATGTCCCAGAAAATGGTTCATTTATTGTGCCTTAGGCTTTTACAATACGCTATTTTAAATATGCTGTTATAATTAAATCTTGATACAAACAGAAGTATCGCCACTATGAAGATAGCATAGCTTTTAGGAGATGAGAATATGACCACCCAATATAAAAATTTAATCAATGGCGAAATGGTAGCCACAAGTACATGGCTCGATGTTCTAAACCCTGCTAACGAAGAAGTGATGGGCCAAGTTCCCGATGCGACTGAGGCTGAGCTTAACAAAGCCGTTGCCGCTGCTCGTGCTGCTTTCCCCAAATGGTCTAAGACCCCCATTGATGATCGCCGCGCCGTCATTCAAAAAATCTCTGCTGCCATTAAAGAAAATGCTGATGAGCTTTTTCGTTTACTCACCACCGAACAAGGCAAACCGCACGAGCAAGCCAAAGGCGAAATTTATGGAGCCGCGGCTATGTCTGCGGCGCAATCTACGCTCTCGCTTGATGATGAAATTACCGAAGATAGCGAAACCCGCCTTTCGCGGACTCGCCGTGTTCCTGTGGGCGTTGTTGGCGGCATTGTGCCGTGGAATTTCCCCGTCATGATGGCGATCCAAAAAATAGCCCCTGCGCTGCTTTCTGGTTGCACCATTGTGTTGAAGCCCTCACCCTTTACGCCCGTAACGACATTGCGTATTGCCGAGCTAATCAAAGACGTTGTTCCTGCGGGCGTGGTTAATATTATCACGGGCGAAGACAGTCTTGGCCCGCTGATTACTACGCACCCCGATATTGATAAAATCACCTTCACGGGCAGCACCGCCACGGGCAAGAAAATTATGGAAGGCGCATCAAAAGACCTAAAGCGCATCACGCTGGAACTTGGCGGTAATGATGCCTCTATCGTATTGCCCGATGCCAATGTTGAAAAAGTCGCCGAACAGCTTTTCTGGTCTAGTTTTACCAATGCTGGGCAAGTCTGTATTGCCGCCAAACGTATCTATATCCACGAAGATATTTATGATGAACTGAGTGCCGCCATTGCTGAATATGCAAAAAATGTCAAAGTGGGTGATGGCTCACAACAAGGTACGGGCGTTGGCCCAATCCAAAATAAAAAGCAGTTTGAGCGTGTGCTTGAATTGGTTCAAGATGCCAAAGACAATGGCTATAAATTCTTAGTCGGCGGCGATCATGACCCCAATATGCCAGGATATTATATGCCCATCACTATCCTTGATAATCCACCCGAAGATGCGCGCATTGTAGCCGAAGAACAATTTGGCCCTGTCATGCCGCTGATGAAATTTAGCACCGAAGATGAAGTGATTGCGCGCGCCAATGCATCCGAATATGGCCTAGCAGGTGCCGTGTGGACAGCGAATCCCGATAAGGGCGTTGAAATTGCTGAACAGCTTGAAACGGGTACGGTTTGGGTTAATGAATATTTGCATCTTTCTCCATTCGCGCCTTTCGGCGGACATAAACAATCGGGCTTTGGCGCAGAATATGGCCAAGAGGGCCTAAGCGAATTTACCTATCCGCAGGTTATTACGGTTAAGAAAGACAATGTACCAGCTTAAACGCTGGATGACATCGAAATAACCTAATGAATAAGATAAAGCCCTGCATGAAAACGCGGGGCTTTTTTGTAGGTGTAAACTCTTCATGTTAAAGAAATTCATTTTTTTTTTAACATGTTTCTATGATATGTTACGATATTGTTGATTTTTGAGCATGTGAGGCAAATGTGTTAAAACAGTCATATCAAATTCCTGACTTACCTCCGCAAGGTGAACTCGAAACAAAGGCTGTTCTAAAATTAGCATCCATAGCACATCGTTTTCTTGCAGAATTAAAGGGTCGCGCTGCAGCTATACCCAATCAGGGAATATTGATAGAAACATTATCATTACAAGAAGCAAAAGCCAGTTCTGAAATTGAAAATATTATCATAACACAAGATGAGATATTTAAAGCAACCTTATTTACTGAGAATCCATCATTTGCCGTAGCTAAAGAAGCTTTTTATGCCGAGACGCTTTACGTAAAGGCGTAAATGACTTGAGAGATAAGCAAGGAGTATTGTCTAATAATTCCATCATATCAATGTTTCAAATTTTAAAACGCACAGATGGAGGTTTTCGTAAAACATCGGGAACAGCATTAAAAAATGACCAGACTGGTGATATTGTCTATGTCCCTCCACAGAATAGTAATGATATTATTAAACACATGACTGCACTAGAGGAGTTTATGAATGACGATGATTATAATGGTCTGGGTTTATTGGTTCTAACGGTACTGAGTGGGTCCCAGAAGGCATCAGTGCGACTTCATTTCAAGGAGCTTGTAGAAGGCATGACAGATGTTATGAAACTCCTGGTCGTTCACAAAGCTCTTGTGATAAAGAATTTGGGGATAGGCTATTAACAGCATGTAAACGGACGGGTGGTTTCTTTTGTGCCCTAGGGGTTACTAATTATTATGTATTTATTAGATTATGTGGAGATCCAGCATACAGACGAGCACAAGCCGAAGCACGCAACAAAGTTGGACCAAATAGAGGGGGAGTTTTAGCTCGCCCAGCAAAGCAAGGAATAGTTGGACCATAAATATAAACTTATAATAAGAAAATTAAACAGCAATGGAATTCTACAAATGAACAAAAATGATGTTATGCTGGGTCTTTTAAATTTATGGTTATGTTTATCTATTTATGCCAGCCCCTTGTTTTTATGCGCCAGAAACACATACGAGCCCCTACGGTTATGCTAACAATCAACGTTTGGTACATTTAAAAAAATACGGAGAACAGAAATATCGTGCAAAATATTTTGCATGGCTTTCTTATTATCACCCCCAAATAGCTGATGAATATTGCAAAGAGATAGGCATCTCTATCACGCCCTATCAAGGCCATCCTAAACCCAATGATAAATGGAGTGATGGTGCTAAAGAAGCATTTAGCAAACAATCAAAGTTTAATAAGAAAATAGCAATTATCTGCATTGTTTTTTTCTTATTCATTGGCGCTATAAGCGCAGGTGCATCATTGATGAGTGTGCTGTATAATAAATACGGCACTGCGGTACAAACGAATCCAGAGACCATATCAGAAGATAGTAAATCTGCTTTGCCGAGTGATGTTAAAGCTTCGCAACCTAAGAGTTCTGAGCAAAGCACTTTAAATGATAATAAAGATAGGCCTCAGGATGCATCTGCTGATGAGAGAGTTATTTCTGATGTTCCTTCTAAAGATCAATCAAGTTTAACGCGTACAGTTAATCCTGTTTGGGATGAAATCACGCAATTTGCTTGGTCTACCAAAGTGTTAGCCTATTTTTATCCATATATAGGTAGAAGCAACACAGTTGATCTGCGCAATGCAGCCAGACAAGGTAATGTAAATGCCCAAACGCTGGCCGTAATAGGCATGCATACTGGTCGCTTAGGCAGGGTTGACCACAAGCGTGAGGTCGATGAGTTTTTATTGCCAGCCTGCTCTAATGGACAAGGGCGCGCATGCGCTTTGCTGGCTGTGCATTACAGCAAAGGCTTTGGTATTCCTCAAAATGAACAAACCGCTCTTTCCTATTATAAGCGAAGTTGCAAACTAGGTGCATTATATGGTTGCTACTATGAAGCTGAGAGATATTTTTTTACTGGAACTGGAGTAACGCAAAACATACCGAAGGCCATAAAAACTTATAAAGAAACATGCGAGTTAGGCGTTGGACGATCATGTTTGCGGATGGCTCGTGTGCATGTTTTGGGTTTTGGTGTTGATAAGGATATTAATCTTGCGAGACAATATTATGATCGTTTTCGAATAACAGAAAGACCATTAAAAACTCCTTTATTTGATGACGTATTTGAGAAAAATTAAAGGATAAACTGTCTCTTTCATATTCATAGGATAATTGTGGGCCATCCGTTTCAGCGACAGATAACGCATATCACGTCATTTTCTTTTCAAGATATTTGAAAGGAAACTTCTTATGAGTAATAAAAACCAACGTAGCCGCGCTTATCCCTTGGGTGAGCCTGATAGTTTTAGTAAGCCAAGATCACCACCGCAAATAGAGCCTATGCAGCCCATGGTGCAACCGCGTGGTTTACTGCGCAGCTTAGCAACGCTTGGCATGCCAGGTGTTGTGATATTATTCTTCCTTGGGCTATTGCAGCTCTTTGCTCCATATGATTGGAAGCCGACTGTTATGGTCGGTAAAGCCATTGCCACCTATGAGGTAACGATCATTAGGGAAACGCTTATGGATAAAGCCAAGGCTGAAGAAATGATTGCTGAGGCGCGTAGCGATGGTGAGCGCCAAGCTGAAATTGACTTTCAAGAAAAGCTCAAAGCCGTAGAGTTTGAATATCAAGAAAAATTAGCTCTCGCCACTACGCAATTTCAATCGGGTATGGCGGCCTATCAATCGCTCTATGATCGCGCGAACCTTATCCAGCAATCTGCAATGCAAATGGAAGGCACATTGCTGCAATATAAACAGCAAGCTATTAGCCAAACGCAAGGTGGTAAAGCCTTTATCGCCAATGCATCAGATATAGGCTGTATCTTCTCACCTGCGCTTTGCAAGGTTGGTGATGATATTCGCGCTGATATGACTGATGAACTTGTTGATGCAGCGCGCAGAGGCAATGGCACTATTGCAAGAGATTTCTTGCGCGATATGCCCAATGCAGCGGAGCTACAATCACAAATCATGCTGCCTAATCGCATAGCAGCACAATAAGCCCTAAATCTACTATCAACCACCGCTGATGCGGTGGGTTTTCTATAAGGATAATCCTATGTCCACTCGCAATGGTAGCTATGCCCGTATTGTTGATGCACAAAATAAGCAAAGCAATAAGACTGATAAAGCACCAACCAAAGCCCCTGAAAAGTCACCTGAATCTGCTCGGTCATCATTCGGCGGTAAGACATCACCCCATACGCCGCGTACAGCCAATCAAAATGATATGGATAGCAGCCCAAAACTACAGCCTGCATTGCAACCGCGCGGCTTCGGTTCAAAAAGCGCGAACTGGCAAGCGCATAATGCACGTCGCAGCAAATTACAGGATAAGGTCAAGCGCAGCGAGCAAAAAGCACGTAAAGCCAATCTAGCGAATAAACAAATCAATCCCAAACTGGCCGCAAAAGCACAAAAGGTAGCGCGCACTATGCGCACCGCCTCTCATGACTTTCCTAAGAATAAAGGCTTGGGGCGGTAAGGTTGAAATACACTATACATAATTATTCATGGTCTAAAATAGGTTTATTGATTGATGTTTGAAGGTTCTGCCCTACTAGGTGGAACCTGGCCCCATACTTCTGCTTTTCGAAAGGATTCAACATTACCAATTGCAAGTTGACGATAGCGTGGACGCAAAGGTGGTGGTATCAACGAAGGGATAGGGTATTTATTAGTATACTCTAATTGTAAAAGCTGTCCATATGCACCACCGCGCGTAAGTAAGGCGTGAATATCTTTTGGAAAATATTCCAACAGAAGATTAGATAACTCAATAGCTTCATCATAACGATCATGTTCCATAAGCCATTCATTAACCGTACTGGCCATAACCACAATACTCTCGCGTTTGGTCAAATTACCAAGATAAATACCATTTTTGACTTGGGTGTCAGTTACTCCCATTTTCTGATGATACCAAATATCACGAGTCGGATAACCGCCGCTTGTTGCCTCAATAGCAATAGAGCGGCTATTGGTTGGGTTGGTGTAACGGACAAATAGATGAGCAGGTGCGGTTGACAGTGAGACATTTAATCCCAATCTCTGTGCCACAATAAGCTGTAATATAGGCATAGAAACACAATTGCCTAAGCGTGTATCAAGATAAGTTGAGAGCAATTTATTATTGAGATTAATACCATATGGGTCAGCATGATCATAAGTAAACGGTCTTTGTCCGTTCCACGTACCAGATTCATAAATAACATGACGAACCGCTTTAAGTTTATCAATATCATTGCCATCTTTTGAGATGCGCCGTGCTTCAGTTTCAAGCTTATCAAGCGTGCTGGTCACAACTGTTTCGTCCAGCTCTGACATAATAATGCGATCAAAAGCTAATTTTGCTCGCTCATAACTTAAGTCATTATCAGGGGTAGATAGAATAACACGGATGATTTCGACGGGTGGTTGAGCGGATGCTTGAGCGGGGTAAAATAGAATAAAAAATAGGAAAAAGAGAATGGTGATTCTTCGCACTATTTTTCTCGAATAATATGAGTTTCATCAATATCAAATATATATTCTTGGCAAGCAGTCAGGCATATTAATTCTTCTGATGAACAAGAATTCTTTCTGACTTTCCCTGCTACGATAATCTTTTCACCATCTCTTAAAGTGAATTTTTGAATGTCAGATGGTTTGATTTCAAAACAAGTTGGGTTAACACTGTAAGCCAATTCCTTAGTTGAAAAGATACCTCTATTTTCAGGATGCGTCCCAACGTAACCTTGAATTTTTACTGGTTTATTTATCTGAAAATTATCAATTCCATCATCCTTTAAAAAGTTCATCGTTTGGTATCTAGGGAATATACTATCCAGTGAACCGTATGTAGCACAAGCGCCTAGGATTGAAATGGAAGAAATTAAGACAAATAGGTAACGCATTTTAACGACGTCGCAGTTGCCTCTGGAATGTATTCAAAAACCTCTGTGTCTTTCTTCGTTCTATGCGTGTTAACGACCCACCAAGAATACGCACTCTGGCTTGCCCACTAGAAACCTCAATAATTATCTTGGTATCATTGTGTATGACAACATTGGGTATTCCAGCATTAGCAGCTGCAAGTCCATCTCCTGGACCAGGATTAGCACCATCTGCACCACCTCTCGTACTGGTTGCTTCAATATTATTGCGATGTCCATGTCCGAAAGCTGCTGCGCCTTGTAATTCTGATCTCTTAAACTCAACTTCTTCAAACGCTCCATTGTCTCGTGGCGTCCCTGCTGAGGAAACTAGGCCAGCTTCATTTTCTGATACATCAATACGAAACCCGGTCTCAGAATCACCTGTTGCTTCAAATGCACCAGCTTGATTAATTATAGTTGTATCAGTTGTAGGAGTGCTGAAAAAGTCTTGATTTTCAGAGTCTCTTTCTTCACTAAAGTTGGTAGATTCTAGGCAATCACCTCCTAGCCCTTGCCCTTCAGCATCAGCACACCTTAGACCTGTAGGATCAATTTTGTTTACAGGGTCATTTCCAACATAAGCATATAGGTTTATGTCATCTTCATAGCCAATAGGGTCGGTTTGAAGATAACGAGCTTGCGCGGTTTCTGTACCTATAAGAGGAATGGTTAACGCTGCCAACGCAAGCAAATAATTAAACCGCATAATATACTCCCCCATCTTTTATTAGATATTATGTATACATCCCTATTATTTATTAAACTGTCAATATAAAATCTCAAACAGGCGCTGCGCTGCAACCATAATCAAACGGCTTAACTTTGATGTCATGCTCGCGCTCGCGCATTTGATCGGCGTCATAGCGTGCTTGCATCTTAAGCAGCGTCTCCATCTTAACGCCAAAGGCCTTTTCAATACGCAGTGCCATCTCGGGTGATAAGGCTGCTTTCTCGTTGAGCAATGATGAGAGCGCAGGACGGCCTACGGATAATATATCAGCCGCTTTTGTGATGCTCATATCATCGGGCAATATAGAGCGTTTGATGAACCCACCAACATGTTTTGGTTTTAATCCTATTCTCACAGCCATGTCATGCACCTCCTTTATGCTTAATGATAATCTTCATAATCCATATCATATAACTCTCCATCTTCATGTTTGAAGGTGATACGCCAATTGGGCGTCACCGAGAGACTATATGTTCCAACCCGATCGCCAGTAAGGAGATGCGGTTTATATTTAGGAAGCGCATAAATCTCATCTATTGCCTCTATTGCAATAAGATATTCGAGAATATCCGTAATCTTGGAAACATAAGTCGCTGGCAATCCTTTGGCAGAGCCTTTCTCTACCAATGCTTTTAGTCCCTTATGGCGGATATTGCGTATCTCCATTATTAAAGAATATCATATTGATGTGCGTTGCGCAACACATAACAGTATTTATGGTGTATAATTGTTTGTATCATGCACCATCCTACCACAGAGCTTTGAAGGCTTCATCCTGATAATAAGGCGTGCGGCGTATCGCATATGGGCCTATGCCAGAGACAAAGACTATCGACATGCTGCTTTCACGGTTGAAATGTGATGCAATCTCATCGGGGGTCATGAGTGCTGTTTTATATATTTGTTCATTCTTGGAGCGGGCTTTGGTTTTAGATGTATTTTCCGATTGCGTATTTGAACAGCCTTCTTGATGTGACCCGCCTTCATTGGTGCTATTCGATTGGCTGCTTGCGGTTGATGGTTTGAAACGCCTTGTGAATATATCAAAGAGCGATTGTCCACCTTGTATGGTGGCAAGTTCGCTTAAGGCCGCCATCTCAGAGGTGGATTGTGACTGGCCGCTAGAATAGTTGGTGCCTGTATTTCTATTCTCACTATCGCTTTTGCTGCTGCCTTGCGTGTCTGAGACTGAACGTCCCATATTCTCGCGGATAATCTCACTTTGCCCCATACGTTTGGATAGCCATTCCAATGTTACCAGATCATTATTGGCAAAGAAGGTCATTGTCCCCGCATTGGCAAGAAAGGTCTGCCAGCTTTCCTTATAATGTTTCTGCATCTGCGATAGATCTTGGACAATAGGCCATAGCTTCACGCCATAACCCGCCATAAGGCCTGCGGCCTTCTCTAGCATCTCCATATGGCCCAATACTGCAAACTCATCCAAGATAAACAAGGTCGCATGGCCACAAGCCGCTTTATCCAATCCACTCTCCTCCATACGAAAAAGCAGCATAGAGATGATAAGGCGCAAAAAACGTGCATGGGTTGGGAACATACGCGCTGGCAAGCATAGATAGATCGACATGCCGCCTTTGGATGTTAGTAGGTCCTGACCCTGAGCGCATCAATATCAAAATTACTGCGGCTTAAGGCTTGTTTGATTTTGGGCGTTGCTAAAAAGCGCAAATTACGTCTTGCGGTGCTTAATACACTACCGCGTTCATTATCGCCCATTTCTCTTATACATTGGGCCGCGCCTTCGATAGTGTCTCTGACATTCTCATTGATCGCATCGGATAGCGCCATATGCGACCATAGAGCATCAAAGCTGCTAATGGGTTGGGGTTTAAAATCCTCTTCGCCTTCATGCTCATTGATTTGTGCTACTTCCAAGATATGTGCAAATTCAGGATCACCCTTATTGAGAAGCTGCGCCACGCGGTAATTGGAATTGATGCTGTTTGCTCTTACTTGACTGCATTCTGATATCTCCTTCAATATTTGAAGGAGGCTATGCAGGCTTAAGCCGTGAACTATCTAGGCTATAGACGGGTAATGTTTATGCTTTATCTCATAAATGAGTTAGATCAAATTTTAGATATATTTGAACTAAATGCGAGCATTTCCATAATCTTTGTTAAGATATTTCTTTTATAATTTAAGCATGTGGGGGGAAATAGAGAATTTACCTACTCCTCTGAAAGCAAATTATAGATGATATTGAGGTTCGGCACATGGTCGGATTATTTCTACAAAATATGAGTGACCCTTTTGCCAGAGTTGAGACTGGGCAAGACTATGTTGATTATACACAATTTGATGGTGCAAGAGCGTTTGATACAATGGGCTTTGCCGATAGCGAGGGCGCAGCAAATGGCCGTACGGGAACGCAAGAAGTTGATGGCAATAAGCTAGAAGAAAAAGAACTCATGCGCGAAAAGCGTGAGAAGCGCGATAAAACTAATGAATTGATGGAGCTTGGTTTCTCCATGCGTGAGGCACATATTGCAAATGTAACCTATTCTAACGGCCAGTTTCATATGTTTGGTAAGTCTATTGATGAAGAAGATATGGACGCACAAGTTGATGAAACGCTTAAAAATATTGATAGCATTGCGGACCGTCATAATCTTAGCGGACAAGACAAGGTCGAACTCACAACATTATTGATGGCCTATCAGCCATTGCAAAAAAGCGTGATGGCTTTGATGCAGCCATCGGATCGCTTAAATCGGGTGATATATTCACCATCTGGAAGATGGATAGAGCGTTTCGCTCTCTCCGTCATGCTTTAGATATATTTGATTATTTTGAGAAACAGGAAATCGAGTTTCATGTCTTGACCGAGGGCATTGATACGACAACTCCGATGGGCAAATGCTTCTTTCAAATCCGCAATTCTTTTGCGGAATTAGAGCGTAATCTTATGTCTGAACGTACCAAGGCAGGATTAGCGGCTGCACGTTTGCGCGGCAAACGCCTTGGACGCCCTCCTAGCCTCTCTGCGCAGCAGATAGTGGAGATAAAGGCGCGGTGCTTAGCAGGTGAAAGCATGGCCATGATTGCCGATAGATGTAGGTTAAGTACACGCACATTATACCGTGCGATAAGCAAGTCATAATGTGATGCTTTAGAACAAATCATATTGCCTATTATTAAGAAAAACAGTGATACTAAGACACATTCTTGGTTTGAGTTGGGCTCTATCATTTAATTACTATTTGGTTTATATATGCACCATGAGAGCCTATATGAGTTATATATAACCTATTTATTGCAATTTCCGTCAAGATACGATATTATAAATTATAAGGATAATTATTATGGCACGTACAAAAGGATCAACGATAAATCGAACCCTTTCCCGTTATGGGAAAGAGGCACTGAACCTGCTTGGGCAACTTATTCGAGCTAATCGCATACAACAAAAATTGGGCGTTGAAGAGTTGGCGGAGCGCGTTGGCGTTTCGCGCGCAATGATACAGCGCATTGAGCGCGGTGATCCGCGGTGTGGTATTGGTGCAGTGTTTGAAGCGGCGGCTGTCGTTGGTGTGCCATTATTTGAAGAAGATATCAGCAGGTTATCCATGCGTTTGAGCGAGCAGAGCGAGAAGCTTGCTCTCATGCCCAAAACTATACGCAAGAGCCAAACGGTGGTGAAAGATGACTTCTAATCGCCGCCATGATGAAGCCTATGTTTGGATATGGCTACCAGACGCTACCGATCCTGTGGTCGCGGGGCGGTTAGGGCGTCAAGCGGATGGTCGCTTAACATTCAACTATGGTCAGAGCTATCTGGCGCGAGACAATGCCATAGCGATCTATGAGCCTGAGCTTCCTTTGAAGGTGGGCGCAATAGATACTCACGATAAGATGCAGCTTCCAAGCTCCATTCGTGACGGGTCTCCTGATGCATGGGGTCGACGGGTTATCATCAACCGAATGTTGGGCCTAAAAGGTAAAGATGCCGATAGCGCCGAGCTAGACGAACTCACCTATCTGCTAGAATCTGGCTCTGATCGGATTGGAGCGCTAGATTTTCAAACATCAGCTACGGATTATGTGCCGCGCCAACGCCAAAACGCATCACTTGAAGAACTTATGCAATCCGCGCAACGCGTCGAAGAAGGTGTGCCTCTCTCGCTTGAACTTGATCTCGCGCTACAGCACGGCACGGCACTAGGGGGCGCAAGGCCCAAAGCGTTGATCGATGATAATAATAAGAAATACATCGCCAAATTCTCGGCGAGCAACGATCTCTATAATGTTGTGAAAAGCGAATTTATTACGATGCGGCTTGGGCATCACGCAGGACTCGACGTTGCACCTGTCAGACTAACGCGCGGGCTTGGTAAAGATGTACTGTTGATTGAGCGCTTCGACCGCAAAAAATCACCAAGCGGTTGGATGAGGCGTGGCCTTGTCTCGGCGCTGACAATGCTTGCACTTGATGAAACTGAAGCGCGTTATGCGAGTTATGAAGAGTTTGCGACATTAGTCCGCCACCGCTTCACTGATCCGAAGAAAACCCTTGAAGAGTTGTTTGGCCGAATTGTTTTTAATATCCTATCTGGCAATACGGATGATCATGCACGTAATCATGCTGCGTTCTGGGATGGTCGCAGTCTTACCCTGAGCCCTGCCTATGATATCTGCCCGCAAGGACGCACGGGCGGCGAAGCATCGCAAGCTATGCTTCTCACGGGTAATAAGCGACTAAGCCAATTGACAATTTGCCTTGAAGCCGCACCCAATTTCTTGCTGAGTGAGAATCGAGCGCGAAAAATTATTGAAGCACAAATTAATGTGATTAAGATGCAATGGTCTGCCGTCTGCGACGAAGCAAATATGACCGAAGTCGACCGTGCTTTCTTATGGGGCCGCCAATTTCTCAATCCTTTCGCATTACACGGCTTTCAAGACTCTCAATAAAGCTCTGTGGAGTGTTAAGAAGCTATGCCGTTTTAGACTTTAGCTTAAGTTGAATATATATCCTTGCCATTCTACTATTTGTACAAAATGCGTTTCTAAAGGTCAAACAACTCCCTTTGCTGGTTTAACAGGCAATCAATCACATAGAGATGTGCTAGATCATTATACATATGATTATGTTTAAGGCTGATATTGACGTGCACGCCATTGTAGCTTTAGCTATGATTGCCGATAGATGTAGGTTAAGCACACGCACATTATACCGAGCGATAAGCAAGTCATAATGCGATGCTTTAGAACAGATCATATTGTCTGATTGCCTCACTATATTTTTGCCACTGCGGTGTGCTGGCTTCCTTATCTAACCATGCAGTCACAAATGCTATCACATCACCACCTTGCGCCTCTATATGGCCAGGCTGATGATAATGGGATAAATAACCTGTTTCCGTTATTGGCAATGGCGCAGCCTTTGGCACGACAGATTTAATCTCTAGCCAAGCGATCATATCAAACTCTAACGGCTTATAGGTTACTTCTATCTCTATATCTTGCCATATGAGGTGATAGTTTTGTGATGCGCTGCTCATATCAATGCGCCCAAAACACATGCACTTGCTCATGGCCTGTCTCTATGGTCATGGCATCGCTGATTGCCATGTCACGCGCCATGGCTTCATAATCAATATAATAGGCCAAATTGTCAGGTATCGATGCCCCGCTTTGCTCGGTCATCTCACGGGCAAAATCAGATAGGCTTTCATATGTCCCTGCATAATGATCTTCTATCGCTTTTTGGGCATCTTCAACATTACTATAATAAGATAATAGCTCCCCGCCCAATGCGCCATGTTCGGCAATGAAAGCCGCTATCTTGTAAACTTCACCAAAACCCTCATATTCAGATATGGAATAACCTTCAAAGCCTTCATAGTCATGGATAGCCCATTCCTCTGCGCCTGATATGGGCGAAGCATTGAGCATATCTTTTACCTCATCATAGATTGCATAAGCATCTTGGTTCGCATCGATCCACGCCCCATGCAAAATACCATTATTATAGGCTGCTAAGCACGCCACATATATTCTGATTTCATTATCTGTCATTTCTTCCTCCATTGGGTTTGAGTTTCAAACGAGAGCTTTTGCTCTGCTCATGAAACTCTGCCCTTCGGCGAGAATGGGTGTGCAAACGGCAGTGTAAAAATCGCGTCTCGGGCGGTGCGGGCGCAGGTGAAACCGAGCCACGGGAGAGCGTCTATTTTTATCGAAGTGCGCTGAGGGCAAAGCCCTAAGTCTTAAATCTTGCATCAGGGATCAAAGCCGCATGGCCGAAACTGACCATCAGACAGGTTCGGTTCACGAAAGCCCGTGTAGATGCCGATATTCTCAAAGTATTTTTATAATTCAACCTAAGTCAACTAGCGTAGAGTTCATTTGGTCAATTTGTATTCTTTTTTGATTATTTGATTTTTGAGTATGGTTTCAATAAATTTAAGAATTGTTATATTTATCATTTGTATGTGAGATTTTCTCAACCAATATTATCCTTGGTTGATCTTATCATTGTAGCCCATAATTCATTTATAAAATTTGGCATAACTGCCCAACTTCCGTTCGAATCGGTACGCACCAAACTCTTATATTCTGAGTCTCCGTATATTAGACGCATGGTTTGTTCACCCGACCACTCACTCTCATCATATACTCCTCTTAAATAGATAGTAACAACGCTTATTGCTGGAGCTTCATCTCTGATGCCTGTAATTTCCCATCCAGTAACTTCTAATTCGCCCAGTTCTTCGCGATGTTTACCTGCACGATATTTGATCGAACGAAGAGGAAAATCAATGGTGAGCTTAGCTATTGATCCAAAGTTTTTGGCCTCAAGGCTAGAGAGATACTGTGCTGCAGTTGCCTCAGGCGACTCGGCAACCAACCCGCTGTTGTCATCGGAAGATGCTATCACGCTATTGGATATTTCAGGTCGGCGTTGCCACTCATCAATTCTTTGTCGCGCCTCCTGATTCTTCATTAATGTATCAGCAACCTCTGACCAAGGTGGTTCGCGCTGCTCGGATGCTGCCTTTTCCAGTCTTTCTTCCTCGTCATCACGGCGATCAAAATAGTCTATACTTGCCTGAAGAAGATTAAATGCTTTCGCCATAACTAGTAAATTACCGAAAGACGGATTGAGGCCATGGATTATACCGTGACGATATGGACTGGATATTTCAGTTGTATCAAGTTTGCGCCGAGTAGAACCTAGAATTGCAAGCCCGTCAGATATGCCGCCTGGTCTTGATACTTCGCTGTCAAAAACAGGAGCATCTGCGCCCCCAGAAAATGGGTGCTTCCCAGTTTTTGTTGTGCAGATGCCATCGATGATAATGAGAATAAGCGGGACTGCGGAAAGAAAGTCTTTATGGTTGGCACGCTCTATAGCCCTTTCATAAAGCTCCCTCCAAGCCTCATAACGACTGATATTAAATCGATAACCCAATCGTTCTAGATGATCAAGATCGGTATGATAGGTAGCCAGGATTTTCTCTGCTTCTTCGTCATTTGATTCAGAAACCACTTCACTAACAATATCAACTGATATGTTATCATATAATGTCCAGCCCATTGGAGAAAATCGCTCTACAAACTCTAAGCGGTCTTTTTCCATTTGCTCAATTTTTTCGAACTGGCCTTCTAAATCTTTCGTTTTCTTGGCAATATCTTTATTAAAAAAGCCTATAACCTTCATCAAAGGCCGTATCTGATTATATTGCTGTTTTACGTAATCTCTAGTTGGAAGGGGGGCATCTTTTTCTTTCATAGTAATGCCTATTCTACCACAAGACTATATCGTCAGCATAGAGTAAACCTCTAAGTTAAATAATCGATACAATCAAGCTTTATCACATCAAGTCATAGGTAATACAACCTTTTGCCGTTCGTAGTCATATCTGCCTCTTGGAAGCCTGCGCATGTGCGCCTTATCGAAGGTCGGTTCTAGTCAATATCATCCCTTAAAACATCAAGCCTAAAGGCTTCACCTCTTTGTTCCGATTCTGCGAATGATGTCAGGGCTAATCTTGCCTGTCTCTCATCCCTATCGAAGGCCGCAATGGTGAGGGCTTCCTACAAGGGAGAATGACATGAAACATCAATTTAACATGGCCGCGCTAGCCAAATTATCAAAACAAGAATTATTAGCTCTAAAAGTTAACCTCATAGCCCAGTTTCATTCAGCAGGTTCTTCCGCCGAGAAAGCAGTAATCCAATCGAATATTAGAATAATAAATATGAGTTTGGCCAAAAAATAGGATTTAAAGGTTTTGATTTCTATCCTTAGACAATCATAACAAAAAACATAATTCATAAAAAATACATTTAAAAATGATAATTCACGTGCTAAATTGGTTTTTCATGAGTTTTACACAATAAAAATTACGAACTATATTAAAAATGATAATTCTGGCTAAAGGATATAAAAATCGAGTTTTCACAAGATAAAACAGTTTTTCGAGAAAATATACTTCCCGAACAGGCCCGCTTGGCAGGCTATGCTGCTCTTATTGATGCGCTTGCTCTAGACATTGCCTTACCGCACAAAATGTTTGCCACGGCTCAACATCACAAAACCATTGACCAAGATACATGGCGGATCATGGGTGTGCGCTATACACCAGAAGCAAGCTTTGAGGGGCATCTTGTATTTGCTCTCAAATATGAAGGGCTTGATCTATATATACTTAAGAAAATATTTGAAGCGGTTGGCCCTGAAGCCGTTAAAGACATTGTTGAAACTACACCAACAGGGACTTATGCCAGACGTATCTGGTTTCTGTATGAATGGCTGACTGGTGACATAATTGATCTACCAGAACCGCCTGTTAGTAATTATGTACCCGTTGTAGATACAAAGCTTCAGTTCGCCATTAAAGGCGAGAGGCTCTCTCGCTACCGTGTGTTGAATAATCTTCCTGGCACATCTAATTTTTGTCCCATGGCTTTTCGCAGCGAGAAATTAGAAAAGTTTTTAGAGCAAGACCTTGCGGCCAAAGCGCAAGCGAGTATCGCAGAGATACCCAAAGATGTGCTTGCGCGCACAGCGGCCTTTCTTCTTTTGAAAGACTCTAAATCCAGCTATGTAATCGAGGGCGAGCGCCCCCCACAAAATCGTATTCAACAATGGGGGAAAGCAATTGGTGAGGCTGGTAAGCAGCCGCTTAGCAATGATGAATTTCATAGATTGCAAAAGATTGTCATGCGCGATGAACGTTTTGTAAAGCTTGGCTATAGACTTGAAGGCGGTTTTGTTGGTGAGCATGACCGTCATAGCGGCGCACCGATACCTGATCATATCAGTTCCAGACATGAGGATATTGAACCATTAATGGGGGCAATCATTGATTTCGCCAACACGCATTCAAGCGGATTGGATGCAGTCATCGCCGCTGCGATGCTAGCTTTTGGTTTTGTCTATGTGCATCCTTTTGAAGATGGTAATGGACGCTTGCACCGTTACCTTATACACCATGTCTTAGCACAGCGAGGGTTTAATCCACCGGGCATTACATTTCCAGTTTCCGCAGCGATTTTAGATCAAATTGGTGCATATAGAAAGGTGTTGGAAAGCCACTCGGCTAAGGCTCTGCCATTTATAAAATGGAAAGCCACTGAACAGAATAATGTCGAAGTGCTAAATGAAACTATAGATTTATATCGCTATTTTGATGCAACACCTCATGCTGAATTTTTGTATGAATGCGTGGCGCAAACTATCGAGATTGATTTACCGAAAGAGGCTCAATTTCTAGAAAATTATGACCGCTTTGATACTGCGGTTCAGAATATAGTTGATATGCCAGATCGTATACTCAATCTGCTATTTAAGTTTTTGGAACAGGGTAAAGGGAAATTATCAGAGCGCGCACGGTCGAAAGAGTTTGAAGCACTGTCGGATGTAGAGGTGGAAACTATAGAAGAACTATATGCCCAAATATTTGTTTCACAGTAAAATTAAGAAAGTCTTAACTTTGAGATGATGTAATGAAGTTATACATGATTTGTGATCATTTGGCGCTCGTGTGAGGCATAGCGGTTAAGTAACATAGATTACACAAGTGATCAGTGGGGGCAGATTGGACCTGATTATTTTATAATTGATATTCTCAGACCATCTCAAACAAACTAACATTATTAGAGCATTTCAGAAATGCGCATTGCATAGATTGCTAATGCATAGATAGGGCACATATGTTTCCTATCCATAACCTCCATTTTCAAACATATCTTTGGTAACCATGCCTCATATATATCTGCCTTTGCAGATTGAAAGGAGCATGCAAATGGATGGTAATGAATTTAATAAAGCGGCCAAGAATGGAGCGCAGCCATGCGCTTCTGACTATATGGATATGCTGGATGATGAAGATGATTTATCTGAAGAACAGAAATTAGAGCTATTGGAAACACTCTTTAATATCATGAAGTCTTTCGTCATGATGGGTTATGGCATGGAAGCTGTGGATAGATTGGTTCAAGAGTTTCAAAAATGTAATGAAGATAATCTTCATTTGATAGATTCGGATAATAAAACCGCTCATAAGGAGTATGACCATGAATAAGGTTCAATATGCGCTCATTTATTGCCGCGTATCATCAAAACGCCAGACTATTGATGGTAGTGGTTTAGATTCACAAGAGCATCGTTGTCGCCAATATGCGCAAGGTAAAGGCTATGAAGTCTTAGAAGTGTTTCCTGATGATGTGTCGGGCGGCGGTGACTTTATGAAGCGTCCCGGCATGGTAAAGCTTTTAAATTTCTTATCGCAGCATCCTGATGAGAATATGGTTGTTATATTTGATGATTTGAAGCGCTTTGCTCGTGATACCATTTTTCACTTCAAACTTAAGAAGACCTTGGCGCAATATAATGCGCTACCAGAATGTCTAAACTTTCGCTTTGAAGATACGCCAGAGGGTGAATTTGTTGAAACCGTCTTTGCAGCACAAGGTCAATTGGAGCGATTGCAGAATAGACGCCAAACCGTTCAAAAGATGAAAGCCAGATTAGAACAAGGCTTTTGGGTGTTTCGTGCGCCTGTTGGCTATGTCTATCAAAAGACAGCTGAATATGGCAAACTTATTACTCCTAGCGAGCCAGTAGCAACCATGGTTAAAGAAGCATTGGAAGGTTATGCATCGGGACGATTGCAAACCCAAGCGGATGTAAAACGTTTCTTAGAGGGCTATCCACATTTTCCAAGGGATAGCTATGGGGATGTTCGTTATCAACGTGTGACGGATATATTGAAGTGCCCGATGTATGCTGGTTTTATTGAGAATCAAGAATGGGATATATCCATGCGTAAGGGTAAGCATGAAGGGCTTATCTCTTATGAGACATATCTCAAGATACAAGAGCGGCTTGTTGGCAAGCCATTGGTCAAAACACGCCCCGATGTAAAGGAGGATTTCCCTTTACGCGGTTTTGTAGTCTGCGGTGATTGTGATCGGCCTTTAACGGCTTGCTGGTCGAAAAGTTCAACTGGGAAACTCCACCCATATTATCTGTGCAGATATAATCATTGTGAGAGCAAGGGTAAGTCCATCCGCCGTGATGTGATGGAACAAGAGTTTGAAGCCATTCTTGCTTCATTAGAACCGACAACACAATTATTCAGCATTGCTTCTAAAATGTTCAGAGACCTCTGGGACTATCAGGGCAGGCAAGGCATTACTATGGTGCAGTCAATAAAGCAGGAGCTTATTAAGCTTGAAAAGCAAATACAGAAGCTTTTGGATCGAATTATGAACACAGATAGTGATAGGCTTGTCGGGACTTATGAAGATCATTTGAAAAAGCTAGAGTCGAAAAAGTTAAAACTAGCTGAAAAATGTGATTCTAACGGTGAATCACAGACCCCCTTCGAGGAGATGTTCGAACGCGCTATGACATTTCTTGCAAACCCGCATAAGATATGGGCTAAGGGCACATTTCAAGAGAAGCGGACAGTGCTAAAACTGACCTTTTTGGACAATTTGGCCTATAGCCGTAAAACAGGGTATCGAACGCCTAAAATATCTATACCTTTCAAGGCTTTAGATGACTTTTCAAACCTCAAAAGCAGAATGGTGGAGCCTAGGGGAGTCGAACCCCTGACCTCTTCGCTGCCAGCGAAGCGCTCTACCAGCTGAGCTAAGGCCCCATATGGTGCGCATGGGTTTTGCGCACTGCAATCGCTTTCACGATTATAAAACGGTCTGGTAAACCGTCTTAGGTTTCTTCTTTCTCATCATTGTCGGTTGTTTTGGTAACAACAATTTCTTCATCACCACCAAGATCAACATCATTATCGGGAGAGTCATTGGCGTCAACCGCATCAACATCAATGTCCAAATCATCATCACCCGCAAGATCGGCATCGCCTTCTTTCTTATTTTCTTCATAAGGCAGCGGTTGTTTTGATTTTAATACGGGTTCGGGTTCCCAGCTCTCACCGCAATCTGGCGTGATGCATTCTACAGGGCTGTCATTACCCAAATCATAGAAACGGTTGCCGCATTTTGGACATGTCCGTTTTGTTCCCCATTCAGCCTTCACCATGTGTGGCCAACCTTTCCAAAAATTATGTGTGCGATATATAGATTCGCTATAGTTGCGCCGCCATTACCGCAGCAAAACGCATCTGTCAAAAACTGTCTTTGATTTTGATTATTTTTATCATCATTTGATACGAATTAATTATCTATCATGATTGACTTAAGACCCAAGAAACAGCAAAGCAAGCGCATGACACAAGCATCATTCTTTAAGCCTGTTGGCCCGTTAAGCGGCAAAATCCGTGTGCCTGGTGATAAATCTATTTCACACCGTGCGATCATATTTGCCTCGCTCGCTATCGGCACCAGTAGCATTGAGGGTTTACTTGAGGGGGAGGATGTTCTGGCCACCGCAGCGGCAATGCGCTCTATGGGAGCTGATATTGTGCGCGATGACGATGCAGTGTGGAGCGTTACAGGTGTTGGTGTGGGCGGATTGATGCAGCCAAAGGCGGCGCTTGATCTGGGCAATAGCGGCACATCAACACGCCTTTTGATGGGACTCGTTGCTAGTCATGATATAATGGTGACCTTTACAGGCGATGCATCGCTCTCTTCGCGGCCAATGGCTAGGGTGACGGACCCACTATCTATGTGCGGAGCAAGCTTTACCACTAGCCCAGACGGGACATTGCCGGCGATGGTGCGCGGTGTGGTACCTGCATTGGCGATCACATATGAATTACCTGTGGCCTCGGCGCAGGTAAAAAGTGCAGTGCTTCTCGCAGGATTAAATAGTGCAGGCGTTACCACCGTCATCGAACCAACCCTAACGCGCGATCATAGCGAGAGGATGCTCATAGGTTTTGGTGCTGATGTGCGTATTACGATCCGCGAGGATGGCGCAAGGGTGATAAAATTACGCGGTGAAGCAGAATTACAACCACAAAATATCACTGTTCCAGGCGATCCTTCATCGGCTGCTTTTCCAGTGGTAGCAGCGCTGATTACCGAAGGCAGCGATGTCGTGGTAGAAAATGTCGGCATGAACTCAACGCGCACGGGTATATTCGCCATACTCAAGAAAATGGGTGGTGATTTAGAATTACTGAACGAGCGAACAGTCGGCGGCGAGGATGTAGCTGATATCCATGTGCGTCATAGTAAATTGAAAGCTATCACTGTTCCTGCCGATGTGGTCCCCAGCATGATAGATGAATTTCCGATATTCTTTGTCGCCGCTGCAATGGCACATGGTGTAACGCGCACCAGCGGCCTAGATGAACTGCGCGTGAAAGAGAGCGATAGATTAGCGCTTATGGCCGAGGGGCTGAAATCACTAGGCGTTGCATTAGAAGAAACGCCCGATGGTTTGATAATTATGGGTAGCGGTGGTGCTATGTTAAGAGGTAGCAATACCACCATTAAAACCGCGCTCGATCACCGTATTGCGATGAGCTTTGCTATCACTGGTCAAGTGACCGATGGCGGTGTTCATATCGATGATATGACCCCAGTGCGTACCAGTTTCCCGAGCTTTGAAGATATGCTAAAAGAGCTGCAATCTAAGGAATAAGCAATGCGTTATACATCATATTTATCATGTGTATTTTTGATGGTTTTTTCTACCCTTAATGCACATGCTCAAGATGATTATATAATTTGTACTACAGTTGCAACTCGCTGGTCAGGGGATGAAACGGAAACAAATAATATTGAAAAAAATCCCATTCCGCAAAGTTATAGATCGCGATTTGAAAGCGATGGCTGTGAACGCATCCAATTAATAACTAGAGGCCTGCTTGATTGGCATTTTGCGTATGGTTCACGTACCAGTACAGCAGCGGTCTTGCAATATTTTGAAGATAAATCCTTTGTGCCAGATAATCTCTCTCAGGATAGGGGTATAATTTACCAAGTGCGATGGGATGCTGTTCTATCAGCGTGGAATGAAGCGCAATTTGATAAACAAAAATATGGTAAGGTTAAGAAAAAGACGCAGCGAAATTTGGATAAGCAAATTACGGTATTCCAAGAGATCATTAAACAGAGTAGTTCGCATTGGCTTGCAGGCTTTTATCTTGAAGCCGCTGAATTTTATGGAGACACTGTATTTTTAGAGCGTGCTGAAATTTTGCTACGGCCAGCATTATATCATCATCGATTTTTTCACACTAAAGTTGAAGAAATGGAAACCATGAAATCCGTCATTAAACGGCATTTTATTCCTGAATATCGTGATTATCTGACTGTGCAAGATATGCTTTACCGCATCTACAATATGCGTTTGGGTTTTGGACAACTGGTTTGGGAAGAGGATATTTTTAAGGTCGATAGTATATCTCCAGAGAAATTGAAGGCTTATGAACAGGCTGGTGATTTTGTGAGCCAGAATTGGCATGATTATGATGAAGGAATTCCTAAACATAATAAAGAATTATTAATAGAAATTGAGCAAGAGGATGACGAGGATATCTTTATTGAATCCCTCAATTATTGGCGCAACAAGGCGCATGAAAATTTCCTAAGCTATGACCCTAAACAATCCAAAAGATTTGATGGTAGCGCATTTCATTACGCCGTTGCGTTGACGCACTGGTTTCGAAATAGTGGAGGAGACTTATCCGATCCTTTAACTTATAAAGATGGTATTAGAAGAGGTTTTAAAACCAATGACGATCTTGTCGCCCTTTACATAGCAAAGGCAAAGTTCCATGCTTTAAAAACTCTAAGTGAAAAAGAAAATTATCGAATAATTGGGACCTACATTCAGGCTCTTGATATGCTTGAATATGCAGCGAACCTAGCGCCAGTGCACCGTGCGCCTAATCGATATAAGCAAATTGCCTATTTATATATGGACTATGCTAGCAAAATAGAGATATTAGATGATAAAAATGGATTGGGTGTATATGAACAAAGGTTAGTCCATAATTTCAAATTGATATTAGCAGATTTAGAAAGATAGTATGAGCAATTATATATCCTCTTTTACGGCTGATATAATCGGCTTTGTTGGTATGTTTTGCATTGTTGCGGCCTATGCTTATAGCAATCTGACCAAAGAAATGAATTTGCTATTGTTTAATGTCATTAATCTTATTGGCGCGATCTTGTTGATGGTCTCGCTCACGGTGAATTTTAACCTGCCATCGATGGTGTTAGAAATCATTTGGATGACTATTGCGGTCTTTGGTATTGCTAAAGCTCTTGTGGCGCGCAGAAAAACTGCGGATATTGAAACATTATGATTATAGCGATTGATGGGCCAACGGCATCGGGCAAAGGCACGATAGCCAAGAAAGTGGCGGCGCATTTTGGTTTGCCGCTACTTGATACGGGTTTGCTCTATCGTGCTGTGGGTAAGACATTGCTTGATAAGGGCGGTGATGCCGATAATGAGGATGATGCGCTTGCGGCTTGCGGATTTGATGATGTGCTGCTGGATGATGACAGACTCCGCGATGAGGATATTGGTTCGCTTGCAAGCCGTATCTCGGTGCATGCTGCTGTGCGTAAAGCTCTATTTGAGCGGCAGCAGAATTTCGCATATCAAGATGGCGGCGCGGTGCTTGATGGGCGTGATATTGGCACAGTGATTGCACCCGATGCGGATGTAAAGCTGTTCGTTACGGCGTCACCAGAGGTTCGCGCTATGCGCCGTCATAAAGAAATGGTTGCACGTGGCCGTAATGTGTCTGAGCAACAAATGCTCGATGATATCAAAGCGCGTGATGAACGTGATAGCGGACGTAGTGCATCGCCGTTAAAGCCCGCGCAAGATGCACACTTGCTAGATACAACAAATCTCGCTATAGGCGACGCCGTTCAACAAGCAATTGCTCTGATACAGGATAGACTGCAAAACCAGATATAATATTTCTGGTCCATTTCAAGCAGATAGAAAGCGCGGTTAAGGCCCTTATTCGCTGGGTCGGTCTTATGCTTTTTTGATGCAAAATTTTTGCCGATAATCTGTATTATCAAAGGCTTGGAGAATGTTTTGGTGTGCATGAGGCTGCCAAGGCTTTATTGATTATGACCGTAAAAACCAACCGACCAAGAAGCGAGTGTGAAGGAATTATATCTATGGCAACATCGCCAAACCCAACCCGTGACGATTTTTCAGCATTATTAGACGAATCGCTCGGCGGTGCAGATGCAGGCTTCGAAGGCCGCGTTGTAAAAGGCACCATCACTCTTATTGAAAACGACCATGCCGTTATTGACGTTGGTCTAAAAGCAGAAGGCCGTGTGCCTCTGCGTGAATTTGCATCACCGGGTCAGAAAGCTGATCTTAATGTTGGTGATGAAGTAGAAGTTTATGTCGACCGCGTTGAAAATGTAAATGGCGAGGCCATGTTATCACGCGATCGTGCACGCCGCGAGGCCGCTTGGGATACGCTGGAAGGTGAATTTGAAGCTGGTAACCGCGTTGATGGAACCATCTTTGGCCGCGTAAAAGGCGGCTTTACCGTTGATCTTGGCGGTGCTGTGGCTTTCTTACCTGGCAGCCAAGTTGATGTACGCCCCGTGCGTGACGTTGGTCCTTTGATGGATATTGTCCAGCCGTTCCAAATTTTGAAGATGGACCGTCGCCGCGGAAATATTGTGGTATCGCGCCGCGCTATCCTCGAAGAAACTCGTGCAGAACAACGCAGCGGTCTTATCGATTCATTGGCTGAAGACCAAATTATCGAAGGTGTTGTTAAAAACATCACCGATTATGGTGCCTTTGTTGATCTTGGCGGTATCGATGGTTTGCTCCATGTCACCGACATTAGCTATAAGCGTATCACGCACCCATCTGAAATTATCAACATTGGTGATACGGTGAAGGTACAAATCGTTCGTATCAACCGCGATACACAGCGCATTTCGCTTGGTATGAAACAGCTTGAAAGTGATCCATGGGAAGATGCAGTCGCCAAATATCCTGTGGGCGCACGTCTATCTGGTGCGGTGACCAACATCACCGAATATGGTGCTTTCATTGAACTAGAGCCTGGCATTGAAGGTTTGGTTCACGTTTCTGAAATGAGCTGGACTAAGAAAAATGTTCACCCTGGTAAGATTGTATCGACCAGCCAAGAAGTGGATGTGTTGGTTCTTGATGTTGATCTCGACAAACGTCGCATTTCATTGGGTCTGAAACAAGCGCAATCAAACCCATGGGAAGCATTTGCAGAGAAATTCCCTGTTGGTGCGACGGTTGAAGGCGAAGTTAAAAACGCTACCGAATTTGGATTGTTCATTGGCCTTGAAGATGATGTTGATGGCATGGTTCACATGTCTGATATTGCGTGGGGTATCAGCGGTGAAGATGCGCTTCACTTGCACCGTAAAGGCGAACAAGTCAAAGCTATCGTGCTTGATATTGATGTCGAAAAAGAGCGTATCTCGCTTGGCATTAAACAACTTGAAAAAGGTGCACCAGCGGCGGCTCCTTCTGCAAGTGGCCTGAAGAAAGGTGCGACTGTTACTGTTACTGTTCTTGAAGTACGCGAAGGCGGTCTTGAAGTGCAAGCAGGTGATGATGGCGCAACAGGCTTTATTAAACGTACTGATCTTGGCCGCGACCGTGATGAACAACGTCCTGATCGCTTCCAAGTAGGGCAGAAGTTTGATGCGATGGTTGCTGGTTTTGATCGTTCGAAAAAACCAAACTTCTCTATCAAAGCTCTGCAGCTTGCTGAAGAGAAACAAGCGGTTGAACAATATGGATCGTCTGATTCTGGTGCTAGCCTCGGTGATATCCTAGGTGAAGCTCTCAAAGGAAAAGATGATTAATCTAATAAGTCGAGAGACTTACATAGCTAAAACAATGAAACCTGCCATGAGAATGGCGGGTTTTATTTTGCTTATTTGGTATAAAATATGCAGTATAATGTAATTTTACGTGCCTAAATTATATTTAAATTGCATTTTTTATATAATAGCATATGCTTAGTCTATTGAGTCTTGTAGTCTTGAGTAATTTGCTCGCTTACCTCACACACAGATAATATTAAGGTAATTGCTATGATACGTTCGGAACTTTTAAAAAAGTTAGAGAATGAAAATCCAGAGTTGAAAGCGGAAGAAGTCGAAAAAATTGTCGACATCTTCTTCAACCAAATTATTGAACGCTTGGCTGATGGTGGCCGCGTTGAACTGCGTGGTTTTGGCGCATTTTCTACTCGGGAGAGAGCGCCGCGCAAAGGCCGCAACCCGCGTACGGGGGAATCGGTTGATGTTCCTGCTAAACGCGCACCTTATTTTAAACCAGGCAAAGAAGTGCGTTTGCGCCTAAACAAATAAACCATAGGCTATCAGCTTCTATTGGCGATGCGTTACGATAGTTCATCAGAATATAGCTCTATCCTATGATAGGGCTATTTCTATATGGGTTTATTCTCATTTGTTGCAGGCATTATTTTCAAAAAAATTAAAAAATTTTCACCTTGTGACTTGACCTAGAGCGCACAATGCTGTTTGCGCTTCTGTGCATGCTGTTTTGCGGACGTGGCGAAATGGTAGACGCAGCAGACTTAAAATCTGCTATCCAATATGGGTGTGCCGGTTCGAGTCCGGCCGTCCGCACCAGCATGCAAGCTATTCCCATATTATTTGTTATCATCGCAACCCTATTCAAAGATAGATGAGCATTGGGATAGGGTCATTACAGCGGAACGGCTTCTTTTTGAATCCATGCGCTGCCTTTTAAAATATCTTCTTCATGTGTATCTTGTGCAAATATGATAGCAATATCGATTAAGTTTATATTTGCTAATGTGTCTCGAAATGCTTTTTCCGCTAATGCGAAACTCTTTGCAATGGGGCAGGCTTTTTTGCAGCTATTTTTGTCAAAACGGCATGGGCCATTTTGACGAATCTCAGTACAACGAAAGACGGGTTTATTACCTTCTATAGCTGTGGTGATATCCCATAGGTTTATATCTTCTGGTGATTTGGCAAGGCGATAACCACCGCGTGCTCCACGCGTTGATTGTGTGATTCCTGCTTTGCTCAACGCCTGTAATTGTTTTGCCATATAAGCTGATGGTAAATCATAATAACGCGCCAATGAATCGGCTCGTAATGCTCTGTCTTTCGGCAATGACATCAATATTGCTGCGGCATGGCATGCCCATTCGACGCCTTTTGATATTTGCATAATTTGACTTTCACTTTTAATTCGGATAAAAAATATCCGAATATTTTTTATCCTATTCAATTAAGGTCATACTATGCCCATATCACTTGTCAAAGCCCATCGCATATTAGCATCGCTATTGTTGATATTTATTATAACACATTTGCTCATCCATTTGACCGCATTAGGAGGCACTAATCTGCATATTAAAATATTATCATTGGCAAGGTATTTTTATCTTAATGCAATCATTGAACCGATATTGATATTATCCTTAGTGGCTCAGGTCATTATTGGCTTTATGTTGCTTAAACGGCGATGGAAACAGAAAGACAAAGGGTTTTGGGGATGGGTTCAAATTTTGAGTGGTGCCTTTCTAGGTTATTTTCTTGTGATGCATAGCAGTGCTGCGTTGATAACCCGATATTATATTGGTTTAGATACCAATTTTTATTGGGTAGCAGGAACATTAAATATAGGAATATTACCCTATTTTTTTACGCCCTATTACTTTTTGGCAGTCTTTTCATTATTTAGTCATTTAGCCGCTGCTATTCATTTTGGGTGGCCAGAAAAAGCGAAGGTAATAGCCCCTATGGCTATGGTCATTGGTGCAATGATTGGCGTTCTGATTATCATGGCTTTCAATGGGTCTCTATATGACATTGATATTCCACCACAGTATAGAGAATATTTTCAAGATTTTTATTCTCAATGATGATTTGCTAAGTCGATAAGAGGAAACTACACTCTCAATATGAGATTATTTTTTTTCTTCTTTTTACTTTTAACAGGTTGTGACGCCAATAATGATGGAACGGATGGGGCCATTAATCGTCAGTCTATTGATAGCACGCAAATTATCCGTCTCTCCGATAGCGAAGCTGCGGGTCTCGATCCACAGAGCGTCTCAGATCTCTCGTCATTGCGGGTTGCGATGGATCAATTTGAAGGCTTGGTGCGTTTTGATGCTTATGGGAAACCGATTGCGGGTTTAGCGCAAACATGGAATGTTTCAGATGATGGGTTAATATGGCGCTTTCAATTGCAGAAAGGGTTGATATTTTCTGATAATGTACCGATTGTAGCGTCTCATTTTACGCGTGGTTTTGCTAGGCTCCAAGACCCTAAAACAGCATCACCGCACCTTGCATTATTTGATATTATAGAGACTATTGAGCATGAAGGTGATGATCATGTGATAGTGACACTCAAATCACCTTTCCCGCAGTTACTAGAGCTGCTTGCACATCCTGCAATGGCGGCACTCCCACTGCATATAATTAATGATGATTGGACCATCATGCGACCATTGGTGACATCTGGTCCTTATCGGCTTAGTGAGTGGCAGCTTGGTAATCAGATGATGTTAGAGGTTAATACGAACTGGCATGGTAAGCATGGGAAAGTGAAAACCATTATATGGAAGCCGATGAACAATAGCCTCACTGGGATGCGAACCTTTTTATCGGGAGCGGCTGATACGACTAGTGATGTTCCTGTAAACCGCATAGAGAGTTTGCGCATAAGTGATCCAGAAAGTTTGCACATTGGTGACTATCTGGGCACTTATTATTATGCGTTTAATACGCGCAAGGCTCCTTTTGATGATGTGCGTGTGCGTCATGCGCTCAATATGGTGATAGACCGAGAATGGATCGCTGACGACTTAATGAAATCAGGTAATGACCCAGCTTATGGATTACTGCCCAAGGCTCTTGCAGGGGGTAAGCAATATCAGCCACCTTGGGCGAAATGGAGCAAAGAAAAACGCCAAGAGAAAGCTCGCAAATTATTGTATGAGGCGGGTTATGATGAGGATAATCCTCTGCGCTTTGACATAAGGTTTAATAGCAGCAATGAACATCGCCGCGTGTCGGTTGTTATGGCAAATATGTGGCGTGATATTGGTGTAGAGGCGGCTTTGCTCAATAGTGAGGCAAGCTTGCATTTTGCGAGTTTGCGCCGCAGTGATTTTGCGCTGGCGCGTTCGGGTTGGATTGCTGATATTGCTGCACCAGAGAATTTTCTTGCTGTTCATAGCAAGGGTGCTGGTGCATCTAATTATTCGGGTTTTGATGATCCACGATATGAGGCATTGTTGCGCGATGCTACCAAGGAGTCTGACCCCAAAATGCGCCAAGAAAAGATGCGCAAAGCGGAAGAATATCTTATGGAACAAGCGCCGATTGTACCGCTATATCATTATGTCTCGCGCGCCTTAGTATCACCACATCTTAGCGGATGGCGTGATAATATATCCAATATCCATCCAAGTATAACTCTGATAGAAGAAGCACAATGAAATCCTTTCTATCCTTTTTTGGCCTTGTTACAATTATGCTATTATCTGCATGTGCAGAGACCATTGATAATGACAAATTACATGTTGATGTTATCGGCCAAAATATAGAGGGTTTTAATGTTGAGAAATTACCCTTGCCAAGATCATCTGCGGAATTGCGTAATGCCACTGCGCAAGGTTTGGTAAAGTTCACCCGTAATGGCAATATTGTGCCTGCATTAGCATCGCGTTGGATTGTGACCGATGATGGTCTCAGTTATATTTTTCGGCTGGATAAAATATGGTGGAAAAATGGTGAAGCGATTACTGCCGATGATGTTGCTGCCTCTTTACGCAGAAATATTACTAATATCGGCCGCTCAAATTTTGCCGATGAAATGGAGTCGATCCAAGAAATTATCGCTCGTACGGGGCGTATTATTGAAATAAGGTTATCGGCTCCACGGCCCAATTTACTGGAATTATTAGCGCAACCAGAAATGGGTTTAATCCATACTGGTTTTGGCAGTGGCCCGATGCAAGCCAAAAAAGAATTAGAACATATGCGCATGCGCCATGTAACATTTGAGGAAGATGGTAAAATCGCTACTGATGATGCATGGGTGGTGCTAAATAATATGCAAGCCCCTTTGGCATTGGCGCGTTTCATCGAGGGTGATACAGATCTGATAATAGGGGGGCAATTTCAAGACCTGCCCTATGTCACCGCTTCAGCCATAGAAGAAAATTTGCTTAGTTTTGACCCAGTGCCAGGGTTATTTGGATTATTATTTGTGGAGGATAGCGATTATTTAGCCGATGAAGAAGTGCGAGAAGCCCTCACTATGGCTGTTGATCGCCCTAGACTATTAATTGATTTTCGCACGGAATGGCGCGAGGTTTTGACGCTGGTTCCTGAAACGTTGCAAAATAGAGCGGCTGTTGAGCGTCCTGCATGGAATAGCCTGCGCATTGATCAGCGTATCGACACAGCGCGGCAAATTATTGCACGATGGAAATCGGAAAATGGTGATGTGCGTGATCTGCGTATTTCCATTCCAGAGGGGCCGGGTGGTGATATATTATTTGCGCGTCTTAAGAGTGATATGGCTAATATCGGTATTAGCGCTGTCAAAGTGGCTATCAATCAAGATGCTGATTTGCGCCTTATTGATAGAGTGGCAGAGTTATCGAGCCCTTTATGGTATTTGTCGCAACTGTCATGCAAAAAAACGATAATCTGTGATGAGGAGGCCGATGAATTTGTAAATAGCGCGCGCATTAATATAAATTTGACAGAACGCAGTCAATTATTGGCAGCAGCAGAGCGCCGTATTCAACAAAAACGTAATTTTATCCCTATAGCAAACCCAAGTTCATGGACTGTCGCGCGTTCGGGGTTGCTTGGCTTTGCGCCTAACCCGCGCGGCCTCCACCCCTTGCAATATTTGGGGCAAGGACCAATATAGAGGGTATAGGAGCCTAAATTAGAAAGCGAAAAACATGGCAATGTCGCAAGACCAAATGGATGAATTGGCGCGCAAATTATCAGAGATGAACGCTGTAACGATGAGCGATAATCCTGTTGCTATTCGCCAACGTGTTGAGATGATGGAAGCTTTGCTTGAACGCAGTTTTACTATCCCGGGCACCAAGACCCCTGTTGGGCTTGATTCCATAATAGGGCTTATCCCTGTCATTGGTGATATTATTACCGCGGCTATGGGTACTTATATTGTATGGGAAGCACGTAATTTGGGCCTATCAAAATTTCAACTCACCCGTATGGCCGCCAATGTCGGTATTGATGCGCTATTGGGTGCTATCCCATTAGTAGGCGATGTTTTTGATTTCTTTTGGCGCAGCAATAGCAGGAACCTGCGTATCATCAGTAAACATCTCGACAAGCATCATCCTGCATCGCGCGTGATAGAAGGATAAATTATAATTTCTGAACCTTCTTAGGATCGCTCTTGTGTGCCATAATCTTTAATCTACCACCGCGCATCATTTCAAAGGATTCGCCATAGCGATATTCTAATGTGCCACTATGTTTGCTATTATCTGCTGGAGATTCATAATGAAACTTTACAGTGGTCACACTCTGAACTTGCTTTGATCCATAGTCAGCATCACTATTTACCAACCTGTTGGCTTTATCACATGGCATAGTATCAATAGAATCTTCGGTGCCTATTTCACCAAGGGCTTCAATGTAGCAAGTGGTTTTTATGGAAGAGGTAAGGCCAACAGTTTCGATATAATTATACTCAGAATCGAGTGTATTTAGTGTTACAGTAGAACCCACTAAAGTAGCTGTAGCAAAATATATGGCTAATTGTATTTTCATATTTTATACCCCCTCATTCATAAGATAGAGTATAATATTTAAATATTGCTTAATCTATGTACCGCGCCAGATTTTCACTATAGTCTCGCTGCGTGCACCGCGCACAAAATTGGGGCATTGGCGCGGCATAAAATCTTTACCCAGGCATAGATACACCTCTTGTAGCCAACCTCTATTGTTGATTTTCACTTTAATGGCTGATGCAGGTAAGTCTTCATTATTGCGCGCAAAGGCCTGTCCTAACCCAGCAACCGTAATAGTATCACCGCGCTTATATTGGCGCGAAAGGCGGTCCATATCAGGAAAAGTGATGGCATTGAACATCACCCGTGCCGCATCAAAATAGGCCTCTGGCCGCTGCGTCATGCACGTCCCATGCTTGGCCCATTCGCGCTGCAATAATTGCGCCGATGGCGTCATGCAGATATTTTTGCGTATGACAGTGCGTGGCAAAACCGCTGCTTTGCGGCACCATTGTGGGTAATTGGGGCCTTTGGCCTCGGGCCATAAACCATGCAATATAAACCCAAATTCACCGATACTATTGTTACATTGCAATAGGTTTTTGGCACCATTGCCGCGGCGTTTGCAATATTCACGGCTCCAGCTTAGTACCATAATATAGCCATCGATAACGGTGCGGCGTATCGCATTGCGGTTTGGTGCATTTTCAATTTTGGGTCGAGGCAGAGTACCAATATTTGGTGCGCGACATTGCCAGCTTTGCGCATGTGCCATTTTGGGGCTTGGCCATAGTATCGCTAATGTGCCTAATAATAGCACACTGATCAATGCGGTGTTAAACTTGCTCAAAATCAAGCCCTATATCGGCGGCGGGTGCGCTTTGTGTTAAGCGGCCAACGGACACAAAATCAACACCAGTATTGGCCTTGGCATGGATAGTATCCAGATTAATCCCGCCTGATGCCTCTGCTTTGGTACGTCCCGCAATGATGGTGACAGCCTTGCGCAATATATCAGGCTCCATATTATCGAGCAATATATGTGTGCCGCCAGCGGCAACAGCATCTTCAATCTGATCGAGCCTATCGACTTCGACAATAATGTTTTGAATATCGGCGGTCACTGCGCGGCGCACAGCTTCACCGATACTACCAGCCACGGCGATATGATTATCCTTTATCATCGCCGCATCATAAAGGCCCATTCGGTGGTTTGCACCGCCGCCCATACGCACTGCATATTTCTCTAACGCTCGTAGCCCTGGAATGGTTTTGCGCGTGTCGAGTAATGTCGCGCCTGTGCCTTCTATCTTGGCAACATATTGCGCGGTTAATGTGGCGATGCCCGATAGATGTTGCACCGTATTGAGCGCGGCGCGCTCAGCCGTGAGTAGCGCCCTTGCATTGCCCTTGATGCGCATGATCTCACTGCCAGCTTCAACATGCGCGCCTTCTTCTACAAGGGTTTCAATGTGCGCATTGGGGTCAAGGGTTTCGAAAAAAGCCTGTGCAATGGGTAGGCCGCAGATTACTGCATCATCGCGGCTGTCCATGACGCCGCTGAATATGGCATCGGCGGGGATCACGCTCTGCGATGTGACATCGCGGCCCAGAGGTGTTTCGTTTTGATTTTGTGGATCGCCCTCTAATGGCCCATCCATATCTTCGGACAGGGTAGCGCGCACAAAGGCTACTAGGTCAAATTTATCGATGTGAAATGTCATTGCATATGTTTAGCGTAATGAGGGCATCTGATAAAGCGGTAATGATGATGCTTGGTTTTAATAACTGCAAGTTCTTGGTCTCCATCATTTTTAATATCTAAACCTCCAATCTTCGTCACCCTGAACTTGTTTCAGGGTCTCTTGTGTATAATGAATGGACGGATACTAGCATAAATAGATGCTGAACCAAGTTCAGCATGACGTTGTGTTATGAGATTAATGTATTTACTTAAAGCTTGAGCAATGCTGTGCATCATCTATCATTAAATTATATAGTTTTAACTTTTCTTCTTCCGACCAAAGCATTCTAATGGTGAAGTAATTTATAGCCTGATTTAAATGCCAGGATATCTTCATAGCACGTAATCCATATGTCTCATGACCGATTTGTTCAACAATAACCCATTCAAGAATATATTTGGTAGGCTTACCATTTTTGGTTTTGTGTATATGATGCTCATCTATGCAAAAAACAGCTTTTTCAAAAGCACCATCTTCGATAGATTTTGAAATGCGTAAACTGTTCCATAGAAATAAAAATGCGATGCATAGGATCACAAATCCAAAAGCTTTGCAGAATAGTTTAAATGCGTGTTTCATATATGATGTCTATTACCGCACAGAGCATATTTACCACTCATGAATGCCATCAATAGATACTGAAACAAGTTCAGCATGACGGTGTTATTATGATCGTCTTGTGTTCTATTTCTCTCATTCGTCATTCCCGCGCAGGCGGGAATCCAGCAGCATTAATATGATTGACTCTCTTTATTACTTGAGCGCCAAGATGCCTGGTATTTTTTTCTGCCCCAGTTTCAAAGTTAATATCAACTCCAATTTTTACAGCAATATCTCTTAAAATAGGTCTAGCAGGTGACATTATTTCATTGTCTGAGACAATATGTATAGTGCCATTTTCATATTGTCGGATTTCATAATTATCAAATGTAGCGGTTGATGATATGTCTATATTTTCAATTGGTTTGCTGGAACGGTTAACATTTGATATATAAAAACGAAGATTATCATTAAGTTGACTTTTGGCTTTATCAATTGGTAGGTCCATTAAACATTCAATAGATACGCCATTGTCTGCATCAACATTTAATTTTAATATAATAATTCGATCTACAAGCTCTATCGTAGTTTCATTGAAAGCTGCATGATTTGAGGAAGTAACAGTTTTAACAGAGATACGTTCATTATCAGCACTTATAACATCATAACCTCTTTGATTAGTTTCTGGAGCCATCTGGCCTCTAGTAATCATAGCTGCATATAATTCACCAATTCGGCCAGTTAGATGTCTAAGTTCTCCTTCTTTTACGCCCCATGATAATTCTCTTTCAAACCAAGATAAAGATTCACCGAGAGATTGAATTATTTGTATTTGGCTTAGTGCCATACTCTACTTCCCATGCGCCAAATCTTTGGGGCCAAGATCGGTGCCGCCGCTATTGCCCGCGCTCATATCAAGCATGCGATCAAGCGCGACTTTGGCTGCAATGCGTACATCTTCGTCCATGGTAATTTGCGGCGATAAATCACGCAAAGAGACATATAATTTCTCCAGCGTATTGAGCGCCATATAGGGACAAATATTGCATGCACAATTGCCATCCGCACCTGGCGCACCGATAAATGTCTTTTCGGGTACAGCCTTTTCCATCTGGTGAATGATATGCGGTTCGGTGGCGATTATCATGGTTTGTGCAGGGCTTTCCTTGGCAAATTTCAGGATAGCACTGGTACTGCCCACCATATCGGCATGATCGATAATATGCGGCGGGCATTCGGGATGCGCAGCAATTGGTGCATCGGGATTTTGTGCTTTAAGTTTGAGCAATTCGCTCTCGCTAAAGGCTTCATGAACGATGCACACGCCAGGCCATAGCAGCATTTCACGGTCAAATTTGCGGCTCATATATCCGCCCAAATGGCGATCAGGGCCAAAGATAATTTTCTGTTCGGATGGGATTTGCGCGATGATGGTTTCCGCGCTGGAGCTAGTCACGATAATGTCAGACAGTGCCTTTACCTCGGCTGAGCAATTAATATAGGTCAGCGCAATATGATCGGGATGTTTTTCGCGAAAGGCCTTAAATTTCTCAGGCGGGCAGCTATCTTCTAGGCTGCACCCTGCTTTCATATCGGGCAGGATTACCGTTTTCTCTGGTGATAATATTTTCGCGGTTTCGGCCATGAAACGCACGCCACAAAAGGCAATGACATCGGCATCGGTATCGGCGGCTTTGCGCGATAATTCGAGCGAGTCCCCAACAAAATCGGACAAGTCTTGAATGTCGGGTGTTTGGTAATAATGGCCCAATATCACAGCATTGCGTTCTTGCTTGAGGCGCTTGATTTCTTCGATTAAATCTTGGCCCGTTGGGATAGCATTGTTGGGGCTGGCGGGTGTGTTCATTATTTTATCGTCCTTTGAAATATTCTCTACTTATGGCAGATGCTACTCGCGCTTTGCAATGCTTGAGCGTAAATTCTATGTAAGTGACCAAATTTCACCTTCTTCGGTTACATGAGCTTGTGATTGGAGGTCAATAAGATGCGCCAATACAGATCTTCCAGCCGCCCCTTTTAAGCGCGGATCAAGTCCTTTATACATTTGCTCGACCATAGAAGGAATATCGGATGGACCAGTCTCTAGGATTTTTAATATTTGCCGTTCACGCGATTTTCTATGCCCTATCATACCGCGCACCAATTGGCGGGGCTTTGTAACGGCAGGGCCGTGCGCTGGATAATAGACTTTATCGTCGCGTTCATATAGCTTTTGCAGGCTGTTCATATAATCATTCATATTTCCATCGGGTGGGGACACCACGGATGTTGACCATTTCATCACATGATCGCCCGTGAAAACAGCGCCGCTTTCTTGCAGGGCATAGCAAATATGATTGCTGGTGTGGCCAGGCGTCGCAATGGCCTCTAGCGTCCAACCATTGCCCGATACTGTATCGCCATCGGATAAGATTGTGTCGGGGGCATAATCGGGATCAAAGGCGCTATCGCTGCGCGGGCCATCATCGGATAGCATGAGCGGCGCACACCCAATGATAGGGGCACCCGTTGCAGCTTTTAACGGAATAGCGGCGGGGCTATGATCGCGGTGCGTATGGGTGCAGATAATGGCGGTAATTTTAGCATCCCTTACGGCGGCCAATATTGCATCGACATGCCCTTCCCCGTGAAGGTCTTTATGCGCTTTTTGGTCGAGTTTAGGGTTGCCTATATTCATACCGCTGCCATTGGGGCCAGGGTCAATGACCGCGATGTCACCTTTGTTGCCGACCAACCAAGTTTGGGTTCCTGTATAGGTATAGGGCGATGGATTGGGGGCTAGCACGCGGCGCACGAGCGGTTCATGTTGCTCGCACTCGCCAGCGGTTATTGTATCGGGCCATTGATTGTTCATGCGTCCCTTATGGACGAAGCGGCCTCAAAGAAAAAGGATAAAGAAAAAGGAGCGGATATCAACTCCGCTCCTTCATCGGTAAGCCACAAAAGTGGTGCTTATGTCTCTGTAAAGCGTATGTCTAATTTCTCTACTTCTTCTGATAATTCTTTGATTATTTCTTTGCATTCTTTCTTTGAGAGTTCTGTATTTTTGAGGCTAGCCTTAATTGCGGGAATGATATTTTTACGCATGTTATTTTTTAATCTGGACAAGTCTTCTTTTTTAAATCTATCTATTTCTTTATTAACTATTACGTCGATGTTTTCACACTTTTCATCATTATTATCTGCATTGATACAATCCATAATGTGATTATCAAAATTTATCTTTAGACTAAATTTTGCATCTTCAAAATCATCAATATTAATGGGTGCCTCACTTTTATTTTCAAAAATAACAGTCTTTGCGTAAGTATTATCACTCGCATCTCCCAAGACATCAAATGTTTTGACTTCACCATCATTATCGGTTTTGATAATAAATCTTGTGCTACCAGAGTCGATGTTATCAGCGGTTGTAAAATTAATTGTAGATATGGACTTTTCTGTATCTGCAATGATTTTGTCAATTTTGTCTTGTGATAACTCTCCATCGCTTGAGATATGAAAAACCTTACCTTCTTTTTCTATGGTTTGGATGTCATGATTTTCAGTAGAGTTAGGTGAAATTTTGACTGTTCGTATTTTTTTATCATCTTTATTTTTGATTTTAATGATACGAACTTTTTGGGCTGTACTAGCCTCATCAACCTTTTGAGTCTTATTTTCAGAGATAATTTCATTATCCTGTATATCGATTTCTTTTACATCAACTTCTCTGTCTTGTGCTGCCACAGTATGGACAGTTGCGGTGAAGGGTAGAGTGATGGCAATTATTGTTGCGATAGATATTTTGCCAAATAATGACCGTGATTTGCTAATAGGGGGCATTTTTAATTTCCTTAAACGCGTAATGATAGTTTTGGGGTTACTCATAGCTGCTAAAAATATTGGGCTATCATTGGCTGCACCTCTGGTTAAAGCTCGGCCATAAATCTGTTTGGCCTTGTTATTGGCATTTTTGAGTACCCGTGCATCACAAGCTGATTCTTGATCGAGGCGGAATTTGGTCCAAGCATACCAAGATAAGGGACTGAACCATGTGAGACATAGAAATATAAAGGCGCATAAGTTGGCAATAAGATCGCCTGATTTGTGATGCGCCATTTCATGGGCAATCGCCAAATCACGTTCGCCAATAGGAAATAGCTTTTCAAAGTCTTGAGGGACGACAATATATTTTTTGAAAATACCAAATGCCAATGGCCCTGATACAATATCGCTTTCTATGACAATTACATTCCCTATCTGACCGTAATGATGGGCATTGGCTAAAATTTCATCACGCATCATCATATAGCGTGCGGTTTGTATGATAAAGGTTGCTCCAGCTATGCTGATCCATAATATAACTGCAATAAAGACCCAATCTATATGAGTGCTTTGAGAGGTTATTGTTGTAGCAGTGCTATCAACAATATTGCTGGTTATGTTGGTCTGAGGAATGATAATATTAATAGGGTCATTTGGAACTACAACTTCTTTTTCAATAGTAGGCATTAATAGCCGCGCTGCGGGGATGAGCCATAGTGTATAAGCAATGCTTGCTCCAAAATATTGTGCGATAGGCTTACGGAGCAATATTACCGCCAAAATAAGCAGGCTGGTTGCCCAGAATGTATCAATCATCCATTCCATCATGACTTTAGGTCCTTCAAAATCTGTTCAATCTCGGTAATTTCTTTGCTGCTTAATTTCTCTTTTTCAGCCAGATGAGCAACAAGCGGCATAAACTTTCCGCCAAATAAACGATCAACAAAGCGTTGAGACTCTGTGTCAATATAGGCATCTTTAGCAACTAAGGGGCTATATAAAAATCGGCGACCATCCCGTTCATTAGAGAGGGCATTTTTGCTTACCAAACGTGACAATAATGTCTTTACTGTCGTAATGGTCCAATCGCGTTCAACTCGCCCTGCTATGTCAGTTGCGGTTAATGGTGCATCTTCCCATAATATTTTCATAATTGCCAATTCGGCGTCACTGATTCTCTCGTTCATATCATTCTCCGACTACGGACATAGTCACATAGACTACATTTGTAAACAATAAAATTTATTGCTTAACATTTTCAAATAGTCTTATGATAGTTTTGCGAAATATTTACGGAGGTAAATATTATTGTGTTTTATCGGCCACTATTTCCTATTGGTCGAAATATGTTCAATATCTGTTCAGTTATAATTATTAATTATGATCAATGGAAACATGCTTGCAATTGCATGATATTATTTAGGGGCCTTATACTATGAAAAAATATTTTCGTACCAATCACCTTTTAGCAGCATCAATGCTTGCGTTGGCAATTTCACTGCCATCACAAACTATGGCGCAGGACGCACAAACTCAAAACCAATCAACAGGATTCCAAACGGCTTGGGGTGCAAAATCAGCAGATGTTAAGCCTGATGAAACTATTAAATATGGCGTGCTTTCCAATGGTATGAAATATGCGATCAAGAAAAATGAAACGCCCAAGGGTAACGCATCATTGCGTATGCATGTGACATTAGGGTCGATTGCTGAAGCAGAAAATGAACGTGGTCTATCTCACTTTTTGGAGCATATGGCTTTTAATGGTTCAAAAAATGTCCCTGAAGGTGAGATGGTTAAAATCTTGGAACGCTTGGGCTTGTCTTTTGGTGCGGATACCAATGCGTCAACTGGTTTTGACGAGACTATCTATCAACTTGATTTACCTAAGACTGATGCAGAAACGGTTGACGCTAGCTTATTTTTAATGCGTGAAACTGCGAGTGAACTTACAATTACCGACGAGGCCGTTGAGCGCGAACGCGGCGTGGTGGATTCTGAACGTCAATTCCGTAATTCGGCTGGATTGCGTAATATCGAGGAATTACTCAAATTTGCCCTCCCTGATACGCCCTTTGGTAACAGATTACCAATTGGGACAGAGGAAGTTTTAAAAACAGCGCCAGCATCTGCTATGCGTAGCCTTTATGAGCGCTATTACCGCCCAGAAAAAACAACATTAGTGATGGTGGGTGATTTTGATCTGGATGAAATGGAAGCGAAGATCAAGAAAACATTTGGCGACTGGAAGGCTGTTGGCGATCCTGGAGCAGAATTGGATCGCGGGACAGTAAAAGCTTCGCAATTTAAAATAGGATCATTCAGTGATCCCGCAGTTAATGAACAAGTTCAACTTGCTATCTTCAGTCCTTATGAGCGTAAAGATGATAGCGTTGCCGAAACCAAAGAAACATTGCTCGAAACATTAGCATCTAGAATAATGGGTCAGCGGTTCCAAAAATTATCCTTAGCAGAAGATGCTAAAATTAATGGCGGTGGTATTGGCTTTGGTAACTTTTTGGGAGCTGCTGAACAATCAGGTCTGACGATGAATCCTAAAGACGGCCAATGGAAAGACGCCCTTGCCATTGGTGAACAAGAGCTACGCCGCGCATTACAATTTGGTTTCACCCAAGCGGAGCTTGATCAACAATTGGCCAATTTAGAAACAGGGTTTAAAAACCGTGTTGAACAAGCAGACACACGTTCTAATCGTGCGATTGCAAATCAAATTGTGCGCAGTATTACTGAAAAGTCTATTGTCAGTGCACCGCAAACCGATTTGGAAACTTTCACGGCTCTTAAACCTGCATTAACAGTAGAAGCTGTGACAGCGCACTTTCGGTCCAAACTAAGCACACCACCATCGGTTTTATTTGTGTCTAGCAAACAGCCTATTGAAAATGTTCAAACTGAAGCGATAGCAGTATTGACAGAAAGTAGCCGCGTTGCAGTAACTGCTCCTGAGCAAGTGGAAACCAAGGCTTTTGCTTATGACAATTTTGGTGACGTTGGTAAAATCGCATCAGATAACATTATTGATGATCTAGGAATAAGAAGCATCACTTTTGCTAATGGGGTTAAGCTTAACATTAAGAAGACCGATTTTGAAGAAGGTCGTGTGCGCTATTCGTTGCGTTATGGCGGTGGTACGGAGTCACTATCGCAAGATAAAGGCAGCATGGGAATATTCCTAAGCAGTATGTCTGCGGTTGGCGGATTAAAAGAACATAGTTTTGAAGAGTTACAACGTATTATGGCGGGTAAGTCTGTGAACCTAGGTCTGCAAGCTGGTCCAGATAGCTTTGGTAGTACGAGTGCTACAACACCTGCTGATTTTGAATTGCAAATGAAAACATTAGCAGCCTATGTGACAGACGGCGGGTATCGCTCTGAAATAGATACATCATGGCAAAATGCAGTGCCAGCTTTCGCCGCACAGTTAGATGCGCTTCCGCAATCCATATTACAATTTGAATTGCCCCGTGTCCTTCATGGTGGCGATAAGCGATTTGGTATCGGTAGTGCACAAGAGCTGCTTGATTATAAAGCGAGTGACATAGAATCATTATTAAGTCCTATTGGTGCGTCGGCACCGATTGAGATCGGTATTGTTGGTGATATTGATGAGCAAGCAGCCATTGATGCCGTTGCTAAGAGCTTTGGCGCTATTCCCAAAAGAAGTGAGTCTTTAAACGCTTCAGTTACCGCGCCAAAACTCATTTCATCTAAAGACGAGATTACCCTCTATCATAAAGGTACAGTGGAACAGGGTTTTTATGTTTCTTATTGGCCATCAACCGATGGTAAAGACCAGTCATCTGCAATCAAACGTCAATTGACGGCGACAGTCTTCCGCTTGTTATTACTCGATGAAGTCCGTGAAAAATTGGGTGCAACATATTCACCTGGTGCAAATAGTGTGGCGTCTACCCGTCATGATGGATATGGCTATTTCTCCGCATCTGTTATTGCCGCTCCTGATAAGATGGATGAAATTAGCAATGCTATCAAGGCCATTACGGCGAAGATGATTAATGAAGGCATTGATGCTGATACGCTTGATCGTGCTCGCAAGCCATTGTTGGAAGAGCTTGTAAAAGATCAACGCGAGAATGGTGATTGGCTCTTTTATGCTGCGCGTGCGCAAGGACAGCCTGAGTTCCTTGAGCGCAAACGTAATGCTGAAAAATTGATGCTTGCCGTTACACCTGCGGATGTTCAGGCAGCAGCTAAGCAATATCTTACTGAAGCCAATCGTCTCAATGTTCGTATTGTGAGCGATAAGACCAAAGCGCAATAAAGATACATATATATGATTAGAAAGGGCGGGAGTTTTCTCGCCCTTTTTTGTGCCTAATATTACGCAAGTGTCAAAGCCGACTAAATTGTCGGATATATTTACAAAGCGAATAAAGTTAATATGGTTTTAACCATCTAAACCATTGTTATTTTAGTCCGTGCAAAAATTGGCATAAGGGCTGCATATATAATAGCGTTCAACTAACACCCATTGTTAAACACCCAATATTGTTCAACACACCCATAAGTTTCGGACGGGTCAGCAGCTTCTAGTCTCGCGCTACCCGTCCCGTAACTTCTCCTTTACAATATCACAGGTTTTTTCTTACGAGAATCTTGTCTGTTTGGTTTAAAATTATAATCAATTATCCGCAGCTAAATAATCTATGCTTATGGACTATTGATGCGCCATTCTTTAACGGCATGGCATGACACAAAGCGATTCCATCCTCATCATCGATTTCGGCTCTCAAGTCACCCAGCTTATAGCACGCCGTGTGCGCGAAGCGGGTGTCTATTCTGAAATTGCTCCGTTCAATAATGCCGAAGAAGCGTTTCACCGTATCAAACCCAAAGGCATCATCCTATCGGGTGGCCCTGCATCGGTGACTGATGCAGACTCGCCGCGCGCGCCGCAGGTAATATTTGATAGTGGCCTGCCTATTTTTGGCATTTGCTATGGCCAGCAAGTGATGATGCAGCAATTGGGCGGCAAAGTATCTATTGGTGATGGCGGCGAATTTGGCCGTGCAGAAATCTCTATCGATAAAAATTGCCGCCTCTTTGACGGATTATGGTCGGTTGGCGATGTGCAGCAAGTATGGATGAGTCATGGCGATAAAGTCACGCAAATGGCCGATGGGTTTGAAGTGGTAGCAACATCATCGGGCGCGCCATATGCTGTGATTGCCGATGAAGCGCGCCAATATTATGGCATGCAATTTCACCCAGAGGTGGTGCATACGCCAGGTGGCGGCAAATTATTATCGCATTTCGTGCATGAGGTTTGCGGTCTTGCTGGTGATTGGACGATGGCCGAATTTCGCAAAACCAAGATTGATGAGATTCGCACGCAGGTCGGAAGCGGCCGCGTGATATGCGGTCTATCGGGCGGGGTGGATAGCTCCGTCGCCGCGATTTTAATCCATGAAGCGATTGGCGATCAGTTGACTTGCGTCTTTGTTGATCATGGCCTGCTGCGTCTCAATGAGCGTGAACAGGTCGAGACATTATTCCGCGATCATTATAATATTCCGCTCATCGTCGTTGATGCCGAGCAACGCTTTATGGCGGGGCTTGATGGCGTGTCTGATCCAGAGAAAAAGCGCAAATTCATTGGCGGTGCTTTCATTGATGTGTTTGAGGAAGAAGCGCAAAAAATTGGCGGTGCTGATTTTCTGGCCCAAGGCACGCTCTATCCCGATGTGATTGAGAGCGTGTCCTTTACGGGTGGTCCGAGCGTGACGATCAAATCGCACCATAATGTTGGCGGTCTTCCAGAGCGTATGAATATGCAGTTGGTCGAACCTTTGCGCGAATTGTTTAAAGACGAAGTGCGCGATTTGGGGCGCGAGCTTGGATTGAATGATCAATTCGTCGGACGTCATCCATTTCCTGGGCCAGGCCTTGCTATTCGTATTCCAGGCGAAGTGACCAAAGAGCGCTGCGATATATTACGCAAGGCCGATGCGATATATCTAGAAGAAATTCGCAATGCAGGGCTTTATGATGAAATTTGGCAAGCCTTTGCGGTTCTGTTGCCCGTTAAAACTGTGGGTGTGATGGGTGATCATCGCACCTATGACAGCGTGTGCGGATTGCGCGCCGTGACCAGCACCGATGGCATGACCGCCGATGTTTATCCGTTTGAGGCTGCATTCCTAACGCGCACCGCAACGCGCATTGTGAACGAAGTTAAAGGCATAAACCGCGTGGTTTATGATTACACCAGCAAACCTCCTGGAACCATTGAATGGGAGTGATATAATCTATGGTGAGCAATTATGATATACATGAGCATTCCCATCGTTTCGCTGCTTGGGCAGCTGCTCGGGCTTCATCCACAATAACATGCCGTTTCAAGGTCTCGAACGGAAAGCATTGGATTGAGTCTGTATCGAAATTATATGACTGTCGTTTAGGTGTTGACCACTTACCTACCGCAAAATCTTTTGATGCAGTTCATAAGTCTTGGAGGCGTGGAATAATCGCGGCAGCCCAAGAAAGCGGGTTTCAAGTTACACATGGCATTGCTGCTAAGCTCATCAATGTATATCTAAAGGCAGTATTTGTTCATGATACATTGGCTGATAATCAGCGGGTGCAGGTAATTCACCCTCCCATAGATCGTTTATTGATTGATGAGTTAGCTAGAGCGCACCCCGAACTTTGGAGAGGTTATCCAAGAGCGTGGTCAAAATTTTCATCTCTTGACTATGAAAAGACTATTAGCTTGGTTCGTAAAACTTTGGGTAACGAGCATAGATTGTGGTGTATTGAAAAATATTGGTTCGGAAGTCAGTAATTTTTAGTTTCAAAGATAGTTAAGTGAGGATTTCTCCTGAGTTGTTTTTTATCAGCATAGGACTAGAAGGCTCAGGGCATGGAAGTTCAAGGTAGGTAAATTTAAGACTAAAAATCTGCTCAAATGATGTTGAAATAATATTAGAATTTCATGGAGAGGAACAATATGAGTCACATCGCGAAAATATTGTTGTTGGGTTCGGGTGAATTGGGCCGTGAATTTGTGATCTCCGCCAAGCGGCTTGGTGCTTATGTCATAGCCTGCGATGCCTATGAAGGCGCACCCGCCATGCAATTGGCAGATGCACATGAAGTCTTCTCTATGCTTGATGCTGATGCGCTGCGCGCTGCCATCGAAAAGCATAAGCCTGATTATATCGTGCCTGAGATAGAGGCTATTCGCACAGAGGTTTTGGCGGATTTGGAACAAGAGGGTTATAATATTGTGCCCTCTGCTTACGCGGCGCAATTGACCATGAACCGTGATGCTATTCGTGATCTGGCTTCGCGTGATTTAGGGCTATTAACATCGCGCTATGATTATGCGGAAAGCCGTGAGGAATTGCGTGAAATAGCCGAAAAAATTGGTGCGCCTTTAGTGGTAAAGCCTGTCATGTCATCATCGGGCAAGGGGCAAAGCATGGTGAAAGACCTATCAGAAATTGATGCGGCGTGGGATTATGCCGCCGATGGTATGCGCGGCGATAGGGTGCGGGTTATTGCCGAACAATTTATCGACTTTGATTATGAGATTACCTTGCTGACCGTATCGGCCAAGGGTGGGATATATTTTTGTCCGCCGATTGGTCATCGCCAAGAACGCGGTGATTATCAGGAAAGCTGGCAACCCGCTGCAATGTCTGAAAGCGCACTTAGGGTTGCTCAAGAAATGGCGGCAAAAGTTGTGAAAGCTCTTGCAGGTAAGGGTAAAGGATGGGGTCTGTTTGGGGTCGAATTTTTCGTCAAAGGCGATCAGGTGATATTTTCCGAATTGTCCCCGCGCCCGCATGATACAGGGATGGTGACTTTAATTTCGCAAGAATTGAGTGAATTTGATCTGCATGCAAGAGCGATATTAGGATTACCAATACCGCAAATCCATTGCAGCGGTGCATCGGCCAGTGCCGTGATATTGGCGGATAGGGAGTCTGATGATTTCGCATTTACGGGTTTGGCAGAAGCTTTGAGTATGAGTGGCTTGGAAGGGGAATATGTGGATGTTCGTATTTTTGGCAAGCCAGTTACGCGGCCCTATCGCCGAATGGGCGTGGCTCTTGCGCGCTGTGATAATGGAACTAGCGATCAAGCCAGAAAATTGGCCGCTGATGCAGCACAAAAAATTGTGATAGAATATGGTTCATAGTCTGCTGCGCCGTGAGGAGAAAGGTGTGAACTCACCATCTATGATTATAGCGTACGGTATCATAGAATGGGTATAAGGCGTCATTTATATGCAGCCATGCATAGCTTTTAGTTATTATTTGACACTGCTGTAGAAGCCTCTTTATGGGATAGCATTAACCTCCTCTAATATTGGTTTGAGCAAATGCGATATGATTTAAGGCTTATAAAATGCTAAAGCGTGTATTTGATATTATTGGTGCTATAACTGTCTTATTCCTTGCATCACCATTTTTTATTATGGTTAGTCTTGCTTCTTTGTTATTTTTTGGGCGCCCAATTTTTTTTCGGCAAGATAGACCTGGTTTGAATGGTGCTATTTTTAAAATGATTAAATTCCGCACGATGAGCAATGCGCGTGATGTTGATGGCCATTTATTACCAGATGATGTGCGCTTAGCATCTTATGGTAAGTTTTTGCGAAGCACTAGCCTTGATGAATTGCCTGAGCTTTGGAATGTCATTAAAGGCGATATGAGCTTGGTGGGACCACGGCCTTTATTGGTAAGTTATTTGCCTTTATATGATGAGAAGCAGTTGCGCAGACATGAAGTGAGACCGGGAATAACAGGATGGGCTCAGGTGAGCGGCCGTAATGCGCTGTCTTGGGAACAGAAATTTGCGCTTGATATATATTATGTCGATCATCAGAGTCTGTGGTTTGATATGAAAATTTTATGGTTGACGCTTTGGACGATTATCAATCGAAAAGGTATTTCAGCGGATGATAATGTAACGATGCCAATATTTAAAGGGACAAAAAATGGAAAATAAAATTTATGCTATATATGGGAAAAGTGGTTTCGGTACAGAGGTTATACCATTAGCTGCAGAACAATATTCTCAGGATACCGCCAAAATAATATTTGTTGATGATAATAAGACCAGTTCGGATGTTGAATTGGTTAATGGTTATGAGGTTTGGAATTTTGAAGAATTATTAGCGCATCAAGCATCGCAAAAAAAAATCAATATAGCGATTGGCGACAGTAAAGTAAGAGAACGCTTAGTACAAAAATGTATTAAAGCTGATATCGGATTTATGCCTGTAGTAGCAAAGAACAATGTGAAATTAGATAATGTAGAAATAGGTGAAGGTTCTATTTTAAATCATTTTACGATGATAACCAGCAATGTAATAATTGGTAAACATTTTCAGGCAAATATCTACAGCTATGTTGCGCATAATTGTGTGATCGGTGATTTTGTTACGTTTGCACCCGGCGTGCGCTGTAATGGTAATATCCATATCGCAGATCATGCCTATATTGGTACAGGTGCTATCATTAAGCAAGGCACAGCGGATAAGCCTCTTAAGATTGGTAAAAATGCTGTGGTAGGTATGGGGGCTGTGGTAACAAAAGATGTTCCTGATGGAGCCGTCGTGGTTGGCAATCCAGCTAGACCCTTCGAGCGTTAATTATTTGTAGCCTCTATATATTTATTAATATATTATAGGCGTTTGTAATAATCGAGTTGTAGATGTTCTTATGCTTATTTATTGCTGATATCGTAGATTGATTCTTATAGGCTTTAAACAGGCTTGACCAATTGGCCTGATTTGCAGATAGAGCGTGCTTCACTATTTTTGAATGGGATCATCGGCATGGCTACGAAAATTTATGGCATTTCCAATTGCGATACGATTAAAAAAGCACGCAAATGGATGGAGCAGCGCGACATTATTTATGATTTTCATGATTATAAAAAAGCGGGTGTCGATGGTGCAAAGCTTAAAGAGTGGATCGGGCAAGTCGGCTGGGAAGTGTTGCTCAATAAACGTGGGACAACCTTTAAAAAATTACCAGCAGCCAATCGTGAGAATATTGATGAAGCAAAAGCAATTATGCTGATGATGGAATATCCCAGTATGATTAAACGTCCTGTCCTAGAAAGTGATATGGGATTATTGGTTGGTTTTAAATCTTCCGAATATGAAGCCGCCTTGGTAGAATGATGTAAGTAATTATATTACTATATAATGTTTCATAATGACGCGATAATGTAAAATATGACGCTATGAGGCTTTGTAGCACCGATTCACCTTGATGCATGTGCTTGGATGTATCAAAATACTCAAAAGAATCATCTTATCTAAGGTGAAACATTGATAGTGCATTGAAGATTTGGGGAGCAATTATGGCAATTGCAAAATGGAATGGGCATATTCTTGCGCAAAGCGATGATATTGTCATCGTTGAAAATAATATCTATTTTCCTCTTGGCTCTATCAAGTCCGAATATTTTCAAGAGAGTGATGCAACGTCCCATTGTCCATGGAAGGGTGATGCACTTTATTATAATATTGTCGCTGGTGGTGTGGTGAATGCCAATGCAGCTTGGTATTATACTGCACCTTCTGAAAAGGCAGCACAGATTAAAGACCATATCGCTTTTTGGAATGGGGTCGAAGTGCAGCAATGATCATGCGCTTTGCCATATTATCATTTTTATTCTTAGCATTGGGCGCATGCAGTAATGGCAATGCGGAATCTGGTATATCAGAGGAGGTTGTTTTGCCTATTATCATTGGACATCGTGGTGCAAGTGGTGAGCGGCCTGAACATACGCGCGCAGCCTATGAATTGGCTATTGAGCAAGGCGCGGACTATATTGAGCCCGATTTGGTGGTAAGCAAAGATGGTATATTAATGGTGCGTCATGAGAATGAAATCTCAGGCACCACCAACATATCAACTAAGCGCGAATTTGCGGACCGTTACACGACCAAAATTATTGATGGACAGGAAATAAGTGGCTGGTTTACCGAAGATTTTACATATAATGAGCTAAAAACATTGCGGGCGAAAGAACGCCTTGCTGAATTGCGCCCAGCCAATCGTGATTATGACAATGAATTTAATATTTTATCCTTTGAAGAAGTGCTTAAATTTGTGCAGAGAATGGAACAAAAGACGGGCCGAGTTATTGGTATTTACCCTGAAATAAAGCATCCAGCCTATTTCAAGTCTATTGGTTTGCCGCACCAAGATACTTTATTAAAGCAGCTCAATATATTTGGTTATCGTGATGCTAGCGATGCTGTTTTTATTCAATCGTTTGAAGTCGGATCCTTAAAAGAATTGTCTAACGCAACAGACATTCGCTTGGTGCAATTGGTGCATGATAAGCATGCACCGCCAGACCAACCTAATTTAACGCCAGATGTTATGACGAGTCCCTCTGGCTTAAAAAATATAGCGGCCTATGCAGATGTTATCGGAGTGGCTAAATCTTTGGTGATTGACCGCACTTTGATGGGCCGTTTGGCTGTACCTAGTGATCTTGTCAAAAATGCCCATGCTAATGATCTGCTGGTACATATTTGGACAATACGTGCTGAAAACTACTTCTTGCCCGAAGGGATGAAATCTTCGTTAGACCCGATTGCATTAGGTGATCTAAAGTCTGAAGTTCGTGCCTATCGTGAGGCTGGAGTGGATGGTTTTTTTAGCGATCATCCAGGCATGGCCTTGGAAGCCTTTAATGAATATTGAGCCATAGCGGCCCGATATTTTCTATCCATCCCAAATAAATATATCCTCGAGTGGTTGTTCAAAAATATGAGCGATACGAAAGGCGGTTTCAAGTGAAGGTGAATATTTGCCTTGCTCAATCGCTGCAACAGTTTGGCGCGTCAGGCCAAGATGCTCGCCTAATTCGCCTTGTGTCATTTCTTTATGAGCAAAACGTAGCGCGCGAATATTATTTGTAAAAGGTAATTGGGCCATGGTTTATGCCTTGCGATAAAGATAGATTTGATAGCCGAGACGGATCATCTCAGCTGAGACAATGACAGCAAGTAAAGCATTGAGCATTGTTGGTGTCGATACACCATGATGATATAATATGCCAGCTCCCCAGACACCGAGTAATAGTGGATAATAGGCCATTTGCGTGCCTGATTTATGGATATCTCTGTCCCGTTCGTCTTCGGTGAAATGCACTTCGCTACGATCACGCAAAAATAATAATAAAGTTGCAATCAACATAGCCCCAATGGTGATACCAATGATGGATAATAGCAACCCGACATAATAATCAGCCGTTGCATTCTCTCCTATAGGAGTGAGCAAGGTGACAAAGTAAAATCCAAAGCCTAGACCCATAGCGGTGATCGCTACCCAGAGCATTTTTTCGCGGAAAGACATAATAAACTCCTTATGATTGCAATGCTGAAGAAATTGAAAATATAGTGAGGGACATGATGATGCTTGGTAATGTTGAAGGCACCTCTTGTTGCCAAACATAGCGTAGTCCATTGATTATTGCGCGGCGAGCGAGCCGATATAATTTTGATATAGGATTCATAATATAGTTCTGCCTTTAATGTTTAATATTCATAACTCTGCGTTATATAAATTTAACATTAAGTCAAGTAAAAATAACATAAGCATTATCATTTGATGCAATCATCCCTTTTTAAGCGGGGTATTTGTCGCTACACAGATATTATGTCTACGACTTCAAAAACGCTAACTTTTGACACGTCTACGAGCCGTGCCAACCCAACGCCCAAGCCGATGAAAAGGCTTAGTGTACCCAAAATTCGCCAACGTAAAGGCGGCGAACCGCTGGTCATGCTTACCGCCTATACAGTGCGTATGGCGCAATTGCTGGACCCTGAATGCGATATGCTCTTGGTGGGTGATTCGCTGGGGCAGGTGATTTATGGCCTGCCGCATACTGTTGCGGTAACGATGGATATGATGATTGCGCATGGAGCGGCTGTGGTTCGTGGTAGTTACCATGCAGCGGTAATTGTCGATATGCCCTTTGGTTCTTATGAGGCCTCACCCGAACAGGCTTTTGAAAATGCATCCAAGCTTTTAAAACATACGGGTGCTGCGGCGATTAAAATTGAGGGTGGCAAAGTATTGGCCCCAACGGTGGAATTTCTTACCAAGCGCGGTATTCCCGTAATGGCGCATGTTGGCCTTACCCCTCAAGCGATTAATATTTTGGGCGGTTATGGCGTGCGCGGTAAAAGCGATGAAGAGGCTAGGGCGATTGTCGAAGATGCGGTTGCGCTAGCTGATGCAGGAGCTTTTGCTATGGTGATAGAAGGTGTGCTTGAGCATATTGCGATTGAGATCACCAATAAAGTTGCATGTCCAACTATTGGTATTGGTGCGTCTGCACAATGCGACGGACAGGTTTTGGTGTCTGAAGATATGCTTGGTTTGTTTGACCGTACGCCAAAATTTGTAAAACGCTATGGTGCTATGTCGGATGTGGTGCTCAAGTCGGTGCGTGAATATGCCGAAGAAGTCCGTAACCGTACATTCCCAAGCGAAGATCAACTTTATGGAGCCATTGATAAAAAGCCATAAAGTTGTTTTATCTTAATATTGATCCCTATTAAGCTTATATTCTAGAATCTCATAGCAATATCGGTGATGAGATAGGCGCTATTGATAAAGAGGCTAGCAAGTCACGTCATTGACGGCTAATGGAAAAGAATATTGCGCAAAAAATGCGCTCATTGATGGAGGAAATAGTGGCGAAAAGCCCTACAGACGAAAAAGATTTAGCCGATGAAGCCTTTCTGCGAGAAGTAGATGAAGCCGTTCGGGATAGCGATCTCAAGCAATTTTGGAACACATGGGGGCGTTGGTTGTTGCTCGCCATTGTGCTGATATTTGGTTCTTTGGCAGGTTGGATATATTATCAAAATCAAAGCGTGAGTGCGACGGGCGAACAGGGTGAAGCGCTGATTAAAGCTGTCGATACACTAGATGCTGGTAAAAATGACGAGGCGCTTGAAGCGCTTAAACCCTTTGAGAATGCTGATCAGGCTGGATATCGAGCTTTATCAAAAATATTAAAGGGTAATATTGCGGTAGAGAAAGGCGATATAAAAGCAGCGATAGCAGCTTATGATGAAGTATTAACCGATGAGAGTTTGCCTGATGCTTTTCGTGATTTTGCACTTATCCGTAAAACAACGGCACAATATGATGATTTAAAACCACAAGAGGTTATCGACCGACTGAAGCCGCTGGCAACACCGGGTAACCCATGGTTTGGCAGCGCGGGTGAGATGACAGCTATTGCCTATATGCGCATGGATAAAGAAAATCTTGCTGGCCCTATTTTTGCCCAAATTGCAGCTCAAGAAGATTTGCCCGAAAGTTTGCGCAATCGTGCGCGACAAATGTCGGGTGTATTGGGCGTTGACGCTGTTCAGCTTGATGAAAGCGAAGATAATGCAGAATTAGAAGATGGCGTAAAATCAGAAGACGAATAGATATTATAGCCTATGTTTTGATATAAATTGGAGTAAGTTTGCGTGATCAAAAGATCTAAATTACTATTAAGTTTGACAGCTGTTTCAGTTTTGGCAGGCTGTGGTGCGCTTGGTGGCGGCGGTGATAAGCGGGTGACTCCCACTGTTGGTAATCGCGTTGATATTTTGGGGGCACGCGTTGATACAGAAGCTGACCCTGCATTAGAAGGGCAGTCAGTAATTTTGCCAACGGCGGCCACCAATGCTGATTGGCAACAACCAGGCGGCAATGCGTCTAAAGCACCAGGGCATGTGACCTTAAATGAAGAACTAACCAAAAAATGGACGGCTAGAATTACAGGGTCATCGACCCGTGCCCGTTTGGCGTCTACGCCTATCATTGTAAATGGTAAGCTGTTTGCAATTGGTACCGATGCAGTCGTAGTGGCGTTTGATATTAATAGCGGCCAACGGTTATGGCGTTCTGAATTTACTGATAGTGATGAAAACAAATCCACGCTGTTTGGCGGCGGGGTAGCATCGGACGGTACTGTAATATATGTGACCAACGGTATTGGCGATGTGGCGGCACTGAATATGGATGATGGCAGCGTGATTTGGAAGCAAAGGCCATCGGGCCCTCTGCGTGGATCACCCACATTATCCAATGGTAATCTTTATGTAATGACGCAAGATAATCAAATATATGCGCTCAATGCACGGACAGGCGATTCCGAGTGGAATGAGGCTGGAGCCGTTGGTATTTCGGGTATCTTTGGTGTAGCGGCGCCTGCTGCTGCGTCGGGAACCGTGGTTGCTGGTTATTCATCGGGTGAATTGGCCGCTTATCGTTATGAGAATGGACGCAGCTTGTGGAATGACACATTGTCGCGCACACGTATGTCATTGTCTGTTTCTGAATTATCCGATGTTGATGCAGCCCCCGTTATTGATCGAGGACGCGTCTATGCATTGGGGCAAGGTGGCCGTATGGCGGCTTATGACCTTGACCAAGGACGTCGTATCTGGGAATTAAATATTGCGGGTATTGCAACCCCCGTTGTCGCAGGCGAGTGGGTGTTTGTTATGACGGATGATGCACGTTTGCTCTGTGTATCACGCTCAAGCGGAAAAATCCGTTGGATATCTCAATTGCCCCAATATGCGAATGAGAAAAAGAAGAAAGATGCTATTAGCTGGCGCGGCCCTATTTTGGCTGGTAATCGACTAATATCAACCAATTCAGAGGGTGAGATATGGGCGATTGAACCCGAAGAAGGTGTTGCGTTTTTGATCGAAGAGGTTAAAGCGCCTATCTCTGTTCCGCCTGTGGTTGCCAATAATGTTTTATATGTATTGGATGATTCGGGAACAATTACCGCTTATCAATAATATTGAGCCAATATTGCTGGTTGCTAAAATCATCTAATAGGGAGTTATGGCATAATGCAGCCCACTATTGCCATAATTGGCAGACCGAATGTCGGTAAGTCGACCTTATTTAACCGTTTGGTTGGCAAAAAACTGGCTCTGGTTGATGATCAACCTGGCGTTACGCGTGACCGGCGCGAAGGCAGCGCAAAATTATTTGATATTAAATTTATGGCGGTTGATACTGCGGGTTATGAGGATGAAGACCCCAATACATTGCCGGGCCGTATGCGTTCACAAACCGAAGCTGCTCTACAAGGTTCTATTGCGGCAATTTTTATTATTGATGGCCGAGCAGGGCTCACGCCGCTTGATGAAGAAATTGCCCGTTGGTTGCGAGGTAGCAATATTGCGGTTGAATTGGTGATTAATAAAGCTGAAGGTAGCCGTGCTGATTCAACGATATTGGAATCTTATTCACTCGGTTTTGGCGAACCTATTGCTATTAGTGCGGAGCATGGTGAAGGTATGGCTGATCTTTATCAAGCTTTGCGTCCGCACATTGACGCATGGGAAGGCGAAGAAGAAGATTATGATATTGAATCGCCGACAGCACCGCTGAAATTGGCGGTTGTGGGCAGGCCTAATGCAGGTAAGTCGACTATGATTAACAAGATGCTGGGCGAAAATAGGCTTATTACAGGGCCAGAAGCAGGCATTACACGTGATAGTATTACGGTTGATTGGGTGTGGGAAAATCCCGATCAAAGCGATGCCGAAATTGCGCATCGTGAAATTCGTATCATTGATACAGCAGGTATGCGTAAAAAGGCGCGGGTAAAAGAAAAGTTAGAAAAATTATCAGTGGCTGATGCGCGCCGTGCGATAGATTTCTCCGAAGTGGTAATCTTAATGCTTGATGCGACCAAAGGTCTTGAATTACAGGATTTAAAAATAGGCGATCATTGTATCCAAGAAGGACGCGCACTCATTATTGCGATCAATAAATGGGATATTGCCGAAGATGGAAGCGCGCTGTTTAACGGCATTAGAGAGGCGTTGGATGAAGGCCTGGCACAGCTAAAAGGTGTGCCGATGATTGCAGTATCTGCGATGACGGGTAAAGGGCTAGATCAATTAATTGCTGCAGCATTTGATGCACGCGAGGCATGGAGTCGGCGTGTGCCAACGGGTATTTTGAATCGTTGGTTTGAACATGCCATAGAAAAAAATCCACCTCCTGCTCCTGGCGGTAAAAGAATCAAGCTGCGTTATATTACGCAGGTACGCAATAGGCCGCCAACATTTGCGGTTTTTGGTACCAGAGTGGATAAATTACCAGAAAGTTATAATCGTTATTTAATAAATGGATTGCGCCGTGATTTAGAATTTGGTGCGGTGCCAGTGCGTATGAATATGCGTGCATCGAACAATCCATATGCTGATAATGATTAGATATTCTATATTAAATCAATAGAATAGGATAAGACTAGCTTAGCTTTTTATGATAGCTTGCAAAAAATATATAGTTCTAACTAGTGGCTATATTTTCGTTTATGATGACAAAATTAGCACAAGTTTATAGTTTTTTTGATTGTCAACACTCCGTTTACCAATCGAGAGTATAGTATTCACTAGACAGTATTGGAAATTAACTAGGAGCTATAGGGATGTCCCTTACCGAAGGTGAGATAATTAATTGGAAGACCTACACGAATACCCGTGAACTATTGGGGGCAGGTTTCGTGAGAATATTAGGATATTTCCGTGAAGATGGCATAAAATCACTGGCTCAAATTGAAGAGGCTTTGCGTCTTCGGGATTCCAGCAAATTGGTTATTCCTGCCCACACGCTAAAAGGTGAAGCATGGCAATTTGGAGCTGAAAAATTAGCAGAACTGGCTGAAGATATTGAGATGACAGCACGCCATTATATTGAAATTCAACAAGATCCTGAAGATTTGTTGGAAAAGGCCGTTTTGTTGCGCCCATTGTTTGAGTCAACCTTAGATGCGCTAGAAAAAGAGTCGAGTCCATTGGTTAACCGTAGGGCCGTGAATAGTAACCGTAATGTGTTTGGCAATTATAATTATGGCAGCTAAGAGCCAGAAAATATAGGAAGCTTTATTATTCCTAACGTTTAAAAGCTTGTAATTGACGACGCGCTAAGGATCGCCATAGCCATTCCAATGGTCCATAGTGAAAGCGCATCAACCAAGGTTTTGACCATATCAGCATTAATGTCCACATCCCGATAATATAGGGTATGAGCTGAACGCGGCTTAATTCACCAAATAATCCCAAACCATAACCATAAAACACACTCGTCATAATGATGCTCGTAATAATATAATTGGTAAAGGCCATGCGTCCTGCTGCGGCAATACGGATAAGTAGGTTATTTCGTCTAAAACCCTGAATAATAACAATGAATAAAGCAGTATATCCGATAGTCATCATCAATCTTGGTATCGCACTCCACGGTTGATATATATTAATTGCTATGATTGGATTATAATCAGATGATATGAGCAATGCAGCAAAGATGATGTATATGATGCCACCACCAAACAAACCATAGATGATACTATTCCTATAGGTTTTTGCTGGTAACTCACCAGTGATGAAACCATTTTTAAACAAAGCCATACCGATCATCATAAAGTAAAGCGTCTCGCTAAAACCGATGATGATATAGATAAGCGGCATATAAGTTTGTTCTGTTAATTTCTCTATCACAATGGCCAAATAACTGCTTTGGTGTAGTGATATTTCTTGCGCGAGCAGGGCTTGGTTAGGAGCAATGTCAAGGATTGCATCTCGATATTTGGCGGTTTGGGTGGGGCTGCTATTGGGTTGTAAAGCATAATATTCGAGCATGAAAAGCGAGCCATATAGTAAGGCAAATATAAAGGTGAATGCTAAGAAAACCCCAACGCCCCATTTGATAAGGTTTTTGGCGCTCATATGATGCATTAAATAAGCAAAGCAGCCCATAATGGCATATAAAAATAATATATCGCCAATCCATATGAAAAAGAGATGAACAAGGCCAAAGAAACCCAACCAAAACATACGGTTATAATGAACCTTAGCACTGCTATCTCCTTGTGCTTCGGTACGATTTATGATTAATATCATGCTGGCACCAAAAAGCAGTGAGAAAAGCCCGCGCATTTTGCCATCAAATAAGATGAAACTTGCCACCCATGTTGCAATATCGGATGTGCCTGTGCCGCCAAAAATAGCGGGACTATAAATTGCTGCTTCTGGCATAGAGAAGGATAATATGTTGATGACCAATATGCCCATGACGGCAAAGCCGCGCAGCGCATCCATATGGATATAGCGCGTTTGCGGCGTAGTGCCATTCTCTGAGGTCATATTAAACCCAACTGCTAATCTGCTCGAGTGGCTTTTTTTGGACTGCATGTACAGGGATGGTCGCGTCTTTTGCGGGTTTGCCCGTTACTACGATCATCATGGGTTTTTCATTGCTTGGTCTATCGCAAATCTGATTAAGAAATTTCATTGGGTTTGGTGTATGGGTAAGGGTTGCTAAGCCTGCATCATGCAGTGCCGTGATAAGCATGCCAGATGCAATGCCTACGCTTTCATTAACATAATAATTTTGTTTCATATCGCCTGGGTTCATGCCACCTTTACGTTGTCCAAAGACGACAATTAAATAAGGTGCTATTTCAAGAAACGGTTTGTCGCTGTCGGTGCCAAGCGGTGCCAAGGCATCAAGCCATTCATCGCTGGCTTTGCCTTCATAAAATTCACGCTCTTCAGCTTCAGCGGCTTCTCGTAAGGCTTTCTTTTTATCAGCGCTTTCAATCACGGTAAAATGCCAAGGTTGATGATTGGCCCCATTGGGTGCTGTACCGGCTGATAATATTGCGTTTTCAATCACGGTGCGTGCTATCGGTTCATCGCTAAAATAGCGGCAAGAACGGCGGGTTTTGATGGCTTCATAAAATGCCTGAGATCGAGCAATGCGCTCTTCATCACTATAATCAGGTAATTGAGAATAGGGGATCGTATCATGTTCTTTCATGATGCGACTATAGGGCGCTACAATAATAGGGTAAAGATATAAAGCTTATTGACATTGTTGTTAGTAGTGTTATTGATAGTTTCATAAAGCAACTTGATTCACTCCTAATGGAAATGACATGACTGATATCCCCTATATCCACCCGGATCGCAGCACCTCTTCTATTCGTCCGTTAAAGGCATTGCATCATTTCCGTAATTTGATTGCTGATAAAGAAGATACGGAACAAGTATTCCATATCACAAATAATTTGCGCGATGGTCGCTATACGCGCCAAGCGCTAAAATTCCTCAAAAGTGCGCAAGGTGAAGCCCTTTATGCGCGCGATGAATTTTTACCCGATATTTTGGACGATCATGCATCGTTATTGGCAATGCCAGTCGGCTCTCTGGGTCGCACCTATGCCGAATTTATGGAGCGCGAAAATATTAGCGCCCATGGGCTGGTAGAAGAAAATGATAAATTTTCGTCCAAAATAGCCAAATTTGATGACCGTATGGAATGGTTCCATAACCGCACTCGCGATACACATGATATGGCGCATATCTTAACGGGTTATGGCCGTGATCCGTTGGGTGAACAATGTGTGCTGGCCTTTACTTACAGCCAAGATGCAAATCTTGGCTTTTTATTCATCGCTTATGCGGGCGGTTTTGAAGTGAAACGTAGAGCGCCTGCTAATACCCCTATATTTTCTGCGATACGTGAAGCGCAGCGTAATGGTAAAGCTGCAGGCGTTATCAGCCATCAAGACATTACAGCATTATTACCGCTGCCCTTGGATGAGGTTCGCAAACAATTACATATCGCTGCGCCTACTCATTATGAAGCAGCGCATAATATATATAATGAGGCTGGCATTAATCCGCATGACATGTTGGTGATGACGCAAACATAGCGCAATTTCTAATAATTTATCTGGCCTCGCTTTTACCCAATTTATAATGACTGCATAAAGCAATCACCGCTGTCAGTGATAAGATGCCAGATGCAGCCTATACCGATAGCGCGCGCCCAATATTTACGCACCAGCAAGAGCAGCAAATAGAAAATTATGGCCCATTTGCTATGCAGTGGATGAAAGCCGATGGAACAGCGATTTGAATCAAATATTGGTGTTGCGAGTAAATGATCTATATCAATGAGATTACAGGCTATCATGATAAGGCTCGCTTTTAACCAGAGCCGCTTATCATCGCTTTTATTGCTGCGCCCCCAGATCAAATAGGCAATAGCAAATGGTATAATCCAGTGCGCACTATAATGAATGATGGATTGCAGCATGGTGCCTTATAGACAAATATTGGGCTTCGTCATCAAGTATTGGAGTCTGTCATCAGCTATCAGCTTTAGCTATTATCTGTTTGCTTTCGCCATGCTGAATTTATTTCAGCATCTGTTCATGACTTTCAGACCCTGGATCAAGTATAGGGTGACGAAGGAGCATGAACAATGGTTGATACATGAAAGTTTTAATTCTCCATCCAATCCTTAAAGAAACTCTTATGCGCCTTGCGAAGGTCGGTAATAGATTGACCTGCAACCTTGTCACCAGAGACAGTGCCAATATGTTTTGCCCCTTCAATCATAGTTCCAGAGGGAGCCGTGATGATATAGCGTCCTTGGTCTTCACCAAAGGCTTGAACGGTATCCATATTATCTTCTAATATACAGCCCATACCACTAGCCAAAGCCATTTCAGCAAGTGCGACCAGAATGCCACCATCGCTAATGTCGTGTACGGCGTTGACTTGGTCTTGCGCTATTAAGGCCTGTACCATTTCTCCGCGTGATAATTCATTATCAAGGTTTACCATCGGTGCATCACCTGCACTTTGGTTCAAGATATTTTTGAGCCATAATGATTGACCCAGCGAGCTGCCATAATCGCCGATAAGCCAAATAGTATCACCTTCATTCTTAAACCCGATAGTTGCCATTGTATCAATGTCTTCGAGTAGACCGACACCGCCGATAGCAGGCGTTGGTAAAATCGCGCTGCCGCCGCCTGTTGCCTTACTTTCATTATAGAGGCTAACATTGCCAGAAACGATCGGATAATCGAGGGTTTTGCATGCCTCTGCCATACCCTCTAAGCAGCCGACAAATTGCGCCATAATTTCGGGACGCTGCGGATTAGCAAAATTGAGACAATTGGTAATGGCTAGTGGTTTTGCGCCCACTGCACAGATATTACGATAGGTTTCTGCCACCGCTTGTTTGCCGCCTTCAAACGGATCAGCATAGCAATAGCGCGGTGTGCAATCGGTACTCATGGCTAATGCTCTGTTGGTGCCATGAATACGCACTACGGCTGCATCACCGCCGCTGCGTTGGGCGGTATCAGCGCCGACTTGGCTGTCATATTGCTGCCAAATCCATGCGCGCGATGCCAGTGCAGGGCTCGCCATCAATGTCAGCAAATCAGCGCCAATGTCTGTGCTTTCGGGAATGTCGTTTAATGGCGCAACATTGGCCCATACTCTATACTCTTCACGTGATAAATAAGGACGGTCATTCTCATCATATTTGGGTGCATCTTCGGCCAGTGGTTCGAGCGGAATGTCGCATACTACTTCGCCGTCAAATTCCAATATCATATGTTTGCTATCGGTAACCTCGCCAATCACGGCAAAGTCCAATTCCCATTTTTTGAAAATCGCTTCAGCCATTTCTTCTTTGCCAGGTTTTAACACCATGAGCATGCGCTCTTGGCTCTCAGATAACATCATTTCATAGGGTGTCATACCTTCTTCGCGGCATGGCACTTTGTTCATATCGAGGCGGATACCAACCTGCCCATTAGTCGCCATCTCTACGCTCGATGAGGTGAGACCCGCAGCGCCCATATCTTGGATCGCTACAATCGCATCGGTTGCCATCAGCTCGAGGCAGGCTTCTATCAACAGTTTTTCGGTAAAGGGGTCGCCTACTTGAACAGTCGGGCGTTTCTCATCGGTATCATCGCCAAAATCAGCCGATGCCATCGTCGCACCATGAATGCCATCACGCCCTGTTTTTGAGCCTACATAGACGATACTATTGCCAACGCCGCTAGCTGCGGAATAGAAAATCTTTTCTTGATCAGCAATACCAACAGTCATGGCATTGACCAAAATATTGCCATCATAAGCGGCGTCGAAATTGGTTTCACCGCCCACAGTGGGGACGCCAACGCAATTGCCATAACCGCCAATGCCAGCCACTACGCCTTTAACAAGATGTTTCATTTTCGGATGTTCGGGGCGGCCAAAACGCAGCGCATTAAGGTTTGCCATTGGGCGCGCACCCATAGTAAAAACATCGCGCAATATTCCGCCAACACCCGTTGCTGCGCCTTGATAAGGCTCAATATAGCTAGGGTGGTTGTGCGATTCCATTTTGAAAATTGCGGCTAATTGCGTACCATTGGGACCATCACCAATATCAATGACACCAGCATTTTCGCCGGGGCCGCAAATTACTTGTTTGCCAGTGGTGGGCAAGCGCCCCAGATGGTGGCGTGAAGATTTATAAGAACAATGTTCGGACCACATGACCGAAAATATACCCAATTCAACCATATTGGGTGTTCGGCCCATGGCGGCTAATAGCCGTTCATATTCGGCATCATTGAGGCCATGTTCGGCTATGATTTCAGGGGTAATTTCGGGCGGGCTATTTGCAATGGAATCAGACATATTTGCCCTTTAGCGCTTTGGGTAATTTGGGGCTAGTCTTTATTGTAATTAATGAGGCCCAGCTATAGCCACTTTGGGTGATAATTTGTTGCATAAAGCAACGGTAATGGCGGCTGATAAGCCAGTAAGGATTGCTCCCCATAGCAAGTCAGCAGTCATAATGGTGAGCGTCCATCCCTTGAGCGTTGCAAAATTGGTAAGATCATAGGTTGCATAGCATAAAAACCCTAAGAGTGCGCCCTTGGTAAAGGCGCGCTGCCATTGCCAATGAGAGGGCAATATCGCAAAATAGGCAATGCCGAGTGGATATATTATAAAGAAAGCCAGTCCTGCTATTGCATTGGGCTGCGCGGCCATAATGGGATCGAGCGCTGGGCTATATAGAGAAGGAGCGGCAAGGCTTAGCCATGCCATTTCCAGTGTGATAAAAATTAACAATGCGATGCTATAAGCTTTAATGAATATTCTCATCTTTTTGCCTCAATCATATTCTCTATTTTTTGCGGTCCAATGCCCCAATAATGCCACCAATGCAAAAGAGCAAAGCGCCATTATCATGAGGCTGGCATTCGCACTTTCGGGCTTAGGAGCAAACCAATCAAAAGCTTGTAAGAGTAATAATGTAGCGATTAAAGCATAGAGGCCATGGGGTGTGCCATGCTCTCTCATTTTGGTTTTACCAATATAAAATGCCACTGCACCAAAGGTGATGAGGAATTCAAGCGGCATTTCAATGACAGGGTGATTCCATAGACCAAGGCCCAATTTGGGTTCGCTACCTGCAATAGTGAGATCTGGAATATGGACCAAATAATCCAAAAACCAATGGGACAATACTACAGCTCCACCAATGCAGGCGCCCACCATATTTTTGGTAAAACCCCATATGAGAATTGCAAAACCAAGGGCCCAAAATATACTACCCAATAGGCTATGCGTGTAAGGCATATCGTAAAGATCCAATGGGTTCATAACGGAAATGCCAGGAGTGATACGAAAATTCTCAATGCCAAATAAAGCAAAAGTGAAAAACCCATAATCAACCAGCTGGGCAGCTATAAGCATTATTGGTAGCTTTGGGGATTTGGGATAAGCTGCTGCTATGAATGCGGGAGCAAAATGACCGATATACATAATAGTCTCCTAATATGCCTAGCTATATCATTATAGGTTTTTAAATGCAACTTTTTAAGAAATCTACCAATGTTATATTATACCCAATGATCGGACACAAAAAAGGCCAGCATAATGCTGACCTCTATTGTGACTTCATTTGAAGTGAATATAATATAGTTTAGGTTTAACCTTTGCAGACCATTGTACCTTTTTCTGGCCATGTTAGGCTAACTTCGCTGCCTGTGCCAACCAACTTCACTGTGCCATCGGCTGATACCATAGGGTCTTCTGGTGCATCTTCGGCTGGTTCAACGCGAACCGGCAATGAATTTTTGTCATCAAGACGAATTTGCGCAGCAACATTTTCACCGAAATAATCAACATATGCAACCGCTCCGCCTCTACAGCGATAATTGGTGCTGGAAGTAATTGATGGTGGAAGTTCAACAGGTGCTTGTGCTGCTTTTGCTTCTTCCGCTTCTTTTTTAGCGATTTCGGCTTGTTCTGTTCTGCCTGGACCACATGCCGCTAACGCCAACACGCAGATGGATGAGATAATGAGGGATGTTTTTTTCATAACGGCTGCGCTTTTGACAGCTATCTCAAACATTGCAACGATAAAATAATATATCATCATATTTTTTGATAAATATTATATCTTAGCGCTAGAGATACATCAAAAGCTTGACCGTGAACCAGAGGGCAGGCATTATATTACGCTATGGAAAATAAACAAAAGAATATCGCTGACGAACCAGCCTTTGAAGATGCATTAGGCCAGCTTGAGAATATAGTACGGCAATTAGAAAGCGGTGAAGTTGCGCTTGAGCAATCAATAGCACTTTATCAAAAAGGCCATACTTTGCGCGAATATTGCCAAAAACGACTAGATGATGCTCGTGCGCAAATTGAGAAAATCAATATTGGTCCCGACGGTAATGCGGCATCGGTTGAGAGCTTTGATAGCGAATAATAATGGAAACGGCGTCTATATCCGTTGATTTGCAAGCTGCGATTGATCAAATTTCGCATGATATAGATTCAAGTTTTGATCATATTTTAAAAGTCCCTGATGATGCACGAAAGCGGCTATATGAAGCTATGCGATATAGCGCAATAGGTGGCGGCAAACGTTTGCGCCCTTTGCTCCTTGCTGCAACAGCCGAAATTTTTAACGTTGATCGAGGTGTCGCTATACATGCCGCAACAGCGGTAGAAGCCATTCATGTCTATTCACTCATACATGATGATTTGCCTTGCATGGATGATGATGATGTGCGGCGCGGCAAGGCGACAGTGCACCGTAAATTTGATGAAGCGACAGCCGTGCTAGCGGGTGATGCACTGCTCGCGCTGGCTTTTGAGATATTGTCAAACCCTGTGATGCATACGGACTCTTTTGTACGTAGCGAATGTATCGCCGCGCTTGCTAAGGCGAGCGGTCCTGCGGGAATGGCGGGCGGTCAAATGATGGACTTGGCTGCGGAGCAAGACAGTTTTGATCTGACAACTGTGACGCGCCTGCAACAATTAAAAACAGGAGCGTTGATTGATGTGAGCGTTGAAATTGGCGCTATTCTAGGACATATTCAAGAGGATGGGCGTACACATCTGCGTGGCTATGCGCGTAATATTGGCCTAGCCTTTCAAATTACCGATGACATTATCGATGTAGAAGGTGATGCGGTGGCGGCCGGTAAAGCGCTACAAAAAGATGCGGCAGCGGGCAAAGAGACATTTGTCTCGCTGATGGGCGCAGAGCGTGCTAAAAGACAAGCGGAGCATCTAGTGGACCAAGCGATTGAATATTTGAGTGTCTACGGCAAAGAGGCTGATTTATTGCGCAGTATAGCGCGCTATATTGTGGAGAGGGATAGGTAATGAAAACTGCAATATATCCAGGAACATTTGATCCCATTACATTGGGCCATGCTGATATTATCCGACGCGCCGCAAAACTAACCGATAAGCTTGTCATTGGTGTTACCACCAATATCAGCAAGTCCCCCATGTTCTCTCCAGAAGAACGCATTGCGATGGTCAAGCGCGAGGTCTCTAATCTTGGTGAGAATATAGAGGTGGTTGGTTTTCGTTCATTGCTGGTGGATTTTGCGCGTCAGCAGGGGGCAAATGCTATCATTCGCGGATTGCGCAACAGCACAGATTTTGAATATGAATATCAAATGACGGGTATGAATGCGCAAATGGCCAGCGATATTGAGACGATATTTCTAATGTCCGATGTTGCATTGCAGCCGATATCATCAAGCTTGGTTAGAGAAATCGCTAAATTTGGTGGCGACATTAGCAAATTTGTCAGCGCATCGGTTAAGGATGATGTTTTGGGTAAGCTCTGATTATTTGAAACGAATTTGAAGATTTAATTTTAATTTAATCTGATTATGTTCTTCGTATAGTTCTCCATATTTATAACGTTTGGTACTTGCAGCTTCGAATCTTGTATTATTAAATAAATATTCTAAGAACAAATCGCGATTGAAAGCGTGATAACAAACAATGTCACCTTCGCTTTTTACAACAATATACCCTCCATGAGCTTTCATCATACCATCCCATGAAGTTGCAGGTACCATTCCCAATGCACTTGCAATTAGTAGCTGCTGTAGTTTGAATTTATAATCGTCTTTTGTAAAATCAAACTTACTAAACTTGTTGTGTTCAGATAAAAAAGTGGCAAGCTTTATTAATGATCTGTCTTTATTGTGAGAAGAATAAACTAGTGTTTCAGCTATAAACTCAGGCATCATTGTATCAATCTTGCGTAAGTTTTTTTCAAATATATTATTCTGTAATTTACAAAAAACTAGTTCTCCGCCTTGTTTTATAATTTCTTTTACTCGATCTTGGATTTTAGATCTACTATCGATAGAGTTTATTTTTTGTATGTGTTCTTTATTAAGACCTTTAATCAGATATTCAAAGTTAGTGGTTTCCCCAGCATTTAATAATGTTGATGCTGAACCAGTCATTGATTTTACTGAAAAACCAGAACGTTCTTCAATGTGTGTGACTTGATCTAATATAGTAGCAACGATATCTGATTTTTGGGAACTTGGCGCTTTGATCGAATGACATAATAAGAGACTTGCAAGGAGTTCGGCTTCCTCAATACAAAAGCTACCTTTTCTCTCACTTCCAGGCCCATCGATAATTTTTTTAAAGATAGTTTGAATTTTAGATGTAATTTCTTCATTTTTGATTATAGTTATATCATTATGGTTCTCATGGATCTGTATTTCATCACCTGATAAATCGTATATTATTTCATTGTCGTGCTGGTCTAGACGATGTATTTTTCGAAAGTGAATAAATTTATTTTCTTCTGCCTCTAACTTTTCATTTGCAGACGGGAGTTTCTTTAGTTCTAAGATTTTCAGGAAAGCATAAAACTCGGACCAATCACCTTTATTGCCTAATATTTGAGTTGTCATTTATCCATATCTCAATAATGTATTAGTTGATTGATGTGCATCAAGATGATTTAATAAATTCTGTGCAACCGCTCTTACTGCATCAACGGCAACGCTATTACCTAATTGCTTCATGGCTTGAGTTTCAGAAACAGGAAAGCGAAAATCATCAGGCAGTCCCATCATCATCTTGCCTTCTTGAACGCCTAATCGTTTTACTTCACCATCAACACGGTAAAATTCCCAATTTCGGCGATCATCAATTTTTGAGCCACGGCCACCAACGCGCAATGTATAGCCAACATCTTTGTCACATTTGCCATCAAAAATATCGGATAATGTATATTTGAGCGGAATTAATTCTGGGAACTGAAAAGGAGCATTGATTCCAAGACTTCTATCTACGCCAATCATAAAGATGCGTGGTCTATGTTGAGGTAAGCCATAATCCGAAGCTTTGACTATTTTATAATAGAAGTCGTAATTTAATTCTTCTATAGTTTGACGAATGATCTCAAATGTTCGGCCCTCGTCATGTCTTAAAAGATGTCTTACATTTTCTAGAAAGATTGCTTGTGGACGTTTAGTTTTAATAATGTCTCTTATCACAAAGAACATATTGCCCCGTGCGTCTTTATTTTCACCGAAGCCTCTTTTATGGCCTGCCTGACTAAATGGTTGGCATGGGAATCCTGCGCATAATATATCAAAATCTGGGATTTCGTGTGGGTTAACTTTCAATATGTCATCATTGAAGCGATTATTCTTGAAAAGATCAGGAGAAATATCACGAAAATTTTCCCAATATGTTTTGCGTGCAGGAATATCTTTTTCTGATGCAAATACACATTCAGCACCCAAGCTATCAAAAGCAAGATGGAAACCACCAATGCCCGCAAAAAGATCTATAAATTTATATTGTGATGATGGATTGTACATGGTTTCAATAGATATGACGAACACGTCTGTGTCAATTGTAATTAACTACTTCTCCATCCCATTATATATAGCGCGCAATTTTGTTTTGAGTAATTTGCCAATATGGCTGCGCGGCATTTCTTCTATTTGATACAGTTGCGATAGTCGTTGTGTTTTACCAAGCTGCGCATTCACATCCGTAATTATACTATCCAAATCTGCAGCCGTGTTACCAATCGTGCTGATGAAGCCAACGGGCGTTTCGCCCCAGTGATCAGACGGCACGCCAATAACGCCTGCTTCATCAACGGCTGGAAGCGTAAGCAATATTTCCTCGAGGTCTTTGGGATAGATATTAAAACCGCCCGATATAATCATATCTTTGCTGCGTCCAATTAGCTCAACAAAGCCTTCATCATCAACGCGGCCAATATCGCCCATGCGTTGCCAGCGATTGCCTTCTTCATCGATCCAATGGGCTTCGGACGTTTTTTCAGGTTGGTTTTGATAGCCGCTCATTATGGTTGGGGAACGACCCACCAATTCACCGACAGAGCCTGTGGGAAGGCGATTAAGCTCTTCATCAATCGTAATGACTTCGCTGCCAATATGGGGTTGCCCCACTGTGTGGAGCTTGTTGGGGTATTGGTTGCAGCGTAGCAAGCAGACAACACCGCCTTCTGTCATGGAATATATTTCGATTAATTCGCCAGGCCAGCGTTTTACTATGTCGGCTTTTAAATCCGCAGCAAACGGCGCACTGGTGCAATATTTGAGGCGGAAACTGCTTAAGTCATAATCATCAAAAGCTTCATATTCCATAATACGCTTATATTGCACAGGCACCAGCATTGTGTGGGTTGCGCGATATTTCTGAGCAAGCTCCAAATATGTCTTCACATCAAATTTTGGCATGATTATGGTTGTACCGCCATAACCGATGGATGGGTTGAAACATGCCAAAGTGGTGTTGGAATAAAGCGGCGTTGAGAGCAAGGTAACGCTATTTTCGCCGTAGCCTGATTTCTCACCGATAGCGGTTTGTCGCCAGCGCATAAGGCGCGAGTGAACGATGCCCTTGGGCGTGCCAGTGGTGCCGCTGCTATAGATGATATTTTGTGGATCATCTGGGTCGACATTGGGCGGTTGATGCCGCTCGCTATCTTCTGCCATCCAATCTAACATAGAGGGATATTCAACCTGCGCTTCATTGAGCATGATGATATGCGATGGCGCAATTTCTTCTCCCTCTAGGTCCATTAATTTAGCACTGTCTATAAAAAGATGCATAGCGCCGCTATCGGCCATCATAGCGCGTAATTGATTGGGTGCTGCTGATGTTGTGAGCGGGGCGGCGCATCCGCCAGCGCGTATAGCGGCGATATAGATTAGCGCATAATTATTGGTCGTTGTTCCCAAAATAGCGACGGCTTGGCCTTTGCGCAATCCATCGCGTTGCAAGGCTGCTGCTATGCGTGATGTCAGAGCATCAACTTGCTGCCAGTTTAACGTCACATTGTCATCAATGAGAGCGGGATGCTCTGGCCGCAGCGCTCCCCATGCATGGATAAGCGCGTCATAGTCGCCAAATTCTTTTTCTAGTTCAGTGATAACATCTATAGCGGCTTTATCATCATTTTTAGGCATCATATTCTCTCAAATTCATCTCTTCTCTCCATATAATAAGGCATAGATAATCACATTATGAAAGACTCCTCAGGAAAATAAGATGAAGTTATTGATTATAAATGATAAAAATATGTGGATAAGATAGTCTTTTGGTTGGATTTTTCCTGACCTTGCTTTACTATGAAATTATGACACAAATATCGCAAAACCCACTCGAAAATATAGATGATAATAGCACTGAATCTGATGCGCCCAACGAAGCCAATTCTGATGCAGTAGCCAGCTCAGATGCCGAAGAAAGAGCGCCTGATTCCATAGATAATCCGAACAAAAATGATTATGGGGCAGACTCCATCAAAGTGTTAAAAGGGCTTGATGCTGTGCGTAAGCGTCCAGGCATGTATATTGGTGATACGGATGATGGCAGCGGCTTGCATCATATGGTGTTTGAGGTCTCTGATAATGCGATTGATGAAGCGCTTGCGGGGCATTGCGATAAAATAACCATTACGCTTAATCCTAATGGCAGTGTTTCGGTGTCCGATAATGGGCGCGGTATTCCTGTCGGCATGCATAGCGAAGAAGGTGTGTCGGCCGCCGAAGTGATTATGACGCAGCTTCATGCGGGTGGTAAATTTGAAAATACGTCCGACGATAATGCCTATAAGGTGTCGGGTGGCTTGCACGGAGTGGGCGTATCTGTGGTGAATGCGCTATCCGAATGGTTAGACCTTAATATTTGGCGTGACGGCAAAGAACATTATATGCGTTTTGCCTTTGGTGATGCGGTAAAGCCGCTGGAGGTGATCGGTGATGCTGATGGTAAAAAAGGAACGATGGTCACATTTTTACCATCGCCTGATACGTTCAAAATCACCGAATTTGACTTTGACAAATTAGAGCATCGTTACCGTGAATTGGCTTTCCTGAATAGCGGCGTTCGTATTTTTCTTGAGGATGCACGCGGCGAAGATAAAAAAAGCGTCGAACTTTATTATGAAGGCGGCATTGCGGCCTTTGTGAAATATTTGGATCGCAATAAAAATGCGCTTGTCCCCGATCCTATTGCTATTGGTGGGACGCGCGATGATATTACTATCGATGTCGCGCTCGAATGGAATGACAGCTATTATGAAAATGTGTTGTGCTTTACCAATAATATTCCGCAACGCGATGGCGGCACGCACTTGGCGGCATTTAGAAGCGCTTTAACGCGAACGCTTAACAGTTATGCGGAAAAATCGGGTGCGCTGAAAAAAGAAAAAGTGAAATTGACGGGCGATGATATGCGCGAGGGGCTTACAGGAATCGTCTCGGTGAAACTGCCCGATCCAAAATTCTCATCACAAACCAAAGATAAGCTAGTATCATCCGAAGTACGTCAACCGCTGGAAAGCTTGATGGCGGATAAGCTTGAGGAATGGCTTGAGGAAAATCCTGCCAATGCGGCGACGATTGTGCAGAAAATTATCGATGCCGCAGCGGCGCGAGAAGCCGCGAAAAAAGCGCGTGAGTTAACACGCCGCAAGGGTGCTATGGATATTGCGTCTTTGCCTGGTAAGCTTGCTGATTGCCGCGAACGTGATGCGAGTAAGTGTGAGCTGTACCTAGTGGAGGGTGATAGTGCTGGTGGTAGCGCCAAGCAAGGCCGTGACAGCCAATATCAAGCCATATTACCGCTCAAAGGTAAAATCCTAAATGTAGAGCGCGCTCGTTTTGATCGGATGCTGTCTTCTAAAGAGGTGGGTACCCTTATTCAAGCCATGGGTACGAGCATTGGCCGTGAAGAATTTGATATTGAAAAATTGCGTTATCATAAAATCGTTATTATGACCGATGCTGATGTCGATGGTGCGCATATCCGCACTTTATTGCTCACATTTTTCTATCGCCAAATGCCTGAGATTATCGAAAATGGACATCTTTATATCGCCCAGCCACCGCTCTACAAAGTGGGCCGAGGTAAGAGCGAGGTTTATTTAAAGGATGATGCTGCGCTTAATAATTATCTGATCGATGCAGGTCTGAATGGCATGATTTTGCGCACCAATGAAGGCGCGCGTAGCGGTGCAGATTTGGCGCATTTGCTCGAGCATGCACGGCGAATGAAATCACTTATGGCCTATGCACCGCGCCGTTATGACAGTACGATCGTTGAGGCTATGGCGCTTACGGGTGCGCTTGCACCTAATGAAGATGAGGCGGGTATGGACCGCAAAGCTCTGGCGGATGCAACGGCGAAATGGATGGACAGTGTCGATGATGAAGGCAAATGGAGCGCGCATATCCCAGAAGATGGCGGCTATCATTTTGAGCGACTCTGGCGCGGCGTGTCGGATCATCATATCATCGAACAAAAATTCCTCAATTCGGCCGAAGCACGCAAATTGCACACACTTGCACAGGAAGAATTGACAACTTATGCGCAGCAAAGCCGTCTAGTGAAGAGCGGTGATAATGCATCTGACAATGATGAAGGTATTTTGATCACACGCCCCTCTGAATTGCTTGAAGCGGTGCTATCTGCAGGCCGCAAAGGCCTTGCGTTCCAGCGCTATAAAGGATTGGGTGAAATGAACGCGGATCAACTTTGGGAAACGACGCTTGACCCTGATGTGCGCACATTATTGCAAGTGACGGTGGAACAGGCCGATTTAACCGATGAAATTTTCACCAAATTAATGGGTGATGTGGTCGAACCACGCCGCGATTTCATTGTCGAAAATGCATTGAATGTTGCCAATCTGGATGTTTGATATTTTTATATTGCGTTCCAAATATCTGCGTAAATTATAATCAATATAAGTTATATTGGACTGAAACTGACATAATTGTAGATTATGATCGTCTGGATCAATTGCCAATGCGCTAAATTTGGACTTTTGCGCTGGATGCTCTATGTTCTGCGTGAATCGAGGGGGTGAAATGAAAAAATTTGCATATATTATCGGAATAACGGCACTGTCTATGATGGTGCTGAGCAATCCATCTCGTGCTTATAGTATCAGCCAAGATACAGCCTCTATTTTTCAGAGTGGCGTTGCTAGTTTTTATGCCAATAAGTTCAATGGGAGACGCACCGCAAATGGCGAGATATTTAACAATAGCAAAATGACGGCAGCGCATAAAACGCTTAAGTTTGACACTATAGTTCGCGTTATCAATCGCCGAAATGGCCGTGAAGTGACGGTGCGTATTAATGATCGTGGACCTTGGATTAAAGGGCGCGTCATTGATTTATCGCGTGCTGCTGCGCGTGAAATTGGAATGATAAAGAGCGGCACAGCACGCGTCGATATAAAGATTATACAATAGTCTGTATGATGAACCAATATAATCAGTGTGGCTATGAACCTTATGGTGTATTTTTTAGATTTTCTTCCACGGGATCGCCATCCTTTTTATAGATGATGCCATCTTTCATAACAAAATCGACACGTTGGAATAGGGCGGGATATTTAATAGCATCGCCTTTAATCGCTATAATGTCGGCAAAGCGGTTCGGTTGGATCGTACCCCACTTATCCTCAACACCCATCATTTTGGAAGGCCAATAGGTTGCGGCTTGAATAGTCTCCATCACAGGGACTCCCATTATACGGGTCCAAATATCAATTTCATTCCATGTGGATTGGCAGTGAAATTTAAGCGGGATACCGCTGTCCGTTCCAATAAGCATAACAACGCCAGCCTTGCGAAGCTGTGTAAATTTGCGCTTTAAGGTGGGTTGGCGTTTGGGAGTAAGCTGAAAATAATCAAGCCTATTGGGGTGCTGGATTGAGGCCTTGATATCGGCGATGGTGTCGGGTTTTAAACCGCGATGCCAACAATCATCATCTACCTTTTCGTTGTTATCGCGAGTCTCGACAAAATTCCATAAACCTTCAACTGTAGGAGTCCAATATAATGGACCGCCCGCAATACGCCCTTTTGCGGTGCGCTCCCTCAGCATGAGTATGATATCTTCTGGATATTCGGGGGCCGTGGTAAGGCCAGTATGTTCAAAATTATCAATACCAATTTCTAAGCCAATACGAATTTCGTCGGGTTTGTGCGAATGACCCACAACTTTTAGACCTAATTTATGAGCTTCATCAACCACGGCCTTGGCGGTATCGCGGCTCATAACATCTTGGTCGATTAGCTTTACCACATCAGCACCCGCCTGAGCCAATCGCCGAACTTTTGCTCGTGCATCAGTGGGACTAGCAACACCCCAACGGAAATGCTCTGTGCCTGATTTGGCTTTGTGTTGAATGAAGGGACCAGAGATAAATAATCTCGGTCCAGGGATTTTGCCTTGCGCAATGCGGTTTTTAACGGACACACTATCATCTAGCGGCGCGCCCAAATCACGGGCGCTGGTAACCCCAGCCAATAGTAATTGCACAGCGGATGCTGGCATAATCTCATCGGACAATCGGTTTGCATAAGTCTTATCCCAATGGGTATAATCGCTATGACCAGTGAGCATAAGATGCGCATGCATCTCCCATAACCCAGGCATAACTGTCATGGCTTCTGTAGAGATTATTTCATAACCATTGGGTATGGGTAAGTTATCCACCGTACCAACATCGACAATATTATTGCCATCGATCAGGATTACACTGTCTTGTAAAGGAGCGCCACCAAGACCATCAACCAATGTGCCGCCTACCAAGGCTTTCTTGCTGCTATAGACTTTGTCTTGTGCCTGGCTTTGCGATGTAGAAAATAGCGTTATAGCAAGCGCTAAAATAACTATGAAAATTTTATCCATATACTGCTCTCCTAGCTGCTATAGTAACAAGCGTAAATGACTATGCAACATGGAAATATATTTGATAACTATTATTGCTTATAAAATATACTTAAGGTGAAACTGCAGCTTTGTGCCATTGTTGTATTAATATCGCATTTTATAATAAAATCGCAGATTGTGTAGATTTTTGTATAATTTGCGCCATTTTTTCTGTTAATCAATCACTTGTATGGGGGAGCTGCGTGACAGTCTATACTCTTCTGACAAATAAATTTCAAATAACCTACTGTAATGTCTTAAATTTCTGGGAGAAATAATATGAAAGATATTAGTTTTATTAATCAATTAAAAATAGGTGCAGCGCCTGCAATTCTTGGACTGGCTATGTTGTCATCCAATGCGCATGCACAGGAGGCTCCTGAAGATGCCGCAGCAGACGAAATTGCAGAAGAAGATATAATTGTTGTTACTGGTTCACGTATTACAAACCCCAACTTAGAGTTATCAAGTCCAGTTGCCGCAGTTACCTCAGAAGAAATTAACCTTCGTCAGGCAAATGTTGTTGAAGAATTTATTCGTGAAATTCCGGGTGTTGTTCCTGGTATTGGCGCAAACGTAAATAACGGCAACGGCGGTTCTACAACTTTGAACCTTCGCGGTATCGGCGCAAACCGTAACATCGTACTATTGAACGGTACACGCGTAATTCCAGCTGGCTTGGCTGCCGTTACTAACGTTGACGTTATTCCTGTGGCCCTAATTGGCCGTGTTGATGTTTTGACCGGTGGTGCGGGTGCTGCTTATGGTGCTGATGCTATTGGTGGTGTTGTAAACTTTATTACGAAAACTGACTTTACTGGTGTTGACCTTAGCTTGACGCAAGGTTTGACTGAGCGCGGCGATGGCGAAACATTCCGTGCCGATCTTACCATTGGTGGTAATTTTGATGATGGTCGCGGTAACGCAACCTTAAGTGTTGGTTACACGAACCGTTCTCAAGTGCTCCAAGGTCAGCGTGAGTTTAGTAATTTTAACATTAGCTCTGTAACAGGTAATCCTGGAGGATCTAGTACAGCTGCTCCAGTTAGAATATCTCTACCTGGTCTTGGTTTTCAGCAGGTTACAGATGATGGCAGCACATTAGTGCCATTTGATAGACCTTTTAACTTTAACCCATTCAACTTGTTGCAATTGCCATTAGAGCAGTTCCGTATTTTTGGTACGGCAACATATGAAATCACCGATGGCATTTCATTCTATTCGGAAGGTTTGTTTACGCAAAGCACTAATACAACTGCGATTGCACCATCGGGTTCATTTGGTGTGAATGCACCTCTTCCGCTTAATAATCCTTTCTTAAATGATAATATCCGTAATATTATCTGTGGGGCGCAAGGCATTACGCAAGCAGCTTGTGATGCTGCGGGGGCAACGCCATTCGGCCCAACATTGGCCGATGGTTCTGCAAACCCAGATTTCTTAGCGCCTGTTACCAATCTAGCACGTCGCTTTGTTGAGTTTGGACCTAGACTTAATGAACGTCAAACGCGTTTATTCCAGATTAAACTGGGTGTACGCGGCGATATTACAGATAATATCGAATTTGACGTTTTTGCAGCTTATGGCGAGAGTGATCTGCGTAGTGCTCAATCAGGGAATGGCACCAGAACACGTTTGGATCAATCGCTTTTCTCAATCGATCCAAATACATGTATTGACCCAAGCGGCGGATGTGTGCCGATCAATATATTCGGCCCTGTTGGTTCAATCACACCAGAAGTGCAACAATTCTTAGATGTTGGTAACTTTGCTTCTACAGCAACAAGCCTTGGCCAAGTCCAAGCCTTTATCAGCGGTGATGTTGGTTTCTCAGTCCCTAGTGCTTCGCAACCTATCAGTTTCGTGGTAGGTGGTGAATATCGTGAATTCACAGCTTTTACAGCTTCTGATTTGCTATCACAAACACCTGGTGAAGTTTTGGGTAATGGTGCGGCCAACCCTAACCAAGGCGGCGGCTTTGATGTTGCTGAGTTGTTTGGCGAGCTAGTGATCCCATTGATCTCTGATGTTAGCTTTGCACAAGAGCTAAACCTAGAGCTTGGTGGACGTATTTCTGATTACTCTACAACGGGTACGGAATATACTTGGAAAGCTGGTGGTTCATGGACTGTTATTGATGGTTTCACTGTTCGTGGTAACTATCAGCAGGTCACCCGTGCGCCAAATATTGGTGAGCTTTTCTCACCAGTAATCACTGGTTTAGACAATAGCTCACAGGACCCATGTCAAGGCGCTAATCCTGTAGGCAATGCAGCTCTAACGGCTGTTTGTCTGGCACAAGGTGCTCCAGCTACTGCAATTGGCACGATTATTCCTGATCCTGCAGGACAAATTAATGTGAGCTCTGGTGGTAATCCAAATATTGACGCTGAAAATGCTGACACATATACTATCGGTGTAATCATCCGTCCAAGTGCAGTACCAGGTTTGTCAATTACGGCGGATTATTACAATATTAGTATAACGGATTCTATCAATGCTCCTACTGTAGCTGATGTTTTTACTGCATGTTTTGGTCCTGGTTCTAGTGCCGCTGGTGCTCCTAACTTGCCTGCGGGTGCGGCTACTTCTGATGCTTGTACGAACATTGGACGTAACCCATTTACGGGGAATTTATTTGGTGATGTTTCTATTACGCCAGGTCTACCTCTAGCTTTGAGCAACCAAGGAACGATTGATACAGATGGTATTGATGTATCTATCAACTATCAAAGAGAATTAGGTTTTGCTAATTGGAACTTAAGTATAGTCGGTAACTGGACAAATTCTTCTAGAAGCAATCCGAACCCACTAAACCCTCTATCAGAAACTACAGAATGCGTTGGTTTCTTCAGCTCTAGCTGTGCTTCTATTCAACCAGAATTTAGCGCTTCTACACGGAACACATTACAATTTGATAGTTTTGATGTATCTGTATTGTGGCGTTATATTGACTCTGTTGAAGTAGAACCTGGTACAGGAACCTTCTTACCAGAATTCTCATCAATTGGTGCAGAGCATTATTTTGACCTCACTGTTCGTGCTGAAGTGACAGAAAATCTTGAACTTACAGCGGCAGTATTAAACTTGTTTGATAATGATCCACCATTTGTTGGTAACAACATTGGTGCGACAGGGTTTAACTCTGGTAATACATTCCCATCAACATATGATACATTGGGTCGTCGTCTATCTGTTACAGCGAGACTACGTTTCTAATTTCATAGATAGTGATTAGGAAAAGGGCGGTGGATGCATTTTCATCGCCCTTTTTTATGGCTTTTATATCTTTATAACCATCTTATATTGAGCGCTATATATATAAGGAAAGCCCCCGATGCCCTATAATCTGAATCTAATTGAAAAACGCCCTACATTTGTGACGCATCTTGAATGCGCTTATGAAGGGGATAGCTATCTGTCCGATAAAATTCATGGTCTATCAAAAGTGGGTAAGCCTTTGCTAGTGCGCTATGATTTGGACGGCGTGAAAGCGGCATTGACCAAGGATATTTTGGAATCCCGTCCGATGGACATGTGGCGTTGGCGCGAATTATTACCCGTGCGTGATACGGCTAATATCATGAGTTTAGGCGAGATTGTTACGCCGCTGATTCCCCTGCCGTCATTGGCCAAAAAATATGGTGCAAATGCCGCTAATCTATTGGTCAAAGATGAAGGACGTTTACCGACAGGATCGTTCAAAGCACGTGGATTAGTGATGGCGGTATCGATGGCAAAAGAATTGGGCATCAAAAAAATTGCGATGCCGACCAATGGGAATGCAGGGGCAGCGCTTGCGGCCTATTGCAGTGCAGCAGGTATTGAGACTTATGTCTTTTGCCCTGATGATACGCCCGAAGTCAATGTTCGCGAGATTGCTCTGCAAGGCGCGAAAACATGGCGCGTGAATGGCTTTATCAATGATTGCGGGCATATTGTTGCGGACGGCGAAGAGGCCAAAGGCTGGTTTAATCTTTCGACATTAAAAGAACCTTATCGGATCGAGGGTAAGAAGACGATGGGATTAGAGCTAGCCGAACAGCTCGACTGGGAATTGCCCGATGTGATATTTTATCCAACGGGCGGCGGCACAGGGCTTATTGGCATGTGGAAGGCCTTTGATGAGTTAGAAAAAATTGGATTTATTGGATCAAAGCGCCCAAAAATGATTGCCGTTCAAGCCACAGGATGCGCCCCAATAGTAAACGCATTCGAGGCTGGTGAGCGTCATGCAAAACCTATATTGGATGCGCATACAGCCGCTGCGGGCATAAGGGTGCCAGCCGCAATTGGTGATTTTCTGATATTGGATGCAGTACGGGAATCCAATGGCTTTGCGATCGCCGTGGATGATGAAGCGATTTTTGAGGTGCGCGATCGCATTGCTGCTACTGATGGATTATTGCTCTGTCCTGAAGGCGCGGCCACCGTTGCTGCGTGGGAATTGTCATTGGAGCGCGGTTTGATTGATGCGCAGGATAAAGCGATATTTTTCAACTGTGCAACAGGCCTTAAATATCCAATGCCTGCGGCCAATGCCTTTATCGATCGGCATCAGCTGATTGATTATGATGCAATGGGGTAATACCGTATTGCTTTATTAATACAGCCATGTAAACTCTCGCATAGTTCAATATATAGATGTTATATGGATATGGGTTATCATAATATGAGAGTTATTCTTACCGTTTTTATCACAAGCCTACTCTCAATATTAGTTATCTATACTAGTTGGGCGCATAGTAAAGAAACGACAATTGGAATTGGAGAATTAAGTCCTAAGATCGATAAGAAAATTGAACAGTCTTTAGAGAAATTAAAAGTAGTTCAAGGTGTATCTGTGGCAATATACACGGCCAACGGCATGCATGTAAAAGGCTATGGTATAACAGATAAAGATACGCAAGAGATTGTCACTCTTGAAACGCCTTTTTATATTGCGTCTTCTACCAAGTCTATGTTTGCCCTCGCGATGGCGATATTGCATGAACGTGGTGATATAGATCTTGATCAATCATTATCTCAGTTCTCGCCTACGGCACCGTTTTCCAAGAAGATTAATACAGATAAAATCACATTACGCCATTTATTAGCAATGTCTTCGGGTATTAAAAATTCTGCTTATGTCCATAGAGTGGCCTTTAGTGGCGAATATGATCAAGAGATATTATGGCAATTAATTGGCGCAACACAAGTTAATCGGTCTCGTAATATTCGTTTTGGAAAGTTTCGCTATACCAATTGGAATTATAATTTATTGGCGAGATTGGTAGAACAAAAATTAGGTAAGTCTTGGCAAGAAATATTATCGCAAGAGGTTTTTCAAAAAATAGACTTTGCCCACACAACAGCTTATATATCTGAAGCGAAGCAACAAGGCTGGTCGCAAGCACGGGCGCATATTACACTTGGACCTGATGCACCTAAACGCTCATATCTAGAAAAAGATGATGCTAGAATGCACTCAGCCGGCGGTGTTATAATGAGTGCTAATGATGCCGCAAAATGGTTAGAGGTTTTCATACAAAATGGTCAATTAAATGGGCGTCAGATATTTCCTGTAGAAGCCGTGCAAGCGACGCGCAAACGTTGGACACAAGTAGATAGTGAGTTTTCCGGATATGTGCGTGAACATTATGGCCTAGGTTGGTATATTGGACCATATGGTGATGATTTGTTAGTTCATCATTTTGGAGGCTTTTCAGGCGCCCGTGCGCATATATCTTATATGCCAGAGCGTAAAATAGGTGTTGCTATATTCGTAAATGACTCTGCTGTTGGTGGTCTGTATATCGATCATATTGCTAACTTTATCTATGACAGTTTTACGGGTATGTTAAATGCGGAAGAACGGTTTGATAAAGCTATCGATGATGTGGATATTTGGGCCAATGACTTGAGCGCTAAAATTGCGATGTTGCGTGATGAAATTAATGCAAGGCAATGGAGTCTAAGCCAACCCCTTAATCATTATGTTGGTCTCTATAAAAATAAGAGTTTTGGTACAATTAAAATTTCCATAGAAGAAAGCCGCCTGCGTATTACAAATGGTAATTTAACAGCCATAGCGCAAGCAGGGAGTAAAGCCGAAACATTACGTGCTGAACTTATACCTCTGGAAGGAGAGGCAGTAGAGTTTAAAATATCGCGTGACGGTAGAGTTGAAAGTCTGAAATATAAAGAAGTTCGATTTATAAAAGAATAATATTCTTATTTTAATACTCATCACCCATGCGACCAATCATCGGGGTTGTCGCTATTGTTTGGGGATAGCCCTAGCACATCGCCATCGCTATTCACGCCAAGGCCAAGAACAGTGCGGTTGGCATAGGCGAAATAAGCGCTGACTTGGTTAATCTCTAATATTTCGCCATCATCATATCCTGCATCGCGCAGAGGTTGGATAGATTTTTCTGTCAGAGCCGAGGGTTGCAGAGTCAAAGTACGTGCATAGCTCAGCGCGGCGCGATCGGCGGGCGTGAATATATCATTGGCGAGATCATTAAATTTGAGGGCTGTAAAGATAGTGTCGGCCTTGGTGTCATCATCCATCAAACGTTTCATGCCAGCAAAATGATGCTCTACGCAATAGTCGCATTGGTTGAGCATGCTGACCCATGTGCCGAGCATTTCGAGGAAATATTTGGGCAGGCTATTGCCATTATGATGCAATAAGTTTTTGTAAATTGCCATATGGCCTTCCATGCTGTGCGGACGCAAGCTGTGGGCCATCATAATATTATCGACATTATCATCGGGGCCTTTGACGCGGTCATAAAGCTTGCGCAATTTGCCACTGCTTTCGGCATATGAAATTACTTTAATCCAGCTCATGATGCTATCCTTTTAAGTCTTCAATTTTAGGCTTTCCAGCAATCGGCTATATGTTCATTGACCATCCCAATCGCTTGCATATAGGCATAGATGATGGTGCTGCCGACAAAGCTCATCCCGCGTTTTTTTAACTCTTTGGAAATAGTATCGCTAATGTCTGATGTGATATGCCTATCTGCATCGCTTTTCGGGCGTAATATGATGGGCTGGCCATCAACATGCGCCCAGAGCCAGCACTCGAAACTGCCAAATTCTTGCTGGATTTCAAGGAAGGCCTTTGCATTTTTGCGCACCGAATATATTTTTAATTTGTTGCGAATAATATCGGGATTATCTTTGAGGACTTCACATTCTTCATCATGCATTGCCGCGCATTTTTCGATGTCAAAACCATGAAAGGCTGCGCGATAACCGTCGCGTTTACGCAAAACTGTTTCCCAGCTTAGGCCCGCTTGTGCGCCTTCTAGGATAAGCATTTCAAACAAATGCTGGTCATCATGAACGGGCACCCCCCATTCTTCATCATGATAATCGCCGTAAAATTCTTTGCCCGCTTGTCCGCCAAAACAGCGTATTTTCCCATCTGCCCCTAATATACTCATGCTTCGGTGGCTTCCAAAGCCAGCCAGTCGGGAATGCGTGCATCTGCTAAATCATCGATACGGCGATGTTCAATGGATAGATTTCCCACCACAGTGATTTGACGTTTTGCATTGGCCTTATCGATTGGAACACAGACAATACGGCGATTGATTTTGTTGCGATAATGCATGCGTGCGGTATTTTCTTGGCCGATATAACATCCTTTATCAAAGGACACGCCGTTCAATTCTATGGCATTACATTCGAGCCAGAGGATCTTATCGCTACCGAGTTCATTGCGACCTTCGCACACGCCGAGCGATAGACGATGATCCCGAAATGCATCATCAATGCCATCATCACCGTTAACAAACGGCGCGAGCCAACGATGACCCAATGCGGCAAGGCGTGGGTCTTTGACTTTATCCGCAGCATCCAGCGCCCAATGCACGCACAATATTTCTTCACGTTCGATGCTGAGCTTGCGGCGCAAGCGATAGAGCATTAATCTTTTGACCAAATCACCCGCCGCATCGCGCTCGCAATCGATTAATATATCATCGCCAAATTCGCCTTTTTCAGCCCATAATATGAAATCAAATAAGCATTTGCCTTGCGGTGATAACAAGGCCCCCCATTGTGGAGCATCATGCTGAACAGCATCTAAATCTTGCGTTATGAGACCTTGTAAAAAGTCTCGGGCATTTTCGCTATCATCTAGGGTTGAAATACGGATAATGGCGCGTTGGGTGAAAACTGTGTTTGGCATGGTTTCAATATGGCGATGATTGTATTAAATTGCCATAGCGATTTATGCGTTACTATTCTGGGTCTGTGTTTTGCTTAGCAGATAGCCGTTGATCGAATATACGGCCAATGCCAACCAGATTAGAGCAAAGCATATTGCATAGGGCAGGGTTAGCGGCTCTTTATAGAGAAATACCGCCAATAATAATTGGATGCTAGGGCCAATATATTGAATGAAACCAATGGTTGTATAGGTAAGTTTTTTGGCGGCAGCAGCGAAAAACAACAGGGGAATTGCGGTTATAGCACCGCCCATAATTAAGAAGACATCAGTTTTTGTTGAATATCCTAAGCCGTTAAATCCGCCAACATAATGGGTATATATGATGAAGCACAGACCAATCGGCATGAGCATAGTGGTCTCGGCGGCAAGGCCTGGAATCGACCCAACGGGCGTTACCTTTCGCACCATGCCATAACATCCAAATGACCCCGCCAATATCAGGCTAATCCATAGCGTTGATAGCGAACCCGTAGCCAGCACCAATACGCCTGCTAATGCGAGTAATACGGCCAGTATTTGCCAGCGGTTGAGGCGCTCTTTCAGGATTATAAAACCTAGCACCACATTGAGCAATGGATTGAGATAATAGCCGAGGCTGGCGGCTAAGATATGATCATTTTGTACCGACCATATATACACCAGCCAATTGGTTGCGATTAAAAGGGATGATAATATTAAGGCGCGCAATATTTTGGGTGTTTGAAAGATAATGCGATATTCGGACAATCTTTTGACAATGGCCAGTACCAAGATAAGCAAAATAAGCGCCCATATAGTGCGATGCGCGACAACAACAAAGGAATTTATATTGTCTAATTGTTTGAAGAATAAGGGCATAAACCCCCAACAACAATAGGCGATGACAGCTTGGATAACGCCTGTTTGTGTCGAAGATGAATTATGCATGAGAATGGCTCGCGGCGATAATAGGAAAATATTCTATCGCCTTGCGCTTTTTTATAGCTAAGTACAAGATAGATATTGAGGATGATATGATGATGAAAATAGATGATTTACCCAAGATAGATGGACCAATATTAGAGACTGAGCGCTTAATTTTGCGTATTCCCAATGCAGATGATTTTGAAGCTTGGGCAGATTTTCATGCTGACCCTGTAACAATGGAGCATTTGGGCGGCGTGCAAGAACGCAGTACGGCATGGCGCGGGCTATGCGGTATGACGGGGGCTTTTCATATCCGCGGATTTACAATGTTCTCACTTATCCTAAAAAATGGGCCAGAGGCGGGAAAATGGATTGGGCGTATTGGCCCGTGGCAACCCGATAGCTGGCCTGGAACCGAAGTGGGTTGGGGCGTTGCTAGCCAGTATGCAGGCCAAGGCTATGCTTATGAAGCGGCGGTTGCGAGCATCGATTATGCTTTTGACGTGCTGGGATGGGATGATGTGATGCATTGTATTAACCCGCGTAATAAACCTTCGGAGAAGTTGGCAGCGGCTCTGGGGTCAACCAATCGCGGACCAACGCGCATGCCCGCTCCTTATGCAGAGGTAGAGGTTAATGATTGGGGGCAGAGCAAAGCGCAGTGGCAAGCCAATAAGCATCTAAGAAAATAATCATCAATCTAGATTAGGAACAGATTGCGGCCCATCGGGTGATAATGCTGTCTTGCGTTTCCATGTCGCGATGAGGCAGCCCGATATAATAAGAATAGTCCCTGCTAAGGTGGCTATTGTGACCTGTTCGTTGAAATATATCCACCCGAACAAGCAGGCCCATATGAAGATGCTATATTCTAATGGGACCAGTGCTTGGGCTTCTGCGCGTGCATACCCCCAACTCATAAATAGCGCAGATATTAGCCCGCATAATGCCGCAGTCACTATTTCAGGTGTGTAATCGATTGAGGGAACTTCTAAGAAAAAGGGAGCGAATAAGAGCAATATCAACGTAACAATGCTATTTTGGAATGTCACAATTTCAATCGGATTGGCGATGAGGGCTTGTTGGCGCTGTAATACCAAATTCCAAGCATAAAGGGATGCTGAAAATAATATAGCGGCAATGCCCCATAACGCGTCTTCGCTAAATTCCCCTTGGATTTTGGCCGCTATAATGATGCTAACACCGCCAAGGCCTAGCAAGGATGCCAATATGGATTTGCGTGATATGGTCTCACCTAATAGCAGGGCCGACAAATAGAGAGCGATTAATGGTGCGATAAAACTAATCGCAATGGCTTCGGCTAGTGGTGTGCGAGCTAGCCCCCAAAAAAAGGTGAAGGCCATAAGTGAAGTCACACTGCCGCGAATGATATGGACACGTAATACATGTGTTTGGGGCCATTTAAATGGCCTCCATAGCATAAGTATGAGTGCAAATATGACCGCAACCATTGTCCGCCATATAAGCGCATTATAGACGCCCAATGCGATGCTTAATGCCTTCATCAGCACATCCATAATGCTAAATGTGAAAAGCCCTGTTGCCACGGCCAAAGCCGCTAATATGGAGGGAGTGAGGCGCAAATATTATCCTCTAAAATTTGCAAAATGGTGGAAGACATCGTCTTCTTTGCGGCTATCAGCATTGCGCCATTTGCGGGCATTTTTTTTATTTAACAATAAGCCATTGTGATCGATAATCATGATCGTTGGGGTGCCTTTAATTTTTTTAATCCCAAAATCTTTGGCAATATTAATATTACGGCCATTGCCCGTTTGCGGGACACCCACATCAACATAGACAATTTCATATTTTGGATTGAGCATATTTTGAAACCGCTCGCTTTCAAACCATTTGGCGAGGGTGCGGCTATCATGGCACCAATTGGCTCCCATCACAATAATGCCGAGCTTTCTGTTGCTAGCAATGCGATTGAGCAGCGCCTTAACATCGGCATTTGCGTCGCGGCTTGCATCATAGACACTGTCTTCATATTCATGCGTGCGATGCGATAAATCTTGCGCGGTTACAGATATACTAACTGCCCCCATGCTAAGAGCTAAGATGGTCAAAGATTTCATCATAATCTTACCTATGCCACAGCATGCCTAATGATGGAATAGATTATCGTAGATAGCGCTGATATTGCGCGGCGCGTCGCAATAGATATGGATAATCATAGCGTGTGAAAGCGCCTTGTACCACTTGCTGATAATTTCGGCGGCCAAAGCTCTGATCGATAATATCGGCAAAATCTTCGCCGCGGCTGACACGGTTTTTCCATGGAATTTGTGCGCGGTCTAATAAAGCGGCAACGGCTGCGCCACTGGCGTAAAAGCGGCCAAAACCAAAATAGCGCTTACTGTCAAATTCTGGTGTAATTTCTTCATCCAATTCCAATTGCTGGTGAAAATTATTTAAACCGATATTGCGGCTTCCTAATAATTCACCAAAGCCATGCTCAATATAGCGGGTGGTGCCTTCTAATGTCTCTTGCGCACCATCGAGTGTTTTAATCTGCTCTCCAAATCGCACCTGCCGATAGGCACGTACTGCAGCATATTCGACTAACGCTCGGCGGGCATTTTGAATGTCTTTATTTTGCACCGCCTCTTTTAAAATACTCTGTTCTAGCAAGGCGAGCGCGATATTTTCTTGCGAGAAATTATAGCTATCTAGGTTTTGATTATTGGTTAATTCGGCCCATTCTTTGATTTGGCGACGATGGAATATTTCATGCGCTAAAAACAATATCCAATCTTCAGATTTTACGTCTTCAAAAGCTTGGCGACCAGGATTTTGAAATTCATCAAGGCTGTTTTGGGCCGTGCGCACTCTTTCGGCGGTGCGCTGTTGATAGGTCACAGCGAAGACATCTATTCCTCCAATGGGAAACTCAAAATCAAAATTACCAATAAAATTGAGTTGATCTTGTGAAAGTCTGTTAATGCGGTAAATCGGCCCTAAATTTTGTAAGGCAGGGATATTGATGCGTTGTGCGCCTCTAATGCTGCGGGCATTGGGATGGTTTAAGAGATAGGCATATTGGAAAAGACCTTGCTCGGTCCGTACAAATAATATTGGTTCACTTTGCGGGCGATAATTACTGTTCCATACAGAATCTGCGCAGCAATCAAATGTATCATCTAATCTCTGCCAAGAGGTGAATAAAGCGCGGTCTGTCTGGTCCAAAGCCGCATTTCCTGATCGCCATTGATTGCCCTGACAAGAGGAAAGCATCAATGTCAATATTATGACGATAAAGTAGCGCATATATTGGGTCATATAAATAACCTAATATAGTAAAATAAAACTATATTCTATTGTTTTAACCATTAATATGTTACGATAATTTGATGAATAAATTTAAGAGAAAAATACCTTTAAACTTTGGATCTCTCAATATTGATGGTATCAATGATGCTCTTGCTTTAGAATTGGATAGTGGTGATGTGACTATGTCAATTTCAGCACAAAATCATGCACAAAGAAACCACCCAAGAGATTATGCTCATTGTCTGCCGTATATTGCTTCTGTGGTGAACAATCCATTATATGTAAGAGATGACTATAAAAACCCAGATAAGATAGAGTTGGTTGGCAAACCATTAGGATTTCCCAATTGGTTGCTAGTGGCTGTGCGTATCTCTATTGATAGTAATGGTTTTTATAATATTGTATCCTTTTACCCTGTATCGGATAAAAAAGTGAATAATCGTAGAGCTAAAGGTCATTATAAACGACTTATCACAAAATAAAACCTCCCGGGGTTACCGAGAGGTTTTGATACTTTAGCCAAGTTGCCCAACCTTGGATCTCTTCACTTTTCAGCTACTATACCTTTATAACCGTAATTAATAAGGTGTGTGAGGAGGCTGTTCTCACCTCTAAAGCAATTACACTATTAATGCAGAAAAGTTTCGAAAATGTCAACCTTTTTGCCTATTTTGTACATTTGGATTTAAATCAATGACTGGTAATATTGCTTACTTCCCATGGATGGTATCCATGCTCTCGCTGGTACCAGCCTCTATTTCGGCCGCTTTTTTCTCAACAAGACCCACAATATGCTCAATCATATCATCATCTTGGACATGATGGTCGGTCACGCCCGAGAGGAAGATCATATGTTTGCCATTGCCGCCGCCCGTGAGGCCAATGTCAGTCTCGCGCGCTTCGCCTGGCCCGTTGACTACGCAGCCAAGTACGGAAAGCGATAATGGTGTGTTGATATGCTGCAGACGTTCTTCAAGCGTTTGTACGGTGCGGATCACATCAAAGCCTTGGCGCGCGCAGCTTGGGCAGCTCACTACCCGAACACCGCGCGTGCGCAGTCCTAATGCTTTGAGCATTTCATAGCCAACGCGCACTTCTTCTTCGGGTTCAGCCGAGAGCGAAACCCGTATCGTATCGCCAATCCCGCTCCACAGCAGATTGCCCATGCCAATCGCGCTTTTCACCGTACCGCCAATCAGGCCGCCTGCTTCGGTTATGCCCAAATGCAGCGGGCAATCCACCACATCGGCAAGCTGTGAATAGGCTGCAACGGCAAGGAATAAATCGCTGGCTTTGACGGCAACCTTATATTCGTGAAAATCTTGATCTTGTAGCAATTTGATATGGTCTAATGCACTTTCCACCAAGGCCTCGGGGCAAGGTTCGCCATATTTTTCGAGCAGGTCTTTCTCGAGGCTGCCAGCATTGACGCCGATACGAATGGCGCAACCATTTGATTTGGCGGCATCGACTACCTCTTTGACGCGCTTTTCGCTGCCAATATTCCCTGGGTTAATGCGCAGGCACGCCGCACCTGCCTCAGCGGCTTCGATCCCGCGTTTATAATGAAAATGAATGTCCGCCACAATCGGTACGCGGCTAGCACGAGCAATTTGTTTCAGAGCTGCTGTACTCTCTTCGTCGGGGCATGATACGCGAATGATATCAACGCCCGCTTCTTCGCATCGGCGGATTTGATCAACAGTTCCCTTTATATCAGGGGTTGGCGTGTTGGTCATGGTTTGCACGCTAATCGGTGCAGCTCCGCCTACGGCCACATCACCCACCATAATCTGACGGCTCTGGCGGCGTTCAATATCGCGCCATGGACGCAAAGAGGGATTATCTAAACTCATCAATACTTTCCATTTTCTGGGGGGTCTAAACCAAGTTAGGATAAACGGTTGAAAATAATATAACGACTATAATTTAAAAATAGTATGAATGCGAGCATCAAACGCAAAGAAATAACGGGTTCAATCTTTTTTCCAGCCAAACATCGCTCTTATCAATCCATCTTTTAATATTAGACCATGGTAAAGGCTGGCCATAATATGAATGGATAAGAAAATAACAAAAGGTGTCACGAGCATCTTATGAATAGCATAAATTCTTACCGATTCTTCAGGACCGACAATAGCAAATAATCTCGGGACCTCAATTACAGATGCGATATAGACTTTACTGCCGCCGCGCATTGCCCCGGCCCATCCTGTCGAAGCTAACGCAAATGCTAATCCCAATAATATGATGTGGGATAGAAATATTGCGAACTGCCAATATATAATATTACCATGTTTGGCAGATTTCATCTGCGCAATTTGATCCAAAATGCCAGCCACAAATAATATCGGCATAATAATAATGGAAAGCATACCAAATGTATGATGCGCGGCATAATATATATCACGATTGATAATTCCAACACCAGACCATCCGCCATCAAATGCTCTATAACCGCTGATAAGGCTGATCGAAATCGCGATGATCAATATTATGTGTAATATACGAATATTACGGGGGCGATAATGTTTATATTGTAACATAGGGTTGTGAATTTAAAAGCTATTTCAAATCTTTGCAACGTTAGAATAGTTATGATATCTATATTAATAGGCTATTTTGTTATGCTAAATATTCCATATAAGAGAGAAATATCATGAATAGATTGTTTGCTATCCTATTTTTATCATTCCTATTTGGGGCTTCTGAAATTATCGCTGCTAATGAGGCCGATGATGTCTCAATAGCTAAAGAGGAAGGTGCTGATAAAGGCTGGTCTATCGCTATTCATGGTGGGGCTGGTGTTATTAAGCGTGAGAATTTATCCGCGGAACGCGAAGCGGCTATTCGTACGAAACTTGATGAAGCATTAGCCAAAGGCAGTGCAATATTGGCCAATGGCGGATCATCGATGGATGCTATTACCGCAACGATTATGATTTTGGAAGATGATCCTAATTTTAACGCTGGTAAAGGCGCGGTATTCACTTGGGAAGGCAAGAATGAACTCGACACTAGCATTATGGATGGTAAGACCCGTAACGCAGGCGCAGCTGCGGGCGTGCAATATACTAAAAACCCTATTTTGCTGGCGCGTGCGGTTATGGAAAATAGCCGCCATGTTTTGCTATCGGGGGCGGGTGCTGATCAATTTTCGCACGAACAAGGCTTAGAGCAAGTTGAGCCGCAATATTTTTACACGCAATCAAGATTTGATAGTTTGCAACGGTATAAAGCGGCGCAAATCAAGCGCGAAGCCGAAAAAGCTGCTGCCAAAACATCTTCGATAGATTTAAAAAATGATGCTGCGGAAGTAGATGCTCTAGGGCGCGATTATAGGTTTGGAACTGTTGGCGCTGTCGCCGTTGATAAGGACGGCAATATCGCTGCGGGTACATCGACTGGCGGCACAACGGGCAAACGTTGGGGCCGTGTTGGCGATAGCCCGATCATCGGCGCTGGCACTTATGCGGATAATCGATCCTGCGGCATATCAGCAACGGGAACAGGCGAATATTTCATCCGTTTGGCTGTGGCTCAAGAAATTTGCTCGCGCTTGCGGCATCGTTTCCGCCGTGAAATTGACAAGGCACAATTAACCGTGCCCAAAGATGCTGACGGCAATTATACATATATTGTCCATGCCAGCGAGTTTGAGCTGAGCGAGAAGCAAGTCCAAGAAGAGGCCGATGCGGTCATCGCCGAATTAGGTGATATTGGCGGTGATGGTGGGATTATCTATGTCACACCCTATGGGCAGAGCGGATTTAGTTTCAACACCGAGGGCATGTACCGCGCACGCGGTGATAGCAATGGCACGAAGATAATTGCCATTTATGGCGACGAGTGATGCGTGGCCTTTTACTTGGTTTTGTAATTCTAATATTTTTTTCTGGGTGTCAAAGCCAAGAAGATAAGCAGTTTCAAGAAATAGCGGAATCATTATATGAGAGATTTTATTCTGCTTGTGGTTCAGATAGTTTTGGTTCTCCTCATTTGTCTAGGAAAGCCAATAAAATGATAGAATTTGAGGATGATGTTAAGTCAACAAAATATGCATCAATATTAAATAAAGCCAAGGCCAATGTTGAGCAGGGATTTATGGGCACTACTTTTGAATGTGCTGACAAGGAATTTGTTCCACAAGATATTGAGAGGCGTAAAATGCTTGAAGAGCAAAAGAAATTTATGGGCGAGATAGAGGAACTTCGCAAGATTGCCAGAATAGGTGATCAGTAATGCAGATTTGTTGGTTGATCCCTATATTTGCGATATTTTTGATATCATGCGCTGCACCAGCAGAAGTTGACGTCGATAAACTTAGTCCTGAACTGCGTCATAGTTTGAATGAGGCTTATAGCGACTTATTTTCTATATGTGGATATGATGTAAATAGTGAGTTTGAACGCTCTCTTGCACTAGAGCAATCGGCTATATCAAAGTTGAATACTCCTTCAGATGAAATATTAAATGCGGTTGACATAGCAATTGCAAAGCAAGATATATATTATAAAAACTCTCAGGCTGTCAATTTAACGTGCTTTAAATTTGGTGTTCAGAATCAATCGATTGAGTTGTTGGATGGCAGTACCGAAAAACAAAATCGTTTGAATGACACGAAAAAATGGTCTTTATTAACCAATAGCTCGTTTGAATTACCTTCATGGATTTATACCGACCATGTAGCCGAATTTAGAGAATTAGTTGAAGCTATATACTGGCAAGTCAACGGTTTTGCCTGCCTTAAATATGATTATGGTGGTTTGGTTTTTGAAGAAGAAGCAAAAAAGCTAGAGCAGTTTGAAGATAGTATTTCTGGGACAGATTATGCGCATCATTTTGTTATTGCCAAAGCAGATGCTGAATATGAAAGCGTTTTGGAAGTGTATGAATGTAGTGCACCATATAAAGGTAAAGAGCGCGAAGATGCGATTGCAGAAGGCAAAGCGAATATCATGAAAAGCCTGAGCCGTCTTAAAGAGATTGTTGAAGCTAAAGCTCGGGAGTAGATATAGTGAACACATTCAACCAAGCTGATTTCAAGCAAAATCTATGGGACAAACATGTTGTACCGCGTATCATTCCGATTGCTTGTGAGCAGGGGCAGATTATGAAACGCCGTTCACTTATCGTGCCGCATGCGACAGGTAAAGTGCTGGAACTCGGTGTTGGCGGCGGCCTGAATTTAAGCTTTTATGATGCCTCTCGCGTGACTAGCGTCTCGGGGGTTGATCCATCGTCTGGATTGCTGAACCGCGCACGCGATGCGGCCAAAACCGCTGGGATTGATTTTGATATCAAGGCAGGAATTGCAGAAAGCCTGCCGTTCTCTGATAATCATTTTGATACGGTGGTGGTCACTTTTACGCTTTGTTCGGTGCAAGATGTGACGGCGACATTAGCAGAGGCACGGCGGGTGTTAAAACCCGAGGGCAAATTGCTGTTTTTGGAGCATGGAAAGTCGCCCGATAGCAATGTGTCTAAGTGGCAAAATCGCATCGAACCGATTTGGAAACCGCTTGCGGGTGGTTGTCATCTTACCCGTCCTGTGATTGGCAGCCTTGTCGATAATGGGTATAAGATTGTCGAAGAAAAATGCGAATATGTCCCCAAAGCGCCTAAATTTGCTGCGTGGGTGGAATATGGCCATGCGGTGTTAGCTTATTAAAGCTTGCTAATAAAAATGCGCTATCAGAATATGATCTTAGCATCGAAGCCAAAGAGCAAGGCGAACCCGCTCTGCGTATGCGCCGTGTAGAACAGGGGACTTATTCTTTGCCTATAACCGACACGGCAAAGAAAATATCAAAAGCTAAACCTACAAAAAAAGCTAAACCTACAAAAGAAGTTCTTAACAATATTTTGGTGGATGACCCTGCAAATATTTCCTCTGGGATAGATTCTTGTTTGGATACGCAACATTCCAGCAAGCTATTCAAAAAAGCAGATGATCGGACTTCTGCAAGTAAAAAAGCTGACATCACTATCGATTGCAAAGCTCTCATGTATCGAGTGACCGCCAGCCTGCGCCATAATGATACACGCGGCATGATTACTGAGGCTCATGTGATTGGTCGCGGGGTGAATGTCGGAGTTGGGATATATATATTGCATGCTGAATTTGAAATATGGTTGGATGCAGATAGCAAGCGAACCCCGGCTAATTAGCAAAAAGCCTTTATCGGTTGGGTACGCCGCCATCATAAAAAGCATAAATATATATTGTGAATACAACGTCTGAGGCTAGTTTATAAGATCACTATAATATAAGACCACCATATAAGGATAGGGGTTTTTAATATTTTTATATCTTTAAAAATATATTGATGATTAAGAATGTTCCTGAAGTGTCGGGAACACTCACTATGATATTGAAACCAACAACTATCATATGTTTTTTGAAGGAGTTAATTAACGTTGTATAAATTGGCTGGTGAATGAATCGATACTTTAGGAGCCAATCACCAAATTATTAGGAACAGCAGAGCACTCTATCCCTTATAAGCCGTGGTGACAATAAGGTAAAAAATAGTTCTCAACTCTCTAATCATGATATTTATATTTGAATATTTTAGAAATATAAAAATAGTTTTAAATCACCAAATAACACTGTGATACATATAGCGCGTTTATTAAAAAAATAGAGCATAATAAATTATGTAATCAATTGATGGTTGACTTTTACCCAAAGCAGGTCAACGGATAATATGTTAGATTGTCTTACGTTGTCAGTCTAATTATGTTGAGGGCAGAATAATAATAAAATATCCAGCGTTCGGTTTTAACGGAGCGTGTTAAATTAAATTTTATACTTCGGGAGGTAAAATGAAGAAAATGAAACACAAAAATAATAGCGTGATATGGGCGCGATCCAAACGCCTTGCATGTTTAATAGGGGTGTCATCAACAGCGATGATTAGCTTTTCCCCTTCGGCTATGGCTCAAGAAGAAGTTGAAAACGCCCAAGAGGATACTGATGAAATTGTTGTATCAGGTATTCGTGCCTCATTACAGCGCGCTCAAGATATAAAACGCAACTCAGACGGTGTCGTTGATGCGATTTCAGCGGAGGATATTGGTAAATTTCCTGATACCAATTTGGCAGAATCATTACAGCGTATCTCTGGTGTTTCTATTAATCGCGTTAATGGCGAAGGTTCTGAAGTAACCGTTCGTGGTTTTGGTGCACAATTTAACTTAGTGACTTTGAATGGTAGAACATTACCTGGTGCTGATGTTGCATTGGTTGGTACCGATGGAGCTGGCGCTAATGGTAATAGTAGAGCATTTGACTTTTCTAATCTTGCTTCGGAATCAGTTGCTGGGATTCAAGTTTATAAAACAGGCAAGGCCATCAATCAATCTGGCGGTATTGGTGCTGTAGTTAATATTCAAACTGCACGTCCATTAGATGCTGTGAGCGGATTAAGTGGTTCTATTGGTGCTAAAGCTGTTCATGACTCAAGCGTTGTGGGTGGTTCTGACATTACACCAGAATTTTCAGGCCTGCTTAATTGGACCAATGATGCTGGTAATTTTGGCATAGGATTATTTGGTAGTTATCAAAAGCGCGATAGTTCTGCTGTGGCTACTGAGGTTGCACAATGGCAAATTTTCCCAGCTTCACAATTTTTGGCTCCAGGGCAATTTGTAACGCCAGCTACTGCAATAACGAATTCGCCAGATCCGAACCAATTAATCGCAGTACCAACGGATAGTCGTTATCACTTCTCTGAATTTGAAAGAGAGCGTATTAATGGTCAGCTAGTGTTACAATTCCGTCCAACGGATACGCTAACATTTACAGCCGATGCATTATATGCGCGTAACGATCAGGAAGAGCAACGTGCTTCATTGTCAAATTGGTTCAACCGTCCGTTCACTCAAGTAGAGTTTGAACAAAACCCTGTGATTGCAGCAACAACATTTTTAGCAGAAACAATTAATGGCGCTAAAGATTATGCGGTTACTCAAGCTGAACGACGCACTAGAGATGAATTATATTCATTCGGACTTAATGTTGAGTGGGAAGCAAGCGATAGCTTAAAATTTGTTTTTGATGGTCACTTCTCAGAATCACAAGTAACACCACGTACAAATACAGATCAATTTGGTGCACAAAGCCAAGTAGAGGTTGGTTTAGGCGCACCAATTGTAGCGTCTCAAACATTGCGTTTTACGCCTGATGGTGTGCCACAGCAAACTGTAGTTTTTGATGATTCTGTCAATTCTGACGGCAATGGTGTTTTTGATATTAATGATGTCAGTACAACGGTTGCTAATCTCAGCTCTATTTCGCAAACAAATCAAATTGAAGAATTTGATGCACGCGGTATTTGGGAGCTTGATGATAGATCAACATTCACTGCTGGTGCCAGTTATCGTAACCAAGATAATCGGACGGTCAACACACAAAGGCGCCAAATTCTGGGTAACTGGGGTGCAGAGAATCCAGGTGATGTTGCTACAATTGCACCAGGTATTCTGGAGCAATTTTGTTTAACTTGCCAATTTGATGATTTTAACTTGGGCGTTCAGAATGATTCACCTACTAGTCAGAGTTTCTTCGGAGATACATCGGACTTATTTGATCTTGTTTCTGCGGCTTATGCATCGGCAGATGGTACTCCAACTGACTTTTTAGCTGGTGTTGACAATCAACCGTTCATATTATCGGTAGCAGATGGTTCTGTTAGTGAGGAAATTATTTCGGTCTACGGACAGTTTGACACCAGTTTTGCTGTTGGTAATTCAGAAGCTAAAATCAGCGTTGGTTTACGCTATGAAGATACGAATGTAACCTCTTCAGCTGTGCTTACTGCTCCAACTGCTCTTATACAAACAGGTGATAATGATTTCGCTACTAACACAGCAACATCATCATCAGTGGTTAATGTAAGCGCTGGTTATAGTAATTTCTTACCGCATATCGATTTTTCAATTGATCTAAAGCCTGACCTTATCTTTAGGGCTTCTTACAGCAATACAATCGCTCGAGCTTCATTTGGTCAATTATCGGCTGTATCGACTGTAAATACCCCATCTTCACCAACAGCGTTGGGCGGGATTTATACAGGTTCAAGCGGCAACCCTGGTTTGCTTCCTTTGGAATCGGATAATTTTGATGCTTCACTCGAATGGTATTATGGTCCGTCAAGTTTTGTGGCCGTAGGTGCATTCCATAAGAGAGTTGATAATTTTATCGGTAATGGCCAAGTAACGCAAAACTTATTTGGCTTGCAAGATCCATCTTCGGGTGCTGCGGGTACTTTCTCGGGTACAGCATTAGACCTTTTGGCTACTGCAGGTGCGGTAAACTCTCTGGGTAATTTCTTTGCCGCGACAGCATTGTTGGCAAATGGGACCTCAGAAGCTGATACATTGGCGATGATTAATGCAAATCTACAAGCTGATGGGCAACTTGACCCAGCCTTTGTACAAAATCTAGATTCTACTTTAGATATTGCGACGGCAGCAGGTGACCCATTAGCACAATTTGCAGTCAGCCAGCCAATCAATACAAATAATGGTAGAATTAGCGGTATCGAATTAGCAGGTCAGCATTTCTTTGGTGAAACTGGCTTTGGTATTGCGGCTAGTTATACATTTGTTGATGGTAATGTGGACTTTGATGTTGGTGCCGCGCCAGGAACCAATCAATTTGCACTTACAGGTCTAAGCGATACTGCGAACGTAACCCTTATATTTGAAAAATACGGTTTATCGTCGCGTTTGTCTTATAACTGGCGTGATAGCTTTTTGGCATCAACAAACCGTGGCTCTGGTTTTACCAACCCTGTGTTTATAGATTCCTTTGAGCAATTGGATCTTAATGTTAGTTATAATATAACTGAGGATCTGGCTGTATCATTTGAGGCAATCAACATTACTGGTGAAAACACACGGTCATTTGGCCGTACGCGGGTTCAAACCTTCTTTGGTCAAGAACAATCACCGCGTTATGTGCTGGGTGTACGCTATAATTTCTAAGCAATTAGACATTTTAAATGTATAAAGGAAAGGCCGCTATCATGCGGCCTTTTCATTCTGTACTATGATATGATGCAATATCTGTATCTTTTTATTCGTGCAAAAACCTCATGTTTCTGATAATATTATACTCTTAGCTAGCGGGAAAGCGGTGTTTAATGACTCAAATAGTTAAACTGGATAATGTAATTCACAATAATCTAAGTGTCGATCCTCATTTGTCAGCCCAATATGGCAATTCAGTAAATCAAGCGCTTATATTTCCTAATGAAATGACTGCCTTACAAAAAGAATATCCAATCTTCTTTCGCAAAGATCAAAATGGTGATTTTCTATCTATAATATTGATGGGCCTAGACCATGATGAAAATCTTTTTCTGGATGATGATGGCTGGCACGCTAATGCAATTCCAGCGACCCACCAAGCAGGGCCTTTTTCTCTATCCTATGATGAGGATAATGATGATTATCTGATAGAGATTGATCTCGATAACCCTAGGGTTAATGATGGCAATATGGCGCAGGCGGACGAAGAAGCAATAGTGCAGAGGGCAGTGCCAATTTTTCTCCCGCAAGGGGGGCAATCAAATTATTTGCAACATGTTGAGAAAATATTACACGTCATCCGCACTGGGGTACAATTTAGCGCCAATTTTTTTGCCGCTTTACAAGCATTAGATTTGATTCAGCCTGTTGAAGTGGGTGTGCATGTAACCGACACACAATATCATTCTATCCCTGATTTATATTCGATTAATGAAGAGAAATTTAACAATTTAAATGAAGAGCAATTGAGTATGATGCATAAAAATGGTTTGCTTGCTCTATGCTATTTTATACTCGCTTCTCGTTCTAATATTAATGCATTGGGTGACCGCAAACGTGCCAGAGCGAGGCCATGAATCTTAAACCAATTATATCAGCTATTATAGTGAGAGCAGGGTACATTCCCAATGGATGACCTTCCATCTGTCGATACGCTCTATAATGTCAATATGGCAGAAATTGATATGGCTGATATGATGGCAAAAGGACGGCCATTATTATTGAAGGGTGCAATGGCAGATAAGCCTATTGTGCAAGCCGCTATGCAATCGCGGGCAGAATCTATGCAATATTTGAAGCGCTATCATGCTGGCGGTGATAGCGATCCTATGGGTAGAAAATTATTAGCCTATGTCGTTGATGCGGACCAAAAAGGATGTTTTCATTATAATGAAAACATGACGACTATGAATTTCAGGTCCGAATATTTTACGCTTAACGATTTCTTTGATGCTATTAATGAAGCGGCAACACAGAGCAATCCGCCATCATTTTATATTGGTTCTACTGATGTTAATAGCTATTTTCCTGCATTGATAGATGCTGATACATTGCTTGATATCAACCCTATATTCCAAAAATATACGCCTATGGTTGGGATTTGGATGGGCAATAGAACGGTTGCTTCTGCCCATTTTGATATGTCGAACAATGTGGCTGCTTGTGTTGCTGGGAAAAGACGTTTTACCTTATTCCCGCCCGACCAAATAGCCAATTTATATCCTGGTCCTTTGTCTCCTACGCCAGGAGGGCAAATCGTATCTACGGTTGATTTTGAGAATCCAGATTTTGATCGCCATGCTAATTTTGCGAATGCATTAAAAACAGCGCAAGTTGCCGATATGGAGGCAGGGGATGTATTGATTTATCCAGCCCTATGGTGGCACCGCGTAGAGGCTCTGGATGATTTTAATATATTAATCAATTATTGGTGGAATGAAACCGCCATGCATTTGGATGACCCGATGAACACATTATTGCATGCAATGATGAGCCTAAGAGAGCGTCCTTCTTATGAAAAATCCGCTTGGCGAGCGATATTTGAATATTATATTTTTGGTGATGCGCAAAATAATATTCAGCATCTGCCTCCACAAGCGCATGGTCCGCTTGGCACATTAAACCATAATGAAATGCGCCGAATGCGCGGTATGTTGTTACAAAAGTTAAATCGTTAGGATATAATAATGTCAGATAATATATCGCGCCCCAAAACCCGTGTTGTCATTGCTGGCGGCGGGACTGCTGGTTGGATTACGGCTGCGGCTTTATCATCACAATTGGGTGTGATTTTAGATATTATATTGGTGGAATCGGATGCTATTGGCACGATTGGGGTAGGTGAAGCGACCATACCAACGCACTGCGCCTTTCATCGCTTGATTGGCGTTAATGAACAAGAATTTATGCGTGCTACGGGGGCAAGTTTTAAGCTAGGAATAGCCTTTGAAAATTGGGGGCGTATAGGGGATCGTTATATCCATTCCTTTGGGCAGATTGGCAAGCCGACATGGATGGCTGATTTTTACCCCATGTGGGCGCAAGCAAAAGCCCTTGGCTTTGGTGGGGATTTGGATGATTATTGTTATGAATTGCAGGCCGCTGAAGCAGGGAAATTTGCGACCTCTGAGCAATCAAATATCAGCTATGCCTATCATCTGGATGCTGGGAAATATGCACAATTTTTGCGTAAGAAGAGCGAGAAAGCAGGCGTCACACGTCAAGAAGGCAAGATTGACGATGTGCAGATAAATAGTGAGAATGGCACTATTGAATCAATAATATTAGAAGATGGCTCAAAAGTCGAAGGTGATATATTTATCGACTGCACAGGTTTTCGCGCTTTATTAATGCGTCAAGCATTGGGCGTGGAATTTGATGATTGGTCTGCTTGGCTGCCGATGAATAGAGCGGTTGCTCTACAAAGCGAAGGCAATGCTGCGTTTTTGCCATATACCCGTGCGATCGCCCGCGATTGTGGGTGGCAATGGCAAATCCCTCTGCAACATAGAACGGGCAATGGTCATGTTTTCTGTAGTGATTTTATGGATGATGATGCCGCCCTAAAGATACTGATGGATAATCTACCAGGCAAAGCGCTAACCGATCCAAGGTTTATTGGTTTTCAAACGGGTAAATTACAAAAGGCTTGGGAGAAAAATTGTATCGCTATTGGTCTTTCGGGTGGGTTTATGGAACCGCTCGAATCAACCAGTATTCATCTTATTCAAATTGCTGTGACGCGTTTGATTAAAATGTTTCCGCACAATGATAATATGTGCAAACTTGCTGCTTATTATAACAGCGAAGTGGATGAAGAATATGATAGTATCAAAGATTTCCTTATCCTACATTATTTTGCAACCCAAAGAGACGATACAGAATTTTGGAAAAGCAGGCAAAATATGTCAATTCCCGACAGTTTGCGAGAACGTATAGAATTATATAAAGAGAGCGGTATAGCCTATCAACATGGTTTGGATTTATTCCGTGTTGATAGTTGGCATCAAGTGTTTCGGGGCCAAGGAATAGAAGCGCAATCATTTCACCCTATGGGGCAATTATTCCCGCCTGAAACATTGCGCAAAGCTCTGCATGATTTGAAGAATAATATAACCAATGCTGTGCAAAAAATGCCTCCGCATAAAGAATTTGTCTCTCAATATTGTGCAGAAATCACCTAATGCAGCGGAATATCGAAAAAATTGTCATTGTCGGCGGCGGAACCGCAGGTTGGATAAGCGCAGGTTTATTGGCGGCTTCTTTTTCAAAAAATAGCCCAAACCCCAAAAAAATATATGTCATAGAATCGCCTGATATTCCGACAATTGGAGTCGGGGAGGGGACTTGGCCGAGTATGCGTCAAACTCTGCATGATATTGGTATTGATGAGCGTGATTTTATCCGTGAATGTGGGGCATCTTTTAAACAAGGGTCCAAATTTTGTGGGTGGCGTGATGGGAAACAGGGTGATTATTATTATCATCCCTTTGATCCCCCCGCTGACACATATGATTTAGATATGATTGAATATTGGCGTTTAATCAACGATGGGCGTTCATTTTCAAACAGCTTATGTCCGCAGGAATCTATTTGTGAATTGCATTTGGCACCCAAAAAAGTAACCAGTCCTGATTATGTTGCTATTACAAATTATGGCTATCATCTTGATGCTGGGAAATTTGCAAGCATCATAAAATCCCACTGTTTACAGCATTTAAATGTAACATTGATAGCCGATAATATGACCAATATTATGAATGATGAAGATGGTTATATTACTGGCGTTAATACGGCAGATAGTGGCGTTATAACAGGAGATTTTTTCATAGATTGTACGGGGTTTCATGCTTTGTTAATTGGCAAACATTATGACATTCCCATTCATTCGACGGCAAAATATCTATTCTCTGACCGCGCATTGGCTGTGCAAGTGCCGCATGGTGATTGTCCAAAAATAGCATCCGCCACGCTCGCAACTGCCCAGCATGCAGGCTGGATTTGGGATATTGGTCTCTTTTCGCGCCGCGGTGTTGGTCATGTCTATAGTAGCGCTCATAGCGATGAAGCTTCTATAGCCAAAAATTTGCGTCATTATCTAAATTTGAGCGAAGCAGAATTTGATAATATCCCGCAAAAACATATTACATTTTCTAGCGGCTATCGTGAGCAATTTTGGGTGAAAAATTGTCTGGCTATTGGCTTGTCCGCAGGTTTTGTAGAACCATTAGAAGCCTCTGCCTTAATGCTTATTGAAACAACAACTCGCGCTTTGATTAATCAATTACATGATCAGCAATTGGTATTGAACCAAGCGGCTGAAATATTTAATATGCGCTTTGCTGATTATTGGACGCAAATCATATATTTCTTGAAATTACATTATGTTTTGAGCCAACGCCCAGAAGATTTTTGGCAAATGCACCGCGATAGTGCAACAATTCCTGATAAATTATTGCAAGATTTGGAACAATGGAAAAGAAAGTTACCCAATGAACAAGATTTAGGTGGCGATAATGCGCTTTTTCCGCTCGCAAGTTATAATTATGTCCTATGCGGCATGGGTTTTGATTTTTCACATATCATAAGCCAAGTAACGCCGCATAATTTGGATCCCTCCATTGCAGCCGACATCATAAAAAAGAGCGAGAGATTGCAAACTATATTGCAAGATAATCATGCGACATTATCGCAAATATGCGGTGCTGGTTTATAATCAAATTTATAATCATTGCTTAAAAGCAAATAAAATGAGTGCGATAGTTTTAAAGCGCTAGGCAATGAAGTGTCGCCTTGGCAGAGGTGATAAAAGGGTTGGTGTTTTTATGGTTATGACATGATGTCGCATGTTCGCTCATTTCAATTCTCCTAAAACCAGAAACGCAGGCCAATAACATAGTTAGTGACACTAGGGTCTTCTCCATCGGCAATGGCAAAGTCGCGACTGCCGCCAAGCTTCCATTCCTGTTCAATGCCAATATAAGGAGCAAATTCAGGAGTGATTTCATAGCGTAGGCGCAAACCTGCCTCGATACTATCGACAACTGAACCAATTTCTAGTTCGGGAATATCTTGAGCTGATAAGTTAATTTCTGCGCGCGGCTGTAAAATAAGTTTCTGCGTTAAACGATGATCATATTCACCCTCGATACGCGCCGTTAGATCGCCTTTGTTTGACAGAAAAGTCGCAATATCGATTTCTAGAAAATAAGGAGCAACACCTTGCGCGCCAAGCACTAAATATGTGCGTTCGGCTCCATGGAAATCTTGCCTGACACCAGCTTGTAAATCAAAGAATGGGCCAATCGCACGGCTCCATAGCGCTTGCACCTCAGCTTGCTCTATTTCTTCGCCAAAACTACCTTCACCCTCGCTCTTGAACCAGAATTTATCCGTGTCATTGCCGTAATAACCTTGAACATCCCAGAGATAGCCATCCTCCCCCTCGCGAGCCCGATATTCAAGACGATCTCCTTGAAACCAATAGAGCGACATATTGCCATGTCCATTATAGAGCGCTTTGCGCGATGCTCGCATGGCATCTGCTCCCCAAATTGCGTCCGCAGCATTAGGTGGACCTGATTGCGCCTGCGGGTTTTGTGTCATGGGCTTTGGCTTCATATCATGACCTGAATGGTCACCATGATTGGCTCTGCCAGCGTCTTCCTTGCCATGATCCATTTTACCATGTTCGACTTCACTATGGTCCATCTGGCTGTGATCCTCTTGCGCCAAAACAGGTGAAGCGAACATGGCTAGTGCCGACACTATAAGAAGCCGCTTTTTCATTGATCTATCTTATCAGGAAAAGCGACACTCACGGTCTGCATCATACCAGCGTGCATATGATAAAGCAGGTGGCAATGGAATGCCCAGTCACCCGGCTCGTTAAAGGTTGCGTCAAAGGTTGCGCTGCTGCCTGGTTGGACAATGACGGTATGCTTTTTGGGTTGGGCGTGACCAGCGCCATTGACCAGCTCAAAGAAGATACCGTGCAGATGGATAGGATGTGCCATCATCGTATCATTAACAAGCTTCACTCGCACTTTTTCATCATAAGCAAAGCGCAGTGGACTATCGCTGACCGAACTATATTTCTTGCCGTCGAACGACCACATATAGCGTTCCATATTGCCAGTGAGATGAAGCTCCATCTCGCGGTCTGGCTCACGATGATTATCGTCAGGATTTAGCGCCCGTAGCATTTTATAGTTTAGAACCCGGTGAGGGACATTATCTAGCCCTAACCCTGGATAGCCCATGCGATCTTGCGGGTTCATTGCTACCATATCAATACCAGGTCCAACTTTGACACTGGCAGGCAATAGTGATGTGTCGCGCATTTTCATCGCGCGCATATCATGACCTGAATGGTCCATTTCAGGCATTGGGGTTTTAGGAGAGCCGTGATTCATCTTGGAATGATCCATCTGACTGTGATCCATTTGCTCCTTGTCCATACTCGCATGTCCCGAATGACCGCCACCGCCATGCCTATCATGTCCGCCCTCGGCCATCCCGCCATGTCCCATATCGACCATTGAGAGCAGCGGTGGGTCGCGCAACATAGGGAATTTGGCGTGCTGTCCAAGCTGCGAAGTGAGCGTGGCTTGCGCCATGCCAGAACGATCCATGCTTTCCGCTGCTAGCGCAAATGTACCTGCCTTTGGCGTGACAATTACATCATAAGTTTCAGCTATACCAATTTGGAACTCATCCACTTCGGTTGGCATCACATTTTGACCATCGGCCTGTACAACTGTCATTGGTAAACCAGGAATGCGGATATTGAAGAATGTCATCGCGCTACCATTGATAAAACGTAACCGTACGCGCTCGCCTGATTCAAAAGGTAACTCGAGATTATCGGCAGGGCCGTGACCGTTGATCATATAAGTGTAAGTGGGGGCTGAAACATCGGCAATGTCTGTCGGCATCATCCGCATACGGCCCCACATCAAACGTTCTTCTACGCTCATATCATAATCATCAAAGGTCGCAGTTTTTTGCTGGCTGAAATAACCTTCGGCGACTTTCAGTTTTTTCATTATTTTATGCGGATGCATATCAGTAAATTCAGAAAGCAAGATTACATGCTCTCGGTCATATTCAACTGGGTCTTTGCCTTCAGGATCGATGATGATTGGACCATAATGCCCCATCTGTTCCTGCAAACCCGAATGGCTGTGATACCAATATGTTCCCGATTGCCGCACATCAAATTCAGCCGTAAAATTACCGCTCGGTTTTATGCCCGGAAAACTTAAACCTGGAACGCCATCATATTGAAAGGGAAGCAGTAACCCATGCCAATGCACGCTACTATCTTCATGCAGCATGTTATGGATCATGAGATTAGCGCGTGTGCCTTCGCGTAACCGAATAAGCGGCCCTGGGATAGTGCCGTTCAATCCAATGCCATGCCCTGAGCGATTGTCCGAGTGGAACATACCATCAGCAATATGCAGATGGACATTGGGACCAGACACCTCATCCATGCCATTACGCAATGTTCCGCCCATTTTCCCAGATGCCCATGCAGGCATTGGCAAAGATGCAAGCGCGGCAACGCCTGCCAAACTCTGAATAAAAGTCCGGCGACTTGGATCAGGAAGGCTATTGTTAAATGCTTTGATCATGAATATTGATACTCCCGTGACAAAGGAATATACATACCCCTATAGGGTATATCAATAAAAAAGGTGATCTATGCTATCAGTAACCCATAAAGATAAACTCAACCGCCTGAAACGTATCGAAGGACAGGTGCGCGGAATTGCCAGCATGGTTGAAGAAGATCGTTATTGCATGGATATACTAACGCAGATGCAGGCAGTAAAATCCGCGCTGTCCAAAGTGGAGAACCAAATACTTAAAGATCATGCGGCTTGCTGCGTTTCTGAGGCCATATCATCTGGGGATGAGACCGAGCAGAAAGAGAAGTTTGACGAACTTGTAGAGTTATTTGAAAAGGTAAAGCGTTGACTTTGCTTGTCTAACTATAGCAGTATTGCAGTGTTGAGGGGGCAATTTATGCAGGGCTTTGTTTATTTATTCGAGCTATTCATGATTCTGATGGGCCTTTCTATTGCTGTTATGCTGAAAGGCTTTGCTGACATATTAAGATTAAGGTTCAGGCGTTAAGCGGGAGTAGAGAAGAATGCATCTGAAATTGAGATCGGTTGGTTGTTGCCATTATTGGGCATGTTTACTCTATTTAACCTCGCATCATTATGACTGACACTGCAACCATTGCGAGAAACCCTACCTTTTAATTTTGCTTCTATAATGGGTATTATCATTCTAATGGGCTGCATTATCAAAGAGCCGTATGGTAAATTATCTCTTCCTAATATTTTATAATATCATGAATATAAATTATCTTGTCGTAACAGCTATTACCCCGCCATATACAAAGGACATGGCATTATAAGCGCGGATTATTTTTGGATAAATTGTACCATAATGCCTGCCAATTGCGGTGATAGTGGCAGATCGGGATTGGCATAGCTTTGCGCATTTACGCCGCGGTCTTCACTATCTATAGTTTTCAGCACATGGTTCATTTTGGGGATGATGGCTAAGCTTGCAGATGTGTTTGCTTGCGCTAAAATTTCTGCATCTTTGACCGAAACCTGTATGTCATTATCGCCTTGGATGATGAGCAGGGGCAATTGCGTTTGCGCCGACAATTTTGCGGGATCATATGAAAATAAATCTATAAAATAGGGCTGAATGGCAGGATTGAATAAGCCTTGCAGCGCGGGGTGCATGCCCGATACATCAACCTGCTCACCAGATTTTAATGTGTCTAGTGCAGACAATGCATCGCCCATGATGGGGGCATTGGCTGGGTTGCTGGATAATTGCTTGCGGATTACAACATCAAGCGAATTTCCCGGCGCAGCGATGGTAATGATGCCGCAAATATTATTGGGGGCTTGTGCAGAAGCTAGAGCTACTAATCCGCCCTCTGAATGCCCCGCTACCCATATACAGTTCTGATTGGTTTTGCTGCGGATGGCACCGCTCCATGCGTTCACATCGCTCACATAATCAGCAATGGTTACTGCATTAGCATCCTTAATAGCGGCTGTGCTGCCAAACATGCCGCGTTTATCGATGCGCACCGACGATATGCCCTTTTGTGCGAGAGCTTCGGCGAGCAATTTATAGCTGTTGGCCTTTATGCCGAGCGGACTATTGCCATTGCGGTCGGTTGGGCCAGAGCCAGGGATTATCAAAACCACGGGTGTGTCTTTTCCTGCATCCTTATAACTGCCCGCCAGATCGCCCAGCGGCCCAGCAGTAGTGATGGGTTCATCGCTTATATTATTTTGCGCCACAATGGGCGATGCGATGAATGCTAGTGCGAGTGCGATATATTTCATTTTCTTGTCCTCTTGTTACGTCCTGCTTTTGTTTTCTTACTATCCTTTTCATTCTTCCACTGTGTAATATCATTCGCATTAATAATTTCGCTGCGATTATACATCCAGCGTAACATTATTATTACGATTATGGAGACAATGATAAAAAAGGGGGCAAGTGTATAAATGATAATTTGCTCGTCATTATATCCGATTGCATCCATAAATATTAGTGCCAATGTGTATAGCCCTGCGATAGCTATAATAAGCCCAAGCCATAGAGCTGTCGCAATCCAACCTGCACGAGTTTGCGGTGATATATGAAAGGCAAATTTGCCTTGGCGAACACATAAAAACATTTTTTCATCTTTGTTCATACTCAACTTCCCCGACTATTTTTGGTATTTTTTTTCTTTGTGATGACTTTTGTTGGCGGTCTGCCTCTTTGACGCTTTTCGGGCGGTGCTATTTTGATACCGCGCCGCGCTAGAGCCTCTCGTAATAGCACTTCCACTTCGGCATTCACGCTGCGAAATTCATTGGCGGCGGTTCTCTCCAACGCTTCATACAGCGCGGGTTCGATGCGGAGCGGAAATGCTTTTTTGGGTTTTGATGGCATTGTCTGACGCCTTGCTATTTTGCGTTTTAATTATAGAGCGACCCTGTGTTGACGATTGGTTGTGTGTCGCGTTCGCCGCATAATACCACCATCAGATTGGATACCATAGCCGCTTTGCGCTCATCATCCAATTCGACAACATCTTTTTCTGATAGCATCTCTAACGCAGTCTCGACCATGCCCACCGCGCCTTCGACCAATGTTTGACGCGCAGAGACAACGGCCTGGGCTTGCTGACGACGTAGCATTGCGCCTGCGATTTCTGGTGCATAGGCCAGATGGGTGAGGCGGCATTCATCAATAGTGACGCCAGCTGCAAGTACGCGCTCTTGTAGTTGCTTTTCTAATTCTTCGCTAATTTCATCGGCATCGCCGCGCAAAGTGACTTCATCATCGGTAATACTGTCATAGGGATAGCGTGCACCAATAACGCGGATGGCGCTCTCGATTTGAATATCGACAAATTCATCATAATGTTCGACATCGAATAAGGCTTTGCCTGTGTCGGTGACGCGCCACACAACATTGGTGGCGATTTCGACGGGGTTACCGCGCAGATCATTCACCTTAACAGTTTCAGACGTCACATTATGGACGCGTACTGAAATCTTCGTGCTAGTGAGCCATGGGAGTCTCCAGCGTAAGCCACTGATGCGGTCTGTACCTTTATAAGTACCGAATAGTTGGATGGCAGCGCCTTGGTTGGGGCCAAGAAAGTAAAAACCTGCCGCAAAAAATAATGTAAATAATATGGAAGTGATAAGCGCAATCAGGCCTATTGCCTTAATCGTGCTGATTAATATGGCAGATCCGATCACCGCTAATATACCTATTAAAATAGCGATGAGCATGGGATAACCGCTGCGGATTTTGGCAGGATATTCTTGTGTTATATTTAATATTTGACCTCCTGATGGGGTTATTATTTGATCATTCATTTTCTATCTCCGATATAAATATGATATCATCATTAAATCAAATAAAAGGAAATTACAAGGTAATTCAGAATTGGTTCATCACAATTCTTTCAACTTATCGATAGAAAGCAACAGTTGGCCGCCCCTGTACAACTAAGGTCAATTAAGTGAGGTGTGATATGTATATGAATGATATAGATTTTATGAAAATAGATACAGAGTCGCCATTACATCGTGTGGCGATTCCCTTATATTATGCTGATAGTGTGAACCATTGTCCGTCGTGTGGTCATTCTCACTGGCATATTGGGCGTTCATCTGCTGAATGTGCGATTTGCCATGATGCGATTCCACTGGCTCAATCCCGTTATTTCGCCACGCCTATATTAAATTAATCAATCCACTCATATTTGCGATACCAACGTGCTGTATCTTTGAGTCCCTGTCTTGTGGTAATTTGAGGTTCCCATAGATTTGCTGAAGGGCGTTTTGTGGTGTCAATAACCCAATCAGGATGGACAAGATAATTAGCACGGTCTGGTGTTAATTTGGCTTTTTTACCGCGGATGATACGGTCTCCAAATGCTGCAAGTTTAAGCAAGAATGATGGCGCAGAAATGGTTGTAATATTTTTGTCGACCGCCATGCCGATAGCGCGGCCAAATACATCATGTTGCCAACCGCCATCAACCCCATCATCACATTCAAAAATTTGCGCCGTTGCGTCTTCATGTGAAGGCACAAGCGCGGTAATAAGGCGCGCTAAATCATCCACATGGATTAGTGATGCGCGACCTTTGGGTGGAAGTAATATATATCCTTTTTGTGCCATCTTAAAAAGGTCAAGCATCTCCATATCACCCGGCCCATAAATAGCGGGCGGGCGAACCATAGTCCAATCAAGCAGCGATGTGCCCACTAATTTTTCTGCTTTTGCTTTGCTGGCACCATAGTGAGAGAGATTTGGTTCACGAGCCGATAGCGATGAGATATGGACGAAGCGCTTTATGTGATTGTCTCTCGCGGCTTTTAATATGGCGGCTGTTCCCTCAACATTGCCAGTTTCAAAAGCTTTGCGATTTGGTGCGTTTACGACACCTGCAATATGGATGATAGCGCTAGCATTCTCACATAAGGAATGAAGGCTTTGTTGATCATCCAAGGCGCCCTTTACCCATGTCACATTATCGCATTTATCTTGATTGCTTCTGGTAAGGGCGCGGATATGATATCCTGCTTCGATAAGACGCTTTAAGGTTGCACGCCCGACAAAGCCTGTTGCTCCTGTTATGGCGATGATAGGCGATACGCTCATAATAATACCATATGATTACGATGTACTAATGCACTGCGCGGTGGATAAGACAGAAAAGCAGCTATCTCTTCTTTATTTTTGCCCAAAATTTGTGATGTTTCTATGCTGTCATATTCGGTCAATCCGCGCGCAATAAGTTTGCTATTATCATCCATAATATCGACAACATCACCGCGTTTATAACTGCCGTCAACTTTTTTAACGCCAATAGCCAATAAGCTTGCTCCATCTTGTAAAGCATGGGCGGCACCTTTATCAATATATAATGTTCCGCTGCTTCGTACATGGCCATTGAGCCATTTTCTTTGCCCCTTATCGGCAGAGCTTTGTGTATCTCTGTGGAACAGACTATGCGCTGCCCCTGTATCAATCGCGCTAAGCGGATAGTCTATTTTTCCCGATGCAATGATTAAATCTATGCCGCTGCTCATTGCGGTTTGCGCGGCCTCAATTTTGGATGCCATACCACCAGAACCTATTCCTGAAGAGGAAGTATTTTTGGCGGCGGATTTGATATCATTGTCGATATTATAAATATGAGGGATGATTTGTGCATTGGGATGCGCAGGGTCACCATCATAAAGACCATCCACGTCTGACAATAGGATGATTTGCTGCGCATGTGTGGCTTGCGCAATACGAGTTGCTAGCCGATCATTATCGCCATAGCGTATCTCATTGGTGGCAACGCTATCATTTTCGTTAATGATTGGAATCACACCTTCCTGAATAAGGCGCTCTAGTGTTGATGCTATGTTCAAATAACGCCTTCTGTCTTCTAAATCATCAAGGGTTAATAATGTTTGTGCGGCAATTAAGCCTTCTTCTTGTAACAGTTCACTCCATAGTTTGGAGAGAATAATCTGTCCAACAGCGGCGCAAGCTTGTGAATTGGTAAGATTATCTCGTCCATTCATGCCCAGTTTTTGGGCACCTAATGCAACCGCACCTGAGCTAACGATAATGACCTTCTGTCCATCTGTATGGCGCTTGGCAATGTCATGAACCAATGTTTTAAGCCATGCAATATTGGCGCTCCCATCTTCTTTCACCAATAAAGATGATCCTATTTTTACGATGAGGCGTTTTGTTATAGGATGTGGTTTGACCGTTAAATGGGAGACCATTGTGTTTCTTCTTCATCGGATTGCGTAGCATCACTATTCAAAGATTTGGTGGCTTGGTTTTCAAGACTGCTCATTTCAGGAAGTTCTGCAAGAACGCGGTCTAACACGGCATCAATATTGGCCCCAGTGGCGGCAGAGACAGGAACTATTTTCTCGGCACCAGCTTGCTGTAATTGATCGGCAATGTCCGCCATCAATTCATCATCTAGTAGATCGCCTTTATTTAGGGCAATTATCTGAGGTTTTTCAGATAATCCACCGCCATATTGCTCTAACTCTTTGGTAACTGTTTTCCATGCGGAGACAGGGTCTTCGCCCGTTGCATCGATAAGATGAATTAAGATAGCGCAGCGCTCAATATGTCCTAAGAATCGATCACCAACACCTACGCCTTCCGATGCTCCATCAATCAATCCGGGAATATCGGCCAATACAAATTCCCGGTTTTTATGGCTGACAACACCCAATTGCGGTTTTAGCGTTGTGAAGGCATAATTGCCGACCTTAGCCTTGCTGTTTGATACCATATTGATGAAGGTGGATTTGCCTGCATTGGGCAAGCCAACCAATCCAGCATCAGCGAGTAATTTAAGCCTTAACCAAACCCACCGTTCTTCGAAAGGATGACCAGGGCCATGTTGACGCGGTGTTCTGTTGGTAGAGCTTTTGAAGCTAGCATTCCCGCGTCCACCATCACCGCCGCGTAAAAATGTTATTTTCTGGCCTTCTTTGGTCAGATCAACCAATAGGCTGCGTTCATCATCATCGGCTAAAACTTGCGTACCGATAGGGACTTTGATGATTAGATCATTCCCGCCTGCGCCAGTTCGATCGCGTCCAGAACCTGGAATACCGCGCTGCGCTTTGAAATGCTGTGCATAACGAAAATCAATCAATGTATTAAGGCCTGCTACGGCTTCGAATATGATATCGCCACCTTTGCCGCCATTGCCGCCATCTGGTCCGCCATATTGGATATATTTCTCACGTCGAAAGCTAACGGCACCAGGGCCGCCTGCGCCCGAACGGACATAGATTTTTGCTTGGTCTAAAAAATGCATAGCGTCCCTTTAACGTGCAATTGCGCTTTTGGCTAGCGATGCTGTTTGTATATCATGACCAAGGCTATTATTTGCTGTCATTCCTATCACCCCAGCGAATTATATAGCCGAGGAAAATGATAGGATTATTTTTTTTGTTCAGTAATGATGGATTGTTCTAACCGTGCTTCGGCAATTTTGCGTGCAGAATCGCGTTGCAGACCAAGCGATTCTGCCAATGGCGCCCCCAGCAAAGCATCACCCATAGCCAATAAAACCAAATCAAGTGTATCGATGCGTAATTTACGTTCATCAACATCTTTTCGTTCCGAGGAAAGCTTATCAACCAAATCATGAATCGCTTCAACCACAGGGTTTAATGCATCTTCATTGCCTGATAATAGCATCCAAGAAGCCAACGCACCTGCACCATCACGATTAAAAGCATCAAATATCATATCAGCCAGTTCGCGCGGTGATACGATACCTTCATGCATTTTGTTGAGCGCTATAGCTATATTTTTGCATATTGAGGTTGCAAGATAGCCTGCTAGCGCTTTTTGCAATCCTGAGGCAGATCCAAAATGGTGCAATAAGTTGGCGTGGGTTTTTCCAATTCGGCTACTCACGGCCTTTAAAGTGACCGATTGCGGACCAGTTTCCACCAACAGATCTCTGGCAGCCTCTAATGCCAATTTACGGCTTTCTTCTTGGGATAATCTCTTATTTTTTGCGATTGTCATTCTATCTCCTTGGAATCAAAGCCTATAGGCAATGTGCAATAAGAAATGTCAAACCATTGTGATATTTATCCCCTAAATAATATATTTTATATGATGATACCATTAATATATTAACCATCCTTACAAAACATATTTTTACTGTAATCAGTTAATGTGTAAAAATGTTCAGAAGAAATAACGATTCAAAAATGTCTTGGAAGGACAAAATAATGCCGGTGCTTAAGCGCCGTAAATTCCGTGTGAATCGACCAGTGAATATGAAACGGCATTGGATGAATGGTGAGGTGGTAGCCACAGCATTTTATAATAATCTTTCAATTTCTTTTCCGCATGCTGAGGTTTTTATGATAAGCAGTTTAAAGGCTTGGCATGATCGCGTTAGTCCCAATATGCGTGATGAAATTGATGCCTTTATTGACCAAGAGTTGAACCATAGCCGTGAGCATGTAGCCTTTAATCGTGGTATGTTGGAATCGGGATATGAATCCAAATTGGTAGAAGATAAGGTCAACCGCCTAGTCAAAAAGTTAAATGAACGCAGTGATATGTTTAAACTGCATATGACGGCTTGTATGGAGCATTTAACGGCTATTATTTCATCAGAATTACTGAGTCATGAACATCATCTTGAAGGTGCAGAACCAGAATTGAAAGAACTTTGGTTATGGCATGCAACCGAAGAAGTTGAACATAAAGCGGTGGCATTTAATGTGATGAAAGAAGCGACCCAAAATTGGTCTGCGTTGCGCCGCTATTGTTATCGCTGCGCTCTTTTTACAGGAATGTCCTATCGATTTTTGGTGAATCGATTGAGCGGTCAAATCTATTTGTTGAAGCAAGATGGTTATGGCGGGTTTGAGGCCTTTTGGGCGCTGATGCGTTATGGATTGAAGAAAAATGGTTTAATGCGCAATCTTATAGTGCCGTGGATGCAGTTTTATAAACCAAATTTTCATCCATGGGATATCGACGACAGGCATTTGATTGCGGTTGGTGAGAGCAAATTTAACCTTTCTAGTGCCGATAAAAAATACCCTAAGAGCGAGAGCCAAATCGATAATGGTGATGATAATAATAAAGATGCTGAAACTATAGTTTCAATTGCTGCGTAGATGATTCGTTATGCGGCTTTTGCTATGATGTTTGCGTGAGATTGAGCATCATAATAAGCGGGGGGATGTAAAGCTGTGTTACATCCCCCCCTTTTCTCATTGGTTGATAATATTTCTGTAAGATCCTTGGCAATCATCGGAATTAAGTCTGATGACTTACCGCGACCTAGACTGAAAAATTTGCGTGTTGGACCATTTCTGACAAAGCCTAATTTGCGCAATACATTGCCCGATGCGGGATTATCAGAAAAATAACCAGCATGAAGACAGTCATACCCAAGACTTAGCGCTATCTCCATTACGGCATGTGCTGCCTCGCTAGCATAACCCAAACCCCAATAAGGCCGGGCAATCCAATATCCTATTTCAATCTTACCATCAATTTCTGTAAGGCCGCATGATCCAATAAGTTCGGGTGTCCCATTGGTGCGCCGTATCACCATGAAATTTGGTGTACGACGGTCATGTTCTAAAGCAATAAATTGCCGAGCGCTCTCAATGGTATAAGGCCATGGGGCACGTCCTAAATTGCGCACAATGGCTTCATCTGCAATTGCCCTTGTCAGTGCCTGTGCATCTTCTTCCCATATGGGTCTTAGGCATAATCTTTCTGTGCGGGCGAACATATTACTCTTCTTTCGGTTCATCTCTCTAAATTATTATTATGACATTATATGGGCTGCGTTGTGACAGTGATGTGAATATTGCGTGCATAAAAAAAGAGCGGGTTTAACCCCACTCTTTAAATATCTGTGATTTGGGGTCATCAACGACAACCCTGCGATTATCTTTATTCTGCGGCGAGTGCCATGCTATCAACGGACACATATTTGCGTCCTAATTTACCAGCATGAAAGCGTACTTTGCCTTCGGTTAAAGCAAATAATGTATGGTCTTTACCCATGCCAACATTACTACCAGGATATACTTTTGTGCCGCGTTGACGCACTATGATATTACCACCTAATACAGCTTCACCGCCATATTTTTTCACACCGAGACGGCGACCTTCTGAATCGCGACCGTTACGTGATGAACCACCTGCTTTTTTATGTGCCATGGGTAACTCCTATGCTTAGCGAGCCTCAGCTCAGCTATCTTTCTTTGTCGTTTTCTTTGCGGCAGCTTTTTTAGGAGCTGCTTTCTTTGCGGCGGGTTTAGCATCTGCTTTCTTTGCAGCAGGCTTTTTCGTTGCTGGTTTGGCATCTGCCTTTTTCGCAGCGGGCTTGCTATCAGCTTTTTTGGCTTCGCTTTTCTTAGCCGGTGCTTTTTTAGCAGCTTCTTTCTTAGGAGCTTCCGTTGCAACAGGCTTAGCATCTGCTTTTTTAGCAGCTGCTTTCTTAGGTGCTTTGTCAGCACCAACGGCTGTTATGCGAAGCAATGTCAAAGATTGGCGATGGCCTTGCTTACGGCGATAATTGTGGCGACGGCGTTTTTTGAACACCACCACTTTTTCGCTGCGCTCTTGAGCGATAATTTCGGCAGAAACGGCAAGGCCTTTACTGTCTTTAATTTCGCCGCCGTCACCAGCTAACAATACATCGTCTAGCGTCACAGTGTCGCCAGCTTCTCCGGGCAGTTTCTCGACTGCAATTTTATCTCCAGCGGCGACGCGATATTGCTTGCCGCCAGTGCGCACAATAGCGAACATGGCTTATATCATCCGTTTCAATCAACTTTATGTTTCATGGGAGTATCCCAGAAATCATAATTATCCAGCGTTTATACAATAGGAAAGCGATTCCCAAAGCATGAACTTGAGAGCGCGCAGCTAAGCCATCACTCAACTTTTGTCAACGCATTTTGCACATAGGAACATGATTTTCATTCAAATATGATGATACACCGCATGATATAGGATTAATTATATCACACAAAGCGATATTCTGGTTACAAACTAAATCAAATAGATTGCACTTGTCTCTTGCTAGAATGCCCTGCTCAGAATAGATAGAGCCTATGATTATCGCCAAAAATAAGCTGCAATATTATATTTTATCTGGTGCAATATTCCTGATGCTGGGTGCATGCACAGGAACATTAGTTGATGGTCCATCCTTAAATAAACGTCCTTTTGAAATATCATTGTCAGAAATGCGCGAGCTAGCGGGTAAAGAATCCGCTCTGGGTGATTCGACTTTGACGAGTGGTGATTTGGATATTGATGATTTATTATCACAATTGGGTAATGAGACACGGACTTTATGGCAAGACCACAAAAGAGCAGACGAACAATTCAGTAAAAGAGCCGATAATATAGCTGCAAGCGTTAATAATGCGCGCGGTAGTGCATTTGGCAGCGAAAGATGGTCGGTGGCGCAAATGTCCCTCTCACGCTTAGATCGTTTGCGCGCACCCTCGCTTACATCGCTTACCAAAGTTGATGCATTGGTATTTACCGCTTTAGAATCGCAGAACAATGCAACCGGCGCAAATCAAACAGATGAAGGTGAGCCGTTATCTGCATTATTACAGTTGCAAAAAATGATGGAAACCGATGTATTGGTTCAATCGCGCTATTTAGACGGGCTAAATAATATTTTGGCGCAATGAAGCATATATTGTGCAAAACCCTAATGATTTAATTCAAAGAGTATCGATTATGAATGACAGACATAGCACTGAAAAACCTATGATTGCGCAAAACCCTGATATTAAATTTCTCGGTAAAATGCTCGGTGATGTTATCAAAGCGTATGGCGGCGATAAAATATATCGGCAAACCGAATATATACGTGCGACCAGCGTTGATCGCTTTCGCCGCGGTAATGGCTCTCTGCGAGATGAGCAAAATGAGATTGATTCAGGCCTAGGAGCGCTAAGCCTTGATGATACGATTGATTTTGTCCGCGGGTTTATGCTCTTTTCCATGCTCGCCAATTTGGCAGAAGACCGCCAAGGCGTAGAGCAAGAGGTGGGAGCAACTGTTGAAGAGGCCATTGAACGGCTCTCGCAACATGGCGTGAGCAATGATGATATTATTGATTTGCTCAGCCATGCCTTAATCAAGCCTGTGTTGACGGCTCACCCCACTGAAGTGCGCCGCAAAAGTATGATCGACCATAAAAACCGCATTGCCGATCTGATGAAGCTTAAAGATGCGGGGCATAAAGTCACCGAATATGGTGATGTTATCGATGAAGCAATTTTTCGCCAAGTGGCTTTGCTGTGGCAAACACGCCCGTTGCGCAATACACGGCTTTTTGTCGCAGACGAGGTTGAAAATGCGCGTACCTATGCACGCGATGTATTTTTGCCGACGCTACCCAAATTATACGCACGTTGGGAACGTATCCTAGGCAAAAGAATTCCAAGTTTCTTGAGCATGGGAAGCTGGATAGGCGGCGACCGTGATGGTAATCCCTTTGTTGATGCCGATGCCATGAATATGGCGTTAGAGCGTTCTTGCTCAACAGCTATCGAATATTATTTGGATTTTCTTCACGCGCTAGGGTCAGAGCTCAGTATATCCACGGATATTTCATCGGTAAGCGATGATGTTGCGCGCCTCGCAGAGGCAAGCGGCGATGATGCGCCGAGCCGAGAAGATGAACCTTATCGCCGCGCCATATCGGGTGTTTATGCACGGCTTGATGCCACATCTTTGGCTTTGACAGGATCGCGATCATCGCGGCCATCGCATATTGATGCGCAGCCTTATGACAATGCCGATCAGTTGCGTGATGATCTGGTTGCTATTGCTTCTGGCCTTGCTGATACAGGCGGCGGCGCTCTTGCGGGAGCAGGGGCGTTGGGCCGTTTGATCCGTTCGATTGAAATTTTCGGTTTTCACCTTTCTTCGCTTGATATGCGACAAAATAGTAAAATCCATGAACGTACAGTAGCGGAATTGCTCGCTAAGGCGGGTATCTGCCATAATTATTTGGACCTTGGCGAAGATGAGCGGGTGAAAATATTGCGCGAAGAATTATCGCACAACCGCCCACTTACCAGTGCTTGGCAGAGTTTTTCCGAAGAAACAGAAAAAGAAATGAGCATCATTCGTGCAGCAGCTGTTGCGCAAAAGCGCTTTGGTAAACGCGCTATCACCTATTATGTGATTAGCAATGGCGAGAGCGTTTCTGATATGCTTGAGGTCTATCTCATGCTCAAAGAAGTAGGTGTTTATAGTGTTGGCGAGGGCGGTGCGCGCAGTGCAATTATGGCGGTGCCTTTGTTTGAAACTGTGGCTGATTTGGAAAATGCGCCTGATGTGATGCGCGATTATTTGGCGCTACCAGAGGTGCAATCCTTATTGGCTGAACATGATCATCAAGAGGTGATGATTGGTTATTCTGACAGCAATAAAGATGGCGGTTATATCACCTCGACTTGGGGGCTTTACCAAGCCAGTAGTGCTTTAGCGGATATATTCGATAATGCTGGCGTTAGAATGCAGCTTTTTCATGGTCGAGGCGGCGCAGTGGGGCGCGGTGGCGGCAGCGCATTTGGGGCAATTAAGGCGCAACCAGCGGGAACTGTGCAAGGCCGCATTCGTATCACCGAACAAGGTGAAGTGATTGCCGCTAAATATGGTACGATTGAGAGCGCATCGCAAAATCTTGAGGCGATATGCAGCGCGACTTTATTGACTTCGCTTGATACACAAAAGCCAAGCGAAAAAGGCTATGATGAATTTCACATAGCGATGAGCAAAATTTCTGGTGATGCCCATAAGACCTATCGTGATTTGGTATATGGCAATGAAAATTTTAATAGCTTCTTTCGTCAGATGACACCGATTGCAGAAATTGCTAACCTCAAGATTGGATCGCGCCCATCAAGCCGCAAAAAAACAGGCAAGATAGAGGATCTACGGGCTATTCCTTGGGTGTTTAGCTGGGCGCAAGCGCGGGTCATGTTGCCTGGTTGGTTTGGCACGGGCCAAGCTTTGGCAGCCTATGAAGATAAGGCTATGCTCAAAGATATGGCGGCGCGCTGGCCCTTTTTCCAATCGGTCTTGGCCAATATGGAAATGGTATTGGCAAAATCAGACATGAATATCGCGGCCAAATATGCGGAACTTGTGGTGGATCAAGAGGCCGCCAAACCAATATTTGCTGAAATTCGATCGGCATGGACGCAGACGCATGATGAATTGCTCGAGATTACGGGACAAAATCATCTGCTTGAAAATAACCAAGCGTTGTTTAACAGCATTGGTCTGCGCCTTCCCTATATAGAGCCGCTAAATTTGCTGCAGATTGAGCTAATGAAACGCCACCGTGCAGGTGAAAAGGACCCGCAAATCAAAGAAGGCATTCAACTTTCGATTAATGCTATTGCCACCGCATTAAGAAATAGTGGTTAGGTTTGGACTCAAGTTAACCACTATTTGATAGTGAAAAGATGCGGTATGATGATCCTCTGAACCAAGTCTATTAAAGCCGTTCCAATGTGATCGGTAGTCCATCGCGTGGCTGTGGGATAGGGAAGGCTTGCCATTTGGGTTCATAATCATCGGGCACTACAATGCGGTGTTGCGTGAGCATGGCATGCACCAAGATTTTAATTTGCATATAAGCAAAATGCAGCCCTAAGCACATATGGGCGCCGCCGCCAAATGGAACCCATGCATATCTATGACGCGCCTGAACCTTATCGGCTGTAAAACGCATGGGATCAAATTTTTTCGGCTCTGGCCAATGTTCTTCCATAAGATGCACATAGCTTGGGCTGATCCCAATGTTCGTGCCAGCAGGGATGAAATGATTGCGAAAGGTAAAATCTTTTAGAGCGCGGCGCGGCATTGATGGCACAGGCGGTATCAGGCGCAATGCTTCCTTAAAGGCCATTTCTGTCAGGGTCATTTTGCCCAAATCGCTATATTGCACGGGCTTTCCAGCGGGGGCTATTTTGAGACATTCTTCGCGTAATTTGTCCTGCCAATCGGGGTTCTTAGTGAGATAATAAATTAAACTCGTCGCCGATGATGTAATGGTATCATGCGCGGCCATCATCAAAAAATTGAGATGGTCGACAATTTCATCTTCGCTCAGTAATTGTCCCTTTTCATCTTTGGCGAGACAAATCTGTGTAAAAATATCATTGCCGCCTTTTACGCGGCGTTCGGCTACTTGTGGGGTAAAATATTCGAGTAAATATTTACGTCCACGCATACCTTTCCACATTTTTGTAAATGGAATTGGCGAGCGTACGACGCCGACCGATGCTTGTACCTCATCGACAAAGGCCTTGTTGATTTTATCCGCCTCTGGTCCCCATGGGATGCCTAATATGGACGATGCCGCCGTATCGAGCGATAATTTTTTGATCGCATTATAAAATTTGAAACTTTTGCCCTGCCAAGCTGCAACACCCTCTGAAATACCTTCGTTTAAAACTTCGCAATGATGTTTCATGGGGGCAGGTTTAAAAGCTACGGATAGAGTTTTTCTGTCCATACGGTGCTTGTCACCATCCATGAGCATGAGGCCGCGCGGGAATAGATTATTAAGGACAGGTCCCCATCCTTGTTCGTTTGAGAAAATCTTATCTTTGTTGAATAAAACCAATTCATTGGCATCAGGGCCCATCATGGCTATGTTGATGCCGCCAAAACTATGGGTTTTATAGACGGGTCCATATTTTTCTATCATCTTAAGGCCAAAAGCACGGGGGTCTTTCAACAATTCAATGGTAGTGCCGATGATAGGCCATCCCATTTCACCTGGGATATGTTCTAATGCATCTGCACTGACGCGCGGTGTCCAATGGGGGTTGGCGCTCTCGCTGTGGGCATAGGCCATAAATATATCCTGTTTTAATTGCGTAATTAACTCTACTTTCATTAATGTTAACAGTCAATATTGTTCAGATTGAATTCAAACAAATGATTCTAATGTAATCAAACTGATCATATATATGGTTGATTTAGGGGGAAGATATGAAATTTATGAGCACTGCATCGAGCAAAAAGATACGCAATCTATGCGTCGCCCCCCTAGCTATGTTGACATTATCGGCCTGTGTATATGGCGATGGCTTTGGTCAATATGATGCTGGAATATCTAGCAATGGTGCTGATGTATATTGCGATCCCTATAATGAATATGATGCTTATTATGGCTGTGATGTTGAATATGGTTTTGCCAATATTGGCTATGGCGGTGGTTGGCATCAGGACTTTTATTACCCTGGCTTTGGTTTCTTCATTTTCAATAGCTCTGGCCGTCGTTTCCGTATGAATGACTATTACCGTAGCTATTGGGGTGGTCGGCGCCATGATTATTTCCGTTCACGCTTTTCTGATAAACGCTTTAGTGGTCGCCGTTTGCGCAGATTTTCGCGTAATGAAGAGAGAAGTATAAGGCGCGAAGACCGCCGCAATGATCGTTTTGATAGGCGCGAAGAACGGCGCAGCAAACGGCGTGCTGACAGGCGAGAAGCAAGAAGAAGTGAAGAGAATTTTGAGCGTCGTTCTGAACGCAGAGCTGAACGTCGCGCTGAGCGTCGTAATGAACGCAGGGCTGAAAGGCGTAACGGTCAAAGACAGGGTGAAAATAGAGCAGGCCGTAGAGCCGATCGCCGCAGTGAGCGTCGTGCCGAGAGACGTGCAAATAATGGTGAAAACCGCCAGAATAGAGGGCGTGCAGATAGAAGAGCTGAGCGTAGATTAGAGCGCCGTAACCAAGGGCAAGCCCGAAACTCCTCTGCTAATCGGCCTCCACAGTCTAGGTCACCACAAGTGAGAACACCGAGGCCGCAACCAACGCAAACTCGCACACCACAAGTGAGAACACCGAGGCCGCAACCAACGCAAACTCGCACACCGCAAGTGAGAACGCCGAGGCCGCAACCAACGCAATCAAGAGCGGTGCCGCGAGCGCGCCCTGCTGCGGTAAAGCCCTCTGCGCCCAGAGTTGCCAAGCCGTCAAGGCCCGCACGTTCAAATAGCACAAATAGACGAAGCGCAAGACAATCATCGGGATCAGGCCGTAACTCAGAAACATGGCGTAATGCAAAGCCAAAATAGGCAGTCTTATATATCTAATATATAATGTTAACACCATAATGGACTGATATACCTATATAAAATCGATAATGGATGCAGTTATCATTGCATATAATAGGCGTAATAATATTCATTATTGCAATGTTCATTATGCTCTTATTGTCGTTATATTCTGTGGATTCTCAAGGGACGACATTCACTTTTTGCGATCATTCTCCGCGTGTAAATTGCGTGGTGGATGGGGATACATTTTGGTATAAAGGCCGCAAAATTCGTATTGCCGATATTGATACTGCCGAAATATCACGACCAAAATGTGCGGCAGAAAAACGGCTGGGTTTGCGTGCCAAAACGCGCCTATATGAGCTATTAAATGCAGGTAGTTTTTCATTGCAAAGCATTGAAAGAGATAAAGATTATTTTGGCCGCGATTTGCGTATTATCACGCGTAATGGTACAAGCTTTGGCGATATATTAATCCGCGAAGGCCTTGCCCATAAATGGATTGGCCGCCGACAAACATGGTGTTAAAACTGTCGAATATTTGTGAACTATTGTCGAATATTCGTGCATCATTGTTGCATATTAATATTTATGCATTAGCGAGTCATTTTTGAGCTAACAGGACCTGGTCAACCGATGCGTGTGGAGCCCACTTTTGAAGGCGGATCGGGTGCGATCGTACGATTAGAAAATGGCAGTGCGACTTTTGATTTTGGCGCAAAATTATTCATAAATCCGGGGCAGGCCAGCGGCCAATATAGCGGCACATTCAATGTTAATGTCAATTATGAATGATCGCTATTAAGCCAAGTGAGAGCTGCTTCCTGAGTAGCAAAAAATTGATAATTACTACCGGCTAATCGTTCCGATTGTTTGCGCGGCAACATAGCTTTTTGAGCAATCACAGCGCCTTTTACACCGCGATCATCCAAAGCCAAAATCATTTCACCGACCTCACGAGATTGGGTGTCCCATTCGCGTATATCGAATAATATTCTTACATTATTAATCGAACATCCCGACGCAATGACTTTATCAATCGCAATATTCTTGGCATCATAATATTCTGACACTGTTTCGACGGACCAAAATCCGCGCAATGCGATATGGATAAGATTAGTCCCACTTTCAAATTGAATATCATACATGGACATTCTTCATATAGATTTTCATGCCCGTAACAATAAAAATATACATCTTATTGTAAATATAGGATTTATTATGATTCGTGATCATATTGAAACTATATTCATCATGTATCACATCCATCGTCATAGCTATAGTATTCGTTATATTGAACCACCACCGTCATGCTGAACTTGTTTCAGCATAACATGCGCCCATGAACAGCCCTATCCTTGTTATCCTGAAATAAATTCAGGATGAGGGGTGGAGTAGAATGACGAAGAGTGAAATGCGAATATGGAATAAAATATATCGTCATGCTGAACTTGTTTCAGCATAACAGCTAGCTATTTATCGCAGCATGAAAATCTTGATATATCAAGCATTGCAGGACGCGCATCATCGCGCTAATAATGTGATCGCAACGGTCCAATTATCGTTGTGAGGCCTTCAAAACCTCCAATCACAGTCTCTGGTCGAGATTTCTCGGCCGGGTGGCCGTTACGTATGTCCAGGGTTCGCCTAAAGGTGGCGGCGCTCTGTGACTGTGCAGGGTTTTGAACACCCGGCTTTTAATCGCCTAAGATTATCGCCGTTTTGCCTCTTGAGAGAAGGAGGCAGATATGGGCAATCCCGATAAGAATGATAATGGCGCCGATGATGGTGAAGCAGCGACTGTATCCGCATGTGATGCAGCATCGTCGCATCAAAAATCAGCCGATAATAAGCGCTCCAATAAGAAATCAATCGATGCATGGGATGCTGCGAGGCTGAAGGGTTGGCGCGGAACAGCATGGGAAGATCGCATTGGCGAACCACCGCCGCCAAGACGCGAGCCTTGGTATCTTTGGGTAGCGATTGGGGTTATGACGATCGCTATATTATTGCCGCTGCTTATTGAGCTGTGGGGTGTGCTATGATGATGTGATGGGGGATTTACGTGCTGCAATACCGTTATGAAAATCAACCAGACGTCATGCTGAACTCGTTTCAGCATAACAGGCGACCATGAACACCACTATCGTCATGCTGAATCCGATTATCGCTATGCACCATATCTATCGTCATGCTGAACTCGTTTCAGTATAACAGGCTACCATATATCTTCCTGTCGTTGTTATCCTGAAATAAATTCAGGATGACGAAAGGGGCAGGATGAGGGGTGGAGTAGAATGACGAAGAGTGAAATGCAAATATGGAATAAAAATATACCGCCATGCCCAACACTAGTCTCGCCATGTATCATACTTTTCATCACACATCACACCCATCGTCATGCTGAACTTGTTTCAGTATAACAGGTGACCATATATTTTTCTGTCGTTGTTATCCTGAATCAAGTTTAGGATGAAAGATTAAATGCTTTGCTCTGATTGAAGATTCCAAATAGGTCTTTGTATCCAATCAACAGGAAACCCCATTGCGGCCAGATCATTTGTAGGATGTGATAAAAGAAGCCTTTTAATATCATTGATCCAGCTTGAATCTGGAGCAACGGTTCGAACAATATGTGCAATCATGCAAATAGCATTGTATAGTTTCGCTGGTGCTTGTGAAGCGTTTAGGTCTAATGAACTCTTCAAGTCATCTGGATTATGGGCAAGTCTTGGAGGTCTCAAAAAACCTCTATTCCATAAGCGTCCATGGTGTGCACATATATTCCTTACATCCGTTAAATGGCTGATTAGAGAGACTAAGACAGTTTCTGGAAGCTGCATCGGTTTTGCTATCTTGCTTCGCAAACTTCTGTCATTCAAATTTGAATACCATCGGGACATTTGACCAAATGACATCATTTCGGAGACCATCCATACAGGCGGAAGTGCAGGGGAATGGTATTTATCTAAATAATGTTTAATGTATGTCTCTTTAGATCTACCAACATCGCCAGCTAGCTTTGCTAGGTTAGAATGAAATTCAGATCTATTAGAGTAATGACGTGCATCCAAATATTCATGGCCTCCACCTATTTGTCCGAGTTGATAAGCCCAGCTGCCTCTTAATGCTACTTCTACATGCTCAGTACCACGCATAACTAATCGACGTAAGTTTCGATCAAAATCATACAGAGCGATTACATCATCAAATGATGTTTGGCTTTTGAAGCGCTGGCCAACTTGATCTTTAGGGTGTTCAAAATATAACCAATATGCACTTAATCTATAATAACTGACGTGACGTAACCAATATTCAGCTTCCTCATGGTTTGGAATAGCCATTCCATTATCGCGTAAATGCTGGATTTGTTCTGTATACGTAAGGGAGGGTTTTGAATATATTTCAGTCATAATAAACAGTGACTTGAGATATGAAAATAAAAGACCCGCCAAGTGTGCATATTCTTTCGAACATAGGCCTGGCGGGTGCGATTACATATTATATAGATTGCAAATCCCAACAAATCAATAACAGAATGATGATTTATCTTTTTTCATAATCATTCAGCGGCAACGCCCTCGAACATATCGGCGCCATCTTCGTCATGCGCAGCGGCTTCGATATCATTCGCCGTTTTCTTTTTGCGCTGGTCAAAGCTGTCCCAAACATTGTTCCATTCGCCCTTGGTCGCGCCCTTACTATATTCGGTCGCGCGCGCTTCAAAGAAGTTGGCATGTTCAACGCCATTGAGCAGCGGCGCAAGCCACGGCAGCGGGTGATCTTCGACCATATAAATGGGCGAGAAGCCAAGCTGTCCCAAACGCCAATCGGCGATATAGCGGATATAGCGTTTAATCTCTTTCGCGGTCATGCCATGCACGGGGCCATCTTGGAAGGCGAGGTCGATGAAGGCATCTTCGAGCCGCACGGTTTTTTGACAGCAATCGATAATATCTTCGCGCACTGATTTGGTGAGGCAATCACGCTCGGCACAGAATGTGTGGAACATTTTGATAATGCCTTCGCAGTGCAAGCTTTCATCGCGCACGGACCATGATACGATCTGCCCCATGCCCTTCATCTTGTTGAAGCGCGGGAAATTCATCAACATGGCAAAGGAGGCAAAGAGCTGCAAGCCTTCGGTAAAGCCGCCAAACATAGCGAGCGTCTTGGCGATATCTTCGTCATTATCGACGCCAAATTGCTGCATATAATCATGCTTGTCGCGCATCGCATCATATTCGAGGAACATTGAATATTCGCTCTCTGGCATGCCGATGGTGTCGAGCAGGTGCGAATAAGCGGCGATATGCACGGTTTCCATATTCGAAAACGCGGTGAGCATCATTTTGACTTCGGTGGGTTTGAACACGCGGCCATATTTGTCATGATAGCAATCTTGCACCTCGACATCGGCTTGGGTGAAGAAGCGGAAGATTTGGGTGAGCAGGTTGCGCTCATGCTCGGTAAGTTTTTGTGCCCAATCGCGGCAATCTTCGCCCAAGGGAACTTCTTCGGGCATCCAATGGATTTGCTGTTGGCGTTTCCAAAATTCATAAGCCCAAGGATATTCAAATGGTTTATAGGTTTTACGGGCTTCTAATAATGACATTTTTTCTTCTTCCTTGCTTCTTCTTGCGTCACGGTGGAGGCTAATATTTTGAACTTTCGTTCGTAATCTCTACCTTTGTTTGTCATGCTAAACTTGGTTCAGTATGACATATATCCTTCATTCTTTTCACTTTCGTCATGCTGAATTTATTTCAGCATAACAGGCGATCAATAATAATTCTCTCTTTGTTATCCTGAACCAAGTTCAGGATGACGGTTGTTTATCAAAATGTTTCTACTCCATTTATGGGACCTAAATATCCAAACATCATTAGATTCCAAAAAATCATGAATGCGGGGGCTGCGATCATTAGAATCTTTGCTAAACGATGTAATCCCTCTATTGTATCGGGCCCTTGATAGTTTTTTTCTGGCAATTTTTGCATTTTAGAGAAACGCAAACCCACCAAAAAGACTCCAATAGCTATAGCATTACCAACTATTAGCATTATTATGGATTCTGACATTTGTTTTCCTCTTACTTTCGTCATGCTGAATTTATTTCAGCATCTTAGGCGACCAATAATTTTTTTTCTCATTGTTATCCTGAAACAAGTTCAGGATGACGATTATTATCACACCAACATGGTTATTTTAATATCAATAAAGCGGCGATTGCTCCTATTATGATGGCTAAGACAGCGGTCAGTTCATTCACTTGAGGGCTTGGCTTTTCTGTAAAACCTGCACGAAACCCCTTTGTCATTAATATAACCTTGTCTTTCATTATATAATCCTGCCATCTTTCTTTCCTGTCTCGTCATGCTGAATTTATTTCAGCATAACAGGCGGTCAATAATTTTCCTCATTGTTATCCTGAACCAAGTTCAGGATGACGGTTATTTTATTTGCCAACCCCATTTTCCATGTCTTATTCTAGTCCAAATAGCAGCAATGAATATTGTCGCAGGCATTGACCATAAGAATATAAAATAACTTATCTCAACAATGCTTCCAGATAGTAATTCAGGACTACAATAAAACTGCTGAACTAAACTCCATAGACGGCGACCAGAGGTATCACATTGTCCTAACCAAGTGACTATTGTCATAAGCCATGTGCCAACTCCAATATAAACCAACGTGGCGACAATAAGAAATACAAACCGAAATAAGCCTAGTTGTTTATACCCTTCTTTTAATTGTTTAAAATCATCAAAAAAACGCATTTGCTATCACTGACACGACAAACATTCATCATAATCGGTGGTTTCGGCGGTCATCAGCTCAACCTTTTTCGGGTCGAGCGTATTGTCCGCTTCCACGCCGCCACCAGTTGCATTGGCGCTGCCATCGCCCATTTCATCGCTGCCCGCAAATCCAGCGCGCTGGATGGATTTGGAACGCAGATAATAGAGCGACTTCACACCAAGTTCCCATGCGCGGAAATGCAGCATGAGCAGATCCCATTTTTCTACATCAGCAGGGATAAACAGGTTGAGGCTTTGCGCTTGGTCGATATAGGGCGCGCGGTCCGCCGCCAATTCAATCAACCAGCGTTGGTCGATCTCAAAGCTGGTTTTGAAGCTATCTTTTTCCTCTGGTGAGAGGAAATCAAGATGCTGTACGCTGCCGCCTTTCTCTAAGATGCTGTTCCACACATTATTGCTGTCTTTGGATTTTGCTTGCAGGATTTTTTCTAAGTGCGGGTTCTTGACGATAAAGCTACCCGATAGGGTTTTATGCGTGTAAATATTAGCAGGCACTGGCTCGATACAGGCCGATGTACCGCCGCAAATGATAGAGATAGATGCGGTCGGCGCAATCGCCATTTTGCATGAGAAACGCTCCATTGCACCTTGGTCGGCGGCATCTGGACAGGGACCGCGCTCTTTGGCCAGCATCATTGATGCTTCATCGGCTTGGGCGCGGATATGTTTGAATATTTTCATATTCCATGATTTTGCCATAGCAGATTCAAAGCCGAGACCGCGTGCTTGGAGGAAGCTGTGATAGCCCATCACGCCAAGACCAACGCTGCGCTCGCGCATCGCGCTGTAACGGGCGCGTTTCATTTCGTCGGGTGCGCGGTCGATAAAGTCTTGCAATACATTATCGAGCATCCGCATTACATCTTCGATAAATTGTTTCTCGACGCTCCACTCATCCCATTTTTCAATGTTGAGCGAGGATAGGCAGCACACGGCAGTGCGGTCTTCGCCCAAATGGTCGAAACCAGTGGGCAGGGTAATCTCGCTGCATAGATTGGATGTGGAAACCTTCAGGCCAACATCGCGGTGATGTTTGGGCATGTTGCGGTTTACCGTGTCAGAGAAAATGATGTAAGGCTCGCCCGTGGCAAGGCGGGTTTCCACCAATTTCTGGAACAGGCTGCGCGCATCGACTTGGCCCCGCACTTCGCCAGTTTTGGGTGATTTAAGATCAAATTCCGCGCCCTCGCGCACCGCTTCCATAAATTCATCGGATAGCAATACGCCATGATGCAGGTTAAGCGCTTTGCGGTTAAAGTCGCCCGATGGTTTGCGAATTTCGAGAAATTCTTCAATTTCAGGGTGATTAATGTCGAGATAGCAAGCGGCGCTACCGCGGCGCAATGATCCTTGTGAAATGGCAAGGGTGAGCGAATCCATCACGCGAACAAAGGGAATGATACCCGATGTTTTGCCATTGAGGCCAACGGGTTCACCAATGCCGCGCACGCTGCCCCAATAGGTGCCGATGCCGCCGCCGCGCGATGCGAGCCAGACATTTTCATTCCATGTATTGACGATACCGCCGAGGCTGTCATCTACGCTGTTGAGGTAGCAGGAGATTGGTAGGCCGCGTCCTGTGCCGCCGTTGGACAGAACGGGCGTTGCAGGCATGAACCATAATTTCGAAATATAATCATAAAGACGCTGGGCGTGATCGGCATCATCGGCATAGGCATCGGCAACGCGGACGAACAAATCTTGATAGCTTTCGCCTGGTAATAAATAACGATCGGTCAAAGTCTCTTTGCCAAATTCAGTGAGCAGAGCATCACGGCTATCATCTTTTTGAATATTAAAGCGCTGCGGGTTTACAGTCTTGCTATCGCTATTGGGCGAATCAAGTTTTTGGGATTCATCAGCTGCCTTGGGTTCATTAACAGCTTCTTTCGCATTCGCTTTTTCAATAATATCGCTGTCCAGCATGTCGATTGTACCTTGGTCTGTGTCTCTAAAATCCATAATATTCTCGGCCCCAATTTATTTTTCATATGCCAGTCAAACTGGTCTGAAATGCGCTCGTTTGAAATGCACTCGTTTGAAATGCTATGTGCCGATGTAATGCTGTTTAATGTCAGCTCTTTATAAAGCTGATACGCAAACACTGTTTATTCGACTCAGGACTTAATGCTTCCCTCATAGCATTTTTGGTTGATCGCAGGGGATAAAAAATAGCATTTACTCCAATTAATTTAGAGCAAAAAGACTATGTCCGCAGAATTGCAGTCAAAAATTAATCATACTATCTATGGTATGCCCCCATTGGCCAACCGCTATCTATAGTGGCTTATTTTAAATTTAACGCAAGAGGGTAAATGCATATTAACCCTAAAAATAGGACTCGACTCGTCTTATGCACGATTCGCTTTACCGCACCTGTTTTTGTGTTGCAGTGCAGCGACGCATGGACCTGCTAGGAACGCCGCATTTTTCAAGTGCAAAAATGCTTTTTTTGCGATTTTTTTTATCCCGAACTTATACACAATATATTGGCCTCTATTATGAGTTGTAGCACCACATAGATGGGACTTGCCGTGTGTCACAAAATAGAGGGTGAAAATAGATTGAATTTCCATTGCCAATATTATGCTCTGCGGAGCGTAAAATAGACTTGTTTGAAAAATCACTGAATTATTGGATGTAACTATCAAAAAGGGTGCATATTTCATCAAAATATTGCATGACCACAGGCAAATAAAAATTTTGACCGCTTAGGAGAGATATATGCCGACCATCATTAAAGAAGCCGATGTGATTGAAAGCGTGGCGGATAGCCTGCAATTTATCAGCTATTATCATCCGATGGATTATATTCGGGCATTAGGAGAGGCTTATAAAGCAGAAAAATCTCCTGCTGCTAAAGATGCGATTGCGCAAATTCTCACCAACAGCCGCATGTGCGCAGAGGGGCATCGCCCGATTTGCCAAGATACGGGCATAGTCACCGTGATTGTGAAATGGGGCCAAGATTGTGTGCTCGAATCGGATATGAGCTTGCAAGAGGTGGTCGATGAGGGCGTACGCCGTGCTTATCTGCATCCAGAGAATAAACTCCGTGCCTCCATTTTGGCAGATCCAGCCTTTACGCGCCGCAACACCAAAGACAATACGCCATCGGTGATCCATATTGATATGGTCCCTGGCAATAGCGTGCGTTTCGATGTCGCAGCCAAGGGCGGTGGTAGCGAGAATAAATCAAAATTTAAGATGATGAACCCATCCGATAATATTGTCGATTGGGTGCTAGAGATGATCCCGCAAATGGGCGCTGGTTGGTGTCCGCCAGGGATGCTGGGCATTGGTATTGGCGGTACGGCTGAAAAAGCGATGGTGCTGGCGAAAGAATCGCTGATGGGCAGCATTGATATGGCACAGCTCAAACAACGCGGGGCCAAGAATGACATAGAAGAATTGCGCATTGAATTGTTCGATAAGGTCAATGCGCTGGGTATTGGGGCGCAGGGATTGGGCGGCTTATCGACGATATTAGACGTTAAAATCATGGATTACTCAACGCATGCTGCATCCAAGCCTGTGGCAATGATCCCCAATTGCGCGGCTACCCGCCATGCGCATTTTAGTCTGGATGGCAGCGGGCCAAGCTATTTGGAGCAGCCCAAATTGTCCGAATGGCCCGAAGTGGAGTGGAAACCATCATCAGAGGCTAAGCGCGTTTATCTTGATAAGCTAGACGATGCCGAAGTGAAGACATGGAAACATGGTGATCGTATCTTGCTTAATGGCAAAATGCTCACAGGGCGCGATGCGGCTCATAAACGGATTAAAGATATGCTCGACAAGGGCGAAGAATTGCCCGTGCAATTTAAAAACCGCGTGATTTATTATGTTGGTCCAGTTGATCCTGTGGGCGAAGAAGTTGTCGGGCCTGCTGGTCCCACCACGGCGACCCGCATGGACAAGTTTACCGATATGATGCTGGACGAAGGCCTGCTGGCGATGGTGGGCAAGGCGGAGCGCGGCCCTATGGCGATTGAGGCGATTAAGAAACATGGCAGCGCCTATTTAATGGCGGTGGGCGGCAGCGCCTATTTGGTCAGCCGTGCGATCAAAGGCAGCAAGGTTGTTGGCTTTGAAGATTTGGGTATGGAAGCGATCTATGAATTTGAGGTTGAGGATATGCCCGTAACGGTGGCGGTCGATAGCAATGGCGATAGCGTCCACCATCTTGCGCCGCTGGTTTGGCAGGAAAAGATAAAGAAAGAGAAGCTATTGGGATGAAGCATTAGACAGAGCTATGTTTATAAACATTACAGGAATATCTTTTGTTACCAAAATCAATTTTTCATCTAGCTATTGAATATGACCTGCAACATTTGGAACAGAAATTTCTATCGTTTCAATGGAAGTGTAAGGATAGTAGGCTTTTAAATTTCGATATAAGAGTTCGTTATTCCAACCATTGTATTTCAGAAAAGTGTGAGCCTCCTAGCATAAAAGATAGTTTTATTTTTGAAGACGGATATAAAAAACGATTGTTTAATATTGATCGTTATAAATGGTCTCTTGAATTGCCAGGAATTATTAGAATGTTATTTGATAAACCAACAAGCACTATTCAAATGACCCCAGATAATAATGGTTATATTTTCAAGTTAAATATGCGTCACCCTTTACCCAATAATGAAAAATACTATTGCTTTGTCCGTATGAAGCGCTCACCTATATTCAAAATTGATTTATATCCTTATAAATTAGATTTATACATTGAAAGTGCTTACTCTCGAGGTTTAGACCCTATTCGTTCTAATCAGAGAATAATGTTTGGAAGGATGGCAGAACGATTAATTGAATAAAAAGGGCGACATGAAGCCGCCCTTAAATTTCCTCAACACACCAAACTTTTTACAGTCCACAGCCATAAGCAAGTGCATAAGTTTATTAATATACTCGCAGAAAGCGACATTATAAGTCCACTTATGGGATCAGTGCTTTCGTTATTGCTAACTTAGTTGATCTATCACTGATTATCTTTTTATAGTGATAATAAGTTAAAATGTCAATAATAGTGAGCAAAACATAATCATGTACCCCAGCACCATAAAATCGCACCGTATCGCCGACATGGTTGTGCATGCTCTCGGCCTATTGGCTGTCTTCATTGGCGGATATTTATTGCTTAGCCATGTGTTTTATGACCATCCCATTTCTATTGGGATAGCGGCTAGCATTTATTTGCTCTTTGTGGTGCTGTCCTTTGTGGCTAGCGTAGCTTATCACTTTTTGCCGCAACATCATTGGCGGCCATGGCTGCGCCGTGTTGATCATGCAGCGATTTATACCTTTATCGCTGGTGTTTTCTCACCTTTGTTAATCTATATTGGTACAGATTATAGCCGCAATATCTTAATTGCTGTGTGGATATTGGCTATCCTTGGTACCGTCTATAAAATTTTCGGTAATCAGATAGAGCCGCGCTGGTCCTTGGCCTCTTATATTGGTTTGGGGTCGATGGGCTTGATTGCGATGCCCGATTTCATTGCATATCTGCCGCAAGATGCGCTCATAGCAGTTTGCTGCGGTGGGATATTTTATATAATCGGTACATTATTCTATACACGCAAAACTATGGCATACCGTTATTCGGTTTGGCATTTCTTTGGCTTTTTGGGCGGCGCATCCTTTTTCACCGCAATATGGCTGAGCTTGGTTTAATATCTTTACTACGCCTGCATCGTTCGCTGCAATAGATGACATTGTCCCAATCGCGTTCCCATTTTTTGCGCCAATTAAACGGGCGTTCGCACCTTGGGCAAATTTTGCTGGGTAGGTTTAGCTTTTTATGCGCCATATATTGAGCCTTGCATCATGGTGTATGCGACGTTTTTATTCACCGTATATCGGGATAATGTTTGCTGAGCCGCTCGCGTGCGCCAAATGCCCACATGATGCCGACCTTGAAATAGATAAGATTGGCCTTTAGCCCCCCCATTTCGCAATCCGCCGATCCGATGTCTAGACCCAGCAGCGCACCAATTTTTTTGCGAGTGCAAAGCCTATGCCTGTAGCTCCGCCAGTAATGACAGTAGATTTTGATCTGAAGTCCATAATCTATACCTCTCGGGAAAGATTATGGCATATCATGATTATTGACCTAGTTGCTGACGCAATTGTTCTTCAATCTCAGGAGGTAAGCCTTGCGGAATACCGCCTGCGCCAGCGGCCCCGCCGCCTTGCAACTGCTCAGCTTGTTTTTGAAACTCTTCAATCTCGGCTTGAGATTTATAATCAATTAAGCTGACATCAAAAATTAAAACTGATCCGCCTGGGATAGCAACTTCACCCGTTTGCGGGTTGGTTTGATCATCTGGACCATAGCCCAGCTCCGAAGGAATCCAGATTTTATATTCGCCGCCTATTTGCATTTTTTGCAGAGCTTCTGAAAACCCAGGGACAACCTGACCAACGGGGAAAGGCGCGTTAGGGTTTTCGTCAAAAACAGTGCCATCGATTAATGTCCCTTTATAGCCAACAAGAGCTACATCGGTTGGCGTTGGTGATGGGCCTTCACCTGCTTTTATGGTCTGAATTTGCAGACCACTTTCGGTGGTTTCAACGCCTTCATTTTTCGCATTATTTGATAGATAAAGTTGACTTTTAAGAATGGGATCGCTTGATCCGTGTGTACCTGAGTAGGCTAAGCCAGCGGCGGCTAACACTAATAAAGCTAGACCAATCCATAATTTGGGAAGCGTGCCTTTGGCAATTGGATGAATCGGGACCGTAGTGACAGACATATAAATACCCTTTTAAAATCAGAAATGATTTAGCATTGATGGTTTAGACGGCTTATTGATGATATTGATATAAAAATAAAGACAAAAAGAGCCTTAAAGTCTTGGCGTGCCATCTTTGCGATTATATGGGGGGAGTATAAACCCTTATGTTGGTTTGATATTATCATCTCATTGATCATTTGTTTGCTTGGCTTGCTTGCTAGACTCTTCCACCTCGGTTTGTGATTTAAAATGAAGCAAGCTAACTTCAAAAATCAATGTTGATCCGCCAGGAATGGATACTTCGCCTGTTTGCGGATTGATCCGATCTTCGGGGCCATATGCAAATTCAGATGGAATTCCAACTTTATATTGGCCGCCAACCTGCATTTTTTGTAAGGCTACTGAAAAGCCTGAGATGAGCTGATTAACGGTAAATACCGTATAGGGGTTTTCATCAAAAACACGCCCATCAGCTAACATGCCCTTATAGCTTACTAACACCATATCGCTGCGTTTGGGAGATGGACCTTCACCCGCTATTATGGTTTGAAACTCGAGAGCGCTCTCAATTTCTTCGAAACTTTTGCTTTGAGTGCGCGTGATTTGACTACGCAATTCTGCAATTTCGGCTTGAGATTTAAAGTCAATGAGCTTGACTTCGAAAACCAATGTTGATCCGCCTGGAATAGCTACCTCGCCCGTTTGCGGGTTAATTCGATCTTCGAGGCCATAACCGAGTTTAGATGGAATCCAAATTTTATACTCACCGCCAATTTGCATTTTTTGCAGCGCTTCGGAAAAACCGGGAACCAGTTGACCAACAGGCAAGGGAGCACTTGGGTTTTCATCGAAAACAGTACCGTCTGTAAACATGCCTTTATAACCAATAAATGCAATATCACTTACTGTTGGTGATGCGCCTTCGCCAGCTTGAATGGTTTGAAACTGTAGGCCGCTTTCGGTGGTTTCAACGCCGTCTTTTGCGCTATTTTCGTTTAGAAATTGTTCTTCGTTTTTGCCTGCAACTTGGTCTTGGGCCTTGATTGGGTTATTTCCCATCACGATCAATGCGATCGCAAAGACCAGCATGAACGCTAAACTATGGCGCAATTTTGAGGTGATATTATTTATCATAGGATGAAGGATATTAGAGGGGATATACATGTTAGAGAGCCTTTTATACTATGATTATATTATATGAATTGCCTATATCTTAGAAATATAGACAAAAAAAGAGCGCCCAAATTGCGGCGCCCTATCTTTATCATTACGGATAATGAATATATTTATTGTACGGGCTTAACGCCATCGCGTTCCATGCGCTTACGTTCTAATTTGCGGGCACGGCGAACAGCCGCTGCTTTTTCACGAGCGCGTTTTTCGGATGGTTTTTCAAAATGGCGGCGTAATTTCATTTCACGATAAACGCCTTCGCGCTGTAATTTTTTCTTCAGCGCTCTTAGCGCTTGGTCAACATTATTATCGCGAACTAAAATTTGCATGTATGAAACACTCCGAAAAATATAGTTTACTCTTTATCATATCGAGCAAACAAAAACAGCCGCGACAAAGCGGCTTTGTTGGATGGGCGTTTAGACTCGGTTGAATAATATTTCAAGAGGATAAAGCGGATTCACCCATATTCTTGGTAAATTAGCCATTTTTCAAGCTATTCTGTGGCTTTTACGACACCTGACCAAGCCCATATAAGAAAATTTATATTGCCTTGTACATCACGCATCTTGTTTTACCCTATCGGCATTGGTGAGAATCACATTAGCAATGGACTTGCCTAATCGCTCATTAGCTATCATAATCATAAGATAAGAGATGAAAGAGTAGCCATCACAAAATTCACCGTCAATGATCGCCCTGTGCAATATATAATGGACCCTGAAACACCGCTTTTATGGGCGCTTCGTGATGCATCTAATTTGACGGGCACCAAATTTGGCTGCGGCGCTGGAGATTGCGGCGCTTGTATGGTTGAAATTGATGGGGAGGCAATACGTTCCTGCCTTGTAACTATCACAGAGGTGGAGGGCCGCTTTGTTCGTACTATTGAGGGGCTGAGCAATGATCGCTCGCACCCATTGCAGCAGGCCTTTGTGGCGGCCAATATTCCGCAATGCGGATTTTGCACACCGGGCTTTATCATGGCGGCATCGGCCTTATTGCGCAAAAACCCTGACCCTAGCGATCAAGATATTGATGAAGCAATTACCAATATTTGCCGCTGCGGTGGTTATAATGCGATGCGCGGTGCGATAAAAAGAGCAGGGCGCGTGATGCGCAAATTAGAGACTATATCAGCTGCGCCGCCACCTGGAATAACAGCTAGTGACGCAGCTAAAGCGGTGCCTGCGCTTAGCGACAAAACAAATGATGAGCCAGATAATTAAATCAGTTATATTAGATTCTGTCCCTAGCTCTCTAATTCCAAATCCCAATAGAGCCAATCGCGCCACGTTTCATGCAAATGGTTGGGCGGAAATGCGCGTCCGCAATCTTGTAATTGCCAATTGGTCGGTTTGATTGGTTTTTTGGCGAGCTGCATATGGGCTTGTTTGGGGTCACGTCCGCCTTTTTTAAGATTGCACTTAAGGCAAGCCGCAGCGACATTTTCCCAACTGGTGATCCCGCCTGCTCGGCGCGGAATGACATGATCAAAGGTTAGATTTTCGGGTGAGCCGCAATATTGGCACTGAAACCGATCACGCAAAAATAAATTAAACCGTGTGAAGGCAGGATATTCATTAGGTTTGACATATTGCTTGAGGGCAATGACCGATGGTATTTTCATATCTAAGCTTGGGCTATGGACGTGCCTGTCATAGCTTTCAATCACATCAACCTTATCAAGAAATACGGCTTTAATTGCGGTCTGCCAAGGCCAGAGGCTGAGCGGATAATAGCTAAGCGGCGTATAGTCGGCATTTAGCACTAGCGCTGGACAGCTTTCTGGATGGCTCTCGCTTTCATCATATTCTTGCACTATCGCATCATATGCTTCTGCATCTCGTAACATTCGCTCTACCCCTTAATCACAAAATATATCGCCACTATTGCTGTATGAAATTATATCTTTCATGCAAATATGACATTGATATGACTTTGTTACTGCATCTCCATAATTATTTGCTCTATGATGTTTGAACTTTCACAGCTCATCATACTATCCTAATAGATAATGATATGACGTCAAATACTGATATAATAAATATGGAAGATATTTTGGTTTCGGCTTTGGAATTAAGGCCTGCTGACCAGAGAGTGAGCGCGCGCTTTGCGCCTAGCCCTAATGGATATTTGCATCAAGGCCATGCGCTATCGGCATATTATAATCATCAATTTGTCCAATATTATAAACGACATTATGGCCTAGATGTAGGCCAATTTTTACTGCGAATTGAAGATATTGATGCCTCTCGATCACGGCCTGAATATTGCGATATGATTGCGCAAGATATGCAATGGCTTGGCCTGCAATGGGATGGCAATATCATTTATCAATCGGATAATATGGCAACATATCAGGCAGCTCTTGATGTTTTGCGCGATAAAGAGTTGCTCTATAAATGCTATTGTACACGCTCTGATATTAATGCCGTTTTGCAGACGTGCAATGTGAGACATGGGCCAGATGGACCCAATTATCCTGAAACCTGCAAGCATATGAAGGTTGAACGTAATGCACCTCATTGTTGGCGGCTTGATATGAAAAAAGCATTGCAAAATGTACCGCCGCTCTATTGGCAGGATATGCAGCATGGCGAGCAATTGGCCGACCCATCACTTTTTGGTGATATTATTATCTGGCGCAAAGATGCTCCCGCTAGCTATCATTTGGCGGCGACATGTGATGATGCAAAGATTACTCATGTGATCCGTGGGATGGACTTATTTGCATATACTGCGCTGCACCGATTGCTCCAATATCATTTGCAATTGCCGCAACCGCTTTATTGGCACCATGCGTTATTATTGGGCGAGGATGGTGAAAAATTGTCAAAAAGTGCTGACTCATTGTCGCTACATAATTTGCGAAATCAGGGTTATAGCGCTTTAGATGTGTTGAACTCTTGTAAAGAAAATCAAATCATCACTGGAAATTTATCATAAACAGCCTATCTATAGAGCAATATTGTGATGCTATTGGGCTGCACAATATCATGTAATAGGAGTCCCTGATGGGCTATGTCTTAATTATCGCTGCTGTTTTCGCTGTTGGCGCTGTTGTATTTGCGTTGACCAGAGGTTTGATTGCTTTTGCCAATATGAAACCCAATGAAGTTGATGAAAATGGTATTCCCAAATCATTACATACGCAGAATAAGATGATGTTTTCTCGTGTGAAATGGCAAGCTATTGCGATTGCGATCATGGTATTGTTGATGATTATTGCATCGGCTGGATAATGGTTACGCTATAATAATCGACCAGAAAAATCGACCAGAAAGATCGAATAGAGTATCACAAGCACGCATATGGTTAAATTGAACAAAATTTATACACGTACGGGTGATGATGGCACCAGCGGTTTGGCGGATGGATCGCGTATCGCCAAATATGATTCGCGTATGCAAGCCATTGGCGATGTTGATGAATGTAATTGCACCATAGGCCTTGCCATTTCTGCTATCCAAACAGAATATCCGCAGCATTCTAATGTGCTTGCCAGCCTTCGGGCCATTCAAAATGATTTGTTTGATCTGGGCGCAGATATAGCAACGCCAGGCGATGATTTTACGCCCAGCGAAATGGTGCTGCGCATTATTGATGAGCGCATCATATGGTTGGAAAATCTAATTGATGAAACCAATGCTGATTTACAGCCTTTAAACAGCTTTATATTACCAGGCGGCAGTGCCTCTGCATCGGCATTGCATTTGGCGCGCGCTATCACACGCCGTGCAGAACGCTCCATTACAGCAGCTCATAATGAGCATGGTGTGAATCCAGCAGCTATGGCTTATATAAATCGCCTTTCTGATTTGCTTTTTACGCTTTGCCGTAGCATGAATAATGGTGGAGCCGATGACATATTATGGGTGCCTGGGGGGTCTCGTTGAATCAACATAGTAAAATATTATCCATTGATACCGAGATATTAGAGCGTTTTCAGCAATGCCGCCAATTGACGGAATCTCTATGTGAAAACTTAAGTGATGCCGACGCCAGCGTGCAATCAATGGAGGATGCTTCGCCTGCGAAATGGCATTTGGCGCATACAAGTTGGTTTTTTGAAACCTTTATATTGCGCGATCATGTAGCGGACTATCTGCTTTATAATGATGATTACCCCTATTTGTTTAACAGCTATTATGAAGCAGAAGGCGCACGTCATATGCGTCATGCGCGCGGCATACTAACGCGTCCCTCACTGGATGATATTATGGCGTATCGGGCGCATGTGACAAATAGCATTGCCGATAATTTTAATGATTTGAATGAAGATGTTCTGGCCTTGCTTGAATTGGGCATTCATCATGAACAACAACATCAAGAATTGCTACTTACCGATATATTGCATCTTTTCTCGTGTAATCCGCTTTACCCAGCGCTTTGGCCGAAAGATAAGACATTGGCCGAACCAATACACCCTATCCAATGGATAGAAGGGCAAGCTGGGTTGCAAAAAATTGGCATTGATGTTTCACCTTCCAGCGACTTTGCTTTTGATTGCGAAGGCCCAAGGCATGATATCTTACTGGAACCTTATGCCTTGGCTGATCGTACTATTACCAATGCAGAATGGCTGCAATTTATCGGTGATGGTGGCTATACCGATGCGCAATATTGGTTATCTGATGGTTGGGCTTGGGTGAATAAGGACGATATTAAGGCGCCCTTATATTGGGTGCAGCGTGATGGAATATGGTATCAATTTGCGCTGGATGGTTTGCATGAGATCGACCCTAATGCCCCTGTGAGCCATATTAGCCTCTATGAAGCTGATGCTTTTGCAAGCTGGGCTGCGGACAATATAGCGGGCTGTGAAGGCGTTCGTTTGCCCACCGAAGGCGAATGGGAAGCATTAGCGCAAAATTATCAGAGCGAGAATGGTAATCAACTTGATCAAGCTGGCCCCGTTAAGGCCATTGGTCAGGGTTTTTTTGGTAATGTCTGGGAATGGACAGGCAGTGCATTTCGGCCATATCCTAGATTTGAGGCGGCCAAAGGCGCCGTTGGCGAATATAATGGCAAATTTATGAGCGGGCAATTTGTACTAAAGGGTGGGAGCTGCGCAACGCCGCGCGGCCATATTAGAAGCAGCTATCGTAATTTCTTTTATCCGCACCAAAGATGGCAATTCACTGGCCTTCGTTTGGCAAAATATATCGGCTGATCGATATTATCTTTCAAAGACATAATTCTTAAGGACATAATAATGACTGATCCTCAGTTTAAAGCTGATATATTGGATTGTTTTCGTGCAACTCGGCGCGCTGTTCCTGCACGCTGGCTCTATGATTATCAAGGATCAAAACTATTTGATACCATCACCGAGCTACCTGAATATTACCCAACGCGGACCGAAACGGCATTGTTAGAATCGATATTACCAGATGCTGCGAATATCATTGGCCCGCATCGTAATGTCGTCGAATTTGGTGCAGGTAGCGTTACCAAGACGCCTCTGCTTTTAGAGGCGGTCAATCCTACGGCTTTTATTCCCATTGACATATCGGGTGAGTTTTTGCGTTCTTCGGTTGAAAAACTGCAAAGTAAGTTTCCAAGTCTATCGATATATCCGATCGAAGCAGACTTTATGCAAAAAGTGAGTATGCCCAATGCTTTGCCTGATAATAAAGCGCTTGGGTTTTTCCCTGGATCAACCATTGGTAATATGATTCCTGTCACAGCGGTGGATTTACTGCGCTCTATGCGGGTCAGCTTGAGTGATGATGCGATGTTGATGATTGGCTTTGACAGAATCAAAGATTTATCAGTTTTGATTCCTGCCTATGATGACAGCCAAGGCGTAACGGCAGCTTTTAATTTAAATCTATTGAAACGTGTAAACAGCGAATTAGATGGTGATATACCGATTGATAAGTTTCAACATGTAGCAAAATGGAATGATGCTATGAATCGTATTGAAATGCACTTGCAATCACGACAAGATGTAAGCTTCACTATTTTGGGTGAAGACTTCACCATGCAAGAAGGTGAGACAATCCATACCGAAAATAGCCATAAATATCATGTGGCAGAGGCGCAGACATTATTGCGTGCAGCGGGGTGGGTTCCTGTGCAGCATTGGAGCGATGAGGATGATTATTTCTCTATCCTATTGGCCGAAGCACAACCCTTTGCAAAAGCGCCATGATTAGCGCTTAATATCTTAGGCTATATCTATATTTTATTTCCAATTGATATTGAGATTACAATTCCCAAGCGCTTTTCTAACATAATCATAATCTGCGGCTGCTTTACGCCTGTCTTGTGCGTTTGATGCTTCTATATTTTCATTACTGAGACTATTTGGTAAACCGCATGCTAATCTATGCCCTAGCAGACTATTACGTGTTGGCTCGCTTGCGTTAATGTCAATAACTTCGCTGGTTGATACGGACCATCTTTGACTTTCCCCTCTTTTGCTAACCACGGAAATAGCAATGGGTTGGCCAAACTCTGTATTGAGAAAAATTTGTGTTTCGCCTTCACCGATTATAGTTCCTGGTGAATGAAAGGCGCTTGATATTGACACGATCTTTTGCGGTGCATCGCTTGCTATGATGCTCCTAATGATATTACGCAGTACATTATTATCATCTTGTGAATAGGGTAACATAGATGCTGTGTGTGTTAATTTGATAAAATCAGGACGGTTATTAACATTAGAACCAAAGACTAAGAATCGTTGTTTTTTGAGTTTGGGCATCTTGCCGCGCGAATCAAGTGGTGCATCGAAAAGAAATTTTATTTCACTGTTGAGACCTTTTTGTGCTCGAATCAGTGATTGTAACTCTGCAATAATTAATATTCTTTTTCTATTCGCTGGAACTCCGATTGTTTGTGTCTCAGGTAATTTTTTCACTTTTGTAACGATAATATCGGCGACTAATGGCGATTCGAGCGTAATATTTGTTAGCGCGTCATAGCTAGGTCTTGCTTGCCCTAGAATATTTTTTGATTGGGGTACGGGTGTTTGTGCGGCGAGCATTGGTGCATAAATAATCAAAGAAAACACCATTGTTAAACTGTTTATAATCAAAGTTTTAAATGAAATAATCATTAGCGGCACCTTCTTTCAAACTACAAATTAATCCAGATATAAATTGCAATATGCAACTTAGAATTTGGTTGCATTATATAACATGTCCTCTAAATTTTATATTGTATAGCCAAATATACAGATAGTTCAGATGAATTAAGCGTGAATTTTTGGCGGCAATGTTAAAAATGGCATTGCTTGCTTGGATATGGCTCGTTAAGTGTCGCGTTTGGACTTGAACAGAATGATCATTATGGTTGCTACATCATTAAATTAAACTTAATGAGTAACCAGAGTGTAAAGAGGAAAGTAAGGAGAGTTGTTTCTGCATGGCTTATGCTGATTCAAATGAAATGACGAACGGCCGATTGGTATCAATCATATTGGTCGTGGGTCTGCACATATTCTTAGGATATGCGCTGATAACTGGTCTCGCTTATGAGGCTGTCGAAAAGGCCGTATCAACAATTACAGCTGTTGAAGTGGAAGAAGAGATTCCTGATGAAGAGGAACCTCCTCCACCTGAACCAGAAGTTGTTGAAATTGTACCGCCACCTGTATTTGTACCGCCGCCGCCTGTGGTCCCACCGCAGCAAACGCCGCAAATTACAACGGTTGATGTACGTCCACCACCACCGCCAATTACACTGGATGCAGGGCCGCCGCCGCCGCCTGCAACAAAATCATGTGGAGGTGGTATATCGGTATTGGCTACTGAGGCATGTCCGCCTCCGCCTCCGCCGCCAAAAGTATCAACGCGTCCTAATCCTGTGCCGCGCGGCAACCCTAGTCGCTGGGCTAATGCTAATGACTATCCATCGAGAGCGCTTCGTGAGGAACGTGAAGGGACAACACGCTTTAGTGTGACTGTAAATGCTAAAGGCCGTGTTGACGAATGCATTGTGACGGGCTCAAGTGGTCATACAGACTTAGACGATGCAACGTGCAGAAATATAAAACGACGTGCACGTTTCCGCCCTGCACTTGATCCTGACGGCAATGAAATTGCAGGCAGATGGTCCAATAGGGTTAGGTGGCAAATACCCCAATAATAATAAACTATCGAATATTACTATATTTTTTCTGAGAGGAAATTTTTTAAAATGTCTTTTGTAATCTTAAACGAAGCAGTATCTGCTAAAAACTTTGGCTTAATCGCCGCTCTAGAAGAAGGTGGGCCGATTAGTTGGGCTATCTTCGGTAGCTTGGTTATTATGTCTATATTCTCATTCTATATCTTGTTCACAAAATTGTTCGAACAAAATAAGGTGAACAAACAATTTGACGAAGTGAAAGCCAAATTTTGGCAAGCTGGTGGTCTTAAAGAAGGTGCATCTAAGCTTGGTAAAAACAGTGCGTATCGTCAATTGGTAGACGATGGTATCGATGCCCGTGACAAGCATGGTCAATTATCTGATCCTGTAGAAGCACATGATTGGCTTCACGGCGCGATGACACGTTCAGAAGATTCTATTAATAACAAGCTGAGTGGCGGTCTGTCATTTCTTGCAACGGTTGGTGCTACGGCTCCTTTTATCGGATTGCTTGGAACTGTGATCGGTATTTACAACGCGCTTATTAAAATTGGTATCCAAGGCGATGCTTCGATTGAAAATGTTGCTGGTCCTGTGGGTGAGGCGCTTATCATGACAGCTATTGGTTTATTTGTGGCTGTGCCTGCTGTGCTTGCATATAACTGGCTCCAAGCTCGCAACAAATCTATTGGTCGTGATCTTTCTGCTTTCTCTAATGATGTGCTTGGTTACATCACTTCAGATGGTAAAGTGAAACCAGCCGTAAGAGCTGCTGCTCCTGCGAAAACAACTGCGAAGCCAGCTGCGAAACCAGCTGCACCTGCGGCACGTAAGTAAAGGTAACGCCCAGCGCTCGCGTTGGGCTATACCCTGCTAATCCGTTGCGATTAGCGTGTATTTTTTAAGAGAGGATTAGCCAATGGCAATCAGTATGGGAGGTAGCGGCGAAGATACGCCCTTATCCGATATTAACACTACACCTTTGGTGGATGTGATGCTCGTGTTGCTTATCATCTTCCTAATCGCGGTTCCGGTTGCGATTCAGGCTGTTGATTTGGAAATACCAACACAAACATTCAATCCGAATGAAAACAAAGCCTCCAACATTGCATTATCTGTCACCACTACAGATGCTGCTGGTAATGATCCAGGCGATGCGGGTTACCAAGGTGCCACTCCCAATGGAGAGTGCAGAATATATTGGAACACGACCCCTATTTCGGCACCTGAGTTGGTTGAAAGAGCTACGAAGCATATGGAAGTAGAGATTGAAGCCCTTGGCGGTGAAGATGCTCTTATTTCTGGTGATATCGACATTGAAGAATTACCAGAGGCGCACATTCGTGGTGATATTAACACCCCATATAAATGTATCGGCGGTGCTATTACATCTATGCAGCGTTCTGGTTTCTTTAAAATCGGATTTGTTTCATCACCAGTGCGTTAATGTGCTGTAACAATAATTTTTAGGAGTATATTTTATGGCTATGAGCGGCGGTAAGGACGATGGCTCACCAATGGGAGAAATGAACTCAACGCCGTTAATCGACGTTATGCTTGTTTTGCTCATCATGTTCATCATTACAATCCCACCTGTTACCCATGCGGTAAAGATTGATTTGCCTATCCCCAATAATCAACCAGTTGATAACCCTGTTGATCCTGTGATCAACAAAATTGTTATTTTGCCAACCAATGAAATTTTATGGAATGGCACGCAGGTATCATTGGACCAAATGGCCCAATATTTGGATCAAACAAAGGCAATGAGCCCAGAACCTGAGCTTCAGTTTCAGCCTGCCCCAACAACGGGTTATGAAATTGTTGATTTTGCGCTAGCGCGGATTAAGAGAGCCGAGGTTGAGAAATTTGGTTTCGTTGGCAATGAGCAATATTTCAATTTTGGTAAGGCTGATAATGAACCTTGATTGATTATCGGTAATTTCAGAAAATATGAGGCGGCTTTCGGGCCGCCTTTTTTTGTGCATGTCAAAGTGAATGGGACTGGAGAGTAATATATTACATCATGATAATATCAGATACCATTTAAGCGAGTTATTCGGTTAATTTGACAATTACATAAAATGATATATCATATCTTATAAGAAAATGGAGAAATGAGAATAAATATTAAGGAGAGGTATATGTCTTATATTGAACAAAAATCACCAATGGGAGAGATGAATACAACGCCGCTTATTGATGTGATGTTGGTTTTGCTTATCATGTTCATTATTACAATTCCTCCTGTAAACCATGCTGTAAAGGTTGATCTACCATCAACTGGCAAGCCGCAGCCTAAAGGCCCTGACCCTGTTATTAATAAAATAGTGATATTGCCCAACAGCAATATATTATGGAATGGTCAGCCTATCTCTTTGGACCAGATGAGCGACTTTTTAAAACAAACAAAGGCTATGACACCAGAACCAGAATTACAATTTCAACCAGCGGCGACGGCTCGCTATGATATTGTGGATTTTACATTAGCGCGAATAAAAGGTGCTGATGTTGAAAAATTTGGTTTTGTTGGCAATGAACAATATGCCGAATTTGGTAAGGCCGACAATGGCCTATAATCAATGGTTGAATTGTAGCTTGGCCAGATCATTATAGAGACCTTTGGCTTTGTTAAGCTCTTCATGCGTGCCTTGTTCGACAATGCGGCCCTCATCCATAACGATGATACGATCTGCATTCCTAACCGTTGCTAGGCGGTGTGCAATGACAATGGTCGTTCGGTCCTGCATGAGTTTATCGAGTGCATCCTGAACCAGCCGCTCGCTTTTGGCATCTAGTGCCGAGGTGGCTTCATCAAGCAATAAAATAGGTGCATCGCGCAATATCGCCCGTGCAATTGCTATGCGTTGACGCTGTCCACCAGAGAGGCGAGCGCCATCTTCGCCCAAGAACGTGTTGAGGCCTTCGGTCAATGTCTCCAAAAATTCACTGGCATTGGCTTGGTTGGCTGCTGCCCAAATCTCATCATCGCTTGCATTCCAATTGCCATAGCGTAGATTATCGCGTGCAGAGGCCGCGAATAAGATCGTATCTTGCGGAACAAAAGCAAGGCGTTTGCGTATGTCCGCCGGATCTGTTGAGGGCAGCGCGACACCATCAAGGCGTACAGAACCACTTTCGGGGTCATAAAAGCGCTGAGCGAGCTGAAATAAGGTTGATTTGCCTGCACCAGACGGTCCAACAACAGCGACAGTTTCGCCAGGTTCAACTTTCAGGCTGAAATTATCGAGGGCCAGATGTTCTGGACGCGTTGGGTAGCGAAAGCTGATATGATCAAAATTTAATTGTCCGCGCGGCGGTGATGGCAGAGCAATCGGATTAGCTGGCGGCGCTATTTCAGGTATCTCGCGCATTAATTCTGCCAATCGACTAGCAGCGCCAGAACCGCGCACCAAATCGCCATAGACTTCTGTTAAGGCTCCAAATGACCCTGCGACTAAGCCGCCTGTGACAACAAAAGAGAATATTGTACCGCCCGTCATAGTGCCACTAGATACTGCATTGGCGCCGCTCCACATCAATAATGTAATACCGCCAAATATAAGTCCGATGACAATCGATGTGAGCATGGCGCGCAAACGGATACGCTTTTTGGCCATTTCAAATGTTTCATCAACTTTTTCACCAAAACGTTCATATTCACGTTTTTCTTGGCCAAAAGCTTGGACAATTTTCATCGCGCCCAATGTCTCGGATATGATGCTACCAACATCGGCAACACGGTCTTGGCTTTTGCGGGATGTCTTTTCTAACTTACGGCCAATGAGGACGATGGGAAAGATAGTGATGGGAATCCCGATAAGCAGACCAGCAGTAAGCTTGGGAGCAAGAAAGAATAAAACGACAACTCCTAATATGCCAAGAATGATATTGCGTAATGCTATCGACACGGTCGTGCCGACCACTTGTTCGATAATGGCAGTGTCCGATGTCATACGCGATGCTATTTCAGATGGGCGGTTTTCTTCAAAAAAGCGAGGGGCGAGCCTTAGAAGATTTTCATGCACTTTCATTCTTATATCGGCAACAACGCGTTCGCCAAGCCAGCTCACAAAGTAAAATCGTGCGGCCGTTGCAACGGCCAAAATGAGTACGATCACCAAAAGACCTTGAAAATAAGGAGCGATATCCCCACCGCTTGCAGAAAAGCCTTCATCAACGATATAGCGTAAACTAACGGGTATTGAGATGGTCGCAACGGCCGCGATTATTAGAGCTATTGCGGCCGCAAAAATCTGTTTTGGATAATGTTTGGCAGCATCCCAAATCATACGCAAATTAGCGAGTTTTTTAGAAGGATCCTTCTTTTTATCACTATTATTATCGGTTTTTTCTACATCTGTTGATTCAGATATGGGCGTTTTATCTTTGGTCATGCGCATCATCTAGCAGCGGATGTGGGCTGCGACAATCACGCAATAGGCATAAATAATAATTATAAATAATATCTATGGTGCGCTGCACAATAATCAGCTAGATACTCTCTGATAATTGGTCAAAGGTATGTAAATGTTATATCATGGTTATGAATTTCAAAAGATAATGCTCAGCGGAGTTGGATTTTTGGCTGATGCGCAAGCCAAATGGCTTACCAATCCGATGAACCCTGTGGGTTATATTCCTAACATATCGATGTTATCGTCTGCTTTAGAGGTTTTTGCCCATAGCGCGGAAGCACGCGGCAAACCAGTGTTTGGCTTGGATCATTGTTTTATCAATGATATATCGCATAGCGTCGTAGAAGAGATTGAATGCCGCAAGCCTTTTGGCCAGCTTAAACATTTCATCCGAAAAACGCCCGATGGCAAGACTGTACAAGGCGATCCCAAATTGCTCATCATTGCACCAATGTCTGGTCATTTTGCGACTCTGCTGCGCGGAACAGTGGAGCGCATGTTGCCGCGCCATGATGTATGGATTACCGATTGGCGCGATGCCCGCGATGTACCGATGAGCGATGGCACATTTGATTTGAATGATTATATTGATTATTTGATAGAGTTTTTGGAATATATTGGTCCCAACACCCATTTGCTTGCGGTTTGTCAGCCATCGGTCCCTGCTTTGGCTGCTGCGGCAATTATGGGCCGCGATAATCATGAATGCCGACCAAAGACGCTTACTATGATGGGCGGACCAATCGATACGCGCAAATGCCCCACGGCTGTCAACACTATGGCGGTTGATAGGCCGCATAGTTGGTTCAAAAATATGGTTATTGCAACGGTGCCAGCGCATTATCAGGGTGCAGGGCGCAATGTTTATCCTGGCTTTATGCAGCTAGCGAGCTTTATGTCGATGAACCTTGGTAATCATATGAAAAGCCATTGGGAGATGTTTAAACATTTGGTGAGCGGCGATGAAGAAAGCGCTGATGCGACCAAAGATTTTTATGATGAATATCGCAGCGTTTGCGACATGACAGCAGAATTTTATCTGCAAACGGTTGATGCGGTCTTCCAGCGGCATCTGTTGCCAGATTCACTATTTGAGCATCGCGGCCATTTGGTAAATATGGATGATGTGCAGGATACGGCTATATTGGCAATTGAGGGTGAACGAGATGATATAAGCGGTATTGGTCAAACCAAGGCTGCGCTTGATATAACCACGGCATTGCCCGATACGAAAAAGCAATATTTCCTAGCCAAAGGTGCTGGCCATTATGGTATCTTTAATGGGAAGAAATGGCGTAAAACAATCGCCCCCGTAGTGGAGCAGTGGATATTGGATCATAATAGATAGACTTGCGTATCATTGTTGGAACGCCTAATTCCCAATATGAGGGGGCAAAATATGCAAATTTCTGCTGTGGTAGAGCGTTGGCCAGTCGCTGGTTCTTTTAACATATCACGCGGTGCGAAAACATATGTTGATGTTTTGGTTGCTGCTGTACGTGATAATGGTTTTACAGGCATGGGCGAAGGAACGGCGATCTATTATGAAGGCGAGAGCGCTGAAACATGCCTTGCGCAAATAGAAGCAATTATCCCCCGAATAGAGACTATGAGTGCCTATGAAGCGCGCGAGGCAACACAGATGCTTTTACCACGCGGAGCTGCACGTAATGCGCTGGATGCCGCTTTATGGGATTTAGAAGCGCAGCAAAAGGGCATAAGCATAGCTGCATTGGTTGGATTAGATGAACCAAAACCCCTGATAACAGCCTTTACAATTTCGCTCAATGATGAAAATCAAATGCGGCGTGATGCTGTTGATGCCGCTGCTAAAGGCTATGATTTGCTGAAATTAAAACTAACAGGCGAGGGTGATACGCAGCGTGTTGCCGCTGTACGGGATGGCGCGCCTAATGCGCGGTTGATTGTTGATGCGAATGAGAGTTGGGCCAAGGAAGGGAAATTATCATTGGATATTGCAGGGCAAGCAGCCGAACTAGCCGCACTTGGCGTTGAATTGATCGAGCAACCTGTACCGCATGGGCAGGACCATTTGCTCGAAGGAGTGCAATCTCCTGTGCCATTATGTGCCGATGAGAGCTGTCATAGCGCAGATGATGTGGCGCTCTGTGCGCGCTATTATGATGCGGTCAATATTAAGCTTGATAAAGCGGGTGGGTTAACCGAGGCGCTAAAATTGGCGCGGGCTGCAAAAGCGCGTGATTTAAAAATCATGGTTGGCTGTATGCTCTCGACCAGCCTTGGAATAAAGCCCGCTTTTTTGGTCGCGCAATCTGCCCAATGGGTGGATTTGGATGGGCCAGCGTTGCTAGCCAAAGACCGTAAGGATGCTTTTATATTCGAAAATGGTATGATCCATGCGCCATAAAGAGGCGCCGACGTTGAAAACAGAGCGTTTAATATTGCGGGCTTACCAGCGCGCTGATTTTGAGGCTATCTATGCTATTTCTGCTGATCCTAAAATCACCCAATATATGGGTGGTCCCATTGAGAGTCGTACTATAGCGTGGGAGAAGTTTTTGCGCGGTCCCGCTATGTGGCAATTGCTGGGTTATGGTATGTGGATTGTACAGCGGCGCGTGGATGGCGCTGTATTGGGACAAGTCGGCTATGCTGACTTTATGCGTGATATTCATCCGCCGCTCAAGAATGTACCAGAGATGGCGTGGATGCTTGGGCGTGATGCGCGCGGCCATGAGGGACGCGGCCTTGGTTATGGTAGTGAGGCTTTGCTGGCGGTGTTAGCATGGGGTGAAGAATATTTAGATTATAATCGTTATCAGTGCATTATTTCGCACAAGAATTTGCCGTCTATTGCATTGGCCCAAAAATTTGATTTTCAAGAAACAGGTCGCACAGATTATAAAGATGATAAGGTTATTATTTTTGAGCGCGAAGCCGCCCATAATGTACAATATGAATAAACGAAATATTGTGTATGACCTTATCTACAATATGCCCTTATTTCTAAACTTTTAATATTGTTCTACATCATGTGTGCAGCAAAAGAACTGCTACATAGGCCGAATTTACTTATTGGATATTATATGTGGTTCACTGCGGTGCAAAAGAAAAATAATGCATTGTCATATATAGTTGTTGTATAAATAGAAGTGTAGCAATTCCGCTACATACATAAGGAGAAAACAATGACTTTCGTTGAATTATGTCTTTTCCTTGGTGTTTTATTAGCATTTGGGACTTTTCTAATGAAAATCCTTGATTTTAATAAACCCGAGTAAAAACTTCAGGAGGAGGGCAGGCGGCAACCTGCTCTCCAAATGATTGAAGCCCAGTCACGGCAATGACTGAGCTTCGTATCTATCAAAAGAAAACTTCTGACTTTCGTTGTAAACTATATATCTTTATTATCTTAATAAATCAAGAATTGTTTATCGTAATGATGAACAGCGCTTATTCTCTATACTCCCTTTAAAAACTCTAAATGCGGAGCGCTGGCCAAAAATGGAGCCATTTTAGGACCTGCTGCTTTGAAATATTCGGTTGCACCATGGGCTTCAAATGCAGCTTGGTCCACATAATGTTCCATAACTTTATATTCCTGTGCATTGCCATTGCTTTGAAAAATAGCGTAAAATAAACACCCTTCTTCCTTTGCATTTACTTGTTTGGCCAATTCAGCAAAAATAGCTTCAAATTCTGCATTTTTGCCTTTCTGGATGGTCAATGTCGCAATAACACCAATACTCATAATTCCTATCCCTTTTATAATACTTCAAACAAGCCAGCCGCGCCCATACCGCCGCCAACGCACATGGTTACTACAACATATTTCGCACCGCGGCGTTTGCCCTCTATCAGAGCATGTCCCGTGCAGCGTGCACCTGTCATGCCATAGGGGTGGCCGATAGAGATTGAACCACCATTGACATTGAGTAGCTCATTAGGAATACCCAGTTTATCGCGGCAATAAAGCACTTGCACCGCGAAGGCTTCGTTGAGTTCCCACAAGTCAATATCGCTAACTTTAAGGTTAAAACGTTCCAGCAATGCAGGGATAGCATATACGGGGCCAATGCCCATTTCATCTGGTTTGGTGCCAGCAACGGCCATGCCGATATAACGGCCAAGCGGGGTTAGGCCGCGTTGTTCGGCCAATTTGGCTTCCATTACTACCGCAGCTGATGAACCATCGGAAAGCTGGCTCGCATTGCCTGCGGTGATGGTCATATCTGGGCCAAGCACAGGGTTGAGGCCTTGCAATCCCTCAAGCGTGGTTTGCGGGCGATTGCCTTCATCTTTGGTCAGGGTGATTTCTTTTTGTGATACTTCTTTGGTCTCTTTATCCATCACATTCATTACCGTGGTGGTGGGAACAATCTCATCGTCGAAATGCCCAGCTTCTTGTGCGGCGGCGGTACGCATTTGTGATTGGAGCGCATATTCGTCCATAGTATCGCGGCTAATGTCATAACGTTTGGCGACGACCTCGGCCGTTTGTAGCATCGGCATATAAATATCGTCATGCATGGCGACTAATTCTTTATCGGGTGAAATACGCATCTCTTTGGTCTGCACCATAGAGATAGATTCCTGTCCGCCCGCAACCACAACATCCATACGATCAATAATGACCTGTTTGGCCGCCGTTGCAATCGCCATTAGGCCAGAGGAGCATTGACGGTCCAAGGTCATGCCAGGGGTGCTAATTGGAAAGCCAGAACGCAGCGCCACATTACGCGCCAAATTGCCGCCTTGTGTGCCTTGTTGTAGGGCGCTGCCCCATACACAGTCGGCAATTTCTGCTGGATCAATACCAGCGCGCTCTACGGCTGCTGTGGCTGAAAAACTCCCCAATGTAGGGCCAGCAGTATTGTTAAAAGCACCGCGATAAGCTTTGCCAATGGGGGTTCTGGCGGTTGATACGATAACGGCATCACGCATGATATTTCTCCTAATTGTTTATGTTATACAAATATTTGGTTGATCCAGCTTACAACAAGCGCTGGTTTGTCTTCGCCTTCAATTTCGACGCTACAATCTAATGTTTGTCGCCATTGGCCGGGGCGTTTTTCGACTAATGCGCCCAATGTGAAAACACCGCGCACGCGCTTGCCCGATTTTACAGGCGATAGAAAACGCAATTTATCAATGCCATAATTAACGCCCATTTTCACGCCATCCATCGACAAAAGGTCATTAGACTGCGCCATAAGATAGGGCAGCAATGATAGGGTTAGAAACCCATGCGCAATAGTGGTGCCAAAAGGTGTCATTTTGGCTTTTTCTGCATCCAAGTGAATGAATTGATGATCGCCCGTAGCATCAGCAAATTGATTGATGCGCTCTTGTTCAACGGTCACCCAATCGGATGTGCCAATCACTTCCCCGACTTTGGATAATAATTCTTCTGATGAAATGTGCGGCATAATATCTCTCCTCTATCGATGTTGCGTACAATGTGGCGTTAAATTCATCTTTGTACAAGTGCTTTGCTGATATCGCTACGGATTTGCGAGCCTTGGATAGATGCAAAACAATGTGATCGAACTATAGCTAATACGAATCAGTATAATAGAGTTTGGATATGGTTAGATAATAGCGAATATTATTGGGCGCCAGGCATCACCAATTTCCCGTCAGGGCCTGCTGAAAATTGTGTGTTGGTGGGATAAGCAAAATCAATGCCTTTCGCGTTGAACAATTCTAATATTTCCAAACCAATTTTATGGCGTTCATGGAACACTATCTCATAATCAGCACTCAATATGTCATAATCGAGTTGAAAATTGAGGGAACTATCGGCAAATTCTGTAAAACCACAGCGCAGGAATTTATGCCCTGCATCCACGACTAATTTCTCCAGCATATTGGGTATTTCGAGCGCAACATCGGGCGCTGTTTGATAGGTCACACCAATGATATGGCGGGTACGGCGTCTGTTAAGGCGCGCATAATTGGTAATCTCGGTATTGAGCAAATTGACATTGGAGATGATTTTTCTCTCTCCCATCACGCTGGTGAGGCGTGTGGAGCGCATCCCAATTTTATCAACTGTTGCTATTGTATTGTCATATTCGATTGTGTCACCGCGTTGGAACGGGCGATCAAATATAATGGATATAGTGGCAAATAGATCGGCAAATATGCCTTGAGCGGCCAAACCAATGGCGATACCGCCAATACCAAAACCAGCCAGAAGCCCCGTTATATTAACGTCAAGATTATCCAATATGACGATCGTTGCGATAGCAAAAACAGCGAAAGTGATAAACAATTGGATGATTGTCATGGCATTGTTGATCATCTCGCTATCTTCATCTTCGCGGGCTGATCTGCGCTCAACGAGGCCGAATAATATCTGGCGAACCCAAATGGCGATTTGGATGACGATGGCGACCAAAAATAGAAAATTGAGAGCAGAATGAATTTGCGCGGGAGGGTTGCTGAAATGGTTGACCAATTCAACGGCAATCATGACTCTAAAAAATACCGTCATCTTACCGATAGTACGTCCAATAATAGATCTGAAATCAAGGATGCTTTGTGATTTTTTAGCGAATTTGCTGGCTCTTTTTTGAACCCAATTAAGCGCTAAATATATGATGACAGCAGCAATGAGAGTAATGAGCATGATCAGCCAATTGGCGCCAACCCAATCAATGAAAATGTCCCAATATTGCTGCCAATTACCAGGAAATTTCCCTGTAATGGTTTGAGCGGTAGAGCCATTGTCTGAATTTACGGCAAAAACCAGAAGTGATGATGTCATGATATTGAATAGCATGGCCAAGACTTAGGGTTTTATATTAGATTTTCAACCTTATTATCGCGCTATATCACCATATATTATGTGTAAGGGTTGATAGAATATCAAATTTCTAAGGCGCGTTATTTGCCTAATTTCATGGCTTTTGAGAATTTCATATTCATCCATTTTTGCGACGGTTTTTCGATGATATGATAGAGTATTGAGGATAATATCAGCACCAATATGCAATAGAGGCCAACCAGATAGGACGAGACGAATAGTGGGTCTTCAACAAAAATGATTTTAAACAAAATATAGAATATAAAATGGACCAAATAGGTAGCGTAGCTTATTTCACCGAGATAATAAAAAACTCTATTGCCCAGAGGGTTTTTTGGATTTTGTGCGAGCAATGCATTGCACAATAAAAATGCAGCAAAACCAATAGGGATAGCAAAGACTTCTTGCAGTTGACCCAGTAATAATAATGTCAATGATATTAAAAATATTAGGGCGCTAGCAATAATGGCTATAGTAGGTGTTGTTTTCCATTTATTCCAAAGGGCGCATATTATCATGCCGATAGAAAATTCTATCAGACAACGTATCAGGCCCGTTTTCGGAATATCTTGGCCTAATTTATCATAACCTAATATGTTAAAATAGAAGGCCAATAGACCTGTAAGCAAAATAATCGCAGAAATTAATGTAAGCGAGGAGTAACGATGAAATGCGATATAGGATGCTAAAAAGGGGAAGATAAGATAGGCAAAAAGCTCGGTGCTGATAGACCATGCGGGATGATTCCAGCTCAAAGCATCGGTAAAACCCCAATTTTGTATGAGCATGATATGCAGCGGTAATTCCATGATGGGATAGCCTGCATGATCGGCTCGTCCTGTTATAATTAATATGAACACAAAAGCACAACATAGAAGCAATATAAATATATGTAATGGCCATATTCTTGCGATACGGCGGGTTATAAATTGTTTATAATAGGATAATTTTAACGTTTGAAACCGATCCGCATAATTCAGATACATGACAAAACCCGATAGGATAAAAAATAGATCAACTGCGAGATAGCCTTTTGCAAAAATATCCATTATTTCGCTAGGTACATAGTCAGCCATACCCGTTCTAATATGATAGAATAGAACCAACCATGCAGCTATACCACGTAAGCCCGTCAAGGCCTTTAAATCTTCTTTTATACTCTGTGTCATACAGTTTTATTTTTGATATTGGCCGTACCATATCTCAATAAATTAGGTGATATATCACCTGTATCTACTAGCGGCTTCCATGCTGCCTCTGCTCTGCGTCTGGCAAGATAGGTATCAAGGCCTAGCTGTAGGGCTATAAGCATGTAAACAAAGGGCTGGAACGCAATACCAACAAATAAAGAACCTACCAAATAAATGATTTGAGAATTGCGCAATGCCGATGCGAGTGGCCCAACCCATTCTTCATCAGGGCGGTTTCGTTTTTTGTAGAGCCTTCGAATGGATTGCATTCTCCATACACCGCCAACATGTATGAACAACCACATGAGTAATCCTGCATATCCCTGTTCACCTAGCATTTCAAAATAGCTACTATGATAGGCCCGACCTTCATCGACGACGTCATTATCACTTTTTTGACCAGTTACTTGGCCATTTTCATCGACTTCCTCGATTTCATATCTAACCTTATTTTGACGATAGGCTTCAAATCCTCCGCCTAGAGGGTTTTCTTCGACATATTCGATTGTCCAGCGCCATACTGCTACACGTGTGGATGCGGATTGATCTGCCTCGAAATTTTTTATTGTTTCCATGCGATCAATAAATGTCTGGGGTAGAAATGGTATAGCCGCAAATATGAGAACTGGGCCCCCAATGATCGGTAGTAGGATATAGCGTATATTATGGGTAATAAGTTTTAATAACAATAATATTGCTAATACCGCAGCACATATAAGGCCAGTTCTGGCCTGTGTCCCAACAGGTATTAATAAGCAAGCAAATATAAGGGCTGTCGCGTATAAATTAACGCGCCAGTCGGGTTTAAAAATTGTCCCATATTTACGCAGCCATAGGATAAGCGGTATTATCATAATGGAAACACAAGCAATAGTGCTACTCTCAAAAAGGCCGCTATTCTCATAGATTAATAACACGAGTTGACCATAGCCGCTTCCGCCTCCAGCAGTTTTTATGCCCCCTGTGACGATAAGAGTTGATACTGTTAGTACCAGCATAAGGGCTAATGCCTCAATGCGCAGGCGCGTTTTGAGCACCAATGGTAAGAAAGCGGCAAAGACTAAGGCTTTCCATACCCACCCCCATTTTTCTGCTGCGGCCCAAGGTTCATCGGCTTGTGTTGTGGTGTAACCGCAATATACCAGCAGTAGTAGAATGACGAAATGCCTAGGGGCTACACGGATGTCAGTTTTATTATCGTTGATCAAAAACCCTGCTAAGGCCAGCCCAAACATGATCATTGAAATTGGTATTGAATTGAGTAAAAAATAGCTTAAGCGTTGAGGCGCTACAATATCAATATAAGCATATATAAGCGTATATAAAAAAGGCCGCTTAAAAGCGATCAATGCAATTAGTGCAAGATAACCGACAAAAATTAGATCACGCACGGCGTCTCTCTTCCATATCTTCGCGCATGGTGGTCAATCTTGTGCTTTTTTTTATCGATGCATCGGGCTTTTTTTCAAAACCGCGTGGGTCATCATCGGGGATAGGGGGGTCTTCGACATCCAAATCATCCCGATAGAGAAGATGGTAAAATGCGAGTAAGATGAGAGCATGGCTGAGTAATATAGAAAAATTATCAATCATATTCGCTCCTTTCGCATTATTAATTTACGTTATAAAGTGTTTTTTGTCATATATTCAGAATATTATAGATAATGCTCTGACTTGTTATGTTTATGTGCATAGCCTAATTGAGTTGACGTCACGTTAATATTTTTATGGTTAATAGCAATTATGAATGACATTTTACATATATTAGACCATAGTCTGCCATTGCATAGTGGATATACTTTTCGCACGCGCGCTATAATGAAAGCGCAGATCAAGGCAGGGTGGAAAGTTGCGGGTATTACGGGTGTTCGCCAATATCAAAATGGTCAAATATTGTCAGCTAAACAAGAAGAGGTTGAAGGGCTTCACTTCTTTCGCACAATGGCCGAATCAAGCGGTCCTTTTCTTTGGCGTGAATGGAATGAAGTCAGTGCTTTGCGTGATGCCATTGTAAAAACATATAATGAATCGCCCTTCAGAATTGTCCATGCCCACTCGCCTGCGCTCAATGGTCTGGCGGCAGCACTAGCCGCGGCTGAATTAAACATACCTTTCATATATGAAATAAGAGCTTTCTGGGAAGATGCTGCTGTAGGCAATGGAACGGGTAGCGAAGGTAATATGAAATATCGTCTTACGCGGGCACTTGAGGATTATGTTATTAGCCGTGCAGATCATATTGCTGTGATTTGTGAGGGGCTGAAGTCTGATTTGATAAGACGTGGAATTTCTCAAGAGAAAATAACCATATCACCCAATGGCGTTGATATGTCAGTATTTGGCAGCGCTAAGCCGTGTGATAATGCATTATTTGAAAAGCTACAGCTGCGAGACAGTGATGTTATAGGGTTTATCGGTAGCTTCTATGATTATGAAGGTCTTGATGATCTCATCACAGCAATGCCTATTTTACGAGCAAAAGGTAGGAATGCCAAGCTGGTTTTGGTTGGTGGTGGGCCTATGGAGGATGCCTTGCGTGCGCAGGCACAAGCATCCGATGCCTGTGAGCATATTCACTTTTTAGGGCGGGTTCCGCATGAAGAGGTTGAAAAATATTATTCGGTCATTGATGTACTTGCTTATCCGCGCAAAAATATGCGGCTTACGGATTTGGTGACGCCGCTTAAACCGCTTGAGGCTATGGCGCAGGAAAAGCTGGTCGCCGCATCAGATGTGGGCGGCCATAAAGAGTTAATTATCGATGGTGAGACGGGTACATTATTTGCCGCAGATGATCCAAATTCGATTGCTGATGCATTATATGGTTTATTTTCTAATAAAGAAAAATGGCCTGAAAGACGCAGAATTGCTAAGGACTTTGTTAAAAAACAACGCAATTGGGAAATAAATATTCGTCGTTACGATCCTGTTTACCATTTTCTGTTAGGTAAAGATAAACCGAGTAAGGTGGCATAAATAATTAGCTGCCGACCTATGGAGTCGAATGAATGGGTATTATGGATAAAATGAAAGGCATGAGGGGTAATGTTGCGTCTGTTAACTCTCAAGTATCTTTCAATAAAGCCTCTAGAGGACTGCCTCAAATAACTAAGATGAATGCGATATTATTTGCAGGCGCAGGTGGCTTTATTGTCGCACTTATCGCTTTGCTAATCCCCGTTTATATCCTTGAAATGTTCACTGGTGCTTCAGGCTTATCAGAGATTATTCCTGCGGCGAGTGCTCCATTGGGTTTTACGGCACGTATTTTGTTCGTAGCTTTTTTAGCTATATTATCGTCTGCAATTTTATTGATTATATTAATGCGTTTCGCAACTGATGAACAAGAAGAATATATGACATCGGATGAAGTGAATGAAAGAGCGCGGGCGCGTAATCGCATGCCTGTTATGGATGATGATACGGAAATCGCACAAAAAATATATCAGCAAGATAGTGAGCGCTATGAAGAGTTTGAAGAGACTCAACAAGAAGAGACTTCTAATTATCGAGACCATAGTGCTGGTTTCAAATCTATCAGCGGCGTTAAGGCGCTTGCTACTAAGATGAGATCTTCATTTCGTAAGCTACCTTTCATGGGCGGTGATGATAGCGTAAGAAGTTTTGATGATCTGCCGAAATTGCGTAACGCAGATAGCCATCCAGATGCTCCGCCGCGTCGGCCCCTATCAGCCAATGAAGATTTGGGTGACAAAATATTGGACCCCGAAAATAATGATTATGATGATGTACAAGATGAATCAGACTTAGATGAGATTTTAGGCTCTTCTTCTGAAGAACATTTGCAAGATATTGAAATGTCAGAAACATTAGAAGCATCAGCAAAGGATATTACAGGACCTGAAACAACACCATATAATGCAGAAGCATATGTGGAAGAAGCTGTAGAATCCGAAGTAACAACCACATATATGGAAGAAATTCCTGTTGAGGCGGCTGATTTTGAGGAAGAAGTTGCAGATATAAATCATGATGTTAAAACTGACCATAATATTGATGATCAAGCTGCTGAGCCTGAGCAAGATCAACCGCATCTAAGAAAAGTTTCTGACGATAATGATCTTCCTACTCTTGATGATTTGATGAAGCGCTTGGATAAGGTCGTGATGCGCCGCAGAGAATTGCGTGAGAATATTGATATAGTAAGATCACAGGGTGAGAGGGTTATTTCTGATGATAAACCTGCATCGATTGATTTGGATAATGACGCGTCTAAGACGGAGAGTCTTGAAACTATAGTAAAAACGACTGCATCAGATACAAGTGAGAATTTGGAAAAAAAAGTAGTCACTCAAAAAATAGGGTTGGTTGCAAAAAAAGAATATAGCGATGATACTTCTAATGAGCATGCAAAAGAGGCAAGCGAAAGCCAAAAGCAAGAGATGGACTCTGCCTTGCAGGCGGCGCTAGATACATTGCACAAAATGAATGAACGTAGCGCTTGATAATCTCATGCTTTCATTCTTCATGGATGATAAGCGTTTCGATATTGAGTTTCCAGATATTCCTATCCATGATTTGGAGCTGGCTAATATTGATATCTGCAACAAATGATTTGGACAAAATAAATTCATAGTCATTTAGACCTGATGCTAATTTGGTCTTATAATCATTGCTATTTATTATTGGATTTTCTTCGCTCCAATATATTTTTATCAGATAGTGGTGCTTCTCGCCATCATATGTCGCGCTCTGCCAATCATTTATCTCCACATTCTCAATCTGACAGCTTATGGAATCATCTTGGCCTAGCGTTCTATATTGTGCAGAGAATTGCTCAATATACGCAATTATCTGAGCTGATAAGCGGTCTATTTTTGTGAAATTATGGCGCAATTGATTCATATTTCACTCTCCAACGCTCTCAATATAAGCGATAATTTTACGTTGCATCGGTGTACGCACTTCACGCCCTAATCGCATATCCAGTACAAGTCTGGGGTCTTTGGCGACGATCCGTCCAAATTTGGTTGGTGGGATATCATGATCGCGCAAAAATTTTTCTACTATCCGTAGCATATGCATATTTATCTCCTATCATCATGCTTGTCTGGTTATTGGGGTATTAAGCGGCGGTATATTCCTTCTCGAATCAATGAGAACATAATAAGAACATTTGTGATAGGTAAAATCCTACTTGTCTAGGAAAAATCCTATTGCTATAGAAAAATAATGTCCAAAATAGAGAAAAATACACCGCAGCCACCAATGATGCCCGAACCAATGGACCCATCATATGGCGGTCAAAGCCGTCACTATAGAGATAATCTAAAAACCCTTATTAAGAATAAAGGTGATGATTACAAAGGCCTATCAGATCTTATTGGCCGTAACCCATCCTATATTCAGCAATATATTGAGCGCGGGACACCAAAATATTTGGCAGAGAAGGACCGACATATCTTGGCCCGCTATTATGGGGTGAATCAGAAGATATTGGGCGCACCTATTGATGATGGCAATGGCGGATTGGAATTAATTTCTAAATTATCGGTGGGTGTTTCTGCGGGTGCTGGTAATTTGGAACAGTCCGAGTCACTGGCAGGGAAAATTGCTTTTGATCCGAAATGGCTAAGGCAATTTCCTTATGACAAGAAAAACCTCTCTATTGTCACGGTAGATGGCGATAGTATGCTGCCAACATTGTCGCATGGTGATGATATTATGGTGGCGTGTCATGAAACAGGAGCCATGCGCGATGGTATTTATGTGATACGCATGGATGATGTGTTGATGGTGAAGCGATTATCTTTTGGGCCGAACAAACATGTTGATGTGATAAGCGATAATCCGAGTTATAGCAATTGGCGCGATGTTGATGGTGCGGCGCTTGTCATTATTGGGCCTGTTATTTGGGTTGGACGCAAATTATAGATATGAACGCAAAGCTGCACATAAAGAATATATTGATTCTGATGCTAAATAGGGCCAAATATACGGTATGAGCAATGTTACATCAAAGCAGCCGCCTTTGCGCGCTGCCATTATCCCCGTTACACCCTTACAGCAAAATTGTACGCTGCTTTGGTGTACTAAAACTAACAAAGCAGCGTTGAGTGATCCTGGAGGGGATTTGGACAAGGTCAAGGCCGCTGTGAAACAGGCAGGGGTTGAACTGGAGAAAATAATTATCACACATGGTCATATCGACCACTGCGGAGAGGCGGGCATATTGGCCAAGGAATTGGGCCTTCCTATCGAAGGGCCGCATAAAGATGATATATTTTGGATTGATCGATTGGGTGAAGATGGTGCAAAATATGGTGTTAACGGCCAAGTGTTTGAGCCCGATCGTTGGCTTGATGATGGTGATCAAGTCAGTGTGGGTGATTTAATATTGGATGTTATCCATTGCCCAGGCCATACACCAGGCCATGTAATTTTTTATCATGAACCAAGTAAATTTGCTATTGTTGGCGATGTAATATTCCAGGGGTCGATTGGCCGTACTGATTTTCCGCGTGGCAATCACCAAGATTTAATCGATGCTATCACGCAGAAATTATGGCCGCTCGGTAATGATGTTACTTTTGTTCCAGGCCATGGCCCGACCAGTCAATTTGGCTATGAACGCAAAAATAATGCTTTTGTTGCCGACGATGTTTTGGCTAATCGATGAGGGGGTTATGGCTGTTATTGTGATCAAGAGACTAGCTTGGAATAGTCCCCAAATTCAGATAGATCAGTTGCCATAATTTCACAGTATATATCGCGTTTTGATAGATATCTACATGCTTTCTTTAGGTCTTTTGCCAGATAGGGTTTAAGATATTTTGCGGCCTCCATTGGATCACGACCTGCTAATGTTTCGTTTATTGATAATGCGGTAATCAGGGCTTGCTCACTCAGATATCCTGCATATCCAATTTGCCAACCTTGGCTATCAAAAGCAGAAAAGCCGTCCGTGACTTTTGCGCTATTGGATAAAAATATGCCAAAGCCCATAAACACAGTGCATAAATCGGTTGCATGTTCTTCAAGACTTTTTCCACCAGGAGGAAGCGTTTCAAAACTGTGCAATAGATAATGGCCGAGTTCATGTGCCATGGTTGCGACAAAATTCTCGATATCATTGAGCAAATCGGGATTATAGGTAATGTTAGTGATAATTTTCTCATCATTGGTTTCTTGTTGTTCAAAAGTACCAAGTGCTGGGGTGTTATCATGAACCAAATACGTACCTGGATGTAATGAATTTGGTTTGCTGCTCTCTCCTGCGATAAGCGTAACAGGCCAATCAGCCATGCCGACATGTTTTTTTATAATATCAAATAGTAGCTCTGCTTGATTTGGTTTATCTGCAAAAGTCGATGAAAAAAAATGACGTGTTGGTGTGATTAATGAATACTCACGGAATGCCTCTATTCCACCAGTATTAGTTAACAGCCACTTGAAGCAGGCTAATTGCCATTCCCACTCATCATTATCGATTAATTTCTTTGTGACAAAAATCCCTACAATAAGTCTCGTTTATTTCACAGCCCATAGCCAATATATACGGCCCAGCCAGCCAGGCCAAGTAGCGTTAAAATCGTGATAATAGTGCCTATTAAACGCCCTTTTTCCATTGCGCCGCCATCCATACCCAGAGCATGGGCGATACGCCCCAAAATATAAAGAGCCGATACCGCCCATAGCGCCATTGATGTACCGCTGCTAAGTTCAATAGCAGCAATCAAAATCAGAACAAGCGGAGCGCTTTCAATAAAATTACTGTGCGCGCGCATACGGCGCGTAACATTTTCATTGCCGCCATCACCAATGGAAACTTTTTCCGCCAATCGCATTTTGCCGACGCGCATCATCAACCATATATTGATAAGGGCCGCTGCTGCTGCAATAGTGAGTGTTATAGCGATAGACATTGTGATTTTCCTCGATAAAATTATGCTATGAATTTATAGCTTTTGACCAAATTGATGATTATTTTTCACATATTATGCTCTAGCTGCAATCTGACATGTTGCAAAGTCCTAAAAAACCGCTATATCGCATCGCTTACACAAGCATTATTATGATTTTGTGATTCTTAAATGGCGTGATCGTTATATGAAGAAAACAAAATTAAGTGCTTATTCTTACAATGATTTTAACAAAGAGCGGGTCTCGAAATGGCTGTACCTAAAAGAAAAACCACACCATCTAAGCGCGGTATGCGTAGATCACATGATGCGTTGAAAGCAGAAGCCTTTCAAGAATGCCCAAATTGCGGTGAATTGAAACGTCCACACCATATGTGCGGCGAATGTGGTCATTATAATGGCCGTGAAATTATTTCTGCTGTTTGATATTTATTCGGCGCGGGTGATAATAAGACTTGAATATCGCGCCTTTGCCCCATACCTTCTCGCTATGTTGAGAAGAAACAATATTTTATCTTTGCAATGGAGAATGTCCCAGTGAATCATCAACCGCTTATCGCCATCGATGCGATGGGTGGAGATGAAGGCATATCTGTTATGGTGGCTGGTGTTGCATTGGCACATAGCAGAAATTCCAATTTACGGTTTTTATTGGTTGGGGACGAAACCCAGATAAAAACGGCATTGGCAAAGCGCGATGGTTTAATCGAAAATTGCGAAATATTACATACGGATAAGGTTGTTAGTGGCGAAGACCGCCCTAGCCAAGCATTGCGCAAATCGCGGGGCAGCTCAATGGGCTTGGCAATTAATGCTGTGAAAAGCGGACAGGCAAATGCAGCGGTAAGTGCTGGTAATACGGGGGCATTGATGGCGATGTCCAAATTGGCCTTGCGCACTATGAAAGGGATTGATCGTCCTGCCTTAGCTGCCTTGCTGCCGACGATGATTGATAGCGATGTGGTGATGCTTGATTTGGGCGCTAACACCGAATGTGATGCGCGTAACTTGGTGCAATTCGCGATTATGGGCGCAGCTTATGCACGGGCTATATATGGTTTTGAAAATCCAAGTGTGAAATTACTCAATATAGGCACCGAAGACTTAAAAGGCAAAGATGCGGTGCGCGATGCCGCTAATTATCTAAATGATGCCAAAGCTCTACCGATGGATTTTAAAGGTTTTACCGAAGCTGATAAGATTAACAGCGGTGATGTTGATGTGGTCGTATGCGACGGATATTCGGGTAATATTGCGCTAAAGGCTGTTGAAGGTGCTGCGCGCTTTGTGACCGATTTACTCAAGCGGGCTTTTACAAGCTCGATACGATCAAAATTTGGTTTCTTAGTATCGCGCCCAGCAACCGAATTATTACGCCATCATTTAGACCCTAATAACCATAATGGCGCGGTATTCCTTGGATTAAATGGTGTGGTTGTTAAAAGCCATGGTAGCGCTAATGATATTGGTGTGGCCAATGCAATCAAAGTGGCGGCGCGCTTGGCTGAGGATAATATTAATTCGCGTATAGCAAATGATATTGATTCAATTAATGCTATGTTTTCTAATGTGAGCAAGCAAGATAGTGAACCTAGCACATGAAACAGATTAGAGCCGCCATAAAAGGAACAGGCTCTGCACTGCCTCGGAATAAAGTGTCAAATGCACAGCTTGCTATGCGTGTGGATACATCAGATGAGTGGATTACCGAGCGTACAGGAATAAAATTTCGCCATATTGCTGAAGATGATGAAACAACATCGAGCCTAGCCGCAGATGCCGCCAAAGAAGCTCTTAAGAGCGCTAATATGGCGGCAAGCGATATTGATTTGATTATTGTTGCAACGGCTACGCCTGATCAAACATTTCCTGCAACTGCAACCATTGTACAAAATATAATTGGCGCAAATGGTGGTGTCGCTTTTGACGTGGCCGCCGTATGCTCAGGCTTTCTTTATGCTTTTTCTGTGGCGGAAAGTATGATCCGCGCTGGTAGCGCAACAAATGCTCTAGTAATAGGTTCAGAAACTTTTAGCCGCATATTGGATTGGGAAGACCGCACGACTTGCGTGTTATTTGGTGATGGTGCGGGCGCGGTTGTATTGTGCGCCGATGATAGCGGCAAAGGCGCTTTGGCAACAAAATTGCACGCCGATGGGGCACATAACCAATTGCTCTATGTTGATGGCGGACCTTCGACAACGGGGACTGTCGGTAAATTACGCATGAAAGGCCGAGAGGTTTTTCGTCATGCTGTGGTGAATTTGACCAATGTCCTGCTTGAAACGCTTGAAAGTGCAGGCGTTGTTCCAAGCGATGTCGATTGGGTCGTGCCGCATCAAGCCAATGCCCGTATTATTGATGGTACTGCAAAAAAACTAAAACTACCCATAGATAAAGTGATCAAAACAGTTGATCAACATGCGAACACATCGGCGGCCTCTGTTCCGCTAGCTCTTGATGTAGCGATCCGCGATGGCCGTATAAAAGAAGGCGATATATTGGTGCTGGAAGCGATGGGCGGCGGTTTTACTTGGGGCGCATCTGTCGTTCAATATTGAACAATATTATTTACATTATCATTAATAGTGATAATTTACATACACTAACTATTATGTTATAAGACAAAAAATGGCTTGGAAGCCGCGTAAAATTTCACATCGAAAGGGATTTAAATGGGCACCGATGCAACACTTACACGAGCAGATTTAGCAGATATTATTAAACAACAAGTTGGGCTTTCGCGCTCCGATGCGTCTAATTTTATCGAATCTTTGATGGAGCATATTTTGTCTGCGGCAACGGCTGGTGAAAATGTGAAAATATCTGGCTTTGGTACATTTGTTGTCCGTGATAAAGCGCCTCGTATTGGCCGAAACCCAAAAACAGGTGTGGAAGCCGAAATTTCAAAACGCCGTGTTTTGACATTCCGTGCAAGCCAAGGAATGCGCAGCCGCGTTAGCTAATATTAGCGGAGAATAACGCCTTGCAAAAATCTGAAAACGCTCTGAAGACTATTGGTGAAATGTCCAAGGCTTTGGGCGTACAACCCCATATATTGCGCTATTGGGAAGAGCAATTTTCGATTCTAAACCCGCTGAAACGCGCTGGTGGTAGGCGCTATTATCGTAGCGAAGACGCTGCTTTGCTGCGGCAGATTCATCATTTAATTTACGATGAAGGTTTTACGATAAAGGGTGCACAAAAATATATCCGAGATGCAAAAAAAGCATCAACTCCTAAAATCGAAAAACCAACGACAGAAAATTCTACTTCTGCTAATCACGGTCATATATCTGCTGATGTGCGGCGTGAATTAGAGAATATCGCTGATGGGTTGCGCAAGGCTCTGGCTGTTTAGTCGCTTGCCCGATAATTTGAGTTTATTATCGAGGTTTTTACCAATATCCCGATAAAGCTATGGGCAATTTAAAACAGTAATAGTTTAATAAATGTCGGGGCCAAAACTTGGATCCAATTCGCGCGGCGGCATAAAAATCTCTAATGTTGCATCATGCTTTATGATATCACACCAATTGTTGGCTTCGATATGCAATTGCGCATAGGCGCCTGTTGGATATTTTTTCTCGACTTCGTTGCGCAATGAAGAAGAACCATTATCACGCACCAAATCGAATATAACATCTTCTAGCCCCGGGTTATGGCCGACTACCAAAATATGATCATGCTCCTCGCCAGTTTCTCTGATCACATCCAATATTGTCGCTGATGAGGCGAGATATATTTTTCGCTCTGATTCAATAGTCAGTTTATTGCCATATCCTTTGGTAAAATGTTTCAATGTTTGTTCGACGCGTAAGGCAGGACTGGCAATAATATAATCAAATTTAATTTTTTGTGAGGCTATCCATTGCCCCATTGCGCGTGATACCCGCTCGCCTTTCTCGTTAATGGGGCGATCAAAGTCGCGCAAGGCTGGGTCTTGCCAATCAGATTTAGCATGCCGTAAAAGGCTGATTATTTTCATATTTCTAAACCTAAAAAATATTATCTTCTATTTCAAAATCATCTTCGGATTTATTATTAGAATTATCATTATTTGTCTTTTCTTCTTGCCCGAATTTATCTGCCGAGGGAAGTCTTGATTTAATTGAAGCGACCGCTTCGTCTAATGTGACACGCTTAATTTGTGTGCCTTCTGGAAAAGCATTTAATAATCGTGATGGCGTGGCCGCTGAGAGCAGCACAAACTGCCCTTGATCATCACTGCGTCTTATTAAGCGGCCAAAAGCTTGAGCCAAGCGGGCGCGGATAATCCTGTCATCATAGGCGCTGCCGCCATTGGCAAGCCTGCGCGCTTTATGCAATATGTCAGGGCGCGGCCATGGAACTTGTTCCATAATCACGAGCCGCAAGCTATGACCTGGCACATCTACACCATCGCGCAGTGCATCGGTGCCTAGTAAAGATGCATTGGGATCATCACGAAAAATATCCACCAATGTACCCGTATCGATTGGGTCAATATGCTGAGCATAGAGCGGCAACCCATCGCGTGCCATACGATCAGCTATGCGTGCATGAACGGTGCGCAAGCGTTTTATAGCCGTAAATAATCCCAATGCTCCGCCATTAGAAGCGATGATGAGCTTTGCATAAGCATTGGCTAGCGCTGCATTATCGCCGCGCTTAACATCAGTCACGATAAGCACTTCGGCTTGCTCACTATAAGCAAAGGGGCTTGCGGCTTCAAACTCTATGGGTGGATGCGATAGATGATGTGTCCCGCAGCGTTGATTGGCATTATCCCAATCCCCGCCGCTGCGTAATGTGGCTGATGTCACCATAATTCCGTGACTGGGTTCATAAACGCTCTTATTTACAGGGACCATAGGGTCGAGCCAATGGCGGTGCAGACCCATATCATATTCTCGGCCATCAAAACGTTGTATCGCTATCCAATCGACAAAGTCAGGGTCCATGACCCCATTAACCCTCGTGAGGAGTGCCATCCAACCTGATACTGTATCCACCCGCCATGCTAGGCTTTGGATAGCCCCTTCTATGCGTGCGCGGGCTGGACCATCCATCCAATCGGGGGGATCACCGATCATCGTTTCCAATCTAATACCCAAAATATTGAGCGCTTTATAGAGGTCATCAAGCGCGCTTAATGCTTCTTCGGTGGCATCTATGAGCGCCGGGTCAATCTGGCTCAACTCAGTTTCCATGCTATAGCCGCTATCGGCATTTTCATCGCGTGCATAAACCATGGTGCGCACGCTTGCGAATAATTTCTCAAATGGCCCCAGCGGCATATTTTCTTGGATTCTGCCCAGCCATCCCTCTGCTGGAAAGGCTTCGGCCGCTTGAGATGCAGCGGCAATGGCGCTACCACCTGCTTCATCATAAGAAGCAACATCGGCGAGTCTAGCTGATAGTCCGCGCCGCCGCCCGCGTGCTTTGCCTTCGGGGCCTATTATCCAACGGCGTAGTTCGATTGTTTCTTGTCCAGTAAGCGCTGCGCCAAACATAGAGTCAGCAGCATCGAACAAATGATGCCCTTCGTCAAAAATTATGCGTGTGGGGCGATGTTCATGTTCGCGGCCTCGAGCTGCATTGACCATGACAAGCGCATGATTGGCGATGACGATATCGGCATTTTGGCTGTTGCGACTAGCGCGTTCGATAAAGCATTTTTTATAATGTGGACAGCCCGCATATATGCATTCGCCGCGCCGATCGGTTAGGGCTGTGGACCCATTGCGGCGAAACAATGTGGTGAGCCATCCTGGCAAATCACCGCCCACCATATCGCCATCTTTGCTATAGGCCGCCCAGCGCGCAACGAGCTGCGCCAATATAGCGGCACGCCCTGCAAACCCGCCTTGCAAAGCATCTTCTAGGTTGAGCAAGCATAGATAATTTTCGCGGCCTTTGCGGACCACAACCTTTGCCTTAAATTCATCATCGCTTGGGTATAATCTGCGGGTCTCTTGCGTAAGCTGGCGCTGCAATGCTTTGGTATATGTTGAAATCCATACCGCACCATCAGCAGCCTTTGACCATAGGGATGCAGGGGCCAAATAGCCGAGCGTCTTGCCAATACCCGTACCAGCTTCTGCGAGTAGCATATTGGGATTGTCTTCATGTTTGCGCGGTGTGAAAATATGACCAGCGGCCTGCGCATAATCGCGTTGCCCTTGTCTTTTTTCTGCATCTTTGCCTGTTAATTGATCAAGCTTGCCCAATATGGTTTCGGGTTCGATTGCAATATTACGCGGCGCACCGCGCGGCGCGCTTTCTTCCCATTCTTTTAGCCGCGAAAATAGCCAAGGTTCGGCCTCTTTGGGCTTATTGAGATACGGCATCATTGCCGCCGCCCAAGGCCAACGAAGCCGATAAAGGCTTTGTGCGCTATCCCATGCGCCTATGCGTTGCTCCCATGCTGGAGATTGCATTGTTTTGAGCAGATAAAGCGCGGCTTTACGATAAAGCAATGGGTAGGCGTCTTCGCTATTCGGCACCTCAAAGTTAAGTGCTTTTGCAAGGCCGCTCGGTGTGGGTACCATAAATTGTGCAGGCAATATAAAGGCAAAGAGTTCGAGCAAATCTAACCCTGATAGATCAGCATAACCCAGTCTTTGCGATATCAAAGGGGCATTCATCATTATCATTGGCGTATCGGCAGCCCGCCCTATGGCATCGCCTTTGGTCACAGGATGAACCTCGCCATTGCTCTCACAAATCCAAATGCCGCTATGGCTGGCGTGCAAAGTGGGGAAAGGCAGTTCATTATCACTCACGCAATCGGCCTATCGTGGTTGATGATAAGGTTCAACTGTTTTGAGATAATAGAAGCATTTATAATCGCTTGGATTTGCAGGATGATTAATCTATTGCAACATGCAGCGGCAATAATGCCCATCAAGGAAAGAAACAGACGTGACCGATTATAGTGAATTTGCGATGAAATCCAAAGCTTGGCCCTTTGAAGAAGCGCGCAAATTGCTCAAACGTTATCGCGGCGAGCGCGGTGCGCCTGCGCCCAAGCCGGGCGGCGAAAAGATGTTGTTCGAAACGGGCTATGGTCCATCTGGGTTGCCGCATATCGGCACGTTTAACGAGGTGCTGCGGACCACTATGGTGCGTAGGGCTTATGAAACGCTAACGGGTAACAGCACGCGTTTGATTTGCTTTTCTGATGATATGGATGGGTTTCGCAAAGTGCCGACCAATGTTCCCAACCAGGAAATGTTGGCTGAACATTTGCACAAACCGCTCACCCAAGTGCCTGACCCTTATGAAAAATATGAAAGCTTTGCCCATCATAATAATGCGATGCTGCGCGAGTTTTTGGATCGTTATGGTTTTGATTATGAATTTATGTCCTCAACGCAGCAATATGTAAGCGGTGCTTTTGATGAAACGTTGAAATTGGTGTTAGAGCGCAATCAACAGATATTGGACATCATTCTGCCAACTTTGGGTAAAGAACGCCAGGCGACTTATTCACCGATCTTGCCGATTAGCCCTAAGAGCGGCCATGTTTTACAAGTCCCCGTTGAGATTATCGATGCACAAAATGGCATGGTGCGCTTTGAAGATGATGGCGAGATGATCGAACATAATATCCTATCGGGCGGTGCGAAATTACAATGGAAGGTCGACTGGGCGATGCGTTGGGTGGCGCTGGGTGTTGATTATGAAATGTATGGCAAAGACCTTACCGATAGCGGAATACAATCGGGTAAAATTGCCAAAGTGCTTGGCGCACGCAAGCCCGAAGGTTTAATTTATGAAATGTTCCTGGACGAAAAAGGCGAGAAGATTTCTAAGTCCAAGGGTAACGGATTATCGCTCGATGAATGGTTGCGCTATGGCAGTCAAAATAGCCTTGCTTTCTATATCTACCGCGACCCGAAAGCCGCGAAACAATTGCATATGGGCGTTATTCCCAAAGCGGCAGATGAATATTTCCAATTCCGAGCTTCATGGCATGATCAAGCGCCCGATAAGCAGCTTGGCAACCCCGTGCATCATATTCATAATGGCGATGTCCCAGATGATGTCATTCCCGTAACCTTTGGGTTGTTATTAAACCTAGTGGGGGTGATGGGGGATGCCAACCGCGAACAAATATGGAATTATTTGCGTCAATATGCACCCGATGTATCGCCTGAAAAATATCCAGATATGGATGAACTTATCGGCAATGCTATGGCCTATCATAAAGATTTTATCGCGCCCACTTTGCAGCGGCGCAAGGCGACAGGTATAGAGGTGGCGGCATTGCAACGCTTAGATGAAGAATTGGCAAAATTGTCTGATGATAGCGCGGCAGAAGATATTCAAACGATCGTCTTCACCATCGGCAAAGAAACGGGTTTTGAGAATTTGCGGGATTGGTTTCAGGCGCTTTATGAAACATTGTTGGGGTCTTCGCAGGGACCGCGTATGGGCAGCTTTATCGCGCTTTATGGTATTGAAAATAGCCGCAAATTAATCGCTGATGCTTTGGCTGAATAGTCGATAATCATGATCGACATATTCACCACAGGCGGCACGATTGATAAAGTCTATTTTGATGCATTATCTGAATATCAAATAGGGCCGACAACATTGCCCGATATGTTGCGCGAGAATAATGTCTATGCCCCGCACCGTGTTACGCAGCTTATGCGCAAGGATAGCTTGGATCTTACCGATGTTGATCGTGCGTTTATTCATGATGCAGCCTTAGCAAGCGATGCCGATAAAATATTAATCACGCACGGTACCGACACGATGGTAGAAACGGGAAAAGCTCTTGCAGATATTGCGGATAAGGTGATTGTCTTGACGGGCGCATTGCAACCTGCAAGCTTGCGCAACAGCGATGCAGAATTTAACGTGGGTTTTGCATTGGCGGCCGTACAGGCGCTACCAAATGGCATCTATGTGGCGATGAATGGACAGGTTTTTGATCCGCGTATCACGGTGAAGGACCGTGCTGCTGGGCGTTTTAAATCTTTATAAACTATCAATATTTATCCATTCTTTAGGATAATATTAAATATTATCTCCTATGCGGGATTTATGGTTTTACAGTCTTCTTTAATGATTTGCATGTCCGCATTTATGTGCAGTGCACCAAGTGATATAGCATCGCTTGAGGGGATGAAGTCTTATCAACCAAAGTTAGAAGAAACCGCGATAGATTTGCCTAAGATCATTAATCCCATAATTATGGTTAGGCTCGATGATCAAAGTAATGCAAAGCCAATATTATTGTCTTGTTGTAAAAATATAAGATCAAATGAAGATGAGGTTGAGATAAAAGAACCAGAGGCACCAGAGGTTTTCTCTACCGAAATAAAGCTTACCCCTGATTGGTGGCCGATGCGCGGTACATTCAACCCTATAGGCTTAAAAATCAAACTCAATATGCCGTTGTGACTATCTTATGTTGATGGTTGTGGCGATGCTGTGATGCTCTGCATAACCGATGTATAGCCATGCGCTATTGTCATATTTTCACCATAACCATTGGCGATTAGATGCGTATGAGCTTTGGGCAAATGATAGCATGGCACGCCCATGAAGAGATGATGTTCGCAATGATAATTGACCCAATAAGGCGCGATAAACATGCGCTCTGCCCAGTTGGCATATGTTGTGCGCGCATGGCTAAATGGATCATCGCTACCTACCTCGGTGCAGGCATGTTCGGCAATATTACGAATGCGTAGCACCATTTGAAAGCTGGTTGCCAGCGCCATTATCCAAATCAGAAAGGGTATGACACCCAATGTCATGAGGCTGATGATGAGGAGTGCCAATTGTACAGCTAAAAATCGTCCTACGGTTTTGGCGGTGATGATGGCACCTTCGATGCTGGTTTCGGGTGGGCCAATGCCAGCGCGTGCGCTATTATTGAGTGCGCGGCCAGCGCTGGTATCACGCGGAGTGCCCTCAATATCGCTCTCACTGCGCAGCATCGCTATTAATCCTTGCCATGCCTTGGCGAATTGATGGCTGCGCTGTTTAAAGAAAGTCTGCCCTGTTAAATCTCGGATAATCTTACGTTTCATACTGGCTGTGCTGGTAGGGAAGGGAGCTGATAGAGCAAGATCAGGATCTTCTGCTTGCTGGGTAAAACGATGGTGCGTCAAATGATAGCTGCGATAAGCGTGCAAATCGCTACCCGTCGATGCCCCCGTGAGCCATTGGCCCATAAAATTATTAATTTTGCGATTGGGATGCAGCAAACCATGGGCCGCTTCATGCATCAATATTGAGAGGCCAAGCTGCCGTGCGCCAACGGCTAATATGGTAATTGGCGCTGCGATTAACCCTGCAAGCCAGTGCCATTGCCAGAGCAAAGCTGCGCTGCCTGATAATATTGCAACCATAAGCCATGCGTGCATCACAAGCCATATTCCGCGTACGCCTGACACATGGGTGAGGCGCTGCCAAACTGCTTTGTCGAATATCTCCAATGGGCGTGCGGCCTTTACCGATGGCATGATAATTTCTCTCTCATCATGGCTATATATCGCAAAATATAGCGCTTGCCAAATGCGCTAGGGCATCGGTCTAAATGGGCTGTTATGATTGTGCTTGCGCAAGCCGCTCCATAAAGGCTGCACCCTTTTCCATCTCGCTTAATAGAATATATTCATTGGGTTGGTGCGCTTGTTCAATAGAGCCAGGGCCGCAGATAACTGTTGGAAAGCCTGCTGCGGCAAATTGTCCGCCTTCGGTCGCATAGGAAACCACGCCGCTATCGCCATTATCGCCCGTTAAAGCGCGCACGAAATTCTCTATATCTGCGCCTGCTGTTGGGGCGAGAGCGGGGGCGTTGCTGTGGCGTTTCATGGTGACGCCTGTACCGTCAAATGCGGCGTTAAGTTCGCTATTGAGGGCATCAATTTTAACCTTGAAAGGCGTGATAATTTTGTCCGCATCTTGGCCAGGGGGACAGCGCAAATCAAAGATAAATTTGCAGTGCCGGGCCAAAATATTGGATACCGTTCCGCCATGAATCTCGCCAATAGTCAGCGTCGCATGCGGCGGTATGAATGGTGATTGCGGATCGGCCTTTTCCCATAATTTCCGTGCTAAAACAGCAAGATCATGCATCAACTCCACCGCCACCATATTGGCCGAAATACCCAGATGCGTCAGGCTGCTATGCGCTTCGTGGCCCGTTACTTCGACCTCATAGAGCGCTATGCCCTTATGCCCATTAATCACCTTCATCATACTCGGCTCACCAATGATGGCAGCGCGCGGTGCGGCGATATTGTGCGCCATTCTCGCAATCATTTCAGGGGCGCCTTGACAGCCCACTTCTTCGTCATAGCTGATCGCCAGATGCACGGGTTTGCTGCATGATGTGAAGTGCTCAACCGCCGCTAGAGCCAATGCGATAAAAGCCTTCATATCGCATGTACCCCGCCCATAGAGCGCGTCTTGGCCCTGATGCTGGTCAGTAGTTAGGGTGAAAGGATCGCTGTTCCAGTCTTGCCCATCGACGGGAACAACATCGCTATGCCCTGATAGGATGATGCCTCCCTCGACCTGTGAAGGGGTGTCTGATGCACCGATACTGGCGAATAAATTGGCCTTATTTCCATCGGCATTGGGGACGCGCTGCGATGCTACGCCGTGCGAAGAGAGATAGTCCTCGACCCATTTTATCAGCTCTAAATTGCTGTGGCGCGATGTCGTGTCAAAGGCGATGAGCGTCGATAATATATCGAGCGCATGTGCCAAAATATCGTTTTTTTGTGGGGATGCGTTCATGCGGCGATATTAGGGATTATTCGGTGCGTTGGGAAGGTGAATCTATTCGTTACCCTATCCTCATTCGTCATCCTGAATTTATTTTAGGATACCCCTATGCGGGAATTGTTGGATTTTTGTTATACTGAAACGAGTTCAGCATGACGTTTGTTTTGATTGTATACTGAAGCAAGTTCCGCATGATGGTGATGGGTTTACATGACGATTTCTTGTTTATCTTATTAAATTTGTCATTGCGAGCGGAGCGCGGCAATCCAGAGTGTGATGCACGGTAATCGTAATAGATTGCTTCGTTCCTCGCAATGACGTTTGTTAGTTCGGTATATCTTCCTACTGGCGCATATCTTACTACTTGTGCATCTTTTCTTTCTTGCGCATCTCTGCCTGCTTTCTGGCCCAATCATCGGCGAGGGTAGCATCAATGGTAGGAATAGCGTGGACGCGCTGCGCATAGCTATTGAGATGCTGATAAGGAGCGGGATCAAGCCCTGCACGTTCCGCCAAACGCATCGCCCAACACAGATAAGCATCGGCAGCGCTGATATGATCGCCAAGCAGAAATTTACGCTCCGTTAAATGTTCATCGAGCAACCCAAAACGCGCTGGCGCTAAGGCGCGAATATTATCTTTGCTGCCATCGTCCAATTCATCGTAAAATACCATGCGGTAAATTTGCTTGTGAATCTCTGTGGCGACGAATCCTATCCAGCGGATGAGTTGATAATAATCCGCATCCTTGGGTTCGCGGCGAAAAGCATCATCGGTCGATTGTGATTGCACCCACATAAGCGCGGCACTGGTCTCAGTGATGGTCTCGCCATCGGGGGTAATCAGGGTGCAGACTTGGCCCAATGGATTAATGGCTTGATAGGCATCGCGGCCTAGCGTGTCGGCTTGGATGATATGCAGCGGCACATCCCCGAAAGCGGCGGCGATGCGCACGCTCAGGGAACAGGTCATAGGTATGTGATAGAGGGTGGCATGCATTATTGTTGTGTTGTCACCCAATTACGAATTTTGCTCTCTAGCACAGATAATGGCAGCGCGCCCGTACCCAACACTTGATCGTGAAATTCGCGCACGTCGAATTTATCACCCAATGTATCTTGCGCTTCTTTTTTGAGGCGTTGGATGGTGAGCGCGCCAATTTTATAGGCAAGGGCTTGGCTTGGTATCGCGATGTAACGCTCGACCTCTGATGTTGCTGGCGTTTCGCCCATGCTGCTATTGTCTAACATATATTGGATGGCTTGTTCGCGGGTCCATTTTTTGCTGTGCAGACCTGTATCAACAACCAAGCGCATCGCGCGGAGCATTTCATCATCCAATTGTCCAAAGCGCTGATAGGGATCATCTAGCAATTGCATATCATATCCCAATGTTTCGGCATAGAGCGCCCATCCTTCGACATAAGCGGTGTTACCACCAAAGCGCATGAAGGCAGGTAATGCTTCATTTTCTTGGGCGAGGCTGATTTGAAAATGATGCCCTGGTGCCCCTTCGTGTAAATAGAGGGTAGTGATGCCAGGCGTGGTGCGGCTGGGTAAGTCATAGGCATTGAAATAGAATGTACCCGCGCGCGACCCATCGGGTGTACCAGGCTGATAGGATCCACCGGCAGAAAATTTCTCACGAAATGGTTCATAGGGTTTAATTTCCAAACCTGATTTCGGTAAGACTTTAAATTGTTCGGATATTTTTGCATCCACCAATTTACCAACATCATAATAACGTTGGGTCAAACCTTCGCGTGATTTCGGTTTAAATTGATCATCGGTACGGATGTGATTAAAAAATTCTTTGAGCGTTCCCTCAAAACCAACTTCCTTTTTAATCTCTTCCATATTGGCGGTGATCCGTGCGACTTCGCTCAAACCAATATTATGAATATCATCGGCCTTTAATGGCAATGTTGTGGTTTGTTCGATCAAATATTCATATAATATGTCACCGCCTTTCATATAGGAGAGGCCAACGCCTTTGCGTGCAACAGGTAAATATTCATCGCGCAGAAAATTACGCAAACGTTCATAGGCTGGGTAAATTCCCTCGCTAATGATGGCGCTATATTCTTTTGTTAAGCGTGTTTTATCCGTCTCAGAAATAGTTTCGGGGAAATTGGTGACAGGTCCATAATAGGGTGATGTTTCAACGCTTTGGGCAAGCTGCGTATTCAATTGTTCGATAACATTTTTGATGGTGAGTTCGGTTTCAAGCACACCCGAATCCATGCCTTCGCGGAACCGTACGATGCTGGCATCAATCAATTCTATAAAGCGTTTGTGACGTTTCAAATTATTGTCATAATCTGTTTTTGTTTTAAAGGGCGCAATACCTTTACCGCTGCTAAATGTAGGATAAAATGTATGGAGACCCGTAAAATGATTGACGGGACGCACGACTGTTAAATCTAATATTTCATCAGACAGGCCTTTGATGGCATTCATCTGTGTGCGCTTGAATACATCATAAGCGATGGCTTCTACACTGCCCAATTTGCTGCGATCAATTGCGTTTAAGGCGATAAGATTTTCTTCTGCGGCGGCTTTTTCTTTCGCAAAATATTCATCGCTAATAAAATCTCCCAATTGATCTGCATAACGCAAATCACCGCGAAATAAGGCATTTAAAGGATTACGTTTTAGCGTCGCTTCATCATCGGCGGCAAATAAAGCCCGCAATTTCATATCTTCGCTTTGCACGGCTTCTTGTTGTGCATTGGCATAAGCAGGGTGTATCGTGCCGATGGATGCTATGGCCCCGAGCCATAATATAGTGCGTAGTTTCATTGCAAGTTCCTTTAGATAATGTTGCAACCATTGTTCAATATTATATGTTCTGAACCTATTATGTTTCGATAGACGTCTATGCTCTATCGGCGAATATAATCACAATATATCGCAATTATCCCCATTTGTTTTGGCGGAACCATTTGGTGATGATATATTTTGTGCCTTTAATAACGGGCATACCAGTGTGCAGCGTGTTATAATTAGGATTGCCCTTGGGTGTCATATTATTCCATGCGAGCAGCATACCCGCAAGCGGACGAACACCTAATCGTGCATTGGGAAATTCGGTGGTGCCGCCTTCTTCAACATTGTTGAGAAACACCATCGTTGTCCAACTGCGCTGTCCGCCATTGGTGCGTTCTTGTTGCCAATAGTCGGCACTGGTGTGGAAAAAGTCATGATGCGCTTTAAACTGCTGCCCTTCTTTATAGCGCTGTCCTTGGATAGTTTCTGAATGTTTGGGTTTCATGCCAATGGCTTTGCTAATCCTATTATCAAGATTTATGATAAATGGATCATGGGGGTCCATATTGCAGCTAGAGCTGGTACGAAACCCGGCCTCTGCAGTGCCTTTATAGAGGGTGGAGGGCACGGAACCTTTATCGATAAGGATGATTAGTTTTTTGCAATCTTCTGGTGACAAAAAGTTTTGCCATACATAAAACTCAATATGTTCATTGGGTACATGCTGCACCAATGGATTGGCTTTTAATGTCTTGACGCCTTCTTTTCCTTGGCGTGCTAATAGTTTTGGATTGTTATAGGGGTCAATACTCATATTCATTTACTCAGTCGATAATGCGGCCGCGTACCATCACCCAATCCACTTTTTCCAATGTCTCAATATCGCGCATTGGGTCGCCTTCGACGGCGATAATATCCGCTGAAAAGCCAACTTTTAAGCGGCCGATCTCATTTTCTAAACCCATTAATTTGGCGGCACCAATGGTTGCGCTTGATAATGCTTCGCTCGGGGTTAAGCCGATATATTCAACCATCAATGAAAATTCCTCTGCATTGCGGCCATGTTTTGTAACGCCGCTATCGGTGCCAAATATTATCGGTATGCCAGCCCTATGCATAGCGGCGGGAGCTTTGCCGAGACTGTCTAATGTCTGGCGAATTTTTGCTTCCACGGGCGCAGTATAAACGCCTTTACCAAGGCCTTCTTTGACACCAATAAAGGCCAATAATGTGGGAACACAAACCGTGCCATTGGCCTTCATCGCGGCAATGCTTTTGTCATCGGCAAAGGTGCAATGCTCGATAGAATCAATGCCTGCATTGGCGGCAGATTCAATACCGCGCGGGCCGTGGGCATGGGCGGCTACTTTCATGCCCAAACCATGCGCTGCGTCTGCAATAGATTGCATTTCAGCATTGGTGAAATGTTGATCCAGACCGCGGGCTTGCTGTGATAAAACCCCACCAGTCGCAGTAATCTTAATGAGGTCTGCGCCGTTTTTTGATGCTTTGCGCACAGTGGCGGCGCATTCGGTAGCACCTGTGCATGTAAAGCCTGTGGCAAGGGCTTCGTTAATATGAGGTGTGAAGCCCGATACGTCAGCATGACCGCCAATGATAGCGAGACTATTACCACCAGTTTGAATGCGCGGTCCATCAATGATGCCGCTAGCGGTTGCGCGTCTTATGGATTGCATAACCTGTGATGAAGAACCAACATCGCGTACAGTTGTAAACCCTGAAAGTACTGTGGTTTTAGCGTTTTTAGTAGCGATAATTGTCTCCCATTCAACGGGATCTACGGCCTGTCTCCAAAAATCTCCGCCTGGGTTATTTGATAAATGGGTATGTGTGTCGATAAGGCCAGGTAATATTGTTTTATTGGGCATATCGATAATTTTATCGGCTTTATATTCGCCTGACCCTGTTCCTCTATCGATGGCTGTGATGCGGCCATCGCTCACCGTGATGACTGCTGGGCCGATACTGCCTTCATTAGCATCGAGGATTACATTACCCGCACGTATGACGATGGTGTCTGCAAGAGCAGATGAGTTTAACATTGCGGCGGCAGATGCCATAAGAATTGTAATTGTCTTGGAGTAGGAAATTTTGGGCATGAGTCGGCTCCTATAATTATAAATCTATATTGCGATGCAACAGCTTATAATTCAAGCATAAAGCCCCGAAAGCCAAAAGTGCATATAAAAAGGGCCAAGAAAAATTCTCAGCCCTTCTCTATCCATTATATCTTCTATTTAGAAGAAGAAACCATATTCGACATCCGCGATGAAGCCGCTGCGGGTATCGATGAGGAATACATCATTATAATATCTTACCCAGCGATAGGCTCCATAAGCTGCGGGTAGTCTATAAAAACCAGGGTTACTGATCCAATATCTATCGTGGAAAAATGCTGACCCTAAATAACCGCCTATCCCAAAACGTGTGTAACGGTGGCTACGAAATGGTGACCTATATAGCCCTAAGCGAAAGCTATTGGCAAAGCGTGAACGGTGCGAACGGAAATTAAAGCGCTTATTGCTTCTCCAGCCTCTGTTCCAGCGATTGTGAAATTTCCCCTTGAAGAAATATTTATCACCGCGGGCGAAGCGCTTACCATTGCGAAACCCTCTATTGCCTCGAAAACCTCTGCGGTCTCCGCGAAAACCTCTGTCATTACGAACGCCTCTGCGGCCATCACGAAACCTTCTATCATTACGACTAGATAGTCTGCGATCTCCACGGAAACCACGATCATTGCGTATGTTTCTGCGATCATTTCTAAACTGACGATTGTCACGGCGTGCCTGACGGCGATCATTACGAAGTTCGCCGCGATTGCTCTGTAAATTACGACGTTCATTGCGCAAGTTTCTTCTATCATTTCTAACATTTTGACGCGCATTTTGTACATTGCCATTATTGCGGCGTGCTTGGCGCAAATCTCTGCGGCTATTATTTACATCGCGCCGTGCTTGGTTTCTATTTTGGCGGCTTTGGTTCACTGCACGGCGTGATTGACGTGCTTCTCTACGGGAAGAATTGGCCTGACGGCGACTTTGCCTTACCTCACGATTACCGCGTACTTGGCGATTATTGCGGGTTCCGCGTGTTTCTCTACTGCGATTGCCTCTGTTACCGCGCGCTTGGCGATTACCGCGTCCACCGCGCCGCGCATTGCCGCGTCTGCCATCACGTCGCTGTAACTGTTGCTCATCCAATGCTACATTGATGGCGATATTAGATATTCCATTGAGCAATTGATTAACAGTGTTAACCTGCGTGGGAGCCGTTTTATTAATCTCCGCTGCGTTTGCAGATGCAGGGATGAATGTAATCGATGCCAAAAGGCTGGCTAGGAAATATTTGTTCATGTCCAATCCTTAACTGGGCATGGTATGAGGAATTTCATCTTAGCCCTAATGTTGACCTATGTTTAGAGAATCGCACCTTACATTATGCTGAACAAAGTATAAATATTCAGGAAACAATGTATTTTTATGAACAATATTGTAATTAACCCATTGTTTCAGGTGATAAGCTTTACCTAACGCGCTTAACTTTGATAAATCTCTGGTCTCTAATATTTGCGTTAAAACCACCAAAACTCGCTTTTTTAATAATCACACTATGTCCTTTTTCAGGGCCATATCGCAATCTTCTCGTATCGGTCTGTTGCCATGCAGAATCATTTTCCAATACAAATAACCATTTGCCTGTTGATGTTTTACGGGCAGATTTGATGGTGGATTCTATCTGTTTTAAGTTGGAATCATTTTTGCCATTAAATAATGGATTGTCGGGCGTTTTATACCCAAAAAGATCTTCACGTGCTTTTTCAACCACCTTCTTATCCGCAACAATAATATCACCTGTTTCCTGCGCGGATTGGAAGGTTTTGATATTTTCATCAAAGCAAGCAAGTCGCTTCTTGTCATTTTCAATCGTCCCACAAGCCGTGAGATTTTTTAATATGAGGGGATCATCATTATTCTGATTATCTTGCGCATTGCTCTGTGGGCCAGCAATAGATGCTAATGCAGCAAAGCTTATAATCAGCGGTGTTTTACGAAACATGATAATCTCCTTATAATCGTTACTTTCTCAATAATTAATTATACGTCTTCATCCTTTTCAAGCCATTCCTCGAGCCATTTGATGGTATAATCGCCGCTTTGTACTTCTGGGTCTTCTAATAATTTTTGATGGAGTGGTATCGTGGTCTTCATACCCTCAATAACAAATTCATCAAGCGCACGGCGCAGGCGCATCAAGCAACCCTCACGCGTGTGGCCATAGACGATAAGTTTGGCAATCATACTATCATAATTGGGTGGTACCTTATATCCATGATAAAGGCCGCTATCAACGCGCACATAGAGACCGCCAGGTGGATGATACCAAGTGACGGTACCAGGAGATGGCATGAATGTTTCGGGGTCTTCGGCATTGATGCGGCATTCAACAGCATGACCCGAAAATGTGATCTCGTCTTGGGTGAAGGTGAGTGGTTTGCCCGCCGCAATACGAATTTGTTCGCGCACCAAATCAATACCTGTAATCATCTCGGTCACGGGATGCTCAACCTGCAAACGCGTGTTCATTTCGATAAAATAAAATTCTCCATTTTCATAGAGAAATTCAATCGTTCCCGCACCGCGATAACCCATATCGGCCATAGCTTTTGAGCATATCTCACCCATTTCATCGCGTTTTTCTTTGGATAAAACGGGTGATGGCGCTTCTTCTAATACTTTTTGGTGACGGCGTTGCAGCGAACAATCACGCTCGCCCAGATGAATAGCATTGCCTTCACCATCGCCGAAAACTTGAAATTCAATATGGCGTGGGTTGCCCAGATATTTTTCCAAATAAACGGTAGCATCACCAAAGGCTGCTTTTGCCTCACTGCCCGCTTGCTGCATCTGGCTTTCAAGCTCTTCTGCATTTTGAACAACCTTCATACCGCGTCCACCGCCACCTGATGCGGCTTTGATGATAACGGGATAGCCGACTTCTAATGCTAATTTTTTGGCTTCTTCAACATCCTCAATAGCGCCATCAGAACCAGGAACGAGCGGTAATCCTAATTTACCAGCGCTACGCTTGGCCTCAACCTTATCGCCCATAGTACGAATATGCTCTGGTTTCGGGCCAATCCATTTAATATCGTGGCTCTCAACAATTTCAGCAAATTTTTCATTCTCGGATAAAAAGCCATAGCCTGGATGGATAGCATCGGCTTGGCTAATTTCAGCGGCCGAGATGATCGCTGGAATGTTCAAATAACTTTGTGCAGCAGGTGCTGGACCAATACATATCGCTTCATCGGCTAGGCGGACATGCATGGCATCAGCATCAGCCGTTGAGTGAACCGCAACAGTTTTTATGCCCATTTCATGGGCTGCACGGTGAATGCGAAGTGCAATCTCGCCGCGGTTGGCGATTAATATCTTCTTGATTCGCATATCAATCGATCACAACTAGGGGTTGATCAAATTCTATCGGTTGGCTGTCTTCAACTAAGATAGCAGAAACGGTACCGCCTTTGTCTGCAATGATGGGGTTCATCACTTTCATGGCCTCAACGATTAATAATGTATCGCCTGCATTGACTTTTTGACCAACATTAATGAATGGCGCTGCGCCGGGTTCGGCTGCTAAATATGCGGTGCCAACCATTGGTGATTTAAGAGCGTTGACGGGAGCGGCATCTGCTGCTGGTGCGGCTGGTGTTGCGGCAGGAGCTGCTGCGGGTTGAACAACGGGCGCTGCAATAGTCTGGGGCGCTGTGATCGTTTGCGGCGCAGCGTTGAGTGTGCGTGCTACCCTTATTTTACGTTCGCCATCTTCGACTTCAATCTCGCTTAAATTTCCCGCATCGAGCAATTTGGCCAATTCTTTGACCAATTTTGTATCTACATTCATATTATTAGATTGTTTTGCAGCCACAGTAAGGGAACTCCTTCATTATTTTTATGTCTTATAGAGGCGCATGGTGCAGCCCGTAAAGATGCAATTTTGTTAATATTTATAGATTATCTGCCGCATCAAGCGCTAAAATATAAGATTGGGTGCCAAAACCAGATATTGTGCCAATAGCAGCTTTGCTGATCCAGCTTTTCGTACGATAATGTTCGCGCGCTGCAGGATTGGATATATGCACTTCAATAACGGGTGTTTCCACGGCACGAATAGCATCATATAAAGCCATAGATGTGTGGGTTAAGGCGCCCGCGTTTAAAATGATTGCTTTTGCACTATTGGCATAGGCTTCTTGGACCCAATCAATCAAATGGCCTTCATGGTTGGATTGGCGCATATCAATATCTAGGCCTAAATCTTTGGCTTTATCTTCTAGCTTTCCCGCGACATCATCTAATGTTTCATGGCCATATATTTCGGGTTCACGGACGCCTAGCATATTTAAATTCGGCCCATTGATTATATATATTGTCGGATTATCCGCCATAATGCCCCCATATTCAATATGTTTGATTACGCTTTGCTGTTGCATTGCTTGTTGCCCCTTTCCTATAGGGCTATCAAGCAAAAAATCGAGGCTTAAGATAAATTATGACTGAAAATAACAATATCACTATCCAAATAAATGGCGAAAAACATGTGATTGAAAGCCCAAAAACAATATATGCTTTAATTGAAAGCCTTGAACTTAACCCTGCTAAAGTGGCGGTTGAGCGCAATATGGAAATTGTTCCTCGTTCTACGCTGGCAGATGTGCAATGTGCAGATGGAGATGCTTTAGAAATTGTCCATTTTGTAGGTGGCGGCTAATAGAAGCAAATATCATAATGAATCGAATAATTGGGATAAAAAGATGACGGACAGTTGGAGCGTAGCAGGGCGAACATTTGATTCACGGCTCATAGTTGGTACGGGTAAATATAAAGATTTTGAACAAAATGCTGCGGCTTTAGAAACATCGGGCGCGCAAATTGTGACCGTTGCCGTTCGGCGCGTCAATGTATCGGACCCGAAGGCTCCTATGCTTACCGATTATATTGATCCCAAAAAGACAACCTATTTGCCCAACACAGCAGGCTGTTTTACAGGCGACGAGGCAATCAGAACGCTGCGTCTCGCACGCGAAGCTGGCGGTTGGGATTTGGTTAAGCTCGAAGTGCTAGGCGAGGCGAAAACGCTCTATCCCGATATGCGCGAAACATTGAAGGCGACTGAAGTTTTAGCAAAAGAAGGCTTTTTGCCAATGGTTTATTGCGCAGATGACCCTATCGCTGCCAAGCAATTAGAAGATGCAGGGGCAGTGGCAATCATGCCACTAGGGGCACCGATAGGCAGCGGCCTTGGTATCCAGAATAAGGTGATGATCCGAATGATAGTGGAGGGCGCTAATGTCCCTGTGCTTGTTGATGCTGGCGTTGGTACGGCGAGCGATGCGAGCGTTGCGATGGAACTTGGCTGTGACGGCGTGCTTATGAATACGGCCATTGCAGAGGCAAAAGACCCTATCATGATGGCGCATGCTATGAAGCTTGCGGTACAATCTGGACGAGCGGCTTATTTGGCGGGGCGTATGGGAAGACGGCAATATGCGGACCCATCATCGCCTCTTGCAGGTTTGATTTGATAAAATTTAAGTAAATTATGAAACCAAATCACGTTTTGTCATAGTCGATATGCCGTTTGTCTATACGTTTGTCGCTTTAACGATGACAAGTGTCGTCAGTCGATCTTGCTTAGAACTTAGGTATGTTCTTTCCTACATAGGATAGGCAGGTTGGAACCTAAATCTTGTTCCCCAAAACTAAGTTTTGTTCCACCTGCACCCGCATAGTGCCCAGAAAACCCTCTTACTTTCTTGGCCTTAACAAATAAAAAGGAAAGATAATGACTAGCCCCCATACAAATAATAAATCACGCATCGTAAAAATTACAACCGCGGCTTTATTGCCTATAGCAGCGTTTGCATCTCAGCCTGCTTTGGCAGTTGAGAATGTTGATACCAAGCAGATTAAGGTTAACTATCAAGACCTAAATCTTGCCAGTGCCAAAGGTCAAAAAAGATTGTCCTACCGTATTAAAGCAGCCGTCGAAAAAGCTTGTGATATTCGCTCCACGCGCAGTATTGTTGAACGTCAGAATATGACTGCTTGTAAAACCAAAGCTATAAAGAGCGCATATCGGCAAGTCGCAAGCCTGATGGATAGTAAAAAAGTGAAACTAGCCAATTCGAGTATTTTTATCGTAGGCAATTAATATATAAATGCTTCTAATATAAATGCGAATAATAGCTCAGAATTTCTGGGCTATTATTTTGCGTAAATTATAGCTTATGCTGATTTTGAATTTATATCTTTGCTTTATTTGCCAGCGAGTTTTTTAACATCGGCTAGATATTTGCGCCCAATACGCAATGAATTGCCATCTCTTAACAATATATGCCAAACACCGCCGCCTTCATGGCGTAATCCCGTTATATTATCTTTGCATAATATGTGTGAGCGGTGAATGCGTTGAAACATTGCGGGATCCAATCTCTCTTCAAGAGAGCTAATGGTTTGATGCAGTAAATAGCTGCGGTCCCCTACATGGAGGCGCATATAATCGCGTTCTGCTTCGATATGATCGATATCGAGCGCTGCAATGCGTATCAGCTCATTACGGTGAGATACCCAAAATTCCTGAGCATAGTCTGATCCTTCATTGGTTTTGTTATTGCTTTCGCGGCTTTCAATAACGCGCATGATGGCGCGATTGAGGCGCGCGCTAGCAACGGGTTTTAGAACATAATCTACCACGTCTAAATCAAAGGCTTCCAAAGCAAAATTATCAAAGGCTGTGATGAAAATGACCGATGGTTTCTTGGGTAATTTGGCAATGGCTTTGGCGGTTTCGATACCATCCATAATGGGCATGGTAATGTCTAATAAGATAAGGTCAGGTTCTAAACTCTCGGTTAGGCGAATAGCAGAAGCGCCATCGGCGGCTGTTCCAATTAAATCTAAACTATCAATTTGGGCGCATAATATTTGTAAACGTTCGATAGCTAATGGTTCATCATCGACAATTATTGTACGCAATTTGGGAGAGTTATCCATCGATTGTTAATTCCTCTGTGTAAATATTATGATGGTGAAGCGGCATTATTATTGTTGCTTTATAGCCACCTTCGGGAAGGTCTATACATTTGAGTGTTGCTGCGTCACCAAATCGTGTTTCCAATCTGTCTCTTACATTGGCAAGACCAATGCCGCTGCCGCCATCTTGCATATCTGGAAAATATTCGCCGTCATCAGCGATACATATTTGTAGCTGCGATTCATTAACACTGGCTTTTATTTCGACTGTGACAGGTTTGGTAGAACGTGAGACACCATATTTTATCGCATTCTCAACCAATGGTTGTAAAATTAAACCTGGAACACGGACATTCATAAGGCTGTTATCAATATCGACTTTAACGATCAAACGCTTGGGGTAGCGCACCGCTTCAATATCCAAATATAATTTTTGCAAGTGGACTTCTTCAGCCAAGGTTACATCTTCTAACGGGTCATTGGAGAGGCTAGTTCTGTAAAAAGTTGATAGATTTTGGATCATAGTCTCTGCGCGTTCATTATGATTTTTAATAATCAAGGTGCTGAGTGAATTGAGCGTATTAAACAAAAAATGTGGGTTTACTTGATAACGTAGGGACCGAAGTTCAGCATTTTGCGCTGCTTGCGCAAAGCGTGAAGCGGTGCGTTCAATTTCGCGCACTTCACGAGCATAGCCAATGGCAATGAATAATAAAGCCCAAGAGATAATGAAGAAATAGCGCGATACCGCAAATTCGGCCATTTGTTGATAGATAGAAATGCCCAAAACTTTGTTGATTTCGCGCAATTGGTTTTCAATATTATTATTATTATCTGCAAATAGGCTGACGGGGTCATAGGCGCTAAAAATATAATAATTAGCAAATGCAATAAATATTGCGCAAGGTATTGCGCCAATGAAAGCTGCTGTTATCCTGTGGCGTAACGTTTTGCGGTCAAATAGGCGTAAAAATAAATATAGGCCCCATGTTACAGCGATGCCAACGGCTATCACTACCATTCTTAAGGCGATTAATTCACCAGGCGATTGAAAGTTCATAACAGCGGCGCGCAATGTCACAATTGCTGCGTAAAAGGACCAAAATCCCAAGATTGAGAATAATGCTAATTGTGCCCCCACCAAAGGTTTTGTGTTACGTTTAAACTTTATCATCGCATTACCATAGCAAATATAATGAAAACTACGATGCATCTTTCCTATGTTGGTCGAATTGCTTCCCTCTTTTGTCGAAGCTTTCCTATTAAAGCGTCAATTTGCTCTGAAATAAAGCTTTCTAATGTAACCAAATGCCATAGTTAACCAAATAATAACCATATTTGCGCACATTGGCTCTGTAAAGCAGGGGCAATCTTATGAGCGAACATGTAAAGCAAGATGTATCAGGCACTCTCACTCTGTCAGAGATTAGGGAGTTTGCGAGTTTTTCACCAAAGGCGCAGCGCTATATTAGACGCTCGCTCGATATTGCATTTGATAGAGATGATGCGGTGGCGCTCTGGTCGCGCGATGATAGTGAAGAACAGTCTATGGCCGAACAGAGAAAGCATTATAAAAAGATAGAGCAGATTAAGGCGTTGATCCCGAATAATGAGAATATTGAAGGAAATGCCTTATTTTTCTCTAATCTCATGGCATTGTCGGCTTCTGATATTATGAATGGTAAGATTGATAGTTTTGCGGCCTATCGTTTTCTCTATGAACGTTTGCTTGGCGCGAATGTGCGGCCTTGGCTGCCCGCTGTGTTTTGCGGTACAGCATCATTGCCGCAGCTTGAGCCTGAACAGCGCAAGAAATTGCTACAATCGATCAGCGAGGCCGCTGCAACAGCTGTGGGTTGGTCTCGACGTAACCCTTCATTTTTCCCTGAATGGGTTGAAAAAGTCGAGAGTGGTTATTGATCAAGCAAATATGCTATAGATGCAAAAGCTGACAATTGACATTTGCTATGGTAAGGCTCTCCGAGAGGAGAGAGCGATGCCGCGTAAAGCCATTGGTGATTATAAATTTACAGATATTTATCCGCTTTATGTCAATAAAGTCGAAAAGAAATCGGGCAACAAAGAACAGCTTGATATTATCATTAAATGGCTCACAGGATATGATGATGCAGCGCTTAAAGATCATATTAATGGCGATGCTGATTTCAAAACCTTCTTTGCAAATGCTCCGCAAATAAACCCGAATGCGCATCTCATTAAAGGCGTAGTTTGTGGCCATAGGGTTGAGGATATCGAAGATCCGCTAACACAACAGATACGCTGGATGGACAAGCTGATTGATGAGCTTACCAGAGGCAAGAAATTTGAGAATATATTACGCAAATGAAGCGCTATTATTGCCAATATTACATTAGACATTGGCCTATATTCATTGACCATAGTCCTTTATCTTATTTCAGAGAAACCTGAGAGATAGACCGTAATTACTCACTTATCCGTAATTATCTGATCACTTGATAGTAGCAGGATTATGTTTGTTTAAAAATGCTTCTACCTCGGTAAGAAATTCTTCTCTATCGGCCTGTAAAGAGAAGTGATGATCTCCTTCTTTTTGTTCGATATAGCGGATATCTTTATTCGCTTTTTCTAGCTTTTTGGCTAATTTCTTACTCTGAGAAACCTCAACTCGTTTGTCTAACTTGCCATGAACTAGCAAGATTGGAACCTCAAAACCCTCAGTAAAATTAATGGGAGATACGGCTTTTAAATTCTCAATTTGATCTTCGAAGAAGGCATTGGAAAAGCGGCCATTTAAAAAGCCTTTGTCATATCGTAGCATCGAGGGCAAATCAGATACACCTGCAAAGCTGATCGCACATTTATATATTTCAGGATTACGTTTAGCACCCCACATTGCAGCATATCCGCCATAAGAACCGCCCATGATGCATATGCGGTCTTTCGCAGCTATCCCTTGATCCACCATATATTTAACACCATCATCTAGATCATCTTGCATCGCAAGACCCCATTGCTTTTGGCCCAATTCAGAAAATTTATTACCATAGCCCGAAGACCCCCTAAAATTGGGTTGGATGACGGCATACCCCCTATCGGCCAAAAATTGAGCCTGCCAATCCCAACGTTCATAATCGCGAGCAAATGGTCCGCCATGCGGCATCATAATGAGCGGTAGGTCTTTGGCTTCTTTGCCTTTAGGAATCGTTACAACAGCCTCTATTTCCACTCCATCACGCGCTTTATAACGGATGGTTTTAACAGGAGCATAGGCCTTTGCAGGGAGTTTTTCATTCACATGCGCTAAACGCTGCAATGCTCCCCATGCTTTATCATAGATGTAATAGGAACCAGGACGAGACGCATTACCAATATGTAATATAAAACGCGTTTGCGCTTTATTAGAGGATATAACATTGACCGATTGCCCAGGTGTTGCCTTGTCGAGGTTAGAATGAAGGGTCTCCATTTCAGGATCAAACCATTTGTAGCGCCTTTTCGTATCTATCCATGTCACACCTGCTATTGCATTGCCAGCTTGATTGGTCCTGATGCCCGTTACATCATAGCCGTCTACCGCAAAAACCTCTTCTCCCATTTGAAATTCGCTAATGTTAAAATTGCGGATGGCATTATATCCTTTGCTATCGTCAAATACCAATGCTTGGTTTTTGTCCGCGAGAAAAACGGAAGGAACGGTAATCGATTCATTATCTTTGCGGCTGGCTCGGTCTTTAATTTTAAAATTCTTATTATTGCTGTCACGATAAAATAATTTCGTTTTTAACGATCGGTCTTGTCTGCTTATACCCATGCGAACATTACCATCGGCATCGGCATACCAACTTTGTACATTCACTTTGGGAACAACCAGCTTCTTAACAACTTTGTCTCTTGATACGTCAATCATATCGACACGAGGCCAAAAACCTGTTTCATTCGAAAAAATAGAAGTTTGATAAGATAGAATGATATAAGGGCGGCCATCAGATGCCACCCACAAAACATCAGCGGCATTTTGTCCAGCTTCTTTGGCTCTTAACGTTTTGATGGTTTGTCCATCAGCACTGATAGCAAGGGTTCTGGTAATTCTCCATTGGCTGCCAGAGACTGTTTGATTGGCTGCAATAGTTGCAATCAACCAATCTTCATTAACCCACTGCCAGCCTCTAAGATCATATTCTCTTAAGCTAATTGTAGTGGAAGGAGTGTTTTTATCGCTAATATGTCTGATGAAGAAATATTGTTTTCCATCAACGGCAAGGAGCGCAGCAAATTTATCACCGCTTGGGGACAGTTGAGGGCTTTGCATGAATGGCAGGTTGGCAAAATTAGCAATAGGTTTTTGTGCATGCGTCTGTGCGGAAAATGTAATGAATAACAATAAGAATATTATACGCATAGTAATGCCCCCTCTAGCTCAACAATATTCTTAGATAATATATTGAAGTCAACAAAAAAATATAATTTTATTCTTAAATATATTACTTTTTTCGATACCAAAAATACCAAACTTCATGGCCTTTGCGCCGTGCTTTTGCCTCATAGCGTGTTTCGGGCCAGCCGCCAGGGCGTTTTTGGAAATCTATCGCGCTATCGCATAGCCAATCAAATTGATCGAAATGCCGCTGCATCACCATCATCGTATGGCGATGTAAATTAGAGAAGCATACCTTCTGATCTATATTATGGCTTTTCGTCTCTTTTGTTCCAAGCATCAACACGAGATGTGACTCCTGCATATCCAAAGAGAAATTGGCTGATAGCGGACCCTTTTTTCTTCTTTCTTTCTTCCTCGGATTTACTTGTCGTAATGAATAACTTACCCCATAGACTGCGGATTCTCATCATCAAATCATTATATTCTCCGATAGAGACTTTATGGCGCGATTTATTCATTTCTGTATGAGGTAATTGAAAGATTTCTATATATACATCTTTTAATTTATTGACTTCCTGTTCATTATATCCGCCTGGAATACTATTCATATTATCCTTAAAGCATTTTAGCTCTGCATCATGATATTCTTTAATTATTTTTAAATCCTTAGTTGAAAAATAACCTTTATTTTCAAACTTGTGAGAATAGAGTTCTCTTAGAGGAAATTCATAACTTCTGAATAATAGTTTTGTTTCAATCTTATGGAATTTCTTCATCGAATTTAATGTTTCAATGCAAACTCTCATAGGGTTTGGTGAATTATTTATTTCACTATGAGGGGTCGGAATCGTGGTGCTATTACCATAAGTAGATTGAGAACGCTGGAACAATGCAGCGCTTATTAATGCAAAATTCTGAATACGAATATGACTATCAGTCTCAGCGTAAACGGTCGTTGGTAAAGCCATTATGGTGAGGCACATAAATGAACCTGAAATTTGCTTTTTGATCATTTTACCTCTCTCCAATAATTATAAAATTATATAATGGATCTCAAATTAACAGCGAATGTATTATTTTTTTCGATACCTAAAATACCAAACTTCATGGCCCTTGCGCCGTGCTTTTGCCTCATAGCGTGTTTCGGGCCAGCCGCCAGGGCGTTTTTGGAAATCTATCGCGCTATCGCATAACCAGTCAAATTGATCGAAATGCCGCTGCATCACCATCATCGCATGGCGAACATAAATAGGGTGATCAGTACCGAAACGAAATTCACCGCCAGATTTCAACTTTGCCGCAATCAGATCAACGGGGCCGTCATTCATAATGCGGCGTTTTGCATGGCGTGCTTTGGGCCAAGGGTCAGGATGCAGCAAATAGATAAAGCTTAAGCTGCCATCGGGGATACGCTCTAACGCATCTAATGCATTGCCCATGTGCAGGCGGATATTGGGCAGATTTCTATCGCGTATATGTTGCAGCGCGCTCACCATACCATTAAGGAATGGCTCACAACCAATAAACCCATGATCGGGCAGCATATCGGCGCGATCGGCCATATGTTCACCTGCACCAAAGCCAATTTCAAAATGCAGTGGTCGATCTGTACCAAATAGAGTGTCTGCCGTTAAAGGGCCGCTCTCGCCAATAGAGATTTGCGGTAATAATTCATTGACCAATTGGACTTGCTGCGGGCGCAATTTATGCCCTTGCCGTCGCCCGTAAAGCTGACGAATTGTTGAGGGGTCATGCGGCTTATCAGTGTCTTTATGGATAGTATCGGACATAGCGGTGCAATAGCGATATTATGAGCTGCGATGCAACTCTTTCTTATAATGTTTTATTAACCCTAATTATTTCTTAACGAATATATATTAATGTAAAATAATGAATGTCGAATTGGATATATTTACATTGTTTCTGCCGCTGAATTTTGGGTTTTTTGGCATAGCTTTTTTGTTGATATTTCTGCTGCGCGAAGACTCAAACTATATGTTGTGGTTTGGCGCCGCTTATATGTGTGCCTTTTTAGGATCATTAATTGAGCTTTTCCATTTACGGTTGGATTTTGGTTTCTTGCGATTTGATGACATATCTAACGGTCTCTATCTACTGATCAGCATCTGTAGCGTTATGGGAATAGCCATTAGCCATAAAAGGCCATTGCCGATTAAGTCCCTCTCGGCCCTTTTTATATTAGGTTATGGTTTTCAGGCCTATTGGCACTTTGGCGTTGATGATTTATATATTCGGATTATCGTAACCGATATTGTTGCATCTTTATTGATGGCGCCTGTTCTTCCTATTTTATGGAATAATCGCCGCAACATGATGAGTTATGGCTTGTTCTGGAGTTTTGCGGCCATCATTGCGATAAATATTATTCGGTCAATCATTGGTATATTTATGATTGATCGTAATATCACATTAGAGACTTATGCACATGAACCTTACATCATTATATTTTACTTTATATCGTCAATGATAGCAGTTGCTATGTCATTGCCATTACTTGTGAAAGTGGCATTAAATATTGTAGAAAATTATAAGCAAGAAACCATTAAAGACCCTCTTACAGGACTGTTAAATCGGCGCGGTATTAAAAAATATTTTACGGAGTATCAAGACCGCATATCGCTGCCATCTACTGGACATTATGCTATTCAACTTGATCTTGATAATTTTAAGCAAATTAACGATAATTATGGCCATAATGTTGGGGATTTAATCCTTAAGCGTAGCGCCCAGTTGATTAGATCAATCATTAATAAGCGCGGTGCTTGTGCACGGATAGGCGGTGAAGAATTTATAATATTGCTGCCAGACATAACATTAGAGCAAGCAACATTATTAGCCCATAATATGCGTGAAGCTCTTGCTACAAAAGATCATCCTGAATTGCCAATTGGTCATAAAAGTACAGCAAGTTTTGGAGTAGCAGAAGTACAAAATTATTATACTATTGAACAGGCAATTGAGAATGCTGATCGTGCGCTTTACCAAGCGAAAGATGCTGGCCGTAATATGGTCAAAATATTCAATGCGCACACTGATTTTAGCGTCAAATTAAAGGTTGCTTAAAATAATATATAATCTTCATTTAGCAAAAAAGAGCAGCTTAAAGGCTGCTCTCTTATAAAATATTATTGTTGGTTTTAAGCAAATGCTGCTTTTAATGCCTCAACCAAATCGGTTTTTTCCCAACCAAATTTATCGCCATCAACTGCGCGCCCGAAATGGCCATAGGCTGCGCTAGAACGATAAATCGGTTTGTTAAGGCCAAGATGCGTTCTAATGCCTTTGGGGGTTAACTTCACCAATGTCGGCAAAATTTCTTCTAATTTGCCTTCATCAACGCTTCCCGTGCCATGTAAATCAACATGAATGGACAAAGGCTCGGCAACGCCAATGGCATAAGAAAGCTGAATAGCGCAGCGTTTGGCAAGGCCAGCGGCCACAATATTCTTGGCCAAATAACGAGTGATATAGGCTGCAGATCGGTCTACTTTGGTGGGGTCTTTGCCTGAAAATGCGCCGCCGCCATGTGGTGATGCGCCGCCATAAGTATCAACGATGATCTTACGGCCAGTGAGACCTGCATCGCCATCGGGGCCACCAATTTCAAAGCGGCCCGTTGGGTTAACGTGAATGGCAGTATTATCTGTAATAAAACCATCGGGTAAAATATCGTGAAATACACCCATCACATAATCGCGTAATTCGGTGTATAATGCTGGATTATCGCTGTCTTTATAATATCCAGGGGCGTGCTGGGTAGAGACAACAAGCGCTGTGGCTTCTACAGGCACGCCATTAACATAGCGCAAAGTGACTTGGCTTTTGCTATCAGGCTCTAAAAATGGTGCTTTGCCGCTGTGGCGATCATCGGCCATACGGCGCAAAATCTGATGCGAATATTGCAATGTGGCGGGCATAAGATCAGGCGTTTCGTCGCTGGCATAGCCAAACATTATGCCTTGGTCACCTGCGCCCTCTTCTTTATCATCGCCAGCATCAACACCTTGCGCGATATGCGCAGACTGCGGGTGTAGGTGGTTTTCAAAGCTTAATGTTTCCCAATGGAAACCATCTTGCTCATAACCAATATCTCTAACGACTTGGCGTGCTGTTTTTTCAATTTCTTCTAAAGCGCCATCGGCCCATTTGCCATCGGTACTGATCATGCCATTGCCGCGTACTTCGCCCGCGAGGACAACGCGATCAGTAGTAGTAAGCGTTTCACAGGCTACGCGCGCTTCGGGGTCTTTAGAGAGAAAAAGATCAACAATAGCGTCGCTTATTTGATCAGAAACTTTATCAGGATGACCTTCTGAAACCGATTCAGATGTGAAGAGAAACTCTGAGCGCATGATAAACCCTTGATAATTATTATTAAATAGTTTTGCTAAAACATATAAAGCAAAGTTTATATGTTTCTTTAGCGGCGAGCGCGTCTAATGGCAATGGTGGATATGCTGGTGAGAAATAAAATCAACAGCGCTAGGGTTATAGGGATCGAATTGCCATGCTTAGAAAAAAATGTTGGGGCATTGGGATGCGGTAATGTTAGATCAAGCCGTCCAGCTACGCCCGCCTCTACGCGTTCAAATATTTCACCATTGCTATATATTTCTGAGCTTACCCCCGTCGGTGTAACGCGCAATATTGTTATGCCTTCTTCGATAGCGCGCAGCCGTCCTTGGGCTTCATGCTGGTGCGGCCCCCAAGGGCCAAACCATGCGTCATTGCTGGGTGAGAATATGAAATCAGGCCGATTATCCCGATCAATGATACGGCCCGAAAAAACCAGTTCATAACAAATTTGAATGCCGATTTTAACACCGCCAAATTCGGGATGATCGGATGCGATTGTAATAGAATCTGGGCCATCGCCAGGCCAAAAATCAATGTCCCCCGGGACAAGCCGTGCCAGTCCAATCGGCTCTAATATACTCCGAAGCGGTAGATATTCGCCAAAGGGAAGCAGATGTGCTTTGTCATAAGTTGCAAATAATTCTGCACTGTCATTTGCTGCATTTTTCCTTAGCGCCATTACGCTGTTGCGTGCGCCCAGCAGGGCATTATTCTCAAATTCTAATCGCGTCCCGCCCGTTAGCAATATATCATTTGGGCCCATTAGTGTGCCTAGAGTAGCTAGTGCATTTTCTGCGCTGCCGCCGATGGTGTCATAGTAAGCGCGCTGTGGATAACCGCCTTCCAGATAATCGGGAATGGCAGCCTCGGGCCATAATATGATGCGTGGTCTGTTTTCTTGCCCCTCTAAGGGTAGCGATAATTCGGATAATTTTTGATAATTGATTTGATTATAGCCTGCGCGATATTTATCTGCTTGGCTGATATTGGGCTGAACGATGGTGATGTCTAAGTCTGATTCTTTGTCTACTATAGAAGATGGTTTTCCGTATGAATTAAATACAGCAAAAAAACATAACAACAAAAATGGTATCATTAGTCTTTTATAAATTGCAGGAAGTCGATCTACGGAATTATTATTGCTTGCTTCTTTATAGGCCATAGTGATTGTATTCATCAAAATACCAGCAACAACAATCACCAATCCCGACACGCCATAGCTGCCTATCCAAGGTAAAAAATCCGCCAATATTGTATCAATCATGGAGGCGCTAATCGGATTCCAACCAGAGCCTGTAAACACTATACTGCGCAGCCATTCGGATAATATCCATGTAGCCGAAAATAGGATGATGAAAACCACCGCGCCACTATTGCGGCTCGTTTCTAGGCCTAGTTTTGTACAGAGCCAGCGCACACTGGCTGCTGCTATGGCGGGATATATCGCAAAATATAAGGATACTGCTAGCACCGCAAAATAACCTAACCAAACGGGCATGGTATCTTGAAAAGTGAACGAAAATGCCAACCATTGCAGGGTGATGGTGAAATGGCCCAATCCCCACAACCAGCCCAATCGAAAGCTATTTTTTGCGCTTTCTGCGTGGATCAGCAAATATATTAATATAGCAAAGGAGGCTAGGCTGATTGGCCATAAACCCAATGGCGCAAACCCCATTGCAGAAATCCCACCCACGATTAGCGCGACGGTGCCGCTATATTTTTTAATGGGTGACATTATTTTTGACATGATCTGCGTCATGCTATGTCTTTAAAAAAAATGCAATGATTAGGACGAATGAATAAACCAAATTGTTAATTGGAAGGCAATCTAAGTTATGATAGCAATATAATATGAAAATATTTGCCATATTATTGTTACAGGCCGCAATCACTGCGCAGCCTCTCCAACAACAACCCGTCCAACAACAAGCATCTCAATCTGCGCTCGAACCAGCATTGCAACCAACTCCTCTCACGGATGAACATATCAGCGATATTGGTTGTGTTGCTATATTAGGCCTAGTTGCGGATCAGCAAAAGCGCGGTGTTGCTGGTTTCGATCGTTTTGGCGAATTTGCTGAATTAGGAAGCGTATTTGCCGCTGATGTTGGCGAGCGCATTATTAAGGAAACATCGCAATCACGCGAAGTGGTGGCGATTGCGATGCAAGAATCGGCGCGCGAACAATTGCCATTATTAGAAGCAAAGCAGAGCGTGCGCCTGAATGAGCGTATGGATGAATGCCTTTCCAAACTAGCCATCATTGTGGAAGGGTCTGAACTGAGCGCTGATGATTATTTGCAATGTGCGGCGCGTGTGTCATTATTGCTCGATCAAAATGACGAGAGACTCGGTAATGAACAGCTATTGTTTGAAAACCTTACCTATCGTTACAAGGTGCGCAAATATAGAAGAAGCTCTGATGTAACCGTTTTTGCGCGTGCTGATGTGCTAAAATATGCAGCGGGCCTTAAGAAAAATGGCGATACGGTTTTTGACAATCAGCAGATTAAGCGCTGCGTTGAGATTGGGTCCTAAGGATATATTATGAGTGAATTACGTCCTTTTCATTTGGCTTTTCCTGTTGATGATCTAGCCGCTGCGCGGCATTTCTATATCGAGATTATGGGATGTAGTGTGGGCCGATCTTCTGATCATTGGATTGATTTGCATTGGTTTGCGCATATGTCACGGGATTTATACCGCTCATCATCATAATTATGACGATTACATATTTTAATGGACAGACTATTTTTTTGCGCATGGGGGCTCTCAAAATATCTTAGAATAGAGCTATTGCTGACAGCTTGTTGATTACTAGTAAAGTTTACTTATCTGTTATTGTTTCTAAAATATGGATCAGAAGATAGCTAAATTCATATTCTATGACAGTATTTAGTCATAAAGAGTGAGATCAAGCATCCGAATAATGGGCCTTCCTGCTAGAGTTCTTACTCGAGATTTTGAATTATCATCATACCCCAGAGTATATGTGAAACGTTCAATGACATATTGCTGGATAGGTTGCTTATTGTCTGGATCAATGCGCGGCGAATATATTCGACTGTTAATATGAGTAATAATGGCCTCTATCCAACTATCATCGCCTTTAATCCTTAATGCTTCAATATTTTCCACACGTCCATTTTCATTCACAATAAATCCTATATCAGCCCAACGATTTTCAAATTCTCTGGGATTATATGTTGATGCTAATGTCGAAATTAAATTACGATTGTTAACAGATAGACTGCCACTTTCTATTAACAAATCAGATGAGATAGGATCTGATGATAATAAAATTGGTTTTTTAGGGTCAGCAAAAATTCTAGCGAATGAACCTATATCATGTTCTGATATTATAGTGTCATTAACCACACTATCTAATCTTAAGAATATAAGTTTCGCAGCTGCAGAGTATTTATCTTCAGGATCGTTCACTTCATCAATATAATCAAATATTTCTTGCTGAGCTTTTTTGATCAGACTTGATGATCCAAATGATAAAGCTCGAGATGCCCTTAGATGAAGTTCTCGAATTTTTGCAACACCAGCTAAATCCTCAAACCCCAGTTCAGTAGCTTTTCTATGGACTCTTTTATAGCGTCTCTTTGCTGCACCAAATGCACCAGACTTTAATCGGGACCCCGCTATTTCAAGATCTGCTGCTAATATTGCTCTCTCGCTAGAGAGATTTTTTTTAATAGTAGCACTGGCTTTGATAATATTAAAATTAGAAGCATCAATACGACCAAGATGTTCCATGATACGACTGCCACTGCGGTATAAATCTGAAACAGCGAGAGGATATTGTGATGCGAATTTTCTATTCCTTTTTATGGATGCTTTTATAACGTCTTCGGCGCTTTTATATTCACCTTCGATGAACAAATTTTCTGCATGGGCTAATGTTGCGTCAATATCAATATCTGGCTGACATCTATTATCAATGCAATTTTGTAAAACCGCCAAAGTCTCATTTAAATTAGGCCCTATGACAGTAATAACATCATTATCAATTATATCATCATTAATAGATGTTTCCTGTGCTTGCGCATTGCTCATATATATTAATGATAATATACTAACGAACGAACCTAGTTTAATCATGCTCTGTCTCCTTCTACCTCATCTTACATACTATGAATCTAACATGAATAATGTATGAATATAATTGTCTGCATGGCGTAGATATAGAATATAGATATATTAAACCTCTATATTAGTTGTAATTCTATTGATATAAAACGGTTAATAATCAATTCTTATATTTGTAATACATTATATAAGATAGCGTATTGCAACAAAACCACCAATAAATGCTGCACCGACCAAAGTGGTGGCAAGGGCAAAATTCCTTTCAATCCACTCCTTCATTGGCGGACCAAATTTCCATAATAACAGGGCCACCAAGAAAAAACGGGCCGACCTTGCGATGATAGCAGCGAATATCAATATATAGATTGGCATACCCGTTGCGCCTGCTGCAATTGTAATCACTTTGAACGGTAATGGTGTAAACCCAGCCAACAGCACGATGATCCAACCTTGGGCGTTAAATTGCTCAGAAAAGCTCTCAAATTTTTCACCCAAGCCATAAAAATCTAATATCGCCATACCGATGGTATCAAACAAAAACGATCCAATAATATAACCCAATATCGCCCCCATTACCGATGCGAAGGTGCAAAGCGCGGCATAGCGAAAAGAGCGCTTTGGCTCAGCCAGACACATAGGGGCGAGCATCACATCGGGGGGGACAGGAAAAAAGCTGCTCTCCATGAAAGCAATAGCGGCAAGCCAGCGCTCAGAATATTTGTGCGCTGCTTTTTCGAGCGTCCAATCATAAATTTTTCTCAGCATGGTCTTAGTCTACTCAATGATTTGAAGGTGTGATTAGAATGATGGTGCGAAAAAGAGGCGCTATATTCTCTATAACGCCTCTTTGATAATAAGTTTAAGCGGCTTAATGTCCAGCGCTACCAGAGACTTCCTCGCTTAATTCTTTTGGCGTTTCGCGGCCATGGTCTGTGCCCGCGGTACGGTTGCCCTTGGCCAGAGCAAACACCACTCCCGATAGAGCGAGTAGTGCGATAAGGTTAGGGAAGGTCATTGCGGCGTTGGATATATCGCCCAAACGCCAGACCAAATCTAAGTCTTGATAGGATGCAATATAGATTACTGCACACCATAAAAAGCGCCATATCATGTGTAAGATTTTTTCACCGCCCAATGTAGAGCCCGGCACCAAATCATAGAGATAGGTAATGGCGCGTTCGCCATAATAGCTCCATGTCAAAAGGGTTGAAAATACGAATAATATTAGCGCGATAGAGGCGATTAAAGTGCCAATAGGAATACTCAAAACCTCAAAAGGAAAAGCGGCAGCATAGGCCCCCGATGTCATCTTGAAACCTTCTAAATCTGATTGCCAAGCATGGTTTACCACGCTTGTGACACCATTGGCATCGGTAGCAGTAAATTCGCCTGTAACGGTAAGCATGACAAGCGCTGTCATGGTGCAGATGACAATGGTATCGATGAATGTACCCATCATGGCAAAGCGCCCTTGTGCTGCGGGATCATTGGTTTTGGCAACGGCGTGGGCGATAGGTGTTGAGCCTTGACCCGCTTCGTTAGAGAATAACCCGCGCGCGACGCCTGCTCTAATTGCCATGATAATCATAGCGCCGGTAAATCCGCCAGTGGCCGCATCATAACCAAAAGCATCGGAAAAAATCAGGGTAAATGTTGCTGGCAATTGCGGCAGGTTAATCATCAGGGCAATAAACGCCATCAGCAAATAGGCCCCAGCCATCCACGGCACTATGGTCTCTGCCACTTTACCAATAGACTTCACACCGCCAACAATGACGATGAATACGGCTATTGCCGCTACTAATCCGCCGACCCAAGGTTCTACACCAAATAATTCATTGGCTGATGTGCCAAGGCTTTGTGCTTGAATACCATTACCCGTAACCAGAGATGAAAATAATGTACCCAAGCAAAATAGCACCGCCAGCCATACCCATTTGGAACCAAGACCGATACTAATATAGGTCATGGGACCACCGCGATAATGGCCATCGGCGGTTTTTTCTCTAAAACGGATGGATAATGCGCCTTCGGCAAAGGCAAGCGCCATGCCGAACAATGCGGTAATCCACATCCAAAATATAGCGCCTGGTCCCCCAAGTGTGATGGCGGTGGCAACGCCTGCGAGATTACCCGTACCGACTTGCCCAGATAGCGCAGTGGATAAAGCAGCAAATGGTGATATTTCACCCGCGCCTTTATCAGAGCTTTTTTTGAATAAGCCCTTTAAAGATGGAAAGAGCTCTCGCAGCGGATAGCCTTTTAAACCGATCATAAAATAAAGGCCTGCACCCAATAAAATGATCACCATTGGTGCGATAGGCTGACCAAAAATTTGAATAACAGGATCGCCATGCCATGTACCGCCCCAGATAAAGTCGGATATATTGGTGACTTGATCGATTAGCTTTGTATCTGCTGTGCTCACTTTATTTCCCTCACTCTTTATACCTATACGGGCGTATATCCCCTCATATGGTTGATAGGCTTAGCGTATCAGGCAAATATGGCAAGATATGAAACTATATTTTGCTGTTTTATTGGCGAGATTAGGGATATAAAGCTCTTAATTGGTGGTTACTGTAAGAGTATTGATTAAATATTATTTTAACCAAATAGGTTTTTTAATTTGACATCGTAACGCCGTTATGGCAAATATGGTCATAGTCGAGATAAAGCGATTCGCCGAGAGGCATTTTTTACTGCTTCATTTCCAAACCCATATGATAATCGAACATTAATTTTAGGGGGCTTAAGCAAGAGGCCTGCGTAATGCCCAAAAAAACATCCGTTACTACGCCAATGAACGACAATCACAATGCAGCCAAAAATATCGCGCAAAAAAAGAATAAAAAACGCAAGAACCGTGTTACTTTTACAGCATCAAAAAAGCTTAGTTTTTTAAGCAAGTTAGCAAAAAGCTGTAATGTGCAGCAAAGTGCAGATGCCACAGGGGTGAGCGTTGATACGGTTTATAAGCACCGTAAAATAGATGATGATTTTAGAGAGAAATGGGCTGAAGCTATTGAAATAGCCTATGACGAGCTGATGCTCGAAATGCTGCGCCGTGCGCGCTTTGGAACGGAAAAGCCCATTATTTACGGCGGCAAACAAGTCGGTGTTTTTAAAGATTTAAACGATACAATGGCGATGCGGCTCTTATCGATCCATATGGCCAATGTTGCAGAACATAAAACAGGTAAGAAGGTAGATATGACCAATAGCGACGAAACGCATCGATTGTTAATGCAAAGATTAGCAGATATTAAGCGGCGTTTAAACCCACCGCAGGAGATGAAATCTTCGGATAAGGTGCTAGAGAAAGCAGTTCATAGCAAGCCGCAATGAGCCTGTCTGAAATTGAAAAAATAGCCTTATTACCGACAGATGAAATTGCCAAAATATTAGCGGAATTAGGCGCAGAGGGGCAGCGCGAAATCCTCTATAATTGGACGTGGAATGCGCGGCCCGAACAATTGGCGCCGCCCTCTCATGCTGGAGATGATAATTGGCGTATTTGGTTAATTATGGCAGGGCGCGGTTTTGGCAAAACCCGGGCTGGTGCGGAATGGGTTCGTTCGATTGCACAAAATGATCCCGATGCGCGTATCGCGCTGATTGGGGCTAATCATCATGAGACACGCAGCATCATGGTGACGGGCGAAAGTGGGTTATTGTCCATTGGCCCTGATGATCAAAAGCCGCTTTATGAATCATCCTTGCGGCGGTTAACTTATGCAAATGGTGCCGAGGTTTTTTGCTATTCGGCAGGAGAAGCAGAAGCCTTGCGTGGGCCGCAGCATAGCCATGCTTGGTGCGATGAATTGGCCAAATGGCGAATGCCAAGCGGTGGACCGCAAAGCGGTGATATTTGGGATAATTTGTGGATGGGCATGCGGCTGGGTGAGCATCCGCAATGTTTGGTGACAACAACGCCGCGCCCTGTGCCATTGCTCAAGCAGATTATGACAGAACAAGATGTGACAATTACCAAGGGGAGTACGCATGATAATATGAGCAATTTGCCGACGCAATTTATTACATCGGTTGAGCAATATTATGGCGGAACAGCGCTAGGTAGGCAGGAATTGGACGGAGAGCTGATAGAAGATATCGAAGGTGCCCTATGGTCCAGAAGTATGATTGAAAAGCTGCGCTGTGAAACGGTTTCAACCGATGCTTTTGTGCGTATTATTGTGGCTGTAGATCCGCCAATTAGCACACATGGTGATGCATGCGGTATCATTGCTGCTGGCCTGCATGCGGATGGTAAAGCCTATATATTGGGGGATCATAGCATTGAAAAAGCATCGCCAGAAGCATGGGCGCAAAAGGTAGCGGATGCGGTCTCAATATGGTCAGCCGATAAAATTATTGCCGAGGCCAATCAAGGCGGTGCAATGGTCAAAAGCGTCTTGCAAGCCGCTAATGTGGATGCTTCCATTGCGCTGGTACATGCATCGCGTGGCAAGGTTGCGCGAGCAGAACCTGTGGCTGCGCTTTATGAGGCAGGACGGGTTTGCCACGCGGGCATATTTCCCAAGTTGGAAGATCAATTATGTGCTTTGATGGTGGGCGGCGAATATATAGGGCCAGGGCGCTCGCCCGATCGTGCAGATGCTCTGGTATGGGCTTTAACGGCTTTATTATTAACCCAGCAAATGATGCCCAAAATAAGAAGATGAACTGTAAAAAGAATGATCAATAGGATGAAATTATGAGCATATTGGATCGATTGACGCTGGCCTTTAAAGGGCAAGTGAGTGAATCTCAAAAATCGCAACATCGGCCGCCGTTAGGGCGGTTTTTTAATGCATATGGTGATGCTTTATATAATGGAGATGAGCATATATCCTATGACGCAGCCGTCAAAGAAGGTTATGAAAATAATGCCATTGTGCAGCGCTCTGTGCGTATATTGACGGAATCGGTCGGCAGTGCATCTATTATTTTTAGTTCAGAAAAAAATAGTAAAATAACCGATTTGGTTTATAATAATAGTTCGGGTCAGGACTTGCTAGAGACAATAGCCGCCAATTTGCTGCTCCATGGTAATGCTTTCATTCATATATTGACCAATGACATGGGTGATGCAGCCGAATTATATGCCTTGCGTCCCGAGCGCATAACTATTGTGCCAGACCAACGCGGCTGGCCACAAAGCTATCAATATCGTGTGGGCGACCAATATGAGACTATCGATGCCTATGATGCGCTGGGCAGACAGCAGATTATCCATATTAAAGGTTTCCATCCGAGCGATGATCATTATGGATTGGGCTGCTTGCATGCGGCGATGCAATCTATCCGCGTCCATAATGCAGCAACGCGCTGGAACCGCAGTGTGCTCGATAATGCGGCGCGGCCGTCGGGGGCGTTGGTTTATGATGGCGGCGATAATGCCGTGCCCTTAACCGCGCAGCAATTTGATCGTTTGCGCGAAGAGATGGAAGCAAGCTTTAGCGGCAGCGGTAACGCGGGACGGCCCATGTTATTAGAGGGCGGCTTAACATGGCAGGCGATGAGCATGTCCCCAGCGGATATGGATTTTGTGGCGTTAAAAGCAGCCGCTGCGCGCGACATTGCTCTGGCATTTGGGGTCCCGCCGATGCTGCTGGGTATTGCGGGTGATAATAGCTATGCCAATTACCGTGAGGCCAATCGGGCGCTATGGCGGCTGACCTTACTGCCCCTAATTGACAAAATATTATCGGCGTTGGAGCGCGGACTATCATCTGGTGAAGTCCCTTGGTTGGATGCGGTTTCGCTATCGATTGATATGGATAAAATTACTGCGCTTTCAGAGGACCGCGAACGTTTATGGGCGCAAGTATCGGCGGCTGATTTTTTGAGTGATGCTGAAAAAAGAGAATTTCTTGGTTTAGATAATTTAGGAACAAATAGTGAACAATAATGAAATGCTTGCGCGTTTATTGGCGCAGGCGCAAAAAGAGCAAGGTGATATGGTGACACTGCGCGCCATTGTCGAAGAATCAAGCGACATAGGGGCGGAACGCGTTCTCAAAAAATTGGGTTTGTCAGAGGAAAATGCCAAAGAAGATTTGGCTGAGCTGCGCGAATTATTACAAGCATGGCGCGATGCCAAATCAAGCGCTATGAAGGCCGTTATAACATGGAGTGTAAGAGCGCTTTTAGCGCTATTGCTGCTTGGAATCGCGGTACGCTTGGGCTTTGGGGCGAGCCTGTCATGAGTGTTAGATTAGCGGGCTATGCAGCAGTTTTTGATCGCATCGATAAAGGCGGCGATATTATTCGCCGTAGCGCCTTTGATAATCTGAATATCAATATTCCCCTTTTGTGGCAGCATGACCCCGATCAAAAAATTGGCGATATTGAATATATGCAAGTCGATAAACGGGGTTTGCGGATTATTGCGGCGCTGCATTCTCCCGATCATGATGCAGCAAAATTGTTGCGTAATGGCATGGTTCGGGGGCTTTCTTTTGGATATCGCGTGCAGGATTCTATTGGTTCAAAACCACGCGAATTATTGGCGCTTGATGTCGCAGAAATCAGTTTGGTTACATTTCCTATGCAGCCGCTGGCGAGGGTGCATATGGTGCAATGAAAGTCGCCAAATCATCCTCAAATATAGGAGAAGTAGCTCCTTAACTTAAGACGTAAATGAAAGGTATAATGATAATGGATATTTCCCAAGATACAGGATTAGAAGTGAAAGCAGATGCTATGGAAGCATCATTTGATGCGGTGATTGCTGCAGAAGATATGGCAGTAATAGCTGATGAGCAAGAAACTCAAAAAACCGAAATAAAAGCTCTGCGTAGCGATGTAGATGCTACCAAGGCTGATGTAAAAATCCTAAAAGGGCAAATGGCGCAAGTTTCAAGTGCAGCGGCGCGTCCTGTGCTAGAGAGCGGTGAAAAAGGTCTGAAAAATGATGCCAATGTCCGTGCTTTTGTGGATGGTTATTTACGCCGAGGCCAAGAGAATGAGATGAAAAGCTTTTCGGGCGCAAGTGCATCGGATGGCGGTTTTGCCGTACCACAGCAAATTGATGCGATGATTGGCAAAACATTGAATGATATTTCACCCATTCGTTCGATCGCCACTGTGGTGCAAACGGGAACTGCTGGATACCGTAAATTGGTAACTGATGGCGGCACGCCTTCTGGTTGGGTGAGCGAAGTGCAAAGCCGACCAGAAACCGATACACCGAACTTTAACGAAATCGCACCGCCAACGGGCGAGCTATATGCCAATCCTGCGGCATCGCAGGCGATGCTTGATGACGCGGCCTTTGATGTGCAAAGCTGGCTTGCTGATGAGATTGCTCGGGAATTTGCCCGCGCCGAAGGCAGCGCCTTTGTAATGGGTAGCGGCGTCAATCAACCCAAAGGCTTTTTGAATAGCGCCATTAGCGATGCAGAAGATGCTGATCGTAATTTTGGCACGCTGCAATATATCGCCAGCGGTAGCGATGGTGATTTTGGTAGCGATAATCCAGAAGATCAAATCATTGACTTGGTGCATTCGCTGAAATCATCTTATCGTCAGGGCGCAGCCTTTGTTATGAATAGCAGCACATTGGCGCATATCCGCAAATTTAAAACCAGCGATGGCGCATTTTTGTGGCAACCCTCTTTGGCCTCTGGTCAGCCTGATACATTGCTGGGTTATCCTGTGGTCGAAGCGCAAGATATGCCTGATGTGAGCGCGGATAGCCTCTCTATTGCTTTTGGTAATTTTAGAGCAGGCTATTTGATTGCCGAACGCAAAGCTACGCAAATATTGCGCGACCCATTCACCAATAAGCCCTTTGTGCATTTTTATGCGACCAAGCGCATTGGCGGACAGGTGATGAACAGCGAGGCGATTAAATTGCTAAAATTCTCAGCAAACTAATTCCATCCCTATATTTGCGCTGACTTTGATTGAACTCCTGAGAGTTGGCGCAAATAAGCCCGTACCAGTTATCCCCCTGCTGGTGCGGGCTAACCATGATAAGAGACAGATATGACTGATATTTTTTTTGCCGACTTGGTGCGTGAAACATCTTATAGTAATGGCGCTGAGCCTTTTATTTTAGAAGGTGCATCGCCTGGTTATCGCAGTTTTGCAGAAGCGGTTCCTCAAAACCGATATTTTTACTACGCGATTTCAAACATAAATACCCCCCGCGAATGGGAAGTTGGCAGAGGTTATATTGATGAAGATAACCGCCTTATACGCGATGCAATCACGAGTTCGAATAATAATGATCTGACTGATTTTTCTGACGGTCTTAAGATCATCAATCTTACCATATCGGCGCAATGGTTTGCAGAGCAAGATGGTGATGATGTGTCTGTACATAGCCATGATGTGACGGATATTAATGGTATCGGTGCGGCGCTTGATAATAAACAAGATGTTGGTGATTATGCCTTAACATCGCATGACCATAATATGGATGAAATTACTGGTTTATCAGTGGCTTTGAGTGGAAAGCAGGATGTAGGTGATTATGCCCCAAATACGCATGTTCATGCTTATACCGATATTGATGGCTTGAATGATCAGCTTTTGGCCAAGCAAGATGCTGGCGATTATGCAGATAGAGATCATAGCCATAATATTGGTGATATTGCGGGTTTAGAAAATATATATAGCAGCGGAAATCATGTCGGTATTAGCAAGTCATCGCCCGATACTCTGTTGCATGTGGAGCGGTCTAATCATTTCAAGCAAGCTCACTTTTCTGCGGGTTATGCAGGTTCGGACTGTTATATCGGTTCTGTAACTTCTACTACGGGATCCTATATTTTTGATAATGGTTTTTATTTTTCCAGTCATAAATATAGAGCAACCTCACCGAACCGTTCTGGGATATTGATGGTTGGTGGGCAGGTTCATATCTGTGCGGATCAGTCATTAACAGTGGGCAGCAATACTATTCCGACTAGGGTCATATCCATCGATAATGCAACGGTTACCCCAGGAAGTGATAATCAAATAGCATTGGGCAAATCCAATGCGAGATTTTCTGTTATTTACAGTGGCTCTGGAGCAATAAATACATCGGATAGGAAGCATAAAAAAAATATTGGTGCCATATCTGATGAATGGTTGGATGCTTGGGCAGATGTTAAATGGTCCCGATATAAATTTCGCAAAGGCGGCAAAAGATGGCATTTGGGATTGATTGCGCAGCATGTGCATCAAATATTTCAAAAACATAATATTGATGCCTTTGAAATTGGTTTATGCTGTTATGATGAATGGGATGATGAATATCAGGACGGTGTTGACCAAGCTGGTAATGATGTCGCCCCTTTATTAATCCGAAAAGCAGGGCGGAAATGGGGTTTGCGTTATGATGAATGCTTCGCGATGGAAGCGGCTTATCAACGGCGTGAACTGCACCGCATCACAGAAAAACTCAATATGTTAAGTAAGGCATAATGATGTTTGGTGAGGCAATCGCATCGCAACCGATAAGCGGCAGTGAACATAAAACGATTAATAGGAATATTCCGACCCAAAAGGTTCTGAAACGTCAAAACCATTATCCCGTTAAGCCCGATGTAAGCCGTATAAAACCGTAACGCGGGTAAAATATATCAACAATTTAACGAAAGGGAGCAAGACATGCGTGTCTTTGTGAAAGACCCATCTGCGCGTATCGATTATATGATCGATTGGGGCGCTGGCCATTTGGGCCATAATATCATTCAAGCATCCACATGGAGCGTTACTCCAGAGCATGACGCAGGATTATCCATTGTCGAATCCAGTCATAATGGCCGTCAATCCACTGCGTCAATCGAAGGCGGTGTCATTGGAAAAACTTATGATGTCAGCAACCATATCATTTTGGAAAGCGGCGAGAGTGATCAACGTTCTATTAGCTTTCGTGTGGAGAAACGGTGATGCTCAAATCCACGCCTCCCATCGTGCCTGCTAGCGCGCTTAATGCTCTTAAAGATTATCTGCGTATTTCACTTTCTAATGAAGATGCGACTTTATTATCATTGTTGCGCGCATCGCTTGAAATTTGTGAGAATTTTATCGGCACGCCAGCACTTTTAACGCATTATAGCGAAGATATTATAGCCAATAAATGCTGGCAAAAATTATGTAAATCGCCCGTAATTGCTATCGATACGATTATGGCTTTATCTGTTGCTGGTGAAGAGATAGCATTACCTATTGATAGCTATGCCATTGATATTTCGGGGGCAGGCATTGGAAAGTTTCGCGGCTATAATTTATCGGGCCGTGTGCGTATTGCTTATCAAGCGGGACTAAGTGAGAATTGGTCAGACCTTGCCGAACCCATTCGCAACGGGATTATTAGATTAGCTGCGCATATATACAGCAATCGCAATTTAGACGAAAGCACGCAGCCTCCTGCGGCCATTGCGGCACTATGGCAGCCCTATCGCCGTATAAGGCTGATATGATGGACCGTAATTTAGAAGATAATCTAGTGCAAAAAGCACAAATGTTGGGCCTGCGCCGCGTGCAAGTGGCGCAATCAGAGATTGCTGAAAATCTGCAAGTAGCCGTCCCTGATGGCGCGTTGGAATTAGATATGGATGGCGGTGTTACCTTGCGCGCACCAAGGACTTTTGCGCGTATGATGCAGAATGATCGTCTTCGCTTTCCGCAGTTTTTAACCGGGAGGTTTATACCATGACCGCAGAATGGGAATTACGGCAGGCGATATTAGAAATATTAAGCCATGATGCAGAAATTATGAGCCATATAAACGGTGTTTTTGATGAAAGACCCTCGCAAGCAACGCCGCCTTATATTGAGCTATTAAATAGTGTGAGCGTTGATTGGAGCAGCAAAAGTTTCACAGGACGTGAGGTGCGTATCAGCATTGCCCTATACAGCGCTGCGCAAGAAGAAGCGCCTTCGGTAATGCTGCTATCATTAATTGAAAGTGTGATGACGAAATTGCCAAGAGAATTGCCGCATCATCATATTATCAACAGTCAATATTTGCGCAGCAGAAGCGGGCATGATGCAGATGGTCGCTGGACGATAGTCATCAATTACCGCTTTCGTTTGCAGGTGAAACCGCAACCCTAATTATCGAACCAAATATTAAATATTTGATGCGGCGATGCTGATGCATTTTGGCTTCATCATCCACATCTCTATGGAAAGGAAATATCATGAGCGCAGAAAGAGGAAGTGCATTTTTGCTAAAAATTGGCAATGGAGCAGACCCGATTGATTATACTGTGATCGCTGGGCTTCGCACCACCCAAATGTCGATCAATGGTGAGGCTGTGAATATCACAACCAAAGATAGCGGAGGATGGCGTGAATTGCTCTCCAATGCTGGGGTGCGCTCGGTTTCGGTTTCGGCGGCGGGTATTTTTACGGGATCAGATGCTGAACTGCGCGTTCGCAATCATGCCTTGGTAGGTGAGATTGATGATTATGAATTAAGCTTTGAGAGCGGTGAACGGATGCGCGGTAAATTCCTCATCAGCAGGCTCGACTATGCTGGGGATTATAATGGCGAGCGCAGTTTTACCTTTAATTTGGAAAGCTCTGGTCCAGTGGTTAATTTATGAATGTAAAAGTAGCTAACAATGGGAAAGCAGGAAATAGTGCCAAAGCAGCCAACAGCATACGTGGTGAAGTACAGATAAAAGCGGATGATACATGCTATATTTTGCGCCCTACATTTGGTGCATTGGCAGCGGCAGAAGATGAGATTGGATCATTATTTGATTTTGTTGATCGCGCAGCCGCTGGCAAAGCCAAATTGTGTGAGGTAATAGCCTTATTTTGGCATTGCGAAACTATGGATGTGCCGCGTGATACTTTTGCAGATGATATGATGCATATTGGCATGGTTGGTATGATGCCTGCGCTAAAAATTATCTTACGGCAAATTTTGCAAGGACAATGATGTGGATGAGATGATTGCTCAAAAACATTCTGATACTACCAATATATCGCAACCTGCTGATTTTAGAGAGAGTTCGAAACGGTTAGGTGCGCAGATAATCACTCTATTGGGTTGGCGCATCGATGATTTTTGGCGAGCCACTCCCGCAGAAATTAGAGCAATAATAGATGTTCATACGCATCATGATGCTGTGCCTATTGACCGACATGCGTTGGATATATTGATCCAAAACGAGCAAGCTAAATAATGAATATTATGACATTTCAAAGGAAATGATAATGGATGAAGAAATTGAGAGCCTAACCATTAGGGTAAGGGCTGATACGCAGGAGTTTGCACGGGAATTGGGCAATGTCCGTTCACAATTGGATGGCGGTTTTGCCAACAGCCTAGAACGGGCGGGGGCAGGATTAGAGCGCGGTTTATTGGGCGCATTGCGGCGTGGCAGTCTGGGTTTTGAGGATCTGCGCAGCGTCGCCTTATCGGTTCTCTCGGATATTGCATCTGCATCACTGCGCACGGGGTTAGATAGCATATTTGGCGGCTCGTCAGGCGGGTTAATTGGCGGTTTGAGTAATGTTGCTGCTTCCGCATTGGGGCTTCCAGGGCGATCAACGGGCGGGCCTGTTTCATCGGGGCGGCCTTATTTGGTAGGGGAGAATGGACCAGAAATATTTGTTCCCACCACCAGCGGTGCCATTGATGCTGGGCGCAGCGGCGCTGCACCATCCATCAATATGACGATTAACGTGTCTGATAATGGACGCGGCAGTGCGCCAGAGGCATTGAACCGATCATCGCGGCATATGGCGCGCGCGGTAAGAGGGGCCTTGGCGAGGGCAGATCGATAATGCCCTATTGGTTAGCAGATAGGCGAGAGGGACAAGAGAGCAATCCTGTTCAGCGTTTTGACCCGCGCTTTTGGAGTGTGGATTTTGCCCGTCCAATGATGGCTTCGGTGGTCAGTACAGGACCAGAATCCATGCAAGTGAAAGCGGTATTTTACCATCAAGATGCGCTGGCAGGCTTGATTTGGGAGAGCGAGGATCGTTGGGACCATCCTTTGCTGGCTTATGAGACGAACCGTGATTATCGGCGTTTGACTCTGTCCTTCAGATGGCAATCAGATGGGATAAGGGCGTTAAATGCCATAAATGGACCGACACTTACCATCGAAGGACGCGACCAAAATGGCAATCCGCGAAGTTGGTTTGTTCGGCTTTGGAATTATGCCAATGGTTCGCCGACAGATGCGCAAATCACTCTGAATTTTAGTGAATTAAGCGGTGGTTTCTTGCTCCCAAGCGAGGCTGATCCTGTTTACGCAGGTGATATTGATCGTATGTTTATATCTATCATTCCAGAGAGTTTTGATAATCAGCATGTCACTATTGACCCGCCGCAGGAAGGCGAGGTCAATATCAGCGCCATTCGCTGTGATGGCGGCGGCGTGATGCTCGATACGGGTGATATTATGATCCCTGAGCATGAGATGCAAATGGCTACGGGTTATGATGATGCGTATAATTTAACGCCAGCGCGTATTTTGCGGCAAATTCACGCGCTTGGTTATCGCGGTACCATCAACCATTATGTGGGTATGAGTCATTATTTTCGGCTGGAGGCTCTGGGCGATGAACATTATGTTAGCCTCAATGGGGGTACGCTCAATAATGCGTGTATCGCATGGCATGAAAATTTTGTGCAGCTTGCGAAAGCGGCAGATTATGAGCTTATTTTTTCTTTATCCTATGAGATTTTTGATGCGCATTGCTGGAATGATTGGAAACAGCGCGATTTGGACGGCAATCCAGCCTTAACTTATTATACGCCGCCGTCATCATTGGTATCGCCCGCACATGATGGCGCGATAGGATATTTGCGTCATGTTGCGCGCGCTTTTGCTGAAATATTGGTAGTGGGCGGCCTGCCGCTGCGCTTTCAGGTGGGCGAGCCTTGGTGGTGGATATTTTTGGATGGCCGCATCTGTCTTTATGATGATCGTGCGCGTGCTGCCTTTGGCGATATGCTGCAAGAGATGGACACGATATTCGGCGATAAAAATGCCGATGAGCAGGCGATGCTAGATCGTGCTGGTGAATTATTGGCGGCATCAACCGCAAGCGTTGCCGATGCAGTGCGCGATTATGGCAATAGCGTGAATATGCCATCGGAATTATTACTCTTGGTATATTTGCCTACCGTGCTGGATGAGCGTGCGCCCGATGCTTTGCGGGCAAATGTTCCTGTTGGGTGGAGCGCTCCTGCTTTCGATATATTGCAGCTAGAGGATTATGATTGGGTCATAGCGGGCAATCATGGCGCAACATTGCGCGCCACCGATTTGATGACGCAGCGATTATCTTATCCGATGGAAGACCAGCATTATTTCAGCGGCTTTGTGCTTTTACCCGAAGAAAAAGCGCAATGGTATGATATTAATTTTGCCGCAGAAAGTGCGATAGATCGCGGTCTAGAACATGTATTTATCTGGGCATTGCCGCAGGTATCGCGCGATGGGTTCACCTATTTTAACCTGTGCGTTCATGATAGAATAGAGGATGATGATATGCAGATATTTAGCGATGAGGCTTTCCCTTTATCTTTGAGCGTGGCGGCTTCGGTAAACCCTGAATTTTCCACCAATATTGTGACGTCCACGTCGGGACATGAATTTCGCAATAGCAATTGGTCCGATGCTCGTATGCATTATGATGTCGGTCCATCGATCAGGTCCGATGAAGATTTGGGTGTTATATTAAATTTTTTTAGGGCGCGGCGCGGTAGTGCGGTTGGTTTTCGTTTTCGTGATCCTTATGATTATAGCTCATCGGGAAGTGATGACATTAGCGCTATTGATCAAATTATTGGCACAGGCGATGGCCTGCAAACACGCTTTGCTCTGATTAAAAACTATGGTGAAGCCGATAATGTTGAAATGCAGCAAAGGCGAATTACTAGACCCGTAATTGACAGCATACAGGTTGCTATTGATGGCGTGCCTTATGATGATTGGCATGTTTCTGATGATGGTTTTATCATTTTTGTAACGGCACCAGAGCAAGGGGCAGAAATCAGCGCTGGTTATATATTTGATGTGCCTGTGCGTTTTGCCAATGATAATTTGGATCTTGCCGGCACAACCTTTGGCGCGAGCGATATAGCATCCATCCCATTGGTTGAGGTTAAGGAAGCATCATGAATGCAATTGTTACGCCATCATCCTTAAAAACTCTGGCTTATGGTTGGCATTTGATGCGCCGTGATGGGGTGGCATTGGGTTTCACTTCGCATGATCACGACCAAATTGTTGGTGGTGTTCATTTGAGTGCGCAACCAGGCTTGGCACCAACCAAAATTGTTTCAACCTTAGGGACGCAATCCGATGGTTTAGACATTGATGGTGCATTTACTGCAGATGCTTTGCGCGAAGATGATTTGGGAAATGGCCGTTGGGATGGTGCCAAAATGCATATATTCCTCTATGATTGGAATGATCTATCAGCGGATATTCAAACGCTAGCACGTGGTGAATTGGGTGAGGTTCGGCAATCTAATGGGGCTTTCACAGCAGAGTTTTTAGGATTAACGGCGCAGCTTGACCATGAAGTGGCCCCTGTTACATCGCCAACTTGCCGCGCCCGTTTTGGTGACCATCATTGCAAACTTAATCGGCAGCGTTTTGCGCATATTTTGAGAGTTGAGCGCGTTATGGGCAACCGATTGATGATAGATGGCCCTATTGCAGGAGATATAAGCGATTTTGCTTTTGGTGAATTGCGCTGGCTCACGGGGCCTGCAACGGGGCTATCAACCTATATATTGGATAGCGACACTGTTTCTTTAACCTTGGTAGAGATACCGCCCATCATTGCAACTATCTCGCAGGATGAGATATTGGGCTATCGCGTAGAAGCGATTATGGGCTGTAATAAGAGCATTAGCACGTGCAGCAATAGATTCCAAAATAGTGTGAATTTTCGCGGCGAGCCCTATTTGCCAGGCAATGATTTGCTGACCCGCTATCCTGGGCTGAATTAAGATATTATGCACTTTGAGGGTAAGGCGGATGTGCAAACTATCCGTGAGATGATTGGGCTGCGCGCTCAACAAGCTGTGGGTGTGCGGTTTCGTTTGCATGGACGGTCTCTTGAAACGGGTTTAGATTGCGTCGGTTTGACGGCCTATGCGATTAAGCCTGTCATTAATAACATTACTATTCCGCGGCATTATACATTGCGGTTTGATAATATCGCTGCGCCGCAGGATTTTTTTGCGAATACAGATTTTTCACAGATTGATAGCAATTGCGTGTTTCAATCGGGTGACATCATTTTGATCGCGCCATCCTGTCAGCAGCTACATTTTCTAATCAAACATAGTCAGCATTATGTTCATGCTCATAGCGCTTTGAGGCGCATAGTGGAAACAAATGATCTGCCATTTGATGCAATCGCGGCTTGGCGTTATAAAGGAAGTTAATATGGCGACATTGGTTTTGGGAACCGTTGGTACAATATTGGGCGGTCCGATTGGCGGCGCTATTGGCAGCTTAATCGGCTCACAAGTGGATCAAGCGATTATTGGTAATGGGCCTGATCGTGTTGGCCCGCGCCTTGCCGAGGTATCGGTGCAAACTTCTAGTTACGGCACGCCCATTCCACAAATTTTTGGAACCATGCGCGTGGCAGGGTCTGTTATATGGGCCAGTGATTTACAGGAAATGAGCAACCGCGAGGGCGGCGGTAAAGGTCGCCCTAGTACCACGACCTTTACTTATTCGGCGAATTTAGCGGTGGCTCTATCATCGCGCCCTATTTCTTCGGTGCGGCGGATTTGGGCTGATGGTAATTTGTTGCGTGGTATTGCGGGTGATTTCAAAACAGAAACTTTATTCAGATTTTATAATGGAGAAGAGGATCAGCGGGTTGATCCGCTGATTGCATCTGCTGAGGGGATTAACGCCGCCACAGCCCATAGAGGTATTAGCTATGTCGTGTTTGAAAATCTGCAATTGGCGGATTTTGGTAATAGAATACCGTCGCTGACTTTTGAGGTTATAGATGGTTCAGGGCGCATCACCATTATCGATATTGCCAATAGCGTAACGCAGGACTTGGTTACCCAATCGGGTGATAGCAATATTACACTTTCGGGTTATGCATCTTCGGCTGGTGTGAGCCGAGAAGCGCTTGATGATTTGCTATCGCCACTGCCCATGTCGATACGTGCAAATGATGGTGATTTACAATTAATCGATCATAGCGTGATGCAAGGAGTATCGGATATAATATCCCCCGAGGTGATACAGCAAAATCAAAATAGATTGGATGAGACACAGAGTTTTACAGCGTCAATAAGTGAAATCCCCAAGGAATTATCGTTGCGCTATTATGATCCATCCCGTGAGTATCAAGCGGGTTTACAAAGTAGTCGTAGGCCCGGCCCAGGTAGAGTAAACCGCACCATAGATTTTCCCGCAGCCCTTAATGTTAATGATGCGCAATCGATTGTAGCGCTGAACCAAAGGCAACAGATTTTTGCGCGCAATATGGCTTCTATGACATTAGCGCGTGATGGCAAAAATTATATTATCGGAGATATAGTTCGCTGTAATAATATGCATCGTTGGAAAATTATTGAGGTTGAAGAAGACCTTGGTGTTATTGGCCTGATGTTGAATAAAGTTGCTGATATGACCACTATGCCTGAAGTGGCTGCCTCGGGCCGTGCACTTCTTCCTCCTGATTTGCGATCGGGTCAGACGATATTCAATATATTGGATTTGCCAGCATTTGGTCTTCGTGGGCTGGATCGACCCAATATAGCGGTTGCGGCGGGTGGGAGCGAAGCGGGGTGGCGCAGAGCCAATTTGTTTCAGCGCAATGAGAATATTATAACACCTATTTCTACAGTTTCAGTTGCAGCGACTATGGGGCGTGTGACTGTTCCATTGCAGCGCGCGTCTGCAGCAATAGTTGATGAGCGTAATCGACCGATTGTCATCTTAGACAACTCGAATATGATGCTGCAATTGGGTGATGTTGGTAATTCTAGCAATGATAATTTTGCAATGATTGGTGAAGAGATTATCCAATTTAGGTCCGCTCATATATTGGATGATGGCAGCTATGAATTGCGAGGGCTAGCTCGCGGTTTGGGTGGTACAGAAGAATATATTGATAATCATACGGCGGATGAACGCTTTGTTTTGCTTGATGATAAGCAGTTGCAATTTATTGAGCATGATGATTTCACGCTAGGACAAAGCATCAATATAGAAGCTATTGGCTTGGATGATGACGTTCCGCAAGTTGAAACACTAGAGGATATTGGGCGTTCTATGCGTCCACTATCTCCCGTGCATGGATATGTGAATATTACGCCCAATGAAGATATGGCGATTCGCTGGATTAGGCGAGGGCGCGGATCATCGCAATGGAATGATGGTGTCGATGTCCAGTTAGGTGAGAATTTTGAACGCTATGATGTGACGATTATTGATATGACAGCAGGTCATTCAGAACAGATTTTGAATAATATGATGGTGAGTCAAAGTCAAACTACTGTGTCAGATGCAGATCTGAGTATGTGGCGCAACAATGGGGTTCGAAACCTTCAGATTATGATCACGCAAATTGGTACATATGCAAAGTCTGAACCGCTCATAATGGATTATGAGATATTATAAAACTTAGATAATTATAGGATATGTTATGAATATGGAAACGATGCGGCATAAATTGCCACTATTGGCTGTCGGGCAAGCACAAAAAGAATATACGCATAATGAAGCGCTTACACTGATAGATAATTATCTCAATATATCTGTAAGAGATGTGATAAATGATCCTACTTCTTTATCGCCTGATGCTGATAATGACATGTGGTTGATAGGCACTGGGCCAGTGGGTCTGTGGTCAGGAAAAGCCAATCAAATTGCAATTTGGTCGGAAAATGGCTGGCGCTATCTATATCCCATAGAGCAAATGCAATTATATAATGAAGCTATAAACTGCCGCATGACATACGGCGATGGGCAGTGGATCAGTGCATTACCAATGCTTGTTCCACAAAATGGCGACATTATAGATTTGCAAGCTCGCGAGTCTATTGAAGCAATATGGGATGCGTTGCATTTATTTGGTTGGAGTCGTCGTTGATATGGTTTTGATTCTGTTAAATTGTAGAATTGTGGCTCGATTAGTTTGAAATTCATTAGTTTTTAGTTCAATATTTCTACTAATGGAGACATTTTGGCAACAGTTTGATGGAAACGGCTCTTGCAAGCAATGTAACTTAGCGGTATTGGTCTATCACCGAATTTTTAAGTTAATATAAATAAAAGGGGAATATACATGCGTAAGTTAGCCATTGGTTTGGCCCTTGCATCTACCGCTTTAACTGCACCAGCTAATGCTCGTGATGGTGAGTGGTATGTAGGCGTCGAAGGCGGTATCACTATAATTGAAGAGCAAGAGCTTGAAACTGAAGCAGGTACTAATCTAGGACTAGACACTGATACAGGCTATGATATCGGCGGATTAGTTGGTTATGATTTCGGCGTATTTCGTCTTGAGACAGAGGTTAGCTTTCGTGAAGCTGACATATCTGAAGCTTCATCACTGACGGGAGGTGTGCCTGCACCTTCACTCACAAGTCCTGGCACATTGGTATCTGGAAATTTTGATGCTGCGGGTGATTCAAATGCTTTAAGCTTTATGCTTAATGGTCTATTTGATTTTGGTGATGATGATGGCTTGCAAGGCTTTATTGGCGGCGGTGTTGGTATCGCTCGCGTTGAAGCAAATGCTTTGATCGAATCTGCATTCATCGACGATAGTGATACTGCTTTTGCATATCAAGTGATCGGTGGTATCCGTCATAAACTATCTAGCAAATTTGATGTTGGTTTGAAATATCGCTATTTCCGAGTGACTAACCTTGATTTGGTTGATAGCTTAGGCCGTGATCTACAAACAGATTTTTCTTCTCATTCATTGTTGGGAAGCATCATTTATAACTTTGGCGGTGAAGCACCACCACCGCCGCCTCCACCACCACCTCCTCCTCCTCCTGTGGCAGCACCTCCACCGCCACCACCGCCACCGCCACCCCCCGCGGTGCCGTGTAACTCTGGTCCATATATCGTGTTCTTCGATCATGATAAATCAGACCTACGTGCAGATGGTGCATCAACATTGGATAATGCCTATAGCCAATATGCTAATTGTGGTAATGCCCGTGTGATGTTGGCTGGTCATGCTGATAAATCTGGTTCAAATGCATATAATGTTGCTTTATCAGAGCGTCGTAATACAGTCGTTCGCAGCTACCTTGAATCAAAAGGTATCAGTGCTGGTGCAATCGCAACAGAAGCATTTGGTGAAACAGCTCCATTAGTAAATACTGCTGATGGTGTTCGTGAACCACAAAATCGCCGTGTTGAAGTTACTTATGGACCTGGTTCTGGTAACTAAAGCCTAGATTTACGATTATAGAGAAGGCGGTCATCATGGCCGCCTTTTTTATATGAAAGAACATCTGCTTTTCGATATCATTCATAAGCTTCTGATTGCCTAATATAATTTAGCATGGCATTAGGGTACATGAGCTTTAAAGGTTAAGTCATGTCTAATCAGAAATTTGTTATCATTAGTGCTGCAGCTATGTTCTTAACGACAGCTTGTAGTGATGAGCAGAGTAAAGAAGAACAAGTCCCACAAGAAACGACCTATCCTGTTGAGATAGCGGTATCTTCTAATAGCAATAAATTTGCATCTATATCATCAGTAGGCACAATTCGATTCCGTAGAGAAACCGCTCTAGGGTTTACGACATCGGGTAAGGTTTCTAATGTAAGGTTTAACGAAGGCGATAGGGTAAAACGCGGTGCCCTTATCGCGTCTCTTGATACTACGACTGTCGATGCGGACATAAATGTAGCACGGGCAGAATTAGATCGTTCAAAATCTGAATATGACCGGATAGCCACTTTGTTTGAGCAAGGCTGGGTCACTAAAGCCAGATTGGAACAATCACAGGCTGCTTTTCAAGCCGCTGAAGCAAGGATAAAACAAGCTCAATTTTCTTCGGATACATCACGGCTATATGCCCCCAGCAATGGTATAATAATTACCCGTAATATAGACCCTGGCCAAATATTATCTGCTGGCAGCCCCGCTATCATATTTGGACAAGCGGATGTAGGTTATGTGCTACGTGTTCCCTTATCTTCTGTAGATACAACAAAAATATCAATTGGAATGCCTGTTGCGGTTACTATTACTTCGATACCCGATGCGCAATTTCCCGCCGTTGTAACAGAGATTGATGGCCGTGCAGATGAAAATACGGGTTCATTTTTTGCTATTGTAGAATTGCCCAATGATAGTCGGTTAAAATCAGGGCAAATTGGCACAGCGAACTTCACAATTGAAAGTGACAATAAGAATATTACGGTACCAGCCTCTGCTATTAGCGGTATTAGGGGTTCTGAAGGCATTGTATATGTTTATGACGATAAGGAAAAACGGGTCTCCATTCGTAATGTTATTTTAGGTGGTCTCGATGATAAAGTTATAAATATCTTAGATGGTTTATCATTAGGAGAAAAAGTCGTACTTCGAGGCCATGAAAAATTAGTAGATGGCTCTAAGGTTGAAATTGTTAGGCGTGGTAAAACAGAGACAATAGAAAAATCAACTGAAAGTGAAGTTGTAGCAGAATGAATTTGGCTGCATCTGTAATTAGCCGTTGGCAACTTACCTTGGTGCTATTTACGTTATTAACGGCTCTGGGTATCAATGCATTCCTATCAATTTCACGCGCCGTGGATCCTCACTTCCCTATTCCAGTAGTATTTGTGATAGCATTACAGCCAGGGGCCGATGCATTGGAGATGGAAGAAACGGTTGCCAAACCGATTGAAGATATTTTGCAAGGTCTGGATGATGTCAATAGAGTGCAATCCACCAATAGCGATGGTAGCTCTATCATTAATGCTGAATTTGATTGGGAAGGCGATGCCGATCAATATTTTAACGATGCGGTTAGAGAAATCTCCTCCATCAGAGATCAGTTGCCCGAAGGGCTTGTAGAGCTAGAATTTAGGCGTGCGCGTACAACGGAATCGGCTATCTTGCAGCTTGCATTGGTTAGCGAGAGCGCAAGCTGGTTACGGATGGAAAAATATGCTGAAGATCTATCAGATATATTGAACCGTAACTTAGGCGTTAGGGCAGTGAATATTAATGGTTTGCCGCAAAATGAGGTGAGCGTGGTTGTTAATGCCGGTAAATTGTCTGAACTGCGCATTCCAATGACACAAGTTGCTGATACCTTACGCCAAGGTGCAGCGGAAATACCTGGCGGAGCAGTGCAGAGCGGTGATAGAAGATTTAATATAGATGCTGGTGGTGCCTATGAGAATCTAGACGTTATTAGGTCTCTTCCAGTACGCTCAGCCGATGGTTCTGTTCTTACAATTGATGATGTCGCTGAAGTTGCATGGTCCACAGAAGAACAACGCGTAGAAACAACACATAATGGTCAGCGCGCTTTGTTTATTTCTGCAACGCAAAAAGATGGTGTAGATGTCACCAAATTGCGTGACATATTATTTGAACAATTGGATGGCTTTCGAGAAGGTTTACCACCTGACATGCAACTTGTTCTGCAGTTCGATCAATCCAAAGATATTCGGTTTCGCTTAAATGAATTAACGCGTGATTTCTCTATCGCTCTTTTCTTAGTAATTTTTACGCTTATGCCTCTGGGCTTTAGAGCATCACTAATCGTTATAATCTCAATCCCGCTTTCCCTCGCTTCTGGGCTGTTGGCGGTTTTTACGGTTGGTGAAAACCTTAACCAACTGGTTGTGGCGGGCTTTATCCTATCATTAGGGTTGTTGGTGGACGACTCCATTGTTGTGACTGAAAATATTGCACGGCATTTGCGTATGGGGAAGCGTAGAGCATTAGCCGCGATAGAAGGAACAAAAGAGATTACACCAGCAATTTTGGGATCAACGGGTGTCCTAATATTTGCATTTTTTCCTTTACTATTTCTACCAGAAGGCGCTGGTGCATATACCAAAAGTTTTTTCTATTCGATAATATTTACAGTAATGGCGTCGATGATCATATCGTTAACGATCATTCCCTTTTTGGCGAGCAGGATATTAAGCCGCGAAGAAGACCCAGAAGGCAATGCATTATTACAATGGGTTAATCGGAATATTGAGCGTTTATATAAACCTTTGTTACAGCGTGCATTAAATTGGCCTAAAACATCATTTTATAGTGCGATGCTTGTCACATTTTCAGCCTTTATTTTGATAAAATATATGGGTTTCACATTATTCCCCAATGCTGATGCTTCTTATTTTCGAGTGACGGTTGAGACGGAGCAAGGCAGTAGTGTCGAAGCCACGCGCAAGATTGTTCATCAAGTGTCCGCTATTTTAGAGAAAGAGCCAACGATTAAGGTACGAGCTGAAAATGTTGGGGCTTCAAACCCTCAAGTATTTTATAATGTCTTCGGAAACCGTGAAAATACCAATTATGGCGAGATATTGGTTGTATTGGACAAATGGAATAATGACGAGAGCGACGCAATGATTGAAAGATTGCGCACGCAATTTGATACAATTGCAGGCGCTCGTATCAAAGCTGTATTATTTCAAAATGGTGCGCCCGTGGATGCTCCTGTCTCTATTAGGATACAAGGGAATGATAATAAGGTATTAAAGGAATTATCGGTTCAGTTAGAAACCATCATGCGTAAGCATCCTGAATTAAGAGATGTCATTAATCCTGTTGCGACGGACCGTATTGATATTGATTTGAATATTGATGAACAAAAAGCAGCACTTTTAGACATAGTGGAAGGATCTCCAAGACGCACCATAAGATTAGCGTTGAATGGAGAGGCAGCGGGTAATTTTCGTGATGAGGAAGGTGATAATTATCCCGTTGTGGTTAGATTACCGCGAGAGGATTTTCAGATTGTTTCCTCGTTGCAGGATATTTATGTTGCTTCCCGCGATGGGCAACCCATTCGATTGGAAGAGATTTCTTCGCCGCAGTTAAAGGCGGTTCCACCCGTTATTAATCGTTATAAATTGGAACGTGTTGTCTCTATAACGGCGCAAACGGTGAAAGGTGCTATTCCGTCGCAAATCTCTGCTGAGATATTGGAGGAAGCCCAAAATATCGATTTGCCAATAGGGTATAAATTGGCAGCGGGCGGTGAGGCCGAGGCTATCAATGATACATTAGAAGGATTTGGTCCTGCCATATTAATCGCTTTGTTTAGTATATTTGCAATATTGGTTGCAGAATTTGGTAGATTTAGGGAAACCATCGTTGTGATAGGCGTGATACCACTTGGTACATTTGGTGGTATTATTGGGTTATTTTTGACGGGTAATTCCGTAAGCTTTATGGCGGTCATAGGCTTTATAGCACTGATTGGTATTGAGATTAAGAACTCCATTCTCTTGGTGGATTTCACAACCCAATTGCGCGAAGAAGGTATGCCGCTGCGTGAAGCTATTGAGCGAGCGGGTAAAGTAAGATTTTTACCTGTATTATTAACCTCTTTAACGGCAGTGGGCGGCTTGATGCCACTCGCTATTTTAGGCGGTAATCTCTATGCTCCTCTGGCAATCGTCATTATTGGAGGTCTCATTTCATCGACAATATTATCACGTATTGTGACGCCCGTTATGTATCTGTTAATTGCTAAAAAAGATGATAATGGGCCAAAAGATAAAGATATGAATATGGCTTTGGCTTAATCGACGTGTATGAAAGAATAAATATTCTGCGGTTGCTATCGTCTCATTCATACTTATCTTAGAGAAAATAGATTAGGAGTTTATATGACGCATGATAGCATAATCCTCGCTGGTGGATGTTTTTGGTGTACAGAAGCCGTTTTTTTGCAGTTAAATGGCGTACAGAAGGTAGAGTCTGGATATATTGGTGGGCATACCGATCACCCAACCTACCGTGAAGTGTGCAGCGGTAACACAGGTCATGCTGAAGCCATTCGTATCACCTATGATCCAGAGCAAATTTCGCTAGGTAATTTGATGGATATATTTTTCGCAACACATGATCCAACTCAATTAAACCGACAGGGTAATGATGTTGGTACCCAATATCGCAGTGCGATTTTCCCGCTCAATCAGGACCAAACTCAAGCCGCAAATGATGCGATTGCGCGCGCGCAGGTGGATCATAGTGATAAGATTGTAACGACTATCGAGCATGCGGATAATTGGACAATTGCAGAAGATTATCACCAAGAATATTGGGAAGGCGAAGGGCAGAGAAACCCTTATTGTATGGCTGTGATCCCGCCCAAGTTGGCGAAACTCAAAAAAAGCTATGCCGCAAAACTAAAATAGAGGCCTATTATATTTTAACGAATATCATTTATAACCGTTTTAAAGTTGGCAATAATAATTTAGGATTTAATTATGTCACATAAACCTATTCGTAAAGCGGTCTTCCCCGTTGCAGGATTGGGAACGCGGTTTCTGCCAGCGACTAAAGCTATTCCAAAGGAAATGCTTCCGATTATCGATCGACCTCTCATTCAATATGCGGTTGATGAGGCTATAGAAGCAGGTATTGAACAGATGATATTCGTTACTGGTCGCGGCAAAAGCGCGATCGAAGATCATTTTGATATGGCTTATGAATTAGAGCATACCATGTCATCTCGCGGTAAAGATATGACGATATTGGATGGTACGCATCTTAAGCCCGGAAATTGTGCCTATGTCAGGCAACAAGTCCCTATGGGCTTGGGCCATGCTATTTGGTGCGCGCGCGATATAGTGGGTGATGAGCCTTTTGCGATTTTCTTACCTGATGAATTTATGCACGGTAAAACGGGCTGTATGAAACAAATGGTCTCTGCTTATAAAGAAAAAGGCGGTAATTTGCTGAGTGTATTGGAAATACCAGAAGATCAAGTGTCGAGCTATGGTGTTATCGATCCTGGTGCAAGGGATGGTACGTTGACAGAGGTTAAAGGCCTAGTAGAAAAACCAGCACAAAAAGACGCGCCATCTAATTTAATTATTTCTGGTCGTTATATCTTGCAACCAGATGTTATGCGTACTCTGGAAAATCAAGAAGCAGGGAGTGGCGGCGAAATTCAATTGACCGATGCTATGGCAAAGATGATTGGTTCTCAAGCTTTTCATGCGGTTACATTTGATGGTGATCGTTATGATTGCGGATCGAAAGCAGGTTATTTAGAAGCCAATTTTGCGCTTGCTCTACAGCGTGATGATCTAGCCGATGATGTGCGCAAATTCATTAAAAAGTATATTTAAGTTTCCGTAACAGTGGTAAATTATATTGCCGTTATAAAAAAGGCCTCATAATTATGAGGCCTTTTATTATGTGCTGTCTGGCGGGTTAAGAAGCCTCGCCAGCTATATCTGGTTTATTCTTCTCGCCTGAAATTGAACGGTAAGTAATGCCACCCAATACGCCGCCGATGATAGGGGCTAACCAAAATAGCCATAATTGCTGTAACGCCATACCGCCCACGAATAATGCAGGGCCAGTGCTACGCGCTGGGTTCACTGATGTATTGGTGACGGGTATAGAGATAAGATGGATTAACACGAGACCAAAACCAATCGCTAAGGGTGCAAATCCTGCTGGTGCACGCCCATCGGTTGATCCCATGATTATCATTAAGAAGAAGAAGGTTAGTAAAACTTCTATAACGAAGGCTGCTATCATAGAATATTTATCGGGTGAGAGGTCGCCATAACCATTTACGGCCAAACCATTATCGGTCAATTCAAAACCAGCTTTGCCTGATGCGATAAAATATAAGGCTGCTGCAGCCAATGTAGCGCCTATAAGTTGTGATATGATGTATAGCGGAATATCTTTCCCCTCAAAGCGTCCGCCAGCCCATAGACCGATAGTAACGGCTGGGTTTAAATGGCAACCTGAAATATGTCCAATGGCATAAGCCATGGTAACAACGGTAAGACCAAATGCTAATGATACGCCGACAAATGCAATGCCAAGGTCGGGTATTCCTGCTGCTAGAACAGCGCTACCACACCCTCCAAATACTAACCAAAATGTACCGATGAGTTCTGCTAACCCTTTTTGTGATGATTGCATGATATTCCCCTTTTTTATGCTCCTAAAATTATTGTAGCAAATATGAACGTAAAATGAAAGTTCCATTCATATTTGTATAATTTGATATCGATATAAGGGGGTTTTTATGGTAGATATATTATATGAAATATCTTTTATTATTATCATTATGTTTGTCGCTCCAAGCTTGTGTAGTTAGAAAAGCTCTTGATGTCGCTACTGCGCCAGTGAAAGTTGTAGCTAAGGGCGTTGATGCTGCTACCACCAGCCAGTCAGAAGCTGATGAAAAACGCGGAAAAGAGCTAAGGAAACAAGAAGAACGGCTTGGAAAATTACAACGGCAAAAAGAAAAGCAAGAGAGAAAATGCGCTAAAGGCGATACAGATGCTTGCGAAAAGGTTGATGAAATTTCCGATGATATTACGGATGAATTGGACCGCGATATTTAACGCTTATATCATATATTACTATAATTGAGCCATCCCATGGCTATTGCTACGATGAATAAGGCTGCGCCAGCAATCTTCTCGGCATTATCTGCGAGTATGGATAGTCTTGCCTCTCCAATTTCTGCACGATTTCTTATTTGTATTGCTGCAAAGCTATAAAATAATAAACCGATTGACTCTGTAATGAGGGTGATTGCAGCCAATATGATGATTTGTAGCGTGATATTGCCATCAGGGTTAATGAAGGGTGGTAAAATTGCCGCATAGAAGAGCAATGCCTTGGGGTTAGAGAGATGCACCATAAGGCCGCTTAAGAAACCACGCGATATATTATATAGTGTCTTACTCTTAAGGTTAAAGTTTTTGCTTTTACTGCTATAAATTTGATAGCCTATCCAAAGCAAATATATCACGCCAATCCAGCGAATGGCCTCATAGATATTGGGTGCTGTTTGGATGAGTGCAATCAGGCCAAAGCCTGATAAAGCATACCAAATGAAGTTACCGACATGGATGCCCAATATAGGACCGATGGCATTTTTCATTCCGCCGCTATAAGCATGTGAAGCCGTTACCATAGTTGCAGGTCCAGGCGATAAGCAAAGCGCAAGGTCAGCCAAAAAAAAGGCTAATATGGTTTCATAATTCATTGACTTTGGCTCAACTTCATCATTATTCTATCGATATATGCTATTCGCGGTAATAGCACTATAAATATAGGTGATAATATAGTGTTGCAGAATATATTAAATATATTAGACTTCACAGCATAAGGGGATTTTGATGTATAAATATTTGACAATATTATTAGCGATTTTATTTTCTATTCATGACGCGCAAGCCAAATGGTTTAAAGCAAGTAGTGATAATTTTGTCATTTATTCTGACCAAAGTGAAAAAAGTGTAAGAAGCTTTGCAGATCGTTTGGAACGTTACCATTCTGCGTTGCTAGCGATGAATACATTACTTACTGTGAATGATACGCGACCTTATAATAATCAGCGCGATAAAGTATCGCCGTCTAATCGTGTTACTATTTTTATTCTTAAAGATATTAATGCAATTAGAAGATTATATGGCGATAAAAACTCTAAAGTAGCCGGTTTTTATCAATCGAGAGCAGGTGGTTCTGTTGCTTTTATCCCAAGGGTTAAAGGGCAATCTGGTTCAGAAATTAGCTTTAGTGAGATTATATTTTTGCACGAATATGCTCACCATTTCCAGTTGAGTAATAATAATATTGCACTGCCGCGTTGGTATGTTGAAGGTTATGCCGAATTTTATGCATCGGCCGCTTTTGAAAAAGATGGCTCTGTATGGGTAGGACGTACTGCTAACCATAGAGCTGGTGAGCTGCTTGGTAATGTGAAAAGAGTACCGCTTTCAATATTGCTAGATACAGAATCATACACACAAAATAAAAAGAAGAATAAGAGCGATGGTTTCTATGGACAAAGCTGGCAATTATTTCATTATTTGACAGTTGCGAGGTTTAGAAAAGACCATCCTCGTAAAGATAATATGCGCAATTATTTAAAAAATATATATGAAGGCCAAGAGCCTATAGAAGCAGCTACCAATGCTTTTGGTGATTTAGAAAAATTAACGAAGGACCTTAAGCGATATTTGAAGCGAAGAAAGTTGTCTGCCTTTAAACTTCCTCCTAAATGGCTTGCTAAAACAGGTGAAATTAGGGTAACGCAATTAAGCGCAGGGGCAGGAAAGATTATGCCCTATCTTCAAAAATCTCGAAGGGGCGTTTCGCGAGAGCAAGCTATTGCATTATTGAGTGATGCTCGCAAAGTGGCAGGCGACTATGCGAATGATGAATTTGTTGCTGCCGCTATGGCAGAGGCAGAGCATGATGCGGGTAATGATGCCTTGGCATTACAATATGCGGATAAAGCCCTTGCACTTAATCCTGCGAATATGGATGCCCATGTTCAAAAAATCTATGCCCTCTTTCGGATTGCATCAGAAAATGAAGATGAAGAAAAGGACGCTGCGCATTGGAAAACTCTGACTAATGCTATATCCAAAGCTAATAGCTATGAAAATGATCATCCTATACCGCTTATATATTTTTATAAAAGATATAAAGAGCGCGATAGGAAGCCCAGTAATATCGCTATTAGCGGATTAGAGCAGGTTGTCGGTTTAGCACCCTATGACAAAACATTAACCTTTATGTTAATTCGTCAATATATGGAAGATAAGCGTTATGCGGATGCGAGAAGATTATTATTACCAATGCGCAGCGATCCGCACAATCGGGGTTTTGGTAAAAGAGCCGAATTGATGTTGCGGGCTATTGATAAATTAGAGAGTTCAGCCGAACCAGAAAAAGAAGATGAAGCAGCATAACCTCAAAGAGTTATTCATTCTAAAACTTCTTTTTAAATAATTGCTCACTCAGAGTTTTTTTTGCTTTGTTTGGATATTAAAAAACCCCGCCAGAGCAATCTAGCGGGGTTATTTTTTGCTTATAGGTTAGTTTATTCAGCCGTAGGAGCCTCAGAAGCAGCCTTTTCTTCGGCTTCTACAGCGGCAGCTTCTGCCATGCTTGCTTCTAGCTTTTCTTGGCTTGCACGAAGGGCTGCATCGCGGCTGCTTGCGGTAACACGTACACGGTTCATAGCAGCACCTGTACCTGCTGGGATCAAGCGGCCAACAATCACATTTTCCTTGAGTCCGGTGAGAATATCCTTCTTACCTTCGACAGCGGCTTGAGTAAGCACACGTGTGGTCTCTTGGAATGATGCGGCAGAGATAAAGCTGCGTGTTTGCAAGCTGGCTTTGGTAATGCCTAGCAATACAGGATTACCTGTTGCATGGGCTTTGCCTTTGCCAAGTTTTGCATTCATTTCTTCCATTTCTTCACGGTCGACCTGCTCACCAGGAAGCAATGTCGTGTCGCCGCCAAAGGTAATCTCTACCTTTTGCAGCATTTGACGTACGATTGTTTCGATATGCTTATCGTTGATCTTCACGCCTTGCAGACGATAGACTTCTTGGATTTCAGCCACCAAATATTCGGCCAAAGCTTCAACACCAAGCACTTCCAAAATATCATGCGGATCAGGCGAACCAGAAATAAGATTTTCGCCTTTACGGACGAAATCACCTTCTTGAACATCCAAAACTTTGATCTTTGGAATGAGATATTCAACGCGTTCACCTTCTTCGGGTACAATCGCAATTTTGCGTTTTGCTTTATAGTCGCGGACAAATTCAATCCGACCAGCAATTTTTGCAATAACGCTATTGTCTTTCGGAATACGCGCTTCGAACAATTCAGCAACGCGAGGCAAACCACCCGTAATATCACGAGTCTTAGCAGATTCACGAGATACACGAGCGATAATATCACCCGCTTGAACCTCTTGCCCATCTTCAACCGATAGCATTGTACCAGGTGATAGAAGATAGCGTGCGGCTTCATCTGTCTTGTCATCAAGAAGAGTGATACGTGGTCGTAAGTCTTCTTTTTTAGCACGGCCAGCAACACGATATTCGGTTACCACACGTTGTGAGATGCCCGTTGCTTCATCGGTTTGTTCGGTCATGGTTTTGCCATCAGCAAGGTCTTGATATTTCACAACACCTTTTTTCTCTGTGATAAGCGGCATGGAGAAGGGATCCCATTCTGCAAGACGGTCACCCACGGAAACTTTAGCACCATCTTCAAAAGATAGGAAAGCACCATAAGATATACGGTGCGACTCCATCTCACGTCCATCACCATCTTTGATAACGATTTCGCCATTACGGGCCATCGCCAAACGCTTGCCATCTTTGTTCATCAAAGTGGGCAGATCACGATATTCGATAAAGCCATCTGATGAAGCATCCAGATTGCTTTGTTCGTTAAGCTGTGCAGCCCCGCCGATGTGGAAAGTCCGCATAGTAAGCTGCGTACCTGGTTCACCAATGGATTGCGCGGCAATAACGCCAACCGCTTCGCCAATGTTCACAGGGGTTCCGCGAGCCAAGTCACGGCCATAGCATGTGCCGCAAACACCGACTTTGGATTCGCATACCAATGGAGAGCGAATTTTCAGTGTTTGAATGCCTGTTTCTTCGATAGCTGCGACAGCATCTTCATCGAGCAAGGTACCCGTTTTGATCATCACTTTACCATCGCTACCAACAATATCTTCGGCCGTGGTGCGGCCCAAAATACGCTCGCCCAATGATGCAATGGTGCTACCACCTTGCACGATAGAACGCATTTCTAGCGCGCGATCGGTTTTACAGTCATTCTCTACAATGGTGCAATCTTGCGACACGTCAACAAGGCGGCGTGTGAGATAGCCAGAGTTAGCAGTTTTAAGCGCCGTATCAGCAAGGCCTTTACGCGCTCCGTGGGTTGAATTGAAATATTCAAGCACGGTCAAACCTTCTTTAAAGTTTGAGATGATTGGTGTTTCAATAATCTCGCCTGATGGTTTGGCCATCAAACCACGCATACCGCCTAGCTGTTTCATCTGTGCTGGTGAACCACGTGCACCAGAGTGCGCCATCATATAGATAGCGTTAATTTGTGCTTCGCGGCCGTTTTCATCTTTTGGTGTGGCTTTCAATTTGTCCATCATCACATCAGCAACTTGGTCACCGCAGCGGCTCCAAGCATCAATAACTTTGTTATATTTCTCTTGCTGAGTAATCAGACCATCTTGATATTGTTGCTCATAATCAGACACAACACTGCGCGTTGCTTCAACCATAGCATCTTTTTCTTCGGGAATGATCATATCATCCTTACCGAATGAAATACCTGCCTTAAACGCATGTTTAAAGCCAAGCGACATAATAGCATCGGCAAATAATACCGTGTCTTTTTGTCCTGTGTGACGATAGACTTGGTCAATCACGTCACCAATTTCTTTTTTGGTGAGCAAACGATTCACAACATCGAAAGGCACTTTGTGGCTGGTGGGCAAACATTCACCCAATAGCATTTTACCAGGCGTCGTTTCAAAGCGCGTCATGACAATATTACCATCAGCATCTGCTTGTGGAACGCGGCTGGTAATCTTAGAATGTAATGTTACGGCGCCTACTTCTAAAGCTTGATGAACCTCTGTCATATCGGCCAAAATCATTCCCTCGCCAGGTTCGCCTTCGCGGTCCATAGAAAGATAGTAAAGACCCAAAACCATATCCTGTGAAGGAACGATAATTGGCTTACCATTAGCGGGTGATAATATGTTATTGGTAGACATCATTAAGACGCGGGCTTCGAGCTGTGCTTCGAGTGATAGCGGCACGTGAACCGCCATTTGGTCCCCATCAAAGTCAGCATTAAAAGCGGCACAAACGAGCGGGTGAAGCTGAATGGCCTTACCTTCGATCAATACGGGTTCAAAAGCTTGAATACCCAAACGGTGCAGCGTTGGCGCGCGGTTTAAGAGAACAGGATGTTCGCGGATTACTTCTTCGAGAATATCCCACACTTCTTTACGCTCTTTTTCGACCCATTTTTTCGCTTGCTTCAAGGTCATAGAAAGACCTTTGGCGTCAAGGCGTGAATAGATGAATGGCTTGAACAATTCCAACGCCATTTTCTTAGGCAAACCGCATTGATGCAATTTCAGCTCTGGCCCTGTCACAATCACGGAACGACCAGAATAATCAACACGCTTACCGAGCAAGTTTTGACGGAAACGCCCTTGCTTACCTTTAAGCATATCAGAGAGTGATTTGAGTGGGCGTTTGTTCGCACCCGTAATGGTGCGGCCACGGCGACCATTGTCGAACAATGCATCGACAGATTCTTGCAGCATGCGCTTTTCATTGCGGACAATGATGTCAGGCGCGCGCAATTCAATCAGGCGCTTCAGACGATTGTTACGGTTGATTACGCGGCGGTATAGGTCGTTCAAATCTGATGTCGCAAAACGGCCACCATCCAATGGCACCAAAGGACGAAGCTCAGGTGGAATCACAGGAACAATATCAAGGATCATCCATTCTGGACGATTGCCCGATTCAATAAAGCTCTCAACGACTTTCAAGCGCTTAATGATTTTCTTAGGTTTCAGTTCTGATTTGGTTTCGGAAAGCTCGGTGAGCAGATCATCACGTTCTTTTTCAAGATCAAGATCCATCAACATTTGTTTTACGGCTTCTGCGCCAATACCAGCTGAGAAAGCATCTTCGCCATATTCATCTTGCGCTTCAAGAAGCTCGTCTTCGGTTAAAAGTTGGAATTTTTCCATAGCGGTCAAGCCAGGTTCGGTAACAATATAATGTTCAAAATATAAAACGCGCTCTAATTGCTTAAGCTGCATATCAAGCAGCAAACCAATACGCGATGGTAATGATTTTAAGAACCAGATATGCGCGACGGGTGCAGCCAATTCGATATGGCCCATGCGCTCACGGCGCACTTTGGTAACGGTAACTTCAACGCCGCATTTTTCACAAACGACGCCTTTATATTTCATGCGCTTATATTTGCCGCATAGGCATTCATAATCTTTTACAGGGCCGAAAATACGCGCACAGAATAGACCATCGCGTTCGGGCTTAAAGGTACGATAATTGATTGTCTCGGGTTTTTTAATCTCACCAAAAGACCAGCTACGGATGCGCTCTGGGCTAGCAAGGCCAATTTGAATTTCGTCAAAAGTCTCTGGTTTTGCGACTGGATTGTTGAATTTGCTTAGTTCGTTCATCTTAATTTCCTCATCTGGGCATTGCCCTATGAATCATTCCTTTGGGGTGAATATTGAGGCGACCTTATCGACCGCCCTTTCATCACTCCGCCGCTTCTGGGACGTCGTCGTCATCCTCATGTGATTTCAGCTCTACATTCATACCCAATGAACGCATTTCTTTCACAAGAACATTGAAGCTTTCTGGGATACCCGTTTCAAAGCTGTCATCGCCTTTGACGATGCTTTCATACACTTTGGTCCGCCCGATCACATCATCTGACTTCACGGTGAGCATTTCTTGAAGCGTATAAGCCGCGCCATAAGCTTGTAGTGCCCACACTTCCATCTCACCAAAGCGCTGACCACCAAATTGTGCTTTACCGCCCAATGGTTGCTGCGTGACAAGGCTATATGGCCCAATAGAACGGGCGTGAATTTTATCATCAACCAAGTGATGCAATTTCAGCATATATATATAGCCAACGGTAACTTTACGGTCGAAACGATCACCTGTGCGGCCATCGAACAAATCAACCTGACCCGATGAATCCAACCCTGCTTTTTCAAGCATGATCGAAACGTCAGCTTCGCGTGCGCCATCAAATACGGGTGTACCCATAGGGACACCTGGTTTCAGATAATTGGCCAATTCCATAACTTCGCTATCGCTGCGACGTTTAATCTCTTTGGCATAATCATCGCCATAAGCATGGGTGAGGACTTCGCGGATAGCCTCTGGCGGTGCGCCAGCTTCTGGGTTTGGATTGGCCAATTTATACTCATCCAAAGCTTTGGTGATTTGTTGTCCGAGTCCACGTGCGGCCCAGCCCAAATGGGTTTCGAAAATTTGTCCGACATTCATTCGGCTTGGAACCCCAAGCGGGTTAAGCACAACATCAACGGGTGTGCCATCTTCAAGGAACGGCATATCTTCTTGCGGAAGAATGCGCGAAATAACACCTTTGTTACCATGACGTCCCGCCATTTTATCGCCAGGCTGCAATTTGCGTTTTACCGCAACAAAGACTTTTACCATTTTCAGAACGCCAGGTGATAGTTCATCTCCGCGTTCTAATTTCTCACGGCGATCTTCAAATTTCTCAACGATCAATTTAACCGCTTCGTCATATTGAACTTTAACCGCTTCGAGATCAGATTGAACTTTATCATCCTTAACCGCAATATCGAACCATTGATGGCGATCAATCAACATGATATTTTCTTCATCAATCTTTGCGCCTTTAGGGAAACCCATAGGAGCATCGGTTGCTGTTTGGCCTATCAACATATCTTTGAGGCGGTTGTAGGTTGCACGGTTCAGAATGGAACGTTCATCTTCGCGGTCTTTTGCAAGACGCTCAATTTCATCACGTTCAATCGCTAGCGCACGTTCATCTTTGTCAATACCGTGACGGTTAAAGACCCTTACTTCTACAACTGTACCGGCAACACCCGGCGGCAAGCGTAAGGATGTATCACGGACATCTGATGCTTTTTCACCAAAGATTGCACGGAGCAATTTCTCTTCTGGCGTCATTGGGCTTTCGCCTTTTGGTGTGATTTTACCCACCAAAATGTCACCAGGGTGAACCTGTGCACCAATATAGACGATGCCGGCTTCATCAAGGCTACGAAGTGCTTCTTCGCCAACATTGGGAATATCGCGGGTAATATCTTCTGGGCCAAGTTTCGTATCGCGGGCCATAACCTCAAATTCTTCGATATGGATTGAGGTAAAGACATCGTCTTTCACAATACGCTCAGAAATTAAGATACTATCTTCATAGTTATAACCATTCCAAGGCATAAAGGCGACGAGGCTGTTTTTGCCTAATGCCAATTCGCCTAGCTCGGTTGATGGACCATCGGCGATTATATCGCCTGCCATAATCTCATCGCCCATTTTCACCAAGGGGCGTTGGTTGATACAGGTGTTTTGGTTAGAGCGTTGAAACTTTTGTAAGGTGTAAATATCAACGCCAGATTGTCCTGCTTCGACTTCACCCGTAACACGAACAACGATGCGTGTTGCGTCCACCTGATCTACAATACCGCTACGGCGTGCCGCAATAGCAGCGCCAGAATCGCGGGCCACGGTTTCTTCCATCCCTGTTCCCACAAGAGGAGCCTCGGCTTTAACCAAAGGTACCGCTTGGCGTTGCATGTTTGATCCCATAAGCGCGCGGTTCGCATCATCATTTTCTAGGAAAGGAATGAGCGATGCTGCAACTGACACAAGCTGCTTGGGCGAAACATCCATAAGGGTGATAATATCACGTGGTGCGATCAAAAATTCACCTGCTTGACGGGCTGATACGACTTCTTCAGCAAAACTGCCATCTTCGTTTAAATCAGCATTGGCCTGTGCAACGGTATGCTTTTGCTCTTCCATCGCAGAGAGATAGACCACTTCGTCGGTCACTTTGCCGTCGATGATTTTGCGGTAAGGCGTTTCGATAAAACCATATTTGTTAACGCGGCTGAACGATGATAGCGAGTTAATCAAACCAATATTTGGTCCCTCTGGCGTTTCAATCGGGCAAATACGGCCATAGTGTGTTGGGTGAACATCGCGGACTTCAAAACCTGCGCGTTCGCGGGTTAAGCCGCCTGGTCCCAATGCAGAAACGCGGCGTTTGTGCGTTACTTCAGACAGAGGATTGGTTTGATCCATAAATTGGGAAAGCTGCGATGATCCGAAAAATTCACGCACAGCAGCAACGGCTGGTTTGGCGTTGATAAGGTCATTGGGCATCACTGTAGATACATCAACGCTGCTCATCCGTTCTTTAACAGCACGCTCCATGCGAAGCAGGCCAACGCGATATTGGTTCTCTAGCAATTCACCAACTGAGCGAACACGGCGGTTACCAAGATTATCAATATCATCAATCTCGCCTTTACCGTCTTTTAGATCGACCAATTCTTTCACCACGGCCAGAATATCTTCTTTACGTAATGTTGTGTGCGTATCTTCGGCATCTAATGCTAGACGCATGTTTAGTTTGACGCGGCCGACCGCGCTAAGGTCATAGCGTTCTTCATCAAAGAATAAGCCTTCAAATAAGGCATCAGCGGTTTCGCGGGTAGGCGGTTCACCAGGTCGCATAACGCGGTAAATTGCATCTAAGCCCATATCACCATTTTCGGCCTTATCAGCCTTTAATGTATTGCGAATCCAGGCCCCTGTAACAATATGATCAATATCAAGCAGCTCAAGCGTATCAATACCAGCTTTATCAAGTTTCTCGAGATTTTCAGCGGTGACTTCATCACCTGCCTCAATATAAATCTCACCCGTTTTCTCGTTGATCAGATCATAAGCGCTGTAACGACCGAAAATTTCTTCGGTTGGAAGAAGGATGTTTTTCATCCCTTCTTTTTCTGCTTTTTTGGCAGCGCGCGGCGTTACTTTCTGCCCCATTGGGAAAATGACTTCGCCGCTATCGGCGTCGACAACGTCAAAAATAGGTTTGTTAGAGCGCCATGCTTCAGCGTTGAATGGAATTTTCCAACCATCTTTAGCGCGCTCAAAGCTCACCTTTTCATAGAAATGGCCTAAAATATCTTCATCATCCATACCCAATGCATAAAGCAATGTGGTGACGGGCAATTTACGTTTGCGGTCAATACGCACATTGACAATGTCTTTGGCATCAAATTCAAAATCTAACCAGCTACCGCGATATGGAATGACGCGGGCGGCGAATAGAAATTTGCCCGATGCATGCGTTTTGCCGCGATCATGGTCGAACAAAACACCTGGCGAACGGTGCATTTGGCTGACGATAACGCGCTCTGTACCATTGACAAAGAAAGTACCATTCTCTGTCATCAATGGCATGTCGCCCATATAGACATCTTGCTCTTTAATATCGAGAACGCTGCGCGCTTCTGTATCGGGATCAACCTCAAATACGATGAGGCGCAAAGTGACTTTCATGGGCGCTGCATAAGTAATACCGCGCTGGCGACATTCTTCTACATCATATTTGGGATCTTCAAGCTCATAATGAACGAAGTCCAGTTCCGCTGTTCCCGCGAAATCACGAATAGGAAAAACACCGCGCAATGTTTTTTCAAGACCAGAGACATATCCGATAGATTTGTCGCTGCGTAAAAATTGCTCATAAGATTCGCGCTGAACCTCGATGAGATTTGGCATATCAATTACTTCGTGAATATCGCCGAAGATTTTGCGGATACGCCGTGTGCGGGTGATTTTGTCGGGAGCTGCTTTGGTCGCCATGATGTGCTTGAGCCTCGCTAAATATTTGTTACGTCAATCTTTTTCGAATGCGCATTTCCATACAACAAAGGCCGCATAGCCATAGATACACCGTAAAGATGCTCTCAGCTTGCAGCTTTTTCGCGTATGAAAAACCGTCATTTTCATTCTTGATTTTGCTGCGCGATTGCAAAATTGTCTCGAAAGCTGACGGTATATGTGGCTCTATTAGGGAGTTGTAGGGTTTGCGTCAAGAGGGCTTTTAACCAAATTAATCGCCCTCAAATTCTATCAGGCAATGCGCGGTAATGTCATCATCGTGTAATTTTTGCGCACCGCCCAGATCGGGCAAATTAATCACGAATAAAGCTGTGTCAACGATTGCCCCTGCTTGACGTAGTAAGGAAGCACCTGCCAATGCTGTGCCGCCCGTTGCTAGTAAGTCATCGACCAATAAAATACGCTCCCCCTCTTTGAGCGCATCGCGGTGCATTTCAATACGGTCTTGGCCATATTCCAAATCATAATTGACGCCTATGACGTCGGACGCATTGCTAAAAGGCAATTTCCCTTTTTTACGCAGCATGATTTGGCCCAAGCCCAGAGCATAACTAAGCCCCGATGCGATAATGAAACCACGCGCTTCTAACCCTGCTATGCGATCATAATTTTGCGGATCAATGTGCGCTGCCAATCTATCAATCACATTGCGAAACGCGCCGCCATCCATCAGCAATGTCGATATATCCCGAAATTCTATGCCGTCTTTGGGATAATTTGGAATGGTTCTTACAAGGGCTTTTAGATCGTCATGGGCCGGCATATTATGAATCGCTTGTACAGTTGGTCATTGATATAATTTGTTCGACTATTTGGCGGCTATATTCAATCACTTTATAAAGGTTATGAGGCTATGTTGATATAATATATGCTTCGGAGATTGACGGTTGGTTATATATGTAAAAATAATTTGCGCATTTGCTATATTTGGCTAACTTCATATGATTAAGGAGAATGAGATGCATAAAAAGTTGATCTGTGTTGTTGTTGCACTTGCACTACTATGTCCTGTGAGCGTGATGGCACAAGAAACTATTCAAGCTGGTAATCAAGCGCTTGAACTTTGGAATGAAGAAGGTATCGCTAATTCACCGACATGGGTAAAATATTGGTTGGGCATTATGATGTTCAGCTTTGCGCTAGGCCTATTATTTATATGGAAACGCATTGAGGCACGCTGGGTCGTTGGCGGGCTGATCGTTGGTATATTATTCTCCAAATTCATCTTAGAAAATATGATGGGGCTTTTGCCTTTATCAGGGTTGGTGGCCTTAATGCATTTAATTTTTTGGACTCCAGGGCTATATTTGCTGCTCAGAAACCGGCCCTTTATGAAAGAGAAAAGCTTTTACAAATATTGGAGTGGCTGGATTACATTGGTGATTATCTTCTCTTTCATTTTTGATATTCGCGATTCTGTAATATATCTGCATCATATGTTGCTTGGATGATAAAGGGTTTTATTCTTTCATCTACTATATGTCTGCTTTCGTTCTTTCTCTATCCCGCGCAAGCCTGTGCAGAAGAGGTTTTTGTTGGTGCTAATGTCAATGGTGTGGATACGCCCTTTTCAGCTGAGATTGATGAAGGCGGCATCAATATTCAGATCGGAATTAGAGGTGAACCTGAAAAAGCTCTGGAATCAATAGGCTCCCCATCGCTTTATGTTTTGGCATCAATAAATAGGAGCGGAGATACCAGCTTTGTAGCGGGTGGTTTAAGTTGGCATATTGATGTGGCTAACAAGCTCTATTTTAGACCAGGTATTGGTATTGCATTGCAAGGCCGCACAGCGCAACGTTTCCGATTGAGCGATGGCAGGCGCACCGATTTAGGTTCTGCGGTGTTATTCGAGCCTGAATTGGTCTTAGGATATGAAGTGAGCGAAAAATTATCTGTTGAACTGACATGGTTACATGTTAGTCATGCACGAATTTTTGGTCGACAGAACCCTGGTATTGATATGATGGGTGCAAGACTAGCATTTAAATTTTAACCTAATATAATGCGTATAAACTTTTGGAATAGATATGTCAGAAGAAAGCTTTGCACAAAAAGCGAGAAGAGAGAAAATAGCGCAAGCCAATGCTATGGGTGTTGATGAAACCCTGATTTCTGAAATGGTGGAAACATTTTATAGGCATATTCAAACCCATGACCTCCTCGGACCTATTTTCGCAAGTAAGGTTGAAAATTGGGAGCCGCATTTGGCTCGTATGAAAGATTTTTGGACTTCTATCGCTATAGAGTCAGGCCGTTACCATGGTAATCCTATGGGCAAACATATCGCTATTAAAGGACTGAAGGTTCAACATTTTGATGCTTGGCTTTGTTTATGGGATAGAGTGGTTGATCAACTTGTTGAGAATGAAGAAGCGGTCAATATGTTTAAAGATAGAGCGCAACGAATAGCGAAGAGTCTCAAAATCGGCATAGGTATAGAAGATACTGGTTTCGGTATTATTAAAGGTATAAAAAGTGATGCATAAACCCTATCGTTCGACGCCTATATTTACAGCACAATCGCTCCCAGCAGCGCTGCGCAAAGCACATAATACAAAAGCAGGAGTATGGGGTGTTTTATGCGTCTTAAAAGGCTCGCTCCTTTACATGATAGAGGAAACGCAAGAGAGTCAAGAATTGCATGCTCCGCAGCATGCATTGATCACGCCATTGCAATATCATTATGTCACGCCTTTAAGTGATGATATGGAAATGCGTGTAGATTTTTATCACGAAAAGCCAGATTTATAATGTGTATTGATCGTTATTTTGACGAATAATTTAATCAATCTACTATTGTAATAATGTACAGGTTAAAAGAAGTTGATTTACCTTGACTTTTTCATAAGAATGTAACATATGTTATCCATAAGGATGGTCATGAAGCATATTTCTAAATATCTACTGTTATCGACAGCTTTGTTGCTGGTGTCGGCTTGTTCATCTTTCCATGATGAAAGGGATGATACCAATGATAGTCCCAATTACACGGTGCCTTATTTAGCGTAATTGCTTAATGGCTATATATTGGCCCAATTCTCTACAATGTGATTAAATATGAGTGCGAGCATTAATGATGTTGCTTATCTTTGTTTATTATTCCTATAATTAGACTGTGTAATATCTTTCAGTTGTAATATTTTTCGGTTGTAAGATTCTGTTGCTCATACAAAAGGCGGCTCCGTGAGGAACCGCCCTTATAATGTGTTGGCTAAAAAGCTTATTTAAGCTCGACGGTACCGCCAGCTGCTTCGATTTTGCCTTTAATTTCTTCGGCTTCAGCTTTGCTAACGCCTTCTTTAACCGCTTTAGGTGCACCTTCAACAAGGGCTTTGGCTTCGGTTAGGCCAAGCTGTGTGATCGCACGGACTTCTTTAATCACTTGGATTTTCTTGCCGCCATCACCGGTTAAGATCACGTCAAATTCGTCTTTCTCAGCTGCAGCTTCACCGCCGCCGCCAGCGGCTGGTGCTGCAACAGCAACTGCAGCAGCTGCGCTCACGCCCCATTTTTCTTCAAGTGCGGTAGCCAATTCAGCAGCTTCCAATACGGTTAGTTTAGAAAGATCTTCTACGATTTTAGCAATATCTGCCATGTTATAATACTCCAAAATTTAATATGGGCATATGCCCGTTAATATCTAATTATTTCGTTTAAGCTTATTCGCTTGCGGCATAAGCCCCAACAACACGTGCCAATTTATTAGCAGGTGCAGTCGCAATTTGAGCGATTTTCGTTGCTGGTGCATTGAGCAATCCAACAATGGTTCCGCGTAATTCGTCGAGTGAGGGCATAGATGCCAATGCTTTTACGCCAGCCAAATCTAAGACTGTATCGCCCATCGCTCCGCCGACAATTTCAAGCCTGTCGTTGGTTTTGGCAAATTCGACCACAATTTTTGCTGCTGCGACCGGATCTGTTGATGTTGCGAGCGCAGTAGGACCTGTCAGATGTTCTCCGATAGTTTCATATTGCGTGTCTTTGAGTGCGATTTTGGCAAGGCGGTTTTTTGCAACTCTAAAGCTTGCATCTGCATCGCGCATTTTGTTCCGAAGCTCGGTTGACTCTGTCACGGTTAAACCCAAATTACGGGTAACCACGACAACAGCCGCTTCGTTGAAAACTGCGTTTAGCGAAGATACGGCTTCCGTTTTTTCATTACGGTTCATGCTTTTCTCCTTGTCATGATACACATTTTCATGCGCATCAAAACGCTTCTATAATACAATGATTTTGAAAATTGCTTCCAAGCCCTTCTCAATGCCATTGCGGCGAATTGTCCGTGGGGAAGCCTGATATATATATATCAGCGATGATGGTGACCCAACATCATAAATTTCTACCCCGCCTAGGCTGGAAATTAAGAAAGCCAAATTACTTTCACCAACTGTCTCGGACGGAGATTACAAATTCAAAATAATGATTCTGTAATCTTCAGAGGTTGCATTAGACGATCAAATCTATTTGTCAATATGGGAATAATGCTGTGCCCTTACTAGCTTGACTTGCTATAATGATATAGACGAAATATTGTAACCAATAGCATAATATGACGAAACATAGTCATGGCTCTCATAATAGGAAAATATCAAATGCTCAAATTCACCAAAACTCTCTCGGCTGTATTTTTATGTTCCATTATGCTCGCTCCTGCCTATGCCCAAGAAGGCGATGCAAATAATGAGGAAGAAAGAGTTGAAGACGGCAATCCCGACAGAGGGCCTTATGCCGATAGCGGCGTTTATGTTACGTTGAGCGGTGGGGCCGAGTTTTTCCAAGATTCTAACTTTTTTGGTATTCAACAACCCGATGCCAATGTACCAGGTGTGACAGGTGCACCAGCCTTTGTTAATGTCGATTATGATACTGGTTATAATGTACGCGGCGGCATTGGTTATAAGCTCTCAAGAGGTTTTATTGGTTTTTTAATTCCCAGCTTTGAACTGGAAGTGGGCTATGCTGAGGCTGATGTTGATAGTGGCGACTTTAACGGCGGCAATCAAATTTTTATTGGTGATATTAATGTTACCACCATTCAATTTAATTATAATAGCGACCTAATTTTCAAAGACGGACAGAAAATCATTCCATATTTTGGCGGCGGTCTTGGAGTTGGTATTGTTGATACCAATATTGCTTATTTCCCGAATAATGGCATTGCGACAGCGCCTACATTTGATATTGAAGGTTCATCAACGGATTTTGTTGTTAATAATCGCCTTGGTGTGAAGACTCAATTGTCTAAGAATTTGGATATATTTTTGGAAGGGCGCTATACCCGTGTATCAAGCGGTGATTTTGAACGACGTTTTGTCGGTGGTGGTGCCGATGGGTTTAATGCAGCTCTAGAAGGCGATACTGACAGCTTTTCATTAGGGTTAGGCCTTAAAGCACGTTTCTGATAATTTTATCATTATGATGCGGAAGAACCAGAAAGAAGTTTTGGCTCTTTTTGTTGGCAATGATCATGTTCATTTGTGATGTAATAATAAAAAGGCCAGTGGATCACTCCACCGGCCTTTGAAAATAATATATGCTTTAAAAGCGTTTAAGCGCCTTCAATATCGCTTAAGTCAATTTTCAATCCAGGTCCCATTGTACTGGTTATGGATAATTTTTTAACATATTTGCCTTTAGCACCCGATGGTTTGGCTTTGATAACAGCATTAACAAGCGCATCAAAATTGGCTTTAATGTCTTTATCAGAAAAACTCATTTTGCCCATACCAGTGTGGATGATGCCCATTTTTTCAACGCGATATTCCACTTGACCACCTTTGGCATCTTTAACCGCTTGCGCTACATTCGGTGTAACCGTGCCAAGCTTTGGGTTAGGCATTAGGCCTTTTGGGCCAAGCACTTTACCCAAGCGGCCAACAACACCCATCATATCAGGGGTTGCGATAACGCGGTCATAATCCAAGTCGCCATTTTGCATGGCTTCCATCAAATCTTCTGCGCCCACTTTATCTGCACCAGCGGCTGTTGCTTCTTCAGCTTTTGCATCGCGTGCGAACACAGCCACTTTTGCGTCTTTACCTGTACCAGCGGGCAGGGTGATAACACCGCGAACCATTTGGTCAGCATGGCGTGGATCAACACCTAAGTTCATTGCGATTTCGACAGTTTCATCAAATTTCTTTGATGCATTTTCGCGCAAAATTTTCAAGGCATCGTCAAAGGAATATATCGCATCTGCGTCTAATTTCTCGGCGCGTACTTTTTGTTTTTTGTTCAATTTAGCCATGTGATTAGCCCTCCACTTCTAGGCCCATGGCCCGTGCTGAACCCGCGATGATTTGAACGGCTGCGTCCATATCATTGGCATTAAGGTCCTTCATTTTAATCGTTGCGATCTCTTCCAATTGTTTGCGGGTAATTTTACCAGCAACCACTTTACCAGGTTCTTTCGATCCTGATTTTAGGTTGAGCGCTTTTTTGATCAAAAAGCTTGCAGGTGGAGTTTTTGTGGTAAATGTAAAGCTGCGATCCGCATAAACCGTAATCTTGGTTGGAATAGGTGTATTTTTATCAAAATCACCCGTAGCTGCGTTGAACGCTTTACAGAAATCCATGATATTCACACCACGTTGACCCAATGCTGGGCCGATGGGTGGTGATGGGTTTGCAGCGCCAGCTGGCACTTGCAGGTTAATATAACCGTCGATCTTCTTGGCCATAATGGCCTCCTTTCATTCTATCAGATGCCAAAGCATCTTCAAATTAAGCGGTCCAACAATGGATTGGGCTTATATGCCTTGCTCCACCTCCCGCACGGAATTTCAAAATATTGCTATTTTGAAACCATATCGATCCCCAAATGTTGGGGACTGATTCTTTATTTCAACAATTCCACTTGCTCAAAATCAAGCTCAACCGGTGTTGCGCGGCCAAAGATGGAAACGCTTACTTTTACGCGGTTTTTGTCAAAATCTAATTCTTCTACAACACCACTGAAGCTTGCAAATGGGCCATCCAAAACCTTGATTTGGTCCCCAATTTCATAATCCACAGTAACGCGGCGCTTGGGCGCATTAGCAATATCTTCTTTGGTATTCAAGATGCGAGCAGCTTCGGCTGCGCTAATCGCTTGCGGTTTATTATTATTGCCTAGAAATCCTGTAACTTTAGGAGTGTTCTTTACTAAGTGATAGACATCATCAGTCATCACCAATTTTGCAAGAACATAACCTGGGAAAAATTTACGCTCAGCTTTTACTTTTTTGCCGCGGCGAACTTCGGTCACTTCTTCGGTTGGCACTTCGATTGCTTCGACAAGCGGCGTTAGCCCCATACGCTCACCCTCAGAGATAATCTGATCGCGCACTTTATGCTCAAACCCTGAATAGGCGTGAATGATATACCAACGTGACTTCATAAATTTAAACCCTATGTTCGCAAATGCTTAGGCACTAGCGAGTGATAATAGCCATTGAACGATTGAGCTGAACACAGCATCTACACCAAGAAAGAAAAACGCCAATATGATGGTCATGATCAAAACCATGATGGCGGTTTGTATCGTTTCTGCCCGTGTTGGCCAGACGACTTTGGATACTTCAGTCCGTACTTGACGGAGAAATTCACCTGGTGTTGTTTTTGCCATTATTCTTACCTCAATCATTTTTGAAATATCCAGTCATATGTGACCAAATTTTCATCTCTTCCGAATAAGCCCATTGCTCTGACTATGCAGTCGGTAACAATATAGGAAGCTTTTCGGGAAGAAACAGACCTCTAGCGCGTGATTCTTTTTTGTGCAAGCTCTGTGTGTATTAGAATAAGCGATTAGTCGCAAAATTTTTTACACGCTAAAGATATAATAATCTATTTATTGAGGCTTTTAATATCAGGAATCTTTTTAGATATATCCCTTTGTAGCACTATCTTCGCTAATTTGTCTCCAAACTCTCTATGGTCGAAATAAGGAGTGAAAGCACCATTGTTTAGAAATATTACAGTCGCAGATTGTTCTGGTTGTTCATCTGGGATGTAATGAAGCAAATGAACGCGCGCTCCACCTCCATGACCGACACGTAATAACCCATCTTTATGCTGACGCTCCCATCCATTTGATCGACTGGAAATGGAACCATCAGGAAAGCGTATGGGTTGCCAAAAATCACGCAAAGTTTGTTTTTTAACCAAATCACCACTTAGTACCGCTTTCCACCAGATTATAAATTCATTCAAAGAAATGTTTATTCCAGCACTTGTGTAAATATAAGGTGGGAAGTTGAGAGTACGACGACCTAATCTCCCATCTTCAAATTTATGAGGTTCGTAATTGTTAGTAAGTTTAGGGGCCGCAAGGCTTAGATCGCCGAGGAGAAGACCTTCTATTCCTGCTTGTTTTAATAATTGTTCTTGCAGATAGGTTTGATAATCGACTTTGGTGACTGACTCAAAAACCATCTTAAGTAATAAAAAATTAGTTTGATTATATTCACTTTTCGTACCAGGTTTAAATCTTAGCGGTATGTCGATAACGCTTTTTAAGGCTTCTTCTGCTGTTGGCTCCATTCCATTTAGATCAAAAATATCAGTTGTTCCTGTCATATGAGACCAAGCTTGACGAACTGTTATGGCGGCCCAATCTTCTGGAAGATCGGATAAATAATGACCTAATGTTTGGTCTGGGTCCAATTCACCTCTTTCAATCAATTGCATGAAAGCAATATTAAAAAATATCTTTGTAGCAGAATATATTTGATAGCGACTATCTGAGGAAATAGGGGTTTGACTTTCGAAGTTTGCAAAGCCACCATTTTTTTTATATATCAGTTTACCATCTCTTAAGATAGCAATCGAATATCCTACGATCTTATTTTCTACAACCGTGCTATTGACCAATTCATTCACTGCATCGGTCTTCGCATTATTCATATTTGCCCAATAATCATCTTGCTCTTGGGACTGTAGTCCCGTGCTGTTCACTAAAAATAAGGCTATTATAGATGATGTTAAAATTTGAATAAACTTCACTTTTTTGACCTTGGAAAATGTTAATGTGAAATCGTATTTTGTGTTCTACGAACACCTAATCTACACAGAGTATTAATTTTAGCAAATGCAATAATTTCAGATTCTCATAGTGATAATTTATTGTTGGATTAGTATAGGTGTTTGATATTGAATTTTAATTGATGAAGTTATGTGCGGTGCTGTAAATCTGATGGTTGACTCTTATAGATTAAATGAGCGATTAAGAGTAAGAAATTAGTTATTGTGTATCTGTAAGGAAATTCAGCATGAATGAACAAAGCGTAATGAGCGTTGCGGGCGGATTTAATATACCAGACCCAACCAGTTTGGAATCCATCAAAGATAAAGTGTCCGAGATGGAATGGCGATTGCGTTGTGATTTGGCAGCCACTTATCGGCTTTGTGCAAATTTTGGTTGGACCGATTTGGTGTTTACGCATATTTCAGCACGCCTTCCCGATGAGCCGAATGATAAGGGCGAGATGGAAGAGCGGTTTTTGATTAATCCTTATGGTTTGATGTTTGATGAGATTACTGCATCATCGCTGGTGAAGATCGATTTGGAAGGCAATATTTGCCAAGAAACACCATATTTTATCAATCCCGCAGGTTTTACAATTCACAGCGCCGTGCACAGCGCGCGCGAAGATGCTGGCTGCGTCATTCATGTGCATACGCCTTATGGTATCGCTGTATCGGTGCAAAATGGCGGTTTGCGCCGTTATACCCAATTTGCGATGCAAGTTTATAATGATCTTGCCTATCATGATTATGAAGGCATTGCGCTTGACCTAGATGAGCGCGAGCGCATCGTGAATGACATGGGTGATAAAAGCCTGCTCATGCTTCGTAACCATGGCACTTTATCGGTTGGTCAAAATTGCGCCATTGCTTTTCTTCGTATGTATTTTCTCGAAAATGCTTGTAAGACGCAGATTTTGGCACAAGGCGGCGGCAGTGATGGCGGGCTTCATGAAGAACCGCAAGAAATGGCCGACCGTGTCCAAGAACAGAGCGCGGCTGCGTTCACACCTGGCTTTGGTGATAATCTGACATGGCCTGGTTTGATGCGGATATTGAAGCGTAAAAATCCTGGCCACGACCAATAATGCCATGACCAGTAATAGGCATGATATGTGATGCTATAGTCAGTGCCATATGAGTCAATGCCATCATGATTATTGATGCTAGGCGTGAGAGCGGCCGTGGTATCTATTTGTCCGATCGATTGGACTATATTAAAAGGCCGTATCAGCGATAGTGGTTCGGTGCAGCAATCGGTCATAACCATCATAACCGCCGCTGGCCGCATGGAGCAATGATCGGTTGTCCCACATTACCAGCATATCCTTTTGCCAAGGATGGGAATATATCACCTCTTGCGCACTTTGATATACATAAAACTCCATAGTAAGCGCCATACTTTCTTCGTCGGATAAGCCCTCAAAACCGATGATATAGGCAATAGAGCTGAATAAGGCCTTTTGCCCAGTTTCACGGTGCGTGCGAACAAATGGATGTTTATAAGTTTCGAAAGCACGATCGCTTGCAATGATATTCATGCTGCGTCCCGATTGCTGATCTTCATCATCATAAGCACCGCCTGGGGCATAACCGCGCTGAGCTGAATGAATAGCGGTGAGCTGCTCGGCTTTGTCTCTTAGGTGATTTGGTAGCTTTTCATAAGCGGCCACTTGGTCGGCGAATAATGTATTGCCGCCATGCGGGGGAATCGTAATGCCATATAATATAGTTCCTGCGGGCGGAATGGCCATGAAACTCCAATCGGAATGGAAGACTTCTGCGAATATAGGCGTTGTTTCATCTGCTTTGCGCTGAATGGCCGCTATATTTTGATGACCATCAATAGAACCAAAGAATGGGTCTTCGCCAAAATCGCCAAAATAGAGGGTGATGCGCTCTAAATCCTCATTAGATAGTTTTTGATCGGGAAAGGCAATGACTTTATGCTCTACCCAATGCGCACGCAATTCGGCGATACAATCAGCAGATAGATTTTGCCTCAGATCAATATCCGTAACAAAAGCACCGCAACTGGCGTTTGTGGCCGTGACAGTTATGCCCATATGATTCTCCTCATGCCGATTTCTATAGCATAATGTGGGCACAGGCTATGATATTTGGATGATTATTCTTGCGTGAAGACTGCCCTTATCGCCTCATTATGTAGCGCTTTCGCGGCTTCAGATAAAAATTCTAAAAATATCTTATTTTGCGATTGATTTTCAATTGCAAGTGTATAAAGAGGTTTTCAGACAGCTTATTGCGAATGATTGTCATTTGCATAGAATTAGCTAATATTGCTCTGAGGGACAACATAATATGAAAAAATTTACGGCTAGTTTGATGTGTGCTGCGGCCATACCATTCATTCTCTTATCACCATCAGCCATGGCGCAGAATAATCAAGCGCCTTCAGATGAACTATCGGAGGAAGATGAAGATCAAATCATCGTAAATGGTAAGACGCTTTATTCCAATCAGGTGAATGCTGTAAAAACACCGACGCCTATTATTGATGTGCCGCAATCACTGTCTATTGTCACGGCCGAACAAATTACGCAGCAAGGCTTTGATAGTATCGGTGATATTGTGCTTTATACGCCAGGCGTCACACAGTCCCAAGGTGAGGGACACCGTGATGCTGTTGTTTTCCGCGGGGTTCGTTCAACAGCAGACTTTTTTGTTGATGGCGTGCGCGATGATGTACAATATTATCGATCATTCTATAATTTAGAACAGGTCGAAATATTGCGCGGCCCCAACGCGCTACTCTTTGGACGCGGCGGTACGGGCGGCATATTAAACCGCGTCACGAAAAAGGGTGTGATCGGCGAACAATTCACGGGTTTCCAAGCCAGCGTTGATACATTTGGTGCGTTTAGTGGTCAGGTTGATCTTAATATTCCCACAAGTGATAATGTGGCCTTTCGGGTGAATGCTTATTATGAGAGTCTGAATAACCACCGCGATTTTTTCGATGGTGATCGCTTTGGTATTAATCCAACAGCGCGTATAGTGCTATCGCCGTCTACTACGCTCGATCTTTCTTATGAATATATCAATAATGAACGTTTTGTAGATCGCGGTATTCCCGTTGGAGACGATGGCCGTCCCGCTGAGCAATTGGTGGATATTACCTTTGCCGATCCAGAAAATGCCTTCACTACATTTGAATCGCATGTGCTGCGTGCCAATTTGCAGCATCAGTTTTCCGATGATGTGAAAGGCAACTTCACTGTGTCTTGGGGTGATTATGATAAAGTCTATGCCAATCAATTTGCTACAGCTTTTGATGATGCGACTAATGTTGTAACGCTGGATGGTTATATTGACACCACCCAACGGCAAAATTTTGTGGTTTCTGCTAATATTGTTGGAGAATTTGATACAGGCTCAATCAAGCATAATACCCTTGTCGGCGGTGAATTTATCGACACAGTTAACAATAATGATCGTTTTAATATTTTCTTTGATACATCGCAAGATGATATGGAGAGCTTTTTGGCAGTGCGGCCTTTGGCTATTAATAATTTTAGCGGCACAAATGCGGCTGGCTTACCGACCACATTTGCTTTTTCTGATTTGAACGATGATACCGAGGCTGATCTAACCGTCTACTCATTCTATTTTCAAAATGAAATTGAAGTGACCGATTGGCTACATTTGGTCCTTGGTGGCCGCTATGATAGCTTTGATATTAGTGTCGATAATATTGAGACCTTTATTAACACAGGCACACGTGAAATATTAGCACGTAGAGATTCGGACTTTTCACCGCGCGTAGGCGTGATTTTGAAACCCCAAGAAAATATCTCTTTCTATGGCAGTTTTAGCGAGAGTTTCTTGCCCCGTAGCGGCGAGCAATTTGCCGATATTAATCCGCCAGATGATGCGCTTGATCCCAACACATTCCAGAATTTAGAGCTGGGTCTTAAATGGGATTTTGCAGATCGTCTGAGCTTTACAGCGGCAATATTTGAAATTGAACAAAGCTCGCCGCAAGTTGCCGATACTGATCCTGGCACGCTTGATATTATTGATACAGAGATACAAGGTATTGAGGTGCAAATTCAAGGTGATATTACGGATAAATGGTATGTCTCAATAGGCTATAGTTATTTGGATGGTAATCAGGTTGATGATTTTGGTGTTGATGGAAACCGTATTAGAGAGCTGCCAGAAAATACGTTTAATCTATGGAGCACCTATCAAATAACGCCCAAATTTGGTGTTGGTGCGGGGCTCACTTATCAAGATGAGAGCTTTGCTGACAATGGTAATAACACAACATTACCCAGTTTTACCCGCATTGATGCTGCTGCCTTTTACGACATTAGCGATAATCTGCGCATACAGGTGAATATCGAAAATCTAACCGATACCGAATATTTCCCCAATGCGCATACGGCGAATAATATCACCGTGGGTGCTCCGCTCAATGCAAGGTTCACGATAAGCGGACGGTTTTAAAATAATTAAATTTGAAGGTGATTAGGCTATGAACATATTTCGTGGCCCATTTCATTATGGGTTATGGCGGCTCAGTTTATACCGTCTAAGATTTAGATTATTATTTTAATTGCGCTGTCATATAAAATGGCAGGAGTTGAGGGACTCGAACCCACGGCCCTCGGTTTTGGAGACCGATGCTCTACCAACTGAGCTAAACTCCTATAGCCATTTATGCATCATTAGCTCATGAACCTGTATGGACAAGTGCAAATGATAGGCTGCGCTTTAACCAGCTTATCCTCGCAGGGCAAGAAAAAGGTGAAGCTATGCTATCTTTTGTTCAAAACAAAGGAGTAGTTGATGGTACGCCGTTGTCGAAAGCCCATTAGAAGCTCATATGCTGATATATTTTTTTAATATCGCCATTCCATTCGCCATGAAATTTCTCGAGTAATTGATCAGCAGGGGTCTTGCCTGATGCAACGATAGAGCGAAGCGAGTCTAAAAAGCCTACTTCATTATCGCCGCTATTGTTCAATCGCGCTCGATTGGCAAGGCCCATAGAAGCAATATCCAATATTTCGTGGGCAAAAGACTGCAATGTTCGTCCATCGGCTATGGTAGCTTTAAGTCCAAGCTTTGGCACATCATTACGCAGTTTCTCTCGCTCTTCCATCGACCAATTTTTAACCAAATCCCATGCAGTATCTAGTGCGCTTTGATCATATAATAGGCCTGTCCAAAATGCTGGAAGCGCGCAAATTTGGCTCCACGGCCCGCCATCGGCGCCGCGCATTTCAAGAAATGATTTGAGGCGAACCTCGGGAAAGGCTGTTGATAGATGATCTTCCCAATCCGACAAGGTTGGTTTTTCACCAGGGAGTATAGATAGTTTGCCGTCCATAAAGTCCCGAAAACTTAACCCCGCAGCATTGAGATATTGGCCGTCACGATAGATAAAATACATTGGCACATCGAGCATATAATCGACATAATGTTCATAACCAAAACCATCATCAAATACGAATGGTAGCATGCCTGTGCGATGCGGGTCGGTGTCGGACCAAATGTGACTACGATAAGATAAATATCCGTTGGGTTTGCCCTCAAGTAATGGTGAATTGGCAAATAGCGCGGTGGCGAGCGGTTGCAGCGCCAAGCCGACACGGAATTTTTGTGCCATATCGGCTTCACTACTATAATCTAAATTAACCTGTATGGTACAAGTGCGCAGCATCATATCAAGACCCATAGTTCCGACTTTGGGCATATGGTCTATCATAATCCCATAGCGCCCTTTTGGCATGATCGGTAAATCGCTTCGTTTTTTGTCTGGCCAGAGACCAAGGCCTAAAAAACCTTTGCTAGTTTTTGCACCAATGGTTTTGACTTGTTCGAGATGGCGGCCCGTTTCAGCACAGGTTTGGTGTAAATTATCCAGTGGGGCACCAGATAATTCCAGCTGACCAGCAGGCTCTAGACTGATGGTACCATCATCCCCTTGCATAGCGATAACTTTGCCATTTTCTTTGACGGGAACCCAACCAAATTCTTGCATAGCGAGCAATAGATCTTTGATGCCGCCTTCTTCTTCATAGCTGGGGGCGTGATAATCCTCTTGGCAATAGACGAACTTTTCATGTTCAGTGCCAATCTTCCAATCACTTTTGGGTTTCTCACCCTTGATCATGGGGGCTAGCAAATCTGCTTTATCTTCAATAGGCGGTAAATTATTGGCAATATCTGTTTTCGTGCTCATTCGCTGCGTTTAATGATAATATAGAGCCATTACCAGCCAATATTTATATCTAGTAGTTAACTATCGCTAAAAACTGACAATTTGCGAATGAATTTTGGTATTATTGAAATCACATCAGTTTACAGTGGCCGAAAATACAATAGCGAAACTAGCATTGGGCCCCAATGTATTGGCGACTCCTGTCACACTTGTACCGACAACAGAGACACCAAAAGGGTCATCTTCATCGCCGCCGTCGTCGGTTGCATTATCATCTTCTGCAGTGGTGGCCGTGCTACATGATGTACCAGAAAAAGCACTGCCAGCTATATAGGTTACATTTGCAGGTAAATTATCATTGGCGCTGATATTGGCTGCTGTGCCGCTGCCTAAATTGGTGATCGTGATGCAATATCGTATGACAGCTTCGGGGATTGCTTTGGGGTTACTACTCGATATCGGATCTGATATGACGCTGCTAATTTTGGTGACACTTAAATTTGTTTCTGGGTTGCAATAAGAAAAATTTGAGACATTAGCAAATTGATTGCCTGGGTTTATAGGTGCTGCTGGTCCGTTACCATATTCGATAATGATAGTGTCTACGGGTGACAGAAACGTGACAACAGCATTGCCATCTGAACTTGTGCTAGCAGAAGCAACATCACCAATGACTGTGTTACCCGATACAAAATTATTTACGCCATTGGTTAGAGTTGGAATTACTGTAGCACCGTTAAATTCGCCAGTGACAGTGAATCGATCGGCAAAAGACCCTGCTCCAAAATCTACATCGTAAAGCGTGAATTGTATGCCAGGAATGGCGGTAGGCAATGTGAAGATTGCTGTTGATACGTCATCTCTGTTAACATTGTTCATATTGAGGAATAATGATGTCTCTCCAGCAGGAGCCCCGCCAGTATTGGTATTATTAATAGCAGGAGAACCCGCTACAAATGGCGTATCTGTTGTAATGACCATATTGGCATCACCGACATTGTCTGCGCTGAATGTAGCGGTTAGTGATCCCGGGGGTAATGTTTGATTGTTCCACTCAAAAGAGCTGAAACCTGTAGTACAGATGAGAGTTGGCGGTACTCCAGCAGTGCGTGTCCCTGCGATAGTAAAGTTTGCGCTATCTTGGTCATCCTCACTGGCTACTCCATTATTTACACCAGAATCAATATCAGGTTGTGATGATGTAATAATCTCGGCGCTATTTATAACAGTTGCTCCTGATGTAGCATCAGTAATGACATTAATCGTGATAGTCTGTGATGCACCAATGGCGACTATACCTATATCCCATATACCAGTAATTTCATTATATGTGCCATCGCCAGATGCACTGACAAAATTTACGCCCACAGGCAGAATATCACGGACTGTAACACCTGTAGCATTATTAGTAGAGGCAGCACTATTTGACACCGTTAGAGTATATGCAATAGGCGACCCATTAGTTGGCGCTGTATCATTAACGGTCTTAACGAGTGAGAGATCAGAAAAATTGGCTGGTATTGGTATATCAAAATCAAAATCGGATAAGCCAACAAATTGGGTGCCGCCTTGCGGAGAACCTGTTTCATCTTGGCCAAAATGATAAGTAATACGAACGCGCTCGACTAAGGTACTCCCAAAATCAACATCAATATCGCCAGTAGTGCTTGCGAGTGCGCCTGCGGATCCTATGCCATGATATCCATCGACGCCTGATAGGGTTGTTAACCCCACAACAGGGCCGAGAGTAACAGCTCCAGCCAACCCTCTGATATTTTGAAATACGCCTGTTCCTGTATCATATTCAATTGTAACGCCATCATGGCGCGGCGAACCAGCTCTATCGACGTGCGACACGGTAAAGCTTAAATTTTCAAGAGGGCCGTTAAAACTGAAAATTGACTCAAATCGATCATCAGGATCAAAGCTGTCATTTTGCATCGAATAAACTAGCGGACCTGGTTGATCCCCAATCTGTCCTGCAAATGAAAGCAATATACTATCATCAAACCCAGGTCCAAAAGTACCGCCATCGCTTATCTCTTGGTGTGTAATTGTAACGGTGCGTGGGCCATCGGATAATGTTGTCCCGCTATCAACGCTCTGCAAGCTGCCTATCCCAAGATCAGACCAATCGAAACTATTGGATTGGGCTTGCGCGCTCTGTGAGTGAGAGATCATAAAAATAATGCACGCGAACAAAATTACTAGGCGCAATAGGACTAGTAATTTGCCTTCTTCGCAAAATTTGTGGCCATTCAAAGCTTCCATAATGTATACGTTACCAATTCGTGGCTAATTAATGGTTAATAACTACGGCTAGGGTATGATAATTTTTTTCTTTTTATAATTATAAAAAATGACTGTGGATTCAGATATTAATATTACCAATCGCCTTGATGGGACATCCAAATTGATATTGCCGCTATTGCTGCTGTTTCAGCTCTTAAAATACGCGGCCCTAGTGATACGCCTTGCGCCGCAGGATGCGCATGTATCAACGTATTTTCTTCGTCGGTAAAACCGCCTTCTGGACCGATTAATATAGCGGCTGGGCCATGATTTTGTCCCAATATGCTATGGAAATTGTCACCGCCGCGTTCATCACAAAAATATAAATTACGGCCCGCAGGGAAATCATCCAAAAAATTGGTTAATTTTTGTAACGGATGAATATTTGGTAAAGCGGTGCGCTCGCATTGCTCGGCCGCTTCAATCATATGATGACGCAATTTATCGCTTTTAATCCTATCAATTATAGTGCGCTGCGTTTGTACAGGCACAAAGGCAGATATCCCCAATTCGCAGGCTTTTTCGGCCATCATCATCCATCGATCGCGCTTGATTGGTGCAGCGCATAGCCATAAATCTGGCGTTTCTTCGCGCGCTCGTAATTTTTCAATAATCTTTATACTGCAATGGCGTTTTGAGATATCGATAATTTCGGCCAAATATTCACCGCTGCGATCATCAAAAACTTTTATGGCATCGCCAATATTGCGGCGTATCACGCGCGTCAGATAATGGGCGGCCTGCGTTTCGATATGATAGCTATTATCAAGCGATAAATGATCATCGATAAAAAGACGCGGTAAAGAATTTAATGGCCAAGCGGGTATTGCAGTCATAAAAGACGCTATGGCCAAAAAAATCCAAAATGACCAGAGCGAAGCGGTGAATAAGAGCGCAGAAATAGATTCCAATATTGTGGCAGACACCCAATATCATGGTTTGATGGCGATATTGCCATCTGGCTTGCGCGACTATGCATTACTTGCGCGTTTTGATCGCCCGATTGGATGGTGGTTATTATTCTGGCCCTGTGCTTGGGGTCTCGCTTTAGCTGGCGGCGCGATAGAGCGTTGGGATTTATTACTCTGGTTTTTATTGGGTGCGATTGTGATGCGCAGCGCGGGTTGTGTCTACAATGATATTATCGATCGAGATTTAGACAGCAAAGTCGCGCGCACTGCGGCAAGGCCTATTGCCAGCGGCCGCATTAGCCCCAAAGCCGCTGCGCTATGGCTGTTGATATTATGCTTGATTGGGTTGTTGGTATTGTTGCAATTAAACCTAACTGCGCAAATTATGGCACTGAGTAGTTTGCTTTTGGTGGCGGCCTATCCCTTTATGAAACGCATCACATGGTGGCCGCAAGCATGGCTCGGTATGGTATTTAGTTGGGGAGCATTGGTGGCCTGGCTTGAGGTCAATCCACTATTGCTAAGTTATAATCTTTATCCAATGCTCGCGCTTTATTTGGGCAGTATATTTTGGGTGATAGGTTTCGATACGATTTATGCAATGCAAGACCGTGAAGATGATGCTTTGGTTGGTATCCGTTCTAGTGCCCTTAAATTAGGGGAGAATATCCGTGCAGGCGTTGCTGTCCTTTATATATTGGCTTTGGCTTCATGGTCCGCAGCCCTCTGGATGATAAGACCGCATATGCTGATATTCTTGGCATTACTACCAATGGCACTTCATCTATTTTGGCAGTTTATACGCATGAGTGATGCGCGTGCATTGGAAATTTTCCGTTCGAATAAAGTGGCTGGTTTTTTGATGTTCATGGCAGCTTTGGTGGTTGGTCAGTCGGCATAAATATTTTGTACCTTGAGACATATTGACGCTTGAAACTTCGAATCTTTGCGTACATGTTGCAATTTGAAACGTAAATAATAAGGAGATTCTTCATGCTTCACAGACGCTTGGGCAAGAGCGCAATTTATGTGTCCGATATATGCATGGGGACCATGACATTTGGCTCGCAAACCGATGAAGCAGAATCGCATAAAATATTGGATATGTCGGTTGATGCTGGCATCAATTTCTTTGATACCGCAGAAATGTATCCCGTGCCGCCTAAGCCTGAATATGCCGGGCGAACCGAGGATATTTTGGGCCGTTGGATGCAGGGCAAAGACCGTGATAGTCTGATTATTGCCTCTAAAGTAGCAGGGCCAAGCCATGGTTGGTTTAAAGCTGCCAAACGCGCTGGGATGACAGCGCTCGATCGGCATAATATTGTTAAGGCATTGGATGAGAGCTTAAAGCGGCTTCAAACCGATTATATTGACTTATACCAAATACATTGGCCCGATCATGGGGTTGCCTATGATGAGACTATGGAGGTGCTGGATGAGCAAATCCGCAAAGGCAAGATTCGCGCTATTGGATGCTCGAATGAAACCGCTTGGGGCTTGATGAAATCATTGGAGGCATCTGAGAGGCTAGGGGTTACACGGTTTTGTACGATCCAAAATAATTTCAGCATGAACAATCGCCGCTTTGAAGACGAATTGGCGCAAGTGAGCAAAAAAGAAGGGGTGAGTTTAATCCCATATTCACCGCTCGCTGGTGGAATGTTATCGGGTAAATATAATGATGGAGCGCGTCCTGAGGGGGCCCGTTTTTCAAGCTATTTAAAATTAGGCGGCAGACAAGTGGCTATGGCGGCGCGTTTTGTAAATGAACGTACAGAGGAATCCACGAAACGCTTCATGGCGATTGCCAAAGATGCTGGAATTGCACCAGTCACATTGGCCGTTGCATGGTCAAAACAGCATGATTTTGTAGCTTCGACCATTGTTGGTGCATCGCATAGTGATCAATTGGCAGATATTTTTGCGGCGAGTGATATGACATTAAGCGATGATGTGATGCAAGCTATCGATGCTGTTACCAAAGAAATATTATACCCAATGGGATGAGATGGAGTGGGCGCTTCAGCCCATTTGTGAGGAGAGAATATGAATAGATTTCTGGCGCATAGCGGTGCAAAATATCCGATTGTCCAAGCCCCAATGGGTTGGATCGCCCGCGCGCCTCTGGCATCGGCAGTATGTAATGCAGGCGGCCTAGGGGTGATTGAAACATCATCGGGCGAAACCGAAAATTGCATGGCGGAAATAGAGAAAATGGCGGACCTCACCGATGCGCCATTTGGTGTGAATTTGCCGATTATGTTTTTAAACGATCCGAAGATATTGGATTATATCTGCGCATCGGGCGTGAAATTTGTTACGACATCCGCGGGCAGCCCGCGCAAATTTTTGGGGCCTTTGCAAGAGGCTGGCATTATTGTTTATCATGCCGTGCCAACGCTTGATGCGGCGATGAAATGCGTAGAGGCTGGTGTTGATGGTTTGGTAGTCGAAGGCGCTGAAGGCGGCGGTTTTAAAAACCCCGAAGAAGTTTCTACATTGGTATTGCTGCAAGCCATAAGGGCGCAAAGCGATGTGCCGATGATTGCGGCTGGCGGTATTTGCGATGGCAAAGGCATGGCGGCGGCTTTTGCATTGGGGGCAGAGGCCATCCAAATGGGGACACGTTTTGTATCCTCGGTTGAGAGCCCTGTGCATCATAATTATAAGCAAGCGATTTTGGATGCTAAAGAAACAGGCACTTATGTGCTGAACAAAAAAGCAACGCCGTGCATCAGAGCATTAAAGACCGAGCGGACCAACAAAATTTACGAAGATGGCCTCATGCCGCCCGATACATTTAAGGGGATATTGGACCTTTATTTTGGCGGGGATATGGAGGCCGCCGTTGGCCTTGCGGGGCAATCGGCTGGACTGATTGATGATATAAAAACCGCCAAGCAAATAATTGACGAAACTATCGCTGAGTTTTTTGAAATTACCGCCTGTATGGGGTCATATTCAGCCAATCAAAATTTTAACGCATAATCGAACTAAGCGATGGATTGCTCTGTTAAAGAAAGGATAAATTATTAGGTAAATGAAACTATCTACTATCTTGATGCTATCTCTAGCTTTGATGATAACGGCCTGTTCTAACGGTGTTGTAAATGAGCATAAGGCGTTGCAATCGGAATTACAGGATTATGCAACCCTATATCCAGCTAATAAGGCTGGCGGTTCTCTTTTCGTTGATGGTTTTGAAATTAAGTCCATCGCTGTATTCGAATTTTCTCTTGATGAGATAGATGATATCGGGCGTGAATATTTGAAATGCTCTAAAGTCTATCTGGATGGTTTTGATACGCTCATAAATTACTTCTATACTGGCGGTATATTATATCTCATCAGCAATGAATGTGCTCTTCCTTCTGAAAAAGTTCAGAAAATTAGAGATTTAAATGGAAATGTAAAAGATTATTCTCCTGCGAGTAAAGTTACAAGGCCTTGGGATGACTTGTCTAAACTTCATGAAAGTAGTTTGGATAAATTATATCTATCGCCGCCACATGGAAATGGTGATCCTATTTTTTGGACGAAGGATCATGTCGCAATATGTATTGAGAGAAGTCATAATAGTAAAAACTCTGATGCTATATTTGATAAAGATGAGAGTTTTAATCAATCCTTGGCGGAGAGCTGTCGTCAACAATTAATCAATTATGGAAAAATACCATCTAAACCTTAACACAAATATTTATAATCTAACGATAACATAAAAGAGGAAATGAAATGAGCGCAGATTTTTCAAACGCAAAGCAATTTTTTACCACCTTAACCAAGGAAGGTACGCTCGAATTTACGATTGAACCAATGAACGTAGCTGAACCAGGTGAGCATGAAGTCGTCGTGCAAATGGAAGCAACGCCAATCAATCCATCTGATTTGGGTTTGCTCACAGCACCTGCGGAAATGGATTCTTTGCGCCGCGAGGATAATGGCGATATTTTGAAACTTGTTAGCGATGTAACGCCGCAAATGCAGCGCGTATTTGCAGGCCGTGCAGGGGCAAAATTACCCGCTGGTAATGAAGGCGCTGGTACCGTGGTAGCTGCTGGTTCGTCCGATGCAGCGCAGGCTTTAATGGGCAAAACCGTCTCTATGGCAGGCGGCGAAATGTATGCAACGCACCGCACTATGAAGGCGATGGAAGTTATGCCCTTGCCCGAGGGCGCAAGCGCGCGCGAAGGTGCATCATTATTCGTCAATCCATTGACCGCCATTGGCATGACCAACACGATGCGCATGGAAGGACATAGCGCATTGGTTCATACCGCAGCGGCGTCTAATCTAGGACAGATGTTAGCAAAATTATGCTTGGCCGATGATATTCCATTGGTGGCGATTGTGCGCAGTGCCGCGCAATCCAAAATATTGACCGATATTGGACTGACCCATGTAGTCGATAGCAGCGCAGAGAGTTTCTTTAATGATCTGGTCGATGCGCTGGTAGCGACAGGGGCAACGCTTGCTTTTGATGCGATTGGCGGCGGTACATTGGCCAGCACTATTTTGGTGGCGATGGAAACAGCAGCAGGTAAACGCGGCGAGGAATTTAGCGTTTATGGTTCGACCACGCATAAACAAGTCTATCAATATGGTCGCCTTGATACTGGCCCGACCACATTGACGGGCGGTTATGGATTATTCTGGAGCGTAGCGGGCTGGCTGCTCACGCCGCATATCCAAAAAATCGGTATGGAGAAATTCATGGAAATGCGTATGCGCGTCATGAAAGAACGCAATGACATTTTTGCGAGCCATTATACGCAAGAAATATCGCTGACTGATATGATCGATGTTGATACGGTAAAGGCCTATGACGCCAAGGCAACAGGCACCAAATTTTTGGTTAACCCTAGCCTGTAATTTGGGGGCTGTAATTTCAAGACTATAAGGACGGCGTGCAGAACGAGAGAGATAAGAGTGCCATGACAAAATATTTAAAATATACCAGTATTGGCTTTCTTATCCTCTTGCTTATTGCGGGTGTTTATACTTGGAATCCGCATGCTGCTGCGCCTAGTGCGCAAGAGTTGGCGACAGGTGCGGATCAATATGATGTCGAGATTATCCGCGATGAATTTGGCGTGCCGCATATTTATGGCAAAAGCGATGCCGATGCGGCGTTCGGTATGGGTTATGCCCATGCGGAAGATGATTTTGCGACCATCCAAGAACGCTCCATTGCAGTGCGCGGTGAGCTGGCCAATATCAAAGGTGCTGATGCTGCGGTGACGGATTATTTGGTGAGCTTGTTTGAGGTGTGGGAGACGGTTGATGCCAAATATGAGGGCGATGTTCCGCAAAATATCAAAGATATCAGTAAAGCCTATACCGCAGGGTTAAACCTCTATGCATCGCAACATCCCGAAGAATTAGCCCCAGGGTTTAAACCCTTTACGGAGCAGGACGCGACCGCAGGCTCAATCTTTATCACCCCCTTTTTCTATGGCTTGGATAAAATACTTTTGGGCCTTGCCGAACCTGACCGCAATATGGAATTATCAGTTGATCCCGCAACAGGCGTGTCTAATTGGATCGCATCACCGCGCAAAACGCTGCCGCGTGGCAGCAATGCTTTTGCTGTTTCACCGAAGCGTTCGGGCGATGGCGTCACGCGGCTTATCATTAATTCGCATCAACCAATGACAGGGCCAGTGGCATGGTATGAAGCGCATATGGTGTCCGAAGAGGGTCTTAATATTAATGGCGCGACATTCCCTGGTTCGCCCTTCATTTTGCAGGGCTTTACGCCCTATGTAGGATGGGCGAATACGGTCAATAATCCCGATCTGGTCGATGTCTATCAGCTGAACATTAATCCAGACAATGAATATCAATATAGGCTGGATGGTGAATGGGTCGATTTTGAACGCAAGACGGTCGAAATTGACGTGCGGCTATTTGGCCCTTTTGCGCTCACCGTCGAAGAAGAAGTTTTGCGCAGCAAACATGGGCCAGTGCTAAAAAATGATAATGGCACCTTTGCTATTCGCTATGCAGGTATGGGCGAGGTGCGGCAGCTTGAGCAACGCCTTAAATATACCAAGGCCAAGAATTTTACCGAATTTAACGCAGCAATGGCGATGAATGCTTTGCCGTCGATCAATTATGTCTTTGCCGATCATGAAGGCACGGTTGCGATCATCCATAATGGCCAATATCCAAACCGCGCAGAAGGTTGGGACTGGAGCAAAGATATGCCCGGCGATCGCAGCGCATTAATCTGGCAAGGCTATCGGCCTTATTCTTATGTTCCTGTGCTTTCTAATCCTGAATCGGGCTTTATTTGGAATGCCAATAACCGTATTTTTAATGCCACCGATGGCAATGATAATTTAAAGCCAGAAGATTTCCCACCATCGATGCTCTTGCAAGACGATCATACCAATAGGTCTCTGCGGATATTAGAATTGAGCGATGCGAGTAAGCCAATTTCGCGGGAACGATTATTGGCGATGAAGTTTGATAATAGCTATGCGCAAAAATCACTGGCCGCTAATGTGGTGCGTGAAATTTTGGCGCATGATTGGAGCGGCAATAAACGCCTGCAAGCTGCTGCCGATCATCTGCGTGCATGGGATTTTAGCAGCGATATGGACAGCCGTCATGCGGCTCTTGGCGTGTTATCAACGCTTAAAGCAACGACCGAGCGATATACGGGTGAGAAAGCCCCGCCGCCAATTGAGGCTTTTCGTTTGAGCGTAAATTATTTGCATAAGCATTATGGACGCATTGACCCGACATGGGGTGCGGTAAACCGACTAAAGCGCGGCGATGTCAATATCCCGATTAGCGGTGCGCCCGATGTATTGCGCGCAATCTATCCGCTGGCTGTGCGGCCCGATGGGCAATTACACGCTAATGCGGGCGATACATGGATCGGTCTTGTCGAATGGGATAAAGATGGCAAGCAAAGTGCCGATATTATCCATCAATTTGGTAGTGCGGCTGAACGTCCGAAATCCAAGCATTACGCGGACCAAGCCCCGATATTCGCCGCGCAAAAATGGCGTAAAGCGCATATCACGCGCGAGGATGTCGAGGCCGCAGCCACCGAACGCTATCATCCGATTGATAAGAGTGATTAAGCATAGCTAACGATTTCAAATTCAATATGATTCCAATCAAAAAAATAAAATCGCTTTCCTGGATCATAATCGTCATGACCAAAGGGGGTTAAGCCAGCAGCTTTGACTTTGCGTTCAATACTATCAAGATCATCAACCGTTATGGCGATATGACTCAACGGTTTTCCCTTCATATGCTGCGGATTGGCGGCACGTACCGATGGGTTTGTGTACAGAGCAATATATTGATCATCATTTCCAACGTGGATCGTGTGGCCATCCGACATTGATGGACCCTCCCACCGGATATGCCATCCGAAAAGCGTGATAAATAAATCGGCGGATCTTTGTGGGTCGCTTACGGTAATGTTTACATGTTCGATCTTCGCAATAGGGTATTTTTGGCTCATTTCTCATATCCTTATTTTCCTGTTTATAAGCCTTCAGAAAGGCTTAATTTATGGTCATTTGAATTGGCTTAAATTTGCTGACTTGTGATTCGTACAACCTCAAGTTAAGTTGAGGTCAAGCTATTAGTTGGAAGATATATTATGCTTGAAAATAGATCATTATCGATTGGCGATTTGGCGCGTCGTACAGGCTTAAGTGTTTCCGCAATCCGATTTTACGAAGAAAGAGGCTTGGTCGAACCTTACCGTACAAGCGGCGGACAGAGGCGATTTTTACGCTCTGATATTCGCAGATTATCATTTGTTCTGATTGCGCAACAAATGGGGCTTAGCATCGGTGAAATCGAACAGCAGCTCAAAAAATTGCCGCATGGCCGCACCCCAACACAGGCCGATTGGACCAAGATTAGCCGCGCTATGCAAAAGATGTTGGACATACGCATTATGAAGCTGAGTAAAATGCGTGATAGGCTTGATGGCTGTATTGGATGTGGTTGTTTAAGCCTTAAAAAATGCAAGCTCTATAATCCTGATGATCGAGCCGCTTCTTTGGGGGCAGGTCCGCAATTATTGATTGACGATTAGCCATTATCCAATAATTTCACGGCACCCCCCAAATCAACAGAGACCAAGCGCGATACCCCTTGTTCAATCATCGTAACGCCATATAATCGGTGCATGCGGCTCATAGTGACGGCATTATGGGTGACGATCAAATAACGCGTATCGGTTTCTTTGACCATCGCATCGAGTAAATCGCAAAAGCGTTCAATATTGGCATCATCAAGTGGTGCATCAACCTCGTCCAACACGCATATGGGTGCAGGGTTGGTGAGAAATAATCCAAAGATAAGGGCCACCGCAGTCAAAGCTTGTTCGCCGCCAGAAAGTAACGTGAGTGATGATAGTTTTTTGCCAGGAGGTTGTGCCATAATTTCGAGGCCAGCCTCTAGCGGATCATCGCTATCGATTAATTCCAAATGCGCTGCGCCGCCATTAAATAATATCGTAAATAACCTGCGGAAATGTTCATCAACTGCGGTGAAGGCTGCGCGTAATCTCTCTCGCCCTTCGCGGTTCAGACTGCCAATTGAGCCGCGCAATTGGTTGATGGCTTGGATGAGTTCTTCGCTTTCAGCACGCCCTTCGCTTTGTTCTTGCTCTAACGTTTTTAATTCATCAGCCGCTACCAAATTAACGGGGCCGATACGTTCTCGGTCTTGTTGTAATTTTTCTAAGGCTGCTGATTCTTCTGAAGTTTCGCTTAATGTGTCCTCTGCAAAGTCCATTTTTTCGGGCAAGAGCGGCGGCGGGCATTCAAACCTCTCGCCTGAGATACGGCCCATTTCAATGCGGCGCTGTTCTTGGTTTTCAGCTTTGGCTTCCGCGCTAGCGCGTATTTCGCGTGCATTTGCAAGTTCTTCGGCCGCATGGGATAATCTCTGTTCGAGAGATTTTAAGGTGCTTTCACTGGCTTGTTCTTTTGCTTGGTTCTTCGTTAAATTTTCTATAGCGCTCTGTTTTTCTGTCTGAGTCGCAGCAATTTTTACTTCTAACCTTTGCGGTTCATTTACCAAGGAATGGCGCAATTCCTCAATATCTTTTGCCCGCTGCTGCATAGCGGCAATGCGTTTGTCGGCTTCACCTGCGCGTTCTTGCCAACCTTTAATTTCTGCACTTATGACAGCTTTTCTTTCCCGCTGCGTGTTGGCGGATTGATCATGCATAGATAAAGCGCTTTGGCTTTCTAATGTTTGTGCGTGGAGATTCTCGCTCTCAATGCGCAATGTATCAGTAACCCGTTGTAATTCTTCTGAACCACTTAATCGTGCCCGCAAATTAACGGCTTCTTCTTGCTCTTTCTTGGCTATTTCATGTTCGGCTTGGGCTTGTTCTGCTTGTGCTTGTAATTGATCTTTTTGATTGCGTAGTCGTTCTAATATATTTTCGGATTGATCAGCGGCTCGTAATTGTTGACGATATTCGCCTTCCGCTCTTTTCCTATTCTCACGCGCATCGGTTATATAATGCTGAATTTGCAAAATTTTATCATTACATATCGCAATATCATCCTGCGCTCTATCACATTGTTTGCCAAGCGCGGGCAATGTTTCTGCTATGGTTTTGAGCCTATTACGCCGCACCAGATATTGCGCGCTAAGGCTACCATCTTGATCAGCTATAAATCCGTCCCAGCGGCGCATTATACCATCTTTAGTAACAAGGCGATGCCCAATAGGAAGCTTCTCTCCACTGTCTTGATCGACAACCCAAATATGGCGAAGGCGCGTTATTAATTCTCTCGGTGCTTTGACATGATCGGCCAAGCATATTGCGTCTTTGATGGGGGCTTTGTGCTGCGTTTCAATGGTAATGGCTGTGTCCCAGCGGCGTCCTATTTCACCGCCAATTTGAGCCTCTGCATCCTCACCGAGTGCAGCAGCTAATGCTTTTTCAAAACCACTTTGAGCCTCTATATTGCCTATTGCTTTATTTGCGCTTTGTTCGTCTTGGTTTAAGCTTTTTTCCAGCGCATTTCTCTCCGATTCAATGGCGCTATATTGTGACTTTATGTTGGCAAATAGGCTTTGCTTTTCGCTGCGCTCTTCTTCCAAGCTAATGCGACTTTGTTCATAAGTCTCAATGCTTTCTGCTAATTTATTTATATGTTCTTGAGTAGCTTGTACCGCTTTCTCAGCATGTGATTTTGCGTCTAGAACCTCCTTTTCGTCCCCTAATGCATTGCTCTCATCTATTAGGGATATTCTGCGCTGTTCGCACTGCCTTAAGCGCCTATTGCTGTTTTCAACAGCAGCATCCGCAACCCGCAATTCGGCCTCTACTTGCGCTTGTTTGGCAACGGCATTGGCAAGTGCTATTTCGTTCGCCCGTGATGCTTTCTCGATCACTTCAACCTGTTGAAAAAGAGCAGGCCTTTGTGCATCGCTATTTTCTACTTGTACTTTTATATCCTCTAATTCACCTTTAAGACGCGTTAGCGCAGTCCCTGCATCATGGGTTAAACTGTCTTCATTTTGTATATCATTGTCGATGATTTGTGCTTGTTTGTCTAAATCTCGTTTCTGGTCCGTAATACGGTCATATTGTGCTTTCAATGTAATCAGCGCTTCGCTCTTTGCCGCAGTAGCATCGCGTGATGCCATCGCCTCAGCCCGATCATTTGCTAACTGCTTTGCCGCGTCATTATGCTCTTGTGATAGACCATCATGTTGCTGTTGGGCTTGTTGGACGATACCATCAGCTTTTTGTGATTGTTCTTTGGCAAAATCTGCTTCTTGTTTTGCATGTTTCCAACGCACATATATCAACCGTGCCTCGGCTTGCGCAATTTGATCAGTTAGTTTGCGATATCGTTCTGCTGCGCGAGCTTGGCGTTTTAAATGACCGCTGCGTGCTTCCATATCGGATAATATGGTGTCGAGCCGCTCTAGGTTGCGTTCCGCGGCCCGTAATTTTTGTTCGGCGTCTTTGCGCCGCACATGCAGCCCCGATATACCAGCAGCTTCTTCGAGCATTTCGCGCCGCTGCGCTGGTTTTGCCGAAATAATATTGCTAATGCGCCCTTGGCTAACCAAGGCTGGACTGTTTGCACCTGTTGCCGCATCGGCAAATATTAAGGCGATGTCTTTGGCACGTACATCGCGGCTATTGGCACGATATGCCGATCCTGCGCCGCGCTCAATGCGGCGGATGACTTCAATTTCATCATCACCATCCAAAAAGGGGATAGGGTTATGGTTTTGATCAATTTTGGCGTGGAGCGTGACTTCGGCAAAGTTGCGAGCTGGGCGAGATTCTGTACCCGCAAATATTACATCTTCCATCCCGCCGCTACGCATAGATTTGGGAGAACTTTCTCCCATCACCCATCGTATCGCCTCTAATAGATTTGATTTTCCGCAACCATTAGGGCCGACAACGCCCGTTAAACCATCACGAATTTTTAGCTCTGCCGGTTCGACAAAGCTCTTAAATCCAGAAAGTTTAAGCGCATCAATCTTCATCCTGAGCTTTGTGCCCTAATGGCAGAAAATCCTCTCATCCTATATTATCGAGCGCCGGCTTCTTGCAATTTTGATTTTAAGCCAGCCCAACCATTATAATCCACCTTGCTATTGTTTATTAGGAATGATGGCGTGCCTTCGACCTGAAATTCTTTGGTGCCTCTTTCGGTCATATCGATTAATTCCTTCGACATTTTCGTGTCGGCTAAACAGCTATTGGCTTGATCTTCAGAAATTCCACGCGCCTTAAAAAATTCATACAGCCCCATAAGGCGGGCCATTTCGACATAGCGTTCTTCCTCTGGTTTTTGGAAAGCTGCTTGCATAGCGCCTTGATCAGCCTGTTGTGCTTTTTGTAATATTTCGGCTTGGTTTTTGAAAACTTGTTCAGTGAGTGCAGGATAGCTTTGCGGGTCGCCGCAGCGCGTTAAGACGCCCAATGGCACTCCGTAAGGATTCAGTAGATAATTACGAATTTCAAAACTTACGCGGCCATCGGCAACATAATTGTCAAAAATTTCACTATAGGCTTGCTGTTCAAATGCTGCACAAGCGCCGCAAGTAAGCGCGGCATATTCAACCAATTTTATGGGTGCATCGGGATTGCCAATCACATATCCATTTTCTTCTGTTTTCGATACGACATTGCGCCATTCGGTGCCTTCTGGTGCTGCAACAGTAGGTAGCGGTTCTGCGCTTGAAACAGCGCCGCTGCCAGCTTCATCTCCGCATCCTGTAAGCATGAGTGAGAGTGCTAATAAAGGGGTTGTGATGATGGATTTTCTAATATACATTTTATGTCCTTATAGATAGGGAAGTAAAGTTTGAAGCCCGCCAATGGCTGGCAGATATTCATCATTAATAGCAAAACCAGGTGTGCCGCGCACGCGTTGCAACATGGAAGCATGAAGCGTCATCTGGGTGATAAATTGCTGTGATTGCGTATCCGCGATACAGTTATCGATTTGCTCGGCAGTAAAGCCTTGCGCGATCATCAATGTATCCAAGCCCATTGTTTTGGTTGCCGCGGCTATATATTCGCTCATGCTGTTGGTATTCCAATCTTGAATAACATCAGGCGATAAGAATCGGGCACGCTGTAATATATTGGTCTGCTCGCGCATAAACATAGTGTGATTGCTAAAAAATTTATCAGTGCCACCACAGCGCGCTAGGGTTGCGATTGTTAAATCAATAGGATCCCGAATATAATTGCGTATTTCAAGGCTTACCGTTCCTTTTGTGATATGATCTTTTTTCAGGATCGGTGCGCTATCGCGTTCAAATGTGGCGCAGTGTGAACAGGTATAGCTGACATATTCGGCAATGCGTGTTTCTGCTTCTGGGTTACCCATCACAAAGCCACCAAATTTGGACATGCTAAAGACCTTTGTCCAATCTTTTTCCTCGGCATTGTTTTGGCTATTTTCGGATATATTTTCTTGCGCACTCTGTAGGGCATAGAGAGGTGATGCTATCAAAACGCTGGCTAAGGCCGATATAGTGAATAATCTATGTTTCATAATATTCTAACTTATAAGGAATGGACCCTTATAATATCCTATTATTTCAGATTGTCATATATATAATTTAATCTTTATTTTTATCATCATTGACCAATGTTTGCGCCAATGATTCCAATACGGCCTGCAGCTCAGGATCGGCAATATCGCGCAGATTTTCACCAAGCTCTATCGGCACAGGACGTAAATTTGGTGGTGCTTTTACGGGTGCTTCTTGCGGTTGTTCGACATGGCCTTGACGAATTTTTACGCGGCTTACGGCACCATAGCCAAAAAAACGATTCACCCTTTCGATAATTTCAGGAATGATATGTTGCATCAATGTGGCATGCGCGCCTTGAACGGTTAATTCCAAAACACCATTAGACTTTTGGCCATAAGGAAAACGAATGGCTTCGGGCGTGGAAATAGCAGCATATTTCTCGCCAACAATTTCGCTCCAGCGCGTTACGACACTGCTTTGTACAAAACCAAAACGGCGGAATGCGGCCCTGCCAACATCAGGCATTAAATCGGAGATGGCCCTTGCGCCGCCGCCGCGTGGGCGCTGATAGCGCTTAGCAGTTTTCGTAGAGGCTTTTGCGCTCTTTTTTTTCTTTTGGGGTTTCTTTGCCTCTTCCATTATTCTTGCTCTATGGCATTACAAGGCAGCAAAGGGAAGCCCATCAATCATGCGGGACAAGACAATAATGCTATCTATAGCCAATAAAATATTGATGCATTATGATAGCAATGCGCGTGATTTGCCGTGGCGAGTAGGGCCTAAATCTAGTGCAGATAAGGCTATCAATCCTTATCATGTCTGGCTCTCTGAAATCATGTTGCAACAAACCACAGTGGCGGCGGTTATCCCTTATTTTGAAAAATTCACTACGCGCTGGCCAGACTTTGATGCCCTGGCAGCCGCTGCTGAAACGGATGTGATGGCCGCTTGGGCGGGGTTAGGATATTATGCGCGGGCGCGTAATTTGGTAAAATGTGCGCGAACTGTGAGCAGCGATTATGATGGAATATTACCGCAAGATGAGCAAGGTTTGCGATTATTATCTGGTATTGGCGATTATACCGCTGCTGCGATAGCGAGCATTGCTTTTGGCAGGCGGGCTTTGGTTGTGGATGCCAATATTGAGCGCATTATAGCCAGAATTTTCGCCATTGATACGCCGCTGCCAAAGGGTAAGAAACAAATTAAAGCGGCCCTAGATACCATTGTACCAGAGGATCGGGCGGGTGATCTCGCGCAAGGCTTAATGGATATTGGCGCATCAATTTGCAGCGCTAAAAACCCCAAATGTATGCTGTGTCCGCTCAACGAAGATTGCCAAGCCTATCATGATGGAAGGGTTGAGGCTTATCCCGTGAAGCCAGCGAAAAAAATCAAGCCAGAGCGTATTGGTATGGCATGGTGGATCGTGCGTGATGGTCATGTGCTGCTGATTAAACGGCCTGATGCAGCTATGCTGGGCGGTATGCGTGCTTTACCCGATGATGGTTGGAAAGCACGCCAAGATGGTGATGGGGTGCTTCCATTTGACCATAATTTTGAAAAAATTGGTAAAAGCATGACTTTTAAGCAGGTCGTTCAGCATAGCTTCACACATTTTAGTTTGAAACTTAGTTTGACTTCTATAGAAGTTAATCAAGACGTTAGAATGGATGAGAGTGATAATTTTATTTGGTGGCCAATAGACAAGATTGAGCAGGCGGGTCTGCCGACTGTTTTTGCTAAGGCCATAAATATTGTTATGAAATATGAAAAAGGTGAGACTTATGAGTAAGTGGTTAGCAAAAAAAGAGATGAGCAATATAGCGATTGAACGACGCAAATTTCTCACCAATACTGCATTATTGGCGGGGGCAGGGACCATTGGCGCGTTCACCCCTAGCACTGCATCGGCATTTTTACTGCAAGAGAGCAAATATCCAACTTTGACGAAAATCATTAATGGCTATGTCGCAGACAAAAAAGTTGCGGGTATGATGGCGGCCATTGGGCGTGGGCGCGGTGCTGCTGATATGGTGGCAGCGGGTACCTTGGGTCTCGATAATCAAAAAGCCGTTGATATGGATACATTATGGCGGGTCTATTCGCAAACCAAGCCGATTACGGGCATGGCGGCGATGATGCTGATTGATGATGGGGTGATGAAAATGGATCAGCCTATTGCTGATTTCTTACCCGATTTTGCCAATATGAAAGTGCTAAAGAACCCCACGGGTGCGCTTGATGATGTAATGCCAGCGCGCACGCAAATCACCATTCGTCATTTGCTCACCCATACAGCGGGGCTGGGTTATGGAATTATCAGCAAAGGGCCAATTTTAAAGGCTTATATCGACAATGGTATCAACCCTGGACAAGTCAGCCGCAATCCTATTCCGGGGTTCCCCGTAGGCGCGCCAACCCCTGATATAGAGACATTCGCAAAACGCCTAGCGACTTTGCCATTGGTCTATGAACCTGGCACCAAATGGAGCTATTCGATCAGCCTTGACCTGCTGGGTTATGTGATCGAGGTAGCAGCAGGAATGCCGCTTGAGAGCTTCTTGCAAAAACGCATGTTTGGTCCGCTCGGTATGAAGGATAGTTTCTTCCAAGTGCCGCAAGATCGTGTCAAAGATTTTGCTTCTAATTATGCGCCATTTGCAGGGACTTTATTCCCAATCGATCCCGCAGCAAACAGCATCTATTTGGATAAACCACCCTTTGCCTTTGGCGGTGCAGGTCTGGTCTGTAGTGCGCGCGACTATGATAAATTCCTAAATATGCTGCTTGGTTTCGGAACCTTAAATGGCACCAGCATCATGAGCGAAAAAGCGGCCAAAACAGGCATGTCGAACCTCTTGCCAGCAGGCGTTGATCTCTCTGGAACATGGGTGGTGAACCAAGGCTTTGGTGCGGGGGGACGCGTGGGTATTGGTACAGCAGCATCCCCAGCGGGGACATATGGTTGGGGCGGTGCGGCTGGTACGGCGGCCTTTGTTGATACGCAGCGCGGATTGCGTGCTGGCGGCTATACGCAATATATGCCGTCCAATGTCTATCCATTCCAATCCAATTTCCCCAAATATGTCTATGAAGATGTGCTTGGCGTGAGCGTTGATGCTGTAAAAACCAGCTAATGAGTATCACTCCTGCATTCGCCAGCGGTGGCATCGATCGTGCAGATCATGTGCGCAATGATGCTGATCAATTGCGCAACGTGATTATGAACCCATCATCACGCTTATTGTTGATGGATGGTCTCGACCCTATTATTTCGGCAGAGGGGACGCTTTCTTATGGTAGCTTGATGGAAGCTGACGCAGAGGCGGATTTGCTATTTTTAGGTTTTAAAGATGACCATGCGTTATTTGCATCTCTGGTAAAATTGACGCTAGCGCCTATGTTTAATCCGCATTTATGGCGAGCGCTCAGCGCGCTTTCAGGTCAAGAAGCCGCTCTTTATGCCGCTGCGCGCAGCGTGGTGGATTGGCATAACCGCCATCAATTTTGTGCGGTTTGCGGAACGCGCACTCGGTCACAAAAAGGCGGATGGGCGCGCAAATGTTCTCCCGATCATGGAGGATGCGGCGCGGAGCATTTTCCGCGTGTTGACCCCGTTACCATCATGTTGGTGCATTATCAAGGCAAGCTCTTGTTGGGCCGTCAACCGCAATTCCCGCCCAAAAATTATTCGGCGCTGGCGGGTTTTGTCGAACCAGGCGAATCTATCGAAGGGGCCGTAGCACGCGAAACACTTGAAGAAGTGGGCATTAAGACCGAAAACGTCCGCTATATGTGCAGCCAACCTTGGCCATTCCCATCATCATTGATGATCGGCTGTATTGCCGATGCGCTAGATGATAAAATCATGCTCGATGAACAAGAATTGGAAGATGTGATTTGGGTATCACGCGATGAGGTTAAAGCAGCCCTTGCGGGTGACGCTGATGCGCCCTTTGCTGCACCGCCGCCGCTTGCTATTGCGCGTACTTTGCTTGAAATTTGGCTTAGCGAACAAGAAGGATAGATTATGGCAAATGCAATTCGTTTTGACTTTGTTTCTGATGTTGTTTGTCCGTGGTGCATTATCGGTTATAAGCAAGTCAAACGTGCCTTGGACCTATATGCCGAGATTGAAGGCGAAGCACTAGATGCACAATTTCATTGGCACCCTTATGAGCTTAACCCGCATATGCCGCCTGAGGGCCAAGACGCAGGCGAACATATCGCTGAAAAATATGGACGGACATTGGAGCAAGCCAAAGCGGGCCGTGCGCAAATGGCCAAAGTTGGGAAAAGCGTTGGTTTTGAATTTTCCACAGAAGGTGCACTGCGGGTCTATAATAGTTTTAAAGCGCATAAATTACTGCATTGGGCGCATAAAAGCTATGGGGCTTCTGATCAAACTACGCTGAAGATGGCCTTTTTTAAAACCTATTTTCAGGAACGTCTGGACATTGGCGATGATGATGTGTTGCTTAATGCATTGAAGACAGCTTTACCCGATAGCGATGGTGAAGCAGCGAAAACTGCGCTTAATGATGAGCAGGTGGAAGCGCAAGTAAGAGCCGAGCAACATTATTGGCGCGAGCGCGATATTCAAGGCGTTCCTGCAATCATTATTGATGAGAAATTTATGGTGCCGGGTGCGCAAGATGCGCAGACATTTGTTAATGTCATCCGCAAAGTCATCCACAAAAGAAAATCGGTATAAATCGCGCCTAACACCGTTATCAAAGACTCGCTTAGTTATAAATCCAATCTAAGTTCGTCATTTCGCGGTGATATATATTATTTCCGTCTCATTCCTTATGAGATTATATTTTTTCTCTAAATATAATGAAGCGCTTACTTTTATTATGTTGAGATTAAACCAACCCCAAATCGGCCAAATCACCAAGCATTTCAGGTGGTAATTCTTCGGCCCCTTTGGCGCCATCGGCTAAATCTGCGGGGATATCTTTTTCTTCAAAATAGCGCCATCCCTGATGCGGTCGTCTTGGCATAGATTGCACCGCAATTAATGTTGGTTCAAGGCGAATCCATTGCCGTCCTTCGCCATTTTCTTGAAAACCCAAAATTGGGCTACGACCAACTATCTTTTTGCTATGAATCCAAAAGAGAGACCCGCCCACCATTTCCGCATGACGCTTGGGCAAATAGCGTGTGGTAAGACGCGCCTCACCTCTGCCACCGTTTTTTGTTGATTGTGATTCTAGCCAAGCACGGAGTGTTTCGGGGCTTTCGCTACGGAAAGCAATTTTGGTCATATGTAAGGGCATGGATGCTATGTGTTATGCCGTCATGAAAGAGTCAAGATAATGGTCTATAGTTTTTGTGGAGAGTTTTTATAATCCCACTAAGCCTGATGCCACGGCCAATCCAAGGAATGCCAAAAAGCCGATTGTATCGGTTATCATTGTCACGAAGATGGAAGAAGCCAACGCTGGGTCTTGGTCAAAGCGATCAAAAATTACTGGCACCAATATACCCGCAAATCCTGCAACCAAAATATTGATGAGCATTGCTCCTGCGATGACTATTCCTAGCATGCCATTGGCAAAGATAATCATCGTGCCAATACCGACCAGCAATGCCACTGTACCGCCATTGAGCAAGGCGATGCGAAATTCGCGGCCAATAATCCGACGGGTGTTTGACTGGGTAAGCTCATTCATCGCTAATGCCCGCACTGATACGGCCATAGTTTGCGTGCCAGCATTGCCGCCGATTGACGCGACAATAGGCATAAGCACGGCCAAAGCAACCATTTGTTCAATTGCTGCGCCAAAGAAGGCAATAACCACGCTGGCCAGCAATGCGGTGATTAAATTTGCAATAAGCCACCGTACACGCGCAATATAGCTCTCGCGGATCGGTTCATTAATATCGCCTTCGCCTGCACCCGATAGCCTTAATATATCTTCGCTCGCTTCTTCTTCGATAATATCGATAATATCATCGGCGGTGATAACCCCGATTAAGCGGCCATCATGATCAACAACAGCAGCAGATATGAGCGCATATTTCTGGAAACGCAATGCCACTTCTTCTTGGTCCATATCAACGGGAATGAGCGTTTGTTCGCGCTTCATAACATCACCCATCACAATATTGCGCGGGGTACGCATGATCCAACTTAGCTGACAAGACCCGATGGGTTTATGCGAGGGATCGACAATGAAGACTTCCCAAAACTCAGTGGTAAGATCATCATGTTCACGCAGATAATCGATGAGTTGCCCAACGCTCATATGTTCTGGCACAGCCACCAAATCGCGCTGCATAATCCGCCCTGCGCTCTCCTCTGGAAAGGTGAGCGCATCTTTGATGGCTGCGCGGTCTTCTGGATCAAGTTCCGCCAATACCGCTTCTTGTTCGGCTTCTTCTAAATCCTCAATAATTGCAACAGCATCATCGGTCTCAAGTTGCCCCGTGAGGTCGGCCAATTGTGCAGGTTGAATGAAATCAATCACATCTTCGCGCACATGTTCGTTCATCTCAGCTAGCACGTCCGCGCTTACTAAATCACCAATGGCTTCTGCTAGCGGAGCGCGATTATCCGATTCTACCAGTTCAAAGAGATCAGCAATATCTGCAGAATGTAGCGGTTGAACCAGCTTATAAGCAGTGTCTTTTTCTTGGTTTTCTAGTGCTTCTATGATGGAGTTAAAATAATCTGGTGCCAAGCGGTTGTCTTCGTCGAGGCGCTCAACACTATCTTCATATATATCGCGGACATCATGATCTCGGGGCATGCTATCGTGTTTTGGGTTATCAATATTATCATTCATGTTGATCCCCCTTTATGGCTTCTTGCCGTAGCTTTACCCAAGAAATAGAGGATAAGCCATCAAAAGCAATGTTTTTGGTTTATATCTTGATAAACTTATCTTATGGAAAGCCAGAACAGTAAATAATATCTATAATGAGGGAATATAATATGGCGCATGAAAAATTAACGATCCATTTTGATCATGGCGATGTCGAAATTAAATTACGACCCGATCTCGCACCGGGTCATGTAGAGCGCATTACCAAATTAGCCAGTGATGGTTTTTATGATGGCGTAAAATTCCACCGCGTTATCGATGGGTTTATGGCGCAAGGCGGTTGCCCGCATGGCACAGGTACAGGCGGCTCTAATGAAGCTGATCTTGCTGCTGAATTTAACGATTTGTCACATCAGCGCGGCATTTGTTCCATGGCGCGGGCGATGGATCCTAACAGCGCGAACAGCCAATTTTTCATCTGCCTTGACGATGCGTCTTTCTTGGACCGCCAATATACCGCATGGGGTGAAGTGACCTCTGGTATGGAACATGTTGATGCGCTGCCAAAAGGCGAGCCACCCGCAAATCCAGCGGTTATTAGATCTATGAGCGTTGGATAATAAACGCTTAATAATAATATCTAAATTATAAATAAAAGCGGGTCTTTATGGCCCGTTTTTTATGGGTAGCGTTGTTTTGATTATGCAGGGTTTATCATTATAAATTGGCCTTGATCAGCCAATCATGAAAAATACGCACGCTGCGTTGTTTGAGCGCCCTTTCTTTGCAGACGAACCAATAGCTATAGGGGCTTTCTACCTCAAAATCGAACAAGCGGGTAAGCCGCTCATCCTTGGCATCGGAGAAATGACCGCCGTGCATGATGGCAACGCCGAGGCCATTCGCCGCCGCCTCGAGCATCAATGCGCCGCTATCCATATAATCAACCGATAGAGAGGTGAGTTTCGGAAGACCAATATTTTCTTGCCAAGCGTTGAAGGTTTTTTTCATCTCGCTATGTACCAAAATGGTCTCATGGGCCAAATCTTCTGGTTTGGTGATATTATTTTCTTTTGCCAATGTACGCGATGTGATTGCATAGACATAATTTTTATCAAGCTTGACGCTGTATAATTTGGGGTCAACATGATCGGCAATAATGATGGCAGCGTCTACCACATCGCCTAGTAAATTTTCGGCATGGGCCGATGTATCGACGTCAATATGCAATTTGGGATATAATTTTTTAAGCTCGCTCAGCCGGGGTATTAGGCGCTGTGATCCAAACAGCGGCAAGACACCAAGGCGTAATCTGAAACCATCACCTTTATTGGTGAGCTGGTCTACGGCTATGGCCATCGCATCAAGCGCGGGCGATACTTCATCTAATAGGGCCTTGCCATCTTCGTTTAAAATCATCGCTTGGGCTTTGCGTTCAAACAAGGCCTTGCCCATGAAATCTTCAAGCGCCTTGATGCGGCGGCTTAGGGCAGGAGGCGATAGCGCAAGTTCTGATGCTGCAGCTTTGGCGGACCCCAATTTGCCCACGCGAACAAAGGCTTCTAATGATCGTAATGGGGGTAGGCGGCGCATATCTCTCTCATCCAGTAATTTCTATATAATATAGGAAGAGTTGCAAAATATGCAATCTATTAGATGGGTTTTGTGATCGCTATAAGATAATTTTACACAGTATTAGCTTCGTGCCGCATCGGTTTCCAGCTCCAAAGCGTCAGGATGAATAGCGACCCTGCCATGATAGCAAAGCACAGATACTCATTGATACCATAAAGGGCGACGCCAAGGGCGGGCGCAAAAATATAAGCGGCGCCGTTGATGGAAGCGGTTTTGCCTGCGACATCGCCTTGTTCTCTTTTGCTCACCGCCAGCGATGTACCCGATGTGAAACCTGGCCTGAACAATCCAAAGCCCAGTGATGCGAGGGCAAAGCCTGTGCTTATGGTGCTGATATTATCACCAATAGCAACCAAAAATAACCCCAATATAGCCAATATAAAACCCCATGACACAGCATTGGCTGATGAAAGAGAAAAGATTGGGATAATGCCCCATTGTGCGATTAAGGTTGCCATCGCGCCAATGAGCATAACGGTGCCGATGGCTTCAACGGTTGCTACGGGATCATCGGCAAGGCCCAAACGGTCACGCACCAAAAACCCAATGACACCGAGTAGCATGGCTTGGCTATGACCGCCGATAAGACCTGTCCATAGCCAAATAGCAAAACGTTTGTCTCGCCATTTCAATTTTACGATATTATGATCGCTATTGTCTTCTTGCTCTTCCTCATTGACTGGTTGAGTAGAACCGCCTGATGGATAGGCCGTAACCGTTCCACGTGCTTGAAATTGTGGAGTATCTTGCGGCAATCTAAATTTCAGTACCAATATACAGACAATAGCAATAATGGCGAAACAGACCATTGGACCGGCCAAACCAAAGGGTTGAAAAATGAGGTAGTGGGCAACTGCTGGGCCAATAACCGTTCCTAGGCCAAAGGAAGAAGCAAGCAAAGATAGAGCTTTGGTGCGTTCAGACCTTTGTGTGCGGGCGGCAACATAAGCTTGGATCGCTGGTGGGGCTGCAGACCCTAAGGCGCCATATAGGCTTCTAAAAATAGCGAATAATATGAAGGTGAGCGTTGCGCCAATGATGCCATTTAAACCAAACCATAAGATAAGCCCGCATAGCCCTGTTGATGCAATAAAACCCACTAGCCCAAGCGACATAAGCGCTTTACGGCCGCGTTTATCGGAAAGCCTGGCCCATTTAGGAGCCATATATACCCATAAAATAGCGGACCAGCTAAAGGCCAAACTTACCCATATATCAGATATATTAAGCGTAGCCGATATAGCGGGAAGGGTGGAGTTCATAGCCGTATTGCCAGCAGCGGTGATCATCATCACCATGAACAATAAGGCTAATCTCTCCGTTGGTATGATTGCATCGGACTTTATAGCATCTTCAGTCGCTTCACTCACTGTTTGGCACTCGCTTTTTCCAATCATAAGATTGCTCTATTTTTGCAACCTGCAATGAATAATGGTCATACCAAATGCTGCGACCTTTATCGCGTATGGCGCTGTGTTGCTCATTATCGCGCCATGCTTTGGCGGCTTCTTCATTGCGCCAATAGCTGATGGTGATGCCATAACCATTTTGATCTCTGCTGCTATCAATACCAAGAAACCCTTCTTGCTGCTTGGCCAATTTCACCATAGCCGTTGCCGCTTCATCATAGCCTTTTTGATCATTATCATTGCGCTGAGCCGAAAAGATAACAGCGATAATATTTTTGGGGTAAATGCTCATTCTCTTCATGTGGCAGATGAGCAAGAATGCTGCAAGTGTTGCACAATAATGATGGTATTATTATCAAAAGCGTTATTAGAAATAATGATATAATCAGGGAAAACTGTTTGCATTATAATAGCATATCGTGACATTACACTTTCAATAGCAATATTCCCTAAGGTAAAGCAGAAGAATCTATGAACAATATATCTCTAGCAAAAGAGAATTATGTATCGCGTATTAAAAGCAAAATTTCTCGATTTTTTGGCCCTTGGGGTGTATTTTTTAAAGGCTTTATCAAGCATCCCGTGATGGTCGGTTCCATAATCCCTTCATCGCAATCAACGGTCAACAAAATGCTCGCACCTGTGAAATGGGATGAATGTGATCTATTTGTCGAATATGGCCCAGGTGTTGGTACATTTTGCCAACCTGTTTTGGACCATATGAAGCCCGATGCGACATTGATCGTGATTGACCTTAATCCTGATTTTATCGATTATTTGCAGCGTACAATAAAAGATAGCCGCTTTATTGCAGTGCAAGGATCGGCTGCTGATGTGAATGAAATTATCCATAGCAACGGATTTGATCATGCAAATTATATATTATCGGGCTTACCCTTCTCGACTTTACCAGGTGATTTGGGTGATGTTATTGCCAGAGAAACAGGCAAAGCTATTCAATCGGGCGGGGCATTTTTGGTGTATCAATTTCGCGTAAAGGCCCGTGATTTTATGGAACCTTATTTCGGGCATATTGATAATGGTTTTTCGGTCTGGAACATTTTACCATGTCATCTATTTTGGGGTTGGAAGAAATAGAGTTTTGATTGACATTGAACAGATATGATTCTAGAGGCTTCTTCTTTCCATAAATGATAGGATGTGCATATGGCGCGCGTAACAGTCGAAGATTGTATTGATAAAGTTACCAATAGATTTGATTTGGTGTTGGTTGCTGCGGAACGCGCCCGTGAAATATCTGGTGGTAGCGAGATTACTTTAGAACGTGATCGTGATAAAAACCCTGTTGTGGCGCTACGTGAAATTGCCGAAGAAACTATTCGTCCCGATGATTTGGAAGAAGGTTTGATCCAATCGCATCAGAAATTGCAAATTGATGATGATGAAATGCCTGATGAAATTGGTTCTTTGTCACAATCAGCAGAAGCCTTGCGTTTAACTGCAGCTGCTCCTGTCCGCACGGCAGGTGTTGCTCGTGACTATGATCGCGCCAAATAAGCTTTTGCGCATCATTATTGAATGGGCCGCCATTTGCGCGGCCTTTTTTATGTGTAGAACAGTGAGAAAATCATAAATCTCTAAAATTGCTGAAATATTATCTACACCATATCGAGCATATGATTATTGTTATCGGCAAGGATATTTACGTTTAGCGATAATTAAAAAAGCTTGGGTTAAGCTCATTCTTTGGCGTTTGATTTTGGGTATTTTGCGCATCTGTGCGAGCAGTTCGCGCGGTGACATATTCTGATCTTTTTTGCGGCAATAGAGCGGTGCCCCTTTTTTTGCAGCAACATTATTGCGCGTCTCGGTGATTTTAAATGATCTCTTGGCTTGTGAGATGACACTTTTAAAGTTTGGGTCAAGCGGTGCGCGGATGCCAAGCCGTTCAAGCTTTACGGCTTTAATATAGAATATGTCAGCATTGTTATTACTCTGCGCTTGTGCTGAATGCGCAATAATGAATAGGCTGGCCAATAAGGTTTTGGCTATCACCGATGGGTAATAGCCAAATATGCAGGATATGCCATTTTTATGTAGGTTGCGGATTTGCACCAGATGCAGATCCTGATTTGCCTTTGCCAGATTTTGGTATAATAGAGCCAATATCTGCTGGCGGTAAGGTTGGGCTTGAATCAATAGGGTCACGCTGAATTTTGCCACCCTCGATTAATATCTTAATATCGTCACCGCTCAAAGTTTCATATTCAAGTAATCCTTCAGCCACACGGTGAAAGGCTTTGTCATGCTTTTTGAGCAAGGACTCAGAACGTTTATAGCCTTTATCCAATATCGCTTTAATCTCATCATCAATAGCTTGCGCGGTTTCATTGGACATTGGGCGGCGTTGTGAACCGCTTTGTCCCAGATAATTCTGACCTTGTTGCTCATATTGCACGGGGCCTAATTTCGATAGTCCCCATTGTGTCACCATCGCCGTTGCAATATTCGTGGCTCCTTGAATATCGCTGGAAGCACCAGCGGATACACGGTCTTTGCCAAAGATAAGCTTTTCCGCGATTTGCCCTGCCATGAAGATGGAAATTCTCGCATGCATTTGGTCAAGGTGCATCGATGTTTGATCTTTCTCGGGCAGTTGCATTACCATACCCAAGGCGCGTCCACGCGGGATGATAGTCGCCTTGTGGATTGGATCTGCTGCGGGTTCAAAGAAACCGACCACGGCATGACCTGCTTCGTGGTAAGCGGTCATTTTCTTTTCATCTTCGCTCATCACCATAGATTTGCGTTCGGTGCCCATCATGACCTTGTCTTTGGCTTCTTCAAATTCGCTCATCGCCACCAATTTTTTGTTACGGCGTGCGGCCAATAAAGCCGCTTCATTGACAAGGTTGGCAAGCTCTGCACCAGAGAAACCTGGTGTGCCGCGCGCAATAACATGGGCATCGACATCAGGTGCCAAAGGAACTTTTTTCATATGGACGTCCAAAATCATTTTACGGCCCTTAATATCAGGGTGCGGCACAACGACTTGACGGTCGAAACGACCAGGGCGTAGCAAAGCAGGATCAAGCACGTCGGGACGGTTGGTCGCGGCAATGATGATGATGCCTTCATTGGCTTCAAAACCATCCATCTCAACCAAAAGCTGGTTTAATGTTTGCTCGCGTTCATCATTTTGGTTGCCAACGCCGCCGCCGCGTGAGCGGCCTACGGCATCAATCTCGTCAATGAACAAAATACAGGGCGCATTTTTTTTGGCTTGTTCAAACATATCACGCACGCGTGATGCACCAACACCAACGAACATTTCGACAAAATCAGAACCTGATATGGTAAAGAAAGGTACGCCTGCTTCACCAGCGATAGCGCGGGCTAATAATGTTTTACCTGTGCCTGGTGAACCAACTAGCAAGGCGCCTTTGGGGATTTTACCGCCAAGGCGAGAGAATTTTTGAGAATCTTTCAAAAACTCAACAATTTCTTCTAATTCCTCGCGCGCTTCATCAATACCTGCTACATCGGCGAATGTGACTTTGCCATGCTTCTCGGTGAGCATTTTGGCTTTGGATTTGCCAAAACTCATCGCGCCGCCGCCGCCGCCTTTTTGCATTTGTCGCAATACAAAAAATGCGATGCCAAGGATCAAAATAAAGGGCAGCGCTTGATATAAGAAGAGCAATAGGATGCTTGGGCCTTCTTTTGCTTGCGCTTGAATATCAACGCCTTTGTCATTGAGCAATTCATAGAATTTGGTGTCGCCCTCGATTGGGACGGTTGATATTTTTCGGCCATCATTGGTCTCACCGACAATTTTGTCCTCAGTAATGACGACTGATTTCACATTGCCGCTTTCTACTTGTGAACGAAAGGTTGAATAGCTAACGCCATCACCATTATCGGCTGAATTGCCACCCAACGCTGTCATGATGAGCATCAATGCTAAAATGATAGCACCCCATATGGCCATGCTTTTCATCAATGGATTGCCTTTTGGTTCCTGTTCGTCGTTCATCTTCGTTCAACCTTAAAATATTACATATGCAATGTAAGACGGATATTGTGAAAAACAATATTAATAGTGCAGTTTTCTACGTTAATTTATCTGTCACACTTATCGACAAATAATATGAATAATCTCTGTATAAGCCATAATATATTTCATTAATGGCGTCTAGGTGGAGCCAATTCTAACCGCCAAATTAATTTACTGTCTCCATTATTGTTGTTTTGCGGCGTGCATTTGATATCTGCAATCATTGATATTGTGTTACTTTTCAATGACGTAATAAGATTATCCATAGCTTCGCCGCGCGGTGATATATCGGGAGATAATTGCCGTAGTGCGATTAATAAGAGTCTGCGGATATATTCATATGGCAGATCAGCAGCATCTAATAATATTATATTATCGCGTTTCGTAAGCCTTAAATCTGCTAAATTTTCTGCACTATATTGTAGAGCCTGCTCCGCATGCGCTAGATTTTGTGCTGATTTTTGTACCATTTTGCTATGAAATAAAGTTTCTAATTCATTGGATACTCTCACATTATTGATATGTGCTAGCCATTTTCTGACCCGTACGCGGTCATAATCATCCTCATCATTGCTAGGATCTTCGATATATGGGAGATCAGCATCTTCGCAGACTTTGATCAAATCAGACTTATGAAAAGACAGAAGCGGCCGAATAATATTGCCATTACGTTCGCGGATAGAGGCTAATCCAGAAACGCCGCTACCGCGATTAAGGCGCATGATTATCGTTTCAAGTTGATCATCGGCATGATGCGCGGTTGCCAAAAAATCACAATCATTTTCCAATGCCCATTTTTGTAACAAAGCATAACGTGCTTCGCGCGCTTTCGATTGGATATTACCACTAATCGCTGTCTCAGGGTGCAAAATATTGTGCGTGATATTTTGGGAGGCACAAATGACGGCAACATGAGCGGCTTCTTGCCGTGCCTCTATGCGCAGCCCATGATCCACAGTAGCGGCGCATATCGTGCCATTATAATATTTTTTCATCAGCCATAATAAGGCTAGACTGTCGGGGCCGCCCGAAACAGCAAGGCCTATTTTGGGAGCTTTGCCTTGACCATTATAACCCGTTAAGCGACATAGCTTAGATTGCAATTCTGCTTGAATATGCATGATGCAATCTATCTTGATGCACTATGAGCATTTAGCAGCGCTTCGGCCACTGCTTAAGCGGTTAGCTAGGCGCGCTGCTGCAATTTCAGGGTAAGCGCTTTCTAATTGGTCATAGGCTTCGCATGCCTTGGAAAACTCTTTCATACTTGCAAGAGCTGCACCCAAGAAATAGAGGCTGTCGGGCGCTCTACCGCCGCGTGGATCATCTTTATAATTGTCATAAAATATCTTAGCAGCGGTAGTAGGCTTATTATCATCCAGCCATGCACGGCCTAATAGGTTGCGAGCAAAACTTACCCTTGAGTGGTTGGGATAAGTGTCGATTGTCTCTTGTAATTGCACTTGAGCTTCGGGATAGAATTTTTTGTCCCAAAGTCTGAAGCCATAATTGTAACTATCATCAAAAGCATTACCTGTGTCGGGAATTTCGATTGCAGCGACAGCATCACGGCGTGTTGATGACGCTGAGGTTGTGGCGGGTTGACTGGCCGGTGTTTCCGCAACAGTAGCGGTATCAGTTTCTGCTGCTAGTGTAGATGTTTGCTGGCTTTTAAGCGCTGCATCTAATTTGGCTAATTTCGTTTCAACATTGCGCATTTGAAATTGTTGTTGTTCAATTTGCCCTGTCATGGTCGCCAATTGTTCTTCTAAGGCTGTGACGCGACCAAGCAAATCACTTACAGCTGCATTCTCTGTATTCTGACTTTGGCGATTCACAGGATTGGCTATTTCGGGTGCGATCTCGGGTTCAAAAAAACGATTAGACCCTTGCGGGAACACTTTACGCTGTACCGCTTTTACCTCTTTTTCAAGTTTATTGACACGCCGTTCGATATTATCATCTTGGGCAAAGGCAAATTGCGGTTGAATGATTAGCGCAGCGGCAAGGGTAAATATTTTCCATTTGTGCAACATTATAGTCTCCATCATGACGTCAAAAGCATAACGCAAGATAATGTGCTAATCAAAGCCTAAAATAATTATATTAATTATCGGAGGACGGTGCTTCACTGTCGGTAGAATTTTGATAGGCGATAAGAGCCTCTGCGCTAACGCCAACATCTTTAATCGTGCGACTACCATCACCCAATGGTTTAATGGCTTTACCGCCAACTGTGAAGTTTAATGCATCGGGTTTGCCCGTTACAATCATTGGTCCATTGGCATCGCTAGGGATTTCATAGCTGTCACCTGCTTGTAGGACATTTTCGTTAATTGTTTTCCTGTCCGCATCATATATTTCAAACCATACTTCGTCATTTGCCGTCATAATCACTTTGCCGAGCGCAATAGGATCAGGTGTCGGAGCCTCTTGTGAAACATCATCATCGGGCGCGACTGTTTCATTTTCTATGGTCTCATTTCCTATAGTTTCATTTTCATTATTGGTAGATGATATGTCGACTTGTGCGGCACGCCATATCAGGAATGCAGCCAATGCAATTGCTCCAATGATAGCAGCAGTCCAAGCAAGCGTTTTAGGCGCTATACTGCTTGCAGCTGCGGGTGCACTATTGTCAACAAAATGGCTGGAAGTAATTGGTTCTATTTCGGATAATTCCATGCGCAGTTCTGCAGCGATCTCTGCGTCATTTAATTCAACAGCACGCGCATACGCCCTTGCGAACCCGATTATATAAGTTTTACCTGGTAATTTGTGGAATTGAGATTTTTCAATAGCTTCTAAATGGCGCAATGTAATACGTGTTTTGTCTGCTACATCATTGATAGACATAGATAGTTTTTCACGCTGTGCTTTGAGCTGCGCACCAACGGAGACGACATCATTTTCTGACAAAATTTCATCATCCGAATTTTCAGCCACCACACTCTCCACTAGTCTTTATATTTCATACTCTCTGATGATCAAACATACTATTGCCATTAAAATGTCAATCCTAATTGCGACAATTATCATGCACAGAAAGTTTACCCGATATCAATGCTTTGTTCCTCTGACCATTGTAAAAGATTGTAACGTAAATTTTTTGGTGGATTTTTGATTAATGCGATCATTTTATTTTCTACATCGACCAAATTGCAAGAGCGTATCATCGCTTTGACTGGACCAATGGCCGCTGGTGTAATGGATAATTTTTTCACACCTAGACCAATCAGAGCCAAAGCCTCTAATGTGCGGCCACCCATTTCGCCGCATACGCTTAAGGAAATATCTTCATCTTTGGTATTTTGCACAACACGGTAGATGAAGCGTAATATAGCAGGGCTTAGCCAATCATATCTCTCTGCTAATTTGGGGTGGGCTCTGTCGGCTGCAAATAAAAATTGTGTGAGATCATTCGTTCCAATGGAAATAAAGTCTAATTTAGGGATTAATAAGTCAAGCATATCCGCGAGAGCTGGCACTTCGAGCATAGCGCCATAGCGAATTTTCTTAGGCACAGCTTGGCTGCGGCGATTAAGATATTGCAGCTGCTTTTCAAAATATTCTATCGCTTCGTCCAATTCCCAAGGTTCAGAGATCATAGGGAACATTACATTTAAATCTCGGCCAGCCGCCGCTTGTAACAAAGCGCGCGCTTGCACCTTCATGAGGCCAGGCTGTTCTAGGCCCATGCGAAGAGCGCGCCATCCTAATGCTGGGTTATCTTCCTGCACATCTCCTTGGCGTAAATATGGCAATATTTTATCACCGCCAATATCAATGGTTCGGAAAAAAATAGGTTTATCACCTGCAGCATCCATCACATCATGATAAAATTTTTGTTGTTTTTCGCGTCTTGGTAGTGTTGCAGAAACGAGGAATTGAAATTCGGTACGAAATAATCCAATGCCATCAGCCCCCGTGGAGGATAAGGAGGCCATATCGTCCTTAAGCCCTGCATTCATCATAAGCTCAATCTTGTGGCCATCTAATGTAATGGCGGGTTTATCGCGTAATTTTGAATATTGCGCTTTTTTCTTTTGGTCGAGCGCTATTTGTTTACGGAATAATTTTTCAGAAGTGCTGTTGGGCCTAATTACCAAGCTCTTATCATTTACATTGAGAAGCAGCAGATCATTCTCACGTACAAATTTTTTGATACCGCTGACTTGCCCAAGAACGGGAATGCCCATCGCTCTTGCGACAATGGTAACATGTGCGGTCAGGGACCCTTCTTCTAATATGACACCTTTCAGCCTAGAGGGGTCATATTCTAATAATTCTGCTGGTCCTAAATTGCGGGCAATAAGAATTGTATCATCACGCAAACCCAATTGCGCTGCTGTGCTCATTTGCCCAGAGACGATGCGCAGCAGCCTATTTGATAAATCTTCTAGATCATGCATGCGTTCGGCGAGCAAAGGATCGTCAATTTGCCGCATCCTAATGCGCGTATGTTGCTGTACCCTGTCAATGGCGGCTTCTGCGGTTAAGCCGCTATCAATGGCCTCATTAATGCGGCGCGACCATCCTTCGTCATAAGCGAACATTTTATATGTGGATAATATTTCTTCATGCTCTCCGCCTGTGGCAAATTCAGCTTGATTTGAAATCATATCAATTTGTTCACGCATCTTATCAAAAGCGGAATATACACGTTTGCGTTCGGCCTCTATATCTTTGGCCATTGTCTGATCAATGCGAATATGGGGTTGGTGAAATATCGCAATACCAGCGGCCATACCAACCACCAACGGCAGACCTGATAAGGCTTTTGTTGCATCGTTAATATTATTCAACATATTATTATGATCGATAAGATCGGAGTTGGCTATTAGTTCGGCTAGCACCATCGCAACCGTTTGTAGCGCCTCCAATTCCACATCATCATATTTTCGTGGCTCGACATGCTGAACAGATAATACCCCGATTGCCTGTTCATTGCGTATAATTGGAACACCAGCAAAACTATGGAATTTCTCTTCACCTGTTTCGGGTAAATAGAGAAAATTAGGATGAATGGCGGCTTCATCTAGGTTTAATATCTCTACATTTTCGGCGATAGTACCCACTAGGCCATCACCGATAGCCAATTTGGCGTTGCGTACAGCTTTTTGATTGAGTCCACGAGTCGCAAAAAGCTCTAACAGCCCCTCGCGTCTTATGTAGATAGAACATACTTCGCTGGATAGCGCTTCGCCAATATTATTGACGACATGATCAAGCTTGCTCTGCAGAGGGCTGCGCGAGGCCATAATATCATGCAGGCCCGTGATTATCTGTCTGGAGGCTTCGGATGCTGAAATCATAACCGCCCTCTAGCAGTTAACAATGCATGTGGCGAGAGTTAAGCTCGCAAATCGCGCTATATTTTTTTTGAAAACATGGCCGTTGGCTTTAACGCCAGAATATTAAGACCCTATGCTTCTTGGAGCATTTTTTCCATTTGATCTTTGAGCGTTAGTTTTTGTTTTTTGAGTGATTGGATTTTACTGTCATCTGGAAAGGGTCTATTTTCTTCTTTTGCCAACGTAATATCAACATTTTGATGTTTGTTTTGAAGGGCTGCCAAATGACGATCGCTCATATATATTCTCCCGTTAATGAAGGCGTTTGATAAGCAATTATCATCACGCCTAAGTGATAATGAAATACTGATGATATATGGTTACTGATATTAGTTATATCAGTAACCAAAGCATCAGCTACTCAACATAGTAATACGGATATAATTGACATATATTAATCATAGTTATGACCATTTGTCGCGTAAAATTTATTATCAAATGAAATTTAATAAGCATATGGTATATTTTGATATGTGCAGCACATAATCTGCACAGATTTTCATTGTAAATAATGTAATCTGCGGCGATAAGAGCTTATGAATGATGAGGGCTTAAAAGCGCAGTTAGAGATATTGAAACTGGAGCATCGCGATCTTGATGATGCCATTAATGCTTTGGTAGAATTGGGCAGCAGTCAACAGATGCAAATTGCTCGGCTAAAGCGGTCCAAATTAGCAAAAAAAGACCAAATTGCAGCACTAGAAGATCAATTGGTACCTGATATTATCGCGTGAAGGATAAATTTTATGGATAAGGATGGTTAATTTATTCATAATCAATAGCCTCGATGTTTCAGTATGATACGATCCAAAATTTAACCATATTTCGGCAATTTTTTGCTAACTATTTCTATAAAAATCATGTAATAAAATCGCATGATAATCGTTTCCAACAAATATCACGAACCCATAACAAAGCATGTCTTACATAGCCTTTATACAGAGGTTATGGTCTTGGCCGATGAAGCGCGCGCCTATTTTGAACGAAAACAAGATCATAAGGCTATTGCACCAGAATTAGCGATATCATTCTCATGTGAATCGCTTAAAGTAACCACAAGATTAATGCATTCCATTGCATGGCTGCTCAGCGAAAAAGCAATATTGTCTGGTGAAATCAGTCCCGAGAAACTCTCTAGTCACAATCGTGAATTAGGACATGCGCCAGAAAGTGATGCGCAATCGGTGAAGCTATTACCAGCCCATGCTCAATATTTGGTATCTGAGAGCGAAGTAATTTATGCGCGCTTAAAACGTATTAATGCGCAAATTTTGTCGGAGAGCAAGAAATCAAAACCTCTACCGCATGAGCTTATGGAACGTTTACAAAAAGCATTTTGATTGAAAATAATCTTTATAATTAATTTCTGCTAGTTACGAGTTTTTTCATAAACGCTCTAGAGCAATTGATATTGTTGTTATATGCCCAATGATATAGACTATATTTTATTATCTTTAACAGGCGTAACATCATAAAACATATATTCATATATAGTATCAATGAATATCATGGGCTTCCGCTATGATATGGGATATTATACTGCTGTCTACACTGGCTAACTATAATGTAGCGCAGGATGGTGCGATTAAAACTAAGCAGCCTATCGAGCAAGCAGTTGAGGCCAATTTGGGTGATCGATCTTCTGATCCAGATGAGGTGTCTCCAGATAATATTTCTAACGATGACAAAAGCCAAGATACTATATTTGATGATTTTGATATCGATGCACCTTTTGATGAATCATTGGATATAGGGGTTGATTGGCCTGACCAAGATAAAGCTGAATCAGCTAATAATGTGGAGCAAAAAAAGGCAAGCGACCCTCTAGCTAAAGAAAATATATCTGCAAAAAAAGAAGGCGAAGTTGATAGTTTAGCAAATAGTGAAGATATAGGTGAGGAAAGGGTAACGGCCTCTGATCAAAGCCGTCTTGAATCACTTGAATTTGACGATGATATTTCTGATGTCGCCGAACAAGGCCGATTTAATGATAATTTTATTGAACTCAACAATGATGGGGAACAAAATTATAATATATTCTTCTCAGGCCTAGAAGATATTAAATCAGAAAGGCTGCTTGAGCGTTTTAATGCTTTATCGGCGCTACGTACCAGCTCAAATAGGAGCGCCAATGGGTCACAAATTTTGCGCAGAGCCAGAACAGATATTGCCTTGATGGAGCGTTTGTTGCGCCTTGAAGGCTATTATGACAATTTGGTTGAGTATAATATTCAGAATAATCAACAAGATGATTTGTCCAATGCCAATATCAATGTGATTTTGGAAGTATTAGCGGGTCCACAATATCAATTTGGCTCTGTTAATCTTACGGGGTTAGAAGCGAGTGAAGATGCTGATTTCCTGCGGGATGCTGTTAATATATCGCGCGGCGATGCGGTCCAGCAAGATGCTATTATCGATGGCAAACTTCGACTGCAAGAACGTCTGCTTGAAAATGGTTATGCTTTTGGTATCGTTGGTGAACCTGATTTGCTCATTGACCATGCGCGACGAGAGGGTGATCTGACATTGGCTGTGACCCCCGATCGTAAATATCGGTTTGGCCGCATATTAACTGCGCCTGATGCTATTTTGAGCGGTAAGCATTTGGAGAATATTGCTAGATTCGACCAAGGAGATATCTTCAAACAATCTAACATTATCGACTTACGTCAAGCTATTTTTGCGACATCTTTAGCGTCCAATATCACGCTGACGCCTGTCCAATCCTCATCAAACCCTGATCAAGTAGATTTGAATGTTGAGCTAGACCCTGCGCCGCCTAGAACCATTGCTGGGCAATTAGGCTTTAACACGGGCGAGGGGTTTCGCATTGAGGCAAGTTGGGAGCATCGTAATTTTTTCCCGCCGGAAGGTGCAATTAATATCGCAGGTATTTTGGGGACGCGCGAACAAGCCATTGGTTTGACATTTCGCCGTAATAATTTCAAAGGCCGCGATCGTGTTCTCACTGCGACTTTTGCTGCTCGCAATCAAGATTTAAATGCTTTTGATGCCCGTTCAATCAATATTGGCATAGGATATGAGCGCAAAACAACATTAATTTTTCAGAAGAAATGGACATGGAATGCGGGTGTCGAATATGCATTGAGCGATGAACGGGCTATTTTTAATAATGCGGTAAGTAGAGAATTGTTTAACATTGTGGCGCTGCCTGCTGGCGTAAATTATGACGGCAGTGATGATTTGTTAGACCCGCGACGAGGCTTTCGCCTTAGTGCAAGGATAGCCCCTGAATTTTCTGTTGGTGTTGCTGATATTGCTTATTTTAAAGCGCAAATTGATGGCAGCGCTTATCAACCAGTGAATGAGAGGTTGACCTTGGCTGGGCGCATTCGGTTGGGTTCTATAACAGGAGCGCAAACGGCATCGATTGCGCCATCGCGCCGTAATTTTGCAGGTGGGGGCAGTTCTGTGCGCGGTTTTGGTTTCCAAGATATTGGCCCGCTCGATAGCAATGGAAACCCAACGGGCGGAAGGGGTTTAGCGGAGTTTGCACTGGAAGCACGCTATCGTATCGGGGCTTTCGGCATTGTTCCCTTTATTGATGCGGGTAACATCTCAAATAGCGCCTTTCCCGATTTTGATGACCTAAGGTTCGCTGCTGGTGTTGGTTTGCGCTATTATACTAGTTTTGGTCCTGTACGTGTTGATGTAGGCACGCCTTTTAATCGCAGACCAGGCGAAAGCGTATTGGCGGTTGCTATTTCCTTGGGGCAAGCTTTCTGATGTCAGAACTAGATACCCAAACAAAAGTGAAGCCGGTGATAGCCAAATCTAAAAATTCGATATGGCGTTATTTATGGCTTATACCTCTGGTGTTGATCGCTATCTTCTTGGTTTTTGCTGTTTGGATTGATACAGCTTCTGGGCATCGTTTCATCGTCAAGCAGATTAATCAAGCCAGTACAGAATCTGGTTTAGGGTTTACAGTCGATCGGATTGAAGGCTCTGTCTATAATGATCTACGTGTTAATAAATTGACCTTAAATGACCTTAAAGGTGAATTTTTTAGTGCAAATGATATTGATATACAATGGTTTCCTCTAGGGTATTTGGGGGGGCGTTTGTCGATTGATAAATTGCATATGAAACAGGGCCAATTAGACCGACTACCCAATTTAAAAGATAGTGATGATGATGGGCCGAAGCTTCCCGACTTTGACATTTTCATTGGTGATTTAAGCGCGCCAACGATTATATTAGGACCAGATATTATCAAGCGGTCTGATAGTATCTCGATAAATGGTAATGCTGATATCCAATCGGGCCGTGCGCGAGTGAAATTTTTACTCACTAGCTTAAGCGGCAACGATATGGCCGATATTGATATCGACGTAGAAGCTGATCAAGATAAATTTAAGATAGCTGCGCAAATAGATGCACCTGAAAATGGGTTTATTCAAACCTTCACAGGTATAAAATGGGCGGATACTATTTCGGTTTCTGGGCGCGGATCATGGGTGCAATGGCAAGGCAAATTAAATGCCTCATTGCAAGGTATAGATAATATCGCTCTTAACCTTCAAGCGCAAAATGGGGATTATACAGTTGATGGCAATATAAATTCTGTTGCGCTGCCAAGAGGGGTGTTACGCAATATCTCTGTACCCGTTTTGAGCATAGATTTAAATGGCACATATGATAAGAATATATTGCGTTTAACGGGTGATGCGACATCGCAAAATGCTTTGTTAAAACTCGATGGCGGCTATGATTTTGCGCTTGGCGGCCTTGATGCTTTTCTGGTTGATTTTGATCTCATTAAGGCTGGCAGTATCGCACGAAATTTGACGGGAGATGCCATTCAAGGGCGCTCACGTTTGGACGGGCCATTATCCAATTTAAAGATCGAATATCTGGTTAATGCTGATGCATTAGGGTTGGGCGCCATTCAGATAGAAAATGTTAATGCAAAGGGTGTTGGTCGGCGCGTTGGACGGCAAGTGACAATGCCCGTCAACATGCAAGCAAGTAATGCCATTGGATTACCGCCGCAAATATTGGAATTGTTGGGTGATATAGAAGGCGAAGGTATAGCGCAGCTTAGTGGCCCCTCGCTTATTATGAGTGGAGCGCAAGTAAAGACCAATCGGTTAAATGGTATTTTGGATGTTGATGCCAATTTGCGCGCTCGCCAATATGATATAGTTTTTGATGGAAAACTACCTTCTTATTTGCTCGAAGGGATTGGACTAGCCGATATTGAAGGGCGGTTAAACTTTAATCCAGCGCAACCCAAAGGTATTCAAATTACGGGCAAAGCCAATGCGCAATTACGGCGGATGGACAATAGCTTTTTGCGCGATTTAAGCGGCGGGCTACCAAATGTGGTTACCGATATATCATTGGGTCCTGACGCAATATTTAGGTTTGTAAATTTCACCGTTGATGCACCGCTTCTCAACTTTCAAGGTGCTGGTAGACGCGAACGAGGTGGTACATATATAATTAATGGTATTGGAAATCATGACCAATATGGTGATGCGAGAGTTGGCCTAACTGGCGATTTGTCTCGGCCTAATATCACGTTAAATTTAGATAGGCCCCTGGATACTCTCGGTCTGCGCGATGTGGCTATAACATTAACGCCCAACGATAATGGCTTTGCATTTAATAGTACAGGCACCTCATTGCTGGGGCCATTTGTTAGTAATGGCGATATATTACTATCGCCTAATAGTGATGCGGCCGCACGTTTTGATCGCTTGTTAGTCAGTGATACGATAGCACGCGGCAATATCCGTAATAGCGCAGATGGTTTTGTTGGTGATTTCACCATTAATCAAGGCGGCGTTGAGGGCGCTATTAATTTGCGTCCAGCGGGGGATGCACAGCGCGTAGTAGCGGATTTAAATATAAAAAATGCACGCTTTAGAGGGGATGATACTATCCTCATTCGTTCTGGTAAATTTAATCTCACAGCTTTGTTTGAGGATGCAGCATCAGATGTAGATGCGACTTTACAAGCCCAAGGTATTAGCCGTGGTAATCTGATTCTGGGTCGAGTGGCGGCCAATGCCAAAATTAAAAATGGTAGTGGTATTGTGAATGCATCCATTGCTGGGACGCGCGGAAGTGGCTTTGATATAGCAACCAATATTGCAGTTTCGCCTAATCGCTATGTTGTTAAAGCATCGGGAAATTATCGCCGCCGTCCTATTCGATTGACGCGCGATGCGATAATCTCACGGCGCAACAATATTTGGAGTTTAGGTCCAACACGACTGACCTATGGCGGTGGCCAATTAAGCGCATCTGGACGATATGGTACTCAAGTTTTTGAAGTAGATGCCATCATGAAAAAGCTGCCGCTTGACTTGCTTGATTTGGGCGATAGCAATTTGGGCTTTGGTGGCGTGGCTAGCGGTAATATCCAATATAGCAACAATGGAGCGTCGCATCGCGGTCAAGCAAAGTTAAATATAAAGGGCTTAACGCGATCTGGCCTTTTGCTATCGTCGCGGCCTATTGATGCGGCTCTTAATATGAAATTATCACCAGCTTCATTGGCCACACGCGCCATATTATCGAGTGGTGGAGATAATGTTGGACGTCTACAGAGTAAGATAGAGCTAACAAATAACAGTGATATTATGCGTAAGATTAGCCGCGGGAAATTATTTGCACAAGCTCGTTTTGACGGACAGGCGGATACATTATGGCGTCTGACTGGTATTGAACTATTTGATTTGACGGGTGATGCGAAGATTGCTGTCGATGCCAGCGGCAGCTTATTAAACCCTAAGATTAAAGGTGCAATACAAACCAAAAAAGCACGCCTTGAAAGCAGCATATCTGGTACGGTAATTGATAATGTATCGGCGCTTGGGCGCTTCAATGGCTCGCGTCTGCAAATTGTGAAGATGGACGGTAATACAAGCCAAGGAGGCGCCATTAAGGGCAGCGGTTATTTTGATTTTAGCACTAGCAATGCGATTGGTATTAATCTGAACATTGATGCGAAAAGTGCTTTGCTTATTAATCGTGATGATGTGGCGGCGCGCGTCACAGGGCCCATACAAATTATCTCAGATGGTGTAAGTGGGACCATCTCTGGTGATGTTGTTATGAACCAAGGGCGTTATCAATTGGGCCGTGCCAATGCAGAAGAAATATTGCCTGATGTGAATGTGCGTGAAATTAACGTAAGGGATGATTTACCCTTTACCAATCGAGCATTTACCCCGTGGAATTTGGATGTAGCCGTGAAATCGCGCAATCGTTTTGATGTAACGGGATTGGGTATCAACAGCGAATGGAGCGGTGATTTTAAAATTGGTGGCCGTATTGATCGGCCAACCGTTGGTGGGCGCGCCAACTTGGTGCGTGGTGAGTATGATTTTGCAGGGCGCGTTTTTCGTCTGGCACGTGGTTCCATTGCCTTTGATCGGCGTAATCCGCCCAATCCGCAGATTGATATTGTTGCAGAGGCGCTGCTTAACGGCGTTGATGCCCGCATTGAAGTGCGCGGCCGTAGCCTGTCACCAGAAATTACATTTGCTAGTACGCCGCCTCTCCCGCAAGAAGAATTATTAGCGCGGCTATTATTTGGCAGTTCGATATTGGAACTGTCTCCAGCAGAAGCCATCCAACTATCTTCGGCCTTAGCGGGTCTGCAAAATGGCGGGTTAGACCCTATCAACGCTATTCGCAAAGCTGTTGGTTTGGACAGATTGCGCTTGGTGTCGGCCAATGCAGCGACAGGGCGAGGCACAGGTATTGCCGTTGGTAAATTTATTGGGCGGCGTACATTTGTAGAATTGGTAACCGATGGACGCGGTTATAATGCAACTCAAGTGGAATTTCAGGTGACACGTTGGCTTGCATTATTATCATCTATTTCGACCATTGGTGAGCAAGGCGTTAATGCCAGAATTAGCCGAGATTATTGAGTATGGTTGATAGGTTTTTGCACGATATTAACTGGGTGCTTCCGCTGCGCAATGATGGACTAACACCTGTTTTTGAAACCTTCACTTGGCTTGGTTATCCAACATTCATTACGTTTTTCTTGCCGCTGCTATATTGGGCTTGGAACAGGGACGCCGCGACGCGCGTGATGATGATTGTCATGCTCTCTAGCCTGCTCAATGCCTTTTTAAAAGATTATTGGATGAACCCAAGGCCCGATATTGCCCTGCAATTGGACCCCGAAGTGGCCCAAAGTTTTGGAATGCCATCGGGCCATGCGCAGGTTTCTGGCGTTTTGTGGTTATGGCTCGCTTATGAAGTGCGCCGATTATGGATGTGGATATTGGCGAGCTTCATCATGATTATGATCTGCCTATCACGACTCTATTTGGGCGTGCATGACGCAGAAGATATAATTGTTGGACTAGCGCTTGCTGTTGTTAGTATGCTTCTTTTCCGTTTGTCCTTATCGCCATTATTGCAGCGCTTTCGTGGGTTGAACGCGACATGGCATATATTTTTCATTCTCATGCTAATGATGCTACTGGCACTCATATGGCCCGGACTATCGAGTGAAATATCGCAAGATAACCGCGCACAGAGTTATGACACCTTATTGGTGTGCGCATTAATGATGGGTTGGCTCTATGGACGGCAATGGGATCAGCGTTATGTTGATGGTAGATTGCGCAGCAACCTCTGGGACCAGCAATATTTACCGCAGATAATAGCAGGTTTATTTGGGATCATATCTTTATTTTTGTTGAACATTGTTTTGCGAACTAGCCTTACTTTTATGGATGAGTTGAGCGGTAACTTTTTAATATTGTTGTTATTAGGTTTTTATATGACCTTTGGCGTGCCGCTTTTGCTTAAGATACTGCGCTTGGCGCGTTGACATGGGCAGGCATATGGACAAATTTTCTTGATATGTTCACTTGCTATACAGTGAGGCACAAAAAACCCCGCGCCTTTTCAGACGCAGGGTGTTTATGGAATGTGCCTAATATTAGCTGCTGTAATACATATCAAATTCAACAGGACTTGGTGTGGTTTCGAAACGGCTTACCTCTTCCCATTTGAGTTCTGCATAAGCATCGATTTGATCTTTGGTGAACACATCGCCTTTGAGCAAAAACTCATGATCGGCTTCTAAGGCTTCCAACGCTTCGCGCAATGAACCGCATACTGTTGGCACTTCGGCAAGCTCTGCTGGTGGAAGATCATAAAGATTTTTATCCATAGCATCGCCAGGATGGATTTTATTCTCAATACCGTCGAGGCCTGCCATTAAAAGAGCCGCTGCTGATAAATAAGGATTAGCTAGCGCATCAGGGAAACGAAATTCCACACGCTTTGCTTTTTCACCAGCACCATATGGGATACGGCATGATGCGCTGCGATTACGGCTCGAATAGGCAAGAAGCACGGGCGCTTCAAAACCTGGAACTAGACGTTTGTAGCTGTTGGTGGTGGCATTGGTAAAGGCATTACAGGCTTTCGCATGCTTAATAACGCCGCCGATATAATAGAGGCACATTTCAGAGAGGCCTGCATATTGATCGCCAGCAAATAAAGGCTTGCCGTCTTTCCAAATCGACATATGGGTATGCATGCCGCTGCCATTATCCTCTTTGATGGGTTTTGGCATGAAAGTTGCGGTTTTACCATAAGCATGCGCCACTTGCTGTACCACATATTTATACACTTGGGTGCGATCAGCAGTTTCCACCAATGTGCCAAAAGTAATACCCAGCTCATGCTGCGCTGCGGCTACTTCGTGGTGATGCTTGTCCATGGGAAGGCCCATTTCCATCATCGTTGATACCATTTCACCGCGAATGTCCATGCAGCTATCAACGGGCGCTACAGGGAAATATCCGCCTTTGGCGCGTGGGCGATGGCCCATATTGCCCATCTCATAAGATTTGCCAGTATTGGTAGGCAATTCAACATCGTCAATTTCAAAACCACTGCCGTTATAATCATCGGAGAAACGCACATCGTCAAACATGAAAAACTCTGGTTCAGGCCCAACATAAACCGTGTCACCAATGCCTGTTGATTTCAAATAGGCCTCGGCGCGTTTTGCGGTTGAACGCGGATCACGCGAATAAAGCGAGCCATCACCTGGTTCCACAATATCGCATACCAATATCAACATTGGTGTCGCTGAAAAGGGATCAAGATAGGTTGCGTCTAAATCAGGGCGCAAGATCATGTCGGATTCGTTAATGGCTTTCCAGCCTTCGATGGATGAGCCATCGAACATAAAGCCATCTTCTAAGGCATCTTCGTCAACGACGCTTGCACACATAGACAGATGTTGCCATTTGCCGCGTGGATCAGTGAAGCGCACGTCAACCCATTCCACATCATTTTCTTTGATCATGTTTAAAATATCTTTGGCGCTATTTGCCATTGTTCATTCCCTTATGATTGACCTCTTGTTCAGGCTGAGGTTCGCTACTTTACTATTTTGTCATGTCCTGATTATGACTTATGATATTTTGTGTAATGAAATTATATGGCGTCTTCGTTGCGCTCGCCAGTGCGAATACGCACGGCACTTTCAACGGGGATAACAAAGATTTTACCATCACCAATGCGGCCTGTTTGCGCAGCATTAGATATGGCCTCTACCACGCGTTCGGCTAGGGCATCTTCGACAACAACTTCTAATTTAACCTTGGGTAGAAAGTCGACAATATATTCAGCACCGCGATATAATTCGGTGTGGCCTTTTTGACGACCAAAGCCTTTTGACTCTGTTACGGTAATGCCTGAAACTCCCACTTCGTGAAGCGCTTCTTTTACTTCGTCTAGTTTAAAGGGTTTGATGATGGCTTCGACTTTTTTCATGATGCTTAACCTTTAATAATATCAAATGCATTTTGTGTGGATTCACAAATGCAAGCTATGTCTTTTTCTATTCAATAATTATGCCAAATTTCATTCATATTATTGGACAGATATATAGCTTATTGAAATCAGTAAAAAGCATTTAAAGATAATATCTTGCAAGCATATTATAAAATAGCATTGGTTATATATTTATAGGGAGCGCTGCCTAAATTATAGGCAGTTGCTTAAAAACAATGCAGCGCCATAGATAGGCCATCGGATATCTCAAGGAATCAAACCCTCAATAAGCCGATTCCTCAATAAGCCGAATTATGGGGCAATAATCGCGCTGTCGTCTTTTTTCGCTTGCTCTGCTCTACCAATCACAAAGGCACGGATATTTTTGGCTTGTGTCTCATCCATTACAGAAGAAAATCCGACCATGCCGCGATCTTTCAATATGCCATCAATGACGATAGATTTCCATGTCGCTTTATCAGCAATTGTTCCTGATTTGCGCAAGTCAGGGACAACGCCGCCGCCCACGGCCCCCGCGCCATGACATACCATGCAATAGCGTAAGAAGGATTGCTCACCATCGGCTATTTGCGCAGCATCACCAAATTGCTCAGGCGGATTCCATTCATATTTCACAGGTTCAGGAAGCGCAGGCAATTCCCCAGTTGCACCAAGCTTTAGCACGATTAAACGCGGTATGCTTGGGATAGGGTTAGCCGCGCCGCCCGCATAGCCAGCCACCAATGGGAATGCCCCGCCTTTGCTGGTTAAAAATGCGACATATTGCTTACCATCTACGCTATAGGTTGATGCCCCCGCTAAGACGCCAGATTGCACAGGTAATGAGAATAATTTTGCGCCTTTATCGGCGGAGTAAGCGTTAAACTCACCCAAAGCATTACCTTGGAAAACCAAATTACCCGCGGTGCTTAATGTCCCGCCATTCCACGGTGTTTGCTGGTCAATGGTCCAAGCCGCTTTTCCTGTGCGTGGGTCAAAGGCCACCAATTGTCCTGTGGTCGCTGCTATAGCTGCACGGACGAAGTTGACATCATCGGGTAAGATAAAACCAGCATTGGAGACGTCGGTATTAAAGCCCAATTTTTTGCGCTGCGCATCGAGGCCAGAGGCTGGAATATAGGCCGCTGCAACTTTTTGTGCAGGAATATAAACCAATCCTGTAGTGGGGTTATAGCTCATGGGGTGCCAATTATGCGCGCCCAATGCAGACGGTAATGCCAAAAATGGCTTGCCCGTTTTGTAAAAGCGCGCCTCGGGATTTTCAATCGGCCGCCATGTTTCTTTATCATATCCTGTGGCCCAATTAACGCCTTCGATAAATGGCTCGGCCGATATAGGCACGCCAGTTTTACGATCAATCGTAAAGAAGAAGCCATTTTTTGGCGCATGGTAAAGCACTTTGCGTTCTTCGCCATCGACCATTTGATTGGCCAATATAATCGGCTGAGTAGCCGTGAAATCCCATGTTTCCGCTGGGGTTTCTTGATAATGCCAAATATATTCACCCGTATCTGGGTTAAGCGCGACCACCGATGATATGAACCAATTATCGCCTTCGCCAGCACTGCGCACACCATGGTTCCAGCTATTGCCATTACCAACGCCTATATAGAGCTGGTCTAGTTCAGCGTCATAAACGATAGCATCCCATACAGTGCCGCCGCCGCCGCTCTCGCGCCAGTCGCCTTTTTGCGCTTTATCAGGGCCGCTCCATGTATCGCTCGCTTTGGCCAAAATGCTGTCGCTCGCCTCGCCATCGGCTTTGCCTTCGGGGTTGGGCGTTGTGTAGAAACGCCACGCTTTTTCACCGCTCTTCACATCATAGGCTGTGACAAAACCGCGTACGCCAAATTCAGCGCCGCCATTGCCAATAATTACCTTGTCTTTGAAAACGCGCGGAACGCCCGTAATCGTACCATTGGATGCAGGATCAAGCGTCTGCACGCTCCATAATTCATCGCCGCTTTGGGCATCCAAAGAGACTAATCGGCCATCCAATGTGCCGACGAACAATTTACCCTTCCAATAGGCAAGACCGCGATTAACCACATCGCAGCATGCTTTTACCGCCGTTTCGCCTGGTACTTCAGGATCATAATTCCATAATGCTTCGCCCGTTGCGGCATCAAATGCGAACACTTTAGACCATGCTGTGGTGATATACATTTTGCCATCAACCACCACGGGCGTTGCTTCTTGGCCGCGCGCATCGGGTAGGTCGGCAAACCATTCAATGCCCAATTGATCGACATTGCTCTCGTTAATTTGGTCGAGCGGGCTGTGGCGTTGTTCGTCATAAGAGAAACCTGTCATCGCCCAATTGCTGCCATCGCCGCCGCTAGCCAAATATTCGGCGTTGATTTTTTCATCTTCGCTGCTGCTCGATTGACCACAACTCGCCACTATAATTGCTGCTGCTGCACCGATTGTAAATTTTGCAAGCATTTGGGATAATTGGTTTTTTACTATTTTGGTCACGACTCTCTCCTACCGTGATTTTCACTTTAATCGCTCGATTGAAAAGGTCCAGCAGATAATTTATGTGCATATTTCTATTAAATTCATACATGACGCGCCGCCCATGCGATGCTAGTTATCCATTATGACAGATTCTCAAAATGAAACGAACGCCAAACATCTCTACCTCATCGATGGTAGTGCCTTTATTTTTCGCGCTTATTATAGCCTGCCGCCGCTTACCAACCCGCAAGGCGTTCCTGTGGGCGCGGTGTCGGGTTATACCAATATGCTGTGGAAGATGGTCAATGACCTGAATGCCGCCGATGGTCCAACCCATTTGGCGGTGGTGCTAGATAAATCAGGAACCAGCTTTCGCAATGAAATTTACGATCAATATAAGGCCAATCGCCCCGAAGCACCCGAAGATCTGCGTCCGCAATTCCCATTAATCCGTGATGCAACGCGTGCTTTTTCTCTGCCAATGATAGAGGAAGAGAATGTCGAAGCCGATGATATGATCGCCGCCTATGCAAAAGTCGCTCATGCACAAGGTTGGAGCGTTACCATCGTGTCGTCTGATAAAGATTTGATGCAACTGGTGGTCGATGGTGAGGGGGCAGATGGTCCATCGATAGAGATGCTCGATACGATGAAAGATTTGCGTATCGGCAGCGAGCAAGTAATTGCGAAATTTGGTGTTGGCCCAGAACTTGTTGGCGATATGCTGGCGCTAATGGGGGATAGCAGCGATAATATCCCTGGTGTTCCTGGTATTGGTCCAAAAACGGCGACCAAATTATTGATCGAATATGGCGATTTGGAATCGGTGTTGGCCGCCGCGCCAGAGATGAAAAAATCCAAAATGCGTGATAATCTTATTGAGCATGCTGAATTAGCGCGTCTATCACGGGTGTTGGTTACTTTAAAAGAAGATTGCCCATTGCCAATCGCGCTGGATGATATGAAACTTGCGGATATTCCAGAGCCGCCATTGGTGAGTTTTTTAGAAGAACATGGATTTAAAACCATGCTGCGCCGCATTGGCAAAACGGCAAGCAGTGAGAGCGCTAATAAGGCATTGGCTGGTAAGCCCGTTCATCATGATACGCAGGGTGTGTTGCCTTCTACTGTTTCTAATAATATTGGTGTGCCGCCGCAAATGCCAGCGATTAATATTGATGATTATGAATGTGTTACGGATGGTGAAGTGCTGGATAAATGGATCGCACAGGCGCGGGATATTGGTCATGTAGCCTTTGATTGTGAAACCGATAGCCTAGAATCCGTTACCGCCAATTTGATTGGTTTTTCACTCGCCATCGAAGCAGGCAAAGCCTGTTATGTGCCGCTTGATCATGGTGGAACGGATTTGCTGGCTGAGCGGCCCAAGCAGATGGATAAAGATGCTGCCCTACAAAAGATAAAGGCGCTGCTCGAAGATGATAGCGTGCTCAAAATTGGCCAGAATCTGAAATATGATATGAGCGTTTTGGCGCAGCATGATATTAAGATTACGCCGTTCGATGATACGATGGTGATGAGTTTTAATCTGGATGCGGGCGTGCATGGTCATGGCATGGATGAGCTATCCAAACTCTATTTAGAGCATGAATGCATCAGCTATAAATCGCTCTGCGGGACAGGCAAAAAGGCGATTAGCTTTGCCGAGGTAGCGCTAGATGATGCGACCAAATATGCCGCCGAGGATGCAGATGTGACGCTGCGTCTGTGGCAGCATTTGCGCCTGCGCATGGCGCCCGAGGGGGCAACGCGTATCTATCAAATGGTGGATCGTCCGCTGGTGCCTGTTTTATCGGCTATGGAGAATGAGGGCATATTGGTGGACCGCGAACAATTGGCGCGATTATCATCCGAATTTGCTGACCAGATGCAGAGCCTAGAAAAAGAAATTCATGTCATAGCGGGTGAGGAGTTTTCTATCGGTAGCCCTAAGCAATTGGGCGAAATATTATTTGGTAAGATGGGCCTCAAAGGCGGTAAAAAAGGAAAGTCTGGCCAATATAGCACCGATGTTACTGTGCTCGAACGGCTGGCGAATGGCGGCGAAGAGATTGCGCAAAAAATTGTCGATTGGCGGCAATTATCGAAATTAAAATCTACCTACACCGATGCGCTGCAAGAGCAGATTAATGCAAAAACGGGCCGTGTGCATACGTCATACTCGCTGACAGGGGCGCAAACAGGGCGGCTATCATCAACCGACCCTAATCTGCAGAATATCCCAATCCGTACCGAAATTGGTCGTCAAATTCGAGAGGCTTTTGTGGCGGATAAGGGTAATGTCATTTTGGCGGCTGATTATAGCCAAATTGAATTGCGGTTGGCGGCGCATATTGCCGATGTTGGGCCGCTTAAAGAGGCTTTCGCATCGGGTGAAGATATTCACAATCGCACAGCGAATGAGCTGTTTGGCGAGGTAAATCGGGATACGCGCGGCAAAGCCAAGACGATTAATTTTGCTATTCTCTATGGCATATCGCGCTGGGGTTTGGCCAAGCGTTTAGAGGTGGATGCCGATGAAGCCCAAGCGATGATTGATACTTATTTTGCGCGTTTCCCAGGTATTAATATCTATATCCAAGATACGTTAGAGAGCGTGAAAGAACGCGGCTATAGCGAAACATTATTCCACCGCAAAACCCATTTCACACGGATTAATTCCAAAAATCAGACCGAACGCCAAGGCAGCGAGAGGGCCGCCATTAATGCGCCTATCCAGGGCACGAGTGCGGACATTATTAAGCGCGCGATGGTGCGCATGATGCCTGCGCTGCGCGATACGGGCCTTGGTCATGTGCGCATGCTGCTTCAGGTGCATGATGAATTGGTGTTTGAATTACCCGAAGGTGATGTCGAGGCGGCCAGCAAAGTCATTGCCGATGTGATGGAAAATGCAGCCAAACCCTATGCCGATATTTCTGTGCCATTGGCTGTGGATATTGGCACGGGCAAAACATGGGGGCAGGCTCATTAATTAACAGTATAGGGAATCGCATTAAAATTTGATATATTAGTCACTTGATAAGTGTGTATTTAGTCCTAATATAAAACTTAGTTTTAGCAATTGAAGGAATCCCACCATGAGCGAAGAAGCAAGCACACCGCCTAATCAACCTGCCGATTATACCCCGCCCAAAATATGGAAATGGGACAGCGAAAATGGCGGGGCTTTTGCGAGCATTAATCGTCCTATCGCAGGAGCCACCAAAGAATTAGAGCTGCCAAGCGGCGAGCATCCATTTCAGCTTTATAGCATGGCGACGCCCAATGGCGTAAAGGTGACGATGATGTTTGAGGAATTGCTGGCGCTGGGACATAAAGGTGCGGAATATGATGCTTACCTGATTAACATTAGCAGCGGCGATCAATTTGGCAGCGGTTTTGTCGATATTAACCCCAATAGCAAAATCCCTGCTTTGCTGGATCGCAGCGGTGATACGCCTGTGCGGGTGTTTGAATCGGGCAGCATACTTCTCCATTTGGCAGAGAAATTTGACGCGCTGATACCCAAAGATGCTGCTAAGCGTACGGAATGTTTGAACTGGCTATTTTGGCAAATGGGTAGCGCGCCCTATTTGGGCGGCGGTTTTGGCCATTTTTATGCCTATGCGCCGTTCAAAATCGAATATTGTATTGACCGCTTTGCCATGGAAGTGAAGCGTCAGTTGGATGTGCTGGATAAGCATTTGGCGGACAATGAATATATGGCGGGCGATGAATATAGCATCGCCGATATTGCGATATGGCCTTGGTATGGTGCGCTCATGCTGGGTCTTGTCTATAATGCGGCTGAATTTTTGCAGGTCGAGAGCTATAAAAACCTCATGCGCTGGACCAAGCAAATTGGTGCGCGCGATGCGGCCAAGCGCGGCAAGATGGTCAATCGTGCTTGGGGCGAATTACATGAACAGCTTATTGAACGCCATGACGCGAGCGATTTTGAATTGCGCACGCAGGATAAGCTTGGTGCATAAAAACTTCGTTATCTTGAACAACCCCGTCACCCTGAATAGCCCTCCGCCATTGTGAACACTCCCCTGTCACCCTGAACAACCCTCTGCCATCGTGAACAGCCGTCCGTCATCCTGATTTATTTCAGGATAACAAAGCTTCGGATATATCATGCTGAAACAAGTTAGCATGACGGTAACGGGATATAAGCATCCGCCTATAATCACGCACAATGATATCATGTAGCTGAGCAAAAATTCTGTAAATTTATCGATAATATTATGCGCTCTGGATACCCGTTTTCTCTCATCGCAATTATGGGCAGTTCATTCACCTTTAGCCTTGCGTTTCATGGTCATCCCTACGGCCCAGCGCCTTTGAAAGCCGCGCCAATGCGAGGCCTGTTCTTTGCTCGCTAAAGTGCCGTTTAATTGTTCACCAAAGGGAATATCCCATTTGCTATCGTTGGAATTTTCCGTTGGCGTATTGAGATAGCTCGCTTTGTCTGTATCGCCTTTAAGATGTAGGTCCAAAAATGCGGTAATAAAATGTTGGTTGATCGCATTGATACGTTCGGTCCGCCATACAGGTTCGCGCATATATTCGGTGGTTGCGAAATTATCATTAGCGGGAAATTGTGCATCCAATATTGCGTTTCCCGCCACATTATGCCGCGCTTCACGATAGGTCAGCATATGACGTTCGCTGTTTTTCATAGCATCAAACACCCATGATATTCCTTCTGCATAATCGGACACATCATCTTGATTGCCTGCGATGAATAAAGATGGGATAGTGATTTTGGATAGGGCATTGGCATTCCATGAACGATTTTCAATCGTACCACCCCAAGGCGCAATGGCGATGAGCGCAGAGATTGGCGCCGTTTCTTGCGTACCATTTTTTATGGTATTTTGCGCTGCCTCTGGCAAATTACCCAGCGATTCTGCGCTATAATCATAGGGCGCGCCAGCCGTGCGTATCGCTCCAAATCCGCCCATCGAATAACCGAGTAATGCGATTTTGCTGCTATCGATCGCGCTATAATATCCGCTTTTTTCTGCAGCAGCTTTGTTGATGATAGTATCGATAATTTGATGCTGATCCAATGATCGGTTCTGCAATACATTGCTGAATGAGGTTAAAAATGATGATACACCCGTAACGCGATCATCCGCGTGATCAATAGAGGCCACAACATAACCGCGCGAAGCAATATGCTCGCCCAAATTGCTATAATGTTCGGCCCATCCACCATAGCCATGCGACATGATCACCAAAGGATATTTTTCTTCTTTTGCGGGTACATCGGTGATGGCTTGTCCTGCAAAATTAACGCTGATGGGATCATTATCGCCAATGATAATTTGATGAGCATATTCTGCCTTTTTTCCCTCTATACTGTCCGATGGATACCAGAAGCGCACCCGCAAAATGCGCTCTTCATTGCCCAAATTGCCACTAACCAATGATGATGCCTCCACCACGCTACGCTTGCCTATATTTATATTCTCGACCTGCGTTCCAATGCTTTCGCCAAAATGTGCTAGTTCGGGCAGCTCGCTTGGTGATCCATCATGGGTGGTGGGTAAAATCGCATAAGCCGCTAATCCACCGCCCGCGACCAATGCGAATATGAGACCGCCCGCTATATATCTTTTCTTCATACTCTATACTCTCTTGAAATGATTGTTTCATCCATGACTTAATCATTGAGCGTGCGCGCTCTAGCTTGCGGATATGTGCCCAATATTCGCACCCATTTCGTGTGAAAGCGCAATTCTTCTATCGCACGATCAACGGCTGTGTCGCCGGGACGTCCTTCTATATCGGCATAAAATTCTGTGGCAGCAAAGCTTGCCCCATTTTGATAGCTCTCTAACTTGGTCATATTGACGCCGTTTGTAGCAAAACCGCCCATCGCTTTATAGAGGGCAGCGGGTATATTTTTGACCTCGAATGTCAATGTGGTCATGGGCGTATCAATAGCATCTTGCGGACCAAGGGCATCACGCGATAATATCACAAATCGTGTCATATTATCGTCTGAATCTTCAATATTCTCTTGGATCATTTCTAATCCATAAAGCTGCGCGGAGAGACTAGGGGCGATGGCCGCTGCTTTGGGGTTATCACTATCGGCAACATAAGCCGCAGCAGCAGCCGTGTCGGCATAAGCAATAGGGATGATATTATGAGCGCGTAAATATTTGCGGCATTGGCCCAAGGCTTGTGGATGGCTCATAGCGGTTTCGAGCTTTGCTGATTTGCTGTGACCCATCAGGCAATGGTGAATGGGCATGAAATGCTCACCAATAATATGTAGTCCTGATTCGGGGAGTAGGAAATGAATATCGGCAACGCGGCCATGCAGCGAATTTTCAATAGGGATGATCGCGCGATTTGCATCACCATTTTTAACCGCATCAATAGCATCTTCAAACGAAAAACAAGGTAAAGCCAAGCTATCGGCCTTATATTGCAGCGCTGCTATGTGTGAATTGGCTCCAGGTGCACCCTGAAAGGATATGGCCTTTGATATATTATGTGCCGCCAAATCCGCCATTTCTTTAACATGGTGAAGTGCAGCCTTAGGATAGCTGTTCATAATGTAGCGATAAGCAGCCATTAAGATGTGGGCAAGGGGGTTTTGGTTTCAATAGATATAATTTTTGCTTCTGCCAGAGATTGGGCTGTTTTTAGTAGGAATAAATCTATAATTTTCTCATTTATCGTGCATATCATCAATATGAGACTTGCACCCCTTGCTTTGGGGTATTAAAGGACAGAGCATTATTGATGGGGTAGCACCCAATAGTTCGCAAAGAATAGGAATTACGGGCATGTCAGATACTAACAATACAATTGCAGGTTGGGTTCTGGGCGCAGGCATTGTGGCATTGGGCTCTTATATTATAACCGACACAATCTTTCATGCCGATATACCAGAAGGTGATAAAGTTGGCTATATCATCGAGGATGAAGCTCCTGCTGGCGAAGCAGAGGTTGGGCCTACAATGGCGACATTATTGGCCAGTGCAGATGAATCAAAAGGTGAAAATGTCTTTAAGAAATGTGTAGCCTGTCATACTATCAACTCAGGTGGTGCTGATGGAATTGGTCCAAATCTCTATGCTGTCATGGGCCGTCAAATTGGGGCTGCTGGTGGTTTTGCATATTCAGATGCGCTTAAATCTGTCGGCGGTGCTTGGACTTGGGAACAAATGGATGCTTGGATTGAAAGCCCGAAGAAATTTGCGAATGGCACGAAAATGACCTTTGCAGGTATTGGTAAGGCTGAGGACCGAGCGGCATTATTAGTCTATATGAATGGCCAAGGTTCGAATATACCGCTTCTCGAAGAGCCAGCGATTGAAGCTGATGCCGAAGCGGAACCGACAGAAAATGTCGAAGCTGTGCCAGAAGCTGCTGAAGGCCAGGTTGAAGAGGTTACGGCCGAATTACCCGTAGAAGAAACACCAGCTGCATGAGGTTTGCTACGAAATATTGGAGCCTCTCATTGGCGATAGTAATTTCGGCATGTGGGTCTAACCCTGCAAGTAATAGCGCTAATGCAGATGAAGGTACGTCCACTGTATCAACAATTTCAGGCGAATCGCTCTATAATCGTTGCAAAGCTTGTCATAGCATCGGCAAAGATGGTGATAATGGTATCGGCCCTAATCTATGGGGTATAGTAGGTGCTAATATTGGCTCAAAACAAGGTTTTACTTATTCTCCAGCCTTAAAAAATAAGGGTGGTGTTTGGGATAAAGCATCTTTGAATGCCTTTATAGAATCACCGCAGGCCTTTGCATCAGGCACGCGCATGTCTTTTGCCGGTATTAAAAATGCACAAGAGCGCCAAGCCTTGATCGAATATATGGCGGCTCAAGGCGAATAAGCCTAGCGCTTGCACAAAAACTATTTGTGCTCAATACAATCACTGTCTTTATTTTGACCCTTGCAACTATCCCCATGTCGCTATAATTTGCTGGCATGCTTAAACATATCAGAAATTTCGCTATATTATTCATTATCGCAGCTATAGGGTTTGGATGGTATCTCTCGCGTCCTGATGTTGCGCAAGTTCCGCTTGAGGAAATGAGCGGTCCTGATATTGATTTATCTGATAAATCACCGCGTGAACAATCTATTCCAACGGTTAATATTGCCGAGGTTGATCGCTGGACGGAAGATGAAAAGCCAGTGGCAGCAGAAGGCCTCAAAGTCGAGCGTTATGCAGAAGGTTTTGATCATCCGCGTAATATCTATGTGCTGCCCAATGGTGATATGCTGGTCGTTGAAACCAATAGTCCGCCGCGTGATAGTGCTAAGGGTTTATTTGCTAGAGCGGCTGCTTATTTCCAAGACAAAGCAGGCGCTGGTGTGCCTTCGGCCAATCGTATCACATTGCTGCGTGATAATGATCAGGATGGTGTTCCTGAAATGCGCAGTGCGTTTTTGGAAGGGCTTAATTCCCCCTTTGGCGTGACATTGGTTGGCGATACATTATATGTTGCAAATACCGATGCGGTTTTGGCCTTTCCTTATGTTGAGGGGGATACGCAAATTACCGCCAAAGGAAAAGAGGTAGCCAAACTCAACGCTATTGCTCCCAATAATCACTGGACCCGCAATGTAATTGCCAGTCCAGATGGAACAAAGCTCTATATTGCCGTGGGGTCGAACAGCAATATTGGCGAAAATGGCTTGGACACCGAAGAACGGCGTGCTGCTATTTTGGAACATGATATTGAAAGCGGAAAGACAAGAATATTTGCATCGGGTTTGCGCAATCCTGTTGGTATGTCATGGCATGGTGATGGTAGCCTTTGGACCGTGGTGAATGAGCGTGATATGCTGGGGTCTGATCTGGTTCCAGATTATCTTACCAAGGTAGAGTTGGCTGATGATTTTGGTTGGCCGCACCATTATTGGGGTGGCTATACGGATTTGCGCGTGGAGCCTTTTAAGCCTGAAAAACGTCAATATGAACGTCGCCCCGATTATGCATTGGGGGCGCATACGGCTTCATTAGGTGTGGTTTTTGCTGATGGCGCGAAATTGGGTGATAAATTTTCGAGCGGAGCTTTTGTTGCGCGTCATGGATCGTGGAACCGCGAGCCTAAATCGGGCTATGACGTGGTCTTTGTTAAATTTGACGGTAGCAAGCCTGTTGGCAAGCCGATAAATGTTCTGACGGGCTTTTTGGATAAGGATGATAAGGCGCAGGGCCGTCCGACATCGGTTGCTATTGCCCCCGATGGAGCCTTATTGGTGGTGGATGATGTAGCTAATATTATCTGGCGCGTTAGTGCAGAATAGAGTCGCCTATCCGATTTGTTAATTTAGGCTATATCATTGCACCCGTTTATGACGCCAATTCTTCATCGCTAAGCGCATAGAGCAGATCGCTGCTCATTGTTGCTGCGCTATGCAGGCCGATGGCTTCAGCTACCATGACATCCAAATAGTAACGGCAAGAAGCCATTTTTGATTTGAGAAATATAGGGTCTCCGCCATTGGTTAAGTCTGTTTTGGCCGCTTCATATTGCTTGCTCATGAGCCAACCACAGGTCATAACCGACATCATAGTCATATAAGGATAGCTGCCTGATAGGCGGTCATCAATCGATGCATCTTTGATGAAATATTCGGTGATATTCTGACATGCTAATGCAAGCTCTAAGAGGTTCTTTTCATCTTTGCTCTCATTGATAATGCGGCTGATATGATTGCGAATGACATCGCCGCCCGCCATACCCAATTTGCGGCCAACAAGATCAGCGGCCTGAATACCATTGGTGCCTTCGTAAATTGCGGCAATGCGAATATCACGATAATATTGCGCTGCTCCTGTTTCTTCAACATAGCCCATGCCGCCATGAATTTGGATGCCAAGGCTAGCGACTTCGCTGCCAATGTCGGTACCATAACCTTTGGCGAGTGGGGTTAGTAGATCCACTATTTCGCGCGCTCCCTCTATGCCAAGATTTGCTCGGTCTACTTGTCCCGCAGCATAATAGAGTAGGGCACGAATGGCCTGAGTTGCTGCTTTCATGCGCAAAATCATGCGGCGAACATCGGGATGAGCAATGATAGGCACAGGGTTTTTATCACCCGAACCAGCACGCGCCGATTGCACGCGCTCTTTTGCAAAATATATGGCTTTTTGGGTGGCCGCTTCTGCAATTTGAACACCTTGCAAGCCGACATTAAGCCGTGCATTATTCATCATCGTGAACATAGCACGCATCCCGCCAAATTCAGGACCAATAAGCTCGCCAATACAATCGCCATCTTCGCCATATTGCAACACACATGTGGGTGATGCATTGATCCCCATTTTATGCTCAATAGAAACCGTTTTCACATCATTTTGTGCGCCCAGACTTCCGTCATCATTGACCTGATATTTAGGAACAAGAAATAGTGATATACCGCGTGTTCCCGCAGGTGCATCGGGTGTTCGTGCTAATACTAGATGGATAATATTGTCGGTCATATCATGATCGCCAAAGCTGATATAGATTTTTTGACCTTTAATTTGATAAGTACCATCGCCGCGCGGTGTGGCGGTTGATTTTAGCGCCCCTACGTCTGATCCTGCATGCGGTTCAGTGAGGTTCATAGTACCCGTCCATTCACCGCTGGATAATTTGGGTAAATATTTTTCTTGCTGTTCTGTGCTGCCATGATGATGCAGTGATTCAATCGCACCAACCGAAAGAATAGGGCATAGGGTGAAAGCCATATTAGCGGCGCCAAGGCTATCTAATACTACTGTTGCCAGCGAGAAAGGTAGCCCTTGCCCGCCAAATTCGCTAGGGGCATTGATGCTACCCCATCCTGCTTCAACGAAGCTCTGATAGGCTTCTTTATAGCCTTTGGGCATGATGACGCCGCCATCAACCAATGTTGCACCGACCGTATCACCAATGCGATAGAGAGGTTCAAATTCACCCGCAGCAAAATCACCAATACCCTCGACAATCGCTTGGACCAAATCTTCACTCGCATCAGCATAGCGCTCATGTTGCGCTATTTCATGCATATTATTAATATGTTTGAGTGTGAAAAGTTGATCTTTTGTGGGTGCAGAAAACATTCATTTACCTCTAGCGGATTAAGTGTGAAATCATTATGTATAAAATTAATACAAGGCTATAGCTATATTTATGCCTGATATAAAGCGATCAAAATTAGAAAAGAAATCCGTTACTGCTCTTGCGGATTTTGATCATATTTGTGATCTCTTACTGGCAGGTGAGATAGCCGCTATTCCCACGGAAACCGTATATGGGTTAGCCGCTGATTCGGCTAATGGTGATGCCGTTGCCAAAATTTATGCGGCCAAAGGACGGCCAAGCTTTAACCCGCTAATTGTCCATGTTGCGGATATAGCAGCGGCTCAAAAATTGGTGCAATGGAATGATCGGGCGGATCGATTGGCGCAATCCTTCTGGCCGGGAGCGCTTACGATGGTAATAGAAGCAAAGCCTGATAATGGCGTGGCCTCTATTGTTACAGCGGGTCTGTCAACGCTAGCGGTGCGCTGTCCTGCGCATCGGGTGATGCGGGCTGTATTAGAGCGAACGGGTCTGAATTTGGCGGCTCCTTCGGCCAATCGCAGCGGTAAATTAAGCGCAACATCGGCGCAGCATGTGCGCCGCAGCTTTGGTATTGATGCACCGCCGATATTAGATGGCGGGATATGTGAGCAAGGTTTGGAGTCCACTATTATCGCTTTGCGCGGTCATGGGTGGCAGATTTTAAGGCCGGGACCGATCACAGCAGATATGATTGAAGCCTGTTTGGGTGAAATAGAATTGCCCAATACTGGCGAAACTAAGATTGAAGCGCCGGGACAATTGCTGAGCCATTATGCACCAAAAAAACCGCTACGGCTTAATGTGGATATAGCTGAAGCAGATGAATTTTATATCGCAATGGGCAGTGTGAAATGCGATTATAACCTCTCACTAAAAGGTGATGTAACGCAGGCTGCTGCCTATCTGTTTGAAGCGCTGCATGTTGCCGAAGCTGCGCAAGCCCCTAAAATTGCAATAAGCGCTATTCCTAATAATGGTATTGGCATGGCCATTAATGACAGATTAAAACGAGCGGCGGTAAAAGATTAATATGAAACAGCTTTTCTTATTTTTCATTCTCTTGTTTTTTGGACCTTATATTGCCTATGCACAAGATGACGAGCAGGCATTGATTTCATCTTATCATCAATTGGCACGTCATGATATGCGCCTAGCCACTATCGGTCATAAATTGAGTATGGATAATGCGCCCTTATGCCCAGTTAAAGCGCATAATATGGGTTGGGTTTTGCATGATATTGCACAATATCCTAGCCAAGAAACCGCGCAAAAGGCTTTTACATTTCATACAGCTATATCAGTATTAGACGTGGTGGATGGTTCCGCGGCAGATAAGGCTGGTATTCAAGCGGGTGATGGGGTTATTGCTGTGTATTGGCAAGGTTCAGAGAAGCGTCTATCCACCGCACCCATAGCGCAAGATAGTAAGCGCAAAAGCTTTGATCGAATGCAGGCTTTTAACGATGATTTTGCGCAAGTTTTACAAGATATATCGCTACAGAATATTGATAAAGGGCAAGCAATCGTCACAATCAAACGCGATGAACAGGTTTTGGAATTGCCCTTTAAACTCAATAGGCATTGTGCCAGCATCTATATATTAGATGCCAGAGATAAGGTTGATGCTGGTGCTAATGGAAACCATGTACGCATCACCCAAGGGCTATCAAATTTTGCGCCTGATAATGATGAACTGGCGGCGGTTGTGGCCCATGAGCTATCGCATAATATATTGCAGCATGCGCGCAAATTGCGTGATGCAAAAAAAGGCGAAGGTGCGCTTGCATCATTTGGCAAAAATAAAAGACTGCGGACTATAGAAGAAGAAGCAGATCGGTTGTCCATATGGTTGATGGCCAATGCAGGGTTTGATGTGGATGTAGCCCCGATCTTTCATAAACGCCTTGGTAAGCGCAAGGGTAAGGCAATATTCGGGTCAATTACTCATAATAAATGGAAAAAGCGCGTTGGTTTTGTTCAAGAAGAAATTGAGCATATAAGGGTACAGCAATCAATATTGGAAAATGATGGGCAAATATTGGTTCCTAAATTTCTAAAACAACCATAAACTTAAAAGAATATTGCAAGCTTGCATTGTGGAAACAGACAGGATAGGTTTTTGCTTATGAGAAAATTAATGGTCCTATCGCCGCTGCTGATATTGGTAGCTTGTAATAATCAAAGCGAAGAAGTTGATGCGCCTGAGACAGCCTCTGCAGCGTTTGAAATATTACGGGCTGATATTAAAAATACGGATGGTGAAACTATTGGAGAGGCTATTATTGGAAATGATAATGGTAATTTGCTGCTTGATCTGACTGTAAGCACGATCAACCCTGGTAGCCACGGCTTTCATATTCATACCGTGGGGTCATGCGAAGCACCTGATTTTAAATCGGCAGGTGGCCATTGGAACCCGCTGGGTGCAGAGCATGGTATTGAAAACCCTAATGGCTCGCATGCTGGAGATTTACCCAATCTTGATGTGGATGATAATGGCAATGCAACCTTGGTGCAATTTTCATTGGGCGATTTGGCATCTGGAGCTGCGGATACTCTGCTAGATGAAGATGGTGGTGCCATTGTTATTCATGCTGATGCTGATGATTTGTCATCAGACCCAGCGGGCAATGCTGGACCGCGTATTGCTTGCGGCGTGCTTGAAAATATGGATGCTAGCTAAACAATATTAGCCATAGCTTTCTTACTGTATTCCAGTCTTAATTATATTTAGTTTAAATTATGAGACCTATATATCTATTAGGCGAGATCATTATTATCAGATAGCTTTACGCTACTTTTTTCTCATCTATATCGTCAATTTTGGCGGCGGCGATTAATTTCTTCTCTAATGATGTGAGCCTTTGTTTGCTGGTAATCTTTGCGCCTAATAAATCGGTCAAATAAAATGTATCAACCGCTCGTTCGCCATAGGTGGCGATATGGGCACTATGTACCACCGTTTTTGACTGGAACAAGGCATAGGCTAAATTGTTGAGCAAGGCTGGTCTATCTCGAGCATTAACCTCAACAACCGTAAAGCGGTTTGATGCGGCATCATCAAAAAATACGGAAGGCGCTATATCAAAGGAATTGGCTCGTTGCAGAGCAAGTGGTTTAGCATCTAACTTAATATTCATTTTGCTCTTATTGGCTAGGGCATCTTCAATCGCTCTGCGCAATCTTACAAATTGGTTTTCTTCTTGAAAGGGTTGCATAAAGGGGTCTTGAATTAAAAAATTATCAATAGCTAGGCCGTCTCTGTTGGTGTGTACATGCGCGTCAATAATATTACCGCCAGCTAGGTGAATGGCGCCTGCTAAACGGTAAAACAAGCCAGGGTGATCAGTAGCAAAGACGGATACCAATGTTGCGCCGCGATCAGGATAATAGATGATATCGATGGCTAAATCTTTATCGCTATTTTGATGAATAGCTTTGATATTGCGTGCAATAATATCTTCGGGTTCGGCTATCCAATAAGAATCGCGCATTTTATCGGCAATTTGGGTAAAGTCTTCTTCGGATAATTGACTAATCTCTAATACAGATTGACGGCGTGCGATAATCCTTTCCTTACGGCCCTTATGTTTATAGCCGAGACGTAATATTTCTTCGCTAGCCTCAAAGCAATCGGTGAGCAATTGTCTTTTCCAGCTGTTCCAAACACCTGGACCAACTGCGCGAATGTCGACAACGGTGAGTACCAATAAGAGGCGTAAACGCTCGATTGATTTAACCGTTTGTGAGAATTGCAAAATAGTCTGATAATCGGATAAATCCCGTTTAAAAGCATTAGCAGATAGCAGCAAATGGTGACGTACTAACCATGATACAAGCTGGGTTTCAGCATTGGTTAAGCCCAAACGAGGGCATAATTTTAGAGCAATTTCAGCACCCAATATGCTGTGATCACCGCCTCGCCCTTTGGCAATGTCATGTAATAATGTTGCGACATATAGCACGTTGCGGCTAGCAATTCTCTTGGTAATCGCACTCGCAAGGGGATGGTCTTCTTTCTTTTCGCCGCGCTCAATTTTAGAGAGCAATCCTATGGCGCGAATAGTATGCTCATCCACTGTATAATGGTGATACATATCAAATTGCATCTGTGCGACTACGCGGCCAAAGTCTGGAATGAAACGACCAAATATTGTGGCTTCATTCATCCATCGTAGAACATTCTCAGGGTTATTTTTGGATGTTAATATTTTTAAAAATAGCGCATTTGCTTTTTTATCATTGCGAATATTTTTATCGATAAGTTTGGAGTTTTTGCGCGCTGCTCGCATAGCAAGCGGGTGGATTTCCAAATTATATTTATCGGCGAGATGAAATATTTCGATCATGCGTATTGGGTCTTGTGCAAAGAAATCATCATCGGGCAATGAGAGGCGACCACGATCAAGTTTAAAGCCATTTAACTTTTTCGGACGACGTGTAATATAGGGCAAAAATCTGCGGCCTTTTTTGGCTAAAGTCTCGTCGACATGCGCCAAGAATAATCCAGTTAAATCGCCTACGGTTTTGGCATTTAGAAAATAATATTGCATGAAACGTTCAACCGATGATTGGCCTGCGCGATCAGCAAAGTTCATGCGCTGCGCAACCTCGCGTTGAAGGTCAAATGTAAGCCTGTCTTCCAATCTGCCAGCAATATCATGCATATGACAGCGCACCGCCCAGAGGAAGTTTTCGGCACGTTTGAATTTACGATATTCAGTGGTTGTGAATAACCCAACATCAACCAGTTCAGCGGCTTTTTTGACGCGGTGTACATATTTCCCAATCCAAAAGAGCGCATGTAAATCACGAAGCCCGCCTTTGCCTTCTTTAATATTAGGTTCAACGACGTAGCGGCTATCGCCCATTTGCTTATGGCGCTTATCACGTTCTTCCATTTTATCGCTGATAAATTGAGGGGTTGTGTTATGGACAACGTCGGTCCAAAATCTCGTTCTGCTCTCTTCATAAACATCTCGGTCACCCCAAATGAAACGACTTTCCAAGAGAGCAGTTTTTATTGTTAAATCTTCTCGTGCTAATTTAATGGATTCATCGATAGAACGACTACTTTGTCCAATCTTTAGACCTAAGTCCCATAGAATATAGAGCATGGCTTCGATAATTTGTTCGGTCCAACTGGTGCGTTTATAAGGCGTGATAAAGGCAATATCGACATCGCTATGGGGTGCCATTTCACCGCGCCCATATCCACCAACGGCTAATAATGAAATACGTTCAGATGCAGATGGATTACTATTGCGATATCGGTGTTGGGTTACATAATCATAAATTAGCCGCACCAGTTGGTCGACCAAAAAAGCTTGTGAAGCGGCGGCTTCATTTCCAGCAGACGGCTTATGAATAAGACGCCGACTAATCTCTGCGCGTCCCTCTTGCAGGGATTTTTGTAGCAGTTCGACAATAGGCTGCCGTGCCTTCTCGCCTTGCTCTTTGGTAAGTATATTTATGCTATCACTGATAGCTCGGCGGTTTATGATACCGCGCTGATTGCTAATCTTGACAGAAAATCTTTGCATGCAGCTATCATAGACTATGTGCCTATGATAACAAGCATGTCATTAGCTTAATCGAAATTATCCTGCGACGCGATCATTGAATAATTTACGCAAAGCAACACGATCAATCTTTTGTGTTCCAAGGCGCGGCAATTCACCTTCATGATGCCAATAATGTACAGGCACTTTAAAGGGCGCTATTTTTGATGCAATAAAGGCTTTGAAAGCATCGGCGCTTAAGGGTTTATCTTCTTTTGTAACATAGATGATTCCAGGCACTTCGCCATATTTTTCGTCACTGATACCAAGCACAGATAGTTCAACGATTTCATCATGCTCATAGGCCGCGGCTTCGACCTCTGGGCAACTGATATTTTCACCACCGCGGATAATGATATCTTTTAGGCGATCTACAATGAATAAATATCCGTCTTCATCCAAATAGCCTATATCACCAGTGCGGAAATATGCGTCATCGGTAAAGGCGTCTTTGGTGGCTTGTTCATTAGCCCAATAACCGTTGAAATTAGCAATCGTCTTAATGCATATTTCGGCATGCTCGCCTTGCGGCATATGTTTGCCATTGGCATCGATAATTGCAACATCAACAATTGGTTTAGATGCAGGACCAGTGCTATTGGGTTTTGCCAAATAATTTTCGTTGAAATTCCCACAACCAACCCCGTTGGTTTCGGTGAGGCCATAACCTAAGAGCGGGAAGCCCCATGACATTTCTTCTTTAATCTTTTTCACATGTTCAACAGGACGCGGTGCGCCGCCTGCTGCAAAAGCGGTGCAGCTTGTTAAATCATATTTATCTTTATGTGGATGCGTAGCAATCTCAATACTCATCAAAGGTACACCAACGAAGTAGGTAGCTTTTTCCTTTTCAATCAAGCGCATTGCTTCTTCGGCATCCCATTTGGGCATTAACACCAATTTGCGGCCCATGGCGAAGCTCTGTAAAACAAGTGGTATCGATGCTGTAACATGGAAAAGCGGAACATTGACTAAAGCGCAAGGTTGCATAGTCGTTGCTATGCCTGCCATTTCCATCAATTTGCCCAAAACAATGAATTGCGAGAAATAACTCATAGCCCCTTGCACAACAGCGCGGTGGTCTGAATAGGCGCCTTTGGATTTGCCCGTTGAACCTGATGTATATAATATGGTTGCATTGTCTAAAGCATCCAGTGTCGGCAGCACTGTCTGCGCTCCGCCACCCTTCGATAGGAGGCTAGAAAGTCCAATATCGGGCATGCAATCATGATCCATATGTATGAACTCACAATTGCCAATATCTTGGCCGTGTAATCTTTCAGCGCGCTGTTTATCAGCAATAACATAGCGGCAATCAACCAATGTAATGCCCTCGGCCAATTCGCTGCCTTGCCACCAACCATTTAGCAAGGTTGCTACCCCACCAGCCATTATAATAGCCATATAAGCTATCAGCCAATTGTTAGAATTTCGCGCAGCAATGCCGACTCTATCACCTTTTTTAAGATCATAACCTTCTACCAATCCGCCTGCTAATGCTCTTGCGTGCGCATAGGTTTGTGCAAAAGTAAGGCGGCAATCGCCATCAACCAAAAACTCAGTGTCGCCATGCTGGGCACAATAATGAGCAAAATAATCACTGAGCGTTGCTGGAGCATGTTGTAAAATGGGCATTTTTACGCCTAATTTATCAACCATATCAATGGACAAAGGGCCATTATCTGCCATTAACTTTTCTACTACCATGCCTATGGCTTGGTCCAATTGGGTTGGCATTTCGAATCTCTCCTAAATTTTTTATATACCTCTTCTATTTGGCTCTATAAGAAAGTCAAAACCGTTAGGGGATTATAGTGTGATTATTGATTTTTTAAATGCAAGTGCGGCAATTTCGCCAGATGTGATTCGTTGGGCTGAACTTGGGGTAGGGCCAGTTGCTTTTGAAATAGGGTCTTTTCCCATTCGTTGGTACTCGCTCAGCTATTTGGTGATGATCATGCTGGGATATTGGTATATGACCAAATTAATCAAAATACCGGGCGCACCACTATCCCAGCAGCATGCTGATGATTTAATATTATACATCACATTGGGTGTGATATTGGGGGGGCGTCTGGGCTATATTATATTTTATAAACCTGACATATTTTTGACACCGCTTGATGTGTTTAAAGTATGGGAAGGCGGGATGTCGCTGCATGGCGGGACCTTGGGCGTGTTATTTGCTTTATGGTTATTTAAACGCAAGAATGGCCTGAATTATTTGCGCATTTGCGATTATATAGCTTGTTGTGTTCCCTTTGGAACGTTTTTGGTGCGCATGGCCAATTTCTCTAATGGGGAATTATGGGGCAAACAAACCGATGTTTCATGGGGAATGATCTTTCCTACAGGCGGAGAAGTGGTGCGTCACCCAAGCCAGCTCTATGAAGCGGGCTTAGAAGGGTTATTGATGGCAGCGATATTATGGCCTTTATTTTGGCGAACTGGCGTGCGTTATATGCCTGGGTTCTTATTTGGTTTGGCCGCAATGATATATGGCTTTTCACGTTTTATAGTTGAGTTTTTTAGAGCAGCTGATAGTCATTTGGTGTGGGTTGTGGAACAAACTGGACTGTCTATGGGACAGTGGTTGACCATTCCTATGATATTATTAGGTATCTATTTGGTCGTTACTGCAAAAGGTAGACGCGAGCGCGTAGAACCAATAGCGGGGGAAGATAGTATTGCTTGAGCATAAATCAGAGATACTTGTTAGCAAACAAATAGCGCAGCAAATTTCTGCGCAAGGTCCTATCACTGTTCAAGAATATATGCGCTTGGCCAATCAGGCCTATTATAATAGCCGTGATCCATTTGGAAAAGATGGTGATTTTATCACAGCACCAGAAGTAAGCCAGATGTTTGGCGAGCTTATTGGTCTATGGCTGACGGATATTTGGTTTCGCAATAATAGCCCATATAATGTGAATTATGTTGAGTTAGGCCCTGGGCGTGGCACGCTTGCCTCTGATATTTTGCGCAGTGCAAATAAATTTGACTTTAGACCGATCCCGTTTTTTCTAGAGACAAGCGAAACATTGCGCAAAGCGCAGAGCGAGGCCGTTCAAAATGTCAATTTCTGTGAAAATATTGATGAGCTACCCGAAGATGGGCCATTATTTGTTATCGCGAATGAATTTTTTGATGCTCTGCCGATCCGACAATTTATATCTACGCATAGCGGCTGGCGCGAGCGCGTAGTTTCGCGGGATAAGGGAGATAAATTTATTGCTATGCCAGGGACATCGGAAATGGATGGCCTTATTCCCAATAATTTTAAAACAGCACCTGTTGATAGCATATTTGAAACATCTCCAGATACTAGCAATATAATATATGAATTAATTAATCGCATTAATGATCAAGGCGGTGTCTTGCTCATTATTGATTATGGATATGATGACATAGGTCACGGCAATACTTTGCAAGCGGTCTCAAAACACAGATTCGCTGATCCGTTTGAGAAGCCAGGAGAGCGTGATTTATCCGCACATGTAAATTTTATGGAAATTGTCAATATTGCGAATATGCGGGACATGCAAGTTTCTGGCCCCATAGATCAGGGAGATTGGCTACAGAATCTAGGGATCCATGTGCGTGCCGATAATTTAATCCTATCAGAACCTGAGAGAGCAGAAGATATAAATAATGCGCGCAATCGCCTGATAGGAGAAGGCGAAATGGGCCGATTGTTTAAGATTGTCTCTATAGCACATCCCGAATGGAGAAAAGGGGAAGGCTTCGAATCAAAAATCCCTAATGTGGAGCTAGATGAGTCGCTGATTTAGTGGTTATTTTGACCATATTGCTATTTGTTCAGCAACATCATTGGCCGCTTTATTAAGAGCTGCGCCACTATCAGATGCGGTGATTTCAAAAATATCACGTTTTGCTTCAAACCGTCTCTTCTCAATAATATTTTCACCATTTATTTTGATGGCATCAAAGCGCACAATGGCATAGCTGCCGCTTTCAACCACGCCGAACTCTGATAAGGTACCAGATATTCTTTGCTTTGCTTTGCCGCCGCTTTGCGCCTCATCTACCACCAATTGCCCCGTGGTTGCTATAATTGTTTCAGCAATTAATTGTTGCATGAGGCGCGCAGGTTTATCGGACCAAAAGGCACCTTGGACGTAGGCTATACTGCTGTCACTTACTTGAACAGGTATACGGTTGGTGTCTAATTTTCTTGGGGTATCGGGAATATTAACAATGATGGCATTATTGGCATTTCCGACACTTTCTTGGTTTGCTGAAATGCTGTTGGTTGGGGTTAATACCAAAAATGCAGCAGGAGCCTCTGTATTGCCTAAACTCACGCACGAAGGGAGCAAGCAAATAAGAGGTGTTATGAGTAATAATTTTGTAATTTTCATAGCTATATTGCCCTGCTTCATTTCGGTTCATAATCAGGGAGCGGCGGCGGTCCTAATAATGCACCGGCTCCTTGTTGGTCTATTTTATCGCTAACGGAATTGAGGGTTGATGATAATTGTTGCAGATCACGCAGCAATTTATTCGCCTCAGGGATGGTCTCTGTATTTAACTTTTCAATCGATGGATTGGCATTATTCAATGTGTTTTCTAATGCTTCTAAACTGTTACGCGCGGTTTTAAGGGTTTCCGTAAGTTCATTTACAACCTTATTCCCATTTTTGTCTAAAAATTGCCCTGTATTATCGGTTAGGGTGGATAGTTTTTGCAGTGTTTCTTCTGCTTGGACCAATGTCCTCTGTGATTGCCTAATAGTTGCATTGATATCGGGTGTTTGATCGGCCAATCCATTGGTCAAACGGTCAACATTTGTAAGGATATTACTCAGTGATTTTTGATTCTCATCGGAAAGAAGAATGGTCAAGCGTTCTGTTAGTGTTGCCATTCTCTCGACCAATAAGGGGGCATTGTTAAGCAATTCCCCAAGCGCGCCAGGTTTGGTTGGGATAACGGGCACACCATCGGGGCAAATTGCTTCTGGTTCCACGTCTGGGCATTTGATTTCAACGCCGCCGCGCAATCCACCGCTTAATTGTAGTTCAGAAACACCTGTGAAACCAACGCCCGAAATGGTTGCTACGGTTCCTTCTAAAATGGGTGTATCCACATCAAGAGCGATACGAACACGGACGAATTCTGGATCATTGCGCCATAGCCCAACCCGCGTGACTTGCCCTACATTCACGCCCGAATAAGCCACGGATGAACCATTATTAAGGCCACCCACTGATTTAAAGAAAATATCATATTCTTTGGTTTCACCATCACTAAAACGCGCGAGCCAAATAGTGAAGACAACCAATAATAAGATAAGAATGAAGGTGACAATGCCTACAACTACATAATTTGATCTTGTTTCCATAAACTTCTTATGCCTTCTTCATTGCTTACTTACCAGCATTATTGGCAGCGCGGCCCCGTGGACCAAGAAAATATTCATTAATCCATGGATGATCAAATGCCAATAATTCGTCTATTGTACCGATGGCAACCACATGTTTATCGGCAAGAACAGCGATACGATCACATATGGCATATAATGTGTCCAGATCATGAGTGATAAGGAATACAGATAGGCCAAGAGCAGTTTGCAGTTCGCGGATTAAATTGTCAAATTGAGCGGCCCCAATAGGATCAAGACCTGCGGTTGGTTCGTCTAGAAATAGCAATTCAGGATCGAGAGCCAATGCTCTAGCAAGGCCAGCACGCTTTTTCATACCGCCTGATAATTCCGAGGGATATTTCGCTGCTGCGTTGCTGGGTAATCCGCTTAATCTTACTTTATAAGCTGCAATTTCTTCAAGCAAGCCTTGACTGAAATGTGGATAATATTCGCGTAAGGGGACCTGGATATTTTCTGCAACTGTTAGCGTGGAAAATAGTGCCCCGCCTTGGAATAATACACCCCATTTTCGGCGTATTTCACTGTCAATATAATTGATTCTGCTAATTGTATCATTATCGTCATTACATGGAGCATCTTCGCCGAAAACATGATTATCAAAAATATGGATATTGCCATGCGTTGCTTTTTGCAGACCAATGATAGAGCGCATAAGTACGGACTTGCCAGTGCCGCTGCCACCAACAACGCCCAATATCTCGCCTCTGCGCAGCTTAAGGTCTAAATTGTCATGGATCACTTGCGAGCCGAAACTATTGTTTAGGCCTTCTACGCGCAATATCGCATCACCATCATGAGGTTTGTTATTCATTTACCAGCCAATCTCTGTAAAGAAGATTGCGAAAAATGCATCTAATACAATCACTAAGAAAATAGCTTGGACCACCGCCGCAGTAGTTTTAAAGCCAACTTCTTCGGCATTATTTTTCACTTGCATACCTTGAAAGCACCCTGCGAGCGCAATGATTGCACCAAATACAGGGGCTTTAATCATAGCGATATATAGGTCGGTTATTGGGGTGACTTCTCTAATTCTATCCGTGAAAGTGACAGGCGGCATATCTAATACAATCCATGTGAGTAAACCCGCACCTATGATAGACATTAGACAGGCATAAAAGCCGACTAAAGGCATCATAATCACTGTCGCAAAAACTCTAGGTAATACTAAGGCTTCGATAGGCGATACGCCAATAACGCGCATAGCATCTATCTCTTCGGTGATTTTCATAGTTCCAATTTGTGCCGCAAAAGAAGAGCCTGAACGGCCTGCAATCATGATTGCGCTCATCAGGACACCAAGTTCACGAAATGTTAATCGGCCTACCAAATTAACGGTGAATACTTCTGCACCAAATTGACGCAGCTGTACCGCGCCTTGCTGTGCTACTACAACACCGATAAGAAAGCTCATCAAGCCAACAATAGAAAGCGCCCTGACACCAACCATGTCAAAACGTTGAATGATAGCATTGACGCGAAGACGAGAGGGATGAATGATAACTGTCAACAGGGCAATAATAACCTGACCAACAAAGCTTGTGAAATTGAGCATGGTTTGAAACACGCTCACAATTGCTTCACCTATTTCAGAGAAAATGCGGCTAGCTGGATCTTGTTTAAAACTTGGAGCTACATCATTTACGGGGTTTTCTGATAATTCGCTGATGAGGCGTGATGCTTCTGCATTTTCACCTACAATTTGTGCATCATTAATTTGTGCAGTACGAAAAATCAGCCATGCGCCGACCGTATCGATCGGCCCTATATCGCTAATGTCTATTTGTTTAACTTGGCCGTCTAATCCGCGCAATCTTTCATCAAACCCGCCAATATGGCAAATCGTTAATTGACCCGAAAGCTTGAGTTTCAAATCTCCATCTTGCGCGATTTCCTCGCTAAAGTCGGCCATATTATCCATTGAAATCTGTTTGCCCGAATTTAATTGCATACACAAGACGTAAAAATTGATTATCTATTGTAACTATCTTATGGATTTCATGAGAAATATTTATAGTGAGGATACTATCCAGGCGCTCAATGCAATGAGCGGAATACCCATGATATCAATGATCAAACCTGCGGTAAGCATCTTGGGCAGGCTGATATGTCCCGTGGACCATGCCAGCGCATTTGGTCCAGTGCCTGATGGCAGCATAAAGCCCCAACTTGCCGCCATTGCCGCAGGTATAGCCAGCACCCAAGGGTCTGCGCCTGTGGCCAGAACAAGAGCCGCTATTATGGGTATGATGCCCGTTGCAGTTGCGACGTTAGAGGCAAATTCGGTGATGATGATAATCAAAGTCACAATGATGAGTGCAATGATAAGCGGGTGAATAGTGGCAAATTGTTCGAGCGCCGAACCGAGCCAATCCGCAAGTCCCGATTCCGTAATTCCAGCAGCCAATGCAAGGCCGCCACCAAACATCATAATCACACCCCATGGCGCTTTATTGGCTTCATCCCATATGAGCAGTGGGCGTGATTTTTGATCTCTTGATTCTTGACCTCCTGATTTTTGATCCTTTGATTTGCCGCCATCGCCAACGATAAATAATGTTAAGGCCCCCGCAATAGCAATGCTGCCATCGGTGAGCGCCCCATCTGGCGTGATAGATTGTAAGAAGGGCAGAAATATCCATCCTGCCATCACGATCATAACGATTATCACGACCCTTTTTTCCGCACTGCTCCACTGGCCACTATCACCAATTGCTTGCTGAGCCGCTATAACATCAAAAGGATGGTCAGATAATTTTTGAACCTTAGCCAAAATAAGCGCGCACAGAGGAATGCCGATAATAACGATCGGCAGGCCATATTTTGCCCATGTTATAAAATTAATATCAATATTGAGTTGCTGGTTGATGAGGCCCACGGCAATAGCATTGGTAGGAGATCCCACTAATGTTCCTAGGCCGCCAATAGATGCGGCAAAGGCAATACCCATTATCAGCGCCCCTGCAAAACCGACAGTTTCAGATTTTTTCACGCCGCCCGCGCTCAGCACTGCTAATGCAATCGGTATCATAATCAGCGTGGTCGATGTGTTGGATATGATCATCGATAGAAAGGCAGTGGCAGCCATGAAAGCCAATAATAGGCTGATAGCGCTATTGCCAGTTTTGCTAACAATGAACAGTGCAACGCGCCTATGCAAACCCGTTCGTTCTATAGCTAGCGCGATAAATGCCCCGCCGAGAATGAGAAACAAAATAGGGGAATAATATTTCGCAGCGACAGCACGCGCATCCATAATATTCATCATGGGTAATGCTAGAAAGGGCAATAAAGCCGTAATAGTAAGCGGTACGGCTTGGCTCATCCACCATATTGCCATGAGGATAACAAGCGCCGAAACATTCCATGCGCTTGCCTCTATGCCTTGCGGGGCAGGGCTAAGCAGCATGATGATGAAAAGCACAATGCCGCCCCATAATCCCATGCGCTGCGTACTCATGATGCTACCTGATTATGCGTCATACCGATGATAGATATTTGCCGTCCATAGCCTTCTTCACCTTTGTGGCATGACCTTCGGTAGCTGTAAAAGGTATCTTCTTGGCTATAGGTGTCTTGACCCAAACATGCGATATTGGTGATGCCAGCCTTGGCAAGGCGTGATGCGACATAGGCTTCTATGTCGAATTGATAATGCCCTGTTTTCCCTGCCTTGAAAAAATGTTCATTAGCGCTGTCATCATCCATGAAACGCTCAAAAAAAGCTGCATCAACCTCATAGCTTTTCTGTGCAATACAGGGTCCAATAGCACATGATATAGTATCGCGCTTTGCGCCCAATCGCTCCATTTTCTCGATAGTGCTATCGCTAACCCCTGTTATCGCGCCTTTCCATCCTGCATGCGCCGCCCCAATCACGCCCGCACTGGCATCGGCAAATAATATAGGAACGCAATCAGCGGTTAAAATACCAAGCAATATATTGGGTTGATTGGTTACCAGCGCATCGGCCTGTGGGCGATTATCGGATAATGTTGTATCATCGGCTATTACAGCAATATTGCTATGGATTTGGTGAACGCTGTGCAGCACTGCATCGGCTATTATAGAATCAGCTGCCATTTTGCGATTTGCTATAATTGTCCCGCGATCATCATCAGAACCAAGCCCGACATTAAGGCCATGATAAAGCCCTGTTGAGACGCCACCTTTACGACCCAAAAATCCATGATGAATAGCATAAGGAGAATCTTGCTTCGATAGGTTCTCGGCCTGATATTTGGTAATCGCGTGCATTATAAATCCTTATTATAGTCTCCATTGATAAAGCAGCATGATTTTTGCGCAAGGTCCAATAGCGGTTGATTTTTATCCAATTCATCGCAAAGGAAGAATGATGAGCAAACATATGCATATATTTGGCCTCGGCTATACATCGGGGCGATTGATGGCGCGGCTTCGCGCTGATGGTTGGAACGTGAGCGCGACCAAACGCAAAGCTAGTGAGCAGGCCATAGCCTTTGATGATGAAGAGGCTGTTTTAAGTGTATTGAATAAAGCAACGCATATATTATCTTCGGTGCCGCCGATGCGCAGCGGCGGTGATCCTGTGCTGGAAAAATATGGCCAAGCGATTGCCGATACTAATCTACAATGGAGCGGTTATTTGTCCTCGAGCGGTGTCTATGGTGATGCCCGCGGCGCTTGGGTGGATGAAAGCGCTGATATCGGAAGCGGTCGCCGCAAAGAACGTAGCGATGCAGATAGTCAATGGCAAAAACTGCGTAGAGATATGCATATCTTTCGTTTGCCAGGGATATATGGTCCAGAACGTAGTGCATTGGAACGGATGGCATCGGGCAAAGCACGCCGTATTGATATGCCCGATCAAGTTTTTAGCCGTATCCATGTCGATGACATAATTGGTGCAGTGATGGCGGCAATTGATAGGCCTCATGCTGGCGTTTTTAATATAGCGGATGATGAACCCTGTAGCCAGAATGAAGTGATCGCTTTCGCGGCGCAAATGCTTGGGATGGATGTGCCGCCGCTGCAATCGCTCGAAGAGGCTAATCTATCGGAAATGGCGATGGGATTTTATGCCGAAAACCGCCGCGTTGCCAACGGCAAAGCTAAGCGGTTGTTGGCTTGGGAACCGCAATATTATAATTACCGTTTGGGGCTACGTGCTTGCATGGCAATGAGCAATCCTAATAAAGCCAATATTGCCCCAGACCCTGCCAAGAATGACCATTGATAATCCTCAAAGATAGTCGATAATATCATTGCGACAATGGGGACTGCTACGCTGGTGTAAGCAGCGCGGGCGGCTCCAATTTTGCGTACTAAACCAAAATACAGTGGGAAAGTTAATACCGTTCCTATTATGGCCAAATATCCAATACCTACCAAATAGGTAGTGCGGCTTTCAATTATAGGCGGACCATATATTATTAGCGCATAGGCGCCATCTAATAGCGTGCCCCAAAGCATTGACCATGCGAGTAAGCTAACCAATGGAACGGACTTGGCTCGTTCTAAAGCTTGTATAATATTGGCAATTGATGCTGAAATCACGCCGAGCAAAGCGAAACCTGTGCCGAGCAATATAGTATTAAGCGGTAATCCGCTGGCCCGATATTCTTGCAAAAAGAGCAGAGCGACGCCGCAACATGCTATCGCTGAACCAATAATAAAATTACGATTGATTTTCTCGTTAAGTAACAGACGGCCCATGATTGCATTGGGGATCATTAGCAGGGCAAAGCATACCGCCACTAATCCTGATGTGATGTAATATTCTGCGCGATAGACAAAGTTGAAATTGGCAAAAAATTGAAACAGGCCAAGGATGAATGCGATACCCATCAGAGACTTATTTATTTTGAGAGGTAAGCGCATCACCATTGCTAACGCAAACATGCCTATGGTCGCTAGTGCAAAGCGATAGGTTACGGACCAACTGGCGGGGACACTGCCCAATTGATCACGGATGACCAGCCATGTTGCACCCCAAACCAAGGAGACAAAAATGAATGGTAATATGATGCTTGGTTGCAAAAGGGGTTGGTTGTTATTACTGGGAGGTGGTTGTTTGGTGTCGCTCATTATAGATTAGATATAGCATCTGCGAGCGGCTGAACATCAGCGGCTTTATGATGCCAACTGGTCACCAGCCTTGCTTGTCCAACGCCCCAATCATAAAAATCAAAACCTTTGCTGCGTAAGCTGGCAGCTTCTTCGGTAGATAATCTTATAAAGATCTCATTGGCCTCGACAGGATAGAGCAAACGATCACCGCAAGCATTGGCGATAATGCTCGCAGCTTGATTGGCGCTGCGTGCGTTTTCTAACCAGAGATTATCCTCTATCATTGCCAAGAGTTGCGCTGCTAAAAAACGGCCTTTAGAAAGTAAATGGCCAGCACGCTTGCGGCGGTATTGACTTTGCTTGGCCAGCTCTAGATCAAAAAATATTAAGGCTTCGGCATTCATCCCGCCATTTTTAACGCAGCCAAAAGATAGCGCATCAACCCCGCGTACCATGTCTGCTGGATCGCATTTTTGCGATGCCACAGCATTGGCAAAGCGGGCACCATCCATATGTAGTTTTAATCCTTTTGACTGGCAGAGCGCGGATATAGTGGCGACTTCTTGAGGGGTATAAACCGCGCCATATTCGCTGGCATTGGTGATGGAGACGACGGCGGCTTGCGCTTGATGTACATCGGGGCGAATTTGCTCCAACACTTCAGATATGCTTTGCGGCGAGAGTTTAGCGGCCTCACCTGCGGCGTGAATTAGCTTGGCCCCGGCGGTATAAAACCCTGGTGCGCCGCATTCATCGGTTTCGATATGACTTTCTTTGTGGCAAATAATCGCTTGATGCGGCAAGCACATCTCGGCCAGTGCAATGCAATTGGCAGCAGTGCCCGTTGGTACCCATAGCACGCATACTTCTTGGCCAAAAAGAGCCCCAAATTTTTCATCAAGCTGTGCAGACCATCGATCACCATCATAAGCTTGATCGATATGATCTGCCTCTACAATTGCTTGCATAATTTTGGGGTGTACAGGCGCAGCATTATCAGAAAAAAATAACATAATTGTCCCTTAACTTTGACGTGGTGTTGGTCAAGCTTTATGTGATGGTTATGATTTTATGATGAAGGGTATAATATTATGCGGCAATGGAAAACATGTACTTTGGCTTTGTCACAAGATGACGACAAAGTGACATTTAATCTCGACAATATTGCGACAATGCGTCACGGCAAACAAGGGACTTTGATCACTTTTATTGGTCTGCCCGAAAATACTATATTGGTTCGTGAGGAGCCTAGTGAGATTATTGCGGGAGATTAATTCTCATAGGAGGTTTTAATATGAACCTTAATCTTCGGGCTTATCTTCCATATTGGCTTCTTCATCGTCATCCCCTAATTGCGCATGAAAACCAATGCCAAAGCGCCGTGGTTCGATTTCGGGAGCAATCGGTACTGATTGTAGCATGATATTAATCTGGCTAACATGTTGGATGAGGCGTGCCTTTTCGCCGCGTTCATTCTTACCAACAAATACGACCTTATCCAAGCCAAGCGGAATGATTCCATTGAGAAAAATTGCGCTGCCTGATGGCCCACCAATGATGCACATAAAGGCTTCTTCGTCCTCGGTAAGATCATTTTCAAAGTTTTTAATCTCTTGCGCAATTTGATAGATAGAATGTTCTGCCGCTTTAAGGTTTTTGTCTTTTGCACGGGTAATTTTCATCTCATATTGTTGTTTGCCGAACGCAGGCTTGGCCAACATGCTGTTGCTTTGCGCTGCTATTTGAGATGGATCGTCTTTTGATGGTTTGCCGCTCACTTCATTCTCCGCTCATATTTAATGCTATTCTCTATCTCTATTTATACGCACTGATGCAATCAATATATTAGAATCTATGCCAATAGTTATTTGAACCGAGATTGTACAAAAATAGATATAGGATGGTTTTGTAAGCATAAACCAATAATATCTTATCGCATCAAATGGTTGAAGCCTTTGCTTAATGAAACCAATGGCTGCGCGGCATTATCATGTTCCACATAAAATTGTTCAATCCCTGCCTCTTTATATTTGCTCAAGATGCTAGCAAAATTAATTTCACCATCACCGACATCTGCCATTTCTCCATTGCTATCAATGTCTTTGATATGGCAAGATTTGAATCGGCCTGGTGCTTTCTTGAACAAGTTTAAGGGATCAATATTTACTTTATGCGCCCAAAATATATCAATTTCCATCGCTACTAATTTGGGGTCTGTGCGCTCTAGCAATATATCATAGCCGCTAATTTCACCTTGTTTTAGAAATTCAAATTCATGATTATGATAGCCCACGGTTTTACCAGCTTTCTTAGCCTCCAATGCACGCTCATTAAGTAAATCAGCAATAGCGCGATAGCCATCTAATGTGCGTTCTTTCTCGGCAATCCAAGAAATGAAAAGGCTGGACTGTCCCATTGTTTCGGCTTGTTCTAATAGCATATCAAAATTATTGCGCATATCATCAAGTTGTACATGGGCAGAACGGCTAACCATACCGACATCGTCTAATGCTTTGCGTACATCGGCTGGATTGTGATTATAAAAGCCTGCTGTTTCGCAATCTTTAAAACCTATATCAGCTAAGGCGTTAAGAGTGGCGGCATAATCTTTTTCAAATAATGAGCGCACGGTATAGAGCTGCGCGCCAAGCTTGCCTGCATAAGGTTTTGCATCAATCTCTTCAGCTTTGTGAGTTTTAGCATTTTTACAACCCGCTAATAAGCCCGCACTTGCTATAAGAGAATATGCCAAAACACTCCGTCTATTGGGTATAATGCTCATATTCTTATTTCCTCACCTTACTCGGTTTATATATAATGGCATCGCAGTTGCGTATTAAGCAATACGTTGTATTATGACATGGCCAGTCTGCCTTATATGGCCATAGAATTATCTATTAAGTTAAATAAACACACACATAGGTTAATTGATATAGTATATATAGCTGGCGTAACATTATATGAGGAAGAAAATGGTGCGCTGCGCAGTTTGAAGCGAACTGGTCTCTTATCGGTTTCCCTGTTATGCAGGGTAAATACAGGGAATTTTTGTAATAGAATTCAAGTTTTGTTTAAATGATCCGTGTGGAAGCGCGCAATTCAGCCAAGGCTATGTTATAATTCCCTAAAAATGGAACAGGGAGTTTTTCAAAGTGAGCAGGGACGAAAACGAGCGTAACAGGGAAATGCCGGACGCAGACCAACAGAGTCAAGATAAGCTACACTCAGACGATGAGAAGGTTCTCGACGAATTCGACGTTCCTGACGGATTGGTAGAGTCCGTTGTTTCGTTCCTTGATCTTTCAAATGACCGCCGAGATGAAACCATGGGCGTTTTAACATATGCAGCTCAAGAGTATCTATCAGGAAAGCTTGAACGAGAAATTGTAGGCTCTCCAAAAGCTCAGAAAGCAAACATTCGCGCGTTGATAGGCGTACTCGACAAGACTAGATTTCTGATAACAAAGATTTCCCCAGCTTACCAAGTTGCGCTTAACGACCTAGCTGTTCAGCAAAAAAACTCAGAACCTGACATGGCAGACTTTGACATTATTCAGTTTGAGAACAATCTTGCTCGGCTTGCGAACGCAGCAGATCAGTTCCTTGAGAACTTTATCCCGAGAAAGGGCGCGCATGGAAACAATGCATTGGAAAATGCTATGCGAGTAGCGTTACCAGCAATCGAGCAAGCGACTGGGATTGAAGCCAAGATAAGTTGGAATAAAAATAAGGATATCGGCGCAGAACCGAGCGCAATTTCGGCAGAAGCGATCGTCAGGCTGTTTCAAGGATTGGAACCTAAAATGCCGACTTTTACTATCCTCAATATGATTGCGAAAGTTAAATCTGTCGACGAACCAAATCCAGATGATCTTGATGCCATTATGCGAGCTCATGTCGATGAGACCGATTTGTCGCTTTGTGGGAATAATTAAATGGCGAATTTTTTGACCATTTAATTGTTTCGCATCTCGCCGAAATAGGTGGCAATTGATCCGTTCCGTTTTTTAAAGGAGCAATCAATGACCGAAGGTACTATTCCTAATCATCCGCATATTGAGCTATTAGAGCGCAGCAGCCTAAAGCCTAATCCGAAGAATCCGCGCACGCATAGCCAAAAACAATTGCAGCAGATAGGTGCGAGCATAAACCAATTTGGTTTTATTGTGCCGATCATTATTGATGATGATAATAATATCGTCGCGGGTCATGGCCGTTGGGCCGCTTCGAAAGCCTTAGGACATGTGCCCGTTATTCGTGTTAAATTTATATCCGAAGCTGACCGGCGCGCTTTTGCTTTGGCTGAAAACCGTATTGCCGAACAAGCGGGTTGGGATAAAGATTTGCTCTCGTGCGAGCTGGAATATCTGCTTGAGCATGACTATAATATAGAGATCACCGGTTTTAATTTAAGCGATATTGATTTTTCAATAGGTGGTGAGCAGGAAAAAGAGAAACCAGAGGAGGTTGAACTTCCTGATCCAGATGAGGTAGCTGTCTCGCAGCTTGGTGATTTATGGCATATAGGTCCGCACCGCCTCTATTGCGGTAGCAGCCATGTTTCAAATAGCTATGAGGTTTTACTGGGCGAAGACCGGGCATCCATGATCTTTGCCGATCCTCCTTATAATGTTCCGATCACAGGCCATGTATCTGGACTTGGCAAACATAAGCATCGCGAATTTGCGCATGCCAGTGGTGAAATGAACCAGAGTGAATTTACTCAGTTCTTGCGCGGCGTGTTTAAACAATGTGTGATGTTCTCATCATCTGGTTCCATTCATTTTCAATGTATGGACTGGCGTCATGTGCGTGAGATATTGGATGCAGCGGATGGGGTCTATGCGCAGTTTAAGCAGATGCTTGTTTGGGTGAAGGATAATGCGGGCATGGGTTCATTTTACCGTAGTCAGCATGAGCTTATCTTTGCCTTTAAATCGGGAAAGGCCAAGCATATCAATAATTTTGGTTTGGGAGAGACAGGTCGCTATAGGACTAATGTTGTAAATTATGCGGGCGCCAATACTTTTCGTAAAGGCCGCGATGCAGATCTTGCTAGTCATCCAACCGTTAAACCCACCGCGCTTGTTGCCGATCTTATTCTCGACTGCTCAAAGTCCGGTGATATCATTCTCGATCCTTTTTGCGGTTCAGGCACCACGCTACTTGCAGCGCAGCGCACAAAACGTATAGGCGCAGCTATAGAAATTGATCCACTTTATGTTGATACAGCACTTAAGCGGCTGAGCGATGCAATGGGCATTGAAGTTATGCATGCTGATGGGCGTGATTTTAAGCAAGTAAAGCAGCAGAGGCTTCATCAAGCGGCGGAGGCAGCCGATGGCCAAGCGTAATTATACCATCGGTTATGGCAAACCTCCTAAGCATAGCCAATTCAAACAGGGGCAATCAGGAAACCCTAAAGGGCGCAAAAAAGGATCGAAGGGCATTAAGAGTGATCTGGGCGCGCAGCTTAAAACGACGGTAACCGTTACAGAGAATGGACAGCGTAAAAACCTGCGTATGCAGGAAGTGATATTAAAAACATTGGCAGCCAAAGCGGCCAAGGGTGATGTGCGTGCCATTGAGGTAATCACCTCTTTAACGATTCAGATGTTTGGGATTGAGGATGAGCGCAAAGGTAAGTCTATATTATCGGCTTCCGATCAATCTATATTGGATGGTTATCTCGAGAGCATGGTGACATCACAAGGCAGTAACGACAGCCATGCTGATGATGAGCAGGCAAACGCTGAAGGGAGAGCAGATGGGCATGAAAATAATGCCATCACCGATGACTTTGGCAAGGATGACCTAGAGACATGATAAATGCTCATGACCAACTGGATGACCCAAAGGCATTTTTAAGTGAGCTCATGCGTAATGACTTTGCTTTATTCCTGCGCAAAGCATTCCCATGGATCTCTGGCGGTGGGGTGCTTGATTGGAATTGGCATCTTGATGCTATCGTGCACAGATTAAACTCCGTCCAAGATGGCACAGCATTGCGTCTTTTGGTAACGCTCCCGCCGCGCAATCTAAAATCCATCACCATATCTGTTGCATGGGTGGCATGGATGCTCGGCCGTGATCCGACCAAGAATTTCGTTTGCATTAGTTATTCTGGTGAATTGGCAGGTAAGCTTGCGCGTGATTGTCTCTCAATCATGGAATCGCACTGGTACCGAGAGTTATTTCCTAAAACGCTTATATCCAAAAAGCGATCGGCAGCGCATGATTTTGAAACCAGCGCTGGCGGCGGGCGAATGGCAACGTCAATCACAGGCACATTAACAGGGCGTGGCGGTGATATCATCATTATCGATGATCCGATTAAACCGGATGAGGCTTTTTCAGAAACTATCCGCAGCGCGCTTAATGATTGGTACCGCTCAACGCTAACCTCGCGCTTGAATGATAAACGAACCGGCGCGATCATCTGCGTGATGCAGCGCTTGCACGCTAATGATCTGGCAGGCCTTATACTAGAGGATGGTGGCTGGTCGCATCTTAACCTTCCGGCTATCGCCAATGAAAGCCATAACATAGCGCTTACCAGAGGACATATTTATAAGCGCTATGAAGGAGAAGTGCTACATCCAATGCGCGAGCCCTATGAGACATTGATGCGGATCAAGCGCGATCAAGGGCCTATTATATTTGAAGCGCAATATCAGCAAGACCCCGTTCCAGCCACCGGCAATATGATCCAAAAAGACTGGCTGCTCCATGAGACATTAGATTTAGAGAATATCCCGAGCGGGTTCATCGTACAAAGCTGGGATACGGCAAGCAAGGATGGTATTCATAATGATTATTCGGTGTGCATTACAGCGCGATATTATACCAAAAAGATATATATCATCGATGTGTTTCGCCGCAAGCTCACCTTTCCTGATCTTAAAGAAGCGTCCATCCGACTAGCGCGGGAGTATAATGCTGAAACTATATTGATTGAGGATGCGGCCAGCGGCACGCAGCTCTATCAGACGCTGCGTAATGAGCAACCAAACCGTGTGGCCCTGCCGTTCAAGCAGCAGCCCGAAGGTGATAAGGTAAGCAGAGTAGCAGGCGTAAGCGCAATGATTGCTGGCGGGCAGGTGATATTGCCGCAAAGCGCGCCTTGGCTAACAGCGTTCACATCAGAATTATTATCCTTTCCTAATGGCAAGCATGACGATCAGGTTGATGCGCTCTCACAATTGCTATCATGGATACGAAAACATATGGGCAGACAAGAAGATAGTGTGCCGCACGCTCCTATCTTAGTCACAATTGATGGGCGTGATGATTATGATAGCTCAGGCCCCAGCGCCGAGAATGATTGGCATGACTTACACGGCGATTATGATGATCCCGATTATGATTATTTATATTGATAGAAGATTATTCAATTACAGAATCTTGTCCAAGCAATTGACATTTGTTCCTCAGTGAATTCTTCTTCTAACATTACCGTGCCACCAGTGATGAAACGCTGCGCTCCCGTCATTCCTCCAAAGCCATTGCGTGAATTAACGTAACCGCAAATAATCACAGATCTATCTTTACGTTCAGGATAAACAACCATATTTGAAAAAATAGCTGAATCAGGGTCGCGTAGCTTTGCACTTATTAATGTTTTAGCTGCTTCTTTATATGCAAAAACTTCACCAGAATTTGGAGTTTTGGATGTAGTTCTGCTTGGGATATCTGAAGCTTTATCTCCAGTTGATGAAACCCCAAAACCTATCACAGCCACTACTGTAATAATTCCTACAATAATAACGCATCCAAGAGGGTTGGTTCTTTTTGATGCTATGTTTGTGTGAACTTCGTTATCAGAAAAATCATATTGGCAATTTGGACAGCGCTTTGCTGTCATATTCATATTCTCTCTACATTTAGGGCAGGGTATCTCCATTCCTTTTTTAAATTCTGTATCAAAGTTGTTTTTATCAGTCATTATCCATCCTTCATAATTTACATACTATAGTTGATAAACAAGAAGATAAAAAAGCGCCAATAGTTTCTCGTATGGATATGCGAAAACTTGTTGGGGATAATGTTTGTCGAATTAGGCAGGCCAATGATTTAACCCAAGAGCAGCTCTCAGCGCTCTCTGGTCTATCTCAACAATATATCAGTGATTTAGAACGTGGGAAGCGCAATCCAACCATAGTGACAATTTATGAGCTGGCGTTGGCATTAAAGGTTGGACATCTAGAATTATTAACACCTTAAATCTTCTGTTCGCTTCTTCATCTCGCCTGTCTCCTTGTATAAGTGTTATACTCTCAAGTGACCAGCGCAAAACCATTACAAGTCCAATTTGACCAGAAGAGTTAATGTGACAATACCTACGAATCTGCTGGAGAAAATCCATCCAGTTGAATGTTTTACTTTGTAAATGCTGGAATTGAGCCGATGTCTCAGCTCTGCTTCTTGATCATTTTGTTCTTGCCGATAACAATTTTAGGTGCCCCAGGGTATCACACTTCCCGGTCCTGAAAAGATAATATCCAATTTGCAGTTGTCGGCGACGACCCTCACTTGGTGTATGCATTTATCGACTCTGGTCATCGGCAAAGGAACATTGCCAATGATATGAAAATCGGGTGTCAGAACGCATACGCCATCGAGACCTCGAAGGTGAGATTTCGAACGCACTTTTTAATGCTTTGGAAGAGTGAAACGATCAGCTTAAAGACATGAACTTGGAAGGCTTCCATGAACTCTCTAGACCATGTATAATAAAGGCTCTGAGCTATGCCTTCCTTGCTTCATAGCTCAGCAATGCTATCATAACTACGCAACCCCTCCAATACAATCCGTATCTTCTCTTCTGCTGAAAAATGCTACCGTGTCTTGCGGCGAATGTCTTTTACTACCCGTTCAGCACTTGCTTTGGTCTTTGAGTATTTTGTTCTCATCTTCGTTCCTTCATCTCTTCGACGAGAACAAAATACTCCTTAAACAACAACCCTAAATCTGTGCCACAAGCGCTGACGGGGAACGCTTTTGGATTTAAAAAACATCCTCTTTGATCGTGTCACAAGGCAGGGCTTGTGTTTCCCAAGCATCAAAGCCACCCTTCATAATATAGATATTGTCGATCCCGGCATTGGCCAATTCTTTAACCGCCATTTTTGATCTCATTCCAAATTTACAGCTAATGACTAGAGTTTTTCCTCTATTTGTTAAATGAGATATTTTATCAACAAATTTCTCATCATTCAAACTGATTGTCAAACTTCCCATTACGATCCCTTTACTCCACTCATTTGGGTTTCGCACGTCTATGACAACATAATCATTATTCAATATGCCGTCATAAACGTGCTGGGGGGACAATAAAAAACTATTGGCTCTATTCAAACCAAAGAGTTGTAATAATTTCATATGATTTAATCTTTTTTAAGCGTTTTAAGGCCAATTGTCGCATATAATGGACAAAAACTTATAAATGATGTGCCGATTAATATGGCGGCAACAATAGCTCCACCAATACCAATTGAACTAGAAAAACCAACGCCTGAGACAGCAACAAAGGCAAGTAAAATAATTCCAAATAGAATACGGATAATACGGTCAGCAGAGCCAACATTTGCAAATGACATAGATATTCCTTTCATAAGTGAAGTATCTAAGTATGAGATAGCTTTATAACTCACAGTGACTAAGTCACACAGTGGAGTTGGTAATTTTTCTTAAGGCAATTTCATCGATGATAGTAATTTTACCACGGCCTCGTATAATTAAACCTTCTTCATCCCAACTATGTAATTTTCTGGTAATTACTTCTCTAGCTGTTCCAATTTCAGAAGCTATTTGATCATGTGTTACGATAATAGGATTCTGTTTGCGTAGTCGGTTTAATAATAAAATTGCGAGCCGTTGATGAATTGGTACAGAAATAATTTGCTCAATCTTCATCATCATTTCAGATAATCTCTGACCAAATGATTGAAATACTAATTGTCTAAATTCATCCGAATTCTCTAATAAATACCGGAAATCTATAATAGGGACTGCCAATGCTTCAACCATAGTCTCTGTAATAGCTTCTGCATTATAGGGATCTCCGCTTAACAAGCATGAGCTGGTTAATATGCAGCTTTCACCGGACCCAAAACGATATAGCGTAATGGGTTTTCCTGAATATGTTAGAAGCTCGACCCGCACGGAACCTTTGATAAGATAATAAAAATGATCGCAGCTATCCCCAGCTTCAAAGATTTTTACATTGGGCCCTAGCTCAATCTTTTGAGCACCTGCCAAGCATTTAGGGACTTTCGGCATTAAATATCTCTTTTGTCGTTTATACTGATGTTTCAGAAAGTCTTGATCATATAGTGTAGTCATTTTGGCGTAATAGCGCATGGTAGCATTAGGTTGAGGAGCCAGCATAGTTGCCAGCTCCAGTAATATTTGTAATCTTTATTATAATAGAAAAAGTGATTTAATCTTCGTTTACATCCGTCATGCGTAAATAAGGCCGCAACTCATCCCAGCCTTTTGGAAAAAGTGTTTCAGCTTCGACGTTAGAAATAGAGGGTGGGATAATGACTTTATCGCCAATTGTCCAGTCCGCAGGGGTAGCAACATGTTTTTCATCACCAATTTGCAAAGCATCAATGACTCGCAATATTTCATCAAAATTGCGACCAACGCTCATAGGATAGGTCATGGTAAGCCTAATTTTCATATTGGGGTCGATAATGAATACAGACCGTACCGCTTGTGTCTCACTCTGATGAGGGTGCAACATTCCATATGTTTTGGATATTTGTAAATCCAGATCAGCCACGATAGGGAATTGCAAATCGGTATTCTGCGTGTCGTTAACATCGGCAATCCATTTTAAATGCTCCGCCGCGCTGTCAGTTGATAGACCGAGTGGTTTAGTGTTTCGCGCTGCAAACTCACTGGAAAGCTGCGCCGTTCGTCCCATCTCAGTCGTGCAAACTGGAGTGAAATCAGCGGGATGGCTGAAAAAAAATATCCAACTGCCCTTAGCCCAATCATATAGGTTTAATTCTCCAATGGTGCTGTCAGTTGTGAAATTGGGGGCATTGTCGCCGATATAAATTGTCATTATTCAACCTTTCAATAGTGTAACAGAGCATGATTGCCTGCGGATTATTAACTAAGCCAAAATTGAGGTTAATGACAATTCAATTAATCAATATCAGTAATTGATATATTGATTAAAGTCTTAAAATGGATTTAGCGTATAACCACCTTGCTGTAACAAGGCATGGGCTGTCATCGCCGACAGTGACATGCGAACGCCTGGTATTAGGTCTTGTGCCGTAATTTCTTGATGAGCCGCACTCTGCCCGCAAACATATATTTGAACGCCATGTTTCAAAAGCTCTGCGATTAAAAGTGCATTGGAATTTGGTTTGTCATTGACTGCTCCATAATGTTCTGCATTGGTGACATCTTGCACTGCTGATCCATGAACCACTATCGCTAAATTCATATTCTTCGCCGCAACTCCTGCTTCGCTGTGCATGTTCAGGAATCTCGCCGCGCTAATAAATTTTCGGTTTAGTTCGTCCGCTTTTGAGCGATCCGTGACATCAAAGCTGACCTTAAAGATGTTGCCTGGGGGTATTGGGTCATGGCCTTCAATAGTTGCAATTGGTCCATATTCCTCGATGATGGGGCCTTTATGAAAATTGGCTGGTTGAGCATTTGCGCTTGAGAGACTTAATAGGGCTAATGCGCTAAGCGATGCAGATATTTTATATCTCATGGATGGGTCCTTTTAAATCATGGTTTAATTGTTAGGGCTAATAATCATATTTCTTTTATTATATCCAGCGGCGAACATTATCGCGGTAGGCCGCATAATCACTACCAAATTTGGCCTCTAATATTTCCTCTTCAGGTTTAATCTGTAAACTGGTTATCGCCGCAACAAATACAATTAAGATAATGATATTTATCGGACTACCTAAAAAAACTCCTATCCCAATTAATATCAACAGCATCCCCAAATACATCGGATTTCGGCTGATCCCAAATACACCAGTTTTCACAATAGACGCTGTTTTTTCCGGATTAAATGGGCTGATAGTTGTTGCGTGTTTTCTAAATTGTACGGCAGCAATGACATCAAGTAAAATCCCCAACGCAATTACAATAAGAGCAACAATTTTTTGGCCAGGGAATAATATGGTTGCGGCGGGTAACAGCATGGCAACTCCCAACATGAGCAATGCACAAATCAAGCCAAACAAAGGTGGAACTGTCCGCAATTTCATGGGGGTTCGTCCTTTTTATTCCTAATATATCTCGTTAGATTATACGTGCAAAGCTTGAAGCAGAACCAAGCTTTCGGTTACGATCTGATGTTGTAATTTCGTCACTAGCTGGGCCATGGTCTTTATGCATCCAACCCAAAGCATCGCATATTTCACCAATACGATTTTGATTGAGACTGTAATGGATTTGCTTGGCTTCTCGCCTTGTTGTTACAAGATCAGCGTTACGCAAAATTGCCAATTGTTGAGACAAGGTAGGCTGCTGTATATCGCTCTGCTTTTCCAATTCCCCAACAGAATACTCTCCATTTGCTAACACGGTCACAATTTTTAATCGAGCGACATGTCCCATCACTTTAAACAAATTTGCCATATCTTCGAGATTGTCCATTTGCATAATTTAGACCTTATTGCTTTGCTTACATTGGTAAAACCACTCACCGGAATCATGATTAAAAATATCATCTATGGTCTGGTGCGGCGGTATCAAAACGTCGGAACCCTCGCTCCAACCTTCCGGAATAAGGACGTTCTCTCTGTCAGTTTTTTGCAGAGCTGTTAATATTCTAATCATTTCATCAACCGACCGGCCCACCGTCGCAGGATAATATGTGGACGCGCGGATCATGCCGGATGGATCAATGAAAAAGGTAGCCCTGACCGTTGCAGCATCTTGGCAATCGCCACTTACCATTCCATAAGCACTGGCAATGGTGAGTGTTGGGTCTTCGATGATCGGGAATGTAATTTTTGTACCCGTTTTTTCAAAAATAGATCGCACCCATGCGAGATGGGAAGATAGGCTATCAACTGAAAGTGCAATTACCGCACAATCACGCTTTTCAAATTCCACCAATCGATTGGCAAGAGAGATAAATTCACTAGTACAAACGGGGGTGAAGTCCCCCGGATGAGATGCGAGGAGCACCCATTTCCCTCTGTATTCAGAGAATGAGATATCTCCCGTTGTGCTACGCGCTGAGAAATTTGGGGCCAACTCGCCAATGCGTAAAGCTCCGCTGACGCCGCTTGTTATGTGTGATGTATTTTCATTCATGAGATTAATATATATGCAAAAGAGGCTTGACGCAAGATATTTACATAATTAAACGATATATGAAATTATATAAATATGGAGTTGATGATGAACCACAGGTTTGAGGCTGATAAAGTTATGGCTGACACTATTAAATTGGTGCGTAAGGCCCAAGAGACACCCTGCTTACAGCCTGAAATAAAATCGTTTTTTGACTTTGCCACAAATACGATTACTTATGTTGCTCATGATCTATCGACCAAAATGGCCGTGATTATCGACTCAGTTCTCGACTATGATGCAGCATCTGGGCGCACTTCACATAGGTCGGCTGATATAGTTATTGAATATGCTAAATCTAATGGTTTGAAGGTTCAATGGTTATTGGAAACGCATGCGCATGCCGATCATTTATCCGCGGCGCCTTACCTGCAGGAGCAATTGGGCGGTAAAATTGCGATTGGTGAGCATATCCAAACAGTTCAAAACACATTTGGTACAATATTTAACGAAGGTGATGAGTTTGAACGCGATGGCTCTCAATTTGACCATCTTTTTTCTGATGGAGAGAGTTTCAAGCTGGGTGATTTGGATGTTATCGCATTGCATGTGCCTGGCCATACTCCGGCGGATCTAGCCTATATAATCGGTGATGCAGCCTTTGTTGGTGATACTCTGTTCATGCCTGATTACGGAACAGCGCGAGTTGATTTTCCCGGCGGCGATGCAGCAACATTATATAAATCAATTCGCAGATTGATGGTATTGCCAGACGAAACCCGTATATTTCTGTGCCACGATTATAAAGCACCGGGGCGCGATGAATATGTCTGGGAAACGACTATCGGTACCGAGCGCCTCTCCAATGTCCATGTTCATGAAGGCGTCAGCAAGGAAGAGTTTGTAGCAATGCGCAACGCGCGCGATGAAACTTTGGATATGCCCAAGCTCATACTGCCTTCGATACAGGTCAATATTAGGAGCGGCCATTTCCCAAAACCCGAAGGCAATGGTATAAGCTATCTTAAAATTCCGGTCAACGGCGTATGACTATTACCGCTTTTCCCCATGCAATGCCGATAGAGGGCTTCATCGGTGGTCTCTTAATAGGTTTGTCAGCGGCGATCATGCTTTTGGGCTCTGGCCGCATCGCGGGTGTCAGCGGCATGGCAGCCCGTGCTTTTTTGCTAAATAAAAACGAAACACCATTATCAACCGCTATACTATTCATTATTGGCTTACCTTTAGGGGCGCATATAATTCAATGGGTTAATGGCCCAATCGAGTCCCATTTTACTCCATCTGTCATCATATTAGCCACAGGCGGATTTTTGGTCGGTATAGGCACGCGCTTGGGCAGTGGTTGCACCAGCGGTCACGGCGTCTGCGGAATATCGCGACTATCTCCAAGGTCAATTATTGCAACTATAACATTTATGATAACCGGTATTATAACCGTGACCTTTGTGGACTTCATGGGATGGGGGTGGTGATGAAAAATGCATTCATCGCTCTTTTATCCGGGTTAATATTCGGGGCTGGCCTTGCTTTGTCGGGAATGGCCGATCCTCATAGGGTCCGAAGTTTCCTTAATATATTTGGTGATTGGGACCCAACGCTGGCATTTGTTATGGGTGGCGCAATTATTGTGATGGCATTGGCTTGGTTGATTCAAAAACGCATTACCAAGCCTTTTGCCACAGATAGCTTCTTGCTGACGAGTACAAATAACATTGATCCAAAGCTGATTGGCGGTGCATCAATATTTGGCATGGGTTGGGGTCTTGCTGGACTATGTCCAGGCCCTGCATTTGCTGCTCTCGTTATTAACCCAATAGAAGCGCTGATCTTCGCAATCAGTTTATTCGCTGGAATGGCTGCATATGCATTAATATCTCATTTTAGAATTGGAAGTTAAGAAATGAACGTAAAAAATATCTCAGACAAAATAAGTGTAACAAGCCAAATTAGCTGTGATGATATTAAGCAGATTAAAAGGCAGGGTTTCAAAACCATCATTTGCAATCGCCCTGATGCAGAATCTAGTGACCAGACAGATGCGGAAGAGCTTGCTAAGGCAGCAGATGAATTGGACATAGAATTTATATATATGCCAATAACGCCCAACAACTTTAGTGAGCAAGATATATCTGATTTTGGTGCTGCGTTAAATAATACCGAGCACCCTATTCTTGCATATTGCCGGACGGGTACACGTAGTACAACTCTCTGGGCATTGTCACAGGCTGGTGTGCGCTCAACAGAGGATATTATCATCAAAGCCGCCAATGCTGGATATGACCTATCCCCACTGTCACCGCGTCTTGAGCAATTAGCGTCCAACAATGTTTCGAAATCATCCTAAGGTTATAACTAATGACTACACAAGAAACACAATTTGATATTATCGTTGTTGGCGGTGGTTCGGGCGGTATTGCAGTGGCATCATCGCTCTTAAAAAGGCGTAGTGATTTAAATATCGCTATAGTTGAGCCCAGCTCTCATCATTATTACCAACCTGGTTGGACAATGGTTGGTGGCGGTGTTTTTGATGCAGCGGTAACGAAACGCCCTATATCAAGCGTAATGCCCAAAGGGGTAAAATGGATACAAGGAGCTGTCAGCGAATTCAGACCGAATAATAATGAAGTTGTTTTGCGAGATGCGCGAACATTGGGATATGACATTTTAATTACCGCCCCCGGGATAAAATTGGATTGGGGGCAAATTGATGGCTTAGAGGAAACTTTAGGACAAAATGGTGTTACCTCTAATTACCGATATGATCTGGCACCTTATACCTATGAATTGGTGAAAAATTTGCGGCAAGGAACGGCTTTGTTTACCCAACCTCCAATGCCAATAAAATGCGCGGGTGCACCACAAAAAGCGATGTATCTCTCGTGCGATAATTGGCGAGATAGCGGAGATTTATCCACTATCAATGTTGAATTTCATAATAGTGGCGGAGTGTTATTTGGTGTTGATGCTTATGTACCCGCACTTATGGAATATATAGAAAGTTATGGTATAAATCTTAATTTTGGTTCGACTTTAATCTCGGTAGATGGCCCAAATAAGAAAGCAGTTTTTGAGACTGCTGCTGGACAGGTTGAAAAATCATTTGATATACTACATGTTTGCCCACCTCAAGTGGCGCCCGATTTTATTGCTGATAGCCCATTGGCCACTGATAGTGGTTATGTTGATGTTCATCTGGAAACCTTGCAACATGTTCGTTATCCTAATATTTTTGGCCTAGGGGATGCGACCACTACACCCAACGCCAAAACAATGGCAGCTGCCAGAAAACAAGCACCAATCGTTGCTGAAAATGCTCTAGCTGCTCTCAATCAAAAGCAACCTATATTTGCGTATGACGGTTATGGCTCTTGCCCACTTACTGTAGAAAAAGGTAAAATCGTTTTGGCTGAATTCGGATATGGTGGCAAATTGCTGCCTAGTTTTCCCAATTGGATTATAGATGGAACGCAGCCACGCCGCATGTCATGGCTGCTGAAATCCCATGCCCTACCATGGATTTATTGGAATGGAATGTTGAAAGGGCATGAATGGCTGGCAAAACCAGACCAAAAAATCGCTAATTAAGAACCTCGTGAATAGGATATATTAGGTGGCAAGAAGAACAACTGGTTTTAGACGGTATTTCCCTATTTTTGAGTGGGGAAGCACCTATAATCGGAATGTGCTAACGAATGACCTTATGGCGGCGGTTATCGTCACCATCATGCTTATTCCGCAGAGTTTAGCTTATGCTTTGCTAGCAGGATTGCCGCCAGTGGTTGGGCTATATGCGTCCATATTACCCTTGATGGCTTATGCCATTTTCGGAACCAGCCGCACATTGGCGGTTGGGCCAGTTGCTGTGGTATCGCTTATGACGGCTGCTGCTGCGGGCAGCATTGCAGCATCGGGTACTCCCGAATATTTGGGCGCAGTCATCGCCCTTGCGCTGCTGTCTGGATTAATATTGTTGGTGATGGGAATATTGAGACTAGGGTTTTTGGCAAATTTACTCTCTCATCCTGTTATATCAGGTTTTATCACAGCCAGCGGAATTATAATCGCTACTAGCCAGTTTAAACATTTGTTGGGAATAACCGCTAATGGTGATAATCTAGTCAGCTTGATTGGTTCGCTGTTCAACAACCTAGCAAATTATAATATCTACACTTTAATTCTTGGTATATCTGCAACTTTATTTCTATTTTGGATACGCAAAGGCTTGAAGCCACTGCTTCAAAAGTTTGGGATTAATGAAAGTTCTGCCGATGTCATTACGAAAGCTGGCCCTGTATTTGCTGTTTTTGCTACCACCGTCTTGGTGGTGGTGTTTGATCTTGATAGATTAGGGGTAAAAACGGTTGGTGCAATACCTGTGGGGCTGCCTCCTATTGCACTGCCTGTTTTTAATCAGGGTTTATGGTCGCAATTGTTCGTTGGCGCATTGCTTATTTCTGTTATTGGGTTTGTGGAATCTGTATCAGTGGCGCAAACATTAGCCGCCAAACGGCGACAGCGCATTGATCCCGATCAAGAGCTTATTGGTCTTGGGACATCGAACATTGCCTCAGCAATCTCTGGAGGCTATCCAGTAACGGGCGGCTTTGCCCGATCTGTTGTTAATTTTGATGCAGGAGCCGAGACGCCTGCGGCTGGGGCTTATACTGCTGTAGGAATAGCGTTAGCATCGGTTTTCTTAACGCCGCTTTTGTTCAATTTGCCGATTGCTACACTGGCCGCTACCATCATTGTTGCGGTATTATCTTTGGTAGATTTTAAAACTCCAGCACAATTATGGAAATATTCAAAAAGTGATTTTGTTGCTATCGCTGCCACAATATTCTTTACTCTAGCAACTGGCATTGAATCTGGTGTCATAGCTGGTGTGGCGTTAAGTTTGATATTATATTTATGGCGCGCATCGCGCCCGCATGCTGCAATAGTAGGCCGCGTTCCAGAGACAGAGCATTTTCGAAATATTAAACGCCACGAAGTGATTACCTATCCGCAGCTTATCACAGTGCGCATGGATGAAGCATTGACCTATCTTAATGCGCGTTGGTTAGAAGAATTTATTCTGGAGCAGGTTGCAGAAAACAGGCAAGTCTCTCACGTTATTTTGTTATGCTCTGCCATCAATGAAATTGATGCTTCAGGGTTAGAAAGCCTAGAAGCGATTAACCATCGCTTAGGCGATAGCGATATTCAATTCTATCTATCAGAGGTAAAGGGGCCGGTGATGGATAGGCTGAAACATAGCCATTTTTTGGATGAGCTTTCCGGAGATGTGTTTCTATCTCAAAATGAAGCCTTTGATACAATAATGGCTAAAGTGGCTAAAGGAGAACATTATGCAAACCAATCAAATGATCTATGGTATTCTAGAGGTTTAATATGATGACAGATCCCGAATTTGCACTTTTGCTGGCACGTATTCAATTTGCCTTCACCGTCAGTTTTCACTTTATGTTTCCTGCCTTTTCTATTGGGTTGGCCAGTTATTTGGCAGTGCTAGAGGGATTATGGCTTAAAACCAAAAATGATCTCTATCTTGACCTATATAAATATTGGCGCAAGATTTTCGCCATCACATTTGCAATGGGTGTCGTTTCGGGCATTGTCATGTCCTATCAATTTGGCACCAATTGGTCAGTTTTTTCGGACAAGGCGGGAGATGTCATTGGCCCGCTTATGGCTTATGAGGTTCTCACCGCTTTCTTTTTAGAAGCTGGATTCTTAGGGGTCATGCTATTTGGTATGGATAAAGTCGGCAAGAAATTGCATTATTTTGCGACCTTAATGGTGGCAATTGGTACGTTCATATCAGCTTTTTGGATATTGAGCGTGAACAGTTGGATGCAAACGCCAACGGGTCATGAAATTGATGCATTGGGCCGCTTTATTCCTGGCGAGAGCTGGACTACGATTATATTTAATCCAAGCTTTCCATATCGGCTGGTTCATACTGTCATGGCTGCCTATTTAACAACGGCATTTGTGGTCGGTGCGGTTGCCGCGTGGCATTTATTGCGTGATAAAATGGATTTACGCGCGCGCAAAATGTTCTCTATGGCAATGTGGATGGCGGCTATTGTGGCACCGCTACAAATTTTCGCTGGTGATTTGCACGGCCTGAATAGTTTGGAACATCAACCCGCAAAAGTTATGGCGATGGAAGGCCATTATGACAGTCACCCTAATGGCGCGCCGTTAATATTATTTGGTATTCCCAACAGTGAAGAAAAGCGCGTTGATTATAAAATCGAAATTCCAAAAGCTTCATCGCTTATCCTTAAGCATGATTTGAATGCGCCGCTTGATGGGCTTGATACAATTGACGATGATAAAGAACCGCCCGTTGGTATCGTATTTTGGTCATCTCGTATCATGGTGGCTGTGGGATTTGCGATGCTAGCTATAGGAATGTGGAGTTTATTCGCACGCTTCCGCAAAAAATTGTATGAATGGACATTGCTCCACCGTGCGGCGCTAATAATGGGACCATCTGGCTTTGTCGCTGTGTTAGCAGGATGGATTACAACAGAGGTTGGCCGCCAGCCCTATACAGTTTATGGGTTGCTCACCACTGCTGATAGCGCATCCCCATTGGACGCGCCCGCTGTGGCTGCATCGCTAATTGCTTTTGTAGTGGTCTATTTCATTATGTTTGGTGCTGGGACGCTCTATATTTTGCGCCTGATGAACAAATCGGTGACGGGCGATGAAAAGACCGCGCAATCAGGTCCAATTCGTAGTGCAGGGATTACACCTGCCTCTAATCGCACGATTACTTCTCACACAGGAGAAGCATCATGATTGATCTTACGATTATATGGGCCTTCATCATTGCTTTTGCTGTATTTATGTATGTGGTGATGGATGGTTTCGATTTGGGCATTGGTATATTATTTCCTGCGCTACAGCCTGGTGCGGAGCGCGATAAAGCCATGAACTCAGTTGCCCCCGTTTGGGATGGCAATGAAACTTGGCTGGTGCTGGGCGGCGGCGGATTATTGGCGGCCTTTCCATTGGCCTATTCCATTATTTTACCAGCTATTTACCCACCGATTATTGCAATGTTGCTGGGCCTCGTGTTTCGCGGCGTTGCATTTGAGGCCCGCTGGCGGGACCCAAAACATATGAGTTTCTGGGATTTTACATTTACATCTGGGTCTATCATAGCGGCCTTTTCCCAAGGCGTAACTTTGGGTGCATTATTACAGGGGGTGCAGGTATCAGGTCGTGCTTATGCAGGTGGATGGCTTGATTGGTTATCACCTTACAGTATCTTAACGGGCCTTGGTGTAACCATTGGTTATGCACTATTGGGAGCGACTTGGTTAATATATAAAACCGATGGTCCCGTTCAAGATCATAGCTACCGGCTCGCGGCAAAGCTGGCCCCAGCAACCATTGTCTCATTAGCCGCAGTAAGCATTTACACGCCCTTTTTAGAAAATGAATATTGGGATCGTTGGTTTACCATGCCCAATATATTATTCTCTGCTCAGGTGCCGCTTATCACAGGAATAATTATTTTTGCCCTTTATCGAGCGCTCAAAAAACGACATGAGCTTGCGCCATTTTTGCTAACGCTTGGGTTATTCTTATTGGGTATGATTGGCCTTGGCATATCTATGTTTCCCTATGTCGTTCCCGATACGATTACCATTTGGGATGCCGCAGCAGGCGAAAGTAGCCTGATTTTCATGCTTATTGGTACTATCATCACTGTACCCTTTATATTGGGCTATACCGCATGGGCTTATTGGGTGTTTCGCGGCAAAGTGAGCGATGAAGGTTATCATTGATTCCATTGGCATGAATAGGATTGGTACTAAAATGAATGAAGAAACTCCGCTTTGGCAACGTCTTGCATGGATGGCTGGTATATGGATCGCCAGCGTTATGGTTCTTGGCGTTATATCATTCATTATAAGGCTGTGGATTCATAGTTAAGATGAAATCAAAAAATTATAGAGGATTAGCCTATTTTAATAGCGCATATAAATAAAAAAATTGGCATACAATTTGGGCCATTGATTTTTGCAATCACAGCCCTTTTAATGTTGATTATTATTACAACATATACTGCAACTATAAAACATAGTTTGGCGGTGTTAATTGGTGCTGTTGCAGGTTTTGGCCTTTATCATGCTTCATTTGGTTTCACATCAGCATGGCGAAGGGTATTAACCGAAAATAGAGGCGCAGGCCTTCGCGCTCAATTTTTATTGGTAATTTTGATTAGCATGTTTTCATTTCCGCTGATTGCTTACGGAGATTTGTTGGGCTTGTCTGTCGGAGGTGCTGTTGCACCGATTAGTTTCGGCATGGTTTTTGGTGCTTTTCTATTTGGTATTGGAATGCAATTTGGTGGAGGTTGTGGTTCCGGAACATTGTTCACTATAGGCGGTGGCAGTACGCGGATGGTAATAACTTTAACCGCATTTATAATGGGGTCATTATTGGGAACGCTGCATCTGCCATGGTGGCGCGCTATGCCCAAAATAAGCGGTTGGTCTTTGATTGATAATTTTGGTCCCTTTGGCGCCTTTATTATATTAACGATCATTTTAATCATAATTGGCTGTTATACGATTTATCGCGAAAAATTAGCGCATGGTGTATTAGAGCAGTCAAAATCTTCAGCCTCTTTATTATCGGGTCCATGGTCGCCCATTGCAGGTGTAATTGCGCTCGCTTTTGTAGGGATAGCAACATTCATTGTTTTGGGACGTCCATGGGGCATTACTTCGGCCTTTTCTCTATGGGGTGCCAAAGCCGCTATTATTATGGGTGTTGATGTAGCTAGTTGGCCGTATTGGAGCGAGCGTACAGCTTTGCTCAATCGCAGTATTTTTAAGGATACTACAACGGTAATGAATTTTGCCATTATTGGCGGTGCTATGGCAGCTTCTGGATTGGCTAATAAATATCAACCTATTTGGCGATTGAATAAACGTCAAATTATCACGGCTCTAATAGGTGGCTTGTTGATGGGTTATGGTGCCAGATTGGCTTATGGCTGCAATATCGGGGCTTATTTGGGCGGATTGGTATCAGGAAGTCTGCATGGTTGGGTATGGATGATTGCTGCATTTATAGGCAGTGCCACAGGAATCAAATTTCTCTCAAAGATCACTTTTTAGTAAAATCAAATATTTAAGGTGTAAAAATGCACATAATTCAAATAAGTTGGGATGCGCTTCAAGCTGAGGCAGCACAATACCCAATGGGTGTTCAATTATGGATGCGCGTAATGATGATTTCATTCGTTTCTGGTATCATTTTTGCTCCATGGAAAAACGGAGCACGCTGGATTGTTGCGGCGTTGATTATTAATATTTTAGGTTTAATTATTATAAAGGCAATTTATCCTGAATTTAGCCGAACAGAAATTGGAACGGTAATTCATTTGATTTTCTGGTCATTCGCTATAGCGATGATTTGGAAAAAAGACGTACGCGATGCGCGCAAGACAGAAGCTGCAACTATATTTAATCGAATTTATAATATCTGGCTTATCTGGGCCAGCCTAGTTATGGTATTATCTTTGTTATTTGATACCGTGACGGCCGTTAAATTTTTATTTTAACGATTACTTTAAAAATATGAAACATGCTCACGGGCATTATCATATTAATTTTGCGAAGACGCATTCATGATCAACAGCAGAAATTTACAGATATTGTAGCGGCTTTTCAACTGTTAAAGGCATCGGTTGGAAGCTTTTTGAATTGAGGGTGATTGATAAGGTGACGATGGTGACTCCAATTATTGTAAGTTGCGGCATGGATGTTGAGGAAACGCTGAGAGGAGCCTAGTGATTTAAATCTCTGCATCTTTCGCATCCGCCGCCGTATTGGCCTGTGAGAGTTTTCCGCTCGATTGTTTGCGCGTTTATTATCTAAATTAGCGGCTGGAGCAACGTGAAGGACCAGTCGAAGATTATGTCTTCCCAAGCCCGATTGATCATGCGCGCCATCTCAACACCCGCCAATATGCATGATTAATAGTAATTAAATACTATGCTTAGACCTAGAGTCTTTTCTTTTCCAGAGCAAAATTACAGGTAAAACCAAAACGTCAAAAACTAATGCCATAGAGATTGCAAAGCCTGTCATCGCTGCTTTTTGAGCTGTCAAATTAAAGTCGGAGCCTGATAATAAGAAGAACCCACAACAAAGCAAAATCGTTGTAATCAAGATCGCAGACCCACTTTGACTAATGGCTTCATTCATAGCCACGCTCGAATTCATTCCTTCGGAAAGATTTCGTTTGAAAGCCATAATAAGATGGATAGTATCATCTACGATAATTCCAAAAGCAACCGCAAAAACACCTATTGCCGCCATATTCAATTTACCATCAATCCATCCCCAACTTCCATAAATGAGTAGTAGAGGAAGAATATTAGGTAACACACTCAGCGCAGCTATCGACCAAGATCGAAAAACCAATAACATACAGATCGAGACCAAAAGTAACGCAATCAAGCTTCCAGTCATAACGCCCCAAAAATTTGCCGCGCTTGCTTTCGCAAAAGCATAAGGAATACCCTGTAAGCTTGGCTCTCTAGAGCCGGACCTTTCTGCAGTTTCAAATGTTCTTTTAATGACATCAACTTGGTCAAGTAGGGCAAATGTTGTCGTTTGGCCTGGATCGAAATAAGATACAAGCCAGTCAGCTACTCCCGGTTCCAATTGCGTCATAAAACCGCTTTCTGAAAGGCTTTTCGAAGAGGCTTGCGGAGGATTTTCCTCTAACAAGTTCAAGTCTGGGTTAAACCCATTATGCGGTTTGGCCTGCTTTATTCTCTCACGCCAACGGTTTTGAGATTCTAAAACACTCAACCAATCACCTTCGGTAGCCTTATTCATATTTTTTTGAAGTTTACCGTGATACCCTAGGTCGATAGAACCGCTGCTCTCCAAAATTTTATCTCGATCTTCATCTAAAACACGCACGGCAACTGTGATTGTTCTGAGGCTGAGATAATTATCTTCTAAAAGATCCATACCTTGCCGGAATTCTGTTGATTTATCAAACCAACCCGCCAAGTCATCATCAATAACCATTCTGGTTAATCCAGCAAAAGCCATTAGTGAAATTGCAGCGGTAATGATAAGTGTAGGCAATGTGTTGGAACGAGAAAACATACTCGCTTTCAACAAATAAGCCGACATTAGAGCGTGTAATAGTGTTGAACTTCGGTGACATTTTAAGAGTATGCAGGGCAAAATAGCTAGAACCAATATCAGAGCGATCCAAACCCCAAATAAAATTACAATTGCAAGAATGGCAATAGGCTTTGATGGCGAGAAAAAAAGAGCAGAAATTCCAATGCCGGTGGTTAACGTAGTGGCTATAATAGGTGCCAAGTTTTTATTAAGAGTTTTTTTGAGCGCCGTTTCTCGGTCAATGTCTTGAGGAACTAAAAAATAAGCATTTGCTATATGAACAATATCGGCAACAGCCAAAGTACCGACAAGCAACAATCCTGAAACTGACAACGTAGATAAAGGTAAGCCAACCCAACCAGCAAAGCCTGCGGTTGCGGTTATTGTTGAAAGTAGCAGGAGCAATGCTGAGATGGCGAACAGAACTGATCTATAAATCAAAAATAACGCAACGATAAATATGAAAACGAAAATTGGAAATAGGGTTCTTACATCCTCGCGTAAAACCTCTGTGCTAGCATACTCAAACAGAGTTGACCCTATGAGCAAAATTTTTGCATTTGGCTCTGTTTCTTGTATCAAACTTTCTAACTCTTTGACGGAGAGTTTAAGTCTGGTAATTCTCTCTTCTCTGGATAATTCATCATCCTTCAAAGGGTTTTTTAGTTCCAGTTGAAGCGTTATAACAGAACTTGCAAAATCTCTGCCAATGCTCCGACCCATTGTTGTAGGTGTAAACCGAATATCTTCTTTAAGCTCGCTCAACCCTTGTTCGCTAAAGAGGTCATTTCCTTGAAAAAATGATACATAAGCGAGTCGCTTTCCTTCGCCATTACCGCGTTCTGTTGAGATGAGTTTTTTGTCATCAAAAAGGGAATGCGTTTCAACAACATATGGAAGTGCTTGAGCCTCATCAGCAATTGTTCTTAATTGAGATAAGCTAAATGGAGAAAGCACGTCTTTATCACTTGGTAGATAGGCAAGCAGCATAGGGTCCTTGCTACTTCCCATTCTTTCGGAAAGCCAATCGGTTCGCTCAACAATAGGGTCGTTTTCATCAAAAAAAGATCGTTCGCTGTTATTTACCGCAATCTTGTATATACCAGAGCTCAACACAAACATGATAACTATGCCAAGGGCAGCAAATAGGGTTGCACGTTGGACTAGCAAATTTGAAACTCTGCTAAGCATATTTATTGATTAACTCTAGTCTAAGGTCATAGCCCACTTGTGGCCTTAGGCTCAAACCTACCCTTGGTAGCGGAAAAGGTTCTTTGCTTACCGGACTGTGTTTATGAAGCAAGCCAGACATCACTTGCGTTATTAGTTTTATCCCCGGGTCAGCACCAACACAACGGCGTGTTCCAACTCCAAATGGCATATAAGGAAATGTCGCATTTACCGTTTTCATTCTATCCGCTATAAAAACATCAGGTTTATCCCATAACCTCCTGTGGCGCTGAACTACATAAGGTGAAATGCATAACATCTGTCCCTTTTTTACATTGCCAATTGGCAAAAGCATATCAGCTTTGGGTTCTCTATATATTAATGGTAATGGTGGGTACATTCGAAGCACTTCGCTTACAAACATCAACAATCTAGAACCATCAATAGATTCACCCTGGTTGTGCTTTATCCATTTTTCTAGGGCTGGGTAGTGAGCCAAGATTAACAAAGACCAAAGACAGGTTAACCAGATCGATTCAAATCCAGTTAAGAGATTAATTATAAAATCACGTTGTTCTGTCTCGTTTATATTATGAGGCCAAGCAGATTTGCTTTTTTTGATTTCTTTTTCGATATCTTCATTAAAAGAGGCTGCAATCATCTTTGCACGGTGCATGCGTAAGCTTACAAATTTGGATGACAAACCTAGAATGTCTAAATAATCAACTTTTTCGCATATATCTCGGTGGGCTTCAATGGCCGAAGTTATGTCGTCGTTTGCTATCTGCCTTTTATGACCAAGTATCTCTTCCGTGACCAAGTTTAATATGAACTGGGATAAAGCTGTTGGGAAGTTCGATTGAGAACCATTTTGGCTAGCAAAGTTAGACGCCTGTTCAATAGTCGGTTCAAATTCTTTATTTGTTCTTCGCTTATTTTTATTTTTGTTAATTAACAACCGAGAGGCTCGGCGCAACCTTAACCACTTATCGCCTTCCGAAACAATCAAACCTCCTCCTAAGCTAGGTTTAAGGATTCGTAAGTGTAGATTACAAAGACCAAATGAATCTGGCTGATTTACAAAAATCTCTGCGATTGTATCTGGGTCAGAAATTATAGACAAATTAAGCCATGCTACTTTATGTTCAACATAAAGCTCTTTAAAGCAACTTTCTGGAAACAAGTTTAGCGCGTTGCTTCTAGCAGCTCCAAGCCAGTTGAATATGCTGGGGAATGATTTTGGAGCTTCAAAAGATGGTAATTTAATCTCAGGCGGTCTTTTTATCACGCTACTATGAAGGCACTCATTAAATGTCGATACTTTTGCATCGTTGAGCTTGAAAGATTCCATGTTGATTTTTATTCCAATAACTTAACCTAAACCGAAATCAACTGCCCTTCTGGACCGATGCAATCCTTGGATGTATCAGACACCAACTTTCCTTTCGAATCTCGAACCTGATAAGTCAGCTCATTACATTTTAGGTCCACATCAAATTCAGCTTCTGCAACAGTATTGGGGGCAGGTACAGCTGGAAGTTCGTAATCATCACTGGCCGGCTCTAACAAGCCAGAACTCATATAACCAACCACCATAAGCGCCTCATCATCAGATTCACTTACTTTCTGAGAAACCATATACCAGTCTTTACCTGGAATTTGCCCAACGACATGAAGAGGCGTTCTAGCGTCAAGAGACTTTATCCGTTTTCCACTTTTTGATGGTATACCTCTTAAATTAGCCCTTGATGTTGTCAGATAAGGTTGTGCGATTACCTGAACATTCTCGCGAGATTGTAAAGATATGCTATCGTAGAACATCGCTACTTTTGCATTTTCGTAAAAAACCATTCCAGTGGGTGTTACCGAACCTGACGCATTGCTGTCTGGGAATGCTAAAGAACGAGGTTCTCCATCAGCTAGCGAGTCCCCAGCAGCATTTAACAACTTCTCCTGATCTTTTTCTTCAAGGCGCTTTCTAATGGATTTATCAAGCTGTATGACGCCGTAACCGGCTACCGCTCCCAATGCTAGACATGCATTTTTTCTGGTATTTGAATTACTTTTATTAAATGCACCGCATGCAGCTCCTGCTCCAATGCCTGTTACAACGCCAGCTATCTTCCCAAATAGCCCACCCTTTTTTTTCTTTTTTTCTTGTGCTTTTTTTTCGCGCTGTTCAATCATATCGCTAAGGCTGCCTGCCTGCTGAGCTAGGACTGGCGCAGCTATTAAGGAAAGCGCAAGGGTTATAGATAGAATTTTATGATTTAATATCATAGCAAAAACCTCAATTTATTGTTATTTGTATTATGCGCTTACCTAACTAACATTTCACCTTGCAATATTACTTGTTGCTGTATTATGCATCTATAGCATAAGTAACATTAAGTAAATAGCAATAGGGAAGTTCTGGGAAAAATGCTTTTAATCAGAAAAAAAAGCTTGAAGCTTAATCGTAGACAGATTTTCTCCTGCCTAAGTCTTTTATTAATTGCCACTCAAGTACCGGCCGTATTGAGGGCTTCTCGCAATAACGAACTTGCTCGATTAAAGAGCTTTATTACATCAACGATCGGCAAATCACCTGCAAAGCGTAAAACTATTGCTCAAAAAAAAATAGACTCTATCAATCCTCTTAAGAGTGATGATAAGCTTATTGAATTAGCAGCGCTAGGCGTCATTGCTCGAGAAAGCTCAACCAGTCAAGCTCTTGCTCAAAACCTACCACGCCGAAGCAAAAGATTGATTGATGACGTTCTCGAAACTATGCCCAATCAAGCTTGGGCTAATGCATTAGCTGGAGCATGGCATTATGAAGTTATCAGACGATCAAAAGTTGGTGCTACTTTGTTGGGGGCTAGCCGGCGAAAAGGCGCTTCTTTTTTTAAAAAAGCAACCAGTATCGATCCCAATGACAATGGGATTAATTTGCTTGAAGCGATTTCGCTTATTTATGATAGCCCGAAAAAAAATGAAGCGGCCATCCTTAGTGCACTAAATTCTGCTTCTCAAAATTTATTAAACAAGAGCGACGATTACACACAGCTTGTTTCTCAATACGCAAGCACGTTGCTACCCATTGCCAAAAAGAAGGATAGGAAGCGCCTAACTCAGGCTACAAAAAATATCTATTGAAATCATATTTAAAATGAAATTATACAAGGAGTGATCTTATGAAATTTTTAAAATTGGGGCTTACCGTTGGTGCAGCTATGTCTCTAGGGTTTTTGTCAGCTGAGGCTCAGTTACTAAAACGCTCTGATCGACCTTTCATTCAGAGCGCCGATGGTCAATTAAAAGGTAAGCTTGACGGACCATCATGCGCCAAAACAGTTTCTTTAATATTTACAGGACCAAAGCGAAAGTTTGATGACGGCACGAGCGCTCGCAGGATGATGAATAATGTTGTTCGTAATTTAAGGCTCGGTTGCGGTAGTGTCTCTCTTATCGCTGCCAAGGGCGTAACTAATGAAAGGGTTGTTTACAATGCTGTGGCAGAAGCATCTTCCAACTGGCTTTTGCTAGAATTGGGCGGAAGTGCTTCGGGCGGTCTGTTGGCATCTGGCACCGTTGGTCAGAGCGGCGACTTGAACAAATTTTCAGCCAGTAAACGCTTTTTATCTTTTGGTAAACTTGATGAACAGATGGGTAACGCTAATTATCTATGTTCACAACGAACCAAAGATGGTTGCACAATCATAAGTGAGTTGAAAAATGCTAATGAAGACCGCGGCACTCTGATTTCTCGTTACCTTTTGGATAGCTCAGGAACTTTGGCGACAGTGTCATATACTGGCGTTAATTCTGGAGGATTTTTGTGTGCAAACCCCAAATCTGCCAAGATTACTGTTACAGGTGGAAAGCAGAGCCCTGCTGCACGTCAGCGTTTGGCGCAAGATTTACGCGAACGCTTGGAACCTTATGGTACTAGGATCTGCTCGGGTTGGCACCTCAGCGGCGGTAAGATTATTGGCGCTAATTTTAACGATAAAGGCGCACAATTGGGTAAGAGTTTGGTGCTCACGAAAAGCATTTCTTTGCCAAAACTGCGGCGGTCTAAATGATAGTGACGAAACATATTTTGCTTCCTATTGTTACTTTGGTTTCCTGTGGCTTATTAACGAATCAAGCTATTGCACAAGATGGAGAGGCACGTGGCAGGGCTGCTTTGACATGGTTGCAAGAATTTGAATGCCCGCAATTGGGCGTGCCTTTGCATATTAATGGTTTAGAAACAGCGGAACAAGTTGAGCGCTTGCAAAATGATAATTTAAATTATGTTCGTTCTCGCCGAGAGGCAGTAAATTTAGCACTTAGAGCGCGTAGACAAGTCGAAAGAGAAATTAGCCAATCAAACAAACGTAAAGGTAAAAAACTACAAAAAGCATTTGATGAGTTAGATACAAAGATAAATAATTTAGGAGGCGATGTAGCTCATGTTTTAAGCCAATGGGTAATGGCGGGTTATGTTTCAATATCAAAAACAGAACCCAATACTAATCCTCTTACAGCAACCTCTCATCCGCTCACTCCTTTCATCCAAAAAGGAGAGGTTTTACGCTCAGAAGCCACTCCTTTTGGCTCTGGCCTATTAGTGATTGGGGATCGGTGGTATCATTGCTTATCAGAAGCAAATGCCGCATTGTTACAAATTTATGAACCAGAAATTATGGCTGATGTTGAGGCAGCTAATTCTGCGGCAGCACTCGATGGAGTTTTGCGCAAACTACAAGTCCCTGGATTGGACAATAATTCACCAATCTTAGCTCAAATACGGTCTATTCAATTGGCAATGGCGAATGAAGAACGTCGAGAGCAGGAACGTCAAAGAGCTACACGAGATGCTGAGGCAAGAAAGATACTTGTGGCACAAGCAAAGCGTGAGCAAGCCATTGCTGCGCGTTATGTTAACTTTCTTAATGCCAACCAAATAAACGATGCTATTAAATTGTTAACAGGTGATGTGATTTTGAGAACACAAGGTTCCGCGACTGTTCAAGGGCGGCAAATAGTAGCGCAGCGCATGCGTTCAGCCGCATCAAAAGGACAACAAGTGAAAATTGGTTCGCCAAGAGTTAACGGTAATAACATTATTTATGTCGACATATCTGGAGGCGGCAGAAGTGGGCGTATGTTGTTTGGGTTTAGAGATGGCTTAATTTCTAATATTAGAATTGTTCAAAGATAAAACATAGTTTGAGAAGGTTGAATCATGCGTAAACTTATCCCATTATCAATAGTCACGGCTTTCTTATTTACGTCTTTAGCGGCGGATGCCCAGAATTTCGGCCTTTTTATAAATCCGATTGAAGAGAGGATTATCGGAGAGCAAGCTCATAACAGGAGGCTGGCGACTACAGTTGTTCAATACCCTGATCCCAAACTAAAAAACTATATCGAAGTAATTGGTCGAAGTGCTGCGCGGAAAAGAGCCCGTTTCCCCGAGAAATTTGTTTTTACACTGGTAAATACTACAAATCCAAATGCTTACGCATCCCTAGGAGGCTTTATTTATTTTCATACAGGAATGTTTTTATGGATCAATGACGAGGCAGAATTAGCGTCTGTCATGGCTCATGAAGTGGGACATGCTGTGAATAGGCACGTAGCACGAACCATGAATCGTGATAATGTATCAAAGTCACTCATTAAACTCAGGCTGCTCAGGAGAAGAAATCCACAGGAGTTTAAAGAATTACAAATTAAAGCCGCTTTAGCTCTCAAATCTTATGGCCGAGATCAAGAATTTGAAGCCGACGCAGTCGCAACGGGACTATTGGGTAAAATGGGTTATGATCCCTATGGTGCAGCGCGAATGAACTACCAATTGCATTTGATAGGTTTATATAGTTCTAAAGTGAATGGCACACCAAACTCAACACCGCTTGCATGGCGCACACATCCTCCAAGCATGGATAGGGTCAGACGGAGTTTGGATCAGGCCAAAAGTCAAAATTATGGGGATTTGCCGCGTTATAAAAAGCGCTATCAAAATATGATAAATGGCCTGCGCCTAGATCTGTCAGACTATGGTGGACCAAAGCAAGGTTATTTGAGAATATATACTGTACAAGAAGGGGAAAACGCGCAAATGATATCACGGCGAATACCCGTCAGGAAACCGTTAGATTTCTTACTTGCTACGAACGGTTTTGATACTGCAGATGAGATGAAACCAGGAATGTCGATAAAGATAGTATCGAGACGTTAATAATTCTCAGCTCTGTTGTTGGCCATTGTTTCGTTTAAATCTGCGCCCTGTTGCAGCTGGATCGTGATTTCTAATATGCTGGCATTGTCACATTAACTCGTCTGGTCAAATTGGCAAGGCTAAGATATCGCAGGTAAATGCAGAAGATATCGTTTGATCGTCACCGCTTTCTTTTCTGAACTGATTGTCCATGCAGTCTGGCTTGATGCCAGATTCACTCTGAGCTACCGTGATGTCGAAGACATGCTTGCTGAGCGCGGATTGGATGTTTCTTAAGAAACAGTGAGGCGCTGGTTTCTCAAATACGGCGCTCAAATTGCAAGTAACTTGCGTGCCAATCGGCCCGTACCCATCGGCCATTGGTATTTGGATGAGATGGTTATTGTCATTGGTGGTAAATGCTATTGGTTATGGCGTGCTGTAGATAATGACGGCAAGGTGTTAGACTTTCTGGTTCAATCCCAAAGGAGCACCAATTCCGTGAAGAAGTTGATGAAATCATTGCTCAAGAAACAGAGAACATCGCTGTCACTAATCGTAACTAACAAACTTAGATCTTATCACGCCGCATTTCGTGAAATCGGATTATCTGCCGAGTATATAGACAATAAACGCGCCAACAACAGAGCTGAGAATTCCCACAGGCCCGTGCGGCGGCGGATACGAAAGATGCAGAGGTTCAAATCACCGGGCTCCGTTCAACGCTTCCTCAATATCCATGCAGAAACTTACAATCATTTCAATAACCAACGTCGCCTTATCAATCGCCTTCAGTTCAAGAAACTACGAACCGATGTCTTAGCCGCTTGGAACGCCGCAACAATGGCATCATAATTTACGCTACCAATAGCGACTTGAGTCTATGCAAAGTTAATGTGACAATGCCTCTGTTGCTTGCTAGATCAATAAGGTTACTAAGTGTCAGGTGATTAACTTGCGAGGCGGTATTTTTTGGACCCAATATTGACAGGCACAGCGAAAGTAGGAGTTTCGGCGGGAATAAAGCCGACGCTGGGATTCATCCGCACGCAATTGGTGCGGCGTGGAGCACTTAGTGCTGACCTTAGCACACTCGGCACAGCAGATAAGGAAATGGATGAAGCCATTGCGGTCTTGAAGGGCGAAGCTGAGAAATTGCCTCAAACGATCTGGGTCAAGCTCAAAGGGCTTTTTTCTGACCGGCCAGCTAGCTTTGCTACAGAAAATGCGAGTCACTTCATTTCAGATAATCGTGTAATCGAACTGGTCAAAAGCGCAACACGCAAGATATTTGCGAACGAGGACATTACAGCGGAGTGCCTCGAGGCTCGAGAGCACTATGCAGCCCTATATGATGATGCGGAACTTTTTGAAGGCAAGGCACCTTTTGGCGAGACATTACTAGAAGATGCAATTGCTTTTACGTTAGCAACTTTGGTGGCACACCTAACGCCCGGTGACCGGTTTCTGCTTGAGACACTATCGAGCCAAATTTCAGATACCAAGACTGAGTTGAGCAAGAAGGTGGATGACGGTTTTGCAGGCATTAACAACAATCTTGCGAAGTTTGTTGAAAATGGATTTGCATCCAATAGCACAGACTTACGCAGTCAGGTTGATGAAGGCGCTATCGACAATGCAGTATTGGAGGAAACCAAGCGCTTCAAACGACGCCGGTTCATCCAAGATGACAAGTTGATAGATGATGGTCGATCATTTGAAGACCGCCTTCAGAAGGGCCTGAGTTTCGGAAATCCCGCAATCAGGGCGGAAGCCTTCAAGGAACTGGCGATCATATTCGCCAGAGATGAATTGATTGATGAAGCTAATGCTGCACTTGAAAGTGCCACTTCTATTTGCAACATCGACGTGACGCCTGAGCGTGCCCGGCTGCTTATACTGCAAAAGGACTTCGACTCAGCCCTCAAGCTGTTGCGTGGTAGAGCCGATCCAGCATCGATTAGCATGTTCATCCAAGCCGTCTGTATGCGCGACGGTGGCGAAAAGGCAATCGCATACTATACTGAGCATCATAGCGCGAACGAACTGACCGGACATGCTCTGCATTGGCTTTCAATACGAATGTCTGAACTAGCGCGGCATACTGAAGCCCAAAACCTTCTGCATCGTGCCACTCCCGATCAGATAAATGAGAATCCTCTTATCCTGTTCGAACGCGGGCGGCTTTGCATGGCGTTGGCGATGGCTCCCGATGTAGCGGCTCGTTTTCTAAAAACACACGACTTAATCCCCTCACTCGATGATTTTCGAAATGATCAAACTGGCCAGCAACTCCTATCAGAAGCAATCTCAAATTTTCGAGAGTTGTTGAAATTATGTATTGATCTCAACGCAGAAGATTTGCAGGCGATACTTGACCAACAGATATTAGGCCTAAGGCTCTCTCTTCAAGATACCGCTGAACGACAAAGCGCAGAGGCCGAGTTGAAAGATAGACTTTCCAATCCCAATGAGGCCATCGACTTAGCCCCCTTAGCTTTGCTTTACAAAATCGATTTTGATTGGTCTAGTCTCAAGGCACAGCTTGATCATGCTGAGAGATTTGGCGGGCTAGACACGCGGCAGCTTCGGGCTGCTTTTGCTTTAACGATGCGAAGCAACTACGCTGCAAAGGTGGCCGAGTTTGTCGAACGACATGAAAAAGGCCTCAATGTTTTCATGAAAACTGATAAAATTTTCGGCATTCGGATCGAGGCACTAGCAAAATCCGACCGTGTAAATGAGGCCCTTGAGCTCTTGGAGCAAAGCAAGCTGTCTGTTGTACCAGATTTTTTCGACTTTCTGAAAACCACGATAGCAGAGCATCAAGGTGTTGATTCGATTTCGGCTAGACTTGCCCACTTTGAGCAAAGTGATAAAACGCATGACCTCGAAATTCTAATCGCCAAGCTCGCAGAGAAAAAAGACTCTCGACTAGGGAGTTATCTTGCGTTGCTTTGGCAGCGAAAACACCAGCTTGATGATGCGGCGAAAGCTTGCGACGCCTTTATGTGGAATGGTCAGACTGAGGCGTTGGATGCCTTTCTAGCCACGTTAGCTGATGACATTTCGCAGCACCATCATTTGGGTATTCATGCAGCTTGGAAACTCCAAAGGCAGGGCGAATTGTCGGGAGCCTTGCGGGAATTGGATAGGCTTAATGCAGAAGGGGCCGACAATCATAACATCAGACAGCTTCGAGTGAGCATATTGCTCGAGCTTGGGCGATGGAATGAACTTGAGCCATTTCTCCAATCGGAGGTTGCAGCAAAAGATGATCGAAGCGCAATAACACTGATGGGCTTGGCTCAGCTTGCAACTACATTGAACAGCCCGACGGCAATTTCCCTTGTAAGGGCTTCTCTCGGCAAAGGCGACGAAAGCCCGCAACTATATATGGCCGCATATCAAGTTGCAATTAACTTAGGCGAAGAGCGCACTGCAGAGGTCAATGGTTGGCTTAAGGCTGCGATTGAAGGTTCTACAGAAGATGGACCGCTCTACACCAAAGATATCGACGACGCTGTTGAACTTATGCGTGAAAGCCGAGAACGGCACGAAAAGTTAAACGCTATGATCATGGCGGCTGAACTTCCGCTATCTTTAGCAGCAAAGCCAATGAACGTGACGCTGAGCGCGATCTATCTTGGGCAGGCATGGGAAAATCGGCGAAATACCGACCCAAGAAAACATAATCTTATTCCAGCTTATGCTGGGAATCGGCTTTTCTGGAATCTACCGGAAGATCCTGTAATTTCGTTTGATGTCACCTCATTGCTAACCCTTCAATCTATTGGAATATTAGACAAGGTGCTATGCGCTTTTGACAAGGTTGTTCTACCCGCAGGCACAATGTCCCAGATATTTCAGGAGTACTCGGAGGCCCGACATGCCCAGCCAAGCCGCGCGCAGCAGGCGCAAGAGATCAAAAGGCTTATTGCCGAACAAACACTCACCGTCGAAAAATGTGACCCAGCAAGTGAAGGGTTGGAGGGTGAAGTCGGAGCAGAGTTCGCAAGGCTCTATCGGGCTGCGACGGAAACAGATGGTTATGTAATTGACACAGCACCTCTACACCCACCAGGCAAGCTCAAGGAAATCGTTGACTCTAGTCGATTTGAGGACAGGCTCATCAGCCCTAAAGGGCTGATTGCGAAGCTGAGGGACGATGGCGTTCTGAGCGATACGGTGGCCGATGACGCATTGTCGACGGTTTTTGGCAGTGGCGCGGAATGGCCTAACGAACAGTGTTTCGCAATCGGCAAGCCTTTATACTTGTCCATGATCGCATCGCATTATCTGGCTGATGCTGGAATTTTGTCCAGGCTGAAGAGTGTGTTTGGACAATTGGTTATACTTCCTGATGTAGAGGAGCTGGCAAACCGTGAAATTGCAGACAGCACTAAGGCTTCGGCGGTTCGGGATCAAATTGAACAACTAAGAGGTTCAGTGGCGACGGCTATAGAGAATGGCTCGATTAGGATCGGAATACTTACTTCTGAGACGGCCATGAACACAGAGGACGGCGATACCGGACGCGATATAGGGCCACTATTCAACGCACTTCACGACATTAGCGGAGCCGACATATTCATTTGCGATGATCGAGCGTTGAACAAGAGCGGCACCTTCACTGACAAAGCGGAAATATCGGTAAACACAGGAATTTCTCTCGATATTTTGAGGCACCTTGAAGCTAAGGGTGCAATTACCAAAAAAGAATTCCTAGCTGCGATTGAGAAGTTATATGAAGGCGGATTTGCGCTTGTGCCAGTTGATTTTCAGGAACTGATAAAAGCAGCCAGCGACAGCAATTGGAAAGTCGGTCCAAACGCAACATTGCGCCAAATTCGAAACTCGATACACCTCCCACTCATAAGAGGTCTGATCAAACTGCCCGAGGAAAGGCATTGGTTTCGATCCTCCGTGCTTTCCATTGCAATCGCCATTCGGCATGTCTGGTCAGAAATTGCCGACGTCGAACAAGCGATGCGCGCGGCAACCTATCTCTATGACATGATCCCAGACGTTCGCGCTTGGTCGGCGAAGGACCACTCTACTGATCGAGATGTGTGGCTGCAGGAAGTCACGCGTAGTTCGGTTTACATGATCGGAAGTGCTTTCATGTTACCCGATAGCCATATCGATAAATATCAGAACTGGTTCGACAATTATGTTGGCCCAAAGGAGGCAAAGCGCGACCCTGGGGTAATGGACGCAATAGCAAAGGCGTTGTTTGCAAGCCTTTCAAAACCAGTCGACTTGAACGAATTGGAATCCGATGAGTAGTTCAATCCAACCTACGCAAGAGGAGGTTACGCGATACCTCCTCATAGACACGCTTCAAAAACTGCCGCAAAGCCTCTCCCAGCCGATGCTTAATAATGCTAATTTGCGAGCTATGATTGGCATTACAGCTGAAGATACCGTCCGAATTTTTGATAATCGAGTAGTGCGGGAGCACTTGTTAGATACACTCCAGGCCGTTGCTAATGGCGAAAATCCCGAGCTTTTTACACATAAAGGGGTGAAGGTCAGCGATGCTGTTAGACTTAATAGAGATGGCTCAGCGGAAATCGTCAAAGGCTATCAGGAAGTCAGATTCTCAAATGTTGCTTTGCTTGGGAAGGACAAACCTGCACGTCTAAGGTGCCTCAATCAACTTTTCGCTGAAGGCAGATTTGAACTGCGCCGAGAGGCATACTGGCGAAGGATCGTGAACAAAGGGCCAGTAACCCAAGCCGAATATCTAAGCTTGGAAACAGAGCTTCAAGCACATGCTGAAGTCGATCTATCTGAAATCTCGGATGACCTTGTTGGAGAAAACGCAACAATAGACATATTGGCAAGGGCAACCTCAGATTATCTAATTGACCTCATTGGACTCGCCCAGCTTCCTGATAGTCTTGACGAGTTTCAAAAAGCATGGCTGGACAAGGTCAATGAGCTAAAGGGGAGGCAGCTAGCCCGCCGTCTGAGATTGGCAGCTCCGATTGCCATTTTGGGAAGCAACCTTATCGGTGAAGCTGCACTAGGCTTGCCTGCAAAAGAACGCTGGGCGCTGTTTGAATATCTTGTTTCCTCCCCTGATCCTCTCTCAGTTTTAGCGGCACTTGAAATCGCTTGTGTAAGTCATGCAAACGGCAAGGCCATCAGCAAAGTTGCAAATGCCCTGTCCCTGCTCTGGAATCCTGAGAGCAGCATCTTCAAGCAAGGGATGGCGGATTTCCATGTCACCTATGTAGCGACGACGGCCATTTGGGCTAGGGGGCGAACGATAGAAGACTGGCCTTTATATGCACAGCGTTTGGCAAAATTTGTCCATGCGGCCCACATTACCCGTATTCTGGATCAGCATAATGTGGAACGACCTGACCTGCACGATAGAGTTTTAGGAGCTTTTCAGTATCGGGCGAGGCTGTCTGACTACCGAGACTTGCAAACAGAGCCTTATTGGCATGCAATCCATCTACAACCATCGACGCTCAATGCCCAAATTTTGAGGCGTACTGTTGAGATTGTGAACATTATTCCAGAGAAATCAAGACCGCCGGATTGGACAGATTTAGGCGCGCGAACGATGGAATATCTCAGCCAAAGCCCTGCCAGTCTCTGGCTGTGGGCAGCATCGCCGTTTGCTGCATTTCGAAAAGGCTGGAATGGACTTAATGAGCTAGAGTCAGCAAATGTTGATAATACATTCGAAGTGCTAAATCAGGCCGATGAAGCTGCCTGGCTGGATCGCATGTGGAAGCTACAAGTCTCTTTCGAGTTGCCTGTCTCAAAGCGCGACGACTATCGTAAGAGGGTGACTGAAATTGTTGAGAGTCTTAATGGAGAACAGTTTACTCAAGCAGTTGAGATCAATTTGCATATAGCTGTAAGGTGGCGCGATGCTGTGCTATCAGACGATATAATCAACATCGTTTTCAGACGCTTCAAAGGTGGCGATATTGATTCAAGAAGCCCGATAGCCTGTCAAATTCTTCTAGCTTCGGCTTGCGAATCCTCTGAGGAAAGATGGCTGGACAAACTGCGAGTGATAACGACTTCGTTTGCTCGGATTTATCCTGAAAGACAGAGGGTTGACTCTTATCGGGAGTCACTGATGGTCATTGCGGGGATGTCTGAGAAACTCGCCCAAGCCGTTGCTCCTGCCTTATCTATAGCCAGTCTGATCGACAACGACGTCGTGTGATACAGCGCAAATGAGACGATCCTGAACGAAGGGCAGCTTATCGCTCTGGGCCTATGTTAGCGAACTGTCGGCAGAGTCAAACATTTAGGTCGTTCAAAATGGAGTGTGCGCACTAGAGCAAAGGCAGGTTTGCAGGCATCGCTCATTTGGCATTGAACTGCGACAATTGGGGAGCTTGCTGACCGACTGCTTTTATTTTCCATCGAAGCAGCTTTAACTGCAACAAGTGGGTGTCAAGCAGACGTTCTGCAAGCGCCCCAGTTGCAGAACGTCTGCTTGACAGGGCAAAGTTTGCTATGTGGAGTTAGGTTTATTTGCGCGATAGTGAGATTGGTTCATGAAATTGATTGTCGCAACTATTGGTCGTCGGTGCGATCAATCCTAAAGTTCCCAATATTGGAGGAAGTTATGTTCTACAAAGCAGTGGTTGTTATGGTAGTCGGGCCTCTCCTCTTAGGAAACACGGTACCGCCTGAAGATCCAATCATGAATTCCTTTTATACTGAGTGTATGAAGAGAGGTGGGTTGCCTGAAGATCCAATCATGAATTCCTTTTATACTGAGTGTATGAAGAGAGGTGGGTTGCCTGACCATGCTTCAACGACAAAGCGAGAGGTTTATAGTGGACCCAAATACATGTTCCATATCTGGTCACCTTTAGTCGCTAACACCAGTGGAAATATCGAATTGAAGGTCTATCATTTCGTGAACCGAACTCCGACTCAGAGTGTCGAAGTGATTAAAACCATCATGCCAGGGGAATCCCTCATTCTCCAAACGGACAAGTTTTCAGTACAGAATGGGTTTCCGCGTGGATCGACCACGGGAGTCCAGTTTTGCATTCGGCAAATGCCTATAATCGATCTAAGCGAATTAGGTTCACTAGGAACTAAGACTGCGGCGTTGGCAGTAGAGCGGACGCAAGAGCAGCCTAACAAATTGACCGACGCTGACTAGTTGGCAAGCAACATGATATTGGCGGCCATGGACCTAAGGTCGCAACGCACGAAAGTCGGTTTTTGTAATTTCGTTGACTAAACCGGACATTCCGCTTTCGGCCCATAAGCAGCCGTCTGAATCCGAGCTTTCGAACGATTGCTTCCCACCCAAATACAGTCGTTAAAGCTGATTTTTCAGATCGACATTTGAGGTTTAAAACAGTCATTACGCTGGCCAGCGCTATTAGATCAGTTCTGCAGCGTCCAATTGAATTTGAATTTCATCCAAGATTGATTGAATATCTGTGATGTGGTGTCTGGCGTAGGCGGTATTCAAATCCCTGGATTGGCCTTTAACCGCTAATATATTCGCATCTTCTAATCTCGCGGTGATAATTGCAAATAATCCGGTTCGCACTTTGATTGGATCAATTTCATCGTCGATATTTACCATGCCGCAACCCATGCTTGACTTCGCTTAGAAGTCCATATGCAGCTCTCGATCATTTGCAAATAATCCACTGGACTTCCTTGCTAGTTCGAGCATTGCTGTTCGTGTCACATGTATTAAATATGATTTGCCGCAAGGTCTTTAGTGCCATCCGCGGCTTGGGTCAGTGGAAGAGCCGGAGAGTTCGGTTCCAAAATTGGAGACCTAAAATGACATTAGCTAAATCAAAACCGCGAACCAAGTCCGCCACCGTAATTGCGCTGCTGAAACGGGCGAAAGGGGCAAGGCTGGATGAGATATGTAAAACAACCAAATGGCAACCCCATAGCGTACGTGCCTTCCTGACTGGCCTACGCACGAAGGGTTTTATCCTCGCGCGCGAACAAAGCTGCGATGATGGCACTGCCTATCGGATTACGCAAACACCTGCTCAAAAAGCAGAACTGGCAGCCTCATGATCGCGCTTGAAGGGCAGTTGGCCAAGCTGATGACAATGTCGCCTGTTCAGTTGCGGTCTTTGTGGCGTGATACTTATCGATCACCCGCACCTGATATCGGACCCGATTTGCTTCGGCGCGGGATCGCAACACGCCTGCAAGAGCGCATTCATGGAAGCCTGACAAACACCACCAAGCGTGAAATTAAACGGCTTCGCAAACGCGTCGAGCGCACCGGAAAAGCGGGTAACATGCATGCCATTTCACTTAAGACAGGAACACGCCTTGTCCGGTCATGGAATGACAAAAGCTATCATGTGCTGATTTGCGATGACGGTTTTGAATTTGAAGGCCGTCACTATGACAGCCTCAGCCATATTGCGCGAGAGATAACTGGCGCTCATTGGTCTGGCCCTCGCTTTTTCGGATTAAAGAAACGCAGCGGACATCAAGCAAGGTCAAGGACAAATGGCTGACAAACCTAAAAAGCTGCGGTGCGCTGTCTATACCCGTAAGTCGACAGAGGATGGTCTGGAACAGGACTTTAATAGCCTGGATGCGCAGCGCGAGGCATGTGCTGCCTATATCCTGAGTCAGGCTAGTGAGGGTTGGGAAGCCGTTCCCGAGCTCTATGATGATGGTGGTTGGTCAGGAGGTACGATGAAGAGGCCTGCTATAAGCCAGTTGCTTGATGATGTGAAATGCGGAAAAGTTGATGTCATTGTTGTTTACAAAGTTGACCGACTGACGCGTTCGTTGGCGGACTTTGCTAAGATCGTTGAAATTCTGGACGAAAACGAAGCTTCATTCGTTAGCGTCACACAATCATTCAACACAACGAGCAGCATGGGACGGCTGACATTGAATGTTTTACTGTCCTTTGCCCAGTTTGAACGTGAGGTCACTGGCGAACGTATCCGGGACAAAATCGCGGCATCTAAGAAGAAAGGCATGTGGATGGGAGGTCCCATTCCCATTGGATATGACTTAAAGGATCGCAGGCTGGTTATCAACGGTCCCGAGGCCAAAGCAGTACGTCACATGTTCAAGCGTTACACCATACTCAAATCAGTGCCTCAACTTGTTGATGAGCTTGCTGCAGATGGCTACCTAACAAAGCAGCGCTTGTATAAGGGCAAGCGGGTTGTCGGGAATATTCCGTTTCGGACAGGATCACTCACAAAGCTTCTGCATAATCCGATCTACATTGGGAAGGTGCGGCACAAGGACACCATCTATAATGGCGTGCATGAAGCAATCATCAAACAGGAGCTGTTTGATGAAGTGCAAAGCATCTTCGCAATCAATCGCCGCGACAATGCTCTTGGCAAGAAATCTAAAAACCCCAGTTTGTTGACTGGCCTTATCTCTGATCCAGAGGGAAGATCAATGTCCCCATCTCAAGCTCGCAAGGGAGCAAGGCTCTATCGTTATTATACGACCCGGTTGGAACCGGGTGAAAAGAAAAACTCGGCATGGAGGATGCCCTGCGGTGAGATCGAACGGATCGTGATGAATGCAATTGTTAGCGAACTGGTTTCGCTTCCCTCAGTAGTTGGGAGAGATATTGGTGTGTTGGCGGGACTAATCGATCACAATGATAAGCTGGTGGCCGACCTTCCATCGATGAGTATTGCCGACAAACGAAAGTTGCTAATTGATCTGGATGTGAAAGTGCAGGTAATGGCCGAAGCCATTGTTATTGATCTGCTCCTAAATGAGCATGAAGACCGTTATAAAATCAACGTCAATGCGAAACTGGTATCAAGGGGCATCGAACGAAAACTCGCTATTGCTCCAGGTCAGGGTTCGGCAAAGTGCGAGGCTGATCCAATCTTACTTCGGCTCATCTCTAATGCCTTTGCAGCGCAGGATCATCTGATCCACAATATCCCGCAGCCGATGGTCGCGCATTATTCTAAACGATATATGTACCAACTGGTTCGCTTCAGTTATCTGGCCCCTGATATTATAACCGCCATCATCAATGGGACACAGCCGCCGGACCTTACCGGCCGCCAGATCATGCGGAAGAACAATATCCCGTTGGACTGGGCCAGTCAGCGAATCATGTTCGGGTTCGCATAAGCATAGCATCAGGGAATATACTCCCTCAAAATAACCTCTATCCCAAAACCATCCATGTGCATCTGGACTCCAATGTTTGGGCCAGAGAGATATTCCTTGAAAGTTCAGTGTATCCGCGGCTTCCAGAGCGTCTCTGGCGCTCGAACCATTGTACTAAGAGCGTGCAACCCTCGGACATTGCGCGACAATATTCAGGTTTCTATCTACAGATAAGTAATTGTAATATAAAGGTATAAACGGTGGTGCTGCTAGGGAGAATTGAACTCCCGACCTCGTCATTACCAATGACGCGCTCTACCACTGAGCTACAGCAGCAGCTATTTCGAGCTGTCCTATGACGATAAGATGAAGCTATTGTCAAGCCACTTGCATCATAATGATTAATTTGGCAGCAATATTTTATGAGTAAAAATGACAATAAGCAAAAGACTGAGCAAAATGTGGATGGTAAATTGACACGTGAAGAGCGTTTGCGTGAGGAGTTGCGTAAAAATTTGCGTAAACGGAAAGGGCAAAAAAATGCTTCAAACCAAGATTAATTTATAATTCTTAAATAAGAAATAAAGTAAATATTGAGATTATACGGGGTTTTGAATAAAAAACCTCGTATCATATATGATACGAGGCTAAAGTTACTAAGAGCTAAAAACGCAAGCCCTCCAGGTCGCAATTTTATCTTAATGGGATTATCTATAATTGCTAGTAAATTATTTTATTTTATTTCTTTAAGTGCCTAATTAAATTTAAAAATTTTATTATTATAGTGATTTACTATCATAGTAATTTTATAACAAAAATCATAGCTGGCATAATATATTTATATCACTATATGCACAGTTTCAATTAATCGAGTATTTGAATGTTTTATAAAACTCTTAGCCCTTTAATTTTTACGCTCGATGCAGAAAAAGCACATCGGCTTAGTTTGGTTGGGTTAAAGGTAATGCCGAAATCACGGCATGTTCATCCCAGAATATTGCATTCTTCACTTGCGGGTTTGGATTTTGCGTCTCCTATTGGATTGGCGCCAGGTTATGACAAAGATGCAGAAGTCTTTCACGAGGTTTTGTGTCTTGGTTTTGGCTTTACAGAGGTGGGAACGCTCACTCCAAAACCGCAGATAGGAAATCCAAAACCGAGATTATTTCGGTTAGTGGAAGATAATGCTGTCATTAACCGTATGGGGTTTAATAATGGTGGCCAGGTAGAGGCGCAGATACGGATAAAAAAGGGGCGCCAAAAGCCATTGCAAGGTATTTTAGGGATTAATATCGGAGCAAATAAAGATAGCAATAACCGCATTGAGGATTACCGTATAGGCGTGCAGAATATGGCACCTTATGCCGACTATCTAACGGTGAATATCAGCTCGCCAAACACGCCAGGTTTACGAGATCTGCAAGGAAAACCAGAACTTAAGGCGCTATTATCAACGGTTATGGAAGCGCGTCAAGAATATCTTTCACATTCTATGTCTGATATAAAATTACCGATATTTTTAAAGGTAGCGCCAGACCTTCATAATGACGATATTGATGATATTGTTACCATTTCTATGGAACAAAAGATCGATGCTTTGATAGTCTCGAATACAACTGTCACACGGCCTGATCTATTATCAAAATATGCAGGTGAAACAGGAGGATTATCTGGTGCGCCACTCAAGGATCTGGCGCTACAACGTTTGAGAGATTTTCGCATTGCTTGTGGAGGTAATATACCACTGATTGGTGTAGGCGGTATTGCTAATGCGCAGGATGCTTATCAACGTATTAAAGCTGGTGCATCTCTGGTTCAGCTCTATAGTTCTATGGTTTATGAAGGTCCAAATGTTGGAGTTAATATTGCCAAAGGTTTAGAAAAACTATTGATACAAGATGGTTTTTCGTCAATTTCTGAGGCGATTGGCTCCGACGTTTAAAATCTTTGTGATTGTTAATTTGTACTTGAGAGATTATCGCAGCCTTAAATTAAGTTTTAAGAGTATATCATATGAAAAAAAATATAGTGTCTAAGTCGCTTAAAATATCTTTTCAATTAATAGGTCTATCTTTCATAACGTTAGCCTTGCCAAGCAGTATGGCGGCTCAGGATATCACACCGCTTGGAACGGTTTCCTCTGCTGATCCAAGGGCAACTGCAGCAGGTGAAGCCATGCTCCGTCAAGGCGGTAGCGCAGCAGATGCAGCGATGGCGATGATGTTGGCGCTTACCGTTGTCGAGCCTCAATCAAGCGGTATTGGCGGTGGCGGTTTTTTGGTACATTTTGATGGTGATGATGGTGCACTGACCACTATCGATGGTCGTGAAACAGCACCATTGAGTGCGGATGAGAAACTATTTTTGGATGAAAATGGCGACCGATTGGGTTTTTTACAGGCTGTTCTTGGAGGCCGTAGTGTCGGTACACCGGGCAATATGCGCCTTATGGCTAAGACTCATGAGAAATGGGGTAGGTTAGGATGGGAGACTTTATTTGCGCCAGCTATTAAATTGGCGGAAGAAGGTTTTTTGGTTAATGAGGTTTTGCACAGCCGATTGAACAGATTGGCACGTGTATGGAAAGACTTTCCTGTAGCGCAAAAATTATATTGGCGCGATGGAAAACCTGCACCTGTTGGAACGCGTATTAAAAATCCCGAGCTTGCCAAAACATTGCGAACATTAGCCGCGCAAGGTAGCGATGCATTTTATAAAGGACCGATTGCCGATGATATTATTAAAACGGTACAGAGCGGCCATGCTAATAAAGGCGATATAACTCAAGCTGACCTTTCTGCTTATAAAGCGATAGAACGCGATGCATTATGCGGTTCTTATCATGAATATATTGTCTGCGGCATGGGCCCTCCATCGTCGGGGGCATCAACGGTGTTACAAATTTTAGGGCAATTAGAACGGTTTAACCTAGGTGCTATTGGTGTTGAAAATCCGCAAAGTTGGCATTTGATTCATGAATCAATGCGTCTTGCTTATGCTGATCGTGAAAAATATTTGGCCGATGCTGATTTTGTTTCTGTGCCAATCAGAGGATTGCTTGATCCCTTCTATTTATCGAAGCGCTCCAGTTTGATCAATGCTGATACATCTCTTAGTCAATATGATGCAGGTACGCCGCCAGGGGCACAGCCAAGAACCGCAGCATTGCAACGAGAGATTCCAGGAACTACGCATTTTGTTGCGGCCGATGGCAACGGCAGCGTTGTGAGCATGACGTCGACCGTAGAGGGGCCTTTTGGTAGCCAGCTTATATCGGGCGGGTTTTTCCTTAATAATGAATTGACCGATTTTACATTTGTACCAGAGCGTGATGGTGCGCCAGTTGCTAATCGTGTGCAGGGCGGCAAGCGTCCTTTATCATCTATGTCACCAACAATTGTGTTCGATAAAAATGGTATGCCGATTTTAGCTCTTGGTTCCGCAGGTGGTAAGCGTATTATCATGCATGTCGCCAAAACATTAATTGGTGTTTTGGATTTTGGTCTGCCGCTAGATAAAGCGATAGAGCTTCCGAATATCTATTTTGCACGTGATGCTGTGCAGATAGAGGCTGGGACTTTCTTAGCAGAAAAATCTTCTGAATTATCAGCTTTTGGACGTACGGTATTGGTTTCAAATATCGGCTCTAAAGTGAATGGTGCGCAATTTATCAATGGTAAGTGGGTGGGCTATGCTGATCCGCGCAGTCCAGGCGTTGCATTTAATCCAGAATAAATACAATATATTATTGTTAATTCTACTCGCTTTTTGGTTTTAATCACTTGCGAAATGTTGCTATTCATACTTATACTGAATTGTTAGCATAGGGAGTGGATGTTTGAGCCAAATTGACCTTAGTAATTTTGGAGAGTTTCAGAATATAGTCGCATTATTCGCTCAGCGCGTAAGGCAGCGTAATGATGCTCCTTTTTTATCGTGTAAGGCAGACGGGCAATGGAAATCAATAAGCTGGATTGAGACCGCGCGTCAAGTTGCTGCCTTTGCCAAGTCACTAAGGGATTTAGGCTTAGAAAAAGGCGATAGGGTGATGCTTGTGTCTGAAAATAGGCCTGAATGGTGTATTGCAGATATGGCTATTATGGCGGCGGGAATGATTACCGTACCGACCTATATTACGAACACCGAACGAGACCATCAACATATTCTTGATGATAGCGGCGCTCGTGCAATAATTGTCTCAACAAAAAAATTATCAGAAACTTTATTACCAGCTCTTATGCGTTCTGCTCATGCAGAGATATTAATTGGTATGGAACCGATAACAGTATCACAGAAAAACCAAATAGCGTTCCATGATTGGGCGGACCTAGTTGATAGCGGTAATATTGATCCGCTCGAAGAATTAGATGCTTTGAGCAGAGATATTACACGTGAAGATGTTGCCTGCATAATCTATACGAGCGGAACTGGTGGTGCACCGCGCGGTGTTATGCAACAGCATAAAGCGTTGCTGCATAATGCCCATGGGGCAGGCACTATTGTGGTTGAAGATTTTACAGTGAGTGAAGAGGTGTTTTTGTCCTTTTTACCCTTATCGCATGCCTATGAACATAGCGGCGGACAATTTTTGCCGATTGGCCTTGGCGGGCAGATTTATTATGCCGAAGGTTTAGAAAAATTGGCATCCAATATTGAAGAAGTCCGTCCAACAATCATGGTAGTTGTACCCCGATTGTTCGAAGTATTACGCCAGCGTATCATTAAGGCGATTGAAAAACAGGGCGGTGCACCTGTCTATTTGATGGGTAAAGCATTAGAAATCGGTGCACGCGAATATGGTGGTAAAAAACGCAAGCGTGATTTACCGATGAAGGCGATATTATCTAAAACATTAAAGCCAAAAATTAGTCAGCGATTTGGCGGTAGATTGAAAGCTATGGTATCGGGCGGTGCTCCGCTTAACCCCGATATTGGCATTTTCTTTCAATCACTTGGCGTTACCGTGTTACAAGGCTATGGCCAAACCGAATCTGGCCCTATCATCAGCTGTAACCGCCCTGCAACAGGATTGAAAATGGATACAGTTGGCCCACCGCTTGCCAATACAGAAGTGCGCATTGCCGAAGATGGTGAAATATTGGTGCGCGGTGATTTGGTGATGAAGGGCTATTGGCGCAATAAAAAAGAAACCGACCGTGCAATACAAGATGGCTGGCTGCATACGGGCGATATTGGCTATATCGATGAAGCTGGCCGCATTGCAATTACGGATCGTAAAAAAGATCTGATTGTTAATGACAAGGGTGATAATGTTGCGCCGCAAAAGTTAGAAGGCATGCTAACGCTACAACCAGAGATTATTCAAGCTATGGTTTATGGTGATAAACGTCCTTATATGACAGCATTAATCGTGCCTGATCCCGATTGGTCTTTGGAATGGGCCAATAATGAAGGTAAGAAGTTTTGCTTTGAAGAATTGCAAATTTGCCCAGCTTATAAAACCAAGATCGGTGAAGCGGTGGATCGGGTGAATAAGAACCTTACCGTTACGGAGAAAATCAGACGTTTTGAATTTGCGGAGGAACCTTTCTCGATTGAAAATGAAGAGATGACGCCTTCGATGAAGATCAGACGGCATATGATTAGAGACCGTTATGAGGCTCTGCTCAATGGCATGTATAAATCATAATATTTAAATATCATGCGTCATATTTTGCGCCCATACCAAAAATTCGACATTACCCTGAGGACCGGTAATAGGGCTTTGAGTTAGGCCTTGCACCTTCCAATTTTGTTCTTCTAACCATGAACAAACATTATCACAAACACGTTTATGCACGCTTTGATCTCGTACTACGCCGCCTTTACCAACTTCATGTTTGCCTGCTTCAAATTGCGGTTTAATAAGGGCAATAAGCTGTGCATTGTCTTTGGCGAATTGAAGCGGCCGTTCTAACACTTTTGCAAGGCCTATGAAGCTTGCGTCGCACACAATTAAATCAACCAACTTATTAATATGTTTATCGGTCAAAATGCGGGCGCTTGTTTTTTCATGAACAACCACACGCTTATCTTGACGCAGTTTCCAAGCCAATTGGTTGGTGCCACTATCTACTGCAAAGACTTCTGCTACGCCCGATTGTAATAAAACATCAGTAAAACCACCAGTTGATGAACCCACATCAATGGCTGTGATTCCTGCAACATTGATAGCAAATTCGTGTAGCGCATGGTCTAGCTTAATACCGCCGCGTGAAGCCCATGGATGATCTTTGCCTTTAAGTGTTATTTTGGCTTCGTGAGGTATGAGTTGTCCCGCTTTGGTAATTTTTACATCATCCAAAAATACCAGCCCTGCCATGATGAAAGCTTGTGCTTTACTGCGGCTTTCGGCCATGCCGCGCTCATGCAGAGCTTGGTCAATTCTAATCTTCTTCTGGGACATGATAATTTATGGACTAGCGAATCTGATCTTATTTGGCCATGAAGAAGTATGAAAAAAATTATAGCAACTATTATCATCATGACTCTATCTTCTTGCAGTGTGCCAGAAACAAAAAACACAACATCGCAAGCGCCCACAACGGTGCAGGATGTTCCTGAATCAGTAACTCAACCAGTAACGGCTCAGCAGAGACCAGCTAAGCCCGTAATTGTACAACCAACAGGTGATTGGATAGATTGGCCTATAACAGCGGGGAACTGGGCTTATAGGCGTGATCAGCGAGGCTCGATTGCATTATTTGGTGAAGCTGGTGAAGATGCGATGCTAACATTACGCTGTGCGATAAATGATAAGACATTATTTTTGTCGCGTGCTGGTAATTCTGAGGCGAATGCGCAGATGTCTATTAGAACAAGCCATATATTAAAACGTTATAATGCTCAACCAACGGGAGGAACCCCCTCATTTGCTGCCATTGCAATTGACCCTAGTGATGATGTGTTGGATGCGTTGACCTATACGCGCGGGCGTTTCGCGGTTGAGCTTGAAGGGACTTTATCTATTGCAGTACCAGCATGGTCTGAAATTGCTCGCGTCATAGAAGATTGCCGCTAGATAGCTCTATCATTTGTGTTAGACCAAAATATGAAGCTCTAATTAAAATAATATGGGTCTTGTTTTATAACCATTTCTCGCACAAAATGAATTTGCAAAGGAGAATAGCGTTGCATAATTTTTATCAACAATCGAGAGGAGGTGATCTGATGTCTAATGGTTCAGTTAAGGGGTTGGATTTTTCCGTTCGGGGAATGATGATATAATTTATCATCAATAATTTTCCGGCAGCGGTATTTCAATCGCTGATCCATAGAGGAGGTTGCTAATTCGCAGCCTCCTTTTTTATGATATAGATAAAATATTTCACTATGTTTGTAGAATAAAGTCGTTCGTTCATGGCGGTATAGTTGAATTTAACATGATCCCATGATTGAGGATAATTATATAAGAATAATATTCGGGGTCATGTAATGCAGTTTATGAAGGGCGCTTGGCGCATATTAGTCGCAGTTAAAGATGGTTTAGCATTATTATTCCTCTTGCTGTTTTTCTCACTTATCTTTGCAGCTTTAAGTAGCAGCCCTAATCCCGCCAATGTGCGTGATGGAACATTATTATTGGATTTAAATGGCTTTGTTTCAGAACAACCTTCGGAAGCAGACCCTCTCGCTATATTAACCAGTGGCGCTGCGCCTATTCGTGAATATCGTCAGCGCGACTTATCACGATCATTAGACATTGCCATAAGTGATGACCGTATCAAAGCAGTCGTACTTGATCTTGATGGTTTTTTAGGCGGTGGTCAGGCTAGTCTAACTGCTATTGGTGGAAAATTAGCTGCTGTTAAAAAAGCGGGCAAACCTATTTATGCTTTTGCCACTAGCTACACTGATGACAGCTACCAACTAGCAGCTCATGCAACGGAGATTTGGAGTGACCCTCTTGGCGGTGTGATGATCACAGGGCCTGGGAGTTTACAACCTTATTTTTCAGAACTTTTGGATAATCTGGGCGTTACACCGCATATATATCGTGTTGGTACCTATAAAAGTGCGATTGAACCGATTATTCGCAATGATCAATCACCGGAAGCCAAAGAGGCTTTAACCGCAGTATTCGAAGAAATGTGGGGCAATTGGCGTACTGAAGTTTTGAAAGCAAGGCCCAAGGCTAATATTGATCCAATTTTTAAAACCCCAGGTGAAGCGATAGAGTCTGTAAAAGGCGATATGGCAAAATTATCTTTGGATAATGGATTGGTTGATAAGCTTGGTGACCGTATCAGTTTTGGTAAATATATTGCTGAAAAACATGGTGCTGATAAAGATGAAAATATTGGTGGCTATGCTTCCACAACGCCTGCCCAGCTATTAGCCGATGTTGGTGCTGATACATCTGGTGATGCTATTGGAGTGGTAACAGTAGCTGGAACCATTATTGATGGTGATGCTGGTGCAGGAAGTGCAGCAGGTAATACGGTTAGCAAATTAATTTATAATGCTCTTGAGAATGACGATTTGAAAGCGTTGGTTGTGCGAGTAGATTCGCCCGGCGGAAGTGTTTTGGCGTCTGAGCAAATTCGTTTGGCTGTGAAAGAAGCCAAAGATCGCGGATTACCCGTTGTGGTTTCTATGGGGAACTTGGCTGCCAGCGGTGGTTATTGGATAGCGACGCCGGCTGATAAGATTTTCTCTGATACCTCTACAATCACGGGGTCTATTGGTATTTTTGGTGTTATACCAAGTTTTGAAAAAGCCTTGGCCAAATATGGCGTTTATTCTGATGGTGTAAAATTATCACCCTTAGCGGCAGAGCCTAATCCAATTGGTGGTTTTGATCCTGAGTTTGATCGTGTTGCTCAATCTACAATTGAGCAAGGGTACCAGCGTTTCTTAGAGCGTGTAGCAAAGGCACGCGGCAAAACGGTTGAGCAGATTGATGCTATTGGTCAGGGACGCATTTGGGCTGGCGGTACTGCTCGTCAATTGGGTCTAGTTGATCAATTGGGTGGTTTGGATGATGCAATTGCAGAAGCAGCAAAATTGGCCAAACTCGAGGAAGGTGATTGGCACGCTAAATATATCGAAAACCAGCCTGACGAGTTTACTGCTTTTCTCCAAGGACTGGGAGTGGCCTCTGCAAAAGAATATGGCTCACTTGATATGTTTGCCCGTATTTCTATAGAGCAAAATATGGCCATTAATAGGCTCTGGGGTGATGTAATAGGACTTACAAAAGTACAAGGTGCTCAAGTGCAATGTATGGAATGTGCTGCGTTATCGGGTGCGCCTGCTAGCCGAGATGTTAATATGAATGAGTCCGCCGCCGCATTGTGGCAAACGGTTCTATCGCGCTAGAAGCTATAAGGCCTATCACTCTATATGACTGATAGGCCTATGCAGATTTATATTAAAAGGAACAGATAACAGCAGATGATGCTGTAACGCTTACTATTTCTGGGTCTTGCAGAGCACGGGTATATTTAACGAATTCATTTGCACTAATATCGCCAGCATCTTTTTTCTCAAACTTCTTTAATTTGCGAATTTTGAGCAATTGACCTGTCGATAATTTATCTACCATACGATCTGCCATACAAGAAGCTAATGGTTCGGATAAACCTTTATCAACCAAAGCATTTTTAATACGTGTTTCTGGTGTTGCACAGCCGCTCAACAAAGCGGATGCCAAGATGGTAATTACAAATATTTTGCGCATATTATATCCCTTTGCACCTTGCTTAAACGGAACAAGATGAATTTATGCTGTATTAACCTTTATAGCGATCCATAGCTTCTAATAAGATAGCTTTGGCTTCATCTACACCACCCCATTTGCCAACGCGCACCCATTTTTCGGGCTCAAGGTCTTTATAGTGAGTGAAGAAATGTTCAATCTGTTGCATGACGATCTTTGGAAGATCATTGCCTTCACCAATTTCGCGATAATAAGGAAATGTTGCATCAACGGGAACGCAGAGTAATTTTTCATCGCCGCCATGTTCATCTTCTAGATTTAGCACCGCGATAGGTCTTGCGCGTACGACTGAACCTGGCATGAAAGGTGAGCGTGCTACTACGAGCGCGTCTATAGGGTCACCATCGGGTGACAATGTATGCGGAATAAACCCATAATTGGCAGGATAACGCATGGGTGTATGCAAGATACGATCAACGAATAATGCGCCAGATTCTTTATCAAATTCATATTTTACAGGTTCGCCGCCAACAGGAACTTCGATAATGACATTGACATTGTTGGGCGGGTTAACACCAACTGGTATTTTGGAAATATCCATATTTATAATCCTTAGTAAGGGAGAGAGACTTACAAAAATCTTATAACGGCATTGCTATGAAGTGGCTAAACCGAGAAGATATGGCGGCCTTTTACGCAGAAATGATAACAAATTAAAAGCCGCAAAATTACGACTTTTAATTTTATACCAATTTTTACGTTAAAACTAGATGTGTTGTAGCGTTATAATTTTTGTCTGCGTGGTTTTAATAACCTATCAAGTGGTTGTTCACCTTCGCTTTTTGGTTCTAAATGCGGAAACCGTAACCCGTTATAATATTTAAAGTCATAGCTTGTGTAATTATCACCACGCTTGATCAAGAGGGTGAAAGGTTTTTTATCTGTTGCCGCTTTTGAAATGGCCGATTGCATATTATCATGATTATAGGCTTTGCCATTAACTGCTATTATTTCGCTACCACCAACAATGCCTTTGTCAAAGGCGATGCTATCCCATAAAACATCAGTAATTTGGCCTGTACTATTGAGTGAAATACCCAGTGAATAGGCGAGTGATAACCCCTTTCGATTTGCCATCACCTCTTTTTCATAGCTACTTGGCTTATCTTTCCAGACCAATTTATAACCGGCCATTTCAATGCCCTCTATTGGCGCGGCTTGACCAGGTTGACGCAATCTTTTGTCCAAGAAGCTAGCCCAATCATAAGGTTGAATAGTGTTTAATGTATTGACAATTGTGTCGAAATTATAAGTAACTGTACCCCAGTCACCATCATTTATTCCAAAGAAGGCTTGGGCAAAATCATCGAGTGATTTGCTGCCACCGCTTTGCTGGCGAATAGTCATATCCACGGCCATCCATATTAAAGAACCCTCGCTATAATAATCTTCGCGGCGTTGCCAACTAGGGAATGGTTTTGGTTTGCGCGCAGCCGTGATAGGATCATGCGTTGTATCTTCGACGCTGCGCCATGAACGGCCAGCCTGATTGCTATAATAAGCGGCATGACGCGCCCATTCACCAAGGACTATATCTTTGCTTTGTAAGCCAGAGCGTGCGCCAAGCACCAAATCCCAATAGCTGGTTTGGCCCTCGTATAACCATAGCAGATTATCTTGCATAGGAGTGCGATAATCGGGGGTCCACAAGCCCTCAGGACGTCTAAACTTGCCGTTCCAACTATGGATAATTTCGTGCGGTAATAGTCCACGGCTTGTTGCGCTTTTATCGTAATTTGTGAAATAATCGCGTCTGCGTGTATTTTCGCTGCTACGATGATGTTCTAACCCAATACCGCCAAGTTTGTTGGTCAGGGCTAGCAAAAATTCATAGCGATCAAAATGTTTGGAGTCGAATAAAATAACTGCCTCATCGACGAGCGCTTTATGCGCTGCAATATGCTCTGGTGTAGCAGCAAGGTCTGCTGCTTGATCGCCAAAAACATTAAGCGTTACATTATTACCCAAATCCCATTTCTTATAATGAGCGCCAGCAAACATTGGGCTGTCAATTAATGTCTCGAATGTGGTGAGACCATAATCAATGCGGTTTCCATTTTTTTTTGCTCCATCAAGAGCTGCGACACCGCTCCACCCTTTTGGTAAAATGATGGAGGGCTTTATGCTGATGTTGCGCGTGTAATATCCAGCAGGATATAGCGCCACTTGCTCCCATTGCACATTCATCAATTCAGGAGTGATAACAATACGGCCTTCACGGCTTTGGATTGGGCTTAGAAACTGAAATTCTACATCTAGACTTTTCACGCCAGCGGGTACATCTACTTTGAATGCAAACACATCAACAGGGTCCCTAGTCCATGATATTTGTTTACCATTGGCAAATATTTTTAACCCAGAGAGAGCATCAATAGCGCCGCGCGGTGCGTGCTTACCGGGCAACCATTTGGGATAAAGCAGAAAATTGATACCTGCTTTTTCAATAGGAATATTTTGTTTAACGCGATAAATTGCTCTTTTTATGTCAGTGGCATCGACTAATAATGTCATAGGGGCAGGGGGAGAGCGATCTTGTGATGCTGGGATAGAGTCAACAATAGGCGTTGGTTGTGGTGCACTATTTTGAGCATTGATAGGGACACTAAACGATAGAGGTATCGCAAGTATAATGGGCATAGACAATATTTTTTTCATCAGAGTATGATTAATTATTTTTTTATTTGGGTCTACTATATTTTTTAAAAAGCTATATTTTTCGGTTGTGATAGTATCATTTGAAAGCGGTAGTATGATTTCTGTGTCAGAAGAAAATTCAGAAATTGCTTTGTTTGTGGTAAAATATTGTTAGACGCTAAGTATATGGCAAAGATTCAAACCCCTCATGCTGTTCGCGGCACACAAGATATTGTTGATGAAGCACAAAATAGTTTTGCGCACGTGGTAGAAACTTTTGAGCGGGTAAGTAAAGTTTATGGATTTGCTCCCGTGCAAGTGCCTATTATCGAACAAACATCTGTATTTGCACGTTCATTGGGTGAGAGCACTGATGTGGTTTCAAAAGAAATGTACACATTTGAAGACCGAGGCGGAGATAGTATTACCCTGCGTCCAGAATTTACCGCTGGTATTTCGCGAGCTTTTCTGACTAATGGATGGCAGCAATATGCGCCCATGAAATTATCGGCGCATGGTCCTTTGTTTCGTTATGAACGCCCGCAGAAAGGGCGTTATCGGCAATTTCATCAAATCGATGCTGAAATTATTGGTGCTGCTGAACCTTTGGCGGATATTGAACTGCTCATCATGGCAGATCAATTGCTCAAAGAGCTTGGCATAGATGATGGCGTGATCCTTAATCTTAATACCTTGGGCGATGCAGATAGCCGTGATGCTTGGCGAGAAGCACTGATCACTTATTTTCAGGATCATAAAGATCATTTGTCTAAAGACAGTTTGGATAGGTTAGAGCGTAACCCTTTGCGAATATTAGACAGCAAGGATGAGGGTGATAAAAAATTATGCCAAAGTGCGCCGATTATTGATGATTATCTTACCAATGAAGCGCAAGAGTTTTTTGGACAAGTAACCCAAGGCTTGGATGCTGCTCATGTGCGTTGGACACGCAACACAAGATTGGTACGCGGACTAGATTATTATCGGCATACAGCTTTTGAATTTATTACTGATAGGCTAGGTGCGCAAGGCACTGTTTTGGGTGGCGGCCGTTATGATGGTTTGATCGAAAATCTGGGCGGCAACCCTACACCTGCTGTGGGTTGGGCGGCTGGGATAGAGCGGCTTGCAATGTTGATTGATGCGCCAGAAAATAGTGGCCCTGATGCAGTGCTTATTCCGCTTGGTGATAGAGCAACCGAGACAGCCATTGCTATATTATCAGATTTACGGCGTCATAATATTGTTACGGATATGGCCTATAAAGGTAATATGAAAAAGCGCATGCAAAAGGCGAATGCAAAAAATGCAAAGCTAGTCATTATTATGGGCGATGATGAACTTGATCGCGGTGAAGTCGCAATTAAAAATTTAATATCGGGCGAGCAGCAATCTTGCAAAATTGATGCAATTGTTGATTTTGTTAAAAAGTCCTAACCGATGAGCAGGATATCAGACGAACATATCATACAAATAGAGTCAAATTTTGGCGAGTTAGAAGCTCGTATGGCATCTGGAACACTTGATGGAGAGGAATTTGTTGCCGCTTCGCGTGAATATGCTGAATTAGAGAAAGTTGCAAAATTAGGATCTAATGTAAGGCGATTACGTGCAGAGATTATATCGCTCGATGCGATGACATCTGATAAATCTGTCGACCAAGAAATTCGTGATTTGGCGGTCGAAGAATTGCAAGAATTAACACAAGCATTATCTTTTGCGGAACATGATTTGGCTATCGCTCTATTGCCGCAGGATTTGGCCGATACTAAGCCTGCAATTCTCGAAATACGCGCTGGTACTGGTGGTGACGAGGCTGCGTTGTTCGGCGGAGATTTGTTTCGTATGTATAGCCGCTATGCAGAATTACAAGGTTGGAAGGTGGAGATTATGTCTTCTAATTCTGCAGATGTCGGCGGCTATAAAGAGGTTATCGCATCTATTAAGGGTAGCGGTGTGTTTGCTAAATTCAAATTTGAGAGTGGGGTGCATCGTGTGCAGCGTGTCCCCACCACCGAGAGCGGTGGCCGCATTCATACATCAGCAGCTACAGTAGCCGTTTTACCAGAGCCTGAAGATGTCGATATTGAAATTCATGATAATGATATCAGGATTGACGTGTTTCGTGCATCGGGTGCTGGAGGACAACATGTGAATACAACCGATAGCGCTGTGCGGATTACGCATATCCCGTCAGGCTTGGTAGTGAGCCAACAGGATGAGAAGTCCCAACATAAAAACAAAGATCGAGCCATGAAGATTTTACGGGCGCGCTTATTTGAATTGGAGCGTGCTAAAGTCCATGAAAAAGAGGCTGATGCGCGCAAATCAATGGTAGGATCTGGAGATCGATCCGAACGGATAAGAACTTATAATTTTCCGCAAGGCCGCGTTACCGATCATAGAATTAATTTGACGCTGCATAAATTACCAGAAATTATCGAAGGTGGCGGATTATCTGAATTGATTGATGCATTGGTATCAGAAGATGAAGCATCACGATTGGCAGGATTGGGCGATTAATGCCGCAAAAACTGACGGGGGATATTAATGCACAATTACAATTTAGTAGTGAAATCCTCAGAGATATAAGTGATACCCCACGTTTGGATGCTGAGCTATTGATGGCTCATGCCCTGGGTTTTGAAAGAAGCGAAATGCTGATGCGGCGTCATGAATTAGAGGTCCCTGATACTTTTCAAGCTTTGATTGATAGACGAGCCCAATATGAACCTATTGCCTATATTATAGGTCAGCAGGATTTTTGGGATATAACGTTAATAGTAACGCCTGATGTGCTTATCCCGCGTGCTGATAGCGAGACAATGATCGAATGGATAGCAGAACTATATAATGATAATCCGCCGCGAAACATATTGGATTTGGGTACTGGTTCAGGCGCATTATTGCTGGCTGCATTATCGGTTTTTAAGGATGCAAGAGGTATCGGCATTGATAAAAGTGGAGCCGCGATCAATATAGCCCAACAAAATGGCATGAAAAATAATATGGATGAGCGCTGTCAATTCCTTTTTGGTGATTGGAGGCAATCTGGTTGGGAGAAAGATATCTTAAAGGATGAATGCTTTGATATGATATTATGCAACCCGCCTTATATTGCGGTGCATGAGAAATTAATGCGTGATGTTGAGCAATATGAACCCAAATCTGCTTTATTTGCTGGCGATAGGGGGTTGGATGATTATCAAATATTGATTCCTGATTTGCACAAAATATTAACTGATGATGCGACTATATTCTTAGAAATAGGAGCAGATCAAGCAAATGATGTCACATATATTGCAAAAGAATGTGGGTATTTAACAAAAGTAAAACAAGACCTTACTGGTTTAAATCGTATATTGATGCTCAAGAGAATTGTCGATTGTTAGTTTTTGCTTGGATTTATATTTTATTGCGGCTAAACAATGTTTAGATATTGGCTCTACTAAGAGGATAAAGCTAATTTCTTCCCGATAAAAATTGGTAGGCAAATCTTAAGATTTTGTTCGGCGTAATAACCCCTAGTATAACGATAATAGGACAGGTCAGTCTTTATGAACAATCGTCAGTCCAACCGCAGACGCGGTAGAGGCAATAATCGCTCGCAAAACAATAATCGTGGCGGCGGATTTGATCATCAAAATAGTATTGATAATCGCTCTCGCGGTAATGCTAATCAGATGCTCGAGAAATTTAAAAAACAAGCCAATGATGCGCAATTAAATGGCGATCGTGTGAATGCCGAATATTATTTGCAATTTGCCGATCATTATTTCCGCGTGTTGGCTGATTATCGGATGCGGCAAGAAGCGAAACAAGAATCACGAAATGATAATCGTGACGATAATCGTCGTCACCACAATGAAGAAAAGAACAGTGATGAGAATGTTGTGACTTGTGATGCGGCCGAGGATGAAGATAATAAAAAGCCTAAGCCAGAAACAAGTGGTGACGATCAAGTAAAGCCAGTCAGAAAACGCCGTGCTCCTGCCAATAAAAAAGCTGTTCAAAATAAAGATGACGATAGTATTGACGTTGCAATTTTGCCGCCATCATTGAGCACAGATGATGATGAAGAAAAGCCCAAGAAGCGCGCGCCGCGTAAAAGGGTGGTTAAAAAAGCTAGTGATGAGGCTTCTGATAATATTGAAGCTGCGGAATAATTTAGCCTTTCATTTTCAAAAATTATTAACTTTCCAGTCATCTGATGTGATATATGTGTAAAACATTATGGCATGAGGGAGGGTTAGATGCGCATAAATCATATAATGAAACCAATGAAAATGACTTTGGGTGGCGCAGCTATTGCAACATTATTAGTGATGCCATTATCGGCGCAATCGGATAGTGAAGATAATGCGCAAGGTGATGTTTCCATCACTATTTATAATAATGGCCAGTCACTCATCCAAGACAAGCGTCAGCTCGATCTGCCTAAAGGACGAAGCAAACAGCAATTTCCCGATGTTTCTGCACGGATAAGAAGTGAGACTGTTACTTTATCAGGGCCTGGCATCGGTATTGTTGAACAAAATTTCGATTTTGATTTGCTCACGCCCGCAAAATTGATGGAAAAAGCCGTCGGGCAAACCGTTACCCTGATACGTACTAATCCAGCAACAGGAAAAGAGACGCGCCTACGTGCCAAAGTATTGGCTGCTAATGGCGGTGTTGTTTTGAAAATTGGCAATAATATCGAAGTGCTGCGCGATGATGGTCTGCCCGTGCGGGTGATATTTGACAAAGTGCCACCGAATTTAAGGGCGCGACCAACATTATCGGTCACATTGGAATCGCAAAATGGCGGATTAACCCCCACAACATTGAGCTATCTGACGCCCAATTTAGGCTGGAAAGCGGATTATGTCACCTTATTCGATGAAGCCAAGCAGACAATCGATGTGCAAGGATGGGTGACGCTTACCAATAATAGTGGGACATCCTATCGTAATGCGAACATATTATTGGTTGCGGGTAGCCCAGCGCAAGGTAATAACCGCCGAAATTTAGGCAGAGGTTTTGGCCGCCTCAATAGTGGGACTATTGATCAAGCGGGAACCGAGTCTAACGATCGCGAGCGTTTGGGCGATTTTTATCTCTATCCGCTTGGCAATCGTACCACCGTTGCCAATGCACAGCAAAAGCAAGTCAGCTTTATGGATGTGAAAGGCGCTCCTGCACGCAATACTTATGAATTTAATGTAGGACGCTTTAATAATCGAGATTTCACCAGCGCATCTTCTGTTTTAAAATTCACAACATCGAAAAGTGGCGGCCTTGGCGATCAACTGCCAGCGGGCGTCATGCGTGTCTATATGCAAGACAGACGCGGTGACCCGCAATTTATTGGCGAAAGCCGTATCGAAGGGACGCCGCTTGGATCTTCTATGTCGATAAAAACGGGGGATGCTTTTGATGTGAAGGTTAAGTCTGTCGTGGTTAATCGCAAACGCATCAATAGTAGCCGTTGGAAAACGACAATGCGCTATGATTTTACCAATGCACGTAGCAATGCGATTACAGTTGATCTCGGGCAATCGGGTCTATGGGGCGATGTTCGTATTGAAGATCAGACATTAGAGGGAAAGCGTGTGTCCGCGGATCGTATGGAATGGCAAGTGCCTGTGCCAGCCAATGGCAAAGCAAGCTTAACCGTGACATTTGATACACGCTATTGATAATGCGGATTTTTACCAATCTTTTCTCTATTTTCAGACTTTTCATATTGGTAATAATATTGCCAGTAAGTTCCGAAGTCTTTGCTCGCGAAGTGGTTGTTTCCACAGAGAGAGATTCGGTAAACCTAACTATTTATCAAGCTCCCAATCGTAATGGGAGAGCAATTAATGCGAATTGGCCGGGCGGCTATGCGCTCATCAGTGAAAAACGCACCATCGTAATTCCAGCGGGCGAGACGCAAATACGATTTGAAGATGTGTCTGAGGGTATGCTGCCAGAGAGCGCCGTGGTGTCAGGCTTACCGCAAGGGGTGATTGAAAAGAATCGTGATGAGAGATTATTATCGCCTTTTGGTTTGGTGGATGCTTATTTGAAGCGGCGTGTCACGATTAAGCGTACCAGCGGTGAAACGGGGAAGGTCACAGAAAAAGAAGTGTTCATCACGGCTGGTCCAACTGGCGGTGTGATATTGGAAAGCGATGAAGGCTTTGAAGCCTTGCGCTGCACAGGTTTGCCCGAGCGCATAATCTATCCCAAAGCACCCCATGATCTCTCTGCGAAGCCCACTTTGTCGATTATCACACAATCAGATCGTGAAGTTCGCGTAACATTGACATTGACCTATTTAGCACAGGGATTTGACTGGCAGGCCAATTATATTGCCAATATTGACCCTGATGCTGCTGTTCTTGCCGATGATGAGAGGAAGATGAATTTATTCGCATGGCTCACAGTTGCGAATGGGGGCAATCAAAGCTTTGACAATGCCAATTTAATGGCGATAGCCGGTAGCCCTAATCGTGAAAATAGCGGCAGACAAATTAGGCCAACCGGTAAGGGGCTTCGTTTACAATGTTGGCCGCAAGGTCGCACGCATGCAATTAAAGTACAAGATAAATTGATTGTTACAGGGTCCCGTCTTCGGCCACAAGAGAGAAGTTTAGCAATCGTCGCTGATGCTATGAATGAATTACCTCAACTTAAAGCCGCCATTCAAGCTGAACAAGAAAATTTGGGTGATTTGAAACTATATCGAATCCCAGAACGTGTTGATGTTAAAGCCAAGGGACAAAAGCAAGTTGCGATGATTGTGCAGCCTAATGCTCAATATCGGCGTATATTTATAGGTGACGTGTCAGAGTTTAATGACGGTGAGACATTCGCTTTAGAATATATACTACGCAGCAAAAATGAAAAAAAATCTGGACTTGGGCTGCCATTGCCATCGGGGCGTTTTGCGGTTTTTGAAAATAGCAAATATGGACCATTGTTAATTGGTGAAGGCTCAATAGGCGATAGCGCGATAGATGAAGAGGTTGAGCTTTTTATGCCTGCAGTACCAGATGTACGTCTGGAGATTCAAAGCGCTAAAAATAACAAACGACAACAAAATTATAGAGCAACGCTGAGCAATGCGAGTAACTATCCGATAGAAGCGGAAATTGATATTCCGTATATATTGTCAGGACGTAATAAAAATATTACGAAAATCGATGGCATAGAAACTTGGGTTGTCACTGTTCCCGCGAATGGAGAAGCTGTTTTGAAATATTCGGTCAAGCTGGAGCGGCAATAAATTTGTTACTTATTTCCTATCCAAATAGATGGTACGTGATTCTTCTGGGATAGGTCGCGGTTTCGCATTTTCATCCAATGCAACAAAATGGAATGTTCCGCGTGTAACGGCTATTTGCTCATCACCGCGATTGCGTGTCGCGATAACATCAATGCACAATGTTATAGATGTTCGTCCGATTTTATTTACGGAAACATAAACCGAGATTAAATCACGTGGCAATATAGGGGTGATAAATTCCATCGCCTCAATAGCGACTGTTGCTGTGGAGCCTTGTGCTACTTGGGCGGCAACTATCCCGCCTGCGATATCCATTTGTGATAAAACCCAACCGCCAAAAATATGACCATTATTATTAAGGTCACGCATTTGTGGGGCGACTCGCAATATGGGCTGTTTTTGCGATAAGGATTCTATTATTGGGTCAGTCATCTAAATTATAATCCTCTTTAAATGGGTCTTCGATAGATTCGTCATGTCCACTGCCGCTAGAGAGAAAAACTAATCCCATAAGAGCTGCGGTCAGCAATGCGGTAAAACCTATGCCGAATGCGGATGCGATGTAAAAGTGGATGGAGACAAAGCCATTTTTCCAAAAGAGCAAGGCTAGTGATATAATTACGCAAAAAAGAGCAAAAAGCGCCATCCAACGCATTAACTTCCAATAGCGCGCCCATGCAAAATTAGCATATTCTGGGTCATCTAAGGGGGAGGGATTTGCCATATTTCGTCCTTCAGCGTGATTATGTTATGATCCCTAAGATAATATAGTGGGCAAGAGCAAGGAAAGAAGGAGGGAAATATGACAATTGCATCAATTATATCTGAGAGAGGTGATAATATATATACGGCAAAAGTAAGTGATACTGTATCACAAGTAGCTGCTCAGTTGGCTGACAAACGTATTGGTGCACTGCCAATAGTAGAGGGCGGCACGGTGATGGGTATTTTCTCAGAACGAGACTTGGTTTATGGCGTTGCGCGATTGGGTGCTAGTTTTTTGAATGAAAAAGTGGCTGATGTGATGACAAAGCCTGCTATTAATGTGGATTCTAACACGAAAGTTTTAAGCGCATTATCTTTAATGACCAAAAGACGTATTCGTCATCTTCCTGTGGTAGATGATCATAAGTTAGTCGGTTTTGTTTCAATCGGCGATTTGGTGAAATTTCGTATCGATAAAATTGAATCAGAAGCGGCTGCTATGCGTGATTATATTCAGGCTGTTTAATATATAGTAGATTAAGTGGTTGGCTCATTCTGGTTTATATCAGTGTCGCTATCAATCGCTGTGGCTTTGCGTTTGATTACAAGATTGATTATTTCTTGAAGCACATCTTTAGCAAAATACCATAATAAAGCGAAATATGTAGCTGCTCCGACAGTGATTAAGATAAGGAAGCGCAAATACATATAAGCTGGTATGCCGAATAGCTGAAAATCAGTACTCATTATTAAGCTTATTAAATAGGTGTCAGCCCATAGCACGACCACAGCCATTGCCATTGATGCACTTAGGCCTGGCCATATTGCATTAAATAAACCAACTAAGGTTATACCGATAACATTTCTCGAGTTATAGAAAGTGAACCATAATAAGATTGGGAAAGCAATGAGCCAACCCCATGCTAGACCGATGGCTCCATATTTTATTGCGAAAAAGAATGTGATAGGCATTAATATAGCGCCAAACATAGAATTACGAGCTGTTAGATTGGGTTTGCCAAGTGCATTTAATGCTGGTGTGAATAAGATTTGCAGTGTCATAAAGGGCATGGCGAGCGCTAATATCTGAACATAAGGAATACCATCTAGCCATTTATTGCCCATAACAACGGCGACAAATGGTTCTGCTGTTACGGCCATACCTATATATAATGGACAAGCGATGAAGAGTATGATCCGTGCAGCTTTCAGAAAACCAGCTGCTAACGCTTCTTTATCATGCTGTAATCTAGCATAGGCAGGGAAAGCTACCTCATTGAGTGGCGGCACAAATTTGGCAGCGAATATAGTTGTTAGGAATAATGCCTCTGCATAGAGGCCCAATTCATAAGTTGATAGATAACGACCCGCAATCAATATGTCGGACTGACTTTGGATAATCCAAAACCCGTGGCTAACCAATAATGTTGTGCCAAAGCCAAACATAGCACCGGCGCCTTTAAAATTGAAAGTTGGTAAAATGAAAAATTTGGTTGCTATAGTGAGGCAAATAGCTCTTGACCAAAAAAGAGCGATTGGGGCGAACACCAATGTCCAGACCCCCCAATCATTAAGAGCCATATATAGAGAGACGCTAGCGCCCACCACGGCTGAAAAAAGATTTATGATTGCGGGTTTTTTAAATTCTAAATTCCGACTCATCAAAGCTTCTGGAATAACCATGAATGGTGTCGATAGATATATAAGCGCTTGCCAGCGTATCATGTCGCCAACAATCGGTTCTTGATAATATTGAACAGCTAAAACGGGGGCGATGAATAGCTGAATCATAGCAAGGCCAGTATTTAACAATAAAAGCATACCAAAAGCTTGGCGAATCTGAATTTCTTCAACTTTGTCAGACTGAATTAATGAGCTGGCAAAGCCATAACCGTTCAAAAAGTTAAGAAAAACTAAGATAACAGATGACATCGCAAAGAGGCCATAGTCACCAGGGTCTAATATGCGCAATATAGCAAGGGTCACCCCCCAGCTAATGAGCTGAGCTAATATTTGAGTGCCAGAACGCCAGAAAACTGCTGATTTTACGCGGTCTCCAAAGCTTTTATCTGTGCCAATATTAGAGTTTCTATTATATACCATTGTGGCTCTCTATAAGGGTAAAGAGTTACCAAGTCATAGATTTTTCATAAATTTGACATTTTTTCTCATAAAATTGAAAAAAGGCGTTGACGGAATCAGAAGCTCGGCCTAGAGACCTTTTCACCGGACGCAAACGAAGCGCTTCAAACGAAGCCTACCAAGCAAACGGTCGCCAATATAAACGGACATCCAGTCCCCCGAAGAATTTAAAATTCGGGGATAGCTAGTTGTCCGCTTCTTATGTTGGTTGCTCTTTGACATTGTTATATTTGATGAAGGGACATGTGGGCGACGGCTCCAGTCACCGAAAACTTCAAGGTTTCGGAGGATTGGTTAAATTTAAGTCGTTCCAATGATTGTTGCAATTTATTGCAGCATCATAACATGTCCTAATATGTATCCATATACGTAATTTAAGATTTGTGCAGGAACGGCTCCTTGAAATTCGTTTCATTCGGCTAGCGGATTTATCCGTGCTGATTGAAATTTGAATCAAACTTGAGAGTTTGATCCTGGCTCAGAACGAACGCTGGCGGCAGGCTTAACACATGCAAGTCGAACGAAATCTTCGGATTTAGTGGCGCACGGGTGCGTAACGCGTGGGAATTTACCTTTAGGTGCGGAATAACTCAGAGAAATTTGTGCTAATACCGCATAATGTCTACGGACCAAAGATTTATCGCCTAAAGATAAGCCCGCGTAAGATTAGCTAGTTGGTGGGGTAAAAGCCTACCAAGGCGACGATCTTTAGCTGGTCTGAGAGGATGATCAGCCACACTGGGACTGAGACACGGCCCAGACTCCTACGGGAGGCAGCAGTGGGGAATATTGGACAATGGGCGAAAGCCTGATCCAGCCATGCCGCGTGAGTGATGAAGGCCTTAGGGTTGTAAAGCTCTTTTACTAGGGATGATAATGACAGTACCTAGAGAATAAGCTCCGGCTAACTCCGTGCCAGCAGCCGCGGTAATACGGAGGGAGCTAGCGTTGTTCGGAATTACTGGGCGTAAAGCGTACGTAGGCGGTTATTCAAGTCAGAGGTGAAATCCCGGGGCTCAACCCCGGAACTGCCTTTGAAACTAGATAGCTAGAATATTGGAGAGGTAAGTGGAATTCCGAGTGTAGAGGTGAAATTCGTAGATATTCGGAAGAACACCAGTGGCGAAGGCGACTTACTGGACAATTATTGACGCTGAGGTACGAAAGCGTGGGGAGCAAACAGGATTAGATACCCTGGTAGTCCACGCCGTAAACGATGATAACTAGCTGTTCGGGCCCACAGGGCTTGAGTGGCGCAGCTAACGCATTAAGTTATCCGCCTGGGGAGTACGGTCGCAAGATTAAAACTCAAAGGAATTGACGGGGGCCTGCACAAGCGGTGGAGCATGTGGTTTAATTCGACGCAACGCGCAGAACCTTACCAGCTTTTGACATCCTGGTCGCGGATTTGGGAGACCATTTCCTTCAGTTCGGCTGGACCAGTGACAGGTGCTGCATGGCTGTCGTCAGCTCGTGTCGTGAGATGTTGGGTTAAGTCCCGCAACGAGCGCAACCCTCATCCTTAGTTGCCAGCATTTAGTTGGGCACTCTAAGGAAACTGCCGGTGATAAGCCGGAGGAAGGTGGGGATGACGTCAAGTCCTCATGGCCCTTACAAGCTGGGCTACACACGTGCTACAATGGCGATGACAGTGAGCAGCTAACCCGCGAGGGCAAGCTAATCTCTAAAAGTCGTCTCAGTTCGGATTGTTCTCTGCAACTCGAGAGCATGAAGGCGGAATCGCTAGTAATCGCGGATCAGCATGCCGCGGTGAATACGTTCCCAGGCCTTGTACACACCGCCCGTCACACCATGGGAGTTGGATTCACCCGAAGGTAGTGCGCTAACCAATTTACTGGAGGCAGCTAACCACGGTGGGTTCAGCGACTGGGGTGAAGTCGTAACAAGGTAGCCGTAGGGGAACCTGCGGCTGGATCACCTCCTTTCTAAGGATTTTAGCGGAAAGCGTCCTGAACTTGTTTCAGGAAAGAGCTTCCTCTATTCCAAAGAACATTGCCGTCGTCCTCATGTCCCTTCATTCTGGAAAGCAAGCCATCTTGGCTTGTATATCTGAGCTGGCCTTATCACCGCCTGCGGTCCGATTGTGGCCCAGCTGTTGAGAATGGGCCGGTAGCTCAGTTGGTTAGAGCGCACCCCTGATAAGGGTGAGGTCGCAAGTTCAAATCTTGCTCGGCCCACCATCTCAGAGGTTTTTATCTAACATGGTAGGGGGCCTTAGCTCAGCTGGTAGAGCACCTGCTTTGCAAGCAGGGGGTCAGCGGTTCGAACCCGCTAGGCTCCACCATTATTTTAGTCGAGGTTTCCGTAATCTCCTAAATTCCAGAATGAAGACATATAGTTTCCAGCTTCTGGCTGGATTAAGTTTAAGTGGCATTTGGCTTCTTAAATGATCTTTGACATTGTGAATGGGTTTTTTAAATCGATGCCGTGGTGATATTGGCAAGCTTAGGCTTGGTAGTATCAACACAAAATCAAATATAATATCTAGCTGAGATATAAATTTATCCGCACGATTGACCGTAAAATTAGGTGTTTGGGCTTGCTCATTCATCCAATATTATTGTTGGTGGTGTGGACTCTCGAGCGTGAGGTAAGAGCATTTGGTGGATGCCTTGGCATGTACAGGCGATGAAGGACGTGGCACGCTGCGATAAGCGTAGGGGAGTTGTGAGCAAACTTTGATCCTACGATTTCCGAATGGGGCAACCCATCTTCACCATTTCTTTTTGATTTTGCTAGCTTGCTAGTAAGGCCAGAGAGAGGTGGATAAGATATTACCAGAGTGAATAAAATAGCTTTGGTGAAGCAAACCCGGAGAACTGAAACATCTAAGTACCCGGAGGAAAAGACATCAACCGAGATTCCGTTAGTAGTGGCGAGCGAACGCGGACTAGGCCAGTGCCTATTGTTTAATTAGCAAAACATTTTGGAAAATTTGACCATAGTGGGTGACAGTCCCGTATGCGAAAATGAGACAATAGGACTTGAGTAGGGCGGAACACGTGAAATTCTGTCTGAACATGGGGGGACCACCCTCCAAGCCTAAATACTCGTACATGACCGATAGCGAACAAGTACCGTGAGGGAAAGGTGAAAAGCACCCCGATAAGGGGAGTGAAACAGTACCTGAAACCGAATGCTTACAAGCAGTGGGAGCTTCTTTATGGAGTGACCGCGTACCTCTTGCATAATGGGTCAGTGACTTAATTTATCATGCAAGCTTAAGCCGTTAGGTGTAGGCGCAGCGAAAGCGAGTCTGAATAGGGCGACTGAGTATGATGAATTAGACCCGAAACCCGGCGATCTATGCATGACCAGGTTGAAGGTGCGGTAACACGCACTGGAGGACCGAACCGTTTAATGTTGAAAAATTATCGGATGAGTTGTGCTTAGGGGTGAAAGGCCAATCAAGCCGGGAAATAGCTGGTTCTCCGCGAAAACTATTTAGGTAGTGCCTCAGATGTTTTCCTATGGGGGTAGAGCACTGGATGGGCTAGGGGGTCGCGAGACCTACCAAACCTAACCAAACTCCGAATACCATAGAGACAAGTCTGGGAGACAGACGGCGGGTGCTAAGGTCCGTCGTCAAAAGGGAAACAGCCCTAACCTACAGCTAAGGTCCCCAAATCATCACTAAGTGGTAAAGCATGTGGGAATCCCAAAACAACCAGGAGGTTGGCTTAGAAGCAGCCATCCTTTAAAGAAAGCGTAACAGCTCACTGGTCTAAATAAGGGTTCCTGCGGCGAAAATGTATCGGGGCTAAAGTGATGTACCGAAGCTTAGGGTGTGATCTTCGGATCACGCGGTAGCGGAGCGTTCCGTAAGCGGATGAAGCGATCTGGTAATGGGTCGTGGACGTATCGGAAGTGCGAATGCTGACATGAGTAGCGATAAAGAGGGTTAGATGCCCTCTCGCCGAAAGACCAAGGGTTCCTGCTTAAAGCTAATCTGAGCAGGGTAAGCCGGCCCCTAAGACGAGCCCGAAGGGGGTAGTCGATGGGAACCACGTAAATATTCGTGGGCCAGGTGATGTGTGACGGATCCCGTATGTTGTATGTTCTTATTGGATTGAACATGCTTCGAAGGGGTTCCAGGAAATAGCCTCACCAATAATGACCGTACCCTAAACCGACACAGGTGGTCAGGTAGAATATACTAAGGCGCTTGAGAGAAGTATCCTGAAGGAACTCGGCAAATTACCTCCGTAACTTCGGGAGAAGGAGGCCCTGCATAAAGGCAACTTTTTGTAGGGGGCACAAGATGGGGGGTAGCGACTGTTTAGCAAAAACACAGGGCTCTGCTAAGTCGGCTTCAAGACGACGTATAGGGTCTGACGCCTGCCCGGTGCTCGAAGGTTAAGAGGAGGAGTGCAAGCTCTGAATTGAAGCCCGAGTAAACGGCGGCCGTAACTATAACGGTCCTAAGGTAGCGAAATTCCTTGTCGGGTAAGTTCCGACCTGCACGAATGGCGTAACGACTTCCCCACTGTCTCCAGGATATGCTCAGCGAAATTGAATTCTCCGTGAAGATGCGGAGTACCCGCGGTTAGACGGAAAGACCCCGTGCACCTTTACTGCAGCTTCAGAGTGGCATTAGGAAAGAACTGTGTAGAATAGGTGGGAGGCTTTGAAACTTGGGCGCCAGTCCAAGTGGAGCCAACCTGTGAAATACCACCCTGTTCGTTTCTGATGTCTAACCACATACCATTATCTGGTATTGGGACCCTCTGTGGCGGGTAGTTTGACTGGGGCGGTCGCCTCCTAAAGAGTAACGGAGGCGCGCGATGGTAGGCTCAGGACGGTTGGAAACCGTCTGCGAGAGTGCAATGGCATAAGCCTGCCTGACTGCGAGACCGACAGGTCGAGCAGAGACGAAAGTCGGTCATAGTGATCCGGTGGTCCCTCGTGGAAGGGCCATCGCTCAACGGATAAAAGGTACGCCGGGGATAACAGGCTGATGATTCCCAAGAGCTCATATCGACGGAATCGTTTGGCACCTCGATGTCGGCTCATCACATCCTGGGGCTGGAGCAGGTCCCAAGGGTTTGGCTGTTCGCCAATTAAAGTGGTACGTGAGCTGGGTTCAGAACGTCGCGAGACAGTTTGGTCCCTATCTGCCGTGGGCGTCGAAATTTGAGAGGAGTTGACCCTAGTACGAGAGGACCGGGTTGAACATACCTCTGGTGTACCTGTCATTGCGCCAGCAGTGCAGCAGGGTAGCTATGTATGGAAGGGATAACCGCTGAAAGCATCTAAGCGGGAAGCCTCCCTCGAGATAAGATTTCATAGAGTCGTGATAGACCATCACGTTGATAGGCCAGGTGTGGAAGCGCGGTAACGCGTGTAGCTAACTGGTCCTAATTACTCAATTCGCGCTCAGAGTCCCACCATCAATAATAATATTGGGTATATCCCAATGATTGATGGCGGATAAATTACGAGCTAGATAGTAATCTAGTGCACATCGATTTAAAAATTATATGTTATATGCGCCTGCTTCATTGCTTGGTGGCCATAGCGTCTGTGCCCCACCCGATCCCATCTCGAACTCGGACGTGAAACCAGACAGCGCCGATGGTACTACCGCTTAAGCGTTGGAAGAGTAGGACGTCGCCAGGCATTGCAGCAGGCGCGTGTAGCAGATTAAACCCATTCACTTTTTTGAAAAGCGGCCTGCCTGTTTACGGGTCGGTCGCTTTTTATTTGCACATTATGTGCATGAATAAGGCTAATTATAGTCCTATTATAACCGCGAGTTGGAGTAGTCTCGCCAAGTTGAAGTCTTTAGGCTGAAACGGGAAAATATAAAGGCTCTAGATTGCGAAACAGCAGTCTTGATTTGGTGGCGCGGGATGGAGCAGTCCGGTAGCTCGTCAGGCTCATAACCTGAAGGTCGTAGGTTCAAATCCTACTCCCGCAACCAAAAATCCTCAATATAATCTTTATGAAGCAATGGTTTATTTAATACATAAATCCTCAATTCAATATGAAAATTGAGATGTGTTATATTAATCTTATATCTAAAAACCTTCCATAACATTTAAAGTCATGTGGATATCCACCACATCATGGATATAATAGAAATATCTACCAGCATGCGGATTGTAACAATTATTATTTCTCAATCAAATATTGGTGCTAGTAGGTATTAAGCTAGGTTGTAAATATTGATAAGGATGCATACGTTCTTGATTACGCTCGACAATGCGTTTTTCAACCTCCTGCAGGCCTGCTTGGAAACGTTCTAATGGACCTTCGCTTTGCGTGATACGCTCATCTTGGAACCATGATCGATAGGGGAAGCGATTGGTTTGATATTCGCCCAATGGTCGATAATAAACCGAACCCAAAAGAATGAGCGATGCTTGTTGCAGCAAAGCCAGAGACATTGGCGGCATATAATCCAACCATTCTTTCTTGGTATGCGATTGTTGGTGATTTGGCGCAGCAGCCCAACCACCGCCAGTGATAGCTGGAGCAAATAACATCATTTCGCGTTGCGGGAAATTTACGGCTGCGTGCTGTGCGCTCGCAGTGAAAATTATCATTGTGCAAACATCGATGAGCTGTTCGCGCGAAGTGATAGGTTTAAAACCAAGGATGCGTCCTTCTTTTGCACTGGAGATTGATTTAACCCAATTTTTTAATTCGCTATCATTGGTTACAGCCATATCATCTTTATAATAGATTTTGATATATTCTGATGCCCAATCATGAATGGCATCCCACACGAGTATAGCATCATCACGATAAGGATATTCAGCCAATATAGAAGCATCCTCTACTTTGCGCGTGATGAGGTCATTACGGATCATTTTTCCATAAAAATCAAATGATAGGCGGCCTTCGGCTGCGGCTAATTGACTGGATGTTATCGTGCCTCCAAAAAATGCATCTATTGGCCCGCCTTTATTGATTAACGTCTCAACGGCCATATTATTGATAAATAATGTGCCTTCAAAATGGGGGACTAATAAAGACCATAGAGGATGGACCTCTGCGAGGTTGCGGCGCGTTGCTACGGCAATTGCTTCGCTTACCAAATGCGTACCTGCAAGATGCACGAATAGTTCATGATAGTTACAGTCGGCAACTTGAACGATGAATTTTGCCATTTGCCATCCCCAATTTTGAGAGGCATTTATAGAGGGTAGCATGATAGGGTATTTTTTAGGATCCTGCCCGCATTGAATGGCAACAGGTGTTAGAGATGAACCATTTGGCGGAACTGCAAAAAGGGCCATAGGTTGATATACATATTTTGCATTACCCTCCCAGACGCCTGCGACTAATATATTAAGATCGATATAATCACATAAGAATATTCTACCTTGGCTAAGAGCATCTGTAAGATTGTCATTGGCTATTGATGCGGCATATTGTGCTTCTGTAATCGGGAAATTAGTAGGTATTTCCTCTACGCTCTTTACTAACATTGGATTGGGGCCTGCAACGCGTAGGCGTGCAAATTCCATATCATCTAGAAATGTGTATGCTGTGCTTGGTGTCTCAATGGTTTGAAAAAGGTCACGATAGGATTCTAAAGATTTCGTGTCTGCACTGTCTACTGCTTTTAGAATGTCAAATATGATTTCGGTAATATCATGGATTTCATTTGCCAGATTTTCGAGCTTTTCCATGTCGTGCGATTGCTCTGCTTCGTTGATTATTTTCTCAACATTATTCTCGTTATCCTTGCTACCAACTCCATGTTTTTTACGGAGTTGTTCAACCGTGCTGGAAATTTGATCGGCGCGATTTATGGCCTCATGAATAATTTCTAGTCCAGCCTTTTCGATACCAGAGAAAATAGGCCTCTCAATTACTGCGATAATATTCGTAATAATCTCAACACCTGTTTTTAATACATTAAACCACCATTCTATTGATGGTTTGTCATTTTTAGGCACGCCATTGGCAATCGGAACACCAGGCAGAGCTTCTGCACTAGCCCATTGATAAATTTCTTGTGTATCGGAAATTTGTTGCTTACGTTTTTGACGAGCAGTTTTTGTATCATCCTGAGGTAGGCTTGGGTCAGTAGCACCGCGTTTTACGTTCAGGATATTCTTTTCATTGGAAGGCGTCAGGAATTTCTTATTTTCGAATAACATATAAAGTCCTTCAATTAGAGTGATGCCTATGGAACTTATGTAAACATGGTTAAAATTATGTAAACCTATCAGAATGTCTCATCATGTTGCTTAGCCATAGCTTTCTTGTTAATGAATCTAAATGAAGGAAGTTTTTCAGCTATTATTACAACTAATAGTGCCACCTGTACCCGAAAAAGTGCGAGATGATTTTGCTGTACTAGGAGCAAGTCACTTACAAGACCAATCGCGCTTATTATCACTTGCGATGGCATTTACTGTACCATTCATATTATATGCGTCGGGTTTTGGGAGCACGCCTGCGGTTCGTTATGGAATTCCTATCGCTGTTGGTACAACATGTTTTATTTGTTTTGTTTCATTGATAAAGGACCGCAATGCATCTGGGGATCCTAGTCTAGCAAGGCAATTTATGATGGAAGCGGCCATCTTCTCTGCATCTGTATGCACTTTGGTTAGTGTCTGGTGTGTAGTGGGTTGGTGGAATGCTTCTTCGACGTTGAAACTATTTTATCCCTTTACCTTAGCAGCGGGATCATTGACGACAATTTACTGTCTTTCCACTGTTCGATGGGCTGCTATCATTAATATTGTTATAGGTATCATACCCATTACAATATTAATGTTATTTTCAGGTGAGCGTATTTATATTTCTGCCGCTATTAGCTTGATAATGGTCACATTTTTTTTGTTTCGTATGGTAACGCAGCAAAATAAGCAGTTCATCAATCTGTTACTTTTGCAGCATGAAATGAAAGAGTTGGCAGAAACTGATCCGCTGACAGGATTATATAATCGGCGGGCTTTATCAGAGTTTCTTGAAAAAGAGATTGCTCAGGATGATATAAAAGAAACATTTTCTGTGGCTTTAATAGACCTTGATGACTTTAAGCCAGTGAATGATCAATATGGGCATGCAATAGGTGATAAGCTTTTGGTTGAAGTTTCGAAACGCTTGCAAAATGTCTGTGGTGAAGATGCAATTGCTGCCCGTATGGGGGGAGATGAATTTGCGGTTCTGACATTGCGCGGTTCAAGCTTGCATCATGATCAAGTTGCAAATCTTTTATTATCCAGTTTGGTAGTACCTTGTAATATTGATGGCCATATTATCAATATCAGTGCGAGTGTAGGTGTAGCAGTCTGGCCTCATGATGGTGTGACGGCAAAAGCATTATTCGAGATTGCTGATCAAGCTTTATATGCGGCAAAAGAAGAAGGACCAAATCGAAGTCTGGAAAGAGCATAGAGTAGAAGGGTTTTAAAATAGGATTATGATCTAAAGGTTTGAGTTTCAAACCTTACTCTCACGACCAGAACTGTCTCACCATATCTACATCGTAAAGAAGCTCGCTTAAGCCAGCTTGGTTATGAGCTATGCCATATCAATAACAAGGCGGCCCTGCTGATATAATGATTGGATAAGTGCAAATGCTTGCTCATCATCCCATATATCAGATGATATATTGAGTGGTTGATAGCTGCATATATGTCTGGCAAACTCAGCCGCTTTCCCATGACAGGCATAGTCTTTACCATCGACAAATAATATTAGCGGACTGCCCTCGATATATGTAAAACGGCTACTCATATTACGGATTAATGAGATGCCTTTTTTTAGGGTAGAGATAGGTATATTGATGCTACTCTCACCATATTTAGGGCTGCTGCTATATTGGCCAAACCAGCTCGCAAAAATAGCCTTATCATTCATCTTACTTTGCATCATGCTAAAGAGATTATTGATAACTGATGGTGATATAGCGCCTGGATTATTTTGGTGTGCGCTATTACCATCGATATAGCGATTATCGGATTGCATATTTTCAATAACATGATCACAATAATCGCTGATAATCTCACTCTGTGATGGGCTGCGAAAGCCCACAGAATAAGTCATGCAATCGTCATCTTGTGCAATGCCATTATGTGCTATAAAAGGTGGGACATAGAGCATATCGCCAGCATCTAATATCCATTCTTCTTTTACTTTAAAATCTCTCATTAAACGCAATTGATCATTGGGTAAGAGTTTGGTTTCTTCATTGCATAACTGCCCAATTTGCCATTTCCTCTGGCCCAATCCTTGAACAAGAAATACATCATATTGATCATAATGAGGACCAACGCCGCCGCCTTCATTCGCATAACTCACCATTATATCGTCAATGCGCCAATTGGGAATGAAACGAAATTCATTGAGCAGCCGATTAACTTCAGGAATATGGTGATCAACAGCTTGTACAAGCAGTGTATATATTTCCCCTTGAAGCTGCGCAAAATCATCATCATGTAATGGTCCGTGGGCAACGCTCCATTCGGAGCTTTGCACTATTAAGCGCGATTCAATATCTTCTTCACAGGCTAATCCTGCTAATTCATCTGGACTAAGAGGGTTTTGCCAATAAGGTAAGGCATTACGAATAAGGAGCGGCTTTTGTTGCCAATAGTCTCGTAAAAAAAGATCAATATCAAAATTTTGTAAAAGCATCAAATTTTTATAGAGCAATATTCTCAATAAATATATTAATGGTTTTGATTGCGGCTAATAAAGTTTATGGTGATGGTATGACGTTGATCTTATTTAACAAGCCTTACGATGTACTATCGCAATTTACTGATCGAGGATCGCCCACCAAGCGCAAGACATTATCCGATTATATTGATGAACCTAATGTCTATCCAGCGGGGCGGCTTGATAAAGACAGTGAGGGTTTATTATTGCTAACCGATGATGGACGCGAGCAATCGCGTATATCTGATCCAAAATATAAAATGCTCAAAACCTATTTTGCGCAGGTAGAAGGCGAACCAAGTGAAGCCGCATTAAGCCTATTACGTCAAGGTGTGAAGCTGAAAGATGGTGTGACCCGACCCGCCGACGTTAAGCGCATTGAACCGCCTGATATATGGGCGCGTAACCCGCCTATTCGGGTGCGTAAGACTGTGGCTGATAGCTGGATTGAAATGAGTATATCTGAAGGTAAAAATAGGCAGGTACGCCGTATGTGTGCAGCTGTTGGTTTTCCTGTTTTGCGCCTTATAAGATGGCGTATTGGTGATTGGTCGCTTGATGATATAAAACAAGGGCAGTGGAAATATTGTTAGAAGGTCTATGACTATGAAATATGCGATCATAATAGGGTTATTAGCATTTACGGCGTGCAGTGCTGGTGCGGATGAGATTGAAACCGATATAGAAGAACTATCTATTAATAATTATGATCATATCGATGCTGCAAATGCACAAGTGTTTATAGACAAATATCCTGAGGCTGTGATCTTGGATGTTCGCACACCAACTGAGTTTAAAGAGGCGCATATCAAAAATGCGATCAATGTTGATTATCATGCCAGTGATTTTCGTAGGCAGCTTAACAAGCTTGATAAAAGCACTCATTATATCATTCATTGTAAATCAGGTTTTCGTAGCAGTAAATCTCTTGATATTATGAAAAGGCTCGGCTTTGAGCGTGTCACCCATATAGATGGTGGTTTCGATGCATGGAAAGCCGCCGGTTTATCAAGCGAATCCTAATAGCTACTCGACAATATAAACAGCCTGCTGATAAAATTTAGCGAGTTTATATATCTTTCGATATGTGATGGTTAAGCTTAATTCACTAAAACTTTCCAACCACTTGCTATCACTTTGGTTTGTGTGCGGATGGCCAATAAATTCCATATTGGTAATGCTATCAGTTATCTTGGTATAAGTCGCTTGAAAGGGAGTGTCATAGACATCTTCGATGATAATCAATCTCTTTGCAACGCGCTTGGCTTCTTTCAATATGACTTTGGGATTGGGCGTATGGTGCAACATGGTAAGCAGCAATGCAACATCAAAACTATTATCTTCATATGGCATTGTGATACCATTATAGATATCAGCTTTTAAATCATTACGAAAACTATTGTCGGCAATATCTAGGCCCATAACGCGGTGGCCGTGGCTTCTAAAGACATCAATGACACTGCCTGGACCAGACCCTATTTCAAGCAAATGATCACTGAGCTTGATATCATGACGAACCCATTCATATTTGCGCTGGGCATCCATCTTCCAAAGCTTAAATACGGCATTGCTGAGAAGTGGAACTTTCCAAAAAACTTGCATAATTTAACTTATGTCATGTGCTACAAATCGGCAATTGATAATTATTTTATGCAGATAAATGGAATAATTTTCTGATATTATATTGACCTATATTATTGATATTTTTAATCAGAGCGAAATAACCGTATTTGGTAACAATTAGGCTTTCATATCTTTGGCAATGGTAAGAATATCACTTTGACAGGGCGTACACGCTTAGAGCAGCGCTTTTTTGAAGGACAAAGCGATAATGCCATTCGTTTTCGTCAACAGTTGCGTTTGACGGCGCCCATCAATGATAAGGTAAAAGCTGTATTTTATACAGAATCCTTCATTGGCTTTACTAGCAATGATGTGCAGGATGATGGGGTTAATTTATGGCGTAATTTTGCAGGCATTAATATACCAATCAGCAAAAATATATCAATCGAGCCAGGTTATTTGAATCAATATGTCGTGCGCGATGGGGCGGACTATATTGATCATGTGGCGGTTATTGCCATTGGTATGAAATTCTAACTCTCTATGGAATAAGCACACTGCTATCACCATAGGAATAAAAACGATAATCATTGTTGATCGCATGGCGGTAAATAGAGTGCATATTATCCAAGCCCATTAACGCCGAAACAAGCATGAATAATGTGCTTTTGGGTAAATGAAAATTGGTGATGAGGCCATCAATTCCATTGAATTTATAGCCGGGTGAAATAAAAATATCCGTATCGCCTCTGAATGCATTGATGATACCGTCTGTATTGGCTGCACTCTCAATCAGCCTTAAAGAAGTGGTGCCAACCGCAATGACACGCCCGCCATTTTGCCGCGCTTCATTCATTTTCGTAGCAGCTTCTTGTGTGATTTCCCCCCATTCACTGTGCATTTTGTGGTTGTTAATGTCATCAACCTTTACAGGTAAAAAAGTACCAGCCCCAACATGCAAAGTGAGGGTGATATGCTCAATTTTGGCGGTCTTAAGTTTTTCCATAAGCTCGTTTGTAAAATGTAGTGCTGCTGTGGGAGCCGCAACGGCTCCATCTTTTTGCGCAAACATGGTTTGATAATCGTCATAATCTCGATCATCAACAGCCCGCTTATTGGCGATATAAGGTGGTAGCGGCATTGTGCCTGCGCGGTGCAACAAAATTTCTATGGGCTCCTCGCCAAGAAACTCTAATGTGAAACTACCATCTTCGTGACGCGCCTGTGCACTGGCGATCACATCATGACCAAAATCAATTTTGTCACCGACCTTTAGTCGTTTGGCATTTTTGATGAAGGCCTGCCAGCGCCGCAAATCAATACGCTTATGTAGTGTTGCACCAAATCTTGCTTCCCCACTATATTTGATACCTGATAATTGTGCAGGGATAACGCGGGTATCATTGAAGATGAGTAAATCATTGGGCCGTAATAATTGAGGTAGATCAATAACCTGATGATCAGTTATATTGCCGGATTGCCCATATAATAGCTTTGCACTGTGCCTAGGAGATGCAGGGCGTAGAGCTATATTTTCCGATGGTAGATTAAAGTCAAAATCATTGGTAAGCATGGGTGCGCATTAGGGATAGTTGCTTCCCAGTGCAAGATGATAAGCGCCCGAAATATTACGCTCGCGCCATATCATTTCCTTATATTTGCTATCGAATAGCTTTAATTGGTGATGGAAACTTCTTCTTCACCTTCAGGTAAACTATTATCTGTTGGCGCAGGCACTGTCACAGGTGGAGCCTTATTATCCGATGCAATTGATGCTTGTATGATACGATCAGGATTGCTTGGCGGTTCGCCGCGCTGGATTGCATCAACATATTGCATGCCAGATTTCACACGGCCAAATAAGGAATAATTATTGTCTAGTGAAAAACGAGGTTGAAAAACAATGAAGAATTGGCTGTTGCCCGAATTTTCATCACTAGCTGTTCGTGCCATAGATACGGTTCCACGGACATGGACATGGCGCGTAAATTCAGCTTCTAGATTAGGTAGGTCAGACCCCCCCGCACCCGTACCTAGAGGGTCACCCGTTTGTGCCATAAAACCATCAATTACGCGGTGAAAAGTGATACCGTCATAAAAGCCTTGGCGTGTTAATGTTTTGATACGTTCGACATGTTTTGGTGCAATATGTGGAAATAAAACTATAGTAACGCGCCCCCCTGTTGAGAGGTCGAGTACCAAATGATTTTCTGGATCATTGATGTCAAATGGAACAGGCGCTTCTGCTGTATCTGTTTCTTGTGCGAAACTGAGCATGTTTAATGAGGCGATAAAGCTGGCCAATAGTGCAAATATTTTTACTAGACGCATTTTAAATATATACTCCAAATCAAATCTAATGTCTCTATATCGTTTTCATCTGTCGCTGTGATGAACGAACTTGTCAATCCTATAGATAAGCGATGGTGGTATGGATATAGATATTTTTAATCAATCGATTAAATTTTCTTGACCTGAGTATTAAGAAGCTGTCATGGTGTAATGAAATAATAGCTATATTGAGGAGCATGACATGTCATTAGATACCATCCCGCGCAGCGCTTATGATGAAGATCAAGAAGCCTTTCGCCAGACCGTACGCCAATTTTTGCAAAAAGAAGTCGCTCCCAATGCAGAGCAGTGGGATAAAGATAAAATCATTCCCAAAGATATATGGCCAAAAGCCGGTGAGCTTGGGATGTTATGCCCCACAGTTCCAGAGGAATATGGAGGGTTAGGCCTTGATTTTGGTTATAATGCGATTGTTGATGAAGAGGTCGCATATGGTGCGGGTGCTGCACTAGGTTTTTCGCTTCAATCCGATATTGTTGTAAATTATATCATCTCTTATGGCAGCGAAGAACAAAAGAAAAAATGGTTGCCGCGCCTTGTATCGGGTGAGACGATTACGGCTATTGCAATGACCGAACCGGGCGTTGGTAGTGATTTGCAGGGTATTAAAACCTCTGCGAAAAAAGATGGCAATCATTATGTTATCAATGGATCAAAAACCTATATCACAAATGGTCAGAATGCTGATCTAATATTGGTGTGTGCCAAAACAGACCCAGATGCGGATCCAGCTTGGAAAGGCGTTTCTATCATATTGGTCGAAGCCGATACCGAAGGGTTTGAACGCGGCCGTAATCTTGATAAAATCGGAATGGATAGCGCGGATACGTCGGAATTATTTTTTAATGACGTGCGCGTTCCTATGACCAATTGTCTGGGCGAAGAAGGTAAAGGCTTTATCTATCTGATGAGCGAACTACCGCAAGAACGCCTTTCTATTGCTGTGAGTGCGCAGGCATCAGCGCAAAAAGCATTTGATGATACCGTTGAATTTGTTCGTGATCGTAAAGCCTTTGGTAAACCGGTTATAGATTTTCAGAACACCCGTTTTGTATTGGCTGATTTGAAAGCCAAATTACAAGTCGGCTGGGCTCATCTTGATTGGGCATTGGTTCGCCATAACAAAAAAGAGTTGACCGCAGAAGAGGGTGCTGCGGCAAAATTATGGCATACGGATTTACAGTGGGAAGTTATGGACAAATGTCTACAGCTTCATGGCGGTGCAGGCTATATGAATGAATATAGTATTGCGAAACAATGGCGCGGTGCGCGCGTTACGCGAATATTTGGCGGCACTAATGAGATTATGAAAGAATTGATTGGGCGCACGCTTTAAAAAATAAGTTTTATCGTTATAAAGACCATTCTGATTTTATATTGGGATGGTTTTTTATCATCACGATTCCTCATCCTATTAGGGAGACTTTGCCGTGACAAAATACATAATGTGCCTATCACTGGCCTTTGCTGTGATGATGACGTCTGCTCATGCCGAAGACACATCGCAAGAAATTCCTGAGGAAGCGGAAACATTGGGTGTTAATCATATTGGTTTTGCTGTGAGCAAATTAGATGCCACCACTGCTTTCTTTGTGGAAACGCTTGGTTGGTCTTCTGCTGGTGGACGGCCTGATTATCCTGCAAAATTTGTCACCAATGGCAGTATATTTGTGACTTTATGGCAAGTGACTGATCCTAATAATGCTATTGCATTTGATCGCAAAAATAATGTCGGATTGCATCATATGGCGATTACGGTGCGTGATTTAGAAGCGCTCAATGCGCTGTATGAAAAATTTAAAGAACATGATGATGTTATTATTGAATTTGCCCCTGAGTTTTTAGGGAAGGGCCCAACCACCCATATGATAATTAGGGAGCCTAGTGGTCTGCGACTTGAATTTATTGTTCCTGCCAATCGTATCAAATAAATTAGAAAGTATAATATGACACGTCCTGAAAGCTGGCAGATAAAGCCTGAAAGCTATCCTTTTAGTCATCGCACCGAAACACGCTTTGCCGATGTTGATTTACTAGGTCATATTAACAATGTTGCTATGGCGGGGCTGTTTGAACATGGGCGCGGTATGTTTAATCATAGCATCGAAGTAACGCGCCGTACCGAAGGTCAGCGCTGGCTGATTGCGCGTGTTGAGCTTAATTATCTAGCTGAAGCGCATTTCCCCGAGCATATTTACATAGCCAGCGGTATATCACGCATTGGAAACAGTAGCTGGGATATTGCATCGGCTGCGTTTCAAAATGATGAATGCAAGGCGATTTGCATGACCACCATTGTGCTTACTGATAAAAATGGTTCAACGCCAATTAGCGATGAATTGCGAACAGAATTTGAGCGCTTATCGGTGGTTCGGGATTGATACCGAACCACGTCAATTATGGTTATATACCGTTACTTTTTCCAATTAATCGGCCATTTTGAAATACGCCGATAATGGAATAGCCATCTTTAGACCATTTATAGGTTTCAATACCGCCCGCAGAAGATTGTCGATCACCACCGCTACCAATGATATTAATGACATCACCTAATGGCATGCCATTTTGTATCCTAGAATAGGAATTGGCAGTGACGCCGCCTGGTGCGAATGTTGGGTCGCTTTCTGTTTGCGGTGCAGCAGCTCCCGCGTTTGCAGGTAAACCGCCTAAGCGTGTCACCAAGTCGGAATATGCTTCTATATAAGCTAGAACAATGACTTGGCCGATTTTGGTATTTTCATAACCACTGCCGCTGAAAGCACCAGCAAACCCACGCGTCCAGCCACGGCCACCGCCGCGAATAGAGAGGTCTGATTTTCGGTAATAGCCTTCCGATAGAGCGGAAACCTCGGTAGTTCGTGTATTGACCAATGAGAGTGTCACATTGGCCTCTTTTTTATTTACTTTCACTTTTCCAAAAAGGCCGCCAACGCTTCTGCCGAGAAGACCACCGACAGCACCGCCGACACCTCTGCCACCAGAATTTTGGTTCCCATTAATCAGATCTGGAACTAAATAATAATCAGCGGTTTTCACTTGCCCAGCGCCAACATTTGAGCCTGCTTGTAATTCTCCAGAATCCGCCAAATCACGTTCTAAATTTCGACCATCTAATCCGCGGCCACGGTCGACCAAATTAAAACAGCCTGAACGCGCGACAACTATTTTGATAAACTTTTCAGGAGAACTAAGCTTATAACGATTCCACCAGCGGTTTTCTGGTTCAGAAATGGCGATAGTGCCCAAACTCTTGGTACATTGAGGGATTTGCTGTTGTAAATCTTGTTGCGCATTTCTGCCTGATGATTGCGCAAGGGCCGGTGCAGACATTAGCATTGATGTTGCTAATAATACCGCGGCACAATAGGTAGATTTATACATTATTTCCTCCCAAAAATCTGATTATTCCATAGCTTAGTTTGATTTACAGTATAAAGTCAACTTGAACGTTGAATATGCCCCATTATGATAATAATGAACATGTCGTTTGATATCAATCTCGGTAGAATATTGTTTAATCGATAAAATTAGCAGTGCGTTTTTGCATTTGTGACATCACGGCTTCGATTTGATTGGGTTTACGCATCACTTTATCTTGGCCCACACTTTCCGCCATTAAGATGGCATCTTCATCCATATCGGGCAGGGCATTGATGAGTGATTTTGCTTCGCGTATCGCATCAGGGTTGCGATTAGCAATGTCGGCCGCGATTGCCATAGCGCGAGCATGGGGATCGCTATCAACATAGGTGGTAAAGCCTAATGACAACGCTTCTTCACCAGAAAATTCACGGTTGGTATAGGTAAGTTCGCGCAACACATCATCACGCACATTGCCGCGCCATATCGGAAAACCGCCCATATCGGGGATAAGTCCCCATTTCATCTCCATGATGGACATACGCGCATCGGGCGTGGCTATGCGTATATCTGCTCCGCTGGCAATTTGTAGGCCGCCGCCAAAGCATACGCCATGAATAGCAGCAATGACGGGCATGGGAAGTTTGCGCCAGAGCATACAAACATATTGGAAATCATTAGCATTGCCATGGGTGCGGTCTGTCAAAGATTTGGCATCGCCGCCGCTAGCGTTATTACCGCTGTTAGCCATGCTTGCCATGTCGAGGCCAGCACAAAAGCTGCGCCCTTCGCCTGATAAGACAACGGCGCGAATGCTGCTTGTTTCTGCAATCTCTTGCCCCGCTGCGATGATGGCTTGAAACATGGCAGGGTCGAGCGCATTCATTTTGTCGGGCCGTGTGAGGCGGACATCGGCGATATGGTTTTCGATTGTAATGCTAACGCGATCGCTCATTTCATTCTCCTTTGAAGATTCTTCAGTCCTGTTTAATCGCTCGTTTAACAAGCGGCAACTGATCATTTCCAAAATACATATCACCATTATCGACAAATATCGTGGGAGAACCAAAACTTCCGCGTTTTATGGCTTCTTCGGTATTGCTGCGCAATTTTGCTTTTACCGTATCATTTTGTGATTTCGCCATGAGTGTATTACTATCAAGACCAATATCTTTTGCTATTTGCCCTAATATGGCGGGATCATCTAGGTTCTTCTGATCGCGGAAATAAGCATCAAAAGCAGCCTTAGCAAAGGCAAATAAAGCCTCTTGATCATCTTCTAAGGCACAGCAAGCCCGCATAGCATATACTGATTTTATGGGATGGTGAACGGATGGAAAGTTCATGTCCACATTGCTCCATTGCGCCCAATCTCGCAGGCTTTTTAGAAAGAAGCGCATTTTGGGGTTGCTAGGGTCTTCGCGGCCAGCATAAACGCTCTGATTAACCGCGTTAAAAACACCTCCTACTAAAAAAGGTCGCCAGATGATATGTGTATTGGTTTCGGCTATTATGGGCTGAATGTTATGAAAAGCAAGACAGGTCCAAGGGCTAGAGAGGTCAAAGAAAAACTCTATATTTTTTGTCATATAAATTGCCCTATTTTTCTTTAATGCCAAATAATTTTTCACGAGCATTGGCGCTATCTTGCGGGTTTTTGTCCATGCCTTCTTTCCCTACATTTAAACCACGTCGAAGGGCAGGGCGTTCTTTTAATAGATCATACCAGCGCCGTGCATGGGGGAAATCTTCTAGGTCAATTTCTTGACGTTTATAGGTACGAAACCAGGGAAAGATAGCCATGTCAGCAATGCTGTAATCATTGCCTGCTACATATTTATTATGTTCTAATTGTTTGTCTAAAACACGGTAAAGCCGCAATGTTTCATCGCGGTATCGGTTGATGGCATATTCTATTGTATCGGGTGCATAAAATTTGAAGTGACCGTGCTGCCCGAGCATAGGGCCAAAACCGCCCATTTGCCACATCACCCATTTCATCACACCTACTTTTCTGCGAGGGTCTTGCGGTAAAAACCTGCCTGTCTTTTCGGCAATATATTGCATGATTGCGCCTGTTTCAAATATCGCCAATGGCTCGCCGCCATCGGTTGGCGCATTATCAACAATAGCAGGTATACGGTTATTGGGACTAATCGCTAAAAAATCTGGTTTATGCTGATCACCATCCATAATATTCACAGGACGAACATTATAGTCTATTTCACATTCTTCCAATAATATTGAAGCCTTCCAACCATTGGGCGTTGGCGCATAATATAAATCAATCAAAACATCCTCCATTTATCTTTATACAGACGTTGGACGAGTGGTTTTGGGATGTCAAACCATAGCAGTACTCATTGTTTGTTCTGCTCGATTTTCTATGGAAATTGTATATCCTTTCCCTCTGATTGTTCTTACTGTTGGTGCATATGGAATATATTCCTTTAATGTCTGACGCAGTCTCCATATATGCACTTCAACGCTGTTGGTTCCTGGTTCGTGTCGAAGCTTCCACAATTGTGATAAAAGTTCGCTTCTTGATATGATGTGCGGTGATTGTTTTAGCAAATAATCGAACAGTAGAAATTCACGTGGTTTCAATGGAACTTCAGTATCTTTAAATGAAATAATTCGTTCCAAGTAATTAATGACATATGGCCCAATTGGGTTTAGATATTTGTTATTGTTATAGCGATGATGTAAGCTAACGATACGTTCGTATAATTCATTGATATGGATATTGGATGATACGGCATCATCAATACCTTGTTTTATCATCTCGGCTCGCCCTATACTGGCTGCGTTACTCATAATGATCGCGGGAGTATTAGGATGTGTTTTTCTAAATTCTAATAAGATTTTATTTTTAATTTTATTGATCTGATCACTATGCAATATAATACAATTAAGCTGCTGCTTGCTGCTATCTGTTAAACATATCGTATCACAACCGAATATGGGCAGTTTATGGATATAGTTTTCGACAAAATTTTGTGAAAATGATAACCAGCCAACCAATATTTTGCGCATTGACATCTCCTTAATGTTAAGGGTTGCCGTTTATTTGCTTGCTTTTAAATATTATCTAAGTCCGATATGGAGTTGTCACTTATCCTTGGTTTAGAAATTTTTTGATGCTGCGGGCCGCTTGTCGAATGCGTTGTTCATTCTCGACCAGAGCAAGCCTTACATAGCCTTCACCTTCATCACCAAAACCTACGCCAGGTGCAACGGCTACGCCTGCTTCTGCGATTAGGCGTTTGGAAAACTCCATGGCACCAATTTCTTTAAACTGTTCAGGTATGGGCGCCCAAGCGAACATGCTCGCCGCTGGTGATGGAATATCCCATCCTGCGCGGCCAAAACTATCGACCATGACATCACGGCGTTTTTTATAAAGTGCACGGTTTTCAGTAATAATATCTTGCGGACCATTGAGCGCTGCGGTTGCCGCCACTTGTATAGGTGTGAAGGCGCCATAGTCTAAATAAGATTTAACGCGGGTGAGGGCGCTCACAAGATCTTGATTACCAACGGCAAAACCCATCCGCCATCCAGGCATGCTGTATGTCTTGGACATTGAGGTGAATTCAATTGCTACATCTTTTGCCCCTTCAACCTGTAAGATTGATGGGGTGGGTTCATCACCATAATATATTTCGGCATAGGCCAAATCGCTAATCACCCACAAGTCATGCTCGCGGGCAAAATCAACCACTTTCTGGTAGAAATCTAAATCGGCTACATAGGCTGTAGGGTTAGATGGATAGCCCATTACTAGCACTGATGGTTTGGGAACCGAATAAGACATAGCATATTCAAGTCGCGTGAAGAAATCGGGACCAGGAGCTGCTGGAATCGAGCGAATAGCAGCGCCTGCGATTATAAAACCAAATGTATGTATTGGGTAGCTGGGGTTAGGTGCTAAAACCACATCACCTGGCGCGGTTATGGCTTGAGCTAAATTGGCAAGGCCTTCTTTTGAGCCTAATGTGACGATAACTTCCTTATCAGCATCAAGATCAACATTGAAACGGCGTTTATAATAGGCCGCTTGCGCATTGCGTAGACCTTTAATGCCTTTTGATGCGCTATAACGGTGTGCATTAGGGTTGTTGGCTGTTTCGGATAATTTGTCGATAACATGTTGCGCGGGTGCGCCATCAGGGTTGCCCATGCCCAGATCAATAATATCTTCGCCGCGTCCGCGCGCTTCTGCTTTCATGGCATTCACTTCAGCGAATACATATGGCGGAAGGCGGCGAATGCGATAAAAGTCTTGAGATAATTTAGGCATATATTTGTCTAGCAATCTTTTAATATAACAAAATTAGCAATTTAATTGATTTAATAATATAAATTAATATTGTCATCTAGCTTCATGATTATTTACGGTGCGAATGTCCATAACTTTCGTGTTATGAGATAGAAATATTGATTTGCTGAATATTTGTACAGCGCCTATCCTTATAGTATAGATTGTAAAAAGTGCAGTTATATTCTGTCAAAAATATGATTGGGAGACTTTGATTATGACAAATGACAGTGCAGGTAAAAGTGGTCCATTTTGGAGCACAGATATTTTTGATAATATCAATCAATATATGCAAGAGATGACGAATCTGCAGACCCAATTTATGGATAAAATTATATCAAATATGCCTGATGATACCGACTCTAATGCCAATATATTCGAACCTGAGAATATATTGGGAATGATGGCTCAAGGCAAAGCCGGTGAAAAAGGCAAAACTGGTGAAAATGATACTGAAAACCTCTGGAAGATATGGTCAGATATAGCGGCGCAAGGCGCTCAACAATGGGAAGCAGCTGCGCGGCCAAGGCGTGATAAAAGATTTACACATGATGCTTGGGCAGATAATCCCTATTACGCTTCTTTGCGGCAAAGCTATTATTTTGTGAATGATCAACTGCACCAATGGATTGAACAGCAAGATAATATTGAGGTACGCGAAAAAGAGAAATTAAAATTTCAATTTAAACAGATATTTGATGCGATAGCCCCGAGCAATTTTGTGCTAACCAATCCTGAGGTTTTTGAAAAAGCAGTAGAAACCAAGGGGGCCTCTATCCAAAAGGGTTTTGAAAATATAGCGCGAGATTTGCGTAAGAGGCAATTGACTCATACCGACCCTAATGCGTTTGAGCTAGGCGTGAATATAGCGACAACGCCAGGTAAAGTTGTGCATGAGACTGATCTCTATCAGCTGATCCAATATAATCCGCTCACGAAAGATGTATTAGAGACACCTTTGGTTATTTTCCCGCCATGGATTAATCGCTATTATATATTGGACCTCAATGCTGAGAAAAGCTTTGTAAAATGGGCGTTGGAACAAGGTATATCTGTTTTTATGGTTTCATGGAGATCAGCAGATGAAAGCATGGCTGATATTATTTGGGATGATTATGTGAAGGCTGAAATTGATGCTATCGATACCATCAAAGACGCCTTGAAAGTCGATTATGTTCATACCATTGGCTATTGCGTGGCAGGCACAACATTAAATACGGCTCTTGCTCTTATGCATGCGCGCGGCGAGCAAGATAAAGTTAAAAGCGCAACATTTTTCACAACACAAGTCGACTTTGAAGATGCGGGTGATTTGAAAGCATTTACAGATGATGTGCATGTGAAATTACTTGAAGCCCTATCAAGCAAAGGTTATCTCGATGGGCGCGTGATGGCTGCGACCTTCAACATGTTGCGCAGTAAAGACTTGATCTGGAATTATGTGGTCAATAATTATCTGCTGGGCAATGATTACCCCGCTTTTGATCTATTACATTGGAATGGTGATACGACGAATTTGCCTGCAGCATGGCACAAAAGTTATATCAATGATCTCTATCGTGATAATTTGCTAGTTGAGGCAGGGCGACTATCTATAGACGGCACTCCAATCAATTTAAAGTTGATCAAAACCCCAACCTATATTCAGGCTGGTATCGAAGATCATATCGCCCCAGCCAAAAGCGTATGGAAGTTGCGCGATCATTTGTCTGGACCTGTGCGTTTTACTCTTGCGGGGTCTGGTCATATCGCAGGGGTTGTTAATCATCCTAATGCGCAGAAATACCAATATTGGCGCAATGATGATGAAGATTTAAACACATTGGATGATTTTATCGCAGGTGCTCAAGAAACCAAAGGCAGTTGGTGGCCAGATTGGTTGCAATGGCTGCGTAAGCAAGATCCAAAGACTGTGCCAGCTGTAGGGGCTTATATCCCAGGAGAGGGGATATTAGATGCAATTGAGGATGCGCCTGGACGTTATGTGCGAATGCGATAAATAATCATTTATTATTTCTGTAATTATTATTGAAAATAATTTTTATTCAAATGAACCAATAATTTAAAAAATTATATAATTTTTTGTGCGGCGCACAAAAAACTATTGACAATTTAATTTTCTATCCATATATTGCACTGCAACATAATGATGGAGACGTAACAATGGCAACGGCAAAAAATAATGGTGCAAAGACGGTAAAGAAAAATACTACCGCTTCCAAAGCTGCTGTTCGTAAAAGTGCTGCAAAGGCAAAAAGCAAGTCTGTAAAAGAAACAGAGAAGCTTGTTACAAATATTGTCGAAGTTAATAATGAAACGGCCATTAATACGGCTGCCCCAAAAAATGGAGTAATAAAAATGACCAAAGCAAGTGATAAAAAAGCAAAAGAAACAGTAGAAACCGCCAATAGCTTTTTTTCTGATATGCGTGAAAAAGCAACTGTGGCTGCCGAAAAAGGCCGTGAGCTTTTTGCAGAAACTGGTACCTTCGCAAAGGAAAATATTAGTGCAGTAACCGAAAGCGGCAAAATTGCCGCGAAGGGCACACAAGAATTGGCCAAAGATAATCTAGCTTATGCAAAATCAAATTTTAACGATGCGCAAGAAGCCGTTAAATCATTAACTGCCGTGAAAAGTCCAACCGAATTTGTGCAAGTTCAAACTGAAATCGCACGCAAAGGTTTTGACACACTTGTGTCACAAGGTTCAAAAAATACAGAAGATATGATCAAATTGGCAAGTGATGTTTTCCAACCATTGTCCAATCGTATGGCAGTAGCAGCTGACTTTTTCAAAAAAGCTGCCTAACTTTTTTCGCTATTTCTAACCTTAACCCCCTCTCCTCTTTTTCTCTCTTAGGTTATAGTTAGAGCATGATAGTGATAATTAGCCGTCTCCTTCGGGAGGCGGCTTTTTTTGTGAAACTGCATATCTCCTCTTGCAGCCATCCCCTATCTTGCCCTATTTCAATCACATGCGAATGAATCAAGAAAATCTATCACTATTATCTATCTATGACCTGTCTATTGCTGCGAGCAGAGATAATGGCGGCAATTTACCGGTACACATGAATGATGAAGATGATCCCGATACGGGTGTAGTAACGCGTACCAAGCCCAAGACAGCTAAGCCTAAGCAATATAAGGTTTTATTGCTTAATGATGATTATACACCAATGGAATTTGTTGTGCATGTTTTGCGCTCTTTCTTTCAAATGGACACCGATGAAGCGACCCGCGTGATGCTGCACGTGCACCAAAAAGGCTTCGGTGTCTGCGGCATATTTACCTATGAAGTGGCCGAGACAAAAGTAACGCAGGTTATGGATTTTGCCCGAAAAAATGATCACCCTTTGCAATGTACGCTCGAAAAGGCTTAAATAACGTATAATCTTTACGCTTCTTTACACGAGTATGGGCAAGCAATTTGAACAGTTGCTTGCTTGAAATAAAAATGCCGCTAAACAGTTTCGATGGATAAGATTCTCGTACGCGGCGGTAAGCCCTTAAAAGGTAAAATTCCCATCTCTGGCGCAAAGAACAGTGCGCTAACATTATTGCCTTGTGCGCTACTCACTGATGAGCCGCTTACCTTGCGCAATTTACCGCGGCTTGCGGATATTGATGGGTTTCAACATTTGCTCAATCAATTTGGTATCTCCACTATGATTGCAGGATCGCGCCCTGAAGATTTTGGCCGCGTGATGACTTTGTCGGCAACGCGGTTGACATCAACCGTTGCTCCTTATGAATTGGTCCGAAAAATGCGGGCATCAATTTTGGTGCTTGGCCCCATGCTGGCCCGCGCTGGTGAAGCAACGGTCAGCTTGCCGGGTGGGTGCGCTATCGGTAACCGCCCAATTGATTTGCATTTAAGAGCATTAGAAGCAATTGGCGCCGAAATTGAAATGGCTGCGGGTTATGTTAAGGCAGTTGCGCCAAAAGGTCGCCTTATAGGCGGTACATATACATTTCCTGTCGTATCCGTAGGTGCAACCGAAAATGTCGTGATGGCTGCTGTACTTGCCAGTGGAACGAGCGAAATTAAAAATGCAGCGCGTGAGCCTGAGATTGTTGATCTGTGTAATTTATTGGTTGCTATGGGTGCCTCTATCAATGGAATTGGGACATCTCATTTGACTATCCAAGGCAAAGATCGTTTGCATGGTGCAACATACCGCGTGATGTCAGATCGTATCGAAGCGGGCAGCTATGCTTGCGCGGCGGCGATGACGGGTGGTGATGTTGAGCTAATCGGCGCAAAAATGAACGAAATGGATGCCACCGTTGATGCGCTGCGAGCGGCGGGCGTTATGGTAGATGATAGCTCTGATGGTATTCGCGTAACAGCCAATGGTAAATTGCAAGCTTTAACATTAGAAACTGCGCCTTACCCGGGTTTTGCAACTGATATGCAAGCGCAATTTATGGCGATGCTATGTATGGCGGATGGTGCAAGCGTGCTTACTGAGACAATTTTTGAGAACCGTTATATGCACGTATCAGAATTGAACCGTATGGGTGCTGATATTGAGACAAAAGGCCGCACTGCTATTGTGCGCGGCGTTGAAAAATTAACGGGTGCGCCCGTTATGGCGACCGATTTGCGCGCATCGATGAGCCTTGTTATTGCTGGTTTGGTGGCGGAAGGAGAAACCGAAGTGAGCAGGCTCTATCATCTAGATCGCGGTTATGAGCGCCTCGAAGAGAAATTACAGCTTGTTGGTGCGGATATTGAACGGGTTGGCGCGGATTAAGCCTCTTTAACCAACCAAATCCTGATGGCACTAGCAAGACCAGGCGGGGTGGGGCTTTGGATGCGTTGCATATCTATCTCGGCGACCAGAGTATTAATTGCTATCTCATGTTTTATGGCTGCACTTTTGAGCATATCCCAAAAAAGGGGTTCTAGGCTGATAGAAGTTTGATGGCCATTAATGGTTATAGAGCGTTTCACGGGCGGATGGTAAATCTCTCGGTCCATCTGCCTATAATCGCATAACTATATCAATGCGCAAGCCTGATTATTGCACATCAAATTTTTTGCGGCCAAAGGGCATTTGTTTTTTGTTTAATTTCTTCCTAAGCATAGCATTCTCTGCGCGTAATCCAGCGAGTTCATTCAATATGTCTGCTTTGCTGCGTTTCTTAACGGCTTCTTTTCCTTCACGTTTGAAGATATTGAGTATCTTATAGCGTGATGTTTTGAGCCAATAAGCCAATATATGTAGCGGACCTGAATTGCTAACCGTAAGAGATGCTGAACGGGGTAAGGGCTTGCTTGGATCGCTAATATCCTCAATGTGAATGGCAGCATTATGGTTCTTTATATGAGGCGGCTCTTTATGATCAATATGAGATTGCTGTATTTTGCGTTTCTTTTGCAGTATAATATATTCGCTTAAAGGTTCGCGAACGGCAGGTAATGGTGCAAAGGATTTGGCGATTATTGGGGTTTCAGATTTATCATGCTTATCATTACCGAATAGTGAGAAGTCCTCGCAACTCTGCGTATAATATAAAATATTATCTGCGCGGTGCTCCATGATGAAATCTATTTTTGGTGTTTGCAGTTCAACATTCTTCTTGTTTTTTATATGCGTTGTTTTGTTTTTTGGTTGTTTGTTTAGGGTCGTTTTTTTACGTGATTTCTTAGAGCGTTTTTTTGGGGCTATAGGGTGATCTTCAATCATCATCTCGGATGATTTATTGTCAGGTGGTTTACCACTTTTACTTTTGTTGCGCTTTGTTATATTTTTTTGTGCTTCAGCTTTGCGTGCGTTTTTATGCGCTGAATTGCGTTTTATATTTTTGGGTCGGCGCTGCGTAACCGCTTTTCGCGCCTTGACGGCTTGCCCCATTTTATCCTCCATAAACATAAATTGCAGTTAGCAATTACTATCTGGAAATCACATAGATGCTATGGTGGATAGTGGTTGAATGCAAGTAAAATTAATACCGCAATGGACCTAATTGTATCATACTATAAAATCATTTATTAATCAGAGCTATAGCTATGGTTATTCTAATACATATGTTGACCGCCATTCATAGAAATGGTCGAACCTGTAACAAATGCAGCATCATCGGAACATAAAAATTTCACACCTCGAGCAATTTCATGTGCTTGACCCAATCGGCCCAATGGGATCTTTGCGATAATTTTTTCCAATACTTGCTCGGGGAGAGCAGCCACCATTTCTGTGTCTATATAACCTGGCGCGAGTGCATTTACGGTGACGCCTTTTTTGGCACCTTCTTGTGCTAAGGCTTTAGTGAAACCATTAATTCCAGATTTAGCGGCTGCATAATTGACTTGTCCATATTGACCACCTTGTCCGTTAATCGAGCCAATATTAACAATTCGCCCCCAGCTTTGTTCGCACATAGAAGGAAAGCAGGCCTTTGCCATGTTGAAACAGCCGCCCAAATTAACACGGATCACTTCATTCCAATCATCAAAGCTCATTTTCTTCATAACATTATCGCGTGTAATGCCAGCATTATTGATAAGTACACCGATAGGGCCAAGGTCTTTCGCTACTTTTTCACAACCCTCAATGCAAGCATCATGGTCACCCACATCCCATTTATAGGTTGCAATACCAGTTTTATCAGAGAATGATCGGGCCTTGCTATCATCACCAGCATAGGTGGCTGCAACGGTAAATCCACTTTCTTGTAATATTTGGGAAATGGCCTCGCCAATACCTCTGGTTCCGCCAGTTACAATAGCTGTTTTTGTCACACAATATCTCCTAATTTTTGAGTTTTAATTTATATTGCGTGAAATATATCAAATCGCAAGTTACCGTAGACGTAAATATAGACCATATGAGATTATATTATTTGTCTAACGTCAAATCCAACCTGAAAGCTCTCGTTGCAATAATTTTTCTAGCATATCCATGCCAATATCGTCGGTATTAAGACAAGAGATATAGGCAAATCTTTTGCCGCCCGCTTCCATGAAAATTTCTTTGCCCTCGATGCATAACTCTTCGAGTGTCTCAACGCAATCGACCGCAAATCCAGGTGCAAAAATGGCGATATTGCTCTTGCCTTCGCGGGCTAGTCGTTCAAGCGTGGTGTCGGTTGCAGGTTCTAACCATTTGGCTTTGCCAAAGCGTGATTGAAATGAAATGGTCAATGGACGGCCCAATGCTTCTGCCAATAAACGTGCCGTCTTTTGGCAATGGCAATGATAAGGATCGCCTTTGTGAAGAGTGCTTTCTGGCATACCGTGAAAGCTAATCATTATGGCATCAGGTTCAAAATCAAGTTTTGCTAAACCTGCTTCAACCGATTGTTTGAGTGCTTCAATATGTAGCGGATCGTCATAATAAGGCGGTAATGTGCGCACAGCAGGTTGCCAGCGCATGTCAGAGAATATTTCATAGGCTTTGTCATGAACTGTGGCGGTGGTGGCACCACTATATTGTGGATACATAGGCGCAAAGAATATACGTGTGCACCCTGCTTCTTTAAGCTTGGTAATTTGCGATTCAATTGAGGGGTTACCATAGCGCATGGCATAATCAACCATCACATTATCGCCAAAGCGATTATTTAGAATCTCGGCCTGTGCTTTGGTATGAAATGCTAAGGGAGAACCATCCTCAGTCCAAACCTTGCTGTAGGCTTTGGCAGATTTTTTTGGGCGAGTGTTGAGGATGATACCGCGCAAAATAGGCTGCCATAGGATTTTAGGCAATTCGACCACACGTTGGTCAGATAAAAATTCTTTTAAATAGCGTTTTACAGCCTTCGGTGTTGGGGCATCGGGCGTGCCAAGATTGATGAGTAATACGCCAACTTTAGGCGTCTGTATGGGAGGGTGGTCAGCAGGAATATGGGGCATGTCTTTACCTAATATGAAGTTATAATTTTTGATATCTATAAACCGCGGGATAGTAATGGCAATTCGCGTAATCGAACATTTGTCGCAGAAAATAAAGCATTGCCAATGGCGGGTGCGACAGTAGGAACGCCTAATTCCCCAATGCCGCCGCTTTCTTCTTGGCTACGCATAAATTCGATTTGAATCTCTGGTGCGTCTGCCAAAATAGGCAGATTAATATCTCTTAGTCGTCGAACCGTTGGTAAAGCTCCGCGATAATCGGTGGAAGACCCAACTGCTTGGGCAAGGCCAAATATTATACCGCCTTCAATCTGCGTTCTTGCCGTTGCAGGGTTGGCAATGCGCCCGCAGTCAACAAAAGCAGATATCCGTTTAACCCTGATGCCTTTTTCGCTATTTTCAGCTTCGGCGATTGTGGCTATATGGCTACCTCGCATGGAATGGCACGCAAGACCTTTACCGCTTCCATCTCTTCCGCCGTCCCACCCTGCCATATTCGCAACATTGCTAAGACAGCGCGCAAGGCGTGTTTGGTTTATGAGCATTTGCATGCGATATGATAGAGGTTCGATACTGGCTGCATAGGCCAATTCATCAATGAAGGATTCGATGCAAAAACAAGAAAAGACATGACCATTGCCGCGCCACCTTCCTGTTGGAATATTAATTTTTGCTGGATATTGGTTGATACTTATGTTGGGGATAGAATATGGTGGTGAAAACCCTTCGGTTGCTAAGGGATCAAAAATATCACTGCTATGGTCAATTGCACTTTGCGCATCTTCACCGCGCAGACGCAGCATTTGTTCTCGCATAGTTGGCGGCAAGGCAATGGATGCTTTAAACCCATTTAACCGGCCTGCTATGTCAAGGGCTGCGCTAACGCGTGCTTTTGATGGTGTACGCACATAATCACGCATAAAGTCTTCGGCCCGTGACCAGACGAGTTGAACAGGTCTTTTTAAGCGCTGCGTTAATATAGCGGCTTGCTCGGCTATTTGATTGTCTAAATTTCGGCCAAAGCTTCCACCGCCAAACATGGGATATAAAATGACATCATCAATGGATATGCCAATAGCTTTTGCAGCGGTTTCTCGGGCATTCTCTGGCGATTGACTATTCATCCAAAGTTGTAAACGACCGTCACGCAAATCTGCTGTTGCGGTCCGTGTTTCAATGGGAGCATGCACAGCGGCGTTGGATCTATACTCACCATTTAAAATGCGTGTACCAGATGATTTGTCATAGCTTGCAGTTATATTCCCTTTCTTGATTATCTTCCAGCCTTTGCCATTGTCCAATGCAGTGTTTAGGGCTTCTTCGATTGTTTCATTATCGGCTACTATGCCGCGTGTTTCATAGGTTGGTGCTAATTTATCGAGGGCTTTGTTAGCCGCCCACCAATTGCTAGCAATGGCTGCTACCCATTTATCTGTGGTGATGACATCGATAAGATCACGAACGTGGGCAGCACCTTCTCGGTTAATTGATTTTAAGCGTGTATCGCCATGCGGTCCCGCGCGAACAGAGGCATAGACCATATCAGGCAGGCGAATGTCACCAGCGAAATTAGCACTGCCATCAACTTTAGCAGGCAAGTCTAATCGCATTAATTCTTGCCCATGAAACAAATCATTTTCTGCTGCTTGTAATGCGATAGGCCCATCGATAGTATTTTGGCTGGCATTTTCGGCCAATTCTGAAAATGGTAATTGCTTGTTTTCATAGCGTATAAAGCCAGAAATAGCTTCGCAATCCTCCCATGCTATGTTCCACCTCTTTGCGGCTTCTTGGCATAAGAGCATGCGGGCCGTAGCGGCTGCTTCTCGCGCTATGGCTTCAAACTGCCGTTGGGTTGAGGAGCCAGCAGTTATCATGAAGGTTGATCGATTGGCAATTTCTTCGATGCTCCATTGGCCTAAGTCACCAAATTCTTCAACATCCCAACCATCTGGCATTATAGATGGTGACCATTCTTTGGCCAAAATATGGTTGCTAAATATGGGGCTGCTGAGCGCAGGTTGGACACCGATTGTTCGCCAGTCTGCACCCAATTCACCTGCGATAATTTGTGCTAATAGGCTGTAACAGCCTTGACCCATTTCGCATTGCGGGATGGCGACGATGATTTTCCCATCTTCAGCAATTTTAATCCAGCTGTTGAAAACATGCTCCCCTTCAGCTGCTGGTAGGTTGATGCTATATTGGCGCGGCCAGAGCGCCCAACCAATAATCAGTCCTATCCCAGCACCACCGCCAACCAATATGGAACGGCGAGAGAGCTCTTTTCTGGTTGATTTTTTGTCGGTTTTTATTTCCGATGAGGTTTCTTTTGCCATTATAATGCTGATGTTACTGATTATCGACCCAAGTGCTAATCTTTTTTGCAATCATAGCAAAATTTTCTGCAATGATGCTATCATCTAGGGCAGGGGGACGGCCAGCATCGCTGGATAGTCTGATACTCATATCCAAAGGAATACGTCCCAAAAACTCGATATTTAATTGATTGGCAGCGGCTTCTGCACCGCCGCTACCGAATGGATCGCTTACCTCATTACAGTGAGGGCATATGTAACCTGCCATATTCTCAACTAGGCCTATGATAGGAACTTTAGCTGCATCAAAGAAATTAATAGCGCGCGTTGCATCGATTAGAGCTAAGTCTTGAGGGGTAGAGACAATTATAGCACCCATAGGTTTATGCTTTTGTACCATTGATAGTTGCACATCACCTGTGCCAGGCGGCAAATCAATAAGCAGATCATTAATGCCATCCCATCTGGCATCGATTAATTGGCTTATCGCATTTCCTGCCATGGGGCCGCGCCATGCAATGGCTTGACCTGCTTTTACCAATTGGCCCATTGATAAAAAGGGAATATTTGATTTGGTATCGACAGGGATCAGTTTTTTCTCGACAGATTCGGGTTTAATACCCTCGGCATCGAGCAATCTTGGCTGTGATGGACCATATATATCGGCATCGACCAAGCCTATTTTGCGGCCAGAGCGCTGCATCGCAACGGCTAGATTTGCTGATAAGGTAGACTTACCAACGCCACCTTTGCCGCTAGCAATGGCGATAATATTCTGTTTGGATCTCTCCGCTGTTTGAATGATTCGCACATCTGTAACGCCTGCAAAAGAACGGCATAGAGAATCAGTATCTTGCAATAATTTGTTCGAAAGGCCTGCACTTAGCCCAGCAATATCTAATATGAGAGAGATTCGGCCATTTTCGAACTTTAAACCGCTATGCCGGCCATCTGTAACGCTTGATAATGCGTCTTTTATGTCATTTATTTGTGTCATTTCGATCAAATAGAGATAGTTTCCGATGATTGACACTGTTTTTCTTCTTCACTCGCTACTATATAGAAATAATGAGTAATAAAATTTTTGATTTTCGAGGCCTTATTTCGGCCATGAGTGGTCCTTGGGACAGTGGTAATGGGTCTAATAATGGCGGAGGGGATTCTAATGGGAAGCCTTCCAATCCATGGGATGCCGACAATGTCGAACAAATTCGACCTAAAAACAAAAAACCATCTTTAGAAGAATTATTCAAAGGTGGCGGCGGTAAAGGTTTTGGCGGTGGATTACCGACAAGGCCTAATGGTAAACCGCTATGGCCTATCGCATTGCTTGCATTATTTGCTATTTGGATTTTTTGGACCAGTATCCACCGTCTGGAACCTGCTGAAAGCGGCGTGGTTACAACATTTGGAAGCTATTCGCATACAATTGGTTCTGGTGTGTCTTTTTCGGCGCCCTATCCAATACAAAATGTAGAAAAAGTGAATACTAATGAAGTACGCACCATAACAATTGGTTCGCCAAATGCTGAAGATAAAGAAAATTTAATATTAACGCGCGATCAAAATGTTATTAATATGGCCTATAATGTGCGTTGGCAGGTTGCTGATCCGACTTTATTCTTATTTCAGCTTGAAAGTCCAGAATCGTCTGTATCGGAAGTTGCAGAGAGCGCGATGCGCGCAGCAATTGCTAATTTTGATTTGATTCAAGCTATTGGCCCAGGCCGAGCAGCTATTCAGGCTGATGTGCGCGATCGGATGCAGACAATTTTAGATGAATATAGTAGCGGTATCTTTGTCCAAAGCATTGATATTCAGCAAGCTGCTGCTCCGTTTGAGGTGCGTGAAGCTTTTAATGCAGTCAATGCTGCGAAGCAAAATAAAGAAGCTGAATTAAATGGAGCGCGTAAATATTCACGGCAAGTTACAGAAAAAGCTCTGGGTGATACCGCAGAGTTCGATCTTATATATGAGCAATATGCGCTTGCACCGCGAGTGACACGCCGCCGTCTCTATTATCAAACAATGGAGCAGATATTATCAAATGTTGATAAGACAATTTTGGAATCTGATAATGTCACACCATTTTTACCATTACCAGAGATAAAACGCCGTGTTGATAAGGCAGCTCAAGAAGCCAGTAAAGCTCCAGCCACTACTACGAAACCTGATACAGCAGCGGAGGCGAATTAATCATGAGTATTTTAAAGAACCCAATTGCAATTGGTGTCATAGCTATTGGTGCGATCGTGCTAACTACTATGTCCGCTTATACTGTACCTGAAACACAGCAGGCCATCATAACTAGCTATGGTAAAGTGAAGCGTACCGTGAATGAATATCAAGTAGGTAAGGATTTTGGCACTACCAATGCGGGCATCCATTTTAGAATACCTTTTGTTGAGCAGGTCCAATATGTTGATAAGCGGGTACTCAATTTGCAGATGAATCCGCAAGAAGTGCTATCGACTGACCAATTACAAGTTCAAGTTGATGCTTTTGCCCGTTTCCGCATTACAAAGCCTGTAACTATGTTTAAAACCTTGCGGACCGAGCAAGCCGTCGTAGCCAGACTTGGTGAAACTCTGGGATCATCAGTCCGTAACGAATTGGGTAAGCGCTCTTTTGCTTCTATGCTTAGCGCTGAACGTGGACAGATTATGGCAAATATTAACGAACAACTGAATTTAGAAGCGGAACGCTACGGCGCTGAAGTCATTGATGTACGCATCAAACGGGCTGATTTGCCAGAGGGCACACCATTAGAATCGGCCTATAGTCGGATGCGTTCCGCAAGAGAGCAAGAGCGTGCAACTATTGAAGCCGAGGGCCGTAAAGAAGCGCAAATTATTCGCGCAGATGCTCAAGCCGAAGCTGCGCGCGTCTATGCTGCTAGTTATGGAAAAGACCCAGAGTTTTATGACTTTTATCGTGCGATGCAATCTTACAGAACAACCTTTCAAGCAGGAACAGGTGAAACCAATTTCGTATTATCGCCGAATAGTGATTATCTGCGCCGTTTTCAAAGCGCTGATGGTCGGTAACAAATCTTAATTTTTGGGTGCTTAATATATAGCATTAGGATATTATGTTATAATGAGGTTTTTAAAAAATGATATTTGTTCAATCAGCATTCAGAATCAAAATATCAATATGTAACATGTAGATTTGTTAACAGATATAGACATTGAATAGCATTAAAATTTGAATTTAATCGTCGGTGACGACAATAAGAAGAGGAACAAAGATAGTGCGTTACGCTTATAGTTTTACAGCAGCTCTTTTATTAACGGGCAGCGCTTTTGCCTTAATCAATGGTAACAGTGCAACGGCTCAGGCGGTGAACACATCGCCCGTGACCTATTCTGGTATCGCGCCTAATGGAGCGCCTGATAGTTTTGCTGATTTGACCGAACAATTACAACCTTCTGTAGTCAATATTAAGACCAAGAAAGAGGTCACTATTGGTGGTCGCGGTAACCCTCTATTTGGCCGAAGTGCTCCGCAAACACGTGAACAAGAAAGCGGTGGTTCTGGTTTCGTTATTTCGTCTGATGGTTTGATTGTTACCAATAATCACGTAATCGTTGGTGGTCGCAATAATGAAGTTGTTGACCAAATTACGGTTATTTTTGCCGATGGCAAAGAATATGATGCTGAAATTATTGGCCGTGATGCGCAATCGGATCTTGCCTTGCTAAAAATTGATGCAACAAATTTACGTTTTGTTGAACTTGCTGATAAACCAATCTCGCGCGTTGGCGATTGGGTGATTGCTATTGGTAATCCACTTGGCCTTGGTAGTACGGTAACGGCTGGTATTGTATCTGCTTTGCAGCGTAATATTGGTGCAGGCGGTGCGTATGACCGTTTCATTCAAACCGATACAGCAATTAATCGAGGCAATAGCGGCGGACCTTTGTTTAATCTCGAAGGCAAAGTGATTGGTATTAACAACCGTCTTATCTCGCCTGTTGCGGCAAATATTGGTATTAACTTCGCTATTCCTTCTGAGGAAGCCGTCCCCGTAATTGACGCGCTGAAAAAAGGACAACGTCCTGAGCGTGGATATTTGGGCGTAAGCATAAGCCCTGTTGATGAAGCCACAGCAGAAGCAATTGGGTTAGAGAAAAATCGCGGTGAGATCGTGCAAGTGGTGCGCGATGGTGATGCAGCGGATAAAGCGGGTATCAAAACTGGTGACATTATTACCACGATTAATGGTCTAGAGGTTCGCCCTGATCAAACTCTATCCTATATCGTGGCCAATATTAAACCTGGCACAAAAATCCCAGTTGAATTGCTTCGTAAAGGTCAGGCGCAATCTATAACAGTTACCGTTGGCAAACGTCCTACTGAAGAAGAATTAGCACAGTCTAACTTTAACCCTGATGAAGAAAAAGACTTTGAAGAAAAGCCTGAGAGCGATGGCGACAATGCACAAACGATCAGAGATGCACTGGGCATTCGCGTTATACCATTTAGCGATGATATTAAGCGTGTTATGGGTGTTGATGAGGAAGTCAGGGGCGTGATTATCGATATTGCAGGCCGCGGCCCTGCTGCACAAGCTGGTTTGCGCCGTGCCGATATAATTTCATCAGTGAATTATAAAGCGGTGAGCACGCCCGAAGAATTGGCAGCGCAATTAAGCGAAGTAAAGAAATTGGGCCGTAAAAATGCGCTACTTGGTGTTCGTAGACGCGGTGGTGAATTGCGTTATGTCACGGTTCGTCTGGGCGGATAAAGTCCAATAGTGATTAATTAAGAACTCTAATGTTTAAAAGCCCGGCCATTGCGCTGGGCTTTCATCATGGTACTAAGATAGTATCGCGGACATCCTCAATCATATTCGGATAGTCGGTGTTATAATGCAGGCCGCGGCTTTCTTTGCGTTCTAGTGCGCTGCGCACGATAAGTTCGGATGTTTGCAGCAAATTGCGTAATTCAATCAAATCTGTTGTGACGCGGAAATGCGAATAATAATCTGCGATTTCTTGTTTGAGCATATCGATGCGGTTTTGTGCACGTTGCAATCTTTTAGTTGTACGGACAATGCCAACATAATTCCACATGAAACGGCGTATCTCAGTCCAATTTTGTTTGATGATCACTTCTTCGTCGCTGTCGGTAACGCGGCTTTCATCCCATTGACGAATATTGGGAACATTATCTAACTCATCCCAACGGTTCATAATATCCTTGGCTGCTGCATCTCCAAAAACGAAACATTCGAGTAAGCTGTTGGATGCTAGGCGGTTGGCCCCGTGTAGACCGCTTTCGGATACTTCACCTGCGGCATAAAGCCCTGGTAAATCGGTACGGCCATTGAGGTCGATAAGCACTCCGCCGCAGGTATAATGTTGAGCAGGGACCACGGGAATGGGTTCTTTGGTCATATCAATATCAAGGCCCATAAGCTTTTCATATATGTTGGGGAAATGGGACCGCACAAATTCAGGGTCTTTATGGCTGATATCAAGATGGATATAGTCGAGACCAAGGCGTTTGATTTCATGATCATTAGCACGAGCAACAATATCACGAGGGGCTAATTCTTCACGTTTGTCAAAGCTTGGCATGTAACGTTCGCCGCCATTTGGATAACCCATTGGGATTTTGAGATGACCGCCTTCACCTCTTACGGCCTCGGTTATGAGGAAGTTCTTCACTTCAAGATTATAGAGACAAGTAGGGTGAAATTGCATCATCTCCATATTGGAGACACGTGCACCCGCCCGCCACGCCATTGCTATACCGTCACCTGTTGCACCGCGCGGAGCGGTGGAGAACAGATAGCAGCGACCTGCACCGCCGCTGGCTAATATAGTTGCTTTGGCCGTATAGGTTTCGACGCCGCCGCTCTCTTGGTTGAGTGCATAAACGCCCCAAACATGGCGCGAACCAGAAAACTTTTCTTCATGTTTACCTGTAATTAGATCAATTGCGGCGCGATGGGGCTGCAAGGTGATATTGGGATGTGCCTTGGCAGTGTTGAGGAGAGCTTCTTGCACGGCCCAGCCTGTGGCATCGTCAACATGCACAATGCGGCGATGCGAATGTCCTCCTTCGCGGGTAAGGTGAAGTGCATCTTCATCCTTATTAAACGGGACACCCATTTTGACCAAACGTTCAATAGCCTCGGGTGCATTTTCAATGACAAATTCGACCGTTTCTCGGCGGTTTAATCCACCGCCAGCTACCATTGTATCGTCGATATGATTATCAAATGTATCGCCTGCATCTAACACCGCGGCAATGCCGCCTTGTGCCCATGCAGTTGATCCGCCTGTTAATGAGCCTTTGGCGAGAACAATGACTTTATGTTTTTCGGCCAAGGAAATAGCGGCACTTAATCCTGCAGCCCCAGAGCCGATGATTATGACATCATAATTAGGCGCGTTAATGCTCATTCAGCAGTATCACTTGTTAAGCTTAAAAATACATCCTCCAAATCGGCTTCTTTGGTTGTGACATCAATAATGTTGAGCCCCATAGATTGCACTGCGTTTAAAACTTCACCTGCATTCATTTTGTCTTTATTGTAGGTGATTTCTAAAATCCGATCTGAGACCATCTCTACTTTTTCAAATGCATCATTATGTGGAGCTAAGTTAATCTCATTCTCTAGCGTAAGTTGTACGATTTTCTCGCGGGCCATGTTAATCAATTCTTTAGTAGGTTTATTGGTGATTAACTTGCCATGATTTATGATCGCAATTTGATCACATAATTCTTCGGCTTCTTCTAAATAGTGCGTGGTTAAAACCACGGTTACGCCTTGCTTGTTGAGATCAACTACATATTCCCAAAGCTGTTGACGTAATTCAATATCAACGCCCGCTGTAGGTTCATCCAAAATGATGACGGGGGGCGAATGAACCATTGCTTTAGCAACTAACAGTCTGCGTTTCATACCGCCCGATAGAGTACGTGCATAAGCATTCGCTTTATCATCGAGGCGAACAGCCTTGAGAAGCTCCATGGATTTGCGCTGTGATTTGGGAACACCATAGAGACCAGCTTGTAACTCTAGCGCTTCTAATGGTGTGAAAAAGGGATCAAACATAATCTCTTGCGGCACAATACCGATATTGGCCTTGGCATTGCGTGGGTTGGTGTCAATATCAAAGCCCCAAATACTGGCTTGGCCGCTGGTTTTTTTGACCATACCCGCCAATGTGTTGATCAATGTTGATTTGCCAGCACCGTTGGGGCCGAGCAGGCCAAATATGCTACCGCGTTCTACATTAAAGCTAACGTCGTTAAGCGCCTGTTTGCCGCCTGCATAGATTTTTGATAGATTCTGAATGGATATTGCATTTTCTGTCATGATGTAATGGCATTTAGACGAGCAATAATGAGTCCGCAATCACTTAGACATAATGATAATAAGTTTATAACAGAAATTAATTCCTGTTATATCGGTGTAAAATTAACATTTTGGTAACCATAGATATTATTCTATTGATCATTACTATATCTTATAAATGGTTGGATGGGCCAGAATAAATATGTGAATGCCAAGACGCAGAATGGGGTTTTTACGCTTTGTAAAAATGCATTAAGTGTGTCATTTGTCGGCATGGCCATGATGTCTGGCGCAGCTTATGCACAGCAGAGTTTTCCTGCTTCTACGCGCGTATTAACGCCTTTAACGGTAACAAATCAAAATGATTTAAACTTTGGGCGTATCGTTGCGGGGACTAGTCGTTCCAATATAAGAATCCGGCGTAATAATAATAATTTGAATATTATTAATGGAGATGCAACTCCTGTTGGTGGAACAGTTCAAAGGGCTGGGTTTATTATTGCCGCGGAGCCACTTACTTCGGTACAAGTCACATTACCGCAAAATATTAATATCCGAAATAGTAATGGCGATACTATGTTGGTTAGGCGGTTCCGTCTTAATGGAGGCGGAGGCCGCATCGTCAGTCGTAATATTGATAATAGTGGTAATCTGTCAATATTTGTCAGTGCGCAATTGCGGATTGAACCAACGCAGGCGGTAGGTGTTTATAACGGTAGCTATGAAGTAACCGTTGAATATAATTGATTTGATTTCCTTAATCTCTCAAGAATAATTATTAATATAATATTTTACCGTCACCATAGATGTTACAAAGTTTGACATGGTTTTGCGGCCTTTGTTATATTTCATCATTCCCTTAGATTATTAATACGCATTGTTTTTTAAGGATATTATTAAAATTTCTCATCAAAATAGTTAATATTGATTAACCACAGTCCAAAGGTTTTGTTTAGACTCTTATGAGTATTGCTGTGTGAATGGACAGTGGGACAATATGAATATGATTAAATATTTTACAAAATCATGTGCAGTAGGGGGCGCGCTATTATTTGGACTAATGGCAACTTCTGTAAATGCTCAAGATCAAGAAACAGGTGATGCGAGTGCAACAGTAGTTACGCCTTTATCATTTATCTCTACGGATGATTTGAACTTTGGTACAATTATACCGAGTAATGTTGCAGGTGAAGTTGAGATGAGATCAGATGGTAGCCGGACAGCTACTAATGGTATCATATTGGTGGGTGGTAGCCAACAAGCTGGAGGATTTGCCGGACAGGGCCAATTCTTCCAGATTGTTGAGATCTCAGTTGGCAGTAACTCAACCCAGCTAACTGGGCCTGGTGCACCGATGAATGTGCGAGAATTTACTGTTCTCTCTAATGCGGCAAACGGAGGCGTAATATTAAATACCAACCCTCGGTTATTTCGTATTGCATCAGGTACAGGTATTTTTGCCTTTGGTGTTGGTGCTACATTAGAGGTTGGGGCTAATCAAACACCAGGAACATATAGCGGTACTTGGTCGATAACACTTAATTATCAATAAGGTTGAAAGCTTAGTTGCAGTTTTTAAAATGCTTTGCTAACGGCTTTGCATGAGCAATATTCCTGAAACTATATATGTTCGTGATAGGCGCATATCATGCGATGGCAGCGGTGATGTGCCTGCGGCCCTTGGACACCCTAAAATCTGGCTAGAGATTGATGAAAAGGGTTATGTCGAATGCGGTTATTGTGATCGCAAGTTCATTCTTAAGGGTGGCATCGCTGATAAGGCGAAGTGAATAATATCTGCTGGATTAATTATTTTTGCGATCTTTGTTGATTCTGTCTTTCGCTTGGCGATAAACGGCCTATATTGCATTTATGACATTTTCAGATCCCCGTTCATTTTTGTATCAACCTGATTTATTAGATCCAGATAGTGCTCAACATGCTGTAAAAAATGCATTGTCCAATTGTGATGATGGAGAGCTTTATTTGCAATATAGCGCGACCGAATCTTTTGGTTTTGATGATGGGCGTTTGAAAACGGCTGATTATTCAACCGATTCTGGTTTTGGCCTTCGCGGTGTATCGGGAGAAATGACGGGTTTTTCACATGCCAATGAGATTAGTGAGGCTGCGATTAACCGTGCTGCACAAACATTAAACCTGCTTGATCCTGCACAACAAAGTCCTGCTCCATCACCGCGTAAAAATAACCGTCACCTTTATACAGAAGATAACCCTCTCTCACTTGTGCCTTTTGCGCAAAAAGTGAAGCTTTGCGAAGAGATTGATGCAGCTGCAAGAGCGCGTGATCCACGTGTAGCCCAGGTTTCTGTTGGTTTGTCGGGTAGCTGGAGCGTCATTGAAATTGTTCGAGCCGATGGATTTGTTGCTACTGATATTCGTCCTTTGGTTCGATTAAATGTATCAATTGTGATGGAAGAGAATGGTCGCCGTGAGGCAGGTTCATTTGGCATGGGCGGGCGCTATATCTATGGCAAATTGTTCGAACGTGATGAATGGGAGCGTGCAATTGATATGGCTTTTGATCAAGCGCAAGTAAATTTACGCTCGGTCGCAGCGCCAGCTGGTGATATGACTGTGTTGCTGGGCCCTGGTTGGCCAGGTGTATTGCTGCATGAGGCAGTTGGTCATGGTCTAGAAGGTGATTTTAACCGTAAAGGAACAAGCGCTTTTTCGGGTAAAATTGGTCAGCAAGTGGCGGCAAAAGGTGTAACCGTTGTTGATGATGGTTCTATAAATAATCGACGTGGTTCACTTAGCATTGATGATGAAGGTACTCCGACACAGGAAAATATACTGATTGAAGACGGCATATTGCGTAATTATATGCAAGATCGAATGAATGCACGTTTGATGGGCGTTGAGCCAACAGGCAATGGTCGCCGTCAATCTTATGCCCATGCACCGATGCCGCGGATGACCAATACCTTTATGCGTAGTGGTGAAGATGACCCTAAAGAGCTGCTTTCACGCGTAAAAGAAGGTATTTTTGCCAAAAGTTTTGGTGGTGGTCAGGTCGATATCGTTTCTGGCAAATTTGTTTTTTCTTGCACTGAAGCCTATAAAATCAAAGATGGTAAATTAGGAGACTCTATAAAAGGAGCCACATTGATTGGTGATGGCCCCACGGCAATGAACAAAGTGACGGGTATAGGCAATGATATGGAGCTTGATGAGGGCATTGGTGTTTGCGGTAAAGCAGGGCAGAGCGTTCCAGCTGGTGTTGGGCAACCAACATTGTTAGTTGATGGGTTGACCGTTGGTGGCACTGCTTAAATTTGATGAAGATTCTGCAGATGAAATTCTGCATTTTTGGTTTGAAAGATTAAACCCGCAATCATGGTTTGCAACCGATGATAAAATTGATGCGATTATAACTTGCGAGTTTCAAAGCATATGGGAAATGATGCGGAATCATTCTGCTGAAATATTTATAACTTCAGCGCGTACAGCGTTAGCGGCAATTATACTGTTTGACCAATTCCCGCGAAATATGTTTCGTGGACAAGCCCAATCATTTGCGACTGATGCGCTAGCGCTTCGGATAAGCGCTATATCCATCGAATTAGGCTATGATGACAAGCTGTTGGATAAGGAATGTGCATTTTTATATATGCCGTTCATGCACAGCGAGAATATTGAGGACCAGAATAAATCTGTGTCTCTTTTTCAGGTTAAAGGATTGATAGATGAGAGTGATTTTGCAATTAAGCATAGAGATGCTATCAGAGAATTTGGGCGCTTTCCGCATCGTAATTCGATATTAAACCGGGAATCAACTCCTGAAGAAAAACAAGCTATCGCAGATGGCCTTCACTGGTAAGATGATGTTCGGCGAACAGATTTAGGGAGTATATAGTGGCAGAATTCTTTGATATGATTAATGATAAACATCGTGAATTTATCGCGCAGCAACCCCTATTTTTTGTATCGACTGCTGCTAGCGATGGGCGTATTAATTTGTCGCCTAAAGGATATGATGTATTCCGTATTTTGGGTCAAAAGCGCGTGGCCTATCTTGACCTTGCTGGCTCTGGCAATGAAACGCAAGCGCATATTAATGCAGAGCAAGAGGATAAAGGCCGCATTACCATTATGTTTTGCAATTTTGAAAATCCAGCAATGATTTTACGGATATATGGCAAGGCTGTGTCTGTAATGCCTGATGATGCAGAATGGCATGAGTTGGCTGCTAATTTTGAGATATTACCAGGAACACGGCAGATTTTTAATATTTTAATTGATAGTATACAAACGAGCTGCGGCTATGGTGTGCCGCATATGGAATTGCAAAATGAGCGCCAAACTCTGTTAAAACTCCACAGCAATGTAGATGGCGATGAATGGTTGGCGAAAAGTGAGCTTAATATCTCAAGCATAGATGGGTTACCACAAAAGCCACCGACGCAATATTTCGGTCCAGAAGATTGATGGAATATAACATTGGCATTGGTTGAACTCGCCCGATACTTCACGGCAATGGAAGCCGAAATTAGCCGTACACGTTTAGGGTCTTATGGTATCGAATCTATGGTGTTTGATGGCGTGATGAATATTGCTGATGGTGCGCATATGCATGCACGGCTGATGGTCTTGCCAGAAGATTTAGATGAAGCGCGGCACATATTATCTACCGACGCTATTGATTTGGATATTGGTGGGGCTGAAGAGTAATGAGTGGTAAAATATCATTGGCATTAGGCGGCGGTGCTGGCCTTGGTTGGACGCATATTGGTGTTTTGAGGGAATTAGATGCTGCAGGTATTGAAATTACAGCCATTTCTGGAACATCGATAGGTGCAGTTGCTGCTGCTGCTTACGCTACAGGTCGACTTGACGATCTCGAAGATTTGGCACGGAACACCAATTATCGCACTATGTTGCGCTTTATGGATCCAAATTTTGGCCGTGGTGCCATCATTGGAGCACGGACAATTGAAAAAGAATTAGAGCAATATTTTGGTGGACTGTCTTTTGAAGACCTCTCTATGCCCATCTCAACGGTTGCAGCAAATTTATGTACTGGTGATAGTGTTGTCAGTACAAAAGGACTGTTAATCCCCGCCATTAGAGCATCAATATCATTACCTGGAATTTTCAAGCCCGTTGAAATTGATGGGCAGTTGCTTGCCGATGGTGGAGCGGTTATGCCTGTTCCTGTGACGGCTGCTCGTGAACTCTCGCCTAATGTTCCATGTGTAGGGGTTAATTTACAAGGTGATTATGCCAATCGAGCAAAGAGTGTTGGCGTTGGTGAAGAACGTTCTAAAGACCCGAATAGTATGACTGTTGTTAAAATATATGTCAGTCTATCTTTGCGCAGTTTAAGCAAGAGCTTACTAGCAAAAGATCCACCCGATGTTCTTATTTCACCACCAATTGGCGAATTTGATATGCAAAATTTTACGAAGGCGGATGACCTTATTCGGATTGGCCGAGAGGCAACCCGAAAAAAACTGGATATTATTAAGAGTCAATAAACTGCTTAAAAAATAAGCAATATTATCTCACCTTGCTAAAATTGATTAAAAATTGATCAAAGCATAATTGCTTTAATATAATTATTATTTGTAAATATCTGTAAGATATGGATTTAGTGTAAAATTAATATTTGGCACATCCTTTGCAAAACAGGTTTCATTATCTGTTTTACAAGGAAGTTCAATGCATAAAATGTTGAAAATAGCGACTATGATGGGGGCGTTGCTTGGTGCCGCGTTACCAGTTATGGCGCAAGAGGCCGCTCCATCTGCCGAAGCTGTTTCTGGTGGTACGTCTTATATATTAAATACGCTTTTATTCTTGATAGGCGGTTTTTTGGTCATGTGGATGGCCGCGGGTTTTGCGATGTTAGAAGCGGGTCTGGTTCGCTCTAAGAATGTTTCTATGCAAAGTCTCAAAAACATTGCTTTATATTCAGTGGCTGGACTGATGTTTTGGGTCACTGGCTATAATCTTATGTATACAGATGTGAGCAGTTGGATTGGCACTTTCGGTATATATTCTATGCAACCCGTTGGTTCTGCTGACCTTGAAGCTAATTATTCAATAGCCTCTGACTGGTTTTTCCAAATGGTTTTTTGTGCCACAACGGCATCTATTGTTTCTGGTACTTTGGCAGAACGTATCAAATTTTGGCCATTTCTAATCTTTGTGGCGCTATTAACAGGCTTTTTATATCCTATTACAGGAAGCTGGGAATGGGGTGAAGGTTGGTTGGACCAACGTGGCTTCTCTGATTTTGCTGGTTCGACATTGGTGCATAGCGTTGGCGGCTGGGCAGCTTTAGCAGGTGCAATATTCCTTGGACCACGGTTGGGGCGCTATGTGAACGGTAAGTTACAAGTGTTTCCAGGTTCAAGCATTCCGCTCGCTACACTAGGTACATTCATATTATGGCTCGGTTGGTTTGGTTTTAACGGTGCGTCACAATTGGCAATGGGGACCATTGGCGATGTGAGTGATGTATCAAAGATTTTTGTTAATACAAATATGGCGGCAGCTGGCGGTGTAGTAACAGTCATCATACTTTTGCGATTATTGTATAAGAAAATTGATGTGACAATGGTATTAAATGGAGCATTGGCGGGGCTGGTTTCTATAACGGCAGAACCATTAGCCCCCAGTGTTGGTGCATCTGTGTTAATTGGTGCCGTAGGCGGCGTGATCGTGGTCTTTGCAGTACCGATGCTTGATAAATTAAAGATTGATGATGTTGTTGGTGCGATACCCGTGCATTTATTTGCAGGTATTTGGGGTACGCTAATTGTTGCTGTGAATACACAGTCAGAGGTTAATGGTGTTACTTTATCTGTAGGAGAGCAACTTGGTGTGCAAGCTTTGGGTGTAATCTCCATCGGTGCATTCACATTTATTATAAGCTCGATAATTTGGATCGCTATGAAATATACAATCGGACTACGTCCTTCTGAAGAAGATGAAATGAAAGGAATGGACATTACCGAAGTTGGTGTTGAGGCTTATCCCGAATTTAAGTGATACCTTAAGAGATTGGCTATGGGGTTCCCTCTTTCCCCTTCTCACCTCATAGCCTAAATTTGTTCCTCCCGCGGACATATAAACTTATAGGCCCAGCATTGCTGGGCCTTTTTTTAATTATTATGATTGTTTGATTTGTTATTTAACGCGCGGGTCTTTTTTGGGTTTGAGTGAACCGCCCTTTTCTTCACAAGAACCAGTTTCTGTATATTTCCAACGATCGGTTTGGTAATCAAAATGTGCTGTTCCTGCGCAATGCGTTCCATTGCCGCTCGCACAATCATTATATTGCGCCAATGCGATGCCATAGCATTGTTCACGTGTTGCTAATTTTGGCGATGCAGTTGTAGCTATACCATCATCAATATTATATTCGACATTTTGAACGTCTTGCCCACAAGCAACAAGCGCCCCCATAATAATGAGAGCGCTTGCACATTTTTCTATATCATTTGGCATCATATCATTCGCATAACATGCTGCGCATCTATGATCAAATTATGCGATGGGTTCTAATGAACCTGTTTTACCATCGGGAAGTTCAAATTTAGCATCAGCATCTGTGCCATATTTTACGCAATCGCCTTCGGCTACATATGTCCATGCATTGCCTTGGTAATCAACGGTTGATGTGCCAGCACAGCTTGTACCTGGACCAGCAGCGCAGTCATTTTTACCAGCGAGTGAAATGCCATAGCATTTTTCTTTTGAGCCGGCTGTTTCAGTTGTATCTGTTGCTGCTACTTCGGTGCCAGCTGCTTCTTCTGCTGGTGCTTCAGCACCGCCGCCACAAGCCGCTAAAGATGCAGCGCCGATTAACGCCCCAGCAATACCTGTCAATTTTTTCATTTCTATACTCCTTAGTCTCAATAATTAATAATGAATGACTCGCCTATAATGGTCTTGTTTGGTGCATTGGTAAAGACTAAATTTTATAACTCATATTGCGGGTGGGTATATGTCCTCATCATTGTGAATATTTTGTGGTACTTAATAATGCTACTTGCTGTAATTCATAAATATTGCTGATAGAGACAGATGATGACAGAGCGATTCACATTTCATTTGCATGCTACAGACGGTAAAGCACGGCGCGGCACTATATCTATGCAGCGCGGTGATATTCAAACGCCCGCATTTATGCCTGTTGGAACGGCAGGCACGGTTAAGGCAATGCGCCCTGCTGAGGTTAGCGCATCGGGTGCTGATATTATTTTGGGTAATACTTATCATTTGATGCTCAGGCCAACGGCTGAAAAATTACAGCGACTAGGCGGCTTGCATAAATTTATGGGTTGGGACAAACCAATCTTAACCGATAGTGGTGGCTATCAAGTTATGAGCCTTTCTGAGCTGCGTAAAATCACCGAAGAAGGTGTATCCTTTAAAAGCCATTTGGATGGCAGCAAGCATATGATTACGCCAGAACGTTCGATGGAAATTCAGCGGTTGATTGATTCGGATATTGTGATGGCCTTTGATGAATGCACGCCCAATGGTGTAGATTATGATACGGCGGCCAAATCAATGGAAATGTCAATGCGTTGGGCGAAGCGCTCTCGTGATGGATTTGATCAAAGTGGCGGTATTGGCGGTAATCATGCGCAGCGCGCTGCTCTATTTGGTATCCAGCAAGGTGCATTAAACGAAACATTACGTGGCGAGAGCGCACAGGCGCTTATCGATATTGGGTTTGATGGCTATGCTATTGGCGGTCTTGCTGTAGGTGAGGGGCAAGAAGCAATGTTTGGTGTATTGGATTATGCGCCAGATCAATTGCCAGATGACAAACCGCGTTACCTAATGGGTGTTGGTAAACCTGATGACTTAGTTGGTGCAGTTGAGCGCGGTGTTGATATGTTTGATTGTGTTTTGCCAACACGTTCGGGCCGAAATGGGCAAGCTTTTACATGGAATGGCCCTATCAATATTCGCAATGCCAAATTTTCAGAAGATCAGAACCCTATTGATGAAAAATGTGCTTGTCCTGTCTGCACAACATGGTCGCGCGCTTATGTGCACCATTTGATCCGTTCAGGTGAGATATTGGGCGCGATGCTGATGACTCAACATAATATATATTTCTACCAAGATTTAATGGCAGCCATGCGGAGTGCTATTAGTGAAAATCGCTTTTCTATATTTGCTGCGCAATTTCGCCGTAACTATTGCAGAAAATGAGCGTCGCAAATATCTATGGTGCCTTAGAGCGTGCAGAAAAATATAGCCCTTTTTTGGCAAGGTTGATTACCAAAAACCAAGATATAGTTGATGTACTGAAATTAGGTGGCATTGATAAAGCATTGGCTGCGTCACTTACGATTGATGCTCAGGATATAAGCGAGAAACTGAGACGGCAAAGATCTGCTCTGGCATTGTGCGTTGCTATTGCAGACCTTTCAGGGCAATGGGATTTAAGCCAAGTCACACGCACATTATCGGATTTTGCTGACAGTGCTTTGGACATAGCAATTGCCCAAGCCTTCACTGAATATTTGCCCGATAAAGATGTGCAAGGTTTTGCCGTCATCGCGCTGGGTAAACATGGTGGGCGAGAGCTGAATTATTCATCAGATATTGACCCTATTTTTCTCTATGATCCCACTATATTGCCAGTAGATGATGATGCTGATGTAGCGAAGGTGGCTGTTCGTATTGGTAAGCGCGTCATTGCTTTGCTGAATGACCGTACAGAGTATGATTATGTTTTCAGGGTGGATATGCGTCTTCGTCCTGCATCAGAAGTTACGCCTGTGGCCCTGTCGATTAATGCCGCCATAAGTCATTATGAAAGTAGTGCATTGGCGTGGGAGCAAGCCGCTTTTATTCGTGCGCGTGCAGCGGCTGGCGATAGAGAATTAGGACAATATTTTTTGGATAATATTGACACATTTATCTGGCGTCGTTCGCTTGATTTTGGCCAAATCGATAATATTCGTAAAATGAGTCATAATATTCGGGATCATTATTCTAAGGGCCAAGACCTTGGCGCAGGATATGATCTGAAACGCGGCCGAGGCGGAATAAGAGAGTGTGAGTTTTTTGTCCAAGTGCATCAGCTTATTCATGGCGGGCGAAATGCCTCTTTGCGCAGTAGCGATACACGCTTAGCCCTCAATCTATTGGTTGAAAATGACCATATTGATAGAGGTGATGCGCAGACCATTACTGATGCCTATAAATTGTTGCGCACCATCGAACATCGCCTGCAAATGGTCGATGATCGGCAAACTCATATGCTGCCAGAGACAATGGATGGCTTGGATAATGTAGCGAGGCTTCATGGCTTGGCTAATGGTACTGAGTTGCTTAACTTGTTAAAGGGACCTGTGCGGTACGTTGAAGTCATCTATGATGGGTTGGTTGATGAAGATGAACAACAACCCTCTTTACCAGAAGATCATTTGCCGTTGATGGACCAGCTGCAAAATATGAATTTTCCAAGATGTAATGATGGTGTGAAATATATTCGACTATGGCGGAGCGGTAAATATCGCTCATTGCGCAGTGATGCGGCCAAAAAATCATTTGAAACAATATTACCAGCATTGCTTAAGAGTTTTGCAGGTGCGCCAGATACAAATAGGGCTTTGGTTCGACTCGATAATATTTTGGAAAAACTACCCAGTGCAATTAATTTCTTTCATCTATTGAACGAGCGCCCTGCAATGTTGAAATTGCTTGGAGATATATTAAGCTATGCGCCCACTTTGGCTGATGCGCTAGGGCTTAATGCAGCTTTGCTTGATGGGATGATTGATAGCAGCAGAAAAAACCTAAGCAAAATAGAATATGCTCAACAAATGTGTGCTCACTTTCGCGGCGAATGGGATTATCAGATGTTACTTGATGCTGTTCGTAACTTTGTTGCTGAGAAACATTTCGCTATTGGTGTTGGGTTAATTGAAGGTGCACCGCCATCTGATGCTGCTGCCGCTTATTGCGCGCTCGCAGAAGCGGCTATGGATATATTAACGCGCAGCACAATTGATGAATTTACTAAAGTGCATGGTAGTATCAAAAATAGTGAATTGCTAATCATGGCACTGGGACGTTTTGGCGGCGGAGCGCTCACTCATGCTTCTGACCTTGACATTATATTTTTATTTACAGGTGATTTTTCGGCACAATCCGATGGTAAGCGGCCATTAGGGGCAACGCAATATTATAACCGATTAGCGCAGCGTATCATAGCAGCGCTCAGCGTCCCAACAGCTGCAGGTGCATTATATGAAGTAGATACTCGTTTGCGGCCATCGGGCAACCAAGGTTTGTTGGCAGTATCTGTCGATAGTTTTAAAAAGTACCAACGCAGTAATGCTTGGACATGGGAACATATGGCGCTTACCAGAGCGCGCCTTGTTTTTGGTTCTGATAATATCGCTTTAGAACAGAATGATACAAATCTGCGTCATGATATTATCGATATATTGAAACATGGTGATCGATCAAAATATTCGGATATTGCGGCTATGCGCGTGGATATGGATGAACATAAGCCTGCTATATCAGCGCTTGATGTTAAAAATAGCAAAGGCGGGTTAATCGATATCGAATTTTTGGTGCATAGTTTACAATTGCACCATGATATTCGCATTGATGCCAATATAGAAAAGAGCATTATCATCTTGAATGAGGCTGGATTATTGCCGAACACAATCTTAGATGCTTATGTAATGATGAGTAAGATGCTGATTCTGCTGCGGCTGGTTTGCCCTGATTTACGGACAATTACAAAAGCCGCTCAACAAATGATAGCGGATAATTTGGGTTATGTTGATTGGACTATGTTGATAGAGAATTTAGAATGTCATCAGATGCTAGTGAAAGAAGAATGGCAAAATATATTTGCCCAAAAAGATAGTCGGAAAAGCTAAGTACATAATAATAGTAAGGAAAGAAAATGGAAGTTGGTTCTAAAATCCCATCAGTTGAAATGGTTGATAGCGAAAATAATGCTGTAATTAGTACTCAATATGACGGGCCGTTTATCCTCTACTTTTATCCACGTGCTGATACCCCCGGTTGCACTAAAGAGGGGCAAGGTTTTACTGAACATGGTGACGCCTTTGCGGCTTTGGGCTGTCAGGTCATTGGTGTAAGCAAAGATAAACCAGCGAAATTGGCTAAGTTTAAAGCCAAATATGACCTTACTATCACTCTATTATCGGATGAAGAAAGTGATTTGTGTGAACAAATGGGAGTTTGGGTTGAAAAGAACATGTATGGTAAAAAATATATGGGCATTGAGCGCGCTACATTTTTATTTGGAAAAGACGGTAATTTAACGCAGGTTTGGCGTAAGGTGAAAGTTAAAGGCCATGTTGAAGCTGTTTTGGAAGCGGTGCATACCCTTTAGGGCTTGATCTTAGCACATTGCCATTAGGCCAGATATGAACACATCTATCGCACAATCTTGCCATGAAGCACTTAAGGCAACTATACCTGTTGAAAAGGTGATGTTTGCCCGCCGCGCTGCGCGTGATTGGCGTTTGGGAAGGCTTGATCATAGGTTTGATATTAATATGCTTGATATACCTGGGCGGCCTGAACATCCTGAATTGATTCATCCTACTAAAATGCCACGGCGCAAGAAAGCAGGGTCTTTACGTGCCCGTATTGCGATGCTGCATGCGCTGGCACATATAGAGTTTGTTGCTATCGATCTGGCGCTTGATATGGTGGGACGGTTTGGCAATTTATTCCCCGCAGAATTTGTCGATGACTGGATGAGCGTGGCTGCTGATGAAGCGATGCACTTCGCTCTAATCGATAGACGTTTGAAGCAATTAGGTTCTTATTATGGTGCTTTACCAGCGCATGATGGGCTTTGGGAAGCTGCTTTTGATACTAGATTTGATGTTGCAGCGCGCCTTGCGGTGGTCCCAATGGTATTGGAGGCACGAGGATTAGATGTAACGCCCGCAATGGTTGAGCGTTTTTCTGCGCAGGATGATGTTGCGACTGCCAAAATTTTAACGCGCATATATACAGATGAAATTAGACATGTGGGAGCTGGGACTAAATGGTTTGAATCATGTGCCTTAGCAATGAAGGAATCACCAGAGAATTACTGGAAAACATTGGTGAAAAAGTATTTTAGGGGTGCTTTAAAACCTCCATTTAACGACTCAGCGCGTCAAAGCGCCGGTTTAACGCGAGATTACTACATGGCCCTTGCTATCGAATAGATAATAGATTTTACATCTTATCCACAGAGGCAAGCATAATAATGCCCAAAAATTTTAGGATAGCGTATTTATCCGGTCAATAAGGTGGTACATGATTTTAAGTAAGAGTTTAAAGGCCTTGTGCCACGATAAAGTTTCAAAGTTAATCAATAACCTAGTGGTTGTGATGGGCGCAGTTTGTCTAATTTCAGTTCCTGCAACGGCATTGGACAATGATACATCGTCAGCTGTTTTGAGCATTTCAGCAAATTCTGATAGTTTTCGTCTAAATGATAAGAATAAAAAAGATCAGTCTCGAAAGAGTAAATTGGATGAAGTTGTAAATAGCGATACAAAATTTCGGTCTCTGCATGCATCATGGGGCGGCACACAGACACAAAAAGCTGCAAGCCTATCTATTCCATCTATCGACCCTGTAACCAAAGTTGATATTTCAAGCTATTACGGATATCGGACGGACCCATTTCGTGGACGCCGTAAAAACCATAAAGGATTAGACATTCGTGGTCCTGTAGGCACACCAATTTATGCGACTGCCGATGGCTTTGTTAAAACGGCGAAATGGCTCGGTAGTTATGGGCGATTTATTGAGCTGGATCATGGTAATGCGATACATACGCGCTATGGGCATATGTCTAAGCTAATCGTCAAAGCGAATCAATTCGTTAAAAAAGGCGAACTTATTGGTCTAATGGGATCAACTGGTCGTTCTACAGGCAGTCATCTTCATTATGAGGTGCGCATCGCTGGTGTACCAGTGAATCCACTATCATTTATGGCTAGCGCAAATCAAAATGCACCACGTTTAGCGACTAAAAAAGATGAAACAGTTCAAGCGCAAGGCGGTCCTTCACAATAATATTGCTTGGTACAAAATTATTTGCTACTTGGTTGTTACACCTTTGGGAGAGGGTGCATTCTTGGGGTTGGTAAGATTGCTTGCCAACCTTTTTTTTATCAAAACTGATTGAACCCTTTTCAAAAAGCGTTTCAACGTCTATCTTTATCTTATGACAGAAGAAATAATCCTAATGCCCAATGCGGCAAAGCGCGTTGCTGCCATTGCTGAAAAGCAAGGACAAGATGCTGTGTTACGCCTTTCTGTTGAAGGCGGAGGGTGCAGTGGTTTTCAATATCAATTTGGCTTGGCAGATAATATTGAAGATGATGATGTGATCGCACTGGAAAATGGTGTTAAATTGGTGGTGGACCCGATGAGTCTTGATCTGGTTCGTGGTAGTGCTGTTGATTTTGTAGAGTCCTTGGGCGGTAGTGCGTTTCAGGTAAAGAATCCCAATGCAGCCAATGGCTGTGGTTGTGGTTCCAGCTTTTCAATTTAATGCGTATTGCGAGTTTCAACATAAATGGCATTAAGGCCCGTATGCCACGGCTTTTGGAATGGTTGGAAGAAACCAAACCTGATGTTGCATGTCTGCAAGAGGTTAAGTCTCAAGATGAAGGTTTTCCTGTCGAGGCATTTAAAGATATTGGCTATGGGGCCATATGGCATGGGCAAAAAAGCTTTAATGGTGTTGCGATCTTGGCAAAAGACCAAATACCAATTGAGATGCAACGTGGTTTGCCCACTGTTGAAGGAAAGCCTGATGATAGTGATGAACAAGCCCGTTATTTAGAAGCAGATGTGAAGGATAGTACGGGCAATATTATCCGCGTTGCGACAATATATCTGCCCAATGGTAATCCGCAACCAGGACCGAAATTTGATTATAAATTGGCGTGGATGAAACGTTTAAGAGCGCGTGCAGCTCATATTAAATCACTAGAGATACCAGCAGTCCTGGCAGGAGATTATAATGTCATCCCGCATGAGCATGATATTTATAATGTAAAAGCAATGCTCGATGATGCATTGCGCCAACCAGAGAGCCGTGCAGCATATAAGCGTATATTGGCTGATGGTTGGAGTGATGCCGTTGAGAGCCAGCATCCATCGGGCGGTGTATGGACCTATTGGGATTATCGCTCTGGTGCTTACCAACGTGATCATGGTTTTCGTATTGATCATTTGCTTCTTAGCCCATTAGCAGCAGACAGGTTGGTCGGATGCGGTGTAGATTCAGAGCATCGCGGACGAGAAAAAGCCAGCGATCATGCGCCAACATGGATAGAATTGCGCGATTAATAGATAGAATTGGACGATCAAAGCAGTTTATAGGTTTTTTTCATAGAGTGCATAGGTCCGATTAATCTTTGCATCAATCGCCGAGGCAATGGCGTTCATGCCCTGATTATCATCTAATATCCAGCCAATTTCAGCCCGAGATGCCCCATAATTTGCAACGGCAACACGCCGAATATATTCAATCATCATGAACGCAGATTGGCTTGCGATCCGCGATGATTGATATTTTTTTAATACCCCCATAAGAGGAACGCGAACCGTACGCACTTTTGGTTTGCGGATCCAATTGAGTAGTTTGATCCAACCGAATGGGAATAAGTTGCCACTAAGGCCTTTCAATACTTCATTTAAATCGGGCAAAACGATCATGAATGCGATAGGCTTGCCTTCATATTCAGTAATCATGATCAAATCTTCATAAACAATGGGTTTAAGCTTTTTGCCAACATAAGCAATTTCATCATCGGTAAGTGGGACAAATCCCCAATTTTTTGACCAAGCATCGTTCAAAATACTCAATATGATAGCGGCTTCTTTGTCAAAATTTTTCTTATCAACTTTACGGACATTTATCTTGCTGTTTCGTTCACCTGACTTAACAATTCGTTCAACCAAATCTGGATAGCCATGGGTAATATCTAAATCATATGTGACCAATTCTTTGATGTGATTATATCCATATGAGCCAATCCATTGGCTATAACGCAGAGGTTGATGCCCCATCATGATAGTCGGGCTATGGTCATGCCCTTTGGTGAGCGTGCCAGGTTCATCAAAAGCGGCTAGTGATAATGGAGCAACGACGCGGTGCATACCTTTATCGCGCAACCAATTTTCGGCGGTTTTTATCAGGGCTTTTGCAATATCTTCGTTGGCGGCCTCTAATAAGCCCCAATTGCCAGTGGTAGGGCCCATACCTTGTTCGACAGGTTGAGCGCGTGCCAAATGGTCAATATGGGCGGATATACGGCCTACGACTTTATCGCCTTTATAGGCTAGGAAAGGCTGAACGTCTGCATGTTTGAAAAAAGGGTTTTTATTGGGGTTGAGTAATTCATTTATATCGGAACGTAACGGCGGTACCCAATGTGGATCATCTTTATTAAGGCGATATGCTAACTCAATAAATTGTTTTTTTTCTCTCTTTGCGCTGCCATCAAGCGAGAAGGGGACAATAGATAGTGACATATTTTACCTTTAATTTTTTCGCTTAATTAACAACCAAATAATCAGATATTGCTTTTATAACATTATATATCATTCTTCCGTTTTGACCAATACAGTTTCGCCAATCAAAAAGAATAATAATAATGGCGCCCAAGCGGCAACCAATGGTGGATATGCGCCTAAATTACCCATAGCTAGAGCAAAATTATCGGCTACAAAGTAAGCAAAGCCTAGCGCCATTCCAATTACGGCTCGGAAAAATAATGCGCCAGACCTTGCGAGGCCAAAGGCTGCTACTGCGCCTAACAATGGCATTAAAATTGCTGATAATGGTCCTGAAACTTTGTGCCATAAAATAGCTTCTAGACTGTCAGTACGTCTTCCTGATAATTTTAGATCTCTAATAGCGGCATCAAGCTGGCGAAATGATAAGCCATTACCATCAACCTTGCTGAGTTGAAAACGCGATGGTTCGATACCGCGGCCAACAATTAGGTCAGAGATGCCGTCCTTAGAAGCTGTTAACACATTAAAGGATGTTGCATTGGCTAAGACCCAACCGTCCCCATTATAGGTAGCCGTTTCAGCAGATATGATGGTACGAAGGCCAGATTCCTGACGAATATATATTTTGACATTTTCTAATATAGTATCTGCACCGTGGCCTTTTACACTATCAACTTTGAAAATATCAGTACCTTCGCGCACCCATACATTATTCTGATTACCATCATCGAGTGGAATTTCGGCATATTCAACATCCTGCCATATTTTGAGCTTTGCAGTATTAGGTGCTACGATATTGTCATTAAATAAAAATGAGATGAGAGCGATGAACATACTAGCCAATATCAGAGGAGCCAAGATTTGATGGGCAGATAGGCCTGCTGCTTTCATTGCTACTATTTCGCTATTTTGATTGAGTGTTGCTAGCGTAATGATGGTGCCTAATAATACTGAGAATGGTAAAAAACGCGCAATAATTTCGGGTGCTCGCATACCAACATATATCCAGAGATCGCTTTCACTATTGCCTTCAACCGCTAATATTTTACCGCTTTCACCCAGCAGATCTAAGGCCTGTAAAATTACGACTAGCATCGCCAATACTGCGAATGTTCTGATAATGAACATCTTCCCCATATATAGTGCAGTTGGTTTTGATGGAAAGAATTGTAGCTGCATTATGAAGCCTCTTCAGGGGTTTGGACAGTGGCTTGAATAACTTTTCTTCTGCGTTTTGGATTAAAGAATTTCCGTATTGCACTCGATATCTTAGCAAATATAGTTTCCAAAACTCCAATAGGCTGGCCGCCCGGAACATGGGCAACAACATGATACATCCATAATATTAGGGCCGCAAAAATGAAAAATGGCCCCCACATAGCGAGAGCTGGGTCAATATCACCTTTGCCGCCAACGGTTTCTGCATATTGATTAACCTTATGATAGGTTACAACCATGATGATTGATATAAAAACGCCTAATGCAGAAGTTGAGCGCTTAGGTGGAATTGCCAATGCAATTGCCAATAAAGGCAGCAAGAGCATCATTGCGACCTCGGCCAATCTAAAATGGAAATTGGCTCGAGCTTGATTTTTAGCTTCGGTCGATGAATTTGCATTATCAATAATATTGAGCAATTCGGCTATTGTATATTCGCGGTCTTTATCGCCGCGATTTCGGAAACTCTCTATCTGCGGTAAGCCAATAGGGATATCATGATTAGAAAAACTTAGTACGCGCGGTGATTGGTAATTGGGTGCATCATGGATAAGCTTTCCTTCGCTAAGGCGCAGGATAATGGTGTCGGGGTCATCTGTTCGCAAGAATAAGCCTTTTTCAGCATTGACAGAAATTGATTGGTTTTTGGCATTCTTACCATGAATGAACAGGCCTGAGAGGTCAGCACCTTGGTTTTTGCTTCCTTCAATTCTTAATGTGAGATTTTTACTGATATTAATAAATTCGCCAACTTTGATTGATGCACCCAAAGCCCCAGAACGCAATTCAAAGCGCAGTTCTTCATATAAATAACGCGAATGTGGTTGGACAAAGCCAACAATTGCTAGATTTATTCCCGCCAATAATATTGCGAACATGTAAGGGACTCGCAATAGCCGTCCATATCCCTGGCCAACGGCACGGAATATATCCAATTCAGACGATAAGGCCAAATTACGGAACGCCAATAATATACCGAGTAATAAGCCGATCGGTATACCAAGAGATAGATATTCGGGTAATAAATTGGCTAGCATACGCCAAACAACGCTTACAGGCCCGCCTTCTTGTGCGACAAAATCAAATAAGGTGAGCATTTTATCCAATAATAACAACATTGCAGCAATTGCTAATGTTGCAAAAAGAGGCAGAGCTATACGTTTTGCTATATATCGATCGCTGGCAGATAAAAATTTCAAAATTTACGCCTTTTTACCCTATTTTTGCCTTAAACCATCATTAAGCACCATCTGGTTCAGCAGTGTTTAATGCAACTGTCTCTATAACAAATACATATATAGCTTCTAGGAGTAATTTAGTCATGTTGAAAATATTTTCTTTTACAGGAGCCATATTAATAGGGGCATATAGTATAGCTGCGCAAGCTGGCACTGTTATTCCTAATGATATGAGCAAATGTGCAGCCGGTAAAGGACCGTCAGTCCTCGTAACGGTTCGAGGCTTGAAAGCCAATAAAGGTAAGAGGCTTGATGGTAAGGTGCGCGTACAGACCTATCATGGTACGAAGCAAGATTGGCTTAAAAAGGGCCGTTGGTTAAACCGAGTGGAAAGCCTGCCAAAAGGCAAGGTTATGAGGTTCTGTTTGCCTGTACCAAAATCTGGCGTATATGGTGTTGCTGTGCGACATGATATAAATGGCAATGGTAAAACCGATATAAGTAATGATGGCGGCGGCTTTTCTAATAACCCTAAATTGAGCACATTTCGTATTATAACAGGACGGACTGGTGTTAAATTAAATAGTGCAAAGTTTGATGTTGGCAATGGTGTCAAACAAATAGTGATTGACATGAACTACCGATAATAGGATGGGAATTTTGTGCCACGTATAGCGCTTCTTTCTAATCCACATTCGACTGGAAATCTATTAATACTTCACCATGTGCGTGAATATTGTGATGCGTGCGAGGATATATTGCATGTTGAGGTAGATGGTATTGATAAAATCAGCCAAACACTTGACAATATTGCCAAATTAAATCCTGAAATTTTGGTGATTAATGGCGGCGATGGTACTGTTCAAGCGATATTAACAGAAATATATCACGGCAATCATTTTAAGGATAACCCACCGCCAGTCTCAGTGCTACCAAATGGTAAAACCAATTTAATTGCATTAGACCTTGGTGCGCAAGGCGACTCATTGAAAGCCCTAGATGATATTTTGGAAATTGCAAAAAGCGATGATTTGCAAAACCATATTGTTGAGAGGCAATTAATTGCGCTAAGTAATGGTGATGAAAATAGCAAAGCTGTACTAGGAATGTTCCTGGGTGGAGCAGGGCTGGCAGATGCTATTCTTTATTGCCGTCATAAAATCTACCCCCTTGGTTTGCCCAATCCTATTAGCCATGCCTTGGCAACATTGGCAGTGTTAATTTCGGTAATATTCGGATTTGAATCCCGTTTTTTTCCAGACAAGGCAAAACCCGTAAGGATATCATTTATTAGAAATAGTGAATTATATGGCCGATTTAATGTGTTAATTGTAACAACATTAGAAAAGTTGGTGCTTGGCGTAAAATCGGGCAGTACTCAATCATCAGATGACGGAAAAATGAAAATGATGGCGGTTGATTATGGTGCTATGTCTCTATTACGAATGTTCTTTGCGTCTATGACGGGTAAGCTGGGTAATAAAGAGATTAGAGGTGTTCATATGGAACAAGGGGACCATATTCAAATCGATGGTGAAAAGAGTAGCGTTGTATTAGATGGTGAGATATTTGTTGCAGAGGATAATAGTCCAATTGTATTAAGGTCTACACGGCCCGTTTCGTTTTTGCGTATAGGTGAGTAAATTGATTATTAAGATGTTAATTACATTGGACATCAACATACGAGGGGCATAATAGCAGACTATGTCGTCGCTTAAGCAATTGGTATCAGCAGAAATAACAGTGGAAGCTGTGCCTGAAGTGCAGCTTTTTGCTAAACATATCGCTGATAGCTACCCCAATAGTGCTAGAGCGGTATTATTTTATGGGTCATGTTTGCGTAGCAAAGAATTAGAAGGGCAAATGCTTGATTTCTATTTGATAGTCTCTTCTTATGAAGAGGCTTATGAAAAAGGATGGATGATCAAGGCCAATAAAATGTTGCCGCCTAATGTGTTTCCATTTCAATATGAAAACCTTATGGCAAAAGTGGCTATTTTAAGTGAGGCTGATTTTCGTAAATTAAATCGTTTTGAAGCATCTGCAGTTTCTGTATGGGCGCGATTTTCACAACCCTCACGATTGGTTTGGTATGCTGATAATGCTGCATGTGAACATGTTATTAGCAGTATATCTTGTGCTGCTCCCACGCTTTTGAATGCTGCACTTGCGCATACTGAGCGTGAATCCGTACCTATTAATGATCTGTGGCAAACGGGTTATCAACTTACCTATGGTGCTGAATTGAGGGCGGAACGTTCAGAACGCCCGACTTCGGTGCTAGACTTTGATCCAGAGCGATATGAAACATTTGGAAAAGCAGCACTATATCATACGCGCATAGCCAATTCGATAAATGGAGACCGTGTTTCCATTGCTGAAGAGCAGGATTATCGCATTGATATGGAAAGAAAACGTTGGCCAGGGCTACGCCGCCGTGGAAAGCTTCTTACCTTAGCCCGCCTTGCAAAAGCGTCAATGACTTATGCTGGCGGTATTGATTATCTGGCTTGGAAAATTAACCGTCATGCTGGTACGCAAATTAAAATTAGAAATTGGCAGCGAAAATGGCCAGTGTTAGGCTCAATCGCTTTGTTACCAAAATTACTGGCTAAGGGTGCGGTGAAATAGCCTGTGATGCTATATAGTTTCGCAAAGTGATTCAAAATACCTTTTTAAATAACGATAATCTTTTGTTTCATTACAGATTAAGACAGTCTTTTTGCGGAATATTCTTATGGTGAATAACCTTCCCATCAGGCTTGGTTTCATTCTTCTTAGGGATTGAGATATATCCTTATAGGGTTTTTCTACTGTTATAACGAACATAATATTTCCGAATCGGCCTATCTTATTTGTAGGACAAGTCATTGTTTCAGAATTATATTAATTTCAATCTTATTAATCATAGATGTTAATAGTTTGAGATGAAGTTCATTTAAACTCCTAAAAACTCTAATCCGTTTGGAAGTGTGTCTTTTGAAAAATCTATTTGAATCACGCGTCTTCGTGATACTCCATGTGATATCTTTGAAGCATGCAATATTGGTGTGGAATATAACCATATGTCACCAGCCCTTGCTGTGCATGTATATTGGCCATGCTTCGCTATGACGCCATCTATTTCACTTTGTTTTATTTTCCCTAAATAATGTGTTTTGGGTGCAATTAACAATGGCGCGTTGTTGGCATTAACATCATCTAAATGAAGACGCAGCGTAAGCATAGTTGCAATAATTTCAAAAGGTGGTTCTACATGCTGATACCCTTGTTTAACTGTCCATGGACCGAAACCATCGCTTTCAATCTGTTCTTTTACGCAAATAGTTCGATCTTGATGCCAGGCTAATGACCAGTTTAATTCTGGGTTTTTATCAAATAAAATAGCACGAACGGCTTTATAATTATGGCCAGTTATGCGGTGAATAATGTTAGGTATTTCGCCTATATTGCAAAGGTTTTGAATGTCTTGATGACCAACCAGTCTTTTTCCCGCAGTTCCTTCATCTATTTTGGCACTAAACTCAATAAGATCAGACAAAGTGGCTGATATGATATTCGGGAAATGTTGTGCGCCATGATTAAATAAATCCATTGTTTCAAATAACGCCTACCTCTTTGCCCGCTGCTTCGAACATACCCAAAATTTTCTGAACCTGTTCGGCCGTATGTTCTGCGCATAGCGAGCATCGCAATAATGTCATGCCGTGCGGTGTTGCGGGGGGGCGTGCTAAATTAACATAAAGGCCGTTTTTGAGTAATGCCTGCCAGAGCATCGCACCTTGCATCATATCTTCTACGATGACCGCGATGATTCCGCTTTGTGCTTCGGGCGTGCCTAGCTTATAGCCCATATCACGCAGGCCTTGGTGCAGTGTTTTGCTGTTTTCCCACAGATGCGCCCTTTTGTTGCCGCTATGCATTAATTTACGGATAGAGGTAGCAGCTGTTGCAACTACGCTTGGCGGCAGGCTTGCAGTGAATATATAGGGCCGTGAAACAAGGCGCATAATTTCAAATTGCGGATGGTTGGACACAACAAAACCGCCCACGGTACCGACGCTTTTTGAGAATGTTCCGATAATGAAATCGACATCGTCAATCACACCTGCTTCTTCGCAAACGCCGCGTCCATTTTCGCCGATAAAGCCCATGCTGTGGGCTTCATCAACCAATATCATTGCGCCATATTCTTTACATAATGCCACCATTTCTTTAAGCGGGGCAACATCGCCGAGCATTGAATAAACACCCTCTAAGATGACTAGTTTTCCAGCATCTTCGGGCAGGCGGCGTAGGCGTTTTTCAAGAGCATCAACATCATTATGTTTAAAGGCGACTATTTGGGCATTACCCATCGCACATCCATCGTAAATACTGGCATGGCTATCAATATCGAGGATGATATAATCATCTTTGCCTGCTAATGCTGATATGATGCCTAAATTCGCAAGATAACCTGTTGAAAATACGATAGCATGATCCATATCGTAAAACTCTTTTAAGGCGTCCTCACATTCTCTGTGTCCTTGATAGGTACCGTTAAGGACACGGCTACCCGTTGTGCCAGCACCAAAATTATCAAGCGCTTCTTTACCAGCTTGCAGCACATCATCATCAAATGTCATGCCCATATAATTATAAGTACCGAGTAAGATTGTCTCTTTGCCATTGCATATGGCTTCAGTGGGCGATTTTACTTCGTCCATAACAATGGCATAAGGGTCCATCACGCCTGTTGAAAGTAAGGCTTCTCGTTCTTGGATTAGTGGGTTAAATTTGCTCAGTAAATCAATTTTTTCAGCCATTTAGTTTTTCCACAGCGTCCGCCAATTGACCAACATTCTCAATCTCAGCCTGCATATTCATGGTGATGATAATATCATATTCATCTTCGACAGCAGCTACAAAGTCCATTACGGTTAGGCTGTCCCATTCCAGATCATCGGCAAATCGGGTATCTCTGGAGAGATTGATTTCTTTTTTGTTAAAAGGATCAATCAATTGTTTAATTTGTTCAAACATGGCTTCATTGCCAGACATGGCTATTTCCTTCAAATATGGTTTTGCTTATTTCCAAAATATTATCTTTCATGGCAAGCGAATAAGTCGGTATAAAGGCAAAATTGCTTATAATATTTGGGCCTTATCACGCTTTTGTCAAATTTCGCTATAGTCAATCTAAGTTTAGTTGCTCAACCTTATTCATAATTAAAATATTCTAGAGCTGCTTCGGCGATATCAACGCCCCATTCTTGCAGAAAATGGCCTCCATCTTCGATAATCATGGGGTCTGGACAATCATTAATTAAAGCATGCATTCTCATCATACTATCTTTACCTAATACAGGATCAGCAGCGCCGATGGCCATGAAGCTTTTGCCTGTGAAGTTAGACCAATAAGCAGCAGCTTTTTTACTGACCTCAACTCCTTCCATATCGGGGGAAATAGGTACGAGTGCAGGGAAGACTTGTGCGCCAGCTTTATATTCTGCTGATGGGAAAGGGGCATCATATGCTGCAATTTCCTCGGCGCTAAGATGCGGTGTGCCGCGCGCTATTAGCTCGCCGATAGGAAGATCAGGCGTATTAAGGGCATAATCTTTCCACTGCATAAAACCTTCACTCGGTGATATCCCAACGCCAAGGCCCGTATTCATTATGATAAGCCGCGAAAGGCGAGGTTCGAAACTCTCATCAACGGGCAATGTTAATCCTAATAAACCGCCCCAATCTTGGACAACGAGCGTTATATTTTTGAGATCAAGCCTTTCAACCAATTCTAATAAATAATTACGATGAAAATTAAAGCTATAATCACTTTGTTTAATGGGTTTATCACTACGACCAAATCCGAGTAAGTCAGGGGCAATAACACGTGCACCGCTTTCCAGAAATATAGGTATCATTCGGCGATATAAGAACGACCAGCTTGGTTCACCGTGGAGGCAAAGAAAAACCTGTTCTGTCTCGGTAGGACCTGTATCGATGTAAGCTAAACGTAGACCTTCATATCCAGCTAAGTCATCCATATAATGAACAGGGAAGTCGAAGTCTGGAATATTGCTAAATCTGCTCTCATCAGTTCGCAAAGCTTTCATCATTTATCCTTTTTCTTAACCATGGTAACTCTCTGTTAACCATATCTACCTAAGACTGAAATTATATTGATGGCAACAAATAATGAGTGCGAGATAAATATGGCGTATAATGGATATAAGAATATAAAAGAATTAGCTGGTATAATTGCCCAGAATATTTCGGTCAATGATCGTCTGTCTATTATGGATAATAAGCAAGAATTCTGTCAAACCTTGACTGAAATTGCAGAGGTCTTAAAACCCAATCTATCCATTATTGGTGAGGTCAATTGGAAATATACGTCTGAGCATGGACTGAGAACAGACAGTAATTTTGATCTTTCCGATAGCGCACGTGAACGTTCTATAAACATGACAGAACAATATACATATAATAAATATTTAGATTTCCAAAACCAAGGTTGGGTTATGGGTGCTGTTTTGCATTCATTATTAGCGAGAGTTGCAGGTTGGGAATTGTGGGCCTTAACCAACATATCACATCATGTTTACTCCGCTGCAGCTAAAATTATAGTCGATGCGACTGAAGGTGATGATGCAAAAAGAGTGCGCTTGCTTAATGCTTTTGCCACGTCACAAGCAATAGAGACAGAAATGATGTGCAGTGCTATTTATGTTTTCGAAAAGATGAATGATGAAAAAGATAGGAATGAAAGTGCTGAAAAATTCCGAAAAACAGTATCCGTACAAGTAGGTGAAGTGAATAATTTAGGCAGTAACCTCCAACAAGAAGTACAAAATGCAAGTACAAATGTGCGTAGTTTGTTAACCAAATCATCTGAAGTAGCAGTCGCGTCTGAACAATCTGCTGTTGCTATGCGTGAAGCTGCTCGCACTGCTGCGGGTCTTATTCAAGCGATAGATGATGCGCGGCAAGAAGTTGACGCATCAAGTGTTATTGCGTCTGAAGCTGTTGCGGAATCAGAGAAGTCACTTGAAAACTCGCAAGAGCTTTCAACGCATGCTGCATCGATTGAATCTATTTTAGGTTTGATCCGTGATATTGCGGGACAAACAAACCTACTAGCATTGAATGCAACGATTGAAGCCGCACGTGCAGGTGATGCAGGTCGCGGTTTTGCTGTTGTTGCGCAAGAAGTAAAAAGCTTGGCTAGTCAAACGGCCAATGCAACAGACGAAATCACCAAGAAGATTAATGCCATTCAAGAGGCAACCGAAGGCACGGTTACATCTAATGCATCGGTTGTGGAGATTGTGAAATCTGTAAATGCATCATCTATGCGCATAAGAGATGCGATGGAGGCGCAAAATCAAACCGTTACAATGATTACAGCAGCAGTAGATGAAACTGCTTTATCTGCTGACTCTATGTCATCAATTATTGCTAGCATTAAAAATGAATCAGAAGGCATTGCTGATGAGATGGTGGTTGTCGCCAATAGCTTTGATAAACTTAACCAACGTATGCACGAAGTCGAAGAAGGGTCAGAAAATTTTGTTGAACAAATTTCAGATCGAACCGTAGCCTAAATATTATAACCATCCATAATAAAATAAGGGGGTCCTCACTATATGGTGGGGACCCCCTTTATTTATTGACCCAATATTGTGCTCTGTTCGGTAGAGGATTTATCGGATGTTGCGATATTCTCACTTGGGACTGGGAAACCACGCTTTTTAAGTATGAAGCGAACATCGGGGTCACGCCCGCGGAATGCTCTATAGGCTTCTATTCTATCGGTTTCATTGCCTGTTGAAAGTAGAACCTTGCGGAATTTATCGGCGGTTGCTTTGTCCCAAACGCTACCAGCCTCTTCAAAGGCCGCCCATGTATCTGCATCCATAGTTTCTGACCATAAATAGCTGTAATACCCTGCGGAATAAGCATCTGATGAGAAGAGGTGATTAAATTGTGGTAAGCGGTGGCGCATCACAATTTCTTTCGGCATGCCAATTTCTGCTAATGTTTCGCGTTCAAATTTGTCGACATCGATTACTGGCTCGCTGCGGAAGTGCAACTTCATATCAACAATGGCGCTTGATAAATATTCAACGGTGGAGAAGCCCTCGTTAAACTGTGCGGATGCTTCAATTTTATCAACCAATTCCTGCGGGATGGGTTCGCCCGTTTCAACATGTTTCGCATAATTGTTGAGCACATAAGGCGTGAGCAGCCAATTTTCATTTACTTGGCTCGGATATTCAACAAAGTCGCGCGGAGTACCGCGAAGGCCAGGATAAGTGATATCAGTTAAGAGGCTGTGCAAAGCATGACCAAATTCGTGGAACAATGTTGAAGCATCGTCGATGCTAATCAGCGCTTTTTCGCCTTCGGCTGGTTTTACAAAATTATTATTGTTGGATGCCAGTACATTGCGTTCACCGCCCAAGGATTGCTGAGAACGATATGTTGTGGCCCAAGCCCCAGAACGTTTTCCTTGGCGAGCATAATTGTCCATATAGAATAGGCCAACATTGCTGCCATCGCGCTTGTCAGTGACGACAAAAGTACGGATGTCAGAGTGAAATACAGGGACTTCGCCTGTATTTTCTTTAAATTCAAGGTCGTATAATTTTCCAGCCGCATCAAACATTGCAGCTATCATATTATCGAGTTGGAAATAAGGTTTAATCTCAGCTTGGTCGAGATCATATTTCGCTTTGCGTACTTTTTCTGCATAAAAACGATAATCCCAAGGCTCAATAGTGATATTAGCGCCCTCAGCATCGGCAATAGCTTGCATATCGGCTACTTCTTCTTTTACGCGAGCTACAGCGGCTGGCCAAACTTGCATCATTAAGTCCATCGCCTTTTCGGGGTCTTGCGCCATAGTATTGGTCATACGGAAATGCGCATGGGTTTTATAACCAAGCAACTCAGCGCGTTCTTGGCGTAATTTTAATATGTCCGCAATAATTGCGTTTGTGTCATTATCATCGCCATTATCACCGCGATTGATATAAGCGTTATAAACGATCTTGCGTGCTTCGCGATTGGTTGCGTTTTCGAGGAAAGGCTGCATCACTGAACGGGTATTCTTTAGTGCATAGCCTTCTTTGTCTTGCGCTTTAGCGGCGCTGCTAAGTGCGGTTAAAAAACTATCGGGCAGGCCTGCGACATCGGTAGGGTCGGTAAAATATGTGAATGTTTCCTCATCAGCCAATACTTTGTTAGAGAATTGAGAAAATTTGCGAGATAATTGTGTGCCTATATCAATAAGCTCGGCTTTTTTTGAACCTGTTAAAAGTGCACCGCCGCTTACCAAATCTTCATAACTTCTCTCAAGAAGGCGCATTTGCTTTGTATCTAAATTCAATGTTTCGCGCTGATCATATAAATACTTGATACGTTGAAAATATCGCGCATCAAGTGCGATACTATTGAAAAAAGCTCCAATTTTAGGTAACCATTCCCCTTGGATTTTGCGCAATTCTGGAGTCGATAGATTTGAGCTATGCACCCCCCAATAAGAAAAAAGTCGATTTATATATTCGCCCTGTAATTCCGATGCGATAATTGTATTTTCAAAACTAATCGGCTCAGGATTGGTCAACATAGCCTCAAACTCTGTTTTGCCTTGTTTCATCACTTCTTCAAATGCTTTAGGGAAATCAGCGACTTTTACCTTATCCCATGCTGGAACACCCTCATATGGACCATTCCATTTTTGTAACAATGGGCTGTTCAATTTCTTTTCCTCGGCGCTATGATGTGAAAGTGCGGCAGTCGTGATAGACAAGTTAATAACGCTATTGTCGCTTTCATTAGCATGTGCTTGACCAACAGCAAGTGCTGTCAGAGATGATGCAACCAGAGTGATATAAACTTTATTGCGTTTCAGTATGTTTCGATTTGAGGGCATATTTTCTCTCCTGTACGTTTCATGACCTTATAATTTGCCATGAAACTATATTATGATGATCGCACTATAATCAGCATTGTCAGCGTAGCAAGTCTCTGGCGATGATTTATTTTTACTATTTTTATGCTTCGGTCTTGCTCTAACATGGTGAATGCATCCATAGTGGAGGTATCACAGCCATGCGTTTTCTTCCTGTAAATATGGTAACGCTAAGATATGCCAAGATAGAGATGCAGGTCATCGATTGCGAGATGGAATATTATGAGTGACTTTGAATATGATTATTTAGGCTCCTTGGCTAAAAGGAACGCAATTTTGCTGTCAAAGTCGCAGCATAGGCGAGACTATCTAAAATTACTGGCACAAACTTATCAATGCGTCATCATTGCCGAAAATATCGACGAAGATAATAATGATAATGAAACCAAATTAGATGTAAAATCGGATATATCGGATAGTAATGAAGGATTAACATATAGCGGTGTTGACGTGCTTTTGCTTGACCTTTGCTCCGATATGGAGTTTGATCAGCAAGAATTATCGAAAATATCCAGTTATTTAACAAGACATCAAATCGAAGCGGTTGTTTGGACCGGATTGGATGATCTTGATGAAGCTTATGCATTGTTGCCTGCTTCGCAATGTCACTTTCTCGTAGACTCAAACCCGTTAGAGGCAATGCCTGCTTTATCAGGCTTAACGGGGCGAGATGTTATGAGTCATTTGAGCGATATTAGCCAAGACGAAAGCCATGAAAAAGAATATGCGGCATTGCACCGTATTAGTGGGGAATTGGCTTCGCTCGCTAAAACTTTAGCGGAAATAGCCGTAGTAGATGATATGACATTATTAGATACACAGAAAAATGAACCAAAACCATCATCATATTCCAATACGGATGACTATTTAAACCATAGCGTGTTTAAAGATAAACCCATATCTTTCGCGCCTTTTCCTCCTAAGAGTGATATTGCTGCAAATACTTCCGTGAGAAAAGTTGAAAAAAATCCTTTCATTGAGGATGGTAGAGAGCAAGCCAATTCGCCGATAACGGCTGATATGGTGAATAAAATTATTAAATCACGCCGTATGCGGGAAAATTATTTTGAGAGCGAGTTATTTGCCGATCCCGCTTGGGATATATTGCTTGACCTTATGGCGGCGCGGCTTTCCAATGCTACTGTATCGGTGTCTAGCCTATGCATAGCAGCGGCGGTTCCTGCGACCACGGCGCTACGTTGGATAACATCTATGACCAAAAATAATATGCTCATACGCAAATCTGACCCTATGGATGCGCGGCGCGTCTTTATCGATTTACACGATGATGTTTTTACCAAGTTAGAGGCCTATTTGATCAAGGCGCTGGGTGATGACGGACCAGTAATTTAATATGTAATTTAATATCTCGTCTCATATTATGTATAAAATTATTCGAAAATTACGATTTGGCTTTAAAAAGACTTGCCAAAACGCCGAGCATTTGGCATTGGCCAGCTTCTTGATTGCGTAGACACGCTTCAAGGGCGCTTAGCTCAGTTGGTAGAGCATCTCGTTTACACCGAGAGGGTCAGCGGTTCGAGCCCGTTAGCGCCCACCAGTATTTCAGGTAAGATTTACATTAAGTGTTTATAATTCCACATTATCTATAACAATATCTACTTTATTATCACTATAATATATGTATCGTGATAAAATGATCTTCTATCCATTCTCTTAAAATATTATAGTAAACCATGAGACAGGGCTTGTTTACTTAAATTTACTATTACAAACTTGCAATGAGCTAATATTAAGTTACCATTATAAGATGGCTTGATAGATGAGGTTCTATTGTTAGATATATTTATACTTAATATTAAAGATTGTGCGCGTAATAATTTATTGCAACGTTTTTCTTTTCTAAAATCAATAAGGTATAAGTTACTAACTATTGCTACGCTGTTAGTTTTTATGACCGTTCCTTCATATGCACAAGTTTTCTCTCTTACGAGTGTTCCTGATAATTTCACAGCAGTTTATACTGACACTGTTGATGTAAGCCGAACAATAACAGTAACCCTAGAACCTGAGAACACTGCTTGTGCTTCTTTTGATGCTACGGGTAGAGCAACTGTCTTTGCAACAAATTCAAACTCAGTTTGTGACCGATCAATCGCGATAAACTTTCAAACGTCTGGTTTTGCGTTAGAGTCAATCGCATTTAATGATATTGATGATATCGATGGTATCGCTCCGAGGGACTCCTTCTCTGCTAACGTTCCAGGCACCTGGACTTCGCCAACTATTGAAGTACATACTTTCGCTAGTCCGCCTACATTTGCTAATCAAGCAGTACGGCTTTCGAATGCTGGTGGAATTGGTACCTTTCTTGCTAATACTGCTGGAAATAATCCAACAAATGAGACAGCTACATTTCAATTAACCGATGCTGCTACTTCTATTACAATTTATTTTGATGATGTTGAAGGGGCAAGGAATGCTCAAGCTTTCTTTAGTTTAGACCCTATAGGAGCTTCTATTAATGTTAATTCCGATCTTGTAACCTCTAAAATATTAGCTTCTGGAAATAATGAACCAGTAGAGGGTGAGGTAGTAACATTTCAAATTGATGTAACTAATAATGGCCCTGCTGATGCCAATAGTATAACTTTGAGAGATGAACTACCAGACGGCCTCATTGCTACAGCAGCTAATGGAGGAGCCACACTTGGTAGTTATGATGTTTTGACTGGTATTTGGACTATAGCTGATCTTCCCAATGGCATGACAGCTTCTTTGACAATTGAAGGGACGGTTGATACTGGAAGAGGTGGTCAATTAATCCAAAATACCACAACTCGTGCTATAGGCGATGAACCAGACCCTACTAATAGTGGTGATGACCTCGACGAAAGTGTTAATATTACCTCTTCAATAGATTTAGTTATCACAAAGACGAATACACCAGGTGTTAATGGGGAAGTTGATCAAGCTAGCGATACACTTGTTTCTGGAACAACTACAACATATACATTGACAGTGACCAATAATGGCCCCGATACTGCTGTCGGTGCAGTTGTAAGCGATGTTATCGATTCTGGCTTAACTTGTGATAGTAGCAATATCGTTACTATAACAGGTGATGGTGTGCCGAGCGGGTCTTTTTCTGTAGCAGACTTAACTGGAGCAGGTATTATTTTAGGCACATTAACAATAAGCCAATCGACGATCCTATCCTATGATTGCTTAGTTAATTAAGTAAGCAATCTTGAACTGCTTTAAGTCTGATGAACTATCGATGTAATTAACTTAGGAGATAAAATATGGTAAAATTTGCTGTTGGACTAGTGATTGGCTTTTTTCTCGGAGCAGCAGCGATATTATATGCTGATGGTTTTGCAGACTGGGTCAAAAGTTACCTTAGTATCGGTAGCTAAATTATGGTCAATGTCTATATCTATGTTGTTTCTTTTTCTATAACTAAGCAGTAAGTAGTGATGCGTGGGTAGTCATTTTGGAATATCTTTATTTGTCTGTAGAAATTATAAAGAGGAGTGTCTTGTTAGTTTTGTTCTCTTGCATAAATTGAAAATCACTGAGTATAATTGATGTGTATATTTACAGATTGAAAAAGGATTTTATTAGCAAGAGATGTTATGATTGATTTAAATGCTTAATTTCAAGCTATATTTTATTATTGGTGGTATGTTATCAGTAAATGGGTGGAGACCTGTGCTAAATTTGTTAATCAACGTGCTTGCCTGATTAACTCGGCTACTGTTTCATCGTCCCATTCTAAACCGCCGACCACGCGCCAAACTTCTTTGCCTTCACTATCATATAATATGGTGGCGGGTAGGCCAACTTCGCCAACGGCGCGGAGCAGCGCATTGGGTCTATCGGTGAAAGCTTGGATATTTTGGAAGCCATAGCGTTCAAAATAAGGGGAAACCACTTCGCGGCCTGTTAAATCTTGAGACACAGTAATTACGCTAATATTACCTTCTTCGATCGCGGCGAGATTATCCAATGTAGGCATCTCTACACGGCAAGGTACACAAAAGGTCGCCCATAAATTGAGTAAAATTGGCCGTCCTTTATAGCGTTCTAATGTCAATGAAGAGCCATCGGGCGCTCTAAAACTATCCGTTGGCATTGGTGTGCCATTATAATCATACATTAGACGTGCATTAAGGCCATTGGCGCTTTCTAGGTCAACATTCTCAAAGATAATATCTTCGGCCGTGACGTTATCTTTTTTAAGACTTTTGTCGCTGTCTGCTTGCGCTGGCGCAGCAGATTCACTATCGCAAGCTGTAAGTAAGAAAAGGATGATTATCATTAATAAGCGCATATCTGATTCCAATGCTATGTGGGGCGGCCGTTTTGCTGGCGGACCTTCGTCGGTTATGCAAGAGATAAATGCATCTATTCCATTCGACAAGCGTTTATGGAAACAGGATATTCAAGGATCATTAGCGCATGTAAAAATGCTCGCTAAACAAGATATTATTGAGAGTGATGATGCGAATAAGATCATTGTCGGATTAGAACAGATATTTGAAGAATTTTCTGAGAATGGTGTTCCCGTTGATCTCATGCTCGAAGATATTCACATGACAATTGAAAAGCGGCTCACGGAGATTATCGGCCCTACTGCGGGCCGACTTCATACCGCTCGTTCGCGCAATGATCAGGTTGCTACTGCGTTTCGGCTTTGGGTGCGCGATGCCATAGATGAAGTGCTAGCATCGCTCCATATGTTACAATGCACGATTATAGGGCGTGCAGAAGAAAATATTGATGTAATATTGCCCGGCTTTACACATCTTCAAGTCGCGCAACCTGTAAGCTTAGGGCATCATTTCATGGCCTATTATGAAATGTTGCGCCGTGATGTTGATCGGTTCCAATCTGCACGTGATAGGCTGAACATGTCGCCATTAGGAAGTGCCGCATTGGCTGGAACTGGGTTTGATCTGGACCGCGATATGACCGCAATTTCACTAGGGTTTGATGGGCCTATGAGCAATAGCTTAGATGCAGTTTCTGATAGAGACTTTGCTTTGGATTATCTCAGTGCAGCATCACAATCTGCACTGCATTTATCACGCATGGCCGAGGAGATTATTATTTGGGCGTCACAACCCTATGGCTTTGTCAGCATGTCGGATCAATGGTCTACTGGTTCATCGATTATGCCGCAGAAGCGTAACCCTGATGCTGCCGAATTGGTTCGTGGGCATAGTGGCCGGATTACGGGGCAACTTAATGCACTTATGATGGTGATGAAAGGGCTTCCGCTAGCCTATTCCAAAGATATGCAAAATGATAAGCCTCCTGTATTTGAAGCACATGATTTGTTCGGGTTATGCATCATATCGATGAGCGGGATGATTGAAACATTAACAGTCAATGCAGATAATATGCGCAAAGGCGCAAATAGCGGTTTCTCTACTGCGACTGATTTGGCCGATTGGTTGGTGCGTGACTTGAATATCCCATTTCGAGAAGCACACCATATTACAGGGGCGGCCGTTGCTCATTGTGAGGCGCAGCAGATTGAGCTTTCACAAATATCATCCGAAACGCTGAAATCTATCGATTCGCGTATAGATGGAGTCACTTTGCCAGATTTATCGGTTGAAGGATCGGTAAGCAGTCGAACAAGCTATGGCGGAACAGCGCCAAATCGCGTAAGAGAGATGATACAGGCAGCAAAGAAGGAATGCGGACTATGAAATCATCGCTAAAATTTTCTATGATCAGTGTTTTGCTACTATGTTCTGCTTGTGGTGCACAAGGGGATTTAGTGCCTCGTGCAGGGAACAAACTTCCTGTAAAAGCCTATGCGCAAACACAGGAACAATCAGCTGAGAGCCTATTGCTTACCAATGTGCAAGCACGGCCAAGCCGAGAAGCTGAAATACTGAGTCGTTCGACCGTTCGTGAGGAAGACCCATTTGACCTGCCACCAGAGTCTATTACCTCTGAAATTCCTGATGATTTGGACCCGCTCGAACCGCAAATCAATTCGGATATAACCAGTTTGCAACAGGATAGCTCCAACGACCCTTCTGGTAAATAATCCCCCTTTAAATTTGAGAATATTATATGGATCATTTCCAATTAAAAAATGGCGAGATATATGCTGAAGATGTGCCTTTGACGCGGATAGCGCAAGAGGTAGCTTCTCCAGTTTATATTTATTCGCGTGCTACATTAGAACGGCATGCGCGAGTGTTCCGTGATGGTTTGTCAAAGCTTGATAATCCGCACCTTGCCTTTGCTATTAAAGCCAATCCAAATCTTGCTGTCTTAAAGATTATGGCCAATGAAGGCTATGGCGCTGATGTAGTGTCGGGCGGTGAAATGGAGCGTGCTTTAGCCGCTGGTATGCCGCCTGAGGATATTATTTTTTCAGGTGTTGGTAAAACTCAAGAGGAAATGCGCCAAGGGTTGAGGCATAATATTGGCCAATTTAATATTGAATCGGAACCTGAAGGCGAAGAATTAGCATCGGTTGCTCATGCTATGGGGCAGCAAGCTTCTGCGACTTTACGGATTAACCCCGATGTTGATGCGCAAACACATGCGAAAATATCGACGGGAAAAGCAGAGAATAAATTTGGCGTCGCTATCGATGAAGCGCCTGCAATATTTGATCGTCTTGCGTCTTTGGATGGGATGAACCTGCGCGGTGTTGCGGTACATATTGGTAGCCAATTGGGCAAGTTAGAACCGCTTGAGACCGCTTTTGAAAAAATTGGGGCTTTGATTGCGCAATTGCGCGGCAATGGTCATATAATAACTCATGTTGATCTAGGGGGCGGCCTTGGAGTGCCGCATAAAGAGGGTGAGGCCTATCCTAGTCCAATGGATTATGGGGACATGATTGCGCGTGTCACCAAGGATTGGGGTGTAAGGCTCATGTTTGAACCTGGCCGTGTCATTCCCGCGAACGCAGGGGTGTTATTAACCCGTGTAATCCGTGTGAAGCCTGCCAAGATAAACCCCTTTGTCATTGTTGATGCGGCGATGAATGATCTTGCACGCCCTTCACTATATGATGCCTTTCATGATTTTGCTGCGGTACGGCCCAATGGTCATAAGATGATGGCGAATATTGCTGGGCCAGTTTGTGAGACGGGCGATACTTTTGCTATGGGGCGTGAGATTGATACTGTAGAAGCTGGTGATCTGGCTATATTTCGAACTGCTGGTGCTTATGGCGCGACTATGGCGAGCACATATAATAGTAGGCCATTGGTACCAGAGGTTATGGTCGATGGTGATAAATATGCTATCGTCGCTAATCGTATTGAGCCTGAAACAATATTAGCGGCGGAACAAGTCCCAGACTGGCTAGATTGAGAATATGAAGCAATTACCCATATTCGTGAATATGAGCGGACGAAAAGTTCTGCTGGTTGGTGAGGGTGATGCTTATGATGCGAAAAAACGCTTTATTGAGCGCAGTGGTGCAATTTGCACTGGTAAGGCGAATGAGGCAAAAATCGCATTTGTTGCAATAGAAGATGAGAGCCAAGCAATTAAAATGGCCGATCATCTGAAATCATTAGGCTTATTGGTCAATGTGGTTGATCGGCCTAAGCATTGTGAGTTTACAACGCCAGCCGTGATAGATCGGGACCCTATACTCATTGCTGTGGGAACGGGCGGCGCATCGGCGGGCCTTGCTAAAGCCATTCGCCAACGCTTGGAGCAAATTCTGCCACAAAATTTGGGTGAACTTGCGAGAGGGTTATTCGAGGGGCGTGCGGCCATTAAAGCACGGTGGCAAGATGCATCGCAGCGCCGACGTGCTATTGATAATGCGCTCCAACAAGGTGCAGACCTTGATCCTTTTTCTTCTCAAAGTGCTGATAATGTTGAGACTTGGATAGCTGAGGGTGATAATGATTATCGTAACCGCGTTGAGACGATATGTTTGAAATCTGAACAGGCTGATGATTTGACAATAAATGCTGCGCGCTTGTTGGGAGAGGCAGATATAATTTATCATGATGATGATATACCTGCCGATATTTTAAACCGTGCACGTGCTGATGCTCAGCGGGTTGTTTCAAATGATTTGGGGACGCATCCCAATGCTTTGGTGGTGAATTTGCGCTATTGCAAATCGTGGCGCAAGGATAGTGCCTGTAATCCATCACAATGCATAGTGAGAGACATGCTATGATAGATTTCCCTGCAAAAACACTCTTTTTCGGCTGTGGTAATATGGGCGGAGCGATTTTGCGCGGTTGGATAAACAAAGGTGTGGCAGGACGGTATTTTCATGTCATCAGCCCAAGCAAACGTGCTATGCCGCAAGGTGTTCATGTTTATGCGAGTGCTGCTGATTTTGGTGATATAGCAGATATGCTAATCATTGGTATTAAACCACAAATGCTTGATAATTTAGCAGAAGATATACGCTCTGTGATTTCTGAAAAGACAATCATTATTTCTATTTTGGCAGGGATAGAGTTGGTTGATTTACAAAACCACTTTCCGCAAAATAGCATTGTACGCATGATGCCCAATTTGGCAATTGAATTTGGCAAATCACCCATCGGATTATTTGGTGGAGATATTTCCGCTACTCATAAACAATTCATAGATACTATTCTTGCCCCATTAGGTATGGTTGAGTGGGGTGATAATGATGAACATATTAATATCGTAACCGCAATGGCAGGATCTGGTCCTGCTTATCTTTACCGCTTTATTGATGCATTAGCATTAGCAGCGGTTGATCTGGGTATGGAAGAAAAGCAAGCGATGCGCCTTGCTACAATGATGGTTGATGGTGCATCAGATTTGGCATCTCTCTCTACCGATAGTCCTAGCGAATTAGCAGCAAAAGTAACAAGCAAGGCCGGAACTACAGCTGCTGGATTGAATGTGCTGGATAATGAGGGAGCGTTAGAGCATCTTGTGAAAAATACAGTGAAAGCAGCGCGTGATCGTGGTGTTGAATTGGCCCAGTTAAGTAAGAAAAATATAGATTAGAATGAAAAGAGAGATGCAAATGAGAAATTTAAAAGCACAATGGAAAAAATCAGCATTATTGTCATGCTGCGTGCTATTCATGCATCCATCTTACCCAGCATATTCTATGCAAGATATTGGTAATGAACAAAGCAATATTGATATTGTTGAAATGTCGCTGAGTGATATTGCAGTCGCAATAAAAGACGGTCGGACGACAAGTGTAGCCGTGACGCAGGCTTATTTAGATCGAATTGAAAACATTGATAATAGTGGCCCGACGCTTAATTCTATTATTGCAACGATGCCTGATGCATTAGAGCAAGCCAAAAAACTTGATGAAGAATTAGCTGCTGGTAAAATGCGTGGTCCGTTGCATGGCGTTCCCATCGTGGTGAAAGATAATATCGAAGTGGCTGGCAATGTTCCAACAACTGCGGGTTCATTTGCATTGATTAATAATATTACCAATCGTGATGCACCCTTAGTGACAGGCTTGCGTCGATCGGGCGCAGTAATTTTGGGTAAAGCAAATTTATCGCAATGGGCTAATATTCGATCGACCAATAGTACAAGCGGATGGAGCAGTGTCGGTGGATTGGTTAAGAATCCATATGCTTTAGACCGAAATAGCTGTGGTTCTTCTAGCGGCAGCGGAGCCGCCGCTGCTGCAAGTTTGGCAGCAGGTACAGTGGGTACAGAAACTGATGGATCAGTAACATGCCCTGCAGCAATAAATGGGCTGGTTGGGATTAAACCAACGGTTGGAATGGTGTCACGTACCCATGTTGTGCCGATTAGCCGTAGTCAGGATACAGCAGGCCCTATGACGCGTAATGTACGGGATGCAGCAATGATGTTAAGCGCAATGGCTGGTAGTGACCCTAAGGACCCTTATACAAAAGATGCTGACAAATGGCGCGGTGATTTCACAGCGGGCTTGAGCGCGGATGGATTGCGTGGGCTGCGGCTTGTGGTGCCAATGGATCGCTTGGGTAGTAATGACGAGCATATAGCATATTTTATGAAGATGGTTGATAAGATTAAGACCGCAGGGGCGACAATCATAGAAGCCAAAGACACAATCACGGGATATGATGGACTAGGAGAAGCTGAATATTTCGTTCTGCTAACAGAATTGAAAAGCGATATGGCTTTATATCTGCAAGGCCTGCCAGATAGTCTAGTTCCGCATAAAACATTGGCAGACTTAATCGCCTTTAATAATGCTAATGCGGATAGAGAATTGCAGCATTTCGGGCAAGAAATCTTTGATCAAGCAGAGGCAACTGGTGGTGTCGATGACCCAGGTTATGCGGCTGCAAGAGCTAAATCATTAGACTTAGCGGGCCGAAAAGGCATTGATGGGATATTATCATTATATAATGCTGACTTAATGTTACAGCCCAGCAACGGGCCAGCATGGTTATCAACGCTTGGTAAGGGCGATAATTATTCAGGCCCAAGCGCGAGTAATTGGGCTGCGGTAGCGGGGTATCCGCATATTACAGTCCCTATGGGATATTTAAATGAATTGCCTATTGGTATCAGCTTTATAGGTCGTAAATGGCATGATCATAATGTAATTAAGGCGGGATATGCCTTTGAACAACTAACCAAGGCACGCAAAGCACCAACATATAAAGCATCGGTTGGCAAATAATTGATTGATCTAATTATTAAACGCCTTAGATTAACTGATAATATGAGGCGTTTATTCTTTTTCAGGAAGCTCTAAAAATTCTTCACGGATATGTAGGTTGACAATTGCATAATTAACTTCGCGAAGGAACATAATCAATGATGCTGCCATTAATATCATAGCGATAACAAATGATGCACTGACATAGATGCTTAGATCAAATTGACCAAAGCCCATTGCAAATAATAGGCTGATTAAAACGCATACTGTTATGGCACTTAAGACGCCGAGACCGATAGAGCGGTTGACGATAGAAATGCGTTTTTCCAGATCACGCAATTCGCATACAATCAATCGATGTTCATGGTCCGTTGTTTTGGAATATTCATGCTGCAAAATACGCGACCTATCAACGATACGGGCGAGGCGGCCCGTAAAGAGATTGAGCAGGCTGCCTAATGCGACCAACAAAAAGGCTGGAGTTAATGCTGTTTGTAATAATGTTATGATCGTGTCTGATGATATATCCATGCGCATTATGTATCGATATGCATAAAAATTGCAATCATAAGAGTTTAATATTGATTATAATGAAATTAGGCGCAACTAGGTTATATATAGTAAAGCTATGCGATAGTTTTGATGAGGGCTTGGGCTTTTTTTTGTATCATCATACTATCGTTACGGCAGGCTTCTTCAATTAAGCTTTGTTGTTCCTCATCATTCTTCTTGATCGATAATAAGGCATCCCATGCTGATGAGCGCATGCGATCACTAGGATGACTTTTTGCATATTCATGAGCCAATTCTTCGCCTTGCTCAGGTACCATTTGTACGGCAATGCGTAGCAATATTTCACCTGAAATATGGTTCAAAATTTTGGTTATCTTTTTATTGTCTAAATCAAAATGATATTGATCATACCATGGCTGAACCTGACTTTGATGCATGATATTTAATGATATTGATAAAGAATCGGCGGGCAATTGATGATGAACATCTTTATGGGCACGATAGAATAATATTTTGCCTTCGCTTAAGCAGGATTTCTCGATAAATCTCAAATCTACTTTTTCGCCGACATAGCCTGTGACTTTTTCATAATCATATTCATAATATTCAGACCAATAACCCGGCCCCATATATCCGATGGTGAGAAAATCAAAATTATGATCATGTGGTGTATCAAAATAAAAAGCAGCCTCTCCGCTTGAACGCATTAAATAATGGTCTTTACCTGGCCAAATATTTGCTCGTAGCGCAATGCCATTATTGCCACTATATAGCATGATAGATTGTCCAGAATAACTATTATCCTTATTTTGTGTCTGACACCTATTTTGTAATTCCTTGATAATGATATCGTTCAAAAATGTGCGGTTATTATAAAGCGCGCGTAATTGGTAAGCTGAATATCCAACGCTATCTTTGTCTTTTGGGTCAAAACCGCGGCTCTCTATATTATCGATACATTCTGCGAGATCGATACTTTCTTCATGGCTGCAATTAATTGATAGTGGCATATTGCTTCTCATTCTCGAACAATTGAGGATATTGGTTGCGAATATATTGTAATGTGCTGGATGCTGTTTGATGTACCTCTGGATGAGGATCATTTGAAGCCATCTCTATTAGTAAGGGCAACGCACTTTCTATATCTAATGCTAAAAATTCACGCATAATATACCAGCGCATATCATAGGATAGGTCTTCATTGAGCCATTGCTTAAAAATGGATATAGCTTTTTTATATTGGGATTGCCGTAATATGCTAAACATGAATTGCGCACGTGATGCACTTTCATCTGCTGTGGTCATGATAGCTTTGTCGCTATGTGGTAGAAATTCTTGGAAATGATGAAGCTGTAAATTATTCGCGCCTATATTTGCATAGGCCTTTCTTTTGAAGACGGTTCGCAGCAATATAACATCATAATCATATGCTGTTATATTGATACTCTCATGGCGATTATCATAGACATAATATTGGCCATCATGATTATTTATAGGCTTATCATCACGCTTAATGTTTCCATCTTTGCTCAGCGTTGCGCGCTGCAGAACTGCATTATTGGCTTTGACCAATGTGTTGATGATAGTATCGGGGCCAAATATGTGACTAGATGTAGCTGCGGAATTTTTTTGTTTTTTAATTATCGTCAAATATAGAGCAATTTTAGAGCCTTGGTGCAGCAATAAACTTTCTGTGAAACCACTCTTAGAGCTGCGTAATTCAATATTTGCAAAAACATTATTCTGCTGGATTTTACAAAGCCCCGAAATCATATCATAGAGCCAAGATAAGTCGTCATATAATGGTTTTATAATCTCAATGGCTTTATCGACTGATGAAGCATCCTCAGCTTGTGCAATGACATAGCGCTTATCTTTATTGTTATTTTTCCATTTTTGCATGGAGCGATATGTATTTTGCGCTACAGATTTTTGTGTAGTTTTATTTTGATAAAATTGAGCAAGCTGAGGACGGATAAGCATATTTAAAGAAGCATGCTGATGGATTGAGCATTTTCCCAAAAATAAGTGGCCACTATAAGCAGTAATTCTCCAGTACCAGCGCTAGAAGCTTCGCTAACTGAACTTCCCATGGTGCCAATAACAATATCCAGATCAGGGATTTCGTTGATGTTTAATATTGGTAAATCCATAATTTCTTCTCCTTATATTCATGGTTATCAGTTAATATTTTGGCATGAGGCGCCGTAATATTCTGATGGATATTACGGTAGATAATTTTATTGATTTGCCGAAATTAACATTTTGTAATATCCGAATGATGGATCGGAAAGATGTCATATTATGAATGATAAAATTAAGCCTCTAACACCGTCTTGGTTTCCCAAAGATGGGCAATTTAATATCGATATTATTAGGAAGGGGTTTAACCAATCGGGACATACAAAATTCCTTGGCATGGAATATGTTGATGGCGGGGATGATTGGTTAGAATTAAGTTTGGATTGGCGCGAAGAATTGGTTGCGGACGAACAAAGTGGAGTCCTAGCATCAGCAGCTATCATTAGCCTGCTCGATAATGCAACAAGCCTTGCTATATTCTCTAAAATGAAGGCATTTAAACCGCAAGCAACTATGGATATGCGCGTAGATTATCTGCGCGCTTCGCCCAAAGGAGCACGTGTTTATGGCCGCGGTGAATGTTATAAATTAACTAGTAAAATAGCTTTCATGCGCGGTGTGGCCCATAATGGCGATATTGATGACCCGATCGCGCATGTAACAGGTGCATTTATTCAAACCAGCTTATCGGCATTTATTGGGAAGGTGAATAAATGAATGACCACTCCATAACATTGCCGCCTTATGCCAAGTCATTGGGAATGCGTATCGATAGTTACGAGGGTGATACACCTATTATCGCTATGCCATTTAGTGATATTGTAATTGGTAGGCCAGGGTTTCTACATGGCGGTGCAATGGCAGGCTTGCTTGAGATAGCAGCTATGGCAAGCTTACGATCTGCCCTTAATAAACGAGGGATTGATTATAGTGTGAAACAAATCAATGTGACGGTTGATTTTATGCGCGGTGGGGCGAGCCAAACCAGCTATGCCATTGGCAAGGTTAATCGTTTAGGCCGCCGCCTTGCCAATGTTGAGGCTGCAATATGGCAAGAAGATAGAGAGAGAATAATTTGTGCTGCACATATGCATTATTTAGTGCGTACAAAAGAATGACGAATTAAGCTTCGCCTTGCGTATCAATAAGCGCGCTAGCAATGGCATCTTCTGGAGACTTTCCACCCCAAATAATGAATTGAAAGACTGGATAATAACGCTCGCATTCATCAATAGCAGCATCGATTAATGTCTGTGCTTGTTCGACACCCAGCATGCCATTAGATGCCATGATAAGGGCGTGACGGAATAATAATATACCGTTATTCTGCCAAAGATCAAAATGGCCAATCCATAATTGCTCATTAATAAGGCCTAATGCTTTATAGATATTATCGCGTTTATCATGGTCCACATGAACGCCTGGCAGAGCTATAATTTGTAGGACATTATCTTCTTCGCGCCAAATAGCTTTGATACTATAATTGGTCCAACTACCTTTTACTTCAGTGGATATTTCATCTTCACTATCGCGCTCAAAGTCCCAACCACGTGCTTCATAGAGCGCTGCCAACATGTCTACGGGCAGAGACTCATCTCGGTCAAATATTGATAGAGTATCATTTGGTTCGCGCATTAAGCCTTATTCCCAATTTCTATATCCTTCTTGGAAGGCATAAGAAAAAGGCGCAACAAGATTGAAGCTTCACTAGCTTAAAGTCTGTGGGCCATATGTGGAAAAGTAGGAAATGGCAAGTTTTCAACAGCTAATGAACAACGGTATTCCGAGATTAATATTATTTTTTGGCTTTTTTGGTCGTAGTTTTCTTGTTTGTAGTTTTTTTTGCAGGCTTCACGGGTAACTTTGCAGCTTCAAGGGCTGCGATACGTTTTTTCAAATCTTCATTTTCGTTACGTGCTTTTATGGCCATTTCTTTTACTGCATCAAATTCCTCGCGGCTGATAAGGTCTAATCCGCCAACCCAATCACGCATGCGATCGCGCATTGAGGCTTCGGCCTCGCGCCCTGCTCCAGCAACAGTACCTGCAACGCCATTGATCATTTTGGCTAAATCGTCAAAAATTTTTTTATCGCTTTGCATCGTTTCTTCCTTATAGATAGATATGATTACTCATTAATTATATCGGCAGTTGCTGCACGTGCATATAGATTTGCTGCATCTGGATTTAAAACATTGATCTGGTAATTTAATAGGCTCGCAAAGCTCACCCACAATAGATAAGGAACCAAGAGCCATGCTGCTAATGCTCTTATCTTCGAAAATATATAAATCGTCGCCACAATAAAAAACCACAATGTTATTATCAAATAGAGTGCCGTTGTAACTTGGTGTTGGCCAAAAAATATTGGTGACCATAATAAGTTTAATATAAATTGTATGGTAAAGATACAAATGGCTATGATTTGAAATCTTGCCCCACGGGCACTTAATATGAGTGCGAGAGAGAAACCCATCATACAAAATAAAATGGTCCAAACTATACCAAATAAATATCCAGGTGGTTGAAAAGATGGTTTTTCAAGCAATTGATACCATGCATTTTCTTCACCAGACCCAGAAACAAACCCGGATAAGAACCCTAAGAACATGATGGTAGGTACTATGAACAAAGCCCATCTTATGAAGGAGAGGCGTAATTGCGCACGAGAAGCTATTTGGTTCATATATTTTTCTTCCGACGAGAGATAAGAGAAATATCGCTTTATGCCATCATATACTGATATTAATATTCATGCCAACATAGATATGGGTATATTTTATTTTTATATATTCAAAAGTGAATTATTTTTCTTATAGGTGAAAAAAAACCGCCCAAACTGAGCGGCTTCTTCTCTTATAGTTATAGGGTTAGGCTTGACGTGTTCCGCTTAATGCCATTTCACCAAAAGCACCTGCTTTAACAGCGCCAGATATGGCATCACCGTCAACGGATGCGGTTGCTTCTAGCTTCATTGGCATGGGAACAGTCATGTCCATCGTCCATGCCAAATTATCACCATCGACTGTACCATCGGTGATTTCCATCGTGCCTAATCCACCAGCCATTTGACCTATGAAGCTTGCGCCGTCACTATTGACGGTAAGAACAGCTTTTTGATCGCCCATTGGGCTTTTGATAGTTACGTCATAAGAACCGTCAACATTTGCCATTTATTATCTCCTAATTCAGCGTTGCGTTATTTATTCACTATCATTTTCGCTGACGATTTCAATCGGCAATCCAAGTTTTTCAAGCTGAGGTTTGATTTTCGCTACGTCACCCACGATCAACCATGTAAAATTATCAGCATTCACATGTTTACGAACGGCGTCATTCATCTGTTGACCCGTCAATTTTTTGTATCGGTCACCCAAAGTCTCAGCATAGTCAAAGCTACGGCTATTGAGTCGGTCTGCTTGCATTTGTCCCAAAATAGAACCAGATGTTTCATAACGACCAGGAAGACTGAGTGTGTTATTTTTCACAACACGGTCTAATTCTTCAGCAGTAACACCTTTGCTGCTATTATAATCAGCCAGTTGGTTCAGTAATACTTCAACTGATGGACCTGTTTGATTAGTTTGCACGGGTGCTAATATCATAAATGGTGTTTTTTCTTCTGTACCAAAGATGATTGAGCGTACTCCATAGGACCAACCTTTAGTCTCACGTAGATCAAAGTTGATACGAGAGAGAAAACTACCTCCAAATACTTCGTTACCAGCACGCAGATTGAATTGATCATCTTTACCCGTAAGGCCCAACACTTGACCAGAGACTATGACTGATTGCGGTGAATTAGGTTTGTCAATGAGCAAGATTCTTGCTTTTTGCTCTGGTAATGCAACATCGAAGTTTTTCGCTGGCGCAGCTTTTGCGCTAGGTTTCCATGAACCAAAACGAATATTTAATTCTTTTTTTATCTCGGCTAGACTTGTATCACCAACAACAAAAATTTCTGCTTTGTCTGGATGAATCCAGCTTTTGTGGAAATTTACAATATCATCACGGCTAATTTTAGCGACAGTTTCACTATAACCACTGCCTGTTAATGGTGTGCCATAAGGATGTGCTTCACCATAGATAAGCGGCGGTAATTTGCGAAATGCCAATGCTTGTGGTTGACCTTCTTCGGCCTTGATACGGTTCAATGTCTGCGCGCGAACACGTTCTAAATCTTTATCGTTAAAGCTAGGGTTTTTAATCACATCAGCTAGCAGATCAAGTGATCCACCAAGATTGACATTGACCGTTGCTACAGACGCCGTTGTACGGTCTAAATTTGCACCAACATTAAGGTTAGCACCAAATCGTTCCGTAGCTTCTGCTAATTGATTAGAATTGAGTGAGGTCGTCCCTTCTTCCATTAAATTGCTCATCATATTGGTGAGACCATCTTTACCTCTGGGGTCTGAAGCATAGCCAGAATTAAAGGTTACCTCTACTCTTACAGCAGGAATAGCATCACGTTTTGCAAAAAATACTTTGATGCCATTGTCTAATGTTGCTTCTTCTACAGTTGGCAAATCGAGCGGAACCGCTTCGCCTGCGCCTGGGAACTTGCTGCGATCAGCTTGAAAGTTAGTTGGCTTTGCGATTGATAAATCATCTTGCTCTGGGGGACTATAGAATGCAGGTTTTAATGTGGGAGCGGTGATTGAAAGCGCATTATCTTCTGGAGTGATTTGTGTTGCAGAACTGACTTTACCAGCGCCCACTTCTTCATAGGCTTCACGCTCACCTGGTTCGACCCAAATCTCTGCAACGGGGCGCGTTAGCCATTTTTGAAAAGCAGTTTTCACATTGGTTGGTGTGGTTGAAGCAAGGCGCTCTAATTCTTTTTTATAATAGTTGGAATCGCCTGCAAATAATTTGCCTTGGGCTAAGGCCACAGCCTTACCGCTAAAACCGCCAATTTGTTCCAAGCCGCCGATACGTCTTGCTGCTGCGCTTGTGGCAACGCGCTGTACTTCTTCAGCTGTTGGGCCTTCTGCCATAAATTCTGCTAATATTTCGTCCATACGTTTAGCCAATAAATCCGCATCGGCGCCTGGTTTTAAGTCCGCGCGAATTTGGAATGTGCTGCCATGAACAAAGCCTTGTACAAATGCGGCTACAGATACAGCCAGTCCTTCTTCACGCACCAATATTTTGTCGAGACGTGAACTTGCAAGGCCACCTAATGCACGTGCACCAACATCTAGCGCGGTAAAATCATCCTGCGCGAGACCTGGTACAACCCAAGAGCGCATGATGCGTGTGGTTGGAACTTTATCTTTCAAGACTGATTTTACGGGCTTGTCGAGTGTTGGGATAGGAAGGTCAAATTTCTTGGCGGGTTTGCCGCGCTTGATGTCACCAAACCATTTTTCAACCAATGGCTTTGCTTCTTTAGTATTAATGTCGCCAGCCAGCACAAGTATGGCATTGTTGGGACCATAATTGTCAATGAACCATTGTTTCATATCATCTAATGATGCCGCTTCTAAATCGGCCAATGACCCAATTGTGCTGTGCGCATAGGGGTGACCTTCAGGAAAAAGTAATTTAATCTGTTCATAACCAACCAAACCATAGGGTTGGTTATCGCCTTGGCGTTTCTCGTTTGAAACCACACCAATTTGATTGTCTAATTTTTCTTGGCTGATGGCGTTTAATAAATGCCCCATGCGATCACTCTCAAGGAATAAGGCAGATTCTAAAGCGCTAGTCGGGACATTTTGAAAATAATTGGTGCGGTCTAACCAAGTTGTACCGTTAAGACCAGTTGCCCCAATTTCCGATGTATATTTAAAATAATCACCCGGTGCGTTTTCAGAGCCATTAAACATAATATGTTCAAAAAGATGTGCGTAACCTGTTTTGCCTTTGGGTTCATGCTTTGAACCAACATCATACCAGATAGACACAGCAACGATTGGTGCTTTGCGGTCTTCATGGACCAATACAGTAAGACCATTGTCGAGTTTAAATTCTTCATGAGGAATATCTACTTGTGCTACCAGATCAGCGACAGGGGCAGGATTGCTCTGCGCGTTTGCACTAATATTTGCAGAGATTAATGCTGCTGCGGATACAATCAGTAGGCGATTAAGGTTCTTTTTCATCTTTATTTCCTCTCATTGGTTTCAAATAATACTAAATTCACGCGGATGCTATTGTGTTAAGCTATTTTGTACAAGTTATAAATCTATGCTTATAGACGGGCTCATTCTCTTGTTCGACAAACGACATTTTACGATGCAAGGCTATAATTATATCAATTTGTACAATATCTAATATATTGATCGAACGCTGCCTTTTGGACTGTCTGATTGGAGGATAAATTTTGCACCAAGCCCTTGCGGTGTATTTTTGCAACACTATCTTGAATATAAGATATTGCGTTAAACGAAGCGTGCATAAAAGGAATTACTACAATGAATTTGGAAAAATTTACCGATCGCGCAAAAGGTTTTCTACAATCTGCACAGACAGTTGCGATAAGGATGAACCATCAACGTATCGCGCCGGCTCATATGCTTAAAGCCTTGCTTGAGGATGATCAGGGCATGGCAGCAGGTTTGATAAATAAAGCTGGCGGTAATGCAAAACAAGCCGTGCAAGCGGTTGATCAATCTTTGGCAAAAATTGCACAGGTCTCTGGAAGTGGATCACAACAGACCCCTAGTCTTGATAATGATTTGGTCCGTATATTGGACACGGCGGAACAAATTGCTGAAAAAGCAGGTGATGCATTTGTGACTGTTGAACGATTATTGCTCGCTATCTTGCTTTCAAAAACCAATGATGCAGGACAAGCTCTTTCCATTGCTGGCTTAACAGCCGATGCACTCAACAAAGCCATCAATGATCTGCGCGGTGGCCGAACCGCCGATAGCGCGAGTGCAGAAGACCGTTATGATGCCTTGAAACGTTTTGCCCGTGATTTGACGGCTATTGCCCGCGACGGCAAGCTTGACCCTGTGATTGGGCGCGATGAGGAAATCCGCCGTACAGTGCAAATATTAGCGCGGCGTACCAAAAACAACCCTGTGCTCATTGGTGAACCTGGCGTTGGCAAAACCGCTATTGCCGAGGGGCTAGCATTGCGTATTGCCAATGGTGATGTGCCAGATAGTTTAAAAGGGCGCACTCTAATGTCTCTGGATATGGGGTCGCTAATTGCGGGTGCCAAATATCGCGGCGAATTTGAAGAGCGATTAAAGGGTGTATTGGACGAAGTAAAACAAGCCGAAGGCGATATTATCCTTTTCATTGATGAAATGCACACATTGGTGGGTGCTGGCAAAGGCGAGGGTGCTATGGATGCATCGAATTTGCTCAAGCCAGCACTAGCGCGTGGTGATCTGCACTGCATTGGCGCGACGACATTGGACGAATATCAAAAGCATGTTGAAAAAGACCCCGCTTTGCAGCGCCGTTTTCAGCCTGTGGTGGTTGGTGAACCAACGGTCGAGGATACAATCTCCATTTTGCGCGGCATAAAGGAAAAATATGAACTGCATCATGGGGTGCGCATTACCGATGGTGCACTGGTATCAGCAGCGACATTATCGCACCGTTATATTTCGGATCGTTTCTTGCCTGATAAAGCCATTGATTTGATGGATGAAGCGGCCAGCCGTATCCGCATGGAAGTAGAATCTAAGCCCGAAGAAATTGAATCGCTTGATCGGCGGATTATTCAGCTTAAAATTGAGCGCGAAGCTCTATCTAAAGAGAATGATGCAGCCTCGAAAGACCGTTTGGAGACATTAGTAGGCGAGCTTGCTAATTTGGGGCAAGAATCCACAGAAATCACGCAGCGATGGCAAGCCGAGAAAGAAAAAATATCAGCCGAAGCAAAGCTTAAAGAAGCTCTTGATAGTGCGCGTATCGAACTTGAGCAAGCCCAACGCAGCGGCGATTTGGCCAAGGCAGGTGAGCTGCAATATGGAACGATTCCTGACCTTGAGAAAGAATTAGAGCAAGCCTCTGAAGCCAATGAAAATGCCATGCTGCGTGAAGAAGTGACCGATGAGGATATAGCATCGGTTGTATCCAAATGGACAGGGATTCCTGTTGATAAGATGATGGAAGGGGAGCGTGAAAAACTTCTGAAAATGGAAGAGTGGCTTGGCAAGCGTGTGATTGGTCAAAGCGATGCTGTTAATGCGGTATCCAAAGCGGTACGACGCAGTAGAGCAGGGCTTCAAGATCCTGGGCGTCCGCTTGGTTCGTTCCTTTTTCTGGGGCCAACGGGCGTTGGTAAAACAGAGCTTACCAAATCATTAGCGGCATTTTTGTTCGATGATGACAGCGCGATGGTGCGTATTGATATGTCTGAATTTATGGAAAAACATAGCGTTGCGCGCCTTATCGGTGCGCCTCCAGGATATGTGGGTTATGAAGAAGGGGGAACGTTGACCGAAGCCGTGCGCCGCCGCCCATATCAGGTGGTTTTATTTGATGAGGTTGAAAAAGCACATGGCGATGTCTTTAATATATTGCTGCAAGTGCTAGACGATGGTCGATTGACCGATGGGCAAGGGCGTATTGTAGATTTTTCCAATACACTCATCATTTTAACGTCTAATCTGGGTAGCCAGTTTTTGGCAGAATTAGATGATGATCAAAAAGTAAGCGACGCTGAAAGCGCAGTTATGGAAGTTGTGCGCGGACATTTTAGACCAGAATTTTTGAACCGATTGGATGAGATTACATTATTCCACCGCTTGGCGGAGCAGCATATGGCACCGATTGTCGATATTCAGGTGGCGCGTGTGCAAAAGCTTCTTAAGTCACGCAAGATCACATTAAATTTAACTGAAAAAGCGCGAGCCTGGATTGGCCGCGTGGGCTATGACCCTGTTTATGGAGCAAGACCATTAAAGCGCGCTGTACAGCGCCATTTACAAGACCCACTTGCCGATATGATATTACGAGGCGAGGTGTCTGATGGTAGCAAAGTGATGATCGAAGAAGGCGATGGTGCTCTAAAATTTGAAGTGGTGTGATACACATTCATTGCAGGGCTAGTATAATTGAATAAATGTCTCTATAAATATAAGGTTGTCTTAATTGGCTATAGTGTGTTTTAGGTATCTATTTGATATATGAAGAAAATTTATAACGTCTTTTTTACTATAATAGCTATGTCTATTGTATCAGCATGTATTCCGCCTGGTATTGGCGGTAAGAAGTCGCCTTCATCTCCCGATGTACCAGTGCTTGGAACGGAACCGAGTGTTAATCAACCTGATTGGGATGCGTCATCAATTGATCGTAATGCGAATAATGTGGAGGCTGGTGAATATATTGTACAATCAGGTGACACATTATCGGGAATAGCAGCTCGATCTGGTGCGCCTCAAAGTGAAATTGCTAAGGTAAATGGTTTGAGCGCGCCATATGCCCTACAAATTGGTCAAATATTACAAATCCCTGCAGGAACCTACCATCGCGTTAGCAGTGGTGAAACGGGAATAGCCATCGCCCGAGCTTATGGTGTCCCTTGGCGTGAAATTGTTGATATTAATGGATTAGAAGCCCCTTATATTTTGCGCGTTGGACAACGGTTAAAATTACCCACGCAAGGTGAGATAAGAAATTCTGCTAATCGGACCGTTACGCCTGAAGAACGAGCATCAGCCTTTAATTTAGAAATTGATGATATTGTAACAGGTGGTGAACCTGCGGTTGCAGCGAAAGAAGATACACCTGATGCAACATTGGCATCTAATATCCCAAGACCGGATAGTTTTGATAGCCAATTCATCTATCCTTTGCGCGGTAGAACAATATCGCGATTTGGCAGCAAGGGCGGCGGTATCGTTAATGATGGAATTAATATCGCTGCGGCTGACGGGACGTCTATAGGCTCTGCGGCTGATGGCGTTGTTGTATATAGCGGAAATGAAATAGAAGTGTTTGGCGGCCTTATATTGGTTGATCATGGCGGCGGTTGGGTCACGGCTTATGGTCATGTTGGTAAGATCAATGTATCACGCGGTGATAAAGTTAAGGCTGGACAAAATATTGGCGAAGTTGGACAAACAGGCTATGTGGATCGTCCGCAATTGCACTTTGAGATTCGAAAAGACCGTAGACCTATCGATCCTCTAACGAAATTGCCCAACAACTGAGTCGCAATATATGAGCGCACAGCATAAGAGGATTGGCGAATTTGCCACGTTAAGGCGCAAGTCTAATGTCCCGATATGGGTCGATATTGTGGTACGCGTTGGTTTTGTATTAGCCCTAATAACCATGGCAATCATGGTACATTGGCTTGATCGAACGGGTTTGCAAGATAGCTATGACGGCGAAGTTAGCTTTCTTGATGTTGTATATTTCACAATGATATCCATAACAACCACGGGATATGGGGATATAGCGCCCGTTACAGAGCGCGCACGCATGTTTGATGCGCTTGTCGTAACGCCCATTCGTGTGTTTGTTGTACTTATTTTTCTTGGAACGGCTTATAATTTTGTGCTTAAACGCACATGGGACAGGTGGCAGATGAAATTAAACCAGAGAAATTTACGCGACCATATCATAGTTTTTGGATTTGGCGTCAGCGGATCAGAAGCTGTAAAAGAGCTTATTGCGCGTGGTGAAAAAACAAAAGATATTGTCGTTGTAGACACGAATGAGAGCGAATTACAAAGCGCTGAAGCAATGGGGTGTTATGTCTATTGTGCCGATGGTACACGCGATGAAACGCTCAAAAACCTTAAAATTGATAAGGCAGCTTCTGTTATTGTGTCGGCGGGGCGTGACGATACGTCGATATTAATTGTACTAACGGTACGCCATTTGGCACCAAAATTGCCAATAAGCGTAGTTGTGCGCGCATCGGACAATGAATTTTTGGCGCGTCAAGCAGGTGCAGATAATGTTATTAATCCTGTAAATTTCGCAGGCCTGTTGCTCGCTGGATCTTGCCATGGCGAACATGTTTCAGATTATATATCCGACCTAGCATCTGTAAATGGCCGCGTTATGCTTCATGAGCGATTGGTTAGTGAAGAGGAGGTTGGCAATCCTTTGCGTGGTTTATCAACAGGTGTAGGCGTGCGCCTCTACCGTAATGGCAAGCCTTATGGTTATTGGGAACCACCAGCACAAGCTATGAAAGCTGGGGATATGATAGTGGAAATAGTCCCTGGGAATGGTAATAATATGAATTCTCAGGAGTTATAATCTATAGCTTGTCTATCCTATAAATAAGCATGCACCGCGCCCATTGCGATATAGAATAAGGCCCAATAACCAGCATCGATAAAGAATAAGCTTTTGTTCTTTTGTGAAAATAAATAATTTGTGCCGATTGCTGGGATAATAAAACCTAGTGCCACGCCAAAAGCTGTTAATATTTTCACTTGAGCGGTAAGCGCACCATATGTGGCAAATGTATGGGCTAGTGCCCAAGATGCTAATAAGCTGAATGCAAAGGCTCCACCGTAAATAGCAGCCATATTGCCTTCTTTAATTTGTTCTTCGGTTAGCCCAACGGCGCCCATCCATTTCTTACCCATGATAGGGCCATACCAAATGCCGCCGACCATGAATCCAGCCAATGCAGCTACAAGCACGGCTATCCAATTCACATCAAATATGTTCATAATCTCTCTCCCTTAATGGCATATCCTAATATGAATGATAAACTGCCGTCAATATATCTGATAATCTTCCGTCTCATTTGATTGGTGACTTAAGTGACTTTTGCCGATAAAGGGCTATGCCTATGGAAAATCAAACACCCAAGCAGATTGCAGCATCGCCCAAAGTTGGAATGGTATCATTGGGATGCCCTAAAGCCTTGGTTGATAGCGAACGTATTTTAACATCATTGCGCAGTGATGGTTATGAAATGTCGGCCGATTATGTGGGGGCAGATGTAGTATTGGTTAATACGTGCGGATTTTTGGATAGTGCCAAAGAAGAAAGCCTAGATGCCATTGGCGAGGCAATGGCCGAAAATGGCCGCGTGATCGTGACGGGTTGTATGGGTAATGAAGCCGATGCCATTCGCGCACGTTTCCCCGATGTATTGGCCGTTACAGGGGCGCATCAATATGAAGATGTTGTCAGGGCCGTTCATGAAGCCGCTCCGCCAGCACGCGGGGAGTATGTGGACCTCATTCCTCAGGCAAAGTCGGACTCTGGAATAAAATTAACGCCGCGCCATTATAGCTATTTAAAAATATCCGAAGGCTGTAATCACCGCTGCTCATTTTGCATAATCCCGTCTCTACGCGGTGATTTGGTGTCGCGTCGCCCCGATGCGATTTTGCGCGAGGCTGAAAAATTGGTGGCGGCTGGTACAAAAGAATTGTTGATAATCAGCCAAGATACATCGGCCTATGGCGTAGATATTAAACATCAGCCGCGTATGTGGAATGGCCCGATTGGCGGCGGGCGAGAGGTGCGCGCACACATGACCGATTTGGCGGCTGCACTGGGCGATCTGGGTGTTTGGACGCGGCTCCATTATGTTTATCCCTATCCGCATGTGGATAAGGTCATACCATTGATGGCAGAAGGCAAAATCACCCCTTATTTGGATATACCCTTTCAACATGCCGCGCCATCGGTGCTGAAACGTATGAAGCGCCCCGCCAATGAAGCAAAAATATTAGAACGTGTGAAATCTTGGCGCGAGATTTGCCCTGATTTGACCATAAGATCGACCTTTGTGGTGGGCTTTCCTGGCGAGAGTGAAGAAGATTTTCAATATTTGCTTGATTGGCTCGATGAAGCGCAGTTAGACCGCGTTGGTGCCTTCCGTTTTGAGCCAGTAGAAGGAGCGGTGGCCAATGCTTTGGATGGTGCGCTGCCCGAAGAAGTGAAAGAAGAACGTTATCAGCGGCTTATGGAGAAAACGGCTACTATTAGCGCGGAGCGTTTACAGGCCAAAGTAGGCCGAACATTGCCCGTGATCATTGATGAAATGGGCGAAGCCGATGAGGATGGCGATATTGGTGCAACGGCGCGATCACAGGCCGATGCGCCCGAAATTGATGGGAATGTATTTTTGCGCAATGTTGATGCGGCCGTTCAGGTAGGCGATATTATTGATGTGAATATCGAAGAAGCTGATGAGCATGATCTTTATGGCGCGCCGATCTAATTAGGAACGTTATTGCGCATAAGATAAATTAGGCATCACCTGCTGCGCTTATTGCCTCATACATGGTGATCAATCTTTTGGCCTCCGTTAGATGCAGCAATTCGGTCATTTTTCCATCAACCTTTATCACGCCTTTATTGCGATTTTCGGGTAATTCAAAGGCTGCAACAATGCTACGTGCTTTCTCTATATCATCAATAGCGGGTGCAAAAATGCGGTTGGCTATGTCTATCTGGCTAGGGTGGATTAATGTTTTGCCATCATAACCCATAATTTGTCCTTGGCGGCATTCATCCTCTAAGCCAGAAGCGTTTTGAATATCATTATAAACGCCATCAATAGCAATTAAATCATAAGCACGTGCAGCGGTAAGAGTGACACTAAGCGCGTGTTGAAATGCGGCGCGATCAGGAGTGGCGGTCGCGCGAAATTCCTTGGCTAGATCATTGGTGCCGATAATGAAACCCGCTAATTTGGTGGATAGTGATGCAGCGGCGATCTCTTGGATATTGAGGATAGCGAGCGGCATTTCAATCATTACCCATAATGCAATGCCATCATCCAATTGCGCATTAATATCGAATATATCTTGCGCTGTTTGTACTTTTGGGATCAGCGCACCATCGGGCTTCACTTCATTTATCATGGCTAGATCATCTTTGGCCCATGGCGAGGAAACTTCATTCATACGAATGATAACCTCGCGCTTACCATAGGGTTTTTCGCGCACCATATTGGCAACCAAATTACGCGCTTCCTCTTTTAGGTCTGGGGCTACTGCATCCTCTAAATCGAGCATGATAATATCAGCGGGTAAGGATTTGCCTTTTTCCATCGCTTTGCCGTTAATTCCAGGCGTATAGAGGCAAGATCTGCGCGGTTTAAACGCAAAATCATGCATATTATCGTTCATGGTAAATTCCCTAGTATTGGCTTATTATCTTTACTATCTATCAATGTTATAGATTAATTGCCATAATATTAGAAATATATGTCCTGCGTTGAAGGGAAGTAAATATTAAAAACATGAGTGATACATATAATGTTCAAATTATTAGGACGCATGAAGAATTCTCATATATAGCAAAACAATGGGATCATAAATTATCACAATATGATGAAAAAGCACTGCATTTAACGTCGGACTATATAAGTGCAATTTGGCTGGCAGATAATGGCGCGTTAGATCCATATATTATTATTATATATAAAGATGATGATATTGTTGCTTTCACGGCCTTGGATAAGAGCAGATATGACTATCGCTTTATGTCAATAAAGGCAGCCTTGCCATTGGATTATTTACGTTATGGCCGTTCTGATGCAGTGGTGTTTGACGAAAAAGCTGCTCCGTTACTTTATGATATAGTTAAAAATATAGGCGTTGATATTTGGCATCTAGACCGTTTTTCATCGCAAAGCCCGTTTTTAAAATATTGTGAGGATAATTTATCAAGGTCCGAATATTACCCTTATGAAGATTATGAATTGGCAGTTCTCAATACGCAAATGTCTTGGGAAGAATATCTGGCGAGTAAAAGTAAAAACTTTCGCCGTACTTATAAACGGATGCAGGAAAGCTCATCATCACTGCATGCGCAATTATACGCCGATAGTAATATTAATGCTGAAAAAATTATCAGAGATATTTGTGATGTTAATGAGCAAAGTTGGAGAAATATTGCGGGCAGTAATTTTTCAAAAGATCCCAAGCGGCTTAAGTTTATTAAAAATATAATTCAAGCCGCAGCGCAAAAGGAAATGCTTGTTGCGAGTATATTATATGATGGTGATAAAGCAGTTGCATTTACGCTTGGTATAATCAGTAATGGCACATTATATGCCTTGGAAACAGGTTATATCAGCGAATATACTGAAAAATCTGCTGGTATATTATCTTATGCAATATTGATGAAACATGCATTTGATGTACCGATGATTAAAGCCTGTGACATGGATAGTATCAGAGCGAATGGTGGCTATAAAAAGCGTTGGGCAACGGCTATAAACCAACAAAAAGGTGCGATGATATTATTCGGCGGTATTGGCAGTTTTTGGATTCGATTAGGCCGACATATATCTGAGATAAAAAGAAAGATTGTATAAGATATCTCTTTGTCGAAAATAATTTCCATGCATTAGAAATCTATCTATTATGATCTGGGTAGGAGGCATTATGAAGATTTTTATTACTGGCGGTTCAGGTTTTGTCGGCGGTGCCATAATACAAAAATTATGTCAGAAACATGAAATTGTCGCCATGTCACGATCAGAAACTAGCGATGCAAAGATCATAAAAATGGGGGGGCGGCCCATACGTTGTGATTTACAAAATGTAATGGCGGAATTTGTCGAAGGTTGTGATCTTGTTATCCATAGTGCTGCTTATGTTGAAGAATGGGGTACGTGGGAGATATTTGAAGAATATAATATTAATGGTACAAAACGCATGCTGCAAGCAGCCCAAAATGCGGGAGTGAAACGTTTCATTCATATTGGAACGGAAGCGGCTCTATTTTTAGGCGAAGATTTGGTCAATGTTGATGAGACACACCCATTGGCACCTTATAGCCCATTTCCATATAGCAGTACTAAGGCCTTGGCAGAGCAGGCTGTGATTGATGCTAATGAGGATGATTTTACGACAATATCACTGCGGCCGAGGATGATATGGGGGCCAAATGATCAAACCATATTAAAAACGGTCATGGTGATGGCAGATGCGGGTAGCTTTACCTGGGTGGATGAAGGTCATTACAAAACATCGACTACGCATATTGCTAATCTTGTGCATGCTGTTGAATTGGCAATGGGTAAAGGCATTGGAGGTGAGGCTTATTTCATATTAGATGATGATGTTATTACGATACGTGAATTTTTGACCCAATATCTTGCGACACAAAATGTTGACCTAGGTTCAAAATCATCTCCATCATGGATGGTGAGAGGGCTTGCCAATATAGCAGAGCCTCTTTGGCGTTTTGCAGCTCTTAAATCGCCGCCGCCTATCACTAAGTTTACCGCTTATATTATGAGCTGCCACTGTATATTGTCTGACCAAAAGGCACGCAATGATCTGGGTTATACACCCATTATGAGCCGTGCACAGGGCTTTGCGGAATTATCCCATTAAATTCACTAGCCGATGATAAGATAATTCTCTATTGATTTAGGCTATGACAAGCATTCAAACTGAAATTCCCATAATATGAACGATGCATTACAAGATAAAATGATTAGTGGATTACGCCGCTATGCCAAATCTGTTATGATTATATCTTGTGCAGCTGAAGGTGAGCGTTTTGCTATGTCGGCAACTGCCGTCAGCGAGGTGAGTTTAGACCCACCATCGATGTTAGTGTGCATAAATCGCTTAACAAAGATATTCCCGTCTATGTCTTCAGGAGCGTTATTTTGTATCAATATGCTGCAATCACACCAAGAGGATATTGCACGAAATTGTGGCGGATTATTGCAAGGTGAAGATCGTTTTTCGGTTGGTGATTGGTCTGATCATGATAATATCCCTTATTTGCAAGGCGCACAGGCCAATTTCTTCTGTAAAACTGCGCAATCTCATTCCTTTGGTACGCACGATATATTTATTGGCGAAGTGATAGAATTGTCGGTTGCAGAGGGTGTTGATCCGCTAGTTTATGTTGATGGACTCTATAGAGCTATGAAGCTAGATTAAGCCTTGGGGGAATTAGCAATGAGCATATATGATGTTATCATAGTCGGAGGCGGGCACGGCGGTGCACAAGCAGCAATTGCACTGCGGCAAGCAAAGTTTGAAGGTAGTATTGCCGTTTTTTCTAATGAAGAGTTCCTTCCTTATGAACGTCCACCCTTGTCAAAAGAATATTTTGCGGGGGAAAAGACTTTTGAACGTATCTTGATAAGGCCAGAAAGCTTCTGGCAAGAACGTCATATTGATATTCACCTTAATAGCCGCGTTAATAAGGTAGATTCAGATTTAAGAACAATCACTTTGGCAAATGGTAAGCACTATGGTTTTGGCAAACTTATCTGGGCCACAGGTGGCCAACCACGCTGGTTAACATGTCCTGGTGCAGAACTGAAAGGTGTACACGTCATTCGTAATCGTGATGATGTTGATGATATTCTGGCTAATTTGCATGATGCGCAAAATATCACCATAATTGGCGGCGGTTATATTGGATTAGAAGCTGCGGCTGTACTGCGTAAGCTTGATAAAAATGTAGTGTTGGTGGAAGCGCAAGATCGATTGTTAGCCCGTGTAGCGGGGCAAGAGATTTCGGATTTTTATTTGAAAGAGCATCAAGAGCATGGTGTTGATGTGAGGTTAAATGAAGGGTTGGTCTCTATCGAAGGCCGCGAAGGCTGTGTTTCAAATGTTACACTAAAAAGCGGTGAAACGATCAATAGCGATTTGATCATTACTGGTATCGGCATTGTCCCGAGCATTAATGCTCTGCGTGATGCAGGTGCGATATGCGGTAATGGTGTTGATGTTGACGCCTTATGCCGGACATCATTGCCGGATATTTTTGCGATTGGTGATTGTGCATCGCATGCGAATAAATATGCTGCTGGTACCGTGATGCGTGTAGAATCGGTGCAAAATGCCAATGATATGGCCAGTGCAGTTGCCAAAACGATTACTGGTTCTGAGACAGAATATGATGCGGTGCCTTGGTTCTGGTCGAACCAATATGATTTGCGGTTACAAACGGTCGGATTATCTGTGGGTTATGATGATGTTGTGATGCGCGGAGATTTGGGAGCACGCAAATTTTCATTAATATATCTACGTCAGGGCAAAGTGATTGCTTTGGATTGTGTTAATGCAACCAAAGATTATGTCCAAGGCCGTAAATTGGTGCTGAGCAATGATAAAATTGATCCAGCCTTACTGGCCGATAGCAATATTCCGCTCAAAGAAATGCAAGTTGGTTAGAGCAAATACTGGCCTTATGGTAGAATAGAAAGCTGTTAACCCTATGGAAACTGCCACATTAACAGCTGTTTTGGGACCAACTAATACAGGTAAAACCCATTTAGCCATTGAGAGAATGTGCGCTCATAGCAGCGGAATAATGGGTTTTCCCTTGCGGTTATTGGCGCGCGAAATTTATGATCGAATAGTTGTCATCAAAGGTGCATCGCAAGTTGCGCTTATAACAGGAGAAGAACGGATTGAACCGCCCAATGCACAATATTATTGCTGCACAGTGGAATCGATGCCTATTGGCAGAAATATAGAAAAAGAGCAGCGAGACTTTGCTTTTGTGGCAATAGATGAAGCGCAAAATGCAATTGACCCAGAGCGCGGGCATATTTTTACGGATCGCTTGCTCCATGCGCGGGGCCGTGAAGAAACTATGATATTGGGTAGTGAGAGTCTGCGTCCAATCATTCGAGCGTTGTTGCCAGATGCACAAATTATAACGCGCCCGCGCTTTTCAACGCTCAGCTATGCGGGTGCAAAAAAACTATCACGGCTGCCCAAGCGCAGCGCTATTGTCGCATTCTCTATTGAACAAGTTTATGAAATTGCCGAGATGTTGCGGCGCTTTCGCGGTGGTGCGGCTGTCGTGATGGGTAATTTAAGTCCTAGCACGCGTAATGCGCAGGTTGCTATGTATCAGTCGGGTGAAGTGGATTATTTGGTGGCAACCGATGCGATTGGTATGGGACTAAACCTTGATGTATCGCATGTCGCCTTCGCCAGGCTGCGTAAATTTGATGGTAAGAGGCGTAGGCGCTTATTAACCTCAGAAATGGCACAAATTGCGGGTCGAGCTGGGCGGCATCATCAAGATGGTAGTTTTGGGTCATTGGCTGGTACATGCGAAGATTTTTTACCAGAGGAAGTTGATGCTATTGAAGAACATGATTTTCCTGCATTACCCTATCTTTATTGGCGAAATAGTGAAGTTCGTTTGGATAGTCTTGATAATTTGTTGGTGGATTTAGCGGCACGACCAAAACGTGATTATTTGCGCATGGCCCCGGAATCAATAGACCTACAAGTGTTAAAACGCCTTTGTGAAATGGACGAGATTCGAAAAAGTGTGAATAGACCATATCTGGTATCACGTTTATGGGCAGCGGCTTGTTTGCCCGATTTTCGCAATATGGGAGCAGAACATCATGCGCGTTTTATCGCTTCATTATGGCGATATTTAGGACATGGCAATGGTACCATTGATTATCGTTATGCCGCGAGTGAAATTACGAGGTTAGATAATGTTCAAGGTGGTATAGATACATTGTCGGCGCGTATTTCTGCGGTGCGCAGTTGGTCTTATATAGCCCAACGTTCTGATTGGTTAGAAAATCCAACGGCCTTGTCCCAACGTGCAAAAGATCTAGAACAGAAATTATCCGATGCAATGCATAAAAATTTGCGAGAACGTTTTGTTGATCGCCGCAATTCTCTATTGTTTAAAGCTGCGGCTAATGACGCTGCACTTTTACCTGTAGAAGTCGATAAGAATAATGTGGTAACGGTGGAAGGTGAGACATTAGGGCGCTTGAACGGATTTCAATTTGAGGTTAGCAGCGATGCACGGCATCAAGACAAGAAAATATTGTTGGCTGCGGCAGAACGCTATTTGGGCGCAACGTTGAGAAAAAAAGCAAAGGAAGTAGCCATGTCTGGCGATAATGAATTTACAATAGGTTGTAATAGCGAGAATAAAGCGGCGATTATGTGGCAAGGTAATTTGCTAGGGTTGATTGTTGCTGGCCGCGATTTGTTAAACCCTGTTTTTAAACCTAGTGCTGCTGTGGCAGGATTAGAAGGTGATGCGTTGCGTGATGTAACGAACCGCGCGCAGACATGGATGGGCGAGCAAATTGCGAAACATCTAGGCGGTGTTAAAGCCTTGCTAGAACTATCTCAAAACCCACATGTAGATGGCAGTGTTCGGGCATTGGCTGTGCAATTGGCTGATGATGGTGGTGTTTCCAGCAGGCAGCGCCTTTCTGGAGCTTTGCAGAGTCTGGCAAAAGAGTCTCGCGGAGCAGCACGTAATGGCGGAATTATTTTTGGAGCTTTGGATATTTTCCATCATGCTGCTTTAAAACCTGGAGCTGCCAAATGGCGGGCGGCATTAATGGCGGCGCGTAATGATAAGGCTGTTTTGCCGATGCCGCCTGAAAGTGCAGTGCATCTAAAGGATTGGAAATTTATTAATGCCATGCATAGCTATGCTGCTGGTTATCGGCGTATCGGCAGGGAATATTTGCGGATTGATTTGGCGGAGCGTATTATCAAAAAAGCCCATGAAGCGCGTGGGAAAGACATTAATTTTGCCTTTGATATGGCCTTTGTCACGTCATTGGGTGTAGGCGAGGAGGCTTTCTCAGTCTTAATGCAAGATGCTGGCTTTAAAAAGTCAAAACCTCCCAGTGAAAGTGGAGAAGATAGTTCAGCTAACAGTAATATAGTAGATGTTGATAAATTAGATGCATCAGAAAAGACTGAAACCGATGCAGAAAGGGTCAATCAACCAGATTCAAATATTATTGAAACTGCGGAAATAGTAGATAATGCAAAAGCTGATACTAATGATGCGCGAATAGATGAAGTGCCAATAGCCAGTGATAAATTAGAGGGTAATATATCTAATGATGTCGCTTCTGATGTTATTGATATAAGCAAGCCACAAGACGGTAATGAAAAAGATTCTAATATTCAGGGGATTGAGACTCCCGAAACTAAGGCCGCAGTCATTTACACCTATTGGAAGTGGAAGGGTATCAGGCGCCCTAAGAAAAAGCAGCAATCTGCTCCACAAACGGCATTGGGGGCGCAGCTTGCTGCTCTAACAGGTAAATAGCGGACTTAGAATATTGCCTACAATTGATCAAAAACATAGAGATTGTGATAATGAACCATCCTCTATGCGACTTGATAAGTTGCTTTATTATTTGCGCTTTGTCAAAAGCAGGTCAATAGCACAGGCATTATGCGAGAGCGGGTATATGCGTCTTGATGGACAGCGTATCAAACATGGTCATACACAGGCGCAAATAGGATCGATCATCACGATGCCACGCGGTAATGATGTTATTGTCTTTGAATTATTGCATATACCAAATAGACGTGGTCCTGCTCGTGAAGCTGCAGGGCATTATAATCTCATAAATATATAAAGTTTAAGGTTTATTTTGGCTTCGCTTAATCTTGTCGCTATTGCGGTTCGTTTGCAATAAAGAATTTGACATATACCCTAGGAATTTCACGTAAAAAAACTGATAATAGACGATCAATATGGTTGACTTATGCCCTAATTTGACAATAGGAAATTATACGAATTGAAGGAGTTTACCTAAACTATGACTTATGTTGTCACAGATGCTTGTATCAAATGTAAATATATGGACTGTGTGGAAGTATGTCCCGTTGACTGTTTTTACGAAGGTGAGAATATGCTGGTCATTAACCCCAGCGAATGCATTGATTGCGGCGTGTGTGAACCAGAATGCCCTGCTGAGGCCATTCTGCCAGATACAGAAGATGGCCTGGAAAAATGGCTTGAGATAAACACCAAATATAGCGAAGAATGGCCAAATATTACAGTTGCGAAAGACCCGCCAGCGGATGCTGATGAGCATAAAGGTAAAGAGGGTAAGATGGAGTTTTTCTCTGAAAAGCCAGGCGAGGGCGATTAAGTAAAATTGTATAATGATAAATTATAAATATAGAAAAGGCGCTCGTTTAGGGCGCCTTTTTTAATGGTATCATAGATGGTTTGACAATTTAAGCGTTGGAATGTGCCTCATCAACTGCGCTCTTATAAATGCTGTTAAGCGGCTTAGCCATAACGCGGCGCACCATGGGTTCGAAAAATTCTAATGGTTCTGCATCATATTCTGAATCAAAGGCGGCTTGATCATATTTCTCGCAAAATTCTGCACATGCCTCATAATAAGGATGATCTTTAAATTGGTCACGACCATTGCGATCCATGCCAAGATAATGGAAATAATAATAGCCTTGGAAAATACCGTGATTTTGACAAATCCAATGATTTTCCTCCGATACGAAAGGTTTGATAATGGCAGCAGCTATATCGGGATGATTGAAGCTACCCAATGTATCGCCAATATCATGCAATAATGCCATTACGACATATTGTTCATCGCGGCCATCGCGGTGCGCACGTGTTGCGGTTTGTAGGCAATGTTGCAGCCTATCAATCGGAAAACCTCCAAAATCACCATCGAGCATCTTTAAATGATCGAGCACACGATCAGCTACTTTTGAAGCATAAGGTAAAAATTCACCAGCAATAACACCCCAGTCCTCGGCTGTACCCTCTGTCATTGCAGAAAACTTTGCTCTTTCGTGAGTATCTGACTTGCTCTGATTATCCATCAATATCTCTCCAAATTTATTTGTTGTAGTGCTGGCATAAAAAATAACTGTCTGCAAGGGGTTCAAGAGAGAGACAAATAGCGTTAAGAACATGCTATGGCCGTTATAGAATTAAACCCTCAACCATTTTTCTCGAATAAAAATCGAGCGTTTTGGAATCTGCAAACTGCAGGTTGGATTGGCTTTATTGTCCTACGCGGGGCAACAGGCCTTGCCAATGATACAGAACAACCACTAGAGTTTTTCTTATATATATTAATTTCGGCTGTAACGGGCTATTCTATTACGCTCATATTATCGATTATATTTGGCATAGTCATAGACCGTAGACCTCTGATTACATGGAGTATAACGACTTTAGTGCTTTTATTGGCATCATTTGCCTATTCTTATATTAATATATTTTCCTTGCAAACATTACGGCCAGAATTTCAAGCATCGGGATTTACGCAGAGGTTTATTGGTTCTTTTTATCTGGATTCAACTTTGCTGGCGGGTTGGTCTGCCCTTTATTATGCCATTAACTTCTTTGTTCGTAACCAAGAGCAGTCTAATCAGCTATTAAGGTTAGAGGCACAAGCAACATCAGCGCAGCTCAACATGCTGCGTTATCAACTCAACCCACATTTCTTGTTTAATACGCTCAACAGTATATCAACATTGGTGTTGATGAAACAGACCAATCAAGCCAATGCCATGTTATCTCGCTTATCATCATTTTTACGTTTCACATTGATTAATGAAGCTGAAGCCAAAGTGTTATTGCCACAAGAAATAGAAACATTGAAATCATATTTGGACATAGAAAAAATGCGTTTCGAAGAGAGATTACGGGTTGATTTCCAAATATCGCCAAGGGCAGAGAAAGCTGTTGTACCTTCATTAATTTTGCAACCATTGGTAGAAAATGCCATTAAATATGCGGTAACACCCAAAGAAGATGGCGCTGATATATCTGTAAGTGCAAGTGTGACCGATGATATGTTAATATTGAAAGTGGCAGATACAGGCCCTGGCTTAAATCCAAAATCATCTGTGCAAACAGTTTCTACAGGTGTTGGTATGGCAAATACGAGAGAACGTCTCTTTCAAGCTTATGGAGATGACCATAGTTTTTCGACATATATGCGACCCCAAGGTGGGTTTGAAGTGATAATAGAAATGCCATTTCAGACCGCCGCTGACGAAGAAGCCCTTATAGCAAGTAATGAAGAAATGATGGTGAAAATATGACAATTAGAACGATCATTGTTGATGATGAAAAATTAGCCATTCAAGGCATGCAGCACAGGCTTGAAAAATTTGATGACATAGAAATCATTGCAACATGCCATAATGGCCGCGATGCCATTCGTAGGATAAAAACGTTAAAACCTGACCTTGTGTTTCTCGATATTCAAATGCCTGGGTTTGATGGTTTTTCGGTTGTCGAAGGCATAATGGATATTGAACCACCGCTCTTTGTGTTTGCGACCGCTTATTCAGAGCATGCTATTCGTGCTTTTGAGGCGCAAGCGATAGATTATTTGATGAAACCTATTGAAGAGGATAGATTGGCTGATACTCTTGAGAGAGTGCGTCTGCGTCTTGCTGATAAAAAAATAGGGGAAGAAGCAGAAAAATTGCGCAATGTGCTCAAAACTATTGACCCAAGTGCAGCCAATAGAATTGATGAAGCAAGCGAAGATTCTATGTCGGCTCGATATGAAAAACTAATCAATGTCAAAGACCGTGGACAGATATTCCGCGTAGATGTCGATACGATTGAACGTATTGATGCTGCGGGTGATTATATGTGCATCCATACAGCTGATAATAGTTTGATATTGCGAGAAACGATGAAAGATTTAGAAAAACGCCTTGATCCGCGCGTGTTTAAACGTGTGCATCGCAGTGCTATCGTTAATTTGGATCAAGTTCGTGAGGTAAAGCCGCACACTAATGGGGAGTGTTTTTTGATATTAGAATCGGGTGCGCAGGTTAAGGTGAGTCGGTCATATCGCGATGTGGTGGCCCGCTTTATTTAAGCTTTATGCATAAACCTTTCACATTTGATTTGGGCTATTTCAGACGTTGTTGAACAAAAAAATTACGCAGGAGTTGAGCCGATTCTGTCTCTCTAATCCCACTATATATCTCGGGTTTATGATGAATGGTGTTTTGCGAAAATAGTAATGGGCCATGCTCAACGCCGCCACCTTTGGGATCGCTCGTCCCATAATAGAGCCTATCCAGACGTGCATGGGCAATGGCCCCAGCGCACATGGCGCATGGTTCTAATGTCACCCATAAATCGCAGCCTAACAGCCTCTCGCTGCCCAATTTTTGTGCTGCATCGCGGATAACCAAAATTTCAGCATGCGCACAGGGGTCTTTATCTACCAAAGTACGGTTATGCGCTTGGCTGATTATGATATCATCTTTAATGATGAGCGCGCCGACAGGAACTTCACCCATTGCGGCGGCTTGATTCGCCAGCGATAGGGCTGCATCCATCCATTTTTGAGCATTATCTATAGACATAGCATATCATAGTCATTTGCCCCTATATATGCTATGATTATACGATAATTGATTAAATAAACTTGTGAAATATGCATCCTATCTTGACCTTTTTATGAATCAGAGGTAGTAGCGCGCTTCACATGCCTAAATAGGGCTATTCAATCGTTTGAATTCAGGAATTTTATCATGTCGCGGATTTGCGAACTGACCGGTAAAGGTCGTTTAGTAGGAAATAATGTCAGTCACGCTAAAAACAGAACGCGTCGGACATTTTTGCCTAATCTTCAAAAAGTAACTTTGATGTCAGAAACATTAGAGCAAAGCTTTAAATTTCGTGTTTCAACACAAGGGCTTCGTTCTGTTGAGCATGTTGGTGGCCTTGACAATTGGTTGACCAAAACATCAGATAGCAAATTGAGCGATAATGCACGTAAAGTGAAAAAAGAGATTGCTAAGAAAGCTACAGCAGCAGCTTAATTGTTACTGTTTTAGCGATTCGAAACCGGGCTTAATGTCCGGTTTTTTTGCGTCGTTATTTTGCTTGTCATTGGATGATGCATATTGAGCGCCTAAAGCAAATTTCATTAAAATTGTGCGTTGAAAAATATTGAAATTATTATCGGAAATCATCCAGATAATGACCTTATCATCCTCACGCGATATGGTGACACCTTCTAAATTATCCACCAAAAGCGGCTGCTCTAAAATTGCGATAATATCACTTTCAATACTTTCACCCGCGATGATATCATCAGGATTTAATATTCCAATCTTAATCGTAAAGCCCTCAATAGGTGAAAAGCGCCGATTTAATATTAATAATTTCCCATTGGGTAAAAGTGCGGCGTCAGTAGGTTTATAGCCTTCAGGAGGGAAATAACCGAAACTAGAAGCTATGCTCCCTTTTTCAGTAGGGTCACCAGAAAAAATAATCGCCTCATAGCTTCCATCGGGTAAGTCATATCCTTCGGAAAATACAATAAAGCGCCCATCTGGCATTCTTATGAGGGACTCTGCACCGCTATTGGCCGACCATTCCTGCATTAATTTGGGTTTTGATGTGCTTTCTATATTGGCGAAAGAGCGAGAGAAGCGTTTGATGACATTGTCATTTTCATAACCAACCCAAAATCGGCCGCTTTGTGGATCATAGCTTAATGATTCAGAATCGCGGGTAGCAAAATTTGAACCGCGCTTTGCCCCTGGTAGTGGTGCGATAAAAGGGCGGTCTGCTGTATCATCACCCTTAAGGCCAAAACCGATTAGCGTACCGGCGTCGCTGACACCGAGGAAACGGCCGTCCTCAAGGATATTAAGCGCAGAAATGCCGCCAAAATCTGGGTTTACACTGGTCAATTCCCATGCACTGATAAATTCTAATTTACCAATGTGGCTTTGTGATGGGTTTTCAGGGTTAAGAACAAGGGGTAATAATGTAATAGTCGGATCATAATTGGGTCGTGTGATGCGCGTACCAACCACGCATATCAAAAGAATGAACATGCCAATAATGCAAAGCTTGAGAAATTTTAGGGGAGAAGGCAAAGAAATTTTAATAGCCAAGCTCCAAATTCACTTGCGGTTTGAGCGGTTCGCCTTTGTGATAGCGATCTAAATTTTCTAAAAAGCGATTGGCCGAGCGGATGAACATTAAATTTTGTGCGCGGCCTGAGAGATGCATGGAAATATGTGCATTATCGAGCGTCCATAATATATGGTCTTTGGGCAGAGGTTCCGGCGTGGTTACATCCAAATGCGCTGCATGGATAGTGCGCTTTTGCAGGGCTTGCGTTAATGCATCTTGGTCGATGACACTGCCGCGTGCGATATTGACCAAGGATGCGCTATTTTTCATCGCATCCAGCTCGGCCTTGCCAATCATGGCATCGGTTTCATCGGTGGCGGGAACCGCCAATATCACCCAGTCATAATCGCCCAATTTCGCTCGCCATGCATTAGGGCCGATTTCATGCGCTGTCTGCGGGCTGCGGCGGACAATATCAACCTCCATGCCAAAAGCTTTGAGACGCGGTTCGATTAATTGCCCAATCGCGCCATAACCAAGCAATAACACTTTGCCGCCGAATAATTCCATCTTACCGGGCGAATCTTGCAGCCATTGATGCTTTTGCGCGGCCTCAATAACCTTGCGATATTCCTTGGCAATATTGAGCATCGCCATCACCACATATTCGGCGATTGTTATGGCATTGATACCCGCGCCATTGGTTACTATCGTCCTGCGTTCTTTTAACGCATCGAGCGGCATACCATCCACACCCGCATAGATGCTATTGAGCCATTTGATTTGGCTTGCATGCGAAATAACCTCAAACATCTCTTGCTTGTCATAAAGATCAACCCAAGCAATTTCGGCATGTGGGGCTAGCTCTAATGCTTCGTCTTTGGTCATGAACCAATGCGGCTCTACCCAATCGGGCAAGCGGCTATCGAGCAATGGTTTGATAAGGTTCGATAATAGAGCAGGGGTTTTGGTCATATTTTCCATTCCCAACCCAGCGGATCGCCATCCATTAGCTCTATGCCTTTGTCGTTTAGCGTATCGCGCAATACATCGGATGCAGTAAAATCTTTATTGGCTTTGGCTTCTTTACGCAGTGATAATTGCGCTTCGACTTCTTCTTCTGTGATGCTTGCATCTTTGGGACGGACACGCAAATCAGTGCGTTTGAGCGTCATTAGGTTGAGGCCCAAAACATCATCCATGATTTTGATCGCGCCAAGCTTTTGCGCACTATCAATTTTCTTCATGGATACGACTTCATCTATTGCGGTTAAGGCTATGGATGTATTAAGATCATCCGAAATGGCCGCATCAAATTTTTGCATAGGTGCAGCCAATTTTTGATGCGAGGGTTCAGCGGCCTCGATACTCCGATCCATACGCTCCATCATCATCACAAGGCGTTTCAGGCGCGTAAAAGCGGCGCTCAGATTATCCCAACTAAATTCAAGCTCGCTGCGGTAATGGGCCTGCAAACACATCATGCGATAGGCGAGGGGATGAAAGCCTTTATCTATGAGTAATTGCACGCGCAAAAATTCGCCCGATGATTTGCTCATCTTGCCCGCTCTATCGATAAGGAAATTATTGTGCATCCACATTTTTGCACCGCTATTTTCAGCGCAACCATTTAGACCGCCGCATCCTTCAATCGCCTGATTTTGGGCAATCTCATTGGCGTGGTGAATCTCTCGATGATCGATACCGCCTGTGTGAATATCAAAAGGAAAGCCAAGCAATTCTTTGCTCATGACGCTGCATTCTAAATGCCAACCTGGAGCGCCTTTGCCCCAAGGACTGTCCCATTCCATTTGCCGCGTTTCACCAGCAGGTGTTTTACGCCATATCGCGAAATCAGCAGCATTGCGTTTGCCTTCGACTGTGTCGATCCGCCCTTCAGCATCATCATCTTCGGTGGCGGTGCGCGCAAGACGGCCATAATCTTCAACGCTGGCGGTATCAAAATAAAGACCGCTGTCCAATTCGTAGCAATGTTTATCGGCGATATTTTTGGCAAATTCAATCATCACTGGGACATAGTCCGTTGCTATAGACCATTTGGCGGGTTGGCGAATATTGAGCGCCTTAATATCATCCCAATAAGCGTTGGTATAATGTTTTGCTATATCCCAAATGTCCTGCGATTTTTCGCTGGCCATCTTTTCTAATTTATCTTCGCCTTCATCGCCATCATCGGTCAAATGGCCAACATCGGTAATGTTAATGACATGCTTTAATGCATAGCCTTTATAGGATAAGGTGCGTCCCAATGTATCGGCGAAAACATAAGCGCGCATATTGCCAATATGGGGATAATTATACACCGTCGGCCCGCAGGTATAGACGCGCGCTTCGCCTTCATGAATGGGCGTATAAGTCTCCAAAGAACGCGTCAGGCTGTTGAATAATAGTAATGGATTTTTGTCATTGCTTGTCATGGCCTAAGCGATGCTGCAAAATCGCGCAGGGGTCAAGCCTATGATGCTGTTAAATTGCGCTCTTTAAAAACCGCGCCATTCTATGGCATCATCGATATTCACGCGCGGTACGTCAAAATTGTTAATCACCGCATCCGCATCGCGATATCCAATCGCCATACCGCAAAAGAAAATATGCTCATCATCAATGCCGAGCAGCTCGCGCATATAAGTGCCATACATCGCCCATATTTCTTGCGCGCAGCTATCAAGCCCTTCTTCGCGGAGCATTAGCATGACCGTTTGTAGCCACATGCCCATGTCGCTCCATTGGGGCGGTCCCATATATTTGGGGCAATAGGTAAACATTTGCACAGGCGCGTCAAAGCTATCCCAATTTTTCATCATCTGCGCCATACGGCCCATTTGATCATCGCGTTTCAAATCAAGCGCATCAAACATAGCCTTGCCAACGCCGCGCCGTTGATCTTCGTAGCGACCATCTAATCCCTTGGGGTAGATGTCATATTCATGCCCTTCGCCCATGGGAGCGGCCTTGGCTTTTTCTTTGATTTTCGCGGTGAGTTCGGCCAGCGGTTCGCCCGTTAATATAATCGCATTCCATGGCTGCGTATTGCCGCCCGATGGACTGCGCTGGGCGATCTCCATGACGCGGCGCAATTTGTCTGCCTCGACAGGTTTATCGATAAATTGGCGGATAGAACGGCGCGATGTTATGGCTTTACTGGTTTTCATGGAATGTCCTTCTATCTCATCATGCTGAAGTCTCAATTATAATATTGAAGTCCCGCACGTCATGTTCATTTCTCTCTCGTAATGCGGATTTCTCTCGCTATACTGAAACCCCACTCGCCATAGTAGAATCCCACTTATCATGGTAGAATTTCATGCGTCATGCTGAATTTATTTCAGCATCTATTTTCAAGGTCAATAGATCCTGAAACAAGTTCAGGATGACGAATATTGTTAAAGGCAATTATATGGTGAAACAAGTATAGGATGACGAATATTGTTACAGGCAATTATATGGTGAAACAAGTTCAGGATGACGTTTTTATGATTGGCACTGCAATATTATAATATCTATTGTATATAAACTCTATTCCTCATCAAATAGTCCTGCAAGTTGTTCCATCATCGTGCCGCCCAATTGTTCCGCATCCATAATCGTTACCGCACGTTTATAATAGCGCGTCACATCATGGCCGATACCAATGGCGATTAATTGCACGGGTGATCGTTTTTCAATCCAATCAATCGTCTCGCGCAAATGCTGCTCTAAATAAGCACCATTATTGACCGATAAAGTGCTGTCATCCACAGGAGCACCATCGGATATGACCATCATGATACGCCGTTCCTCGGGGCGGTTTATGATGCGATTATGCGCCCATAACAGCGCTTCACCATCGATATTTTCTTTAAGCAAACCCTCGCGCATCATCAGGCCCAAATTGCGCCGTGCCCGCCGCCAAGGTTCATCGGCCTTTTTATAGATGATATGGCGTAAATCATTGAGCCGTCCAGGATTTGGAGGCCTGTCAGCATTTAACCAGCTTTCGCGTGATTGACCGCCTTTCCATGCACGGGTGGTAAAGCCCAAAATCTCGGTTTTAACGCCGCATCGCTCCAATGTTCGTGCCATAATTTCCGCACTAATTGCGGCGATGGAAATAGGCCGCCCGCGCATAGAACCGCTATTATCGATCAATAATGTCACTACCGTATCACGAAAATCGGTATCGCGCTCGACCTTATAAGATAGCGATTGTCCAGGTGCCGTGACAACACGCGCTAGGCGCGCTGCATCAAGCAAACCTTCTTCTTGGTCAAAATCCCAGCTACGGTTTTGCTGTGCCATCAATCGGCGTTGTAAACGGTTAGCTAGCTTAGTGACAGTGCCTTGTAGACTCTCTATTTGCGTATCGAGATATTTGCGTAATCGTTCTAATTCATCAGGATCGGCCAGTTCCGAAGCTTCAATAATTTCATCATGATCATTGGTATAAAATTTATACTCGCTTTGCGGCAGTCCATCCCAATTGCGGCGCTGCGGGGATACAGGCTGCATCCCTTCATCGCCCATATCGCCTTCTGACCCTTGATCATCATCCATATCGCTTTCTTCGATATCGCCTTGGCTCTCCTCGCCTTCGCCTTCTTGCTGTTCTGCGCGAGCATCGGATTCGGCACTATCGCCAGATGCATCTTGATCGCTTTCGCCTTCATCTTGCTCTTCAGAAGAATCATCTTGATCATCGCTATCGCTTTCATCGGGATTAGCATCGCCCTCGGTAAGCTCGAGATGCTCAAGTAAGGTCTGCGACAATTTGGCAAATGCCTCTTGATTGTCAAGCACTAGGCCCAAGGCGTCAATGTCATTACCTGCTTTATTTTCCACCCAATCGCGCACCATATTGACGCCGTCTGCTGCTTGATCTGGAATGGCAGTGCCTGTTATACGTTCACGTGCAATGAGCTGAATTGCCGTTGACAGCGGCACTTCATCGCGGTTTTCAGCGCGTGATATTGGATCAGCCAATAAGCGGTTTTCTAACGCTTGGTTTAAATTATCGGCTACGCCTTCCATAGAATGAGCGCCCAAAGCCTCTATACGGGCTGTTTCTAAGGCATCAAAAACGGCGGCGGCAACAGCTTCGTTGGGGCGTTCTTGGAAATGCTGCGCTTCATCATGATGTTTGAGCCGCAGTGAAAAGCTGTCCGCATAGCCACGTGCCAATGCAACTTGGTCAGCAGGAAGATCACGCTGCGGCATAGGTATTTTTATGTGATTGCCAGCCTGTGAAGGCGTGTCAGCGCTATAGGCAATTTCTACTTCTGCATTATCGGCGATAGCACGCGAAACGCCTGTTAAAACGGCTTTAAAATCATCAAGAGATGTACGGTTACTCATAAGGCCTTAGCATTAGCTTTGCTTGGAAGCATAAATCAATCGATAATGATCATAAGTGAAAAATAATCATATTTATAGAAAAGATAATCTTCAATAGAGCGTCTTGCTATTTTATATGTCACTTGCATGGCATTGATGTGAAACCTCATAGAATCTAACTGGAATAAACCTTGTCATGAATATGCTATCTATTGGTTGTTTATGTACATATACCATCATATATGTTGTAAAATAATGATTTTGAAAGGCCTAGTAGGTGCAAAAAATATATAAAGATGCAATCAGCGCTCTCAATGGATTATTGTTTGATGGCATGCATTTATGCGTTGGCGGATTCGGCTTATGTGGGGTCCCTGAAAAACTGATCGATGCCATGGTAAAAGATGGCGTTAAAGACTTAACGATCGCATCCAATAATGCAGGGGCGAATGGTCATGGTTTATGGCATTTGCTTAACAATCGCCAAATTAAAAAGATGATCTCTTCTTATGTTGGAGAAAATAAAGAGTTTGAGCGGCAGTATTTGGATGGTGATATTGAGGTGGAATTTGCACCGCAAGGTACATTAGCCGAGCGCTGCCGCGCTGGTGGTGCTGGTATTGAGGGTTTTTATACGAAAACTGGTGTTGGTACGGACATCGCCATAGGTAAAGAAGTGAAGAATTTTGATGGGCAAGATTATCTGCTCGAACGGGCTATTCATGCTGATGTCAGTTTGGTAAAGGCTTGGAAAGCCGATGAATCTGGAAATTTGGTTTTCCGCAAAACAGCGCGTAATTTTAATCAACCCATGGCAACGGCGGGTAAAATTTGCGTTGCAGAGGTAGAAGAGATTGTTCCTGTCGGTAGCCTTGACGCAGATGCCATTCATTTGCCTAGCATATATGTGCAGCGCCTTATTATTGGTGCACCTTATGACAAGAAGATAGAGTTTCGCATGACACGCGAACGGCAAGATGTATAGAGGTTAAATTTCTTGGGCAACTAGGAAAGTAGAATCGTCAGATATGTTGATGGTTTTATCAAATTTTGCATAACCACAATCACCTGTTTTCAAAGTTTCATTTCCTATGTCGATATAACCTGTGATCGGGATAATCCAGCTATAGCGTTCATTTTTAAGTTGATGAATATTTTGCGAGCCTCGACAATGCCAGAGGTGAAAAAATGGTCCTGAAACAAGTTTTTGTAACGGTAATCTATCTAATGACCCTGATCTTTCGTCATCATAAATTTTTGCATTTGACACCTCTATTCCATGATCTAAATGCAATTCACGTGGCCTACCATAATCATATAATCGGTAGGTAATATCGGCATTTTGTTGCACTTCTATTAGCGTCACATCAGGGCCAATCGCATGGACCGTGCCAGCAGGAATATAGTAATAATCACCCGCTTTAACGCTTTTCCAATCGATGATATTTTCTATCTCTCCGCTCAGAGATAGCGCTCTTAACTCCTCCTTATTAATTGCTTGTCTTGTGCCAATACCTAGGGTTGCACCTGGTTTTGCATCGGTAATGACCCAGCATTCTTCTTTGCCAGAGGAAAGACCATATTGTCGCGCTTGATCGTCATTGGGATGAACTTGAACCGATAATTTCTCTGATGTGAACAGCCATTTTACCAATAAAGGGAGCTGTTTCTGTGCATGATCATACCAGATTTCTCCAATTTTGAAACCATTAGGATTGGTAAAGCCATTGGGTAAATCGGTGCGTCCCCATGGTTTTTCGACAATATGCGAAGATAATTTCATACTCATTACATAGCTATATATTGTTAAAATTACCCTATAGTAAAGTACTCAACTTATGAATATGATCGGCAATACCATTTTCAATGGAATATTTTTGCGCGGCTTGGCTCAGCTTATGGCTTTTATTATTATCACCTAACATTTTTTTTATCATATTTGCTATGTTGCTAGGTGCTTCATCTTCAATTATGTGACAAGCATCTAATGGTTCAATTATCTCGCGTGCAGCCAAAAAACAATTGGTTGTTAATATTGGACAATTAGCGGCAAGCGCCTCAAATATGACGGCAGGTAGACCTTCATATTCAGATGTCATAATATAGAGCTCTGCTGTATGGAGATAGTCAGTAACATTAGCGGCAAACCCAGGCATATAGATGTCATTTGCAACGCTTAAATCCGAAGCCAGTCTCTCGCATTCATGTTTTAAGCTGCCATCACCCAAAATGACGAGTTTATATTCTTCTCTGATTGCTTCTGGTAGTTTTGCGTATGAGCGAATGAGCAATGGTATATTTTTTTGAACTTCAAACCTGCCTATAGATAATATGAATTTTTGACCTTGTGCGAGAGCATCAATTGTCGGTTTGTTATCAGCTACATATAGCATCTCTGGCGTAACATAGGGGTTGATGACGGCCTGAAATTTATCAGCAGATGCAGGAAAATATTTCCGTAATTGCTCGCTTTCGGCTTCGCTCAGCGTTAATATTTTATCAGTGCTCTGAAATGCTTTTGCATAACCAAATCTCCGTATTGCGGCATAAAGGCGATTATCGGCTTTTCGTATGATAGGATTGGTGGTTTTAAAGATAATTTTGGCATCACATTGCGATCGCCAAGCGGCAAGTGCGGTAATCCAATTCATATTATTACAGGTCGACAGTAAATAATCGACTGGGTTATTTTTTAACCATTGCACAGCTTTGGGAAATAAGCGTAATAAATCCTGCGTACGGCTGGATTGGCTATCTCCCAAATAGATAATATTCACTCGCCTATCCATATCTGGAAAATATATATCTTCGCCGCTACCATTTGCACAAAATAACAGCAATGTTGTATTATAACCTGCCGTCGCAAAACCACCTGCTAATATTGCAGCAACCCGATCGATACCGCCATGATCTAGTCGATAGTGGAATAATGTAATATTTTTCTTCATCTATAGACTTAGAATATTTTGTAATCTGTTATGCAAATTAAGCATGGGATATAGCTTGGATAGATAAAATTACGATGAGGCCAGCGATTAACCCTGCGAATACATCACTCGGCCAATGAACGGCTAAATATAATCGGCTAAACCCAATAACCATGATTAATATGGTACAAAATAGTTGTAATATTATGTTGGGAGATAAGCCTATGATTTGCGGCATAATGAAGCCGAGCCATAGATAAAGCGCTGTTGCCATCATAGTGTGAACACTAGGAAAGCTGGTCGTAAACATTTGGGGCGCATTAGCAAGGAGTGCTGGCCGTTTTCTATTCACTATCTTTTTTAAAATATAACCCAGTGCACGTGCTATCAATGCAGTAGTAAGATAAGAATATAGTAAAGACCAACTCTCGATGGTTGCAGATATAGCAATTACCATAAGAGAAAAAATAACCAAAAACGTATCCCCGCCAAGCGCTGTGCTATCTAGCATGAGGCGCCGTACTTTTGGTCTTTGTGTTTTTTCGCTTTGATCAACATGAAAATGAAGACGTTGCATCCAGAGCAGATCGAATGTATCGGCTTTCCCAGCTTTGATAACCATCATAATTATAATATAAATTATGATGAGGATGCACAGAGCAATAATAATGGCCATTTTTTAGAGCGCTAAGCCTTTTTACGGTGCATATTCAGTGGAATAACATTGTTATATGCAGGTCGAATATCATTATCAGATTGGATATTGATAGTATCAAGTCCCATATAATCCGCAATAGCTAATGCGGCACGCTGGGCTGAGGGCTGTTGGGGATCAAAATCAAAACTGTTTAGAAATGTTTCACCCTGAATTTTTGCATAATGAGGATTGAGCGTTTCAGCATGTCTTAGCGCGACTTCAAGGCTGCTTATATCGTCAATTACGTCACCAAAATTCCAAAACTTATAATAGTCATTGCCTTCCCAAAGGGCATCATGTGAATTTAGAAAAATAGCTGAGCGAGGCCGTTCGATAAATTCATATATTTGGCTGCTAACATCACCCATATATATATCAGCTGCACGGGTATAAGTCATATCAACCGAATTGATGCTGCCCGTATCAATATGAATATGAGGAAGGCCTTTGAAACGCTGAGGTAATGTGCGTCTAAACTTTACCATTCGGTGTTCAACAGAACCCAATATAGTCCGTTGAAATAGCATAACATGCGGTGCAAATATAAGATTATAGCGATCTTGATTGGCAAAATAATCTAAAATCTTTTCACCAAATTTGAACCATGATGATAATTTGGGGTCAAAATGCGGATTATATAAGATAACGGGTTTATCATTATCAAAGAATTTTTTGCGTGTCCCCAATGCTGGTGAATCAAATTTAGGGTAACCAACAATTTTGTTATTATCGGGGCGAATGACATCTGCTTTCAACATCTGTTTTTGTGTTTTTTTGCCAGGCACCAAGACATAGTCAAAATTTTTAATGTCTGGTGAAAATGAAATCTGCCGATCTCCTGCGCCATGCGGCATAAATATTAGTTTAACGTCATTTACCTGTAAATGTGTTTTCAATATCGTGCTTGTCGTTTCGGGGACAACCAACGCATCATATTGTTTTAGCAAATTTCTATTACCTAATAGATCGCTTATACGCCTAATCGGTAAAATGCTACCTAGGGATTTTTCAACAAATTTGCCAAATTTGCTCTGCTGTAATGCATGAAATGGCGGACGGTCTAAGCTGGTATCAAGATGTGATGATACAGCTTCGGTTTGTGCTTGGCTTGATGTTAAGATCTCGACATGGGCATTGGGGGCAACACGCTGCAACCATGGAATGATGGGCGCACTATGCGCTATTTGATGCAAGCTGTCATGATTGAATAAAAAACCAATACGTCTGAATGTATCAGTTTTGATGGCATTTATATTGCTTGTTTGATTTTCTACCATTTCAACTCTATCCAGATTTATCGAATTGATCACACAAATAATATTTAGTGAATTAGGACTGAAATGTGTCAAGACATGGTTCAAATGAAGAATTCTTTATGGCGATGATAAATTAATATGAAAAATCAACCGGATGATTCTCCATCTGAAAACAATAGCGCAAGAGATTTTAGTGATTTACGGCGTGCCGTTGTAGCAACTTTTTCGGGTTCTATGGCTCGCGTTGTTGCGAGAATTTTGCTCATAATATTTGTTGTTAAGCTCTATGGTGTAGGAAATTTTGGCTATTTGGGAGAAGCCGTTGCAGCTGTTGAATTGTTAGCTGCTCTCGCAACCCTAGGTCTTCCAAAAACCATAATGGCCTATTTCGACCGCCATAAATTTGATGAGCTAGGTAGCGCTAAATTAGTGACTAATGCCCTTTGTTTGACAGCAATAGTGGGAGGCGGACTATCACTTATTTTAGGGGCTTTCTGGCCTTTATTATTCTCGGTAGAATCTGCCGTACCTTTCTATACTGCTACGGCTATTTTTATCATTTCGATGACAGAGATGATGCTGACATTAACGCGTTCACGCCGCATCATTAGATGGGAAGCTCTGGTCAAAGGATTGGTAAAACCATGGAGCTTCTTTTTACTATCAATGGTGGGCTATTTTCTTTTTGTTCAAAACCTTCATTTTAGTCCAATGACTGTTTTGATTACAGCCTATTTATTATCTTTGTGCATGTCAGCATTTTTCGCATTCTTGGGTTTTATCCAATTGATTAGAAATGACTTAATTAACATTGGTTCTGTAAATTTGAAGGCTGTATTTTCATTAGGACGAGAAAGCGCGCCTATTGCAATTGTGGATGCAGCAACCTTTGGCTTTCGGCGGATTGACATCATTATCTTAGGTTATTTTACGAGTTCGGATGTAACAGGTATTTATTATCTGGGCCAGCAATTGGGTACTGTTGTTGAAAAATTTAGGCATTTATTTGAACCCATGGCCGCCCCCATATTAGCACAGACACAATCGACGCAGACAATAGGAGAATATCTACAAAAAACTTGCCGTTGGGTCTTTGCAGCAAGTTTGGGAGCCAGCTTATCGTTCACAATTTTTGCAGTCCCCAATATGGAATTATTTGATGTAAGCTTTGCTGCTGCTGGTCTATTGATGGGTTTATTATTATGCGGTGAGATTATGGATGGATCGAGTGGTTTGGTAGAATTGCCGATAATATTTAGAAACCCTCTAACGGCCTCGCGTAATGTTATTATTACCATTACTGTAGAGATTATTGCTGTATATATTGGTGTTTATTATTTTGGTATATTTGGTGCAGCGGGCGGTTTTGCTTTTGCGATGATGATATTGACATATTTGCGCCTTTGGTCTGCACATAAATTATATGATGTGCAAATTATTAATATCACTTATTTTAAGCCTATAATAGCTGGAACTTTCGCGGCATTACCAACATTATTTATGCGTGATTATATATTGTCATATGGAATTATGGGGTTAATGGCAGGCGTTTTATTATGCAGTATATTATATTTAGTTGCCCTTAAACTCATGGGTATATCTATGAAGATATCAGAAAATAGTTGAGCTAGCTAAAGCAATTTTGCCATATTGGACGTGAAATTTACCCTATCGTAAGTATGTTTTATTAAAACTGCTTAATGGATTCAAACTTTGTACATATTGGGGATAGCGATGATGAGCATAATGATGCTTATCAGAATGATATAGATATATCTCAATATGTAGAAAAAATTGCATTATTAGAGCGACGTTTAAAGCGCAGTGAAATAGCGCGTGAAGAAGCCGAAGCCTTGCTGGAAAGCAAGAGCAGGCGTATCGTACAAATGGATATTCGTTTAAACCAAAAAGAAGAAGAATTGCTTCGTAAGATGGATCAAACTTCACAATATTTGGTCAATGCACAGCGTTTAGCAAATGTTGCTACATTCCATATCGATAAGGATATTCGTTTTATTGGATCGCGTAATTTTTCTAAGATCATTGGTGCAAAAAATGAGATTAATAATTTGCGTCAACTAAGAGCAATGGTTCACCCACGTGATCATGATGATATAGATGCAATTCTGGATAATGCGTTTCAAGGCGGTTTGATTGATAATGCCTTAGAACATGATGTCCGTATACAAGATAATTATGGTCGCATGCGTTGGTTGAGATGGTCTGCTGAGCAAAAAGTGAGTGCGGATGATGGTGCTATTATATGTTATGGTGCTGTTCGTGATATTACTATGGAGAGACGTGCTGAACGCCATGAGAAAACATTATTGGCATTGAGTGAGCGCCGCTATAAACAGCTACAAAAAATGTCATCGCAACTTAGTGATCGCGTAAAAGCAATGGAAATGCTCAGCAATGCATTGCGAGATGCACGTGAGGTTGCTGTAAATGCGAATAAGTCTAAATCGCGTTTTTTGGCTATGATGAGCCATGATATTCGAACGCCTATGAATGCTATTTTGGCCACATTAGAACTGTTAGGGCTTTCCGAATTAAATGACGAGCAGAAGCGTCAGTTAGAGTTGGCACAAAATAGTGGTGATCAATTATTATTTTTATTGGCCGACATAATTGAATATGCCCGCTCGGATGGTTGGTTGCTTGATGTTGAATCGCAACCAGTTGAGATTCCGTCTTTCATAAAAAATACGACCGATACATGGAAGCAATTAGCCGATAAGAAAGATTTACAAATAGAAGCCGATGTCAGTGATGAATGCTCTGTTTATATTTCAACGGATCCAACGCGTGTTCGCCAACTTTTAGATAATCTCATTAGCAATGCGATTAAATATACCGATAGAGGCAAGATAACGGTATCGGCCAATATAAAACATGATGAAAAGCATGGGAATCTGAAGATATCTGTTAAAGATACGGGCAATGGCATTAGCGCATCAATGCAGAAAATGTTGTTTGAGGATTTAGAGCGCGGTGAGCATCAAGATGATTTTAACATTCAAGGCAGTGGCCTTGGTTTGTCGATATGCAGGCGGATAATTACGGCGATGAATGGCAATATTGGTGTGAATAGTAAGTTAAATGAGGGCAGTGATTTCTGGTTTGAAATTCCTGTGGCTATGGTTTCAAAAGATGATTATCTATCCGTTAGCCAGAGTGATAATAATATTAAGGCACTAACGATTGATGGGAAGAAACCAAATCTATTAGTTGCAGAAGATGTTGCGGCCAATCGTATGGTGGTAACTTCAATGTTGGAAAAACTGGGTTGCGATTATCAAGTGGCTATGGATGGCCGCCAAGCAGTTGAACTATCACAGATCAATCAATTTGATGCAATATTAATGGATGTTTCTATGCCGCATCTCAATGGTATGGAAGCGACTAAAATCATTAGAGAACAGGGCAATGATGTTACTATTCTGGCTGTAACCGCATTTGCCGCGGATGATGAAAAAGAATCGATTTTAGCGTCTGGTATGAATGGATTGATTTCCAAGCCTATTAGCCTATCTGCTTTGCATCAAATATTAAGTTTAGCCTTTGACGGCACAGATGATAATGATCTGCAATTATATATTTATAATGATAATGCAGCAAAGAAACACAAAGCACCGGTCCCAGATTTTGATGTTATCGAATATATTGATTTGGGAAAATTGCGTCATCAAATATCCTCTGTTCCAGAAGATAAAAAAGCAATGTTGCAAGCCGCTATTGTAGATGATTTGAAAAATTGGTTTTGCCGCTTTCAGCAAGCATGGAGGCAATCCGATGAAAAGGAAGTTTCAACGAGCTTCCATGCTTTAACGGGTATTTGTAATGGTTTTGGTGCACATAAATTGCTTGAATCCATGCAGTATTTGCGAGATAATAATAGCTTAGGAGATTATGGTATATTATCTGAGACCATTGAAATATATAATAAAACTCTCTCTGCGTTTGAAAATAGCCAGAATTTGCTAGAGCGCCGCAAAAATTAAACCATCAATTATCAATGCTTTATGTTTTGCGGCAATAGAGTTAATATGCTCCTTTTCCTGAAATTACTGCAGGTATTGTTTTGAATATCAATTTGATATCTTGCCATAAGGATTTTTTCTTCAAATATTCTAGATCTAATTCGACCTGCTCTTCAAAAGGAATATCAGCACGACCAGATACTTGCCAAGTGCAAGTAATACCAGGTTTTCCATCTAGTCTTTGCCTCTCTTTTTGCCCGTAAGTTAATACTTCATTGGGCAGGGCTGGTCTTGGACCTACGATTGACATATCACCCGTTAGAACATTGAATATTTGTGGGAGTTCATCAATGGATGCTCGTCTAATGAATTTACCGATGGTGGTAATGCGCGGATCATCCTTCATCTTAAAACAAACAGAATCGCGTTCGTTAAGCTTGCTTAACTCTATTTTACGAGCTTCCGCATCGCTATACATGGAACGAAATTTCCATATTTTAAACGGTTTACCATCCTCACCAATGCGGGTTTGTTTGAAAAAAGGAGAGCCTCTATCTTCCAACGTAATGAATAAACAAATGGCTGCTGCTAATGGACCAAGAAGTATCAGTGCTAATAAAGCTATCGCCATATCTAATGTCCGTTTGGTAGCATCTGAATAGCGTTTTTTATAACCGCGAGTATTTAATGCATGTCCAATAGCATGTTTGAGAAACATAATATTTCCAGTGATATAGCGGCCTGCCAATCTCTTGGGCTCGCATAGAAAACGCCACACCCATTCGATACCTGTCTGTCTCATAAACACAGGTGCGCGCGGTATTCGCCCAGAATAATAATCAAATAACCCGCCTACGCCCATGATAATTGGTGCTTTTAATTTGCTACGATTTTTTGCAATCCATATTTCTTGTTGCGGCACGCCCATACCGATTAGGACAATGCTTGCGCCTGATGCATTAATTTGTTCAATGATATCTTCTTCCTCGTCATCAGAGAAATAACCATGCTGCGCACCTGCGACCTTAAGTCCAGAATATATATTACGCATATTTTTGCTGGTAGCTGTTGCTATTCCCTGCTTGCCGCCGAATAGAAAAATGGATTGCGTAGTTTTGGATAGTTTTTCACAAAGGAGGGGAAATAAATCTGTGCCATTTAGGTTTGGAATATAATCTGTGCCAGCCATTTTCCCTGCGAGCCTAAGACCTGATCCGTCTGGTAGAATAGCGTCAACATTGTCAATTGCATTGCGATAGTTTTCGTCCTTTTTATATATATTGACGCAATGGGCATTGATAAATTGTAAGGTGTTTCTCTCTCCCAATGCAGCGGCACTGACAATTGTGTCTGCAGTCTCTTGCAAAGAAGCATTGATAAGCGGAAGATCAAATAAGGGGATTGATTTTTTCTTGTTTAAGGCAAGGGCTAAGTTGGTTGAAATGCTGCTAATATTCGAAACTATTTTTTTTTCTTGAGTTTCTAATTTTAAAGCTGCGAATTCATTGTTGGATGCAATATAGCTCATTTTATTTCTCCATATATAATGCAGAAATATGAGCATTGTGTGTGCCAAGATTGCAGATATGTATTTTTACAAAAACTTATATAGTTAATTGTAAATTAATCATCAAATTATTGAATATAATAGGTTTATTGAATTTGCATTTTGCAAAAAGTAACAGCAATTTGCGAATAATGGATGTTTATATTGGCTAATTGCGAGACAAATTAATATCGCCTAAATTTAACCTATTGAAAATAAGCTATATTTTTTCTGGCACATCTTTTGAATTGATAATCTCAATCATTAGGGACCAGAATATGAATTCCATCGTTGTAACATTAAAAAATAGCTTTGCAGAAGGTGGTAAGCTGCCAATCATAAATGCGCTTATGGCTTATGGTTTGGCGCAGTTAGCAGTGCGTATTGTTCGTCTCATAGTTGTGATAATCATTGCGCGGCAATTGGTTCCAGAATTGGTTGGAGTTGCAGCACTAACGCTTACAATTTTTGAACTAACCCGTGTCCTTGCTAATATTGGGGTAGGGCAAAAAATTATATCTTCAAGTGATAAAGATTTTGAGAAAACGTGCAACAGCGCGCATCGTGTTTTTTGGATATGGTGCCCTTTAGTGGCTGCTATTCAAGCGCTTATTGCTCTGGGCCTTTACATGATATTTGATCAAAAACTCTCTGCTCAAATGCTGGCTGTTCTATGTTTGGTATATTTCTTTATGCCTGGGGGGTTGGTGCAATGTTTCCGTTTAATGCGTGCAAAAAAAATGACGATATGCGCAAAAATAGAAGCCATCCAAACCATTAGCGATCATATTTTAACATGTATCATGCTTTTGATATGGGTAAGTCCTTGGTCGATTGTTTTGCCTAAGCTTTTAACGGCGCCAATATGGTTAATTCTCATGCGTCGCAGCGAGCATTGGCAAGTTGACCCGTCATATGGTACTATTGATATGCGCTCTATGGTGCGTTTTGGACTGTCTGTATTGATGACGGATAGTTTGATGGCTATCCGCAGTCAGGCGGATAAATTGATTGTTGGCGCAGTTCTTGGGGTTAGCGCACTTGGTACATATTATTTTGCGTTTAATGCTGGCATTGGCATCGTATCTGCTCTCATCACCGCATTTGGCACTGTAATCTATCCCCATATATGTGATAATGAGGCGGATCGTTTTAATAAAATGAAGCTCGCTATTGCTGCTGGTCTTTTCATATTTGGTAGTGTGGCCGCTGCTCAATATATATTGGCTCCTTATTATGTCCCTATTATATTTGGTGACAAATGGGTTCATGCCACGTCTTTAATTCAAATATTGGCATTGGCATCGATACCAATGGTTTGCCTTGCACTTACCACGGCTTGGCTGCGCGCAAATGATCGCGCTAATATTGATGCCTTAGCAGGCCTATGCGTGAGCATTGCTTCCTTAGGTGCTATGGCAATTGGTGCGCAATATGGCCTGTATGAAGGGGCTGCATCATGGGTATTTGGCATGATGATCATAGCCTTGCCATTCGGTTTTTATATTTTTTATCCTTTATTTCAAGACAATATAACTAAGTTTCAAGCAGGAGTATGAACATGCCAGCCCCTTATTTTTCAATTATTATGCCTGTATATAATGCGCAGGAACATCTAAAGAAAACAATCAATTCGATATTGGATCAAAGCGAGACAAGCTTTGAGATTATCATGATTGATGATGGTTCTAGTGATCAAAGTTTAGCCATCATGCTTGATATGGCGAACGTTGATGATCGCATTAAAGTTATTTCTCAAAGTAACCAAGGTGTTTCTAAAACACGCAATTTAGGAGCCGAGTTAGCGCGAGGTCGGTTTTTGGCATTTTTAGATGCTGATGATTTATGGACGATAGATAAATTATTATCGCACCGCGAACTGCATGAGAATTGTCCCAATATTAATGCTAGTTTTGCCAAAATTGCATTCGTTGAAGATGATCAAAAAAATATACGAACATATTCAACAGTACCTCATACTGCGCTTACTATCAAAGATGTGATCGCAGAAAATCTAGTGTGTACAACATCAAATTTTGTTGTGTCCCGCGCTGTATTTTTGGATATTGGCGGATTTGATGAAGATATGACCCATGCTGAAGATCAAGAGATTTTGGCACGTCTCATTCAGTGCGGTTATCACATTAGCGGTATTGATAAATATCTGGTTGACTATAGACTTAGTCCTGATGGTCTATCGGTTAATTTACCAGCCATGTATGCAGGTTGGAAAAAGCTAGCAAAAACATATTCCAATAAAGCGGAATATTATGATTCTAAGGCTATTTATTTGCGCTATCTTGCGCGAAGAGCGCTGCGCGCTGGTGCACCAGCTAGGGTTGCATTTGATTATGCAATTAAGGGGCTGTTTTCCGATTGGAAGGCTTTCTTACGTGATAAGAAACGCGGTTGGTTAACGCTTATCTCGGCGGGTGTTGGGCTTATATTGCCGCGCTCGACCCGCATTCAAATTTTCTCATAAAATATGACTAGGAATAAATCATGCAAGACACATTAATCTCAATTGTAATGCCCGTTTATAATGTTGAAAAATATGTAGCGGAATCAATTCAATCGGTTTTGAATCAAAGTTATGAAAACTTTGAATTGCTCATCATTGATGATGACGGAAATGATAGTAGTTTGGAGGTCTGTCAATCATTTGATGATGATCGGATAAAAATTATATCACAAGAAAACCTTGGTTTGGCTGGTGCTCGTAATACAGGCATTAATGCTGCCAAAGGTGAATATATTGCATTTTTAGATAGTGATGATCTGTGGCATAAAGAGAAGTTATCGTTGCATAAGATCCATCTTGATAGCAATATTCGTATTGGTGTTAGCTATAGCGGATCACGTTTTATTGATGAAAATAGCGTGCCGTTGAAGCAAGCACAAACCCCAAAACTAACAGATATTACTGCGGAATATATTTTCCAGCGTAATCCTATCGGGAATGGATCATCGCCGGTTATTCGTCGCCATGTGCTCGATCAAATTGCATTTCGTCACCCTAAAGATACAAAGCGTATATGTTATTTTGATGAGAGCTTCCGACAATCTGAGGATATTGAATTATGGGTCAGAATTGCTCTTACTAGCCCCTATAAATTTGAAGGTCTAGAACCTTTATTAACCCGCTATCGTATCGTTGGTGGCGGCTTATCTGCTAATATAGTTGCACAATATCAGAGTTGGGACCGCATGTATCAGAAGGTGCAGGAGCGTTCTCCCGAATTTATCAATAATTTTGGTGCTATCGCGCGCGCTTATCAATTGCGTTATTTGGCGCGGCGTTCAGTACAATTGGGGGATGGTGCCTTCGCGCTAATCCTTATTAAAGAATCGCTGCAGTTAAGCCGTGCGCCGTTACTGCGTGAACCGATAAAAACGATGGTTACTATTGGCGCTGCATTGGTCTCACGTTATTTCCCCGAACCATTGGTTAGTCAATTGGTAAAAGGCTGGACAGGCAGAAAGTCTGCTGTATGATTATGAAACCTAAGGTCATTCATTTGATAGCGGACATGTCATTGGGCGGTGTAACGAAAAATTTAGAGGTTTTTGAACAGGATATTTTGGCGTTAAAATATGAATCGACTATCGTCGAGGTGACGAGTGAATGGAAATTGGCACCAAAATATGATGCGGATATTATCATCACCCATTTCTCGCCAAGCTGGGCGAACCTTCCTTATTTATATTCGTTGAGAAAGCGCAATAAATATTGCAAAATTGTTCATATGGAACATAGTTATTCTCCTGAATGGGAAGCATATAGCGTCACCGATACCAATCGGTTTAGAACAATGTTGCGATTATCATATACTTTGTTTGATAAAATAATTTGCGTATCGAAAACACAATCTAAATGGCTAAGAGATATTGAAATAACACCTTCGGATAAACTTCATATTATCAACCCTTGGAGTGAAATAGAAAGTTTATTTGCATTACCATTGCCAATTATAAACGATAATAAGCCGCTTGTGATTGGAAGTTATGGGCGCTTGGTTAAAGAAAAGGGATTTGAAGATTTAATCCAATCCTTTTTGAAAGTAGATAATCAAGATATTCACTTAATTATTGGCGGTTATGGTCCTGATGAGGAATATTTGCAAAAACTAAGCTGTAATAATCCGAGGATAAAATTTTACGGACTTGTCGATAATTTGCATGATTTTATGCAGCAATGTGATGTCATAGCGATACCGTCATATTTTGAGACATATGGCTTGGTTGCAACAGAAGCACGAGCCGCATCAAGACCGATATTGGTTAGTCCTGTGGGTGCTTTGATTGAACAAATTGGTAATGCAGGGCTTACTATTGACTTTCGAGATCATGATAATGCCTCAATAACGCTCTCATCTTTGCGCCAACTACCATTGAACTTTATGGCAATGGAAGCAAGAAAATCATGCAGTAAAATGGCTGATAATACCATAAAAACTTGGGATAAATATATCGCTCAACTCTTATGCGATGATATTATTTCGCTTAAGGCTGCATAATCAATATTGTTATTTTATTGTGCTATCTATGCAATAGACTTTCCATACTTAGGCCTTTGGCATCAAGCCCTTGCCAATTAATATCAATGCGGGCCAATAGAGATAGGCTAATATCTCCAAATTCTCGCCAAAGCTGTAGAGTATCAATAATGTTAGCATTGCTAATGCAAGACGTGACTGGTGATATTTATGAGCATTATAAATCAGATAAAGGAAGCTCATGAAAAGCGGTACTGCCAGTGCAAAAAAACCAGTAATACCCTTCACAAAAAGTAAACCAAACCAACTATGATGGCTACCAATGGGCATATATTCAACCAAGTGCGGCCCGCGTTCAACAACGGCATGGCCGAACCAATAAGCCTCATTCTGCCATCGCTCTATTGCGATGCGCCCTAGTGCGGCTCGCACGCGCGATGAATCGGCTCTCGCACCAGAGAAGCTCTGAATCAAGCTATCAACAAAATTTATAATATCGATAGCAAACCAACCTAATAGCAATAATATGGGTAGCGCCATAAACCAGAGGTAAGGGCGGCTGGCTTGTGATGCTGCGAATGCAAATGGCCATATTACCACTAAGGCAACGATGGCCAATCGTGATTGTGATAAGAGCATGATCGCAAGCGAGGCGACTAATCCGATTACTTTCCATTTTATGTCTTTTTCTTCAAGTGCGCATAAAAAATGTATGAGCGCTATCATGCCAGCGGCTGGCGACCATGGCGCAAAAAATTGCCATCTTGCCGTTCCAACGCCAGGTTCAATTGTGTAAAGTGTTGCAGCGAAATATTCATTACCTGATCCGCCAATTATTTTTAAAGGTGATACCCATAATGTTTGAGGTAAACCAATATAAGGTGCGATCAAAAATATGGGTAAAATGATGAGGCTATATTTGCTTAAACGGCAAATAGCACGATAGATAATCTCGCTTCTAATGGGGAGTACAGCGCCAGCCAATATGAACATGGCAAGTAGCGCCCATCCCTTGGCCCAACCTATTGATGATTTGATTGTTGCAGCCGTTCCCAATTTATAATTAGAATGCCCAATCCATAATATGATGAGCAGCGCAAACATTCCCAATATCCAAGACCAAATCAACAGATTGGGTGCTTTAATCTGCTGCTCTTTTGGCAAGCTGGGTGCTAAGAAATAATGTGCAACCACAATCGCTATAAGGGTAACGCCAATTACAGGGCCTGCGATGTATAGACCGCCCACCAACCATAGATACCATGTGCAAATTATGGCAAAGAAAATTATTTTTTCTTGAAGATTTTGCGGATGATCCGCTGACGTAACCATAATAATGTCAATCCAATAATGAGGAAAATTGTAGCTGCTATGGCGCCAATGATAGCCAGTGTTTTTGATGGACTAGCTGGTGCCTTCGGTATTGATGGAGCCTCCAAGACTTGTACAAGAGGGTAAGATGCAAATGGATCTTGTTTGTTGGTGTCTAGGCGTGCCAAAGCTGATGAAAATACAGCCTCGGCAACTCGGTGGTCACGGATAAGATCAGCAAGCTCAGACGCTTTGGTAACTAGCGCGCTCCTATTGGCCGATAATTTATTAATATCACGCTTTATTTCGCGAAGGCTAGCATTGATGCTTGATTTCTCTGATTCTGCCATGGCCATACCTTGCATCAAGTTTGACCTGCCGCCAGCAACGCTTATATCGATATTTTTCAATATGGCATTGTTACCGAGGCCCGTGATAGCGCGACCACGTTTCAGTAATGCATTGCGTATATTATCACGCTCATCTTTACTGACGATCAACTCGCCATGATTATCGCCCAAGGTCGCTGATTTTTCTTCGGTTTGTACTTCAAGTTTGGCATATTTTTGTGCTAATTCCTGAAAAATAGGATCAGAACGTAGCCTCAAAGCTCTATTTGCTCCGCTTACACCTGTTCCTAATATGGCAGAATAGCGTCTTGTTTCGGCGGACTTTCCGCGTAGCATTGTTCGTTGCTCACGCTCTTTTTCTTGCAATGCATCTAAATTAGCGATGCGGTTGTTAAATTGGTCAAGTGATACCAGTCCATTTTTGGCCTGAAACTCTAACAATTTTTGCTGGGTGATTTGAACTTTTTGTTCCAGTAATTTTAGATTTTTTGAGTCTACAATTTCGCGTTGCACCGCTTCATCTTTGCGTAAGTCTTGTAATTGCAATAAAAACTGATCTTTGACCGCACTCGCACGCTTGCTTGCTTGTTGCGCACTTCCACCTGTAATTTCAACGATGATTAAATTGGTTTGGTCAATCAGTTCAATTTTAGGTGATGGAAATTTATCAGCATCCTCACCAATGCTAATGGCAGCATTGCGCAAGGTACGATTGGTTGTAAGCAATCTTTTATAATTTTCCGTTGGGCTTAATGTGGCGCTCGCAAAGGCAGAAGAAGAGGAAGACTGCGCTTGACCAATACTCTCAACATTGAGCGAACCACCGCTGCCGCTACCGGGTAATATGAGAGAGAATTCGCTTTCATATTTGGGTGGTGTCGCCAATAAATAAGTGGCTGTTAATACCCAAATTGCAATGAAGGTTAAACCTGCTGTGATAAGATAGCGGCGCTCGCGCCAATGTAGTTTCTTCCATGATGTTTTGCGATGTTTGATAATATTTTTACCAAGCAAAACCGCATTATCAAAGTCTATTTTATCGATATATGACATGGATCAATCCAGACTATTAAATAATATAAGGGGTGAGATTGTCTCGCTAAATACGCTCACAACATCGCGTAAGTTCATGGCCAAACTGTCATAACATGCTATGCTGTCGCCCGGCATGAGATAGGGGTCCTTGCTGTCACGATCTGCTTCGCGAACCAATTTTTCTACAGAGCGTGAGATGACAACTGATTGTCCTGTAAAGGGATTACGAGACATTAAAACCACTTGTCTTGCTGCATTCATGGATGATCCACCAACGCAATTGGCTGCTACCATAGCTTGCGAAAGGCGAGTTCCATAAGGGACTTTGGTTCTATCGATGTTGATAGATGATGATGCATTATTAAGAGCAGGACGAGATAGGTTTGATAAATATATAACAATGCCTGGTTGTGTAATGGCTGTTGGTCGTACCAAAGACTCTTGTAAGCAACCAATAGACGGAACAATGACTGTATCTCCTGATGATAAGAGGATATCTTTAATAGGGGCACCTGTGATGGCACCGCGCAAGTCTATTTGAGTCCAGCTATTATCACGGATTAGATATATATTTTTGATTTCAGCATCTGGCCTAACACCACCTGCGGCTCGTAATGCTGTGCTGATGCTGCGCCCTGGGTTGGAATCGCCATATTCAATATTGCTAAAATTCACAGTGCGTGTTTCGGGAGTGCGGTTACCGATACGCAAAACACCTTGAGAAAAAACAGCCCCTTTTACGGCAATATTGATGCTGCCTAATTCAGTAATAGAAAGTTGAACACCATGAGAACTTCTTCGAATAAGGCCTTTTTGAAAGAGTAGATTGGCAATGAGGGTCTGTGCTTCGATGAGTGTTTTGCCCGCAAGTTTTATCCTATATTGGCCCAACAATGATATCTCACCATTATCAGCAATATTATAACTGCCTGTTAAGCTATCTTTATCGCCCGCTACGACAAGCTCTATAGTGTCGCTAGGATTAAGAAGGCTGGCGTTTGATAAATAATGATTGGGGGTGACATAGTCGAGGTTATTAATCTCTGCTGGCGTTATAGTTGATTGACAATGAAGCTGCTTTTCTTGATCGCTAAGAGGTTGTTGCCATGCATAGAAACTACCATGTTCATTTGTAGGCCGACGCATAGTAGCGCAACCCGATAATAGGGATGTGATGGACAATGCGATTATAAATTTCTTTATCATTTTTTATTCCTAAATCCGACCAATGATGACGCATTATTTTGCAACAAATCTGATCCATTAATTAATACGGCCATATAGACCTTTGCATTTTCGGAATTTTAAATTGCAATGGCCGTGCCAATTATAAAATTGGTTCAAAATGGTCTGAAATGAGAGAGATGATCAGAAAAAACTTGATGATCTTTGCAATTTGCAAACCTTTTTATTGCATATTGCAAATCAAGATTATTGCATTTTGCAAAAGATATGATGCGAAATGGTAGTTTTTGATGTGAATTGAGATTGGCACGAGCGTTGCTTTATCATTTTGCATATTATGCAGAATTGATCTGCCAATTATGAGAATGAAGGATGAAATATGAAGGGCGTAATATTCACGGAACTAGTGCATTTTATGGAGCATGTGAAATCAGCAGAATTTGTTGATCAAGTAATAACAGCTTCTGAATTGCCTAATGACGGAGCTTTTACATCAGTGGGTAATTATCCTGCGGAATATGCCTTATCTATGGTTGAACAAGCATCAATTGTATCTGGTATTGATGCTGCTGAACTATGTCGTCTCTTCGGCAAATTTCTCTATAATAGATTTCTCATTCTCTACCCTGATATTATGCAAGCATATTCTAACGCAGAGGATTTATTGGCCCATGTTGGAAGCCACATCCACAATGAGGTTCGAGTTTTATACCCTGATGCGCGGCCGCCGCATGTGGAAAGTCGGAAAGATGAAAAAGGTTTTACGCTTACTTATCAATCACATCGTCCAATGGCTGCTGTTGCCTTTGGTCTGGTACAGGGATGTATGGAGCATTTTGATGATCAGCGTGATCTGCAATGGAGCTTTGCTGATGGCGGGACAAGGGCAAGCTTTATAATAAAGGATATGGTCAATGCTTAAACCTATTATATTGATTATAGAAGATATTGCATCACTTTCATTAGCCTATGCAGGTGATTTAGAAAGTGCTGGTTTTCAATCTGTCATTGTTGATAGTTTGGCGAGTGCAAATGAACAAATAGCAAATCATCCAACGGGCTTTGATGCGATCTTATTAGACCTGCAATTGCCTGATGGTGATGGTTTGGATTGGCTTAATAATAATAAAAATGTGGTCGCGCGTAATGCAATAATAGTGGCTACAGCAGATGGTTCTATCAATCGTGCAATTGATGCAATGCGCCTTGGCGCTTATGATTTTATGGTTAAACCATTGGCGCCTGCACGTTTAGTAGCGGCCGTAAAAAGTGCGGTTGCTAGTAAGGCGGCTAATGCCACGCAAGTTGAAGACGTAAAACCCATAGTTCAAGAAAATGGCTATGCGGGCTTTATTGGCAATTGTGATCCAATGAAGCGTATATATCAACAAATTGATAATATTAGCCACTCTAAAGCGACTATATTTATTACGGGTGAAAGTGGCACGGGTAAGGAAGTTTGTGCGGATGCTATTCATCAAAAAGGCCCTCGCGCAAAAAAACCGTTTATAGCGATTAACTGTGGTGCTATTCCCGAAGACTTATTGGAATCCGAGCTTTTTGGCCATTTGAAAGGTAGTTTTACGGGTGCTATTACAGACCGAGTTGGCGCAGTGCAGGCCGCCAATGGCGGAACTTTATTTCTTGATGAAATTTGTGAGATGGAATTAAAGTTGCAAGTGAAATTGTTGCGGTTTTTGCAAACGGGCACTGTGCAGCGTGTTGGCGCAACAAAAACAGAAGATGTTGATGTACGCATCATCTGCGCAACGAACCGTAACCCGCAGGAAGAGGTGCGGGCAGGGCGTTTTCGTGAAGACCTTTATTATCGTCTAGCCGTGGTGCCATTAGAATTGCCGCCGCTACGCGCACGCGGTGATGATATATTGCTGCTTGCTAATGAATTTTTGCAACATTATGCGGGTGAGGAAGGTAAGACATTCTCAACAATGGAACCTTCATTGGTACAAGCATTACAGACACATCAATGGCCTGGTAATGTCCGCGAATTACAAAATTTAATGCGCCGCGCTGCTGTTATGTATGATGGTCCGATGCTAGGTATTGATATGCTCCCTGAATTTATTGCGCCCAATGATATTGAGCATGTTAAATCACAGCCATTGGCTATCAATTCTGCTAATTTGGAAGCGGCTGCTATGCAGGCAATAGAAGCCGCTAATCAAGCTGTATCTTTGCACAATTTAGATTGGATTGAAGGACGGACGCTGGATCAAATTGAACAAATGGTCGTGGAGCAAACAATAGCAAGTTGCGGGGGAAGCGTGACGAAAGCTGCTAAAAAATTAGCAGTTAGCCCATCGACATTATATCGCAAGCGTGAGAAATGGCTGGCGGATATACCACAAGAAAATGTGGATATTGATCATCTTTCAAAGCTTGGTTAGTCAAGCTTTGAAAATGGAAAAATCTGCAGCTTTGATATCTTCACTGCCAATGATATAATCGCGATCATCCCAACGATCATCTATGTCAGAAAGATCAATGTCTTTAAGACCATAATTGAAAGCATATATGAGATTATCCTTACGCCTGATACGCAATGTATCGGGTAATTCTACAATAGCTAAATCTGTATCTTTAGCCATATTTGATATGATATTTTGCAAGAGCATTGGGTAGGGCCAAGCGGTGAGATAATGGATATTGCCATTACGGCATAATATAGCATTATCATTGCTGCATTTTTCTATAATTTCTGCACTGCATTCGATACTTTCCATCCAATGATCTATACGAAAGTCATCGCTATTGCTGCTTGTTCCGAAGTAATGCAGTCCATCACGTAAACTCTCAACACGGATCACTTTTAGATCGATTAATTCCTGTAATGGTCCCGGTGCTAGATTGTCAGGAATTGCAAAATCTTTGGTTTTGCTGCCACTGCGCGGGCCAAATAATATCGGCACAGTGAGCGTTTTGATCTTAGCAAGAAAATCATCATCAATAATAGGCAAACTAGGAATGATGATCATTGCATAGGAGCTAAGGTCAGCGTCTTTTGGCACTATGTCAACGTTTAAGCCCAATTTTCGCAAGGCGGTATAATGTTCAAATACCAACCAGATATATTGAAAGCTTGCTCCTTGCGGCTGTGTTTCAAATAACCATTGCGCTTCATAGTCAAATATGAGCGCAACATTTGAACTGTCATCTGTTATTTGTTGAGCCTTTATGCTCTCTATGTCTTGTGCCGCTTGCCGTGCTTCGATTGCACCTTGCGCTTCCTCACCATCTACACGCAACAGACCTGCATGCATTTGTTCTTGGGCAAAAGGCACTTGCCGCCAACGAAAATAGGAACAAAATTCAGCACCATGGGCCATCGCCTCGAGTGTCCATAATCTGACCATGCCATCGAGTGGTGCCGGATTATGCTTGGCCCAATTAACGGGGCCTGGCTGTTGTTCCATAACGCCCCAACGTCCATTAGAGCATCCGCGGTACAGATCATGATGAAAAGCGGCTATGTCAGGATGGCCTTGGCGCGCATATTGGTTGCGCTCTTCTTCGCTGAAAGGATATGTTTCGAGAAATCCCAACGGATAGCTATCCCATGTTGCTATATCCAAATCTTGGCCCAGCTTATGATGGTCAAAATCAGTATAGAAACCCATAAAATTATGCGTAATATCGCGCTGTGGTGAATGTTGACGGATAATATCAACCTGTAATTGGTTGAATGATATTACTTCATCAGATGCAAAGCGGCGATAGTCTAATCTATGTGCTGGGTTTGCTTCGGTAACGGTGAGATTGGGCAGATCAATGGCTGTAAAGCTCTGATATTCCATGCTCCAAAAGACATTGCCCCAAGCGCTATTTAAGCTCTCAATATCGCTATATTTATTTTTAAGCCATATTTGAAATGCATCTCGCGCAGCATTTGAATAGCTTAATACTGTGTCATGGCACCCATATTCATTGTCGGTTTGCCAAGCTATGACAGCCTCATGTTTACCATAACGTTTGGCCATTTCGCTGGTAATGCGCTCGCACTCTTTGCGATAGCCCATGTGCGAAAAACAATAATGCCGCCGCGATCCAAATTTGCGAGGACGGCCATTGGCATCAATAGCAATCATATCGGGCATCGCATCAACTAACCATTTGGGCGGCGTCGCTGTTGGTGTGCCCAATATGATGTGAAGGCCTTCTTTGGCTAGGCTCTCTATTGCGCGATCAAGCCATGCCCAATCATATGTGCCTTGTTTAGACTCTATGCGGCTCCATGCAAATTCACCGATGCGAATAGTTGATAGACCCATTGCATGCATATGGGCTGCATTTTGCGCCCATTCTTGCTCTGGCCAATGTTCGGGATAGTAACAACAACCAAGTTTCATATGATATGCTTTCTGCTTTTATAGCGTGCGCCTAGTATAGTGTGCGCCTAGCCTTCAATGCGCGAAGCCCATCCAACAATATATCAGCAAAATTGTCTATATCCCTTTTTTCCATCACTGTGGATAAGGCCCCTGAACATGTATTAATCATGGAAAAGCCATTATCGAAAAGATGGTCCAGTAAAAATGAAATTTCTTTATTCTCAGCTTGATAGGCACTGCGATAATCATTGGGTATATCGCGGCGCATATGCAGGCGGAACATCGACCCAGCGCCAGCAACACAGGCGTCAACATCGGCAATGTTGATAGCCTCTGTAATCTTGTCACGGCAATATTGGGTAAGTTTGTTGAGCGCGGTAACAGTATCTCGATCAAATAGGGACATGGCCGTATATCCCGCGACCATTGTTATCGGGTTGGCTGAAAATGTGCCGCTATGTGGAAAGAGAATTGGTTTGTTTAGTGGATTCATCACATCCATGATAGAAGCTTTTCCAGCAATCGCACCAACGGGGAAGCCGCCGCCAATCATCTTGCCCATGGCAGTGAGATCAGGGTCAATATCATACCAACTTTGCGCCCCGCCATATTCGCTGCGATAGGTAATGACTTCATCACAAAAAAACAAAATATTATTTTCGCGTGTCCAATTGAATAGGGCCTCGACATAGTCCTTATTGGCAGGGTGTAGCGCCACACGGTGCGGCATGAGATCAATTAATAATGTCGCCAAATCATCTTTATGGACATTTAATATTTTTAAGGATGTTTCAATATCATTGAAAGGGATGATAATCACATCATCAAGTGCAGATTGTGGTGTTCCATGCGCAACAGCTACGCTTTGGGGGTTTTCAGATGTTCCCCAATTATCGGGTTTGGCAGTTTGGCTTGCCTCCGCATAATCATAAAGCCCATGATAAGCGCCCTCTACTTTGGCAATTTTGGCTTTTCCGCTATATGCTCGCGCTGCCTTTATCCCTGCCATAACGGCTTCGGTTCCGCTATTGACAAAACGTAATTTCTCGAACGAAGGACTACGCGCAATAAGATGCTCTGCGAATATAATTTCAATTTCGCTTGCAAAGGTTGAAGCACTGCCTTTGCTGAGTTGCTGCGTTACTGCCTCAGTAATAGCAGGATGCGCATGACCATGAATGAGCGCCGCCATATTATTGGCAAAATCACAACGCTTAACGCCTTCTACATCGGTAATAAAAGCGCCATTGGCATGACTGTGGTAAAGCGGATGAGGTTTGCGAAGAACCGTATTACGGCTACATCCTCCAGGAAGGATTTGTAGCGCACGTTCATATAATTCTTCGCTCTTATTCATATTATGCCTTTTGAGCTTGTGCCTCAGTTGTGGGATCTTTGATAGTGAATAAACCTGCTTCATCTAATATGACGCGGTCATCATACCCATCAAACCAAATCGCCTCTGGATTGCGGCCCATAATAGCAACTCTCCCGCGCAATGGAGCATCGGCTGCCCCGCGCAACAGTTTCATGATGATAAGGCCGTTTTCGCCGCCTTTTACATTTGGTGCAGGCTCATTGGTAACGGCAACAACCTCGGTCTTGCCCAAATAATGGGTGATAGAGAGCCGTGCATGAGCTTCGATACCAGAGAGTCCTTTTTGTGATTCGTTGAGAATCTGCCATGCTTGTTCAATGGGAATATTAAAAGCTTTATGTCCAACAATGTCACGGCCGCAAAAGAAATAATGATTTTCAACGCGATTACGGCGTAATTCGCGCTGCATGATACGCAGCGCATCAGGATCGTTATTGATACCGCGAATGAGCGGTGATTGATTATCAATGGTGAGCCAGTTGCGCGACGCCAATTGGTCTATCGCTTTTTTGGTATTCTCAATCCAAACCAATCCGCCGCCTTCTTTTTGCATATAAACGCCATCGGCATTTTTTTGTAAAAATTCATCGGGATGATTAAAATGGATCATGAAACGTAATTTGACTTCAGGATAGGCTTCATGAAACCCATCAAGCATGTCAAAAAATGTTGCATCAAAACGATCAGGATAAAAGGCTAGCTCTTTGGTTCCTAGCCGAATGTTTTCAACTCCCGCGGTCGCAAGAGCTGCAAACCATTGGGCAAGGTTCTTATTACCCAATACCATCGGATCACCGCCTGACATCAGAATCTCACGCAATTTCTCGCGCCCTGTTTCTGGATGGATACCGCCATTTTCCTTAACAATGCGATTATGTTCGATAATATAATCAGTAAGTTCGCCGATTTGCGCGAGGCCTTTTGCCTTGGTGCTGCCATCATCACGCTCAATCTCTTTTTTGGCGATTAATTCTTCGCGATAGCAAAATCGGCAATGCGCGGAGCAGGTCGATGCAACATAGATGAGACCCAATTCATATTTGTGGATTAACCCTTCAACAGGGCTATAACTCATCTGATTGCCTGGGTCTGGGGCGCCTTCTAAGTCCATTGTTTCGTTAGGACTAGCCTTTACAAGCTGCCGAATGGCGGGGCTATTTTTGGCTATATCGAAATAATGGCGGGTAATTTTGACGGGCATCCGCGTTTCAACATCGGCAGGAGAAGACCGTAAACCAACCAATGCATCTAATTCATCGGCGCTGTAAAAAGCTTTCATATCGTCGGGTACATTGCCTGTGACGAACTTTTGTAAACCTGCTATGATTTGCCGATCATATTTGCCGTTTTTCACGGTGGAGATATAAGCGGCTTCTTTCTCGCTGGGTTGATATTTGGCGGCTCTTAATGGCTTGGTTTCAATAACGGTCATATATTTTCTCCATTAATCGATATCGAATGACACACCTTGTGCCAATGGTAAATCAGATGAATAATTAATCGTATTGGTAGCACGGCGCATATAAGCTTTCCAAGCATCGCTGCCAGATTCGCGGCCACCGCCCGTTTCTTTTTCGCCGCCAAAAGCACCGCCAATTTCTGCGCCTGATGTACCAATATTGACATTAGCAATACCGCAATCGCTGCCCATCGCACTCAGGAAGGTCTCTGCTTCGCGCAGGTTTAGCGTGAATATAGCCGATGATAACCCAGCACCCACGGCGTTTTGCATGGCGATGGCATCGCTCAACTCGCTATAGCGCATAATGTATAAGATCGGCGCAAATGTTTCTTGTAAAACAATGCCTTCATGTTCACTAATTTCTGCAACGGCAGGGCGCACATAATAAGCATTTTCATTGCCTGTATCATGACGCTCGCCGCCTTGGATATGCGCACCTTGTTCTCGCGCTTTGCTCAAGGATGCTTGCATATTATCAAAAGCATCTTTGTCGATAAGCGGACCGACCAAATTGTCTCCATCAAGCGGATTACCGACGCTAATGGATTTATAGGCACTCTTAATACGCGGAACGATTTGATCGTAAACATCATCATGTACGAATAATCTGCGCGTCGAGGTACAACGCTGTCCCGCCGTTCCCATAGCCCCAAAAGCAGCTGCATTAGTAGCCATTTCAAGATCCGCGGATGGCGCAATGATCATCGCATTATTGCCGCCTAGCTCGAGGATGCTTTTGCCAAAACGTGCTGCAACTTTGGGGCCTACAATGCGGCCCATACGGGTTGAACCTGTAGCGGAGATTAGGGCTACATTATGATTTTCAACCATCGCATTGCCGACATCACCCGCACCAATAATGAGCTGCGCAAGATTATCGGGAGCATCGCCAAATTTGGCGAGTGCGCGCTGTAATATCGCTTGGCAGGCTATGGCCGTTAGAGGCGTTTTCTCGGATGGTTTCCATAGGATACTATTGCCTGTCACCAGCGCCAAAGCGCTATTCCATGACCAAACTGCAACAGGGAAATTAAAGGCTGAAATAATACCAACGACGCCCAAAGGGTGCCAATTTTCCATCATGCGGTGGCCAGGGCGTTCTGACACAATGGTTAGGCCATATAATTGGCGTGATAGGCCAACTGCGAAATCGCAAATATCGATCATTTCTTGGACTTCGCCTAAACCCTCAGATGGGATTTTGCCTGCTTCTATACTGACCAAACGGCCCAATGCGTCTTTGTGGGTGCGCAATTCTTCACCCAATAAGCGTAGCAATTCACCGCGTCTTGGTGCTGTAAATGTGCGCCATTGCTCAAAGGCTGTATGGGATTTTTGCACTATATTTGCGACCTCATCGGCCTTTGTCATTGTGACATGGGCTATCACCTCACCATTCAGTGGAGAGGTGACGGCTAGATCACCATTTTGTAGGTCGTGATCCGCGCCGATGGCTTTGAAAATGTCGGTGACTTCTTCTGCGTAATTCATAATCTGTCCTTATCTCATGTTTCGCTAGCATATAATGCACCAGTTGGCGTGCTGATAAAATCATCAAAGCTGATATCTTCTTGTTTCAAGAAACCTGCATTAGGCAATTTCCCATCGCGCACCATTTCGATGACAGCGACAACCGATGCAGCTGTTGTCCATGCTATAGCGGTGCGCATTTCGCCTGCTATCATTTTTGGGCGATAACCGCGCACAAATTCTTCGCGGGCGGCGCGTCCATTTTGCTCGCCTTCACAGCTGATATGCACATAAACAATATCGTCTTTTACGGGTGGTTTTGCATGTACTAATATTTCGCCTGCTTCTTCGCGGCGCTGACGCATTAATAGCTCGTGGAAAAAGAAATTCATCAATTTCATATGACCTGGATAACGCATAGTTTTATAATCCAAATTGGCAACCTTGCCATGGAAAGTTTCACACATTGTCCCAAGGCCGCCCGATGTGGTAAAGGCCTCTAATTCCATCCCATCGATATAGATGGTTTCGTGCCATTCCATCGAGGAAAGTGTTTTGCGTTCGCCACCTTCAATCACTTCGCAATCGTTGAGATATTCATTGACCACGCCCGCTGGTGACCAATTAAAAGCATAGCCCATTAAACCCGTTGGGTTTTGAGGAAGCGCTCCTACACGCATACGGCAATTACGCGCTGTATCAAATTTACCGATTAAATCGCTGCCAACTATGCCCACAAAACCGGGAGCTAATCCGCATTGTGGTGCCATTAACCCCTTGGAGCGTTTGGATAGTTCAATGATAGATTGGGTGGTAGGTACATCTTCGGTGAGATCGAAATAATGAATGCCCGCATCGCAAGCTTGAACAGCCAATTTGGCATTTAAATCATAAGGTAGGCAGGATAACACCGCGTCAATTTCACCAAATAAAGATACCACCAAATCCTCATCATTTAAATCTATCTGGCGGGTTTCATAAGCTTTATCTGGCGCATCATGCTGATCCACACCAATAACGTCAAAACCTGAATCATGCAGCAACACAGCCGCTAATGATCCGACATTACCCAATCCCAAAATTGCAATTTTTTTCATAATCCCTCGCTCTGAATATCTATTTATCAGAGCATTAATATAATTTAATTACAAATGATATTTAATCAATTGGGTGTAATATTTTTAATATGTGCTGCTATCGGTTTAATCGCCCTTCAATTAACCCATCGACCAGAGATGGATCGGCGAGTGTGGATGTATCACCCAATGATCCGTAGTCATTTTCGGCAATCTTTCGTAATATTCTGCGCATGATTTTGCCCGAACGAGTTTTGGGTAGGGCAGGGGTGAAATGCAGATGATCGGGTGTTGCTATTGGACCAATTTCTGTACGAACATGATTGCGCAAAGTGGCGGTTAATTCATCATCGCTATCCACTCCAGCATTAAGGGTGACGTAGCAATAAATACCTTGACCCTTTATGTCATGCGGATAGCCCACCACAGCAGCTTCGGCGACAAGAGGATGGGATACCAATGCGCTTTCAACTTCGGCGGTACCCATGCGGTGGCCCGATACATTAATCACATCATCAATGCGCCCCGTTATCCAATAATAATCATCTTCATCGCGGCGGCATCCATCGCCCGTGAAATATTTGCCTTTATAGGTTGAAAAATAGGTCTGCACAAAACGTTCATGATCGCCATAAACGGTGCGCGCTTGGCCAGGCCAACTCGCGGTCATGCAGAGATTACCATCACTTGCACCTTCCAACACATGACCGTCATTATCGACCAACTGCGGGTTGATACCAAAAAACGGCTTGCCCGCGCTGCCGGGTTTCATATCATGCGCATTGGGCAATGTGGTTATCATAACGCCGCCTGTTTCGGTTTGCCACCATGTATCAACAATGGGGGATTGCGTATCGCCAACTACATCATAATACCAACGCCAAGCCTCTGGGTTGATAGGTTCACCCACCGTACCCAGCAAACGAATAGAGCCGCGGTCATGGGCTTTTACGGGTTCATCGCCTTCACGCATGAGCGCGCGGATGGCTGTGGGCGCAGTATAAAAAATATTGACCTTATGTTTGGCAACCACTTCCCAGAAACGGCCATGATCGGGATAGTTCGGTACGCCCTCGAACATGATCTCGGTGGCACCATTGAGCAGCGGCCCATAGACAATATAGCTATGTCCCGTTACCCAACCAATATCGGCGCTACACCAAAATATCTCGCCTGCTTGATAGTCAAATACATAATGAAAAGTGGTCGCAGCCCATACCGCATAACCGCCTGTCGTGTGCAAAACGCCCTTGGGTTTGCCAGTGGAACCCGATGTATAAAGGATGAAAAGTGGGTCTTCTGCATTCATTGGTTCGCATGGACAGATATCGGAAACTGTTTTTGCTAGTGCATGATAATCATGGTCGCGGTCTTTTTGCATATCTATGTCATTGCCAGCATGTTTCACCACCAATACGCCGCTTACATCGCAGCCTTCTTTGTCGAGCGCAGCATCAACATTGGCTTTTAGCGGTACGGTTTTTCCGCCGCGGAAACCGCCATCGGCCGTTATCACAAATTTGCTATCACAATCGATGATGCGGCCTGATAGGGCCTCGGGTGAGAAACCACCAAAAACAACGCTGTGAATGGCACCAATGCGCGCACATGCCAGCATAGAGATAGCGCCCTCCACAATCATTGGCATATAAATGGTGACGCGGTCGCCTTTTGTAACGCCCATTTCTTTCAGGCAATTTGCCATTTTAATGACTTCGGCTTGAAGCTGTGCATATGTGAGGGTGCGGCCTTGCGCTTCGGGGCTATCGGCTTCCCAAATTATCGCCGTTACATCACCTTTTCCTGCCTCAACATGCCGATCAATTGCATTATAACATATGTTGAGGATGCCATCTTCATACCATTTGATGGAAACAGGATCATAGCTGCTATTGGAAATGATAGTTGGTGCTTTATCCCAATCTATGCGCGCAGATTGATCGCGCCAAAAACTATCGGGGTCATTGATACTTTGCTGATATAATTTGCTATAGTCTTCGGCGTTGCAATGGCTTGTTCCTGCGGAGCTTGGACGCTTAATCATATCATTCATAATCATTCTCTCATTTTGCTATGATTTTGACATTGCCGCTTTTGACCATATTGTGTCTTTGGTTTCAATATATTTGTCGGAAGAGTCATATTAATGTTGATCTCATAGCCACTAGACAAAGGCGTTCGAATCCTCTATAGTTACAAATGAAACTAATATTATAATTGTTAATACAAGGAAGCTTCTATGGCCGATTTATATGATAATCCAGCGGGATTAGACGGGTTTGAGTTTATTGAATTTTGCGCCCCAGAAAAAGGCGTATTAGAACCTGTATTAACAATGGCAGGATTTACTCATATCGCCAATCATCGTAGCAAAGATGTTCGTTTATGGCGCCAAGGTGAAATTAACCTTATCATCAATTATGAACCCAAATCTGCTGCTTGGTTTTTTGCCCGCGAACATGGTCCATCGGCTTGCGGTATGGCATTTCGAGTGAAAGACGCGCGTAAAGCCTATGACCATCTACTCGCTAAGGGTGCGGAACCTGTGCATGTTGAAACAGGGCCGATGGAACTGCATATACCCGCGATCCGCGGGATTGGTGGTGCGATATTATATTTGGTGGACCGCTATGGCGATAATCTATCAATTTATGATATCGATTTTGAATATTTAGAGGGTGTGGAGCGTAATCCTGTTGGTGCTGGTTTCCATATTATCGATCATTTGACTCATAATGTTTATAGTGGCCGTATGGCCTATTGGGCTGATTATTACGAGAGCTTGTTTAATTTCCGCGAAATTCGTTTCTTTGACATTAAAGGTGAATATACGGGGCTAACTTCAAAAGCACTAACGGCACCAGATGGTAAGATAAAAATCCCGCTCAACGAGGAAGGCGAAGGCGGCAAAGGTCAAATCGAAGAATTTTTGCGTGAATTTAATGGTGAGGGTATCCAGCATATCGCCTTGATATGCGATGATTTGGTGGCCTGCTGGGACCGTTTAAAAACACTTGGTGTTCCCTTTATGACGGCTCCTCCTGAAACATATTATGATATGTTGGATGAACGTTTACCTGGGCATGGCGAAGATGCAGATGTGCTAAAATCGCGCGGTATATTGCTTGATGGTACAACCGAAGGCGGCGAGCCAAGATTGCTCTTGCAAATTTTTGCCGAAGCACAAATTGGTCCCGTCTTTTTTGAATTTATTCAGCGCAAAGGCGATGATGGATTTGGCGAAGGCAATTTCAAAGCCTTATTTGAAAGCATCGAACGCGATCAAATCGCACGCGGTGTTTTAAAAGAGAGCGAGCCAGCTTAATCTAAGCATTTAGCAGTAATTATACTAATGTTATAAACTGCAAAACCTGTGCTCCGCTGATACTATTATCATCGGGGCATTTTTATATTCTATTCAAAAAAATAACAAATTTCTAATAGTTTCTCTAGCATATGACAAGCTTGTCATATATGCTGCTCTGTAGGATGAATTATTTGCTGAAATAATTTGTTTCTTGAAGCATGACATATTTATGTGCAGGGAAAGATAGATTAAAAGCTATAGCAGGTTTTTTTTGGGGAATATTAGATGGTTATGAATCCGGTGTTAACACGGGTTACCGATAGAATAATCGAAAGATCAAAAGAGACTCGCAGTGCTTATTTGAATCTTATTGAACGCCAACGTGAAGAAGGCGTTCATCGCCCTACTATGTCTTGTGGTAATTTGGCGCATGGTTTTGCAGCGAGTGGCGATGATAAGTCCGCTATAAAATCTGGTAAAACCATGAATATCGGGATTGTGACCGCTTATAATGATATGCTCTCGGCGCATCAACCTTATGGGCGTTACCCTGAACAGATTAAGATATTTGCGCGTGAACAAGGTGCAACCGCACAAATTGCTGGAGGCGTTCCCGCTATGTGTGATGGTGTGACCCAAGGACAAGCAGGAATGGAGCTATCTCTGTTCAGCCGCGATGTCATTGCCATGTCGACAGCGGTTGCACTGAGCCATGGGATGTTTGAAGGCGCATTATTGTTGGGGATTTGCGATAAAATCGTGCCTGGTTTGCTCATAGGTGCGCTTCGTTTTGGCCATTTGCCAACCATTTTAATTCCCGCTGGTCCAATGCCATCTGGTCTTGCCAATAAAGAAAAAGTGCGCGTGCGGCAATTATATGCCGAAGGAAAAGCCACTAAAGAAGAATTATTAGAAGCCGAATCTGCTAGCTATCATGGAGCAGGGACTTGCACATTTTTTGGAACCGCCAATAGCAATCAAATGATGATGGAGATGATGGGGCTGCATGTACCTGGCAGCAGCTTTGTTAATCCAGGGAATAAATTGCGCCAAGAACTTACGCGTCATGCTGTCCATCAAATTACGCATAATGGTTGGGATGGGGAACAATATAAGCCTCTTGGCCACTGCATTGATGAAAAAGCTATTGTGAATGCTGTGGTAGGCTTGCTTGCTACGGGAGGTTCTACCAATCATGTGATTCATTTGCCAGCGATAGCGCGGGCAGCAGGCATCATATTAAACTGGGATGATATTGATGATCTGTCATCTGTTGTTCCTTTAATTGCCAGCATCTACCCCAATGGAATGGGAGACGTTAATCATTTTGCAGCGGCTGGCGGTATGCCATTTGCGATTAGAGAATTGGTGCAAGCTGGCCTTGCTCACAATGATATAATGACGGTTTATGGTGCATCGCTTTTGGATGGTGCAAAGCAACCGACACTTGAAGGCGACAAATTAAAATATGTGAATGCGCCCGATACAAGCGCCGATGAAACAATGTTGCGGCCAGCGGCTAACCCTTTTCAGCCTGATGGCGGAATGCGGCTTCTACAGGGCAATTTGGGACGTAGCACGATGAAGGTTAGCGCGGTTGATAAAAGCCGATGGACGATTGAAGCCCCAGCACGTATTTTTCATGATCAAAATGATGTAGTAACCGCTTTTAAAGCCGGCGAACTGGATCAAGATACGGTTATAGTGTGCCGTTTCCAAGGACCTGCCGCCAATGGCATGCCTGAGCTGCACAAATTAACGGCATCATTGGGTGTGCTGCAAGATCGCGGCCATAAAATTGCTTTTGTTACAGATGGCCGTATGTCAGGGGCTAGTGGTAAAGTGCCTGCGGCTATTCATATATCGCCAGAGGCTTATCATGGAGGCCCACTCGCGAAACTGCGCGATGGCGATATAGTGCGCGTATGTGCAAAGTCAGGAGTTTTATCAGCATTGGTTGATGCTGATGAATGGAACGCTAGGATGATAGAAAAATGTCCGGCGCCAGCAATAGGAACAGGAAGAGAATTATTTGCAATGCTGCGACGTTATAGCGATCCTGCTGAACAAGGTGGTAGTGCAATGCTGAGCGAAGCGGATTTATAAACAATGAAAATAGTAATAGCGGATATTGGTGGAACGCATGCGCGTTTTGCAATTGCAGAGATTGATAATGAAAAGGTTATCAGCCTCTCCCATACGAAGAAATTGCATACAGCAGATTATGCGACACTGGCCCTTGCATGGCATGATTATGTAGCAATGAGCAAGATACATTTATCGGGGCCATTTCCCCGTTGTGCGGCAATTGCAATAGCAGGACCTGTTGATGGCGAACATATAAGTTTGACAAATAATAGTTGGGTTATCAATAGAGCGACTTTGGCCAAAGAAATAGACGTTGATGACTTTATATTATTGAATGATTTTGAAGCAGTGGCTCATAGTGTTGCTATGTTAAGCGATGAGCATTTTAGCCATTTATGTGGCCCTGAAAAAGCTCCTCAATATGGTGTGACAACAATATTGGGACCAGGGACTGGGTTAGGTGTTGCTCATTTAACTGTGTGTGAAGAAGGTTATTCTGTCGGAGAGACAGAAGGCGGACATGTTGATTTTGCGCCGCTTGATAGCTGGGAAGATGGATTATTATCTGGTTTGCGCGCTCAGCATGGCCGTGTATCGGTTGAACGTGTATTGAGCGGTCCTGCGCTTCGGTCTCTATATTATGCCCTTACTAAAGAAGGGAAGAGATTAGATGTAGATGATAGAGAATTATGGGCATTGGCTATTTCTGGCGATGATGAAAAAGCAGTAGCTGCTCTTGATCGCTTCTTTTTATCTTATGGTTCTATCGCAGGTGATATGGCGCTAGCACATGGCGCTAATAAGGTCATCTTGACAGGTGGATTAGGAGCAAGATTGGCTGATCATATGCCAACATCTGGTTTTTGTTCGCGATTTACCGCAAAAGGGCGTTTCCGTTCAAAGATGGAGCAAATTACTGTTCAACAGTTGTTTTATGATGAGCCTGGTTTATATGGAGCTGCTGCTGGTTATATAAAGGCTAGGAAATAAAATTACACTATATACGGATTAAGGATATATTATGAACAAAATCGGTACATTAATGCGAATGGCGCCTGTTATACCTGTTTTGGTGGTTCATGATGTTGCACATGCGGTGCCTATCGCGCGAGCCTTGGTCGCTGGTGGTTTACGTGTATTAGAAGTAACGCTGCGTACTGATGCTGCTCTTGATGTTATCAAGGCCATGAAAACCGTTGAGGGTGCTATTGTGGGGGCGGGTACAGTGCTTAACCCTGATGAGTTGAATCAAGCAATTGATGCAGGGTCTGAATTTATCGTATCTCCTGGGCTAACAGAGAATTTGGGCCGCGCTGCTATTGATGCAGATATACCCTTTTTGCCAGGTACGGCCAATGCTGGTGATATTATGCTGGGTATGGACTTGGGGTTGAAGCATTTTAAATTTTTCCCTGCGGAAGCTGCTGGCGGAGCTCCAGCACTTAAAGCATTAGCGGCCCCTTTTGGTGATGCACTTTTTTGTCCAACTGGCGGCATTAACGTAAACTCTGCTCCTAATTGGTTAGCGATTGACCAAATATTATGTGTTGGCGGTTCTTGGGTTGTGCCCAAAGGTGAACCAGATGAAGCGCTTATTACGGCCAATGCAGCAGCAGCCCGTGCTCTGAAATCATAAATATCTGTTTTATATCAGACTTGCCTTTTTTATTTAACTGTTCCATTAAATTAACAGAGAAATAAAATGCTGTGCGGAGGTGAGAGCCTGCAATCAATAGCATTGGGGGAGAGAATGATGATAAAGCAATATATGACAGCTGCAGCGCTTGTCGCTTTGTTGAGCAGTTGCGGTCAAGAAAATAGTAGTGAAAATAGCGATAGTGAACTGGGAATAGGCGAAAATGCCGAACAACCTAATGCTGACCGCAATGCTTATTTCGGTGATTTGCATATCCATACGCGCAACAGTTTTGACGCTTATATCTTCAATGTTCGCACCACGCCCGATGATGCCTATAAATTTGGTATGGGCGAAACTATAACGCATCCATCGGGTTATGATTTAACACTCGAAGGACCCAAATTAGACTTTATGGCGGTAACCGATCATGCAGCCTATTTGGGGCATTTACCCGCTATGAATACTCCGGGTACGGAACTTTCTAAGCTCGATATTGCCAAGGATATGTTTAGTACCGACAATGATAAAATCTTAGCGGCTTTTGCATTGGTTGGTGGTGCGATTCGCAATGGCGTAAAGATGCCTGGCGTTTATGATGAAAAAATAACCAAAGATGTTTGGAAGCAAACAATTGATGCTGCTGATAAATATAATCAGCCAGGGAAATTCACCACTTTTTCTGCTTATGAATATACAGCGGTTAGGGTTACACGCGGCCAAGATGGTGGGTTTGCTGGCGGTAATTTGCACCGCAATGTCGTATTTAAAGACCAGGCCCCCGATTTGCCTTTTTCAACATTGGATTCGACCAACCCTGAAGATCTATGGACTTGGATGGATGATCAACGAGCGGGCGGCAATGATGTGCTTTCTATTCCGCATAATAGCAATGTTTCCGATGGCGAAATGTTTAAACTTGAAACCTATGATGGCGCGCCACTCACCAAGGCCTATGCCGATAAACGTCTGCGCAATGAACCTATTGTTGAGATTACCCAAGTGAAGGGTACATCAGAGACACATCCAACATTATCACCGAATGATGAATGGGCCGATTTTGGTATTTATGAATATCTGCTCTCATCACAGATAAAGTCAAAAAATGAAGGTAGTTATGTACGTGAAGCCTTTGGCAGTGGATTGTTATTAGATGAAAAATTGGGGGCTAATCCATTTAAATTTGGCCTAATTGGTTCAACCGATAGCCATGTTGCGGGTGGTTCTTTTGATGAGAAAAATTTCTGGTCTAAAGTTGGTATTATTGATGGTACGGCTGAGCGCCGTGGTTCGGTTCCGCCTAATGGCAAAAAGAGCTGGGAAGGGGTGATATTGGATCCCAATGCCGATAATTGGTTCTCGCGCTGGGGCGCATCGGGTTATGCGGCGGTTTGGGCCGAAGAAAATACCCGTGAGAGTATTTTTGCAGCAATGCGCCGTAAAGAAGCATTTGCTACTACGGGAACGCGTATAAAGGTTCGTTTCTTCGCTGGTTTTGATTATGATAAATCACTATTAGATGACCCGCAATTGGTTGTAAAGGCCTATAAAAGCGGCGTTCCTATGGGCGGAGATTTAATTGGTGAAGGCAAAGTCCCGAACTTTCTTATTTGGGCCATGCGAGACCCGATGAGCGCACCATTACAGCGTTTGCAGGTTGTGAAAGTGTGGGTTGAAGGCGGCAAAGCGAATGAGAAAGTCTTTGATGTGGCGTGCAGCGATGGTGCGGCGCCCGATGCTAATTTCCGTTGCCCTGATAATGGCGCGAGCGTGAATTTGAAGGATTGTAGCATATCAAGCGATAGCGGATCGCCAGAGCTGAAAACTTTCTGGCGTGACCCGGAGCATAAGGTTGATCAACGTGCCTCTTATTATGTGCGCGTGTTGGAAAATCCTGTTTGCCGCTGGTCCACTTGGGATGCGGTTCGTGCTGGTGTTGAACCCAATCCTAATTTGCAAAAAACTATTCAAGAACGCGCATGGTCGTCGCCAATTTGGTATACGCCTTCTAACGGGTGATTATGGCTTAACCTTATGAAAAAATTGTTTAACGAGCCAATTTTTCATTTCCTTTTATTAGGCGGATTATTGGTAATTATCCATAATCTATGGGGCAGTTACCAAGGAGAATTGGGCCGTACCATCATTGTTAGTAGCGCTGAATTAGATCGCCTTAGCAAAGCTTGGTCAAGCACCTCGGGGCGCGAGCCTAGTGCCAAAGACCGAGATTATATCATTGATCAATATGTAAAAGAAGAAGTTTTGGTGCGCGAAGCACAGCGTCTTGGGCTAGAGGATGAAGATGTGATTATCCGCCGCAGAATGGCGCAGAAAATGGATTTTATTATTAGTGCAGATGCACAGGTTGAGAACCCTTCTGATGATATTTTGCGTGCATACCATGCTGATAATAAAGATAAATTTACCAGCAATGAACGGCGTAGTTTCAACCATGTCTATCTCTCGCCAGAAAGACATGGCGATGGCTTAGAGCGCAAAGCACAAGAGGTGTTAGCAGCGCTAAAATCGGGAGTGGAATGGCAAGGCTTAGGAGATCCATTCATCCAAAAACGATCCTATGCAGTGGTCCCAAAAGTTGAGGTTTCTCGGCTGTTTGGCCCTGAATTTTCGACCGCTATTTTCGCGCTAGAGTCAGGGCAATGGAGCGCGCCTATTGGCAGTGCTTTTGGTTTGCATATCGTTCGTATTGAAGGGGTGGACACGCCCGTGCAGGCCGATTTTAAAGCGGTACGGCCGCAAGTGTTGGAGGCTTGGACAGCCGATCAACAGCTAAGCCGTAAAGCCGAAAAAGTGAATGAATTACGCTCATCTTATCGGATCATTGTCGAAGAATGGTGAACATTTGTCGCATTTTTGTGATTATTATCATGTTTATCTTGAGCATGCCTGCCAGCGCGCATGAGGTACGTCCAGCAGCACTCGAAATTTTGCAAGAGGATGATGATATCCTTCATATTGAGTGGAAGCTTCCGATTACTGATGGACGAAAATTAAAGCTGTTCCCTATTTTGCCATCACAATGCAAATTACCCAATGATAGCGCGCAAAAGATTGTCGGAAATATCATTGTTGAAAGTTGGAAAAGCAAATGCCCGCTTGATGATGGTTTGATCACAATAGATGGATTAGACCGCACTTTAACGGATGTATTTGTGCGTATCAAAAAGCGCGGCCAAGAAGAACAAATTCATATTTTACGTCCTACAAGACCCAGCCTTAATCTTGCAGAGACGCAAGGCGCTGGCCTGAGTGAATATTTGGGTATTGGCGCGGAGCATATGCTGCTGGGTTGGGATCATCTGCTCTTTGTATTGGCGCTTTTGCTCATCGTTGCGAGGCGGCAAATATTATGGGTGATTACCGCTTTTACATTGGGCCATAGTATCACATTAGGCATCACTGCGCTTGGTTTGTTGAATGTGCCGAGCGGTCCAGTGGAATTGTTGATTGCTCTATCAATATTCTTTTTGGCAATCGAAGCACAGCGAAAATCGCAAGGTAAAACTAGTCTTACAATCCGCTATCCTTGGATAGTGTCAGCAGCCTTTGGATTATTACATGGCCTAGGTTTTGCAGGAGCCTTATCAGAAATTGGCTTGCCAAAAGGGCAAGAGTTATGGGCGTTAGCATTGTTTAATGTAGGGATTGAGTTGGGGCAGATATTATTCATCCTTTTAGCTGGAGCGCTCTTGATGGTGATTCGCCGTGTGACATGGCTTTCTGAAGATAAAATTAGATGGGCTTTAATATATTCGGTTGGTACTTTTGGAGCCTATTTTACGCTCACACGTATTTTTTAGGCCAATCATAGCCTATTCACCAAATCAAATATGATAGATATCACTATTGCTAACTAATATTAGCGCAGCATATCTTCCCAAGTTTTCGCTTCTTTTTTGGTCGGTGCGCCTAATAATTCTATAGCATGACGCAAACGTTGACGCATAATGTCGCGGCCCAAATGAGTGATCGCATCAAATAGTGGGACGGACTGCATAGAGCCTGTTGTCGCCAAATACATAGATTGGATAAGGAATTTGAGCTTAATATCCAATTTCTCGGCTGTATGGCGCAAAATGCCTTCTATCGCTGCTTTATCCCAAAGAGCTGCTGCATCAAATTGCATCAACACCAGATGGTATATTTGGCGTTGGGTCAATTCTTCTAGTTTCACTTGGCGCAAATTTTCTGCGCTTTGATGCGCAATACGATTCATGAAGAAAAAGCTCAGCAAATCACCAAGGTCGGATAATTTTGTGATACGGCTTTGCGCCATTTCAGCGATAGGTTTTAGATATTCATCATTGAGCGTCCATGTTTTGACCTTATCCAAAAAGGTATCGCTATCCATATTCTCGCGCAAGTAACGGCCATTGAGCCAATCTAATTTGTCCATATCAAACACAGGACCGCCGAGCGATATATGTTTGGCATCAAAATCTTTGACCATATCTTCGAGGCTCATCATTTCCTCGCCTTCCGAAGAAGCGCGTGCAAAAAGCCCCAAAAAATTGAGCAGAGCTTCAGGCAAATAGCCTGCTCGCTCAAAATAGAGAATGCTGGTGGGGTTCTTGCGTTTGGAAAGTTTGGACTTATCCAAATTTCTAAGTAGCGGCAGATGCGTTAACACCGGAGCTTCCCAATCAAAATATTGATAGAGCAAGAGATGTTTGGGCGCAGAACTAATCCATTCCTCACCACGCATAACATGGGTGATACCCATCAAATGATCGTCCACCACATTGGCCAGATGATAGGTCGGCAATCCATCGGATTTCATGAGCACTTGCATGTCCACCTCGGGCCATTCAAACTCGATGGTTCCGCGGATTGTATCATTTACTATGCATTTGCCCTCGACGGGAATTTTGAGACGCACGACATAAGGTGTATTCTTAGCATCATATTTTTCATGATCCTCATGATTAAGGCGCAAACATGTGCCATCATAGCGCGGCGGCATGCCTGATTTCGTCTGCGCTTTGCGCATCGCATCCAAACGTTCTGAATCGCAATAACATTTGAAGGCATTGCCATCATCAAGCAGTTTCTGTGCATGCTGTGTATAGATTTCGCTGCGTTCGCTCTGACGATAGGGACCATTGGGGCCGCCAACATCTGGCCCTTCATCCCAATCAAGTCCAAGCCAGCGCAAGGATTTGATAATCATATCTTCGGATGCGCGAGTGGAACGCACTTGGTCAGTATCTTCAATCCGCAATATGGTTTGCCCACCATGTTTTTTGGTGAAACAATGGTTCATCAGCGCGATATAAGCTGTGCCAACGTGTGGATCGCCCGTTGGGCTGGGTGCAATGCGTGTTTTTATAGGGCGTGTTTTTATAGGGCGTGTGGTTTCGGTTGTATTGCTCATATTATCTTCTCAAATAAATATCTTTGATGCAGCCCCTAACAGCGATATGGCTGTAGGCCAAGGTGAAAGAAATTGTAAATCGCCATATATGTGTCACAACTATCATATAAAGGCTATTGCGACTATCATATGAGGATATAGATATGAAAATCAGCAGAAGACAATTGGGTGTGGGTATTGGTGGTGCAGCGCTTACAGCATTGGCAGCAAGAAGCTTTGCCGAAATCCCCACAGGTAGCAAAAATGAAGTGGCAGGATATGGTAATTTGATCAGAGACCCAAATGCTCTACTCGATTTGCCTGAGGGTTTTTCCTATAAGGTTATTTCGCGTCTCGGTAATGTGATGGATGATGGTTATGTTGTGCCCAATGCTGCTGATGGTATGGGATGCATCGATCTGGGTGATGGTAAAGTAGCCCTTGTGCGTAACCATGAACTGCGGCCTAGCCAGATTAGAGAAGGGGCATTGCGCGAGCAACCTAAAGCGGGTTTCAAAAGCTATGATACCCATAAAGAACGCGGCTATCCACTACCAGGCGGAACAACGACGCTTATTTACGATACTAAGACGCATACATTAGAACGCGAATGGCTCTCGCTCAATGGTACGATCAGAAATTGTTCGGGCGGCATAACACCATGGGGTAGTTGGCTTAGCTGTGAAGAAACTACTGAAAAAGCAGGCGGTGATGGTAATAAAGATCATGGTTATGTGTTTGAAGTACCAATCGAGGAAGGCAAAATGGCGGATCCTGTGCCGCTCAAGGACATGGGCCGTTTCAACCATGAAGCTGTCTGTGTCGACCCGCGCACGGGCATTGTCTATTTAACCGAAGACAGCAATGATAGCCTATTTTATCGCTTCATTCCCAATGTGAAAGGCGAATTAGCAAAAGGCGGTAAGCTACAAGCATTGGCATTTAATAAAGTCGGGATCATAGATACACGCAGGTGGGATAGTGACACGATACACATGATACGCGGTGAAGAATATAGTGTTAAGTGGATTGATTTAGATGATGTCGAAAACCTCAATGATGATTTGCGCATTCGCGGCCATAAAGCAGGAGCCGCTATATTTGCGCGTGGTGAAGGCGTGATATGGGATGAAGATCAGCTTTATTTTGTGAGTACTAGCGGCGGTAAAGCGAAATATGGACAGATTTTCCGATATACTCCGAACCCGCTTGATGATGGCAATGATAAAGCCGTGCCGTCAGGTACATTGTCGTTATTTTTAGAGTCTAATGATCCTGCATTTTATAATTATGGTGATAATTTATGCGTTATGCCCAATGGTCATTTGATGGTATGCGAAGATCAATATACGGCCATTGTTGATAATCATCTGCGCGGGGTTAATAAAGACGGTAAGACATATTTGTTTGGCCGCAGCCAAGTACAAACCGAATTTGCAGGAGCATGTTTCTCACCCGATGGGCAGATTATGTTCGTCAATCTTTATGCGCCGACTTATACCTTTGCGATAACAGGGCCTTGGGAAAGTGTACGGGCATAGAAATAATTATGGCGCGAAATAAAGATAAAAGCGATAATTTGGGTGACAATATTGTGAATCATTGCCTGAATTGTAATGAACTGCTTCAAAACTCCTATTGTGCACAATGTGGCCAGAGCGCCCATATCCACCGTTCTATAGGCGCGATATGGCATGACTTTTTACACGGAGTGCTGCATTTTGATGGTAAATTTTGGCGCACATTACCAATGCTTTCGTTCAAGCCTGGGGTTTTGACGCGCGAATATATTGCTGGAAAAAGAGCGCAATATATATCACCAATGGCGATATTTCTATTCTCGATATTTATGATGTTTGCCGTTTTTTCATTTATTAGAGGCCCGAATTTATCTGATATCAATAATGATGAAAACACTTTTGAAGAAGTTAGAGACATAGGTAACCAAGCCCTTGAGGAGCAAATTGCATTTGTGAAGCGTGATATTGCCGATGGTGAATTAGTGGATGATGAAGGTGTAGATAATGAGGAAAAACTCAAAGGGTTAGAAACGGCATTATCATTGGTAAGCCCTGGTAATGAATATATTGCAGAGAAGCATGTTCAAGGCGGTGGAGAAATTATACCAGAGGATGCGACCATTTTTCAAAATGATGGATCAATTATTCATACCGATGGAATGGATGAATGGGCCGATAAGAATGGAATCTTTGCTAAAAAATTGGTGGATGGTATTAAATTAACTAATGAAAACACTGCATTAACATTCTATAAAATGAAGTCTAATGGTTATAAATTTGCATGGCTGCTCATCCCATTGTCCATCCCTTTCGTTTGGTTCGCGATGATTGGCCTTCGTGGATATCATTTCTATGATCATGCGATTTTCACCATCTATTCGATTAGCTTTATGAGCTTATTATTTATCTTCATGGCGGTAATAAATGCTCTGGGCGTCAGCGGTGGATGGACTATTCCCGCACTGGTTTTCATTCCTTTGTTGCATCTCTATAAACAAATTAAATATGCGTATCAGCTCTCTAGGATGCAAACTATCGTTCGGTTATTCTTATTATGTATTGGCATATTTTTTGTAATCATACTCTTCCTATTTCTCTTATTAACATTGGGCATATTGGGTTGATTTGCGGGCTTTTTCTATCGCAGTAAAATCTTATCTTTATTAATGCTGCAGTGTAACAAGCATCGGATAAAGAGCGAAGGCCCTATGTGTCCTATTTAAAATCAATTTCCACCGCATTGCCCCCTCATAAAATACACCAGAATGACGTGCTTGAAATTTTGGCACGAGCAAGAGGAACGGCGCTGCCATCTCGGCTTGAGCAAATATTAAGTAATAGCGGCATCACCAATCGCTATTTAACAAGACCAGCGGACTTTTATTTGAAAGAACGCAGTTGGCAAGAACGCAGTGTAATATATGCCGATACTGCTATGGTTCTGGCGCAAGAAGCGGCGCAAAAAGCATTAGATGAGGCAAATCTGAGGCCCGCCGATATTGATGCTATTATCTACATCTCGACGACTGGTACAGTAACGCCTTCTATCCCAGCGGCTATGATAAAAGAATTGGGTTTCCGGGATAATATTCAAACCGTCCCTGTTTTTGGATATGGTTGTGCGGGCGGATTATTGGGCCTGCGGCTGGCCGATCAATTGGCCGATGTGAAAAGCGGTAATATTGAAGGGCAAAATGTCCTGTTAATTGCGCTGGAGCTTTGCAGCCTATCTTATGATTATAGCCAATTTGACAAGAAGAATATGATCGCCACTGCTCTTTTTGCCGATGGTTGTGCGGCAGTAGTGTTAAGCGGAAAAGAAGGGCGGGGCAATGCGCCCACTTTCCGCGCCTTTGATCAAAAGACATGGCCTGATACGCGCGATATGATGGGTTGGGATATAAGTGATACGGGGTTTGATCTGGTATTAGCGCGCGATATTCCTAGCTTTGTAACGCAAGATTTCGCACCATTTTGCGATGTATTTTTGACGGCGCACAATATCAACCGCCGCGATATGGGAGAACCCGCTTGCCATCCTGGCGGGGGACGAGTGGTAGACGCTTTGGATGATTATTTTGGCAATGATGTAGGCAATATAGATACAACACGCAATGTGCTGCGCCAACATGGTAATATGTCCTCACCAACGATATTATTTGTCCTCAAAGATTTATTGATCGATAATCCGACCAAGCCGATCGTCATGACGGCGCTTGGCCCAGGGTTTACGGCGGCTGTCGGCATATTGGATCCCAAAGGAGCTGTGCATGGCTGATATATTTGCAATATTAAGCGCGCCGCCGACATGGGTTACATTTGTACTGGCTTATTTGCTAATCCAGCGATTGGGAGAATTGGTATATGCAAAGCGCAATACAGCGCGTCTTATATCCGAGGGTGCAAAAGAATATGGCGCAGATCATTATCATTATTTCATACTATTGCATGGCAGTTGGATAATTGTGATGGTGATGTTGGCAAAACCCGACCATGAACTGAACCCTTATATTCTGAATGCTTTTTTCCTTTCGCAAATATTACGATTTTGGACACTGGCATCGATTGGACGTTGGTGGACCACGCGGATTATCAGCGCACCGCATTTCCCGCGTGTTAAAAAAGGGCCATATAAATTTCTTGCCCATCCTAATTATACAGTGGTGGTGTTAGAAATTGCCATAGTGCCGCTGCTGCTCGGCCTTTGGTGGGCAGCGGTCTTATTCTCGGTGTTTAATGCTATCTTGCTGCGGCACCGAATAGGAGTGGAAGAAGCAGTACTGAAAGAGCGTGGTTGATAGCTCGGAATGCAATTATTTCATCGCAAACTATTTGACGAAATGAGAGCATTTCTGCATTAATATATTAACTAAGGACATTGCTATGACAAATGATATAGAAAAATTACTGGAAATGGCACGTTCAAAGCCAATGAGTAAATCTGATAAGGATGATCAGAGGCGCAGTTTTGCTTATGGTAATGCACATATTGAAAATGAGCGCGTTACTAGAGCTATGGTTGATAAGGTAGTTGCGCATACCCCACGAGATGATTGATGGGAGGCGAAAGAGAAAGCGTAGGCAGTGAACCAGATTTATTAACTGATCCTGATGAAGTTGCTAAAAAAGAAGCAGAAAATGCAGTGCGTCAATTTGATGCTGTTTTGGATTTGATAGATGAAGTTGCAAGAGATGGGCGAAGTTTTAAATTACGGCCTTCTATAATATTATCACTTCATAAGCTAGCCTTGGATGAGCTTTCAAGATATGCTGGAACTTGGCGTCCATCTTCAGTAGCTATAGAAAAAAGCAAACATAAGCCTCCTCATGAGAGCGATGTTCCTAGGTTGATTGAAGAGATGTGTGATTATGTTAATGATAATTGGGATGAATTATCGGCATTAGAGATATGTGCTTATTTGATGTGGCGTTTAAATTGGATACATCCTTTTCTGGACGGTAATGGAAGAACATCCCGAGCAGTATCATATTTAGCGATGTGTGCTAAAATTGGGGACAGATTGCCAGGAACTCAAACTATACCAGAGCAAATAGCAGCAGGGCGGCAACCTTATTATGACGCATTAGAGAGCGCAGATAATAGCTGGAGTAATGGAACTTTAGATGTGACGGAGATGGAGGGGTTGCTGAAACATTATTTCAGTGTTCAGTTGGCAAGTACTTTTGAGCAAGCTGATACATCAGGAGCAATTGAACAGAAAAACCCTAAATTTCATTGATTCATAATCTTGTAATTTTTAATCTGTCTTGACCTTATACCGAATCCTCGTTAAAGGCCGCGCTTCTGTTTCACAGTCATGGGTATTTCCTGTGATTATGTTTCCGAAACTACATTAGGCAAAACAATGGTGGTGGTTCGCATCATCAGAGTAACCCTAGAATTTCTAGATATAAGGTGAAGACTTTATGCCAACGATTAATCAGCTGGTCCGCAAAGGCCGGGTGCCACAGAAGGTAAAATCAAAAGTACCTGCTATGGACCAAAATCCGCAAAAGCGCGGTGTTTGCACAAGAGTTTATACAACGACTCCGAAAAAGCCTAACTCCGCATTGCGTAAGGTTGCCAAAGTGCGTCTTACTAACCAACGCGAAGTTATTAGCTATATTCCTGGTGAAGGCCATAACTTGCAAGAGCATAGTGTTGTTCTTATTCGTGGTGGTCGTGTTCGCGATCTTCCCGGTGTGCGTTATCACGTGCTTCGCGGCGTTTTGGATACCCAAGGCGTGAAAGATCGTAAACAATCTCGTTCCAAATATGGCGCTAAGCGTCCTAAATAATCAGGAGAATAGAAAATGGCACGTCGTCGTCGTCCCGAGAAACGGGTAATCCTTCCTGATCCTAAGTTTGGAGATCAGGTTCTTTCAAAATTCATGAACAATTTGATGGTAGATGGTAAGAAATCAACCGCAGAGCGCATTGTATATGGCGCGCTTGATGCTGTTGAAGCCAAAGCCAAAAAAGAACCATTGGGCATATTTCATGAAGCTTTGGATAATATTAAACCACAAGTAGAAGTGCGCTCTCGCCGTGTCGGCGGTGCAACGTATCAGGTGCCAGTTGATGTGCGCCCAGAACGTGCTCAAGCGCTAGCCATTCGTTGGTTGGTGAGTGCAGCGCGTGGCCGCAGCGAAACAACTATGGCAGCGCGTCTTTCAGGCGAGCTTATGGATGCAGCGAATAACCGCGGTAACGCAGTTAAGAAGCGCGAAGACACTCATAAAATGGCAGATGCTAACCGTGCATTTGCCCATTATCGCTGGTAATGATATTTCCTCTTGCTGGTTAGGCGATGAGGAAAATTACATATTGTAATATTGGGGGCTGGTATTATCCAGCCCTCTTTACTATAGGCCCAAATATTAATTGGCACATTATTAACGGGCAGATCATTTGAGATGCCAATCATAAACAGGATGGTATTGGCCATCCCCACTATGGAGTAAAAATCATGGCACGCAGCCATCAACTGGATAAATATCGTAATATCGGCATTATGGCGCATATTGATGCGGGTAAAACCACAACAACCGAGCGCATCTTATATTATACAGGTAAATCCTATAAAATTGGCGAAGTGCATGATGGCGCTGCAACCATGGATTGGATGGAGCAAGAGCAAGAGCGTGGGATTACCATTACTTCTGCGGCTACTACTTGTTTCTGGACGGCTGATGATGGCAAGGGTGATGAGCATCGTATCAACATTATTGATACGCCAGGGCACGTTGATTTCACGATTGAAGTAGAACGCTCTCTACGTGTGCTCGATGGTGCGGTAGCTTGTTTTGATGGTGTTGCGGGTGTTGAACCACAATCTGAAACTGTGTGGCGTCAGGCTGATAAATATGGTGTGCCGCGCATGTGCTTCATTAACAAGCTTGATCGCACGGGTGCTGATTTCAAATATTGTGTGCAATCTATCATCGATCGTTTGGGTTCAACGCCTGCGGTTCTTTATTTGCCAATTGGTATAGAGGCAGATTTGATTGGCCTTGTAGATTTGGTAAACCAACGTTCTATCGTTTGGAAAAATGATGGCCTTGGTGCTGAATTTGAATATGGTGACATTCCAGCAGATATGGCCGATGAAGCTGCGCAATATCGTGAGCAGCTCATCGAGCTTGCCGTTGAGCAAGACGATGATGTGATGGAGCAATATCTAGAAGGTAATGAACCTGATGTTCCAACGCTGAAGTCATTAATTCGTAAAGGCACATTGAACCAGAGCTTCGTTCCTGTGTGCTGCGGTAGTGCTTTCAAAAACAAAGGTGTTCAGCCGCTACTTGATGCAGTTATTGATTATCTGCCTAGCCCGCTTGATGTGCCTGCCATTGATGGTGTTTTGCTTGATGGTGAAACCGCTGCTACGCGCCCATCTAGCGATGATGAGCCATTTTCAGCCCTTGCATTTAAAGTGATGAACGATCCATTTGTGGGTTCTTTGACATTCTGCCGTATCTATTCCGGTAAGCTTGAAAAAGGCACGATCCTCAACTCTGTGAAGGATAAGAAAGAAAAAGTCGGGCGTATCCTTGAGATGCACTCGAATGATCGTAAAGATATTGAAGAGGCAATGGCGGGCGATATTGTTGCGCTTGCAGGTATGAAGGCGACCACCACAGGTGATACGCTTTGTGCATCATCTGATCCGATTATCTTGGAGCGTATGGAGTTCCCTGAGCCTGTGATTGAACTTTCTGTGGAACCAAAAACAAAAGCTGACCAAGAGAAAATGGGCGTTGCGCTTAATCGTCTGGCAGCAGAGGATCCATCATTCCGTGTGACTACTGATCATGAATCAGGTCAAACCATCATCAAAGGCATGGGTGAACTTCACCTTGATATTTTGGTTGATCGTATGAAGCGCGAATTTAAAGTGGAAGCCAATGTTGGTGCACCGCAGGTGGCTTATCGTGAATCGCTCAGCCGTGCTGTTGAAATTGATTATACCCATAAGAAGCAATCTGGTGGTTCTGGTCAATTTGCACGTGTGAAGTTCGAAGTAACGCCAGGCGAGCGCGGAGCGGGTATTACTTTTAATGATGAGATTAAAGGTGGTAACATTCCAAAAGAATATATCCCATCTGTTGAAAAAGGTATGCGTGAAACGGCTGAGAGCGGATCGCTCATTGGTTTCCCAATTATCGATTTCGATATTCGTCTTTATGATGGCGCTTACCATGATGTTGACTCCTCAGCTCTTGCATTTGAAATTGCAGGCCGTGCAGCGATGCGCGAGGCAGCGCAAAAATCTGGCATTCAATTGCTTGAGCCTGTGATGAAGGTTGAAGTGGTAACGCCAGAGGAATATTTGGGTGATGTGATCGGCGATATGAACAGCCGCCGTGGCCAAATCCAGGGTACTGATAGTCGCGGTAACGCGCAGGTCGTCGATTCTATGGTGCCGCTTGCTAATATGTTTGGTTATGTGAATGAACTGCGTTCATTTACGCAAGGCCGTGCGCAATATAGCATGCAATTCTCTCACTATGAACCTGTACCAAATAATGTTGCAGAAGAATTGAAAGAGAAGCTGGCATAAGAGTAGGGATTGCGCTATTAGCGCCATCTAGATTCGTAGATAATGTGATATGGCGTGTTTGAACGATATGCCATTTCACGCAAAAGTGAAAAAGATGTCGCTTTCAAGCATCAATTTTTTCGCAAGCACTTGACAATTGCTCACAATCGCGCCACTGCGCGCGGGCATGAGAACATATAGTTTGAATATAAAGGTAGGATAAAATGGCAAAAGCAAAGTTTGAACGGAACAAGCCGCACTGTAACATTGGCACCATTGGTCACGTTGACCACGGTAAAACCACACTTACAGCGGCGATTACAAAAGTACTTGCTGAATCAACCGGCGGTGAAGCTGTTGATTTTGCAAACATCGATAAAGCTCCTGAAGAGCGTGAGCGTGGCATCACCATTTCAACGGCTCACGTTGAATATGAAACCGAAGGTCGTCACTATGCGCACGTTGATTGCCCAGGTCACGCTGACTATGTGAAAAACATGATCACTGGCGCTGCGCAAATGGATGGTGCTATTTTGGTGGTGAATGCTGCTGATGGTCCAATGCCGCAAACCAAGGAACACATCTTGCTTGCTCGCCAAGTTGGTGTGCCAGCTATGGTTGTTTTCATGAACAAAGTTGACCAAGTTGATGATGAAGAGCTTCTAGAGCTTGTTGAAATGGAAATTCGTGAACTTCTTTCTGAATATGATTTTCCTGGTGATGATATTCCTATCATTTCTGGTTCTGCTCTTGCAGCACTTGAAGGCCGTGATGATAATATCGGTAAAGAAAAAATTCTTGAGCTTATGAAAGCTGTTGATGATTTCATTCCGCAACCTGATCGTCCAGTAGACAAAGACTTCTTGATGCCAGTTGAAGATGTGTTCTCAATTTCTGGTCGTGGTACTGTTGTAACGGGGCGTGTTGAAACAGGCGTTGTGAATGTTGGTGACGAAGTTGAAATCGTTGGCATTAAAGAAACAGCCAAAACAACCGTTACGGGCGTTGAAATGTTCCGCAAGCTGCTTGATTCAGGTGAGGCTGGTGATAATATTGGCGCGTTGATCCGCGGTGTTGCTCGTGAAGAAGTTGAGCGTGGTCAGGTGCTTTGTAAGCCTGGTAGCGTTACGCCGCACACAGAATTCTCTGCGGAAGTTTACGTGCTTTCAAAAGATGAAGGTGGTCGTCACACACCATTTTTCGCAAACTATCGTCCACAATTCTACTTCCGTACAACGGACGTAACGGGTGAAGTTATTCTTCCAGATGGCACCGAAATGGTGATGCCTGGTGATAATGTAACCATCAATGTGAAATTGATTGCGCCAATTGCTATGGACCAAGGATTGCGTTTTGCTATTCGTGAAGGTGGTCGTACTGTTGGATCAGGGGTTGTCGGATCGATAACTAAGTAATATAGAACGCTCACGCCGCCTGATTCGTTTGGACTGGGCGGCTTGAGATTTTTGGGTTCACCTTTTTCTTTCTTGCTAGCAAGGTAAAGGTGAATTTATTTTTTGGCTCTTTGATATTGGTATAAATGACTATGGAAACGCAGAATATTCGTATTCGACTTAAGGCTTTTGATCATCGCGTTCTTGATCAAGCAACGCATGAAATTGCTGACACGGCACGCCGTACGGGCGCCTTAATCCGTGGTCCTATACCATTGCCAACCCGCATTGAGAAATTCACGGTGAACCGTGGTCCTCACGTTAACAAAAAATCACGTGAGCAGTTTGAAGTGCGTACTTACAAAAGGTTGCTCGATATTGTGCAACCTACACCAGAAACGGTTGATGCTTTGATGAAGCTTGATCTAGCTGCTGGTGTGAATGTAGAGATTAAACTCGCTTAAACTTCGGTTTTGGCGTCTGATATTGGAAAATATCAGTGTTTCAAGGGTGCAGTAACTCTTGCAAAATAGGAATACCGCCGATTATTTTCATTAGAAAATGTCGGGCTGCGTTCCCGTCTTGCTTTTCTCCCATGTGGGATGAACGGCACCTAGCCCGGACGGGGCACAGCATAAAATTGGGTTAGAAGAATTTTAATCACGCCCGTAGAGCAATGGTGCTGTATGGGCCTCTGTGAAGGAGAAAGGTCATGCGCACTGGCGTGATCGCGAAAAAAATGGGTATGATGCGCATCTTCCAAGAAGATGGTCAGCATGTCCCTGTTACCGTATTGGCTCTTGAGGGATGTCAAGTGGTCGGAAACCGCAGTAATGATACCGATGGCTATTTGGCTGTTCGTGTTGGTTCTGGGGTCCGTAAAGCGAAAAATATTAATAAACCGCAACGTGAAGAGCTTGCAAAAGCATCTGTTGAGCCAAAGGCTCGTATCGCAGAATTTCGTGTTGATAGCGAAGAAGCTCTTTTACCTGTAGGTTCTGTCCTTTCGGCTGATCATTTTGTAGATGGTCAAATGGTTGATGTGACAGGTCATACGCAAGGTAAGGGTTTTGCGGGTGCTATGAAGCGCTGGAACTTTGGTGGTCTTCGTGCAACGCACGGTGTGTCATTGTCTCACCGTTCGCATGGTTCAACGGGTAATCGTCAAGATCCTGGTAAAGTCTTTAAGGGCAAGAAGATGGCGGGCCACATGGGTGACCGCCAACGCACACAGCAAAATCTTGAAATCGTTCGTACTGATACAGATCGTGGTTTGATTTTTGTGAAGGGTTCTGTGCCAGGTGCAAAAAATGCTTGGCTCTTAGTGCGTGATTCTGTGAAATTACCTGCTCCTGAAGGTGCTCCATTCCCAGCTTCTTTAAAAGCTGATAATGATGCTGTTGAAACAAAAGAAGCTCCAGAAGCTGTTGATACAGCGGTTGAAGCTGGTGCAGATACTCCAGCGGAAACTAATGCTGCAGAAACCAAGACAGATGGGGAGGGCTAAGACATGAAATTAAAAGTACAAACCCTCGAAGCAAAAGCAAAAGGCGATATTGAATTGTCAGATGACATATTCGGTCTTGAGCCTCGCGCTGATATTTTGCACCGCGTCGTCAATTGGCAACGTGAAAAGAAGCGGGCCACTGCGCGTCCAACACGTGAGCGTAGCGATATTGCGCGTACGGGTAAGAAATTCGGTCGTCAAAAAGGCGGCGGTACAGCGCGTCACGGTGATCGCCGTGCTCCTATCTTTATTGGTGGTGGTAAAGCGCATGGTGCTCGCCTGCGTGATTTCAACCCATCATTGAACAAGAAAATTCGTACATTGGGCCTTAAAATGGCTTTGTCTGCGAAAGCAAAAGATGGCAGCTTGATTGTCTTGGATAATTTGGATTTGAAGGCACCGAAAACGGCTGCACTTAAGTCACAGCTTGATAAGCTTGGTTTTGGCCGCACGGCTTTGGTGATTGATGGTGAAGCGGTGAATGATAATTTCCGCAATGCTTCATCCAATTTGCTTGGCCTTGATGTGATGTTGGCTGCTGGTGCGAATGTTTATGACATTTTGAACCATGACACGTTGGTCTTGACACGCGCTGGCGTTGAAAAATTGGAGGCGCGTTTCAATGGCTAAAAAAGATATGATAGATAATCGTCATTATGATGTGATTGTTGCACCTCATATTACCGAAAAATCGACATTGCTGAGTGAAAATAATGCGGTGGTCTTTAAGGTGAGTATTGATAGTACGAAGCCGCAAATTAAAGCTGCTATTGAGGCGTTATTTGATGTGAAAGTGGAGCGCGTAAATACTCTTATCCAAAAAGGTAAGGTTAAGCGCTGGCGCGGACGCCCATATCGCCGCAATGATGTTAAAAAAGCGATTGTGACTTTGGCCGAAGGTCAAACGATCGACGTGACAACGGGGGTTTAAGGCTTAAATCATGGCATTAAAAAGTTATAAACCAACCAGCCCAGCAAGGCGCGGCCTTGTTCTTGTAGACAAATCATCTTTGTTTAAAGGCAAGCCTGTTAAGGCGCTGGTGCATGGTAAGAATAAAACCGGTGGCCGTAATAATAAAGGTCATGTGACGGCGCGCGGCATTGGCGGCGGTCACAAGCAAAAATATCGTATCATCGATTTCAAGCGCCGCAAATTTGATATGCCAGCTACGGTTGAGCGGATCGAATATGATCCTAACCGCAGTGCTTTCATCGCATTGATTAAATATGAAGATGGTGAGCTTAGCTATATCATTGCTCCGCAGCGTTTGGCTGTTGGCGATACGGTTCTTGCGGCAGAAAAAACCGATGTGAAACCGGGTAATGCAATGTTATTATCGCAAATGCCAGTGGGTACTATTTGTCACAATATCGAAATGAAGCCTAATAAAGGGGCTCAGATCGCTCGTGCTGCTGGTACTTATGTACAATTGGTTGGCCGTGATCGCGGTATGGTTATTGTTCGCCTTAACTCTGGCGAGCAACGTTATATTCGCGGTGATTGCATGGGTACAGTTGGTGCTGTTTCCAATCCCGATAATTCAAACCAAACTTTGGCAAAAGCAGGCCGTAATCGTTGGGCAGGCAAACGTCCATTAACGCGCGGTGTTGCGAAAAACCCTGTTGATCACCCGCATGGTGGTGGTGAAGGTCGTACATCGGGTGGTCGTCACCCTGTTACGCCTTGGGGTAAGCCAACCAAGGGTGCTCGTACTCGTAAGAATAAGCAGACAGATCGTATGATTATTCGTTCTCGTCACGCGAAGAAGAAGAGGTAAATAATGGCTCGTTCTGTTTGGAAAGGTCCTTTTGTGGATCTATATTTGCTGAAAAAAGCTGAAGACGCTCAAGAAAGCGGTGCTCGCACACCGATTAAAACTTGGTCACGTCGTTCAACGGTTCTTCCGCAATTCGTTGGCTTGACCTTCAATGTTTATAATGGCCAGAAATTTATCCCTGTGTCTGTAAACGAAGATATGGTTGGCCATAAGCTTGGTGAATTTGCTCCAACCCGTAATTATTACGGTCATGGTGCAGACAAGAAGGGTAAACGATAATGGGCAAGGCAAAATCTCCTCGCCGTGTCGGTGATAATGAAGCTCTAGCAACGGCAACTGCTATTCGCGGTTCTGCTCAAAAACTTAACTTGGTAGCGCAGCTTATTCGTGGCCGTAAAGTTGAAGATGCATTAAATGTCCTTAGCTTCTCTAAAAAAGCAATGGCACGCGATGTGAAGTCAGTTTTAAACTCTGCAATCGCCAATGCGGAAAACAACCATAATCTGGATGTTGACTCCTTGGTGGTACAAGAAGCGAGTGTTGGTAAGGCGCTGACTATGAAGCGTTTTCGTGCTCGTGCGCGGGGTCGTGGCAACCAAATCATCAAACCGTTCAGCCGTCTTCGGATTGTTGTTCGTGAAAAAGAAGAAGAGGCTTAATCATGGGTCAAAAGAGTAATCCTATTGGGCTTCGCCTTCAAATCAACCGTACTTGGGATAGCCGTTGGTTCGCCGAAGGACATGAATATGGTCAGCAGTTGGTGGAAGACATCAAAATGCGCAAATTCATCTTTGATACGGTTCCACAAGCTGCTGTTTCTAAAGTGGTGATTGAGCGTCCAGCAAAAACATGCCGCGTTTCAATTTATGCTGCTCGCCCTGGTGTTATCATCGGTAAAAAAGGGGCTGACATTGAAAAGCTTCGTTCAAAGTTAAAAGCTTTCACCACTGGTGATGTGTCATTGAACATTGTTGAAATTCGTAAGCCAGAGATCGATGCGAAATTGGTTGCGCAAGGCGTTGGTGATCAATTGATCCGCCGTATTGCTTTTCGCCGTGCTATGAAGCGTGCTGTGCAATCGGCGCTACGTTTGGGTGCCGAAGGTATTAAAATCACCTGTGGTGGTCGTTTGGGCGGTGCAGAGATTGCGCGCGTTGAATGGTATCGTGAAGGACGTGTTCCTCTACATACGCTTCGTGCGAATGTTGATTATGCAGAAGCAGAAGCTTTAACAGCATATGGTATTATTGGGATTAAGGTTTGGATCTTCAAAGGCGAGATTCTAGGTCATGATCCTATGGCAACAGACCGATTGATGATGGACGCGCAAACGTCTGGCGTCCGTCCGGCGCGTTGATAGAAACTAAGAAAGATAAGGGCGAAGCATCATGCTACAACCGAAGAAACATAAATTCCGTAAAACCTTTAAAGGGCGTATTCACGGAAATGCAAAAGGCGGAACCGATCTGAACTTTGGTTCATATGGTCTAAAAGCGCTAGAGCCTGAGCGTATTACTGCGCGCCAGATTGAGGCAGCTCGTCGTGCGATTACGCGCCATATTAAACGTCAAGGGCGTTTGTGGATCCGTGTATTCCCAGATGTTCCTGTGTCGAAAAAGCCTGCTGAGGTCCGCCAAGGTAAGGGTAAAGGCTCTGTTGAATATTGGGCGGCGCGCGTAAAGCCTGGCCGTATCTTGTTTGAACTTGATGGTGTCCCTGGCCCGTTGGCTGCGGTTGCTTTTGAGCGTGCAGCAATGAAATTGCCTATCAGAACCAAAGTGGTTGCTCGTCTCGGCGACACATCGCACCTAGGAGCGAAATGATGAGTAAAACAGAAGATCTTCGCGTGAAAACTGATGATGAATTGGCTGTTCAGCTCAATGAATTGAAAAAAGAACAATTTAATCTTCGTTTCCAAACAGCAACGGGGCAGCTTGAAAAGCCAGCACGAGTTCGTGTTGTTCGCCGCGATATTGCTCGCATTAAAACATTACAAGGTGAGCGCGCAAGTGCCGCCAAATCGGTTTAAGGAATTATAATATGCCAAAACGCATCTTAACCGGCACGGTGGTATCCGATGTTAACGACAAAACAATTGTTGTTCGTGTCGAGCGCAAAGTGAAACACCCATTATACGGTAAAATTATTCGTCGTTCGAAAAAATATCATGCGCATGACGAAAGTAATACATTCAAAACCGGTGAAACGGTTCGTATCGAAGAAACTAAACCTATTTCTAAAAATAAGACATGGGTTGTTTTGGATAAAGGCAGCGAAGCGAAAGCGGCCGCTGAATAAAGTTAATTTTAACGGAACTACCGGAATTGTTCGGCAAGCCAGACGAAAGGAATTGGATCCATGATCCAGATGCAGTCAAATCTTGAAGTCGCTGATAACAGCGGTGCCAAGCGCGTCCAATGCATCAAAGTATTGGGCGGTTCAAAACGGCGTTTTGCCGGTGTGGGTGACATCATTGTGGTATCAGTGAAAGAAGCTGCGCCGCGTGGTAAGGTCAAAAAAGGTGATGTTCATCGCGCTGTTATTGTCCGCACTGCAAAAGATATTCGCCGCGCAGACGGAACAGTTATTCGTTTCGACAGCAGCGCTGCTGTATTGGTGAATGCAAATAAAGAACCTATTGGTACCCGTATTTTTGGCCCAGTGGTTCGTGAACTACGTGCGAAAAAGCATATGAAGATCATATCGCTCGCACCGGAGGTGCTATAATGGCTATGGCAAAGATTAAAAAAGGCGATAATGTCGTTGTTTTGGCTGGTAAAGATAAAGGCAAAACTGGCGAAGTTTCAAAAGTTATGCCCAAAGACGGTAAAATTATTGTTACAGGTATGAATATTGCAACGCGCCACCGCAAACCAAGCCAAGAAAATCCGCAAGGCGGAATTGATAAATTTGAAGCGGCTATGGATATTTCCAATGTTGCTGTAGCTGATCCAAAAGACGGCAAGGCCACACGCGTTCGTTTTGAAGACAAAGACGGCAAAAAAGTTCGTGTTGCTGTTAAATCAGGGGAAATGATCGATGGCTGATAAATATATCCCACGCATGAAAAAACGCTATGAAGATGAAATCGTAAAAGCGATGACTGAGAAATTTGGTTATAGCAATCATCTTGCGGTGCCAAAAATTGAAAAAATCACACTTAATATGGGTGTGGGTGAAGGTTCTCAGGACAAGAAAAAGGTGAACACCGCTCTTGCCGAAATGGAACTTATTGCAGGTCAAAAAGCAGTGATAACGCGTGCGAAAAAATCTATCGCAACGTTTAAATTGCGTGAAGGCATGCCTATCGGTGTGAAGGTAACATTGCGCCGCACGCAAATGTTTGAATTTATCGAACGTTTGGTAACAATTGCTATGCCTCGTATTCGTGACTTTCGCGGGTTGAACCCAAAAAGTTTTGATGGTCGCGGTAATTTTGCGATGGGCTTGAAAGAGCAAATTATTTTCCCAGAGATCAGCTATGACGCCATCGACGTGGTGCGCGGTATGGATGTGATCGTAACTACTTCGGCAAAAACGGATGACGAAGCACGCGAATTATTGCGTCTTTTCGGCTTCCCATTTCCGCAAGAACAAAATGATGAAAAGGCAGCCGCATAATGGCGTCTTTAATGGAAAGGATGAGAGCTTAAGTCATGGCGAAACTGAGTTCCGTAAATAAAAATGAGCGACGTAAGAAGCTAGTGAAGAAATTCTCTGGTCAATATGCGAAGCTAAAAGCAATAGCGAAAGACCAAAGTCTAGATGAAAGCGAGCGTTTGATCGCTCGTTTGAAAATGGCTGAGATTCCTCGCAATGGTAACCCAACGCGGGTTCGCAACCGTTGTGAGACAACAGGTCGTCCTCGCGGATATTATCGTAAGTTCCGGTTATGCCGGATCGAGCTACGTGATTTGGCTAATAAAGGCCTTATCCCTGGCATCACTAAGTCAAGCTGGTAAGGATATAGATCATGGCATTGACAGATCCTTTGGGTGATTTGCTCACCCGCATTCGTAACGGCCAACGAGCAAAGAAAGACTCTGTGGTCTCTCCTTCCTCGAAGCTGCGCGCTCGCGTTTTAGATGTTTTGCAACGTGAAGGTTATATTCGTGGTTATAGCGAAGAAGCTTTCGGTTCAAAAGGTCAGCATAATGGCTTGCGTATTGAACTTAAATATTTTGAAGGCGCGCCTGCTATTCAGCATGTGGCTCGTGTTTCAAAACCAGGTCGCCGTGTCTATTCGGGTTCGCAAGAACTTCCTGTAGTACGCAACGGTCTTGGTATCACTATCGTATCGACACCACGCGGTGTGCTATCTGATGCAGAAGCACGTGAATCCAACGTTGGTGGCGAAATTTTAGCGGAGGTGTTCTGATGAGCCGCATCGGGAAAAAACCAGTTGCTATTCCAGCGGGCGTAACAGCCAGCGTTGGTAATGGATTGGTGTCCGTGAAAGGGCCAAAGGGCGAAATGAGCATGCCAGCATCAGAAGCGGTGACATATACCGTGGAAGATGGGCAGGTGGTTGTCGTTCCTGCGAACAAATCTAAAACAGCAATATCTTTCTGGGGTATGCAACGCACATTGGTAGAAAATCTCATCACAGGTGTGACAGAGGGTTTCTCTAAAGTATTAGAAATCAATGGTGTTGGTTATCGTGCTAAAGTGAATGGTAAAATATTGAACTTGCAGCTTGGTTTCAGCCATGATGTTAATTTTGATATTCCAGAAGGTATCGACATTAAGACGCCGGACCAAACCACTATTGAAATTAGTGGAATGGATAAACAAAAAGTAGGGCAGGTTGCTGCCGAGATTCGTCAATGGAGAAAGCCAGAGCCATATAAAGGCAAGGGCATTAAGTATCGCGGCGAATATATATTCCGTAAAGAAGGGAAGAAGAAGTAAGCCATGGCGAAACTATCTCTCTTTGAACGTCGCCGCCAACGTGTACGCTCGAAATTGCGTGCGCAGGTCGCTGGACGTCCTCGTTTATCTGTCCACCGCACGGGCAGACATATTTATGCACAAATCATCGATGATGCACAGGGGCGTACACTTGCTTCTGCATCTTCCAATGATAAGGGTGTGAAGCTTGGTGCTGATAGCAAAGCTGCTGCCGATGTTGGTAAGCGCGTTGCTGAAGCTGCTAAAAAAGCTGGTGTGACCAGTGTTGTTTTTGACCGTGGTGGTTTTCTCTTCCACGGACGCGTCAAAGCGCTGGCTGATGCTGCGCGTGAAGGCGGATTGGAGTTTTAATGATGGCAGAAGAAAATAAAACAGAAGCTGAAGCCGCTCCAGAAGCAGCAGCTAGTGTCGAAGCACCTGCTGCAAAAGAAGCTGCGCCAGAAGGTAAAAAAGAAGGCCGTGGTGGCCGTGATAATAAAGGTCGTGGCCGTGGTCGCCGCAATGATCGCAAACCACGCGAAGAAGAAGGCGATGAGCTGATTGAAAAATTGGTGCACATCAACCGTGTTTCTAAAACCGTTAAAGGTGGTAAGCGCTTTGGTTTCGCTGCATTGGTAGTTGTTGGTGATGGTCAAGGCCGCGCAGGTTTTGGACATGGTAAAGCGCGCGAAGTGCCAGAAGCCATTAACAAAGCAACGGCTGCTGCAAAGAAGAAAATGATTCGCGTTCCTTTGAAAGAGGGCCGTACTTTGCATCATGATGGCAATGGCCGTTTTGGTGCAGGTAAAGTGACATTGCGCAGCGCACCAGCGGGTACTGGTATTATTGCTGGTGGTCCGATGCGTGCTGTTTTTGAATCTTTGGGTGTTGCTGATGTTGTGACAAAATCCGTTGGTTCATCAAATCCTTATAACATGATCCGCGCAACTTTTGATGCGCTCGGTGATCAAACAAGTCCTAAATCCGTGGCACAGCGCCGCGGCAAAAAAATTGCGGATTTGATCGGCCGAGGTTCGGATGGAGCGTCTAAGGCGGAAGTTAAAGCCGAAGCTGACGCGGTTACGGAGTAATCATAATGGCCAAGATTAAAATCAAACAAACAGGCTCTCCTATTCGCCGCCCAGAACGCCAAGAAAAAACATTGATTGGCTTGGGCTTGAATAAGATGCACCGTATTGTCGAATTGGAAGATACACCCGAAGTTCGTGGTATGATCCGTAAAGTTCGTCATATGGTACAAGTGGTTGATTAAATTTTCGAAAGGCAATTTGTCTTTCATCAATAGCGATAATAGCGCGAACAAAGCGAAAGCGAGTGCAGACAATGAAATTAAACGAAATTAAAGATAATGAAGGCGCCCGTCACCGCAAAATGCGGGTAGGACGCGGTATTGGTTCTGGTAAAGGCAAAACAGGCGGACGTGGTCAAAAGGGTCAAAAAAGCCGTAGTGGTGTTTCTATCAACGGCTTTGAAGGTGGGCAAATGCCGCTTCATATGCGTATTCCAAAGCGCGGCTTTAACAATCCATTTGGTAAAGATTATGCTGAAGTCAATTTGGGCATGGTACAAAAATTTATTGATGCCAAAAAATTGGATGCCAAAAAAACTATTGATCATGAAGCATTAAAAGCTGCTGGTCTTGGTCGAGGCGGTAAAGATGGTGTTCGTTTGCTTGCTAAAGGTGAATTGACGGTTAAGGCCTCTTTCACGGTTGAAGGTGCTTCTAAAGCGGCTGTAGCGGCTGTTGAAAAAGCAGGCGGCAAGGTTGAAATTGTCACTAAAGCTTCTACAAAAGCAGCAGAAGTCAATGCGGCGAAAAAAGAAGCAATGGCGAAAAAAGTAGCGGCAAAGAAAAATAAGAAATAATAAATAAGCTCTAATATCGGCTTTGGGACGATATTTTATGCTTAGACAAGTCAATTAGCACTTGTCATACGGACCCCGCTTCCCAATATAGGATTGCGGGGTTTGTCATTTAAACCCAATATTGCCATTGAATATTATATTTGATGGATGGAATTAAAAAGTAATCTATCGATAGGGGCTGATAGCGGCTTGAGATTGATATGATACTTGAGAAAGAGGATTAAGGCGCGATGGCTTCAAATGCCGAGAAAATGGCTGCTGGTATAAGCTTTTCCAATTTTGGGAAAGCAACCGATCTAAAAAACCGTATTTGGTTTACTCTGGGCGCGCTCATTGTTTTTCGTCTTTTAAGTTTTGTTCCGCTGCCAGGTATTGACCCTGTTGCGCAGGCACAGCTCTATCAAAGTGCTGGCACGGGCGGCGTATTAGATATTTTCAATACATTTTCTGGTGGTAGCCTTGAACGGATGAGTTTGATTGCACTCGGCGTTATGCCCTATATTACGGCATCGATTGTGATACAGCTTGCTGCATCATTAAATCCGCAACTTGCCGCGATTAAAAAAGAAGGTGAGTCTGGCCGTAAAAAATTAAACCAATATACACGCTATGGCACTGTATTTTTGACCGCTATCCAAGGCTATTTCCTAGCATCTGGCCTTGAATCATTGGTTGCCTCTAGTGGTATTCAAGCCGTTGTTGATCCAGGTTTCTTATTTCGTATTGTCGCCACGGTAAGCCTTATTGGCGGTACATTATTCCTTATGTGGCTTGGTGAACAAATTACGGCGCGCGGAATCGGCAATGGCATCTCGCTTATCATTATGGCGGGTATCGTCGCGCAAATGCCGCGCTTGGTTGCCAATCTTTTAGAAGGCGCTCGTACCGATGCTATTAGCGGCCTTACATTGATGGCTTTTGCCGCAATGTTCATTGGCTTAACATTGCTTATTTGTTTTATGGAACGCGCGCAACGCCGCGTGCTTATTCAATATCCAAAGCGCGCAACGCAGCGCGGTGTGATGCAAGCAGATCGTTCGCATCTGCCGCTTAAGATTAATACTGCTGGTGTTATTCCGCCAATCTTCGCATCTTCATTATTATTGTTGCCTGTCACGCTTACGCAGCTTGGTGGTGAAACGGTCGCAGGCGAGAGTGCTACAGGTGATTTTGTGATTACGCTTAATCAATATTTACAGCATGGCCAGCCTGCTTATTTGTTGCTCTATGGTATTGGGATCGTATTTTTCTGTTTCTTCTATACTGCGGTTGTTTTCAACCCAGAGGAAACATCAGATAATTTGAAAAAAGCGGGTGGTTTCATTCCTGGTATTCGCCCTGGTAAAAATACCCAAGATTATCTTGATTATGTTTTAACACGTATCACTGTTTTGGGCGCCGCTTATTTGACATTGGTCTGTTTGCTGCCTGATTATGTGATGGGGGCAACGGGGCAAACGCAATTCTTTGTTTTGGGCGGGACAAGTCTGTTGATTGTGGTCAATGTGACCATTGATACAGTATCGCAAATTCAGAGCCATTTGCTCGCGCACCAATATGGTGATTTGATGAAAAAGTCTAAATTGAGCGGTAAACGTTCGCGCCGTTAATCAGTGCCGTCATTCGCATTATATCTAATATTGAGGGGTTAGTATGAACATCATTCTTTTGGGACCTCCCGGAGCGGGTAAGGGAACGCAAGCTGCGCTGATTGAAGATAAGTTTGGAATGGTACAACTCTCTACTGGTGATATTTTGCGTGCGGCTGTTAAAGAAGGCAGCGAGGTCGGTAAAATGGCTCAAGATATTATGTCGAGCGGTAAATTATTTCCTGATGAATTAATGGCACAAATTCTGGGCGAACATATTGATAAATTGGATGCTGATGTTGGCATTATATTTGATGGATTTCCGCGTACGCAAAACCAAGCGTCCTTACTTGATATCTTGCTATCAGAGCGTAATCGCACGCTTGATCATGTGATTGAAATAGCCGTTGATGAAGACGCATTGGTAGACCGCATTACGGGTCGTTACACCTGCGGGAACTGTAATGAAGGTTATCATGACCGTCATAAGCTGCCAAAGGTCGAAGGCGTGTGTGATATATGTGGTAACCGTGAATTTAAACGTCGTCCCGATGATAATGAAGAAACAGTACGAACCCGTATGGAAGAATATCGCGGTAAAACGGCACCAATTTTACCCATATATGAAGAACGCTCTATCGTATCACGAGTGGATGGCATGGCCGCCATTGACGATGTGTCAAATGCAATAGCGGATTTATTGACTTAGGTTAATCAGCCATTCTCAATATTTGTTTAAGCTGAAGCTAGCTTAAACTATGTCTAGAAGTTGCTTAATGATTGGTCTATGATCAGGCTATGACTTATATTTCAAAACAAAACCCATCATTATTAAAACCCTATGTGCGTGCCATTGTTGCAAGCTTAATCATGCTATTTGCTATGCTGCCCAGCATGGCGACTGCAGAGGTGCAATCAAAATCTGATAATGGATTTGCAATATTTTATATCGGCGATGTGAAAGCGCAGCCCGATGAGATTTGGAGCAGATTGTTAGAGCCATCAAAATGGTGGAGCGATACACATAGTTGGTCTGGCCATGGTTCTAACTTTTATCTGGAACCTAAAATAAATGGTTGTTTTTGTGAACTATTGATCGACAAGGATGCCGATGTTCAAAAATCAACAGGCGAAGTCGAACATATGCGTATTATCCATATAAAGGATTATACTGTATTGCGTATGACGGGAGCTCTCGGGCCACTTCAATCTGAAGCAGCTAATGGGACATTAACAATAGCCTTGCGGGCCAATGATGATGGCACCACAAAGATGAGTTTCTCTTATATTGTTGGTGGTTATATGCGCTATAAGGTTGATCAAATATCAGGAGCCGTTGATAAGGTTATTGGTGAGCAGTTTAAAAATCTAACGGATCAATGGGGTCTTAAAGAAGTGATATCTGATGAGGCAGAAGATTCTAAAATTTCAATATCTGAGGACGCAGAATTGCTTGATGATAGCGATACCCAAGAATCGTCAAAAACTGATGATGAGTCGGATGGTGATCTTGATGATGAAGATGCGCCTGAAGAAGAGGTAAGAAGAGAGCGATAATAGCTTTCCATTCGCTCTATTTTGGACAAATAATTGCTGTGTGATACGTCATAATGAGAGAATCTTAACACTTGTCTTGACACAAAGAACGACTCAGCTTAAGGGCTGCTATATTCAACAATCATACAGCCAGCAGCGCTCTTTTGTGCGTCCGCTGGTTTTGTGCATTGTGAACCAACAAAGCGTTGAGATAAAATAGTCAATTCCGACTATTTTGTGGAGCAGGAGTACCAATAAGTGGCACGTATAGCTGGGGTGAATATCCCTACAAATAAGCGAGTAATTATATCGCTTACATATATTCATGGAATTGGCCGAACCAAGGCCCTCGAAATTGCGGATAAGATTGGTATTGACCATTCGCGCCGCGTTCAAGATTTAACCGATCAAGAAGTTTTGCAAATTCGTGAAGCAATTGATGCTGATCATACTGTAGAAGGCGACCTTCGCCGCAACACAGCAATGAACATCAAGCGCCTTATGGATTTGGCTTGTTACCGTGGCCTTCGCCATCGTAAAGGTCTTCCTGTTCGCGGACAACGCACGCATACCAATGCACGCACCCGTAAAGGTAAAGCAAAACCAATCGCTGGTAAGAAAAAATAATCTTACTTCTAAGAGGTTAATTTCCAAGCAAACATAGTAGGAATTGAACAATGGCACGCGAACCACAACGCGTTAAACGCAGAGAGCGTAAGAATATATCATCAGGCGTCGCACATGTGAACGCCACATTTAACAATACGATGGTCACCATAACCGATGCACAAGGCAATGCGATAAGCTGGTCTTCCGCAGGGCATATGGGTTTTAAAGGATCACGTAAATCAACACCATATGCTGCGCAGGTTGCTGCGGAAGATGCTGGTAAAAAAGCAGCAGACCATGGTGTGCGTACATTGGAAGTCGAAGTGAAAGGCCCAGGCTCTGGCCGTGAGTCTGCACTGCGTGCTTTGCAAGCGGTTGGATTTACTATCACGTCTATTCGTGATGTAACACCAATACCACACAATGGTGTGCGTCCATCTAAACGCCGTCGCGTTTAAGCGGAATCACATGATATGGTTTAGCCGCCATATTTGTTTTTGACCGGCCGGTCTGGATGGCGCCAATTTCCAGATCCGCCAAATGAATAGGGGAAGTCCATGACAGTCAATATGAAGAACTGGCAGGAATTAAAAAAGCCTAACTCGCTTGAACTAAAAGCAGGTGGGGATCCAACACGTAAAGCGACATTTGTAGCAGAACCTCTTGAGCGTGGATATGGTTTGACATTGGGGAATGCATTACGCCGTGTTTTGCTATCATCTCTCCAAGGTGCTGCAATAACATCGATTAAGATCGAAAATGTTCTGCACGAATTTTCGTCTTTAGTGGGTGTTCGTGAAGACATTACCGATGTTGTGCTTAACATTAAGCAGGTTGCATTAAAGATGGAAGGTGAAGGCCCTCGTCGTCTGCAACTTTCTGCAACGGGACCTGGTGCTGTTAAAGCTGGTGACATTATGGTCAGCGGCGATATCGAGGTTATGAATCCAGATTTGATCATTTGTCATCTGGATGAAGAAGCAACGCTCAACATGGAAATTACGGCTGATATCGGCAAGGGCTATGTTCCTGCTGTTGCAAACCGTCCTGCTGATGCGCCTATTGGTTTAATCCCAGTAGACTCTCTGTATTCACCCGTTCGCCAAGTGGCTTATAAGGTTGATAATGCACGTGTTGGCCAAGAACTTGATTATGATAAATTGTCATTGACGGTTGAAACCGATGGTACAGTAACGCCTGAAGATGCAGTGGCTTATGCTGCGCGTATCTTGCAAGACCAATTGCAAATTTTCGTACATTTCGAAGAATCAATGGCGGCTTCTTCTGGTCCTATCGGTCAATCTGCGGCAGAAGCAGAAGAATCTGATGCGAACCAATTGAACCGTTACTTGCTCAAGAAAGTGGATGAATTGGAACTTTCTGTGCGCAGTGCAAACTGCCTCAAGAACGACAATATTATTTATATTGGCGATCTTGTACAGAAAACCGAAGCAGAGATGCTACGGACACCAAATTTTGGCCGTAAATCATTGAATGAGATCAAAGAGGTCTTATCGTCAATGGGCTTGCGTTTGGGCATGGATATCCCTGGATGGCCGCCTGAAAATATCGAAGAGATGGCTAAGAAACTCGAACAAGAGTTATTGGGCTAATATTAGGGTAAGGCGGTGACCCTATTCTCACCGCCAGTATCGCGTAACCAATGCAATCTGCATTATACGGACGCGGTCCGAACAAAGGATAAAGATTATGCGCCATAAAATGGGCAAAAGAAAATTACAAAGAACCAGCTCGCATCGTGCGGCTTTGCTTCGCAATATGTCAGCATCGCTAATCAAGCATGAGCAAATCACAACCACAGTATCTAAGGCGAAAGAACTTCGCCCTTATATTGAAAAGTTGATTACACTTGCAAAAAAAGGGGGTTTGTCAAATCGCCGTCTTGCCATGAGCCGCGTTATGGATGAAACGCAAGTGAAGAAACTATTTGACGTTTTGGCTGAACGCTATTCAGATCGTCAAGGCGGCTATGCACGTGTTATTAAAGCGGGTTATCGCGCTAGTGATGCAGCTGCTATGGCAGTGATCGAATTGGTTGATCGTGATGAGAGCGCTAAAGGCCAAGACAGTGGTCCTGTTGAAAGCGATGAGACAGAAGATTAAACTTAAAGATATTTAATTTCACTTATTTGAAATTTTTATTTGGATTAATAGGCTAGAGGCGATACGCTTCTGGCCTATTTTATTTGTGAGCGTAAATTTGGAGAGAATATGATGGCCTTGGGTTATTTTGCAAAAATTTTGGTATCAACGGCGCTAGTTTCTGGCATGAGTATAGCCGCACATGCCGCTAATGATGAGGCGTCGGAAAGCGAATTAACTGTCTCTATAGCTTATCCTGAAACCCGCACTGTTGATGTGGTAGAAAAGCAATTTGGTGTTGATGTGGCTGACCCTTATCGTTGGTTGGAAGATGATGTACGGGTTAATGAAGATGTGGCCAAATGGGTGGAAGAACAAAATGTTGTCACCAATAGCTATTTAGATACATTATCAGGCCGCGATATCTTGTCGGCACGCATGAAGAAATTATTTGACTATGAACGTTTTGGTTTTCCAAGAAAGTCAGGCGCTCGCTATTTTTATACCCGTAACGATGGTTTGCAAAATCAATCTGTCCTCTATGTACGAGAGCAGCTTAATGGTGAAGGACGCGTTCTAATCGACCCTAATCTATGGGCCAAGGATGGCGCGACTGCTCTGGCGGGATGGACCCCGTCGAGTGATGGCAATAAATTAATCTATAGTATCCAAGATGGCGGTAGTGATTGGCGTACTTTGAAAGTGATCGATGTCAACAGTGGTGAAACATTGAGTGATGAGATTAATTGGGTTAAATTTAGTACTATATCGTGGGTGGGTAGTGATGGTTTCTTATATTCGCGTTTCCCCAGGCCAAAAGAGGGTGAAGCGTTCCAATCGCTTAATTTAAACCAGACTATTTATTATCATAAATTGGGAACGCCGCAATCAGCCGATATTCCAATTTATGCGACCCCCGATAATCCAAAATTAGGGCATAGCGCCGAAGTTACACATGATAATAAATGGGCCGTGATTACATCATCATCTGGTACGGATGAGAAATATGAGATTTCGATCGTTCCTATTGGCAAGGGAGACTGGAAACCACAAAAACTTATTTCTGGTTTTGATAATGATTGGCAACTTGTTGAAGGCATTGGTGATACATTATATTTTATTACGGATAATAAAGCACCGCGCCTTCGTGCTGTTAAAGTGGATTTATCGGATGAAGAACCTATTTGGTCTGATTTGGTGGCGCAGCGTAAAGCGACCTTATCGAGTGCGCGTATCGTGGGCGATCGCATGATTTTATCATATATGGAAGATGCAAAATCATTGGCCACCATGGTAGACCTGGATGGTAATATTGTTGGTGATATTAATCTTAATGCCATCGGGACAGCAGGAGGTTTTATTGGAAAGCCAGGTGATCCTGAAACATTTTATCGTTTTTCTAATTTTACCCAACCAGGTGCTATCTATCGCTTGGATACCAAAACGGGCGCAACTACATCTTTTGCGCAACCTAAATTAGCTTTTGATCCTAATGACTATGTAACCACACAAAAATTTTATAAATCAAAGGATGGAACGTCTGTCCCCATGTTTGTGGTGCATCACAAAGATGTTGATATGAGCAAAGGTGCACCAACATTATTATATGGTTATGGTGGTTTCAACATTTCACTGACGCCAGGATATTCACCCACACGAATGGCGTGGCTGCAATCTGGCGGCGTTTTTGCCCAAGCTTCTCTGCGCGGTGGCGGTGAATATGGCAAAGAATGGCATGATGCTGGCCGATTGCAGAATAAACAAAATGTGTTTGATGATTTTATTTCCGCTGGAGAGTATCTAATCGCTGAAGGTATTAGTACCAAAGGTAAATTGGCAATAGAAGGGCGTTCTAATGGTGGATTGCTCATAGGGGCGGTTGCGAACCAACGCCCTGACCTATTTGCAGCAGGCCATGCCGCCGTTGGCGTTATGGATATGTTACGTTTTGATCGCTTTACGGCAGGGCGCTATTGGGTAGATGATTATGGTTATCCTAACAAAGAAGCTGATTTTAAAAACCTACTGAGTTATTCACCCTATCATAATATTAAATCAGGCACACAATATCCCGCGTTGATTGTTACCACAGCCGATACTGATGACCGTGTTGTACCGGGCCATAGCTTTAAATATATCAGCGCATTGCAAGCAGCCGATACTGGTAATAACCCTAAAATTATCCGCATTGAGAGCCGTGCTGGCCATGGTAGCGGAAAGCCTACGGATAAAATTATCGAGGAATTTTCGGATATTTATTCTTTCTTGGCACAATGGACAGGATTAGAAATTAAAGAATAAATTTAAGCTGCACATCCATCGAGCCAGACATCACCATGGTCAATGGGTGTGCACTCATTCGCAAGCAATCGTTTGATGCGCTCAACGCGCTCATCTCGCTCTGCACTCTCACGGTCAAGACGTAAGTCCCCTGGGGCGATCATAACGGCAACGAGCTCGATAAATTCATCATCGGTTAGTTCTGCAGTGTCTTTGCGATACTGTAATTTGGCAGCACGGTGTAAACCCTCGATCCAGCCTGTTGGAAAACGGCCCATTTGAACGGTGTTGAGAAATAAGATGAATATATCGTCTTTGCTCATCGCGCCTTCGAGGCCAATAGCATAGGCGGTTTGACGGATTTTTTGATAACCTGGTTTGAAATCATCAAATGCTAGATTTTTGGCTAGCGATTGTGTGATAGTTGTTTGCCCAGCACCCGCAGTGCTAAGATCATAGCCACCATGCTCATAAAAATTAGGGTCTTCAACACGAATTATAAGGGCGGCACGGTTTTCACCATCTTCACTCTCGCCTAATTCTTCCACGCTTAATCCATTATCACGCATATCTTGCGCAATTTGCTGAAGCTCCTGCGCATCACTTCTTGCTTGATACCACCCTATAAAGGCATAAAATATCACAATTATGATTAAAATTATTAAAATATAAGCTATGCTTTTTAGCCAAAATTTGCCGTTAAATTCCATAGATAATATCTTTACCTTTAATAATCAATCACTTAATCGTTCATAAAAAGCGCTATTTATATTAACATAAGCTGACAAGGCAGTTCAGTAAAGAATCATAGCGAATCATCTATACCTTAATCATCGAAAGGCAATCAGCCAATCGAAGATAAATAAGGAGACATGACATGAAATTGCTAAATAAAGCATTCGCTAAAACCATAGCAGCAACAACCGCTGCTGGAGCAATGGCAGTCTCTGCCGTTCCAGCACATGCTAATGAACATCACCGCGACAAAATAGGCGCAGGCGAAATTATTGCAGGAGCCGTCATCATTGGCGGACTGGCGGCTATATTATCTTCGAAAAAGGATAAGCGTCACCATGATGTAAAATATAATAGAGGTTATAATAATGATTATCGTGGCAGAGGATATAAGCGCGAACGTTTTAAACGCCAACGTGCTGGTTTTCACCGTGATGGATCACGCAGAGCAATTCGCAAATGTATCCGTCAAACAGAGCATAAAGCCTCTTATCTCGGATATGCCGATGTAACGAACATTCGTGATATTAAACGGACGCGTTACGGTTATAGGATTAAAGGCAATCTTATTGTAACCAAAGGTGATCGTTACAATAAATATAGCGATCGGGGCCGTTTCACATGTTATGTTGATAGCGGCAGAGTAAGCGAAGTTAGGCTTCGTGGTTTAGGATGAAGATAATATATCCTGTCAAATAGTTAAAAATGGTTCAGCTTGGATACAGGCTGGACCATATATCTTAAGTGCATAATTAATATTATGGCGTATGTGATCAGGGAATATGAAATGAAAAGACTGAAAAAATATAGTTTAGCCACCGCTGTGGTTTCCATGGTGGTAATGCCCATTGCTCCTGTTACTGCGGCAGAGTTTAACCCAATAGTGGAATTAGGCGATACCAGCGTTGAGCAAGGTGAACCGACCTGGATTGAAGATAATCAAGACCGCCGCCGTCGCCGTTTTCGCAAGCATCGCCGCGGCATAAGAGGTGGTGATATTTTGGTTGGTGCGGCTATTTTGGGCGGTATCGCTATATTAGCTGGTTCTTCCAATAGAAAAAGACGTGGTGATTATCAGAGGCGCTCGCCGCAAAGAGCACCGCAAAACTTCCCACAAAGCGCTCCGCAAGGTAATGTTATTAGCAATGATATTGGCAATGCGATCAACCTATGTTCTAACGCTGCTTTGCAAAGTGCAGGCAGTGAATATAATATCAATCAAATCCGCAATGTAAGCCGCGATGGTGATGGATGGCGTGTTGATGGTGATTTGGCTGGCCCAACAGCAGCAAGCTTTGCTTGCGGAGTTACGGCTGGGAATGTGCAATTCATCCAATTGAATTAATTCTTCATTTTAAAGAAAATCGCTTTTAAGACCGCCAAGAGTAATCTCGGCGGTTTTTTTATGAATAGGTGTTGTTATTTTATCCCGCAGTTTGACCAAATTCTTGGCGCGATACAGGATGCGAACTCACTAAACCGCCATCAACGACCATAGCATGACCATTGACATAGGATGCGCGATCAGATGCTAAAAAGAGCGCGGCTTGCGCAATTTCGTCGGGTACGCCTCCGCGCCTTAAGGGGTTGAGCTGTCCGATTTTGTCTTCTTTGCCTTTGGCACGCACCATATCATAAACGGGTTTAGTCATGCCTGTTTCGATCAGGCCAGGGCAAATGGCATTCACGCGAATATTATGATCGCAAAGCTGCTGTGCACCCACACGTACCAAATTAATCACACCAGCTTTTGATGCGCTGTAAGCAGGACCACCTGCGCCAGAGTTTAGGCCAGCAACGCTGGCCGTTGCAATGATGGATCCTTTGCCGGCATCCGCCATCACTTTACCCGCATATTTAATGGCTAAAAATGGCCCGATCAAATTGACACGTAATATTTCGGCCCAATCGTCTGCGCTTTGATCGAATAATCCATGCCATCCGCCAGAAATTCCTGCATTGGCATAGAATATATCGAGCTTGCCATGAGCTTTGACCGTATCATTGACTAGTCTTTCAATGGCTTGCTCATTGCCAGCGTCGCATTGAACAGCATGAATATTATCATGTAAAGATGCGGTTTCATTCACATCATCGCTTACATCAGCAGCAACAACAGTTGCGCCATTTTGTGCAAAGAGCAATGATGTGGCGCGACCAATTCCACTTCCCGCACCTGTAACTATAGCAATTCTACCCTCTAATTCGCTCATAAATCTGCTCCTGCTTTTTGTGCTTGCGTCCATGCCGATTCCACCAATGGTAATACGCGATTGCTCATTTCGGCGGCTTGCGGGCTATTGGCTGTACCCTCTTCGACGCGCTTTCTAATGCCTTGCAAAATAGCGGCAATACGGAACAGGTTATAGGCCAGATACCAATTGATATTGCTCATATCATCAAAGCCTGTTTTTTCGGAATAGCGCGCGATCACCTCTTCCATTGTCGGGATACCAAGAGCCGTAAAATCAACCCCATATATGCCGCTGCGTCCCTCGGGCGGCATAACCCAGCTCATTAGATAATAAGTAAAGTCAGCCAGCGGATCACCGAGCGTCGATAATTCCCAATCTAGCACGGCCAGAATATTAGCGCTATCATTGGCAAATATCAAATTGTCTAAACGATAATCTCCATGAACGATGCTGTTATGATGCTGCGTTGGAATATTTTGCGGTAGCCATTCAATGAGTTTATCCATCATTGGAATAGTTTCGGTTTCGGATAATTTATATTGTTTGCGCCAACGGTGAATTTGCCGTGCGCAATAATCTTGAGCTTTGCCAAAATCAGACAGGCCAACAGCATCAATGTCATAGCTGTGCAATTGCGCTAGAGTATCGAGCATATTGTTGTAAATGGCCGTGCGTTGGGCCGCTTCTAAGCCAGGCAAGGTACCATCCCAAAGTGTGCGTCCTGAGACCATATCCATGACATAGAACATCGAACCAATGATATCATCATCATCGCATAGACCAAATGGCCGCGCCACGGGAAAGCCAGTTGGGTGTAGACTGCTGATAATTTTAAATTCACGATCAACGGCATGCGCAGATGGTAGCAAATTGCCCATTGGTTTGCGGCGTAGCACATAGGAGCTTTGCTGCGTATCGATCTTATAAGTTGGGTTAGATTGCCCCCCTTTAAATTTGCTGAGCGATATTGGTCCTACAAATCCATCGACATTACTCTGCATCCAAGCCGTTAATTTTGCTTCATTTATGCTGTCGCGTTCGGTTAATTGGGTGGTTCCCACCATATCAGTTTGCGGGTTCATAAAAGCCTCTTCTTTATTCAAATATAATGACGCTACGGGCATTTTCGCTATGACGCAGCTTATCAAAACCTATGTTTATATCATCTAATCTTATTCGTTCGGCAATGACATCATCCAATTTCAAATCGCCGTTAAGATATTGCTGGGCAAGCTCTGGCATATCATCTTTGAACACAGAACCGCCCATGAGGGAACCTTTGATCGTTTTTGCTTGCAGAAATGTTGGACCGTGAATGGATATATTCTGCCCTGGTGCGATCATACCCAATATGGTGGCCTGTCCGCCGCGCCGTGTGATGTTCCATGCGAGTTCTGTGGTTTCGGTGCGGCCAACGGCCTCGATGGCATGATGCACGCCGCCGCCAGTATCCGTGATGATGGTCTTTGCTAGATTGTCCGCCAGTGCATCATAGCAATGGGTCGCTCCCATAGTTTTGGCAAGCTCTAGCTTTTGCGGTAAAGGATCAATGGCTATAATGTGCGCAGCACCCGCAATCTTAGCTGCATTAATTGCGCTTAGGCCAATACCACCCGCGCCGATTACGGCTACGCTATCGCCCTTTTTTACTTGGCTCTCGCGTATAATGGCGCCCGATCCAGTTACCACCGCGCAACCGAGCAACGCAGCACGATCAAAGGGCATATTTTTATCAATAGCAACGCAGCCATTTTCATGCACAAGGATTTTCTCAGCAAAGGCAGAGATATTGAGAAATTGCGGCAAGGCTGCACCATTTTGTGATAGCCTAGGGGCCCCACTTTCGCTGCGTTTAGTCGATGGATCTTGGCAAAGGGTGAGCGCACCGCGATCACAATGTTCGCACGATCCGCAATGTGGTGCCAAAAATGTCACCACATGATCGCCAACTTTTACATCCTTAACATCGCTGCCAATGGCCTCGACAATACCTGCTGCCTCATGCCCCAATATACAGGGCAAGGGGTGCGGGTAGCTACCATCGAGAAAGTGCAAGTCCGATCGGCATAGACCAACGGCCTTGGTTTTAATCAAAACCTCTCGAGCAGAAGGCTGCGCAATATCGACATCTTCGATGGTTAGCGCTTTACCGACTTCGCGTAATATCGCTGCTTTCATTGCGCACTCCTAGGGTTCAGGCTTCTGGTGCAGGATGTTTGCCAAATTCTATGCGTGCAATGGCGCGGTTATGCACTTCATCGGGACCATCGGCCAGACGCAATGTGCGAATACCTGCATAAGCTTTTGCAAGACCAAAATCATCAGAGACACCGCCTCCGCCATGCGCCTGAATGGCATCATCAATGACGCGAAGCGCCATGCGCGGTGCAGATACTTTAATCATTGCGATTTCAGCTGCTGCAACCTTATTGCCAACTTTGTCCATCATATCGGCTGCTTTCAGGCATAATAGACGGTTAAGCTCAATATCGATACGCGCTTCTGCGATACGCTGTTCCCATACGCTTTGCTCGGAAATACGTTTGCCAAATGCTACGCGCGAGCTGAGGCGTTTTGCCATTTTCTCAATGGCTTCTTCAGCCACACCAATGGTGCGCATACAATGGTGAATGCGGCCTGGGCCGAGGCGACCTTGCGCGATTTCAAAACCGCGGCCAGGGCCAAGTAGCATGTTAGAGGCTGGGACACGTACATCAACCAAGTCGACTTCCATATGGCCATGCGGCGCATCATCATAGCCAAAGACAGGTAGGTGACGGATAATATTTACGCCAGGCGCATCCATTGGCACGATGATCATCGATTGTTGCTGGTGGCGCTTTGCTTCAAAGTCGGTTTTACCCATCACTATAGCGACTTTACAGCGCGGATCGCCAAGACCCGATGACCACCATTTGCGGCCATTGATGACATATTCATCGCCTTCAAGCTTGATGCTGGTTTCAATATTGGTAGCATCGGACGAGGCAACGCGCGGTTCTGTCATAAGGAAGGCACTGCGAATTTCACCATTCATCAGCGGGTTGAGCCACTCATCTTTTTGTTCGCGTGTTCCATAGCGGTGGAATACTTCCATATTGCCTGTGTCGGGTGCGCTGCAGTTAAACACCTCGCTGGCCCATTCAAGGCGGCCCATTTCTTCGGCGCATAATGCATATTCCAAATTGGTGAGGCCTGGGCCTTCAAATTTGAAACTATCGTCAACATGGGTAAGATTTGGATTGGCTGGCGGCATGAACAAATTCCATATGCCAGCAGCTTTGGCTTTGGCTTTTTCTTCTTCGATAGTGTTTATGACTTTCCAACGGTCACCTTCGGCTTGGTCGGCTTTATAATCGGCAATGCGCGGCCGCACATTGCTCTCCATAAAATCGCGTACTTGGTTACGCCAATAGGCTTGTTTTTCCGTTAGTTCAAAATCCATGAATCAAGCATCCCTTATTAATTGTTCGGTTAATCTGTCATAATTAGTGGAGCAATGCCAGCGCCAAATTGATTAATCATCCTTCGTGATTCGACAAAAGCACAATATTTTCTGGCTTTGATTATTATTTTTAATGGAGCAGTTAAAAATCTATGTTGGAGCTAACGTTAGGGAATTGGGCTTTGATAATAGAATGAATTAAAATTGGTAAAGTTGACGCTTGCGTAAAGTAGTAAAAAATGGTGATATAGAAACACACAGTAGGAGAATTATTATGAGCGATTTAGAACAGTTCAGAAAAGATACTATCCAATGGCTAGAAGAAAATTGCCCCGCAGAAATGCGCTTACCCGCAAAGTCAGAGAGCGATATATGCTGGGGCGGTCGTAATTTCCAATTTCAGAGCGATGCTCAAAAACAATGGTTAGAGGTTAATGCCGCACGCGGTTGGACGGTTCCTGATTGGCCTACTGAATATGGCGGCGGGGGGCTTAATCCTGCTGAAACAAAAATCTTGAAACAAGAAATGACGCGTATGGGATGCCGTATTCCTCTTTCTAGCTTTGGTATATGGATGCTTGGCCCTGCATTATTACAATTTGGTACCGAAGAACAAAAATTGCATTATTTACCGCAGATAGCACGCGGTGAAATCCGTTGGTGCCAAGGCTATTCAGAGCCTGGCAGTGGTTCGGATTTGGTAAGTTTGCAAACCTTTGGCGAAGATAAAGGCGATCATTGGGTCGTTAATGGCCAAAAAGTTTGGACCAGCTATGCTGATAAGGCGGATTGGATTTTTTGTCTGGTACGCACCGATAAAGAAGATAAATATCGCGGTATTTCTTTCTTGCTTTTCGATATGGAAAGCGCAGGGGTCACAACCAAGCCTATTTTGCTAATCAGCGGTAATTCGCCGTTCTGCGAGACTTTCTTTGACGATGTCAAAGTTCCCAAAGATCAAATCGTTGGCCAATTGAATCGCGGCTGGGATGTTGCCAAATATTTGCTGGGCCATGAACGCGAGATGATTTCTGGCGGCGGTATTAGCAATGAAATGCCGTCCATTGGTGCGGCCTTTAATGAAATCGTTGCACTTGATCCGATTATGCGGGCCGAAATGGCGGCCTTTGATGTGGATACACTCGCCTTTAAAGCGATGGGTGAATTATTTATGGATGAGCTGAAAGCGAAAAAAGGTCATCCAGCGCAACCCAATATGATGAAATATGCGGGTACAGAGCTTAACAAACGCCGCCATGAATTGGTAATGGCAGCAGGCGGTAGCGATTCTCTGGAATGGGAGAGTGAAGCATCGAAAAAGGGGGCTAAGGCGCGCAATTGGTTGCGTACTAAAGCCAATTCGATTGAAGGCGGTACCAGCGAGGTCATGCTCAATGTAATTTCTAAGCGCATATTAGAGCTTCCGGGCGCTTAGTTACAGATTTAGCGATATGCTAGCCATGAACTAATATTACCCATGGTTGGTCATTCACAAATTAAGACCAAATTAGAGCTATTGAGAATAGCCAGATAAGTGAGAGAATATGCCATTATTTTATGACGAAGATCAGAGCATGTTGGAAGACAGCGCGGCTGAATTTATGAAAAGCGAAGCGCCAGTTGCGCATTTAAGAGAATTTAGAGATAAGAATTGCCCCGATGGGTTCAGCCATAAATTGTGGGAACAATTTGGCGAGATGGGTTTCAATGGTATCATGGCGAGCGAAGAAGATGGCGGCCTAGGTATGGGCCTTGTCGAGGCTGGCATAATTATGAAAGAGGTAGGCCGTAACCTTTCTCCTTCCCCCTTTTTAACCACGGCTATTGCGGGCGTAGAAGGATTGAATGGCGGATCAAAAGCGCTACGCGATCGTTATCTGCCTGGCATTATCGAAGGCAAAACAGTGCTGGGTCTTGCCATTGATGAGAGCGGCAAGCACCGTCCAGAAGCGATTGCAATGGAAGCAAAACGTTCGGGCAATGGTTTTAGCCTCAATGGCAAAAAGCAATTTGTCATTCATGGTGCATCCGCTGATATGATTATTGTGGCAGCGCGCACGGCTGGTAGTGCAGGGGATAAGGATGGTCTGACCCTATTTGCCGTGGAAAAAGATACTAAGGGCATGGATATGGATGCTGTGCGCTTGGTCGATAGCGCGGTGGCAGCGCATATAAGCTTTGATAATGTCGAATTGACGGCTGATGCTGTTATTGGTGAGGTTGATCAGGGCCAAGAAGTGCTGGATCGGATTTTGCGCGCTGGCCGTGTTGGCAGTGCTGCTGAAATGGTAGGTGTTGGCTCAGGCGCGATGCATATCACGCTCGATTATTTGAAAGAGCGTAAGCAATTTGGTCAACTGATCGGTGAATTCCAAGGATTACAGCACCGAGCGGCACATCTATATTCAGAGATGGAAATTGCCGATGCGATTGTGCGTAAAGCCGCCGAAGCTGCTGATGCAAATGCAGATAGTGCCGAACTTCTGGTTTCTGCAGCCAAGGCAAAAGTTGGTTTGGCTTGTAATCTGGCTGTGCGCGAAGGTGTTCAAATGCACGGCGGTGTGGGCATGACCGATGAATATGATATTGGCCTGTATATGAAGCGTGATCGGGGGTTGTCTGAATTTTTTGGTGACTCGCGTTATCATGCTAATCGTGTGGCACAACTATACGGTTATTAAACTCTGGCCTCACCCTAAACATTTAAGGACGAATTATGACAATAAATATGGAAAATCTATTTTCGCTTAAAGGGCGTATCGCATTGGTCACTGGCGGATCACGCGGTATCGGACGTATGATTGTTGAGGGCTTTTTAGCAGCAGGATGTGAGCGCGTTTATATTACAGCGCGTAAAGCCGACCAAGTGCAAGCGACGGTTGATGAATTGGGGGACAAAGTAGTTGGGATTCCGCAAGATATTTCTAATTTAGAGGGCGTTAGAGCCTTGGTAGCGGAAATAACATCGCGCGAAGATAGGTTGGATATTTTGGTCAACAATGCGGGCGCTGCTTGGGGTGAGGATTTTGATGATTTTACCGAGGCTGGTTGGGACCGCGTCATGGACCTCAATGTGAAAAGCCTGTTCTTCTTAACCCGCGATTTACAACATTTACTGAAAGCTGGTGGTAGCTTTGAGAGGCCTGCTAAGGTTATTAATATCTCATCAATTGATGGATTTAGAATTAACCCTTGGGAAACCTATAGCTATCAAGCATCAAAGGCAGCGGTTGTTCATTTAACGCGCCGCGTTGCAGCAAGAATGGTGAAAGATAATATATTGGTTTCTGGAATTGCACCGGGTGCATTTCAATCGGATATGAATAAAGCAGCGCGAGATTTTGGCGATGCTGTGGGTAAGTCCATTCCATTTCCGCGTATTGGAAGCCCAGAGGATATGGCGGGAACAGCTATTTTCCTAGCAAGTAGGGCAGGCGATTATATCGTGGGAGAGACGATTGCTTGTGATGGCGGCATTGTAAATGCTTCATTACCGCATAATAGCATTCAACCATAATGTAAGAAAATGAGAGTATTGCGTTTTCTGCAACTCAATTTTGTTTTTTCGCAATTGCAATATATTGAGAGAATCTCCATATGAGCTTTAGACGATGAGTAATCATCGAAGCCCAGCGGATACTCTCTCCTCTCTCTCCTCTTCCGCTGGCACGAATATGGCCTCTGCTTAACGGCAGGGGCCATTATTTTATCCCACTATAATATATAATATTTTCTCTTATCCGTTAGAGGATTTGAGCTTATTTTTATGCGATGTGCGAGGCTTTTGTTGCCTCACCTTTTGGGAAGTATTTTGATCTTGGCGTTTTTCTTCCATATGTATCAATATATTATCCGTATCGGCGCGTTGCTCAAGTTCTGATAACTGATTCTGCGGCACTGCCTTGCTATATAAATAGCCTTGGGCCTCAACGCAGCCTTGATCTTTTAGAAATTGAATTTGTTCGTCGCGCTCTACGCCCTCGGCTGCAGTTAATATGCCTAAGCTATTGGCAAGATCAGTGATTGATTTAATGATGGCTTGACACTCTGCACTAGAGTCAATTTCATCAATGAAACAACGGTCAATCTTGATTTTATCTAATGGGAAACTACGCAGATAATTAAGCGAAGAATAGCCTGTTCCAAAATCATCTAAAGCAATTTTAAGCCCAAGCTCACGCAATTTGTGGAGCGTTGCGAGATTGGCTTCACTATCTTGCATCAATGCTGTTTCTGTAATCTCCAGACAGATACGGTTTGATGAAATGCCTGTACGGGCAAGCATGTTGACGATAGTTGCAATTAAACTCTGGCTGCGCATCTGAGCAGGAGATAGATTGATGGATAGATGGAATGTGTCTGGCCATTGCATCATATCATCCATAGCTTTTCGGATAGCCCATTCGCCAAGTTGCACGATTAGGCCGGTTTCCTCTGCAACGGGAATGAATTGATCGGGCATAACAGTGCCACGTTCTGGATGGTTCCAACGAATAAGGGCTTCATATCCAATTGTCTCATCTTTGTTTAAATCAACAATAGGTTGATAATGTAGCATCATTTCATTTTTGGCCAGAGCCCCGCGCATATCCATTTCTAATATACGTCTGTTGCGTGCGGATTCGTCCATACCTGAAACATATTTTACAGAACGGTTGCGGCCATTTGATTTTGCTGAATATAGTGCCAAATCAGCGTTGCGTAATAATATTTCTGGGGTGCCGCCATCTTCAAGAGCGATGGCAATGCCGACACTGCAACCAATTATTATATCGTGACCATCAATTTGAAAAGGTGTTGATAATTCTGTAATAATACGTTCCGCAATAGATTTGCATATTTCTTCATCACAATCTTTAATAATGACAGCAAATTCATCACCGCCCAAACGAGCTACGATATCTTGACTTTGCAAACAGGCCAATAATCGTCTTGAGACTGATTGCAGTAATTTATCGCCTACTGGGTGTCCTAATGTATCATTAACGGCTTTGAAATTATCTAAATCAAGATACATTAAACCTAGTTTCGTATCATTAACCTGCATGGCGTGGCTTAGGTTTTGATTAAAGTTAAAACGATTTGGTAAATCCGTAAGGGCATCAAAATGTGCCATATGCTTAACTTTTTCTTCGGCCTGCCTTTGTGCTGTAATATCGCTAACAACGCCGCGATAATGATATCGAGTATTATCTATATCATCGCTAATATCTTTATTCTTAGTCACTTTGGCAGTGATTGACCACCAGCGTTGTTCTTCTCCGACACTCAATGAGATGATATGTTTGCGTAATGAACGACCATAAAAAATTTGGTTTCTTAATTCCTTGGAATGTTCATTTTCATGAATTATGTTGAATATATTATTCTGTTCTAATGTCTCAATGGGTATAGAAGAAGCCTCAGCCATTCTTTTGCATGGATTAATGAGCTTTCCGCTTCCGCAAAATTCGATGAGCCAGTCTGACCCTTGTTCGGTATAATCCGTTAAGAGCATATTGATGGTTTCGGCTGATATTTTGAGTTCTTGTTCGCGGGTAATACGCGTAACAATATTGGCACTGGTTCCAATGATATGACGCATAAGAACTAAATAATAACCAACGATTAACAACATGGTCGCATGGGCTACACTGCTATGTTCTGAATGTATGGCGAGGAGGCATCCATTTGCGATGAGAGTGATCGCAATTTTTGCGGCCGATGAAACTGTACGATATGAAATGGTACAGCCGCTCATCATACCAGCGCCAGCGGCAACAACAACGATTTGTTCTGATGGTGTTGCAAGCTGCATAGCGTAATAAATGGAAACAGCCCAACAAGATCCATAGTAAATAGTGTTACGACACAATGATATCCATATTTCTTCTATATCGTCGGTATCATTAATGTCTAGCGATCTGATTTTCTTACCTAAAGATGCACGGTGAATTACAATACATGTTGTTAAACTAATACCCAATATTATTGTTAAGAGACTCATTCTATCGTGAAAAACATAGAGAAGGATAGCGAGCGTCGTTAAGCCACCAACGAATGATATGAACATTGATTGCGCGTGAGTTTGTAGCAAATTGACTTTTACAACAGGGGCAAGGCTTTTGCTGTCAAGGCTTATTGTATTGCGCAGCGCTTTCCATATGTTTCCCCAAAATTGGTTAAACTGTTGTGTGATCATTTGTTTTACCCTAAGTTGATGCCAATATATGCTGAGGTTACTAACAAATTATTATTTTTATAAAATTATATATGATGATACAAAGTGTTAAAGTAATAATTAACTATGATTATTACTTATTTTATCACTGGTTTATGAAAGGTTTTTGAAAAAGCTATTGCTAATATTATGAAAAATATAAGATATCTCTCTATTTCAGCCTATGTGAAAGGCTTAATAAAAAAATATGTATTTTTATTAACTATGCCATTTTTATTGGCGGCATGTAGCTCTGATTTATCGCATGATAACAGTGCTGCGGCTGCAGATAATGATGATATTGCTAAAAAAGAATTTACCATAGCGGTGTTTGGTGCCATCCATAGTGGACATAAAAGAAGCAATAGCTATTCATTGGCTGTGTTAGAAAAAGCAATACGTAATTTTAAACCTGACACTATTTTTATTGAAATACCGCTATCTAGTCTTGCTCAAGCACAATCTAGCTTTGATCAATTTGGTGAAGTGCGAGAGCGAAGAACACGCGCATTTCCTGAATTAACCGATGTTGTATTTCCGCTGAAAAAACAATTGAACTATGATCTTGTTCCAACAGCGGCTTGGTCGCGGCAATTGGCAAATGATCGTTCAGCAGTGCTTAAACGTATTGAAAATGACCCTGCACGCCGCGCGCAGTGGAATGAGCATATTGCAGCGCGCCGCAATATGAGCCGTATACAATCGGGTAAAAGTGATGACCCGCTCTACATTCATACACAGCAATATGACGATGAAGTTAAAGCTGCTCAAACGCCTTATGAGACTTATTTTGATGCTGATATCGGTGCTGGTGGTTGGGGTCCTATTAATAAAGCTCATATTGATCTTATGACTCAAGGCTTGGATAGTTTAATCGCGCAAGGGGCATCCAAAGATAATCCAAAGCGTGTGCTTATAATATTTGGAGCATGGCATAAATATAAAATCCTTGAAGCAATGGAAAAGCGTGATGATGTGGCGTTGGTCGATGCACGGCAGTTTTTTGCCGATTAATTGATAGCCTTAGTTGACATTATGGAGGGATATGGCCACTGTGTTATTATAGCAATACAGATGGAGAATGATGATGCGATCACTTTATAAAAACTTAACATATAAAACTCCAGTAATAATAGCTGCCTTAGCCACAGTTTTGGCTATATCTGCGTGTAATAAAGTTGATGAAGAGACAGAAGAAGAGCTTGCGATAGAGATTGATTTGGATGACGGGACCAGTGTTTCGACAAGTACGTCAAACAGTTCAAATGGCTCATCAACCTCGATCAGTTCAAATAATGGTAATTCGAGCAGCTCTTCTAGTTCGTCAACTTCTTCGAGCAGTGATGGGAAATTCTCGCTCAAGGCCAATGGTGTCGATATTAATATTGATATTCCAAAGTCTATTATTGAAAAAAGTAATCGCAGTGATGACCTTTACCCAGGTTCAAAAATCAGAGGCGTGAATGTTAATTCACAAACGCAGAATAATAACGGCAATTCATCGGGCAAAGGCCAAGTTGAGATAAAGTTTTTTGCACCAGATAAACCCGCCACTGTGGCGGACTGGTTTGTGAAGAAGTTTGAGAAAGAGGGCGGTAGCGCAAAGCGCACAGGCACTAATGTAAGCGGTAAAACAGACGATGGAAAAGATTATAATTTGACTGTTACATCAGATGGTGAGGGTTCTAGTGCAGTGCTCGCCTTTAGCGGGGATAGTTGATAAATTGAGGCAATTGCGAAGTTGATCTGTTTTATATTTAATATTTTCTGCCGCATCCATATTTTGAATTTCAAAATTAGTACAATATAGTGTTGAGGTAGCTAATTTATAGACGATGCTCCCTTATTTAAATGGATCACTAAACGCTATAAAGCACTGACTTTTAGAAACACACTCGTCAAGACAGGCCGCGAGTTTTACTTTTTCATTGTCTATTATAAAGTTAATTATGGTCTTGATATATTCTTTTTGAAGGTCACCCTTACTATCTTCATCTGCAATATAGACAATTAATACCGCAACGCCTCTTTCGCGCGTTTCAAGAGAATCTGTCTGCTTTGCACAATCGCACGCTTCATCAAATTTATCATTAAGCTTTTCGTATAGATTGTTTTTAGTAGTGCAAAATAATTGCTTATATTCAAAGACCCACCAATCGCCCTCTATAACGGCATATAGATCATCGCGGCCATGTCCTTTGCGCCTACGGTCTTCTTTTGTACGTTTTTGCGAAACATATTCAGCTAGAGCATAACCGCCACATGCATAGGCTGCGCTTGCCATAACGCTGACGGAAGCCGTTTCATTATATCCTAGAGGATCGTCTCCATCTTCTGCATGTTTGTATCTATCCCGAATCTCAGCCGTTTTATCTAACCATAGTTTCCATTTTTTATGATGGGATAACTCTAAGTCAGATTTTATGAGAGAAATAGGCAATGCGGTTTCCTAATATTCTTACCCTGCGATGCTCTCGGGTAAATCTTCGCCAAAGACGCGTTGATAATATTCGGCGACCAACATCCGCTCGGCATCATCACATTTGTTGAGGAAGCTTAGACGGAAAGCGAAACCAACATCACCAAAGATAGCGGCGTTTTGCGCCCAGCTAATCACTGTGCGCGGGCTCATCACGGTCGAAATATCCCCACCGATAAATCCTTTACGCGAGAGATCAGCCACCATAATCATTTTATCGACAACATCAGTGTCGGCATCACCCACTTTAGAGAGGATAACTTTGGCTTCGGTTGCTGCGGGTAAATAATTGAGCGTCACAACAATGTTCCAACGGTCCATCTGTCCTTGGTTGATTTGCTGCGTGCCATGATAAAGGCCGCTGGTATCGCCAAGACCCACAGTATTGGCCGTAGCAAACAGACGGAAATAGGGGTTCGGGCGAATGACGCGGTTTTGGTCGAGTAAGGTCAATTTGCCCTCGGTTTCCAAAACGCGCTGGATAACGAACATTACATCAGGGCGGCCAGCATCATATTCGTCAAACACAATCGCCGTTGGGGTTTGCAGCGCCCAAGGAAGCAGCCCTTCACGAAATTCGGTAACTTGCTTGCCATCTTTTAGGACAATCGCATCGCGGCCCACCAGATCAATACGGCTGATATGCGCATCAAGGTTGATACGGATACAGGGCCAATTTAGGCGTGCAGCCACTTGTTCGATATGGGTGGATTTTCCGGTACCATGATAACCTTGGACCATGACGCGGCGGTTAAAGGCAAAGCCAGCCAAAATAGCGGCGGTTGTTTCTTCATCAAAGACATAAGATTCGTCAAGATCAGGAACGCGCTCATCTTTCTCGCTAAATGCTGGGACTTCCATATCCAAATCAATGCCAAATACATCGCGGGCTTTGACCATCTTATCGGGGGTCTGCATCGCAGTGGTGGCATTCATATTGACGGTATCGGACATTATATTTCCTATTACTCTTAAAATTTAATCACATGCTTAAAGATTATAGTGGCGCTGCGAAAGCCCTCATTTAAAATTTTCTGATGCTTTGAGATGCGTATAAGCAGAAATTACGTCTTGCAAAGCTTTTTCATGACTGCGATCGCCGCCATTGCGGTCTGGATGATAACGGCGCAATAATTCGCCATATTTTTTACGAATATCACTACGGCTGACATCCCCCTTGAGACCCATGACTTTTAAGGCTTTGGTATCGGCGCGATTCTCAGGTTTGCTATCGCTTAAAATGGATCCAATACCGCCTTTATATTTGGCGCCAATAGCATCAAGCGGATCGGTGAAATCGCTCCATCTTGGCGGCGGGTTGCTGCCATTGGGCCAGCGATTATTGGCATCCCATCCCGTTGCGGGATGCTGGGCTTCGTAAATTTCATCTTCGCTCATGCCTGAAAAATAATCATAAGATGCGTTAAAGGCGCGAATATGGGTAAGGCACAACCACATAGCAGGTGGCGGGCCATCATGGGTGCGGGGCGCATATTGATTGGGCGCACGAAATTCGCCAGCCTCTTGGCAGTCCTCGACATGGCAGATTGTGCCTTCTTGCCGCACCCGTCCGTGAAAACGGTCATGGCGAAATTTATTATTTTGGTCATCATAAGAAGGCATGGGGAGATAATGGTTTCGGAATGTTGCTGTTAAAGCCTATATAAACAGTATGAGTAACGAATCAAAAGGGCCAATTGAGGCCGAAATCGAAAAAAGATTAATCGCAGGGCTATCGCCTAGCAAGTTAATCATCACTAATGACAGTGCGATGCATAGCGGCCATAGCGGTGACAATGGCACGGGGGAATCGCATTTCAGCGTCGAAATAGAGAGCGATCAATTCATTGGTAAAAACCGCGTGGCAATGCAGCGCTTGGTCAATGCAGCGCTTGGTGATTTGATGGATGAAAAAGTTCATGCGATGGCGATTAAGGCGAGCGTGCCGCGATGAAGCAAGATGTGACGAAGGTCGGCAAAGTAAATCTCGCCGATGCTTTTTCGACCATATCCGAAGCATGGTCGCCGCGTATCGCTGGTGATATTAATGATATGCAGGTGAAAATTGCCAAATTCAAAGGGCAATTTGATTGGCACCATCATGAGATTGAGGATGAGCTATTCCTTGTGATTAAGGGCAAGTTGCGTATGGGATTGCGTGATAAGTGCGCTGCCCCTCTGGCTGAACGCGCAGTGGATTTAGATGAGGGCGAGATGATTATCGTGCCGCATGGTGTGGAACATCGCCCAGAATCACTGAGCGATGAATGCCATATATTGATGCTAGAGCCTGCGAGCACGCTGAATACGGGTACGGTGCAAAGCGAACGCACTATATCTGATCCGATGCGTTTATAAACATCTTATAGCCAATTAACCCAAAACCCATGCGCATGGGAATGGCCCAATATTTGCGCATCGCTATGATCAGGCCATGACCTTATGCTCAGTTCATGCTGCTTCATGCTCTGATTGGTTTCGAGTGCAGCCCAAGCTAAAGGCCTATTATCATCGGCATTTTGGCCTGCCTTTTCCATCGCAATAGTGATGCGCTCTTGTGTTGCTTTTGGCAGATATTGCCAGACGATAGAGTGCATTAAAACGCGCACAGTGCCTTCTTCTTGTGGCTGGGATAATTGTTCTTCTATCCAATCGGCAGCATCGCCTTGTGATAAATCAACTGGGTTTTTACGCGCCATTGCTATGGCTGCAGCGGTGCGCTCTAGCCGCAATTTTTGTTCTGGCCAGACATAGGCCATTAACCTCTCGCTGGTTCGCTCATCCTTGCAATCCATCGGATAGAGATCAACACCTCTGGTTGATACTATATTTGGCTGAACTGGAGGCGGAGTATCTGCGCCGCGCCATTTAGGCTTAATTAGGATTTTACTGTCGCTAGGACCCACTCTCACACCACCAAGATCAAAGGCATAGCGGTGGATATTGAGGTTTAAACCAGCGCTTGATCCAATTTCTAATATCTCAATTGGTAAATTATGCCGCTGTGATAACATCATCAAACCACCCATTAATGCTGCGCAACGCCCAGGCTCGTTGGTTTGCGGCGGGGTATCAAGCCATGGATAGATTTCATCATCAAATTCATGCAAAGCCTTATTGATAAGGCCATTAATCTGTTTTTGATTGCTCGTTTCTCCTTCATATAGCGCAGCAAGATAAGGAGCCTTGCCCGATTGATAGAGCGCATGAAAGGGCGCTGCACTGCGCAATGGCAGGGCCTCGGGGATAACTGCACCGCTCCAATTCATAATCCGCGCCCCTGTGCGCGTGCTTTCATCGGCTATAGTCATGATAGCGCGGCAAATACTGGCCGTCAGAGGTGCATCATTGGCGGTGCAATAGGCAATTTGCTGTTCATATCCTGCATTAATTTTTTCTTTTTGTTGGGCCGAAATGCTCATAAATTATCATCCTAATTATCTTGTAGTTGCGCAGAGCGATGAAGCCGCGTAAAGCGCTCCTTATGGCCGACCCTATTATCTTTGCACTCCCGAAAGGGCGTATTTTAAGCGATGCAATTCCGCTGTTAAAAGCGGTGGGAATTGAACCCGAAGTAGATTTTTTTAACAAAGAAAGCCGTGCTTTGCAATTTGCGACCAATCGTGATGATATTAAAATCATTCGTGTGCGTGCTTTTGATGTGGCAACTTTCGTTGCACATGGCGCTGCGCATATCGGTGTTGTTGGCAGCGATGTTATCGAAGAATTTGATTATAGCGAGCTATATGCGCCCGTTGATTTGGGGATTGGTGGATGCCGTCTCTCTGTTGCAAAGCCTGCTGATTTTAGTGATATGGTCGATAAAATTAGGCCTAGCCACATAAGAGTGGCGACCAAATATCCCAATCTTACGAGCCGCTATTATGCCGCAAAAGGGATACAGGCTGAATGCGTTAAATTAAACGGGGCTATGGAATTGGCGCCATCACTGGGCCTTGCCAATCATATTGTTGATCTGGTGGAATCGGGCCGCACATTGAAAGAAAATGGCCTTGTCGAGAGCGAGGTCATTATGCACATCTCTTCTAGCTTGATTGCTAATCGGGCAGCCTTTAAAAAACAGAGCAATATCGTCCTTAAAATTGTAGAAGATTTCCGCAAATTGGTGAATGATGATGCAGCGGCTTAAATTTTCTGACCCGAATTTTGCTCAGGTCTTTGATGATCTCGTCAATGATGGGCGCGGCAGTGATGAAGATGTGAGTAGCGATGTGCGCGCGATCATCGATCAAGTGCGCAGTGACGGTGATATGGCGATTGCAGCATTAACACAAAAATTTGATGGCTTTGATCTTGCTTCGGAAGGGTGGAGCATCAGCAAAGTGCAATGCCAAACCGCATTGGAAGGTTTAGACCCTAAATTACGTGATGCACTCGAACTGGCGGCCAAACGTATTGCGGCTTATCATGAAGCGCAAAAGCCAGAGGATCGGGACTATCTGGATGCAGATAATATTCGCCTTGGCGCAAAATGGAACGCGGTGGATGCAGCGGGTGTTTATGTGCCGGGCGGAAGGGCTGCTTATCCATCATCGGTATTCATGAATGCTATCCCCGCTAAAGTGGCAGGCGTTGAGCGTTTGGTGATGGTAACGCCGACACCAAAAGGCGAACTAAATCAGACGGTGTTGGCCGCTGCGGCTATTGCAGGAGTCGATGAAATTTGGCGAATTGGTGGAGCGCAGGCCATAGCAGCGCTGGCCTATGGGTGCGAGAATATTGCGCCCGTTGATGTGATTACGGGACCTGGCAATGCTTGGGTGGCCGAAGCTAAGCGCCAAGTTTATGGCACGGTTGGTATTGATATGGTGGCAGGGCCTAGTGAGATTATTGTGGTGGCCGATGGTAAAAATGATCCGAGCTGGATTGCAGCAGATCTTTTATCACAAGCCGAGCATGATCCTACCAGCCAATCTATATTATTTACCGATGATGATGATTTCGCTGATAAAGTTGCCATTGAGGTGGACAATATCATTGATACGCTAAGTACCGCTGATGTTGCGCGTGCAAGTTGGAGAGATAATGGCGCGATCATTATATGTGAAACATTGGAATCTGCTATGCCGATGGTTAATCGTCTCGCGGGTGAACATGTGGAGCTGGCAGTTGATAATCCTGAGGCTTTATTCGCGCATATCAAGCATGCAGGGTCAGTGTTTTTAGGACGGCACACACCAGAGGCCATTGGTGATTATATCGCTGGACCCAACCATGTATTGCCCACGGGACGGCGTGCGCGTTTTGCATCGGGACTGTCGGTTCTAGATTTTATGAAGCGTATCAGTTTCATTGCGATGGATGAGAATAATTTTAATGCTATTGGGCCGTCGGCGGCTTTATTGGCGGATGCAGAAGGTTTGCCTGCCCATGCATTGAGCGTAAGGAAAAGAATGAAATGAGCAAGCAAGCCAAAACGCAAGCCCGTTCCGCCGCCAGACTAGCCGCTGTGCAGGCACTGTATCAAATGGATATGGAAGATATTAGCGTTGCTAAATTATTATCAGAATTTCATATGCACCGCCTAGGAGCCGAGATTGAAGATGAACAATATGCCGAGGCTGATCAGATATTTTTTGATGATGTGGTAAGCGGTGTCGATGTAAGACGTACAGAATTTGATACACTGATTTCATCTCATTTGAATGAAAAATGGAAAATTGAGCGTTTGGACCCCACCATGCTGCAAATATTGCGCTGCGGCTGTTATGAGCTATTGGCGCGCAAAGATGTGCCAAAGGCGGCGGTCATTAACGAATATGTCGATGTAGCGCATGCATTTTTTGACCAGAAAGAAGCGCATTTCGTCAATGGACTGCTTGACAATATTGCCAAAGAGGTTCGTAAATAAGCTTTAAGGAGAAGCATTATATGCATGATTTTTTTGCAAAAATAGACCCGCAATTGTCCGATGCTTTTCCTGCTGATGCGCCCAATCTATTACAGATGATGCAAGCCGATATTCCAGCGGTTCGCGCTTTTTTTAACGAGTATCGCAAGCATCTTGAAACATTGGCGCCGCCATTTCATGGGACAAAAGAAGAATATAATATCACAGGGTTAGAAGGCGAACCTGATGTACGCGTCATAGAATTTGCGCAGCGCGATATGCTCTATCCTGATTGCATCATTATTTGGCTTCACGGCGGTGGTTATATCATTGGTGATGCTGATGATTTGGTGGCGCAGAGTTTTGCTGCGCTTTGCCCTGTCATATCGGTGGATTATCGCATGGCGCCAGAGCATCGTTCTCCTGCTGCGGCCCATGATGTATGCGGCGTGATTGAATATGTAGCGCGTCATATAAACCCGAGAAAAATAGCATTAGCAGGAGCAAGCGCGGGCGGCGGATTGGCCGCTAGCAGTGCCTTATTAAACCGTGACAGAAATGGGCCGTCTCTTGATTTTCAATTGCTCTTCTATCCTATGCTTGATGATCAGCATGATACAGCATCGGGGCATATGGACATTCCGCCGTCGATTTGGAATCGAGATGTTTCGCTCTTTGCTTGGTCTTTATATGCCGAAGAAAAAGGTGCAAGCCCCTATGCAGCGGCAGCGCGAGCAGATGATGTATCGGGATTACCGCCAACCTATATTATGTGCGGTGATATGGATTTATTCTTGGATGAAAATAAGATATTTGCGCAAAGGCTAAGCGATGCTGGCGTTGCAACAGAATTGGCAATATTCCCTAATGCGCCGCATGGTTTTAATGGTTTTGCTCCCAAAGCGAATGTGAGCAAACGGGCCAATGCATCGATCAGGCTGGCTATGGAACATGCCCTTGAGAGAGCGTGAATTTATTGATCTGTTGAGAAATATACCGCTGCATGATGGTGCGCGCGGCCTAGATGATGATGCAGCGGTCATTCCATTTGGTGACAGGCAACTTATCATCACCAAAGACATGATGGTGCAAGGTGTTCATTATTTTAACGATGCTAACCCAGCCGATATAGCATGGAAATTATTGGCGGTTAATTTATCCGATTTGGCGGCTAAGGGCGCGTACCCTATTGGCGTTATGCTGGGATTTACTCTGAGTGATGATGCATGGGACCGTAAATTTGCGGCTGGGTTTCAGGATGCATTGAGCCATTATAATGTTACATTATTAGGCGGTGATACGGTGTCATCGGAAAAACGCATATTATCGCTCACTGCTATCGGGCAAAGCCAGCATAGCCATATTCCATCGCGTAGTGATGCCAAAGCAGGGGATATACTCTATCTCTCTGGCCCTGTTGGTGATGCTTATGCAGGCTATGAGATGGTTAGCTCTGGTAGCTATGATGACAATAATCCTCTGGTGATGGTTTATAATCGGCCTATACCCCATTTGTCTCTGGGGCAAAGGATTGCGTCCAATGTTCATGCGATGATGGATGTATCTGATGGTTTATTAATCGATACGCAGCGCATGGCGGATGCTAGCCAGTTACGTGCTGTTATCGAGTTGGATAATATTCCGCTGAGTAAAGACTATATCGAACATATAGGTTGGGACCGTGATGCGATACTAAAAGCATCATCATGGGGCGATGATTATGTATTGTTATTTTCGGCCGATAGAGATGCTGATATACCTTCTGAGACAATAGCCATTGGTGAATTTACGCAAGGGAATGGAGTGCAATTGACCCATCATGGAGACAGTATCGCATTGCCTTCTTCTATAGGTTATCAACATTGAGATTGAGCTTATAAACAATTATTTATCTTATAGGCCGCTTTACATCTTGCAAAGCCCATAAAAGCCGCCTTATACCGGCCAGCGGAGAAATACCTATTTGGGTATAAGAGTAATAATATTTAAGGGAGGGGCATTTAATGTCATTGGTTGTAATCGCAATAATTTGCGGTGCCATTGCTGTATTATACGGTTTTGTCACAAGTAGGCAGGTGCTGAGCGCATCGGCTGGTAATGAGAAAATGCAAGAAATTGCTGGCGCTATTCAAGAAGGCGCTCAAGCCTATCTAGGACGTCAATATCGCACGATCGGAATCGTGGGCGTTGTCGTCGCTATTTTGGTATTTGTATTTTTGGGCTTAAATTCCACTATTGGTTTTATTATCGGTGCGGTTTTATCGGGCGTTGCTGGCTATATCGGCATGAATATCTCGGTGCGTTCCAATGTTCGTACCGCCCAAGCTGCCAGTGAAGGCCTGCAACAAGGTTTAACCGTTGCTTTCCGCGCAGGTGCGGTTACGGGGATGCTGGTTGCGGGATTGGCATTGCTCGCTATCGCAGGTTTCTTTTGGTATTTGACCGAAATTGGCGGTGCAGCTCCTGATAGCCGCCCCGTTATTGATGCATTAGTAGCATTAGCATTTGGCGCATCGCTTATTTCTATCTTTGCCCGTTTGGGCGGCGGTATCTTTACCAAAGCCGCTGACGTTGGTGCTGATTTGGTGGGTAAGGTTGAAGCTGGTATCCCAGAGGATGATCCGCGTAACCCAGCAACTATTGCTGATAATGTTGGTGATAATGTTGGTGATTGTGCTGGTATGGCCGCTGACTTGTTTGAAACTTATGTGGTGACTGTTGGTGCTACAATGGTTTTAATCGCGCTTCTGCTTGGCAGCAGTGCAGGTGATTTGCTTACCCCATTAATGAGCTTACCGCTTCTTATTGGCGGTGTTTGCATTATCACTTCTATCATTGGTACATATTTTGTGCGTCTTGGAAAATCTGGGTCCATCATGGGTGCTTTGTATAAAGGCTTTTTGGTTACGGCTATTTTGTCTATTCCCGCCATTTGGTTTGCCACGCAATATGCGCTTGGTGATATGAACGCACTCATTGGCGGTGATTTATCGGGTGAGGGCGGCTTTACAGGGCGCGCTTTATTCTATTGTTCGCTTGTTGGTCTGGCTGTCACAGGCATTATCATTTGGATTACCGAATATTATACGGGCACAGAATATCGTCCCGTGCGTTCTATCGCCAAATCATCAGAAACGGGACATGGTACTAACGTTATTCAAGGTCTAGCTATTAGCCTTGAATCAACCGCGCTTCCAACCTTAGTAATCGTTATCGGCATTATCGCGGCCTATCAATTGGCTGGTTTGATCGGCATTGCTTTTGCGGCTACTGCTATGCTTGCTTTGGCGGGTATGGTCGTGGCGCTTGATGCTTATGGGCCTGTTACCGATAATGCGGGCGGCATTGCTGAAATGGCTGGCCTAGACGAGAGCGTTCGTGAAAAAACCGATGCGCTTGATGCAGTTGGCAATACTACAAAAGCAGTGACCAAAGGCTATGCTATTGGCAGCGCGGGATTGGCAGCATTGGTGCTATTCTCGGCCTATACAATCGATCTGAAAGAGTTCTTCCCGAACCTGACAGTCGATTTTAGCTTGGAAAACCCCTATGTGATTGTTGGTTTGTTATTGGGTGCATTATTACCCTATCTCTTTGGGGCGATGGGTATGACGGCCGTTGGCCGTGCAGCGGGTGACGTTGTAAAAGACGTCCGTGCACAATTTGCAGCCGATAAAGGCATTATGGATGGGTCATCTCGTCCTGATTATGCGCGTACCGTTGATTTGGTCACCAAGGCCGCGATTAAGGAAATGATTATTCCATCCTTGCTTCCCGTCCTTGCGCCTGTCGTGGTTTATTTCGCGATTTACTGGGCTTCCGGTGATCAGGCGCAGGGCTTTGCGGCTCTTGGTGCGTTATTGCTTGGTGTGATTGTCTCTGGTCTATTCGTTGCTCTGTCGATGACAGCAGGCGGCGGTGCTTGGGATAATGCCAAGAAATATATCGAAGATGGCAATCATGGCGGTAAAGGGTCAGAGGCGCATAAAGCGGCTGTGACAGGCGATACTGTGGGCGATCCGTATAAAGATACGGCTGGCCCTGCGGTTAACCCTATGATTAAAATCACCAATATTGTGGCTTTGCTTCTATTGGCTGCTTTGGCGCATGGCGCTGTATAAATAATATACATTAATAAAAGAAAGGCCCGCTGGATGAATATCTGGCGGGTCTTTCCATGCTACGGTAGCAATACTCTTGTTATTCTGTTAATATTTAAGGAGCCTATATATTTAAAATAAGGAATAAATTGTTTCTGTGCCTTGATATAGAAAATTGTTATGATACATTCATAAATAAACTCAGGATTATTCAGGAGTATAATATGAAAAAATATATCATTGCTTTATTGACCGTATCATCAATGATGCTCATTCCAACGGCGTCGTCTCTTCAAGCTCAAAACCAACCAATAGTTGTTACAGATGCTAAGAATGGACGTGTTGCGACCGAAGTTTTTGGAAGGCATTCAAATTTTAATGCTCCTAGATTATCGCCAGATGGCTCAAAAATTGTGTTCCAATTGGCTAATAATGGTGAAAATTATATTGCTTGGCTAGACATTCAAAAAAAAGGAGCAAGGCCAAATATCATAGCTAAGGCAGGGGTTATTAGAGACGTTGGCGATAGAGAGATATTTGCTTGGAGATGGGTTGGGAATGAAACAATTGTCGTTTCCGCGACAGGCCTTGATAGAGTATTTGATGGTCGTGTCGGGATAATATCACGTTTAATTGCTTATGACACAAAAGGTGGAAAACCTCGCCCATTAGCATGGCAAGGAGCACTAGGAAACGCCAGCAACATTCTTCATATAGACCATGAAAAAGAAGAAATAATGGTGCAACGCCAAGAACTTGATTCAAGGCTAAATGAAGTTATAAACATAGATGTTAAAAGTGGGAAGTATTCGAACGTACAAAATGTAAACGCTGATGTTGATAGCTGGTTTGCAGATCATAATGGTTTTTTACGCGGAGGAGTTGGTAATTCAAGAGGAGGAACAGCTAAAACACTTTATCGCTCATCTGATAAAGGTCCTATGAAAGCTATTTCCAAAGTCAAAGATGAGAGCTTTACTACTGGGTCTCTAACACCAATTCTTTTCCTAGATGAGCCTGACATGGCTTACACGCTATCCAATCATGAGGGATATGCTGCTGTTTATAAAGTTAATTTGGCTACGCAAGAATTACTAGAGAAAGTTTATGGTACCGAAGGCTATGATGTAAGGGGCGTTATACCCAATGTTACTAATAATGATATAATTGGCTATAGATTATTTAATGGCCGTAATTATGTGAAATATATTGACCAAACCGCCAGAGAGATTGAGGCATTATTTACGCATAATTTTGGCAAGAATAATACAACTATAATATCGAGAAGTGAAGATGCAAAGCATATGATTATTGCAGTTGCAAAGCCGTCTCAGAGAGATACTTATTATTATTACAACGATAATACAGTTAAGTTTAAGTTGCTTGGGTATGAAAATAGTATTTTAAAAAATACAGAGTTAAACCCAGTCGAAGCTGTGGATTATAAGGCCAGCGATGGTATGAAAATTCAAGCCATCATTACTTATCCCCGCCACCGCACACATCGTAAAAATTTGCCAGTGATTGTCATGCCGCATGGTGGACCGTTTGGTGTTACAGACTCCGTTCGTTTTGACCAATGGGCGCAATCAATGGCGGAACAAGGTTATGTAGTTATTCAACCTAATTATCGCGGTTCGGGCGGTTATGGGCCAGAATTTGTCAAGGAAGGCCGAAAGCCCAATGGTTATGGCCATCGTATGCAAGATGATTTGAATGATGCTGTGGCTTGGTTTGCCAAGATAGGTCTGATTGATTCAAACCGAGCTTGTATTATGGGTTGGTCATATGGTGGTTATGCTGCTGGGAGAGGCGCACAGCGCGATCCTGATCTATGGAAATGTGCGATAGCGGGTGCTGGTATCTATGATTTTCCAAAAATGAAGTCTTTTGATACGAGGCAATTTGGTTCTTTCGGGGCAAACTTCCAGGCAACAGCTGATGACCTTATTTCAATATCAACGGCCCGGCATACGGATGGTCCTTGGGCTCCTATTTTGATAGTAGCAGCAAAGGAAGATGCACGGATACCGATGGAGCAATCACGGATATTGGTCTCCAACCTTAAAAAATCTGGTAAAGTCGAAGGGCAAGATTATAAATATATAGTTCAAGAGGATGGAACGCATAATCTGCCTTATGAAGATGTTCATATCGAATGGTTAGATGAGGCAGGAAAATGGGCACAGCGCTTTAATCCAGCCTATATTGATAGTGATCCAGACAAACAAAAACCGATTGCTATTCGATCAACTGGAGTTGGTTCTTCATTAGCATCTAAATAATAAAGATATGTCTTTGAAATATATAGCTCCGTCAAATATACTCTGGCGGAGCTTCATATATGTGCATATTGCTATTCGATCATATATCATACTTTCTAGCACCTTAATGACAAAGGGTTCTTTCCTTTTGTGATATTTATCTGTAAAGCGCGATGATATTAACATAATAAAGATTTAAGGGGCCGAATGGCAAAAGAAGAATTATTGGAGATGCGGGGCACAATTCGTGAATTATTGCCCAATGCTATGTTCCGTGTGGAATTAGAAAATGGCCATGAAGTGCTGGGTCATACTGCTGGTAAAATGCGCAAAAATAGGATCCGTGTTTTGGTAGGTGACGAAGTATTGGTGGAATTAACACCTTATGATCTGACCAAAGGCCGCATAACATATCGCTTTAAATAAGGCTTGGATATGCCAACACCCAAATTGGTTCTTGGTTCCTCCAGCCCTAGACGAAGAGATTTGCTAGCGCGTATTGGTGTTACACCCGACCGTATAAATTCTCCTGATATTGATGAAAACCCATATAAAGGTGAGATCGGCCGCGTCTATGCGCTGCGCATGGCGCAAGAAAAAGCAGCGGCAATTGCGCGCGGTGATGATGAAATTGTCATTGCGGGTGATACAACTGTGGTTGTAGGACGGCGTATATTGCCACAAGCCGAGAATGAACAGATGCAGCGCGGCTTTTTAGAATTATTAAGTGGGCGTCGGCATAATGTTTATAGTGCTGTCTGCGTGATTGATCGTGATGGTAATGTGCAGAGCAAGTTAAGTGTTTCAGCGATCAAATTTAAGTGCCTGCACGCTGATGAGATAGAATCCTATATTGATAGCGGCGAAGGTATTGGCAAAGCGGGCGGTTACGCTATTCAAGGGCGTGCGGAGGCACTGATAGGTTGGATGCAAGGCTCGCATAGTGGCACAATAGGCTTACCGCTTTATGAAAGCCGTATATTGCTAAAAAATGCAGGTTATCCCGTTGGCTGAGTGGTTATATGAAGAAGGCATTGGTGAAAACCGAGCGGCTTTGATTGATAAGGGTATTATCACAAAAATTCGAATAGAACGCAATTTTGGACCATTCATAGGGCCACGGTTTGGCGATATCAAGGAAGCCAAATTGCTCAAAAAGCATAAATCAGGCGGTTTCATCCTATTGAATAGCGACGAAGAAGCTGTTTTGAAAAAGTGGCCTGCAGGATATAGTGAGGGGCAATCGCTTTTTGTACAAATAGTGCGTGAGAGAATATGGGAACGCACCCGCGTGAAGCCTGCTATTGCGGAATATATTGATGGTAATACTCCCCAAAATGCTCCTTCTTTAAGGGATAATATTAATAGCTCAAATATTACCGTTAAAACATGTTTGCCGTATCAAGGTGATACATTATCCGATCATGGTTGGTATGAGGCCTGTGAGCAGGCAGAGCGAGGTCTTTATGACTTTGCTAACGGAAGTTTGATTATTGATCAAAGCGCCGCGATGACGATGATTGATGTGGATGGCGATGATGATGCTGTCATATTGTCACAACAGGCCGCTAAAGCTTGCGCAGATGTGATTACTCTGTTTGATCTTCAAGGGATGGTGGGTATTGACTTCCCTACTATTGAAAAGAAAGAGGAGCGGCATAAAGTTGCTACTATATTTGATCAATCTATGGAGCGACCTTGCGAGCGGACTGCAATTAATGGATTTGGTTTTATGCAAATAGTCATGAAGAATAAATGGCCATCGCTATTGGCGATATTGGGACATGATAAAATTTTAAATGTGGCATTGGATATACTGCGCCGTGCTGAATTGACATGTAATCATCCAGAGACCGTTTCAGGTGAAATGAGCATTATAGCGCATCCACATATAATCGCTGCGCTGAGGCAATATGATTGGCTCAATCAATTGTCGCAACGCACAGGGCGCAATTGGACATTGATAGAGGATGAGCAATATTCCATAGATAATAATATCATTACACCCGCTAAGAATATCGCATAAAATAGGGCTGTTACATTATGACCAAAACCAAAGAGAAATGCCCGATTTGCAATAATATTTCAACGCGTGAACATCGCCCATTTTGCAGCGCGGGTTGCAAAGATAGAGACCTGCTGAAATGGCTGGGAGATGGTTATCGCGTTGCGGGACCGCCTGCCGAAGAAGAGATAATTAAAAATAATAATTCAGAAGATTGATTTAGGGGCTAGACAATGTGCTATGCGCTTGCTTATAGGCTGCGCTTCTTATCTATTATGTTGCTAACACATAATAGGGCGCCCGAGTAGCTCAGTTGGTAGAGCAAGCGACTGAAAATCGCTGTGTCGGTGGTTCGAATCCGCCCTCGGGCACCACTTTTTCTCAAATTTACAACATCAAGTATTTTTGAGGAATAGTCGTTTCCTACCGATGCGATTGTCCGTTATTTTGTTGCACTTAAACTTTGCTTACAACAAATTATCTATTTTTGACGATTAAGAACTTATCTGCTGTTCAATGTGGCCAACTGCCGCTTGGCATTGGCGCACCAAAAACAGTCTTTATCTGGTGCGAGAGTTAGTGATTTTTGATAGCTGGTACTGGCTTGTACTTTGTCACCTTTAGCCAAATAACCTTCACCTAAGCTCTCCCACAAATTACCTTGGTCTGGGAATAATTTAATGTTGAGCTTGAATAGGGCGATAGAGGTTTCATACTGCTCGTCTTCCTCAAACGCTATGCCGACCTGATTTAATAAAGACTGATCCTTTATTGGTTTACCTGTTTCTTTTTTAAAGTATTCTGGTAGCTCTGCGATGCTCTCAATAGAGTTAGATTGCACATATTCATATACCAACTGATGAGAAGGGGCTTTAAAAGCTCTTGGCTTATAGTCTGGTTCAAAAATCATCCGATGTATTTGATAAGTTGGCCATTCAGTCGTAGATGTATTGCTTGAAAATAGGATAGTTACATCACCTTCTGGATACCAAGCAATACCCGAATAATATATGCCATTTCCTCCATTGTGAGTGATCAAGGTTTTACCTTCATAACCAGTCTGCACGCCCCAGCCATAACCGTAATAGCGGTCAGATTGAGTGGTAATCGCTGCATGATGATTAAATAGCTGATCTCGAGCAGTTTTTGATAGAATTTTGTCTGTTTTTAGTGCTTCAAGCCAATTATAGAGGTCAGTTGATGTAGCAAGTAGACCACCATTACCAACGAGATTCCATGACACACTGCCGTCTTTAATATAGCGATTTACCGTTGTGCCTCGGGGTATGGCCCCATGCCAATATTGATGGGCAAAGGGTTGGTCCGCCCAATCAGGTATAAGATAGCCAGTATGATTTAACCCAGCAGGTTTGAAAATATTTTTACTAAGATAAGTCTCATAATTCATGCTGGACACATTTTCAATGATCGCTGCGAGTACGCTAAAACCAGCATTAGAGTATTTACTGCGCTCTCCAGGTTTAAAGATTAATTCACTAGCAAAAGCTTTCTTCAGGAATTGGTCTTTGGTAGTACCATCGAAATCACCACCAAAGCCATGGTCGAAACCCGAGGTGTGAGTTAATAATTGATGGACAGTGATGTACTTTTTATCATCTGGTACATTGTCAAAAAACTGCTCCAACCTATCAGTTGTTGATAATTTTTTCTGATCTACTAGTTTCATAATAGCGGCAGCGGTAAATTGCTTAGCATTCGAACCAATATCAAAAATTGTATCGGGTGTGTTAACAATATTATTTTCTCTGTTTGCAAGGCCATAGCCTTTGCTTAGGATAATTTTACCGTCCTTTGCGATTAATATGGTTCCAGCATAACCTTTCTCTACCCCCGACATCATATAATTATCAATTTTTGCGGCAAGCGCCTGATCGAGAGACGTATCAATCGGTTCTTCGTAAGAATTTTTTGAACAAGAAGCAGCACAAATACAAATAATTATAACTAATATATGTTTCATTTATTTTATTGATCCATGGGGTTTAATGATAAATTATGATTACTGTATTGTATTAGTAATACACTTAGATTTGTTTGAGTCAATAATTGTTCTGGCGTTTGCATTAATTGTGAATGGTATAGATAATGCAATCGCTAGATATATAGGTTTTTCAGTATTTATATATTGAAGCTATGCTCCAAGGTGATTGAAACAAATGTGCATAATAAAACGTAGACAGTCTAACCTTGCTATCTTCTGCTTGCTCGTTCACTTGTTTGATGCAACATAGCAATATCTTTTTAAGCAAGAGGCAATAGAGCGATGATAGAAAATGATGTGGTGATATTTGGGATATTATTCGCGGTTTTAGCGGCTATTTTTTATACACGCAGCTTGGGTGGTTTTTGGGATAAATTCTACCGCTTCGTGCCTATTATATTAATGTGCTATCTCATTCCTTCATTGCTTGCGAGTTTTGGTATCATAGGTGAGAATAATCTTTGGACCATTGCAAAAGATTATTTTCTACCAGCAAGCTTGGTTCTGCTCACGCTTAGTATCGATTTAAAGGCAATAATGGGGCTTGGTTCTAAAGCGATTATCATGTTTCTTACGGCTGTTTTTGGCATCATCATAGGTGGGCCAATAGCATTATATATAGTGGCCACTTTTGATCCTAGCGTGTTAGGAAGCGGCAATGATGCAGCATGGCGCGGCCTTGCTACACTGGCAGGTAGTTGGATTGGCGGCGGTGCAAACCAAACTGCAATGCTTGAAATCTATCAATATAATCCATCTAATTATGCGGCTATGGTGGCGGTTGATATTATTGTTGCTAATATCTGGATGGCATTTCTTCTCTATGGAGCGGGCAATCCTGCTCCGATAGATCGTTGGTTAAAGGCGGACACAAGCGCGATCATAACATTACAAGAGAAAATGGCTGATTATAGCGCCTCGGTTGAGCGTAAAGCGACATCGAATGATATTATCATACTGATGGGTATTTGTTTTGCTGCTGTCGGTTTATCGCATTTACTTGGCGGGTTCTTGGTTACCTTCTTTGAAGGGGTGAGCTTTGCTCAAGGCTCTATCCTCACCAACAATTTCTTTTGGGTGGTTGTGCTCGCTACCACTATTGGTCTTGCTGCTAGCTTCACCAGAGCACGCGAATTAGAAGGTGTTGGCGCATCCAAATTTGGTACTGTGTTCATATTCCTGCTCGTTGCGGTTATTGGTACTAAGATGAATATTTTCCAAATTGCCGATATTCCATCTTTTTTCATCATTGGTCTAATCTGGATGCTTATCCACACGATTATCTTATTCACCGTGGCTAAATTTATCCGTGCGCCTTTCTTCTTTATTGCAGTAGGCAGCAAAGCAAGCGTTGGCGGCGCAGCATCAGCGCCCGTTGTCGCTGGCGCCTTTCATCCCTCACTCGCCCCAGTGGGTGTATTGCTGGCTGTGCTTGGTTATGCCTTGGGGACATATGGCGCAATTATCTGCGCTCAATTAATGTTGGCGGTCTCTGGATAAATATAAAATAAGCAATGTGATGAAGGTCACGCATCCAAAATAAATTTAAGCATATTCTGATATCTGCTACCCGAGGTACAATATGTGCCAACAAATTATTGCCCAGTGAATCTCCCTATTTGCTGGGCACTTTTGTGCGCTAATATAATTGGGTGATAGCTTATACTAGTATCGATTTGTTACTGATTAACGTGATTAATTAGCGGGTGAATTTTGCGATATTTGCGCCGCGCACCCTTGTTGAAAAGCACGTATTGCCTTGGCGCTGCCTGATAATGATATACGCGTTCTGATCTGATTCTCACCCAAACCTTTAATCACATAGAGCCAATTATCAGATGCCATATGACCAAATAAAGGGTCATTCATAGCCAAAGACAATAGAACCGTTGGGTCATTACCTTCGCCAAAGGGAAGCGGCGCGATGCTCGCGCTATAACGCATAGGAGATTGCTTATCCGTACCAAAGAAAATAGGCGTCTTGCTGCCAATTTCTTCTTCTCCATTTACCGATTGAATATAATTTGTGATACGGCCATTTTTGCAGCCACCAATCCAGAAAAAAGCATCCGTTTCAGGAATAGCAAGCAATAAGAAAGGATCGCGTTCACCGCCTGCCTGCCATGTTAAGGCGCTGTCCAATGTGTTGAACTGATTATTATTCCACACTATGGGCTTCACCACCATAGAAGGTCGTCTATTGCCATTTTGCTGTTCTTCATCCTCTGTTTCGCTGTTTTCATTACCCTGAACAGGCTTAGCCTCAGGCAGAATATTATCTGTGCCAGTCCCTTCTGGCGTGTCTGCATCATCTTTGCTGACAAGGCTCTGCGAGATTTCGCCAGGCAAAACATCGAAAACAGTATCGCCATGACAATGATTAGCGATTAATTGCCCCGCCTTTTCACCTTTATATTTGACGATATAAGTATTGACGCATGATATACCGCTTTTGTCTGCGGGGATTAAGATGCGGATCGTGGTCGGGTCTTGTGCGAAGATGGTAGCGCTTTCACCATTGAGCAATATGTCATCGGGTGCTTTGCCTGTTCGTAGCGTGACAATATCATCTGTATTTTTCTTGGATATGCCATCCCATTGCGTTTGCGCTTGGGCGCTATATTGTGCGGTGAATATCGCCATCGCCAAACATGCAATATTACCCAAAATAGTCTTCATAAACTCTCCCCTTAAGGGCTTGCTATCATATAAGCTAGGTAATGGGAATTGCCAATATTACGCCTCTCGTCAATCTAATCCCGCGTTAAAGCCTTCTCCCTAAAGCTTCACCTTCGTCACCCTAAACCACTCCATTAATACTTCCAATTCATCATCTTAACTTTGATATCTATCCTAACCCCAGCCGTTATTCTACACTCCACCGCCGTCATCCTACCCTCAACCGTTATTCTACTCCCTACCACCGCCATCCTACCCCCAACCGTCATCCTAAAGCCCGCACCGTCATCCTGAACTTGTTTCAGGATCACATAATATATTACAGTTCAATATTTCAAAACCCAGACAGAATATGCAGCAGCAACGGCGCATAAAATATCAGCCCTATGAACCAAGCTTCCATGGTGATCCAAGGGCTAGTTGAACGCTTATATTTTTGATTATCGTCTTTATCGCATCTGCGCATATCCGCCTCCTTAATCAAGAGGCGTATCCGACATTTGGACCATTGAGGCGGTCAAAGCCGGGTGTTCAAAACCCCACGCAAGCACGGAGCGCTAACACCTTTAGGCAAGCCCTGGACATGCGTGATAGCCACCCGGACAGAGTGTAATTCTCTGGCCGGTGCTTGCATTAGAGGTTTTGAAGGCCCCACAATGAGAAGTTGCTCACTGCACTGCGAGTATTAGGACATGTTTACAGATAAGGGAAGGGGGATATATTTATATCTTGACAATTAAACTTTTTTGTCAGATATTTCTGTTATGACAGAAATTACGAAAAATAATGATTCTATACCCCTAGCTATGGGGACTTTTATTTTACACTGGGGTGACCTTGGTGGGCAGTGGGGCGTGAACCGTTCTGTCGCACAGATCCACGCTTTACTATATTTGTCAGAAAATGCCTTAACCGCAGAAGACATTGCTGAGAGGTTGAATATGGCGCGTTCTAACGTTTCTAATAGTTTAAAGGAATTAATTGGTTGGCGGTTAATACATCGCGTACCTATTTTAGGAGATCGACGCGATTATTATGCAGCCGAGACCGATATCTGGGAAATGGTAACGCGCATTGCAGAAGGGCGTAAAGCAAGAGAGATTGACCCTGCACAAGCAGCCCTAAACAATTGCGTAGCAACAGCCAAAGACGATAAAAATATCTCTCCTGTGGCTAAAGAGCGACTTGAGGCAATGCTTGATTTTGTCAACACAATGAGCCGTTGGCACGATCAAATGATTCGAGTGCCAAAACCTGTTTTGATGCGTCTTATTAAAATGGGTGATGGTGTGACACGATTTTTGGGACGTAAGAATAAAGAATAAATTTTAAAAAGGAGTATGTGCAATGAAAATTAATAACCTTTATCAAAGTGCGCATATTTCTAATGATAATGATGCTAAGCAACGGGTACAATATAATCTTTATGATTTTCGGTTCCGTAATTTGTTGGCTCGAAGCGATTGGAATACTCTACCAAAGCTTGTACAAAAGCGTTTTAGTAAGAGGCTTAGTAATGGTCAAGTGGCGCTATATCGCGGTATTATAAGTGAAACTCGTTTTAGTAAAGTTGGATGGTGTTTGGCGCAAATTCTGCGGTTTATTGCGGCACCTTTACCTGTCAAGAATGATATGAATACACCTGCCGTGGTTGCTGTAGCAGAAGACCCTATTGCAGGTGGGCAGATCTGGACACGCACCTATCATAACCGAGATGGTTTTCCACAAACGATTAATAGTGCGAAACGTTTTACTGGTAAAACAGGTCTTGAGGAACATATTGGACTTGGTATTGGTATGGCGCTGAAAGTTGATGTGATAGATAATGGATTGCGTTTTACTAGTGATCATTATTTCTGGGATCTAGGTAAATATCGGATAATGTTACCACACTGGATTTGCCCTGGTAAAACAAAAGTATGTCATATCGATAAGGGAGGTGGTGCATTTGATTTTACGCTTAGTTTAAATCATCCATTATTGGGAGAATTGCTCTATCAAAAAGTGAGATTCCATGACGGATGAATATAAACGTATCTTGTTAATTGGAGCAAGTGGCGTTTTTGGCAGCCGTATTTCGCAACAATTGTCTGAAGAGCATAATATTATACTGACATTGGCTGGCCGGAGTTTAGATAAGCTAGAGGCTCTCGCACATAATATGCCTGCAAATATTAAAGTGATGACTATTGATCGTGATAATATTGTTGCGGCTGATTTGAAGTCATTTGATATGGTGATAGACGCTGCGGGACCTTTTCAGTCATCTCATACTATGGTGATTGAAGCTGCACTAGCTGCTGAATGTCATTATGTTGATTTATCGGATGGCAGAGAATTTATAAATAATATATCACGATTTGATATTATTGCTAAAGAATCAGGTGTAGCAATTATCTGTGGTGCAAGTTCGATACCTGCTCTATCACATGCAGTGATTGATGATATTGTTGCCGATTGGCAACGAATAGACAATATTAAGATTGGAATATATCCAGGTAATAAAGCCCCTAGAGGCTTGTCTGTTGTTGAAGCGATTTTAACTTATGTAGGTACACCTATACGGGTATTTCGTAATGGTACATGGCAAAATATCTATGGTTGGGGAAAGACGCATAGGGTTGAATTTCCGCATATTGGCAAACGTTGGGCGAGTGCATGCAATACGCCTGAGCAAGATTTATTAGTGATGCGTTATAAGCCAAATAACTCTGCCGAATTTTTCGCGGGGATGGAGCTGAGTATAATGCATTTGGGGTTGTTATCCTTATCCTATTTTGTTCGTTGGAAATGGATAAGTTCGCTACGTCCATATGCTCGTTTATTATTATGGATGGCGATAAAGTTATTGCCATTTGGCAGCGATAAAGGAGCTATGGATGTATATGTCGATGGGATTGACGGTAAATCACAGCCGATTACATCAAGATGGATATTAGAGGCTGACGCAAATCATGGTCCTTTTGTTCCGACATTAGCTGCTGTAATAATAGCGCGAAACTTTGCCCAAGGAGAGTCTTTACCTTTAGGTGCCAGACCCTGCAGCGGCTTAATAAAGATGGAGGAGTTTATGGTTGAATTTGCTAAACTTAAAATTGTGACGCAATATGTAGAGTGATTTGCTATACTACACTGTCATCCTGAATTTATTTCAGGATGACAGGAGAATATTTGTTGTGATAAATTGAGATGCTGAACTAAATTCAGCATGACGAATATTGGTTATGAGCGGTCTTATTATTGCGGGCTATACTGAACTAAATTCAGCATGACGAATATTGGTTATGAGTGGGCTTATTATTGTGGGTTATGCTGAAATAAATTCAGCATGACGCCTTTGGTGTGTCATCCTATACTCACCTATCGTCATTCTGAACTCTCCACGTCATCCTATCTCACCGTCATCCTGAACTCGTTTCAGGATAAAATATCTCTCAAATATTCGCCCGTATAGCTGCCTTTGGTTTTGGCGACTTGCTCGGGCGTTCCTGCCGCGATAATCTCGCCGCCATTCACCCCGCCGAGCGGTCCTAAATCAAGGATATGATCGGCGGTTTTGATAACATCTAAATTATGTTCAATCACCACCACGCTATTGCCTTGTTCGACCAAGCGGTGCAGCACTTCGAGCAGTTTGCGTACATCTTCAAAATGCAGCCCCGTGGTCGGTTCATCCAAAATATAGAGCGTTTGCCCCGTGGAGCGTTTCGAGAGTTCCTTGGCCAGTTTGACACGCTGTGCCTCGCCGCCTGATAGGGTGGTGGCTTGCTGACCGACCTTGATATAGCCAAGGCCAACCTCATAGAGCATTTCCATCTTGGCGCGAATAGAAGGCACGGCTTTGTAAAATTCAACCGCATCCTCAATCGTCATGTCGAGAATATCGGCGATCGAATGGCCCTTCCATTTCACCTCTAATGTCTCGCGGTTGTAACGCTTACCCTTGCACTGTTCGCACGTCACATAAACATCGGGTAGAAAATGCATCTCAATTTTGATAACGCCATCGCCTTTGCACGCCTCGCAGCGACCACCCTTAACGTTAAAGCTAAAGCGGCCCGGTTTATAGCCGCGCGCTTGGGATTCGGGTAGCCCTGCAAACCAGTCTCTAATATTGGTGAAAGCACCCGTATAGGTGGCGGGGTTGGAACGCGGGGTGCGGCCAATGGGGGATTGATCAATCTCAATCACTTTGTCGAGATGCTCAAGCCCGCTGATTTTATCATGCTTGCCCGTGGTGATACGTGCGCCATTGAGTTCGCGGGCAGCAGCGGCATAGAGGGTATCGACGGTGAAGCTTGATTTACCGCTGCCCGATACGCCCGTGATACAGGCAAAAGTACCCAGCGGAATGCTGCCCGTCACGCTTTTGAGGTTATTGGCCGATGCGCCTTTGACGGTGAGCTTTTTACCATTGCCCTTGCGGCGTTTCTCGGGGATGGCAATTTCACGTTTACCCGTCAGATAATCGGCAGTGAGCGATTTTTTGGCTTTGAGGATTTGCTTGAGTGTGCCTTGTGCCACCACTTCGCCGCCATGCACGCCTGCACCTGGGCCAAGATCAACAATATAATCTGCGGTCTTAATCGCATCTTCGTCATGCTCGACCACAATCACCGTATTGCCCAAATCACGCAAGCGTTTAAGCGTGGCAAGCAAGCGATCATTATCGCGTTGGTGCAAGCCGATGCTGGGTTCGTCCAGCACATAAAGTACGCCCGATAGGCCGCTGCCGATCTGACTGGCGAGACGGATGCGTTGGCTCTCGCCGCCCGATAATGTGCCCGATGTACGGTTGAGGTTGAGATAATCCAACCCAACATTGTTGAGGAAACCAATACGCTCAACAATTTCTTTGAGAATGGGAGTGGCGATTTGCAATTGCTGCTCATTGAGCGTTGCGGGCAGGGCGTCAAACCATGCGACAGCATCAAGAACGGATAATTGGGTGACGCTTGATATGTCGGTGTTTGCAAGTTTCACGCTGAGTGCTTCAGGTTTAAGGCGTTTGCCGCCGCAGGTTTCGCACGGATGGGCGGCTTGATATTTGGACAGCTCATCGCGCATCCAATTGCTCTCGGTTTGCAGCAGGCGGCGTTGCAAATTGCCCAACACGCCCTCAAAGGCTTTGGTGACGGTATAATTCTTACGGCCATCTTTAAAGGTTAGCTCTACGGGCATGCCGCCCGTGCCTGTTAGGATGATGTCTTGCTGGTCTTTTTCAAGATCGCGCCATTTTGTCGTGAGGCTAAAATCATAGGCCTTTGCCAATGAACCCAAAACTTGCAGATAATAGGGGCTGGGCGGGTTAGATTTGGCCCATGGGAATATTGCGCCTTCTTTGAGCGATAGATTATGATTGGGGACCACCAGATCACGGTCAAACTCGAGCTTTTCACCCAATCCGTCACAGGTGGGGCAGGCACCTTGTGGGGCGTTGAAAGAGAATAGCCGCGGTGCAATTTCTTCGATGGTGAAACCAGAGACAGGACAGGCAAATTTCTCTGAAAAGATGATGCGATTGTCGGGAACGCCTGCACCTTTCATAGCGCCGCCATCGCTTGATATGCTTTCGCCCTTATCACCCATGGCCTCGGCAACTGTGGTATCGGCTAAATCAATATAGGCCAGTCCCTCGGTAAGTTTGAGTGCGGTTTCAAAACTATCGGCGAGCCGTGTTTCTATATCAGCTTTCACCGCAATACGATCGACCACCACTTCAATATCATGCTTATATTTTTTATCGAGCTTGGGCGTATCTTCTATGTCGTAAAATTCGCCATCGACGCGCACTCGCGTGAAACCTGCTTTTTGCCACTCGAGCAATTCTTTGCGATATTCACCTTTGCGGCCGCGCACCACTGGGGCCAGCAAATAGGCCCGCGTTCCCTTAGGTAACTGCATCACACGATCGACCATCATGCTGATAGTTTGTGCGGTGATAGGCTTGCCCGTTGCGGGAGAATAAGGCACGCCCACACGCGCCCATAATAGGCGCATATAATCATAAATCTCGGTGACCGTAGCAACGGTCGAACGCGGATTGCGCGATGTCGTTTTTTGCTCAATGGAAATAGCAGGCGATAGCCCATCAATATGTTCGACATCGGGCTTTTGCATCATTTCCAAAAATTGGCGTGCATAGGCCGAGAGCGATTCGACATAGCGGCGCTGTCCTTCGGCATAGATGGTATCAAAGGCGAGCGATGATTTTCCGCTGCCCGATAGCCCCGTGATTACGATTAATGTATCGCGCGGTAGGTCAATGTCCACGCCTTTTAGATTATGTTCGCGCGCCCCGCGCACCTTGATATGAGTTAGCATGAAATGTCTTTGCCGATGATTATCATAAGAGTCCATAGGGCCTATGATTTTCTGGTCATATTGCGAATTTTTTTGGACGATTAGAAATCATATTTCTCATCTATAGGATAATCTATCAATCAAATATTGCATTGGGGCTAGCATTTTGTGGGTGGCCATGCTTCACATTGCCCATGGAAAATAATGAAGAAAATGTAATTGCCGCCTCGACGCTTATCATATTCAGGGATACGGATGAAGGTCCACCCGAATTATTGATGGTCGAGCGTTCTGCCAAAATGGTATTTGCGGCAGGGGCTGCTGTATTTCCTGGTGGGCGCGTGGATGAAGGTGATTATATCTATGCGGATGCGATGGATAGCGGATTAGAACGCGATGAAGCCGCCGCCCGCATTGGTGCCATTCGTGAGACTCTCGAAGAAGCGGGTTTGGCGCTGGGCATAGAAGGTGTGTCGGATCAAAATCAGATTGAGCAAGCACGTGCTGCCCTGCATGATAGTAAGACGATTGGCGATATTTGCGATAGCTTTGGCTGGCAGCTCAATTTGGATGCGCTCACACCTTGGTCGCGCTGGCGGCCTCCTGCGTTTGAGATTAAACGTATTTTTGACACACGATTTTATATTGTCAATGCGGGGCAAGATAATCATTTGGCCAAGGTTGATGCGACCGAAAATCGCACATTATTCTGGGCCAGTGCGCATGAGGTTTTACGCCGTGCCGACTTAGACCCAAAGACGAGTGATGACGCCGTGCATATTATTTTCCCGACCCGTCGAAATTTAGAACGCCTTGCACAATTTGATGATTTTGAAGCGACCAAAAAACATGCACTTGAATATCCTGCTGCGATGGTCAAAACTTATACCGAAAAACGCGATGATGGTATGTATCTCTGTATTCCCGATGGCCATGGTTATCCTGTAATTGAAGAAGCTTTTGAACAAGCAAAACGAGGATAAGGACAGCACATTTTCAGGGTGTGATTGGTATTGTGCTACTCATTATATTATCATAAGCATTGTCCGATAATCGCAGGGTTATCACGTCACAATGGAAATGGATTTTTGGCGCATTATTGGTGCAATTTGCGCTTGCAATCATCATTTTACGCGTGCCATTTATGTGGGACATTATCTCGCTGGCCAATGGAGGCGTGAAAGCTGGGGCGCGGCTAATTTCGCAACCATGATGACTGGCGCTGTTGTGGGCTTGGTTACATTTGTCTGAGAAGCGATAGCCTATTAATCTTAATCTTCTTCAGCAAGCGTTACGATTAAGCCATCAATATCATCGCTAACCATGAGCTGGCAGGAGAGGCGCGAATTATCATCGCGGTGGTCGCTGCTCTCCAGCAAATCATCTTCATCTTCGCCCATAGTGCTCACCTTGTCTTTAAAACTTGGGTCAATATGGACATGGCATGTGGCGCATGAACAACAACCACCGCATAGAGCGAGCATTTCATCAAAACCATTGTCACGAATAACTTCCATGACGGATAAGCCATTTTCAGCTTCAATATCTGTTCTGTCGCCAGCGCGGTTAATTACGGTAATTTTCGCCATTCTCTATTCCTTTGGAAATGATTTGCAACCATAGGCTCAATTACTCAAATTTCGCACCGTTGCAATCGTTATTTTGGTGGTGTGTTTATGGAAATGCACAATTTTTTGCTTATCAATAATGGACATAGAGAAAATCATGATTATGTGGGTTAAGTAATCATAATTAACGCGCCTATGAGCGCATAAGGAAATTTCATGAGTGAAACCAAACACGCCCCCGTCATCATCATCGGCAGTGGTCCAGCGGGCTATAGCGCAGCCGTTTATGCAGCGCGCGCAAATCTTAGCCCAGTCATTATATCTGGCATTGAAGTTGGCGGGCAATTAATGACCACCACCGATGTAGATAATTGGCCGGGAGATGATCAAGGTGTGCTTGGTCCTGAATTGATGGACCGTATGCAAAAGCATGCACTGCGTTTTGGCACGGAAATGATTAACGATCATATTGAAAGCGTTGATTTTTCAAAGCGTCCCTTCACGCTTAATGGTGGCAGCGTATCCTATACTGCCGATAGTGTGATTATCGCGACAGGTGCTAGTGCGCAATATTTGGGTCTGCCCAGCGAGAGCGCCTTTATGGGCAAGGGCGTATCGGCCTGCGCAACATGCGATGGGTTTTTCTATCGTAACAAGCCTGTATCCGTAATTGGCGGCGGCAATACCGCTGTTGAAGAAGCCTTATATCTATCCAACATCGCAAGCCATGTCACATTGGTGCATCGCCGTGATACGCTGCGCGCTGAAAAAATCTTACAAGACCGCCTGTTCGCCAAAGAAAAAGAAGGCAAGGTCACGATCAAATGGAACCACACATTGGATGAGGTTTTGGGCGATGATAGCGGCGTAACAGGTATGCGCATTAAAGGCACAGATGCTGCTGATAATCCAGGCGCAACCGAGGATATTGAACTGCATGGTGTATTTATTGCCATTGGTCATAAACCCAATACGGGCATTTTTGAGGGGCATTTGGATATGGCAGGCGGCTATATCAAGGTGCGCTCTGGCCTGGAAGGACAGGCGACTGAAACCAGCGTACCAGGCGTATTTGCGTGCGGTGATGTGATGGATCATATCTATCGTCAAGCGGTTACCAGCGCAGGTACGGGCTGTATGGCGGCGCTGGATGCGGAACGCTTTATCGAGGCGAGTTGAGATTATTGTGATTAATGGATTGCTATGATGTTGGTATTTCAGCATTCTGTATAGCTATATTTTGGACATGTAGCGCCGAACCCATCTATAATAGTTAAACGCAATTCATCATTCTGAAACGTCTAGTCGCTATAATGAAACTTCCATCTGTCATCCTAAAACCGCAATCTGTTATCCTGAATCCGCCATCCGTCATCCTGAATCCGTCATCCGTCATCCGTCATCCGTCATCCGTCATCCGTCATCCTGAATTTATTTCAGGATAACATGGCATATCAAAAGCGTTATACTGAAACAAGTTCAGCATGACGTTTTTGTTAAGAGTGGCGCGTTGGCCATCAAAGGTGAAACAAGTTCAGCATGACGTTAATGGCTTTTATGTCGCTTATAGTACCGCACGTGTGCTATACCGAAACAAGTTCAGCATGACGCTGTAGTTTTATAAGGTGTTTTGCAGGAGATAATATCCAGCTTAACCTAAATCAGCAATATTTAACTGGCCTCTAACCCGCCTCTAACTCGCCTTCAGCTGCCCCTTCAACCTCAATCGCCAAGCATGCAGTAATGGCTCGGTATAGCCCGAGGGTTGCGATGTGCCTTTGAATATCAACTCACGGGCGGCTTGGAATGCCATGCTATTTTTGGGATCGACTGCCATAGGTGTATAGAGCGGATCGCCCGCATTTTGTGTATCTACTTTCGCGGCCATTTTTAGCAATGCTGCATCAACCTGTTCCAGTGTGCAGATGCCATGCAAAAGCCAATTGGCCATATGCTGCGATGAAATGCGTAATGTCGCGCGGTCTTCCATAAGGCCTATGTCATTGATGTCGGGGACTTTGGAACAGCCAATGCCCTGATCAATCCAGCGCACCACATAGCCCAATATACCTTGCGCATTATTTTCCAATTCATGCGCAATTTCTGCATCGCTCCAATGGGTATCGGTAGCAAATGGTATGGTTAGTAATTTCTCTAGCGTAGGGATATCTTGGCCCATCATTTCGGATTGTAGGGCGAAAACATCGACTTGATGATAATGGAGTGCGTGCAATGTTGCGGCGGTGGGTGAGGGAACCCATGCGGTATTGGCTCCTGTTTTGGGATGACCAATTTTTTGCTCCATCATATCGGCCATAAGGTCGGGCATGGCCCACATGCCTTTGCCGATTTGTGCTTTGCCCGAAAGGCCGCAAGCCAAACCAATAGCCACATTGCGCGCTTCATAGGCGGCTATCCAAGTGCTGCTTTTCATATCGGCTTTGCGGATCATCGCGCCGCCATGCATGGATGTGTGCATTTCATCGCCTGTACGGTCTAAAAAGCCTGTGTTGATAAAGACGATACGGTCTTTCACAGCATGGATGCATGCCGCGAGGTTTGCCGATGTGCGGCGCTCTTCATCCATCACGCCAACTTTGATGGTGTGCCGCTCTAGGTTCAGCAAATCTTCGACAGCGTCAAATAGATCATTGGTGAGGGTGCATTCCTCTGGCCCATGCATTTTGGGTTTAACAATATTGATGCTGCCAGCGCGGCTGTTACGATATTGGCCAAGTGCCTTGAGATCATGCAAGGCGATAAGCGATGTAAACACCGCATCCATAATGCCTTCGCCAATTTCGCATGTTTCGCCATTTGCATCTTGATAGAGTATCGCAGGATTGGTCATCAAATGGCCCACATTGCGCACAAACATCATGCTGCGACCATGCAGGGTCAGGGGTTTACCATTCTGATCGATATATTCGCGGTCGGGGTTGAGCGTGCGGACCTGTGTTTTGCCGCCTTTTTCAAAACTTGCTGTTAAATCGCCGCGCATCAGGCCGAGCCAATTGCGATATGCGATGATTTTGTCTTCGGCATCGACGGCAGCAACGCTGTCTTCCATATCGATAATGGTTGTGATCGCAGCTTCCATAATCACATCGGCAATATGGGCTTTATCATTTTTCCCAATGGCATGGTTGGCATCAATGATGATTTCAATATGAAGGCCATTATGTTTGAACAGTAAATTATCGCCCGCAGTCCCTATGAAGTATTCGGGCTTCTCTAGGGCCGGAGTACCGCCTTCATAATCTGTCCATGATCCATTAGTAAGCGGCAATATCATATCCAGATATTTGCGTGCCTGAGCAATCACGGCCTCTCCGCGCGCTTGGTCATATCCACCCATTTTGGCAGGCGGTGCATCAAGTGCATCAGTACCGTAAAGCGCATCATATAAGCTGCCCCAGCGCGCATTAGCGGCGTTTATAACAAAACGATCATTGAGCGATGGGACAACCAATTGCGGGCCTGCGGTGGTGGCGATTTCGCCATCAACATTTTCTGTGCCGATAGAAAAGGGAGCAGGTTCAGGAACCAAATATCCAATATTGGTTAGAAAATTTATATAAGAGTCTGGTGTAATATTGGTGGTATTTGCTCTGTGCCAATCATCAATTTGGGATTGGAGTGTTTCGCGCTTTTCCAGCAATGCAATATTGCGCGGCATGAAGCGTGCGACAATATCGGAAAAGCCGTTCCAGAAAACATCTGTCTCAATCCCAGTATTTGGGATGACCATATCCTCTATAAATTCGCATAAATCAGCGGAAATAGAAAGGGCGGATCGTTTGGTATATTGGGTCATTATTGCTCCATTGAAAATTATCTGGGGAGGAGCTTATTATTACGTCTATCTAGCGCTTTAATTTCAAAATAAAAGCTTAAACTTAGGGTGTTTTATGAAACCTTGGCCGCAGACAATATTTTGCCAGTCCCCATATTTTGGACCAATACGACGGATTTCCAGCGTTTGTCACCTGCTTTAGGGAGTGTAAGATTCATAGCTTCGCCTGTCCAATATCCCATATCTTTTAATTCTCGTACGATATTTTTATGCGGTAACGTGCGGCCACCATTTTCGCCCGTTTTGATGGCAACATTCAATGTGCGCGGATCATAGCGCACGAGCCAGACCTTGGTATTACGCTGTTTATTATTCGCTTTGCTAATTGATACAAATTTGCCTTTACCCTTAATAGAAGGCCCACCATAGATTTTGCGGCTTACAGTAATAGCTTGTTTTAACTCGCCTGGCCGGTTGCCAACAATAGCGCGTGTCCCATTGATAACAACTTGCGGTGTATAGACATTACGCTCGCGCAATGTGCGGGCATAGGCTACTTGGCGATCGGTATATTTTTCATCACCAAATATGTCTTTCCAGCCTAGACGATCCCAATAAGTCACCGAAAAATTAAGTGCAATTATATCAGGGTTATTAGCGACCGTATTTAGAGCAAGATTTGCAGGAGGACATGAAGAGCAGCCTTGGCTCTGATATAACTCAACGACGATTGGGCTTTGCTGAATAGAAGGCGCTTTTTTGGCTTTACCAGCAGTTTGAAGGTTGAATGCTGCTATATTTCCATTTGATGCAAAATTTTGCTGAGAGATATTGGTGTTAGAAAGCGCAGTGTTTTCTATAGCTTTGGGGTTGTTTAAAGCAGTGATCGAGAATAAGCCTAGCGCCGCGACACCAGTTAATATCATCATATTGGTAGATGATGGAAATAACATTTCAAACCCCTTTTCCTATACATATTATATGTATTATTTTATATGTATTATTTTTATTTAGGTGCAGCATATAGTTAATAATATTGTGAACAGGAAGAGTGGGGGGGCCAAACTCCCTGCTCAATCTATATGTTCGTAATCATAATCACATATGTTACAAAATATATTCAAGCTAATATAATTATTGTTTAAATGTCATGCATATGGAGGTTATTGAGGCAAGGACTTTTAAGGGTATTTTTCATTCATAAAGTCCCAATCTTCTTGGATAAGCTGACGCAAAACATCTATATTCACATCTGATAATTTTTTTATATAGAGGCAAGATTTTCCTAATTTATATTTCCCTAATATATTGAGCAGACTATTTTTCTCTGTAAAACCAGACATGCAATAGATTGTCATAGCTGTTTTGCGCGGGCTAAATCCAGTGCGGCACATATCACCCTCACGTCCGCTATCATATTTATAATGATATTCGCCAAAACCAATGATTGATGAACCCCACATTATCGCCTTTTCACCACTAATGTCATGCATAATCTGCAATATAGCGCGTGCATCATCCTGTTTTTCTATTGGTGATACCGAGCTGATAAATGTTTCAACATCCATATCATTGGCTTTGGTTTTATTCTGGCTTTTGCTCATCTAGATTCACCTTTAATAATATCAGATTTAACCATAGCATGATATCGTCTTGCGCGCATCTTTCGAGACTGTTAGGCGGCTATGAATAATATTTTATTGGAAGCATTATCATGAGCAAGAAAATTAATCGCGTTGTTTTGGCTTATTCAGGCGGATTAGATACCAGCGTAATCTTAAAATGGTTGCAAAAAGAATATGACTGTGAAGTGGTGACTTTTACGGCTGATCTTGGGCAAGGAGAAGAATTAGAACCAGCTCGCAAAAAAGCTCAGATGATGGGCGTTCCTGATAAGCATATTTATATTGATGATTTGCGCGAAGAATTTGTTCGTGATTTCGTCTTTCCCATGATGCGGGCCAATGCGCGTTATGAAGGCGATTATTTGCTTGGTACCTCTATAGCTCGCCCTCTTATATCTAAACGTTTGATAGACATTGCAAAAGAAACGGGCGCGGATGCAATCGCGCATGGAGCAACGGGTAAGGGTAATGATCAGGTACGTTTTGAGTTATCGGCTTATGCGTTAAATCCAGATATTAAAGTCATAGCTCCTTGGCGCGAATGGGACCTTAATAGCCGAACAGCACTGATTGATTTTGCCGAAAAGCACCAAATTGAGGTGCCAAAGGATAAACGTGGGGAAAGCCCGTTTTCAACCGATGCCAACCTTTTGCATACTTCGTCAGAAGGCAAAGTATTGGAAGATCCATGGAATGAAACGCCTGACTATGTGTATTCGCGTACGGTTAATCCAGAAGATGCACCTGATACACCCGAATATATTGAGATTGATTTTGAACGGGGTGATGGTGTTGCCATTAATGGCGAGGCTATGTCACCAGCGACATTATTAACGGCACTCAATGAATATGGCCGTAAACATGGCATTGGGCGTTTGGATTTGGTGGAGAACCGATTTGTCGGCATGAAGTCACGCGGTATGTATGAAACTCCTGGCGGTGAAATATATGCAAGAGCACATCGCGGTATGGAACAAATTACACTTGATGGTCCTGCTGGGCACTTAAAAGATGAGTTAATGCCGCGCTATGCTGAGATGATTTATAATGGATTTTGGTTCGCACCAGAACGCGAAATGCTGCAAGCGGCTATTGATAAAAGTCAGGAACGTGTTAGCGGGACAGTGCGCATGAAGCTCTATAAAGGCAGTGCTTCTGTGGTAGGCCGCAAAGCTGATGTAAATTATAACTTATACAGCGAAGACGTTGTTACATTTGAAGAAGATAGCGGCGCTTATGACCAAAAAGATGCAGAGGGCTTTATCCGTTTAAATGCTCTGCGTCTAAGGCTATTGGGCAAACGGCACGGTTAAGGTACAAACCTCCACCCAAGGGATATTTTGACAAAATGTCCACTCGCTTGCGATGTTGTACTTTTGCTATTTTGTGAATTTGCAGAGCGTGTTTGCGCAATATAGCGGCATTTATAGATTTCGCGGCGAGGCGGTTCGCAATTAATTCTCGTGACAGAAATAATTTTAAGCGGCTTTAATGTTCGCCCCATTAGCCAGATAATCCTGCATTTAGGAGATGGATTTTCTACATTCGAACCCCTACAGATTCTTTCTCGAACTTCAGTCTGTTTTGTCTGGTTTTCAATATTCTTTTCTATAGCAATTTTAATTTATATTCCGCTAGGGCCATTTTTTCTGATTCATCGGACTGTGCTTTGGCATTATTGTTCACCAATGTTAAACCCATCAATATGATGAAAAGGACAAAAATATAGGAAATGATATTTTTTAGATTTTCTCTTATTTCCATTTAAGCTAACCCCTTTTCATTATTGAACCATATTTTCAAATTATATTGATACATTATAGAATTATAATCTGATTTATAGGATAGACAATGTTATGCCTTTGACATGTTAACATCATTATTTTTCTTACTTACTGGTTTTATATTATTGATTATAGGTGGTGAATTGCTTGTTCGAGGGGCTGTACGTCTTGCCGAACGAGCAGGGATATCACAATTGCTCATTGGATTAACGATAGTAGGTTTTGGCACATCTGCACCTGAATTGGTGGCCAGTTTAGAGGCGGCTTTTAGAGGTTCACCTGGTATCGCTTGGGGCAATGTGGTGGGATCAAACCTTGCCAATAGTTTGCTAATATTGGGTGCTGCCTCTTTAATTATGCCAATGGCGGTTGCACGCGGGCCATTGTGGCGCGATGGAGGGCTTGCACTAATTGTCACAGCCTTGCTCTATTATTGCGCTTATGCTGGCTATATTGGTATGATTATGGGTATGTCCTTTTTGGCTATTTTGCTTGCCTATCTTGTTTATGCCTATATCTCAGAAGGTAAGGCACAAAATAATGAAATGATTTCAGAAACATCGCATTTTGGACCTAATGAAAAAATAACAGAAGATGGATCGCTGATAAATGATGTTATCATAGGTGAAACCGCCGTTGGCGAAAAAGCAGCGGCGTTAGAATTTAGCGATACTCATCTGCATGATCAACAACATTGGATGCGGTCCGCTGTGGTTTTGCTTACGGGTATTGTGTTGATTATTATGGGTGGTCGTTGGCTAGTCTCTAGTGCAGTAAATCTAGCGGCATATTTTGGTATGTCAGAAGCTGTGATTGGTTTAACGGTTATTGCTATTGGTACTTCTTTACCCGAATTGGTAACTTCGGTGATTGCAGCCAGAAAACAGGCTAGTGCGGTTGCACTGGGCAATATTTTGGGATCAAATCTATTTAACCTACTGTTGATTGGCGGGGCAACTGCGGTGGTGGCACCTGTTGCTATCCCATCAGAATTGCTAAGTTTTGGTTTGCCAGCTTTGCTACTCACATCTATTATAATATTGATATTCGCTGCCACTAAACATGCGATAAGCCGCATGGAAGGCGCTATATTACTGCTGCTCTATGTTGCACAGATGCTATATAATCTATTTGCTATATAAGCTTTCATCTGTGTAAATATTATATTTACGTGATCTTCACGGCTTGATTACTATTTTAGGTTAATGCGTTTTATAAACCTGTTAAAGATGATGATGATATGAGTGGAAATCAGAAAAATATATCAAAGCGACCTGAGTCAGCCGTTAGCACTATGGTGGGGTTAAGCGGACTGATGGGCTTATTTATCTGGATTGCAATTGCTCGCAATTCTGGCGTAATTGCTGAATTTCTTGGTTTTCCTGGTTTTCCTGCAGTAGCGGCTGGTCCTTATTCAGCGCTCATTGCTCTTTTCTTTTGCGGTACACCTATGGTGCTCTGGTCACTATTGGTTGATAAAGTGCATTTACGGCCATCCACAGGCTTAGATTGGAGTTTAAAACGCTCTGTCTCTGATGTGATGGATGTTAGTATTGTTAAAATAGCAGGACTATGGGCCACATGGGGCATTATTGCTGCGTTTTATTATCTTTGCCGTTGGTATTGGGTAGAACCTTATATTTTTTCAATGAATATGTTCGAAATTGCTGCCATCCCGTTGATTGTCTTGTCGGTTCCTTATGTTATTTGGATTGACCGTTATATGGTAAATCCCCGTGAAGGCGCATGGCATTTCGGTGCCTTATTATCGGGCCATGATGGTTGGGATAAAGAGGAAATATTGCATCATTTGCGCGCATGGGCGGTTAAAGGCTTTTTCTTAGCCTTTATGATTTCGATAGTGCCTGGTGGTTTTGCCGATGTGGTGCGTATGGAGTTTGCACAAATCATTCAAAACCCTGTGACATTGGCTATGTCGTTAATCATTGCGATGTTCCTATTGGATGTTCAATTTGCCACAGTGGGATATTTGCTCACGATGAAACCATTGGATGCTCATATTCGTACAGCTAACCCTTATTTGGCGGGTTGGTTGGCCGCGCTTATTTGCTATCCACCGTTAATTTTGATGGATGGCGGTCCGTTGACCTATCAAGTGAATACGAAGGATTGGGCTTTTTGGCTTGCAGACAATCAGACCTTGCTTATCATTTGGGGCATATGGCTTGTATTCTTAACCGCTATTTACGCTTGGGCAACAGTCGCTTTTGGCTTGCGTTTCTCAAATCTTACGCATCGCGGTATTTTGACCAATGGCCCCTATCGTTGGACCAAGCATCCAGCCTATCTCTCTAAAAATACCTATTGGTGGTTTTGCTATATGCCATTTCTTGTGACCAGTGATAGTGTCTATGATGCGATGAGAAATACAGTTATGTTGGCACTTGTTAGCGCCATTTATTACTGGCGTGCAAAAACAGAGGAAAAGCATTTGATGGCTGATCCAATATATCGTGATTATGCTGCTTGGATGGATGAAAATGCTCTCATTCCGCGCATGATTAATAAATTTGCGAGACTGTTCAAGCCCAAGGGTATAGGTGCGCATCAGGTGCAACCTGCGGAATAAGGTTTGAGAGATTTTAGACATTGTTCCGTATGGCTTGTTTTAACATGCCTTAGTCTTTAAAAATCTATTCATCGCCCATTTTGAGAGCTGCAATGAAGGCTTCTTGCGGAATAGAAACATTGCCATATTCGCGCATTTTCGCTTTGCCTTTTTTCTGTTTCTCAAGCAGCTTTTTCTTACGCGATATATCGCCGCCATAGCATTTGGCCGTCACATCTTTGCGCATTGCAGCGATAGTCTCACGGGCGATCACTTTACCGCCTATGGCTGCCTGAACGGGTATTTTAAACAAATGACGCGGAATAAGGTCTTTCAATCGCTCGCACATATGGCGTCCGCGCGCTTCAGCAGCTTCGCGGTGCACAATCATCGATAGGGCGTCTACTGGGTCCGCATTGACCAATATATTCATCTTGACCAAGTCCCCTGTGCGCAGGCCAATTTGTTCATAATCAAAGCTCGCATAACCGCGTGAAATACTCTTAAGCCGATCATAAAAGTCAAACACCACTTCGTTGAGTGGCAGCTCATAGGTAAGCTGGGCACGGTCCCCAACATAGGTAAGGTTCTTTTGTACGCCGCGGCGATCTTGGCATAATTTAAGAATACTACCCAGATATTCATCAGGGCAATAAATAACTGCTTCGATCCAAGGTTCTTGAATCTCAGATATTTTCACAACATCGGGCATATCAGCAGGATTATGCAAAAATTGCTCTTCGCCATTATTCATTATGATGCGATAAACCACTGATGGCGCAGTGGTAATAAGGTCGAGATCATATTCGCGGACCAAGCGTTCTTGGATAATTTCTAGATGTAATAACCCTAAGAAGCCGCAACGAAAACCTTGACCCAGGGCGGCGCTGGTTTCCATTTCAAAAGTAAAGCTCGCATCATTAAGGCGTAATTTACTGATGCTCTCGCGTAATTTTTCAAAATCGGCAGCATCAACAGGAAATAGGCCGCAAAATACAACAGACTGTACTTCTTTAAAACCTTCGAGAGGCTCTAAGGCGCCACCTTTAACCGTGGTGATTGTATCACCGACTGCAGTTTGGCTAATATCTTTTATTTGCGCCGTGATAAAACCTATTTCACCCGCAGCAAGTTCATCAAGGTTTTGAATTTTGGGGTTCATACAGCCAACACGATCAACCAAATGTTCGGTGCCTTGCGCCATAAATTTAATTTTCAGGCCCTTGGTGATAACGCCATCAATGACACGTACCAAAATCACCACACCCAGATAGGGGTCATACCAGCTATCGACCAGCATAGCCGTCAATGGTGCGTCTCTATCACCTTTTGGAGGAGGGATTTTCGTCACAATTTGCTCGAGCATTTCTTCGATACCAATGCCCGTTTTGGCAGAAGCCAGCACTGCTTCATCGGCTGGGATACCAATAATTTCTTCTATCTCACTTTTGACCACTTCTGGCTCGGCGGCGGGCAAATCAATCTTGTTGATAATGGGCAATATTTCATGGTCATGCTCTATCGATTGATAGACATTGGCCAAAGTTTGTGCCTCAACGCCTTGCGCTGCATCAACAATAAGCAATGCTCCTTCGCAAGCAGCAAGGCTGCGCGATACTTCATAAGCAAAGTCAACATGGCCTGGCGTATCCATAAGATTGAGCGTATATATCTCGCCATCTTTGGCTTTATAATTAAGCCGTACGGTTTGTGCTTTGATGGTTATTCCGCGTTCTTTTTCAATATCCATATTATCGAGCACTTGCTCGCTCATTTCGCGCTCTGTCAAACCACCAGTATGCTGGATAAGGCGATCCGCCAGCGTTGATTTGCCATGGTCAATATGGGCGATAATTGAGAAATTACGGATTTTGCTTAATTCATTCATATCGCGCGATTAGCAGGGCTTTGCCGACATGTCATCACACAAAACATTGTTTTATGCGCAGCAGCGTTAAAAGAGACAATTCTATTTCTAGTCTTTAATATGTGATGCCATGACTTTTGTAGTAATTGGGCGCAAATTTATATTGAAATAACGCAGTGCGCATTGCATTTTCGGCTTGCTCTACTTTGCCCATATCTTTGTATATGACAGCTTTAAGGTAATGCGAACCACTGCGGTTTTTGTTGTAATGAATAGCGCGGTCCAAATCGGCCAATGCCAAATCATGGTTACCCATCTTCCAATGCACAATTGCTCTTTTTTCGAGAACATAAGCAGGTTTTTCTGCAATCTCTATGGCCAATGTGCAGTCACTTTTGGCGGAGAGTAAATCTTTATTGGCTAAAGCATTGGTAAGGCATCGCTCACTGAGCAAGAAGGCATTGTCAGGATCATCTTCTAGTAAGTCATTAATCAATGCATTCGCTTTATCAAAATCTTTGTTACCGCGGTAAATCTCTGCATTGAGCTCGGCTGCATCTAGATCAGATAGCCCTTGATCCTGAGCAGTTGATACGATCGAGATAGCTTTTTCACTATTATTTTGCCGTGTATATATTTTTACCAAATCAAAAATAGAATTATAATTGCTAGGTTCGAGTTTTAAAGCTTCATTAAGTGCTTCGATGGCTGCATCTTCATCGCTGCCCGTTAGCATGTCTGCAAGCCAATTATAGTAGCTAGCAGAAGGCTCAATTGCTATAGCTGCCTTTAGATCAGGAATTGCTTTTTCATAATCACCCAATTTCCAGTAAAAATAAGCACGGTGATAATATGCACTATTATCATCTTCTTTCGCATTAGTGACAAATTGGTTGAGGCCAGCGATAATTTTTTCAACGGCCCCATTTGTCTTACCAGCTTCATATTCTTGCCATTCCTCAGGCGCATTATCTGGCAGAATGATCGATACAGCTTTTCGTTTTTCAAAATTTAATTTTTTACGATCAATGGGTAATTGGTTGGACTCGACTTCCCATTGTGCGGGGAAGGTTGATTCAGAGAAGTTGACGATATTATCTTGTAATAAAGTATCTCTTTTGGTTTGACGGCCTTCGATGACATTTGAAATATTGGTATTTCCGGATAATTTAAAAGGCCTTGAATATTGCGGTAATTTATAACTTGTGTTTTCACGGAAATAATTGGTGTTACCTACCAATACGGGAATGTTTTTCCACTCTTCACTATTTCTATCTTGAGTTATTTTGCGCGCATCGAGTGAAGACCATATGGCATGTTTAAATTTACCTGCCTTCTTTTTCCAATCAAGCCATGCAATCCCTTTGGCTTGAATCGTACCCTCTCTCGTTTCATCATTAAATTTGAAATCGGCGTCATAGATAATATCACCTATGACATATTGGGCCGCAATCTCACGGAGCTTTTCACGGAACCGTTCATCTGAAAATTGGTTTCTGGTACTATGAAGCTGAAATGCCTGATTATCGCGTAATATTAGTTTTACATCATATAAAGCGGGCAAAGCGCGTCCAGCGCTTAGATCATATTGTAAAAATGTATCTTGATCAGGAACAGTGTTTTTGGTGATTGCAATTTCTTCTAGTGCAGCGCCTTTTGCAGAGATAGGTAGAGCATATCTGTGCGATGGTGCAATTTGAATATCACGAAGCCTATCGCCGCGGCCTGTACCATCCATCCATAAAGTTTGGTTTTTAACATTGGCTTTGACCATAATATGGTTGAATGCCATCATAGATGGGATACGGATCCCCACGGCATCTTTAAGGTTTAAATTAACCAAAATAGGAGTCGCTTCAATATCTAGTTCGTGCATGATCGCTAGCAACAATAATGTTTTTGCTTTGCAATCCCCATATTTTAAATTCCAAGTTTCGGCTGGGCTTTGGGGTTCATAATTTCCGTAACCAAGCCCATTATAGAGATAGCGAACTTTGTCTTGCACTAAACGAAGAGCAAGCTCTGATCGTTGCATTGGATCATTGGTTTGATCTTTAATCTTTGCTACTTCAGCGGCCAATTCAGGTGATTGGGCGATCAGGCCTTTGGTTTCATATTGGGATGATGCGGTTTTTGATACTTCTTCCCAGCTTTGGAAATTGCTGGCTTCAAAAAAAGGAGCCATCCGATAGCGTATAGGAGCGTTTTTGGGTTTTTCTTTTTCCTTAGGGATAATCATATCTAAGATTATCTCATTATATTTTCCATAGCTGCTGATTTTCGGCTTCATATCTTTGGAATGAGCTTTCCAATTGAGTTTGCTATTCTTGGGCCATAATATGCGGCGATATGTTTTATCTACAGAACGTTCGGTTTGTGAGAAAGATTTGCTAATTTCACCCCGTTTTTTGAGTGAAGGGTTGGTTGATGTAATGGTGTAAGCGAAACGTACCACATCACCCAATTGTAAGTCGCGCAATTGTGTTGTGGCGGTTAACAGTCCATTTAATTGTTGCTGTTCTAAATTTCGTTCTCGACGAATAATCTCAAATACATCTTCATCATCTAATATGTTGATAATTTCACCATTGCGATAAATCTCGAAGGCATGAATGGTAATGTCAGCACGATCGCGTTGCCAAGTAGCTTTAAAACTGGTTCCCATTTGTGTCAAAAAGTCAGAGGTCGATGCTTTAAGAGCAAGATCAGCATATTCCTCGATAATGCCATCTTCGATTTTAATTTGTTCATCCCAAAGAACCGAATAGGCATTACTTTCAGGGTTGTCTTCTAGTAATTTGCTTATGTCTGTTTGATTAACCCAATCAGCAGCAGGAGCATATTGAATATTTTCACCAGCTAAGGCCGTTTGATTGTAAATGAAGATACAAGAAACAATAGCACTACTGATAATATACTTCATACTTCACTCCACTAACTAATATTTAGTTTCTCATAGAATCAATGATATCATAAATGGTATCGAAAATTATATACCAATCAATCTTTATTTGCCTTTTAGTGGTTCATATAATCAATGGATATATGATCTTTCTTCCACTATAGATCATGCCTGAATATAGCATGGGATGATATTATGGAAGATTATCAACAATGGAATATCTTGGTCGATAAAACCAATATCGCCAGAGCAAGCATTGAAATAAGCGATTTACCAGAGCTTGAAGAAGACCAGATTTTACTCAAAATTGATGGTTATGCGCTCACTGCCAATAATATTAGCTATGCCTCAGCTGGTGATATGATGGGGTATTGGAATTTTTTTCCTGCGCAAGATAGAACCAATGGCATTGTTCCTGTTTGGGGCTATGCGACTATTGTTGAAACGGCCAATTTAGAATTTGAAGTAGGGATGCGCTTTTATGGTTTTTACCCCATGGGCTCACATGTGATTGTCACACCAAATGAAGGTGATACATCCTCAGGCTTTGTAGATATAGCTCAGCACCGTGCAGAGATGGCGCCTATTTATAACCATTATCACAAAGTATCGGACACACATATTGGCGATCATGAAACAGAAGCTCTGCGTGCTATTGTTCAACCATTGTTTATGACCAGCTTTTTGATTGAGCATCAATTTCGCAATGAGACATGGTTTGATGCGCAAAATATTGTGATTACGAGTGCTTCGTCCAAAACGGCGATGGCGCTTGCTTACATGGTGCGTGGCGAGAGTGAAGATATTCGCAGAATTGGGATTACATCGGCGGCTAACCGAGATTTTATCACAGAAAGCGATCTCTATGATGAAGTTATCACTTATGATGATATGCTTGATACCGATATAGGTTTAGATCCAGAAGAGAATATTGTGCTGGTGGATTTTGCGGGCAGTGCTAAAACATTATGCGATATTCATAAGCATATGGGCGATAATTTAAAATTCAGCTCGCGTATTGGTTTGACCCATGTTGCTGAGGTTGGTGATATTGATGATATAGTAGGGCCAAAGCCTGTCTTTTTCTTTGCACCGGCTGCAGCTCAAGAATTTATACATAGTTTTGGACAAGCAGAATTCGATGCGCAATCTGGTCGTGCACTATATGGATTTATGGATTATATGGCAGGACAATTGGATATAATAACCATTGATGGTCCTGAACATGTAAAGCAGAGTTATGAACAATTATTGCAAGGCAAGATATCTGCTAATCAAGGCCTATATGTAGTGGTTTGATAACTAAACCAGTTTGATTTCGTTCTGAACAATCATGTCTAAATTAACATCAAACTTAATGGTAAGGTATAACGCTGCGTTCATAACTAGAATGGACATGACTATTGGGATTACACGTTCAGTAGGCAATAGTTCAGGATGCCTCATCTCGCTTAATGGCTTGCATCATGGTGCGTCAGTTTCTGGATAGGGACCAAAAGCGTTTGACCTTATGGGTGGTGCTCTTGTCTTGATCTTAATATATAGGGGCGGCACAAGCTAAAATATTGAGTAAAATCAGACGATATATTGTCAATAAATTGATACGCCGCATAATAGATGAACCTCCTTTAATCTATTATATGAGCGGCAGTTAACATATGGAATTAATGACATTATTGTCTAAAGCATAATTAAGAAGTTCTTAAGATATTGTCACAGAATGAGACGATGAAATGTTAACCAAATATTATGCTAGTATATATCCCTAATAAATCGTTAACAGAGGATATGAGAAACAGAAATATGATATCTATAAGCGAGCGTAAACCGAACGCTTTTCGCCAACAAATCAATCCCGACTTGATGGTTGTGGATGCTGAAACCGAAAAAGAAAAATGGTGGACCAAAGAGGATACGCATTTATTTGTGTTAAGCTTTACGGCCTTCTTTATCGTATTTTATACATTTATTGCCTAAATGGCTTTCGCACAGCTTGAACGGTCTTAGGTGTTTTCGAATGTACCTTACGCTTCTTCTGTATCGGTCTTATCTTCTGTATTGCTGAGCTTATGAGCGAGCCATGCCGATATGATACATATAATAATGAGCATGAAGAGTGAATTGGTTACGCTAATGCCTAAACCAACAATCACCAAATATATGATAGTCCCAAACACCATTGCGCCGCTGTTCACAATATTGTTTGCGGCTATTGTGCGAGCCGTGGCTGACCTTGCTACTTTAGTGGTTAAAAAAGCATAGAGCGGAACAACAAACATGCCGCCAGCTATGGCAATACATAATACATCAAATAACAATATCTTTGTAAAATCAGCAGCCAGAAATATTTTCCAGTCCATAAGTTCGCCATTGGCTAGGGCGGATGATGCAGCGGACCATTGATTTATACTCCACCATAGATGGAGAATGAATAATGCCATTACTACGACTGAAACCATAGAATATCGTGCTGATATTTTGCCTTTGAGCATTTTATTAATGGCAACAGAGCCAATGGCGATACCGATGGAGAAAACGGCAGTGAAAAGCGTTGCAACTGTATTATCACTGGCCAATGCATTTTTCACCATTGGTGGAAATATAGCGCCAAACACAGCGGCAATTGTCCAAAAAAAGCTGATGGCCCATATTGAAAGTGCGATCTGCGCACTGTTCATTGCACTGCGCAATATGCGCCAAGAACTGCGAAAAATATTATAATCAATTATTATGTTTTCGCTATCTGCCTCTGGGGCTGCATTGGGAATAAATTGTGCACTTGCCCTGCCAATAAGTGAGCATATAATAATACCAATGGCAGAATATTTTGCTTCTAATAAGCCGCCCAATATAGTGCCCGATAATATAGCGATATAGGTGCCTGCTTCTACTAGGCCCGTGCCGCTGAGCACTTCATCATCTTCTAAATGTTGTGGTAAAATGGCATATTTTATTGGCCCTAAAAATGCTGATTGTGTTCCAAGTGCGAAAAAGGCAATCATCATTATATAGATATTCTCAATCATGATTCCATATGCGCCAATGAGCATGATGATAATTTCGGCATTTTTGACTATATGGATAATTTTGGTCTTGTCTTTTTTATCAGCTAGTTGTCCTGCTAGTGCCGAAAAGAGAAAGAATGGCAGCATTAATGTAGCGCCAACGATTGCGTTAAATTGTGCTTCGTCTCCTTCGCTGTTAAGCAACTTAAATGTGACCAGAATAACCATCGCCATTTTGAAGAAATTGTCATTAAAGGCGTTTAGAAACTGCGTGATAAAGAGCGGTAAGAATCTTTTATCCACCAAAAGTGCTGCTGTGCTGGCCATTGATGCCTCCCCTGACATTCTTGGTTGCGAATGCAAGCGAACATAAAAATATTACGGCCACAAGCATTTATCTATTGTTATATGTAATGATTTTCACTTTGAATAAAAGCATATAATATAAAATGAAATTAATCATTGGCTGTTTTCTAATTCGGCCCTATGAATTATTGATATATTTCGCAGCATCACAAATCATATTGGGGATATGAATGCTAAGCTTAGCCAATATTTTAACATTATCGCGCATATTTGCAGTTCCAATTCTGGTTTTTCTATTGTGGCCGCAATATAATGGCGGAATAGAACATCCTACACCGCTACACTATGGCCTTGCATGGGGACTCTATGCACTTATGGCGATTACCGATTATTTTGATGGCTATGTTGCCCGCACGCAAGGCACTGTATCTAAGCTGGGTATATTTTTAGACCCGATAGCCGATAAAATCATGGTAGCGGCTGTTATATTAATGCTTGTTTTTACTCGTGATATCGATGGTTGGCATGTTGTTGCGGCTCTTATAATATTATTGCGTGAGATTATTGTGTCTGGCCTTCGTGAATTTTTGGCAGGCCTTCAGGTCTCTGTACCTGTCAGCAAATTGGCAAAATGGAAGACAACGTTTCAACTATTATCGCTTGGTGGGGTTATATTATGCGGAGCAGTTGTGAATTTTGAAATCATATATGAATGGCTATATTTAGCAACATTTGTGACCTTATGGGGCGCTGCTATTTTAACGTTAATTACAGGTTGGGATTATTTGCGTGTTGGCCTCAAGCATATGGATTAAGCTATGAAAATTAGCTATTTTGCCAAAGTCCGTGAACAATTGGGCCGTGATGAAGAGCATATAATATTTCCGGATACAATTAAGACTGTACAGCAAGCTGTCAGATATCTGCGGGAAACTAATGATTATGATATATTTGATGATGAAGCGCGACTTCGCTTTGCTCTTGATAATGAACTTGCGCGGCTTGATGCACCCATAGAAGGCAAAGGTGAGCTGGCTATTTTTCCGCCGGTTACGGGCGGGTGATGCGTTATATATCGCTGCAATCAGACATATTTGATATAGGCTCTGAACTCACAAAATTTAATGATGATGGCCTAGGCGCTATTAGCAGTTTTACGGGCATTGTTCGTGCTGAAAATAAGGTTGAAGCGCTAATGATAGAGCATCATCCTATTATGAGTGTTGCGGCTCTTAATGATTTGGCTGATCGCTGTGAAACCAAATATGATTTGCGCGGGATTATTATCATTCATCGTTATGGAATATTGCGTGTCGGGCAACCGATTGTGTTCGTAGCGGTATCATCAGCACACCGGATTGATGCGATGAAGGCAATAGAATATGCTATGGACCGATTAAAAACGGATGTGCCACTTTGGAAAAAGGAAATTCGTCAGGATGGCAGTGAACATTGGATTGAGCAAAAGTTAAGCGATGTGGCAGCATCGCAAAGTTGGAACGATTAGAGCAAAAATATCAAACGGTAGATTTTAATTTCCGCAACTCCTCTGCGAGCAACAAAAACTCCTTTTTACGCGGACTATTGGTGCGCCAAACCAATACGATTTGCCGTGCTGGGTTATCTGCTACAAGGGGGCGCGTTATAATATCTGTATCTTTTAATATTCCTGCATCAACCGCCATTTCAGGGATCATGGTTATACCTAGATCATTATCGACCAGCTGAACCAATGTGTGTAACGATGTACCTAGCATGGTGGAGTTATTACCCATATCAGGACGATTACAGGCTGATAATATATGATCCTTGAGGCAATGACCATCAACCAGCAATAATAGTTTTTCAGGGTCAATCATTTGCGGTGTTATATGATCTGGAATATTGTCACCATTTGGAAAAGCGACTAGTAAATTATCATCGAATAATTCTGCACTCTCTATATCTCCGCATCCATAAGGTAAGGCCAATAATACACAATCGGCATCACCATGGTGCAAAGATGCGCAAGCATCTGTACTAGGTTCTTCGCGTAGATATAATTTTAAGTTAGGATATTCTTGCCGTATTGCGGGCAATAATTTGGGTAATAAAAATGGCGCGATTGTCGGTATTACGGACATGCGCATTTCGCCCATCATTGGCTTGCCAGCGCTACGGGCGATGTCGGTTAATTCTTCAGATTCGCGTAAAATTCTGTGCGCCTTTTCGACCATTTGATTGCCAAGCGTGGTGAAACGCACAACCCGCCTTGTTCGTTCCACTAAGGTAATGCCGAGCAATGTTTCTAATTCTCTGATACCAGCGGAAAGCGTTGACTGTGTTACAAAACAAGCTTTTGCAGCATTACCGAAATGACAATGCTCATGCAATGCCACCAAATATTGTAGCTGTTTTAGCGTAGGTAAATAGCTGATCATGGGGGAATCCTAGCTTATTGATTAAAACTGTTAGTATGGCTGATATAATCGTCTTCTTCGATATTTCTAGAGGAAGGTGATAAAAATCGCAAATATTGTTGGAATTTGCATGATTACCTCCTATCTTGATGAAAATATAGCGGCGCAAACCTCCAAAAATGCGAAGCAACCAAGGATTTTTTATGTTTGATAGACTCATAGATTATTTAGACTCCATCAAAAACCGCGACCCTGCGCCAAGATCGCGTATGGAAATATTATTATATCCTGGTGTTTTAGCCGTTGGTATGCACAAAATATCGCATTGGTTGTTTAATGGGAATATGTTTTTCCTCGCACGCTTCGTGAATCATATATCACGTTTCTTAACAGCAATTGATATACATCCTGGTGCGCAAATCGGTAAAAACCTGTTTATTGATCATGGATTTACAGTAATTGGCGAAACGGCGATTATCGGCGATAATGTAACTATCTATCAATGTGTTACACTAGGTGGAACCAATCCTACCAATGGGGAAGGGGGCAAAAGGCACCCTACATTGCTTAATGGTGCGATCATAGGCTCTGGAGCGCAGATATTGGGTCCCATTACCATTGGTGAACGTGCAAGAATTGGTGCTAGCGCTGTTGTCACTAGTGATGTGCCAGAGGGGGCAACAATGGTTGGCGTCAAAGCCAAATCGACATTGGTTGCGGCGGAAACCTATAGCCAAGACTTTATACCCTATGGCACGCCCTGTACAGAAATGGATAATCCATCCGAAAAAACATTGGCTTGTTTGCAAGAAGAAATAAAAAAATTGCAACAACAATTGCATATATTTGAACAACAAACCAAAAAAGCGTCGAGTAAAGAAGCTGAAATTGCCTCGGTAAAGTCTCAAAAAACCCCAAAAAAGCAGAGCAAATCTAAATAAATGGGTACAATATCGCATTTTCCAACTTCTCTGTCGGTTGGGCAAAAGCCATCGCAAGTTGGTTTTGAAAGACAAGAGCTCAAACAGATATTGGATTTATATGGGCGTATGGTTGCGGCGGGTAATTGGCGCGATTATGCTATGGACTTCACCAAAGATGCTGCAATATTTCATGCTTTTCGCCGCGCTGCTGAACGGGCGGAATATCGTATTGAAAAGCGCCCATCGCTGCGCAATAAACAAGGGCAATATACCTTATTTGGCGAACAAGGCATGACATTGAAACGCGGCCATGAACTTGGCCCTGTGCTTGCCCCATTAGAACGTAAATTGATGAAGATTGTAGGCGATTAAACCATTACCTTCATTATGTTGCGGGCATTATGTTGCGGGGACATTGTCCTTTATGATTGACGGCATAATGTTCACCAATTTTCTGCGCGACGGTGTCCAAAATGCAGAGAGGTTGAAACGTTATAAATGCAAAGAGACGGATTGAATTTCGGATTGGCTATACAAAAAACTCTCCCCTCAATATTAGGGAAGAGCTTATATTAGGGAAGAGCTTATGTTTTATATGCAAACTGTCAATTACCACCTATTTACGTGGTATCATGTGCTTATGAAATCTTTTGCAAGGCTTTCATAATTGCTGCGCTTTGTTCGCTTCCTGATTGCGGTACAGTCTCGCCCGTCCGATCAATAATCTGCTCATACACTTCGGCAAAACCCTCAACGGTGCGCTTATCTTCGGGAAGAGCAACGCCAGGTGTCATGGTGACATAGCTGGCTTGATAAACGCCAGCACCTGCACCGATAATCATATTGGTTGGGGCTTGATCGCTGACAAGATAAAGCGCGGCGGGCACTACATTTTGCGGCGTGAATTGTTTGAACAATTCTTCGGGGAATAGGTCTTCGGTCATCCGCGTTCCCGCAACAGGAGCAAGCGAATTAACATGGATATTATATTTCGCGCCTTCCAAATAAAGTGTTTTAGTAAGACCCGCGAGACCGAGTTTCGCAGCGCCATAATTGGCTTGACCAAAATTGCCATAAAGCCCCGTAGATGATGCGGTCATCAATATGCGGCCATAAGCTTGCTCGCGCATGGTTTCCCAAACGGCTTTAGAGCAATTGGCCGAACCGATCAGATGCACTTGGACAACCAAATCAAAATCGGCAGGCGTCATTTTGGCAAAGCTTTTATCGCGCAATATACCCGCATTATTAATAAGGATATGCACACCGCCATAGGCTTCTTTTGCCTTTGCGACCATTTCTTGCATTTGATCAAATTCGGTTACGCTGCCGCCATTGGCCATAGCGGTACCGCCAGCAGATTTAATCTCTTCAACAACTTGTGCCGCTGCATCGGAAGAACCAGTACCATCGCGTGCACCACCAAGGTCATTAACGACTATTTTCGCGCCTCTGCGGCCCAATTCCAGAGCATATTCGCGGCCTAGTCCACCGCCTGCGCCTGTTACGATCGCTACTTTATCTTTATAATCTATGCCCATGTTGGCCTCCTTAACGGTATATTTAAATAGCTATCTGACATGTTCCTTAGCTTTACGCAAGCGTAAAGCATAAGAAAATCATGCTATATTCAATAAAAATATATATCATGAGTGATGTAATAATCTCTGAATTTATTACGTTTTTATACGGACAGATATAATGTTAGTGGATTGTCATAAAATAGAAATATTTGGGTCATGTGTGAGTCACATAATTACTCTCTAGAGGTCTCAGTTAATTAAGGGACTCAAACTATGAAATTTGGAACACATTTATTATTAGCAACCGCTCTGACAGCTGCGAGCAGCACAGCACAAGCTCAGGAATCGGAAGTAGATGTATTAAAAGCTGAGATTGCAGAATTAAAAGCTGCGTTGGAAATATTAAGTTCAAAGGTTGAAGCACAATCAGAACAAAATACGCAAACGCAGAATGAAGTAGAAGTTGTTAAAACAACTGCCAATCAGGCTAAAACAACGGCTGACAATGCACAAGCAGCTGTAGCGCAAGCATCTACTTCTCCCATTGATGTTGAATGGAAAGGCGCTCCTAAAATTAAAGGTGAGGGTGGTTGGAGCTTTAAGCCTCGTGGGCGCGTACAAGTTGATGTTGCAACAGTAGATGCGCCTGATGGTGTAAGTGATCCTGGTCTTGGCTTTTCTAATGAGTTACGCCGTGTACGTTTGGGTGCAGAAGGCACAGTACCAGGTGGTTTTGGGTATAAAATCTATGGCGATATTGCGAGCGGCGGATTTACACTGAACGATGCCTTTTTCTATTATAAGAAAAATGGCTTAAAATTAACATTTGGTCACTTAAACAATTTCCAAGGTATTGAAGAATTAACCAGCAGTAATGACACCAGCTTTATTGAGCGTGCTGCCTTTACCGATGCATTTGGTTTTGAGCGCCGTGTTGGTATTGCGGCGGAATATACGACCAGCAATGTTCTGCTGCAAGGCGGTGTATTTACCGATAATAATGAAGACCTAAATGATGATGGTAATAATGCTATTGGTTTAGATGGCCGTTTTGTTTATTTTCCCAAATTTGGTAACACACAATTGCATTTTGGCGGCTCTGCTCACTGGCGTGATCTTGGCGATGCAATCTCTTCAACCCGTTTTCGTCAACGTCCTTTGGTCCATCCGACCGATATCCGTTTCATTGACACAGGCTCTATCAGTAATGCAGAAGAAGAAACCAATTTTGCACTAGAAGCAGCTGTTGTTTCAGGACGTTTTCATGCGGTTGGGGAAGCATCATGGCATACAGTGTCTCGTGCTGGATTTGATAATCCAACCTTCTTCGGCGGAGCTATTGAAGCAGGTTTCTATCTTACAGACGATAAGCGAACATATAAAAATGGTGTCTTTAAAGGTATTAAGGTTAAAAACCCTGTTGGCAAAGGTGGCTGGGGCGCATTGCAATTTAATGTTCGCTATGACCGTTTAGATTTGAATGATGCAGGCATCATTGGCGGTACACAAGATAGCTATCAAGCATCATTAATTTGGAATCCTGTTAACAATGTACGTTTCTTGCTGAACTATGGTCTGCTTGATTACTCAGATGTAACAGCAAGTTTGGCCAATGGTACAGAGACTGATTTTGATGTGAGTGTATTTGGCGCAAGAGCGCAAATTAATTTCTAAAATAATAAGTTATAATCATGGGAAAGAGGCTGATTGATCGGCCTCTTTTTTTGTGCTTATCGTGCTTATCAATTATAAGCAGACAAATATAAATTTGTTTTTTTAGTTATTTCGAACTTAAACAGCGTCTTTGTCGAGCGAATAGCCAGCGCTGCGTACTGTGCGAATAATATCGATCTTTCCATCTTTATTGAGCGCCTTACGAAGGCGTCTAATATGAACATCAACGGTACGGATTTCAATATCGCTATCATAACCCCAAACAGTGTCGAGTAGTCTCTCGCGTGAGAATACCTGACTGGGATATTCTAAGAAATGTTTGAGAAGGCGATATTCGGTAGGGCCAAGGGTAATGCTTTTGCCATCACGCCTCACTTTATGTGCAACAATATCCATCTCGATATCGCCAAACTTCAGGTTTTTACCGGCAAGTGCGGGCCGTGTTCGGCGCAAAACAGCATGCGCCCTAGCGATTAACTCTCGGGGACTGAAAGGTTTAGTGAGATAGTCATCGGCACCTATTTCTAGACCGCGTATTTTATCATCTTCTTCGCTGCGCGCAGTTAGCATGATGATAGGAATATGCTGTGTGCTTTCATCGCGGCGTAATTGTCTGCACACTTCAATGCCTGATAGATTTTCGATCATCCAATCGAGTATGATGATATCCGGCAATGTTTCTTTGGCCAATAATATGGCTTCTTCACCATCGCTGGTATCGCTGACGCTATAATCCTCATGTTCAAAATTCCAGCGGATTAACTCCACAAGCGCGTTATCATCTTCAACCAGCAATAATTTTGTTTTTGCCATCTTATTCTGCTTATCAATTATTGGATTAATCGTCTGGTAAATTCTCACCCGTCTCTGTGAAATAAATCATACCTGCACAGGTGGTGCTATGATCGCCAATACGCTCTAAATTTTTAGATATGAATAAGAGGTGCGCGACTTCATTGGCTGCTTCTGGATGTTTCGCAATAAAGCCAACAAAATCGACAAATAACTCTTTGTAAAGCTGATCCACATCATCATCACGGCGCGTTACCGCAATAGCAAGATCGATATCGCGCTTGGCATAGGCCTCCATAGCCGTGCTAACCATCTCGGCAGCAATTTCCCCCATACGTTGTAGCGCGTTATTATCGGTTAAAAAATCTTCTGTTTTGAGGTTGCCCACGCGTTTAGCAATATTTTTTGAATAATCACCGATACGTTCGATCACGGCCGATATTTTCATTGCTGCAACCAATTCGCGCAGATCATCAGCCATGGGTGCACGCAGTGCAATAGTTTGTACGATAATCCGTTCAACTTCAGTTTCTAAATTATCGATTATCTTGTCATCGGCTCGCACTTGTTTGGCTAGTTTTGAATCATTATTCAAAAGAGCTTTCATTGCCCTTTCAACGGCGCTTTCTGCGCGCGAACCCATTTCAGAGATCAAAGCTCTAATGTTATCCATTTCTTCGTCAAAGGCGCTTAACGTATGTTTGTTGCCGCTATTCATATATAATTCCTATCAGCCATATCGGCCAGTAATATAATCTTGAGTACGCGTTTCTTGTGGATTGGTGAAAATATTTGATGTTTCACCAAATTCTACGAGCGTTCCTAAGTGAAAAAATGCTGTTCTCTGTGAAACGCGAGCTGCTTGCTGCATATTATGTGTCACAATGATGATAGCATATTTTCCGCGTAATTCGTGAATTAATTCTTCGATCTTAGCTGTGGCTATAGGATCAAGCGCAGAACAAGGTTCATCCATCAATATAACTTCGGGATCAACGGCGATGGCGCGTGCGATACATAATCTTTGTTGTTGTCCGCCTGATAAGGCTGTTCCGCTATCGCTCAAGCGATCTTTCACTTCACCCCATAAGCCAGCACGCTGTAATGAGCGTTCAACTATTATGTCCAATTCCCCTTTATTGGCTGCTAAACCGTGGATTTTGGGGCCATAGGCAACATTATCATAAATAGACTTTGGAAATGGGTTGGGTTTTTGAAACACCATACCGACGCGGGCGCGCAATTGCACAACATCCATAGCAGGATCATATATATTCTGCCCATCAAGGCGAATATCTCCCTCTACACGAGCAGAGGGTATCGTATCGTTCATGCGATTGATGGTGCGTAAAAATGTAGACTTACCGCAACCAGATGGGCCAATAAATGCGGTTACATTTTCCATATCAACATCAATAGAGACATCGTTAATGGCCTGTTTTGCATCATAGAAAACATTAACATTGCGCGCCGTAATTTTATGCGTGCTATCACTGTTTTCTATCGTGTTAGATCCAGATTTTTGTTCAACCACTTCAGTCGTCCTCTTTAATTATATGCAGTCTATAGCATATTCTATGGTGCTACCAGCGTGTCTCAAAACGATTACGCAAATAAATAGCTACGGCATTCATCGTCATGAGAAATAATAATAATATAATGATGGCTGCACTGGTTTTTTCTACGAAAGCTCTGCTTACTTCATCGGACCAGAGATAAATTTGTACGGGAAGAACCGTTGATGGTTCCGAAAAACCGCTTGGCGCTGCAGGAACAAAGGCGCGCATGCCGATCAAAAGTAAGGGTGCTGTTTCCCCTAATGCACGGGCCATGCCGATGATGGTGCCTGTTAATATTCCAGGCAAGGCGAGCGGTAGAACATGATGAAATACTACTTGGACGGGTGATGCACCCACACCCAATGCAGCTTCTCTGATAGATGGCGGAACAGACTTTACGGCATTGCGGCCAGCGATAACAATGATGGGCATGGTCATAAGCGCCAATGTGAGACCTCCAACCAGTGCAGAAGAACGTGGCATGTTGAACCAGCTTAAGAATACAACAAGGCCAAGTAGACCAAAGATGATGGATGGTACCGCCGCCAAATTATTGATGGATACTTCTATCAAATCAGTCCATCGGTTTTTAGGGGCATATTCTTCTAAATAGAGCGCAGATAATACACCGACAGGAAAGGCCAATAATATGGTAATGACCATAGTCATTAAAGACCCTTTAAAAGCCCCCCAAATACCTGCTTCCGCAGGATCAGATGCATCAGACCCTGTTAAAAAAGAAAGGTTAAATTCAGTAGTTAAAAGGCCTTTCTCATCCAATATCTGTGTTAATTCTTCAGCTTTTTTGAGGCCATCACCTTTATAGGCAGTGTCGATAGCGGCATCGGCAGGCAGTTCCAAAACAACTTTTTGTTCAACTAAGCTGGGATCTGCTTTTAACATAGCTGCGACGCGCCTATCGGCACCGCTTGAAAATAGGGTTTGATCCATATCTTTTGCAAGATCGCCATATTGATTATCAACCGCGATAGCAACAATCCCTGCTATATCCATAGATCGTATCGCAGCATCGGCCCCATCACCGGATATAGATTGGGCGCTTGCACCACCTGTCATGCTTGGGAAATCTATTTCGAGTTTCGCGTTGGTCTGTTGGAAACCGCTGAACCCATTACCTAGCATTGTTATGAGCAAGAATATGAGAAATGCCGTTGACATTATAACAGCACTTAACCCCATGAGTTTAAAACGCTTCTCTGATGCATAACGCTTGGCTATGCGTTTCTGCATTTCAGGGCTATTCCAATCTGTCGGGGTGGGATCAATGGTGTTATTCATAAGCTTCCCGATATTTTTTGACCACGCGCAGCGCGACCAAATTTAGTAATAATGTCACGATAAATAATACTAAGCCAAGCGCAAAAGCAGCTAGGGTGTGCGGACTACCAAAATCTTGATCACCTGTAAGAAGTGCCACAATTTGCACTGTAACAGTGGTAATGCTGGCAAAAGGATTGGCCGTTAAATTGGCAGCATAACCTGCTGCCATCACCACGATCATTGTTTCACCAATGGCGCGGCTTACTGCCAATAATATGCCACCAACAACACCCGGTAATGCAGCTGGCAATAATATTTTTTTGATTGTTTCGCTTTTGGTTGCCCCCATAGCGAGCGAGCCATCGCGCATAGCGCCAGGAACCGCAGCAATACTATCGTCGGCCATTGAGGCTACTAATGGGATAATCATGATACCCATCACAATACCAGCGGCCATAGCATTATCAGATGCAGCATTGCTAAAGCCGACCATTACAGCAAAATCACGAACAGCTGGTGCAACAGTTAAGGCTGCGAAATATCCGTAAACTACGGTAGGAACACCCGCCAAAATCTCCAAAACGGGTTTCATTATTGAACGGAAACGAGGGCTTGAATATTGGGTTAAGAAGATCGCGCTCATCAATCCAAAAGGTATGGCCACGATCATAGCGATGATGGCGCCAATGAATATTGTACCCCAAAATAAAGGTATAGCACCATATCCATTATCTTCTCCCGCAACAATATCATCTCGCGGGTTCCAATTGGTGCCGAATAAAAATTCTATTGGGGATACTAAGGTTACAAATCGGTAAGCTTCAAAGATAAGCGAGGCGACAATGCCAACGGTGGTCAGAACAGCGATTAATGATGCCAGTAATAGGCCAAGCATCACTATCTTTTCGACTTTGGAACGCGCTCTAAAATTAGGTTTTAATCGCGTATAGGCAAAAGCACCGCCAGCGAAGATCAGCAATATTGTCGCTACTAGAGCAATGCTATTATAATAGCTTTGTGCCTCGGCATAGAGCGGGACAAGTTTCTCAGAACCTTCTTGGAATAAAGCTTGGTTGCTGCCATTTGCGACAGCGCGTGCTTCAGATAATATGGCCGAGCGGGAGAATGTATCTGCTGTAATGCTGGCTGCTTCTGGATTGGCCAGTACCATATCGGTGACAAGGGCAGGGGATATATTGCTCCAGATGATGAGGAATATGATCGGTGGGATAATGGCCCAAAGACAAGAAAACCAGCCATGATAATTGGGTAGGCTGTTAATGATTGGAGTGTCGGCGTTTATGAATGATGCAGCTCTCGCACGGCCTACAAACCATGCTATTAAACCAAAGGCAAAAACGAGAAATAAGAGCTCGTTTGTGGTCATATCTAATCTACCCCAATTGGTTCTAATACACCATAGCAAAGAGTATTGCTATTTGCCGTATGCGACTCAAAAATGATTCACTTATAAAAGGGGCATAGCCGAAACTATGCCCCTATCAAGTAAGAAATTATGACAAATTTATTGCAGCTCGCTGCCATCGATAGTGACAAGATCAGTAGCAGCGGCTTTTGCCTTAGCACGGACATCGTCAGGTGATGCAATTAGGCCAATTTTTGCCAAATATGTATCCGCTACACCTGCTTCGACAAATTCAGTTATAAATTCTTGAATGCCAGGTATTTTACCAATATGTTGCTTTTTGACATAGATGAATAAAGGACGTGCTCCAGGATAATCGCCGCTGGCAATGCTGTCATAAGTTGGAGCATTATCATCCATAGATATACCGCGCACTTTGTCGGCATTTTCTTCCATATAGCTATAGCCAAATACGCCCATAGTATTCGGGTTGGCGCTCAATTTACCAACGATTAGATTGTCATTCTCGCCTTGCTCTTGGAATTTTGTGTCATTGCGGACTTCGTGACATGTTTCTTTGTAAAGATCTTTGTCACTATCTTTTAATGCTTTCATGGCTGGATCTGTTTTACAGCCAGCTTCCATAATTAATTCTTCAAAAGCATCACGAGTTCCTGAGGAAGGAGGTGGACCATAAACAGAGATTGCCAAATCAGGTAAGGCAGGATTTACATCAGACCATTTTTCTGCAGTTTGTTCTTTACCAAAAGGCTTTGCTGCTAGGGCAGCATAAACATCTTTTACTGTTAATTGAACATCAGGGCCAGAAATCGATTGAGCCATCGCAATGCCGTCAATACCGACTTGAATCTCGATGATGTCAGTAACGCCATTGGCTTGGCATTTATCAAATTCTTTTTTCTTGATACGGCGTGATGCATTGGCAATATCAGGTGTGTTTGCGCCAATGCCTTCACAAAAGCGCTCTAATCCCCCACCAGTGCCGGTAGATTCCAAAACAGGTGCTTTGATGTTTTCGCCGCTGGCTTGATATTTTTCAGCGACTAATTTTGCGAATGGAAATACGGTAGATGATCCAACAATACGCAATTCATTACGCGCATCCCCTGAACCACCGCTAGATGCTTCGTCTTGACAAGCTGATAAAGCAAGCATGCTCACTACTACCAAAGATAATTTCTTTAACATTGATAATTTCTCCAATTGATATGGCTATAAATTTTGCCCTCTTGCATAAATTTTGCGGTTGAACACTAAATCTACGCTGTGCAAATTGGGCTTTAAATATGTTCAGAGGCCGATTTATTACCAATATAAGACTCTTTTATGACAATCGATTTTACCCCTCGCATCAATGATATTTTTTTGTAATAGAATACAATGAAAACAAGAGTCTATTATGTATCTTCTTCGATCGTACGGCGCGGTCTAATTATGTGCCTAATATTATCATGATCTGCTGCTGCAACGGGTAAGAGGATTGTAATCTTCGTACCATCGTTAATTGTACTGCTGATATCCATATGGCCTCTGTGGCGCTGTACGATATGTTTAACCAATGATAGTCCAAGTCCCGTGCCGCCAAGTGCTTTACTGCGCCCAGAATCGACTCTGTAAAAACGCTCGGTTAATCTTGGAATATGCTCTGAAGCAATGCCATTTCCATAATCTCTTACGCAAAATCGTACCATAGAACCAGATTTGATCTTATCTATTGTCACTTCAATAGGCGTATCAGTTTTGGCATATTTCATACTATTGGCGACAATATTGATCACCATTTGCCGCAATTGCCCTTCATCCCCAGCGACGCGCGGTAAATCCGTTTTGGCATTTAAAACAATATCTTTACCGCGCTTATTAGACCCTTTGACAAGGCCGTTGATCGCTTGATTAACAATTTCAATAAATGATACCTCTTTGGCGATGTCAGCAAAAGTTCCCGATTCTATGCGTGATAGAGACATAAGGTCACGAATGAGCAATTCCATTCGCTGTGCTTCATCACCAATTATAGAAAGAAATTTATGCCGTGTTTTGCTATCACCTCCAGCACTATCATCATTTAAAGTTTCAATAAATCCCTTGATAGAAGCGAGCGGAGTCAATAGTTCATGGCTGGCATTCGCAACAAAATCGACACGCATTTTTTCGGCAGCATGGTTGATTGATTTATCAAGAAGCTGCACAATACGATATTGGTTATTCAGCTGTATGACATGCATATCCCAACGTTGTTCGCGCTGGCCAAGGCCGGAAATAGAGATATTCTCATCATCATGATGTTCAAACTTTGTCAATTTCTCAATGATGACAGAATGGCGAAATGCCCCAGCAATATTTTGCCCTACTAAAGGGGAGCCAAGCAATTGTAATGCAGATAGGTTTGCTGCAAGCACGCGATTTTTAGAAATAATTAATAACGGACTTCTTATACTGTTGATAAGTAATTGAAATTCCGGATGATCATTGATGGGATTGAGTAAGTCTTTATTATAACCATCGCGGTGTTTGCGAGAAGAGTTTACCCCTTCATCTGAAATTATGACTATTGCGATCATACTGACCATTAAAATAGCCAATACTCTGCTCCAATATCCAGCAATTTGGGCGGCCAGAAGTGCTCCAGCAATAGCCAATATCAAAGTTATAATAAAACGACGTGAGGCAAATATCGTCATATTGTGAGAATGGGCTTCATAAGATTTGATCGATTCGGTCAATAATTGCTATATTTTTCGTCCCGTTAATAGACGTTTTTTTCTAATGATCCCATATCAATCATATTTTTCGACCTTTTTTCTCGATGTGAGTATATTTTACATGGCATTGCGCTAAATTATGTATATGTGATTTGTATCGAGTATCTAGTGAGTAAAGATTGGGAATTATATGAGCGAAGATAAAAATATTGATGAGAGCCAAGACTCCATTGAAAATAATATGAAGGCAGGGGCAGAACCTAATCGCCGGCGTATGTTGATGATGGGTGCTGTTGCCGCAACTACTGCGGTCAGTGTACGTCCCGCAATGGCGCAGACTTCATCATCAGTATTGACTTGTACTGTCCCAATTCCAGGTCCTCATGGTGCAGGCCAAAATGTAGCACCAGATGGAAGCTTAGTACCGCGCAATACGCCTGGTTCATTTAACCCTTATGGGCGTAGGTTTAGAGGTGAAGATCTGAGACACGCAGTGCGTGGACGGACGCTACCAGGAACCACTTATCAAGAAACACGTGCTTATGTTAAATATATTAAGCGCTTACGCTCTGGACAAAGCGGTTTCACATGCTTTGCATCTATCCAAACTCGACGTTATTAATTGTATAGAAACCCTTGATTATTCCCTGTAAATATTCCTATTAGACATATTTATGGGGACTATCTATTATATTAAAGATAATAATAATGTCAGGCTTCATCCGCTTGATTATATGACTTTATTATATGATAGATTATCAGGTATAACGCATATTGTAGCTGAACCTGCTCCGCAAATCATTGAAACATTGGGTTCGCAAGCCCTTAGCGTTGAGCAAATTGAGCGCGAATTGCAGAAACAATATGATCTAAAAGTCTTTGAAGATAGCGATGATAGTTTTGCAGACATTATCACTGCGCGCCTCGATGAATTTATCGACTTAGGCATTATTGATAAATGCGATGAAGAACAAAAAGTGAAGCTGACATGATATATTTATCATTCAGCTTGGAAGTGAAGGTTTATGTTTGAAACCACACTCAAGGTTGGTCCTGCATCATTTCGTATCGGTTCTGATTGGAAAGAGCCAATTGCGCTTATTGATGAATTATATGCGGCTTACCCCAAACCATCATTAAGCGATTTTACCGTCCGTATGGAGGCGACAAAGCCTTGGCGGCGATATATAAGACCATCCGTTCAAATTAAGGGTGATTATATGCTGCCCGATGCACTGCCCCTGCCGCTTGAACAGGCCTTTTTAGCAGCTGAGATGGGACTTAATTTGCAAATGGCACTGGGTTGGCGCAGGCATTTAATATTACATGCGAGCAGTGCTGAAAAAGATGGTAAAGCCTTGATCATGACAGGCGAATCTGGTTCTGGGAAATCTACATTATCGGCGTTACTAGGCTATAATGGTTGGCGGTTTATGGGTGATGAATTTGCCCTTATTGATCATGATAATGGAGAGGCTGTACCTTATCCACGTATGATTAGTCTAAAAAATCAAGCGATAGCAGCTATGGAAAAACAAGTGCCTAACGCTGTTTTAGGCCCTTTGATAGAGGCAACCCCAAAAGGTGATATACGCCATATGGTGCCACCTATTGATGCTATTAGGAATATGGAAAAATCCGCTCGGCCTGCCATGCTTTTATTTCCACGTTTTGGTCATGATACTGAAGTACGTGAGGTTTTACCCAGTGAGGCTTTCATGCGCCTTACCCAAGCATCAACAAATTATGTTACTATGGGAGAGGTAGGATTCAATACATTAACGCGTTTTATTGATGAAACGCCAGTATACGCCATTGATTACCAAAATAGTGAAGATGCTATTTCTATGGTCAATGAATTGTGGAGTAAAATATGAGCAGCTATCATAAAGATGCCATGCTGCTTGTTGATTGTTTGCGCGAACCAGAACGTGCGCTTCGCTTGAATGATGGTGACTGGACCGCACTTATTACTATGGCGAGAGCAGAAGTCTTAGCAGGTACTTTGGCGTATAGATTGCAAGGTAAAAGCAATGCCAAGCATATTGAGAATTTTGTCCGCGATGCATTAGTTGATGCTGAATATCAGCGTCGTTGTTCATTATGGGAAGTGGATAGTACGCGCCGTGCTTTGCAAAATTATGACGGACCGGTGGTACTAATGAAAGGTAGCGCTTACGCAGCTACGGGCATGGAAGCATCAAACGGGCGGCATATTGGTGATTTGGATATTATGGTTAGTGAAGGTGGGCTAAAGCAGGTTGAAGAACTGCTGTTGGCTGCGGATTGGGAATGGGTCAAAGAAGATGATTATGATGACGCTTATTACCGTGACCATATGCATGAATTACCGCCACTAATCCATAAAGACCGCGATCAGATGATAGATGTACATCATACGATCCTTCCCAAAACTGCTAGGCCTAATCCTAATGCTTTGGCGATGATTGCAGACGCTATTCCACTTGAAGACGGGCATTATATTTTTATGCCTGAAGATATGATCTGTCATTGTGCGGCACATATGATGGCCGATGGTGATTTGGCTGGCGGCCTGCGTAATTTATGGGATATGCATTGTCTGCTCAGTGACTTTTCTGGCGCAGCAGGTGATTTTTGGGCGCGGCTAAAAAACCGTGCTGAACAGCATGAACTATGGGAAGCCGTACATTTGTCTGCTCGCCATGCCAATGCGCTATATGGCACTAATATTCCGAGCGAGTGGATGCTTTGGAAATTTTCTGACGAATTAATACAAAAGAGATTATTAGCGCGCAATAGTTGGGGTCAACAAACACGCAAGTTCCTAAGGTTTGGATTTTACATTCGCTCACATTGGTTGCGTATGCCGCCGCTTATGTTGACAAAGCATTTATTTACCAAATGGCGCAAAGGCCATAAACCAATTACTTAAATTCATAATGTTTTAAGAAGCGGCCAAAGTTCATCATAATGATCGATGATATGATCTGCGCCCAATGTTTCAACAGGTTGGTGCAAAAATCCAAAACTCACGGCGATGGCGGGTATTTGCGCATTATGCGCTGCCATCACATCATAGATAGCATCGCCGATGAAAATAGCGCGGGTTTCGCCAATCTTGCCGCCGCTGCGATTTATCATTTCATCTATCGGCTCGCGCATCGGTTTGGCAATATAACGGCCATCTTTGCCGCGCCCCAGAGAATCGCTGCCAATCACACAGGAAAAACGATCAAATAGTCCGACATTATGCAGTAATTTATGCGCAAAGCCTTCATATTTATTGGTAACAACGGCCATTATGGTACCATCTGCATCGCATTGATCCATAAATTTTAACAGGCCATCAAAGGGCGGGGAGTCACTACCCAAATTTTCTTCATAATGGGTCATCAAAATGGGTAAATATTGTTTCAAGCGTGCTTTATTTTCAGCATCGCTCAAACCAGGGGATGCTTTCTTTAACCCCATATCGAGCATATTTTTCGCACCAAGTCCGATCATAGAAATGACTTCATCGCGCGATAATGGTGGCAAGCCAGCAGCATCAAGTGCATGGTTTGTCGATGCGGTTAATTCGCCGCTAGTATCGAGCAATGTCCCATCAAGATCAAAACCGATAATATCGAAATTTATTTCTGCCATGCACCGTCCTTAGTGTAAATAATGATGAATTAAAGAGCATTTTTTTACTCATGAACGAAACATGCTGGAATATGCAAGCCTATCATGGCAAAGATGTTTTGAATGATATTAGGATGAAATTATGAACGACACCCCATTTTCAGCAATTATCTTGGCCGCAGGGCAGGGTACACGGATGAAGTCAGACACGCATAAAGTGCTGCACCCAATCGCATCAAAGCCAATGTTGCACCATTTACTTGATAGCGTAATGGAATCGGGGGCCGAAAAATCCGTATTGGTGGTGGGTGCCAAGCGCGAGCAAGTGGAAGCAGCAGCGGCTGATTATCCGATCGCTATAGCCGTGCAGAGCGAGCAGCTCGGCACAGGACATGCGGTTTTGCAAGCGCGCGATGCTCTGGCAGATTTTAGCGGTGATATTTTGGCGGCTTTTGGTGATGTGCCAATGGTACAAAGCGCAACCATTGATGCGATGCGCGATACATTGCATGCCGATGAAAATATTGCCTGTGTAGTGCTAGGGTTCCGCCCCGATGATGCAAAAGCCTATGGCCGTATTATCGCGGATGATAGTGGCAGCATTAGCAAGATGGTCGAATTTAAAGATGCCAATGATGCGGAACGCGCCGTCGATTTGTGTAACAGCGGCCTGATCCTTGCGCGCAGCAATGATATGTTCGCGCTATTAGATCGCGTGAGTAATGATAATGCGCAAGGCGAATATTATCTGCCCGATATGGTGACGATTGCACTTGCCGATGGACGCCCCTGTGCGGTGATTGAATGTCCTGAATGGGAAGTTGCGGGTGTTAATAGCCGAGCCGAACTTGCTCAAGTAGAAGCGGATTGGCAGGCACGTCGCCGCGAACAAGCGATGGCTGGTGGCGTAACATTGATCGCGCCTGATACGGTATATTTTAGCGCCGACACGCAAATAGGCCGCGATGTGGTGATTGAACCTAATGTGTTTTTTGGCCCAAAAGTGGTGGTGTCCAACCATGTGAAGATTAAGGCCAACAGTCATATTGAGGGCGCGAGCCTTGCTAGCGGTGTTGAGGTTGGGCCGTTTGCGCGGCTGCGTCCTGGAGCCGTGCTGCAAGAAAATAGCAAAATCGGTAATTTTGTTGAGATGAAAAAAGCAACCTTGGGTAAAGGCGCGAAAGCCAGCCATCTCACATATCTTGGTGATGCTACCGTAGGCGCGAATGCCAATATTGGCGCTGGCACGATTACCTGTAATTACGATGGCTATTTCAAATATCAAACCGTGATTGGCGAGGGCGCATTCATTGGTAGCAATAGCGCATTGGTAGCGCCAGTGACCATTGGCCAAGATGCTATTGTTGGCGCAGGGGCAACGGTTACTAGCGATGTGATGGATGGTGAATTGCGCTTGGTGCGCTCTGAACAATCGGCAAAGCCAGGCTGGGCCGATAGATTTCATGACACGATGAAAAAGAAAAAGGCGAGTAAGTGAGCGGTGAATATCCTTTTCGTCTGTAGCCAAAATAAGTGGAGAAGCCCGACCGCAGAGCAGATATTCTCGGCCCGAAATAATATAGAGGTTGATTCCGCAGGCACAAATAATGATGCTGAAAACCCGCTCAGCAGAGAATTGATTGAATGGTCCGACATCATATTTGTAATGGAAAAGACACATCGCCAAAAAATACAAAGAAAATATCAAACATCGCTTAGATCAAAACGAATTATCTGCCTCGATATTCCTGATAGATACAAGTTTATGGACCCAAGGCTTGTCGAGTTGCTTGAAACTAAAATGAAGCCTTATCTGCCGATGGTCTAATAGATCATCTTCTAAGAATTAGCGTGGGAATTAAATCCAATGTTTGGGAGACGAGGAAGCCTCTAACTTTATCACCATTCCCAAGAAAATGGAAATCCATAATGGAGCATTTTTAGATGCTGGATTCCCGTTTTTACGGGAATGACGAGGGGTGAGTGGGAATGATTAAGAATATGCGGGAATGACGAATAGTTGCTAGAGCAATTGAGATTTCATTACTCCTCTTACCCTTGCACTTTACTCTTAAACGCGTCATGCTGAACTTGTTTCAGCATAACAATAGTGCTGATGGGTTATCCTGAAATAAATTCAGGATGACGATGATTGTGTTTCAGGATGACGACTGTGTTCAGGGTATAATGGTGGTGTTCACGGTGATGATGATGGTGTTAAGTGTGACGAATTGGTTACCTTGCATGAAGATGGTGATGCCAAGGTTCATTGGGAATTAAACCCAATGTTGGGAGGTGAGTGAGTCCGTAATTTTATCGTCATTCCTATGAAAATAGGTATCCATCATGAGGCGGTTTGTGGGGCAGGATTCCCGCCTACGCGGGAATGGCGTTGGCTATGTGAGAACGAACTATTGCGAAGTAAGTGAGAAGTGAAAGAGAGAGTTATGAATGAATATCCTTCACCCAATTCCGAAGAATATTTAGCATTAAGGCCCTGCCTAAGAGAGCCAATAGCTGAGATATATGAAGCACAGCATTTGCTGGGGGAAGCAGCAGATGCGCATTTGGCTGGCGATGGTAAAAAGGCTGTTATAGCGATAAAAGCGGCAGATATTCCGATTATAAGAGATTGGGTTGAATCTCTATGGGGGAATAAAGTTAAATATCCTGAGAAAGTTCATTATTTGCGGATTAGAGATGTTTTTAATCTTCAACCTAGTCTGCCCAAGGATAAAAGAGTTAGATCAAGGCAACCTTCAAAACAAATTGCTGAGAGGCTTATCAAGAAATTTGGTTGGCACTGCGCCTATTGCGGTATTGGGTTGATTAATAGGACTGCGCGTCGCCAATTATTACAAGCCTATCCCGAAGCATTGCGTTGGGGCAGAACGAATGATGAAAAGCATGTTGCTTTCATGGCGATGGATAATGAATTTGACCATATTATCCCGCACTCCAGAGGTGGGAATAATGATATCGTAAATCTTGCGCCAAGCTGTGCGCCTTGTAATTGTGGGAAAGAGAATTGGACATTAGAGCAATTAGGACTGATCGATCCGCGTCAAAAGGAAATAATGACATCTGATTGGGATGGGTTAGAGAGATTACTGTAAAGGTATTTCGTCATCAATATAGAAAAAGTAGGGAGTAAGTAAAAATACCATCATCATTGCAAGCGTAACGGAGCAATCTATATTTTTGATACTGGATTCCCGCCTGCGCGGGAATGACGAGGGATGAGTGGGAATGATTAAGAATATGCGGGAATGACGAATAGTTGCTAGAGCAATTGAGATTTCATTACTCCTCTTACCCTTGCACTTTACTCTTAAACGCGTCATGCTGAACTTGTTTCAGCATAACAATAGTGCTGATGGGTTATCCTGAAATAAATTCAGCATGACGATTGTGTGCAGGGTAATGAGTATTCAGGATGGCGACTGTGTGTTCAAGATGGCAGGTATAACTCAAATGAAAGGTGCTTTTTAGAATTGTTTGATTTATAGGGATGAAGAGCTAGTGTAGTTTTGTATTTACTATAATTGGATGATTTAGAGTGGTTACAATGATAAAAAAACTAATCCTTATAATGTTGGCAATACAGGTCTTTAACAATGCGCATGCATCTGAGACATATGATTATAATATAAAGAAAACTGGTGATTGGATCACGGGTTGCAGCCAAGGTCCTTATAAGAGCTGTACTTCAGTGGCATTAATCGGCGATAAAAAACTAGAAAATCCCATCACTATGTATGTGACAAGAACATATTTTGGTCGAACCACAATAGGCTTCTCTAATTTTGATTATCGTGGAGGCAGACCTGTTATTATAAAAATTGATGGGAAAACTATTCATGAATTAGAATTACGAAAAGATTTTAGTTCAAGAGGTCGAGATACACCGGTTGCTATTAGCGATGAAAATATTGTGAAGGAGTCCATAATACCGATAGCTAAAGGTAGGGTTTTAACTGTGCATAAATATGATGGTACTCTATACGGCTATGTATCTTTGAATGGCTCTTATGCAGCATTGGTTGAATTAGATAGGCAACAAGGGTTGCGTGGTTTTGATACAGCCTTCCTACTAAAAGGGAATAAAAAGTTCATACCAGAGGATCAAGGCGTTAGTGCTGATCGGGTTGCCGTTAATGTAGTGAGAAATAGCACTAGAATTCCAACGCCTACGGATAATTATATACGTAAAAACCATCATAGTGATGTGTTTTGTGATGAAGGAAAACCATATTCGCGCTTAAGAAAGGATGTTATAAAAAGTAGCAGCGTTTCCAAAACCATTTTGGTTCAAATAAATTGTGGCGGCGATGCATTGAACACTCTTTATAAAATATATGTTGGCGAAAGAAGCGAGAATACATCTTGGAATTTCAAGAGAGCGCGATTCAAAGACAAAAGTGATGGTGAGTTAAAGCCATTACCATATTTGCCTAATATTTATGTATCCAATATTAATGGTGCTAGGATAGAAAGCTCTTCTTGGCTCAGAAAACAGCGCGATTGCGGATTGGAAGACAACTATTATTGGGATCCCTATACGTTAGAAGGGTATGATGGCGAAGTGGTTTTTGAATTCATAAGCCGTTATTCAATGCCTGTCTGCGCTAGTGCTAAAAAATGGATACGGGTATTATAATTTAAGCACGTGGGTGCGCATTTTCATATTCATCGAGCAGCATGGCCGTATCAACCGCCGTATACACCTGTGTGCTGCTAAGGCTCGCATGGCCAAGCAATTCCTGTAAAGATCGTAAGTCCGCACCGCCTGCCAATAAATGCGTAGCGAAACTATGGCGCAAAGCATGCGGCGTTGCATTATCGGGAAGCCCAAGACGCTTTCTTGCTCCTTGCACGGCACGTCGAATGATAGCGGGAGAGAGCGCACCGCCTCTAGCGCCACGGAATAGTGGTTTATTAGGTGCAGGCGGATAAGGGCATAGGGCAAGATAATGCTCAATTGCTTCGCGAACAGGTGCGATAATGGGAATGATACGGGTCTTCCCGCGCTTACCTGTCACGCGGATGCTATCGTCTAGTGGCAAGATGCTACCGAGCAGCCCTGTCGCTTCGCTGATCCTAAGGCCGCAGCCATAAAGGATGAGTAGCACCGCCCAATCGCGTGCGCCTGTCCAATCCTTGACCGCGCTTTTGGCAATATCATCAGCGAGATTTACGGCATCTTCGGGGCTGAGAGGGCGCGGCAGAGTTGAATGTATTTTGGGAGCGCGCATCACGGGTAAAGCCGCATCTTCCCCCAGTATATAGCGCAAAAAGGCTTTTATGGCCGATAATTCGCGCGCTGTGGAGCGGTTGGTGAGACCTTCGCCGCGCCGCATAGCCAGATAGGACCGAATATCGGTAGAAGTAATCTGCTCTATGCGCTTGGCATCTGCATTTTCACCCCAATGTTGGCGCAAAAAATCGGTGAGCCTCTCTGCGGCGACCAGATAGGCGCGAATGGTGTGCGCAGAACGCCGCCGACTGTCACGCAGAAAGTTGCCATAGTCGCGCAAAATATGTGCAGATGGATCATTCATACAATAATCTTATCAGAATGATCCTTATCCCTCAATGTTGATGATTTGAGGTAAAATTGCATCAAGCAACGGCATGGCTTTATCGGTGATGGCTATGCGTGTGCCGTTAGTGCTGATAAAGCCTAAATCTTGCAAATGGGTAAGGGCGGTTTGGTTAATAATATCGCTTGCACCTGTTTGTTCCATAATATAATCAATATCAATGCCTTCACGCAGGCGCAGACCCATCATCATTGCTTCCATTGCCCGTGTTTTGCCATCCAGCATATTTTCGGATTTGATACCATGACCGTTGTGAGTTATGCCGCTGAGATAATTTTCGGGTTTTTTGTGGCGCTCGGTGGCGTAATATTGCCTCTCATTAGGTTGCCATCCATGTGCAATTTCTCTGTTGGGTCGCCTTCCATGGGCTCCGGGACCAATACCGATATAATCCTGATAACGCCAATAAATAAGATTGTGCCGACTTTCTTGGCCAAAGCTCGCATGATTGCTAATCTCATAAGAAGGCATTTTCGCCGCAGCGGTAATCTGCGCCGTCATCGCATAGAGATCGGCGCAATGGTCATCATCAGCGGGGGTGAGCGTACCATTGCGTACCAATGTTTCAAATCGGGTGCTTGGTTCTATGGTGAGTTGATAGAGCGATAGATGGTTTGTCCCAAAGCTAATGCCGCGCTGTAATTCTTCTTCCCATGCTTTTAGGCTTTGTTCAGGACGCGCATAGATGAGATCAAAGCTGGTGCGGGCAAAGACCTTTTGCGCAATATCAAGTGCTGCTAATCCTTCCGCAACGCTATGGGCGCGGCCTAAAAATTCTAAGGTTTGATCATCAAGCGCTTGAAGGCCGAGCGATACGCGGTTAATTCCAGCATGCGATAGATCATTAAAGCGTGCTGCTTCGACCGAGGAAGGATTGGCTTCTAGGGTTATTTCTATATCATCTTCAAAGCCCCAATATTGGGAAGCTTGGGTGATTAATCTTTCTACCAATTTGGGCGGCATGAGTGATGGTGTTCCACCACCAAAAAATATGCTGCTTAATTTTCTATTGGGAGTTAGCGTCGCTTCATAGGCCATATCGGCTATAAGGGCAGTTTCCCATTGTTTATTATCAATAGTTTCACGCACATGAGAGTTAAAATCGCAATAAGGACATTTGGAAACACAAAATGGCCAATGTACATATAATGCTAAGCTTTGGGTGTTATAATCATAGTTTGAAAAGGATGATTTATGCATTATATTTTTGGCCTTAGCGTTATTTTTCTGGGAGCGCCAGCCTATCTGGCTTTACCTTCATTCTCGTCAGTGGATAGTGAGCAACAGTTAGTATCTGCTACTGTGCAAATAGAAGCGCCTGAGGCTGAGAAAAAATGGACCTTCATGCAAATGCAATTGATGTTGGCGCATAATGATGCGCGAAAAGAAGTAGGGGTTGCGCCGCTATTATGGAATGAGCGCTTAGAAAAGCATGCCCAAAGATATGCGCAATATTTGGCAGATAATAATAAATTTGATCATGATCCTAACAATGGCGTGATCGAATGGCAGGGCGAGAATCTCTGGAAAGGGACACGCGGTGCTTTTGGATATGCGCAAATGGCCGATGGTTGGATTAGCGAGAAGAGCCTCTATAAGAAAGATGGAATAATGCCCAATGTGAGCGTGAATGGTAATTGGACGGCAGTTGGCCATTATACGCAAATTATTTGGCGTTCCACCACGCATGTTGGATGCGCGATTGCATCAAATGATACAGATGATATTTTGGTATGCCGATATAGTCCAGCGGGTAATGTGATGGGGCAGCATCCAATCCATCATTGATGATTTTATGCTATAAAGAGCGATTAAAAGGCATTAAAAGTGAATATTAAAAAAACGGGTATTAAAAAATAGCCGCTACTAATTTTTTAAATGCATCGGCACGGTGGCTCATCGCGTGTTTGTCAGCAGGGTCTAATTCAGCAAAGCTTCTGTCATATCCATTGGGGCTGAACATAGGGTCATAGCCAAAACCTAATGTCCCGCGCGGTGGCCAAATGAGTGATCCTTGAACGCGGCCTTCAAAAACTTCCGCATGACCATCGGGCCAAGCCAATGCAAGAGTGCAAATGAAATAAGCGCTGCGATCAACATCGGGGCCTTGCTCGGCCAATTTACCTTCAACTTTGCCCATGGCCATATACCAATCGCGTCCCGCTTCACCTTCGAAACTCTGTCTTTCTGCCCAATCGGCCGTGTAAACACCGGGCGTACCGCCCAAAGCCGCAACGCATAAACCGCTATCATCTGCTAGAGCAGGCAGGCCAGAACCTTGGGCAGAGGCATGCGCTTTTAGCAGTGCATTTTCCTCAAATGTGCTTCCCGTTTCCTCAGGCTCAGGCAAATTAAGGTCCCCCGCTGATATTGGGTCAATGCCAAAGGGTTCGAGCAAGGCGCGTATTTCGCGTACCTTACCCGCATTATGACTAGCGATTACTAATTTGCCTGGCTCTAATGTGCGATGCGTCATTTATGCTCCGCTGACTGCTTTTTCTTGCGCTTCAAAAATCTGCCCACACCCTATTTTGGCCAAACGAAGCAAACGCAGTAACGCCTCTTCGTCATAGGTCTCGCCTTCTGCTGTGGCTTGTGCTTCGGCGATATTACCATTGCTGGTCAGAACGAAATTTGCATCGGCCCCTGCATTGCTATCCTCATCATAATCCAAATCAAGCACGGGATTGCCTTTATAGATACCGCAGCTAATCGCCGCTACCTTTTGTTCGATAGGGTCGACATTCACAAGGCCTTGTTTCATTAATCCCGTAACTGCAAGACGCAGCGCAACCCATGCACCCGTGATGCTCGCGGTGCGTGTGCCACCATCGGCTTGGATGACATCGCAATCAAGCGTGATTTGTCGTTCGCCTAATTTTTTAAGATCGACAACACTGCGCAAGGAACGGCCAATAAGGCGTTGAATTTCTTGGGTGCGGCCTGATTGTTTGCCGCGTGCAGCTTCACGGCCCGATCGTGTATGGGTGGAACGGGGCAGCATGCTATATTCACCCGTTACCCAACCCTCACCACTGCCACGCATCCAAGGAGGTAGGCGTTCTTCAACGCTAGCGGTACATAATACACGGGTATCGCCAAAGCTGATGAGACAAGAGCCTTCCGCATGTTTGGTGAAACCAGTTTCGATAGTGATGGGGCGCATTTGATCGAGCGCACGGCCAGATGGGCGCATGAATGATTCTCCTAAAAGGTTGAAGGAGTGGCATAGACGAGCGTAAATATTTCGCAAGGCTGGAATCTCTATTATATCTTGATATAGGAAGCTTATGAGCGATGATTTTTCTAACATGTCAGACCGCGCCCGTGATATTTTTCGTTTGGTGGTGGAGAGCTATTTGGATGACGGCGTACCCGTTGGATCGCGTACTATTTCAAAGATTTCTAAGCTGAATCTATCTCCCGCTTCGATTCGAAATGTGATGCAAGATTTGGAAGAAACAGGTTTGCTCGCCGCACCGCACACCAGCGCTGGGCGTATACCAACGCATAGTGGCCTTCGATTATTTGTTGACGGTATGATGCAAGCGGCTGAACCATCAGCGGCAGAGCGTGCTGCTATTGAAGCACAAATTAAACATGAAGGCCCCGTTGAAGAAGCTCTCTCAGCAGTGAGTAGCATATTATCAGGTCTATCCGATTGCGCAGGATTGGTGATGGTAGCGCGCAAAGAAGTGATATTAAGCCAATTTAGTTTTGCCAGATTATCTGCCACCCAGGCATTGGCGGTATTAGTAGGCGTAGATGGCAGCATTGAAAACCGTATCGTTGAGGTGTCCGCACAGCTTAGTGATAGCAATATGGCCGAAGCCGCTAATTATATGAGTGCACGTCTATCGGGTATGACCTTATCCGAAGCGATTAAACGGCTAGATGAAGAAATAGCAGGTGAACGGGCTATGCTTGATAAGGTTAGTGCTGATTTGGTGCGTAAAGGTCTTGTGATATGGTCGAGCGACGCCAATAATAGACCTGTGCTGATTGTAAAAGGGCAATCTAATTTAATTGATGATAGCGCTAATGCTGATTTGGATATGATGCGGCAATTGCTTGATGATTTGGAAAATAAAGAAGCGATTGCCAAGCTGGTGGATGGCGCGCGCGAGGCGCAATCAACAAAAATATTTATCGGATCAGAAAATAATCTATTTTCTTTATCGGGTTCCTCGGTTATCGCAGCGCCATATCGGGAAGAAGGTGGAAAAATAGTTGGCGTGGTAGGGGTGATTGGCCCGACTCGCTTGAATTATGCCCGCATCGTTCCCATGGTAGAATTAACAGCACAAACATTGTCGCGATTTGCAAAATAATCGGACTATTTGGGCCTTGAAAATAGAGTGATAAGAGACATATTAACATGATGCATGATGATAAAGACAATCTTGAGAATGAAATTCCAGAAGTAAGTGAAGCCGCGCAAGAAGCTCCATTGGATAATGAAGCAGAAGCCGAATTAGAGGGTGTTCCTGATCATTTAAAATCTGATGAAGGCGAAGAAGATGAGTTTGCTAAGCTGACCGATCAACTGGCTGCAGCCAAACAAGAAATACTCTATGCGCAGGCCGAGACGCAAAATGTACGCCGCCGCCTCGAAAAAGATGCCCAAGACGCGCGCGCTTATGCCGCAACGGGTTTTGCACGCGATATATTGTCGGTGTCCGATAATCTAAGCCGCGCTTTAGAAGCCATTCCAGATGAAATTAAAGATGAAGAAAAATGGAAAGGCCTTATTACGGGCATAGAAGCCACGGGCCGCGAGCTGGAGACTGTATTTGGTAAACATGGTATCAAACGTATTGCGTCTGTTGGCTTGCCGCTGGACCCGAACCAGCATCAGGCGATGGTAGAAATTCCTACTGCTGATGAAGAACCCGGAACAGTCGTCCAAGAAATGCAATCGGGTTATATGATTAAAGATCGCTTGCTCCGTCCAGCCTTTGTGGGCGTTGCAAAAAAACCGGATTGATGATTATTTTGTAAGGCCAGTGAAGCCTGACAAACTGTTGGCTATAGAATGCAATCGCTTGGTTATCTCTCTCAATTTTTCTGGGCAAAGATGAGCAAAGTTTTGAGTGATAGGATGACCTATTAAGCTAGGGCATTGGTATAATATTAGGTTTTTTTCAGCTATAATATTCATCTCTAATACAGCATGTGCAAATTCACCGCGAAAGTCAGTTATCGGTTTAAGTTCATCAAGCAAGTGAGAAATCTTTTCCTGATTTTTGCATTTTAATTTTCGAATTTTTTCAATTCTCTGATTGAAGTTATCACCTTTAATATTTGATAGAGAACAATATTTAACAGCCCAAATCTCAACCTTTGCATAAGCATTAATAAATTTACTACGCAAAATATGTGCAGCATCAATATTAAACTTTTCAATTTGTGAAGAAGTAGGATTCTCCAATTCTATTGTTTCGGGTTTTGCGATCTTTGTCTGTGCGTTCATAAAACCAGATTATAAGCGATGTTTTAATTTTGGCTTAAATTTTAGAAAAGAGCAAATAATGCCAATGCAAGAACCAATCCGCCCAATGGTAATATAACGGTCAGTGCGCCCACTGCACCATAGGCATCCTTATGCGTTTCGCCGCAGACGGCGCGAATTGTTGTCACCACATATCCATTATGTGGCAAGCTATCGAGCGCACCCGATGCGATGGAGACAGTGCGGTGTAATTCATCGGCATTAGCGCCTGCATCCAAATAATGCGGTGCTATCAACGGCAATGCGATGCTCTGTCCGCCCGATGCGCTGCCCGTTAAACCTGCGATAACCGTCACCGCAATTGCAGCACCTATGAGCGGATCACCGGGTAAGCTTTGGACGGCCTCTAATGCTTGGCCAAAGGCTGGCGTTAATTTGGCCACTGCGCCAAAGCCGACCACCGCGCAGGTATTGGTGATGGCGATAACTGCGCTGCTGGCACCGCGAGAGAAGGCTTCGGGCATTTCATTAAATTTCTTGCGCCCCACCCAAATTGCCAAAACTGATCCTACGCCTAATGCTAGAACTAACGCCCATTTATCCCATGTTGCTGCGGGTAATATTTTGGATAATGCGCCAAAATTTTGCGGATATTGGAAAAGTAAGAATAACCCTAGTACGGCAAAAAGCGGCAAGATGCATAATAGAGGTGATGGTAATTTGCTATAATCTTCGGGTTCGGCATCATTGTTTCGTGCAATGAAACATTCACCTTTACTCACCGCACGTCGGACCATCCAATTGATCCAGAAGCAACCGATTATGGCCATTGTAATTGCTACAACAAAGCTTACTTTTGGTGCCGCAAAAGCCGTAGTGCCGAGATGCTCCATCGGTATGAGGTTTTGAATTTCGGGCGACCCTGCGCTTGTCATGGTGAATGTGACGGACCCAAAGGCGAGTGCTGCGGGAATGAAACGGCGTGGTAGATTTGCCTCGCGGAACAAATGTACGGCTAAGGCATATACGGAAAATGACACAATAAAGACGCTCACCCCGCCATAGGTCAGGATAGCGCAGGCCGCGACCACGGCCAATACGGCATGTTTGACGCCAATGGTGCGCGTTACCCAATGGGCGATGCTCGCTGCTGCGCCCGAAGTCCCCATAATCTCGCCAAAAATTGCGCCTATCATGAATATTAAAAACCAGCTTTTAAAAAAGCTCACAAAGCCTTCCATATAAGAAGTAGCAAAATCGGGTGCTCCGTTAATCGCAAGCGGCGGTAATAAGCCTATGCCGCTGGTTAGCGCTACTAATATAGCCGCCACTGGCCCTGCGATTAATATATTCACGCCTTTAATCGTCATATAAATCAGCAGAGCTAGGCCGCCAATTAATCCCAATGCACTTATCATATATTCACCTCTTGCTGCTCTCTTGCCGCGATAGTGGATGCTAATCAAGTGGGATTAATGATAGCACTTTGCATTGAATTACATTAGGCGCATCAGATGACAGAAGCGCATATCAAATCTGCCAATATGCAAAATAGAGGCTGGCGACATGAATTGTTCGCAACGGCCTCTCTTTCATGGCCGCTTATCATGTCGAATATGACATTGGCGCTTATCGGCGCAACCGATGTATTAATGCTGGGTTGGTTGGGAGCGCGTGAATTAGCGGCTGCAACGCTTGGTTTTAATTTGGCGATGACATGTGCGATATTTTGCATGGGTTTGATTACCGCATCTGCGCCTATAATGGCCTCTGAAATTGGCCGTATGAAACATAGTGTTCGTGATATTCGCCGAACTTTTCGGCAAAGCCTGTGGGCGGCTGTATCCGTCATAATTCCAATATGGATATTGCTATGGAATACAGAGGCTATTTTGCTAGCATTTGGTCAAGAGGATGATCTGGCCGCCAATGCAGGTTTATATTTAAAGGCCTATATTTGGTCGATGCTGCCTTTTTTATTCTTCATAGTGCTGCGCAACTTTATATCGGCTTTGGAAAAACCGATATGGGCATTAATCATCAGTATCATTGCTGTCTTTTCTAATGCTCTGTTCAACTATGCTTTGATCTTCGGCAATTTTGGTGCGCCTAAGCTAGGCATTATTGGTGCTGGCATCGGCAGCGTTATGACCAATATGCTTATGTTCGGCGGATTATCTTTGGTGGTGATTTTTCACAGAGATTTCAGACGCTATAAAATATTTGGCCGTTTTTGGAAGGCTGATTGGCCGCGCTATATGGCCCTCTGGAGATTAGGATTGCCCATTGCTATAACGATGGGATTAGAAGGCGGTGTTTTTGGGGCGGCTGGCATATTGATGGGCTGGCTCGGTGCGGAGTCTCTGGCGGCGCATGCAATCGCGCTTCAGCTCGCATCCTTGAGCTTCATGGTGCCAATGGGGCTAGCACAAGCAGCAACGGTGCGCGTTGGTATAGCCTATGGTCAGCGTGACCCAGATGGTATCGCGCGTGCTGGTTGGACTGCGATGATTTTGGGAACAAGCTTTATGAGCGTTATGGCGCTGATTATGCTGCTTTTTCCTGATGCTCTTATTGCTCTATTCATTGATGCTAGTCTGCCAGAGAATAGCGAAGTAGCTGCATTAGCCGTTGGGTTTTTGGGTATAGCGGCTTTGTTTCAAATTGTTGATGGGATTCAAGTGGTGGCTGCTGGTATGCTACGCGGACTGCACGATGCGCTTATTCCCATGCTGATTGCATTATTTGGATATTGGGTCATTGGTATCGGTGTTGGCGGGATATTGGCGTTTCATTATCAAATGGCTGGCTTGGGCATTTGGATCGGCCTAGCTAGTGGATTGGGCGTGGTCGCAATATTGATGACGGCCCGCTGGATGCTGCGCGAGAGATTGAATTTGCTATAAATCTGGTGGGAGATATTTGTACGAAATGTTACTTATTAAATTGATATGTTTGGCAGTAGTGATCTTATCAATGCAGGGCTGCTCGCGTTTGACTGCAAGCTCTGTTTATATCGACAATCTATCGGGTACAGATATTGATAAATTAGAAATATTATTTGTCGATAACCAAGTAAAGTTTCCAGGGCTTTTGTCTGGTGAGCATAAGTTTGTTCAGCGTATCGTTAATGGTTCTGGATTGCTATCTATCAATTATTATATAGATACCAAATATTACCAACACCCATTAAATTATGTCGAACCGTCATTTGATAAACATTGTGATATTCAAATATATGTAGATAAAGCTGTGTTTGATTGTTTTAATGGAACAGCTATGGATCGTTTGTTAAAGAGAAAGCCTAAAAAACCTCCAGTTAAGATATATGCTGAATTTGAATAAGGTCGTGCCAATTCCGATTGCTGGGGAACCTATAATAGTAGCTTGTCTCTTCTGAACAACGCTCTGACTCATTTTGAATGGAGTTGTCAGTAACCATTCATCAATCATATGTTTTTCTCTACTTTTAAGGAGAAAGAATATGCATAAATTTATTTATATTAACGCTGCTACGATAACATTGCTAATGAGCGGATGCGCTACTAATAATGCTGTTGAAGGCGGCGTTGCTGGTGGACTTGCTGGTGGTGCTATTGCGGTTATTACAGGCGGAGATGTATCAACAGGCGTGGCTGTAGGTGCAGCCGCTGGAGCTGCTGCTGGCTATTTTGTAGATAAAGATAATGGTTGTAGCGGATATGATGACCAAGGACGACTAGATGATGATTGTTATGGTAGAGAAGGTTATCCAGACCGTAAACCACGTTAAATCGTCTATTCGACCCGATAATTAAAAAGGCAATATACCATCATAATGGGAAAGCGGCGGTGCGCCCGCAAATGTATAACCATTGCGCAGTAAAAATATATGTTTTACTATTTCGGCCTGTTGTTCCAAGCCATAGCGCTCTAATTTCCAACCTGGTTTAATACTATAATCATAACGGCAAAAGGGATGGCGGCGTAGCGGCAGAAATATACCTGATTGATGTTGCCAAACGTGAGTCATTTCATGAATGAACAATCCTTGCAGGACGATGTTGCGATCACAGAAGTCGTCACAAAATAAATTACCTTTAGGATGGAACCAGAGATGCCCATCGGGAGCCATAGTAATTTTGCGTGGCTGAAACCACCACCATTTACGATTGTGAATACGCACTTTTCCTAGATCAATTGCATTTTTGAAAATACTGCGCGCTAAATCATTCTCGCGCTGCGTTAATCTGCGCCCCGATGGATGAGGTCCAAACATAAATCTTTAATCTAGGCCCAGTTTTTTGCGTTCTTCGGGTGCACTGCCGTCCAATTCTTGAACCTTTGCGATTGCAATGATCCGATCTCCGTTGGAAAATGCGAATTGTACTTCCATTTCGCCTGTTCGTCGTGCAATTAAATTGGCACCCCATACCATACCATGATAACTACCGCGCTTAAATTCTATTTTTTCACCTGCTGGAATTAAAACTTCATTTTGTTTTTCCATTAGCATAACCCCAGTGTCTGGGTTTTTTCCGCTTTTGTGAATTTCGCTGCGGATCACCGATGGTGATAATATGCTGCGCAGATAAACATCCTGAGGTCCGCCTTGAATGTTGAAATAAAGTGCCGACGGGTTTGTATCAACGGGTGATAGGATAAGTACAGCATCTTTGACGTTGAGTTGCGGCGGTTTGCTGCATCCGCTTACGCTCAAAAATATGAGGCTAAGAAAGCCGATGATATATTTTGCGCTGCTATTTAGCATGTCACATATTTCCTTATGCTATATTTGCTCATTAATGGCACATTTAACACAATATGGGCTAAAATTTATATCATAAAATGATATTTTTTACTTTCTTATGCATTCTGCTCCTTGCGCAATGAAAAATGCCCCCTATATCGCATGTGCATCTGAGGGGCAGTTGTGATCAATGGCGAATTATTATGGCCGTGAATATGGTTTGATAATTTGGACATAGGGGCTTCATAACTATCGCCACTCAAAAATATTTAGTTTGATAGATTTTAAGGAATAAAAATATGGCTAAAGTCATTGGTATTGATTTGGGAACGACCAACAGCTGCGTTTCTGTTATGGACGGTGGCAAACCTAAAGTTATTGAAAATTCAGAAGGTGCGCGCACCACGCCATCCATCGTTGCATTTGCAAAAGATGGTGAGCGTTTGATTGGACAGCCTGCAAAGCGTCAAGCCGTTACCAACCCTGAGAATACTATTTTCGCTGTGAAGCGCCTTATTGGTCGCCGTTTTGATGATCCGCTTACAAAGAAAGATATGAAACTTGTCCCTTATGAGATTGTAAAGGGCAGTAATGGCGATGCATGGGTAGAAGCTGGCGATGATAAATATTCACCAGCGCAAATTTCTGCTTTCACATTGCAAAAAATGAAAGAAACCGCCGAAGCTTATCTTGGCGAAACTGTAACACAAGCGGTGATTACGGTTCCTGCCTATTTTAACGATGCGCAACGTCAAGCCACTAAAGATGCTGGTAAGATTGCCGGCCTCGAAGTGCTTCGTATCATTAACGAGCCAACCGCGGCAGCGCTTGCTTATGGCCTCGATAAAGATGAGAATAAAACTATTGCAGTATATGACCTTGGCGGTGGTACATTTGATATTTCGGTTCTAGAGGTCGGCGATGGTGTTTTCGAAGTGAAGTCAACCAATGGTGATACATTCCTTGGCGGTGAAGATTTCGACAGCAAAGTTGTTGAATTTTTGGCGGAAGATTTCAAAAAGACTGAAAGCATTGATCTGACTCAAGACAAGCTAGCATTGCAGCGTCTCAAAGAAGCGGCAGAAAAAGCAAAGATTGAGCTTTCTTCTGCGCAAAGCACTGAGGTTAATCTGCCTTTCATTACGGCTGATCAAAATGGTCCAAAACACCTTGTGAAGAATATCACACGTTCTGATTTGGAAAAATTGGTCGGTGATTTGATTAATCGCACGCTCGATCCTTGCAAAAAGGCACTAAAAGATGCTGGCGTTACTTCATCAGAAATTGATGAGGTCGTACTTGTTGGCGGGATGACCCGTATGCCTAAAGTGCGCGAGACGGTTGAGAAATTCTTTGGCAAAGAGCCGCATACAGGTGTGAACCCTGATGAAGTGGTGGCGATGGGGGCAGCTATTCAAGCAGGTGTGCTCCAAGGCGATGTGAAAGATGTGCTTCTTCTTGACGTTACGCCATTGTCATTGGGTATCGAAACATTGGGCGGGGTATTTACCCGTATGATTGATCGCAATACGACCATCCCTACAAAGAAATCACAGGTTTATTCAACGGCTGAAGATAATCAAAACGCCGTGACCATTCGCGTATCGCAAGGCGAACGTGAGATGGCAGCGGATAATAAATTGCTGGGTCAATTTGATTTGGTTGGTATCCCGCCCGCACCGCGCGGTGTTCCGCAAGTCGAAGTAACATTTGATATTGATGCCAATGGTATTGTCAATGTTTCTGCTAAAGATAAAGGCACTGGTAAAGAGCAACAGATTAAAATCCAAGCCTCTGGTGGTTTATCTGACAGTGATATTGACCAAATGGTTCAAGATGCAGAACAATTTGCTGAAGAAGATAAGGCGCGCCGTGAGGCTGCTGAATCTAAAAACAATGCAGAGAGCCTTGTCCACTCAACCGAGAAACAGCTCGAAGAACATGGCGATAAGGTTGATGCTGATTTGAAATCTGAAATCGAAGCGGCTTTGGCTGAAACCAAAACTGCTATCGAGGGCAATGACGCTGAAGAAATGAAGAGCAAATCAGAAGCTTTAGCACAAGTCGCTATGAAACTTGGTCAAGCCATTTATGAGCAAGAGCAAGCCAATGGCGGCGGTGATGCGGCAGCGGCTGATGCTGCAGCGCAAGAAGCTAGCGATGATGATGTCGTTGATGCTGAGTTTTCCGAAGTCGAAGACGAAGACGATGCCGCCGATGAGGCTGAGAAAAAAGACGATTAATAAATAACTAGGGGCCTGTTCTCTGAGCTATGCTTAATGGATGGGCCTTTTCTATGATCGGCGGTATGACCGTTTGAAAAGCGTTTCGGGACATGTTTATGGCCACAGATTATTATCAATTATTGGGTGTTGATCGGAGTGCTGATGAAAAAGTGCTTAAATCGGCCTATCGTAAACTGGCGATGCAATGTCATCCTGATCGTAATCCTGGTGATGCTGAAGCAGAAGCGAAGTTTAAAGAATTAAGTCAAGCTTATGATTGCTTAAAAGACCCGCAAAAACGGGCGGCCTATGACCAATATGGCCGTGAGGCCTATGAAAATGGTGGTATGGGTAATGCTGGCGGCGGCGGTCATCAGGGTTTTGGTAATTTTTCTGATATATTTGAGAGTTTTTTTGGCGATGCTATGGGCGGCGGACAAGGGCGCGGCCCTGCACGCGGCGCTGATTTGCGCTATGATATGGAAATCACGCTTGAAGAAGCTTTTCATGGCAAATCAACCGAAATTAAAGTTGATGTTGCCGTTATGTGCGATCCTTGCGCAGGCAGCGGCGCTGCACCAGGCAGTGACGTTAAGCGCTGCGGTACATGTCAAGGTCATGGTAAGGTGCGTGCACAGCAAGGTTTCTTTGTGGTTGAACGCACATGTCCAACATGCCAAGGACGCGGTGAAGTAATCGCTGAACCATGCCATACTTGCCAAGGTGATGGACGCATGGATGAGCAAAAAACATTAGAGGTGGAAATTCCGCCCGGTGTTGATGATGGGACACGCATCAGATTGGCATCAAAAGGTGAAGCAGGAGCCAATGGTGCGCCTGCTGGTGATCTCTATATATTCCTGCATGTAAAGCGGCATAAATATTTTGAACGTGAGGGGACAACATTGTTCACACGTGCGCCAATCAGCTTTACCAAAGCAGCACTTGGCGGTGAAATTACCATTCCTGGTATGGATGGGGTCGATCATGAAATACGCATACCTGCGGGTATCCAATCGGGCAAACAATTGCAAAAGCGCGGTGCTGGTATGCCTGTGTTGCAAGGGCGCGGTTTTGGTGATCTTGTTGTGCAGATAGACGTTGAAACGCCCACTAGCCTGAGTAGTAAACAAAAAGAATTGCTGCGCGCGTTTCAAGAAACGGAAACAGGCAAAGAAACGCCAAATTCTCAAGGGTTTTTTGATAAAATAAAAGATGCTTGGGAAGATTTAACCGATTAGATTCAAGCATTAGATATTTCTAATATCTTTATTCATTACAGCACGCTCACGAGATTATTAGAAATCTTATGAGCGCGCCATAAATCACTGTAGATCATATCATATTTTTTATATCGGTTGCAAAAGTCGGATAAGCCATTGGCGACTCTTTTAAATCACTAGCCGAAATACCATGCTGCATGGCAAGTCCAAAAATATTGATAAGTTCTTCACCTCTATGTCCAACGATATGAGCGCCAAGAATTTTATCGCTATCTTTATCGGTGATAATTTTGGCCCAAGCCACAGTCTCTGCATAAGTTTTCCCAGAAAACCATCCTGTCATATCGCTGGTGGTGACATTAACATTAATATATTCTTCTTTGGCTTGTGCCTCGGTCAAGCCAACGGTAGCAACCGCAGGAACAGTAAATACGGCGCTAGGGCTATTATCATAATTTGGTTTTTTACTGGGCCCATTGACAATATTATGGCCCACGATGCGGCCTTCATATGTGGCAACGGGGGACAGTTGAGCAGAATGTAGCAATGAATCGCCTGCAACCCATATGGATGGGTTTGAGGTTGAGCGCAGATAATCATCTACATCAATATGGATACCATTATAAGCAATATTTGCTGCATCTAGGTCTAATGTATCAACATTGGCTATCCTACCTGCACCATTAACGACAGTAGATGCCGATATATTATATTCTGTGCCTTCATAAGTATATGAAACGTTCAGACGATCATCATTTTTGCTGATAGATTTGACGATAACTCCCGTTTTAACGGTGATGCCGATACGTTCCGATTCTGCTTTAATCGCAGCAACAGCATCGCAATCAATTCGGGGTAATAGTTGAGGCGTAACTTCTAATACCGTCACTTTAACGCCTGCACGGGCATAGACATGGCTAAATTCCATTGCAATAACGCCGCCGCCGATAAAGACGACTTCATCGGGGAGTTCATCATTTGATAAAACATCATCGGAGGTGATCATATATTCAGCGCCCTCGATAGAGAGCGGCCTTGGTTTTGATCCCGTGGCGATGACAATATTATCGCCTTCAATTACGGTACCATCGACCTCGACACTATTAGGGCCAACAAATTTTGCAGACCCACGATAGATTTTACCACGTTTTTCGGCCACGCCTTGCATGGCGCCTGGGATGAAATCAATCATATCGCTCTTGCGCTTAATTAATTGTTGCCAATCTAGCTTGCTATCATTCACTGTTATGGCGTGTTGATCTGCTAGAGACATTTCGTGCAATAAATTTCCTGCGGCCACTAGGACTTTTTTGGGAGTACAGCCGCGATTTGGGCATGTTCCACCAAAATCCCATTCCTCGATAAAAGCAATAGATTTTCCAGCCTCGCTTGCAACGGCAGATACTCCAAAGCCTGCATTGCCAGCGCCAATGATGATGATATCGAAACGTTCAGTCATAAAATTCTTTCTAATGAAAATGGATAATTATTTTTTTACATATGTGTGAATATAGCAATGATTGTGATATTTATTATAGCAATCATTATTATTGATGGACTATATCATATGTTGCGGCAAGTTATTTGATTAATTTGCAATATGGATAAAGCATGTTAGATACATGTGAAACTAATATATGTTTGATCAGGAGTTTAATGTCATGTCCCTATTATCTAAAAAAAGTTCAACAAATATCATTGCTCTATTGGCTTTGGGTACATCTTCATTGGCTTTAAATGCATGCAGCAGCGAGATTAATGCTCAGAATGAAGATCGTTTTGCCAAGGTCGAAGTGAAATCGCAGGTGCTTACCGATGGTGTAGCTGTATTATTTGGTGCAGGTGGTAATATTGGGGTATCGCATGGCGAGGATGGCACGATTTTGATTGATGATCAATTTGCGCCTTTGTCAGAGAAAATTCAAAATGCGGTAAAATCTCTAGGAGCAAGTCCTGCAAAATATGTGGTGAATACCCATTGGCATGGCGATCATAGCGGGGGCAATGAAAATTTTGGTAATGCAGGGGCATTAATCATGGCGCATGACAATGTACGTGTGCGTATGTTGGGTGAGCAAACAAGTGGACGCGGTAATCCAAGGCCCGCCCCTAAATCAGCGCTCCCTGCTGTTACCTATGCCGATGGTGTGAAAATGCATATTAATGGTGATGAAATGCATATCATCCATATTCCAACGGGTCATACCGATGGCGACTCCATCGTCTTTTGGAAAAAAGCCAATGTCATTCACATGGGCGATCTTTATTTCAACCAAGTAACATTGCCCTTTATTGATTTAAGCAGCGGCGGAAATGCAACGGGCGTACTGGCGGCGGCTGAAAAAGCGCTTTCATTGGCCAATGATGATACACAAATTATTCCAGGGCATGGTCCAATGGCAAGTAAGGCCGATTTGATGGGCTATCGGGATATGATGAAAGATGTGATCGCTAAGGTTGGCGATGCCAAAAAAGCTGGGAAATCACTTGCTGAAGTACAAGCCATGAAACCAGCCGCCAAATATGATACCAATCCTAATGGATTCATCAAAGGCGATGCTTTTGTTGAGGCAGTGTATAAAAGCTTATAATCAAATATAACCTTTTCTCATTTTAATCCACGCTCATATTGGCAATCTCTTTGTGCAATTGTTTGAACAAGGGTTTGATATTCAACAGCCTGTCTTCTTCCTGTGCGATAATGGCATTAAAAGCTTTGCGTTTATATTCTAATATGCGGGCTTTATCGGGGCATTGAGAGAGAGACAGGCTTGATATTAATATATCAATCATACGATCAGCCCCGTGTAGACGCCCCCACAGATAATCATTCTCACGATATGTTCGGCTGAAAAATGCGCCAAAACTGTAAAATTCAGTCCCTTTAAGCGTAGCCATTGCCCCGCCTTTTCTGATCGTTTGTGCATCCTCAGGGGATATACGATCAATCTTTATCGGATCAAATTCATCCAAACCTTCGCCCTGTAATAATGGCAATGTCGCAATGTCATAGAGCGGATAGCCAATATAGCCGAGCAGCATGATACGCTGTGCATCCTTGGGCATATCTTGTAATGCCTCGCACAGCAATGCATCGCATTTCTCATCAAGCGCGACCAAATCTCTTTGCTCTGCCAGAGCATCCAGCAATGCAGCAGGGTTTTCAAGTGCATTTTCAACGACAGAAATCATAGCATCTTTATGATAATGGGATGTTTCCCTCTCTAAATAAAAGGCCAAGCAATCATATATGGCTTTGTGCATATTATTGGTAATATCGTCTGAAAATGATGGGTTATCTTCAATTTCAATGGCCAATCGCCGTGCCAAGAAACGCATACGGCGGATACGAAAGCGCAGATCATATTGGCGAAAGAAATTGAAAACAGCTTTGGTAGCTCCTTTTCCATTAGACGCTGCCATAATATCCAAATCACGATTGTTTAATTCTTGCCAAATGCTCTTTTTCAAATTGCTGTAAAAGCTAGCAGATTTTCCGCTTACGACCTGTTTAGAAAAAGCAACAATATCATCGACAATGCCCGCCAATTTCATATGACCATAAGCGGCAAAACTCAGCCCCGCTAAGGCGCTGCTTTTCTGATGGGTAGAAACGCGCCATTTGGTAATGCGTTTGGGGGTTGGCCGCGTGAGCAGAAATGTTTTGCCCAACATGCTCTCTATTTGATTTTCAATCTCTACTTTCAAATGATCGGTGATGGATTGCATACGCAATATACGGTCTGACTTTATCTGAATATCTTCGAGGCTATCACGAATGGGCTGTTGGCGTGGAATATTTGAAATTGCTCCAAAAACAGTAGAGAAGAAACCTGGTAATTTTGATATTTTTTCGGGTTCTTCATTTTCTGAAGACCGCCTTGGAGAAGGGTCTATATATACAAATCGCCGATCCACTTCGCGGCGTGCAGGTCGATTGCGCAGCGCACTCATGGCTTGACGAAAGGGTGCATTATTAAGCACAGAACCATCGATAAGGGCTGTATCAGCCGCGCAGCCTCGATTAAATTGATGCGGTAAAACACGCTCTAAAAATTCATCGCGTTCATGCCATGTCTCGCCGCGCTCTGTCATAACGGCATCAATCTCACGAGAGGTAAAGGGTGGAAATGCGCCTGGAAAGCTGGCCGTTGCCCGTGCCGCAAAAACCAATTCAGGCCCTTTGGCCAAATGATCTGCTTTACGGGGGCAGGTCCCGCTCTCACAAGATTTGAAATGTAGTGTTAACCGATGTTCGGTTTCGACGACTGTGCTGGGGCTGTTGAGCTGTAATTCTTCATAATATCCACGAAAGTCGGTAACGGTGACGAATAAATCAAGTGGCTGGCCTTCGGGTAGTAAGGGCGGTTTGTTGGGTGAATTGCGCATAGCATCCACGGCATTGAGCAGCATCGCGGTAAATTCTTTGCCGCCAAAAGGAGGTGCAAACCAGCGTGCACGAATGAGGCGTGATAATTTATGCGCCACTTCATCGCGCTTATCGCTAGAAACGGATTTCTCGACCGCCCCACCTTTGCGGCGCAGCGCAAGCCAAACGAGCGGTGTTGCCCAAAATTTGGAAAAGCGTGAGAGTGGCCTTGCATCTGGATCGAGCAATTTATCGACATCGGCCATGTCGAGCCATAGATCAGTCAGCGGGTCGAGTGATTGTCCTGTGGCAATGGCTTTGGCCAAAAATACGCCATTAATGCCGCCAGCGCTTGATCCTGAGATAATATCAGACATGACACGTAATTTTGTCCCAGTATCATTTTCGATATCGCGCATGATTTCCATGTAAATTTTTGCAGAGCCATCTTCGACATTTTGATTGTCATGATAATCTCTGCTGGTACGCAGCATATGCCAAATTTCTTTGGTAACGCCATGCATATATACGGCTAAGCTAACGCCGCCATAACAGACTAAGGATAATCGTAATTCTTTTTCAATCATGTAAGATCGCCATTTTTTAGATATATTTGCGATATCCACAATAGTCCGATTTATAAGAGAGTGTTACTATTATTTGATGGATGGTAGAATATAATATATATGTTCTTATTTTGTTCTTGAATAATAATTATAGGTGTTTATGGCTATAATTATGGCGAAGGCAAAACGAAAATATCGATGTCAAAATTGCGGAGATATTACACCGCGTTGGCAAGGGCAATGCGATAATTGCGGGGAATGGAATAGCCTGCAAGAAGAAGCTGCGGCTAGCGTATTTTCCGCTAAACATGATTTGCAAAGTGGTGGCCGCAGCGTTCAAATGGTGGATTTGAATAGCGCAATAGAGCTTCCAAAAAGGTGCAGTACAGATATCACCGAATTTGACCGCGCTTTGGGGGGCGGCCTCGTGCCAGGTTCTGCTATATTATTGGGCGGTGATCCCGGCATTGGTAAATCAACCTTGCTCCTCCAAACTGTTGCAAATTTGGCTTATAAAGGATTGAAGACAGCTTATATTTCAGGTGAAGAAGCAGTCGATCAAGTACGGCTGCGTGCCCGCAGGCTGGGGCTTGGTGATGCGCCAGTTAGTTTAGCAGCGGCTACTTCTGTTCGGGATATATTGACGACTTTAAGCGATGGTGACGTGCCTGCTTTAATCATTATCGATTCTATCCAAACCATGCATAGCGATCAAATAGAAGGCGCACCGGGAACAGTCAGCCAAGTGCGTTCTTCGGCGCAAGAGCTTATCCGATTTGCCAAAAAGTGCGGCAGCGCGCTGATATTGGTTGGCCATGTTACCAAAGATGGTAGCATCGCAGGGCCGCGCGTATTGGAACATATGGTTGATACAGTGCTGAGCTTTGAGGGCGAACGTAGTCATCAATATCGTATATTGCGTGCTAGCAAAAATCGCTTTGGCGGGACCGATGAAATTGGCGTTTTTGCTATGGAAGAAAAAGGTTTAACCGAGGTTGCTAACCCCAGTTCGCTGTTTCTTTCTGATCGTGATGATCATGTAACGGGCGGTGCCGTATTCCCTGCATTAGAAGGAACGCGGCCCGTGCTCATCGAAATACAAGCTCTTACCGTTCGGCTTGCATCTGGAGCAACCCCGCGCCGCGCTGTGGTGGGTTGGGATAGCGGGCGGTTGGCGATGATATTGGCGGTGTTGGAAGCCCGCTGCGGCTTAAGCTTTAGCACGTGTGAGGTTTATTTAAATATCGCTGGTGGCTATAAAGTATCTGATCCAGGGGCTGATTTGGCCGTTGCAGCAGCGCTCATTTCTGCTTTGGCGGAAAAACCTCTGCCATCGGATGCTATCTTATTTGGTGAGATCGCACTTTCTGGTGAGGTAAGGCCAGTGGCTCATGCCAATTTACGGGTTAAAGAAGCTGAAAAATTAGGATTTAATCAGGCTTATTTGCCATCGGGTGGAGGTGATGTGAAAGGCATGAAGCAGCAAAAGTTTAAAACTTTGCGCAATCTCGTTGACCATATGCTCAGTCGCGATTAGCAAGGATCTATGACTGTTGTAGATATTTTGACATTATTTTTACTCGGCGGCGGCGCAATATTCGGCTTTATGCGGGGTTTTGTTCAAGAGATATTATCAATCATTGCGTGGGTATGTGTTATTATTGCAGTGCGTTTTTTCCATACGCCAGCGGTAATATATCTATCGGAACCAATTGGCACAGAATCGGGAGCTGCAGTGGTTGCTTTTTTGGGTTTGGGTATTGTTACCTATTTTCTCGGCAAACAAATTGCCAAATATGCTGGATCTAAAAGCCGAAAATCAATTTTAGGACCCATTGATAGAGTGCTTGGTTTTGGCTTTGGCGCCATGAAAGGACTTATCATTGCGACCTTGCTATATTTATTTCTTATCCTTTCGATGGAAACGCTTTTTGGGCCCGATGAAAAACCAGAATGGCTCACGGAATCACGCACCTACCCGCTGTTAAATGCGAGCGGAAATGCGCTTTCTACCTTTGTTGAAGAGCGGCGGTTGGGCGATGCACAAATTGAAGAACAAGATGCATTATCCAGCGAGAATTAAAGAGTTTTGATTGTGTCAGAAGCGCTCTATAATCGTGATATTTTGCGGCTCGTTTCGCAATTGGATGCGGGTCAAGATTTTCAAAGCGATGTTAGTGATTATACTATTGTTGAGGCAGAAAAACGTGCAAAAATATGTGGTAGTATTGTTACTGTCAAAGTAGCCATTGATAAAAAATTCCGCATAAAAGACACTGTTTTTAAAGTGCAAAGCTGCGCCTTGGGGCAAGCATCTGCGGCTTTATTGATTGAATATGTGCAAGATATGGATATTTCGACCGCATTAAAAATGCGTGAAGCCGTAAATGCTATATTAAAAGGTTCCACTGCGGATATTACACCCTATCCCAAAATAGAGATATTGGCCATTGCCAGCGAGTATCCCGCTCGTCATTCGGCGATAATATTACCATATGATGCCCTATTATATGCTCTCGAAACAACACAGAAAGGCACTTAGATTATGGAAGATATGCATCATTTCATGATTGAATTTTTTGTATCAGGAACCATTTTACTGGGTACTGGCATGCTGTTTGTGTTGTTGTTTCGCTACATTGGATTAGGCGCTGTATTGGGATATCTGGTGGCTGGCGTTATTGTTGGACCGCATGTTTTGGGATTTGTATCAGAGGCCGAATCAATCTTGGCATTTGCCGAAATTGGCATTGTGTTACTGCTCTTTCTGGTAGGGTTAGAACTCTCACCAAAGCGGCTTTGGCAAGCACGAGCAGATATATTCTTACTTGGACCTTTACAGGTCATATTGTGTGGACTGGCTCTTTTTGGTGCTGTTTCTTATTTTTATGGTAGTTTTTCATGGCAAGCTGCGTTGGTGATTGCTTTGCCATTGGCATTATCATCCACTGCGCAAGTATTACCGCTATTACAATCGAATGGGCGATTGAAAACTGAATATGGATCAAAATCATTTTCCATTCTTTTGTTCCAAGATATTTCGATTGTTCCACTATTGGCGATAGTTGCAGCTCTCTCGCGAGCCCCTGAACAGCCAGGTGCGCTATCGGGTTGGTTGCTGCTATCATTTGGTGCTCTGGCTATAATCATATTGGTTTTGGCGGGGCATTATATTTTATCGCCACTTCTTAAACTTATCGGTAAAGTATCCGAGCGCGAATTGTTTATTGTCGCTGGTTTGTTTACCGTTTGTGCCAGTGCTGCATTGATGCAGCTTATAGGGTTATCGGCCGCATTAGGTGCGTTTATCGCAGGTGTGATGCTGGCGGAATCGCCTTATCGTCATGAATTAGAAGCAGATATTGATCCTTTCCGTTCTTTATTATTGGGGTTGTTTTTCTTGGCGGTGGGGATGCTGCTCGATCTTGATGTACTATGGAGCAATCCTGTTAAAATCATTATTTCGGCGTTTGCCTTGGTGTTGATTAAAATCGCGGTTATTTTTGCAATTGGTCGCTTTCGCGGAATGAGCAAACAATCTTCCATAGTGATGGCATTGTTCCTCTCGCAAGGCGGTGAATTTGGCTTTGTATTATTTGCTGCTGCTCAAAATGCGCTGTTAATAGAAGCCCAAGCAGCGAGCCTTTTTGGAGCTGTAATTACATTGTCGATGGCGAGTACGCCGTTCCTGATCATTGCTGCGCAAAAATATATTGCATGGCGCAATAAAGCGATAACAGAGATTGAAGAAGATGAAGAGATTGAACAAGGCTGTATCATCATTGTTGGACATGGTAGGTTTGGACAAAATGTTGCACAGATTGTAATGGGTGCTGGTTATGTGGTTACATTGATTGATCAAGAGCCTGACCAGATTCAATTAAGTGGTCAATTTGGCCGTAAAGTCTTTTATGGTGATGGAACACGCATAGAGCTGCTGCGGCGAGCAGGAGCAGATAATGCTAAAGCGATATTATTTTGTGGAGATGATAGAGATATTAGTGCAGAAACTCTTGTGCCAATACGCCATGTATTCCCGCATCTAAAGCTATATGTTCGAAGCTATGATAGACGTCAGGTGCTTAACCTTATGCCCGATGAAAATGTGAAGATTTATCGTGAGATGATTGGTTCTGCAATGAATATGGCGCGTGAGGCGATTATTGATAATGGCACCGAAGAATATTTAGCAGACAATGTTGTACGTGAATTTCAATTTCGTGATACTGCAAGATTGCAGGCACAATATACCGAGAAAGATCTAGCTGCGGGCAGTAATTATAGTCTGGGGGCAGATATGTCTGATCATTATGATATGAAAGAACAAAAATGATTGTTAAATAATGCTATTTATTGAGCTGTCATCATTTCATCCAAAAATATAATAACCTCTTTTAAATCAATATCATGGGCTAAAAAAGTCTGGCCAATATCATGGGCTAGCAGGAAAGGTAATTTTCCTGCACTCATTTTTTTATCATGGAGCATATGATGAACCAATGTTTTGCCATCTGTTTGCATGTCAATATCGGATAATGTGCTGGGTAATTTTGCTTTTGCTAACAAAGTCGCAATGCGGTTTGCTCTGCCAGTCGGACATAAATTTTGTGCTTCGGAAAAACCAAAGGCCAAGATCATCCCCATTGCGACGCCTTCACCGTGCAGTAATTTATCACTAAACCCTGTTTCGGCTTCTAATGCATGACCAAATGTATGGCCAAGATTAAGCAATGCTCTAACGCCACTGCGTTCTTCTTCGTCTGCAGCAACAATAGCGGCCTTAGCTTCGACTGATTTTTTTATGGCATAGCTGCGAACGGCGGCTCGATCTGCACCTTCTTTGCCAAAGAATGTTTCAATATTATCTTCACACCATTGGAAAAATTCTGCATCTTGGATTAACCCATATTTCACCACTTCGGCAAAGCCAGCGGCGAGTTCGCGTTCAGACAGACTGTCTAATACAGATGGATCGATTAATACTAATGATGGTTGATGAAAAGCGCCGACAAGATTTTTTCCATTAGCGCTATTAATCGCTGTTTTTCCACCAACGCTGCTGTCTACTTGTGCCAATAATGTGGTGGGTATTTGAATGAAATTGCAACCGCGCTTGATGATATGCGCGGCAAATCCAGTGATATCGCCTACAACACCGCCGCCCAATGCAAGGATATGATCATTTCTCTCAACGCCGTTTTCAATCAACCATTCGCATAAAGATTGTAGATTATCCCAGTTTTTAGCGGTTTCGCCTGCAGGCAGAATATAGGGTTTAATAGCTATAGAGTGCGAAGTCATATAGGCTTGAAATTGTGGTAATATATGTTTTGCAACATTTTCATCGGTGATTAGACAAAAGCGTGCGTCTCTTGCTTTATCCGCTAGAAAATGGACGCAGTTAGACAATAAGCCATCTTCGATAATGATGTCATAGCTTTTTCCGCTTAGAGCAACGTTGACGCTTTCAGATGATGTCATTTTGAAATGGCCCTTATTATTTTTTCGATAGTTTTCTCATGTGGTGAATCATCAGTGTTAATGTGATATTGAGCCATAGCATAGATAGGATTACGCACTTTGCTAAGCTCGGTAATCACTTCTTTGGGATCACGGCCATGCAAGAGAGGTCGCGTATTACGCCTAGAAACCCTTTTTACAATGATATTCAGGCTAGCATGCAGCCAGACCGTGCGGGTATTTTCTATGATGATAGTCCGCGTTTTATCTTGGATAAAGGCCCCGCCGCCGGTTGCGATGACTTTCATTTTTCCATCGAGCAACCGTTCAATAACTTTGCGTTCGCCATCACGAAAATGCTCTTCGCCATGTTTTTCAAATATATCAGCAATATCCATATTAGCCGAGATGGTAATTTCATCATCAACATCTACAAAAGGTACATTTAGCCGCGCAGCTAGGCGCTTCCCAATGGTTGTTTTGCCCACGCCCATCATACCCACCAATACAATAGCTTTACCATTTTTGGTTTGCAGTTGTTGTTTTGTATCCGCTATATATTTTTGATTGATAGATTTCATTGCGGTATTGCCTATATATCGGCTAAGCCGTTGCGCAAAGAAATAAACAAAATAAGCTTCATTCTAATTTGAAGCATATAAAATGAGTATGAGCAAAAATATGGTTCGCAAAAGAAAACGACCTCCTGGATATTTATATTTGATTATTATCGCTGTGATTATCATAGCAGCAATATTCTTCTTTGAATGGTTGGGCGCTGAAAAACCGCAACGTTTGGTAGATAGGCCCATAGAATTACCAGAACGATACCAAGCAGAAATTGATGCGAGAGAAGCCGCAGATGAAGCCGCTGAGAGTGAGGGACCTGGCGCTTTATGAGATATAATCATAAATATATGCTGCTATTTGCAGCGGGTGTTTTATTTGCTTTACCAGCCGCGTCACAAGATAGCCCCGAATCATTATTGCCGCCAGGGTTTGGCGATCCGCCGCCTCCACCAGAAAATACTGAACCTACGGTTACACCTGATGTACCGCCCGCACCTAATCAAGCTGAACCGCAAAGCCCTGAACAGGCAACTCCGACACCTAGCGAGAATCAATCTTCCCGCTCTGCACCAAGAGAAGAAGAAATTGAGGAAGAAGCCGAAGAAGATACACCGATTAGCTATGTGGTACCCAGAGCCAAACGCCGTTCTTTAGGGGTTGTTGGTATAATTAATCAGCGGCAGGGCGGTTTTGAACAATCTGTTTTTGCTAATCGTGACGGCGAATATTTAACGCGCCTTGCAAAAAGTATCAAAGCCCCTTTTTTATCGCGCTGGGCCACTATTATGACCAGGCGATTATTGATGAGCAAAACCGCTGCACCAGACAATGTTGATGGTGCTGATTGGGTGGCCGAGCGTGCATGGTTGTTGCTGCGTATGGGCGAATCGGTCAATGCACGCCATTTGATTCAACAGGTTGATGCGGATCAATATTCTAACAGATTATATGGCGTGGCTATGCCAGTTTTTCTATCTAATGGTGATTTGGCTGGCTTTTGCCCTGTGGCAGACACTGCAGCGCGCAAAACAGATGCACCCAGTTGGAAAATGTCCCGTGTTATTTGTTTGTCACTATCTGGAGAACAAAGCAGGGCGACTTCATTATTAAACCGTGCAAGGCGTGGACAATGGGCCACAGGGGTTGATTATTTATTGGCAGAGAAGGCTATTGGAGCTGGTACCAATGGCCGTAGAGCTGTGAAAATTGAATGGGAAGGCGTTAATGGTTTTAACGCATGGCGACATGGCCTAGCGATAGCCACAGGCGTTAAACCACCAGAAAGATTTTATAATATTTCCGGAAGGCATGTTCGCAGTTGGCTCACGCTTGCACCAATGGTATCCATCAATGATCGCATATTTTCATCTTATGCTGCCGCTGCAAATGGGACATTATCCAATAAGGCTATGGTAGATTTATTTGCTTCAGCTGAAGAAGACCCTGACGCATCGCCAGAAACATTAGAAAAAACGGAATTTCTTAATAAGGCTTATACCGCAAATGTTGCTGAGCGTGTCGTCGCTATGCGATCTTTATGGGACAGCAGAGATAGCGAGATTGCGCAATATTCTATGAAAATATTGACGGCCAGAGCGGCTGCGCGGATTATGCCTGCTGATTTAGAAGTAATAGATGTTGATGCTATTATAGCTTCCATGATGACGGCTGGTTTGGATAAGCAAGCATTGCGTTGGATTGATTACGCCGAAATAGGATCGATGGGTTGGGCGCAGATCATGTTAGGAGCAGATATAGATACGCCTGTCAGTGAGGCCAATATAAACGCCTTTTATGATGATGATAATAGCGATGGTCGGATTAAAACCAAATTTTTAATTGCAGCTTTGGATGGAATGGGGCGTCTAGAGGGTGAGGGGGTACAAATCTCCGATCAATATGATGCTAATAGCCGTAAAAATAGCAAATGGAGTAAATCTTTGGAAAAAGCAGTAGCGCGTAATGATAAAGGCGCTGTTGTTTTGCTAGTGGCGGCTGGTTTACAAGGTGAAATTTGGAAAGGTACTCCTGCCTTTCATATTTATCATATTATGAAGGCACTTAACAGCGTTGGACTGGAAGCAGAAGCACGGATGATTGCTGCCGAAGCTATTGACCGTGTTTGATATAAGACATGGATCATCAAGACGCTGACCTGATCCAGACATTTTTAGAGATGATGGCTGTGGAGAGGGGGCTAGCGGATAATAGTATCTCTGCTTATCGCAATGATCTCAATGATGCTTCAGAGTTTTTACACGGCAGATTATCACTTGCATCGCCGCAAATTTTATCGACTTTATCGCATCATTGGCGTGATTTAGGGGACAATAGCGTAGCAAGGAAGGTCTCGGCTCTTCGTCAATTTTTTGACTTTTTAGAGCAAGATGCCATTCGGAGTGATAATCCTTCGTCATCACTGCCAAAACTTCAAAAAAAACGCGCTTTGCCCAAGATATTAAATATATCAGAAGTCGATCAATTATTTGATACCATTGATAAAAAAATTAATGATGTAAATGTACACCCGAATGATTATCGGTTGGCGGCTCTGGTTGAATTATTATATGGTTCGGGTTTGAGGGCTAGCGAATTGGTTTCTATCCCATATGATGCGATATTGAAGGATAAATCCTTTATTATTTTAAAAGGGAAGGGCGGTAAAGAGAGGCTCGTACCTATTTCTGATAGAGCTAGAAACGCAGTAATAACGTGGCGAGGCTATGTTGACTCTGATGCATCTTATCTATTTCCGACTAGCAAACGTAATATTCATAAACATATGAGTCGTATCAGATTATTTCAGATCATCAAAAAACTGGCGAGTGATTCTGGATTAGACCCAGAAAAACTTAGCCCGCATGTGCTTCGCCATGCTTTTGCGACGCACTTATTAGCCGGCGGTGCAAATTTGCGTGCTTTGCAGACGATGCTTGGTCATTCAGATATATCGACAACGGAAATTTACACGCATGTTGATGCTAGTCGTTTGATAAAATTAGTGAATAGCCGTCATCCATTGACAAAACGCAAGCTACCGCGTTGACCAAATCGCATTTGCCCTCTAATCGGTGCTTATGACAATATATTTGGAATTTGAAAAACCAATAGCGGAGCTTGAATCGCGCATATTGGAATTGCAACAAACTGCGAATGAATCGCCCGTTGATCTTGACCCTGATATGCTCAAACTGCGTAAAAAAGCAGATAAATTGATTGGGGATACTTATAAACGCCTAACGCCTTGGCAAAAGACGCAAGTCGCTAGACATCCGGAACGCCCACATTTTAAGCATTTTGTCACTGATATGTTTGATGAATTTATCCCTTTAGCGGGTGATAGGGCGTTTGCCGATGATCAAGCAATCATTGGTGGGTTTGCAAAAGTTGGTGATCGCCGCCTCGTGGTTATTGGCCATGAAAAGGGTGATGATACGGAAAGCCGTATTAAGCATAATTTTGGTATGGGTAAACCAGAGGGTTATCGTAAGGCTATTCGTTTAATGGAACTTGCCGATAAATTTAATCTTCCCGTCGTAACGTTGGTTGATACATCAGGCGCTTTTCCTGGTGTCCAAGCTGAAGAGCGTGGACAAGCCGAAGCCATTGCCCGTTCGACGCAAAAATGCCTTGACCTTGGTGTGCCAATGGTGGCGTGTATTGTGGGAGAAGGTGGCAGTGGAGGCGCTGTTGCACTTGCTGCAGGTAATAAAGTGTTGATGTTAGAGCATGCCGTTTATTCGGTTATTTCGCCCGAAGGCTGTGCCTCGATATTATGGCGCACAGGTGATAAGGCGGCTGATGCTGCACAAGCTATGAAGGTGACCGCACAAGATTTACTAGAATTAGGGGTGATTGATAAAATCATCTCTGAACCTGTTGGTGGTGCGCATCGTAATAGAGCTCTTGCCATTGCAAATGTTGGTAAAGCAATATTTGCCGAGTTAGATTTATTGAAAAAACTATCCCCGAGTGATTTAAAGGCATCACGCGCTGAAAAATATCTTTCACTAGGTTCTATATAGTTGAAGTATAAAGATAGTTATTGAAATTTAACACTAAATAAGATTTTACGAATTTTGTTCGTAAAATCCGCTATGCTTATGGTAAATATATCGTTCATCATGTTGCGATATTAATATTATAAAGTTGGGAGCCATATTTTATGCAAAAACGATCAATTGCGAAACTATTAACAAGCGGTATAATTATTTCATTGGTGAGTGGATGTGCAACCACAGCGGAAGCTAAGAAAAAAACAAGAGAATTGGTTCCACAATCCATTACAGCGGAAGAAAGAGCGCAGGGCGACGCAGTCCATCCGCAAATATTACAGGAATTTGGCGGAGCATGGCAGGCACCACAGACTGAATATGTTGTTGGTGTGGGTAAGAATATTGCTTTGCAATCTGGACTTGGCAATGCTGAAAAAGATTTTACGGTTACATTGTTAAATTCGCCTGTGAATAATGCGTTCGCAATTCCTGGCGGCTATATTTACATTACGCGGCAGCTAACGGCGCTTTGCAATAGTGAAGCAGAAATGGCTGGCGTCTTGGGGCATGAAGTAGGGCATGTTGCGGCTCGTCATAGCAAAAAACGTCAGAGAAAAGCACGGCGCAATTCAATTTTAGGAGCAATTGCTGGGATTGCAGGTGGATTATTGGGTGATAACGGAGGGTTAGCTGGATTATTTGGTGGTCTCACACAGCAATATTCTGGAGCTTTGGCCAATATATTAACCCTCAGCTTTTCGCGTAAACAAGAAGAAGAATCGGATGACCTTGGAGTCGAATATCTCAGCAAAGCAGGATATGACCCTACAGCACTATCGGATATGTTATTATCACTATCATTAGCTACCAATGTTGATGCGTTAGCATCAGGGCGAGAAGTAAGATCAGTGCCTGCTTGGGCGAGCACCCACCCCAAACCAGCAAAACGTGTACCGCGTGCACTGCGTGAAGGGCAAAAATATGCGGTTTCTAATGTTCGTAGGACTGACCGACATATGGCAGCTATTGATGGTATGCTATATGGGGATGACCCTAAACAAGGTATAGTCGATGGTTTGGATTTTATTCATCCTGATTTACGATTTAAATTTTCGGTGCCTGCTGGTTTCTCTATGCAAAATGGCACGCAAGCCGTGCAAATAAATGGTCGTAGCGGAAGAGGGTTTTTTACCACACTTCCTTATACGGGTAATAAAGCAAATTATATTGATGCTGCATTTAAAGCTGTTGCGGGTGATGATCAGAAAATAAATTATGGTAATATTACTTCTGCACGCATAAATGGTATAAATAGCTTTACATCAAAAGCTATTGTTAGTGGGCAAAACGGCGATGTTGAAGTAACTGTATTTGCTTATGAATTTTCCAATTCACAGGCTTTTCACTTTGTCACGACATCTCCAGCCAATTCACAGCCTTTTACCAATATGTACCGAAGTGTAGAAAGAATTAGTAGCAGCGAGGCCGCAAAAGTAAAACCATTGAGGATCCGCATTGTAACTGTGAAATCGGGTGATACAATTGATAGCCTGTCTGCACGAATGGATTATGCAACCTTAAAACGCGAGAGATTTATGGCGCTAAATGGTATGGATAGCGCTAGGCAATTGCGCATTGGTAGAAAAATGAAGATAGTGACATATTAATTGGACAAAAAAAGGGCGGCGACATTTAAGCCACCGCCCGATTTTAAGTCTATTAGACTAAAGCTTAAAATTAAGCTTGTGTCATAGCATCATCAACATTTGTGAAGGTGTTGGTCAAAGTACCACCAACTGAGCTCATTGCAGTCACAGCAGCTACAGCGATAAGAGCAGCGATTAGACCATATTCAATTGCAGTTGCGCCTTCTTCGTTCTTTACGATTTTAGAAAATAATTTCATTTTAAGTCTCCATAGTTCAATTTATTTATAACACCCATGCCGCATAAAATTTAACGACTGTCATCTTCTTAACTTCAAATTCCTACTAATTCGTTAATATCAAAATTATTATCCTGCATTAACGACGGTATTTGAAACAAAGCCCCACATTTCAATTGTCGTTCCAGCAACTTGCATCATAGATGCGATAATTGCGATCACGATAAGTGATATTATAAGGCCATATTCAATGGCAGTCGCACCCTGCTGGCATCGAAGAATGTTTTTGAATTTTTTTAACATCGATTTCTGCCTAATTAATTGGGTTGCGAACAGCTGCTTTTTTCCACAAAAGTGTTAACAAAAGCTTTAAGGTGGAAGAAAAAATGGAAAATAATCCGACATTATTATTTGTGGTGGCAGCGGCTATTATGAATGAAAAGAAAAAAATACTTATGCAAACCAGACCTTTAGGTAAAAGTATGGCTGGGTTATGGGAGTTCCCTGGCGGTAAGGTTGAAATGGGCGAGATACCAGAGTTTGCACTTGTACGGGAACTCAAAGAGGAGCTTAATATAGATATTGAGGCAGATAAGCTAAGGCCTAGCTGCTTTGCAAGTGAGGCTCTCGAGTCAAAACATTTGCTATTATTGTTATATATTGTTGATGAATGGCATGGGGAAATTACCGCGCAAGAAGAGCAAGACTATGGTTGGTTCGCAATTGACCAATTATCATCTCTTGAAATGCCACCAGCTGATATTCCTCTGGTAAAGACGCTTAGCAAAATAATGCAACCACCATTATAACACTATAATTATTGGGTTTATATATTATTATTCGACTTTAAGGCGTCAATGAGTGACACAGAAGCACTTCCGCGTTTGGTTGGCTTTGGTTGATCGGGTGAAGGAGCCCAGCCGTTGAAATGAATAAGTTCGACTGTTTCTGAAACTTTTCCATCTTCTTCTTGCAGGCTTATCCATTTGTGTACTGCCCGCTTTAAAGATGTTTTATTCATGGGGTGAATTGGCCCCGATAAGCAATTACCTGCACCTATATCTCTTATGTCATTAACAAGAGTGAAGAGATTAGAATAACGAATGACTAGCGTATCGCGATCTGCAACGGGTAATTTTAATCCGGCTCGTACTAACAAATCGGCCATCGTTCTTATATCAATTTGTGGATGGATATGCGGGCGTATAGGGGTATTGTCAGCGGCCATCATGATTGATTTGAGCATTGAGAGAGAACCGCTACCAAAGATAGTACCAATTAATAATCCGTCTGCTTTTAAAATACGGCGTATTTGAACCAAGGCTCCGGGTAAGTCATTGACGCTATCTAATGTACCGCCTGATATGATGAGGTCGAACTGCGCGACGTCATAGGGAAGTTCATCTTCTGCAGCACTATTATTCATAATGATTATGTTGGCATTTTGCTCAATCGCATTTTCGCCCGCTGAAATAAGCTTATCTATATAATATGCCATTGGACCAATGATGAGGATATTGTTGAATTTGCGCTTTATTGATTCTAGCCTCTCACAAAATTCATTTGCAATATGATCCCAGATAAAACTGGTTTCATTGCGTTGCTTCAACCTATTGGCCGAGCGTTCAAATTTCGCTGATCGTTTTCGCATATCGAATATTTGCGGAGCTTGTTGCGCATTTTGATTCATTTAATCCTTGTGCAGACAAATAATAGGCGCGACAAGATATTGTGTATAAAATACTCCATATGGGTCTGAATAAGGCAAGGCAAACTGTTATAGACAGTATATTGCCGCTGCGCTGTGTCTCTTGCGGTGATATTGTTAATGGTAGCTCACATTCACAACAAAGCGGCTTTTGTCCGAATTGCTGGTCGGATGTGAAATTTATTACACCACCTTGGTGTATATCATGTTCAAGGCCTCTCGCATATGAGATGGAGCATATAAGGGATAAGGATGAACGCAAATGCATGGCTTGTCTGCAAGAGGCCCCACTTCATGATGGTATAAGAGCCGCGCTATATTATAATGATATTCCTCGTGATATTATCTTAAAACTTAAATATAGTGGACGTATCGGTATAGCAGATCTGGTAGCAGACCATTTAAACCGCTTTTTGCACGATGATGTGGAACGTTTTGGTGATGATATATTGTTTGTACCAGTACCGCTTCATTGGACGCGGTTGTGGAAACGCAGCTACAATCAATCGGCTCTAATTGCGGATGCGCTTTTAAAAACGATAAAGAATGAAAATATTAAACATCACCCAGATATTTTAAAACGTATCAAAAGAACACCGCCTCTTATTGGTAAAAATTCAAAGCAGCGGCGTAAGATTTTGAAAAATTCTATTACCGTGAATGATAAATATCGTGAGGTGATTAAAGATCGTTCCATCATATTGGTTGATGATGTTTATACGAGCGGTGCTACGACGGACGCTTGTGTGAAGGCCTTGAAATTGGCTGGTGCCAAAAAAGTCATTATTTATTGTTGGACTCGTGTGATCAAATAATAGATTGTCACATTGACAATTTATATAGATGTTACCATTCATTCATCAAAGGAAAAATTTATGGCAAATATTGAAATTTATAGCAGCATGACATGTCCATTCTGTCATTCAGCAAAAGCCTTGCTGAGGAAAAAAGGCGTAGAATTTACGGAGCATAATGTCACTTTGGGAGGTCAACTCAAAAAAGAGATGATTGAACGCGCCAATGGTGGACGTACTGTTCCGCAAATCTTTATTGATGATGTGCATGTTGGTGGTTGTGATGATCTCTATGATCTCGAGAGCGCGGGTAAGTTGGATCCAATGCTGCAAGGTGCGTCTTAATAATATATGATTATTTTTGACCTTATTTGTTCAGAAAACCATGTTTTTGAAGGCTGGTTCGGTTCTTCAGAGGATTATCATAAGCAAAAACAAAATAATCTATTGTCCTGTCCGCATTGCGGGTCGAACGAAGTTCAAAAGTCTGTAATGGCGCCCAATATTGGCATGAAAAGTAACCAAAGATTATCACATCGACCGCATATAGATACTTCGCCTACTGAACAAATCGTAGATATTGAAGCAGCGTCAAACAGCGCTGAAGTGCCAAAAGCAGTAACTAAGCAAGTGAGTAATGCTGAAAATGTTGCTCATGCTGCGTTGGATAAAGCAATGGTTGAAACATTGACCAAGGTACAAAATGCATTGCTAAAAGAATCAACATGGGTCGGTCATAAATTTACCGATGAGGTGAGGGCCATTCATTATGGCGAAAGTGATCACCGTCAAATTCATGGGCATGTTTCTGAAGAACAAGCATCTGATCTTATTGATGAAGGTATCGATATAGCGCCTTTGCCCATGCCTTATATCCCTCCTGACATGAAAAATTAATATTATATTTGATTAATGTCAGCGAACTTTAGTCCGTGATATTGGAACGGCGATTAGTGAGCGTAATGTTAAGGTAGCACCTGAGTTAATTACTCGTGCATCATGGATTATTATTGCTGCGCCAATTATTGTTGAATTGCTTGCCAATCGTGGGTCTGCTGAAGATGAAAATTGGGGTATGTGGTCATTTCAGACTATTTTATTTCATGCTTTTGGTCCTATCCCTATTGTCCGTGATTTTGCACTTGACGCAGTTAAGAAAGCTACCGATCAAAAGAATTTTGGTTATAGGTTTACACCTGCAACAAGTGGTGTTGAAACCGCAGGCCGTATTGCATCGGATATTGGTAATGTGATTGAAGGCGAAGAGACCAAAAACGCTACGTGAAACGCGCTTGACCTTGTGGGATATTCAACTGGCAAATGGACTGGGAAAATGTCTGCGTCAACGCAATTCTTGGTTGATGTAGGATATGATGAATATGATCCTGAAACTATTGGCGATTGGTATGAAGGCTTGACCACTGGTAAGATTAAAGATGAATGATTAAAAGCCGCCAATATCTTCAAATTCTTTATTAAGCTCAATTGCTCTAATGCGTTCATTGAGAGCCTGTTCTTTTAAGATATCTTGTTTCTCTTGAATCCTGTTGTCTTTTGTTCTTACGGTATCTTTGGATGCTTTAGCAAGCATATGATCTATTAAAGCTTTATTCACTTTTTCAAGCTTACCGATTCGGTCTTTCAACTTATTAATCTCTTTACCGGTTTTTGTTTCATCGAATAAAATTTGCTCAAATTCTCCATCATCAATAGGGGCTTTACTGTCAGCTGCCTCCTCGGTACAGCTCATCAATAGCATCGCTATAGCTGGTATAACAAATTTGGTTACTTCATGCATCGACCTATTCTCCAATATTGATTTTATTGGGAGTGCTTTCTCACATAATGCAATCCTTACGTCAAAAAGCCCAATTATTTTAACATATGTGATGAACGTGTTAAGTTTTTGGCGTTTTCTTAACACAAGCGTAGATAATAGCTCAGACCATAGTTTCAATCTCATTGTCAGTTAATCCATATGCTAGCACATCGCGCTCTATATGACACAGTTCCATCTTAAATACTACTATTTCGCTTTTGATGGTATGACTATCTAATCTCATAATTCACCTATCAAATATTCGCGCACTTTTACGTCAACCGGGGTTAATTTGTGCCTTGCTCCTGCATTGGTGATGGTAGATGTTGACAGTTTAAGTTTGTTCGATTCTATTCAATACTTCTTGTCGGTTGAAGTGTTCTTTAGTTTTCTCATTATAATTTCCACATTATCTCTTTCCACTTCATGCTATGTAATTGTATGGATTGGACTGTGCTGTTCAACAATTCCCATTGTGTCAAAAATTGTGCCAATGACTACCATATTAGGCCTTCTATTTCCGTTTTGTTCTTTTTTGATTGTTGGCTTGATTTAATTTTATTAGCCGCTAAACCGCATAAAACTAGGACTTTTGAAAAATGCGCCCATAGCTCAGTCGGATAGAGCATCAGATTCCTAATCTGGGGGCCAGAGGTTCGAATCCTCTTGGGCGCACCATTTTTGATAGATTCGCAATACCACCAATAAACAATTCACAATAAACCGTAGAGATTTTTAATATAATGACTCACCCTTTATCCTATGGGGTAATATTATTATATATGAAGTTGATAATTATAAATATTGTAATAATGTATATATATGTTATTGCTTTAATTACATTAATAATAATGGTTTGATATAATGTACTCATTTATAAAAATTTTATTTTATCTATGTACATTAAATATAATATTTCATTTGTCGGCCGCCCCAATATTGTCCGAAAATGTCGATGATGCGCGACAAAATGTCGATACTGCACAACAAATTGTCGACGATACGCAAAGTGCAAAAGACAAAGCCGCTATAAAAGAGCAAATTATCGCGCTTGCTGGTGATATTGTTCAATCGGCCCCGCAAATATCAAAAATATGGTCAGGCTATTGGCCAGTAAGTCAGGCCTTCATCATCAATATAAGAGGCCAAGGCGCATTATTAATCTCATCTGGTTCAAAACCAGAAAGTTTCATACCCATATCGGAATCTAAGCTCCCAGATTCGCTTGTTGGAAAAGCCACTTATTATGAGGGCATGCTCAAAGATGTACCGCAGCCTTTTTATCTTAATTATGATATTGGCAATGATCAAAGCGCTGTTTTGGTTAATATCAATCCATCGGATTTCGAGACAGAATTATTTCTAAGCAATATTAGAGCGCTTATCCTGCACGAACAATTTCATGCCTATCAAAATATGCAATTTCTTAGCGAAGAATATGCCGATTATACACCCAATGATATTCGTGATAGGGCGAATTTTGCAGTGTCCGCACATATTGAACGACAGATATTGATTGATGCAATCAAAGCATCCAGTAAAGACGAACAAATAGCCTATCTTCATCGCTATTTTGCCATGCGCCGCCTGCGCGAAGAGACGAATTTAGCCAATATAGCGATAGCAGAGCAAGTTTATGAGCGCAGCGAGGGAACCGCCGAATTTGCCGAGCGATCAGCATTGACGATCATATCGGGCGGTGATGATGCTATGCTCCGAGAATTGCTTATTGAGGGGTTACAGGAAGATTTATTAAGAGAAGGTAGCATCTTTAACAGTATTTTCATACGAAGTAAAAGCTATCATAATGGAGCAGCGCTTGCGTATTTGATTAGCCAATATGATGATGGCGATTGGCAGCAAAAAGTTGAGCAAGGCACCAATTTAGATACGCATCTTGAATCGCTTATTGCGCCTATTAAAGCCGTTAATAGGAATGATCTTATCGCGGCGGCACATGCACAATATGATTATGATAGCCTCTATCAAAAATTTCAACCGATCATTGCTAAGAGAGCCAAACAAGAGATTAAAACGCCCAAGGAATTTTTCGCGCTTAGACCCTATAGAGTCGCTATCGATCTCACGGCTACAAAGGGCAAAACATCAGCAGGCTTTTCCGCAAGCGGTATGTTTGAATTGGGCCAAGATTTAACTGCGATAACCAATGCTTCCATTTTTAACTCCGCTGGTGATGGCTATTCCATTGCATCAAAAAATCAGCCAATTTTGCTCGGAAACAAAAAATATACGATATTAATGTCAGAGCAGCCCAAAATCATCGACCATGATGAATATACGGATGGCGAATATAGGTTGGATGGATTGAAAATTTCAGATCAAGGCGTAGATATACAATTAACGCAGCTTGTTTCGGTGGTGATAGAGGCCAATGTCATGACGATCACAATATTAGAATAATCAGCTATTCTCAATTAGGTATCTTTAGACATAAAAAAGGCCAGCGCGAAGCCAGCCAATTTCATTATATTCTATTAAAAAATTAAGCTGATTGAATGTTCACAGCTGATTTTTTGCCATTCTGTCCAGTTTCAACATCATAGCTTACACGCTGATCTTTATCGAGCGTTTGCATGCCAGCGGCTTGAACCGCAGTAATGTGTACAAAGCTGTCATCGCCGCCATCTTCTGGTGCAATAAAGCCGTAGCCTTTGTCTGTGTTGAAAAATTTTACGGTACCTATAGTCATATTTTCGTCCTTCGAGAAACGAGTTTACCCAATACAACAGCGCATTGGGCAGTTCGCCAATAGTCGTGTAGAGGGGAAGGAAAATAGTATGCACTATAGGGGTTTAGAGCATTTCACTGCACAAAACATAAATTGCTTGCCATAGTCCGTCGCAAATTCCGACGCTAGCTAAGGAACCCTCTAGCAGGACTATTGTTATTTAGCAAATTTTGTATAATCTCGAACTTCATAAAGAAGACTATATATAATTTAATATATAATAATATGATGTGGTAAAATAATAATAGATGAAAAAAACATATATTCGCAGTGGTTTATTGGTAATTATGGCAATTATTTATTTGCTGGCTGGCATCGCGCATATCCGTTCTCCTGAGGGGTTCCTTGCTATAACACCATCATGGGTACCTTACCCTGAGCATGTAATATATTGGACAGGCATTGCTGAAATATTGGGGGCTATAGGTTTGTTTATCCCAAAAGTTCGCAAATTTGCAGGAATAGGACTTGCCTTATATGCATTGTGCGTTTTTCCTGCCAATATTCATCATGCAATCAATAATATTGCCGTTAATGGCGAAACATTAAGTTGGTGGTATCATGGGCCTAGATTGGCTTTTCAGCCGATTGCCATCTGGTGGGCATTATGGGTCAGCGAAACTATTGAATGGCCTTTTCGCAAATGAATTATTTTAGATGGTAACAATATCCTGCGGAGTATCGAATATAAAAGAAATAATAGGAGAAAATAATGCCCATAAAGTACCATATCCCCAAAACAGAAAAGCTTTTCTCCAAAACCGTTAAAACAATAACATATCTTAGTTCTTCTGCTATCATCATGTCGACATCAATATATGCAGTAAATGCCCAAGAGAGTGTGGACACGCCCGATGAAATAACGCCATCAGCACCTACAGAACCAACTATTCCAACTCCTGAACTTCCTGATATAGGTACAGGCCCTTCCGACGGATCGACAGAATTTGACCCCAATGCACCAGAACCAGAAGCCATTGCTGAACCTAGCGAGGAAGCAAAGGCTTCGCTCGACATGATTGATAAGGCCCTGAAAGAAATTGATGATACTATCACGCGTGATGGCAATTCATGGCAATTTCAATTAGAAGATACCCAGGTTTTGGTTGTTTCAGACCCTGTCGCAGAGCGCATGCGGATTATGGTTCCGATTATCCAAGCAGAAGCATTAAATGTCGATACATTAGCGCGCCTAATGCAAGCCAATTTTGATAGCGCTTTGGATGCTCGTTATGCCATTGCCAATGGATTGCTCTGGGGCACATATATTCACCCGTTAACAAGCTTGAGTGAAGAACAATTTTTATCGGGTCTTGGTCAGACTATTTCTATCGTACAAACATTTGGCACGAGCTTTTCCAGCGGTACCGTTGTATTTGGCGGTGGGGACAGCCAAGATATTATTGAAGAACAAATAGAAGAGCAAGAAAAAGAACGTGAAGATTCAAGCTTCACATAATCCTTTTTATAGCCATCAACCAAACATTAAATCGCTCAATTTACTGCGGTGCCAAGCGGCATCACCAAATTGAGATGCATGGAATATAGCAGCGCGCCTGTGCAGACCAGCATCACAATCATGCGTAAAACCAAAACCGCCGTGAAATTGCACAGCGCGATCGGCTGCATTGCTATAGGCATTGTCTGATGATGCTTTGGCCATACGAATCGCTATTTCGCCTAAGCCTTGATCCTTATGATTATAGGCCGCGCTATAGAGGTGAGAACGTGCTTTTTCATAGCTAACATAGGCATCAACTGCAGGATGTTTGAGCGCTTGATATTCGCCAATCACCTTGCCAAATTGTTTGCGTGTTTTCAGATAATCAACGGTATAATCGATAACACTTTGTGAACCGCCGCACATTTCGGCGCTTTGTAACAATATGGCGGCAAGTTCAATCTGATCAAAGGCAGTAGCATGATTATTAGTATTTAATATATTGGAGGCTGGAATAGTAATTCCATCAAGTGTGATGCTAAAGCTGCGTTTGGTCTCATCAATAATTGCTTCGCGGCGCAAAGCTCCTTCTGGAATAGTATCACCTTCAATAATGACCAAGGATGCTTGACCATTGATTTTAACCGATGTGATAATGATTTCGGCATTGCTGGCCCATAGACAAAATTGCTTTGTTCCGCTTAGCTTTAATTGGTCACCATCTTGTTGTGCGCTTGCGTCAATATTATGCATATCCCAATCACCATTGGCCTCTGCTAACGCCAATGTGGCAATGGAACCAGATGCTATCATCGGTAAAAATCTGGACTTTTGCTCCTCACTACCAACAGCGATAATCGCCTGCGCGGCAATGGTAGATGATGCGAAGGGTGATGCCATTAAATTGCGGCCCATTTGTTCGGCAATGGGTACGGTTTCGGCCATCGAAAGGCCAATTCCATCATAATCTTCGGGGATAGTGATAGCCATCCATCCCAATTCGGCCATTTCATTCCATATGGATTGGTCAAAACCCAAATCACTTTTTATCAGGTTACGAACTTGCTCAATCGAGGATTTATCACGGCAAAAATTTGTTGCCACATCTAAGATTTCAATCTGTTCTTCGCTATAGCCAAGATTGCCTAATTCCATATATGTCCCTCTCTTTTTGTGATGTTGGCATTGCATGTTTCATGATGCAACAAGAGATTATAGAAATTTTGTATTTCATGAATGAACATGGCTATTGCATGCAGAATCTTTGATAGCGTCAACAAAGTTATTGCGCGGCAGCAGCCGTGGCCAAAGCGTTTAAGTTTTCAGATATTTTACCCAAAAGCTGATCTTTACCATTTATATTATAATTTTGAGCGGATTCAGCGATATCTTTATATATAATCTGTGTTTCCTTATTCATCCCAGATGTTATTAATATCTTTAGAGGCAATTCTAAACCCATTTGGACATCATCTGTCATTAATGGCGTACCAGCCTTGGGGTTGCCAAAGATAAAGAGCTTGCTTTCGCCAATATCGGCATCAACTGACTTTGCTCCAGCGCCATGGTCAACCACAGTAAATAGCTTAAGGCCCTTTTCTTCAATGGCGAGTCGTAGTTTTGTCTCGGTGGTTGCAAAATTATTTGCGCTTTTAACAATGATATTGGGCATGGGAGCATCCTTTGTTTTTTCGGTGTAAGATTGATCATCGGCAGTATCTGGCGATGGTGAGCAAGCTGATAATAATATAGCCGCAATCGGTAAAAGATATTTCATCACAATCATTCTCAATATTATTAATCTATTATATCATCATATAAGATCATCACTATGAAAGCTATGAGAGAATTTTATGAATTAACGATGCAATATGGTTCATATATGGCCTATCGATAGAAGTGAGTATTTATCACTATTGCCGCCAGCAATAATGCCATCTATATATTTACATCATTTTTAAACCCATTGATTTAGGCCTTTATTAACATGATATTCAAAGACATAATATTATGAAGGCCGTCATCATTGGCGCTGGTATTGGCGGATTAAGCGCTGCTCTTGCTTTGCTTAAATATGGTTGGGATGTCGAAATCCTTGAACAAAGTAAGGAATTAAATGAAATTGGTGCTGGCATTCAAATCAGCCCCAATGGCGTAAAAGTCTTACGGGCTTTAAATATCGATAAAACCCTAGAGGATTATATATCCGTTCCGCGCTATTGGCAATTTCGCGGCGGTTATTCGGGCCGTGTCATCACCAATACTCCAATGGGGACGGAAATGGAAAAACGCTATGGCGCCCCCTATTGGCATATCCATAGAGCAGACTTTATTCATGCCCTTGCGCAAGCATTAAAAGAACATGGCCATAATATATTAAAAATGAATAATATGGTAGTCGGATATGGTCAGAATGATAAAGAGGCTTGGGCGCAATTATCAGATGGAAGCCGCGTAAATGGCGACATTATCATTGGTGCCGATGGCATAAAATCTATCATTCGCGAGAATATGCTTGGGCCATCAAAAGCAATATTTACTGGGAATGTTGCTTGGCGATATACAGTGCCAGTTTCTGATCTTGGACGTCATAAGCCACCGCCTGGTGCCTGTATATGGGTTGGTGAAGGAAAGCATGCTGTGACCTATCTATTGCGAGGCGGTACTTTAGCAAATCTAGTGGCCGTTGTTGAGCGCGATTGGCAGGTCGAAAGCTGGAATGAGCAAGGGAAACGTGAAGAAGCATTGCATGATTTTGCTGGCTGGCACCCCACTATTCGTAAGATTATCAATCAATCAGACCAGCATTATCGTTGGGCTTTGTTTGACCGCGCTCCGCTGGAAAAATGGAGTGATGGCCGCGTGGTATTGCTTGGCGATGCTTGCCACCCGATGCTGCCATTTATGGCGCAAGGCGCGGTTATGGCAATGGAAGATGCCTATGTCTTGGCTCGTTCTTTGTCACAGCATAGCGACATTGATAAAGCCTTTACAGATTATTTTGGTAAGCGCTATGCGCGCACAGCTCGCGTGCAAAAAATTGCTCGTGATAATATGCAATTATTTCACCAGCGCAGCACAGGCGGAAAATTGATAAATTTCGCGCCGCTATGGCTCGCCAATCGCTTGATGCCTAATAAATTTCATGAGCATAATGACTGGCTCTATGGGCATGATGTCACTATGCCCTGAATATAAAGTCTTACAGATTGTCATAGAATATTTATATACAGCACCAAGAAACCACAGAATATGGTGCGCCCGGCAGGACTCGAACCTGCTGCCTCAAGATTAGAAGTCTCGCGCTCTATCCAGATGAGCTACGGGCGCACTATCACCCCCTTAACCAGTTTGCATCGTGCTGAAAAGTGCGTAATGAAATATTATGAAAAAAATATCAAAATTACCTTTGTCGAATAATCAAATACATAAAAGGAATGCTATTTATATTATGATTTTGTGATGGCAGCATTTGTGACCATCTTGTTATTATTGAATATATTAGGAGCGGCAAAGTAAACTTATATTACCATTTTTGATGATATTTATATCTATCGTGCGGGTATATTATTTTTCCCGATTGGTTATGTGATTGGCGATATATTGACCGAGGCCTATGGCTATGCGCGCTCTAGGCGGGTGATATGGGTTGGTTCTGGTGCATTGATATTTATGGTATTTATGAACTGGATGGTTGTTACGCTGCCCCCTGCCGCTGGTTGGGAAGGGCAAAATGCTTATGAACAAGTCTTTGGTCAAGTCCTGGGGATAGTCTTTGCTTCTATGGCTGCACTTTGGGCAGGGGAATTTGTGAATAGCTATGTTAGGCAAGAATGAAAATATGGACGCGAAGAAAGCATTTGTGGAGCCGAACCATTGGTTCTACATTTATAGGGCAGGGCGTTGATAGTTTGATATTTTATCCACTCGCATTTTAGGCGTATAGGATGTAAAATTGATGTTTATTGTCATGCTTACCAACTGATTGTTGAAATTAGGTTGGGAAATTATTTTAACCCCTTTGACGTATAAGGTTGTAAATTTCTTAAAAAGCCGAGAAAGAGTTGACCTTTATGATGATAATGTCAATTTTACACTATTCCAAACCAAGATTTGAAAATATTTCATGACCTTTCAAGATATGACCTTCCAAGAATTGAAGATCTTTATATTAGATATTACCGACCTTTCGCGCGATGCCATGCACATGCATGTTGGTTTGGCCATATTTATGTTGGTTTGGTTGTTATGGCGTTGGCGTGGTGCGAGGCTATTGGCATGGCTTGCCGCATTATGCGCAGCATTGACTGGTGAATATTTGGATCATCCAGACTGGGCAACGGATGTTATGCAATCTTATGTGTGGGATGAACATTGGAAAGATATATTTAGCACAATGTTATGGCCCACTATATTGGCGCTGTTTATAGGGGCTTTGCCCTATGTGCGACGTAAGAAAAAAGAAATTATGCGCAATGATATAAATGTTTCAGAGGATGACTAAGTCTCAATGAAGATATATTTATAATGTCTTTATGCTAATTCTTTTACTAATGACCTGAATAGTTTTTGACCGTCTGTACCGCCATGCTTGGTATCAATTGCCCGTTCGGGATGTGGCATCATACCCAATACATTGCCAGTCTCATTTAAAATACCTGCTATATTGGCCTGTGAACCATTGACATTATCGATGTAAGTAAAGGCGATACGACCATTATCTTGGAGAGATTTGAGCGTCACTTCATCGGCAAAATAATTGCCGTCATGATGTGCAATAGGAATAGAGATTTGAGTGTCTTCTTTATATCCACGGGTAAATATAGATTTATTATTGGTAATATGTAAATCAACGTTACGACAAATATAATTTTGATCCCTATTGCGCATTAAAGCACCGGGTAAAAGACCGCTTTCGGTCAATATCTGAAAGCCGTTACATACGCCTAATATAGGGACGCCTCTTTTAGCCGCTTTGACAATAGCCGCCATCACAGCAGAACGTGCTGCGATTGCACCAGAGCGAAGATAGTCACCATAAGAAAAACCACCCGGTATAGCTATGAAATCAAGGTCTATCGGCAATTCAGCATCGTCATGCCAATGCAATATTGTCTGAGCACCCATTTCTTGTTCAATAGCGACCTTCATATCGCGGTCACAATTGGATCCTGGGAATTGAATGACGGCAGCTTTCATGATTAATGCTTTCTATAGCCAAGTCTTATTGTAGAAAATTGATTAGTTGCGTTCTATTTCAAAATTTTCAATCACGGTGTTGGTGAGTAATTTTTTGCACATGTCTTGAATATTCTCATCACTTACACCCTCATTTACATCAAGCTCAATTAACCGGCCTGCTCGGACATCATTAACGCCGCTAAACCCTAGACCTTCTAATGCGTGATGAATGGCTTTGCCTTGCGGGTCTAAAACACCATTTTTCAATGTAACAAACACTCTAACTTTCATAGATTGAGACCATCCTATTTTCTGATCCAAAATGTTTGGACGAGGGTAAATATAATAAAAATGCGAATATAGGAGAGGTGCTAATCATTCAAGATATTTATCATATTAAATGGCTGAGCTTATGTCTTTGGCACTTGCTTCTGGAATAGATCTAAATGTGAAATAATCATCTTTGGATAGAAATCTTTTGGCAGCCTCCCAAACATCTTCACGGGTGATCGATTTGTATGTTTCCTCATTTATGCGGAACCTTTCAATCCATTTTGGTTGAGTTTGCGCCGTATCGACAATGCCCATCCAAGTTCCATTGCGTAATCGCCAATCACTATAACTTTCTAATCTTGGTTTTCTGGCACGTTCAAAAATATCAGCACTGGGTATTTGCGCTAATGTATCGGCGACCACTTTGTCGATGGTTTCTTCAATTAAGGGTAATTTATCAATGTCACCTGATGTAGATATACTAAAACTACCGCGATCAGTATAAGTAGCGCTCATAGAAGAACTAACGCTAGATCCATAGGTAGCGCCTAACTTTTCACGTAATTCCTCGGTTAGATTGAGGTCAATAATGCGTGCTAATAGTCCCATTGTTTGCGATAATTTATAATCGCTATCATCGGTTGTGGTCCATATGCGTTGCCATGATAATTGATCAGCTTCACCTTTATGCGTGATGATATGGGTGCCGCGCTTGTTTGACCAATTGGTTATGCGTTCCTTTTCATAATTATTTATTTTACTTTTTCGTTTGGGTAGAGCCCCAAAAGTATCAGCAATTGCTTGAATAGCATCTTCTTCTTTAATGTCACCGACAATGCCAATTTCAAGTGCGTTGGTTTTCAGTGTATCGCCTAATGCTGCACGCAATTGATCAAAATTTAAATTTTCATAAGCTTTTTGCGGCGGTAAAGAGAATCTTGGATCATTGTCTGTCAATATTCTACCACTCGCAACAGAAAGCGCACGACCAGGCGTTGAATCTAAACCTTTATAAAACTCTTCCAAAGGGCGCTTGAATAATCGTATCGCTTCTTCTCTATATCCAGGGTCTTGCGTGTAGGCCGCTAATAATTGCATTTCTAGCAGCAAATCATCGGGTGCGACAGAACCATAGGTGCCGAAATAAGATGTTGATACGCCAAATCTCGGTGATGCTGTTGTTCCCAATATCACCGAACGTAAATCATCTATATCATGCTTGCCAAGTGCTGCTGTACCGAATGTACGGCCCATAAAACCAGCCAAAATATTATTGTCTTTACCAAAATGAAATTCTCCACCATCGATGCGCACTGAATATCGGACACGATTATCTTCAAAGTCGGTTGATTTAATATTAAGCTTCACACCGTTTTCAAAGGTTAAAGTGCGGATATTAAATTCTTCGATACGGCTATCTTGGGCAATTTTTCCTGTTTCACCAAAGTCTGTATAAGCAAAGACTACGTCTTTTTTCTCTTCTAACGGTTCAGCGGGGACGGTTAAGCTTTTACGAAAATCTTGGACAAGCTGGTCTTGGATTTTTTTTACAAGGCTTTGATTTTGCTGAACCTGGTTTTGAGAGTCTTTATCGCTTTCGCTAAAATTTGCCAAATTAGCTTTACTATCATTATTGCTAATTTCCTTATTAACAATATTGGTATTAATATCTTTGGTGGTGAGATATATAAGCGGCTCTTGCAATTGACTGAACCAAAATTTAAATTCTTGATGAACTGCATCTGGTTGTAGAAATGGTTTAATTTGTAGCCAGATTAATTGATTTTGCTGACTATTATTGATTATATCTTCGGTCTCTCCGATTAACGCTCTAGCATATCCTGCGCTTTGCCGCGTGGCTTCAGATTTAATGGCATTGCTCACTTGGTTATCGATCGCTTTTATGATCTCATCAACCTCATTCTTTTGAAACCCATATTCCAAAGCGCTGTTGATATGTTTTTGAATGAATGGGATCATGGCATCACGGCTGCCGTCTTTACCTGCGATACCATAACCCACAGAAGCATAATTATTGCAGTTGTTAAAAGAGAAACGGATACCAGCGCTTGTTATTGGAATATCTTTTGCGCGTAATTCTTTGTTAATGCGATTAGAAATAATGGAACTGGCCAATGTCATTTTCAAAGTTAATATACTGCGATCAATAGCTTGGGTTCTTTTTTTGTCGGCGATATATTGTTGAACTGCTAGTCCTTCTGAAATGCTGGGATGGGAAAAAATACTCGCTTCAGCTTTACGGTTCGTATCAATTTCACAAGTGTCAAAACGGCCTAAAGAACGACTTTCCCCTTTCCATGATGCAAATTTCTTGACGATCATTTTCTCAATTTCTACTGGATCGACAGGGCCAACAATGACAAGCTTTGTTCGATCAGGGGTGTAATAGCGTTTATAGAGGTCTTTCATCCTCTCGGCGGGCGCATTTTTTAATATTTCTTCTGTACCAATGGGTAAGCGGTTCGTGAAATATGTATTGGGTAGTAATAATTTGGTGATAGCACGGCCACTTTGTGCGGAAAAATTTTCGCGTGATCTTTTCTCTTCGAGAATAATACCACGTTCTCTATCAACCGCATCAGCATCAAATACCACTTCACTGGCTGTTTCACGCAGTAAAAATAGCGCTTGCTCTATCGTCTCACTATCGCCTTTGGGTAAGTCTAATGTATATTGTGTTTGCGTATATCCCGTTGAAGCATTGGTATCTGCGCCAAAGGATAGGCCCAATCGTTCCAATATTTTGACCATTTCGCCTTCGGGGACATTAGTGGTACCATTGAATGCCATATGTTCAATAAAATGCGCAAGACCCTGTTCATCATCGCGCTCTGCAGCAGAACCAAAGTCAATTGCCATGCGAATTAGAACTTCGTTTTGCGGACGATCATTTTCTTTGATGGCATAGGTAAGTCCATTATCTAATTTGCCATAAATAATTGTTTCGTCAGGCGTATATTCTGATTTTTCGCTATTCCATGCTGCTGTTCTTTGCGCTCCAGAGGGGGCGTCGGATGCGTAGGCATTAAGGGATGTAGATGCGAGGATGAATGTGCCAAGTAAGCGGCTTAACAAGAGTTTTTTCATAAAGACTATGAACTATGTTTTTATTATAACATCAAGTCATAAAATTATATTTTCGCCTAAATATAGATATTCATTATCGGTTCATATATTTTTTAGAATTTCTTTGCTTTACTTACCCTTTTTGGCGCGATGATGTTCCATATCTAGCACATCGGCTTCATTTTCTTCTGGCAATAACCCCAAACGGCGGGCGACTTCTTGATAAGCTTCTTCTTCGCCCCCCAAATCTCTGCGGAAACGATCTTTGTCGAGTTTCTCATTGGTTTCCATATCCCATAGACGGCAACCATCAGGGCTAATCTCATCGGCCAAAATGATACGAGAGAAATCACCATCGAATAAACGACCAAATTCTAATTTAAAATCTATAAGACGGATACCAATGGCGGAGAACATACCGCACATAAAGTCATTGATCCGCAGAGCCATGGCCGAGATATCCTGCATCTCATCTTGTGATGCATAGTTGAAGCAGGCGATATGTTCTTCTGCGATTAATGGATCGCCCAATGAATCGTCTTTATAGCAATATTCGAGTAAAGTGTGGGGTAAGGTGGTGCCTTCTTCTACGCCCAACCTCTTGGTTAGTGAGCCTGCTGCGACATTGCGCACTATGACTTCGATAGGAACGATCTCAACCTGTTTAACAAGCTGCTCACGCATATTGAGGCGGCGCACAAAATGTGTTGGAATACCAATATGCGATAGGCGAGTGAATACATGTTCAGAGATACGATTGTTAATCACACCTTTGCCATTGATAGTGCCTTTTTTCTCAGCGTTGAACGCCGTCGCATCATCCTTAAAATATTGGATGATGGTGCCAGGTTCTGGACCTTCGTATAATATTTTGGCTTTGCCTTCATATATTTTACGGCGATTCATGATATTCCAATCTATGACAAATATTATTATTTATTTTAAGCGTAACCTGTTATCAAAATAGTTAAGACTCAGTGCGCTTATTTGGAACCGTTTAGGCAATTATAGCACATTGCGCAATTCATCTTATGTAGCAGTTCAATATATCAAGGATGTAAACTTTATATTTGATGAAAAACAGTGGATAAGATGCGGATAAGTGGCGCCTTGGCGTAAGCAACTCTCTTTTTTCTACACAGTTTCGCAAGGCGCTGCTATTCAAACATTATGAATGATATTACCGAACGTGAAGAAGATCCTTTTGACCAAATCGTAGATGCACCTTTTGATGCAGCACTTTCAGAACGCTACCTCATATATGCAATGTCGACGATTACTGCGCGGTCCTTGCCTGATTTGCGCGATGGCCTCAAACCCGTACATAGGCGGCTATTGTGGGCGATGCGCTTGCTAAAATTAGACCCAGCGTCAGGTTATAAAAAATGTGCGCGTGTTGTTGGTGATGTTATTGGTAAATATCACCCACATGGGGATCAATCCGTTTATGATGCGATGGTGCGTTTGGCACAGAGTTTTGCATTGCGCTATCCGCTTGTCGATGGGCAAGGGAATTTTGGTAATATTGATGGTGATAATGCAGCAGCCTATCGTTACACTGAGGCCCGCCTGACCAAAACTGCCATTGAATTAATGGCAGGGCTTGATCAAAATGCTACCGATTTAAAACCAACCTATAATGGTGAAGATGAAGAACCTGAGGTTATGCCAGGTCTGTTCCCAAACCTGCTAGCCAATGGTGCATCGGGTATTGCTGTGGGCATGGCGACATCCATACCTTCGCACAATGTTGCAGAAATATTAGATGCTGCAACCTTGCTTATTGATAAACCATCGGCACAGCATTCCGAATTGATGGAGATTATAAAAGGTCCAGATTTGGCTACTGGCGGTGTTTTGGTGGATAGCAAAGATGTTATTGATGCTGCCTATGAAAGCGGACGCGGGGCTATGCGGGTGCGGGCCAAATGGCATAAAGAAGATGAAGGGCGGGGCGCTTGGGTAGCCGTTGTCACAGAGATTCCTTATCAGGTGACTAAGGGTAAATTGATCGAATCAATTGCCAATTTAATTGCCGATAAAAAATTACCAATTTTGGCCGATATTCGGGATGAATCGGATGATAAAATCCGTTTGGTACTAGAACCTAAAAACCGCGCAGTAGATCCAGATTTACTTATGGACTCTCTATTTAGGATGAGCGACTTAGAAAATCGTTTCTCACTCAATATGAATGTGCTTGATGCACAAAGATCGCCGCATGTCATGGGCATAGGTGAATTATTGCGGCATTGGTTAGCGCATCAAATAGAGGTTTTATTGCGCCGTTCGCAATATCGATTATCCAAAATTGATGATCGCTTAGAATTATTGGGTGGTTACATCATTGCTTTTTTAAACTTAGATCGCGTCATTGAGATCATCCGTAATGAGGATGAGCCCAAACCGATTATGATGGCAGAGTTTAATCTTACTGATCGCCAGACTGAGGCCATTTTAAATATGCGCTTACGATCATTGCGTAAGTTAGAAGAAATGGAGCTTAAAACCGAACAAGAGTCGCTGTTAAAAGAGCGAGAGGAGTTGATGAAACTCATTGAAAGCCCTGCACGCCAGCGTACGCGTCTGAAACGTGATATTGCTGTAATGCGCAAAGATTATGGCCCAGATACTATATTGGGTGCGCGCCGTACTCTGCTGCAAGAGGCAGCTCCTGCACGTGAAATCCCTCTTGAGGCTATGATTGAGAAAGAACCAATTACGGTGATCATGTCAAAACGCGGTTGGATTAAAGCGATGAAGGGCCATGCTGCATTGGATGGTGATTTTAAATTTAAGGAAGGGGATGGCCCCGCTTTTGCTTTTCATGCGCAAACCACTGATAAATTGCTTGTGGCGACAGCATCGGGCCGTTTTTATACGATAGGTGCAGATAAATTACCTGGAGCACGCGGTTTTGGTGAACCAATTGCTACAATGATAGATATTGATGCTGGTAATGAGATTATCGCCTTAATGAATGCTCCACTTCAAGGTCGTTTATTACTGGCATCTTCTAATGCACGTGGTTTTGTAGCAAAAGTAAGCGATATAATTGCCGAGACACGCAAAGGGCGGCAAGTTGTTAATTTGAAGTCTGGCTCAACATTATTAGTTGTGCGAGAAGCGCCAGCACAAACAAGTGATGATGGTGATGATTATATCGCTGTTATAGGTGAGAACCGTAAATTGGTTGTATTTCCCTTAAGTGAGATGCCAGAACTTGCCAAGGGGCAAGGCGTAATGCTGCAACGCTATAAAGATGGCGGCATGTCTGATGCTATTTGCTTTAAAATGAGTGAAGGTTTGAGCTGGGCTATGGGCGGGGATAGCGGCCGAACGCGTACCGAGAGTGATATGTCATTATGGCGTGTGGCAAGAGGGGCCGCAGGTCGTTTGCCGCCAACAGGTTTCCCCAAAAGTGGGAAATTTGACTAAGAATATTTGCTATCTTTCAGGTGTTAAGAAACAAATATTGATCAAATATTATGTGATTTCTCCTCTTGGATTATTATACAATCAAATTTTAATCATTTATTGAACATATAGTGGCAAACATATTTTTCATAATGTAACATGAAAGAATATATGGTGCTTTCACCCAACATAAATCAGGATGAAATGAGAGGCATATTTGTGCCTCCATCCTATGATGGGAATGTGCTTGCGACTTATGGTTGGATTAACAGCCTACCTATCGCAACAGCATTATATCAATTTAGCGATAACGACATTGGTTTAGTCTATCATAATAGTAATTTTGATTCTATTTTAAATAGCTTTGCTGGGCTGAATGAAAAGCAATTACCTGATATTTATTATATGATTGCTGGTATGATTGAGAATGGGAAAACGCAGCACTTTGAATGTTGGCAATCAAAAGAATTTATTTCACATCGGCAGCTTGATATAAATATTGCACGCTACAATGAAGCTGAAAATATATATTTAGTATCCTTCTTTGATAAAACAATCGAAGAAAGCAACCGAGAAAATCTGCGCCGTGAGATGATGACAGATAGTCTTACTGGCTTTTGGAACCGTGTTGGTTTTGAAGAAAAGATTGAAACCAATATTAATGAAAACCTAAGTCAATCAAAAGCACCGCATGAAAAATTTGCGATTATTATATTGGATATGGCACGTTTTAGTTTGGTTAATCAATCTGTTGGTACAATGGCAGGTGATGAATTAATATTAACAGTAGCAAGTCGTTTAAATGGCCGTGCAAGGTCTAATGAGTTTTTAGCACGTTTAAGCGGCAATGAATTTGCACTTTTCATGCAATATGATGGCGATGATGAAACAGTATGTTCTGTAGCTGAAAGATTGCAGAATGCATTTAACGAGCCTTGTCAATTGTCTGATTTGGAAATTCAAGTGGAATGTGCCGTTGCCAGCGCCGTTGGTTATGCAAAACATGATGATCCAATGGATATATTGCGGCATGCGCAGATCGCCCTGAAAAAAGCAAAACATAGCAAAACATATGAGCTTTACACGGCTGATGCTATGACAAGTGTGAAAAACCGCTTTTCAATAGAAACAGATCTGCGTCGTGCAATCGAGAGGGATGAATTGCGTTTGCATTATCAACCATTGGTTGATTTAGAAACGGGCAAATTAAATGGTTTTGAAGCTCTCGCAAGATGGAATGATCCTGATAGAGGCTTTATATCACCAGTAGAATTTATACCCGTTGCAGAGGAAAGTGGTTTGATTATTCCGCTTGGCCGGTGGGCACTATCAGAGGCCGCTCGGCAATTAAAAGACTGGGATCAGTCTTTTGGCAGCGAACTGCCGATTAAAATGTCAGTTAATATGTCAGCAGTACAACTGTTTCGTGATGATGTGGCTTATGCGGTTGATGATGCCATAAGAAGCGCTAATATTGATGGTAATCGTATGACTATAGAGCTTACCGAAAGCGCCTTTGTTGAAGATCCTCTCTGTGCTCGCAAAACTATGGATGCTCTCAAGGCTCTTAACACTTGTATAGCGATGGATGATTTTGGAACGGGCTATTCTAACTTGGCCTATTTGCAGCAATTACCGATTGATGTTTTGAAAATTGATCGTAGTTTTGTGACGGATATGATCGAAGATAAGGATAAGCGTTCTATTGTGAGTGCGGTTTTGTCGCTAGCGAGAAGCCTTGGTATGAAAACGACGGCGGAAGGTATTGAAACGCAAGAACTATCAGCGGTTTTAAAGGGTTTAGGTTGTTCATTTGGGCAAGGTTATTATTATGCTAAACCGCTCGATGGTAATGCTGCTTATACGTTTTTATCTTCTGATGAAATCCGCAACAAATTTTAATCACTGATATTGTTCAATTCTTTTATCGACTATGTTTTCCAAGTTCGTTTGATTTGGAAAACCAGCTTCAATCCAGTCATTCTTTATCTGTTGTAAGACGGTCGAAATTATGGGGCCAGCAGACAGTCCTTTCTCGATTAAATGACCGCCTGTAATAGTGAATTGTGGTATATCCCAATTTTGTATGCTGATAATATAAGGGCTTATATCATTATCTTTGCTATGGAGTAATATCTGATCAATTGCGACCTGCTTGCCATATTGAAAAGCAATGCGTTTACAATCTTGTGCTTCTATTTTTTGTTCAGATAATCGGTTGAGTAACGATTTGCGCATGACATTAGAAAATTTTAATCGTGATGCAATCTTATCGGCAGATTGATGAGTGTGTTTGAGTAAAGCGGCAAATCTTCGTAAAGCCAATGGAGCAATACCATAACGTTCTTCGCGGGTAACAAGTTCTTTTAAAGCCTCTACGCTGGCTTGATTGATTTCGGGTAAAAATGATGTGAATATAGTATTTTGATACGCTAACTCTATTGCGTTATATGGATTTTTAACTGCTAATATCTTCATCAACTCGTCATGAATACGTTCTCTTGCTAGCGTCATTTGACGGCTTGAGAGTGATTTGCAAGCAGCGATAGAATCTGGATCGATATAGACATTATCAAAGCGTGCTAAAAACCGAAAGTAGCGCAATATTCTTAGATGATCTTCTTTAATACGATCATGTGCATTGCCAATAAAGCGGATACATTTTTTATCAAGATCCTCTAAACCATTAAAATAATCAAATATTTTTCCAGTCTTTGGATCGGTGTAAAGCGCATTAATAGTAAAGTCACGCCGCATAGCATCTTCACGCCAATCATCGCTAAACTCAACTTTCGCATGGCGGCCATCGCTCTCAATATCTTTGCGTAATGTTGTGACTTCAAAATTATTACCATCAGAAATAGCGGTAATAGTACCATGTTGTAATCCTGTTGGAATTGTCTTTATTCCGATGGCGTCTAACTTTTTCATTACGGTTTCAGGTAATAAAGGCGTTGCAATATCAATATCGCTAAAGGATAGACCGCGCAAAGTATCACGCACTGCACCACCGACAATACGAGCAGGCATATCATCAGTATAAATTGCATCGATTAGGCGTGTCAGTCCCTCTATATTATTCCATTGTTTTACATCGATTATTTTGTTATTTGTCATTATAATAATTTTCAATGTGCATGATGGTTCTCAATTTGGCGCGCTAGATTAGCAATAATGCCAGCCGTAACGCCCCAGATGCGATAATCTTTCCATTGCATATCATAATAAGATCGCTCTTGACCATTCCAAATAGCCGATTTTTTAACTATATTATTGCGATCGAACAAAAAGGACATAGGGACCATAAACCATGATTCCACTTCATCTGGGTTTGGAATTATATCTAATGGATGCGTTATAACTCCAACTATCGGCGTGATACGATATCCGCTGCCGCTGTAATATTCATCGCAAGTTGCAATCACATCAACATATTTGGGGTCTATGGATAATTCTTCCTGCGCTTCTCGCAGGGCGGTATGTTGAATATGGCTATCGCCTTTATCCACTTTACCGCCAGGGAAAGCAACTTGACCAGCGTGAGAGCGCAGCCAATTTGGGCGCTGCGTTAATATGATATGCGGGTTCTCTTGCGCTGTTATGGCGATAAGAATTGCGGCTTTAATATGTGTTTTATTGTGAGTTATGAGATTACTCTCATCTTCAAATATAAGCGATCTATTGGCTTGGTTTAGCGCTTTCCTGATATGCTCGATGGCATCATTATAAATCATGATTTTACCTCAAGCGAAAAACATTCTCCGTCGCTCCAAATAACAATATTATCTGTGTTTAAATTTTGTTCCTTTATTCCAATATCATAAAGCTCATAGGTTATGCTTCGCGTACATTTTGCATATAAGCCTTGGCGTACCAAGATATATGGGATGTGGTCTGTGCCTGATGGAAATAATAAAATGGGATGTTCTTTATTAATAGCGATAATGTCGTCAGTGTTTAGTCGCATTGAAATATTGCGTGTTTTTGCATCACCATTGCTGTGCATTTCTACCGCGATAAAAGGAGAATCATCGACTATAATTGATTGCTTTTCATAAGGCGTGACCAACCAATACCCATCTTCATCTTTACGCAATAATGATGAGAATGCGCGGATCATAGATTTGCGTTTAATCTCACTGCCATCATGGAACCATCTTCCATCCGATAAGATTTGCATCTTACTATCGCTGCTTGCTTTAGGGTGCCATTGTTCAACAGGTGGCAGGTTTCGCTGCTGCGCTAAGCGGGCAATATCGTCAAAGGATAGGTTTCGGAGGTCTGGAGGCGGAGTATATGGCATTATCTTGTCGAGACTTTAGCGCTTAATATGCCCTTTATGGGTAATTCATTATCACTCTTTATAAGCAGCCTCTCTTTATCAAACGCTCCTGGTAATTGCCATTCATTTTCTGCGAACTTACAAAAACCAAAACGGCTATAATATTCATAATCGCCGATTAAGATCATAGCTTTATTCTGATACTCTAAAGAGTTTTGAATAGTGTCTGTTACTTTTGTAATGATGCTATAACCTACGCCGATGTTCTGGTGATGTGGGGAAATGGCAATAGGACCGAGCATAATCAGTGATATTGGCGCGTTAAGGCTATCATCTTCTATTGGTTTTAAAACAACAAGTGAGCAAGAAATACTGCCAATTAGCCCCTTATCTTTTTGAGCTATAAAGGATAAGGATGAAATCGGCTTTGAACCATGCCTTAAAATATAGGCTGTTCGGCTTTTTCGATCTTTTCCAAAGCATGTATCAAGCAAATCTTCGATCTGTTGATAATGTGTATCTTTGGTAGGTAGAATATTCATTGCGCTCTACTTTTTTTTTCGATTATAAGTAATAATATTATAGCTGATGCTGTTATTATGGCAGCAAGAACAAAAGGTGCGCCCGCATATTTAAATGGCGCTTCATCACTGGTATAATAAGATAATATACTATTGTATGATAGCTGTGAAAATAATAAAGCCAACGCAGACATACTGCCATTAAAACCTTGTAGTTCCCCTTGATTTTTTGCGGATGTTAATTTTGACATCATGGCATTGAGCGATGGCATGACAACACCTTGTATGCCCATAGCAGCGCTAATAATCAGTGCCGTAGTGGCTGATGTAATTTGTGACATGATGCTAAATCCGATTAGTGCAAAGCTCATACCTATTATTGCTGTTTTATATTCTCCATAGATTCTTACGAGATGACGAATAATGAAAATTTGTGTAATCACCATTGATATACCGACAACGGTTAGAGAGATGCCAATCATAGAACGGTCCCAACCAAATTGTGCTTTGGCATAAAAACTCCATGATGCGGGATATATATTGGTAGCGCAGAGCCAGATAAAATATATTCCAGCAATAAATATTATCTTCTTTTCTCTTATCAATTTTACCAACGTGCCAAGAGGGTTGGCATGTCGCCAAATGATAGGACGTTTATTATCAGCTTCCATTGTTTCGGGAAAAATAAAATATCCATAAAGAGACGTTGCAAGCGCCATAGAGCCAGCTACAAAAAAAGGTATGCGCGTTCCAAGCTCACCAATAAAACCGCCAATAGCAGGTCCAATGATAAAGCCTATTCCAAAGGCGGCACCAACCTTGCCAAAACTAGCGGCACGGTCAGTATCGTCGGATAGATCGGCCATTGCGGCATTGGCAGGACCAAATATTGCGCCAAGCCCGCCAGCTAACGAACGGCCTATGAAAAGCCAGATGATCGAAGGGGCTAAGCCCATGAGTAAAAAATCTATGCCGAATGCGCATAGGCTGATGAGGAAGATAGGTCTTCTGCCATAACGGTCACCCAAACTTCCTACCAATGGCCCCATGAGGAATTGGAAAATGGCATAAAATGCTCCAATCCATCCTGCCAATTGTGTGGCTTCCGAGATGGAAACATCTTCCAGCTCTATGATCAAATCTGGCAATACAGGCATGATAATACCGAAACCAACCGAGTAGATGAAAACTGCGAGCAAGATGAAATTGATAGATTGTTTTTTATTGGCAGGCTTTACCATCATATACTTTCGTCTTGAGGGCCATAGCACAGCCTTTGATTTCCATCATATATTGTATTGCCTTTGTCATCCAAAAATCAATTTGTCTAATGCTAAGCTTGTTTTTATGGTTTACTGCTCATAATAATGCGAATTAAATAGGGCATCGTAACGCCGAGGGAGCAAAAAATGACCGCTGAAAGCAATAATGAGACAGAAGAAGATTTGCGTGTGTTCACTGCTGAAGTGCCAAGCAAGGCTGTTTCAAACAGAAGCCTATTATTGCGTGATTGGAAAAGTAGTTTAATATTTCTCTCAGCTTTGGGTGCAATATTATGGGGTGTGATTGCGTCCTTTGGCAGCGGCTTTGGGTTTTGGGAGTTTGGCACTGGATTTACAGGATTACGATATAGCTTTTTCTTAGCAGCTGGCGCCCTTATCTTTGGTATTATTTTCATATTTTGGGACCGCTATAAAAATAAGAAAATCGGCTGGTCTCTTAGAATTATTGGTATGGTCTTGGCTTTATTCTATGTTGGTTGGATGCTCAATATCATAGTTACGGCGCGATCTTTACCCGCCATTCATGATATTTCAACCGACTTGGCGGATCCACCGCAATTTCAAACCCTGAGCGTACGTGAAGATAATTTGGATAATATCCCAGATGGTGATGAGATGCAGGGCCTTACGCCCTTACAGCGTTGGACACGGCTGCATCAAGAAGCTTATCCCAATATTCGCTCTGTGCGCATAGACATGAAAGTAGCGGACGTTATTGCAAAGGCTGAGCGATTAGCCGAAGCACGTGGCTGGGATGTGGCATTATCTGTACCAGAGCAAGGCAAGTTAGAGGCGACCGAAACCACTGCTATTTTTGCTTTTAAAGATGATGTTGTGATCCGTGCACGGCCAACGCAAGATGGTAATGCTAGTATCATTGATATGCGTTCAATCAGCCGCGTTGGACAGAGCGACCTAGGCGCAAATGCGCAGCGCATAGAGGCTTTTCTCGCTGATTTGTCGGGAACAACTGCGGCGAACTAGGCAAGCTATGAATAAGAATATATTACTAAATATATCTGCTTATCTAGGTCTAATTTTTGCACCTTTCTTAGCCATTGTTGAGACAGTACATAATTGGGGAGATTGGGGTAACCCTGCCTTTTGGATTATTGATTATGTTGCTTGTGCGCTTGTTTTTGCTGGCGCAATGGATTGGTTTAGGCAAGTTAAAAAAGGATCAGAGGCTAATAATATGAGGTGCGTTGCACTTCTGACAGGTGGGTGGGGCTTTGCCTGCGCTATGTTTTGGATGGCCTTCTTTTTATATTTTCAAGAATATCAACGTGATCCAAATAGCGTTGAGTTTATTGTCATGATATTTGTTAGCGCGCTTTTTGCATGGACGGTCATTGGTTTCTCATTCGCCTTGGCTGGTATTATCAGATCTAATGATTGAATCGATGATATAATCACCTACTCAGTAGGCGTTAATTTGCGCAGCTTAGCGCCTTCACCATCTTCGAGGACCCAAAGCGCGCCATCAGGCCCTTGTTCGACTTCACGAATGCGTGCATCCATGGGCCATTCATCGGCTTTGGTCAGTTTTTCACCATCAATTTCGAGACGAACCAGAGCTTGACCTGCTAGACCACCGAGTATCAATGACCCTTTCCATTCTGGGAACATATCGCCATTATAGGCGATGAGACCGCTGGGTGCTAAGGTTGGATTCCAAAAAACTTTGGGGGCTATAAAGCCATCGCCCTCACCATGATCGGGAATGTCGCGGCCATCATAATGATCGCCATTTGACACGATGGGGTAGCCATAATTGGCTTTGGATTTTACCAAATTGACTTCATCACCATGGGCTGGACCCATTTCATGATTCCAAAGCTGACCATTATCATCAAAGGCGATACCAAGAATGTTGCGATGCCCCAATGACCAAATTTGTGAACGCACTTCATTGCCTTCGGTATAAAAAGGGTTGTCTTTGGGGATAGAACCATCGGGATAGAGACGCACAATTTTACCCATATTGCTGTCCATATCTTGTGATGGATCAAATTTTTGTCTCTCGCCAGACCCTATAAATAGATATTTGCTATCAGGAGAAAAAGCGAGACGGTATGAATAATGACCGCGGCCTTTTACTTTTGGATATTGAGACCAAATAATTTTTAAGTCTTCAAGCTTTGGAGAGCCATCGCGGTTAAGCTTTGCCATGCCAACCACAGCACCGCGTGTGTCATTTTCTCCTGCTTCTGCCCAGCTGAGATAGACTGTTGAGTCTTCTACAAAATTTGGCGATAATATAATATCGCCTAAACCGCCTTGACCGCCATAATCAACTTCTGGAACGCCTGAGACTTCGGAGGTTTTGCCGCCATCTTCAAATAGTAATAATTTACCACCTTTTTCTGTGATGAGTGCTTCTGTAGATTTGCTGGGTAAAAATGTCATGGCCCATGGCTCATTGAAACTAGCTATTTCGGTACTTTCAAACAATATTTGGCCATTTTCATCTTTTGCATTGCTGTTGGTACAGGCTGTGATGCTCAGTGCTGCAGCACCAGCTAGTAATGAGTATATAAGTTTTTGGGTTAGCAATTTTGATGGGGTCATGAGCTTATATCTCCAGTGCATGTCTTTGCATTGTTTCCAGTAAATCTGAAATATATAAGATAATAGTATATGTTAGGCAATGCCTTCGTTAGAATATCTATTCTATATAAATTATATGGATAACTTATCTATTGCATCATTACGCAAGATAGCATAGATGTGGCTAATCCCAACATTGTGATTGTTTCGGGGCTGGCGCTTACAGGGCTGGCACGATGGCTTTTGCATATAATGAATAAGAAATAGATATAGTTTGACCGACATAGAGCATCTTGAAGAATTGATCTTACCCGAAGTGAAAGCTTTGGGTTTTGATTTGGTGCGTATTGCGTGGCTTGGTTCGGGTGATGATCTGGCATTGCAAATTATGGCGGAAAGACCAGAAACTGGTCAATTGGTGATTGAAGACTGCGCTGCGCTCTCACGCCGTATTTCAGAAAAATTTGATGAGCTTGACCCGATTGAAGAAGCCTATCGATTAGAAGTTAGTTCACCGGGAATTGATCGCCCTTTGACTAGGTTGAGCGATTTTGCCGATTGGGTTGGCCATGAGGCGCGTATTGTATTGGGTGAGCCTCTGAAAGATCGCAAAAAATTGCGTGGCACTATTGCTTCTGTGGTCGGCGAAGAAATAATATTTGAAGATCGTAAATTTGGAGACTTTAAATTTTCGTACAATATAGTAGATAATGCAAAGCTTCTCTTGACAGATAGACTAATTGCGGCGAGTGCCCCACTAACAAGTGATGGCGCAGATGTCGTAGAACATGACGATAAGGAAGAATAGAAGATGGCAAGTCCCATTTCTGCAAATAAGGCCGAATTATTAGCAATTGCTAATGCTGTAGCCAGTGAAAAAATGATCGATAAGGCGATCGTTGTGGAGGCGTTGGAAGAAGCAATTCAACGTGCTGCGCGTGCCCGTTATGGCGCGGAAAACGATATTCGTGCAAAACTAGATACAGAAACAGGCGATTTGCGTTTGTGGCGTGTTGTTGAAGTGGTCGAAGATGTCGAAGATCATTTTAAACAAGTTGATATTAAGCAAGGTAAAAAGCTTGAAAAAGATGCGAAGCTTGGGGACTTTATTGTTGACCCTCTACCGCCTGTGGATCTGGGCCGTATTGATGCGCAATCAGCCAAGCAGGTTATTTTCCAAAAAGTACGCGATGCGGAACGTGAGCGCCAATATGAAGAATTTAAAGATCGCGCTGGTGAAGTGATTACAGGCGTGGTGAAGTCGGTTGAATTTGGCCATGTAGTGGTCGATTTGGGGCGTGCAGAAGGTGTGATCCGCCGCGATCAACAAATTCCGCGTGAAGTGCTACGTTCCAATGATCGGGTACGTGCTATCATTTCTAAAGTGCAGCGCGAAAACCGTGGGCCGCAAATATTATTAAGCCGCGCACATCCTGATTTTATGCGCAAATTATTTACGCAAGAAGTCCCTGAGATCTATGATGGTATTATCGAGATTAAAGCTGCTGCTCGTGACCCTGGCAGCCGTGCGAAAATTGGTGTTATCAGCCATGATACCTCCATTGATCCTGTTGGGGCTTGTGTTGGTATGAAGGGTAGCCGTGTTCAGGCCGTTGTACAGGAAATGCAAGGTGAGAAAATTGACATCATTCCGTGGTCGGAAGATACAGCTACTTTCATCGTTAATGCGTTGCAGCCAGCAACGGTGAGCCGTGTGGTTATTGATGAAGATGAAAATCGTATCGAAGTGGTGGTTCCAGATGATCAATTGAGCCTTGCCATTGGTCGTCGTGGTCAAAATGTACGATTGGCCAGTCAATTAACGGGCCGTGCGATTGACATTATGACCGAAGCGGAATCGAGCGAGAAGCGCCAAAAAGAATTTATGGAGCGTTCTGATATGTTCCAAAGCGAGCTTGATGTTGATGAGACATTATCGCAGCTCTTGGTTGCTGAAGGCTTTAGTGAACTTGAAGAGGTTGCCTATGTTGCGCCAGAAGAACTTAGCACAATTGAGGGTTTTGACGGGGAATTGGTGGCTGAACTTCAAAACAGAGCCACCGAAGCCTTAGAGCGCCGTGAAGAAACATCTCGTGCTGAGCGCAAGGAATTGGGCGTTGAGGATGATTTGGCTGAATTACCGCACCTCACCGAAGGCATGTTGGTTGATTTGGGTAAAGCTGGTATCAAAACATTGGATGATCTTGCTGATCTTGCAACCGATGAATTGATCCAAAAAGCGCGGCCACAACAAAAACGCAATGATCGCCGTAATGACAAACGAAAAGTAGATGATAAACCTGGAATTTTGGCAGTTTATGGTCTCACAGAAGAGCAAGGCAATGAGATTATCATGGCGGCTCGTGCGCATTGGTTCGAAGATGAGCCAGAAGTTGAGGCGAAAGCCGAGACAATAGTTGAGGAGGACGCCGTTGCTGCGGAAACCCCTCAATGAGACCTCAAATACTCCAGTAAGACGGTGTATATTGACAGGCGAGCGAGTGTCCCAAGAGGCGCTCGTTAGGCTTGCGATTGGTCCTGATGGACAGATTGCACCTGATGTACGGGCCAAAGCTCCTGGGCGTGGTGCGTGGATTGGTGTTGATGCAGCTTCTTTAAGTGATGCACAGGAAAAAGGGCAATTACGCGGGGCACTTGCTCGGGCGTTTAAGGGCGCGGCTTTGCAAATACCAGAGGATCTAGCGCATAATATAGTAATGCAATTAAAGCATGCGGTGCTTAGTCGTTTGGGTTTAGAGGTGCGGGCGGGTTTCTTAATTACAGGGTCTGAAAAAATATCAACAGCGGCGCGTAACGGGCAAATATTTGCACTATGCCATGCTAGTGATGCGAGTGAAGATGGCCGTAAAAAATTGGATCAAGCGTGGCGTGTTGGTAGCGATAAGCAAGGAAGCGGAATGCAAGGCATTGTTTTGCCTGCAGACCGTGATGAAATAGCATCTTCCTTGGGTAAAGATAATGTCGTGCATTTTGGTATTATTGATAAAAAATCGGCTCAGCGGGTGATGTACCATCTTAGCCGCTGGATAAATTTCACTGGATGTTCTATTAATCCAGATAACAATAGATTGGGGCAAGGCGATGATAATCTTGCACTTGATCAAGAGATAAGGGACTAGGTCTGTTCGATGAGTGATGAAAAAGAAGAAAAGCCGAAGCTGACGCGCAAGCCACTAGGGCTTAAGCGCTCGATCGATTCTGGCGAGGTTAAGCAGACATTTAGTCATGGCAGAACGAATAAAGTCGTGGTTGAGGTTAAACGCCGCAAATTGGTAGGCAAGCCAGGTTATGTGCCTGAGCCTGAAGAAGTTGCGCCGCCACCGCCGCCACCTCCAGCGCCTAAGGAAGAAAAAGCTCCGCCGCGCAAAAAGGCGATTGATGAGACAATGTCGCGTCAAGAACGTCAGGCTAAATTGTTGCGAGAAGCCGAGGAATCGCGCTTAAATATATTAGAAGAATCTCGCCGCCGTGAAGAAGACCAGAAGAAACAGCGCGAAGAAGAAGAGAAGAAACGTGCTGAAGAAAAACGGGTAGCAGAAGATGCTGAACAAAATATAGTTGAACCAGCAAAAGTAGAAGAGACAGAAGTGCAACCTAGTACTGAGACTCCTGTTAAAAAGACTGGTAAAGCTTCTCCACCGCCACCGCGTAAATTCTCACCAGTGGATACACCTTCGCGTCCATCGCGTGATGACCGTGATAAGAAAACGAATAAAGCGTCTCGTGATCGTAAAGACCGCCGACAATCTGGCAAGTTAACGGTTAGCCGCGCGCTCAATGAAGATGATGGCGCAAGGGCACGTTCTCTTGCTGCGCTCAAACGTGCGCGGGAGAAAGAAAAACGCGCCCAATCGAACAGCGGTTCACGTGAACCGCAGGTCAAGAAAGTCCGTGATGTAAAAGTTCCAGAAGCCATTACGGTGCAAGAGCTTGCTAAACGTATGGGTGAAAAAGGTGCCGATCTTGTAAAGGCGCTGTTTAACATGGATATGATGGTTACGGTTAATCAAACCATCGATCAAGATACGGCAGAATTGCTCGTTGAGGAATTTGGTCATACCATTAGCCGTATATCCGAATCTGATGTTGAGATTAATGTTGAAACCGATATTGATCCTGAAGAAACGCTGAAACCGCGTGCACCAGTTGTGGCCGTGATGGGGCATGTTGATCATGGTAAAACGAGCTTGCTCGATGCGCTGCGCGGTGCAGATGTCGTTGCGGGTGAAGCAGGCGGAATTACCCAGCATATTGGCGCTTATCAGGTAAAGACTAAAGCGGGTGATATGATCACCTTCCTTGATACACCGGGGCACGAGGCCTTTACTGAAATGCGTCAACGTGGTGCTTTGGTCACCGATATTGTGATTTTGGTGGTGGCTGCTGATGATGGCTTGATGCCGCAAACAATTGAAGCGATTAATCATTGTAAAGCAGCAAAAGTACCGATGATCATAGCGATCAATAAAATCGATAAAGAAGGCGCTAAACCGCAAAAAGTGCGTGAGCGCTTGCTTGAACATGAAATCATTGTCGAGCAAATGGGCGGAGAAGTTCAGGATGTTGAAATTTCTGCACTCAAGAAAACCAATTTGGATGAATTGCTTGAAAAATTGGCGTTGCAAGCAGAAGTAATGGAACTTAAGGCCAATCCTGATCGGGCTGCGGAAGGCATTGTTGTCGAAGCGCAGCTTGATAAAGGGCGCGGCGCAGTTGCGACTGTGTTGGTGAAACGAGGCACATTGAGGCGCGGCGATATATTTGTTGTTGGCGAAGTGTCTGGCAAAGTGCGTGCGGTTATCGATTATAATGGTAAGCAGATTAAGCAAGCTGGTCCCTCGCAACCTGTGGAAGTGTTGGGCCTTAGCGGTGTACCATCTGCTGGTGATATGCTGACCGTGGTAGAAAATGATCAACGTGCGCGTGAAGTGGCGCTTTATCGTAAAGAACAAGCGAAGAAAGCCCGTACAGCTATGGCCCCAGCATCGGTGGATTCTATGTTCTCTGCGCTATCAGCGAACAATGCAATGGAATATCCTGTTGTAGTAAAGGCCGACGTGCAAGGTTCTATGCAGGCGATTGTGACGGCGCTTAATAAAATATCTACCGATGATATTAAGGTGCGTGTGCTGCTAAGCGGTGTTGGCGGGATTACAGAATCTGATGTGATTTTGGCTAATGCATCCAATGCGCCTATTATTGGCTTTAATGTTCGCCCGAACAGCAAGGCGCGTGAGATTTTAAAACGCGAAGCAGTGCGCTTAAAATATTTCGATGTGATTTATCACCTGACCGAAGATATCCGCAAAGAAATGGCGGGTGAACTTGGTCCAGAGATTATCGAAACCGTTGTTGGCCGTGCTGAGGTTAAAGATGTATTCAAATCTGGTAAGAAAGATAAGGCTGCTGGTCTGCTTGTTACCGATGGGTATATCAAGAAAGGCATTCATGCGCGCCTTACCCGTGATGATGTCATCATTAGTGCAACCAAAATTGCGTCGCTACGCCGCTTTAAAGACAATGTCGATGAAGTGCGTTCTGGCCTTGAATGTGGTGTGGTATTGGAAGATACCAATGATGTTAGGGCTGGTGATATGCTAGAGGTCTTTGAAACAGAAGAGCGCGAACGCATATTGTAATAGAAATTAGAGGGCGGTTATGACGGATAATATTTCTTCGCCTTCTTCTAGGCTTATGCAATCGAAGCCAATATCCTTCGAAGGCGAGGTTTCCACTATGGAATTTGTAGCGCCTGAAAGTTTCAAAAGCCCGCGCGGTTTTGTGCAGGGCGGTTTGATTGGCGGCTTTATGGATGAAATTATGGGCAGTGCTGTCATGGCTGCATCGGGCGGTAGATTGCTTCCACTTAATCTTGATATGAATATGAGCTATATTAAGCCCGTGCCTATTGGTAAATTAATCGGCAAAGGCAGAATATTAAAATTAGGCCGTAATGTGGCTTTTATCGAAGGCGAATTATTCGATGAAGATGGAAATCTGTTGGTTAAATCAACTTCGACTGCAATGCTAACTGAGGTACCGCAAGAGGCATCCAATGGCGAAATTTAACGATACATCACCCGAAGGGCGCTCGGTTCGTTTGCTGCGCGTTGGTGAGCAAGTACGGCATATCTTGTCGGAACTATTGCTGCGTGGTGAGGTGCATGATGAATTGCTCTCCAGCAACAATGTAAGTGTGACAGAGGTGCGTATGTCGCCCGATTTGCGTCATGCTAAGGTGTTTGTGAAACCTCTATTGGGTTCTGACGAAGTTGCCATAATAAAAGCATTGCGCACTAACACAGCATTTTTCCAGCGTGAAGTCGCGGCACGAACAAAAATGAAATATGCGGCCAAGCTGAAATTTCTTGCCGATGAGAGCTTTGATGAAGTGGCACGGATAGAAGACCTATTAAATAATCCTAGAGTAGCGCGTGATTTGGAATCTGACTAAAGCACGTTTCACCTATTTTGTAGAATATAGATATGAATAATCTATCTAAAATTTTGAGAGATGGATGTGTTTCCATTGAACCAATGACAGATTTTCACATAGAATCTTTACGGTTAGCCTGTGCACAAGATACAGAAATATGGGATATATACCCCTTATCATTTTTAGGTGAATATTTTGATGCATCGCTAAATATTTTCTTGAGCAATGAGGATTGGGTAAATTTTGCGATTTCACAGGACAATATTGTCGTTGGCATGAGCAATTATATTAGACCAGATATTGATAGTAAGACCGTTGAAATTGGTGGGACATATATTACCCCATCGGTTCGTGGAACTGGATTGAATGATACGATGAAAAATTTGATGATAAGTCATGCTTTCGATTGCGGTTTTGATATTGTGGGCTTTAGAGTTGATAGACGGAATACACGATCTGCGGCAGCCGTTAAAAAATTGGGTGCAAAGCAGAAAGAGATTCTGTTTAAAAATATGACGACATGGACGGGGCATGTTCGTGATACGCTAGTTTTTGAATTAACACAAAAGGAATGGCTTCGTTAAACATCATGGTTGGATCATATTAGACAAGCCATTGGGGCTTGGCTCCACGCAAGCTGTAGGCGCTGTTAAACGTAATTTGCGCGAGGCGGGTTTATTGGGCAAAGGCAAAGATAAACTCAAAGTTGGTCATGGCGGTACACTTGATCCACTGGCGAGTGGTGTCCTTCCTATTGCTTTGGGTGAGGCAACAAAATTGTGTGGGCGAATGCTCGATGCGAGCAAGATTTATGAGTTTACAATCCAATTTGGCGTAGAAACCGAAACATTGGATAGCGAGGGCGATGTCAGCGAGACCTCTGATGTGAGGCCAACATTGGAACAAATTAAAGACGCCTTGGCTGAGTTTATTGGTGACATTGAACAGATACCGCCAAAATATAGTGCGCTTAAAATTAATGGGCAGCGCGCCTATGACCTGGCGCGAGCAGGCGTTGATGTTGAAATGAAGAGGCGCAATGTTACGATTTTTGATTTGAATATTGTTCAGTTATTTTATTCTCAATCTGCCTCACATCATGATAATATTAGCTTCAATGACCAAGGAGTTAGCCTTGATCATCCTGACGCCACTATCCATCATCTTAAAACTAACACCCGCCATAGTGTAGTTACCGCACGTAATCCTGAAGCCGCCGACAATAATCTTGAAGCTACCACCCGTCATCCTGAAGCTACCCACCGTCATCCTGAAGCTACCACCCGTCATCCTGAAGCTACCCACCGTCATCCTGAAGCTACCCACCGTCATCCTGAATTTATTTCAGGATCACATGACAATAAGATACTAAACCAAGTTCAGCATGACGAAGTGCGTGTTAATGATGGTCTGGGCGAGATGCAGAAGCGGTTAGAACAGAATGACGATAGCGTTATACTGAACCAAGTTCAGCATGACGATGTTAAAGAGCATGAGCTGCATAAACCTACCGTTCGTCCTGAGCCTGTCGAAGGATCGGATGCTGAGCAAATCTCGCAAATTACGCTGTGCGCTCATGTTTCGAAGGGGACTTACATACGTTCTTTGGCGCGTGATATTGCGTATGTGCTTGGCAGTGTTGGTCATGTCGTAATGCTAAGGCGTATAAAGGCAGGGCCATTTTCCTTAAAGCATACGATTTCGCTGGACAAATTGGATGAAATCGGTAAAGGCGCGCCATTGAAAGACATAATTTTGCCAATGGAGGCAGCGCTGGACGACACCCCGGCACTTTACCTCTCCTCAGAACAGGCAAAAGCGATCCAACAGGGCCGTGTCTTATCTGGGGTCGCAGGGGATGGTCTCCACTTGGCATGGGAAAATGAAATCCCAATTGCTTTGGTAGAGATTTCGCACGGAGATGTGCGCATCATTCGCGGTTTTAATATAGGGTGATCGTAGGAAAAAATATGACAATTACAGTAGAACGCAAAGCAGAATTATCAAAAGAATATGGCCGTATGGATGGTGATACAGGGTCTCCAGAAGTACAAATCGCTATTTTAACAGAGAGAATTGTTAATCTTACCGAGCATTTCAAAGGCCATCACAAAGATAATCACTCGCGCCGCGGTCTTTTAATGATGGTGAATAAACGCCGTTCGCTTTTGGATTATCTTAAAGGTAAAGATGAAGCGCGCTACAAAGACCTAATCGGTAAACTCGGTCTGCGTAAATAAGAATTAGAGAGCGGCCTTACGGGGCCGCTTTTTGCATGAGGGCGGCGTGTTTGCCGCTTTTTTGAAAGGCTCATTTATAATTCGATAGATAGCCTAGGGCATAGAATTTTAGCCCAACCGTGCTGAGACGGAATTTCTCGGTAAAAAGGCCCCGCTTTGCATAGGGCATGGCGGGATATAAGGAAAATACATGTTTGACATTAAAAAAGTAGAAATGGAATGGGGCGGACAAACCCTCACTCTGGAAACAGGGCAGGTTGCCCGTCAAGCCGATGGTGCAGTTATCGCAACATTAGGCGAAACCGTTGTTTTATGTGCAGTAACGGCTGCAAAATCAGTAAAAGATGGACAGGATTTCTTTCCGTTAACCGTCCATTATCAAGAAAAATTCTCAGCCGCTGGACGTATTCCAGGTGGTTTCTTTAAACGCGAGCGCGGTGCGACTGAAAAAGAAACACTTACAAGCCGTTTGATCGATCGTCCTGTACGCCCGCTCTTCCCAGAAGGGTTTTACAACGAGATTAACGTTATCTGCCAAGTATTAAGTTATGATGGCGAAAACGAACCTGATATTGTTGCGATGTTGGCTGCATCAGCGGCGCTCACTATTTCTGGCGTTCCGTTCATGGGGCCAATTGGTGCTGCTCGTATCGGCTATGCTGAAGGCGAATATCAATTAAACCCCAATATGGAAAAAGTAGCTGAGGGTGAATTGGATCTGGTTGTCGCGGCGACAGGTAATGCCGTAATGATGGTGGAATCAGAAGCAAAAGAATTATCCGAAGACGTCATGCTTGGCGCTGTTATGTTTGCGCATGATGAGATTAAGAAGGTTGTGAACCTGATTATTGATTTGGCCGAACAAGCCGCAAAAGAGCCATGGGAACTCGCCACAAGCGAGGGTAATTCTGATGTTAAAGAAGAAATTCGCGCACTTATCGGTGATGATATTGCCGCAGCCTATAAAATCACCGACAAAAGCGAGCGCAGCAATGCATTAAATGCCGCACGTGATAAAGCCAAAGCGCATTTCGAAGCGCAAGAAGTTGATGGCCAAGCCATGATGACCGCTATGAAGCAAGCCAAGAAATTGGAAGCTGACATTGTGCGCGGTGCGATCCTTAAGGATGGTCAGCGGATTGATGGCCGTAAAACCAATGAAGTTCGTCAGATTGAATCCATCGTTGGCTTCTTGCCGCGCACGCATGGTAGCGCATTGTTCACACGCGGTGAAACGCAAGCCATTTGTACCACAACATTGGGTACAAAAGATGCTGAACAAATGATCGATGGTCTTGATGGGCTAAGCTATAGCAATTTCATGTTGCACTATAACTTCCCTCCTTATTCGGTGGGTGAAGTGGGCCGCTTTGGTGCGCCAGGACGCCGCGAAATTGGTCATGGCAAATTGGCATTCCGTGCATTGCGTCCAATTCTGCCAACATTGGAAGATTTTCCATATACAATCCGTATCTTGTCAGACATTACCGAATCCAATGGTTCTTCTTCAATGGCGACCATTTGCGGTGGTTGTTTATCGATGATGGATGCTGGCGTTCCTATTGAGCGTCCTGTTTCTGGTATTGCGATGGGTCTAATCTTAGAAGGCGATGATTTTGCTGTTCTCTCCGATATTTTGGGGGACGAAGATCATTTAGGCGATATGGATTTCAAAGTGGCGGGTACCGAAAAGGGCATCACCACTATGCAAATGGATATTAAGATTGCGGGTATTACCGAAGAAATCTTCAAAACTGCATTGCATCAAGCGAGCGAAGGTCGTGCCCACATATTGGGTGAAATGACCAAAGCATTGGGTAATGCGCGTACAGAGCTTTCTGAGCATGCACCGCGCATCGAAACGATCCAAATCGACAAATCAAAAATCCGTGACATCATTGGTACTGGCGGTAAAGTCATCCGTGAAATCGTTGCTGAAACTGGCGCGAAAGTTGATATTGATGATGAAGGTTTGGTCAAAGTCTCCTCTTCCGACAAATCACAGATTGATGCTGCGATGAAATGGATCGAAGGCATTGTCGAAGAAGCCGAAGTTGGTAAAATTTATGACGGTAAAGTCGTAAACCTTGTGGACTTTGGTGCATTTGTGAACTTCATGGGCGGCAAAGATGGCCTTGTTCATGTTTCTGAGATTAAGGACGAGCGCGTTGAAAAAGTAGCGGATGAGCTCAGTGAAGGTCAAGAAGTCAAGGTGAAAGTCCTTGAAATTGATCAGCGCGGCAAAGTGCGCCTGTCCATGCGTGTTGTTGATCAAGAAACGGGTGAAGAATTAGAAGACACCCGTCCGCCGCGCGAAAATAAACCCAAAGGTAATAGAGGTGGTGATCGTAAGCCTCGCCGTGATGGACGTGGTGGCCGTGGACGTGATAAAGGCAGTGACAAAGGTGATAAGGGCGGTAAAGACGGCTCTGACACTGGATTACCTGACTTTATTACTGGTGAATAAATAAAGCTTATCATTGGGACAAAATTCATGTCCTATACAGATAATGACGTTAAATATTTAAGCCGTGGGCTCTGTGCCTGCGGCTTTTTTATATTTAGCTATTGGCTAAGCCTATATCTGCTATTAAGGGTAAATTATGACACAGAAAATTTTATCTACATTTTCCAAACCTATGATGGTTGCGATTGGCGCTGCATTGCTGGCGGGTTGCTCAACAGGCGGTAAAAAAGCTGATACCAAATTTATCGCACGCGATGTTAATACGCTTTATAATGCAGCAAAAGAACGGCTTGATAATAAGAATTATGCCGTGGCGGCAGCCCTGTTTGATGAAGTGGAGCGTCAGCATCCATTCTCACCTTGGTCGCGCCGTGCACAGCTTATGAGCGCATTTAGCTATTATCTCGATAATAAATATGACGAATCTATTCGCTCAGCGAGTCGTTTCCTCTCTATTCACCCTGGTAATAAAGATGCGCCTTATGCTTATTATTTGATCGCTTTGTGTCATTATGAACGCATTAGTGATGTAACGCGTGATCAAAAAACCACTGGTAATGCTCTGGCTGCATTGGGTGAAGTGCAGCGCCGTTATCCCAATACGCGCTATGCTGCGGATGCGGGCTTGAAAATTGATCTCGTGCGTGATCATTTGGCTGGTAAAGAAATGGAAATTGGTCGTTTTTATCAGCGCCGTTCATTGTGGCTGGCTTCGGTTATTCGGTTCCGTGAAGTGGTAGATAGATTTGATACAACAACCCATACGCCAGAGGCATTATTTCGTTTAACGGAAAGCTATTTGGCATTGGGCGTATTGGATGAAGCCAAGCGCTCTGCTGCTGTTTTGGGTAGCAATTACCCTGGTAGTGAATGGTATGAAAAAGCGTTTAAATTGATGGAAAAGCACGCGCCAGAGGCGTGATGTTCGGGGGTCTATGCTCCAGAATTTAAATATTCAAAATATAGTGCTTATTGAGGCGCTCTCGCTTGATTTTCGTTCAGGTTTGGGCGTTTTAACAGGTGAAACAGGCGCGGGTAAATCAATATTGCTAGACTCGCTTGGACTGGCGCTGGGCATGCGTGCCGAGAGTGGATTGGTGCGTAATGGCAGCGATAAGGCGCAAGTGATAGCTACTTTTGATCCACCCAGTGGTGTTTTGCGAGATACGCTTATCGAAAATGATATTGATTGTGAAGCGGGAGAACCGCTGCTTATTCGCCGCATTGTGAAGGCCGATGGCGGCAGCAAAGCCTATATCAATGATCAACCTTGTAGTGCAGCATTATTGCGCAATATTGGTCGTCATCTGGTGGAGATTCACGGGCAACATGATGATCGCGGACTTCTCAATCCATCGGGTCATCGTGATTTGCTCGATAGCTATGGGCGCTGTGATTGCGATGCTGTATCGCGCCTTTTCCGTGCATGGAAAGAGGCGCAAAACAAATTAGAAACTGCGCGTGCTAGTCTCGATCAAGCCGAGCGTGACCGCGAATGGTTGGAACATAGTGTAGAGGAATTACAGGCTTTTAACCCTATTGATGGCGAAGAAGAAGAGTTAGCAGGCGAGCGCAGCGATATGCAAAAAGGTGAGCGCTTAACCGAAGAGCTGAAATCAGTACTTTCAAGTTTTGATGGTAAAGATAGCGGTGTTACCAAATTACGCGCATCAGCCCGCAAGTTAGAGCGTATCGCCCCCGAGCATGCTGCGTTGAGTGAGGCTTTATCATCGCTTGATCGTGCTATCATTGAGGCAAATGAGGCCGAGAGTAAATTGAATGAGGCGAGCTTTTCGCTTAGCTTTGACCCTGTGCGATTGGATGATATTGAAGTGCGTCTCTTTGAGCTACGTGCTTTGGCCAGAAAACATAATGTGGCGCCTGATACATTACCGACCTTATTATCTGATTTGTCAGAGAAATTATCGGCCATACAAGCGGGTGGTGAGGGGCTTGCAAAATTGGAAGCCGAAGTGGAAAGCAAAAAGCAGAGCTATTTTGATACTGCGAGAGAGCTGTCTCAAAAACGTCAGAAAGCAGCAAAAGCTCTTGATTCTGCGGTGATGAATGAACTTGTGCCGCTTAAATTGGATGCGGCAAAGTTTCAAACCGATGTGGCTTTGCTTGATGAGAGCCGCTGGGGCGAAAATGGCATGGATAAGGTGGAATTTCTAATCTCTACCAATCCTGGTGCGCCTTTTGCTCCGCTTACTAAAATTGCATCGGGCGGGGAATTATCGCGCTTTATATTGGCGCTGAAAGTCGCTTTGGCCGAAGAGGGTGGAGCGCAAACCATCATATTTGATGAGATTGACCGCGGTGTTGGCGGGGCGGTGGCATCTGCCATCGGGGAAAGGCTGCTTAAATTAGCACTAAGCGGTAAACAAATGCTGGCTGTGACGCATAGTCCGCAAGTGGCCGCAAAAGGATCTGCGCATTATTTCATCGCCAAATCTTCCGAGGGTATCGTGACGCGTACCGATGTGAAGGCTTTAGATGCAGATGACCGCCGCCAAGAAATTGCGCGAATGCTCTCGGGCGCGCAAGTAACCGAAGAAGCGAAAGCGCAAGCCGATAGATTGTTGGAAGTCGCTTGATTGGCCGGCGTATCTTGTTGCAGCATATAGGCGGTGCAGCTGTGGCGGCATCATTACCGATTAACCAATTGATAGGAGCTGATATGGAAGAAGTCTTTCCCTATGGAATTATTACGCAAATTAACGTTAAGGCAGGCATGCGCGATGCGTTGATTGACATATTAGCACATGGAACGCGCAATATGCCTGGTAATATTTCTTATATCATTTCCGAAGATATGGCGGATGAAAATAGCATTTGGGTTACTGAATATTGGCTCAGCAAAGAAGATCATAGCGCATCATTGCAATTACCACAGGTGCAAAATGCCATTGCGCAAGGGCGTGAATTTATCGAAGGCTTTGGCCATCGTTTTGAGGTAACACCCAAGGCGGGTTGATAGGTTATGGATCAAGTTATCACATCAGAAGCAGAAGCCGCCAATGAATTGATGCGGCTCGCACGCGACATTGCGCGGCACAATAAGCTTTACCATGCGCAGGATAATCCAGAGATTAGCGATGCGGCGTATGACGCACTAATTCGCCGTAATAATGCGTTAGAAGAGGCTTTTCCGCATCTTATCCGAGATGATAGTCCGAACAAACAAGTCGGAGCGGCAGTAGATGGATCGCCGCTATCAAAAGTTACGCATGAACAGCGAATGATGAGCCTTGATAATGGATTTTCTGATGAAGATATAGCCGAATGGCTAGCGCGCGTGCGCCGTTATTTAAGCCTAGCAGATGACGAAATGATTGCGATTACGGCCGAAGATAAAATCGATGGGCTATCCTGTTCGCTGCGCTATGAGCATGGGGAATTAATACTCGCTGCTACTCGTGGGGATGGGCAGATTGGCGAAGATGTCACTGCCAATGTGCGCACCATTTCTGATATACCGAAGCGCCTGCAATCTCATGATATGTTTGATGATAATATTCCAGAAGTCTTTGAAATTCGCGGTGAGATTTATATGGCAAAAGATGATTTTGCTGCACTTAATGCTGCGCAGCATGACAAAGATGCAAAGCTCTTTGCCAATCCTAGAAATGCAGCAGCAGGGTCGCTGCGGCAAAAAGATGCCAATGTTACAGCAGCGCGCCCGCTTAAATTTTGGGCGCATGGCTGGGGTGTAAGTAGCGCATTACCAGCGGATAGTGCATATGGCGTGATGCAGGCAATAAAAGCATGGGGGCTGCCATTATCGCCTTTGGTGCAGCGCTTTGAGACGCTAGGTGATATTCTGGATCATTACCGCAATATTGAGAAAGAGCGTGCGCATCTGGATTATGATATTGATGGTGTGGTGTATAAGGTTGATCGGCTCGATTGGCAGGAACGATTGGGTTTTGTTGCCAAAGCGCCGCGTTGGGCGCTGGCGCATAAATTTCCTGCTGAAAAAGCACAAACCACATTAGAGGCCATTGATATTCAAGTCGGGCGGACTGGTAAATTAACGCCTGTTGGCCGTTTGAAGCCTGTTACTGTGGGGGGTGTTGTCGTCTCTAATGTGACGCTTCACAATCGAGATGAAATTGCGCGGCTTGCTGTGCGCATTGGTGATGAAGTGTTGGTGCAGCGTGCTGGTGATGTTATTCCGCAGATTGTAGAAAATCTCTCAAAGGATGATAAGCGTGCGGCATATATATTCCCGCAGCAATGCCCTATATGTGGCAGCGATGCGATTGCCGAGGAAGGCGAGGTAGATTTGCGCTGTACGGGCGGGTTAATATGTAGCGCTCAAGTGAATGAGAGGCTTAAACATTTTGTATCACGCGCTGCACTGGATATTGATGGCTTAGGAGAAAAATCGATTGAAGAATTCGCAGAGATTGATTGGGTGAAAAGTCCTGCCGATATTTTTAAATTGCACGAGAAACGTGATGACTTGTTAAAACGCGAAGGCTGGCAAGAAAAGTCAGTTGATAATTTGCTTGCAGCCATTGAATCCAAACGTGGATGCGACCCTGCCAAACTTTTATTTGGTCTCGGTATTCGTCACATAGGCATTACTACTTCGAAGGATTTGTTGCAAAACTTCAAGACAATGGATGCGATTAAGGCTGTTGGTTTAAGGCTTGCTCAACATGATGATGAAGCTCTTGAGGAAATCACAACTATTGATGGAATTGGCCCTAGTGTTGCGAAAACTTTGGGAATGTTCTTTCATGAAGAGCATAATGTGAAAGTATGGGATGCTGTGATTGATTTGGTGCAGCCCGCTGAATATGTATCGAATATTCGGGAAACCGAATGGAGTGGTAAAATAATCGTTTTCACAGGGAAATTAGAAAATATTAGCCGTGATGAAGCCAAGTCTCAGGCCGAATCACTTGGTGCTAAAGCAGCAGGATCGGTTAGTAAAAAAACAGATCTGCTTGTCGCTGGGCCTGGGGCGGGTTCTAAGCTTAAAAAAGCGCAAGAGTTGGGCATAGAAACAGTTGATGAAGATGGTTGGAAAAACATCTATAATAGGCATAAAGGGTAGGCTTTAGTTGCAATACGCAACTATTTTAGATATTTATAAACTTATATGGTGGAAAAGTAGTGGCGCACCTTATGCCCCCATGCAGGTGCACCACTACGGCTTAAGCGTTCTCTCCTACGCTTGAACCATGATCTTATCATTAAGATATATGCTGTCTATAGCCTTTATATTTTCTTTATAAGGTTTTACATTATGAGACATATTATCTGTTGATTTATCCTAACCTTCTAAAAACTGGCCAAGCTAACATGCGCGCTGGGCCAATATTGGGTAGATTCTCCACACCATAGCTTTTCGGATATTGCCGTGTTATTTTGGCAGTGCCAAATAATATGTCCCAAAAGAATAACAAATTGCCATAATTGCCTTTGTAATGAACCGCTTCATCATCTTTATGACGTCCATGGTGGGCATGATGCGTAGCTGGAGTTGAGATCGTACGTTCTAATATCCACATGAAAGGCGAGAGAGCTGGAATAGCATATAGTTTTTTGTCCCAAGCAACATCACTGTGAGCCGCGATAATGACGAGCATTTTAATGACTATATATCCTGCGAAGAACCAACCAAGGCCAAGATATATGAGTATTGCTGAAAACCATATTCCGGGCATGAACAAATAATAGAAGAAATTATTTCGATATACCAATCTGATGCTCATATAGCGGGCATTATGGTGCGCTCTGTGAAGATGATAAAGCCACTCGAAACTATGAGATGCGCGGTGAAGCCAATATTGTGTCATATCATCGAAAATTAGAAAAAGGGCAATGGCTGCAAAAACATTAATGCTTGCTATAGCCCCTTGCCAATCTGGCACTAACCCATCCATAGCCCATTGTACGAATAATATAATCATTGGTTGCGTTAAAAATACTAAAGTCAATGACCCCAATATTTCTACTATCGCATCGTCGGAAGTTTGCTCATTTTTGTGAAATAAACGAGTGTAGACCAATTCCAGAACTGCAAATGTAACAAAAATTGCTATTATTACATATGTGGAAATTGGCATATATGGGACCTTTCAGGCTTGATTAAATATAATTTTCATACAAAACTAAAAACCATAATGTCAAATGTCATACATTCAGAAAAAATAATTTACTGACTGATAGCAAAGTAAAACTTAAAGGCATATTAGAACGTTCTTATGGACAGATGTTTATTATTAAACCCGATGAGTTGCTCTAAATATAATCGCTGGCATGCAATGATGGAAATGTAAGTTGAATCTAAAGATATAATATCATTGATTTTTGTGATAAAACAACGTCCGTCAATCATAAAATCTTGCTCAATATCGCCACATGATACTTTGTGAAAATGGCGTCCAATATCCTATTGTAATGCCTGCCTCCCGCAATATACGACCAACCCATACATTACAGGTGTTGAGTGCGCTATATTGACCATTAGCCGCATAAAAAATATTGTTTGGACCATAGCCTTCATAGACTAATAATTTGCCATCATCATTATAACGAAAATATTGGGCTATATTGCGCATGATATGACGATATTGTATGTTTGAGATAAAGATTTTTTTGCGATATTCATTAGGCTTTGGGTTATCACGATAATATATATGCAGTAATGCATCACCCGTTCCAAAAACTGCGCTAGCCGCATCCTTTATCGTCAGGTCATTCCAATTTTGCGCATTTTGATATACACCTTTATGCCCCCAACCGATCATGGCATATTGGCTATGATATTGCGGGTTCTTCATATGGGAAGCGCGTAATTTATTGCTTAATATACCTTCGTCTTGATCTAATGGCAAAATGATACTGACATGGATACCATTGGTCTCGACATATATATCTATAGGGTCTTCTATTGGTATAGCAGCCTGCGTCCATTGACGATTAGATGAGAAGGTGCCTCCTATCGCAGCTGCTATTATATACATAATGATTATCGCAAATAGTGTATATATTGCGCGCTTAATATATCTAAGAATAATAGGTGCAGTAGGTTTCATATGAAACTTATTTGATCTCACTTTTAAATCTGTTATACAGAGCATTATGAATAGCGAAACACATATTTTTGATATGCCGCCAGAAGGCGCAAATGCTGATTGGACTATTGATCAAGCATGGGATAGTTTTACCGCAGAAGAGCATGAGACGTGGGATATATTGTTTGACCGGCAACAAAAAATGCTTCCGGGTCGCGCCTGTAAGGCTTTTATGAACGGTATTGATGTTTTGAAATTATCAAAGCCTGGTATTCCCGATTTTAAAGATCTTAACGCAATTTTGATGGATAAGACAGGCTGGCAAGTTGTTGCTGTTCCAGGATTAGTACCCGATGATGTGTTTTTTGATCATATGGCCAATCGCCGCTTTGTATCGGGTAATTTCATACGCCGCCGCGATCAACTAGATTATTTGCAAGAGCCAGATGTATTTCATGACGTATTTGGTCATGTTCCAATGCTCGCTGACCCTGTCTTTGCTGATTATATGCAGGCTTATGGAGAGGGCGGTTTGCGTTCATTGCAGTATGATGCATTGGATAATTTGGCACGCCTCTATTGGTATACGGTTGAATTTGGCCTTATCCAAGAAGCGGAGGGGCTGCGTATCTATGGTGCGGGGATAGTTTCTAGCTATGGTGAGAGCGTATTTGCGCTTGATGATGATAGCCCAAATCGGATAAAGTTTGACTTAGAACGTATCATGCGTAGCGAATATCGGATTGATGATTATCAGCAAAATTATTTTGTTATTGATGATCTACAACAGCTTTTAAATGTAACGCAACAAACAGATTTCGCGCCGCTCTATGCAAAACTGAAAGAGCTACCCAATATTGCTGTAGCCGATATTATTGATACCGATGATGTTATCACCCACGGTACGCAGCATTATGCCAATAGCAAATAATATGCGTTTAGATTATATGCGACTAATATTTAAATTATATGCGACTAATAAATGTCTGACATTACCATTCGCCATAATCACCAATCGCTTGAGAAGTTCTGCCTCTAACCCTCTTTGTGCGTCTATATCCATATTTTTTACGTTTTCTAAAGATAACGGTAGGCCAGTTTTCATTGTGAGTGACAGATATTAATTGCATTGATGATTGGGCATAACACTCAATGATTGCATCGAGTTGCGTGTCTAATAGTCCTGCTAATATTAAGGTACCATGATTATCCAAAATCTCATAAATTGCTGGGGCTAACTCTATTAAGGGACCAGCCAAAATATTGGCGATGATGAGGTCATAAGGTGCGCGGCGTTGAAGCGCGACATGGTCAGTGCCCGATGCGCATATAATATTGATACTATTGTTATTTATGTCATTATCAATTGCGGCTTCTTTGGCAAATTGAACTGCAATAGGATCAATATCGCTAGCAATAATTTTTGCTCTAGGCCATAATTTGTGAGATGCAAAAGCAAGTAATCCAGTGCCAGTCCCGATGTCTGCAATATTACGAAAACGCTTGCCTTCCCGCTGTAGATTGTCGAGCGCGCTTAAGCAGCCAGCCGTAGTATGATGATGGCCTGTACCAAAAGCCTGACCCGCTGAAATTTGCAGATTGACTTTATTTGCTGCGCGCTCTTGTGTTGCGTTATGAATATGAAAACGGCCAATATTTAACGTATCTAAGCCTATTTGACTCATCGTCACCCAATCTTCATCAACAAATTTCTGTGTCATTATATTGGTATCGATAGGCCTTCCTAATAAGGCGATAATATCTTGATATAATGATGTCGTTGGTTCTTCATTTAGGTAAATATCTATCATCCATTGTTGATCATCAAATTCAACAATCTCTCGGGTAACAATTGTCGGTGGATTGTCGCTATGTGTCCATTGGTTGTCGACTTCTAGTCGAACATTTATGCTTTCTGCTTCTTGACGATTACAAGGGATAGATATTTTGTAATGATCCATATTATTTTCTATTTTTTTCTTCTTGGATTCTTTTATTGAGCCGTGTTGATAGTGCCTCCGTATATTGCGTGCAGTCGCTATTGTTTAATAGATTTTTATCTTGTTTAATTCTATCAATCATGTGGCTGGCGGAAGGATGAGGTGTTAGTAAAATATCGCACTGCAATTGTGAGAGATATGCGAGCCCCTTATGATAGTTTTTTACGTAATTAGGATGATCGCTAAATTTATATGTATCATTGCTAATCGGTGACAAACTATCGGCATAAACAAGGGACAAGCATTGCCCATTCTCGCATTCTTGCCATGCCCAACTGAGTGCACCTGGTGAATGTCCCGGGGTTTCTATCGCTATTATTTTTCTAGCATCAGTTGTGATGACATGCTCATGCGCTATTATGCTACTCACATTGACGGGTTGCATATCGTCATGCGTTCCAAATTGCGGATCTTTGGTCGATATTTTGCCCGTCTCTAAAGTGTATCTTGCAGCTTTTGATGCAATAATATTGGCACCAGTAGCAGCCTGTAATTTGGCAAAGCCGCCAACATGATCATGATGTTCGTGACTGTGTAATATCGTCTTAATATCCTTAGGATTAAATCCTAAAGTTCTGATATTAGATAATATTATATCAGCGCCCGTTTCTGTGGCTCCATCAATTAGAATATGACCATTATCACCAGTAATCAATATGGCGGAAATACCACATGTCCCAACATAATAGCTATTGCCATAGATTTTATAAGCTGGGCCTGCTTTGTCCCATTCGTCCCATTTCTTACAGTGTGAAGCCCAAGAGATTTGATCGGCTCTATTGCCTTGTAATTTAGTGACGGATCGTTGATCATCTTGCGTTTGCTTTTCTAAAATTGGCGCACAAGATATAGCCATAAGACAAGAGACAGCAGTGATAGATATCTTTATTTCATCGAACATAGCTGGCACCATTGGCATCAAGTATTGCGCCCGTCATAGATGGTGGTGCTTGTAAGGCACAAAATGCAGTAATTTCGGCAATTTCATTGGGCTGCGCTACTTTGCCAAGCGGAATATCGGCGAGCAATTTATCACCGCCGCGACTTGCAAGATATTCGTCGGCCATACCCGTCATGGTAAAACCTGGGCAAATGGCGAAAGCATATATATTATGTGCGGCATAGGCGCGGGCAATGGTTTTTGTCATAGCAACCATGCCTGCTTTTGATGCGGCATAATGCCAATGATGAGGGGAGTCGCCTCGGTACGCCGCCCGACTGGCAATGTTGATAATTCTGCCTTCGCATTTCCTTTCTTGCCAATGCCTTACGGCCCAACGACAAAGTCGGGCTGATGCATCCAAATTTATACGCATAGTTTTTTGCCAATTGGCGAGCCATGCTTCATCATCTTGTTCAATGGGGTTTGCTTCGAATATTCCTGCATTATTAATAAGCACGTCAATCTTACCAGAAAAATGATCAAGCGCTCGATCCCACAAATATTGAGGTCCATTATCAACTGATAGATCGGCAGCTATGCTCTTCATATCATCGTCATGATCTTTGCTAGCATGACCAATGATATTGTGGTTTTTTTGTTCTAAGGTCTCATAAATGGCCCTGCCAATGCCTCGGCTAGTACCTGTTATTAAAATATTGGATTTAGACATAGGGAGATCGTACCGAAATTTCATAAAAAGAGGAAGCTCTATTGTTCTATTTTACTATGACTGTGAAACGGTTCACTTAAATTTGTGGATTTAATCAGGAAATGCATAAAAACACTCTCCTACCACTTGCATGTCGCTTTCAATCAGTTAAAGACAATATCACATGATATTACAGACAGCGAATATTTGATAGGATTAGCTTTCTTATGAGCAATAAAAAACAACGGCCATTATCACCGCATTTGAGCATTTATAGATGGGGGCCAGCTATGTTGGTATCCATTATCAATCGTATTGTTGGCAATGCTCTTGCAACTGTTGGCACTTTGCTATTGCTTTGGTGGCTTTATGCTATCGCTAATGGGCCTGAGCAATTGGATTATCTTAAAAGCTGGTTAGATTTTTACTATATTGGCTATATTGTTTTAATTGGTCTGACATGGTCTTTCTTTCAGCATCTTTTTGGTGGGATTCGTCACTTGGTTATGGATGTTGGAGCAGGGTTCGAACTGAAAAGTAATAATTTTTGGTCGCTGATGACATTTGTTGCTGCATTCACTTGTACAGCTTTGTTATGGTTTTATATTTTTACTAATATGTTGGAGGCTTAATCCATGGGTCAAGGAACAAATATTGGACGCGTTCGCGGATTAGGTTCAGCCAAACATGGCTCGCACCATTGGATTATGCAGCGCCTTACGGCATTGGGTAACCTTGCCCTCACATTGTGGCTCTTATTCTCTGTGCTCATATTGCCTAATTATGAACATGAAACATTGGCGGCTTGGCTCTCTCAATTTTCAGTAGCAGTACCGATGATTATCATGTTGATCAGTGTTTTTTGGCATATACGACTGGGTATGCAAGTGATGTTAGAGGATTATGTCCCTGACACAGCACTGCGGATTATCGCACTTACACTATTAAACTTTTATGCTGCAGGCGGCGCTATTTTTGGAATTTTCACCGTCGCTAAACTTGCCTTTACTGGAGTTGCTTCTTAATGTCAGATTCTGCACAATCTTCTTATAAAATTATTGATCATACCTATGACAGCGTTGTTGTAGGGGCTGGCGGTTCTGGTTTGCGCGCAACTATGGGTAGCGCAGAAGCTGGATTGAAGACCGCCTGTATCACCAAAGTTTTTCCAACGCGCAGTCATACCGTGGCGGCGCAGGGCGGCATCGCTGCATCGCTAGGCAATAATACACCTGACCATTGGTCTTGGCATATGTTTGATACCGTTAAAGGCTCTGATTGGCTCGGCGATCAAGATGCGATTGAATATTTGGTGCGCGAAGCACCTGCTGCAGTTTATGAGCTGGAACATGCGGGTGTGCCTTTCTCGCGCAATGAAGATGGTACGATTTACCAACGTCCCTTCGGCGGCCATATGCAAAATATGGGTGAGGGGCCTCCAGTGCAGCGCACTTGCGCAGCGGCCGATAGAACAGGGCATGCTATGCTGCATGCGCTCTATCAACAGAGCTTAAAATATGATGCAGACTTTTTTGTCGAATATTTTGCTATTGATTTGATTATGGAAGATGGCGTTTGCCGCGGCGTTATTGCCATCTGTATGGAAGATGGCTCTATCCACCGTTTCCGCAGCCATGCCGTGACATTGGCCACGGGCGGCTATGGGCGCTGCTATTATAGTGCAACCTCTGCGCATACTTGCACGGGTGATGGCGGCGGAATGGCGCTGCGTGCTGGCATTGCTCTACAAGATATGGAATTTGTACAATTTCATCCAACGGGTATTTATGGCGCTGGCGTTCTTATTACCGAAGGCGCGCGCGGAGAAGGTGGTTATCTCACCAATTCCGAAGGTGAGCGTTTCATGGAACGATATGCTCCATCAGCGAAAGATTTGGCAAGCCGCGATGTTGTTTCGCGCTGTATGGCGACCGAAATCCGCGAAGGTCGCGGCGTTGGCAAAGAAGGCGATCATATTTATCTCCACCTTGATCATATTGACCAAGACATATTGGCGGAACGTCTGCCAGGGATTACCGAGACAGGCAAGATTTTTGCGGGCCGCGATTTGACTCGTCAACCGCTTCCCGTGGTGCCAACGGTTCATTATAATATGGGCGGTATTCCGACCAATTATCATGGCGAAGTTATCTCTGCTACCAAAAAAGACCCTGATGCTATTGTCCCTGGTCTCTATGCTGTGGGCGAAGCGGCTTGCGTATCGGTGCATGGAGCCAATCGTTTGGGTTCGAACAGTCTTATCGATTTGGTAGTGTTTGGCCGTGCGACAGGTTTGCGTCTTAAAGATACGATTACACCTGGTACATCGCATAATCCGTTACCCAAAGACAGTGCTGATCTGGCGCTTGAGCGGGTTGATCATTTCCGTAATGCGAAGGGCGGATCACCGACCGCTGAAATTCGACTAGATATGCAAAAAACGATGCAGAAACATTGCGCGGTATTTCGTGATAATGAATTGCTGAGCGAGGGTAAAGGCCTGATGCAAAAGGTCAATAAGCGCATGGAAGATGTACATGTTAGTGATCAATCTTTGATCTGGAATACCGACCTTATCGAAACCTTAGAGCTTGATAATCTTCTTGGCCAAGCGGTCTGCACGATGGAAAGCGCGGAAAATCGCAAAGAAAGCCGCGGCGCGCATATGCATGAAGATTATGGTGACCGCGATGATAAGAAGTGGATGAAGCATACCACATCTGGCTTTGAAGGTTGGGGCGGTAAAGGCGGGAAAGTCAAAATTGATATGCGGCCCGTACATGAATTTACGCTGACCGATGATGCGGAATATATCAAACCGAAAAAGCGCGTTTATTGATAAAGATTAAGAGGCAGAGCGTATGAGATTTTTTTTAACACTTGCCTCTTTCATAATTGTCATAAGCTTATTCTTTCCTTCTCAGGCTATTTCATGTTCACGGATCGGCCCAGAAAATAAAACATATATTTCTTCTAATGGTGAATATAGGTTTGCGCTGAACAATGGGAGCATTATGGAAATTCCCTTTGAGGAAACACCTAGTGATATTTGGCAGAAATTGCCATCAGATAATGAACCCAAAAAAGCTTCGGGTTTATTGGAGAAAAAAACTGCTAATGATCAATGGAAAACTATCTGGTCATCTGATCTACCCAATAATATAGCGCCCAATAATGCGATTGTAAGCGATGATGGGCAATATGTTGTCACATTTGGGGACTGGGATGGTTTCGGTTATGGCTCAAATATTATTGTTATATACGATGAGAATGGCTCATTAAAACGTAATATTTCTCTGGAAGAATTTTTGCCTGATTATTATATCAATGCCTTACCCACGAGCAGTTGTGGTCGATCTTGGGAAAACGGCGATGCCGAGATAAATAATAATATTTTATCACTTAATATTATTATCCCAAACAACGATATAAATATAAGAAGTCAAACAGAGACAGTTGAATTTTTATTTGATTTAGACAGTGGACATATTTCGAAAAAAGATACCAATAGTTGGATTAATGCAATGCAAAAGGCTCTAGCAGCCTTAAAGCAGCAACTGATATATGAAGAGCAAAGAATAAAATATCTTAATGAGCCATTACTAGGCAAGACTGTGATGGATATAAGTGAATGGCATCAATATCTGCGAGGGGCTTTTTCACGAGTAGTAGACCCCAATGAAATCAGCGGAACAACGGTTTTATTTCCCAAGGATCATGAGAGATATCGTGAATCTCTAAAATGGGTGTTAGATGTTTTTAAAGATATGGCGGATGCAAGAAAATACAGAAATGAATATATAAAGTATGCGAGTATGGCATCGTCAGATCCTGCTAATCTGAGCGATGTTCTAATACAAATAGCCTCTGATTATAAAAAAGATGAATTGGCAGCTAGTCATTTGATGGTGGTTATTGATCCTAAATATTGGAATGATATTAAAAATAGTTTTTCTCATACAAAATTACAATTTTCATTCATTGACCCACTGAAACCGATTTCACCAAGCCCTGATTTATTAGAAAAATGGTTCAATCCGCCGCCTAAAAATCCAGATGATTCTATATTTGATTTATAATTTTGTTTATTTCATAATTTTCAATATTTTATCTGCATAACTTGATAACTTTATCATTATAGACATTTTATCGTTCAGATTAAAAGGGTGAATGTATTTTACCGCCACCTTAGCATTGAACGATCAAGCTGAGAGAGAGATTGGATGCCCATGAGTTTCATGTCGCGTTCAATCTCTTCGCGTAATTTGCCCATGATCCGCTCAACACCTGCTTGCCCCGCTGCGGCCAACGCATAGGGGTAGAGCCTACCACCAGAACAGGCCGTTGCCCCGCATGCTATGGCTTTTAGGACATGAGAGCCGCGCGTTATACCGCCATCACAGATAATATCTATCTGTCCGCCCACAGCATCGGCAATTTCGCTTATCTGGTCAAAGGGACTGCGTGATCCATCCAACTGCCGCCCACCATGATTGGAGATCATGATCGCATCTGCGCCTATTTCAACTGCACGCTTTGCATCTTGGACAGACATAATGCCTTTGAGACAAAATGTACGACCCCAATCAGAACGAATTTGCGCCGCCATATCCCAATCCATATTTTGATCGAGCATAGTATTGAAATATTCACCCACTGATAGGGCAATATTTGATCCTTCTTCGATATGGTCTTTTAAGTTGGAGAGTTCAAACTTCTCACGCAGCATATAATTTAAACCCCAAGCGGGTTTTGCAGCATAGCTTAAGAAGGAGCGTGGCGTTATTTTGGGCGGACTGGTAAATCCGCTGCGCAAGCATCTCTCACGATTGCCGCCTACTATCGTATCAACGGTCAAAGTAAGGGCATCGAAATTGGCTGCCTTGCAACGTTCAATCATTGCAGAATTGAGGGCTTTATCCTTATGAATATAGAGTTGAAACATTTTGGGACTATTGATAGCCGCTCCAATCTCTTCAATGCTGACTGTTGCAAGTGAGCTTATACCAAAATATGTACCAAATTTTTCAGCAGCTCTAGCAACTGCGCGTTCGCCCTGCCAATGGAACAAGCGCTGCAATGCTGTGGGGGATAGGAATAAGGGCATGTCTAACTTTTGTCCCATCACATCCACTGACATATCGATATCCGCTACTCCTGCCAAAACATTGGGGACGAGATCACAATCATCATAGGAACTGCTATTACGCCTTTTGGTAAGCTCATCATCTGCTGCTCCATCAATATAATGGAACACAGGATGGGGCAGGCGTTTTTGCGCAAGCTCTCTAAAATCATAAACATTATGACAATCGGAGAGCTTCATAATATAGTGTCTTATTTGACCGAAGTTGGCCGCGCAGGTAGCGCGCATTTGCGCTCTTGACCTATACCTTTAAGAAATGCCCTTCGTGTTACACCGGCCGTAACCGCTTTGTTATATTTGCGTTGGGCTTTGGCAGCACCAGAAACCTCGCGCACTATGCCTCTAAATGGAATGAGACCGCCTGTGATAGAGCCACCAACGCGTTTGGCGGTTGCTTTTCTTTTTTCAGAGGCGTCTTTATCGCCTTTTTCATCAAGGTCAGAACCAAGCGCATCATTCAATGCTTTTACCTCAGCTATAAGAGCAGCGCAGCTGTTCATATTTTTGAGCGAATAGGGCTTTTTCTGAATATCTTTTAATTTTTTGGGGATCTCGATTTTTTTAACATTCACATCTTGGGCAGGCTGCGTCGCAATATCGCTGGCCGTATCCTTGGTGGATTGCGCATAAAGGACCGTGATTGGCAGAGACAATAATAATATAAATATGGGTAATCGCATTATAAAATTCCTTCGAATGTATTGCAGCTATTTGGGTTTCCGCTCTCTAGGCCTCGGCGAAGCCACTGTTTGCGCTGTTCACTAGTCCCATGGGTAAAGCTTTCTGGTACGGGGCGTCTGCCAGCAGCGCGCGATAAAGTATCATCTCCAATAGCATTGGCTGCGTTCATACCTTCTTTTATATCACCTGTTTCCAAATATTGCTGATTTAGATTTGCCCACACACCTGCATAACAATCGGCTTGTAATTCCATACGCACTTGCAGAGCATTGCCTTCTTCTTTGGAGGTGCGGCCTTGTGTTTGGCGTACCTTGTTAGAAATTCCTGTAATGGTTTGGATATGGTGTCCCACTTCATGCGCGATAACATAAGCATAAGCAAAATCACCCGATGCACCAAGTTTATTTTTCATATCATCAAAGAAATTGGTGTCCAAATATATGCCTTGGTCAGCGGGGCAATAAAATGGCCCCATAGCGGCTTGGGCTGCACCGCATGCACTGCTATTTTGGTCGGTATAAAAATTGAGAGTGGGCGCTTTATATTGCTGCCCTCCTGCTGCAAACAGACGCTCCCAACTGATCTCGGTTGAGCGCAAAACGCGGCAAGCAAATAATTCTTCTTCTGTGTCACATGCTGTCTGAGATCCATTTTGTGCGCTTTGCGTTGCACCAATAGGCGCTTCGCCGCTAAGCATTGAAGTAACATTAGCGCCGCCGAACATGAAATATCCGATCCCGCCGATAATTAAAACCATCCAACCCAATTTACTGCGCAATAAGAAGGGTAATATGGTCATAATAAGACCCAATCCGCCTCCGCCGCGATTAAAACCGCCTCTACTGCTAAGCCTATCGCTGCGCCCTAGGTCACGCGTGTTCTTACTCGGATCGAAATCATCTAATCGCATTATCATTCCTCATAGAGCGTTATATATTGCTCTTTAGTTTGAAAAGCGCAACACTATCTGCAATTATTATTACCATAAGAGAGGCTCATAATGTTCTTAAAAGGCAAAACAGCATTAATTACGGGATCAACTTCTGGCATTGGTTTGGGTTATGCCCGCGCATTGGCGGCGGAAGGCGCGCATATCATGATCAATGGATTTGGTGATGAAGATGAAATAGGTGGCTATGTCGAAGAATTAAAGCAGCAAAGTGGTGATGCCGCTTATTGTGGGGCTGATTTGACGAGACCGTCTGAAATTCGTGATATGATGTCTTATTGCCGAGAACGCTTGGGCGCGCCCGATATTGTGATCAATAATGCGGGGATACAGCATGTAGCGCCGATTGATGAATTTCCCGAAGCGAAATGGGATGCGATTATTGCAATTATATTGTCTTCGGCTTTTCATGTAACCAAAGCGGCTCTACCTGCTATGAAAGAGAAAGGATGGGGGCGTATCATTAACACTGGATCAATGCATAGCCTTGTCGCTAGTCCGTATAAATCGGCTTATAATGCTGCTAAACATGGGATTTCTGGGTTTACAAAAACTATAGCCCTAGAGGTGGCGGAACAAGGAATAACTGCCAATAATATCTGCCCAGGTTATGTATGGACCCCATTGGTCGAAGGGCAAATTCCCGATACGATGAAGACACGAGGGATGACGCGCGATGAGGTGATTAATGATGTGCTGCTTGCCAATCAACCCGCTAAGAAATTTGTAACGATCGAACAAGTAGCCGCTATGGCCGTTTATCTGTGCCGAGAAGAGGCCGCAATCATAACAGGCAGTGATATAAAAGTGGATGGCGGATGGACAGCGCACTAAACCTTCATAATTATTTGACCATTTGATAGCTTCATGACATTGTAGATACATTGTTTTTGGGGACATTATTATGAAATTGAAACTTGGAGCTGTTGCAGCCGTTGCAATATTATTCACATCACCAGTAAAAGCTGATGAGCTGCGCGACGCAGTAGAAGCGGACTTACCATCTTTGATGGAAATCTACAAAGATTTACACAGTAATCCAGAGCTGAGTTTTCAAGAAGTCCGTACCGCCAAAAAATTGGCGGATGAAGCAAGGCGTTTGGGCTTTGAAGTGACCGAAAAAATAGGACGCACTGGTGTTGTTGCGGTTATGAAAAATGGTCCTGGCCCAGTGGTTATGATCCGTGCTGACATGGATGCGCTTCCTGTGATTGAACAAACGGGGCTGCCTTATGCATCTAAAGTGATAGCCACAACACAAGATGGCATTGAAACGGGCGTTATGCATGCTTGCGGCCATGATACGCATATGACAGGTTGGGTCGGTAGTGCGCGCTATTTATCGGCGAATAAGGACAAATGGTCGGGTACTTTGGTTATGATTTTACAGCCAGCAGAAGAAATTGGTTCTGGTGCACGTGAAATGCTTAATGATGGTCTCTTTACCCGTTTTCCTAAACCTGACTATGTCTTGGCCTTTCACGATGCGGCTGGTGTGAAAGCTGGGATGGTGGGATATGCAAGCGGTTTCGCACTCGCCAATGTTGATAGCGTCGATATAACGGTGCGCGGTGTTGGCGGGCATGGTGCTTATCCGCACACGACCAAAGATCCTATTGTTCTTGCAAGCCGTATCGTGACATCTTTACAAACTTTGGTGAGCCGCGAAATTAACCCGCAAGACCCTGCTGTTATTACTGTTGGCAGCTTTCATGCAGGCTCTAAGCATAATATTATTTCTGATGAAGCAAAATTACTACTGACGGTAAGAAGTTATTCTGACGAAACCCGTGCGGCGTTAATTGCCGGTATTAAGCGGATTGCAAAAGGTGAAGCCATTGCTGCGGGCATGCCAGAAGACAGAATGCCGATTGTTAATCACCGCGAAGATGAATATACACCAGCGACCTTTAACAACCCCGAACTGGCTGAACCATTATCTGTGATTTTTAAAAAACGTTTTGGTGAGAACCGCGTTATCAAATCTCAACCTGTCATGGGTGGTGAAGATTTTAGTCGTTATCGCCGTGAAGACCCTGACAATATCAAAAGTATGATCTTTTGGGTTGGTGGGGTTCCTCATGATGAGTATGAAAAAGCGCAAAAAAGTGGAAGCAAATTACCATCGCTTCATTCGCCATTTTGGGCTCCTGATGCAGAAAAGGTTATTGCAACAGGTACAGAGGCTGTATTGGCCGCCACGCTAGATTTAATGAAGAAATAGATTAAGCGTTTATTTTTAAAATATTGAATATCGCTCTATAATGATATCGATCATATTTAATCTATAAAGATAAAGTGATAAATTTATATTTCTTCTGATGGTCGTTTATTAACTGCTTTTTCAATATCAATGATAGAAGGTCTAGCACGTACTGGTTCGCTCTCAACACTCTGTGATGCTGGTGGCCTAGAAGCAGAATTTGATATAGACCTAATAGTCCCTTGAGGGGCTGTTTGTTCGTTGGTATCAGAGGAATCATCAAAGTTAATTGGTTCTGCGCTTGAAGTAGGGTCGCCAAAAGAAAATGTTTCATCATCAGAGTCTTCGATTATCGTATCGATTATGCTATTCTGTTCAGGAACAACAGGCTTTACGTTGCTGGACTTTATAGCTTCTGGCTGTACCGATGCTGATGGTTCGGTTTTTGTTTGGCCTTGAGAAACATCGAAATTGGCTGGCACCGTCAATGCAAGCAATGTTGCGAACCCAGTAACGCCGAGCGCGATTTTCATTGTTTCATTCATTTTTTGAATCCCTGTGGATAATTATATTGTATAATAATATATCCTATTGGTTAAGGTATCGTTTCTTCCATCATTATAATTGATACATAAAAAAATCGCTGACATCTCTGCCAGCGATTAGTATGATTTTCCTCCCCAGGAAAGATTATTCATTCCCATATTCCTATCTACAGCACCAGATTTATATACTATATACTTTGTCAAAATGTTGTAATATCGATAATCATTAAGTAACTTTGTAAACATATTACAAGATTATAAGAAAGTATTTTATGGCAGAACAAAAGATATTTGCAGGACATGGCTTAAGACGGCTACGAAGGTCCTTGGCATTAACGCAAATTGCTATGGCAGAGTCCTTAGATATATCAGCTAGTTATTTGAATTTAATCGAGAGAAATCAAAGGCCAGTTACCGCTGCTATCATTATGAAATTGGTATCGGTTTATGACTTTGATCCACGTAGTCTGACGCATGATGAGCCAGGCGGTGGTGAAGAAGCATTGCGCCGAAGACTATCCGACCCATTATTTGCTGATATATCAATTGATAGGACGCAATTACAAGAGTGGATGGCGGCGGCGCCAGATAGTGCGCAGGCCTTCGCGCTTTTATATGATAGCTATATTTCCACTCCCAAATCGGCAAATGAAAACCCTATAAAGCTAGACCCAGTGCGTAATGAGATTGAACGGTGGAATGGATATTTTGCTGATTTGGATGTTCTGGCTGAGGAATTGGCCGATGAACTAAGGCTGAGTTCCAATGATCTATATAATGCGATTTCTGAGCGCCTTAGAGTGAAGCATCAAATTACCGTGCGTATCTTACCTTATGATATAATGCCTGACTTATTGCGCCGCATGGACTTACACGCACGGCAATTACAAATCTCTGAGACTTTATCTTCTTCTAGCAGGCTTTTCGCATTGGCAAGTCAATTGGCGCAATTAGAGGCAGATAATGAGATAGAGAATTTGGTTAAAGGCGCAGGCTTTGATGATCATGTTTCACAACGATTATTTCGTCGACATTTAACATCTTATTTTGCTGCTGCGGTGATGATGCCTTATTCGCGGTTTATGCGCGCTTGTGAATCAAGTGGCTATGATGTCGACTTATTAGGACGTCGGTTTGTTGCGAGTTTTGAGATGGTAGCGCATCGTTTGACAACTTTGCAGCGTGTCGGGGCCAGAGGGTTGCCATTTTTTATGATGCGAGTTGATAAAGCAGGTCAAATTTCTAAACGATATGCTGGAGCTAGTAAATCTCCGCTTATAGAAGGTAATAAACATTGCCCGTTATGGAATGTGTATGATAGTTTTAATACGCCAGGGCGTATTGTAACCCAATTGGTAGCGCTAGAAGATGGATCAAGATGGTTTACTATTGCTTGTTCATTATACAAAAATGATAAATTAGAGCCGCAATCTTCATATCATGATAGCCGAACACAATTCACCATAGTCATTGGTTTAAAAGCGGAGTTTGCTAAAAAAATATCTGCAGCTTCAGCTATGGATATCCATGATGATATTGGGTTCCCAATCGGTCTGGGGTGTATGGATTGTGCACGTCATAATTGTACCCAGCGTTCACAAGCGCCTGCTGATAAGGTTCTAACATTTAATGAAAGAGAAAGAGGTATAACGCCATTTTTATTCGCTCCAGATTAAACCAAGCATTGCCATTTGCTATATACTATTGTTTTTTAATATAATTTAATTATATTGTAAAGTTAATCGACACTAAACCTTTTTGCGTTAGTGATGCAAATGGTGAATGTAAGGGATTATCTTTGTGATCAGGCTTTTTAAACATTATATACCCTATCCTGTTATTTTTATGGGCATAGTGGATTTGGTATTGCTTATAATGGCTGGTGAAGTTGCATGGGTTTTGCGTGCCAATCAAATTAATATGGAAGTAGATTTCATTGGTAATCGTATATTGCCCCTGATATTATTTGCTGTCTCTGTTCAAATAGCCAGTCTTTCAACAGGTGTATTTAGCTCGCAATCTCTGCAATCGCTTCGTTTTGCAGTTGCGCGTTTAATGGTCGCAATTTCTATAGGGGTTATTTTTCAATCTGTATTGGCGTTCATGTTGCCTGGTTCAACATTATGGCGCTCCAACTTACTATATGCAATGGGGTTTGCATTTTTATTCTTATCTGCAAATCGCATAATCTTGGGGTCCGCAATGGGGGCGCAAGGTTTTAAGAGACGTCTGCTCATCTTGGGTGCTGGATCTAGAGCACAACGTATTAAGGAACTGGAAGCAAAACCGGGCAGTGGTTTCATTGTCGCTGGTTATGTTGCGATGAGCGAGGGTAAGAAAACCGTACCCGAAGCTATTAGCAGGGATGCCATTTATAATTTGTCAGATTTTGTTGTTAAAATGGCGGCTAGTGAAGTTGTTCTTGCATTGGAGGAACGGCGTAATGCCTTGCCTTTAACAGATTTACTGCGGATTAAAACCACAGGTGTGCACGTCAATGACCTTTCGACTTTCCTTGAACGAGAAACAGGGCGTGTCGATCTGGATAGCGTAAATCCGAGTTGGTTGATATTTTCGGATGGCTTTTCTTCAGGTCAGAGAATATCTAGCTTCATCAAGAGAATATTCGATATAGTTGCGAGTTTAATATTGTTAACTTTATCGGCTCCATTGATCATTATTTTTGGTATTTTGGTCAAGCTTGAAAGCAAAGGCCCTGCCTTTTACAGACAGGCAAGAATTGGTCTATATGGGCAGAGCTTTGATATCATAAAATTACGCTCTATGCGGCAAGATGCTGAAATAGAAGGTAAGGCTATTTGGGCAAGTAAAGATGATCCGCGCATCACCATGATTGGGCGTTTTATTCGCATGACACGGATAGACGAGCTGCCGCAAACTTGGAGCGTATTAAAAGGGGAGATGAGTTTTGTGGGGCCGAGGCCTGAGCGCCCAGAATTTGTATCTGAATTAGAAGAAAAGATTAAATATTATGCTGAACGGCATATGGTGAAGCCAGGAATAACTGGCTGGGCACAAGTTAATTACCCTTATGGTGCATCGATAGATGATAGCCGTCAAAAACTAGAATATGATTTATATTATGCTAAAAATTACACACCTTTTTTAGATCTGTTAATATTGTTACAAACTGTTCGCGTTATATTATGGCCTGAAGGGGTTCGGTGATATATGATTGAGTTTCTCACCACATTAGGTTTTTGGGGGCATGCGACGGTTGCGTTTCTATACGCAGCGCTAGCGATATGGACTTATCACCGATATGGCTTGTCAAATAAGCAGCAACTATTTCTGCTTATCGCATTATCATTGACGGCTATTTGGGGGTTTTCTGTTGTTTCCCTTGGGTCAGACTCTATTATTGCACTATTATCTGAATCTATTCGAAACTTTGGGTGGCTTGGGTTTTTATACTTTTTATTGCGCAGTGGTGAAGGAAGGCAACAACCCAAAAGCCTTAATTATATTTACCTATCACTTGTAAGTGTAATTTTGTTCCAAATAACTATTGATTTGTTGATTTATTTTGTAGCGCTGAATAGCGATGCCGCAGAATTAATAGTCTATTCCTCTTATATGTTTCGTATGCTTTTTGCGGCGGGCGCTCTTGTTGCGGTGCATAATCTTTATACGGTGTCTGCACCAAATGCACGGTGGGGCATTAGCTTGCCAATGGCAGCTTTAGCAGCGCTTTGGACTTATGATTTAAACTTATACACAATCACATATTTAACGCAGAGCCTATCTTTTGAATTGGTTGCAATGCGCGGTATTGCGACGGCTTTACTAGCGCCTATATTTGTTATGGCGGCGCTTCGTAATGCCGAATTGCGATTAAGACTTTCTCGCTCTGTCGCTTTCCAATCCGTATCATTATTTGCCATTGGCGGATATTTGCTTGCCATGGTAATATTGAATATTGCCATCGAGTTGATTGGCGGTGATTATGCCCGTTTGGCACAAAGCAGTATAATTTTCGTCATGTCTATTGCTGCGCTGCTTATCTTGCCATCAGGTAAGTTTCGCGCATGGTTCAAAGTTAAAATTGCTAAAAACTTCTTTCAACATCGTTATGATTATCGAACAGAATGGATGCGTTTTGCAGATACAGTTGGTTTTTCTGGAAATGAAGATACCTCATTTCATGAACGCGTTATCAAGGCGATGGCAGATATATTAGAATGTCCAAGCGGTTTATTATTGGTCCCATCTAACGGCGGTCAGTTGATGCTGCAATCGCGGTGGAATTGGTCATCTGCTGATGTTCCTGCAAATCCTGGCACACAAAATATGATCGATTTTTTTGAATCAACAGGACATATCGTTGTGATGGATGATGCACGTTCAGGCAGTGATAATAGATGTGACCCTAGGGCTTTACCGCAATGGTTATATGATGAAAATAATGCATGGTTGGTTGTGCCCTTGGTTCATTTCGGGAAACTAACGGGTATCGTTATATTGGCACGTCCACGTATTTCATGGCAAGTTGATTGGGAAGATATGGATATGCTTCGTGTTGTAAGCCGCCAATTAGGTAGCTATTTAGCAGAAGCTGCGAGCCAAAAGAGATTAATCGAAGGTCAGCAATTTGATCAATTTAATCGCCGGTTTGCATTTGTTATGCATGATATAAAGAATCTTGTTAGCCAGCTTAGCATATTATCGCGCAATGCTGAAAAACATGCTGATAATCCAGAGTTTCGTAGTGATATGGTTGATACATTACAATCTTCGGTTGGTAAAATGAATGAGTTATTAGCGCGGCTTTCTCAACATAATAAAGTCAGGCATGACACACCAATGAGCGGGGAAATAGAACCAAGCATAATGCGTGCGTTGCAGCCTAAAAGATTATTACATCCTATTGAGACAGATTTTGAACCAGCATTATGGGCTGTGTTTGATGCTATGCGTTTGGAAACAGCTATTACGCATTTGATCCAAAATGCGATTGAAGCAACGACGAATGAGGCCCCGATTACAATAGTTGCTAGGCGCCAAGGCGAAAATATTATCATTCAAGTCATTGATAGAGGCAGCGGTATGAGCGAAAAGTTCATGAATAATGAATTATTTAAACCCTTTGAGTCGAGTAAGAATGGTGGTTTCGGAATTGGCGCATATGAAGCCAAATCATTGATCGAGTCTATGGAAGGTAATTTAAGAGTAGAAAGTACAGAAGGTAAAGGAACCCGGTTTATTATTTCTTTGCCAAGTGAGATAAAACTGCAAGATAGTGGTGATGATAAGTTAGATATACAGGAAGTTTATTTTCCTTCAAATGAAGGGGAGGCTGCTTAATATGTCTGATAAAAAACCCAAATTACTCATTGTTGAAGATGATCTTGGATTACAGAAACAGTTGAAATGGTCTTATGAAGACTTTGAAGTTTTTACGGCTAGCAATAGAGAAGAAGCCATGACGATATTGCGTGCGCAAGAGCCTGATGTTGTTACGCTCGATTTAGGACTGCCGCCTGATCCTGATGGAGCAACTGAGGGTTTTAAAGCATTAGAAGAGATGTTGAAACTGGTACCCAATTTAAAAATCATTGTTGCTTCTGGTCATGGAGAGCAAAATAGCGCAATGCGTGCTGTTGCGGCTGGAGCTTGGGATTTTTATCAAAAACCTGTTGATATTGACGAACTTCACTTAATCGTTAGCCGCGCTCTTCATGTACATAAACTTGAGCAAGAAAATGAAAACCAACTCAATAAAGATGTGCAGCAAGAAACATTATTGGGTAAAATTATTACAGCGTCGCCTGAAATGATAAAGGTAGCCCGCACAATTGAGCGTGTGGCAAAAACAAATGTCTCTGTGATGCTATTGGGAGCTAGCGGCACTGGTAAGGAGTTATTAGCCAGCGGTCTGCATAATGTGAGCGAAAGAAGTGATAAGCCATTTATCGCAATTAATTGTGGTGCGATTCCAGAGAATTTACTGGAATCAGAATTATTTGGTCATGAAAAAGGTGCTTTTACTGGTGCAGTAAAAACCACACAGGGCAAGATTGAACTTGCCAACGGCGGAACATTATTTTTGGATGAGGTCGGTGATATTCCGTTACCATTACAAGTAAAATTACTCAGATTTTTGCAGGAAAGAAGTGTTGAGAGAATTGGCGGACGCAAGCTTATCCCTGTTGATGTACGCGTTGTTTGTGCAACGCACCGAAATTTAAATCAAATGATTACTGAGAAGACTTTCCGAGACGATTTATATTATCGCTTAGCAGAGATTATTGTTAATATTCCTGAGCTGAGTGAGAGAACAGGCGATTCTGTTTTACTAGCTAAACATTTCTTGAAAAAATTTGCGGCAGAGATGAATCCTTTAATTAAAGGTTTTAGGCCTGATGCATTGAACGCCATTGATACTTGGGAGTGGCCAGGCAATGTTAGAGAGCTCGAAAATAAAGTAAAACGTGCCGTGATTATGGCGGATGACAATATGGTTTCTGTCGATGATTTGGAGCTTGAAGAAGATGATGAAATGGATGGTTTCGTTAATCTTAAAGCTGCAAGAGAGTTAGCAGATAGGCGCGCTATAAAACGTGCGATTGCACGGACCGAAGGCAATATCTCTAATGCTGCCAAGCTGCTGGGAATAAGCCGACCAACTTTATATGATTTGCTCAAACAATATCAAATGCAAGTGTAATTATGCCACGTCGTTACAGAACAGGAAAAACAGCTCGAAAGCGTTTGTTTCGAGAAATAAGGAAGATGGGAGCGCTTACGTTAGTTGCAGTGCTTGCTCTTGCGGTTTCTGTTACGTTTCTTATAAAAACGATTAATGCGAATGATGGTGTTGATAGGGAAGAGGCCAAAGAATATCTTGCTGTTGCAGAGAAATATATTGAGGATTCAAATTACCGAGCCGCTAGAATAGAGTTAAAAAATGCTGTTAAATCAGATAAAAGGTGGCCAAATATACGCATAGTATTAGCGCAAGTGCAATTAAAATTATTTGATGCAGCAGGGGCAAAAAATGAATTGCTAATAGCGAAAGAGTTAGGAACTGATTCAAGTGAGATTGATCATCTACTTGGCCAAGCCCATTGGTTGTTAGGCGAATATGATGACGCCAAAGTGGCATTAACTAACAAAAAAATAAAAGAAGAGAATTACCCAGAGTCGCAACGTATATTAGGACGTGTCTTAATTGAGACAGGTGATGTCGATGGTTCTAGGGCCGCTTTTGATAGAGCTTTAGAAAAAACACCTGATAATAGTATGTTGTGGACAGACATTGGACGTTTTCGATATATACTTGGTGATCAGAAAGGCGCAATTGAAGCGGTTGAACGTGCTGTAGAATTGGATAAAAATAATATCCGTGCTCTAGAATTTAGAGGGCGGATGGTGCGTTCTCAAGTAGGATTGTTGGCATCTTTGCCGTGGTTTGAAAGAGCATTAGAAATTGTTCCAGACGATATTCCACTGTTATCGGAATATGCCGTTACTTTAGGGGATGCAGGAAGAGCGAGTGACATGCTCAAGGTTACCAGAGATATTTTAGCTTTGGAGCGCAATAATGGAAATGCCTTTTATATGCAGGCCGTTATTGCAGGCCGTGCGCGTGACTATGCTCTCGCTCGCCGTTTATTGCTTAGAGCTGGCGACTATCAAGTGAATAGGCCTTCAGGTTTATTGCTCTCTGGTATCGTTGAATATGAACTGGGTAATTATAATAAGGCTGTCGGTTTTTTTCGAAAACTGCTCAAGGTCCAACGCAATCATAAGCGCGGGTTAAAATTATTGGCATCTGGTCTTTATCGAGCAGGAGAATATGAAACCGCTTATAAGGCAATATCTCGCTATATAAACAAATATGGCGAAGATAGTTATAGCAGTGTAGTTGCCGCAAGATCATTGGAAGCCGTGGACAAAAGAGGCGAGGCTGCTAAATTTTTAGATAATACTATATTTGAAGGTGGCCCCAAATTATCATTAGTCAAAGAAGAGGATGATTTTGAATCATTGCAAAAAAACGCGCTTAAAAGCCCCAAAAGTGCAAATATTGTTATTCCTTATATTCGGGCATTATTGGCAAGAGGAAATGTTGGTACTGCTCTGACATTGGCTAAGCAATTATTAAAAAATAACGAAGGCGTAGCTGATGCTCATATATTGGTTGGTGATATAGAAATTAGAAGGAATAAACCAAGCGTTGCATTGAAACATTTTCGTAATGCCCAAGCGATAAGTTTTGAGCAACCAACTATGTTGCGGTTGGTTGATGCTCTGCGGCGCACAGAACAATTTGATGAAGCGCAAGAAGCCATTTCATTTTATTTGTCTAATAACCCTCGAGATTTAGAAGCACAAAAATTAATGGCTGATAGCTATATAGACTCAGGTGATGCACAGCAGGCCATCTTTTGGTTAGAGGCCGTGCGTGATCGTGTTGGATATAATGATACGGTTTTGTTGACCAAATTAGCACGTAGTTATATCGCAGCGGAGCGCTTTGATGATGCTGTTAAAACTGCTAAAATTGCCTATGGTATTAACCGAATTAGCGCCCTAACAACGCGCATGTATGGCTTTGCATTGCTTCGGCAAGGTGAAGATGGAACGGCTGCTGTCGAACTATATAAAAAGGCGCTAAAATTTGAACCCGATGATGCAGACTTACAAGCTGAATTAGAAGAAGCAATTGCACTTGAAGCATTTTTGGCGAATGAAGGAAATATCGAAGAGGTTGAAGCTGTAGCAGAAGGTGATGCTGCAATAGAAGATGATGTTGCAAGCGATGAGAATGATAAAGACAAGAGTGAAAATAAAAAGGATTAGAGCCTTTTGTGTTTCGTTCTTAAACTTAGCAATAATCCGTTAGCAATTTATATCAAAACGGCCGTTGTAAATTTCTATTCTAATTGTTTATCAATCAACCTTCTTGTTCGATCAAATCAGATAGCTCAATACCGATACGATGCATATGTTTGCTGATTTCTGGCCAACTATTGTCGATAAAATTTTGCCGCTCAGCATTACGCAATTTTTGTACAGCGCCATTGGCGACAAATAAGCCAACACCGCGTTTCACGGTAACCAATCCGCGGTCTTGAAATAGTTGATAGGCCTTAGCCACTGTAAGCGGATTAGCACCTTGAGTGCTAGCAAAAGCGCGAACCGATGGTAATAAATCGCCATCTTTATATTTCCCATCTAATATAGCGTGGGAAATAGTTTCGAATAATTTCAAATAGACGGGCTGCTTTTTATTCATAGTGCATCAGTGCCATAATACAGTGCAGCGGGTCAAGCTCGGATTATTACAAATGGATGATTAAGCTTTGGGCATCCAAGCGTGAATATGCTCTTTGGGTTCGGGCCTTGGCCGTTCGACCAGAGGCTGCTTGGCGCTACCTATATAGAAAAAGCCAGTGATTTGTTCATGCTCTTCACAAAATTCGCGGCGTATATTTTCATCATAAGCCGCCCACCCCGTAATCCAACTGCCGACAAAGCCATGCGCATGCACTGCATGTAGCAGATTCATTCCAGCCGCTCCTGCGCTTAATAATTGTTCCACTTCTGGGATTTTTGATTGCAAATTTGGTGCGTAGACCATGATGATGAGTTGCGGCGCAAGATAGGCTGTTTCGCACGCACTATTGATTTGTGTATTGCTACAATTCGGACTGGCAATACGCAATGCTTGCGCCATGATATGCGCCAATTGCTCACGTTGCTGAAGAGCGATAGTGATAAAACGCCAGGGTGCCAATTTGCCATGATCGGGCGTTCTTAGAGCCATTTCAATGATAGATTGTAATTGCTCACTGTTCGGACCAGGAGCGATCATATCGCGAGGTCTGCCTGAACGGCGCGTGGATAGATAAGGTTGTAAAGAAGAAAGATCATTAAACATGGGGTATGCGTAGCAAATTATCGGATGTTCAATCCATAGAAATGTCACAAAGCGACAAAATTATAATAAAATTAGGTACATTTGTAATTATTGCGCTTCACATCGATGATTTTTTGACTAGGTTGAGGGAATCGCAAAATTACAACTGAATTTAAAGTTCAGGGAGTGGGGAGTATTTATGTCATCAACAGGTTATGCTGAAAGCGGCGACGCAAAAGGCACATTGTTTGGACATCCTAAAGGATTGTTTGTACTATTTTTTGCTGAAATGTGGGAGCGCTTTTCATATTATGGTATGCGCGCTTTGCTCATATTATATCTTACAAAGCATTGGCTTTTTTCTGATGGCGAGAGCAGTCTTATATATGGAGCTTATACAGCTCTCGTTTACATTACCCCAGTGCTAGGCGGGTATTTAGCGGATAAATACCTTGGTCAACGCAAAGCTGTCCTATATGGCGCAATATTGCTTACTATCGGTCATGGTCTGATGGGCTTCGAAGGTACTGGTGGACAAGACCCTGCCGCACTTAATATATTTTGGTTAGCTCTTGCTTTCATCATAGTTGGATCTGGCTTCCTCAAAGCCAATATATCCGTGATGGTTGGGCAGCTTTACCCACGAACGGATATACGCCGTGATGGAGCCTATACTATATTCTATATGGGCATTAATCTTGGTGCTGCTCTGGGTGCAATTTTGTGCGGCTGGTTGGGTGAAACTTATGGCTGGTCATATGGTTTTGGGGCAGCTGGCATAGGCATGCTGCTGGGGCTGATAGTTTTTGTTATCTTTAAACCTTTGTTGTTAGGTAGAGGTGAATCAACTAATCCAGAATCTTTAGTAGAGAAAAAATTTGGTATTAAATTTGAGTGGTTGATTTACTTAGTTGGATTAGCAGCTGTAGTAGCTTGCTGGTGGATGGTCCAAAATCAGGCAATTGTTGGTACATTGCTGGGGGCAGCAGGGCTGATTCTAGTATTATATGTTCTCTCTATTGCTATGTTTAAGTTACCTTATCAGAGTTATTTGAACGCACCTGAAGTGCCAATGGTATTATATTCTGTTGGCGTAGCTGCTATAGTAATATCTGCAATAACTAGATCAGTCTCACCAGAACTTGCAGATATGACAATTGCATCGTTGATTATAGGTGGGGCTCTTATCCTAGGAGTTATAATTCAACAATTTATCTCAAAAGCTAGTGACGAGCGCGATCGTATTTTTGCAGCTATGTTTTTAATATTAGGTTCAGTTTTATTTTGGGCATTATTTGAACAAGCAGGATCATCGCTTAACCTATTTACCGATAGGCACGTGGATCGTGAAATTTTTGGATGGTTAATGCCTACGACATGGTTCCAATCACTAAATGCTATTTATATTGTTTTATTAGCACCAATATTTGCATGGATATGGATACAAATGGGCAAAAGAGGTATTGAACCTTCTGCCCCCGCCAAATTCGGTATGGGTATTGTTCAATTAGGTATTGGATTTTTGGTATTAGTAGCTGGTGCAAAAGCTGGTGGTGGTGCTATGGTGCCAGTAATATTCATCTTTTTGATATATTTATTCCACACCACTGGTGAATTATGTTTATCGCCAGTTGGTCTCTCGGCAATGAATCGTCTAACGCCTGCTAACATGGCTTCACTAATAATGGGTACATGGTTCTTTGCATCAGCAACTGGTAATTTCGTTGCAGGTAAAATTTCAGAAGCAACTGGCTCTGAAGCAGCATCAGGAGAGGGAGCAGGTAAACAAATAGTGTTAGATGTCTATACTGATATCGGCTGGGTGGCTGTTGGAGTAGGGGCTGCAGTATTTATTATTGCACCACTTATCAAAAAGCTGATGCATCTGGATACATTGAAAGATGATGAAGCTGAAAAAGCATAAAATATAGAAATTAAAGGGGCGGTTTTGACTGCCCCTTTTTTTGTGTAAATCATTACGTGTGAAGGACAGAATTATGTCGAAATCAATCAAAGCGAAATATATGTGGGCGCCATTGCTAGCGGGCCTGTCGCTCAACATGAGTGTAGGTGAAATATCGCCATCCTTTGCCAAAAAGAAAAAGAAGGATGATAAAGAGCAAGTCGACAAACCTGCTAAAACAGCAAATGCATTCGCCTCGACATATAAGGCTTATCCATCTCGCCCTACGGCCGTCACTAATGTTACTATTTTTGATGGTGAAGGAGCTAAGATTGAAAAAGGCACCATCTTCATGAAGGATGGTTTTATTACCGAAGTTGCCGATGGTGATGCCTCTATCCCCGAAGGAACATTGATCATTGATGGAGCGGGCAAATATATTACTCCTGGTATTATTGATGTTCATAGTCATTTGGGGGTCTATGCTAGTCCTAGCGTGGATGCGCATAGCGATGGCAATGAAATCACATCGCCTACTACGCCCGATGTATATGCGGAACATGGCGTTTGGCCGCAAGACCCTGGTTTTTCGCGCGCACTAGCCAATGGCGGAATTACATCTATGCAAATTTTACCAGGTTCAGCAAACCTAATTGGCGGTCGTTCTGTGACGCTTAAAAATGTTGCTGCGCGTACTGTTCAGCAAATGAAGTTTCCAGGCGCACCTTATGGTATGAAAATGGCTTGTGGTGAAAATCCGAAACGTGTTTATGGGAGCCGCAATCAAAAGCCGCAGACACGGATGGGCAGTTTGGCGGTTAATCGGCAAACATGGATAAGGGCACAAGAATATCGCGAGAAACGCGATTCTGGTGAAAACTTCACACGCAATTTGGGCATGGAAACATTGGCTGGTGTTTTGGATGGTGATATTCTGGTGCATAATCATTGTTATCGCGCCGATGAAATGGTCCAAATCCTTGATATGGCCAAGGAGTTTAATTATAAAGTAACGGCCTTTCACCATGCAGTGGAGAGCTATAAAATAGCCGATTATTTGAAAGAGGCCGATGCATGCAGCGCGGTTTGGGCCGATTGGTGGGGTTTTAAAATTGAAGCCTATGATGCCATTCCTGAAAATGCAGCGCTCATTCATAATGCAGGGGCCTGCGCTATCATCCACAGCGATGACGATAATCAGATACAGCGTCTCAACCAAGAGGCATCAAAAGCGCTGGCCGATGGCCGCCGCATGGGGCTTGATATAACAGAGGCGCAAGCGATGAGCTGGATCACTTATAATGCAGCCAAATCATTGGGCATAGAAGATAAGGTGGGAAGCCTGAAATCAGGCAAGATGGCCGATGTGGTGTTATGGAACGGTAATCCATTCTCGGTTTATTCGCGGCCTGAAAAAGTATGGATTGATGGAGCTTTATTATTTGATTCCACTGATGCTTCGCGTAGGCCCGTGAGTGACTTCGAACTGGGCCAAGTAGGCGAGGGAGATGTGAAATGAAAAATATCTTCAAAACATTAATTATATCAACAGCTCTTATTCTTTCACCTAGTGTAATGGCTGAGACTATTGCGATAACGGGCGGTAAGGTCGTGATTGGGGATGGCAGTGCACCTATTGAAGGCGGAACAGTTGTCATTCGTAATGACCGTATTGTGAACGCAGGGAAAGATATTGCGATCCCAGCAGATGCACGGCGTATTGATGCCAATGGAAAGTGGGTAACGCCAGGTATATTTGCAGGGTTTAGCCGCGTTGGACTGGTTGAGATTGGCGCAGTACGACAAACAAATGATAGCCGTTCTTTTGGAAGTAATTTCTCAGCAGCACTTGATGTTTCGGAATCAATTGACCCTTTTAGAAGTCCTATTGCTGTTAATCGGGCAGAAGGTATTACGCGCGCCGTTGTTGCGCCTTCATCGGGCGGAAAATTATTCGCTGGGCAAGGTGCTATTGCCGATTTGGGCGATGATATTAATCCTATTACCAAGTCGCAAGCGTTTCAATTTGTTGAGATGGGCGAACGCGGTGTCAATATTGCAGGTGGTAGCCGCAGTGCTAGCCATTTGTTATTCAAAGCCAGTTTACAAGAAGCACAGCGCTATGCTGCTGGTAATGATGCCTTTGATGATAATATACTTACCATTCAAGATGCGAAAGCATTATTACCAGTGATTAATGGCAAAACAAGATTGCTCGTCCATGTCGAAGGAGCCAATGATATATTGCGTGTTTTGGATTTGAAGAAAGATTTTCCAAAATTGCGTATGGTCTTGGTTGGGGTGAGCGAGGGATGGCGTGTTGCCGACAAAATTGTTGCAGCTAATGTGCCAGTTATTGCCTCTGCACTCAATGATTTGCCGAGTGGTTTTGAATCGCTTGCGGCTACACAGTCTAATATTGGACGTATGAAAGATGCAGGTGTGCAAGTTGCGATTGGCATGATTGATGATCGTGATGCCCATCAATTGCGTTATAGCATGCAATATGCGGGTAATTTGGTGAGCCTTAATAAAGTACCACGTGCTAATGGTCTAACATGGGATGAAGCTTTTGCTGCGATTACCTCTATGCCTGCGAAGATCATGGGTATGGACGCGCAATTAGGTTCTTTAAAAGCCAATCGTAAGGCCGATGTGGTAATCTGGGATGGTGACCCGTTGGAGCTTTCAAGTGCTGCGGAACAAGTTTTTATCGATGGTAAAAAGCAAGAACTTTCTAACCGTCAGGCAAAATTACGCGAACGTTATCGTAATCCGTCAGAGGGGTCTTTGCCCAAAGCCTATGAAAGATAAATCTAGCTGATATCATTCTCGGTTCTGGCAACTGTTGCCGTTACTGCCATATTCATGGTGACATTGCCGATAGTGCGCATCAAATCTGGGAATGCTTCAATAGCGACCAATATGACAAGCGGCTCAATGGGTACGCCCATCGCAATACATATAGGGGCAATGGAGGCAATAAAGCTTACGGAGCCAGGCAAGCTGACTGCACCCAATGTCGTTGTCGCTGCTACGGCAACACCGATAGCTAATGCTGTTACCGTTAACTCTATGCCCAATAGATGCGCTATATAGATAACAACAGCTAGATTCATACAAGGCCCTGTTGCGCGAAATAAAGCCACAGCAATGGGTAAAACAACATCAGTAGAACGAGTGCCCACGCCCAATGTATGTGAACCTTTTACCATTGCGGGGAGACAAGCGAGTGAGCTTTGTGTGGAGATAGCAAGGACTTGTGATGGTATGGCTGCTTTGAAAAATGTAATCGGGTTTTTGCGGGCTGCAAGGGCCGCCAATGCAAAGGAAGCAATCCAAACTACTGTGCCAACTGCTGTTACGATGATGACATAATGCAGTAATGCGCCAAAGGCTGCAGTGCCTGCTCTTGCACCTACTGTCATGGCAAGTGCAAAAACACCGATGGGTGCGATATATAAGACCCAATTGATCATGATGAGCATGGCTTCACTAATTGCGTTAAAAAAGTCGCCAATAGTTTTGCGGGGTTTGTCCTCAAGCTGGGTCACGGCAAAGGCAAAAAATAATGTAAAGATAATCAATGGTAAAATGGCATCATTAGCAGCAGCATCAACAATATTCGTTGGAATTAAAGCGCGCAAAAACTCTGAAAATGGGGGGACTTCGCCAGGTGCTGCTGCGCTTCCAAGAGCGCTTTGCATTGCTGCGATAGATGTTTCCGCTAATGGGAAAATGGCCAATAATGCAGGGGTTACAAAAGCGGCCATGATGGATGAACACCATAGGATTGTGATCATAATGATCAGAGCTTTCACAGTCATACGGCCAGCGCGTGCCATTTGCGCTGCTTGTAATACACCAACAATAAGCAATGATATGATCAGAGGAATAACTGTCATACGCAGGGCGTTGAGCCATGCATTACCAATAATTTCAGCGCTGTTTAAAATATTAGGTGCGCTATCTTCGATAAAAATACCCAAGCCAAGCCCTAGGACCAGTGCGATTAATATTAGATATGCTTTTTTCACATGGGCCTCATTTGGATTATAATATTGATATAAATATGATTGATGGAAACAGCATTAAATTTTATATTAGAATGATACAATGTTTTTATGGCAAGCTGCGTAAGACTATTATAGAGAATAATTACAAATATTAATAATTGTCATATGATGATATGGGGGACGTGTGAGCAATAGAGAGTTTTTTGGCACTGATGGCATAAGAGGGCGCACCAATGCAGGGGCAATGACTCCAGAAATTGCGATGAAGGTCGGTCAAGCCGCAGGGCAGCATTTTTTACGCGGAAAACATAAGCATCGCGTCGTAATTGGCAAAGATACAAGGCTTTCGGGCTATATGGTTGAAAATGCCTTGGTTGCTGGTTTTACGAGCGTGGGAATGGATGTTGTTCAATTTGGACCGATACCAACGCCAGCTGTTGCTTTATTAACCCGTTCTATGCGCGCTGATTTGGGCGTGATGATATCGGCGAGCCATAACCCTTATGAAGATAATGGCATTAAATTATTTGGTCCTGATGGATTTAAGCTATCCGATGAAGATGAGCTGGCTATCGAAGCTCTGATTAAAGGTCAGACTGATTTGGCGCAAGCCACTGATATCGGCAGGGCTAGGCGCGTGGAAGATGGTCGTGGGCGCTATATCCATGCTGTTAAAGGTAGTTTGCCAGAACATATTCGTTTTGATGGACTGCATATTGTTGTCGATTGCGCCAATGGAGCGGCTTATAATGTGACGCCATCTGCTATTTGGGAATTGGGCGCGCGCGTCACTAGCATTGGTGTATCACCCAATGGCAAAAATATTAATCATAAGGTTGGCTCGACTTCGCTTGATACATTGCAAGAAACGGTTGTAGCTTCTGGTGCTGATATTGGTATTGCGCTTGATGGTGATGCTGACCGTCTTATCATTGTCGATGAAAAAGGCGCTATTGTCGATGGTGATCAAATTATGGCGCTTATTGCAACGCAAATGAGCAAAGTAGGGCTTTTGACTGGCGGCGGCATTGTCGCAACGGTGATGTCCAATTTGGGATTAGAGCGTTATTTGCAATCACAAGGTTTAGAATTATATCGTTCAAAAGTGGGCGATCGTTATGTTCTCGAAATGATGCGTGATAAGGGTATTAATGCTGGCGGGGAACAATCAGGCCATATGATCATGCTCGATCATGCTACGACGGGTGATGGCACCATTGCAGCGATGCAAGTGCTCGCGGCTCTGGTTGAAGCAGGAAAGCCAGCTAGTGAATTATTACATATGTTTGACCCTGTTCCGCAGTTGCTCAAAAATGTGCGCTTTGATGGCGGAAAGCCACTTGATGATGAACATGTTAAAAAAGTGATAGCAGATGCGCAAGAAACATTGGCAGATAATGGACGCTTGGTCATTCGGCCGTCAGGCACAGAACCCGTAATCCGTGTTATGGCAGAAGGTGATGATGAGGCACTCGTTCATAAGGTCGTTGATGATATTTGTGAGGCTGTAGCTGCGGTTGGTGCATAATGTTAGAGATGCGACCAGATTGTGAGAGCTGCGGAAGAGATTTACATCCTGATAGTTTGGATGCTGTTATATGTTCATTCGAATGTAGTTTCTGTACGGATTGCGCGTCGCGTACGGGATATATTTGCCCCAATTGCGGCGGCGAATTGTGCAAAAGACCAACGCGATTAGGCTCTGCATTGATAGATTATCCTGCATCTCAAAAACGCAGATATAATGCCAAATGACAATTGCGCGTATATTATCAATAGCGGGATCTGATAGTGGTGGTGGTGCGGGTATCCAAGCCGATATTAGAACCATAACACAGCTTGGCGGACATGCTATGACAGCGGTAACCGCGATAACGGTACAAAATAGCGTGGGTGTTTCCGCTATTGAGATGATTGATGCTGATATAGTGATAGCGCAGGTTGATGCAGTTGTTCGTGACTTCGGAGTGGATGCGATAAAAATTGGTATGATTGGTAGCCGTGATAGCGTTCTAGCGATTGCGCAATATATTGAGAAATTAGACCCATTACCGATTATATTTGATCCTGTTATGGCGGCAAGTAGCGGTGCGGAGCTTGTCAATGATGACGGGATTGCAGCATTTGAAACCTTGATGCAATCGGTGACATTATTGACGCCTAATCTGCTCGAATATGAACGTTTGTCGCAAAGCATCTCTCCGCAAGACTATCCATGTGATGTGCTTATCAAAGGTGGTCATGGTGAAGGAAGAGTGTTGAGCGAGCGTCTGGTACGCGACGGCGAAGAGATACAGCGCTGGCAGGGCGAGCGTATCGAAACAGAGCATAATCATGGTACGGGCTGTACCCTATCATCGGCCATCGCAACTTATATGGGGCAAGGTGATGACATGATAGATGCAATCGCAAAGTCTCGGCAATATGTTCGTGCAAGCTTGCAATGCGCACCCAATATTGGCGCAGGCCATGGCCCGATGGGTGTACCCAAAATATGATGCCGCAAAAAATATAGCGATGATGAAAACTATTACCATTGCAGGTGTTGATGAAGCTGGGCGCGGTCCTCTTGCGGGGCCTGTAGTGGCGGCGGCTGTTATATTACCAGATAATCATAATATCATAGGTTTAGACGATAGTAAGAAATTATCGCCCATCAAACGATCGGCACTAGAAGCCCAGATAATTGAAGGTTGTGATTATGCTATCGGTATGGCCGAACCTGATGAAATTGACCGTATCAATATATTACAAGCAACATTGGTTTCAATGAAACGCGCGGTTGATGGACTACAGCAGAGACCTGATCATATTTTGGTTGATGGTAATAAATTGCCACAATGGGACTATAGTGCAGAATTTGTGATCGGCGGTGATGCACTGCACGCTAATATATCGGCGGCATCAATCATTGCAAAAGAATATCGTGACCGTCTCATGATAGAGGCGGATAAAAAATATCCGCAATATGGTTGGGCATCAAATAAAGGCTATGGTTCTAAGGTGCATATGGAAGCGATTAAGACATTTGGGCCTACGCCTTATCATCGGAAAAGTTTTGCACCTATGTCACAAATGACGTTGGATATATAAAATATTGATACAGATTAAGCTGCTTGATCGAGCGCACTATATTCGCTGTTCATTTTATGGGTTAAATTTAGCGTAAAAGGCTTGATGTTGGTTGGAGCAGAAGCAATTTTTGCTGATGCTTTATAATGTTTAATTTTCCCAATGCGAATTTTGGGGGTGACTGCATAAGCAAGATTACGGGATTGAATAATTTCTTCTACTCGCGGCATGGAAGATTTGAGTGATGTCGAAATTGTATAAAATGAAAAGGCGATTATTGTTATAAACAATAAAGAAGCAACGATGGTCATTATGCGAACTCCAAATATTAAACTATCTCATTATGAGCTTAGCTGGGGGCTAATCTTCTGGACTTAAGAAACATTATATCGACTGTTTCGTGTGAATGAATTATTAAGTTACTCATAATCTATGTTTATGTTTTGTTCTTTTTATTATAATAAGTCAACAGAATAATGATATATTTTATAAACTATTGATTAATAATGTTTTATATTATTAAATAAACTTTCTTACCGACAAAATTAATATCTATTATGGATTAAGTTCATGATAAATCTGTGGGAAAGCTGTTGGCATAATGTTGATATAATTGGTTGTAATAATATATTTGCAACGATGGTAATGGAGTATTTTACAATGTGAATGATCCTAAATCATCTAATATAAATCCTAATCGCTTATCGCCATTTTAGAGATGGGTTGTGATTATGTAAGCTGTTTCTTAGATTGTATTATCTGGATATATGCATAATTGTCTTGACCTTTGGCACGATGATCTCTAACCGCGCAATCATTCCACATGGGGTATATATATACCGGTGCTGAAGAAATTTGGTCATCATATCCCAGAGGTATAACCGGATTAGGAGAATAACCATGGCGGCACCTGTCGTTACAATGCAGCAATTGCTAGAAGCCGGATCGCATTTCGGCCACCAAACACATCGTTGGAACCCACGTATGAAGCCTTATATTTTTGGCGCACGTAACGGTATCCATATTTTAGATTTATCACAGACCGTTCCTCTTTTTGCGCGCGCACTTGAATTTGTGGCTTCCACAGTTTCAGGCGGCGGTAAAGTTTTGATGGTTGGTACAAAGCGTCAAGCGCAAACAGCCGTTGCAGAAGCAGCGCGTGCATCGGGTCAACATTTTGTGAACCACCGTTGGCTTGGCGGAATGCTTACCAATTGGAAAACAATTTCACAATCCATCAAACGGATGAAGGAATTGGAAGAGAAGCTATCTGGCGAGACTACAGGTCTTACTAAGAAAGAAATTCTTCAGCTAACACGGGAACGCGACAAGCTTGAATTATCACTTGGCGGTATTCGTGATATGGGCGGTATTCCTGATGTCATGTTTGTGATTGATGCAAACAAAGAAGAATTAGCGATTAAAGAAGCCAATGTTTTGGGCATTCCTGTGATTGCTATATTGGACTCAAATGTTGATCCTTCTGGTATTGCATTTCCTGTTCCTGCCAATGATGATGCTAGCCGAGCTATTCGTCTTTATTGTGACGCTATTGCAGCAGCATCAAGCAAGGGTAATCAAGGAGCAGCGCAAGCACGCGGAGAAGATTTGGGTGCGATGAGCGAGCCACCAGTAGAAGCTGCGATTGAAGTTGCAGTAGAAGAACCTGTGGCAGCTGCGACGGAAGCAGTTGAGGCAGAAGCTTCAGTTGAAACTCCAGTTGAGGCGGCTCCAGAAGCTCCGGCCAAGAAACCAGCGGCAAAAAAGGCTCCTGCAAAAAAGGCTCCTGCGAAAAAAGCTGCTAAGGCCGCACCTGCTGATAAAAAGGCAGATGAGCCTGCTACAGACGAAGCAAAAGCATAAAATTGTTTAGGCGTTTTCGCCTAACCCATATGAAATGAAACGCAGGGATATGAATTGTCCTGCGTTTCGTCAAATTTAATAGAAGGAATATGACTATGGCTATTACAGCTGCTGCAGTGAAGGAACTTCGTGAGAAAACCGGCGCTGGTATGATGGATTGTAAAAAGGCGCTCGCTGAAACTAACGGTGATGTAGAGGCTGCTGTTGATAATTTGCGCGCTCAAGGTTTGGCTGCTGCACAGAAGAAATCTAGCCGCACCGCAGCCGAAGGCCTTGTCGGTGTCGCTGTTGATGGCACCAAAGGCACTGCGATAGAAATTAATAGTGAAACAGATTTTGTTGCTAAAAATGATATCTTCCAAGAATTTGTGAGTCGATGCGCTGATATTGCCCTTGGTCTTGGTGCTAATGATATTGATGCCGTCGCAGCAGCGGAATATGACGCTGGAACAAGCGTTGCTGATACATTGACGAATAATATTGCGACTATTGGTGAAAACCAATCATTACGCCGTGTTAAAACATTATCGGTCAATAATGGTGCTGTGGTATCTTATGTGCATAATGCGGCAGCAACAGGGTTAGGCGGAATTGGTGTATTGGTTGCGCTTGAGAGCGAAGCTGATGAAGCGACATTATCTGCCCTTGGTAAGCAGCTTGCTATGCATATTGCAGCGGCTTTCCCATTAGCATTGGATGCCGATGGTTTAGACCAAGATATGCTTGATCGTGAAAAAGCGATTGCAACAGAAAAAGCTGCAGAATCTGGAAAGCCCGCTGAGATTGTTGAAAAAATGGTCCAAGGTGCGATGAAGAAGTTTGCCAAAGAAAATGCATTATTATCGCAACTCTTTGTTATCGATAATAAAACTCCTATTGCTGATGTTGTTACCAATGCTGCAAAAGAAGCTGGTAAAGACATTAAGTTGGTCGATTATGTACGTTTCCAATTGGGTGAAGGCATCGAAAAAGCAGAAGAGGATTTCGCTGCTGAAGTTGCTGCTGTAGCTGGAAATTAAAATATATAGGAGTTTAGCGAATTTTTGTTCGCTTTTACTTTGCGATATGGCGCAAGGCTTTTATAGCTTTGCGCCATAGTCATATCTGCCTTATGCAATATGAAATAGTGATTCTATGGGGGTGTCTACATGACCGCAAATAAGTTTAACCGTATTTTGCTCAAGCTTTCAGGTGAAGCATTGATGGGAACGGGACAATTCGGCATTGATCCAGACACAGTCAGCCGTATGGCTGAGGAAGTTAAAGCCGCAAAAGATACTGGTTTAGAAATTTGTTTGGTTATTGGCGGCGGTAATATATTTCGCGGAATGGCAGGAGCCGCCAAAGGCATGGACCGCGCCCAAGCCGATTATATGGGTATGCTCGCCACGGTTATGAATGCACTAGCGATGCAAAATGCGCTAGAGCAATTGGGCGTTACCACGCGCGTACAATCGGCCATACAGATGGATGCGGTTTGCGAGCCAGTAATACGCAGGCGTGCAGAACGGCATTTGGAAAAAGGGCGTGTGGTTATTTTTGCAGCAGGCGTCGGTAGTCCTTATTTTACAACAGATTCCGGCGCAGCTTTGCGCGCGGCTGAAATGAAGTGTGATGCATTGTTTAAAGGCACAAGCGTTGATGGCGTATACAATGCCGACCCAAAAACGGATTCATCGGCAACACGTTATGAAACGCTTAGCTTTGACCGTGTGCTTGCTGACAATTTGCGTGTTATGGATGCGAGCGCAGTTGCGCTGTGCCGCGATAATGATATTCCAATTGTTGTATTTTCAATTAGAGAACAAGGGAATTTAGCATCAGTGCTTGCAGGATCAGGTACGTCCACTATTGTCCAAACCGAGAGGAATTAATATGCCGCAATATGATAAGGCTGATTTAGAACGCCGTATGCAAGGCGCTGTAACATCTTACAAAGGAGACCTTGCGGGTCTGCGCACAGGCCGAGCCAATGTAACGCTTTTAGACCCAGTGACGGTTGAGGTATATGGGGCAATGATGCCGCTCAACCAAGTGGCCACTGTCTCTGCACCTGAACCAAGGATGCTTTCGGTACAAGTTTGGGATAAATCAAATGTAACGCCTGTTGAAAAAGCCATCGGTAGTGCTGGTTTAGGCCTCAACCCTATATCGGATGGTCAACTTATTCGCTTACCCATTCCTGATTTGACCGAAGAACGCCGTAAAGAATTGGCCAAGCTTGCTAGCAGCTATGCTGAAAAAGCCCGCATCGCCATTCGCAATGTACGCCGCGATGGCATGGACATGATTAAGGCCGATGAAAAAGAAATAGGCGAAGATGAAGCCAAGCGCTTTTCTGCCGAAGTTCAAAAATTAACCGATGATCATATTACTCAGGTTGATGAAGCGTCAGCGGCCAAAGAGAAAGAAATTTTAACACAGTGATAGGTGAGCCGCCTCTCGATAATAAGGATGCGGCTGATCAAGAGGCTGCCCATGATGATGACGCCCTTCCTTGGCATGGAGCGCGGCACGTTGCTATCATTATGGATGGTAATGGACGTTGGGCAAAGAAACGTTTTTTACCGCACGCTATGGGGCATAAAAATGGCGTAGAGGCAGTGCGTAAAACAGTACGCGCTGCTGGGGCATTAGGTTTAGAAGCGCTAACTATTTACGCTTTTTCTTCTGAAAATTGGAAGCGGCCTGAGAGTGAAGTTAATGATTTAATGATGCTCTTGCGTAATTATATCAAAAGCGATTTAGAAGAATTTGTCGCTAATGATGTACGGCTAAAAGTGATTGGTGATTATAAAGCATTGGCACCAGATATTGTTGATATGATTGACGATGCGATTGCAAGAACAGCACATGGTAAAACGACTTTAGCAGTGGCGCTGAATTATGGTGCGCAAGACGAATTGTTGCGAGTGACGCAGCGCCTTGCAATGATGAGCAAAGATGGTGAGATTGCGCCAGAGCATATTGATGAAAAGATGTTTGAATCCATGCTTGATACCGCTGGTTTACCGCCGCTAGACTTGCTGATTCGTACATCTGGGGAACGCAGGCTTTCCAATTTTATGCTATGGCAATGTGCTTATGCAGAATTTTATTTTACCGATATATTATGGCCTGATTTTGGACATGAACAGTTAGAAGATGCCTTACAAGATTTTGCTGCGCGTGATCGGCGCTATGGGGGACGCTAGGAATTAATTATGAGCGATAATAAGGATGATAATGATCAGGGCGTTGCAGCAACCAACAAGTCGGATTTAAAATTACGGGTTTTTTCTGGCGTGATTATGGCAGTAATATCCGTTTTTGCGCTTTGGGTTGGCGGTGCAATTTTTGCAATTTTTGCTACAATTGTTGGAGCAGCAACATTTTGGGAATGGAAAAATATATCTGATGCTTTTCATCTCAGCAAAATAAAGACCAATATATGGCTTGCGGCTGGCGTTATTTATATTGGTTTTGCAACCTTTATGCTCATCTACTTTCGCTTAAAAGATATAAGTTATATCCCGACGTTGATGCTATTACTCGTAGTAGTAGCAACCGATGTCGGTGCTTATTTTAGTGGCCGAAAATTTGGTGGTAAGAAATTAGCGCCTGCCATAAGTCCCGGCAAAACATGGTCTGGTCTTATTGGAGGTATGATTGCCGCGGGCTTGGTTTGGATGCTATATTCGGTGCAAAATAATAGTGCGCTCTGGTATATGGCCTTTGCATCGGGTGCGACGTTGGCAATTGTTGCACAGCTTGGAGATTTGTTTGCAAGCTGGATGAAACGTAAGGCAGGCAAAAAAGACAGCGGTACTCTCATCCCAGGACATGGTGGGCTTTTGGATCGTGCAGACGGTATATTGGCAGTATTCTTTGCTATGGGTTTGCTACATATTCCGCTACTTTGGAATAATATTAACGGATGATTTCTCAGGACCAATCTCGCGTAAAGAGTGTTTCAATATTTGGTGCGACGGGTTCTGTCGGTACATCTACATTGGATTTAATACGCCTTGAACCGCACAAATATGATATTTTGGTGTTAACCGCCAATAGTGATGTTGAAAAACTTGCATCATTGGCGATTGAATTTTCGGTAAAACTAGCTGTGATTGCTGACGAGCGCTATCTTCCTGCATTAGAAGCTGCTCTGAAAAGCTATGACATAGAGGTAGCAGCAGGTGCGAAAGCTCTGGTTGATGCCGCAAAAATTGATAGCGATTGGACTATGGCAGCCATTGTTGGTTGCGTGGGTTTAGAACCGATATTAGCGGCTATTGAACGCGGCAAGACAGTAGCATTAGCGAATAAAGAGTCTCTGGTCTCAGCAGGATCAATTATGATGGCCGCTGTGCAACAGTCTGGCGCTACATTATTACCAGTAGATAGCGAACATAATGCGCTATTCCAATGTCTGGCGGGGGGGCGCCTTGACCAAGTGCGCAAATTGACACTGACTGCTAGCGGCGGCCCATTTCGCACCTTTTCTTATGATCAAATGAAAAATGTTACACCAGAACAGGCGGTTGCGCATCCCAATTGGTCGATGGGTGCAAAAATCAGCATCGATTCTGCCACGATGATGAACAAAGGTCTTGAATATATTGAGGCCTATCATTTGTTTCCCATTGGATTAGATAAGATAGACATATTGGTGCATCCGCAATCGGTTATTCATTCGATGGTCGAATATCATGATAGATCAACTATAGCACAGCTTGGTTCTCCCGATATGCGCATTCCTATTGCTAGCGCTTTGGCCTGGCCAGAACGCATGGAAACGCAATGTGAACCGCTTAATTTAGCCCATATATCTAGGTTAGATTTTGAAGTGCCAGATTATGAACGCTTTCCTGCTTTGAAACTTGCCCATGATGCCATAGCAGAAGGCGGCGCCAAACCTGCGATATTAAACGCAGTTAATGAAGTTGCAGTTGCTGCATTTTTGGATAAAAGAATTTCATTTTTGGATATAGCAATGACTTGCGATAAAATATTAAATCAGTATAGCCCCGCTATACCAGAAAATTTGGGGGATTTATTGGCTGTTGATACCCAAGCAAGGGTGTTCACGCATAAAGTAATAGGATAGAATATGCCATTATCATCACCTAATCCCATTATTACTATTTTGGCTTTTGTCATCATGATTGGTATATTGGTTATCATTCATGAATTGGGGCATTATCTTGTGGGCCGTTGGTGCGGCGTAAAGGCTGAAAAATTCTCTGTAGGCTTTGGTCCGCAAATTTATGGGCGCGTTGACAAAAGAGGTACATTATGGCGAGTGGCAGCTTTACCGCTAGGCGGCTATGTGCAGTTTGCAGGAGATATGGGGGCTGCTGGCGGTGAAGATCCAAATTGGCAAAACCTATCTGAACGTGAGAAAAATCAAACCTTTCAGTCCAAAAAATTATGGCAGAGAGCGGCTATAGTCTTTGCTGGACCAGCGGTTAATTTTCTATTCGCAATATTAATTATAGCGGGCTTTTATGTCGTTTATGGAAACCCATCGACGCCTGCGATTATTGAATCTATTGAACCAGTTTCTGCTGCTGAAAAAATGGGGTTGCGAAAAGGCGATGAAATTATCGAAGTGAATGGCATATCGATTGATAGCTATAGTGAATTGGCCCGTGAATTATCCATCATTCCAAATGAAGACGTTGAAATCAATATTAAGAGGAATGAAGCAAATCAGATATTTACTGGTCGTATGGGTGAACAAATCGTCAAAGATGAATATGGTAATGAGGCCCGGTTAGGGTTGTTGGGTGTTATGCCGATTGCCCCTGTTTTAGAGCCTGTATCAATTATAGAAGCTCCAGTTTTGGCGACAATTGAAACTGCTAATATTATTCGCCTTACCTTTAAATCATTAGGTCAAATTATCACAGGGAAGCGTTCAGTAAAAGAATTAGGAGGGCCATTGAAAATAGCCAAAGTGTCTGGAGAGCGCTTTGCGCTGGGTCTTTTGGCGTATATTTCTCTTATTGCCCTTATTTCAATTAATTTAGGGTTCATCAACTTGCTGCCAATCCCGATGCTCGATGGTGGGCATTTACTAATGTATGGGGTGGAAGCAATTATAGGAAAACCAGTTACACCTGCTATTCAAGAATGGTTCTTTAAGGTTGGGTTCATAGTGGTTGTTGGATTTATGGTCATGGTAACATTTAATGACTTGTCATCATTTGGCCTTTTTTAGATGTTCTAAGCGTTTTGGAATATAAAGGCGGCAAATATTGGTGAGTTTGTAATGATTGCTTGATTACGAGGGTTTCATAGGGCAGGGAGTTGCCATAATAAGGAATTTTTGTCAGTTATTATCTTGATAAGAAGTTTGCATATGATCGCGGCCTTTTTATATTTGATAAAATATTGAAAAATATCATTATCTGTAAGGTTATAGTCAGATAACGATAGAGTGAGAGATTTGTTTTATGAAGAATAAGTTGGCCAAAAATATATTAATGGCTTCTACTGCGTTAAAAGTTCGAAAGAATATTAATATAAAATCGGCAGCAGCATATATTATGACGGGTTTAGCAGCTGGTTCTCTTGCTCATTCACCAATATATGCACAAGAGATACCTGTTGGTGAAACTGCGGCAAACGAAACTGCGGCAAGTCAGGCAGCATCGCAGCAAGATATTATTCGTTCTATCACAGTTGTTGGTATTCAGCGGCTGGAACCTACCACGGTTAAAACCTATGTGAAATTGCGCGAAGGCGAACAATGGACACAAGAACGCGCCGATACCGCTTTAAAAGATTTATATGCGACTGAATTATTCGCAGATGCTAGTATCAAGAATAATAATGGCGCTGTTGTTATTGAAATCCGTGAAAACCCAATCATTAACAGGGTAATAGTGGAAGGTAATAAGCGGGTAAAAGATGATGATTTGCAACCAGAAATTCGTCTAGCGCCGCGCCAAATTTACTCGCGCTCAAAAGTGAGGGCCGATGTTGCTCGTATTACGGAACTTTATAAGCGTAAAGGACGTTTTGCGGCTACTGCGGAACCGAAATTGGTGCAGTTAGAGCAAAATCGTGTTGACGTTGTGTTTGAAATAAATGAAGGGCCAAAATCAAAGGTCCGTCAGATTAATATTATTGGTAATACTGTTTTTTCTGACAATAAGGTCCGCGGTGAGTTGGTCACCAAACAAGCACGGGCAAAACGTTTTTTAAGTTCTTCTACTACTTATGATCCAGATCGTTTTGCATTTGACCAGATTCAGTTGCGCCAATTTTATCTGCAAGAGGGTTACGCCGATTTTCGGATTATCTCAGCTGTTGCAGAATTAACTCCTGATAAACGTGACTTCATATTAACATTCGTTGTGGAAGAAGGCGAACGCTATAAATTCGGGGAAGTCAAAGTCGATAGTAAAATTCGTGACTTTAGTTCTGAATTATTGTCTTCAAACTTAAGGGCGCGCGAAGGTGATTGGTATAATGCGCAAGTTGTTGAAGATACAGTTGAAAGTTTAACTGAAGGTGCTGGTTTATTCGGCTATGCCTTTGCGGAAGTTAACCCAGACTTTATGCCTGATCGCGAAACGAAAACTATGAACATTACCTTTGAGGTTGCGGAAACCCAGCGTGTTTATGTTGAACGTATCGATATTAATGGTAATATATTGACACAAGATAAAGTGGTGCGCCGCGAGTTCCGTTTGAATGAAGGGGATGCTTTTAATAGCTTTAATCTATCGCGCTCTACCAATAGAATAAGGTCGCTTGGTTTCTTCCAAGAGGGTTTTGAAATTGAACAAGAACAAGGTAGTGATACAGACCGTATCGTTTTGATTGCCAATGTAGAAGATGGCAATACTGGCGAACTGTCATTATCAGCTGGTTTTTCCAGTATTGAGAATTTTATTTTTCAAGGCTCTGTAAGGCAGAGAAACTTTCGTGGTAAAGGTCAACAATTACGGGCCAGTGTACAAGTGTCCCAATTCACAAATTCTATTGAGGCAGGTTTTACTGAGCCATTTTTGTTTGACCGCTCTATATCTTTAAGTGCCGATGTATTCAGGCGTGATTTGAACAGTTTCAACTTTTTCAACAATGAACGTAACACCACCTTTGAACAATTAACGACTGGTTTCAGGGTTTCTACTGGTGTGCCGATTAATGAATTTTTATTCTTCCAACTGCGTTATAATTTAAGTGTTGATGATGTGACGTTAAATCAAGGTCAATTCTTTAGCGATATTGATGGTGATGGTGATTTGGAATGTGATCCATTGCGAGCCGGCGTGTTTTTATGTGATAATATAGGCCAGCGGACTACTTCTTCGCTTGGGTATTCATTCCTTTACGATACGCGCGATAATAGAATTAGGCCAACAAGAGGACATAGCATAACCTTGAGCCAAGACGTTGCTGGTTTGGGGGGCAGTGTTGCCTTTATCCGTACACGCGTGGAGGGTGATAAATATTGGCGTATTGGCCGCAGTAATTTTATCTTCTCTTTAAAAGCGGAAGGCGGTTATATTCAAGCGTTGGAAGATAGGAGTTCGGTAGGTCCAGGGACCGATGATGTTCGTTTGACCGACAGATTCTTCTTAGGTGAAGGACAAATCAGAGGCTTTGATATTCGCGGTGTTGGCCCCCGCGTTTTAAGAACATTTTTCCAATCAGGCATAGATGGTGCTGGTAATCCCATTAACGATCCGATTATTAATCGTGATAATATACAAGATGATGCTATCGGCGGTAGAGCATTTTACCTAGCGAGAGCAGAGCTTAATATCCCTCTAGGAGCAGGGGCCTCTGGATTGGGTATTAGACCTTCTATATTTGCTGATGTAGGTGCCGTATTTGGTGTAACAACACCTATTTTACAATCGGTTAATTTGATGGATCCAGTAACAGGCCAACCTCTATTTCGTACCGTTGATGCAAATGGTCTTGTACAGACAGGTGTAGATAATCTTAATGCAGATGGTACTATGGGTGTAGAGGCACTGCAATTTGTTGAAAGTTTTGTAGGGGATTCGGCAAGACCAAGAGTTGCCGTTGGTATTGGTGTTAATTGGAATTCACCATTTGGACCATTTCGTATTGATTTAGCGCGCGTTCTAACAAGCGTAGAAGGCGACGATATTAAATCATTCTCATTCAATGTAGGGACACAATTTTAATGACTAAATTATTTAAAAAAGCGCTTATGGCGTCTGCAATTATTGCGGGAAGTTCGGTTTTAACATCGACTGCTTATGCACAAATCAACAATATTGCCGTAGTAAGCCGCGAGGGCACAATTGCGAGTGCTAAGGCACTGACCGATGCTTATACGCAAATTAGAACAACATTTAAAACGCAGTTTGATGAAATTACAGGCCGTGAAAATCGCGTCGTAGAATTAAGCAAACAATTAGATGTTAATAATGACAATAGATTATCGCAACAAGAGCGAGATGCTAATCCAACTGTTATGCAGCAGATTGAGGCAGAAAATAATGCTATTGATAATTTATCAGTGCCTATTGCATTATCACAAATGTTTGCTCTTCAGCAAGTTGCATTGCAATATTCTTCTGCTGTTCAGCAAGTGATTACGGAAAAAAATGTCGATATGCTTATTGCACAAGGTTCGATTTTATATGCGAAAGAAGGCCTTGATTTAAACAAAGAGGTTATAAATATTAGCCAAGATGCTATTACTAAGTTAAATGCTTTGGTGCCTTTCGCGAATACCAATGTGCCGCAAGGTTGGCAGCCAGATAGACCTACACAGGCTCTATATCAGCAAGTACAGCAAATTCGTGCAGCTTTGGCGCAACAAGCAGCTCAAGCGCAGCAGGGACAACAACCAGCTCAAGCACAACAACCTGCAAGTCAACAACCGACAGGTCGTTAATTTTAATGTCTTCGGATTATGATAATTATAACATCAAGCGTGTGATGGCGGCGCTACCGCATCGCTATCCCATGCTTCTTGTTGATCGCGTTGAATCCATTGAAGTTGACCAAAAAATACGCGCGGTAAAAGCCGTTAGTATGAATGAAGGTTTTTTCCAGGGACATTTCCCAGGCAGGCCAATTATGCCAGGTGTTTTGATTATTGAGGCATTGGCACAGGCTGCAGGCATATTGGCACTAGAAAGCCTAGGTATAGCGAATACTAATAAATTGGTATATTTCATGGCGATTGACGGTGCTAAGTTTAGAATGCCCGTTGAACCTGGATGCCTGTTATATTTGGATGTAGAATTTGTGCAGAAACGCACAAAGGTATGCAAATTTGCAGGAAAAGCAATGCTAGGAGACAGCGTTGCTGCTGAGGCTAATTTTACCGCCATGATTGCCGATCCACCAGAATAATTCACATATAGTGTCACTAAGGCTTGCAAGCTTAATCAATCGACGCTAATGGGCTTTTTCGATCAATGCTATGGTCTGGTTGGAACCAGCCTATTTTGGAGCAGATAAAATGAAAAAAGATATTCACCCTGATTATCACATGATCAAGGTTCAAATGACAGATGGAACCGTTTTTGAAACCCGCTCAACATGGGGCAGCGAAGGCGAAACATTGCAACTCGATATTGACCCAACGTCTCATCCAGCGTGGACTGGCAGTAACAATCGTTTACTAGATAGCGGTGGTCAGGTTGCACGCTTTAACAAACGTTTTGGTGGCCTTAGCCTGAAAAAATAATTTGCTTTGTTAATCCAAGTGTAAATCGGGAATATAGTCCCGCCACATTTTTAATTTTTGTTGATAAACCCTGCGTGCCTCGTGGGGTTTATTTGCTATAAAGCTTATCTTATCGCTGCTTTTAATTTGACCGATGATATGCCGATCTGCACGGATGACATGGCCAATAAGCGGATACCCTCCCGTAGTTTGTGCATCTGGTCCTAGCAAAAAAGGTGCACCGCTGGGCGGGCATTGGATATGTCCCGTGAAAACGGCCACGCTTTTGCTCATATGTGGCGGGGAAATGATATTTTGATCACCGTCTAAGGCATAACCAATGCGATTGCCTTGTCTGCCAACGTTCCATGGAGCATCGCAAAGTTGCTGACCTAGTGCATCAGTATAAGGACATATGCGAATGATATGGTGATGCCCATATTGCATTCTATATTTTTCAGGAAGCGTATGCATTAAATATAATTTGTTAATATCTGTTTTTATACCAGTGTTAACCTTCAGCACGTCACCTTTTTGTAGCGCTCTCCCTCTATGACCGCCTATTTTAGCAGGTGTAAATGTAGAGTTTCCATTCCAATGCTGATCGGCTTCTAATCCGCCATGAACGGCCATGTAAATGTTGGCCCCTGCGGGTAATGCTTCGATCATTAATATATCACCAGCGGTTAGTGATATACTTTTATGATGGTCATAATCATTACCATTGATACTGACCTGTTTAATGGGCCCCGTGATTCCAACATGCATATCATGATGAGCTTTTATAGCACCGCCTAAAATAGAGAATTCAATTGAAGCGCAATCATAAGCATTGCCTGCTAATGTGTTGGCGATACCCATGGTAAGCGGATCGGCAGCGCCCGATAATGGCATGCCTAAGTGGCGACTACCGCGATAGGCTTTGCCTTGTATGCTCGCCAATAGACCAATATCAACTATTTCTATCATGATAAATGGAATATGATGTTATCACCGCTGTTTAAGAGGTTCGGTGGTGTGTTTGCAGTGTCAAAAATATTGTTTTTGACTTTACCAATAATGGGCCAACCGCCTGGACCATCATGGGCATAGATACAGGCACTTGTTCCTAAAAAGCCGATACTACCAGCCGCAACTTTAGCTCTAGGAATATTCAAACGCTTTATTTCTGGTGCATCGATATCATGAGATAAATAGACAAAGCCAGGTTGAAATCCCATCATCTGTACACGGAATCTCTGTTGTAAAAACCAATTTTGAAATTCTGCTTCATTCATCTCCATTATATGCGCTACATGATTGATATCAAGCGCATGACTATGATCAAATGATATATCTAATCTATGATGATTTGGCGAACTTATAGTGTCATGATTACGGCTTTTTAAGTGCTGGCTAATCAGATATTTAACTTCATTATCATTAATATATTCAGGGTCAAATTTTACGCATAATTCTTCAATGCCAAGAACGACTTCTTCGAATTCTCTTGTTTCTAATAATGCAGTGGATAGTCGTTGGCGCATTATGTCGTCCAATATAGTAATGCGTGCATGGTCTTCATAGATGAAGATATTATCTGCATTCATATTAGGCTCTAATCTCAATATTATTTTCAATAATTATGGCGCGAATATACTCTGCATTGGCAAGAGCATCTGGGCTATCAGAATGCATACATAGGCTTTGCGCTTTTATGGAGATTTGTTTTCCTTCTGCTGTCGTGATGGGATGACCTTTTATCAATGCTAATGTTTGCAATCTTTGTTGCTCTTTATCGGTAATAACAGCGCCTTCTTTACTGCGGCTCTGTAATCTGGAATTTAAAGTATAACGTCTATCAATGAAGGCTTCTGCGATATAGCCTATATTATGCTCTTGTGCGGCCTTTTCTAATTGGCTGTTGGGCAATCCCATTATTGATAAACCATTATCGGTGTCTTTGATCACTCGAACCAATATTTGTGCAAGAGCTGTATCATCGGCGCAATCATTATAAAGCGCACCGTGAGGCTTTACATAGGTAATGCGCTCGGATTCTTCTTTTGCAATGGTGATAATAGTGCTAATCTGTTGATGCAATGAATTGCGCAAAGTAATAGCGTCAATTTGTATAGATTGTCGGCCAAAATTTTCTTTGTCAGGATAAGATGGATGCGCCCCAATGCGTACTTTATTTTTTGCGGCATGTATAATCATTAAACGCATACTTTCTTCATCGCCAGCATGTCCTCCGCAAGCAATATTGCAGCTACTAACGATCGATAATATGTCAATGTCACGCTGGCGTGAGAGTGGATCAGGCATTTCCCCTAAGTCGCTATTAAGATCGATTAATAAGCTCATGGCATAATTCCACTAGCCCTTAAAATAAGGCGCAAGCCAAGTGCTATCGATATCAATAAAATGATAATAGCTGCAATATTTTGGATATGGCTATTACAATAGCTACCCATAATATTTTTATCGGCTGATATTTTGACGAGAAATATTGCTACAAATGGCAGCAATAGACCATTAGCAACTTGGGCAAAAAGAATAATCTCGAGCGGTTTGATCTGGAACATAGATACTAGCATTCCAATAATTACAATGGCAGCAGCTATGCTTTTAAAGCGTATGTTATGCTGCTTTTCATTATCGCTTTGCCAGATTTCTGTCACGATATAGGCTGTGGCGAGCGGAGCGGTGAGTGCTGATGTTAAACCAGCAGCCAATAGGCCTATAGCCAATGCTTGGGTTGCAAATTCACCAAATAAAGGTTCCACTTGTACAGCCATATCGCTCAAACTTGTTATCTCCAGCGAGTTGACAAAGAAGATATTGGCCGCTGATGCCAATATAGCGATGGAGACTAGTCCGCCAATACCAATAGAAATGGCGCTCTCTGTTTTGGCTTCATCAAGTTGTTCAATGCTCCATTTTTTGCGAACATTAGATGCATGTAAAAATAAGTTATAAGGTACAATGGTGGTACCAATTAGCGCAATTGCGGTAAAGATACCCTCATTTGGTATTGTCGGGATCAATCCGCTTAATAGTCCCGTGATATCAGGGCGCGTTATAAAAAATATAGTCAAAAATGATAGACTCATGACCACAACTAAGAAGATTAAAAATTGTGTGATTCTCTCAATCTTTCCAATGAATAAGAGCGCTAAAATAAACAAACCTATGATATTGGCTGGTGATAATATGGAGAGAGAGTTTTCGGATAAAAGATTCCCCATTAATGTGTTTAATCCAAGTGCAGCACCGCTAATATTGCCTGCCTCATAGGCGGCGTTGCCGATGAGCAAAGCGGAGAATAATAAGATGATCGTCGCAATTTTGGCTGAACTAGACTGAAATGATGATAATATCACTTGTCCTAAGGCTTGACCGCTTACCAATGTGATACGTGTGACAAATGATTGCAATATAATGGTTGCTATGGTTGCAAAGATTAGAGCCCAAAGCAAAGCATAGCCAAAATTTGCTCCTGCCATAGAGGCTGCTGTTACTGTTCCGGGGCCTATGAAGGCGGCTGTTACAAGCATGCCGGGCCCTGGGCGATATGATAATATATTTTTAAAGCTCATATATTATGATTAGCATGATAAATAGGCATTGAAAGATGCATTTTATATCTTGTAGCTCAATTTTCTTGACCTTTAGCTGTTAGTGCTTTTAAGAGGCCGATCTTGAAGATGAGTCTTCTTGTGATGGCGATCGTAGCTCAGTTGGTTAGAGCGCCGGTTTGTGGTACCGGAGGTCGGGGGTTCGAGACCCCTCGATCGCCCCATCATCCCAATTTGATATTAAGCTGCTATTTTTGAAATTTTGCATAAAATAGCTGACAAAGTGGGTTTGTAATATTATTACGCATTTTTGAAATTTTGATTCTGTGTCAATATTTTGCATATGCCCATGATTTGAGCAGGGTTGGGAGATAATAATGACCACAATGTGGGAAATAGCCGATTATGATGCGCATGAATCGGTGCATTTTTTTGATGATCCAAAAACGGGCCTCAAAGCAATCATTGCTCTGCATTCCACACATTTGGGGCCAGCTGCTGGTGGCACTAGATTTTGGCATTATGCTGATACGCATTCTGCAGTCAAAGATGTTCTGCGCCTCTCACGAGGAATGAGTTATAAAAATGCACTAGCAGGTTTGCCGCTTGGCGGCGGTAAAGCTGTAATATTGGCGGATAGTGCGCGCAATAAAACACCTCAAATGCTTGCAGCTTTTGGTCGTGCTATTGAAACATTAGGCGGTCAATATTATACCGCTGAGGATGTTGGTATGAGTGACATGGATATGGTGAGCCTGTCCAAAGAAACGAAATATGTTGCTGGATTACCGGTTACCAAACAAGGTAGTGTGGGAGGCGATCCTGGGCCATATACAGCCAAAGGCGTATATTTAGGTGTGAAAGCTACGGCGCAATATCGTCTTGGTGTAAATAGCATGGAAGGCGTGCATGTTGCAATACAGGGCGTTGGAAGTGTAGGCGGTGGATTGGCACGCCTGTTAGCCGCAGATGGCGCGAAACTTACATTATCAGATGTCAATGAAAGCAGATTGAATGAATTGGCTCAAGAATTAGGGGCGCAGACCTGCGGTCTTAACGATATATTGACTGTCAAAGCGGATATATTTAGCCCAAATGCGCTAGGCGGTATATTGGATAGCAAGAGTATTGCTAATTTACAGGTTTCTGCTGTCGCGGGCGGTGCGAATAACCAATTTGCTAGTAAAGATGATGCAAAGGCATTGTTTGATCGTGATATATTATATGCACCTGATTATGTGATCAATTCTGGTGGTATCATTAACGTTGGTATGGAAATATTGGGTGATAAAAGCGTTGATCAAGTATATGAGAAGATAGATAATATCCCTGTTCGTCTCAAAGAAATATGGGATGAGAGTCACGCGGAAAAAACACCTTCTGCAGAAATAGCCGATAAAATGGCTGTGCGTATGATTGGCCGTTAAATTATCTATAATTGATGTCAACCTCTGTTGTTGATGCATTTTTCGATATTTAGCATTGCAAACTATGCATTAGATTTATAGAAATCATCCATTGGATTAGTGGAATTGTGATGCTATGCGTCGTCAAGAAAGACATATATGATTCATCGTTTTGCTAACCCCACACGCTTTTTAGAGATCGCTAGGCCATTAACCCCAATATTATTTTATGTGGGTTTAATCTTGGTTGTTGGTGCGTGCACATGGGGTATATTATTCTCGCCTGATGAACGCTTGCTTGGTAACACGGTTAAATTTATTTTTATCCATGTTCCTTTTGCGTGGCTTGCGATTGGTGGCTGGACGGGCATCGCAATTTCTAGCATTGCACAATTGGTCTGGCGCCATCCCCTTGCAAGTATTGCTGCGCGAGCGATAGCCCCCGCTGGCGCTATATTCGCAGCGCTTTGTATCATTACTGGATCGTTGTGGGCCAAGCCGACATGGGGAGCTTGGTGGGTATGGGATGGCCGTTTAACTTCGGTCCTGGTATTGTTTTTCCTATATCTTGGTTATATCGCATTGGCCAATGCAAGCAGCGATAAAGGGCAAACAAGCCGTGTGACTGCTGTTTTTGGAATTATTGGTGCGATTAACATTCCGATAATTAACAGATCGGTTGTTTGGTGGGAAAGCCATCACCAAGAGGCTAGCATCACATTAACAGGATCGAGTATTGATGGTGTTTATTTGGGACCATTATTTATTTCTGTCTTGGGCTTTACATTTATGTTTACCGCTATTGTTTTTATGCGTATGCGCGGCGCACTGGCACAGATTAAAATCGAAGCACGGATGCGCCGTTTGGCCGATGATAATAATGAGGATGCGCAATGACAGTCGAAAACCTTATTATCGCAAGCTATATTATTTCTGCGCTATTAATGGGCGGATTATCTATTAACAGCTATATTACAATGAGTAGAGCCGAGAAAGTCTTGCAGGACTTAAAAGATAATTCATGAAACCAAAACATCAAAGATTATTATTGGCTTTATTGGCTGTCGCAGGTTTAATTGCGGCAACATTAATTGCTATTTCGGCGCTAAGTGATGAGGCGTCATATTTTTATACGCCCACTACGCTGGAAAAAGAGGAAGTGAAACCCGGACAAGCTATTCGGCTGGGTGGACAGGTGAAAGTTGGTTCTATCAATATTGCCGATGATGGAGTGACGACGAATTTTATTGTTCAAGATAGCGGCGCCGAACAAGATGTTATATTTAAAGGGGTAACGCCCAATTTATTCGTTGAAGGTAGCGGTGTGGTGGCTGATGGTCGGCTTGATGATAATGGTCTGTTCGTTGCAGATAATTTGCTCGCTAAACATGATGAAAATTATGTGCCGCGCGAATTGCAGGATGTTGATTTGAATAATAGAGATACATTAGAAAAATCGGTGGTACAATGATCGCTGAATTGGGCTTAATTGCGCTTTGGCTCGCCTTTGCCCTCGCATTTTTACAATTTACGGCTTCACTATTCAGCCTAAAGGATAATAGGCTTGATCTTATCAAATTGATCAAAGCCGTTGCCATCATGCAAGGTATATTGTGCATGACCTCCTTTTTGATATTAATATTGCTGTTTCTCAAAACAGATTTATCGGTTCTATTGGTTGCTAAGAATAGTCATTTGGATAAACCTTGGATATTTAAATTTGCGGGCACATGGGGCAATCATGAAGGTTCTATGCTGTTGTGGGTCAGTGTCATGGCGATGTCAGGATCGGCTATTGCCTTTTTTGAAAAGCGGCTTGATGAGAGAAGTTATATTGCCACACTGATGGTGCAAGCATTTGTGTCTATTGGCTTTTATGCATTTTTAATATTTTCATCTAACCCATTTGAGCGTTTATCTCCTGCACCAATAGAAGGGGCGGGGCTTAATCCTTTACTGCAAGATATTGGTTTGGCCTTCCATCCGCCGACGCTATATTTAGGGTATGTTGGGCTTTCTATTGCTTTTTCATTCGCAATTGGAGGTTTGATCAGCGGCCAGATTAATTCTGCTCTGGCGCGCGCTATGCGTCCTTGGGTATTATTATCTTGGATATTTTTGACACTCGGTATCGCGGCTGGGAGCTATTGGGCCTATTATGAGCTAGGCTGGGGTGGTTGGTGGTTCTGGGACCCCGTTGAAAACGCATCGCTCATGCCATGGATTGCGGCAACCGCATTACTTCATTCGATTGCGGTAATGGCTACGCGTGATGCTTTGCGGTCTTGGACTATCATATTGGCTCTGGTAGGTTTTGCCATGTCGATGGCGGGGACTTTCTTGGTGCGCTCAGGCATATTGACGAGCGTTCATGCCTTTGCAGTCGACCCAGAACGCGGCGCTTTTATTTTGGGATTGATGGTGATTAACATCTCAGGCGCTTTGATATTATATGCGCTGCGTATGAACCAAGTAAAGCAAGGCAAGATATTCCAAATTACAAGCCGTGAAGGATCAATCGTTGCCAATAATATAATCTTAGTATCGATTTTAGCGATTGTATTTATGGGAACATTATTTCCATTATTTGCCGAAGGTTTGGCTGATGAGAAGATTTCTGTTGGCCCTCCTTATTTTAATAAAGCAACGCTTCCTTTTGTGTTTTTGCTCATGATATTGCTTTGGGCTGGTCCTTTGCTGCGTTGGCGCAAAGATAATCTTGGGCGTATTGGTAAAAAAACTCTTGTATCGGCTGTTATTGCGGTTGCGATATTGGTCATTACGATTATTTTATCTCCGCAGACACCTATATTCTCAACAATTGCATTAGCTTTAGCGGCAGCTTTAGCCGTTGCTAGCTTCATGCCGCTTATTGGACGTAATTTACTGCGTACACCTATGCCTGTTTACGCGATGGTGGTTGCGCATTTTGGTATAGCCGTGAGTGCTTTTGGTATGGCGGCAGAGAGTGGTTATAGCACCCAATTGCTGAGGTCTGTTGAAATTGGCGAAACAAGCGAAATAGCGGGTTGGGATGTGAAATTATCTAATGTTTCTCCTTCTATCGGTGAAAATTGGGTGGCGATGCAAGCGCAGTTATCGGTGAGTAAAACGAAAGAACGTAACCCAAAAGCAGTGATATTAAATCCAGAGCAAAGATTATTCTTTAAGCCACAACAAGAGACCAGTGAAGCAGCGCTTATGACGCGCTGGAATGGGCAATTATATGCTGTGCTAGGCAAGCAAAATGATGATGGCCGTTGGCAAATAAGGCTATGGTGGAAACCCTTTGTAACATTTATTTGGTATGGCGGTGTTATTATTGCATTAGGTGGATTATTGGCATTGTTGGGACGTATTAAACGGCGCAAAACTAAGTCTTCAAAAGCGATAACAGGTGGTCGTTATGCATAAGAGGTGGGTTTTTCTATGTCGATAAGATTATGGTTGCCACTTATTATCTTTGCTTTTCTGGTTGGGTTTCTATTCTATCAACTCAATCAACCAAAGGATGATTTTGTTCGGTCTCAATTGGTTGATCAGCCTTTGCCTGTATTTAATTTGGAAGCAGCAACACATGGAATAGAAGGGTTAAGCAACCAAGATTTTGCAGATGGTAAGGTGCGTTTGCTCAATATTTTTGGGTCATGGTGTATACCGTGCAGAGCCGAAGCACCGCAACTCGAAGCACTGAAAGAGGCTGGCGTTGAAATACATGCTATTGCGGTGCGAGATACGCCAGCAAATGTTGCGGAGTTTTTGCGTTTATATGGCAATCCATTTATCAATATAGGGGCTGACCCTGATTTGCAGATACAATTACTTTTAGGGTCTTCAGGTGTACCAGAAACCTATTTAATCGATGGCCAAGGCATTATTCGTAAACAATATATTGGTGATATTAGGGAAGATAATGTTCCTATTATATTATCAGATATAGCGGCGTTAAAATGATAAGGTTTGGATTGCTCATATTGGCGTTATTGCTCTCACCGCTTGTAAAGGCGCAAGACAGTAATACGAAAGTTAATTATGCCAATGTGCAGTTATCAGATCCAGAAATGGAAGAGCAAGCTTATGAGTTGATGTTGAAATTACGCTGCATTCAATGCCAAAGCCAGTCTATTGCAGATAGCGATGCCCCAATTGCTGAGGCGATGCGGCATCAAGTAAGATTGCGCGTTAAAAATGGCGAAAATAATGATGATATAAAAAAATGGATGATTGCTCGATATGGCGATTATGTCAGCTTTGAACCACCATCTTCAGGATTATCGATATTATTATGGGTTGGACCAATGTTGGTATTTGCCTTGGCTATATTCATCGTTTTACCTTTGTTTCGTAACAAAGAAAAAACCAATGAGGGCGATTTATGACAATCTGGATAGCCGTTATCTTTTTGAGCATATTGGTTTGTGCTGTGACAATATTGATCGCTCGTTTGCCGAGGAATATGTGGGTTATGCCAGCCTCTATTGGGGCATTGGCCCTTGCAGGTTATGCCTATCAAGGGCGGCCTGATGTTCCTGCATCCTATGCCCAAACTGTTGCAGCATCCGCCGACAGCGCAAAAGAATTAATTGCAGTGCGTCAAGAGATGGATCAGAGTTTTGGTAGGGCTAAACGTTATTTGATATTATCAGATGGTGCCGCAAAAGATGGCAAATATACCTTAGCCGCTGCATTGTTGAAAAATGGCTTGGACAAATATCCTGAAGATGCTGAGTTATGGGGCGCTTTGGGCGTGCAGCTTATGTTAGCAAGCGAGGGGCGTTTATCACCACCTGCGCAATTGGCATTTGATCGTTCACGTAAATCATGGCCTAAAGGGCCTGTTCCTGATTATTTTGAAGGGTTAGCGGCATTATTTGAAGGTAGAGCGGCTGAGACAGAAGAATATTGGTTAAGAGCGCTTAATAATGCTACACCAAAAGCGAAATATCGCCCCGTATTAGAACGTCAATTGAGCGCATTGCGTCAATTAAGAGAAGAAGCGTTTTCGCCAAACCAGCAATAAACAATAAGAGTTGATTATTCAGCAAATAGCATATAAGAACAAAATGAGAACTTATATGAATTGAACCTTATATGAATGCTGACGTGCACTATGAAAAACCACTATTGTTGTTATTCTCTGAATTTGGACCATCAAGCTTTCATGCTATATTAGCGGATAATGATGATATAATCTTACGTCAGAATAGAGAAATTACTACGAAAAAGCATATTTCATCTTCTGAAGATATTTCCTCATGGAATGTTCAATATGAAGGCATAGAATTGGATATTTCTCTAAATAGTGATTATGATAATATCCATGATTATAAACAGATATTCTGTAATGTTGATGTTGAAAAGCTAACTTCAGCATTGGTGATTTCACTAGGATCGCATGTAAAAAATGGTAGGAAAAACCCTGCTATTATGGCTAGCTTTTTCCGTTTTGCACAGCAATTGGTAAAATCATTACAGCCTGAGGCAGTCGCTTGGAATATAACAAAAATTATTTCTGACTCTAGCTATTTTGCGGAAACAATTGACCATTATGAGAATGGTGGTGCTTTCCCAATATTATCGACTATCGACTTCATCCATAAGGATGACGATAGAATATGCTCGCGCGGGTTAACTTATTTTTCCGAACAAGAAGTTTGCTATTTAAAGAAAGATCTTGATATTGCAGACATTATGAAGCGTATCATGCGTATAGTTCATGATATTGCAGTAAATGGCGCCTATGCAAATGATATGCAGATCACAGGCTTAGATGTTGATGAGAAAATATTAATTACCGTCAACAACCCGAACTTAGCAGAAGCATGTAGCATCTTTTGATTGTTCTTTTCTCGTCTGCCGCCCTATTCAAGTGATTTGGTAGATGATATATTTATCATGTAAAAAACGAAGAGTGGGAGCCTATAGTGGATAATCAGCGCTATTCTATTTATGCCATGCTCTTACATTGGGGGCTGGCTTTTGCGTTGGCTTTTCAAATTGGCCTTGGTTGGCGCATGGAGGAATTGGATATAGGCCAAGGCTTGTTTAATATCACGCAGCTTCACAAATCTATTGGTATTACAATATTGATACTGTCTATCGCTAGGTTGGTATTGCGGTTCTTAAAGCCGCCGCCGCTGTCAAATATTGATGATATATGGGCTTTGCGTCTTGCCAAAATGACGCATATTGCACTTTATGCCTTCATGATTGGTGCGCCTGTTTCTGGCTGGCTAATGGTCTCAACGTCTAGTCTTAACATCGACACCTATCTATTTGATATATTATATTGGCCGCATATTCCAGGATTGGAGTATATCTCTGGTGATATACGAAGTAATATAAATGATGCTTCTATGGCGGCACATGAAATGATTGCATGGGTGGGGATTGCACTTTTTGCTTTGCATATAGCAGGGGCATTGAGGCACCAATATTATAAGGGTGAACCTATTTTATTGCGCATGTTACCAATCGCAAAATTACAAGATAAGAATGTTGGTAGTGCGGCTATAATTGGATTGGTTGTATTAATATTGATCTTATTTGCGGCAGCACAAACCTGGGGTGAGGGGCATATGAAAAAGCCAAATCAACCAGCAGCTTTATCTTCTGAATCTGTTGTGGATAGCGTGATAAATGATCAACTGTTAAACGGTAATATAGATACCGATAAAGATGGAAAAGTAGAAACAGAAGAGAGCGTAGAAGAAGAAAATGATGGACCCGATGCGGGTGATCAAACATCCTCTGAGGCACAGGCACCCTTGTTAATTAAAAACAGCAAGCCAGTTCCGTGGAAGATAGTTGGAGAAAAGAAATTATCATTCACCGTTAAATGGAATGATAATGATGTGATGGGTAGCTTTAGCCGTTGGGATGCAAATATATATTTTGCATCTGGCGCTTTGGAGCAATCAAAAATTACGGTTGATATTGATATATCATCGGCCACAACATCCGATGCTAGTGCTAATGGTGCCATTATGGGCATGGATTTTTTTGATATTAATAATTTTCCCAAAGCATCTTTCACATCTAACTCTATCAAAGCACTGGGCGCAAATCGTTATGAGATGCAAGGAGAATTGCGTTTGAAAAACATTGTTCGCCCGATCACTGTGATATTTACACTTGATGAAAAAGAAACAACTGCTCATGCAAAGGGCGATGTGACAATTAATCGATTACATTATAAAATTGGCGAAACTGGTTATGATGAAATAGCCAATGCTGTTTTAATATCCTTTGATTTTATGGCTATAAAATAACAGAACTCTTATTCATAATCATTACTTGATTTGCAAATATGGCTGTAATTTTGTGATATGGCGGTATGACGTCAGATTCTCTTCATGGTTTTTATAGACATAGTCTGACGAGGCCTATGGCAAGAGGTTTTCAAAAACATCATTTAATTCCCGTGCAAATATTTCGCAAACCAGCTTTTGGAAAACTATTTGAATATGCTAAAATAGGCGGTTTTGATCCGCGCGACTTTAGAACCAATGGTGTATATCTCCCTGCAAGTGAGAGGCTGGCAGCGCAATGCGAGAGGCCGCTGCATCGAGGGCCTCATCCGCGCTATAATGAGTTGGTTGCGACGCGCCTTTTCAAACTAGAAAATTCTATACGTCAATCATGCGGTAAGATTGGATATAAAAGTAACCCCAGAGATATAGCTTTACGCTTATATAAAGTCCAAAAAACCCTGCGTGGGACATTATTATCTAACCCTTGCCCAATAATCTTGAACAAGCGTGATCCGATGAGCAGGCATATTAATTTTACATATTTGGATGATGATGTTGATCGGCTTTGGAGTGCGATATCAACCTAGCATTGCATTATTATAGAAAAATTGATTATTTCACTGGACGAATATAGATAATTATTTTTATACAGGGATATGGTTTTCAACACGCAAATTATTACCCACCTGCGACTTATGCGCCCTTAGACATGAAAGATCATCATTGAGATGATTGTCTAAGGGAAATTGAAACCGACCACTGAGTTTCGGATATGATAACTTTAAATCGCAGGATAATATTATGAACCCTATACCGAGCAATAAATATAAAGCTTTTCCAAGAGTGGATTTGCCAGACAGACAATGGCCCAATACGCAAATAACAAAGGCGCCAATATGGCTCTCCACAGATTTGCGTGATGGTAATCAAGCGCTTGTGGACCCTATGGATAGCGCCAAGAAGCAGCGTTTTTTTGATTTGCTTGTTGCTATTGGAATTAAAGAAATTGAAGTTGGTTTTCCATCAGCTAGCAGTACAGACTTCAACTATGTTAGGTCGCTTGTTGAAGGGGATAAAATTCCCACCGATGTTACCATTCAAGGACTTACGCAATCCAGACGAGATTTGATTGAAAAAACCTTTGAAAGCATGGCAGGTGCTAAAAAAGCAATTGTACATCTTTATAATGCTGTTTCTCCTGCATGGCGTGATATTGTGTTTAAGCTTGATCGTGCCGAGGTCAAAAATATTGCTGTGACGGGTGCGCAGATTTTAGCGGAACAGGCAGAAAAATATCCACAAACTGATTGGCATTTTGAATATTCCCCAGAGACATTTTCAACCGCTGAATTAGATTTTAGCTTAGAAGTCTGTGAGGCGGTGATAGATGTGTTGCAGCCCACGACCCAAAAACCATTGATATTAAATTTGCCTGCAACAATTGAGGCATCAACACCCAATATTTATGCAGATCAAATTGAATGGATGTGCAGTAATATTTCAGCGCGTGAAAAAGTAATTATCTCGCTCCATCCCCATAATGATCGTGGTTCTGGTATTGCTGCGGCAGAGCTAGGCCTTATGGCTGGTGCTGATCGGATTGAAGGTTGTTTGTTTGGTAATGGAGAGCGTACTGGTAATGTAGATTTGGTAACATTAGCGCTCAACCTTTATACACAAGGGGTTACGCCTAATTTGGATTTTTCTAACATAGATGAAATTATCGAAACAGTTACTTATTGTAATGATTTACCAGTACACCCACGCCATCCTTATGCGGGTGATTTGGTGTTCACGGCTTTTTCTGGTAGCCATCAAGATGCCATAAAAAAAGGCTTTGAGGCGCAAACCGCGCGCAATGATGAATATTGGAATGTTCCATATTTGCCAATTGATCCAGCGGATTTGGGCCGCGATTATGAAGCGGTTATTCGCGTTAATTCACAAAGCGGCAAGGGTGGTGTTGCTTGGGTATTGGAAAAAGACCATGGCCTGAAATTACCGAAAAGGTTACAAGCCAATTTCTCTCAAACCGTACAATCTATATCTGATGAATTGGGACGAGAATTGACAAGCGATGATATTTGGACTGCTTTCCAAAAACGATATTTCATATCGGTTGACGGTCTCTATAGATTAACGCAGCACCAAGAAAAATTGGTGAAAGATGGGAGCGGTAAAAGGTTATTTATAGGGCGCATTAATAAAGGCATGGAAGAGATTGCGATCCAAGGTAGCGGTAATGGTCTTATTTCTGGAATGATCAACGCATTGTCCGAAGCGATTGATATTCATATTGATATTGTAGATTATTCTGAGCATGCCATTGGAACTGGAAGCCATGCTAAAGCTGCTGCTTATGTTGAATGCAGCGTTGATGGGCAAGATCGAATATTTGGGGTTGGTATGAGTCAAGATGTTGCAACGGCCTCAATTCGTGCAATATTAAGCGCTGTTAACAGCATTGCAAAGGCGTAGGATTATCTGTCATTTTCATCATGCAATCTGATGCTTATATAGGATTGACATTTTAGACCTGAACGTCTTTGTAGTTTTTAATTATATGATTAAAACTTAGGAAATATCTATGACGATGCCTTCTCCCTTATTTGATAATCTTCGTTTACCCGTTATTGGGTCTCCATTATTCATTATATCAGGGCCTGAATTGGTGATTGCCCAATGTAAAGCAGGTATAGTTGGTTCATTTCCTGCGCTTAATGCTCGGCCGCAATCGCAATTGGATGAGTGGCTGCATCAAATAACTGAGGAATTGGCGGCCCATAATCGTGATAATCCAGATAAACCGGCTGCGCCTTATGCTGTAAATCAAATAGTTCATAGAACGAACAATCGTCTCGAAGAAGATATGGTGACCTGCGCCAAATGGAAGGTTCCCATGTTAATAACCTCGCTTGGAGCGCGCGAAGATTTGAACAAAGCGGCGCATGAATGGGGCGGCATCACAATGCATGATGTGATTAATGATCGTTTTGCGCACAAAGCGATTGAAAAAGGTGCTGATGGGTTAATTCCCGTGGCGGCAGGAGCAGGTGGCCATGCAGGCGTGACCTCACCTTTTGCGCTGATGCAAGAAATTCGAGCATGGTTTGATGGCCCCGTTGCTCTATCGGGTTCTATTGCATCAGGGGCCGCGATATTAAGCGCGCAAGCAATGGGGGCTGATTTTGCCTATATTGGTAGTGCATTTATAGCGGCCAAAGAGGCGCGTGCAGATGATGGATATAAACAAGGTATAGTGAAGGGCGCTGCGGAAGATATTGTTTATTCGAATCTTTTTACAGGCGTGCATGGTAATTATCTGCGCGAGTCTATTGTAAATGCTGGACTTGACCCAGAAAATTTACCTGTGAGTGACCCTAGCAAAATGAATTTTGGGTCGGGCGGCAATACAGATGCTAAAGCTTGGAAAGATATTTGGGGTTGCGGTCAAGGTATTGGTAATATTGATGATGTGCAATCTGTCGCTGAAATGGTTGATAAGTTGACGAGCGAATATAACCGAGCCTCAGAGCGGCTTAATATAATCATATATTGAAAAAATAATATTTTATATCAGATTCTTATATATAACCCTATTTTAAATCTTAATTTTGTGTAACTATATCTTATATGGTGCGAAACCTATTTCATAGGCCATTTATTTATAGCCATATAAATTTGAGAATCATAAGGAAAACATTAAATGAAAAGAGCATTATTATCATCTGCAGCAACGACCATTATCTTTGGTTTGGCAGCTTGTGGAACTGGTGGAGATACCGCTAATAGTGGAGAAGAAACCAGTGTAGCTGAAGAGAAGAGCAATGAGCTAGTTGTTATTGAAGCTGCAAAGCGTCCTGTATTTTTGGGTGTAGAAGGCGGCAATGTTGCAGTCTCAGGTTATGATGTGACTAGCTATTTCACGGATGATGGTACACCTGTTCTTGGCAGTGAAGAACATGTCGTACAATATGGTGATGCTCTGTATCATTTTGCATCTGCAGAAAATAAAGAAAAATTCATTGGTGATCCAGCAGCTTTTGCTCCTAAATATGGTGGGCATTGTGCATGGGCCATGTCTAAAGGAAATCTGGCTCCAGGTAATGCCACTTTGGCAAAAGTTGTCGATGGCGCATTATATTTGAACTTCAACAAAGAGGTTCAAAAAGATTGGCTAAGCGATATCCCTGGTTATATTGAAAAATCAGAAGCTGCTTGGCCGACAATTCCTGATGACGCTGTATTTGGCGCCTAAGACCGTCGTAATTTTTAATCCCTGTTTGAAATTTAGTGAATTAGTTAGGAAAAAATATGTCTAAATCAGTAAAATTAGCAACCATGCTGGCAGTAGCTGGTGGCTTGGCAATCGCAACAGCCCCTGCGACTATATCCGCTGCGCCATGTGGTGCTTGTAAAGCATGTTCTGCGTGCGGTGCGTGTTCAGCTTGTGGCGCTTGTTCCGCTTGCGCAGCATCATGCGGTGCCTGTGCTCCATCATGTGCAGCAACCGCATCTTATCGTCCTGTTTTTAAAGGTATTGATGGTGATAAACCAGCGGTGAGCGGATATGATGTGGTCAGCTATTTCCAAGGTGATGGCACACCAGTAGCAGGCAATGCCGAATATTCGCTTGAATATGCAGGCGCTACTTATCACTTTGCTAGCAAGAAAAATTTGAAGGAGTTTGAAAAGAATCCTGCAAATTATGCACCCCAATATGGTGGTCACTGCGCATGGGCCATGTCTAATGGTAAATTGGCACCAGGTGATCCAAAATTATCAAAAGTTGTTGATGGCAAATTATATTTGAACTTCAACAAAAATGTTCAAGCAAGATGGTTGAAAGATATACCAGGTTATCTAGCAAAGTCTGATGCTAAATGGCCTACCATTCCTAATGGTGCTAGCGTTGGAAACCAATAAAAGAATTTGAGCCGGCCTTTGTGCCGGCTCATTTGTCCCCATAAGACGAAATAAACCTAATATTAGGTTTTTATTATAAAATATATTGGAGAGTAAAATGACAAAAACGACAAAATTAGCGACATTATTAGCAGTAGCTGGTGGTCTAGCAATTGCATCTGCACCAGCAGTAGCAGCCGCTGGTCCATGCAGCGCTTGTAAAGCATGCTCAGCATGCTCAGCATGCTCAGCATGTTCAGCCTGCGGTGCATGTTCAGCATGTGGTGCTTGTGGTGCTTGTGGTGCGTGCGGCGCTTGTGCAGCGGCCTGTGGTGCGTGCGGCGCTTGTGCAGCAGCTTGTGGCGCCTGTGGTGCGTGCTCAGCATGTAGTGCTTGTGGTGCGTGCGGCGCATGTTCGCCTAGCGAATAAATATTTTTCAGCATTCGCTGGTAAAATCAGGGTGGTTCCTACGGATGGGAGCCACCCTTTTTATGTGTGATTTATATAGTATTATTTGATAGTTTACGTTTAGTTTTTATCTTTATCGACCAATTTATTAGCACCAATCCAGGGCATCATAGCGCGTAGTTCTGATCCTGTTTTCTCAATAGGATGCGCTTCGGCTTGTTTGCGAGAGGCTTTGAGTTCAGGTTGGCCTGCGCGATTGTCCAACACAAAATCTTTTACGAACCGGCCAGATTGAATGTCTGCCAAGACACGTTTCATTTCGGCTTTGGTTTCATCGGTGATGATCCGAGGGCCAGTTTTAATATCGCCATATTCGGCTGTGTTCGATATAGAATAACGCATGTTGGCAATGCCGCCTTCATAGAGCAAATCGACGATTAACTTGGTTTCATGCAAGCATTCGAAATAAGCCATTTCTGGCGCATAGCCAGCCTCTGTTAATGTCTCAAAGCCAGCTTGAATCAAATGCGTGATACCGCCGCATAATACGGCTTGTTCGCCGAATAAATCAGTTTCACATTCTTCGCGGAAATTGGTTTCAATGATGCCGCTGCGCCCGCCGCCAACGGCTGAAGCATAAGACAGAGCTAGCGCCTTTGCATGACCATTACCTGCGCTATGTTCGCATTCTTGGTCCACTGCAATGAGGCATGGAACACCGCCACCGCGTTGATATTCACTACGCACTGTGTGACCCGGACCTTTGGGTGCGATCATAATCACGTCAATGTCCGCAGGCGCTTCGATGAGACCAAAATGAATGTTAAGACCATGAGCAAAAGCAAGCGCGCTTCCTGCTTTCATGCGGCCTGCAATATCATCGGCCCAAATCGCAGCTTGATGTTCATCTGGAGCAAGGATCATAACCAGATCAGCCCATTCGGCTGCTTCTGAATTAGACAGGACTTTGAAACCCGCTTCTTCTGCTTTCTTGCGGGTGGCTGATCCTTCACGCAACGCTATGGCGACTTCTTTAACGCCGCTGTCCCGAAGGTTTTGGGCATGAGCGTGGCCTTGGCTGCCATAACCGACGATGGCGACTTTTTTGTCTTTGATGAGACCTAAATCACAATCGGCGTCATAATATACTTTCATTTGTTTTCCTTAATTTTAGCAAAATTTGTAACTGTTATATTGTAATCATGATGGTTTGCTGCCGCGCATCAAGGCGGCAACCCCTGTGCGCCCTACTTCTACAAAACCAACCTCACGCATCAATGTCAAAAATGTATCTATCTTCTCTGGGCTACCCGTTATCTCAAAAATAAAGCTTTTGGTTGTCGCATCAATCACGCGGGCGCGGTAAATATCAGCAAGACGAATTGCTTCGATACGGTTATCGCCGCTTCCCGTAACTTTAACAAGAGCCAATTCACGTTCAACATGAGGGCCTTCTTCGGTTAAATCAGTAACTTTATGAACGGGAATAAGACGCTCACATTGTGCAATAATTTGTTCAATAGTGGCAGGTGGGCCATTGGTAACAATAGTGATACGGCTCGTAGAACGATCTTCGGTAACATCGGCAACAGTGAGGCTATCGATATTATAACCGCGCGCTGTGAACATGCCTGCGATACGCGCTAATGTTCCTGCTTCATTATCGACGGTCAATGTAAGAACATGGCGTTCTGATTTCTCTTTATATATTTGCATTATACCAAGGCCTTCGCTTCATCGTCCATTTCCCCTGTTACTGCGCTGCTATCGAGTAGCATATCTGTATGAGCAGCGCCTGATGGTATCATTGGGAAGCAGTTGGCGTTTTTTGTAACGCGGCAATCCACAATAACGGGGCCCTTATAGGCAATCATTTCTGCGATACTATCATCCAAATTATCGGGATGATCAATGACTATGCCCTTCCACCCATAAGCTTCGGCTAAACGGACAAAGTCTGGTAAGCTGTCCGAGTAACTCTCTGAGAAGCGGCTTTTAAATGTAAGTTCTTGCCATTGACGAACCATGCCCATCCATTGATTATTGATGATGAAAATTTTAATAGGGAGGCGATATTGAGAGGCCGTTCCTAATTCTTGAATATTCATTTGTATGGAGGCTTCACCCGCAATATCAATAACCAGAGCATCGGGATTGCCGATTTGTGCGCCAATCGCTGCTGGTAAGCCATAGCCCATTGTCCCTAGGCCACCACTAGTTAGCCATTTGTTAGGCTCTTGAAAATGAAAATGCTGAGCCGCCCACATTTGATGCTGACCAACCTCTGTCGTAATAATGAGGCTTTTATCTTTGGTGGCCTCATATAGACGTTCAATGGCATATTGCGGCATAATCTCGTCTTTATTAGCAGGATAATTTAGGCATTTAACGGCTCGCCAACCTTCTATAGATTCCCACCATTTTTCGAGATTAGCAGCTTTTAATTTCCTGCCTTTCCATATTTTGATCATTTGTTCTATCGCTCTACCGACATCGGCAATGATAGGAAGATCAACGCGCACAGTTTTGTTAATCGAACTGCGGTCAATATCGACATGAATCTTATAGCTATTGGGTGAAAATGCATCGAGACGACCAGTTACACGGTCATCAAAACGTGCACCAAGACATAACATTACATCGCATTGGTTCATCGCCATATTGGCTTCATATGTGCCATGCATTCCCAGCATACCGAGCCATTTGGGATCATCAGAGGGGAGTGACCCTAGGCCCATCAACGTGGATGTGACGGGCGCATTGCAGAGGCTTGCTAGTTCGATGAGGGCTTTGCTGGCAGCAGGGCCTGAATTTATAATACCGCCGCCTGTATATAATATGGGGGCTTTAGCATTTGCCAATAATTCCACAGCTTTGGTGATATCATGTATATCGGCTTCATGCGGTATATTGCAGCGCGCATGTGCTTTTCTCTGCGGTGTGTCAGTATCGGGTTGCGCGACTTGTACATCTTTGGGAATATCAATGACAATAGGGCCAGGGCGGCCATTGGTAGCAATGAAAAATGCTTCTTTCATTACGCTAGCAAGTTCATTGGGGTCTTTCACCAAATAATTATGTTTGGTGCAATGCCGCGTTATGCCAACAGTGTCAGCCTCTTGAAAGGCATCAGAACCAATGAGCGTGGAGGGCACTTGTCCTGTGATGACAATGAGAGGAATAGAGTCCATAAATGCATCAGCGATACCTGTCACAGCGTTGGTAGCGCCAGGCCCAGACGTAACTAAAACCACGCCTGGTTTACCCGTGGAGCGGGCATAACCTTCTGCGGCATGTGCTGCTCCAGCTTCATGACGAACCAAAATATGTTTAATTTTGGGGTGCTTAAATAGCGCATCATAAATAGGCAGTACTGCACCACCCGGATATCCAAAAACGGTATCAACGCCTTGGTCTATGAGGCTTTTTAATAATATCTCTGCGCCGGATTTTGCGCTCACACATAATTCCAATCCGATATAATATGCCAAGATGAGGCATGGTTAAAATTGAATATCAAATAACTGTCTATCTTAAGAATAAGAATAGGCAAGAACAGGCTCGTTAATGAAATTAATATTGCTTGTCAATACTAATTATTGAAATATAGTTTCAAAAATATTTATTTTATTATAATTTATATGCTCTTTATGCCTATGCCAATGTGCTGGTGATTGATTGCGAAACCAAGTATATTGTCTTTTAGCATATTGGCGGGTAGCAATTTGGCCTAATTCTATTGCGGTTTCCCGCTCAACTTGTCCTTCTAAATAAGACTTTATTTCACTTACTCCGATTGCACGCCAGAGCGGACTGTCAATAGGTGGGTTGCGCTTTATGAGTGCTTCGACCTCATCTATGGCGCCAGTATCAAACATTTGTACGAAACGCCTATTGCATCTTTCATAGAGCCAGTCGCGCGGCGGTAATAAAATAAGTGGCTGTAGGGTGATGGTATCGGCAATGCCGCCTTCTTTTTGTTGTCGCCAAATTGTAATGCTTTGTCCTGTTGACTTAATGACTTCTAATGCTCTGCAGATACGGGCACTGTCATTTGGGTTTAAATGTTGCGCTGCATCAGGGTCTTGCTGAATTAAGGCATTATAGGATTCTTCGATTGGCATAACTCTGATGCTGCGTCGCAGCTCAGGGTCAATGTTAGGTATAGGCGCAATGCCATCAAGCAAAGTGCGAATATAAAGACCTGTGCCGCCAACCAATATTGGAATTTTATCTGCATCATGGGCGCGGTTAATTTCATCTTTAGCGTCTTTGGCCCAATCAACAGCGCTGCAAGATTGTTTGCTATCCCAATAGCCATAGAGGCGGTGTTCCGCTTGCGTTAATTCTTCGGCACTAGGGTGGGCGCTTAAAATCGGCAGATGGTCATAGACTTGCGCGCTATCGGCATTGATAATGCAATATTGGCGATCTGTATAATGTTTCGACAGGGCGATGGCCAATCCGCTCTTGCCGCTTGCAGTTGGACCAGCGATAAGCGCTACTATTTTATCATTGATAGGATTCGTCATGCCAGTAGCAACCTTAATAGCAAGTGAGACGCTTGCAAATGGACAATTATCATCGGCTTGTGATCGCATGCATGAGGCAGGCTTAATAGTTGAAAATAGTATATGGATAGATGATGGATATGCAGTAGATATTAACTTTACTGGTGATATTTTAACTGCAAAACAAACTCTTGCCTCTATCACTGATGCACTGAATTGGGTGGTGCAACCAACTGAAAATCGCGAGAAGAAAATGCTAATATCCGATATGGATAGCACTATGATTACGGTTGAATGTATCGATGAACTTGCGGATTATGCAGGGATTAAAGAGCAAATAGCAGCGGTAACCGAAGCTGCGATGAGAGGCGAATTAGATTTTGAAGAAGCTTTGCGAGGCCGTGTGGCACTTCTGAAAGGGCTTAATGCTGATAATATTATCACATGTCTTGATGAAAGAGTGACGATGAGCAAAGGCGCCAAAATATTGGTGCAGACCATGGCTTCGCGGGGGGCTAAATGCATATTGGTGTCAGGCGGTTTTACGCAATTTGCGCGCAGCGTTGCTATGGAATTGGGCTTTCATGAATATTATGCCAATGAACTTGCAATCGCCGATCATTTGATAAGCGGTAATATTATTGGTGCTATTGTCGATGCGCAGCGCAAGAAGGACATTTTACAGAAAATTGTTGATAAGAATGATTGGTCTATATCGCAAACTCTCGCGGTTGGGGATGGTGCCAATGACATACCTATGATCGAAGCTGCTGGGTTAGGGGTAGCTTATAAAGCTAAGCCAGCGGCGCAAAAGGCAGCCGATATGAAGATCGTTCATGGTGATTTGACGGCGCTGCTTTATGCGCAGGGCATCAAACGCAATGAGTGGATATTGTGATTAAGAATTTTTCTTTATTTACAAAAGTGCTAGACGGATTGCCATATATCATAATCTGAACTGGATCATTTATTTCCTAATTATTGGATGATAGATTAATGGCGATAATTTACGGCTAGTTATTTTTTGATTATAAATAATAATATTTGTAATAGATTATAATTCCTTACTTGACGTTAGCGTAAACGTTAAGTAAGGAATTATAGAGTATGTAAAGAAGAGATTCGAACATGAACAAAGCTGTAACCAAAAAAACCAGAGCCGATGCGACTTTGGAAATGCCCGACAAGCTAAACCGTGAGTCTTATACAATTTCCGATCTTTCAACGGAATTTGACGTAACGGCCCGTGCGCTAAGATTTTATGAAGACCAAGGACTGATAGCGCCAGAGAGAAATGGTTTGTCTCGTGTCTATTCTAAACGCGACCGTGCGCGCCTTGCATGGATATTGCGTGCCAAGCGTGTGGGATTTAGCTTGGCTGAAATTCGTGAGATGATTGATTTATATGATGTTGGCGATGGTCGGAATTTACAACGCAAAGTAACACTTGAAAAATGTCGCGCCCGCATTGAACTACTGAAAAAACAAAAAGATGATATTAATAGTGCGATCTCAGAATTGACGGAATTTGTTGATGTTGTAGAAAAAGCAGAAATTTCTGATAAACAGTAAAATTCAACATATAATTACGTCTACCCCTTTAAATTTATCATAGATTTAGGATAAAAATATGCCTCAGTATAAAGCCCCCGTAAATGACACATTGTTTAATCTTAATAATGTTTTGAAATTAGAGAAGTATTCCAATCTACCAGGGTTTGAAAATGCTAGCCCTGATATGGTGGAAGCCATTTTGGGCGAAGGCTCTAAATTTGTTGAAAATATTCTTTTCCCGCTCAACCAATCGGGTGATTTAGAAGGCTGCACGCGCCACGATGATGGCAGCGTTACAACGCCCAAGGGTTTTAAAGAGGCCTATGCACAATATTGCGAGGCAGGATGGGGGACATTGTCCGCACCCGAAGAATTTGGCGGACAAGAATTGCCGCATGTGGTGAGCATGGCATTTGAAGAATTTATGGCTAGCTCGAACATGGCATTTGCAATGTACCCTGGTTTAACCCACGGCGCAGTTTCTTCTATCTTGGCAAAAGGCAGCCAAGAGCAAAAAGAAAAATATGTCCCCAACATGGTGTCGGGAAAATGGGGCGGCACGATGAATTTGACCGAGCCGCATTGCGGTACTGATTTGGGTTTAATCCGCACTAAGGCCGAACCAAATGATGATGGCAGCTATGCAATTAGTGGAACCAAGATTTTCATCTCTTCGGGTGAACATGATTTAACCGAAAATATCATTCATTTGGTATTGGCAAAAACCCCCGATGCGCCAGACAGCGTAAAAGGTATATCGCTGTTTATCGTGCCGAAATTCATCGTCAATGATGATGGTTCCTTGGGAGATCGCAATACATTATCCTGCGGATCGATTGAACATAAAATGGGTATTCATGGCAATTCTACATGTGTGATGAATTATGATGGCGCGACAGGTTATTTGGTGGGCGAAGAGAATAAAGGCCTTGCCGCTATGTTTATTATGATGAATATTGCACGTCTTGGTGTTGGCCAGCAAGGATTGGGTATTTCGGAAATATCTTATCAAAACGCCGTTGCTTATGCTGCGGATCGCCGCCAAGGACGTGCGCTTACTGGGCCGAAAGATTTGGAAGAAAAAGCCGACACCTTATTTGTCCACCCAGATGTGCGCCGCATGTTGATGGATGCCAAAGCGATTACAGAGGGCTTGCGCGCGCTGTGTCTATGGGGGGCATTGCAGGCGGACCTTATCCATAAAGGCGCGACAGAAGAAGAGCGCGAGAGCGCCGATGACCTGCTCTCGCTCTTAACGCCTGTTATCAAAGGCTATGGTACCGATAAAGGCTATGACATTGCGACAAATGCGCAGCAAGTTTATGGCGGCCATGGCTATATTGGCGAATGGGGCATGGAGCAATATGTGCGCGACGCCCGCATCACGATGATCTATGAAGGCGCCAATGGCATTCAAGCGATGGACTTGGTAGGCCGTAAATTGGCGCAAAATGGCGGGCGTGCTGTCCAAGCTTTCTTTAAGATTGTAGATGATGAATGTGCTGCTGCGAAAGCAGGTGCTGATAGCAGTGATTTTGCTGAACGTTTGGAAAAAGCCAATGGCGAATTAAAAGCAGCGACGATGTGGTTCATGCAAAATGGTATGGCTAACCCCGATAATGTTGGGGCAGGGGCGCATCATTATATGCATATCATGGGTATTGTTGCGCTTGGTTTGCAATGGCTGCGTATGAGCGTTGCGGCGCGTGAGGCACTGGAAAGCGGCGAGGGCAATAAAGATTTTTATGAAGCGAAATTAGTAACGGCGCGTTATTTTGCTGAACGTATCATGCCCGATGCAGGGGCACTGCGCCGTAAAATTGAAACAGGCGGAGAGAGCATTATGGCGCTATCCCCTGAGATGTTTGAAGTCGCTTAACATTACAATATTTGATTTTACAATAGATAGGATGATGAGTTTATAGCATGCGGTGGGCCGAATATGGTTTGCCGTATGTCTTGTTTGCGGCTCTATCGAACGAAGATGGTTTGTATAGATATTGGTAATTTGCCATCTATTAATCGTCAGGGGAAAACATGCAATATATAGGAGATTTGCAATGCTTTCCAATCAAGGAACCAAACCAACCAATCTAATAGGCTTTATATTTTTAACAATCGCAATGATAGTTATGGTGGTTATTATGTTGCAACCAGTTGTGGCTAAAGAGAGCTCTCTGAAAAAAGAAACTATTCCGAACAACCATGTGAAAGTGGTTGAGCAAAAGGAAATTCCTCCGCCAACCATAGATACGAATAATGATGGTATTCCAGATGCGTGGGATCGTGATAAAGATGGTCGCCCCGATGCGTGGGATAGTGACGGAGACAATCTGCCTGATAAATTTGATAATGATGGCGATGGAAAACCAGATAAAGCTCCACCAAAGAAGTAAGGGCTATATTCATGCGCTGGCTATCAACCAGCGCATGGAAACTTAACCGTTGATTATATTAATGCTGGTATCACCATTGGCTTTGATAATATTCTGTAATCTATATTCGGTCTTGTCGGTTAAAATTTGCGATATTGTTCACTCAGGCAAGAAATCGGGAACGGACAAATAACGCTCGCCCGTATCATAATTAAAGCCCAATATATTGGCATCAGGCCCTAGTTCAGCTAGCTTCTGGTTGATAGCGGCTAATGTTGCACCTGATGATATACCCACCAACATGCCTTCTTCGCGTGCGCTGCGCCGTGCCATTTCTTTGGCATCGGCTGGATCCACTTGGATCGCACCGTCGATGATTTGTGTGTGTAAATTACCCGGAATGAAGCCTGCACCAATGCCTTGGATGGGATGAGGGCCAGGCTGTCCGCCGCTAATGACTGGTGATGCTGTGGGCTCAACGGCATAGACTTTGAGGTCGCTCCAATGCTCTTTGAGGACTTGCGCTACGCCGCTGATATGGCCGCCAGTGCCAACGCCTGTGATGATGGCATCCAATGGATTATCGGCAAAGTCTTGCAATATTTCCTGTGCTGTGGTGCGCACATGCACATCGACATTCGCGGGGTTTTCAAACTGCTGCGGCATCCAGCTATTGGGCGTTTGTTCGATTAATTCTGTAGCACGCTCAATTGCTCCTTTCATCCCTTTTTCTTTGGGTGTGAGGTCAAAGCTTGCACCATAAGCCAGCATTAAGCGGCGGCGTTCCAATGACATAGATTCGGGCATGACGAGAATAAGTTTATAGCCCTTTACAGCGGCCACCATAGCAAGGCCGACGCCCGTATTGCCAGAGGTCGGTTCGATAATCGTGCCGCCCGCTTGGAGCGCGCCAGAGGCTTCGGCGGCCTCAATCATGGCAAGGGCGATACGATCTTTGATAGAGCCACCTGGATTAGAACGTTCTGATTTGATCCAGACATTATGATTGCCAAAAAGCCGCTGCATTTTGATATGCGGTGTATTTCCAATCGTTTCTAAAATGGTGTTATTAATCATGAAAACTCTCCTTGGGGTGTATCATTTATCATTGAATTTCTAATCATCTTTTGGTGGATCAAATGTCTTTGCTGCATTTAATTGCGGAAAAAGTCGATACCAAAATCCTGTTATCACCATAGCACCCGCCCCGCCAACAGCAATAGCCGCTATTGGACCAATTAGAACCGCTAGTCCGCCTGTAAAAGCATCACCTAGTTCGTTCGATGCGCTGATTGTCATCTGGCTGACTGCGCCAACGCGGCCGCGTTTGTCATCGGGTGTGTGGAGCTGAATTAATGTGCTACGAACAAAAACGCCAAACATATCTGCCGCGCCGCACAGAGCCAAAAAGAGCATGGATAGAGGTAATATTTTGGAAAAACCAAAGCCAATAGTACAAACCCCAAATACGGCCATTGCGATGAGCATTTTACGGCCAACATTATTTGTGAGCGGCTTATGTGAAAACCAACTGGCAACTAGCAAAGCACCAAGGGCTGGCGATATAGCAAGCAAGGATAGGCCCAATTCACCAACCTCTAATATATCGCGGGCAAATACTGGGATCATGGCCTGCGCACCCGCCAAAAACATAACGAATAGATCTAATGTGATCGCGCCCAAAACCAATTTATTGGTCCATACATAAGACATGCCATCGGCAACTTGGCGAAAAGGCCCCTTACTGCGGTCTATAGTGCTGCGTTCAACTTTGCCAATGAGGCATAAGCTTATGCATGATAGCGTATATAATATTGCGCATAGAGCGTAAGGCATATAATCGGCGATGCTGTAAAGCGGTCCAGCGATCGCAGGACCAATAATAACGCCCACTTGCCATGCTATTGTTGAAAGGGCGATGGCTTTGGGCAATATATCCTTTGGTACTAGATTAGGTGTTAAAGCTGATATGGCTGGTCCCATGAAAGCGCGGCAAATACCAAGGAAAATAGCTGCAATATAGATATAGCTTAAGCTGATTTGATTAGTAAATGTTAACAGCGCTAAAGATAGTGCGATAATTGCCTGCACCAAGCTTGTGATGCGCGCAATCCAGCGTCTGTCCCATCTGTCTGCGGCCCAACCCACCAATGGGGTTAATATAAAAAGTGGTATGAATTGTAATAGGCCGATAAGTCCTAATATGCCCGCTGATGTGGCAATGTCCATTTCTTCGCGTGCTATGTTATAGCTTTGCCAGCCTAAGATTAGTGCTAATCCATAATAAGCAAGCATTGCTGAGAAGCGAGCAGCCCATAGATATCGGAAATTGGCAATAGAAAAGGGGTGTTGCTGCATGATCAAACTCTCTTAGCTGTATAGAGCTTGACGACAAAGCATAATTTCAAAAACAAGCACTGGTATCAAATGATAATATGTGTAGAAAATAGTGTACATATATTTTGGGAGAAAAATTATGAAAATCAGCAAATATATGCTCGCAGCTTCATTAGCGGTGATTGCGGTAACATCGGGTTGTAGCAAAACAGGTGAGGGCGATCTTGCAGATGATTCTGCTGTTAAAGAAGCAGTTATCGAGAGTGATGGCAGCGCTTGGGGCGACTATATGGAGACATTTCTTAATGGTTATTTTGAGATTAATCCGACATTTGCCATTTCCCAAGGGCGTCATGAATTTGATGGTCAATTAATAGATTTCTCTGAAGAAGGCCTCCAAGCCTCTATCGCTTATCATAAAAAAGCTATTGCCGATGCACAGGCAATTGATGAGAACGAGTTGAGCGATGCGCAGAAATTTGAGCGTCAATATTTGATAAATACATTAACAGGTGAACTTTTCTGGCTTGAGGAAGCTGATAGACCGCATCGTAATCCTGCTTATTATGTTGGTGCCTTGGACCCTAGTGTATATATTGCGCGGCCCTATGCTGATGCGGAAACGCGGCTTAAGGCCTTTATCAAATATTTGAAGAATATTCCAACCGCTGCCGACCAAATTCGCGCCAATCTCAAATTACCATTGCCTGCATCTTTTGTGAAACGCGGCCAAGGTGGCTTTGGCGGTTTTGGTGAATTTTACCTTGGCGGCGCAAAAGAAGCTTTTGCTGAGGTTGAAGATGAAGCGCTGCAAAATGAATTGAATGAAGCAGCAGCATCAGCATCAACAGCGATGAAGTCTTTGGCGGAATATGTTGGTTCACAACCGGGTACGCCTGATGGCTATGCATTAGGTTCTGAGCGCTTTGCTAATATGGTCAAAAAGACCGAAGGCGTTGATATTTCTCTAACAGAGTTAGAAAAAATTGGCCGTGCTGATTTGAAGCGCAATCAAGACGCACTTGCTGCGGTCTGCGAAAATTATGCACCAGGCGCATCGATGCAAGATTGTATGAATAAGATGAATGCGAACAAAGCGAGCGATGGACCTGTTGCAGAAGCACGTCGTCAATTGCCGCCGACAAAAGCCTTTTTGATCGATAAAGATTTGGTTTCAATTCCCGGAACGGAAGAAGCGTTGGTTGAGGAATCGCCACCCTATAATAGGGCTAATTCTGCTTATATCGACATACCAGGACCGTTTGAAAAAGGCTTACCTTCGGTTTATTATATTAGTCCGCCCGATCCTAGTTGGACGCAAAAGGCGCAAGATGATTTTGTCGCAGGTAAAGCAGATTTGCTTGGCACATCTATTCATGAAATTTGGCCGGGGCATTTCCTAAACTTCCTTCATGCGAACCGCGCAGAATCACTATTTGGACGTTTGTTCGTTGGTTATGCTTTTGCCGAAGGATGGGCGCATTATACCGAAGAGATGATGAATGAAGCTGGTTTGCCAGAGAGCGGTGTGATGGAGGGATTGACGCCCGATGAAGTACGTGTTGGGCAAATTAGTAATGCTTTGTTGCGCGATTGCCGCTATTTATCGGCTATTGGTCTGCACACACAAGGTTGGAGCGTTGAGAAATCAAAGCAATTTTTCATGGATGAATGCTTCCAAGTGGAAGGCACCGCCATTCAGCAATCAGAGCGCGGTACTTATGATCCCGCCTATCTCAATTATACATTGGGTAAGTTAATGATTAAAAAATTGCGTGAAGATTGGACAGGCGGAGACCGCAGCAAGTGGAAAGCATTTCATGATGAATTTCTAAGCTATGGTGGTCCGCATATTCCATTGGTGCGAAAAGCTATGATGAAAGAAGATGAAGCGAAGGCTGTTTTCTAAATATGTAAATTAAGGATGTGAAATATGAGCAAAGAACCGATCATTGTTTTTGATGCGATGTGTGTTCTTTGTTCCTATAACGCGCAATTCATATTAAAATATGACAAAGACCATTATTTCAAACTAGCTTCAATGCAAGGAGTGGTCGGCACTGCATTATATCAAAAATTTGGCATGGAACCGAATGACCCTGATACTTTAATTATCGTTGATGGTGATAAGGTTATAAAGGATAGCGATGCTGTGATTTTCATTTATAGTAATTTAGGTTGGCCATGGAGAATAATGGCATTATTCTCGGTAGTCCCGCGCTTTATGCGTGACCCAATATACCGAATTATAGCGCGTAACCGATATCGTTTATTTGGTAAAAGAGAAGAATGTTGGATACCCAAATCAGAAGATATGAAGCGTATTTTATAGATTCAATCATCAAACAATTTCGATAAAACTGTCCATCACATGTTTTAGACCCGCCTCTTCAAATTCTATCTCTAGTTTATTGCCATCAATTTGCATGATGATGCCATAGCCAAATTTCTTATGAAGGATGCGCATGCCTGATGACACATCGGTTCGGCCTCTCTCACCCATAGAAAAGGCACTAGGACTGCGGCGCTGCGCATTTGCTGCTGATGATGGTCGCTGTGTTGCGCCATAGTTAGAAGCGCCATAATCTTTGGCTGCACTTCCCCATGAGCGCGCTTTTGCTGCCCGTTCCCATCCAGGACCGCGTCCACGATTGTCAATATGTTCCTTTACGCGGCTTATGTTGCCTGCCACTTGAGCAAAAGGTTGCTCGCGTTCGCTCCAGCTATCGCGCCACATGGATTGGCCAGCACCCATGCTATTTTCTGCTTCAATAACGTCTTGCGGTAATTCTTCTATAAAGCGCGAAGGGATGGAACTGGTCCATTGGCCATAGATGCGGCGATTGGCAGCATGCAATATCGTACATTTTTGCCGTGCCCTAGTAATGGCTACATAGGCTAAGCGGCGTTCTTCTTCGAGGCTGGCTAACCCGCCTTCATCGAGTGATCTTTGCGATGGGAAAACACCTTCTTCCCAACCCACGCAAAATATATGATTATATTCAAGTCCCTTTGCGCCATGCATGGTCATGATGGTGATTTTGTCGCCACTCTCATTGGCATCATTATCCATAACGAGGCTAACATGTTCTAAAAAATCACCCAATGTTTCATAATCTTCCATTGCACGTGATAGTTCAGAGAGATTTTCCAACCGTCCAGCAGCTTCTGGTGTGCGATCCGCCTGAAGCATATCGGTATAGCCGCTTTCATCTAACACGATACGCACCAATTCAGCAGGCGACATTTCATTGGCGAGATCACGCCAACGGGCAATATTTTTACATAATTCACTCAGTGATGCTTTGGCTTTGCCGCGCAGTTCGTCGGTGCCGATAAGCTCCATCGCGCCTTTGACCAATGGGCTTTTATGCGTACGGGCGATAAGATGAATCTTCTCAATTGCTTTGCTGCCAATGCCGCGCTTTGGTGTGTTAACAATACGCTCAAATGCCAGATCATCGGCGATTTGATTAATGATCCGCAAATAGGCAATAGCATCACGAATTTCTGCACGTTCATAAAAACGAAAACCGCCGATGATGCGATAATTTAATCCTATTTGAATGAAGCGATCTTCAAATTCGCGGGTTTGGAACTGGGCGCGCACCAAAATTGCTATATGTTCTAAACCGACACCACGATTTTGTAATGTCTCAATCTCTTCACCAACCCTACGAGCTTCTTCTGGGCCATCCCAAATGCCAATGATGCGTACCTTTTCACCGTCATCAATCTCGGTCCATAATGTCTTGCCGAGCCGTCCGCTGTTGGCATTGATCAACCCGGATGCTGCTGCCAAAATTTGCGGTGTAGAGCGGTAATTTTGTTCAAGCTTAATGGTTTTGGCACCTGGAAAGTCTTTTTCAAAGCGCAATATATTCGCCACTTCAGCTCCGCGCCAACTATAAATGCTCTGGTCATCATCGCCCACGCAAGCAATATTTTTTCGTTTTTGTGCCAGAAGCCTGAGCCACAAATATTGCACTGCATTGGTATCTTGATATTCATCAACCATGATATATTTAAAACGGGTTTGATATTGCTCTAATATATGGTCATGCTCGCGCAACAGACGCAGACTATGCAGCAATAAATCGCCAAAATCACAGGCATTGAGGGTAATTAACCGCTCTTGATATTTGCGGTACATTTCGCCGCCGCGCCCTTCGGCATAGGCTTCGCTCTCCCCTGCATCAATGTCTTTGGGCAAATAGCCTTTATTCTTCCAACGATCGATAAGGCTAGCGAGCTGTTTCGTGGGATAGCGTTTTTCGTCCAATTCTTCAGCCTGAATAAGCTGTTTCAATAGACGCAACTGATCATCAGTATCGATGATGGTGAAATTGCTCTCAAGTCCAATCAGCTCGGCATGACGCCGCAGCATTTTGGCACCTATGCTGTGAAATGTGCCAAGCCATGGCATGCCTTCTACAGCTTCGCCCATCATTTGGCCAATACGTTCCTTCATCTCGCGTGCAGCTTTATTGGTGAAGGTTACGGCCAATATTTCCGATGGCCATGCTTTGCGGGTGATAATCAAATGGGCAAGGCGCGTTGTAAGAGCAGCCGTTTTGCCCGTTCCAGCGCCAGCCAGCACCAAAACTGGCCCCTCAGTGGTGAGCACGGCTTCGCGCTGCGGTGCGTTTAATTGCTGTGCATAGGGGGGTATATCGATTGTTTCAGTGGTAAGAGCATCTTGTTGCATATAGAACGATTAGGGAACAAATTGATCAAGGGCAAGAGCGATGTTGGATACAGAATAAAATTTATTGGTGCGCTGTTATCGGCCGAAATAATGAGATTTTAGCTTTTCCAATATTGCGTTCTTTTTCAACTATATAACCTTTAGGTCGAGGCGTTTCATCACGATCTGTTTCAACGCTAATCCAAGCCGATGGAGCTATCCAATCAAAGCGCTGGAGTTTTTCTAATGCAACGACTGCTGCGCCAGATTGATAGGGTGGATCAAGAAAAACAATGTCAAACTTAGACGGCGCTTGGCCCAATGTAAGCACTGATGATTTTTTGACCGTGGCATTAGCGTTTAACATCGTGATATTATGTTCAAGCGCTTTAAGGGCATAGGAGTCTTGCTCAACAAATGTACAATGTGCTGCGCCGCGTGATAGTGCCTCTAATCCCAAAGCACCTGAACCAGAAAAAAGGTCAAGTATTTGTAAATCTTCAAAACTGCCAATGCGGCTGATTAGCATAGAGAATAAAGCTTCGCGCGTGCGATCAGCGGTTGGTCGGGTTGTATCACCTTTGGGTGCTTTAAGGGGGCGTGATCGCCAATCACCAGAGATAATACGCATATTTTAAGACTTAAGGTTGCGGCGATGTTTTACAACGTCGGCGCGTTTTACTTCGACGATTTTAGAGGTTGGTAAATTGGCTAATTCATAGGGGCCATAACGGGTACGAATAAGGCGCGATACTTGCAGGCCGAAATGCTCAAGCACTCGGCGCACTTCACGGTTTTTGCCTTCTGTTAATGTCATTTCAACCCATTGGTTTGCACCTGTTCGGCGCTCTAAATTAGCATCGATACGGCCATATTTTACGCCTTCAATCTCTATCCCATCGACCAAGGCTTCGAGCTGGTCTTGCGAAATATCACCAAAGGTACGGGCGCGGTAAGTGCGTTCTACGCCATATTTGGGCAATTCCATTTCGCGCTTAAACTCACCATCATTGGTCATGAGCAATAAGCCTTCTGTATTAAGGTCAAGTCTCCCGATGGGCATCAAGCGCGGTAAATCTTTTGGAAGGTCATCATAAATAGTCTTACGGCCCGAAAAGTCGCGTTCAGCTGTTAAAAAGCCAGCAGCTTTGTGAAACATAAACAATCGCGTTGGATCTGTTTGTCCAACTTCATGGCCATCAACGGTTACACCTTGTAATGTTTTGAGCAATGTTGCGGGAGTTTCGACTATATTGCCATTGAGCGATATGCGTCCATCGGCGATCATCCGTTCTATTTCGCGGCGCGATGCAATGCCAGCTCGGGCCAAGAGTTTGGCAATCCGCTGTTCGCCATTTTTGCGTTCTAAAGTACCGCTACCTTTTGATTCAAAGCGTGGTTTGCTAGGGATAGTGTCAAAATTTGCAAAATTCTCACGGCGCGAACGCGGTTTCTTTGGAGCATTTTTGCGGCTTGCTACTCCATGTTTGTCCGAACCTGCACCTGAATTTTTTGATTGCGATTTAGATGGTTTAGAGCCTTGTTTTTTGCTATTTTCATCATGATCTTTGCGCTCGCTACCATCGCGCGGAATGGCTTTTCGAGTCTTGCGTTTAAGAGCATTTTTCTTGCTATCGGGGGTGCGCGTATAAGCCATAACGCCCCTTTGGCGTAATTAGGTGAAAAAGTCACTAGCTATTCATGAAAAGAGCGCTAGATTCTATCATATAAAATTTAGGGGAGTTCGATATGTCCATTAACTGGATTATTGCCATAGCGGCTATTACAATTGTAGGAGGGTTGGCTACACAGGTAGCGGCTTTCAAACCCTATCTTCGTAAAATGCCATTTGTAGCATTTTTATTGGGTATATCCAGTGGCTTTCCGCTCACTTTATTATTGGCAACCATGACATTTTGGTTATCTAAAGTTGGTATTGATAAATCTGCAATTGGTTTTGCAATAGGTTTAACGACACCTTATACACTAAAATTTTTATGGGCTCCATTGGTCGATAAATTACCTATACCATTTTTAACAAAAGCTTTTGGTCAGCGCCGTGGATGGTTATTTTTCATTCAAGGATTGTTATTTTTCGCTCTATGGCAATTGGGCAATAGCCAACCTGAAAATGGTTTGGCCTTATTTGCATTTTGGGCCATTATAGTTGCCTTTCTATCTGCAACGCAAGATATTGTCATTGATGCTTATCGTATTGAGATATTGAGTGATGAAGAAATAGCTCATGGTACAGCCATGAATCAATTTGGTTATCGTACAGGTAATTTGATCGCAGGGGTTGGTACTGTATGGCTCGCGTCTAATGAAGGCATGAATTATGGCTGGGCATTGGCCTATGGTTTAACCGGATTTTGCGTAATACCTGCGGCTCTAGGTGCATTATATGCTGGTACGGGAACATTTGTCGAGAGACATGCTCGGATAGCTGGACAGAGCTTTCTTGCTTGGCTTAGAGAAACAGTTGTCAATCCATTTCGTGAGTTTCTGGGGCGTGATGGCGCGTTTTTAATATTATTATTCGTATTAATTTACAAAGTGGGTGATGCGATGGGGCAGGGAATGCTTAACCCAATGATTGTAGAATTAGGTTTTACGGATACCGAATTTATAGCAGCTAATAAACTTGTAGGATTCTGGGCGTTGATATTAGGTTCTGCGATGGGCGCTCCTTTTATTGCATGGTTAGGTATGGGCCGTGCATTGGTCTTTTCTGGACTAATGATGATGTTCAGTAATGTAATGTTTATGATCTTGGCCGCCATTGGTCATAATACATTCATGCTTGGACTAGCGGTAGGTACTGAAAACTTTACTAGTGGTATCGGTTTAACAGTGTTTGTTACATATTTGTCAGGCTTATCTAGCCTAGCTTACACTGCTACACAATTTGCTTTATTGTCATCTTTTGCCGCTGTTGGTCGTACTTGGTTAGCAGCTCCGGCAGGAATTATTGCTAATGGTATGGGTTGGATTGGTTTTTGGGGCTTTACTATTTTAGTAGCAGTCCCTGGAATGGCGCTCTTATGGGTACTTTGGAACAGAGGCTTTATAGTAGATACTGTAAGGCAAGCCAGTACAGAAGATGATGGGCATGAAAATCAAAATTTAGAAGAAGGAAAGAAAGCCTAATCTGGATATTGCTCATTCGCAGCCAGAACAGTGCCAGCGAGATAAAGTGAACCAGCGATAAAAATAATATCATTTGGCGCGATATTATCGATAGATTGTAGTGCGCTCTGGATGGTATCGACACTTTTGATTGCTATGTCATGATTTATGATAATGCTCTTAAAGGCTTCTATATCATGATGGTCATGGCCACTAATGGGAAGGACAGTGATACTCTTTATTTGGCCCAGCATAGGTGCAAGAATAGACGCAGGATCTTTATTAGAAAGCATACCGATAATTAGGTGAATATATTGATTGTCTTGGACGTTTACGTCAAAATGAGATGCAATGGCCTTGCCTGCATTAGCATTATGTCCTCCGTCGAGCCAAATTTCATGCTTGGCTTGCAATCGATGTAATGGGCCATCAGATAAGCGCTGTAATCGTGCAGGCCAACGTGTATCCGTCATGGCTCTACATAATGCTTGCTCTGATACATCGACAGCAGACTGATGGCGCAACATTGCAATAGCAAGCGCGGCATTGCTGTGTTGGTGCGAACCTTTTAGTGAAGGTAAAGGAAGTGTGATCGCGCCTTTTTGATCTTTATAGTGAAGATTATCTTCTCTTACTTCATACTCCCATTCAACATTTTGGGTATATAAGGGCGCGCCAATATGTTGGGCGTGTTCCGCGATAATATTATTCATACTAGGTGTATAATGTCCAACGACCAATGGAGTATTAGTTTTTGCAATTCCTGCTTTCTCCCAAGCGATACGTGTCATGGGATCATCGGGTGCGCCGTCTTCGGGAGAAAGCAAAAAACCTTCGTGATCAATTCCCAAATTGGCGATGGCGCATATTGTTGGATTTTTGATAATATTAGTTGCATCGAGCCGACCGCCAAGGCCAACTTCTATTATGCAAGCATCGGCTGGATGACGTGAAAATGCCAAAAAAGCAGCGGCGGTAGTGATTTCAAAAAAACTTGGGTTGAGATCATGCATCTCGGCACTGTCTAATGTTTCGCGCAGTATCTCGGCGAGTTCATCATCGCTGATTAACTGCCCTGCAATACGAATACGTTCATTGAAACGTACCAGATGTGGGCTAGTATAGACATGACATATTTTGCCAGATGCTTCGATTGCGCTGCGTAAAAATGCACAAGTCGACCCTTTGCCATTGGTGCCAGCAACATGAAAAATAGGCGGGAGGTGGTGATGCGGGTTGCCCATCACTTGCAGAAGCGCATTTATGCGCTCTAAGCCCAATATATCGCGACCTGGAGATAAGCTAGTAATGCGATTTAACTGTGCCTGAACATATATATGGGATGATATAGCGAAATCAGCCATAATTAGGCCAAAACTCTGTTTCTAAGCTGCTTTACGATTGGCGGTGGCAAAATCTATTAATGTTCCTAATGTTTCGCGCATATCATGACGATGCACCACCATATCGATCATGCCATGTTCGAGCAAATATTCTGCGCGCTGAAACCCATCGGGTAATTTCTCGCGGATAGTTTGTTCGATAACACGTTGTCCCGCAAAACCAATGAGCGCACCAGGTTCGGCAATCTGTATATCGCCTAGCATAGCATAGCTAGCCGTCACACCACCTGTTGTTGGATCGGTCAACACTACAACATAGGGCAGCCCTGCATCTCGCAACATAGAGATAGCGGCGGTTGAGCGCGGCATTTGCATCAGAGATAATATACCCTCTTGCATGCGAGCACCGCCAGCAGCAGTAAATATGATGTAAGGCGCACTAAGTTCGATTGCCTTTTTGATAGCTTCAACAAAACCTTCGCCCACGGCCATGCCCATAGAACCACCCATGAACGCAAAGTCTTGCACGCTTACAACAGCTTTGCGACCTTCTATCTTACCATATGCGGTGATAAGTGCATCATTACGGCCATTAGCAGCGCGCGCTGCTTTAATACGATCGGTATATTTCTTTTGATCTTTAAACTTAAGCGGGTCTTCATTAACGATTGGAACAGCCAATTCATTATATTGGCTATTATCAAAAATTTGTGTGAAACGCTCTTGAGGGCCGATGCGCCCATGGTGATTACATTTGGGGCATATCGATTTATTTTCTTGATATTCTTTGAGAAAGATCATCGCATGGCAGCCTTTACATTTATGCCACAATGTTTCTGTCGTTTCTCGCTTTGCAATGAATGGTATGGCGTTTCTGACGCGTGTGACCCAGCTCATTTTATGATCTCCAGTTTTTATCGTGCTGCGGCAATAGCAGATGCCAGCGATGCAATATAGTCCTTTACATGGGGAGTTGCATTATTTCCATATTTTTCAACCAACTCAACAATGGCGCTACCGACAACTACGCCATCGGCAACGCGGCCTATATCAGCGGCTTGTTCTGGCGTGCGTACCCCGAAACCAACAGCTACAGGCAAATCTGTGCCAGATTTTAAGCGCTTAACGGCTTCTTCTATGCTGTTTTGCGCTGCTTGCTGAAGGCCTGTAATGCCTGCAACGCTTACATAGTAGAGAAAGCCTGTCGCATTGCTCAATATTTGTGGTAATCGCTCAGCATCGGTCGTTGGCGTTGCAAGGCGCACAACAGCGATATTTTTTTCACGTAATGAATCGCCGAGGCTATCATCTTCTTCAACGGGAATATCAACGCATATTACCCCATCAACACCATTTTGTTCGCAAGCATCGGCAAACCAATCAGCTCCGCGGATAGTCATTGGGTTGGCATAGCCCATTAAAATAAGCGGTACATTAGGATGCTTAGCTCGAAAGTTCTTGGCAATATTGAGTATATCGGCTGTTTTTGTACCACCGGTAAGGCTACGGATATTGGCGGCTTGGATTGCTGGACCATCGGCCATTGGGTCGGTAAAGGGCATGCCAAGTTCGATAATATCGGCGCCTCCCTCAACCAATGCATCAAGGATAGCAGGTGTATCTTTAACGCTAGGATCGCCAGCTGTAACAAAGGTGATAAGCGCTGCGCGATCTGCGCGGAAAGCATTGGATAAACGGGTCATTTATTTTTCTTGTTTTCTGAGTTGGATGAAACGCGATGCACCAAAAGTGATGGAGCCTATTATGAATGCAATAATTTGTGTTACTGTGCTATTATTTTGTAATTGCTGCGCAAACCACGGAAAATATTCTTCTTTACCAATATATTGTATTAGCAAAATTGCTAATATGCCGCCGATTAGCGGTGCAGTTATATTCAATAGATTCATTATAATCCTCTCAGGATAATGATTATGTTCTAGCGATTGTTCATAATGCTAGCAATGCCAGATAAAATCACACCTGCAAAAAATGCGATAGTAAGGGTCTGCGTACGATTATTCATAAGTTCTTGTGCTAGCCAGGGCCAAGTAATAATTTTGTCTAAAAAGATTGTAATCATTACAAATAATATACCGCCTGCGAGCATTGCAATGAAGTTGCTGATATTCATCCTTATATCCCATTAAATTGCCTTTGTTTAACCAATCTCCGTTCCCAATGCCTCCGCAACGGTAAATATATCTTTATCACCGCGACCACATAGGTTCGCAAGAATGATCTGATCCTGGTTCATTTTCACAGCTTCGCGTGCAACGGCCGCAATTGCATGTGATGGCTCCAATGCGGGAATAATACCCTCAGTACGGCATAATAGTTGAAACGCATCCAAAGCCTCAACGTCGGTTACACTATCATAACGAACGCGCCCACTCTCTTTGAGCCAACTATGCTCTGGTCCAATACCTGGATAATCAAGGCCCGCTGAGATACTATGCGCTTCATCAATTTGACCATCTTCGTCTTGCAAGAGATAAGTCTTATTTCCATGTAATATCCCAGGTTTGCCGCCTGCAAGTGATGCAGCATGTTCTTTATCAATGCCATGACCTGCCGCTTCAATACCTAACATGTCTACTTCTTTATCGTCTAAGAAGGGATGGAATAGACCAATAGCATTACTGCCGCCGCCAATTGCCGCTACCAATAGATCGGGCAAGCGGCCCTTGCGTTCTAGCATTTGTGCACGTGCTTCACGGCCAATAACGCTCTGAAAATCACGGACAAGCTCGGGGTAGGGGTGTGGTCCGGCCGCAGTGCCAATGATATAAAATGTATCGTCAACATTGGCGACCCAATCCCTCAGTGCTTCATTCATCGCATCTTTCAGAGTGCCTGTGCCGCTCTCAACGGGGATGACCTCAGCCCCCAATAATTTCATGCGAAACATATTGGGTGCTTGGCGTTCTATATCTTTGCTGCCCATGTAAATATAACATGGCAACCCAAAGCGGGCGCAGACGGTTGCGGTGGCAACGCCATGCTGGCCAGCACCAGTCTCGGCAATAATCCGCGTTTTGCCCATGCGCATAGCGAGCAAAATTTGACCAATGCAATTGTTGATTTTATGCGCACCCGTATGGTTTAATTCATCACGCTTGAACCAAATTTGCGCGCCTTTGTCGGCAGGTGCATTTTTGCGAATATCTTCGGTTAAACCTTGCGCATAATAGAGCGGCGAAGGACGGCCCACATAGTTGGTGAGCAGATCATCAAATTGAGCAGAAAATTCAGGGTCTTTTTGTGCTTTGCGATATTCTTTTTCCAAATCAAGAATAAGCGGCATTAGGGTTTCTGCCACATAGCGTCCGCCAAATTGGCCAAAGTGCCCACGCTCATCGGGTTGATTCATAAAACTATTGCTTTGTTTATTCATTCTATCATGGGCCTTTTCAGGGAATGCTATATCGCAAGATTGAGGGATTTAAGCACTTCTCACCGCTTCGCAGAATTGGATGATTTTGTCTATATCCTTAATGCCAGCAGCGCTCTCTACGCCCGATGATGTATCAACGAGAGGAGCGCCTGTTGCTGCAATAGCTTCGCTAACATTGTGCTGATCAAGCCCGCCGGCAAGACCCCAATTAATTTCATGCTTATGCGTACGCAGTAAATCCCAGTCAAAACTAGTACCTGTGCCGCCTGGTAGTGCTTTGGCAGGGGCATCAAATAACAGGCGATCAGCAATGCCATTATAACGGGCGCTGTTCATTAATGTATGGCGATCGCGCACGCCAAGCGCTTTCCACACTTCAATGTTGAGCTTTTCCTTGACCAATTTGATCCATTCGGGAGTCTCAGTACCATGGAATTGTAAGACATCAGGCTTAACCGTGGTTACGGCTTGTGCGGTTAATTCGGGTTGGGCATTGACCAATAGCAGCACAATTTTAAGCGATGCAGGCGCATGCATACGCAATTTTGCGGCTTGTTCGAGGGAAACATGGCGCGGGCTTTTTTCAAAATGGACAAGGCCGATATAATCCGCCCCAGCATCGGCCGCCGCCTGCATGGTTTCAACTGTGCTTATTCCGCATATTTTTATTTTTGTTTGATCCATAGCTTATAAAGTCGCATCAATATCGCGTGCGGCTTGATCGGGGTTAGGGCTTTGTGTGATTGGTCGGCCTATAACCAGAACCGATGCACCATCATCCATAGCTTGACGCGGTGTTACCACGCGTTTTTGATCACCAACAGTACCTCCTGTTGGACGAATGCCAGGCACTACGAAAAAACCATTATTCCACCGTGCATGGGCGGCCTTAACTTCTTGACCAGAACAAACGATACCATCTAGTCCAGCCTCAGCAGCCAAGTCTGCTAATCTTTCGACTTGAGCATGGGAATTGCTCTCCATCCCGATACGACCCAAATCATGATCATTCAGGCTGGTTAAGACCGTGACTCCAACAACTTTTGTATTATGCCCTGCCGCAGCCTTCGCATCTTCCATCATTGCGCGGCCACCGCTTGCATGAATAGTAACAATTGCGGGTTCTAATATATTGATCGCATTCATTGCTTTCGCAACGGTATTGGGGATGTCGTGTAATTTAAGGTCAAGAAATATAGGTAAGCCTATTTTGGCCAATTCATGCACACCATGATGGCCATTGGCACAGAAAAATTCGAGACCCAATTTGATGCCACCAACATGGCCTTTAATCTTCTGCACCAAAGCGCTCGCATCTTCTAAATAGGGTGTATCGAGGGCGGCGAAAATAGGATTGCTCATCATTCGCTCTCTAAATTACTTTTGGGTTCAAGAGGGGAGATACCAGCACCAGCATGGGGCTTGTTATTAGGTATTTCACTCATATTAAGCGGAGGGTTACGCGGGGTGTTTTGCGCTGCATTAATTTTTCTTTTTAAACGCCATGTGGTGATCCGGTGCCAAAAATAGAGCGGCAAAAAACCAATTAAAAAGCTACCAATTACAAGAACAGGTAATTTTGTCTCTAAGATGGAATCGTCACCGAGAGGAATTTCAACAAGGGTCCAATTGTTCACAGAGAAAATAATCGCAAGAACGATGAAAACCACCCAAAATAATATTTGCAAAAATCTCATAATATATTCCTGATGGCAGCATAACATATCTTCGAGATAAATTGGCGCATTATTATAAAATAAATTTTATGCGCCAAAAACACGTTCAAAAATCACATCAATATTTTTGAAATGATAATCAAGGTTAAACCGCTCTTCTAATTCTTCATCTGATAACTTAGAGCTTACCATATCGTCAGCTTTCAATAACTCTAACAATGATAATGTTCCATCGCTTTCCCATACTTTCATGGCGTTACGCTGAACGATGCGATAGCTATCTTCGCGGCTGATACCTGATTGGGTGAGGGCCAATAATACGCGCTGCGAATGGACTAATCCGCCCATTCGATCGAGATTTTTTTGCATACGTTCTGGATAGATGAGCAATTTATCCATGACGCCAGTGATGCGGGCCAATGCAAAATCCAATGTGATAGTTGCATCAGGGCCAATCATGCGCTCAACGGAGCTGTGCGAAATATCGCGTTCATGCCAGAGCGCAACATTTTCCATTGCAGGTGTGACGGCGCTACGAACCATACGGGCAAGACCTGTGAGATTTTCCGTTAAAATAGGATTGCGTTTGTGCGGCATGGCGGATGAACCTTTTTGCCCAGGTGAGAAATATTCCTCAGCCTCTAATACCTCGGTACGCTGTAAATGTCTTACTTCAACGGCCAAGCGCTCGATTGAAGAGGCAATAACGCCAAGCACTGCAAAATACATAGCATGGCGATCGCGCGGTATGACTTGGGTGGAGACTGGTTCTATTTCCAATCCTAGTTTTTCTGCAACATAGGCTTCTACCGATGGATCAATATTGGCAAATGTGCCAACGGCTCCTGATATTGCACAAGTAGCAATTTCTTTGCGGCCAGCAATAAGACGCTCACGACCGCGCTCTAATTCGGCATAGGCTTGCGCAAGCTTCATACCGAAAGTCACTGGCTCGGCATGGATACCGTGGCTGCGCCCTATAGTGGGAGTTAATTTATGCTCAAAAGCGCGTTTTTTAATGGCTTCAAGCAATTTATCCATATCAGCGATTAGCAAATCGGTAGCCTGCGTTAGTTGTACGGCAAGACATGTATCCAGCACATCGGAAGATGTCATGCCTTGGTGCATGAAACGGGCTTCATCACCAACATTTTCAGCAACCCATGTTAGAAATGCGATAACATCATGCTTGGTGACGGCTTCGATAGCATCAATGGCTGGTACATCAATTTTAGGTTCTGTTTTCCACCAATCCCATAGTGCGTCAGCGGCGCTTTGCGGGACAACGCCCAATTGCGCTAATTTATCGGTGGCATGGGCTTCTATTTCAAACCAGATACGAAATTTATTTTCAGGTTCCCAAATAGCAACCATATCGGGACGAGAATAGCGAGGAACCATGATATTGTCTTTCTTTATTGTGACCGTAAATTCTATCAAGAATCGGTGTGATATTATTTTGGCCGCGCTAGCATTTAGGGGGCTATGCTTCAACAGCTAGGGGTAATTCCATCATGATAAACAGTGGATATTATATTATATAAGGCCCGCACCGCGCATGCTGCTATGTCCATCCTTACCTATAATGATGTGGTCATGCACTGCTATGCCCATTTTTTTGCCAGCATCGATCACTTCACGTGTTAATAATATATCTTGTTTGCTCGGTGCGCTGTCACCGCTGGGGTGATTATGCACCATAATGATGGAAGCGGCCCCTAAATCTATTGCTCTGCGCATAATTTCACGCACGTAAAGTGCGGCTTCGTCAATCGAACCTTCGCTGCTCACTTCATCGCGGATCAGCATATTTTTGCTGTTGAGATATAATATGCGAATACGTTCGGTGGTAAGATGAGCCATATCGGCGCGCAAATAATCAAGCAATGCTTGCCATGATGATAATATCGGTTGTTCGCGCACTGGTTCGCTAATCAACCGAAGGGCTGCGGCTTGAACAATTTTAAGGGCGGCAACACTGGTATCACCAAGCCCCTTTTGGCGCGATAGATTTTGAGGATCGGCAGTTAAAAGCGCTGATAAGCCGCCATAATGCGCTAGCAATTGTTTGGCCAATGGCTTTGTGTCACGGCGCGGTATTGCTAATGCTAAAAGATATTCGATCAATTCATGGTCCAATAATGCGTCACCGCCTTGACTCAGTAGCCGTTCACGTAGTCTTGCTCTATGACCAGAGGCATGATGATTGGTAGGTTTTTGAGATGCTTTGTCATCTTCAAACAGCCCTCCACTCATAATATCCTCGCTTTATCGCTATGAAATTTTTCATATAATCTGTTATTTTTAATCAAGTGGCAAGTGATTTACCATGATGATAGGAATATCATTATATAACATTATTTTATTAGAAGCCCATTGCATGACGTCTTATATTGCTGCATTTCACAAATATGTCTAACGAAGTAAAGCATGAAAAGAGCGCAATACGCTTTGAAAAGCGGTGGTTGCTCATTATTGCCTTGTTTCTGATAGTCGCATTTTTGGCTTATGCTTGGTCACAACGTATTATTATTGCTGAACGCGCTATTGAGGATCAACTCGATGAATATGGTATAGAAGCAAAATATGAGATTATAGAGATTGGTCCTAGGTTTCAAAAACTTCGTAATGTTGTGATTGGGGACCCTGATAATCCTGACTTTACTGCGAAAGAAGTTGATATAGATGTTAAAATTAATTTTGCGGGTGCAGTCCTAAAAACAATATGGGTTCGTGGTGGATCGCTCAATGGAACCTACAAAAGCGGTAAATTAAGCTTTGGCGCTCTGGATAAATTCACAGATAATGAAAGTGATGAAGCGCCAGAGCTTCCTGATATAGCGTTGGATATAGCAGACAGCAGGTTGCGCCTTGATACAGATTGGGGCCGCATAGGCGTTGGTTTGGTGGGCAGAGGACATTTACAATCTAGTTTTAATGGCCATTTGGCGGCACAGATGAACACGCTTAATATTGCCAATTGCCGCAGTGATATGATTGTTTTTAAGGGTATGGTAAAAATATCGAATAAGCAGCCCAATATAAAAGGACAATTAAACAATTTATTCACTGCATGCACTGGGGTTGGAACGGTTAAGCAAGTCTCTATAAATACCGATATCAATTTATCGCAACATTTTGATCGTTGGCGCGGCGAAACTAACATTAACATTGCCTCAGCACAAAATTCTGAAGCGCGTCTCAATAATATCAAAGCCGATATTGATTTTGTTGGTAATATTGAACGTACTGATGCGCAATATTCGCTCAAAGAAGCTGCTTTATTCACCGAAGTTGCTAATATAGCCAATATTAAAGCTGATGGTGAAGGACGTATTTCCATAAGTGATAATGCTTATAATTATGGAAGCTTTGGACAGGTTTCTTTTACTGGGGGGCGCTTAGATGATGCAAATTTGTCTGATATGCGTGCGTTAGGTTCAATTGCTGATAATAGCCCATTATCACCACTTTTGCGGATTTTTGCGCCAGAGGTTGCGAATACGCTGGCCAATTTTTCAGGTGAAATGCAATATGATATTGCATTTGGTGATACGGTGAATGATCAAAATACCATCATCTTGGATAATATCCGTTTTGCATCGCGTTCAGGTGGGAAAATGGTGATTAGCAATAATCTACGCTTCAGTAAAAATATTGCATCATCTTCATCCACATGGCGGCTTAATTCACCGATTGGTCTATCAGTTGGTGGCGGAAAACTTCCGAAGTTAACAGCAAAACTAAAACAGAATATTGGAAATAGATGGTCGGGTGAGGTTGAAATGCCGGCCTATAAAACCGATAATTCGTTACTCGCTCTGAAAGCGTTGCGTTTTGCCAATAATAGGCAAGGCGGTTGGGATTTTAATGGCAATGCACTTATCAGTGGCCCTATTCCATCTGGGCGTATTGATGCGCTTTCTTTGCCAATCGATGGAAGCTGGAGTTTATCGGGCGGTGTTAAGCTTTATGATAGCTGTCAGAATATATCTTTCGGCGCATTACAAGCCTCAACATTACGACTAGAAGGTCAAACATTGCAAATTTGTCCTAGCGGTGATCGAGCGGTCGTACAATCGACTCGTGATGGTGATCTCATAATCTCTGCGCGTACTGATAATGTTAAACTTGCTGGTTTGTTGGGAAATAGCGTGATTAATATGCAATCGTCAGAATTACAATTCAACCTTGCAGATGGTCTTGATGCGGCCAATGTTAATATCACTATAGGGGAGAATGAAGGGGCGACGCTATTTGAGATGGATCAGCTTACAGCTAATTTTGCTGGGCCAAGCATATCAGGGCAGGCAATCAACGGTAGAGGAAAAATTGGCACTGTGCCATTGGGAGCAGAAAATGCGCAGCTCAACTGGGAATTTGCCGATAATATATTATCCGTTAATGGCGATCTTATGATATTTGATCGTGAACAAGAGGATCGATTTAACCCTCTGAAGATGCCTGATTTATTGCTAACTCTTGAAAATGGGGAAATAGCAGCTTTGGGGCAAGTGCAAGAACCACAAACTGGTCGAAAATTAGCGGATATTGATGTTAAGCATCGTCTTGATGATGCTAAGGGTAGAGCTTTGTTTTCGGTTGATAATTTAATGTTTAATGACCAGCTACAGCCCGAAATGATTACAAATATTGCGTTAGGCGTTGTTGCCAATGTGCAAGGTGCCATTGATGGTGATGGTCAAATAAAATGGCAAGGTGATGAAGTAACGTCCACTGGAAAATTTGGAACGCAAGACCTAGATTTGGCCGCTGCATTTGGACCAGTAAATGGTCTCTCAGGAGAAATTCAATTTACTGATTTGATTAATTTTGAGAGCGAAGATCGACAAATTATCAATTTGGAATCTGTTAATCCAGGTGTAGCAGTGCTCGATGGTCGTATTAGTTATCAATTATTGCCAGGACAAAAGGTTGAAGTTCATGGTGGAAGCTGGCCTTTTGCAGGGGGACGATTGATATTAGAGCCAACTATATGGGATTTTGCCGAAAATGTTGAGCGGAAGATGGCTTTTGAAGTCACAGGGATGGACTCAGCGATATTTTTAGAACAATTTGAGTTTGCGAGCCTTTCGACCACAGGGATATTTGATGGCCGTTTGCCTATGGTGTTTAATGCGGAAGGCGGGCGCATTGTTGATGGTAGTTTGGTTTCGACCTCTGGTGGTAATTTTTCTTATATAGATGAATTGGCAACTGAGGATTTGAGTGCTTTTGGTAATTATGCTTTTGATACACTCAAATCGATTGATTATGAAACGATGACGGTCGAAATGGATGGTAATATTGAAGGCGAGATTGTCACGGGTGTTCGTTTGACAGGCCTAAAGCAAGGAGCGGGCGCCAATAAAAACTTTATCACGAAGCAATTGGCAAAAATTCCGCTGGAGTTTAATGTGAAAATAGAGGCCTCATTTTTAAACCTTTTATATCTTGTCGAAGGCGCTGGAGACCCAGAAGCGACGATAAGGCGTTTTAGACCAGATTTACTGACTGGCTATACAATTGTTAATAATGAACAAGTGGTTCAGCCTGTGGAAAGCAAGGATAGTCCATGACATATATCAAGAATAAAAAAAGCGATGCTGCATTGATTCGTAGCTTAGGTTTAAAATGGGCTTTGCCGAGCATAACCCTGATATTACTAAGTTCTTGTGTTAATGTAGCGGCGCCAGACCAACCGATTGTTATCAATCTGAACATTAAGATTGATCAAGAGGTTACATTAAAAGCTGCGGAGGCAGTAGAAGAAGCAATTGAAGATAATGCGGGGATATTTTAATGAAACAGATGGATAAAAAAATGAGTCTTGGGATAAAATCTAAAATGATAGCTGGCATGGTTGCAATCTCTATGATTGCAGGTGCTGCTTATGCGCAAGGACGTGATCCAGCCTATCAAGCGGCGCGCACTAATGGGCAAATAGGCGAAAAAACAGATGGTTATTTGGGTGTAATAGGTACGCAAACAGATTCTATTCGGGCGCTGACCAAAAAAATCAACATTTTGCGTAAGCAGGTATATACCAAAACTGCTGTATCTCAAGGTATCTCAGTTGAAAAAGCTGCTTTCCTTGGTGGATGTAAGAATATTGTGCGCACTGTAACGGGTGAGAAATATCAAGCCCCCAATGGTTCTTGGCAAAATAGAGGTTCTGGGCAGCCTACACTTGATTCGGCTTGTCCATGAGATTGGCTGTGAGCTGCACCATGCTGATTTCGTCACTAGCATAAGATAAGTAAAACTACATATAGCAAATGATAAGGGCAGGAAGCGCGGTTTTCCTGCCCTTTTATTGTGGTGCAGCATTGCTGTTGACTTAAGCTATAGCCTTTCCTAAATGGACCGCGGTTCGGTGATAAAACACTGGGTTGAAAAGCCGATTCAAAATCAATTATCGGCGGCACATTTTTAGCGAGGTAGTTCTTGGCTGTTAAAGATCCCAAAAATGGTTCGTCCGATTTGAACGAACGCATAGCGGATGCCAAAAAACGCTATGCGCGAAAGACTGGTAATGCCGAAAGGCTTGCAGAAAGTCAGGGATGGGCCGTTGCGATTGAATTTGTTGGTGCTGTGTTGATTTCGACATTCATTGGTTGGGCATTCGATCAATATGCAGGATTTGATTCAGCGCCTTGGGGCATGATAATCATGCTTCTTATGGGTTTTGCCGCAGGTGTGCGGCGCGCAATGCAAACTTCGGTTCAGTTTGATGCTGATCCGACAAATGACAAGGATTAAGGTTGGACTATGGCCAATCCAATGGAACAATTTGAGATTAAGAATATTATCCCGATTCAATATGGGGAATATGATCTTTCTTTTACCAACAGCTCATTGTGGATGACATTGGCGCTGCTATCTGTTTCAATATTTCTATTTATCGGCACTGCTAAACCCCAGTTGGTACCTGGCCGTTGGCAAGCATCTGTTGAATATCTCTATGACTTTGTGCGCAAGATGCTCGATGATAATGTTGGGCTAGAAGGCCGCAAATTTGCACCGCTCATATTCTCACTCTTTATATTCGTATTAGCCTGTAATATGCTTGGGATGATCCCTTGGGTCGGTTCTTTCACATCAACCAGCCATATTTCGGTAACGCTTGGTCTGGCAATGTTAGTATTTATCATTGTTTGTGTCGTTGGTTTTTGGAAGCATGGCTTTCATTTCTTTAGCTTATTTTGGCCTAAAGATACATTTTTCCCGTTGGCCGTTTTTGTTGCTTGTATTGAATTTCTGAGCTTCTTATCGCGCCCCTTTACATTGGCCATTCGTTTGTTCGCTAATATGACGGCAGGACATGTGCTTCTTAAAGTATTTGGCACCTTCGTTGTATCGCTTGGATTGTTTAGCGATCTACCATTTGTTCTAGGCTTATTGCCACTTTCAGTGACTATTGCACTGACGGGCCTCGAAGTATTAATCGCCGTTGTACAAGCTTATGTGTTTGCGCTATTGGCATCCATCTATCTTAATGATGCAATTAATTTACACTAATAAATTTACGGAAGAAAAGGAATTATCATGGACGTAGAAGCAGCAAGAGTAATCGGTGCAGGTTTAGCAGCTATTGGTGCAGGTTTGGCCGCTATCGGTGTGGGTCAAATTTTTGGTCAATATTTGAACGGTGCCCTTCGTAACCCAGAAGCTGATGCAAAAATGGGCGGTCGCCTAATTTTTGGTTTCGCTGTGACAGAGGCTCTTGGTCTTATCGCAGCCGTTGTTGCCCTAGCACTTGCTTTTGCAGGGTAAGAATATTTGGGCAAATTTTATGCCCAATATGATTTTTAAGCGATGAAAAAGAGGTGCAGCGATGCCGCAGTTTGATCTTGCAAATGTTTTTGTTCCGCAGCTATTTTGGCTGGCGGTGCTATTTGTAATTTTATATTTTGGCGTTGTGCGCCTCACTTTACCAAAGCTTGGCGCGGTAATGGAGGAACGTGAAAATAAAGTCACGGGCGACATTGCAGCAGCTGAAAAATCTAAACTTGATTCAGACAAGATGAATGAAGATTATCAAGCGGGTTTAACATCTGCTCGTAATGATGCGCGGGTAATTTTGGCTGATGCCAAATCAAAGGCAACAGCATCGATTGAAAAAAAATCGGCTGCGGCTCAGAAAAAAGCGGACGATGCAATAGCAGCGGCGCAAGCAGAGATTGAAAAAGCGAAAGCATCTGCCATGAGCGAAATTGAGAGTGTAGCGGCAGAAGGCGCAAGCGCGATTGTTGAGCGTTTAACGGGCAAAACACCAAGTGCAGCGGCTGCTAATAAAGCAGTTAAGTCGGCTTTTAATTAATAGCGAGATCGAATATGACATATCTTAATATTATATTGGCTGATGGCGCTAATGGAGCAGAACCAACATTGTTGGGTCTTGATGCAACGGGTTGGGTCTATGTGGGCGTCAGCATCTTTTTCATTCTATGCTTTGTGGTTGGCAAGGTTCATGTGAAAATTGCGCAAGGCCTTGATGCGCAAATTGCTGAAAAACGCAAAGCTCTTGATGAAGCAGCGGCCATTCGTGCCGAAGCAGAGGCTTTGCTGAAGGAAGCAAAGAGCAAATTAGCGGCTAGCGCCGATGATGCCAAAAATATCGTTACGCAAGCTGAGAGTGAAGCCGCGAATATTATTTCCGATGCAGAGGCGCAAGCCAAGTCATTGGTTGCAAGCCGTCAGAAAATGGCGAAAGACAAGATTGCAGCAGCGGAACGCAATGCTATCGCTGATGTGCGCGGTAAGGCGGCTAGTGCAGCGGTTGCGGCAGCAACGGCGTTGATTAATGCAAATCATGATGGCAAAGCAGATAAGAGCTTGATCGACGAAGCTATTGGTAAAATTGGTGAGAATATTCACTAAATAGAGATAATTTTGAATTTTGATAATATGGGGCTGGCATAATCATGTTGGTCCCTTTATCTTTGGGGTATGAACGGCCCGCAATCTCCTGATCGGTTTAATGAAGAAAAGGCAACCTATGCACTGCGTGGGAGCGAGAAGCCCAATTTAGAACAAGGCGTCGATGCGATTAAGGCGGTGCTTAAGACCCTGCCCAAAACACCAGGTGTCTATCGGATGCAAGATGTTAAGGGGCAGGTGCTATATGTTGGCAAAGCGCGCAGTTTAAAAAACCGTGTTACCAATTATACATTGACCAATAAATTACCCCAGCGGTTATTGCGAATGATCGCGCAAACGCGTTCTATGACAATTGTAACGGTAGACAGCGAGGCTGAGGCTTTGCTGCTAGAGGTACAATTGATCAAGCATTATCGGCCTGCTTACAATGTGTTGTTGCGCGATGATAAGAGCTTTCCTTATATCTTATTGCGGGATGAGCATGATTATCCGCGTATTCATAAGCATCGTGGAGCGCGCCGCCACAAAGGAAAATATTATGGTCCCTTTGCCAGCGGCGGGGCGGTAAATCAAACGCTCAATGCTCTGCAAAAAATGTTTCTACTGAGAAGCTGCACCGATAGTTTTTTTAACAATCGCTCACGTCCCTGTTTGCTGTATCAAATCAAACGCTGCTCGGCGCCTTGTGTAGACCGTATATCATCAGAAGATTATGATGAACTGGTGGCCGATGCTCGTGATTTTCTTGATGGCAAATCGGTGATGGTGCAAGAAAAGCTCGGCAAGCAAATGACAGCGGCATCCGATGCTATGGATTTTGAAATGGCGGCGGTTTACCGCGATAGGCTAAAAGCGCTAACCTTCATCCAAGGATCACAATCTATAAGCGCTCAAGGGGTTAATAATGCTGATATATTTGCATTAGAGAGCAAAGCAGGACAGGTCTGTATTCAGGCCTTCTTCATGCGCGGCGGGCAAAATTGGGGCCATCGCTGCTTCTTTCCCTCTCACGTGAAAGATGTGCCCGAAGATGAAGTGATGGCGAGTTTCTTAAGTCAATTTTATGAGGATATTCCTCCGGCAAAGTTCATAATAATGGACCGAAAAATTGATGATGAAGAAACATTGGTAACGGCGTTAGAGCAACGCCATGATATTTTTGTGAAATTTTCTTCTCCACAGCGCGGAGAGAAACATAAATTGCTGGTCCAAGCGCAAAAAAATGCGAAAAATGCCCTTGATAGAAAATTAGCGGAAAGCGCATCACAAGCGCAAGTTTTAGGAGAATTAATCGATATTTTTGAATTGGATGCAATGCCGCAGCGCATTGAAATTTATGATAATAGCCATATTCAGGGCGCTCATGCCGTGGGTGCGATGGTGGTGGCAGGGCCAGAGGGTTTTATTAAAAAAGCTTATCGTAAATTTAATATCAAGGACCCAAAGACTATTGCGGGCGATGATTTTGGTATGATGCGTGAGGTTATGGAGCGCCGTTTTTCTCGGGCGCAAAAAGAAGACCCTGATCGCTCAAAAGGGGATTGGCCTGATTTGGTGTTGATCGATGGCGGCAAGGGACAAGTCAGTGCGGTCATGGATGTAATGGGCGAACTTGGTATTGATGATTTGAACATTATTGGTGTTGCCAAAGGACCTGAGCGTAATGCAGGGCGCGAGATATTTTACTTCCCTAATGGCCGAGAAATGACACTGCCTACCAACAGCGCTACATTATTTTACTTGCAGCGTTTGCGTGACGAGGCGCACCGCTATGCCATTGGTGCGCACCGCAATAAACGTTCAAAGGCGATGGGGATTAGCCCGCTTGATGATATTGCAGGTATTGGCCCGACACGCAAAAAAGCACTGCTTATGCACTTTGGAACGTCACAAGCGGTGCGCAATGCGAGTTTAGAGGATTTGATGCGAACGCCTGGTGTCTCACAAAGGGTCGCACAATTGGTTTATGATCATTATCATTAAAATGATGAACTTTTGATATGCCTATATTGCGCACAGAAGCGATTATTTGCTCGCAATTGCATCATGGAGAGCATGGCGTTATTGCACGATTATTCACACCCGAACATGGGCTAATGTCAGGTTATGTACGAGGCGGTAGGTCGCGTAAGATGCGTCCTATTTTAATTGCATCGAACAAGGTTATGGCAGAGTTTCGGAGCCGTAATGAGGATCAACTTGGCGGACTGACGGTTGAATTGTTAGAAAGCCGTGGGCCTTGGTTAGGGGAACCATTGGCTTTGGCGGCACTGGAATGGGTGAGCGCACTTATATCGTCATGTTTGCCGCAGGATAATGCTTATCCGCAGCTTTATAGTGCGATGGAGGCCTTATTATCGGCGATATGCGGTGCGCCCTCTGCACGAGGTTGGGCACAGGCATTGGTGCAGTTTGAAATGTTGACATTGTCAGAACTCGGTTTTGGATTAGACCTAGAGAAATGCGCAGTGAGCGGAGAGATGGAGAATCTGTGCTATGTCAGTCCAAAATCAGCATGTGCAGTGTCGCATGATGCGGCTATTGGATATGAAGCAAAATTACTTCCATTGCCGCAATTCATTATGGAAAAAAATAATACTCCTAGCTGGGATGAAATCTTTATGGGTTTAGAGCTGACAGGATATTTTTTAGAGCGTAATTTTTTTAATGATAAGCGCAATGTGATCTATTCATCGCGCAATATATTGGTCGATAGGTTAAAAAGAGTGGTTGCTTGAAGGTAAGAAAATAGCCACTAGATTTATGTGAATAGAAATTAAAGGATTAAGGATGCACATAGCTATATTGGCAGGTGACGGTATCGGACCAGAAATTATGGAACAAGCGGTTCGCATTTTGCATGCGCTTAATCTCACCGATCTAAAGTTAAGCGATGCGCTGGTTGGTGGGGCGGCTTATCATGCCGTGGGACATCCGCTGCCCGATGAAACTTTGAAGCTTTGCCAAGAGGCGGATGCGATATTATTTGGCGCGGTGGGCGATCCAAGTTGCGACAGTTTAGAGCGACATTTGCGCCCTGAGCAGGCAATATTGGGCTTGCGCAGTGCATTGGGTCTCTTCGCAAATTTACGCCCTGCGAAAATGTTGACGGCGCTCTCTGATATGAGCGCTTTGAAGCCCGAGGTTGCAGCAGAAATTGATTTGTTAATCGTGCGTGAATTAAACGGAGATGTTTATTTTGGCGAGAAGGGCATGCGCAAAACAGACGAAGGTTTGCGCGAAGGATATGACATCATGTCCTATGATGAGGACGAAGTGCGCCGTATTGCCCATGTTGCTTTCAAGGCGGCGCAAAGACGAAAGGGCAAATTATGCTCAGTGGATAAAGCCAATGTTTTGGAAACATCACAGCTATGGCGTGATGTGGTGATAGAAGTATCGGCGCAATATCCAGATGTGACGCTAGATCATATGTATGTGGATAATGCCGCTATGCAATTAGTACGATCACCGGGGCAATTTGATGTAGTGGTAACGGGTAATTTATTTGGCGATATTTTGTCGGATCAAGCCAGCATGTGTGTTGGCTCTATAGGGTTATTAGCATCAGCGTCATTAGGCGAAGGTACATGTGGTTTATATGAACCTATCCACGGCAGCGCCCCCGATATTGCTGGAAAAGGCAGTGCCAACCCTTGCGCGATGATATTATCGGCGGTAATGATGCTGAGGCATAGCTTTGGACTAGAGTTGCAAGCCTTAAAAATTGAACAGGCCGTTGCTGCGATTTTGGATGATAATATTCTGGCTGCTGATTTAGGAGGTCACCATGATTGTCAGCAAATAGGGGATGCTATCCTTGCCAAAATGGTGTAGATAAAATTATGTTTTCTGAGAAAGAAATTAGATTTGCTGCCGCACGTATCTACAGAGATATGCCTGCAACCTCTCAAATCCAATGGCCTTTATTGTCAAATCGCTTGGGATGTAATATTTGGGTGAAGCATGAAAACCATACCCCGCTTGGTGCTTTTAAGATTAGAGGCGGTATTACATTTATAGATTGGTTGCTGAGAGAGCAGCCAATGTGCCGCGGTATTATTACCGCTACACGAGGCAACCACGGTCAATCACAAACAAGAGCAGCTATTGCAGCAGGTCTTGAAGTCGTCATTGTTGTACCAGAGGGCAATGCGGTTGAAAAAAATGCAGCGATTAGAGCATTAGGTGCTGATCTTATTATATATGGTAAAGATTTTGATGCGGCAAAGGCGCATGCTGAATATTTAGCGCAAGCGCAAAATTTATATTTAGTACCATCTTGGCACCCTGAATTAATTCGCGGCGTAGCGACTTATGCGTTGGAATTATTCGATCAAGTGAAAAATCTGGATGTTTTATACGTTCCTATCGGGATGGGATCGGGTATTTGCGGCTGCATTGCAGCGCGTGATGCGCTTGGCCTCTCTACGAAAATAATCGGTGTTGTCGCAAAAAATGCAAATGCTGCGAAATTATCCTTTGATAATGGCGAGGTAATAGAAACCGAAACAGCAGATACGATTGCGGATGGTTGTGCCGTGAGAATACCCCATGCTGATGCTTTTGAATATTATAGCAAAGGTGCAGAGCGCATCATTGAAATCGAAGAAGAATCTATTGCAGAAGCAGTGCGAATTTATTGGCAAAGCACGCATAATCTAACAGAAGGCGCAGCGGCCCTTCCGCTGGCGGCTCTGATCCAAGAAAAAGAGATGATGCAAGGAAAATCGGTTGGTTTAATTTTAACTGGCGGTAATATGGATTTGGATGAGGCGGCGTCTATATTGGCTGGAAACATGCCTTAGGAAAATTATGAAAAAGAAAAGCGGTCAAGATAAGAATATTACGGCTCAATGGCGACCTGCTACGCAGGCTATACGCGGCGGTACGAGCAGAACCGAATTTGGCGAGACGTCTGAAGCTTTATTTCTAACCTCTGGTTATAGCTATGATTGTGCCGAAGATGCTGCAGCGCGTTTCATGGGCGAACAAGATGGTATGACATACAGCCGTCTGCAAAATCCAACGGTGCAGATGTTAGAAGAACGTATTGCTTTATTGGATGGTGCCGAGGCCTGCCGTGCTACTGCAAGCGGTATGGCGGCGATGACTGCGGCCCTTTTGTGCCAATTGAGTGCAGGAGATCATGTGGCGGCAAGCCGCGCTTTATTTGGTTCTTGCCGCTGGCTTACCGATACATTGCTGCCAAAATTTGGTATAGAGACCACGGTTATTGATGGGCGGGATACAGAGGCATGGGCAAAGGCAAGCAAGCCCAATACCAAAGTTTATTTTTTTGAAACACCAGCCAATCCGACAATGGATATTATTGATGTGCGCGCTGTATGTGACATGGCTAGAGGGCGAGGTATAGTCAGCGTTGTTGATAATGCTTTCGCTACCTCGGCTCTGCAAAAACCTATTGCGATGGGCGCCGATGTTGTTGCTTATAGCGCAACAAAAATGATGGATGGCCAAGGGCGGGTTTTGGCGGGTGCTATTTGCGGAACTGAATCCTTTATCAATGATGTGCTGCTCCCTTTCCATCGCAATACAGGGCCTACGCTGTCGGCATTTAATGCTTGGGTGGTGCTCAAGGGTTTAGAAACATTGGATTTGCGAATAAGGCGGCAGAGCGAAAATGCGCTTCAGGTCGCACAATTTTTGGAAAACCGTATCGAACGCGTAGCCTATCCAGGGTTGGAATCGCACCCTCAGCATGATTTGGCAATGCAGCAAATGGAGGCTGCGGGACCGATATTCTCAATTTATCTTGGTGGAGGGCGCGAGCGGGCGCATGCTATGCTCAATGCGCTCAATATTGTTGATATTTGCAATAATATAGGGGATTCCAAAAGCTTAATGACGCATCCATCTTCGACAACGCACCATGGTATGGGTGAGGAAGCGCGCCTTGAAGTTGGCATTAGCGAGGATATGCTTAGAATTAATGTTGGCTTAGAAGACCCGCTTGATATAATTGATGATCTAGATGGCGCATTAAAGGCGGTGGGTTTATGAAAATAGGTGCATTTTTTGCGGATGAGGCGACCACGAATGGTGTTACGGTACGCGTGTCACCTAATTTTCTGCCAGAACAATCACAAGTTGATCAAGGGCGATGGTTTTGGTCTTACCATATTAGAATTGAAAATGGATCGGATAAAACGGTGCAACTTATCTCGCGTCGTTGGCAAATTACTGATGGGCGCGGCAATGTTCATCATGTTGAAGGAGATGGCGTTGTTGGTGAGCAGCCTATATTAGCACCCAATGCTGCGCATGATTATGTGTCAGGTTGTCCATTACCCACGCCATATGGCCACATGGAGGGGCATTATGTTATGTCTTATGGGGATGATAAGACATTTGTTGCCATGATTCCACGCTTTTCATTAGTCGCCCCGGCCACCGCTCGATGAAAAGGACGCATCTTCCGCTTAATGGTATGCGCGTCTTTGATGCGGCTGCGCGTCATCTTAGCTTTACCAATGCTGCTGATGAATTGGCGGTTACACCTGCCGCCGTTGGTCAACAGATCAGAGCCTTAGAGGATATGCTTGGTGTTGTCCTATTTCGCCGCACGCCCAAAGGATTAGAGCTTACCAGCGAAGCAGAGGCAGGTTTAGAATCGCTGCGTTCTGGTTTTTTGGAACTTGAAGAGTCGGTCCGCGCTATGCAATCGGGTCAATCCTCTAATAGCCTAACTATTGCAGCCCCGCGAGATTTTATCGCAAAATGGCTCTCGGCAAAATTGAAGCAATTCTCAAAAGACAATCCTGATATACGCTTTAATATCATTAATGCTGATGAAGATTTAGACTTTACCGAAGCCAATTTGGATGCTGCGATACGGCTTTGTCAATCTGCGGGTGAACATAAGGGCGTAAGGCTTGACAGCGGTGCATTAACATTGATCGCGCATCCTGATGATAATGATGCACATGATAAGCGTTTGATATATTGGCCCGGATGTTGTGAAGCAGATAAAAAAGTGGATATACGCGTTGGTGACGCAGGTCTTGCTATCGATGCAGTTACCAATGGTTTAGGACGTGCTTTTGTTCCGCTGGCATTGGCAGATACTGACATAAAAGCGGGTAGGGTAGTAGCTGTCAAATATGATGAAATGCCTGGTAATAATGATTATTGGCTTATTGCGCCTTTGCCGCAATGGCGGCAAGACAAAGTCAAAAAACTTGTGGCGGCTCTAACGAATTGACATTTGCAACGCTAAAATCAAAACGGTTAATATTACGCCCTTTGCGCGATGATGATGCAGAAGCTATGCATGTCGCAATGTCGGATGTTGATTTGATGACATGGTGGTCGAGCGCACCGCATAAAACATTACAAGAGACAGAAGACTATGTAAAAATTAATGCCAATGCAGATCGCTATATGACATGGGCGATTACGCATGAAGATGATGCGGCCCTTGGTTGGGTTGTTTTTGTTACGCACCGAGAAAAGGTAAAAGAGATAGGGTATATTTTGCGGCGCAGCCATTGGGGCAGAGGAATAGCAAGCGAAGCAATTAGGCGCGTTATTGAGCATGGCTTTGACGATCTAGCTTTGCGCAAAATCATTGCGGACACTGACCCTGATAATGTTGCTTCAAATAATCTGCTAAAGCAATTAGGTTTTCACAAAGAGGGGTATTTACGCGCAGAGTGGGAAACACATTTGGGCGTGCGCGATAGTATCTTATGGGGATTGCTCAAGGATGATTATAATCGCGGCATGTGATATGAGCGCTATTCATTGCGCTAATATATTCAATACCCGTGACATGATTGAGGCCCATTTGCCCTGATCAACTTCTGTTTGTGGATTATTCCAACTTCCCGATACGCTATACCATTCGCCTTGCCGAGATTGAACGACAAAACTCATAGATATAACCCCAGGTTCAGAACCTCCTTTATAACCCAAATAGCCCCACTTTTGTGCATCGCCCGCTGTTACACCACTGTTGAGTGACAATATCTCTTTTATTATAGGGTCGTGTGACTGGCGCAATATGTTCATGACACGCGCAATATCGGCTGGTGTTGCAAACCATTCAATATCATCAATAAATAGTGGTCCGCTTCCAAATTCTGAAGGATTAAAGTCATGGTTGGTTAAATTTTTGGAGTTACGAACTATTAATTTCTTCTGATCTTCTTCATTTGCCTGTATAAATTGTTCACGAAGATTTTTATTCGATTTCATTTTGAGCGAGAAGGCTTCTGCTGTTGAGAGAAATGGCAGCAATTTGTTGATATCATCATGCCCTATTTTACGAACTTGCTGTTCAATATTCGTACGGCCGAGGTGGTTAATAAGCGCATCTGTAGTATTATTATCGCTGATTGAAATCATCAATGAAGCCATGCTTTGTAGCGTCATGGGGCTACCTTCAGGCCAATTTTGTGTTCCGCCAGATGTTGTCGATTTTGGTGCTAATGGGGCCACATCTGACCAGTTTTTTTGTCCCTTAGAAATTTGTTCGGCTAATTCTGCTAAAACATAAAGTTTAAAGACAGAACCAATAGCTAATTGTTTATTGGGATTATGGGATGATATTAGCCTATTATTTCCATTGTCATCTAGCTTATGAATAGCGAGTGTTGTGGTCCCAGGTAGAGCAGATATTTCGGATTTGATAGATTGGAAATTATCGCCAAGCACCTCAAATCTTTGAAGTAATAATCCTGAGACTTTATGGGGGGCTCGAGCGTCCGTATATATTTGTATACTCGCAACGGCTTTTTCAAACTGTAATTTTACTATGCCGCCTTCTACACTGTCAGGCGTAATGGAAATTATTCTAAGCGCTTTGCCATATTGTTTCACAACGTCGTTAATGATTGTGTCAATTTGTGTAGGAGGAATAGCCTCTAAAAAATTTGCAGTGAAATAAGCATCATAGGGTGTTTCTTTATTAAATAGAGCGATCAAACCTTGTGAACGTTCGTTTAAGGCTGACGAAATTGGAACATTTTGCGCAAAAGCGGGTTGAGACGCTGTAATGAGCGGAGCACTAATAATCGCAGAAGTAACAATGATAGTGCGTATATATGAAATAATATTGATAGTGCGCATATGCCGTCCTTGGTTTATGGCAATTTAGGCATCAATTGCACCATCTTCAAGCATAGAGGCATTTTGTTGAATAAATATAAAACGCTGCTCTGGGTTTTTGCCCATTAAACGGTCAACCAAATCTTTAACAGCAGCTCTATTCTCATATTCATGCGGCAGTGTGATACGAATGAGCGAACGCGTATTAGGATCCATAGTGGTTTCTTTTAGTTGATTGGGATTCATTTCACCCAAACCTTTAAAACGGCCCACATCCACTTTTTTACCCTTAAACTCCTTTGCTTCTATTTCAGCGCGATGTGTATCATCGGTGGCATAGATGCTTTTGCTGCCAACGGTCAGGCGATAAAGAGGCGGTTTTGCCAGAAACAAATGCCCCTCTCGCACGACTTGCGGCATTTCTTGAAAGAAAAATGTCATCAGCAGTGTCGCAATATGGGCACCATCGACATCGGCATCGGTCATGATGATAATCCGTTCATAGCGCAAATTGGCAGGATCACATTCTTTACCTGTGCCGCAACCAAGTGCCAGCTTAAGGTCAGCAATTTCACTATTGGCCATAATTTTGGCTTTATTAGCAGACGCCACATTCAAAATTTTACCACGGATCGGCAGGATTGCTTGGGTTTTTCGGTCACGCGCTTGTTTGGCGCTACCACCAGCGCTATCGCCCTCGACAATGAATAATTCGCTGCCAGCAGGGTCGTCTGATGCACAATCGGTTAGCTTTCCAGGCAATCGTAATTTGCGCGCCGATGTTGCCGTTTTGCGCTTTACCTCGCGTTCTGCTTTGCGGCGAAGGCGCTCTTCAAGCTTTTCCATGACAAAGCCGAGCAAGGCTTTACCGCGTTCAACATTGTCAGTTAGATAATGATCGAAATGGTCCCGTACCGCATTCTCGACCAACTTCGTTGCATTTGGTGATGTAAGCCTATCCTTGGTTTGGCTTTGGAATTGCGGATCACGTATGAATACCGATAGCATTAACTCACAGCCATTAAAAATATCATCGGCCGTAATTTGCGCTGCTTTTTTATTGGTTACCAATTCTCCAAAGGCGCGAAAGGCCTTGGTCAGACCCAGTCTAAGTCCTTGTTCATGCGTTCCACCCGCAGGTGTAGGAATAGTATTGCAATACCAACTATAACTGCCATCAGACCAAATCGGCCAGCTAATCGCCCATTCAACACGGCCTTGTTCTTCTGGAAAGTCCTGTGAGCCTGCAAAAAATTCTTCTGTGGCGCATTCACGGCCCTTCAATTGTTCGCTCAAATGATCGGAGAGGCCACCAGGAAATTGGAATATAGCCTCTGCTGGCGTTTCATCATCTGCAAGTGATTCATGACAGTTCCAGCGAATTTCTACGCCCGCATATAGATAGGCTTTGGATCGTGCTAATTTAAACAGGCGAGCTGCCTTTAATTTCGCTGTATCGCCAAATATTTTTGGATCAGGTTGAAATTTAATCGATGTACCGCGCCTATTTGCAACAGGTCCCAATTCTTCGATAGTGGTTTGAGCAATGCCGCGTGCAAATGTCTGGCGGTATAATTGTTTGTTACGAGCTACTTCGACGATAGTTTGTGTTGATAGCGCATTGACAACGGAGACCCCAACGCCGTGTAATCCGCCAGAGGTTGCATAGGCTTTATCAGAGAATTTACCGCCCGAATGAAGCGTTGTCAAAATAACCTCAAGTGCAGATTTATCAGGGAATTTGGGATGTGGATCGGTGGGAATACCGCGTCCATTATCTGTAATAGTGAGCCAATTATCCTCTCCCAACATCACTTCAATGCGATTTGCATGACCAGCGACGGCTTCGTCCATGCTATTATCTAACACTTCAGAAGCTAAATGATGCAGAGCACGCTCGTCAGTACCGCCAATATACATACCTGGCCGTCTTCTGACAGGTTCTAGTCCTTCTAATACCTCAATCGATGAGGCATCATATTCACTTTTACCAGAAGTAGCGCTCGCTTCGCCGCCAAAAAGATCATCACTCATAAATAATATATAGAGCGGCTAAACTCTTGCTTGCAACACTATATTCCAATTGTGGATAACTATTTTGTTCATAGCTTTTATGGCCACATAAATAGGCTTCTCTTGAGCAAATTAGATAATTTAGATTATATGAATTAAATGAGCTGGCCTAAATCACCTGACTCTGGGGCCGCCAAAAGGCATTGGTGGAGGAGGTCTACGAACGCCGCGGGGTAATTGCGCTTGATAAGCTCTACCGCAATGTTCTACGCAATATGGGAAACCTACATTTACAGGTGCACCGCAAAAGTGAAAATCTGCTTCACCGGGATGATTGATAGGCCAGCGGCATACACGATCATTGAGTTCGAGTAAGCTGGTTTTATCTGCCATTTCAGGACTTGGTTTTGCGGGAACCAAACGGCGTGGAGGTGCGGGGGGAATCGGAGCTTGCTGATCACCAGGGCCTTGCCGTAAAAATCCACCTGGACCGATTGAAACAATTTTGGGTGCATCACTAGCAACGCCTTGCTGTGTTTGAGCAGAGTTTTGTTTAGGTGCAGCTTGTGGTTTGGGGGGGGTGGCCGTTGTATCTTTTTTCGTACTTGGCGCTGCCTTAGTTCGCTTCACGCTTTTCTTAGCCGCGGCTTTTTTACCACCAGATTTAACAGGTGAGGGGCGCGATTTTAAGCCCAATCTATGAGCTTTACCAATGACAGCATTACGGCTGACACCACCAAGTTGTTCAGCAATTTGGCTTGCAGTAAGCCCTTTTTCCCAAAGCTGTTTTAGGTGGTCAATGCGTTCTTCAGTCCAAGCCATGGTAACTCCAAAAATTCGTTGGTAAATATAGATTCACTGTGTACATAGACGGCTTGTTGAAGGGGCCGTTAATGAATATTCGTATGAATCATAATCATTGAGAGCTATTTAGGGATTAAATGGACAATATTCAACCAAAATTGGGTGAGACCAAAATTAACCGCGTGAATTGGATCGGATTTAAGACGCTGTACATGAAAGAAGTGCGGCGCTTTATGAAAGTGCAACTCCAAACTATTTGGGGGCCAGCGATAACAACATTGTTATTTTTAATCATCTTTATCGTAGCATTAGGCCGCGGTGATTATATGGTTTTGGGGCAACCCTTTGCTAACTTTCTGGCCCCAGGCTTGATCGTGATGGGGATGATACAAAATGCATTTGCAAATAGTAGCTTCGCTCTTTTGGTTGGAAAGATTCAAGGAACAATTGTTGATTATTTGATGCCGCCACTGTCAACCATAGAAACATTATTTGCTATGGTTTCAGCAGCTGTTACTCGGGCGATATTGGTTGGTTTAACTGTATGGTTTGCGATGTACCTATGGCCCGATGTTGAAGTGAGTGTCAAATACCCACTGGCCGTAATTTATTTTGGTGTAATGGGATCGATGTTTATCGCTTTGTTAGGGGTTATGACATCTATTTGGGCAGAAAAGTTTGATCATGCAGCTGCTGTTACCAATTTTATTATTGCGCCTCTATCGCTATTGTCTGGAACATTTTATTCTATCGATAGATTATCACCGATATTCCAAGCAATCAGCCACGCCAATCCTTTTTTCTATATTATATCTGGTTTTAGATATGGGTTTATTGGAAGTGCTGATACCAATATTATCAATGGCGCTGTGATATTATTATTGCTCAATATTTTTGCAGCATCCGTATGTTATGCGCTGCTACGTTCAGGTTGGAAGCTTAAGAATTAACAGAATTTAAGTTGAACGCCTTTCGGATATTATAAGGCATTATAAAATGCGTCATGACTTAATTTTTTAATTGAGACCGTAATTGATAATGGTCTTCGTTCCATTCACCAAATATCTCACGGATTTGCGGGTGATTAATAGGTCCAGAAATACCGTCGGCAATTAAATTTTGCTGGCTTACATAGGCGATATAGCTGCTTTCATTATTTTCTGCGAACAGATGATAAAAAGGTTGATTTTTATGTGGTCGATATTCTTTCGGTATTGATTCATACCATTCATCATCATTACTATAGGTAGGATCTACGTCGTAGATGACCCCGCGAAAATCAAACATACGGTGTTTTACTACCTGACCAACTGTGAAATCAGCAATGGGGGTTTCTTTCAGATATTTTTCATCATGAGGAGTATGAGTTTCGGTTATATCATTCATACCTTAATTATGGGCATTAAATCTATTTTTGCAATGATATAAAGTTGGAAATAAATTTATGACTATGCATGGTGACTTTATTCCATATCGAGATTATAAGATAGCAATTCTGCATCTATCCATACTATATTCTCTATAAGTCTCCCAAAGTTATATCTGTAAAATGCAACAAGACTCTCTTTATCGCGTGATCTGGCGCTGGCATTTTTATGCTGGGCTTTTTGTAATACCCTTTATTATTATATTGTCGGTTACAGGTTCAATCTATCTATTTAAACCGCAAATTGACCAATTTCAAGAACGCGAGTGGAGAGGGCTTGATGCGGAACAAATGGTTACGGTAGATGAACAATTCAGAGCGATGCAATCATCCTATCCTGATGCAATCTTTCATCATTATAGATTGGCCAAAAATGATAATGATGCAGCTATATTTCATATTGGTCTCGCCGATGATAGCGGGATGCGCGATATTTATGTTGCACCCGATGCTATGGTATTGGCAGCAGTTGATCCTGAAAGCCGTATTAGTAATTTTGTAGCTAAAGTCCATTCTAGCCTATTGATTGGAAGTTTTGGACGTTATTTGGTAGAAATAGCCGCTAGCTGGGCGATTATCATGATAATATCAGGTCTTTATCTATGGTGGCCGCGTCAGAGAAAAATGGGTGGTATTTTATGGCCTAGAATAATGACAGGTAAGCGTATTTTTTGGCGTGATATACACGCTGTTACTGGATTTTATGCATCTGGATTGGCTCTAATATTGCTGCTTAGTGCTTTACCATGGACGCAAGGTTGGGCCAGTGGGTTTAATATGCTGCGTGCAGAAATGGGATGGGTTAATCAACAAAAACAAGATTGGCGGAGTGTTCAACCATCAGAAATACAATCGATGGAAGTTGAACCGCTGCATATTGAACATGATCATCAAGAGATGTTGCGCTATGCAAAGTTGAATAAGGATAATGTGCGCAGTGGTGGCATCACTTTACAGAGACTGGATAGGATTGCGCGGCAAGAGCAATTTTCTTACCCTATCATTATTCGCCCAAAAGAAGTCTTTAAAAATGATCAAAAGCTATTTTCGAGAGAATGGAAGTTATCTAGCCAAACACAAGATCGCCCTCTAAGACGCTCGGTCTCCGTAGATGGTGTTAGCGGGGATATTATCGCTCGTTCTGAATTTACGGATAGGCACATTATTGATCAAATAATTAGTTATGGCATTGCATGGCATGAAGGGCAGTTGCTTGGATGGTTTAATCAATTAATCGGTGTTTTCACAGCTTTGGCTCTAGTTATACTATGTTATAGCGGCATAAGAATGTGGTGGCACCGCAGGCCTAAGGCTTCCGATGCCTTGTCCAATAAGATATTGGGCCGTAAAGCTCATATAGCTGATAAGATTGGCGTACCGCCGATGCCTAAAACAATGCCTAGTTTAAAATTAATAGGCGCCTTTCTAACATTATGTGCTATTTTACTGCCAGCATTTGGCGCATCATTGCTGTTAATTCTTATCGTTGATTTTGCCGTAAAAACAATGAAAACAGCGTAGTAAAATAATAATATATCCATATAAAATATTTAACTTATATAATTTTATTATAAAAAACATCTTTTAATCGCGTTTTTATTAACCATAGTAAGATATCTAAGTATCTGATAGTAATAGTTTAAAATATAGAATATATTAAATTAATGGTTAATCGTAAAAACTTTTACGTACAAAAATATTTTCTGTTATAGTGATGGAATAGGATAACTAATAGTCACAGCGGATTTTGCAAAGGATATGGGATATTGCAAATGGATGAAATTGCATCAAGCCATTCAATTTTTAAACAATTTGATAATGATATAGTTATCGACGGCGTATCAGACATTTTGCAAAAAAAGTTTGATGAGATATATATACGCTATGACAAAGAAGATGAAATATTTTGGTTTTTTATGGATCAAAAAACACATCCTACTTACACCCATAAATTGGGTGAAGAAGTTGATATTGTTCATGATTGGGTCAAAAAATATTATGGCAATAAACCTGTATATGCCGCTAGTAATTTAAAATATTTTGTAACTGGGTCTATGTCATCAGGTGTATTTAATTTTGGCGGTGATCTTAATCATTTTGTCGAATGCACCAAGAACCAAGATTATGATGCTCTAAAGACATATGCTGAAACCTGTGTCCGCATGCAATATGCGAATTATACAAATTTTAAGGCGCCAATAATTTCTATTGCGCTAGTGCAAGGGGATGCTTTGGGTGGTGGTTTTGAACATGCTCTGGCATCGGATGTAATTATAGCTGAAAAAAGCGCGCGCATGGGCTTACCAGAGATATTGTTTAACTTATTTCCTGGAATGGGAGCTTATAGTTTTTTGTCCAGGCGTATTGGTCATGAATTGACCAAAAAGATGATTTTAGATGGCAGATTATATTCTGCCACTGAACTTCATGAAATGGGTATCGTAGATATATTGGCAGATGATGGTGAAGGTAAAGCCGCCGTAATTCAATATGTTTCAGATAATAAACATAAGTTTGCAGTTGAATATGCTATCCATCAAGCGCGTAAATATTCGGCGCCCGTTACATTGGATGAATTAATGTTTATTACCGATCAATGGGTCGATACGGCGAGAACACTTAGGGAGGAAGATCTTAAAAAGATGCAACGTTTAGTAAGAGCGCAGATCCGAAAAATTCGTCAAACCGCTTGATTTGTTACTTTAGCTTACATTTTTAAGAAGAGCATTATTATCCATATTATTTTTTTGTATAGATATTAATTCACTCAAGATCTTCTCATGACAAATAGTGATGTCTGCTATTAATTTAGCACCATTTAATTGAAAATCATCCTCACTAATATGCTCCATATTTTTGCATAGCTCAGAGAGATTGACAGCCCCAATATTATTAGCAGAGCTTTTTATAGCATGGGCAGCAAATCGAAATTTATTAATGTCATTTTCTTTTACTGATTGGTTTAGGTCGAGCATGATATTATTGGTTTCATCAATATAACTCTCGATAATTAATAATATGAAATCATCTCCACCGATTGATTGTAGATAAGAGAAACGCTCTGGTTGAATCTCATCACTTGTGAGGATGAGGTTAGTATCTCTCTGTTCATTCTCAGAGCTGTCTTTATTATGATTTGATTGTGTTTGAACTACATTACAATAATGCCTTACCTTTGATAATAATTTATCGGCTTCGACTGGTTTTGTAATATGTTCATTCATACCAGCAGCTATACATTTATCGCGTGTTTCATCTGTGGCATCGGCTGTAACTCCCAATATGGGCATTTCGTTATTTGGATCTTCCATATGACGCCATAATTTTGTGGCTTCGATGCCATTGAGTTTGGGCATATTGACATCAATTAACATGATATCAAACTTTTCTTGTTCTAATATTTCAAGAGCTTCATCACCATCATTTGCGAGGGTTATGCTGTAACCGCCGCTTTGTAAAATTGATTCTAGGACCATGCGGTTTGTTCTATTATCATCAACAACTAATATATGCCCTATATTAGCAATATTATTATCTTCATCTGCATATTCTATATAGCTTGCACAATCTATATCTTGACCTTCAGTAATTGTCTCACAATATGAAGCCCCTATTTTTATGGCTGATCTAAATTGATCGAAACTGGCTGTTGGTGATAAAATAGAAGAAAAAGCAGCTTGAATGTTCATCTTGTGAATGTCAAATTCTTCATCTTCAGCAATTATGACTGTTGCAATGGAGGTTGATTGAAATGGCTTCCAAAATATATCATTATATTCGATCGTTCCGACTATGGACTGATCTAGAATAACTATATCAAAATCTTGAATATCATTCTTTTGAAGGAATATCTCTATTTCATCAACGCTCTGGCAATCATGGTGTGCAATAAAATATTCACCTGAGCATTGCGCTTGGAGCAGCATATCTTCTTTTTGTAATCCCAATGATAATATCTTTGTGAGTTCTTTGGTATTGGTATCCAGCAACTCTTGATGGTCTTCAGCGGTTACTTTCTGCAATGGAATTGATAGTCTAAAGCAGCTACCTTGACCAATCTCACTGGTGACAGAAATCTCGCCGCCGAGTTTATCAGTAATTTGTTTGCATATGGCCAAACCAAGCCCAGTGCCGCCAAAGCGCTCCATTATAGTTTGGTCTGCTTGCTGAAATGGTTCAAAGATTTTATTGTATGCATCTTTATGAATACCGATGCCGGTATCAATAATTGATAATTCTAATATCAAACCGTCTTCATTTTCTTTGAGGCTATCACGGATAGTAACTTTACCATAATCCGTAAATTTTATGGCGTTGCTAGCAATGTTTAATAATAGATTCTTTATATCTTTTGCTGGACCATTATACATGTTTTGCCTGGAAGGCTCCGATTGGATATGTAATTCTAATCCTTTTTCTTTGGCGCGAATTTGCAACATGTCTCTGACTTCAACCATCAATTTCGTTACTTCAAAATCGATAACTTCAATATTATCTGCTTGTGTGTCTGATTTCCCAAGCTGCAATATCTGCTCTATTAATTGTAATAAATGTTGTCCTGCGGCGACGCTTGAGTTGACCATCTTCAATTGGGAAGGCCTTAAATCCATATTTAATAAATGCGTACCATAGCCAATAATTGCATTTAATGGTGTTCTTAATTCATGGCTCACACTTGCTAAGAAATAGCTTTTTGCACGATTTGCGGATTCTGCTTTTTCTTTTTCTGCTGAAATTTTGTGAATAAGAATAGAGCAATATGCGGGTATAATTAATAATGCGATTAATAGGCTGATTGCTAGAGTTATATTGTCCTGCCAATATGGTTCCATATATATGATGATAGAAAATGAAAGCATGGAAAAAAAAGATGAAATATAGAGCCATTTGATTCCGAAACGAAATCCATTGCCAAGGGTCATCCATAGATAAATTGGATATACCATCGCCATATCTTGAGCATTTATACTGGAAATAAAAACACCCATAGTAACATCTAAAATAATACTGCTTAATATGCGCATATTGCGCGGGATTGCATCCGAATATAACGCAATCCAGAGTATGATATTAACTAGCAGATAATAGCCAAATCCCATGACAATTTCGGGATTAGGGAAAAATAGAAAGCAGATTAGCGGGACAAGCGTACCCAGAGCAAAACGATTAATTAATGTTTGCCTCTCACTTATTGACAATTCATCAGAAAGTTCATTTCTAGTGAAGTTTTGCGATATTATATGTTTGATCATATCAATCTTCATTTATCGACCTGTTAGAGAATTTTTGTTTAGAAACAAAGATATCCTCAAATGTTTCAGCATTCATGGGCTGCCCCATTAAATAACCTTGAATGGAGTTAACACCAGCAGCCCGCAGTAAATCATATTGATTTTGTGTTTCAACGCCTTCCGCAATCACTTGCATAGATAAGGCATGAGCCAAATGTGTGATTGTACCGATAATGGCGCGATCTTCAGCAGATTGCTCAATGCGAGAGATAAATGCACGGTCAATTTTTAAGCAAGTAGCTGGTAAATCACGTAAATATTGTAGAGATGAATATCCTGTACCGAAATCATCAATGGCTATTCCAATACCTTGATTGCGAATATCAATTAATATTTCTAATATGTCATCATGTTGATCAAGGAGTAATTCTTCTGTAATCTCAATCGTTAGCTTCTGCGGATTGATTTGATATTTTTCAATCAAATTACGAATAATGTCGTTTACATTACAATTGCTAAATTGGCGCGGTGAAATATTGACGGCAATTTTGGGAACTTCTGTGTCCATAGCAGACATTTTTTGAATTTGTTTACAGGCTGCTTCAAGTACATAGAGGCCGATATCATCAATCAAACCACAATCATTGGCAACGCCCAAAAACTCTGCAGGTAATAGATATCCTCTTTCTGGATGTTGCCACCGCAGCAGAGCTTCACCACCCTCATATTTGCCATTGCTAGCATTTACGATCGGCTGATACTCTAGGATAAATTCATTATTGTCTAATGCCTTGCGTAATTCAATTTCTAACGTTGCATTGGCTTGCGCGATATTGTTTAGCTCTGGCGAGAAGAAACAAGTTCTATTTCGGCCGCTTGCCTTGGCATCATACATAGCCAAATCGGAAAGGCGCAGTAATTCATCGGGATCATTCGCATCATCTGGAATGAGAGCAATACCAATACTTGCACCCACCAATTGAGATATGCCAGGAATAGAATAAGGCTCGTTAATGCTGTTAAGCAGTTTTTTACAAATGGAATTCACTTGCTTCGCTGTATTAAGATTACGCAGAATAATGGCAAATTCATCACCGCCAATACGCGCAGCAAAATCATCTGGGCGTAAAATATTATTGATGCGCTCAGCTACCTCACGTAGCAATATGTCACCCGTTTGATGCCCCTTAGTATCATTGATCACTTTAAATCTATCGAGATCAAGCAATAATAAGGCTGCGGTTTCATCGCTATTTGAGCAATCTTCAATAGTGTTACTGATGCGCTCTGCAAGTAATGCTCTGTTTGGAAGGCCTGTTAAAATGTCATGTAATGCGAGATGAGCCCTATGTTGTTCGGCATATTTCCGCGCAGTAATGTCAACACCTGTGGTTAAAACGCCTATGGTTTCACCTTCTTTGTTCAAAAGAGGGGCCTTATTACAATGGAATATCAGTTCGATACCATCGCTGGTAAAGCTCTCTTCATAGTGTGGGATGGCTTTGGATGTTTTTAATATGATCTTGTCACGACGCGCATTACGAATTGCTGTATCTTTTTCTAAAAGCTCATTAATGTTTTTACCGACAATATTATTTTGATTATTCCCCAGCATGGCTGCTTGATAATTATTTATGAACAATATTTTTTCGTCACGTCCAGTTGCGCAAATAATAATTGGTATAGTATCAATAACTTGTTCAAAAATACTGGTGCCTTGTAATAGATCATTACCATTATTATTAAGGCGTTTTCCATCATTTTGGTTGAGAGATACTTTTTCTGCAAGGTCAGCTTTTTTACGATATTGGTTGAGCAATGTTTTTGTACGTTGGCTAAATTCTGTATGAGAAACAGGGCTTTGTAAAAAGTCTGTGGCACCAGCATCTAATGCAGCCAGACGATATTCACGGTCTTGATGTGCCGTTATCATAATGGCGGGTATGTCGTTTCCAATAGCTTTGGAACGGATTGTTTTGATGAACTCAGCGCCATTCATACCCGGCATTCTATAGTCAATGATGAGCAAATCGGCTTCATTACTCTCTAGCCACAACAAAGCATTCGATGGATTATCGAAGCATGTAGCGACATAACCATCTCCCATCATTTTGACGAATTGTTCATAAATCCGTAAATTGGTTGATCGGTCGTCAACAATAAGAATGCGCGCTTGCATACCAACTCTATAGGAATACAAGGTCAATGAATGGTTAATTTTTGATTCATTTATTGTTTTTTGTAAAATAATTTTTTTATTTGAAATATCGGATAAAAATGTATCAATATTTTCAACCAATATTGCTTAAAAGAAAGAAAAAGATTTATGCATTATGAACAGCAATATCTTGATTTAATGAAATATATCTGGGAAAATGGATCTATAAAAAAAGATCGAACAGGTATAGGTACAAGATCGATATTTGGCGCTACTATGCGTTTCTCTCTTGCAGATGATGCGATACCTTTATTGACCACGAAACGTGTTTTCTGGAAAACAGCAGCTAAAGAGATGTTATGGTTTTTAACTGGAAAAACAAATATTAGGGACCTTCTTTTAGTAAATGTTCGAATATGGAGTGATTGGCCATTAGAACGGTATCGTAACGAAACAAATTCTGATATTTCTCAAAAAGATTTCGAACAAAAAATCATTGAGAATGAGGCATTTGCGAAAAAATGGGGTGATTTGGGGCCAGTCTATGGAGCACAATGGGTTAATTGGCCGCGATATGAATTGTTAGAGACTATTGTCGATGATTCTGAAACCATCGATATTTATAAGAAACAAAAAAATGGAGTGAATCAACTCGCTGAATTAATTGAGAGTTTAACAAAAAATCCGACGTCACGACGTCACATTATTGAAGGCTGGAATGTAGCAGAGCTGGATCAAATGGCTTTGCCGCCCTGTCATAAAACCTATCAATTTTACGTGGCAGACGGAAAACTGAGTGGATTATTATTTCAACGCTCTTGTGATTTGGGTTTAGGCTTTGCTTTCAACGTTTTTTCAGCTTCATTACTAATTAAGATGATCGCACAACAATGTGATTTGGAAGCAGGTGAATTGATCTGGAATGGAGGAGATGTTCACTTATACCTTAATCATAGTGACTTGGTTGAACAGCAACTCAGCAGAAAACCTTTTGGCACGCCAAAGTTAAAAATTATAGGAAAACCAGATTCGATTTTTGATTATTCTATCGATGATTTTGTTGTAGAAAATTATGAACCGCAAAAACATATTACCGCTCCTGTAGCTGTTTAATCTATATACCATATACTTAAATAAGATAGCTTATATATAATATTAGAACTCTATTGTATAGGGAAGTAGTATTGACCAAAATTTAATTTTGTAATAATATAACCAAAGATTGAAACTTTAGATGATTGATTCCTATTTATTTGTCGAAATCAATGTCTAATAGTTAAAGCGGGCTTTGCGAAACATATCTATTTTGTTGAAGCCATTGGAGAGATATGTTGAGCGACCTAAACAAACAAAATTTGCCGCGACTAAATTTACATATTCCCGAACCGCAGTTTCGTCCTGGTGATGAAGCAGATTTCTCTGATATTAAAATAGAAGAGGTTGGTACAACAACAAGGCCTGAAGAAAATGTTGCGCCGATTGATATTCAGCATATGGCTACAGGGCTAATCCGTGTCTTGGACTTTGATGGACATGCTTCTGGACCTTGGGATCCCAAATTATCAAGCGAGATAAAGTTGAGAATGCTCCGTGAGATGGTGCAAGTTCGTATTTTTGATGATCGGATGTTCCGGGCGCAACGGCAAGGAAAAACAAGCTTTTATATGAAATGTACGGGTGAGGAAGCAACCTCTATCGCACCCGCTCTGGCTCTGGCTGATGATGATATGGTATTTCCAAGCTATCGTCAGCAAGGCATATTATTATCGCGCGGCTATCCGATGTTAGATATGATGAATCAAATTTATTCTAATCGTGAGGATACATTAAAAGGACGGCAATTGCCGATTATGTATTCATCGTCTGAACATTCATTTTTTAGTATTTCAGGAAATTTAGCAACGCAATATCCACAAGCAGTGGGTTGGGCTATGGCCTCTGCGGCGAAACAAGATACGCGCATTGCCGCTGTTTGGTGTGGTGAGGGATCAACTGCTGAAGGTGATTTTCACTGCGCTCTAACTTTCGCAGCAGTTTATAATGCACCCGTTATTTTTAATGTAATCAATAACCAATGGGCGATTTCATCATTTAGCGGAATAGCAGGCGGAGAGCGAGCTACTTTTGCAGCCCGCGGCCTTGGTTATGGTATTGCAAGCCTAAGAGTGGATGGCAATGACCCGCTGGCCGTATATGCCGCAACGGAGTGGGCTGCTAATCGTGCACGTACCAATAATGGCCCTACATTGATTGAGCATTTCACCTATCGCGCAGAAGGACATAGCACATCGGACGACCCTTCGTCTTACAGAGCCGCAGAGGAATATGCCAAATGGCCGCTTGGTGATCCATTAGAGCGATTAAAGCAGCATTTGATCGGCGAAGGACATTGGGATGAAGAACGCCACGAAGCTCTGCAACAAGAATTAGATGCGCAGGTGCGTAAAACCCAAAAAGAAGCTGAAAAAAATGGTATTTTGGGACATGGAATGCACCAAGAGTTTGAAACAATGTTTGAAGATGTATTTGAAGAGATGCCTTGGCACTTAAAAGAGCAGATGGAATTATCCTTAGCCGAAAAAGAGTCTAAATTTTCTACGAAGAAGAAATCACAAAAAGGAACCTCAAATGTTTGAAGTTTCTAGTGATTCAATTAAAACTATGAATATGATTGAGGCGATTAATAGCGCGCTAGATAATATGTTAGAGCGTGATGATAATGTTGTCATATTGGGTGAAGATATTGGTTATTTTGGTGGTGTTTTTCGCGCTACGGCCAATTTGCAAGAAAAATATGGAAAAAGACGGGTGTTTGATACACCAATTTCCGAAAATGGTATAATGGGTGTGGCTGTTGGTATGGGGGCCTATGGGATGCGCCCTGTTCCAGAAATTCAATTTGCCGATTATATCTATCCAGGGCTTGATCAAATTGTCAGTGAAGCAGCAAGAATGCGTTATCGCTCGGCGGCAGATTTTATATCGCCTTTGACTATCCGCACCCCCTTTGGTGGTGGTATCTTTGGTGGGCAAACGCACAGCCAATCGCCAGAAAGTCTGTTTACGCACATGTCTGGTGTAAAAACTATTATTCCAGCAACGCCATATGATGCAAAAGGGCTTTTGATTAGCGCTATTGAAGATAATGACCCCGTTATATTTTTTGAACCCAAACGTATATATAATGGCCCGTTTACGGGTTACTATGACCGTCCCGTAGAGCCATGGAGCAAACATGATGCCTCACAAGTGCCAGAGGGTTATTATAAAATACCGCTTGGTAAGGCCAATGTAGTACGTGAGGGTGAGGGGCTGACAATATTGGCCTATGGAACGATGGTGCATGTGGTAGAGGCCGTTGTCAAAGAACAGAATATCGATGCTGATGTCATTGATTTACGCACATTATTACCACTTGATATTGAAACGATTGAGGCATCGGTTCAAAAGACGGGGCGCTGTTTGATCGTGCATGAAGCAACGCGAACAAGCGGTTTTGGCGCAGAACTCTCAGCTTTGGTGCAAGAACGTTGTTTTTATCATTTGGAAGCCCCCGTAGAGCGTGTGACGGGTTTTGACACACCTTATCCGCATAGCCTTGAATGGGCATATTTCCCTGGTCCCGTGCGCATTACGACCGCAATAGAAAAAATCATGAAGGATTGATCTGATGGCAAAATATATATTCACATTGCCTGATATTGGCGAAGGTATCGCAGAAGCAGAGATTGTCCAATGGCATATTGCACTGGGTGATATGGTGATGGAAGATCAGCCTATCGCAGATATGATGACTGATAAGGCGACAGTTGAAATGGAAGCCCCTGTTTCTGGCAAAATTATTGCTGTAGCAGGTGAAGAAGGCGATATTATCGCTATTGGCTCGACATTGGTTGAGATAGAGGTTGCTGAAGGTGAGGGCAATCAAGATATTCCTGATATTAATATTGAAAATCAAGACTATGATGACATAGTGTCAGAAACCTTAGTAGATGAAGATATGGTGAAAAATGACGTCAAGACATCAGAAAAGACTATATCTGATGCGGCGGATTTAGCACAGCAGAACCCAGAAGTTAGTGAAGCCGTGGTTTTAGCTGAGTCCAATGCTCCTATATCTACCCCTATTAATAAAGTAACGGCATCTGCTGCTGTGCGTGCGCGCGCGAAATCATTGGGTGTCGACCTTGCACTTGTTAAGACAGCAGGGCAGCATGTGAGGCATGCTGATTTAGACGCTTATCTTAATTATGGTAGCGCACAAGGTTATGGCAATGCCACTAATGCAGCAACAAGGCCCGATGAAACTATTAAAGTAATCGGTATGCGCCGCAAAATTGCTGAGAATATGATCATTAGCAAGCGTTCAATCCCGCACTTTACCTATGTAGAAGAAGTCGATGTAACTGACTTAGAGTTGATGCGCAGTGACCTGAATGACAATCGTGGATCGCGGCCCAAAATTACCATGTTGCCCTTATTGATTGTTGCAATAGCCAAAACCATACCTGACTTTCCAATGATTAATGCCACTTATGATGATGAAGCTGGTGTAGTGACAAGGCATGGTGGTATAAATTTGGGTATGGCGACGCAAACTGACAGCGGCCTTAAGGTCCCTGTTATCCATGCTGCCCACCAAATGAATATTTGGCAATTATCAAATGAAATCAAAGTTTTATCTGAGACTTCTAGAGATAATTCTATACAAATTAACAAATTACAAGGTGCAACATTAACGCTCACTTCGCTTGGTCCTTTGGGCGGTATAGTAACCACGCCTGTTATTAATAAACCAGAAGTTGCGATCATTGGCCCTAACAAGATTGTAGAACGTCCAGTGATAATCAATGGGGAAATAGAAGCACGCAAATTAATGAATATATCAATTAGCTGTGATCACCGTGTTGTTGATGGATATGATGCAGCAAGCTTTATGCAGGTGCTGAAAAAATATATTGAAACACCTGTCTTGCTATTTGCTGATTGATCGCAGTTATTGTGATTGATTAGAAGCCAAGACCCGATAAGCTATTTTGATCAAATTTAAGCTTGAAGGTCAAAAATGGACCACTGCGGGTATAGCGCGCTTCTTCAAAGTCACGATCCTTGAATCCAATAATATTATAACCTAATGTAATATTGCTATTTTTGAAAGGCGATAGCGTTATGGCTGGGCCTCCTGAATAGGCAATATTACGCCCACCTGTACCAATACGCACTGTGGCTTGCCCTCCAATATCAATATTTTTTGAGATATCAAAGCGTGCATCAGCACCAATGATGTTGCTCCATCCTTCAACATCATCTTCACCGAAGCGATTAAATACATAACGCGTACCCCAGAAAAGGCTATATTCACCGCGTTCAAAAAATTCATCGACACCAGCATTATCATTATCAGCTATTGGGCTATAATTGATGCTAATGCTGTTGATCAAACGGCGTGATACGGCATCGCCGCTGATAGTGAGGGCAGGACCGCCGATGGGACCAGAGTTTCCAGCAATTGCATTCGTAATAGAGTCGCTACGAAATTCTAATTTATCTAATATTGACCAGCGGCTGTTTGATGGACGGTAGGCCCAGCTAATTTCGCCTTCAAATATCTCGCTTTGTGCACCGCCTTCTTGATTGGCATTAAAGTAACGTGCGGCTGCACCAAGTGCCACGCCCTCGCTAATTTGACGTAAGAGGGCTGTTGTAAGGCCATAGCGGTTATTGGTATCGCCATTGCGATACTCTGCGCGGCTGACCCAGCTCCATTTATCACCGCGATATGTAGCGCCGCTTGTAAGCGCGATAAAATCTTCTGTTATAGCACCATCACTGGCCAAGAAACCACCCGATGCAACGGGCTGTGCTGGGTTTATGACATTTGCCTGATCAAAACCATTTAACGTTCTGTTGCCATCTAATGAGAAGTCCAAAGACCATTTCTCGGTTAAACGCAGAGATTGTGATAAGCCATAAGCCGCAAATGTACGTGGCCCAAATTCGCCAATATCTTGCTGATTACCGCTTGCCGTTATCCGAGCGCCAGCCCAAGGCGCAATGTCAAAACCAATGCGAGCGGTGCGCGCATCAATATTTTCACCATCGATGATTTCATATCCGCCGACTATTTGTATGTCTGGTCTAATAGCATAACGGGCACCAAAGCGGTGGCGCGATGGGAAGTCGATGCTCTCATCTTGGCCACCAAGAGCAAATTCGCTTTGTGCGCTTAATTCGAGTTTATCATTTAGCAATAATTGTGAAGCGCCAACTTTTGCCAATGTGGAACGATTGATCTTGCCATCGGACAAAAGGTCCGATGCATGTGTGATACCCGCTCGTAAGGTCGTATTGTTGGTGCGATATTCAATCTCGCCAGTAGCTGCGCGGCGGCGTGCATTTGTTTCAAAGAAATTTTCCTGGAAAGTAAGCAAAGACAATTGCAAGTCATCACTGATGCGCAAACGCCCCTCGACTCCAATTTTTCGTGATCCGACCTCTGCATTATTTTGTTGGCCCACGCCAAAGCGTGCAGATTGTTCTCGCACATAAGCTAATACGTCAATAGATTTACCGTGATGTTCAGCCTCTACCAACCACGCTGTTGATGTACCTGCATCTTCTTGATTGCTTCCTGCTCTTGCATTACCATCGGATATAGCGACCTCTGCACGAATTTCCGTGCCTGTGCCTGGTCTAAAGATGATATCAACACCGCCTAAATTGGTAGTATCACTATCAGTTTCATCATGAATGGCGGTTGCAGCAATTCTGATTTTACCTTCTTTGTCCTGCCAACGTACACGTCCACCAGCATTGGTAACGCGCTCACCAACACCAAAGACCTCGTAATTAGCAACGATGAATTGCGGGTTTAAGCTGCTATCGCGTGATAAAATAGGTTCACGGAATATCAATGTGCCATTTAAATAATCAATGTCATAATCGATATTACGGACCAATTGGCGGCTTCCAACAATTACATTAGACCGAATACGGTCACGTGTTTCGATAATAACCCGTTCGCTATTGGCGATAATATCACGCGCATTTAGAGTATAAGGCCCGCTAAGACCATTGCCTTGAATTTCATCTCTGCGAAAACGAAATGGCGTATCGGCTGCAAATGCATTGGCTGAAACTTGCTCATTACGAAACTCTGCTTTCACACCATTGAAAGAACGTTGGTAACGTGCCAACGCTGGTTCGTTAATGCCCGTCTCATAATCGCCAAAGAGTGCAAAAAACTGTGGACGCTCTAATTTGAGATATAATCTGCGCACTGATGCAGCATCAAAACGTTGTTCGCTACGGTCGGCGTAAATTGTATAGAAACTGCGTGGATCTATAACACCACCAAAGCGTGTTTCTTCCTCTTCTTTATCGCTATCATAAGCAAGCGTCAGTAACCATTTACCGCTTACTCGACCTTTGGCATAGAGGGCAACACGACCATCAACATTAAATGTATTACTATCATCGATAAGTTCTTCTAAACCTTCTTCAAGCTTGTTAAAACCAATTGTTCCAGCTGCAAAACCAACAACCGTCCATGGACGTTCGCCAGGATCTAACCATGTTTCAATACGTTGTTCGGTAATAACTTCCCCGTCACGGAAACTAAAGTTCACACTTAATGTTCCAGAAGCCGTTGTGGGGGCCAGTTCAATCACAGCAAGTCCAGTATCGCCATAAACACGCCATACAGGGTCTGCACGCTCTAAGCCTGATAATTGGTTGGCTTGTTGTGCATCAATGTCCACAGCAGCTTCATAAGGCGCAGGAACGGCAAAATCGCCAACACTACCATGCTGTATTGGCCTGCCATTACGATCGGTTAAACGCACAACAATACGCGGCCTTGTGATACCATCAGCAACCAATATAGATTTTTCTCTGATAAATTCGGCGCGAACAGGTGAGGTTGAGAAATGAACGTTGCGCTCTAACGTCTCAAGGATTTCCCCTTTTTTATTCTTAATATGTGCCACTAATTTGTTGGTACCAGATTCGATAGCTACGCCGCGCCATATGCTAACCGCCATTTTACGGTTTGCACTTTTCTTGAGACCATCAAAATTAAGAGGATCAACAATATTACCATTCACGCTTAATTCTACACGGTGTTGAGTGCTATGTTTTACCGCAATACGAATAGCTTTTACACGCGGATTATAGCCTTCATTGGGGAATACCCAATCACTACCAGGGGTTAAGTCTTTAAGCCAATCAATATTGGCACCAGCGGCTTCTTGATCGGTTATGACTTGCGGAAGCGGTTTCGTAACGGCTTGAATGACATCACGGGGTGCGACTTTAATGGTGCGGAAGTCGGCCCGTTTTAATGCGCCGCCATTGCCCTCCACAAAACGTGAAATAGCGCTGCCTGCACTGCGTGTATTTTGTGTACAATCAATGGCTTGTTGATCGGCTGGTAAAGAAGAAGGATCGATTTGAACAACTTGAATACCTGGACGAATACCTTCAAAATGATAGCGGCCATCTTCATCTGTAATAGCGAAACGACCATCTTGTAACAAGACACGAACGCCAGCAATGCCATTGGCTTTGTTGGGGTGAATATTACATCCTTGGTCAGTAATACGACCAATAATTGTGAAACGTTCTGAAATTTCATCGCTTTCAATACGAATGGTGGCATCAGCAGTGTTACTGGTCGATCCGCGATTATCATTAGCGGTAATAAGGTTGATGGCATCACCTTCGTCGGCATCTTGGCGAATTTCACCTAAATATGTTAATAACCCGCTTTCACCACCAGCCAATGGCGGCAGTAAAACGTCAAAAGACGCACCATCAGGCGCGACATTGGCATTTATAATGCTCCCGTTATAACGTATTGAGTTTTCACGTAACCTTACCTGTCTCGGTAAGATATCGCTCGCCGTAATGGCGCCGGTCGATCGAATAGCATCTTGGTTCGTGACTGTGACGCGATATTGAATAACGTCGCCGCGTTCTGCTACATTTTGGCTTGCCGTTTTGCGCAACAATAATGGTGTACCCGGTCGATCAAGGGGTATATCTATACGCACAGGTGATGGGTCATCCAATATGATGATGCCGCCGAATGAACCATCCGCAATAGTAAATGGGCCACCATCAGGACGAGTTAAACTTGCCAATTGTTCGGGTGTTGCCTCGGATGCGAAAGTAAAAGGATCAGGAGGCGTTACGATTAGTCTATAACGTCCAGCCCGCAAAAAGGGGAAGCGATAGAAGCCTGGTGTGAAATTATACACCGTTCCACCGCTATCGGTAACGCTTCCACCTGTAACGACGGTATTTGGAAAGGATGATACGCCATCATCGCCGAATACATCCGCTGGTAGGCCTGTATCGGCATCAACAATGGTAACTATGGTGCCATCAACAGGTGCGCCATCACCACTGTCAAAAGAAACACCGAAAGGATCGATCAAAACTTCAACTGATGCAGTCCCAACGGGTGCACCATTGGAGATATCATCTAATGTGAAAGACAATTCGTCACCTGGAACGACCGATAATATGCAATCGCCTTGAACTGGCGATGGCGGGATAGCTGCTGTGTTAATGATTGCGCGAAATACTGCCGTATTTGGGCCTGTTTCGAGCAAAATAACGCTCTCTCTGTCATCATTCAATGTGGTTATGGTCGATTCAAAGCTATCAATAGCATTAGAATCGGTGTTTTTTTCAACCGCTTCTACTGATAGAATTAGAGGTTCGCCTGCAATTATGGCTGTCGCGGGCGTAATTTCAGTAGAATTGCTATCTATATCTGAAAAAGCGCCATTAAGCTGCGTTGTAACAGGGCCGTTATTGCCCATACAGATAGTAGATGGCAGAGCCGTATTTAATGATCCCGCGCCTGAACCAATGTGAAATAAGGATAATGTTGGAGGAATGATCGTGCGATCAACAGTAATAAGCACTTCATTTGATGGTCTTTCTAAAACTGTAGAACCATCATTCCATTGAACCGTAGCAGTATTGCTAATAATATCATTATCAGATTGTGCAAACGCAACATTGCTTGCGACAGGAACTGACATCCCTACCGCAAGCATTGCTGCATATTTGATAATAAATTTGGTTAAATGTTTCATAATGTAAAATGGCGGCGATAAGGAAACCCCTCATTCGCCGCCTATTTATTTTTTATGGGTTAATTTCTACACGGAAACGCAAACCAAGGGTTGTGCCTCCAGCAATATTTGAGAGATCACCACTTACGATGCCACCCGCAAATTCGCCTGCATCATCGCCCGTTGCATCGGTTACAGCTGTACCACCTGAACAGGTTTGTGTAGCCGTGCCTGCATTAGCAACTGTTGCATCAACGAAAATTGTACCTGGCTCAAACGTAATACCAGCAATTCCGCCAATATTATCGGCTAGGGAAATGCTTTCGGCTAGAGCTGCTCCTGAAGCATTAGCAACTGAGATACAATATTCAACAATAGCGCCAGGAACAGCTTTAGGATTAGCTGAACTGAAAGGATCGCTGATTACGCTGCTGCTTTTAAATACAGATAATACAGCAGATTCTATGACATAACCATCGACAGCTAATTCAACGCCGTCACGGCCTGTATCGCCAAAGATAGTCTCAACGCCAGCCGTGTTAACATCTGTATCATCTGATATTAATGCATCGCCCGTACCGCTTGTTGAATATTGATCACCAAGACCAGCAGCGCCTGCGACATGGGCTGTGGCTGTTAGAGTAACATCAGCATTCTGTCCGTTGGCTGCTGTTGCTGCGATGTCACCCAATACATATATTGTGACGCTATCGTCTGCTGCTAATTCATCAACGAAAGTTGCTGTGTCTTCAGCCGCTTGGTAGCCTGGTGTTGCACCGCTTTCAACAAATACCAACAGGCCAGTGCCATCAAGAATATTGTTAGCATCTGCAGTTTCAGTTGCTGATAGATCGAAATCAGCGGCTTCATTTGATGTATTTGTTAGTGTGAAGAATGTGACAACATCATCTTCATTTGGTGAAGCAGATGAGTCACCTCCGCGTGACCCTGTTGTATCTTCAACGAGAGTAAAGCGTATCACGCGGTCAACTTGGAATGTATCACTTGCTGATTGCTGTGTTTGCCCCACGCCACCAACTTGGAAATCTACGGTTACTGTATTATTAATGTCGACGCCAGCATCAGTCCCTGCAGCATGAGCGGCACTGGTACCGCCAATAATGCTGCAAGTTAAAGCGCTTGCCCCAACAAGAAGTTTTAGCTTACTAGTCATTGCTTTCTTCCTTATAGTCCAATTTTTTCGCCAGAAAAAACCGTGGCGAAATTCACGGTTGTGTTATCTGACGATGCCACGAAAAATTAATTTACCCGAAGATCCAGCAGCCAATGTTTGGCTTAATTCCCAACGGATATGCGTAACATCGCTCATCTGAGCGGATCGGCTGGTACCGTCTGCTTCTTGTACGAGCAATGTATTTAATGATCCCCAAGTCTTTCCTCCATCGACGGACACTTGTTCGTTACCATCAGCGGTCCCGTTGAATTGCACGGGCTTGGGAAGGGGATTGGTTACCATTAAATTTGATGCAGGCTCATTGCTTGCATTTGTATATTTCACTACAAATACTAGGTTATCGCCTGGTAATACGGTGGTGGGTTTTTCCAAAATTAATTTGGTTGCCCCATCGGCTGATGTTTCTGCGCGTTCTACATAAACATCGCTTGATAATTGTAAGGGTGTGGCCGCATAAGCCGTTCCCGTCATGCAAGTTGCGGCCATCATAATGATGGCTTTTGGAATATATGTGATCATTCTATTGTCACCTCAAAAGTTACTGTGCGGGTTTCGCCAGCGGGAACATTGCCTAAAGATACGTTGATATTTGTACCGTCAAATTCGCCAGCATCGGCATCAGTAGCATCGGTTAATGCTGCTGTTTCTAATGTTATACTGGCGGGAATATATACCGTGGAGGTTGGTATAGGATCGGAAATGATGACATTGTTTAAAACGCCTGAACCTGAAATAGTTGCAACCAAATTATAAGTGATTGTTGAACCAGGTACAGCTTGGTCGCCGCCAAAAGGATCAAGCACGGTTGCTGATTTTACCAATGTTACTAATGCTTGTTGAACGGCAAGGAAACCACTGTCATCATCATCGGCTCCAGTAGTGCCGACAACAGCATCACCGCCGCCTTGTCCTAAGCCATCGAATGATGTGCCAGGTGCGCCTGTCCCAGTATTGGCTTCTGCAAGTAGAGAAACTTCTGCGCGATCAGTATCAACACGGTCTGCTGGAATAGTAGTAATAACAAATATGCTTATGCTTTCATCTGGAGCTAAGTCTGGGTCATTGCTTCCTGCTACATAAACGGTATCAATACCTGGATCATATAAACCGTTACCATCACTATCGATTACTATCTGTTGTAAGGTCGGATCAAAGTCATCACCACCCACAGCAGTGTCTGCAGTTAAACGAAATGCTTCTTGACCGTTACCTGTATTGGTTATTTGAAATGTCAAAACTTGATCAGTTGCACCAGGAGAAGTTGAAATATCACCTGGATCGCTGCTCGTAACAGTAACATCAAGAAGTTCATCAACTGTAATAACGACTGTATTGGATGGTATGGTTACAGTCGAACCACCAGGGACTTGAAAACTGGCTTCTGCTGTGTTTGAAATATCAGTTCCTGCAACAGTGCCTGCGGCTTGTGCTTGTGCTACTGATAAAGCGGTGCATGCACTGCCAAATAGCAAAGCAGCAGATAATTTTTGCATAGTTTTGTGCAGTGATGGAGAATAGTTTATGGTATTGTTAATGTTTTCATAGTTTTTCATACTCTGTTTTATGACAGAATAAGGTCAATAAATTCTTAATTTAGCTGTTAAAACAAGTTTACCTTAACGTAATGTTTTATAGTGGTTTTTTGAAGATTGAATTGTTAATGTTAAGGAAATAATATCTCTATAGATGTAAACTCATGTTTCTTAGAATGTTGGATATGAGGTTAATAAATCATAAATGACTATGAAATATTAAAGACTGAATGTGCAGGGTAGCATTAATAATGGAATATATTTCACTGTTTTTGAAACTGTTGGTTGACAGAATCTATTACCTTCATTAATTGCCCACTCACCGCATTAAGCGGGTGTAGCTCAGTTGGTTAGAGCGCCGGCCTGTCACGCCGGAGGTCGCGAGTTCAAGTCTCGTCACTCGCGCCATTTTCTCTTGAAATGGCGGTTCATAGTGAATGATAGCTCGATAATTTATCGGGCTTTTTTTATGATGAATTGATTGAATGCGATTCAACATAGTATAAAGATATATAATTTGGAGTTAGTGCGCTTAAATGCGACAAAAGATGATAATGCGACAAAAGATGATTTTGTTTCGACATTATGTCATTTTTTTGCGACAGAATTTTATATTATTTACCTTGTTTCGATGGCCATTTTCCATGCTCCATCCAGAATAAGGCTGGTTTAAGTGGGAATATCCAGATGATACCGCAGAAAACATAGAATAATGTTTGCACCACAATATGCAGTCCTTCTATCCAAGGAGATAGGCTAGCAATAATCACAACCCATATTAAAATATATAGTAACATCAATAATATACCGACTGGTTTACGCCATGTAGGGGTCATAATGTAATCCATTCTTTCTCGGTTAAAATGGCATCCATTGGGATATCCCATGGGTCTTTGGGTAGTCTATCAGCCTCTTGAACGGACCAAGCAATACCAATGATAATTGCGTCTTCCAATAGGCTAAGCGCACGATCATAATGGCCAGCACCTTGGCCGAGGCGTGTCATATCACGATCAAAAGCCACCATAGGCGCTAATATAACATCGGGTGTGCAGGGCGCATTATCAAGCGAAGCTTGTTTGATACCTAATGGTCCTTCAACCAGTATATCATCTTGCTTCCATTCAATAAATTGCATTGGGCTTATTTTATTCTGAACATGTGGCAGGCATAGTTTAATACCCATTTCACGTGCTTTTTCAGCTAATTTTAGAGGATTAGCTTCGCTGCCGATTGGAGCATATATGGCAAGGCATGAAGCAGTTTCTAAGATGGAACGAAATGGCGTTGTTAATGCTGAGAAAGAGAGCGATAATATGGCCGGATTGGTTTGCGAAACAAGCGTAGAGCGCTTGGCTCTATATTCGGCCCTTAAGCTCTGTTTTATAGGCATATTATTCCATTCGAAATTGTAAAAATAGGGTGCGCCGAAACCACAATAGGTCGGTTTCCGGAAAATCCTCTGACGCCAAATACGTCAGGTGGGTGCCATATATGCCAGGCCAGGGCCCAACTAGGGACAGCTCCCTTTTGGATTACATCGCCTCAGGGATATTCGTAGCAGTTCGTGCCATGCAGTATCGACGCAGAACTTATGTAGGGTTAGTTTTGATATTGCTCAAGGCTTTGTGCAAAACTTTCTACGCGATCAGCCAGTTTTTCAATAGTGGTAGCAGCTTTATCTATCTCAATATCATTGTTGTCAGTGTAACTTTCTTGTTTTGATGTCTCAGATTTGCTGGTTTTCTCTGTTGCAGAGCTTGCTTCATCGGCGAGTAATAAGGCTGCGAATAAGAGCAAACGGCTCTCGTTTAACCCAGCCGCGTTTCCGCCTGCTTCTTGAGCTTTTTGATCAACCATTTCGCCAAGCTGTAACAGACGTTGTTCCTCTCCATCTCTGCAGGTCACTATATACTCTCGATTGGCAATATTCAGCCTAACTTCCGCCATTATGAATCTACCTTTTGTTCTAATATATTGTTGATTGCCGCTAATGATGCACTTGCTTGTTGTTTGAGTTCTTTATGCTCTTGCTTAAGTTTTTGATAGGCAGCTGTGTCGCTATTCATGCTGTTGTTAGTAGATTGAATCTTAGTTATAAGTTGATCACCAGATGTTTCAGCGCGTGATAAAGCTCGCTCTAATCTTCCAATGGCCATTATTAATCGTTCGTCACTCATATTTTTATTCCCTTTAGATTTCTCATATCAGAAAAAAACTGAGAGGTAAAACAAGGATTAAATTGGAGTGTCTCTGTTTTATTATAGTTTTATCCCATAAAAATCTTTAGCAGAGGCTTGACGCTATGGTATTAGCTCCGCAAGGAGAGGCGAATTTACGAATCATAATGCTGATAATATATGTTAGTTTATGGTAAGATACGGTTTTAGTTGCGCAGTATTTAAGGGCTAAAAAATTAGCATTATATTGCTGCATAGATATAGATTATTAGGGGTTTTTCATGAAAGTCAGTGAACGGCAAATGGCGAATGCTATTAGGGCTTTGTCTATGGATGCGGTGCAAGCCGCAAATTCAGGGCATCCAGGTATGCCTATGGGTATGGCCGATGTTGCAACCATATTATTTAAAGATTTCATGAAATTTGACCCTGACGCGCCCAAATGGCTGGATCGTGATAGATTTGTGCTTTCCGCTGGTCATGGGTCTATGCTAGCTTATGCTTTACTGCATTTGACGGGTTATGCGCATCCTACAATTGAGGATATTAAGAATTTTCGGAAATTGCACAGCCCTTGTGCAGGCCATCCAGAAAATTTTGAACTTGAAGGTATCGAAACGACAACGGGCCCGCTAGGGCAGGGTCTTGCAACCGCTGTTGGTATGGCCATTGCGGAACGTCATTTGAGCAAAGTACATGGTAATGATGTTATAAATCATAAAACGTGGGTGGTTGCTGGCGATGGGTGTCTCATGGAAGGTATTAATCACGAAGCCATTGGTTTGGCTGGTCATTTAAAGCTTGGCCGTCTAAATGTGCTTTGGGATGATAATCGCATTACGATTGATGGTCCAACGGACCTATCTACGAGTGAGGATGTAAAGGCACGTTATGTTGCAACGGGCTGGCATGTGGTGAGCTGTGATGGCCATGATTTTGCTGATATTCGCCGCGCACTTGAAGAAGCCAATAATGACCCTAGGCCTAGCTTAATAGCGTGTAAAACGGTCATTGGTTTTGGCGCCCCTAACAAACAAGGGACCTCTGGCGTTCATGGAGCGGCACTTGGTGATGATGAGGTAAAAGCAACCCGCAGAGAATTGGGTTGGGAGCATGAGCCTTTCGTTATTCCCAATGACATTAAACAAGCATGGCTTGACTTTGGTAAAAGCGGTAAAAAACTGCATGCGAAATGGAAAACATTATTCAACAGTAATATCAAAAAAGATGCTATTTTGAAATCATTAGAAGCCCAGTATAATGAACCAGAAACATTACAGCCCTATCTTGAAAAATTAGCGCAAGAAAAACCCAAAGTAGCGACACGAAAAGCGTCTGAAATGGCTCTGGAAGTGTTTACTAAAGCAATACCACAAATGATTGGCGGCAGTGCAGATTTAACAGGATCTAACAATACAAAAACTCCTTCAACAAAGCCGCTTACTAGCGAAACATATAATGGCCGTTATATCAATTATGGTATTAGAGAATTTGGTATGGCGGCAGCCATGAATGGTATGGCCCTGCATGGCGGTATCATTCCTTATTCAGGAACATTTTTGGTGTTTGCGGATTATTGCCGTGCTGCCATTCGTCTGTCAGCATTACAGCGTCAGCGCGTTATCTATGTGATGACGCATGATAGTATTGGTCTGGGTGAAGATGGCCCGACGCACCAACCTATTGAGCATCTGCAAAGCCTTCGCGTTATGCCCAACCTTAATGTGTTCCGCCCTGCGGATGCTATTGAAACGGCCGAATGTTGGGCTCTTGCTTTGGCCAGTGAAGATACACCATCGGTGATTTCACTTACAAGACAAGGTTTGCCGACTTTACGTAGCGATGTATCAGAAAATCATTGTGCAAGAGGGGCCTATCGTTTCCAAGCTGCTAAAGCAGATCGCAAAGTCGTGATACTTGCGACAGGTAGTGAAGTTTCTATCGCGCTTGATGTTGCGAATGCGCTTGAGCAGAGAGATATTGGTGTTGACGTTATTTCTATGCCATCAACCGAGTTGTTTGATGCGCAAGACGATGATTATCAAAATGATATATTAGCTGATGATGCTTTGATTGTATCCATCGAAGCAGGAACAACGATTGGCTGGGAACGTTATACAGGACGCAAAGGTTTGCGTTTTGGCATTGATAGTTTTGGGGCATCAGCACCAATAGCAGATTTATTCGACCATTTTGGACTAACCGCTGATAAAATAACACCAAAAATAATTGATTCCCTAGCGTAATGGGTAATTCCTATTATAGGTGAATGAAAATTATCAATCATTGAGTCGTCATAGACTGTGAAGGAGATATCACATGACAAAAGTTGCAATTAATGGTTTTGGTCGTATCGGCCGCTTAGTAGCTCGCGCTATATTAGAGCGTAAAGATGATGATTTCGAGTTGGTCGCTATTAATGACCTTGCTGATACAGCAGCCAATGCTCTTTTGTTTAAATATGACAGCACGCACGGGCGTTTTGACGGTGATGTTAGCACTGATGGCAATGATATGGTTGTCAACGGCAAGAAAATTGCGGTCACTTCTGAGCGTGATCCTGCTAATCTACCACATGGCGAAATGGGCATTGATATTGTTTTGGAATGTACGGGGTTTTTCCAATCTGTCGAAGCATCACAGCCGCATATTGATGCGGGAGCAAAACGTGTCTTAATCTCAGCACCAGCAAAGGGTGATTTGAAAACTATCGTTTATGGCGTAAATCATGATACGCTAACAGCAGATGATTTGATCGTATCCAACGCAAGCTGCACCACCAATTGCTTAGCACCCGTTGCTAAAGTCTGTAATGAATTGGTTGGTATTGAGCGCGGTTTCATGACAACTATCCACAGCTATACCAATGATCAACGTATGCTTGATCAAATGCACAGCGATATGCGCCGTGCACGCGCAGGTGCGGTCAATATGATTCCAACCACAACGGGTGCTGCGCGTGCTGTTGGTCTTGTACTGCCAGAGCTTAATGGCAAATTAGATGGTAGTTCAATTCGTGTACCAACGCCCAATGTGAGCTTGGTTGATCTTACTTTCGTGCCATCGCGCGATACTAATGCTGAAGAAATTAATGCAGCACTAAAAGCAGCAGCAGAAGGTCCGATGAAAGGCGTTATGGTCTATGAAGATAAGCCGCTTGTTTCTAGCGATTTTAATCATCAAGCCGCTAGTTCTTCAATCGATAGTCTTGAAACCAGCGTGATGGATGGCAAATTGGCCCGCGTGGTTAGCTGGTATGATAATGAATGGGGTTTCTCAAACCGCATGATTGATACCGCCAAAGTGATGGCGTCTTTGCTGTAAACCCTATCAAACATTCATTCTATTACCTTTAAAATATTAGGACATTGTCATGGCCAATTTCAAAACATTAGATGATTTGGGCGATGTAAAGGGTAAACGTGCCTTGGTGCGTGTTGATCTGAATGTTCCTATGGCTGATGGCCGTGTGAGCGATTCTACGCGGTTAAAAGCTATTATTCCGACGGTAAGCGAATTAACGAGCAAAGGCGCAAAAGTGCTATTGCTCGCGCATTTTGGCCGCCCCAAAGGTTCCAAGCATAGCGAATTATCTTTATCAATGATTGTGGAAAAACTCTCTGAGGTTTTGAACAAAGAAGTGATGTTTGTCGCTGAAATGGCTGGCCCAGTGGTGGAGCAATCGGTTGCTATATTGGCGGATGGCGATGTTGCCGTGCTAGAAAATAGCCGCTTTAATGCTGGTGAAGAGAGTAATGATGCTGATCTTGCTCTGGCGGTTGCGGCCAATGGCGATTTTTACGTTAATGACGCTTTCTCGGCGGCGCACCGTGCACATGTCACCACCGAAGGATTGGCCCATTTGTTGCCAAGCTATGCTGGCCGTTCAATGGAAGCGGAATTAAAAGCGCTGAATATTGCGTTGGGTGCGCCAGAGCATCCTGTGGCGGCCGTTGTTGGCGGTGCAAAAGTTTCATCAAAGCTTGATGTTTTGCAGCATCTCGTGACGAAGGTTGACCATCTGATCATTGGCGGCGGTATGGCCAATACATTTTTGGCAGCGCGCGGCGTTGATGTTGGTAAGTCGCTATGCGAGCATGATTTAACAGGAACTGCCGAGGAGATATTAGATGCGGCTGATGCGGCCAATTGCACGGTTCATTTGCCCTATGACGTTGTTGTTTCAAAAGAATTTAAAGCCAATCCTCATGTTAGAACTGTCAATGTTCATGAGGTTGATGCAGATGAAATGATTTTGGATGTCGGCCCTGCGGCGGTTGAAGCACTCGCAGATGTTCTGAAGGTTTGTAAAACATTGGTCTGGAATGGCCCAATGGGCGCGTTTGAGACGGAACCATTTGATATGGCCACTGTATCATTGGCACGCACAGCCGCTGCTCTTACCAAAGAAGGGTCATTATTGTCCGTTGCTGGAGGTGGTGACACGGTAGCAGCGCTTGCTCATGCGGGTGTGAAGGATGATTTCACCTTTGTTTCGACAGCAGGCGGCGCATTTTTGGAGTGGATGGAAGGCAAAGATCTACCGGGCGTTAAAGCTTTAGAGCTATGAATATTAGACCTATCTTGGACAAAGATAGGCAAATTATTGCAGACATCCATGCGCGCAGTTGGCAGGAAAATTACCGTGATGTTCTGAGTGATGAATTTTTAGATACGCAGATTTGCGACCTAATGCTAAAACGATGGGCAACAGCAAAAATAAGAACAAAAGATATTGTTCTTGTTGCTGAGGATGAATCTTTGGTGGGGTTTGTCGCTATTTGGGATGATGAAACTGTCTATATTGACAATCTGCATGTGCGTGGTGATTATCAATCCAGAGGGATTGGACGAAAACTATTGATTGCGGCTGCTAAACAGGCGAAAGCGAATGGCAGAATTAGTGCATGTTTGGATGTAGTTGTTGGCAATGAACGGGCGCGTAAATTTTATTTGGCATTAGGTGGTGTGCCAAATGGCATTGATGATAAAGATATTTATGGAAATATGATTCCGAATGAGCGTATTATTTGGCCTGATATCAATATATTGATTGATAATTGATGGGTGTATTCCTCAATAGCTTTTATTCACATAATTATATATTTTGAACTATTATCAATATATGAAGAGAATATAATTTAATTATACCGCAACTTATCCGTTATAATTTTGGTAGAAAGTATAGAAATTACAACGGATGCTTTGCATTTGAATATGTGTGATATTGTTTGAATGACAACGTAAGACATTGTCTTAACAGTAAATTTATATCTTTCGCTTATGTTGAAAAGCTCTAATCTTACCGTTAGAGACATTCTCAATATAGATTAAAACTCAAGCTTATGAAATAGGATATTCTTCATGCATGATCCAAAAATGATGGAACAAATTGAAACTGATAAAGGTTTTATTGCAGCCCTCGATCAGAGTGGTGGTTCGACACCAAAAGCCCTTAAAGGCTATGGTATTGAAGAAAATGCTTATAATGGCGATGATGAGATGTTTGCGCTCATTCATGCTATGCGCAGCCGCATTATCACATCACCTTGTTTTAATGGTGAGCGCGTTATTGGAGCAATATTATTTGAAAAAACTATGGATGGCGAAGCGGGAGGAAAGCCTGTTCCTTCATTATTATGGGAACGGGGCGTTGTACCTTTCCTCAAGGTTGATAAAGGCCTAGAGGATGAACAAGATGGCGTACAAATGATGAAAGCCATGCCAGAGCTTGATACTGTTTTGGCCCGCGCCAAATCAAAAGGTATATTTGGTACCAAGATGCGCAGCGTCATCAATAAAGCATCGCCTAGCGGTATTGCCGCTATTGTGCAGCAGCAATTTGAGGTTGGTAATCAAATTTTGGATCATGGACTGATGCCGATGTTAGAGCCTGAGATTAACATAAAAAGCGATGAACGGGCGCAATGCGATGAAATAGCATTGGCTGAGATTAGCAAGTCTCTGGATACCTTAGCTGATGACCGTAAGGTCATGTTGAAGCTCTCTATCCCAGAAAAGTCAGGGCTTTATGCGCCGTTAATCGCGCATCCCAAAGTGGCCCGCGTTGTGGCCTTATCTGGGGGTTATTCGCGTGATGAGGCCAGCGAAGAATTGACCAAGAATGAAGGTATGATCGCAAGCTTTTCCCGCGCATTGTTGCAGGATTTGCGTAATCATATGGATGATGGTCAATTTGATAGCGCTTTAGATAGTGCTATCAGTCAAATTTATAGTGCATCTTGCACATAAAGTCTCTAATGCGCATCGCATGAGTGAATTAAGGCCATGCGAATTATATCTGATATCTCCGTTGGAGACTAGCGGAGATTTCCCAAGTCACTTGGAAAAGGCGCTTGATGCAGCTTATGTCGCGGCCTTTCAATTTCGTGTGAAAGGAATTGACCAGCATAAAGCGGCAGAGCTAGCAAAGCCACTCCAAGAAATTTGCGCGCAATATGATACGGCTTTTATCGTCAATGATGATGTTGCTCTTGCCAAACGTCTTAAGGCCGATGGCGTGCATTTGGGGCAAGGAGATATGTCCTTATCCGAAGCGCGAGCAATATTGGGTGATGCTATGCAAATCGGCATTACCTGTCATGATAGCCGCCATTTGGCAATGGAAGCAGGTGAAGATGGCGCAGATTATGTCGCTTTTGGTGCGTTTTTCCCAACGCAAACCAAAACAGTATCGCATAAAGCAGAAATAGAGATATTAGAAAAATGGTCTACGGTGATGGAAGTGCCATGCGTTGCTATTGGCGGTATTAATCCTAATAATGCAAAGCTGGTTATTGATGCGGGTGCAGACTTTATCGCCGTAAGCGGAGGCGTTTGGAATGATCCAATAGGCCCAGATCATGCTGTAAAGGCGTTTGATACGCTCTTATCTGCATAGATAGGCTTGCTTCATAATAGGCTTGGCGTTACACGGCGCATTAACAGCAAAAATAATGACATTCTATAAGCGAGACAGATTATGAAAATCAGCGGTGTCGATATCCGTCCAGGCAATATTTTGGAATATGAAAAGGGTCTCTGGAAAGTAGCCAAGATTCAGCATACGCAGCCTGGTAAAGGCGGCGCTTATATGCAAGTTGAGATGAAAAACCTTGTCGATGGCCGCAAAACCAATGTGCGTTTTCGCAGCGCTGATACGGTCGAAAAAGTACGCCTTGATACGAAAGAATTTCAATATCTGTACCAAGATGACTCTTTTTTGGTGTTCATGGACACTGAAAATTATGAACAGATTAATCTCAATGCAGACATGCTTGGTGATGAAGTCGCCTTTTTGACCGATGGTATGGATGTCACGCTTGAGCTATATGATGAAAAACCAATCTCTGTTCAGCTCCCAGATCAGATTGAAGCCGAAATTGTTGAGGCCGATGCTGTGGTAAAGGGGCAAACGGCTTCTTCAAGTTATAAGCCTGCTGTACTTGACAATGGCGTGCGCGTCATGGTGCCACCTTTTATTGCTGCTGGTACGCGTATAGTCGTTGATGTTTATGCGCGTGAATATGTGCGAAAAGCCGATTAATAATGGACCGAGGGTATAATATCCTCAAAGGCGGAGATTAAAATGCCTGCAAAAACTGGTTTAATTTCTGTCATGGAACGTGCTGCTCGTAAAGCTGCCATTAGGTTGCGCCGTGATTTTAGCGAGGTTGAGCATCTGCAAGTGTCGAAAAAAGGGCCAGCGGACTTTGTATCTAAGGCGGATCAGAAAGCCGAACGTACCATTTATGATGAGCTTTTGCATGCGCGGCCCGATTGGAACTTCCTGATGGAAGAAGGCGGCGAGATTATTAACGATAAGGATAAACCGCGCTTCATAATTGACCCGCTTGATGGGACGAGCAATTTTTTGCATGGTATTCCGCATTTTGCCGTATCTATTGCAGTGCAAGAAAGACGTCTTGATGGTAAGGGCTGGGGCGATATTATAACAGCATTGGTGTATCAACCGCTTACCGATGAGAGTTTCTGGGCTGAAAAATCACGCGGTGCTTGGCTAGGGGAACGCCGCCTTCGCGTATCGGGGCGCAAAAATTTAAACGAAGCACTGCTTGCAACAGGTACGCCATATAAAGGGCATGGTGATTTTGCGGAATGGAATAAGATTTTTGATGCGCTTGGTCCACAAGTTGCGGGTATTAGACGTTATGGCGCGGCATCTTTGGATCTTGCTTGGCTAGCGGCAGGGCGCTATGATGGGTTTTGGGAAGCCGGGCTTCAGCCTTGGGACATAGCAGCTGGTTGCCTTCTCGTGCGCGAGGCTGGCGGTTTCGTAACGGATTTTAAGGGACGATCACCAGCGATATGTGATGCGCAGCTATTAGCTTCTAGCGATATGCTGCATAGCCGCTTGCATAAGATGCTTGTTAATGCGTTGCGTTAGCAACAGCGAGAGAAATTTATTCGTAAAATCATAGCTTTCTATTGGGCAATAAAGCTGTCATTATTTTGTTGAAAAATACAGGTTCACCCTTGCAGCGATCTGTTCTTGCGCCTAAAAGCGCGCTAACTTTAGCAAAAATGAGTCTATATTTTGACCGACCTATCACAATATCTACCGATACTGCTGTTCTTAATTATTGCAGTGATATTATCATCGGCCTTCGTTTTTCTGCCTATGGGCGTTGCAAAATTGACAGGCGCTGAAAACCCGACTGAGAGCAAATTATCAGAATATGAATGTGGATTTCCTGCTTTTGAAGATTCGCGTAGTCAGTTTGATATTCGTTTTTATCTTGTTGCCATTCTCTTTATCATTTTTGATTTGGAAGCGGCCTTTCTATTTCCATGGGCGGTTAGCCTTAGCGAAATTGGCTGGGTGGGCTGGGGCACTATGATGTTATTTTTGTTCGAATTGATTGTTGGTTTCATTTATGCGTGGAAGGTAGGAGCGTTAGAATGGGAATAGATACCTCTAATTTGCCGAAAACACCTGAGGCCCTTCTGGCATCTGGCGATACACCGCCCGAACAAAATTTTTTCAATGATCTATCCAATGAAGTGAATGATAAAGGTTTTTTGGTCACTTCAACCGAAGACCTGTTTCAATGGGCCCGTACAGGCTCATTATGGTGGATGACCTTTGGTTTGGCATGCTGCGCAGTGGAGATGATCCACGTGAATATGCCGCGCTATGATATGGAGCGCTTTGGTGTTGTTCCGCGCGCATCCCCGCGTCAGAGCGATGTCATGATTGTGGCAGGAACATTGTGTAATAAAATGGCGCCTGCTCTGCGTAAAGTCTATGACCAAATGTCAGAACCTAAATATGTTATATCAATGGGGAGCTGCGCCAATGGCGGTGGTTATTACCATTATAGCTATAGCGTTGTGCGCGGTTGTGATCGTATCGTTCCTGTTGATATATATGTGCCAGGATGTCCGCCGACTGCTGAGGCGTTGTTATATGGCGTGATGCAATTGCAGCGCAAAATCCGCCGCATTGGTACAATAGAGCGTTAAGGAGCCATAATGACCCATAATGCACCAAAAGTTGATAATCCTAAAGGCGCGATAAATACGCTCAAAAAGGCGCTGGGCAAAGATTGTCTGGATGCTGTCGAGGCCAATGACGAGATTTCATTCATGGTTAAGCGCGAGTCCATTGCCAATGCTTTGAAGATGCTTCGTGATGAGCATGAATATCAACAATTGGTAGAAATTGCTGGCGTCGATTATCCCGAGCGCGCATTACGATTTGAGATTTGTTACCATCTGCTGAGTTTGACCAAAAATCACCGTATTAGAGTAAAAACTTCCACCGATGAAGACACGCCTGTTCCGACGGTAACGGGCGTTTGGCCTGTGGCTGATTGGTTAGAGCGTGAAGTGTTTGACCTTTATGGTGTGTTATTTTCAGGCCACCCTGATTTACGCCGCATATTGACCGATTATGGTTTTAAAGGGCATCCATTCCGCAAAGACTTCCCGCTTACGGGATATGTGGAGATGCGCTATAGCGAAGAAGCAAAGCGCGTTGTCTATGAGCCTGTGAAATTGGCGCAAGATTTTCGCAGTTTTGACTTTATGTCGCCTTGGGAAGGGGCGGATTATATTCTTCCTGGCGATGAAAAAGCTCCTGATGCTCCAAAAGCAGAAGAAAAGCCCAAAAAAGCGCCTGCTAAAAAGGCTGCCAAAAAACCAGCTAAGAAAGCTGCTCCGAAAAAAGGAGCTAAGAAATGAACGAGCTTCCTGAAATGATAACTTCCAAGAGCGAAGAAACTGTCGGCGATATTGAAATTCAAAATTACACGCTGAATTTTGGCCCGCAACATCCCGCAGCGCACGGCGTTTTGCGCATGGTGATGGAATTAGATGGCGAGATTGTAGAGCGTATCGACCCGCATGTTGGATTGCTACATCGCGGCACTGAAAAGCTGATAGAGTATAAAACTTATCTGCAAGCTTTGCCTTATTTTGATCGTCTCGACTATTGCTCGCCGCTCGGTATGGAACATAGCTATGTGCTAGCGATTGAAAAATTACTCGATTTAGATGTGCCAAAACGGGCGCAATATTTACGCGTCATGTTCGCCGAATTAACCCGCATTTGTAATCACATGCTCAACATTGGTGCGCATGTTATGGATGTTGGTGCAATGTCTCCCAATCTCTGGGTATTTGAGCTGCGTGAAGATTGTTTAAATTTCTTTGAGCGGGCATCGGGCGCGCGCATGCACAGTGCTTATTTCCGTCCAGGCGGTGTCCACCAAGATGTGCCATTGAAACTACTTACTGACATTAGCGAATGGTGCGAGACGCGGCTTCCTAAATTATTTGGCGATGCGATGAGCTTGGTCGTTGATAACCGTATTTTCAAGCAGCGCAATGTTGATATAGCTACTGTGAATAAGGATGACGCCGTTGCATGGGGGTTTAGCGGACCGATGATCCGTGCTGCGGGTATTGAATGGGATTTGCGCAAGTCACAACCTTATGATGTTTATGCCGAGATGGATTTTGAAATCCCTGTGGGAACAAAGGGCGATTGTTATGACCGCTTTATGGTCCGCGTTGAGGAAGTCTATCAAAGCGCTAAAATCATTCAGCAATGTATCCGCGATATTCCCGATGGGCCGATTGCAAGCGATGATCGCAAGATTGTTCCGCCAAAGCGGGGCGAAATGAAAAGCTCGATGGAATCGCTTATTCATCACTTTAAGCTTTATACCGAAGGTTTTCACGTTCCTGCGGGCGAAGTCTATGTCGCGACCGAAAGCCCCAAAGGCGAGTTTGGCGTGTATCTTGTGAGCGATGGCAGCAATAAACCGTATCGCTGTAAAATCCGACCCACTGCATTTTCGCATTTGCAGGCAATGGATTTCATGAGCCGTGGGCATATGCTCTCTGATGCTACTGCCATTTTGGGCGCGATGGATATTGTATTCGGGGAGTGTGATCGGTGATTGATTATTGCATCATTCGTCATGCTGAACTTGTTTCAGTATCTGTTGTGCTTGAAGAGGCGATCATTATTAACAAAGAGGCCCTGAACCAAGTTCAGGGTGACGAGGTTTTGTAATGGCTGATACAGCAAATTTACTCACTAAACCAGAAATGTTCGTTGGAATTGTCATTGCGAGTGCAGCGAAGCAATCTACATCGCAATGGATTGCTTCGTCACCAAGGTTCCTCGCAATGACAGAGGGGGTCTTATAAATGGCTGATAATCAAAACATCGTAGAAGCAGCAGAAGTTCGCGCAACAATGTTCGTCATTCCCGCGAAGGCGGGAATCCAGCAACCGCTCGATAATGCTATTATGTTCAGGGAGTGTGATCGGTGAAGTATGTATATCTTTTAGGGGCGATTTTCTTATTTTTTAACTCAACTGCTTCTCTAGCAATACCACCTGCTATTCCTGGTAATTCCGCATCCGAAGAAGAGAGAATTCGTGCTGGGCAACAGAATGTCGAGAATTTATATTCACCCGAAGCACAGAAATTAGTTAATAGTTTTTTTGAGAAATTGGAAGAAGACGAACCGTTCGACTTAAAATTAATTTTTGATAAAGATGCCTATTATACCGATTCATCAGATAGTGGATTCAGAATACAAGATGAATTATATGATGATGGCTCTCCTATGATTCCCCAATGGAATTCAGTTTCTATATTTATGTTAAGTAATTGTTGGGCTGCGGCTGTAAGCCTGAGACTTGACCCGTTAGGAGTTAAAGAGGCAGTGCTTAAATTTTATTTTAGTCAAAATGAATCTGGTGCTCTGAGAATATCTCGAGTGGAAGAGGTGAAATTGTAATGGCTGATAATCAAAACATCGTAGAAGCAGCAGAAGTCCGCGCCGCTTTTCGTCACCCTGAACTTGTTTCAGGGTCTATTTCTCCGCTTCTAACATTGCACGGCAGTGCAAAGTGGATGCTGAAACAAGTTCAGCATGACGAGGTTTTGTGATGGCTGATACAGCAAATTTACTCACTAAACCAGAAATGTTCGGCGTAATTGTCATTGCGAACGCAGCGAAGCAATCTAGTTCGCAATGGATTGCTTCGTTACCGAGGTTCCTCGCAATGACAGAGGGGAGTCTTATAAATGGCTGAAACTCAAAACATACCAGATGAAGCAGAAGTCCGTGCCAAATGGGGCGATTTCAAATTCACACCTGCGACGCAGAAAGCCGCCAATCGAGAGATTGCGAAATATCCCGCTGGCCGTCAAAAATCTGCTGTTATGGCCTTATTAGATTTGGCTCAACGTCAAGTTGGCAAGGCAACCAATACCCAGGGGTGGTTGCCCGTTCCTGTGATCGAATATGTCGCAGCGCAGCTCGATATTCCTTATATGCGCGTTTATGAAGTGGCGACATTTTATACCATGTATAATTTGGTGCCGGTTGGCCGATATCATGTGCAAGTATGCGGTACGACACCGTGCATGTTGCGCGGCAGTGATGATGTGATGGCGGCTTGTAAAAATAAAGGTATGGTCAAGGGAAAAACGACGCCCGATGGCCTGTTCACCCTTACCGAAGTGGAATGTATGGGCAATTGCGCAACCGCACCCATGGTTCAGATCAATGATGATAATTATGAAGATTTGGATTATGATAAAACAACCGCTGTTTTGGAGGCTTTAGCCGAAGATAAAAAGCCCAAAACAGGGACACAGATAAAAGGCCGTCATACATCTGAACCCGAAGGCGGCGTTACCAGCCTTGCCGCGATGGTTGAAAAAAATCATGACTATCGGAAGGAATGGTAATGGATAAAAAAATGCTATTCATAGTCGCAGGCGTAATGCTTTTATGCCTTGGCGCTTATATGAGCTTTATTAAAGATAACCCCGCAGGCGCTGTGTTTATTGGTGGTAGCGTCACTTTTTTTGCATTGTCAGCACGGCATTCAAAGAAAGCCGATGAACCTAAATCTGATACCGAAGAAAGTGATAAGTAATGCACTTCACTTTATTAGTCATGATCATAGGAAAGGAATTGTAATGAAGGAGGTTAAAGAGCTTTCCGAGAATATTTCCGATAAATTGCCGAGCAATATGATGTTGGCGGGCATTGCTTTTTTTATCGCAGGAACAGTGGGAATGATTTCTGGCAATAATGGATTGTTGGTATTTTTTATTCTTGGCATCGTCTTTATTGCCAAGGCATCAAAAGCCAAAGGCCGCGAGACAGAAGGTGATGGCAAATGAGTTTTGAAATTTCCTTATACTTTCGCCACCCTGAACTTGTTTCAAGGTCTGCTGCGATGGAGATACTGAACCAAGTGCAGCATGACGATTATGCGGAGTTAGAGGTATGAGTTTCGATTTTCTCCAAGATAAAGACCGCATCTTCACCAATGTTTATGGTTTTCAAGACGCGGGTCTGAAAGCGGCGCAAAAGCGCGGCGATTGGGATAAAACTAAAGATATTATCAAGCGCGGTAATGAAGCGATTATCGAAGAGATGAAAGCTTCGGGTTTGCGCGGCCGCGGTGGGGCTGGTTTTCCCACGGGTTTGAAATGGTCGTTCATGCCAAAAGAAGCGCCGCTTGATCGCAACGGCAATCCGCGTCCCAGCTTTTTGGTGATTAACGCAGATGAGTCTGAGCCAGGAAGCTGTAAAGACCGTGAAATATTGCGCCATGATCCGCACAAATTAGTCGAAGGCGCATTGATTGCGGGCTTTGCGATGCGCGCGCGGGCGGCCTATATTTATATTCGCGGAGAATATATCCAAGAAGCACGGGTCATGGAAGCTGCTGTTGCAGAGGCTTATGATGCTGGACTGCTCGGCAAAAATGCGGCGAAATCGGGCTATGATTTTGATGTCTTTGTCCATCGCGGCGCAGGGGCTTATATCTGCGGCGAAGAAACCGCGATGATTGAGAGCCTTGAAGGTAAAAAAGGCCAGCCGCGCCTTAAACCGCCATTTCCAGCAGGGGCTGGACTATATGGTTGCCCAACAACGGTGAATAATGTGGAGAGCATTGCCGTTGTACCGACGATTTTGCGGCGCGGTGCTAGCTGGTTCAAATCCTTTGGCCGTGAGAATAATCACGGTACGAAATTATTTCAAATTTCTGGTCATGTTGAAAAGCCATGCGTTGTCGAAGAAGCAATGAGCATTCCGTTCAAAGATATGATCGAAAAACATTGCGGCGGTATTACGGGCGGTTGGGATAATCTGCTGGCGGTAATCCCTGGTGGTTCATCGGTTCCCTTGGTTCCTGCCGCACAGATTATGGATGCACCGATGGATTTTGATGGGCTGCGTGATCTGGGCAGCGGCCTTGGCACGGCGGCGGTCATTGTCATGGATAAAAGCACCGATATTGTCCGTGCGATTAGCCGTCTAAGCTATTTCTATAAGCATGAAAGCTGCGGTCAATGCACGCCATGCCGCGAAGGCACGGGCTGGATGTGGCGCGTGATGGAAAAAATGCGTGATGGTAATGCTGAGATTGAAGATATTGATACATTGTTTGAGGTCACTAAGCAGGTCGAAGGCCATACAATCTGCGCGCTTGGTGATGCTGCGGCTTGGCCGATCCAAGGGCTTATCCGCCATTTCCGTCCCGAGATGGAGCGCCGCATAAATGAGCGCAAAGGTGCGGATAGTTTGCCAGAAACATTGGAGGCCGCGGAATGAATAGTAATATAGAATTCAGCTTGAAAGCTGTCGCGGTGTTTTTGATCTTAACATTGTTTTTATCTTCTCATCAAAGTTTACATGCTCAAAAGGTAGGGTCTTTTGATGTTGAGAAAATGGTGTCTTGTGCATGGACTAAAGTACCACAAACAACCGAAACGTGGTTGAAAAGTGAGCCAGCAAATGTTTTGGAAGAGTTTTCAAGCCCTAATAAATCGATAAAAACTCTGATGAGATATCGCATGATTGCGGCTTGTAAAGGAATTATACCGAAAACAATTCCTGTATATTTACAAGACAAATTCGAGAAAGAAATTAAGAGAAATCGTCCTAAAAAAATAGAACAAGATGTTAATTTGAGAGTTTACAGATGTCTTCAATCCATTAATTCAAATAACGAAGAAAAAATTGTTTCTGGTTTATGGGCTTATCTCGATGGTGATATCAGAGAGATAATAACTTCATATTCTGCTGTTTTGTCAGAAGCAGAACAAAAAATCGAAAAATCACTGAAATGCCAGTTCATCCAGGCTGATGGGAGCTTCATTGATGCCTAAATTAACCGTAGATGGAATAGAGTTAGAAGTCCCCCAAGGCGCAACTGTGCTGCAAGCGGCTGAGTTAGCAGGCAAAGAAATTCCGCGTTTTTGCTATCATGAACGCCTCAGCATTGCGGGCAATTGCCGCATGTGTTTGGTCGAGGTGAAACCCGGCCCGCCAAAACCGCAAGCAAGCTGTGCGCTTCCTGCGATGGAAGGCCAAGAAATCCGTACCGACAGCGCGATGGTCAAAAAAGCCCGCGAAGGTGTGATGGAATTTTTGCTCATCAATCACCCGCTCGATTGCCCAATTTGCGATCAAGGCGGTGAGTGCGATCTGCAAGATCAGAGTATTGCCTATGGCAAGGGCGGATCGCGCTATGAAGAGAATAAGCGCGCAGTCACCGAAAAATATATGGGGCCGATTGTTAAAACGGTCATGACGCGCTGTATTCATTGCACGCGCTGCGTTCGTTTTTCCGAAGAAGTTGCTGGCGTAGAGGCTATTGGCGCGGTCGGGCGCGGCGAGAATATGCAAATCACATCCTATCTCGAAGAAGCCGTGAATAGCGAGCTATCGGGCAATGTGGTGGATTTATGCCCTGTTGGGGCGCTGACATCTAAACCCTATGCGTTTGAAGCGCGTCCATGGGAGCTGAAAAATACACTTGGTATTGATGTGATGGATGCCGTGGGCAGCAATGTGCGTTTCGATGCGCGTGGCCGAGAAGTATTGCGCGTTTTACCGCGCATCAATGATGATGTGAACGAGGAATGGATTTCGGATAAAAGCCGTCATGCCGTTGATGGCCTGATGAAGCGCCGTCTTGATAAAGTCTATATCCGTAAAGACGGCAAATTGGTTGAAGCTGGTTGGAGCGAAGCTTTTGCAGCCATTAAAGACGTGGATGCTGGGGATAGCGTTGCGGCGATTGCTGGTGATATGGTGGATTGTGAAACACTATATGCTACGAGAGCATTGCTTGCATCAATGGGTAGTGACATGCTCGAGGGCCGCCAAACGGGCCTTGATTATGATGTGTCGTCCATGTCAGCCGTTAATTATAATACGGGCATAGCGCGCACCGAGGAAGCTGATGTAATTTTGTTGATCGGTACGAATGTACGTTGGGAAGCACCGCTGGTTAATACACGTATCCGTAAGGCGATTAAAAATGGCGCGAAAGTCTTTGCCATTGGTGAAGAGGTTGATTTAACCTATCGCGCCGAATGGCTCGGCAATGATGCAGGCATGATTGCAAAGCTTCCTAAAGCTGCTGCTGATGCGCTTAAAAATGCGCAAAGACCTATGCTCATTATTGGTGGCGGTGCTTTGGGCGTTAAAGGCGCGCATGGTGATGCTCTCGCACTTGCGAAAAAATATAAACTCGTAACTGATGATTGGAATGGCTTTAATGTGCTGCATATGGCGGCGAGCCGCATGGGCGGCCTGATGCTCGGATATGCCCAAAAAGGTGGCATTAAAGATATTGTCAAAGCCAAACCGAAGCTTGCCTTTTTCTTGGGCGCGGATGAGGTGGATTTCACGCAATTTGGCGATAGTTTGAAAGTTTTCATCGGTCATCATGGTGATAAGGGCGCGCATGCCGCTGATATTATTTTGCCAGCAGCAGCCTATACGGAAAAAAATGGCACTTATGTCAATGCCGAAGGACGCTTGCAGCGCAGCAATAAAGCAGTATATGCACCCGGTGATGCGCGCGAAGATTGGTCGATATTACGCGCGCTGTCCGATGTGTTGGGTCATAAATTGCCTTTTGATGATTTTGCCGCTTGCCGTGCGGCTATGATTACAGAATTTCCTGCGCTTGGCGTTGAGGCAGTGGCAGATTATGGTTGGGAAGCGCCCAAATTGGATACAGATGCCAAAGGCAAAATTACCTATCCAATTAAGGATTTCTATCTGACTAATGCGATTGCCCGTGCCAGCGAGACCATGAACCGCTGTTCGGCTGAGCTTATTCACGGCGAAGACATATTGGAGGCTGCGGAGTGATGTTGCGCCTCTTGTTTTTTATTGGAGCATTCTTCCTTTTCATGCCCTCTTCCAATGCTCAGCCGTTCGATGATTCTTATGATAGTCTGTATAATGCTGAATTTGCAAAACAGGCTGAAATTGAAATGTATAAATATTCAAAATGTTTAGTAAATTTAATCAAGCGTGAGAAATTAACGAAAGAATATTTTTTAATTCCCGATAATCATCCTGATCAAAATATAGAAGGTAATAAGTTAATTATCAAAACATGCCTTCCAAATGGTTCGCGATTAGCATTTAGGGGACATTTGTTTCGGCGTTCTCTATATACGGCTTTATATAATAAACATTTCCGCAAAATTGCCCCTACTAATATTGATATAACTATTGAATTTGATTATTCTAAAGAGATAGCTCCACATTATAAAGAAATGGGTGATGCTCAATTGCTGTTGAGGAAAGCTTCAGATTGTGCGGTTCGCAAAGATCTAGAATTGGCACATAATTTTATTATTGCAAAACTACACAGCAAGAAAGAAAATAAGTTGAAATCAGACATAACCAAACCATTGCAAGAGTGTTTGCCCAAAAAAGTTAAATTGCAACTAACTCGCCAAGCTTTGAAAGGTCAGTTTGCAGAATCACTATATAAATTGCGTACAGTTAACGCTCAAAACTCTGTGGAGGCTGCGGAGTGATTTTGCGTTTTGCCTCTTTGCCTATCATAAGCTTTATATTGAGTTTTGCGAGTGCTTCTGCACTGCAAAGTGATAAGAGATCATCCACGCTGCGTGCTGAAAAAGCGATGCATGGCTATGCGCAATACTTGCTAACCAGCAAAAGACGCGAAAAAATCATTGATGCATTTTTATTAATCCCTGGTGGCCATGCAGATCAAAATAATTTGGATGAAGGATTAATTGTACCAGATTGTGCAAAGTTGGGTGAAAAACTGGTCTTCAAAGATGGTCTATTTCGCCGCACGCTCTATGTTGCACTTTACAATAAATATTATCGCAAATTAATAATTAATGTGACCCAGAATATTACACTGGATTATAATAGAGAAATATCACCCAAATATGGACAGATAAAGGGCGATCAATTGGCGCTTAGAAAATTTTCGGATTGCACCATAAAGAGCAACCCTAATGCAGCGCATAATTTTGCTATTGCTCAACCACAAAGTAGCGAAGAAGCACGTTACATGAATAGCGTTACTGCGGCTCTAAATGAGTGTATATCTGTGGGTGCACAACTATCGATTAGCCGTTCTAATCTTAAATCTGTAATGGCAGAGGTTTTGTATAAAATGCGCTCACAATCAAACAAAGCAGGGGTTTCTTGATGACCGAAACATTCATCTCTTGGGGCATGGATGCCGATTGGGCTTTCTTTATTGCCAGCCTTGCGGGTGTTCTCTTAATCGCATTGCCTCTCATGCTGGCGGTGGCGATGATTATTTATGTTGACCGTAAAGTATTGGGCGCCATCATGCTGCGCCGCGGACCTAATGTGGTTGGCCCCTTTGGTTTGCTGCAGAGTTTTGCCGATGGATTAAAGGTTTTCTTGCAAGAAACCATCATTCCAAGTGCTGCGAACAAAGGACTATTCTTACTTGCTCCTATCATAACCTTCACGGTTGCTTTAGCGGCCTGGGCGGTGATTCCATTTAATTCTGGTGCGGTGCTGGCCGATATTAATGTTGGCCTGCTCTATGTGTTAGCGATCAGCTCACTTGGCGTATATGGTGTTGTGATTTCGGGTTGGGCATCGAATAGTAAATATCCCTTTTTCTCGGCTATGCGTGCTGCGGCACAAATGATTAGCTATGAAGTTTCCATTGGTTTTATATTAGTATGCGTGGTTTTGTGGGCAGGTACGTTTAATTTGAATGGTATCATAGAAGCACAGCGCGGACATGGTTTTGGTATCGTCAATGCCTATATATTAAATCCATTTTTATTTCCGATGTGGGTATTATTTTTTATAAGCTCTTTGGCGGAAACAGCACGCGCTCCGTTTGATCTAACCGAAGCGGAATCCGAATTGGTGGCGGGTTATCAAACCGAATATAGCAGCATGTCATTCGCGCTTTTCTGGTTGGGCGAATATGCGAATATTTTGCTTATGTGCATGCTCAATGCGATTTTATTTTTTGGTGGTTGGTTGCCGCCAATTGATTGGGAACCGCTTTATTTGGTGCCAGGTTGGATATGGCTCTTTGCGAAAACATTTTTCTTTTTCTTCATGTTTAGTTGGATTTGGGCGACAGTGCCGCGTTACCGCTATGATCAATTGATGCGATTGGGTTGGAAGGTATTCTTGCCGATCAGCTTGCTATTCATAGTGCTCACTAGCGGTTATTTAATGATGACAGATGGCTTTGATAAAGAAACAACTTCAATTTCTAAGAAATTATCTCCTACATCTGAAATTATGGCTTCATTGGGAGCAACTGAAGTTTGTCCTCTTTATGATGAAAAATATTATCAGGCAAAAACAGGAGAGCCTGAGATGTTTGTTTACATGGAACGTCTCGAAGGAGAATTGAAGGACTTGGCTAATATTAAAATTAAATCACCTGATAGATTAAAAGGTGATTTTGAGTATGAGCTTTTAGCAGTAGAATGTTGCCATACTTCTGGTTCTCTTACATCAAAAACAAGTAATTCCGAAACTTTGCATATATCTATCAGCAATTATAATGATACTAAACCTTCAATTATGACGCTCACTTATAAAGACGCAAGAGTTTCATTACGTGGTGACTGCACTACAGTAGATCAACTAAAGGCATTATCATGAACACTATCGGTCACCTAATAAAAACATTCACGCTTTGGGAGTTTCTAAAGGCGCATTGGCTCACGTTGAAATATTTTTTCAAACCCAAAGCCACGCTAAATTATCCATTTGAGAAAAACCCATTGTCTCCGCGTTTTCGCGGTGAGCATGCGCTGCGCCGTTATCCTAATGGCGAAGAGCGCTGCATCGCATGCAAACTGTGTGAGGCGGTTTGTCCTGCACAAGCTATTACCATTGAGGCAGAACCGCGCGATGATGGCAGCCGTCGTACCACCCGCTATGACATTGACATGACCAAATGTATTTATTGTGGTTTTTGTCAGGAAGCATGCCCAGTGGATGCGATTGTTGAAGGACCAAATTTTGAATATGCGACCGAAACGCGCGAAGAATTAATCTATGACAAAGGCAAATTATTGGACAATGGTGATAAGTGGGAGCGCACAATTGCCGCAAACCTTGCCGCCGATGCTCCCTATCGTTAAGGGCCTGAAGGATATTGATATTATGATTTTAATGAGTGGGGCATTGCGGTGATACAGCTAATTGCATTTTATGCTTTTGCATCGGTGGTGATCGCCAGTGCGGCGATGGTGATATTTTCGCGCAATCCTGTGCATAGCGTTTTATGGCTTATCTTGGCCTTTTTTAATGCGGCGGGACTGATGGTGCTGGTTGGCGCTGAATTCGTCGCTATGCTCTTGGTGATTGTATATGTTGGTGCGGTTGCGGTGCTATTTTTGTTCGTTGTGATGATGCTCGATATAGATTTTGCTGAGCTGCGCGCTGGTTTTATGAAAAACCTACCGCTGGGTATTTTGCTCGCTATTATTTTGGTGTGTGAATTGGTACTTGGCCTTGGCGCTATGCGTGCAGGTTCAGTAGAGCTTGGACAATCGATCAGCAATGCAACGCCCGATAACGTCTCTAACATCGAGGCGATGGGGCAATTGCTCTATACCAAATATATCTTTCTTTTCGAAGCTGCTGGACTGATCTTGTTGGTGGCTATGGTAGGTGCGATTGTGCTGACAAACCGCAAACGCAGCGGTGTTCGTCCACAAAATATTAGCGATCAAGTCAAACGCCGCCCCGAAGAAGCAACGCGTAATGCAAAACCCGAAGTAGGCAAGGGGGTATCGCTATGATTGGTATCGAACATTATTTGGTCGTAAGCTCTATTCTTTTTGTAATGGGCGTCTTAGGTATTTTCTTGAACCGTAAAAATGTGATTATCATTTTGATGGCGATTGAATTGATATTGCTTGCCGTGAATATAAACTTTGTCGCATTTAGTGCTTTTTTGGGCGATTTAACGGGGCAAATTTTTGCAATGTTTGTGCTGACCGTTGCTGCTGGTGAGGCGGCGATTGGGCTTGCAATATTGGTCATATATTTCCGCGGCCGCGGTACAATTGCGGTTGACGATGTCAATCAGATGAAAGGATAGAATGTGTCATCGATTGAAATCATAGTATTTCTGCCGCTTTTGGCAGCTATTATCGCAGGCATTGGCAACCGCGTGATTGGCAATGTGGCGGCCAAAGCCTTAACCACAGGGGCATTATTTGTTTCTACGGCATTGAGTTGGCCGATATTTTTGTCCTTTGTTGCGGGCGGACAGCCAGCTTATGTTGAACCTATTCTAACATGGGTACAATCGGGCGATCTTAAATTTGATTGGGAATTACGCGTTGATACTTTAACGGCAATTATGCTTGTAGTGGTAAACAGCGTTTCCGCGCTCGTGCATCTTTACAGCTGGGGCTATATGGATGAAGATCCAGATCAACCACGCTTCTTTGCTTATTTATCACTCTTTACCTTTGCTATGTTGATGTTGGTGACGGCCAATAATTTGGTGCAGATGTTCTTTGGATGGGAAGGCGTTGGTCTTGCATCTTATCTGCTCATTGGTTTTTGGTTTAAAAAACCAAGTGCGAACGCAGCGGCGATCAAAGCTTTTGTTGTTAACCGTGTCGGTGATTTGGGCTTCATGCTCGGTATTTTTGGTATTTTCCTTGTGTTTGGTACTGTTTCTATTCCTGAAATTTTGGCGGTAGCTCCAGGCTATGCAGGTTCTAGTATCGGCTTTTTGGGTACGCGTGTTGATGTGATGAGCCTAATCTGTGTGCTTTTATTCATTGGTGCGATGGGCAAATCAGCTCAATTGGGGCTTCACACATGGCTTCCCGATGCAATGGAAGGACCAACGCCAGTGTCTGCGCTCATCCACGCCGCGACTATGGTGACTGCTGGTGTGTTCATGGTCTGTCGTTTATCACCGCTCTTTGAAACCAGCGAATTTGCGCTGAATATGATTACAATTATTGGTGCAACAACGGCTATTTTTGCAGCAACCGTTGGCTTGGTGCAAACCGATATTAAGCGCGTGATTGCTTACTCCACCTGTTCACAGCTGGGCTATATGTTCTTTGCTGCTGGTACGGGCGCATATAGTGCGGCTATGTTCCATTTGTTCACCCATGCTTTCTTTAAGGCGCTATTATTCCTCGGCGCGGGCAGCGTTATTCACGCCATGCATCACGAACAAGATATGCGCTATTATGGCGGCCTTCGCAAACATATCCCGCTTACTTTTTGGGCGATGATGGCGGGGACACTTGCAATTACGGGTGTTGGTATTGTTGGTGTGGCCGGATTTGCAGGCTTCTATTCGAAAGATGCAATTATCGAAGCAGCATTTGCAAGCAGCGCCACATATAGCGGTTATGCCTTCTTTATCGGTGTATTAGCAGCTTTGCTCACTAGCTTTTATAGTTGGCGCCTCATGTTCCTTACATTTTGGGGCAAGCCGCGCTGGATCAATAGCGAGCATATTCAGCATAGCGTTCATAAAACGCCCGAAGAAGCAGAAGACAGCACAGGCGGTTATCATCCCCATGAAAGCCCGCTTTCTATGACGATACCGCTTGCGATACTGGCTTTTGGTGCTGTGTTTGCGGGCTATATATTCAAAGACCAATTTATATATGCGGAAGAAGGCGGTATAAATTTCTGGGCAATTAGTACGCTTGATTTTGATGTTGGTCTTATTCACGCCATGCACGCTGTGCCATTGTGGGTAAAATTATCCTCTACCATAGCAATGCTAACGGGACTAATCATTGCGATTTACATGTATTTGATTTCAAATGATGCGCCGCAGCGATTGGCCAAGACATTTCAGCCTCTCCATCAATTCTTCCTCAACAAATGGTATTTCGATGAACTTTATCATTTCCTTTTCATTCGTCCTGCCTTTTGGTTTGGTAAGCAATTTTGGAAAATTGGTGATGTTGGTATAATCGACCGCTTTGGCCCCAATGGAGCGGCATATGTTGTGAAATATGGCAGCGCGCTGGCAGTGCGTTTGCAATCAGGATATGTTTATACTTATGCGCTGGTCATGCTGCTTGGCTTGGTCGCTGCAATTAGCTGGATGATGGTGCGATAATTATGAATATTTCGGATTTACCCATTTTATCAATCATGTTGGCTGTTCCAATGATAGCGGCCATAATATGTTTGTTTGCGCGCGCGCACAGCGCCCGTATTTTAGCCCTTGGCGCAACTTTTGTAAATTTGGTTTTGGGCATATGGCTCTGGCAACATTATGAAATTGGTGGGGCGCAATGGCAATTTGTTGAAAGCGCCGAGCTTTTTGGCCCTATCGGATGGAAGTTGGGCATTGATGGCATATCGCTCATGCTTATCATGCTATCTGTCTTTTTGATGCCCATATGTATAGGCGCAAGCTGGTATGCCATTAAAGAGCGCGTCAGCGAATATATGGCAGCATTTTTGTTAATGGAAGTTTTGATGATTGGCGTGTTCGCTGCTCAAGACTTGATGCTTTTTTATATCTTCTTTGAGGCTGGCCTTATTCCAATGTACCTAATTATCGGGATATGGGGCGGAACAAATCGCATTTACGCAAGTTATAAATTCTTCCTTTATACGCTGCTTGGTTCTGTTGTGATGCTGATTGCGATGATTTGGATGATCCAGCAAGCGGGGACTGCCGATATACCAACATTGCTAAATTATGACTTTATGCCAGCGGCGCAAACATGGCTATGGCTTGCCTTTTTCGCCAGCTTCGCCGTGAAAATGCCGATGTGGCCTGTGCATACTTGGCTTCCCGATGCGCACGTACAAGCTCCAACAGCAGGATCGGTGATATTGGCGGGTGTGTTGTTGAAAATGGGTGGATATGGTTTTTTACGCTTTTCGATGCCAATGTTTCCTGATGCATCGGCGCAATTCATATGGCTTATCTATGGCTTGTCGATGGTTGCGGTAATTTATACATCTTTGGTAGCCTTGGTGCAGCAAGATATGAAAAAGCTTATCGCTTATTCCTCTGTTGCGCATATGGCGATTGTAACCGTCGGGCTTTTCACCTTTAATCAACAGGGTCTAGAAGGTGCTATCATTGTCATGCTCAGTCATGGTTTGGTTTCGGGCGCACTATTCCTGTGTGTTGGGGTGATATATGACCGCCTGCATACCCGCGAAATTGATCGTTATGGCGGCCTATCAATTAATATGCCCAAATATGCGATATTATTTCTGCTTTTCACTATGGCGTCGATTGGACTTCCGGGGACCAGCGGATTTGTTGGTGAGTTTTTGGCGCTCGCTGGTGTCTATAAAGTGTCAACGTGGGCAACTTTAATCTGTACAACGGGTATTATTTTAGGAGCAGCTTATATGCTCTACCTTTATCGCCGTATAGCATTTGGCGAGCAAAAAAATATGGATGCAGCAGCAATGGAAGATTTGAATGGACGCGAGTTTTGGTTGTTAACGCCAATAGCCGCCGCCGTCATGTGGATGGGCGTTTATCCAGAGAGCTTCATTGCGCCTATTCGTGATGATGTGAGCAAAATTGTCGAGAGGGTTGCGCCATCAACGCCGCAATTGGATGGTAAATTTTTAGCGGATGACCCCGGCACGGCTCAATATCGCGTTGGTGCCAATACGAACGAATCTTCTGAAGGGAGTGCGCACTGATGAGTGAGAATGATCTTTTCTATACGCGTCCTGAGCTTATTCTTAGCTTTAGTTCTTTATTCTTATTACTGATCGCTGCATGGTTTAAAGAATATGGCCGTTTAATCAGCTATGTTGCGATTGTGCCTTTGCTGGGTGCGGGTTTTTATGCCTTTACAATTTTGACCAATGAAGCTTTTGAATTTGGCGGTGATGCCTTTTTTGGCCAATATCGTGCCGACGGATTCAGCAGCCTATCCAAGCTGCTGATATACGGCGCTGCAGCCATTACTTTACTTATTGCACCGCGCTATTTGGAAAAAAAGTCGGCGATGAAAGCAGAATTTCCTGTGCTTATATTACTGGCGTGTGTCGGTATGGGGCTGATGGTCTCAGCGGTTGATTTGTTAACCCTTTATATTGGCTTAGAGCTTAATTCCTTGGCGGCTTATGTGCTTGCAAGCTTTGCGCGTGATGATGAAAAATCAAGCGAGGCTGGCCTGAAATATTTTATCCTTGGCGGCCTTGCTAGCGGTATATTATTATTCGGTATTTCCTTAGTTTATGGCTTTACGGGCAGCACAAGCTTTCTTGCTATTAATGAGGCCTTATCGGGTGAACTGAGCATGGGAGCAACATTTGCTATTGTTTTCGTGTTGGCGGGGATGGCTTTTAAAATTAGTGCTGCGCCCTTTCATATGTGGACACCTGATGTTTACGAAGGTGCGCCAACGCCTGTTACGGCATTTTTTGCAAGTGCTCCAAAGGTAGCCGCTACGGCCTTATTGGTGCGTATCGCGGGAGAGGCCTTTACCTCGCAAATTGGGGCATGGCAGCAGATTGTGATTGTTGTTGCCATTATGTCAATTGTTGTTGGGGCCTTGGGGGCGATAGGACAGAAAAGTTTGAAACGGCTTTTGGCTTATAGTTCGATCAACAATATTGGTTTCATTCTTATAGGTCTTGCCGCTGCAACGCAGGCTGGCGTTGCAGGTTTGCTGCTATATTTAATCATCTATGTCGTAATGACTTTGGGCGGGTTTATCTGCTTGATGCAACTTGAAGATAAAGATGGAAATATGCGCAGCACTATGGATGATGTTGCAGGGCTTTCAAAACATAAACCGCTGCTTGCTGCAGCCTTTATGGTAATTATGTTCTCGCTCGCAGGGATACCGCCAATGTTCGGTTTTGCTGGTAAGCTGCAAGTTTTTCAAGCGGCAGTTGCGGCTGATCTCTTGCCTTTGGCGGTTATTGGTATTGCAGCATCCGTTATTGGTGCCTTTTATTATTTAAAGGTCATTAAAATCATGTATTTTGATGATCCAGCTAATGTGATTGTGGGATCTGATAGCAAGTCATTAATCTGGATTGGCGGAATATTGGCGCTCTTCATATCGCCATTAGGCTGGTTGGCTTTTCCAACCATGCTAGAATGGACCGAGGTCGCAGCCGCTTTCTTATTCGTAAATGGATAAATATATAATCGAGACGGTTGATCATACAGGGTCAACCAATAGCGATTTGTTGAAACGTGCCGATAAAGGAGCAATCGAGGGCTTATGGCTGCGCGCGAAAAGCCAAGGGGCAGGGCGCGGACGCAATGCGCGCGATTGGGTATCGCCAACGGGTAATATTTATACCAGTACAATTATTAGGTTAAAACCTGATGATCCACCCGCTACCAATTTGGCTTTCGTTGCGGCCAATGCATTGCATCAGGTTATTCAATCCTATCTTTCATATCAAGATGCGATGATCAAATGGCCAAATGATGTGCTGATTGATGGCGCTAAGATCTGTGGCATATTGTTGGAGCGCAGCGGAAATGCTGTGATAATGGGAACGGGTGTTAACCTGATGCATAGTCCGCAGAATATTGATAGAAAGGCCATTAGTTTTGCCGAACTGGGTATAAACGTGACCGATGCAGACGAATTTATGCACAAGTTGGCTGAAATATTTGCTTTATGGTTGGAGCGTTGGCGCGATCAAGGTTTTGCGCCTATTCGCGAATATTGGCTCCAACATGCGCATAAAAAAGGGCAAAAATTGCGTCATGAAAATATGACGGGCCTATTTGCCGGCATTGATAATGAAGGGGCTTGTTTGCTAAAATTAGCGGATGATACTATTTATACTATCCATGCTGGTGATATTTTCATGATTGATTAGGATATTCTATGCTGCTTGTTATTGATGTTGGTAATAGCAATATAAAATTTGCCCTCATGGATGGTGAGAATGTTGTAGCGCAATGGCGTATGGCTAGCGAGCATGATCGTTCGGGCAAGGAATATGCCGATTATATTGCGCCGCTATTACATAAAGCTGGTTATAGCGATGATATTGAAGGCATGATCATTTCAACCGTTGTACCGCAAATATTGGAAAACCTGCAAATATTTGGCCGAGAATATATCGGTGTAGAAGCATTGATTGCGCATCAGATGGATATGGGACTTGCTATTAATGTTGATAGTCCTAGCAGCGTTGGTAGCGATAGGCTGGTCAATGCAATTGGCGCACATGATCAATATGAAGGGGATTTGATTATCATCAGCCTTGGTACGGCAACGACAATGGATCATATCGGAAAAGATGGCAGCTATAATGGAGGCTTGATTGCGCCAGGCCTCGCATTATCGCGCGATGCATTGGCTCATGCGGCTGCGCAATTGCCTCATATTGATTTAAAACGTCTTGATGATAATAGTGTCATTGGCAAGAATAGCAATGATCAAATCTCTATTGGTCTATATTGGGGTTATCATGCTTTACTTGAGGGATTAATTGCTAAAATGCGCCAAGAAATTGAGGGACCTGTCACAATAATTGCAACGGGTGGCTTGTCCGCCTTATTCGATACAGAAGATAAAATATTTGATCATATTGATCCCAATCTGACTTTAAGAGGATTATCTATTTTATATCACCGCCAGCCTCAAAAATAGGCTAGAGCCATTTTTATGAACGAATCCAAAAAAGAATTATTATTCCTAGCCCTCGGCGGTTCTGGTGAAATTGGCATGAACGTCAATCTTTATGGCTGTGATGGCAAATGGTTGATGGTGGATATGGGGATGAGTTTTTCTGACCCACATTATCCTGGCGTTGATCTGGTATTGCCCGATTTGGAATTTATTGAAAATCGCCGCAATGATCTTGTTGGTATAGTCTTAACGCATGGGCATGAAGACCATATTGGTGCTTTGCCCTATTTGGTTGAAGAATTTGATGTACCGCTTTTTGCGACCGCATTTACCGCAGCCCTTATTCGCCACAAGTTCGAAGAGCATGGTATTAATGACGCAGAACTACATATTGTCGATGAAGGGGGACAGGTTGATTTAGACCCGTTCAAGGTGACCTATAAACCCTTGGCACATAGTATTGCCGAAGGAAATGGTGTGTTAATTGAAACGCCGCATGGGAATATTTTCCATACAGGCGACTGGAAGCTTGATGAGGAACCTCTTATAGGGACGCCTACATCTCCAAAAGAATTATCCGCAATTGGTGATATGGATATATTGGCACTGGTTTGTGATAGTACCAATGTCTTTAATGATAAAGCTTCGGGGTCTGAGGGCGATGTTAAACGTAATTTGATTGATGTTACTAAGGGGCTAAAAAACCGTATATTGGTGACGACATTTGCATCCAATGCGGCGCGGCTTGAAACATTGGGGGAAGTAGCCAAAGAGACCAATCGTACATTATGTGTAGCGGGGCGCTCGCTTGATAGGATGCTCGAAATTGGCAAGGCTAACGGCTATTTCAAAACATTTCCTGAAACAGTAGATTTTGATACGGCTATGCGCTTACCGCGCAATGATGTGATGATTATTGCAACTGGCGGGCAGGGCGAACCGCGCGCAGCACTTGCCCGTATTGCCAGTGATAGTCATAAAATTAAATTAGATGATGGCGATACAGTGATTTTTTCTTCCAAGCAAATTCCGGGTAATGAATTGGCTATTGGCCGTATTCAGAATGCTCTGGCTGAACAGAATGTGCGAATGATTACCGAAAAACAGGCGCACATTCATGTGTCAGGACATCCTGGGAAGCCTGAGCTCGCCAAAATGTATGACTGGATTAGACCTGAAATATTGGTGCCTGTGCATGGTGAAATTAGGCATATGAAAGAGCATTGCCGATTTGGTGAAGCACAAGGTATAGAGAAACAGATATTACAAAAAAATGGTGACTTGATTAGGCTAGCGCCTAATGGTCCTGAGCATATTGGCTATGAGAGAGTAGGCCGGCTTATATTAGACGGTGATATATTAATCGATGCAGATGGTAGCACTATTAATGAGCGCCGCAAAATATCTATGCATGGACAAATCTCTGTTGCAATCATTTTGGATAAAGAGGGAAGACCCATTCAAAAATGTACGATTCATTGTAATGGTGTTCCGCTCGATGCCGAGATGGACGACTTTATGGACGAAGCATATGATGATGTGTTTTCTACCATTAAGAATAAGACTTCAGATATTGAGAAAATACGTGAAGATGTGAGATTGTCTGTGCGCCGCTGTGCGTATCGTTGGACGGGCAAAAAACCGATCGTTAATGTTTTGATCACGGAACTATAATGCAAATAACATCAATTTTGGCTATCTATATTTTGTTCTGGGTTATTAGTGCATTCATTATGCTGCCAATTGGCATAAAGACGCATGATGAGTTGGGACAGAGTAAAATAGCTGGGCAGGCGGATAGCGCACCTGCTAATTTTAAACCCAAATTGGTTATCATTCGCGCTACAATATTGGCGAGTATATTATTCGGTTTATTCTATGCCAATTATGTTTTTGAATGGATAACCACCGAGACGTTTATTTAACAATAAAGCTTGCGAACCAGAGCACAATAATGATTCTCTGCGAAAATATGCACCAATTTAGGAACGCTCTTATTTTCTAAGGCGTTCAATTGCTTGTGCTAATGCGACATATAATTTGCCCACGTCAGATGATAGCATGGTAACGCCGATTGCATTGCCATCGCGTGTACTGAGCAAAACTCTCATCATAGCTTCAAAATCATGGATATAGCGATTCACATGGTCACGAAATTCAATATTGTCATCATAATGAGCAATGATTAATTTGGCTTCGCTTGCTGTTAGTAATTTCACTGCTCTACGTGTAAATACGCCCCTATCACCTTTAAGATAAGCAGCCCAAGCATTATCGGTGACATCATTTGAGATGATCTTAGCAACATCAATGGCCGTTGAATTAAGAGATTCTGTAAGCAGAGCCATTTGGCGTGAGAAACTCTCATCGCCAACGCCAGAAAATTCTCTCGAAGTATCTATGACGCGTTTTTCTATATTATCCGCCATTTCTTGAATTTCGATCAATTGACCTTGTAATTTTCCAATCGCATCGCTGGCTTTTTCAATATGGCTGTTGAGTGATATTTCTAAATTCTCCCGAATTTGAGATATCTGTAATTCAGCAGCTTCTTGGATAACAGCCGCACTATTCTCGGCCAATTGGTTTTTGCTTTCTTCGATATTTTTGCTGATAATCTCTCTGGAATGCTGCGCACTTTCATCGATGTGTTGATTAATTTTGTTAATATTCTGGATAAATGTTTCATCGCTAATATTTGTGATATGATGGATCGTTTCTTTACTAGCCTCAAGCGTTTCTAATAATTGTTTAGCTTTTGCGGTGTGTGTATTAAATTCATCGCCTTGCTTGGTTGATAAATTCTCTATTTGTTCAGAGGCCGCTCTTATCAATCCGTCAATTTCAATGCTCTTATCAGATAGGCTATTTTCCAAATCTGATATTTTGCCAATATTTTCGAATGTATCTGCAAAGCGTAAATCAATGGCTGTGAGTATCTCATCCATTCGTTTCATCGCAGATGGCATTGTTTCATCTAATTCTCGAGAACTGCTATCCAATGCTAATAATAATTTCTCGGTACGCTCTATCAGCAGTTCAGCTTGCTTATGATTATTCGCAAGACCTTCACCAACATTGGCACTATTATCGTTTAAGGCAGTTAAGGCAAAAGCCATCTTGGCCGTCTTTTCAGACGCTGAAGTACTTAATATTTCAAGTCTTTCTTCACTTTGAGTAATATGGCTTTGGACTTTTTCAATCATATCATCGATATGTTCATTTTCAGATGAATTACTATTTTTTAATTGCGCAAGAGCTTCATTAAGATCGGCGATCTTACTATTAATGCTCTCAGAAATTTGGCTGGTTTGTAGATTTAAACTTTCGATTGTTTCATCAATTTTATTATTAAAACCCTCATATTCGTCTCTGAGGCTTTCTCCAATAGTTTGAGCATTTGCTTGAGATGTCTCAACCATTTCATTGGTGAATGATTTAATTCCTTCACTCTGTTTTCTGATATTATCAGTAACATCTTTATTGCTGCGTGATAATGCCTCTAATTCTGCTTTACTAGTTTGGACACTCTCTATGCTCTGATCCATAGCCGTTTTCAGACTTTGCATTTGCTCTTTAGCTTCAATTCCGGCTTTACCAAGCATATTAGTAGCGTCTTTTGCTGCACTGTTAACGACAGGTAAGTTTTTACGTAAAAGTTCTAAATTACTATTGGCATTGTTGCTGACTTGTTCGAGTTTTTCTGCTTTAATCTCACTATCATTAAACGCTATTTCAAGAGTTTTGGCAGCATCGGTGATATTTTGTGCAGAGTTTCGACCTATATGTTCTATATCGCGACTATATTGCGACAAAAAGTCACGCGCTAATGCTATATCCTCATTAACTTCGCGCATTTTATCTTGAACTTCGTTTGCTTGCCTATTCAAATGATTGGCGACATCACCAAATTTTTGCGCTTCGGCTTTGCTGCTGCGCATAAATAACAGCCAGCCAACAGCGATTAAGATAGTTGGAACGGACCAATTCATTATTAAACTTGGTATTTCTGATGGTGTAATACCGCTCTTAATGGTCTCAAAGTTTGCCCAAATGAAAAAACTAGTCCAACCTATTGCCAGTGCTATGAAGCTAGATGGCAATAAATATCGACTGATCTTATTGTTTAAACTATCTTCCTCATAATAATCATCAACGGGTGATTGTTCTTCTGTTATATTATCGTCATGGATTTCATTTTCAATGCTGTCTTCATCTTCCAAACTATCGCTATCAGTTTCAATGTTTTCAGACTTTAATTCGTGATTATGAGTCAATGGGATCGCTTTTTTATTAGCATTTGGCATAAGAATATCCCCATTATTATAGGACAGAAAGTCCATAGCTGTACGTCTAGGTGACTGGATATTGCTTTTATAGGCTATTGATTTATCTGTATAAAGATAATCATCTATATCTCTTTTTTCAGATATAGCCTTGTCAGTTTTTTGTTTCTCTACCCCAGTCATAATTATCTGTTTACCATATTTTTTGTCATTAGAAACGTAAAGTTAACATCTTCGCCTTATTTAACGCATTATGTCCGTTGATTATGGTTCTTTTACAACAGCAATAAAGGAAGCTGCAGGTGAAGATATTGTCTTAATGTCTGAGCTACGCAGCGCTTTCTTTGAAAGTGCTGATAGACAATTAGATCTACTCAGTAGGTCACGTTGCGATGCCAATTGGCAATATTCTGCATGGCGCCTGCAAGGGTTAGCTGCAAGTTTTGGCGCAGAAGATATCAAAAAATTAGCACATGACGCCGCTGACGGTGCACCTGGTGATCCTGTAATAATTCGGGAATTACGCTCTGCCATTGATTCTATCAAAGCAGTTTAAACCACTTCGATATAAGCGATAAGTCAATAATAGTATCATTTGGAATATATTTGTGATACGCTATTTATATGGTTTTGGCATATAAAGTTTATCGACAAAGGTAGTATAATTTGATCAAAATAGCCTTATTGATGATTGATAATGCTAGTGAAAATCAACGCCCTGCTGCATTGTTGAGAGTTGCTGGGAAAGCTGTAGTTCATAGACAGATATCGCAGTTAAGGAAATTAGGTGTCGAGCGGTTTATAATATCGACTGCTTCGATGAATAGTCATATTCTTCAGTTCACCAATGACTTACGTCGCGTAGGCATAGAAGTTGAATATGTTCGTTCTTTGCATGCTTTAGGAGATATGCTGAGCGAAGATGATCAATTTTTATTAATGTCAGAAGCCGTTTTATGCGATGATAGATATTTAGAGACTTTATGTGGCAATGACGTTTCTCAGATATTAGCATTAGAGAATATAGCAGAATATGAACAATTTGAACTTATTGATTTAGAGCATCGTTGGGCTGGATTAGCTAAGATTGATGGCAAGTTAATTTCTGCATTGGACATGATGCCTGAAGATTCCGACATTCATTCTACATTACTTAGATTGGCGCTACAAAATGGCTGTGCTTTAAATATTATCGAACCAAATCCAGATGATATATTCAAGGTTGTAAACCAGAAGCAAGCCAAGCAATTAAGTAATATATATCTACAGAATTTGGATGAGACTATAGGAGAAAAAGGGCTTACAGAAACTTATATATTTATGCCCGTTACAAAGATGATATTGCCTAAGTTATGGGCTAATGTGAACATAGGCAAGTCATTACATTACATACCGCTTATAATAGGAATTACTGCATTAATATCTCTATATTTTCAATGGTATATATTAGCATTCATAATAATATTCATTGTACGGTTTGTATCCTATCTGTTGCAAAAATATAATCATTTTAATGAAGAAACACGATATGGAATAGCGGGGGATATTGTGGCATCAATATTATTATTGTTGATATTATTATTTAGTGTTCCGTCAGCGACAATTGATCAATATATTATAACAATGATATTATTTTTATTATGCTATTCTATTCAATATCTTAGTTTTAATAACCGCATTAATAAATTTATATTATCATTTTCAGATATATTTTTAATACTGATAATTGCTTCAATTTGGAGTTCGCAAGGTTATGCGATAATGGGTATCGTCTTGGCGTTGACATTTTGGGTTTTTATAGGGGCAGTTGTCATGCCTAGAAGTAATAGAGAAGGTAACTAGGTTACTGATGTTCAATACTTCTAATAATCATTATTCAAGCTTAAAGCGAAATTAACTTTGATGCGCTAGAAGGATAATAGATTAGATATTAGGATAATTTGTGTCTAAAAACTCTGGGTCACATTCTTTTGAAGAAAGTGCGTTGCTGCAAGCGCGCAACCTTTCGGCTGCGCGATCTGATTTACCGCATTATATTTTCCCAAAAAGTAATTTCTCTGTTGATGAACACTTAATCACGAGCGTGAAAAATAGCTTATATATGATGGTGTTCAATATTGAACGCTCTATATTGCGGCACTCTTCTATGGAAAATAGAATAATGGATCGGTCGCTATCTTATCCTATATTGATAGAATCTGGTTTATTAAATGATAGAAATATTATAGATGCGGCACTATCATTATTTCATTTCCAAAAACTATTTTTGAATAATAGTGATATATATGCAGAGCTTCCTGAGAAGTTGACGCAACATGAAAATATAAAAGTTAGAAATAATGTACAAACATTATCACTCGCTCATAGTCGGTTTAAGTCATTAGAATTGGGTAATTATTATGAATTGCCCCCAGAAGATTTACAACGTTTGTCTTGGCGTATTGTTGCAACATTTGAGGTGATTGATAAGACAATTGATACAGCTATGATTGATGCAACTACTCGGTGGCTTGAAGCACATAGTGAAGCAGAGTCCATAACGGCTTCTTCCAGAAAGTTGATATATCTGCTTCGAGATGAAGATGTGAGTGAATATTGGCAATTTAAGCCTGAATATGCCGCATTATTTGTTGCATTATTAGAGCAAGAAATATCTGTCGATAGGCATGTAATCATTACTATATTAGCGGATAGATCACCGCTCTTATGTGCATTGTTATTTCGCGCAGTTAATATGGATTTATCTCTGGCTTTAGATAATATTTTGAAAATTTTTCAGCATAATGATAAAAATGACCACAATCAGTTTATTGCTCAGATAAATGATGAATATTTGAATATTTCGCCTGCTGAAGCATGTGAAAAAATCACCCAATGGTCTGCATCGCTAGTTGATAGAGAGTAATATGCCTGATCAATTGACCGAAACAATAATATTGCGAATAGATATTGATGGTAATCTGCTTTATGCGGACCCAGCCTTTAGAAGACTACATATCAGAGCAGGCGGTTCAGATGGCGGTAAAGTTGCTATTCCATCTATAGCCAATATAGCAATGCTTACGCATAAATTGAATATGCCTTTATCGCGGATGATCAATGTTGCGGATCAAGATTTTGATATTGAACTATGGATAGATAGTCATATTGAAGATGGTGTTGCGGTTCTTTCGATATTGGGGTGGACCGAGAAACATATAGTTGAAGCAAATGAACCCGAAGGTGTTTCAATTGATAATAATGCCTATCAGGATGATATCTTCTTTTTATGCAATGAGAGTAATATCATTACATATTTTCAATCAGATGAGAAATATGTAGCATTATTTGGTGATTTTATCGGTAGTAACTTTTTTGATATTGTTTCGGCAGATAAAGCTATAATAAACTCTATAAGAGAGATATTCGCTCAGCATAAGACTGTCGACCATAATATTGTGTCGATAAAGGCATTGGAAGGAGTTTATGAATTATCGGCCATACCAAGACGCGATGATCAAGAAAATTTCCTAGGGTATGAATGTTATATTAGTCCTTATAAGCATGAGTTTGTAAGTAATGAATTGAATGAAAATTCTGAAAGCAATACAATCTATCAAGGCTTGATATCGGCACAATTGGCTCCAGCTATTCGGCAACCATTGGGACGTATTATTGCGAATGCCGATACTATTGGTAGTAAACTTCACGGTCCGATACGTGAGAATTATGCTAATTATGCGCATGATATAGCTAATGCTGCTCGGCATTTAATAGAAATTGTTGATGATTTAAGTGATCTAGAAGCCTTGGATAAACCTGGGTTTGCAATTGCCAAGGATGATATTGAATTGGGCGATATTGCTACGCGACTAGCAGGGCTTATGGCTTTGAAAGCCAGTGATAAGAATATCAAAGTCACTATTGATGCTATGGATGACCTAGTTAATGCCGTTGGTGAGTTTAGACGTGTTCTGCAAATTGGGTTAAATCTGCTTGCAAATGCAGTGCGATATTCACCTGAAAACACAGAAATAACCATATCATATGGTGCAACGGATGATACGGCATATTTGTCCATTCGTGATCAGGGACCAGGTATTAGCACAGATATGCATCATAAGGTTTTTGAGAAGTTTGAAAGATTAGGCCGCACAGGTGACGGCGGCAGCGGACTAGGTCTATATATCTCACATCGATTGGCGCGTGCAATGGGCGGTGATTTGGTATTAGAAAGCGAAGCAGGCAAGGGTGCTTGTTTCATTCTTTACTTGCCCAAATAAAAGAAGGCACCAAATGATGCCTTCTATATCTTTATAATTTATCTTTGATTGATTGGCACAAAATCTCGTTCTGTTGGCCCGGTATATAGTTGGCGCGGACGGCCAATTTTTTGACCAGGATCAGAGATCATCTCGTTCCATTGTGCGACCCAGCCCACAGTGCGTGCTAATGCGAATAGGGCTGTAAACATTTCCGTTGGGAAACCAATAGCCGATAAAATGACGCCAGAATAGAAATCAACATTAGGGTATAATTTCTTTTCAACAAAATAAGGGTCATTAAGCGCTATTTGCTCTAATTCTTTAGCGACATCGAAAATTGGATCGGAAACGCCGAGTTTTTCAAGTACTTCGGCGGCAGTTTTTTGCATAACCGTAGCGCGGGGGTCATAATTCTTATACACGCGGTGGCCAAAGCCCATTAGGCGGAATGGATCATTTTTGTCTTTTGCGCGCGCAATATATTCTGGAATGCGATCTACAGTGCCAATTTCATGTAGCATGTTAAGCGCTGCTTCATTCGCCCCGCCATGTGCTGGCCCCCATAAGCAGGCAATGCCCGCAGCTATGCATGCGAATGGATTTGCCCCTGATGAGCCTGCGAGGCGGACGGTCGATGTAGATGCATTTTGTTCATGATCGGCATGTAGAATGAATATGCGGTCCATTGCTCGTTCCACCACTGGGTCCACAACATATTCTTCTGCTGGAACTCCAAATGTCATGCGCAAGAAGTTTCCTGTATAAGATAAGCTATTATCAGGATATACAAAAGGTTGCCCCATCGAATATTTATAAGCCATAGCTGCAATTGTAGGCATTTTTGCAATCAAGCGGTGGCTGGAAATTTTGCGATGCTCGGGATCATTAATATCCGTTGAATCATGATAAAAGGCACTTAAGGCACCCACGACACCGCACATGATAGCCATAGGATGTGCATCACGGCGGAAACCGCTAAAGAATTTTGCTAATTGTTCATGTAGCATGGTATGATTGGTAATGGTATGGTTGAAGCCATCTAGCTCATTTTGTGTTGGTAGAGAGGCATTTAAAAGCAAATAAGCCGTTTCCATGAACGTGGCTTGCTCGGCCAATTGACCAATGGGATACCCGCGGTGGAGTAAAACACCTTTGCCGCCATCAATGAAGGTTAGATCAGATTCACAACTAGCCGTAGAAGTAAAACCAGGGTCAAATGTAAAAGCATCAGATTGTGCATATAATTTTCTAATATCGATAACATCAGGTCCAGCGGTTGCTTTCATAACGGGTAGTTCATATTCTTGCCCATTAAGGATCATTTTTGCTGTTTCATCTGTCATTAAAATCTCCGTTCCAACAGCAGCAGAAAAGCCACTGTGTTTCTGACTAAAATTAAATTTACCGTGAAATGGTAAATTGATAAATATGATTGCCGATATTCAAGCTACAATTTGAAACTTGCAAATAACCTTAATTGATAACGACATCGATTGAGATGAAATTGGCCACATGATTGTTGCATTATTATCTTGGGGAAAATCATCTCTAAATATGGTGTTCGATTTGTAACATATTTACGCTAAGGTCAAGTGGAATTGCTTATAGAAGTAGTTATAAATATGCTTGTAAATGTTACTTTATAAGAAATTTGTGTAATTTCTGAGATAGCGGCTTGCGCAATAATAGAGTATATAGTTCTTATGCTATCTCTAGGATCTTATTTAGAACCATTGTTTGTGAAGCAAAATATAAGCTCTTATTTTACGCAATTAGAGACATGGCTGGAGGCAGAATCCCCGCGCTTACCTTTATTCATTCCCTTTTTTGTAGCATTAGGTATCGCGGCCTGGTTCTCCTTTGGTCAAGAGCAAGCTACGATATTTTTATTTCCTGCTATATGTATAATATGTCTCGCCTTCTGGTTTAAATTCCAATCGCGATTGAGCCTTATCATGTTTATGGCTGCGCTTTGTTTTATTTTGGGATGGTCCGCTATCACATTGCGGTCTGAAATAGTTGCATCACCTATATTGTCTAAGCCATGGGTTGGACATATTTATGGGAGAATAGAGTCTATTGAAAAATTACCATCGCGCGAAATTGTGCGTTTAACGCTAGAAACAGATGGTAATCAATCTCTACCAGAAAAAATTCGTATTAATATCAATCAAGACCAATTTACGGATAATTATACCCACGGTAGCATTGTTAAATCAAAAGTAAGACTGTTGCCGCCTGCGGGGCCTGCTGTTCCAGGGGCTTATGATTTTGCAAAACGAGCTTGGTTTGATGGATTGGGAGCAACGGGGTCTGCACTTGGCGAAGTTGAAATTGTCGAACAAGCACATAATAATCAAAATATTGATGGTATTCGTAATGAAATTGCGACTTATGTTCGGAGCAAAGTATCTGGCAGAGCAGGGGCGATAGCCGCTACATTAGCATCGGGTGATCGCGGCGCAATTGCTATTGAAGATGCAGAGGCAATGCGCCGCAGTGGTTTGGCCCATTTACTGGCGATCAGCGGTTTACATGTAACTGCTATTGTTATTATTAGTTTTTTTATAGTCGCAAAAATATTGGCTTTATTTCCATCTTTTGCTCTTCGCCATAAAGTGCCCATTTATGCGGCCTCATTTGCGGCATTGATTGCGATTTTTTATACTATATTGACGGGCGCTCAAGTGCCAACCATTAGGGCCTGCATTGCGGCCTGTTTAATTCTTGCAGCTTTAATATTGGGTCGTGAACCTTTTACCCTACGCCTTGTCGCATTTGGCGCTTTGTTCATATTATTATTATGGCCAGAAGTATTGATGGGGCCAAGTTTTCAACTAAGCTTTGCAGCGGTTACTGCGATTATCACCTTGCATGAGACGCAATTCATGCAAAAATTGGTACGTCGCCGTGAAGAACATATAGTAAAGGCAATGGGCCGCTTTCTGATATCATTATTTATCACAGGTTTGGTAATCGAAATGGCATTGGCGCCTATTGCGCTTTATCATTTTCAGAAAACGGGTGTATATGGCGCACTAGCCAATATGATTGCGATACCGCTCACAACATTTGTTATTATTCCGAGTGGTGCAATGGCATTTTTATTTGATATTATTGGTTTAGGCGCACCATTTTGGTGGATTTGTGGTCAATCCATTGAAGCCATTATCACTTTAGCGCATTATGTTACTGCGTTACCAGGAGCGATAAAAACTACAGCCAATATTAGTAGCGCTACCTATGCGCTTATCATTATCTCGGCGGTTATAATGATTATATTACAGACTAAGGCGCGATGGACCGCTGTAATTCCGTTGGTTCTAGCTTCTATATCTTTGTTACGTACCGAAATACCCGATATATTGGTAACAGGAGATGGAGGCCATCTGGCTGTTGTAAATACTGTTGTTGAGAGTGATATTGATGAAGGTAAAAAAGAAATGTTGCTTTTGCGGTCTGGGGCTGGGGAATATATTCGAGAATTGCTCAATGAAAATGCTGGTTTTGATGGACCTGCCGCCGATATAAAAAACTGGCCCAATGCGCAATGTTCAGATGATATTTGTATCATCTCAGTCTATTATAATGTTGATAAAGAACCATGGACAATATTGGCAACCAAATCCAATAATTTTGTTCCCGCTATGGAATTGGCAGCGGCGTGCCGGCGCGTTGATATGGCCTTTAGCAATCGATATTTGCCCTATAATTGTAAACCAAAGCGGTTAAAAGTTGATAGACGTTTTTTGCAATCAAGTGGAGGCGTAGCTATTTATTTATCGTCCAATGTAATAAGAAATGTTGCCAGTGAACAGAGGCATTTGCCGTGGTCACAATATAATAAAATGAGACAAATTACATATCCTGAACGCTAATATCGCAATGTATAATGATTACTAATGATAACGCCGTAATAGACCTGCTAAAGTTCCTTGGATAGCGACTTCTTCGGCGGGATAGATTTGCGGTTCATAGGCTGCATTGGCTGGATCCAGTTGAATTTGTGGACCATTTTTGCGTAAATATTTAAGCGTTGCCTCTTCATTACGGACAAGGGCCACAACAATCTCTCCATCACGCGCAGTTTGCGTACGTTTGATAAGTGCATAATCACCATCAAAAATACCTGCTTCGATCATGGAATCGCCTGAAACTTCAAGCGCATAATGCTCTCCAGAACCCAGCAATGCGAGAGGAACAGCAAGGCTGTTTTGTCCTTCCATAGCTTCTATAGGTACGCCAGCGGCAATTTTGCCATGAAGTGGGATTTCAATAACATCATTAGCAGCAACAGGCATAGCATTAGCCGGCAAATCAGATGTAGATTTTTTCTGTACTGTTTCTATGACACTCTTGTTAAGTTTGACGGGAGTTTCTTGTCCTATGTCGGGTAATTTAATAACTTCTAATGCTCTGGCTCGATTAGGTAAGCGACGCAGAAAACTACGCTCTTCCAAAGCTGATATAAGCCTGTGGATACCTGATTTTGATTTTAATCCAAGCGCTTCTTTCATTTCTTCGAATGAGGGAGATATGCCCGTCTCTTCTAAGCGTTGATGGATAAAATTTAACAGTTCAAATTGTTTTGCTGTGAGCATTTCTTAATCCTCAATATAGAACGAATAAAGAACAATTAAGAAACAAAAGGGGTTAAGTCAACATATTTCTATGATTATCATGAAAAATTAAATTTCGATATATTTTACCATTGCGCCAGTAGCTATATTGGGGGAGTTTGATGGTCTAATCAATAGGGCGTTAGATTCTGATAAGGTTGATATTTTTGCGCTATCCTGCCCCGTATAGGGCATGATATTATGACCAACTACTTTTGCGCGTAAAAATTCTGCTCTTTCTTGTATTGCAGGTAATTCATGATTTAATTGGGCATTTTTTTCTATAGGCATATAGCTATTTTTACCCATGATATAGCCTGTAAGGGGTAATAAAAATAGAATTGCGGTTACATAAGCACTAGCCGGGTTCCCTGGCAATCCAACTATAATAGCATCACCAATTTTCCCCGTTAATATAGGCTTTCCTGGTTTTATAGCAGCCTTCATAAAATTTATATTGGCTTTAAGGTTTCTAAGAGCAGGGACTATTAGGTCATGATCACCAACCGAGGCACCGCCAATGGTAATTATGATATCGCAATGATCATTATTCCTAATAGCTTGGGTAATGCCCAATAAATCATCTTTGACAATCTTATTATAAACAATTTCACAATCATTTAACATCGCAGCAATCATAGGTCCATTGCTAGCAGGAATTTGGTGCGGTTCGCACATATCACCAATTTCTCGTAATTCATCGCCCGTCGAGATGATTGCAACTTGAGGTTTTTTATACACTGAAATATGATCATGTCCGGCTGCTATAAGAAGCCCTATTTTTGCTGCTGTTATAGTTTCACCAGCTTTTATGATCGTTTCATGTTGTGCAAAATCATTGCCTTCGCGGCGAATATGCTGACCTTTATTCATAGTGCAATTTGGTTTTAGTGATGCTCTTGAACCATCTATAGTGATATTCTCTTGAATGATAATCGTATCCGCGCCTTCGGGAAGTAATGCTCCCGTAAAAATACGCGCTGCCTGACCTGATATAATCGTGTCGCAAGGTGTTGTTCCTGCTTTACATTCTCCAACAACGTCCCATGATGTGATATTGGCATCATAACAAATGGCATAACCATCCATAGATGACATATTAGCAGCAGGCTGAGAGCGTTTGGCGCATATATCTCGTGCTGTAATACGACCCAATGAATCGGTTATTTTGACGATTTCAGAGTCTAATTTTCTCGCCGAATTTAATAGAATATTCTGCGCATCAATGAGGGGCATTAAACCAGCCATTAGGCGCTCCATTCCCCAGATTTCCCACCTGTCTTTTTAAGAAGCTTAATATCGCTTAGCACCATATCTTTTTGCAATGCTTTGGCCATATCATAGATAGTGAGCAAGGCGATATTAACCGCAGTGAGCGCTTCCATCTCAACGCCTGTTTGACCGTTTAAACGCACAAGCGCGGTGACCAATATTCCATTATCCAAATATTCAAAATCAACCGAAATTTTGCTCAGCATCAGCGGATGGCAAAGCGGGATTAATTCACTGGTTTTCTTGGCCGCCATAATGCCCGCAATCCGCGCGGTAGAGAGGACATCTCCTTTTTTAAGGGCATTATCCTTTATGGCTTGCAGCGTATCAGCATGCATAGATATTTGCCCCGATGCAATGGCTTCGCGCATCGTTGCATCTTTGCCGCCAACATCAACCATATGGGCGCTGCCATCTCCATCTATGTGGGTTAATTTACTCATGATCCCGTCAACAGTCTTTGCGTTGCTGCACTAACATCGTCTTGCCGCATAAGTGATTCCCCCACCAGAAAACAGCGCGCCCCTGATTGTGCAAGACGCAAGCAATCATCATGGGTGAATATGCCGCTTTCGGACACCATGATACGATCATCGGGCACTATTGTTGATAGTCTTTCAGTCATGCTGAGGCTGGTTTCAAAAGTTTTGAGGTTGCGGTTGTTGATCCCCAAAAGACGCGATTTTAATTGTAATGCGCGTTCTAATTCCTCCTCATCATGCACCTCAACCAGCACATCCATGCCATGATGGATAGCTGCATCTTCTATCTCTGCGGCCAGAGCATCATCCAATGCGGCCATAATAATCAATATAGCATCAGCGCCGAGGCTACGCGATTCTGCGACTTGCCAAGGATCGACCATAAAATCCTTGCGCAAACAGGGAAGTGAAGTGGCGGACCGTGCCGCGATTAAATATTCATCTGTGCCTTGGAAATAGGGCGTATCGGTTAATATGGATAAGCAAGCCGCACCCCCATCTTCATAGGATTTTGCATGCGATGGCGGATCGAAATCCTCACGGATTAGGCCTTTCGAGGGACTGGCTTTTTTAATCTCAGCAATCAATGCAAAACCATTTTGTGATTTTTGTTCGATTGATTGAATAAATCCGCGCGGCGCGCTTTGCGTGGCGATGGCATCTTGTATTTGTGCATTGCTAAGCTGCGCTTTGCGCTTCGCAACATGGGTGCGTTTTACATCGCATATTTCGGTTAATTTATCGCTCATTGGTGCGCTATCCAGCAATCTAATAATGTGTTGGCAAGCCCTTTGTCGATGGCTTCAGCGGCTTCTTCTGCTCCTTCTTCAAAACTATCCACTTCGCCTGCTACCATCAAAGCCGCGGCGCTGTTCAATATGACTGCATCGCGATAGGCGGATTTCTCGCCCATCAGCATTTTACGCAAAGCAGCTGCATTATAGTCTGCATCACCGCCTTTTATCGCATCAGCATCATGACGCGGTAGGTCGACATCTTCGGGTGACAGAGATGAATATTGGATATTAGTCCTGTCGATCATGGCTATTCTGGTAGGGCCAGAAATGCTAATTTCGTCTAACCCCTCCATGCCCGAAACAATCATTACTTTTTCATAGTCTAATTGCACCGCTGCTTGTGCATATTTTTCTATCAAATCGGGCGATGCAACGCCGATAAGCTGGCGTTTGACGCGCGCAGGATTGCAAAGCGGTCCGAGCAAATTAAATATGGTGCGGCGCCCAAGCGCTTTGCGGATTGGTGCAATCGGGCCTAGAGCAGGGTGATGATTGGGGGCAAAGAAAAAGCCAATACCAATCTCGGTTAAGGATTTTGCAGCATCCGCCTTAGCGAGGTTTAATCCCAATGCCTCTAATGTATCCGCAGCACCCGATTTACTCGATGCAGCGCGATTGCCATGTTTGGCCATGGGAACATCGCAAGCCGCCACCACCAAAGCCGTTGCGGTGGATATATTCAGGCTATGGCTGCCATCGCCGCCCGTACCGCATACATCGATCGCGCTTTTAGGGGCATCGACCGTGATCATACGGCTGCGCATAGCTAGCGCGGCGGATGCTATTTCATCGGCGCTTTCTCCGCGATCCGCCATCTGGGTCAGCGCATCAGAAATTTCAGCAGCAGATAATTTCCTATCGAGCATATCATTGAATAAATTGCTCATGATAAATCCTTTGGTTCTAATCCAGCGATACGCATGAAATTGGCCAACAAGTCATGCCCATGTTCGGTGGCGATGCTCTCAGGGTGAAATTGTACGCTATGAATCGGTAGGCTCTCATGCGCATAACCCATCACGCTGCCATCATCGGCTGTTGCTGTGACTTTCAAGCAATCAGGAATATCCTCAACGATAAGCGAGTGATAGCGTGTCGCAGTAAATGGCGATGGGATATCCTTAAATAATCCGCTGCCATCATGCGTTATCGTCGATGTTTTCCCGTGCATAAGACCGCCTTGGATGACCTTTGCTCCAAAATATTGTCCAATGGATTGATGTCCTAGACAAACCCCCATGAGCGGTTTTTTCGCTTTGGCACAGGCTGCGACCAAATCAAGCGAAATACCCGCTTCATTGGGCGTACAAGGGCCAGGAGAGATTAAAAATGCATCCGCACCGCTTTGTAAGGCTTCATCAGCGGTAATTGCATCATTGCGCTCTACGCGCACCTGCGCGCCTAGTTCCATCAGATAATGGACAAGGTTAAAGGTAAAGCTGTCATAATTATCGATAACAAGGATCATAATATTACTCTCACTGTCCGAACCCCGCGTCATGGGCACGGCGCACCGCTTCTCTTGCAGCGGCCAGCAATGCGCCCGATTTGGCTTCACATTCGCGCAATTCATAATCAGGATCGCTGTCGGCGACAATCCCTGCGCCTGCTTGAACATGCAATTGACCATCTTTGACGATACCCGTGCGCAAAACAATACAGCTATCCATATCGCCATTGGGTGAGAAATACCCTACGCCGCCCGCATAAGCGCCGCGCGTTTCGGGTTCTAATTCTGCGATAATCTCGCACGCCCGTACCTTGGGCGCGCCGCTGACGGTTCCTGCTGGAAAACCAGCGAATAGAGCGTCAATCGCATCATATTTATCATCAAGATCGCCCGTGACATTGGACACTATATGCATGACGTGGCTGTAAAATTCGACCATATAGCTATCGGTAACGCTCACGCTATCGGCTTTGGCAACGCGGCCCACATCATTGCGGCCCAGATCAAGCAGCATTAAATGTTCTGCGCATTCTTTAGGGTCGGCGAGTAGGCTAGCTTTATTGGCTGCATCTTCAGAAGCATTTTTACCGCGCGGACGTGTACCTGCGATAGGGCGTATTGTGATTTCACCATTTTTAGCGCGTACCAATATTTCTGGGCTAGAGCCGATCAATGCAAATTCGGGTAAGTCGAGGAAAAATAGGAAAGGCGAGGGGTTTATGCGCCGCAATGCCCGATATAATTCTATCGGCGGTAAGGTGAAGGGCGCTGTAAAACGCTGTGCCAATACGATCTGAAATATATCACCAGCTGTTATATAATCTTTGGCACGGCGCACCATCTCTTTATAATCATCTGGTGCTATATTGGGTGTGAAATCTATATCCATGGACTGCACATTGCGGACTAAGCTAGGTACGCCCTGATTCAATTGACGTTCAACAGCGTCAATCTTATCCAAGGCTGCGGTCATCTTCTTTTCATTATCCCCACAGGTTTTTGGTTCTCCAGGTGTTTCGGGCCAGATAGGAGCAATGATAAACAATTCATCGCTTAGACGATCAAATATTAAAATCACCGTTGGACGCACAAATAACATATCAGGAGTTTTTAAGTTTGATTGTGCAGCGCGCGGAAGCTCTTCAACTAAACCAATGGTTTCATAGCCAAAATAACCAACCAGACAGGCCAAAGCATCGGGTAATTCCTCTGGAACATCCATATGGCATGATGCCACTAGTTGCCGAAGGGCGCTGAGGCTATCTGATTCTAGGGACTTAAAATCATTACGGTCATAGGCCCAATTAGAGTTAATTTGCGCATCATTACCGTTGGCCCTGAAAATAAGGTCAGGATCAAGACCGATGAGACTATGGCGGCCGCGTGTTTCACCGCCTTCGACAGATTCGAGTAAAAAGTCACCACGATCACTTTGCATAAGCTTTAGTGCCGCAGAAACAGGTGTTTCTGTATCTGCCACAATATGTTTCCACAGTAAAGCTGGCTGACCTTGCTCTAAATTAGAGCGTGCTTGTCCTATTATATTATGGTTTTGAGCGGCCATGTTGTTACTATGGCCTCCCAATTAATTCGCAGTAACGGTTGTAAGAGCTTTACGAAGTGTCTCGATATCACTTTCACTTTTCTCAACACCAATTTCTTGACGGGCAGCATTAATAAATTGCGCCATATGCTCTTGACCAAAGATATTTTTAAATTGGCTTTGCGTAAGGTTTAGAATATTTTCACGCTTGCTAGCATCACCGCGGATAATTGTGTTTAGATCAACAATGAAATACCCATTATCATTGGCTGCTTCCAATTTTTTTGTACTGCCCTCACTCATAGAGAACATTAGAGCCAGTGCTGGCGGTACTTGCTGTCCTGATTGGGTTAATTCAAAACGATTGGCCTTAAGAGGTTGAATGGGCGGTAATTTGAGTCCGCTATCTTTAATGGCTTGATCAATTTTAACGCCGCCTTCGATTGCTTTTAATATTTTATCCGCTTCTATTTTCGCTTTGCTTAATCCTTTATCTAGGGCCCATCGCTGCGTAACAGTGTCTTTGACTTTGGATAATTCAGGTGGTGCAGCTTCGGATAATTTGGCGATTGTGATCATCGCAAACTTTGTACCGGGTTCAATTTCAATTAATTGTGCCTCTCCATTATTCTCCATTTGAAAAGCATTAGGAAGAATAGCCGCCATCTCTGGAATAGGTTGATAAGATTGATTTTCAGGGTCTTGCCCTGTTGCAACGAGGTTAGGCGTTGTTTCAATCTTGAGCGATCTTTGCTTGGCGATGTCATTGATTGACGTACCATCTGCTAGAGAGTCTTCGATCTCAGTGGTAAGTTCAGCCAATAACTCGCTTTTCTTTTGAGCAGTGACAAAAGCGATAACTTCTGCGCGTGCTTCTTCTAGGCTGCGAGCTTTAGTTTCGGATATATTGGTAACTTTAACAACGTAAAAACCCAATGCGCCTCTAGCTGCGGATGCAAAAGCACCATTCTCAGCTGCGAATACAGCATCACTTACTGCCTTTGATGCGTCATCATTTAATGTTTTGCGGGTAACAGCACTTATATTGGTCACCGATAAGCCTGTTTCTTTTGCAGCCTCACTTAATGATCCAGTTTTTTGCGCTTCACTGATGAGATTATTTGCTGCATCTTGGGTAGGAACGATTATTTGTTCAATATCACGTGTCTCACTCGCAGCATATTTTTCTGTATTTTCTTTATAATAAGCAGCGACCTCTTCTTCAGTTGGAGTTGCCTCATTGTCGACAATATCGCTGCCAAAAATTGCATAGCTTACGGAGCGGCGCTCTGGAATGATATATTGGGTAGCATTCTCTTTATAATAAGCGCTTAATTCATCATCTGTCGGTGGTTTTTCGGGTAAAAATAATGTTGATGGTACAACCGCAATTTGCCCTTCGCGGCGCTCTAGTACCAATGATGCGTAGGGTAGTACCAAATTATTAGGTGCGACAACGCCTTTCGTTGCGATAGGGAATAATTGTTGAGCATATAGATTTTGGGTGAAATCTTTACGAATGGCTTGTTCCGTCAATTGGAGACGTTGTAACAAAGCTTGGAAACTTTCTTTTGTAAATTGACCATCGACTCCTGTGGCACCCGGTATTTCTCTGATTTCAGCATCAATCATAGCTTTGCTAACGCCAATGCCATGCTTTTTACCAAATTCTGATAAGACAGCACGATTGATTATTTGTTCTAAAGTCGCATCTAGGCCGCCTGCTTCGACAAATTGAGATATGTCTAAATTAGGATTACGCTGACGTTCATTACGCAGCCGATTATCGGTTAAATCACGCAGTTCAGCGATGGTAATATCTTCATCACCTACTTTGGCCGCATTGCCAGCTCCGACACCGCCGAATGTCCCAGAACCTGTTACATCGCCCAATGCAAATGCTAATGCGATTAGGCCAATGAATAATAGCGCGAATATTGCGCCAAAGCGAGAACTGAATAAAGATCGAATTTTGCCAAACATAATAGGCTAATGCTTTCTATGATTATATTATATGAATGAAGCTTTAGGTAGCAAATAGACGACAATCAAGCATTCTTAGCATATGAATGTAATTAATCTTACCGTCCAGCTCATTATGGAGATATTGATTGCCTGCATTAACCTATTCACATTTGATAGGAATTAGCTTGAACAGAATCTCATTATTCTCATAAGCAGAATGAACCTGTTTATATGAGTGATTACTAGATTTGCTACATAGTGAAGATAAAGGGAATATATTATGACTTTAAAGAAATTGGTCGTTGGTAATTGGAAAATGAATGGCCATAAGTCTGATTTGCCAGAACTTAGAGCCATATCAGATGTAGCGTCGCAGCAAAATAACGCTGATGTGGCCATATGCGTACCTGCTACATTGATTGAACCTGCTGTAAATGCGGTGTCATCAATGGCGATTGGCGCACAAGATTGCCATGCGAATGAAAATGGTGCGCATACAGGGTGCTTATCGGCGGCCATGATAGCGGAATGCGATGCCCAATATATCATTGTTGGTCATAGTGAGCGGCGTGAAGACCAAGGAGAAAGCAATGTTGATGTTAAGGCAAAGGCTATTGCAGCAATGGGTGCTAATATGCATGCAATTCTCTGTGTTGGAGAGAGCGAAGCACAGCGTGATAGCGGGAATGCTGTCACGATTGTTGTTGAACAATTGTTAGAATCGCTGCCAGATATTAGAAATGATTTTGACGGAACGAACTTGTCTATTGCCTATGAACCTATCTGGGCGATTGGCACTGGGCGAATCCCAAGCTTAGATGATGTCGCTGAGATGCATTTGGCAATACGTCATGCACTGGTAGAATATTATGGAGATGCAGGGCATAATATACATATATTATATGGTGGATCGATGAATGGTTCTAATGCGCATGATTTGATGAAAATTGCCAATGTGGACGGCGGTCTTGTTGGCGGTGCAAGCCTTAGTGCTGAGAAATTTGCTCCAGTTATAGCCGCGGCATAGATATGAATGATAATATAATTACCTAAAGCGATTGAAGATTGCGATATCAATCGCTATGTGGTCTGTGAAATTAATTATATTATAGATATTGGATACGTTAATGGGCCTGTTTCATTTTTTGGTTATTGTTCAAGGGACAATAGCATTTGCACTGGTTGTTACTATATTAATGCAACGCTCAGAAGGTGGTGGTCTAGGAGTCGGCGGCAGTCCATCAGGATTGATGTCCGCACGTGGCGCCGCTGATTTTATGACACGGACAACTACCGTTTTAGCAATATTATTCATCAGCTTATCCGTTGGATTAGCTTTTGTTGCAGCTCAGCAAGGTTCTGTGAGTGAAATTGACGATAGTTTTCAACGTGAAGCGGTTGAGCAAGCTCCAGCAGAATTAGCACCAGAAGCACCTGTTAATCCAGCATTACCAGCTGCGCCAGCAACGGATGATCCATTGGAAGCTGCAGCAGCGGCTGCTGCGAGCGAATCGGAAGGTGAAGATAGCGAATAAATATTTTTCGTTAGAAATGAATAATGAAAGGCAGTTCTCATATTTGGGAGCTGCTTTTTTTATGTTATATTGTTTTCACTATAAGGTTGAAAGATGGTTGACTTTGCGTGTTTATTTTTGATCGTATGACTTATCCATAACTTTTTTGAAATTAATAGATTCTAACCCTTGTCAAACAGCTATATACTCGCCTAACCGTCTACTCCCATGGCGCGATATATTTTTATTACTGGCGGTGTGGTCTCCTCACTGGGAAAAGGTCTAATGGCTGCAAGTCTTGCAGCACTATTGCAAGCGCGCGGTTACCGCGTCCGCATTCGTAAGTTTGATCCCTATTTAAACGTAGATCCTGGAACTATGTCACCTTACCAACATGGCGAGGTATATGTGACCGATGATGGAGCGGAAACAGATCTTGATTTGGGACATTATGAGCGATTTAGCGGTGTTTCTGCGCGTCAATCAGATAATGTGACGTCTGGACGTATCTATCAAGATATTATCGCCAAAGAACGGCGCGGCGATTATTTAGGTGCGACCGTGCAAGTGATTCCACATGTAACGGATGAGATTAAGAAGTTTGCATTGGATAAAAGCGATGACCTTGATTTCATATTATGTGAGATTGGTGGTACGGTAGGAGATATTGAATCGCTGCCGTTCATGGAAGCTATTCGTCAATTGCGTAATGAATTGGGCCGTGATCAGAGTATTTCTATCCATGTTACGCTGGTTCCTTATGTGGCTGCGGCTGGTGAATTAAAAACCAAACCAACGCAGCATAGCGTGCGCGAATTAACATCTCTGGGGATACAACCCGATATATTGCTATGTCGCTGTGAGCATAATCTACCAGAGAATGAGCGTGCTAAAATTGCCGCTTTCTGTAATGTCCGTAAAGAAGCGGTTATTCCAGCATTGGATGCTGAGAGTATATATGCAGTGCCTTTGCAATATCATGCGGAAGGATTGGATGATCAAGTACTTCATGCTTTTAATATTGATAATAATAAGGAACCAGACCTCTCGCGTTGGTATGATATTACCGATCGCTATCACAACCCAGAAGGTGAGGTAACTATTGGCGTTGTTGGTAAATATGTTGGTCTTCAAGATGCTTATAAATCTCTGCATGAAGCCTTGGTGCATGGCGGAATGGCGCACCGCACCCGCGTTAACATCAAATGGCTTGATGCTGAGATGTTTGAGAGTGAAAAAGATCTCGTCAGCAAATTAGAACCGATGCATGCGATTTTGGTGCCAGGCGGTTTTGGTGAACGAGGTAGCGAAGGTAAAATTGCGAGCATTAAATTTGCCCGTGAACGCAATATACCATTTTTTGGTATCTGCCTTGGGATGCAGATGGCTTGTTTAGAAGGCGCCCGTAATGTCAGCGGTATAGATAATGCCTCGACAAGTGAATTTGGCCCCACTGACAACCCAGTGATTGGCCTTATTACGGAATGGCAGAGCAAAGATGGTATTGAGACACGTGATGACGATAGTGATCTTGGCGGAACAATGCGCCTTGGGGCCTATCCAGCGAAACTAAATGATAATAGCCATGTTGCGTCTGTATATGAAGCGCAAGACATTGAAGAACGGCATCGACATCGTTTTGAGGTTAACATGGCATATAAAGAACGTTTGGAGCAAGGCGGCTTAATTTTCTCTGGCATGTCGCCTGATGGCAGTTTACCCGAAATAGTGGAACGCCCTGATCATCCTTGGTTTATAGGTGTGCAGTTTCATCCTGAACTTAAATCACGCCCATTTGATCCGCATCCCTTATTTGCAAGCTTCATTGGGGCTGCATTAAAACAAAGTCGCCTAGTATAAGGCGCTGATTATCAATTGGCTGAATAATTTCTCTTAAATGGATATATAAAAAGGGCAGCACTATTGCACTGCCCAATTAGCGGTCTAAGTTTAATTTAGAGGAGAGAGAGAATTTAGCCCGCTTTTTTAGATTTTTTGGATGATAATTTAGCAACATTATCATCGCCGCTTTGCTCGATTGTTTTGAGCGTAGTGCCTACTTCAATCTTGCGCGGTTTAAGCGCGTCTGGCACTTCGCGCAGCAATTTAATGGTCAATAATCCATCGGCCATATCAGCTTGAGTTACATGGACATAATCGGCCAGTTGGAAACGGCGTTCAAAGTTGCGATTGGCGATACCAACGTGCAAGAAATCCCGATTGTCATTACCATCAATATTTTTCTGCCCAACAACGGTAAGCAAATTTTGCTGTGCGGTAATATCTATTTCATCATTTTTAAAGCCAGCAACCGCGATGGTTATGACATAATCATCCTCGGACAAGCGCTCGATGTTAAAAGGGGGGTAGTTTTCATTTTGACCGTTGCGGTTGGAATTTTCTAGCAAGTCAAACAAGCGATCAAAACCAACTGTGGTGCGGCGATATGGCGTAAAATCAAGACGGTTCATAATATTCTCCTATTGAGCAATTTTATTGTGAAGCCCAAAATTGGCGCTTCATTAGTAAGTTAGTCTTTGTTCAGGGCCCAGTAATCCGGCGCCCTACAAAAAAGATAAGGATATGATTTTAGATTTCAAGAGGTATAAGAATTTTGATAATATTCTGTAACCAACAGATGATGCTTGACCATTGCAAGACAAAGCTACACACGGAAATTAAAGTGTGATTAGAGGATAATAAGTTACAAATGTTTTTGTCTCCGTTAGAATATATGGTGGCGCGCCGTTATCTTTTACCAGGTAAGGGCGATAGATTTATTACTCTTGTAGGAGCAATAAGTTTAATCGCGGTCATGCTGGGCGTTGGAGCCTTAATTGTAGTGATGAGCGTGATGAATGGTTTTCGCGCAGAACTGTTTGATAAAAGTGTGGGTCTTAACGGGCATGCTATTATTCAAAGTTACAATGGGCGTATATCAAATTGGCAAGAGATATTAGAGCAAACACGTAGTGTAGAAGGTGTAACGGAAGCCACACCGTTGATTGACCAACCGTTACTCACGACATTTAATGGCCGTGTTGAGGCGGTGTTATTACGCGGTATGCAGGTCGAAAATATCCGTACGAACCCAACGTTAAAAGGTAAAACTATTGTTGGCGATATTTCAACAATTACTGCGGGTAGTGAACGTGTTGCCATCGGTTCTGGATTGGCGCGTAATATTGGTGCAACTATCGGTCATAAAATAACAATCATCAACCCTGAAGGACGGCCGACGCCTTTTGGCACCGTACCACGCGAGATATCGTATGAAATAGGCGCTATATTTGAAATTGGCTTATATGATTATGACAAGGCATTGGTTATTTTGCCAATGGAAGATGCCCAAACCTTGATGCTAATGGGCGATGAGATCGGCTTAATCGAAGTAAAAACTATCGATGCTGATAATGTTGAGAATATCTTAAAACCGCTATCAATAGAGCTGGAAAGTCTGGCAAGAGTGATCCCTTGGAAAGTTTTAAATGCCTCACTATTTGAAGCCTTGGCTGTTGAACGGGTTGTAATGTTTGTTATTATATCCATCATTGTCCTAGTGGCTGTGTTTAATATTTTATCATCTCTTATCATGCTGGTGCGATCAAAAACCCGCGATATAGCGATATTACGCACGATGGGTGCATCGCGTCGATCTATGTTAAAAATATTTATCAGCGTTGGCACATTGATCGGTACTTTGGGTGTCGCCGCTGGCACGATATTAGGGTTTATATTTTTATATTTTCGGCAAAATGTTGTGAATTTTATTGAATTCCTTACTGGGCAAGTTTTGTGGAATCCTGAAATTAGAGTGTTGGTTGAACTGCCTTCTAAGACCGAGCCTATTGAAGTGATTGGTATCTGTGTCATGGCCATATTCTTTAGCTTCCTAGCGACATTATACCCTGCCTATAAGGCCGCGAATACGGATCCAGTTCAGGTGCTTCGTTATGAATGATATGAATAGAAATATTGTTGGATTAAAAGATTTGAAACGCAGCTTTACGCAAGGTGAAACTGTAATTGAAGTATTGCGCGGAGTAGATTTAACAATAAAATCTGGTGAAATTGTTGCACTACTCGGCCCATCAGGGTCGGGTAAATCCACACTTTTACAAGCAGTTGGGTTGTTAGAAGGTGGGTTTGAAGGCTCTATCAAGATTGATGGCGAAGAAACCTATGATGTTACTAGTGATGTACGTACGCGTATTCGTAGGGAGAAGCTTGGTTTTGTTTATCAATTTCATCATCTGTTGACGGATTTTGATGCGCAAGAAAATATCATCTTACCTCAAATTATCACGGGTGTAAAAAGGGCTGATGCTGAAGCTAGGGCCCTGTACTTACTTGAGAAGTTGGGTCTTGCTCAACGCATTAAGCATCATCCATCAAAACTCTCTGGTGGCGAACAGCAGCGTGTAGCAGTCGCAAGAGCGCTTGCTAATGCGCCTCAATTGGTGTTGGCCGATGAACCAACTGGCAATTTGGATGAGCATACCGCTGATATTGTGCTTGAAGAATTTGTTGATTTGGTGCGTACTGAGGGATCATCTGCTTTAATAGCAACGCATAATGAGCGTTTGGCTCGAAAGATGGATCGTGTGGTGCGGTTAAAAGATGGGATTCTGCATGAAGTATAGGCAGTTACATCATGATTGAAACGCTCACATTGAAGCAGGCTGATGGTTCGAATATTTCATATAAAGAATATATTGGTAAGGTGGTTTTGGCTGTTAATACGGCATCACAATGCGGCTTTACGCCGCAATATAAAGGCCTTGAAGCATTATATAAGCAATATAGAGATCAAGGATTTGAGATATTAGGCTTTCCATGCAATCAATTTGGTGAACAAGAGCCTGGTGATGCTGATGAGATACAAAATTTCTGTAGCTTAAATTATAATGTAACATTCCCATTGATGCAAAAAGTTGATGTGAATGGTGATCATCAAGACCCATTTTGGGAGTATTTAAAGTCTAAGCAAGCGGGATTGCTAGGGTCACGCAAAATCAAATGGAATTTCACCAAATTTCTCATTGGTCGTAATGGGCAAGTGATTGGAAGATATGGCCCTCAAGTGAAACCTGAATCACTGACAAAAGATATTGAAAAACTGCTCGCTCAATAAATACTCTATGATTATATTTCTAAGCGCTGGTGTTTCGTAAGGTCAATTAATCACCATTGTCCACAGCTTTTCATAGCAATATTTTTGACTTTATGATGATGGTACATAGAGTTTGAATATGGCCTATGTTCCCTTTGTTCCTTTGCGCATTTTTTCTGCTTATACCATGCTTGACGGAGCGATGGAGCCTAAAACTCTAGGAAAATATGCTAAAAACCTAGGGTTTCCAGCCATAGCAATTAGTGATCGTAATGGTCTTTATGGTGTGATGGCTTTTGAGGATGGATGCCGTGCCACTGGTGTTCAACCAATTCTAGGAACGATGATCTCGGTTGCACGAGACAAACAACAAAGTAATGGAACATTGCAATATGATTGGCTTGCACTTTATGCGCAAAATGAAGTGGGTTATGAAAATCTCTGCAAACTTGTATCAGCATCACATTTGGACCGGCCAATTAGTGATGATGCCCATGTCAGCCTATCAGATATTATAACGTATAATGAGGGCTTAATTGCTCTTACCGCGGGCGGTGAAGGGGCGTTAACGCGCCTAATAGCGGATGGGCAAAATGATGATGCGCTGCATTATCTGGATAAGTTGCACAATGCCTTTGGCGATAGATTATATATTGAATTATGCCGCCGTGGGGATGCCGCTGAAGAAAGTGCAGAATCTGAACTGATAGACTTGGCGTATGAGCGCAATATTGCCCTAGTAGCGACCAATCCTAGCTGTTTTGTTGAGCCTGATTTTTATGAGGCGCATGATGCAATGCTCTGTATTGCGCAAGGTGCCTATATTGCGAGTGAAGACCGTAGACGCAGTTCGCGTGAAGCTTGGATAAAAACGGGCAAACAGATGAAAGAGATTTTTGCCGATATTCCAGAGGCAATATCCAATACGCTTGTCATTGCTCAACGCTGCGGTGTCGGAGCACCGCGCCGTGATCCTATTTTACCTAGTATAGCAGGCGATTTAGAGGCTGAGGCTGCTCAATTAATGGCTGATGCGCGTAAAGGGCTTGATGATCGTCTGTCATGCTATGACGGCCTTAGCGATGATAAACGGCAAGTCTACTATGATAGGTTAGATTTTGAAGCCAAAGTTATTACTAATATGGGCTTTCCGGGCTATTTCTTGATCGTTGCTGATTTTATCAAATGGGCTAAAGATAATGATATTGCCGTTGGTCCAGGGCGTGGCTCAGGAGCTGGTAGCGTGGTGGCATGGGCACTGACCATAACCGACCTTGATCCGATTGAGCTTGGTCTCTTATTTGAACGATTCTTAAACCCTGATCGTGTCTCCATGCCTGACTTTGATATTGATTTCTGTGAAACGCGGCGCGGCGAAGTTATTCAATATGTGCAGAAAAAATATGGCCGTGACCAAGTTGCTCAAATTATTACCTTTGGTAAATTAAAAGCACGTGCTGTGCTGCGTGATACAGGCCGTGTATTGCAAATGGGTTATGGCCAAGTTGATAGGCTATGCAAGATGGTGCCTAATCATCCTACTGATCCATGGGATTTACAGCGTGCGCTTGCGGGTGTTTCTGAATTACGCGAGGAATATCGACGCGAAGAAGATGTGCGCAAATTATTTGATTTAGCTATGAAATTAGAAGGATTACCAAGGCATAGCTCTACTCATGCTGCGGGTGTGGTGATTGGTGATCGTAATTTATCACAGCTTGTGCCGCTTTATCGTGATCCGCGTTCTGAAATTCCTGTGACGCAATTTGATATGAAATTTGTCGAAGTTGCTGGCTTGGTTAAATTTGACTTCCTCGGCTTGAAAACATTGTCTGTATTGCAACGTGCACAGCAACTGCTGGCGATGCGCGATATTGAAGTAGATTTGACTACGCTGCCTGTTGATGACTCTAAGGTTTATGAATTATTGCAAAGCGGAAATACTGTTGGTGTGTTTCAATTAGAGTCTGAGGGTATGCGCCGAACATTGTCGGCCGTTAAACCATCAAGCTTTGGCGATATTATTGCACTGGTTTCGCTCTATCGCCCTGGCCCTATGGATAATATTCCGATGTTTGGTCGCCGTAAAAATGGTGAAGAAGATATCCAATATCCGCACCCCTTGCTTGAAGGTATATTGAAAGAAACTTATGGGATATTTGTTTATCAAGAACAAGTGATGCAGGCCGCACAAGTCTTGGCGGGTTATACGCTGGGAGGCGCTGATTTACTTCGCCGTGCTATGGGTAAGAAAAACCAAGCTGAGATGGACGAGCAGCGCGATATATTTATCCGTGGATGTGAAGAACATAATGATATTAACGCTAAAAAAGCTAGCGAGTTATTCGATTTAATTGATAAGTTCGCAGGTTATGGTTTCAATAAAAGTCATGCAGCAGCTTATGCTTTGCTAGCCTATCATACGGCTTGGTTTAAAACCTATCACCCGCATGAATTTTATGCAGCCTCTATGCGCTTTGATATGCATCAAACCGATAAACTAGGTATATTTGTTGATGATATGCGCCGTTTAGATGTGAAGTGCCTTGCACCATGTGTCAATAATAGCTCGGCCAATTTTACTGTAGAGCAAAATGAATCAGGCGAATTGGCTGTTAGGTTTGCCCTAGCAGGTATGAAAAATGTTGGTGAAAAGGCGATGGAGTCACTCGTTCAAGAGCGTATTGATTCAGGTCCGTATAAAAATATTGATGATTTTGCTAATCGTATTGACCCAACCATGATCAATCGTCGGCAGTTAGAAAATCTAGCATCAGGTGGAGCGTTTGATACGATTGAACCTAATCGCGCTTCGGTCTTTGCCGCAGCGGATATAATTATCGCCGCAGCGCAATCTGCCAAAGTATCACGTGAAAGTGGTCAAGGCGGCCTTTTTGGTGGAGATGGAGAGGGTGATGCAGCTGCCCTTAGGCTGGATTTAGACGCATCATGGGCATTAGGTGAACGTATGATGCGAGAAAAAGATGCTTATGGTTATTATTTCTCTGCTCATCCCATCACGCAATTTGATGCCGTTGCCCGCTCTAATGGTGCGCGTAGCTATAGTGAATTATTGAATAGCGAACCTATTCCAGAGGGAGTACGAAAGCCTGCAACATTGGCGGCGCTTATAGAGGGTTTACGCTGGCGCGAGTCAAAACGCGGCAAAAGATTTGTCTTGGTGGACCTTTCCGATAGTAGCGGTCAATTTTCGGCTACTTGCTTTGATGAAGCAGTGTCAGCGGATTTAGCAGAGTTTGCCAAATCAACCGAGTGTTTATTGCTCAATGTGGAAATGGATATGAAAGAGGGGGATGATAGTCCAAGATTTTCAATTCGTAGTGCGCGCGCATTATCCGCTATGGTAAACGATGCACGTCTGCAAATTGCAATGGATATCAACACTGATGATGCTTTTCATAAACTGGCTAATGTAATGGCCCCTTATAGTGCTGGTAAAGGTAGGTTAATTGCTAATGTACGTCATAACGATAGCCAAATACCTATTATATTAGGTGATTATTTTCGCCTTGATAGTGAAATGATAGAAAAAATAGAAGCGATTGACGGAATCCAGAATGTCGAATTTGCCCCCTTGCGTGCTATGTAATAATTGGCCATTAATTGACTGATTAATTTTGGGAGAAAGTAATGTTAGGTGGAATGCAACATCAACCTATGCAGGTTAGTCGTTTGATTGATCATGCTGCACGTGAACATGGCCATAGAGAAATTATTTCTTATTGGGCAGATGGCAGTGAAAGCCGTACCAATTGGGCGGGAATTCGCCAAGATGCTCTTAAAATGACACAAGCCTTACAGAAACTTGGTATTTCAAAAGGTGATCGCATTGCAACTTTAGCCATGAACCATAGCCGCCATTTGGTAAGCTGGTATGGGGCGGTTGGTGTTGGCGGTGTGTTACATACAATTAACCCACGCCTATTTGATGAGCAACTTATCTATATTGCCAATCATGCCGAGGATAAGGTGATGCTATATGATGCAGCCTTTCAACCGATTATTGATCGACTAAAAGATAAATGGACCAGCATTGAGCATTATATTTGTTATGATCCATCCGAAGGTACAGATGGTTTTGAGGAGTGGATTGCGCCGCATGATGGCAATGTAGAATGGGCGCAGTGTGATGAGCATGATCCATGTATGCTCTGCTATACCAGTGGTACAACGGGAAACCCCAAAGGCGTGATTTATGAGCATCGCTCAACCACCTTACATGCTATATCAGGGTTACAGCCAGCAGCTTTTGATTTTGATGCTCAATCGGTTATGTTGCCAGTGGTACCCATGTTTCATGCGGCTAGTTGGGGGTTGCCGTGGGCAGGGGCGGCCGTTGGTGTGAAGTTCGTCTATAGTGCCGTTAATGACCCCAAAATATTACATGACCTTATGATGCGTGAGAAAGTAACGCACAGCGCTGGTGTTCCAACGGTTTGGCTTGCGATGTTTCAATATCAGGATCAAACGGGCGTGGACTTAGGAGCATTACGCATGGCTACAATTGGCGGGTCTGCCGCCCCGCGCTCTATGATTGAGCGGTTGATGAAAGCAGGTGTTCGCGTTGGTCATGCTTGGGGAATGACGGAAACCTCGCCTATAGGAACAGTCGGATCTCCTAGTTTTGATTGGGACGAACTTAGCTTTGATGAGCAAGTTGACCAAGTATGTAAGCAAGGACGCCCCATATTTGGTGTGGAATTATGTACTGTCGATGATGATGGTAATCTGTTGCCACGCGACGGAGAAACCTCTGGGCGACTTCTTATTCGCGGTCCATGGATAATTAAGCGCTATTTCAAGGCCGAAGAAGATGCTTGTGATGAAGATGGTTGGTTCGATACGGGCGATGTTGCGACTTTGCATCCAGATGGAACGCTGCAAATTACTGATCGTTCAAAAGATGTGATTAAATCGGGCGGAGAATGGATTAGCTCGGTTGAATTGGAAAATGTTGCGGTTGGCTGCCCTGGTGTTGCCGAAGCTGCTGCTATTGGCATTTATCACCCTAAATGGGATGAACGGCCACTGCTCGCCATTGTGCGAAGTTCTGATTCCAAAGTGAGTGCAGAAGAGATTAAAGCCTATATGAGCGATAAGATTGCCAAATGGTGGATGCCTGATGCGATTGAATTTGTAGATGAAATTCCGCACACAGCAACTGGAAAAATATTAAAAACAGAGCTTCGTAAGACCTTTGCTGATTATAAGTTAGATGTCTGATGGATAATCATGTTGATCCTGAGCGCGAGAATTTTGATTATTTTAAATCTCTACCGCGCGATACGCCTATAGAAATGCTCAACTTAATCCGCTTCAAAGATAGTGCAACCTATCCCGATGGGCATGCTCAGGCGGGAAAAGTGCTCAGCGGTTTTGAAGCCTATCAGAGATATGGTAAAGAGAGTGGTCCTATATTTGAGCGCGTTGGTGGTTCGATTATTTGGCGCGGCAAGATGGAGGCGCTGCTGATTGGTCCATCCGATGAGGCTTGGGATGCGTGTTTTATTGCGCGCTATCCCAATAGCAGTGCATTTCTGGAGATGGTCACTGATCCTGCCTATCAAATCGCTGTCGTTAACAGGCAAGCAGCTGTGCAAACGAGTCGATTGATACGTATGAAACCGATTGAAACCAAAGGTAATGGTTTTAGCTAATCACTCTTCCATCAGGCGCGGCATGATTTCCACAAAGTTACATGGTTTATGGCGATTATCGAGCTGATGCACTAATATTTGATCCCAGCCATCTTTTACCGCGCCATTAGAACCAGGCAAGGCGAATATATAGGTGCCATCTGCAACTACGGCGCAAGCACGCGATTGGATGGTAGATGTACCGATTGATGCAATGCTGATATAACGAAAATATTCACCAAAACCAGGGATGTCGCGCGTTTTGACTGTATCCAATGCTTCGGGCGTAGAATCGCGTCCCGTTAATCCCGTGCCGCCTGTTGTAATGATACAATCTACATTTTCATCATCAATCCATGCACGCAATTGCATGGTCATCAAGGATAAATCTTCTTTGCAGATGATGCGATCAACGATGTGATGGCCTGCGTCAATAATACGCTGATCCAATATATCGCCGCTGCTATCATTGTCTAAAGTGCGTGTATCAGACAGCGTTAAAAGCGCTATATTAATGGGTTTAAAGGTTTTGCTTTCATCGAGCGGCAAGGGTGGAGCTCTTATTCTTATTCACCAAATTAACGCGGTTACCATTGGCTGCATTCGGAAAGCTAGGCCATAGATTTTGCGCTAAACCTGCTTTTGAGCCGCTATTGCTATTATTTTTTTGCTCATACACCCAATAGTTGCGCAAAATTGTAGCAACATATCCACGGGTTTCCCAATATGGGATGGATTCAATGTAAAGCAATGGATCGCCGCCATCTTTAATTTCATGATTCCAGCGCGTAATAGGGGTTAGACCAGCATTATAGGCTGCGATAATTTTAGGAAGAAGACCCTCTGTAGCACTGCTATCGCGCAGATGCTCCAAAAATGATTGGCCATATTCTAAATTGACTTCGGGCTTATTCAAATCACTTGGTTTGAAAGTATAGCCTGATGCTCTTGCAATATCGCGGGCGGTGCCGGGCAGAACTTGCATAAGACCGCGCGCATTAGCGGGGCTAACGACGCTTTTTCTCCACGCAGATTCTTGCAGTGTGTGCGCAAATGCTAACGCGCTATCAATACGCCAGCCATTTTGAGGTGTCCAATTGGGTGTAGGGTAGCGCGAAGAAATATCCGCTGATTGAGACGAAGGTGTATATTGCGCTAGCCATAATTGTGTTTCAGGGAGACCCAACTCACTGGCTAAATTACCCAGATCTTTATGCATATCTTTACCAGCAATACGTGCTTGGAACTGTATAGCTTCTTTGGCGAGCGATGTACGGCCAAGTTCTGATAAGCCGACTGCAATTTGCACATTCTCTTGTGAACGCAATGTATTCCATGCTTTCTTATCGAACTTGCTAGATTGAACGACTTTAACTCTCATACCAAGAGCTTCACTAGCCAATTGGCCATAAAATGTTTCTTGATAATAAGCACTATTTTGTAATCTTGATTGAGCCAATGCTGGTTTTTGTGATGCCATTGCTGCACGCGAAGCCCAATAATATCCTGCGCTGCGCAAATCTTCATTATGAGCAAATTGAGCGACATGATCAAAAGCAGGCAAGGCATTTGCATATTGTCCAAGGCGCCATAGAGATAAGCCTTCTGTCCAACGCGCTTGAACACCCCATTCACCAGCAGAATTACCTGCTAAACGCGATAAGCGTAGAGCGTTTTGATTGTCATTTTCAATATAGTAAGACCAAGCAATGCGGTGCTGTAACTCTGTGCGTAAAGCATCTGAAATATCATTTATATTATGATTTAAAACATCTTCGGCAGATGCGGGGGCATCATTTTTAATATAATTATTGATACTATTGCGAATAGCTTTGCCACCTTTTTCAGCAACGGACTTTGGAAGATGTCGGCTTGGTGAGCTGCCATTATAAGATAATTTCTGACGGCCAGGTAATGTAGGTAGTTTCTCGGCACCTCTTCGTGAAGCAAGACGGCCCAATTGCTCGGCTTGCGGTAAATAAGGTGCGTTATCGATTAAAGATAGTAATTCATCACGTTCAATGCGCGGGCTGCCAGCGGCCAGATATAATTCTGCTTGTGCCATATAGCGAAGCGGACCTTTAGGAGCTTTCTCAATTGCCTGTTTAGCATCGTCCCATTGTTGATTTTCAATTGCCGTGAAAATCTTTTCAAACTTCTTTTTATCTTTATTGCTTAAGGTTGATGGTACAGAAAGGTCTTTACTATTGTCCCAAAGTCTAGCGGAAGCAGAAGAAGTTGAGGCAGCTACATCACTTTGTATATCTTCATTTGCATGAGCTGTGGGAGCGATCATATGCAAAATAGTAAAGGTCGTAATGGTTGTTAGCGCGGATATCGCAGATTGTTTCACAAAATGTCTTTCTTCATTAATACCTGCAAATCTCTCCAAGCTTGCCGTTTTAACTGTGGCTGCGCTATTAAAGATCGCGGGTGAAAAGTTGCTATCAGCGGTTTATTGATATTATTATGGTTAAAATAATGTAAATTTTTACGAGAATTCATTAACTCTGCGTTGAGTAGTGCATTGCAGCAGGCTGAACCGAAACTAATAATGGCATTTGGCTTTAAAAGAGCAATATGATGACGTAAAAGCGCATAAAGACTGGTTAAATCTTGTTGTGGTAATTCGTCAAATTGTGGTCTTGTTGTCGCTATATTTGTACAGTAAATATCAAAATTATTAAAATTACCAGCTGTCATCATATTGACGATCAAATTATTCTGTTTGCCAGAAAATATCATTTTCTCTCTAATGTCTTGCTCATTTGGAATATCCCCAATGAGCATAAGGGTGCGAGAATTCTGTTGTTCTCCATTGCTTTGCGTATCAATATCATTTGCCCAAAATTCTATTCTGCGTGGTAATATTCTTTCATCACTGTAAAGGTTTCCAGGAAGCGCATCACCATTCTTAAAGGCCGTATGTAAGTCCTCAATTGTTTGAGGCCAGTCTTTCTCATCGATATATATCTTAGGAATAATTTTTGAATTTGTGTGCGCTTCGTTTAGTTTTGACTGTGCCGGTATTTCGGGATGCGGATTTGTGACAGTTAGTCTTTCAGAGAAAGATTCGTTTTTTTGGTCAATTAAAGCTTGTTTTTTTTCTTTCGTTTCTAGCCAATTAATAGTTTTGCTATCCATTGCATGATCAAAGCCAGCCATCTCCCACCATTGCAGATAAGATTGCACTAAGGTCAATGTATCATTCATGCTATTTGTAATTCCACTCTATTATCAAAAATGGCTTATATATTGCTATAGATTGGCAATGAAGTATATAAACAATTGCCTAAAAGCCGTTATGGTGAAAGATATAAGTGATGGAGTGCCCAATATACTCCATAAAGATTAGGATGATATTATGAACGAACGTGATTCTATGCCTTATGACGTGGTAATTGTTGGTGGTGGTCCAGCAGGCCTTAGTGCTGCGATAAGGTTGAAACAGGTCAATCCTGATATCGAAGTTTGTATATTAGAAAAAGGTTCTGAAATCGGTGCGCATATATTGTCTGGGGCTGTTGTTGACCCCAAAGCAATGGATGAGCTTATTCCAGATTGGCGCGATCAAAATTGCCCACTCTCTGAGACGCCTGTAACAGAGAATCATCATTGGGTGCTTTCCAAAAATGGTAAATTTGCAATACCGCATATTTTCACCCCACGCTGGATGCACAATAAAGGTACATATACCGTTAGCTTGGGTAATTTATGCCGCTGGTTAGGCGAGCAAGCAGAGAATTTGGGTGTGGAGATATTCCCTGGTTTTCCTGCCGCAGAGATTCTTTACAACGAAGATGGTTCAGTCAAAGGGGTGGCCACTGGAGATATGGGAATTGCGCGAGATGGTAGTCAAAAAGGTGACTATCAACCCGGTATGGAACTGCATGGTAAATATACGTTATTTGCTGAAGGAGCGCGGGGAAGCCTGACGAAAATATTACGCGATAAATTTGACCTAGAGGCGGATTGCGAACCGCAAGTCTATGGCCTAGGCATGAAAGAATTATGGGATATTGACCCTGATAATCATAGCGCAGGTAAAGTTATTCATACGCAAGGTTGGCCGCTTGATGAGGCATGGGGAGGAGGTTTTCTCTACCATCAAGCCAATAATCAGGTAGCATTAGGTTTTGTGGTTGCGCTTGATTATCAAAACCCCAATTTATTCCCATTTGAGGAGTTTCAACGTTGGAAACAACATCCAGAAATCCGCCAAATATTAGAAGGTGGTAAGCGTGTGTCCTATGGTGCTCGCGTGATTAACGAGGGTGGTTTACAATCTATCCCTAAGCTGGCTTTCCCAGGCGGTGCCTTAATTGGATGCAGCGCTGGCTTTGTGAATGTTCCGCGTATCAAAGGTAGCCATACGGCCATGAAATCTGGCATGTTGGCGGCTGAGGCTATTGGTAAAGCAATGTCAGAACAAAGATCTAATGATGAGCTTTATGAATATCAAAGCAGTGTTGATGAAAGTTGGGTTGTTGACGAGTTGAAGCTGGTTAAAAATGCGCAGCCCCTTATTGCCAAATTTGGTGGTGAAATTGGCACAATATTATCGGGTATTGATATGTGGATGCGCACCCTTAAAATTGGTTTGCCATTCACCATGAAGCATCACCCCGATCATGAAAGCTTGCATCGCGCCGATATTTCACAAAAGATTGAATATCCGAAACCAGATGGCGTAATTAGTTTTGATCGTCTATCTTCTGTATTCTTGTCGAATACCAATCATGAAGAAGATCAGCCTGTACATCTTCAACTGAAAGATGATGCTGTACCTGTTGAAGTGAATCTAGCGCTTTATAATGAGCCTGCACAACGTTATTGTCCAGCAGGTGTATATGAGATTATTGGTGAAGAAGAAGGTGACCCAAAATTACAGATTAATGCCCAAAACTGCGTGCATTGTAAGACCTGTGATATAAAAGATCCTACCCAAAACATTAATTGGGTAACGCCAGAAGGCGGCGGTGGCCCTAACTATCCTAATATGTAAATTACGATGAGGGGGATAAGGAAGAATATGAAAAATATCTCTCTCATTATAGCTATTTGTGCTGCGATATTATCGAGCAATGTTAGCGCTAATTCTCATGCTAATGATGCATTATTAGAGAGTTTTGTTGAAGCACGTTTGCAGGAAATCAATAAAAAAAATGCGTCCGCTTTAAAAGGATATAATAGGCTTTTTGCAAGGCAGTCAGACAGTGAAACATTAGTAGACCGTTTATTTGAAATTGCTTTGCGACAGGGCGATGTCAAGACGGCTCTAAAAGCTATAGATGCGTTAGATGGTAAAGATGGTGTTCCTGTTCAGGCGCATATATTACGGTATAGCGATGCCCTAAAAAATAAAGATTGGAATAGAGCGAAGCAGGCCGTGATATCGGTAAAAACCGATCCTGTATTTGGTTTTATGGCCCCGATTATGCTATCATGGATAGATACACAGCAGGGTAATGATGGGACAATCTTGCTTGATAGAGATAAGAATAGTGGACTGACAAATTTTTATGCAAGAGACCAAATCACCTATCAATATCTAGCTTTGCAACAATATGATAAAGTTCAAAAGGATATAGTTTCGGTTAGACCGTTTAATGAGGCATTTGCTCGCAACCTTATATTGAAATCGGCCCCCATATTGGCACAGAATGGTAAAGAAGGTTTTGCCCGTGCATTGCTACGCACGCAAGGTAGTGGGGCTGCTATTGCCTATTTGTCAATTATTAACAATGGTGAAAAATTACCTGCTTATAGCACTGAAATATCGGCTAATATTGGAGTGGCGCGCTTATATGGGCGAGTGTCGAACACTTTAATTGATCAAAAACTATTCGATATAGCAATATTTTTTGCGCGTACTGCGCAATGGTTGGCTCCCAATGATCCCGTAATCGCTTTACAATTGGGTAATGCCCTTGGTGCAAATGATCAGATAGAAAGCGCCAATAAAATTTTAAATGGGTGGGATGTGAATGATCCCTATTATTCGCTTTTTGCTAGTCAAAATATTAGAATGTTGCTTGAAAAAGAACGAGGGGATGAGGCTGTAATCATTGCGCAGCGCGCACATAAACAGCATCCTAATTCTCAAACATTGATGCTATTGCTTGCGCAAACCTATGATAGTGTTGAACAATATGATAAAGCTGCTTCAACCTATGACATATTGATAGATAGAGTGAGTGATGAACAAAAATTGCGAGAATCTTACCTTAGGCTATATCAAGCTCGGAGTTTGACCAATGGTCAGGAATGGAGAAAAGCTAAAAAGACCCTAGAAGAAGGCTTGGCTTTAAAGGCAAAAAACCCATTTCTACTCAATTATTATGGCTATTCACTATTAGAGCGTGGTGAGGATGTTAAACGCGGTTTTGATCTTGTAAAAAAAGCTCATAAGCTAGAACCTAATTCACCCGATATAACCGACAGTTTGGGATGGGGATATTATCTGCAAGGTGATTTAGATAGAGCTATTCCTTTGCTTGAGATAGCGGCAAATATGTCCAAAGAAGATAGTGAGATCCAAGAACATTTGGGTGATGCCTATTGGTCCAAAGGTAGGTTGGTTGATGCCCGATATATATGGCGAGCAGCAGCCTTGATAGCGAATAGTCATGACAAAAACCGTCTCGATCATAAGGTCCAATATGGCCTAGATATACCTTATGTTGAATCATAATATATGCAGATAAGTAATAGTATTAACAATGAAATTGCTTATGCTAAGATAAACCTGGCTTTGCATATTATGGCACGCCGTGATGACGGCTATCATGATATTGATACGGTCTTTGCATTTTTACGTGATGGTGATGCATTATCTATAAGCTCTGATGATATATTATCTTTATCGATTGATGGACCCTTTGGAGATCGAATTAGTGGGGTTATTGATGACAACCTCATAATAAAAACGGCTAAATTGATGCAAAGTCATTTCAATATTAATGGCGGTGCTGCTCTTCATTTACGCAAAAACCTGCCAATAGCTTCTGGAATAGGTGGAGGTTCGGCTGATGCGGCTGCCGCTGCTCGCTTGCTTAATAGTCATTGGGGCATAAATTGTGAACTTTCTCAACTTGCTGAACTTATTACGCCATTGGGCGCTGACATAGCTGCGTGCGTCATGAGCGAGATAAGTCATGGTAGCGGGATAGGCACTAATCTGAGACCATTATCCGATAAGCTTGACCTTGCAGGCTTGCCGATTTTATTGATAAACCCTATGGTCTGCGTATCTACTGGTTCTATTTTTGCCGCGTGGGACGGGCAATCGGGTGGTGCATTGGAAATAGATTTAGACTCTATTCTGTATAAAGCTGGTAATGATATGCAGCGCGCTGCGATATCATTATTTCCACAAATTCAAGATGTGATTGACGTACTTGATCAGCAAAAACCAATGATGATGCGCATGTCAGGTTCGGGAGCAACATGCTTTGCTCTGTTTAAGAATGAAAATGATAGAGATATCGCTCAAGAAAATATTGAAAAGCAACGCCCTGATTGGTGGTTTTTATCAAGTGAGTTAAAATGATGCATAAACCTTATGAGATGATTGGTGGTTTTGAACATGGCGGTATATTGATAATTGCTGACCATGCATCAAATGTCGTGCCAGATGATATTGATCTGGGTATCGATGATGTGCTGCTTAGCAAGCATATAGCTGTAGATATAGGCGTGAAAGCTGTTGCTGAGCTTATTGTTAGTCAATTTACTGTCTCGGCGATTATGGCAACGCAATCACGCTTGGTGGTAGACCTTAATCGCGGTGAGGATGACCCCTCCATGATACCAGATAATAGTGATGGCCATATTATAATGGGCAATCGAATTAGCCCGCAGCAACGAACAGAGCGTATCGAGCGCTTCCATAGACCTTATCATGAGAAAATAGAGCAAATATTGCATGATATGCAGCCATGCCTTATTCTTTCATTGCATAGTTTTACCAATATTTTGCAAGATGACCCTGATGTTCACCGCCCTTGGGATATAGGCATATTATATGGTGAGCATGAGAGCACATCAAAATGCGCAATTACATTATTACAGGAATATGGTTTGAATGTTGGTGATCAACTGCCTTACTCTGGGAAATTGCTCAATTATACAATGGACCGCCATGCTGAAACGCTAAATATTCCTTATTTTGGCGTAGAGATGCGGCAAGATTTGGTGGTCAATCAACAAGATCATGAAAGATTCGCTCAAATATTGGGCAGAGTATGTCTGAAAATTACAAAAATACTTGCATGATCTATGGCCTACGCTAGGGCATATGGAACAATTAGGACAAGCGGAACAAAAATGAGCAATAAATTTGATAAATCTAAATTACCAAGCCGCTATGTATCTGTTGGACCAGAGCGCGCACCGCATCGCAGCTATTATTATGCAATGGGATGGGAAGAAGAAGATATTGCCAAACCGTTTGTGGGCGTTGCCTCTGCGGGAAATGACAGCGCTCCGTGCAATACAACGTTAAACGCGCAGGCCGATATAGCGCGTGAAGGTGTAATCGCTGCTGGCGGCACACCCTTTCGTTTTAATACTATCACGGTCACGGATGGTATTGCGATGGGGCATCAGGGTATGAAAAGCTCGCTGGTTAGCCGTGAAATTATCGCAGACTCAGTGGAATTAAGCGTGCGCGGCCATTGTTATGATGCGCTCGTGACCTTTGCAGGGTGTGATAAATCTTTACCGGGTATGATGATGGCAATGCTGCGCCTTAATGTGCCATCAATTTTTGTATATGGTGGATCTATTTTGCCCGGGTCACATAAAGGGGAAGATGTAACGGTTGTCGATGTGTTTGAAGCCGTTGGCCAATATGCCGCCAACAATTGTCCATTACAGGAGCTTATTGCACTTGAAAAAGTTGCTTGCCCTGGGCATGGCGCATGCGGTGGGCAATTTACCGCCAATACTATGGCCTGTGTCGGAGAAGCGATTGGCTTGTCCTTACCCAATAGCAATATGGCGCCTGCACCTTATAAAAGCCGTGCCGATATAGCCACAGCTGCGGGTGAGCAAGTGATGAAATTACTCGAACTTAATTTGAAACCGCGCGATATATGTACCAAAGAAGCCTTTGAAAATGCAGCTCGCGTTGTGGCTGCTACAGGCGGGTCGACCAATGCAGCGCTGCATTTACCCGCAATGGCGCATGAATGTGGTATTGAATATGATTTATTCGATGTGGCTGAAACTTTTAAATCTACGCCCTATATTGCCGATCTGAAACCAGGCGGTAAATATGTTGCCAAAGATATGCATGAAGCAGGCGGTGTTTATATGCTTATGAAGACTATGCTCGATGGCGGATATTTACACGGCAATTGCATGACAGTTACGGGTAAAACATTGGGTGAGAATATTGATGAGATCACATGGAATCCTGATCAAAAGGTTATATATGACGTCAAGACACCAATTACGGAAACTGGCGGTGTAGTAGGGCTTCGAGGAACTTTAGCACCAGAAGGGGCTATTGTGAAAGTGGCTGGTATGGAGCGTTTAACTTTTAGAGGAATCGCTCGTGTTTTTGAATGTGAGGAAGATGCCTTTGCTGCTGTTGAACGACGCGAGATCACAGATGGTACAGTGGTTGTTATCCGCTATGAGGGACCAAAGGGTGGTCCGGGGATGCGCGAAATGCTCTCTACAACAGCGGCGCTCTATGGCCAAGGTATGGGTGAGAAAGTAGCTCTGATCACAGATGGACGGTTTTCTGGTGGCACGCGCGGTTTTTGTATTGGCCATGTTGGACCAGAAGCAGCCGCGGGCGGCCCTATTGCCTTGGTTCATGATGGTGATCAAATTTCTATTGATGCCAATGAAGGGACCATTGACTTGTTGGTAGATGAAGAAATATTGGCAAAACGCCTTAAAGAATGGCAAGAGCATGTGACCAATTATGGGGCAGGTGCATTATGGCGCTATGCACAGAATGTCGGACCTGCTTATAAAGGGGCTGTAACACATCCAGGAGCAAATGGTGAAAAGCATATATTCTCTGATATTTAACAAGGCTGGTGTCGCTCTATCATTATCAATGGGTTGCTTAGCTCTATCTGCTTGTAGCAGCGATGAAGAAGATATTGCTGCAGCGCAAGAAGAGGCGTTGGTGGGCAATAAAATTGAATGTGCATTGGATGCGGTTGAACAATTTACGTTAAGCTGTGCTACCGAACGTGTTGTAGAGGAAGATCAAACTATTTTGATGATTCGACATAGTGATGGTGGTTTTAAAAGATTCCGCATTTTAACCGATGGTAGAGGGCTAGAAGCAGCCGAAGGTTTTGATCCTATCATCATTGAAATCATTGATGATGATAATATTATGCTTATATCAGGAGCAGATCGTTATAAGTTAAAAGCCCGCTTTACAGGCAGCGGACAATCAATATTGGCTACAGGTGATGAACCAATAGATGAAAATGCTGCGCTAGAAGTACCCATTGAGGATCAGACCGGTAGTAATCTATCTGATGCCGATGTTGGACCGCGCGGTACACCTGGGGTTCCTTATCCCATTCCTAATTGAGTAGGCCTGCTATTATTATATTAGTATAATCACTGTCCTTTTGCTAGTCACAGCTCATGACAGCAAATACCGATGATAATCTTATAGAGCGCATTGCTGCGCGCGGGGACGGCATAACGGTGGATGGTCGATATGTTGCTCTTAGCGCACCTGGAGACCGTATTGAAGACAGCGGCGGGATAACATATGGACCGCATCATATTGAGCTTATTTGTCCGCATTTTAACCTATGTGGCGGTTGTCAATTACAGCATGTTGATGATGATAAATTAAGTGAATTTGTCAGGCAGCGGATAGAGAATGCGCTTTTGGGGCAGGATTTATTATTACCTAATTTTATGGAGACTTATCTATCACCTCCAGCTAGCCGCCGAAGGATATCTCTACGATCTTCATGGACTGGTAAGAATTTTCAATTGGGCTTTAGTAGTGAAAAAAGTCATAGAATTGTGAATGTTACGCAATGTGACGTCATGACAGCGTCATTATTTGCATTGATTGATCCGTTACGTCAATTTCTAAAATCTTTTATTGATCGGCGCCGTAATGTTCAAATTAGAATGGTACAAATAGACCAAGGGATTGATCTTCTTATCGAGAATTGGATGCCAGAAGGATTGGAACAAATAGAAGCTGTAACCAATTTTGCGCGAAAATATGAATTGGCAAGACTCAGCGTAAATGATGGTATAGACAATATAACGCAATGGGAGCCCGAACCCGTAACTGTGTCTTTCAACGAAACGACGGTTTCTTATCCACATTTTGGGTTTTTGCAGGCTACAAAAGACGGAGAAGAAGCTTTGGTCAATGCTGTACGTGATATTACGGCATCATCAAATCTAATTGCAGATTTATTCACAGGACTAGGCACATTTGCCCTTTCTATGGATACAAAACAAAAAATCTATGCTGCGGAAGGAGATCGGTCCGCCATTTCTTCTCTGAAATCTGCTGCTAACAAAGCACAAAAACAAATATTTACTGAACATCGCGATTTATATCGTAGGCCGCTAAACAGTGAAGAATTAAACCGTTTCGATGCAGTTGTCTTGGATCCCCCCAGAGCAGGGGCGCGTGAACAAGTGGAGCAATTAGCCCAAAGTGATGTAGAGAATATTGCGTATGTGAGTTGTAATCCATCCAGCTTTGCGCGTGATGCAAAGCGATTAATTGCAGGTGGTTATATATTAGAAAAGATTTGGCCTGTTGGGCAATTCCGCTGGTCTACGCATGTTGAACTTGTATCAAAATTTATAAAAAACAAAGTTTAAAATCTATAAATTAGAATATTTATAGCTATTCGCTTATTGGGCCATCGATCCAATTCACGCCATCCTTGGGCCGAATATCAACATTGAGGCTAAAAACATCAGGCCGTGAATAATGGCCATCGCTATCAAGTGACGTCAACCCTTCTCCGATCATGTCTAAATCGCATTCGGCATAGATTATTTCTTTGCCTTCACCTGCTTGGACCATGATCTCAGTATCAGGGCCGCAGATAAAGCTTTTGCCAAATTGTAATTGCCCATCTTCTATCGTTTCTATCAATTCTTGAGCGGCGCTATCTCCGCCAACAGAGGCCAATCCTGCGAGCATATCAGATTTATTTTGAATAGTTCCAGCCGCCAATACGAAGCAGCGACCTTCAAAAGCATAATGCCGCGAGGCTATCGCATGTATATCGCGTACAGTGGGCCAAGCCGCCACATGAACCATTTCGCCTTGATTATGCATAGCAGCACGTGCTGCCGGCATCCAGTGCTCCCAGCATATTAAGCTGCCAATGGTAACGTCACCATCTTGTTGCACGCCCAATGTCGAACCATCACCGCGCATCCATATCAAACGCTCACCATGCGTTGGTACCAATTTACGATGATTGAGTGGCGCTTTATTCGCCCTGATAAGCATTTGATTATTATAGAGGCTAGAGCGGCGGCGTTCATGTGCTCCGATTGAAATATTGCCTTTATATTTATCCGCTAAATCTTGTAAGACCACCAAACGCTCATCATTCTCGCGCACGGCATGTTCCAGCATTAATTTGTGCATCGCGCGCGTTCCAGGGTGATTCCAAAGCGCGGCGCCTTGAGCTTCATCAAGCCATATTGGATAGCCGCCAAGGAATGTTTCGCCAAAAGCAACGAGCTGTGCGCCTTGCTTAAAGGCTTCTTCCGCAAGTTTAGCTGCTTGTGTGATACCATTGCTGATATCCAGCGTTATGGGGGCGTCCTGAACGATGGCGACATGATATAGATTTGACATAAAAACTCTATGCCAAACCTATTATTATATTTCTACTATTGATTATAATATTCGTTGATTTTATTGTCTAACGCACACCTAAATCAAAATTAGCATCGCTGCGTTGATGCTAAGCCCTATCAGCACAACGCCTGATAATAAGAATATCCCAAATCTGATCATCACGCGATTATAAAGTGCTTGGATCAAGCTATGGACCACTCTTAGACCGACATAGATCCATGCTAATGTTAGGTTTAAGCCGCTTCCCGCATCGATGATAGCGAGCGCCGCACAAAGCGCATAAAATAATGTTGGATGTTCCATCAAATGATTATAATTATGCGCAATCCATTGGATTTTAGGCGGTAAGATTTTGTCCAAATCACTGCCTTTGCCGCCTACCATATTGGCCGCATCCAATCCTTCAACCTTGCCCATTGCGGGAAGCCGTGTTGCGTACATCCAAGCCCACATGACGGATGACCAAAGTATCAATGCGACCATCGGTGCTAAAATTGCTGTACCTTCTGTCATAATAATTCTCCTTGAAAAAGAGACTGCTCTAAAGAGATTAGATTGTCAATTGCAACTTATAGGAGAAATATTATTGATTCTGCTGGATAGAGATCACATTATGGCGATCTACATCATTTTGGTTGCCATATAATGTAGCCATTGGTTCATCATGCGCGATATAAATATCACCCGCTTCAAAGCCATTAAAGCCAGAACGCATGGCGCAGCCATAGGCTCCCAATAAGCCAATTTCAATATAATCACCTGCTGTGACAGTCTCTGGCAAATGAAATGGTCCAGCCATATGGTCCATATCATCACAGGTTGGACCATAGAAGCTATAGGCTTTTAATTCAGAAGTATCTGAGGGCTTTGGCGTAATATGCCTGACGGGAAAACGCCAGCCAATATGCGCAGCATCAAATAAGGCTCCATAAGCACCATCATTGATGAAGAGTTCATCGTCGCGCCGTTTTTCGACTTTCACGATCAATGATGCATATTCCGCACATAATGCGCGGCCTGGCTCGCACCATAATTCGGCGCTATAACTGATGGGCAGGTCTTCAAAGCTACGGTCAATTGTTTCGAAATAATGTTTGAGTGATGGCGGTTCCATGCCAGGGTATATTGAAGGAAACCCGCCGCCAACATTGATAATATCCACGGTGACAGATGCTTCTACAATAGCTGTGCGTACTGTCTCCATCGCATCGCTAAAAGCTGCTGGTGTCATGGCTTGGCTGCCAACATGAAAACATATGCCCAATTGTACCGAACATTGACGCGCAGCCATCAATAAATCAGCTACCTCTAAAGGATCTGCACCAAATTTGGCGGCTAAGCTGATTTCGGCATATTTGCTGGACACTCTGATGCGCACACATAGATTGAGATCATCCGCACCATTGGTAGCACGTTTGATTTTCTCTAGCTCTTCGATAGTGTCGAGCGAAAAAGTGCGCACACCATGTTCATAATACGCTTCTGCTATTACGCGCTCTGATTTAACTGGGTGCATGAAGCATAAGATAGCATCGGGCAAAAGCGATTTGACCAAGCGCACTTCGCCGATGGATGCTACGTCAAAATGATGGATGCCCTCATCCCACAAGATTTGCAATAAATCAGGCGAGGGGTTTGCTTTGACCGCATAGAGCGATTTACCTGGGAAATTATCGACAAAATATCGCGCCGCACGCTTTGCAGCATGAGGACGGACCAAAGTAACGGATTCATCGGGCTGTATGGCTTCTATTAGAGCCTTAGCATCATTATATTTGTGCAACTCAAGGGACCTCCAATAATCGCTAGGTGATTGTTAAACTTGCCTTGCGGTTAAAGTCCCTTGGGGCGTTGTTGATTCCCTCTAATAATGAGTTGCTTGGCTGTAAAGCTGAAAAAATGAAATTCATGGTATAAATATTATTAATGCGTCATTTATATGCATATATTATCAGCTTAATCGGTCGCGAAATTCATGCCAATCAAATTGTCGAACGCATTTTAAAGTATCCGTATCGCTATCCCATAACCATATTGATGGCAGAGGCACGCCATTAAATGTGTTAGTTTTGACCATCGAGTAATGAGCTTGATCCAGAAACGCGATACGCTGGCCTATGTCTTGTGGACTGGCCACTTTATAATCGCCGATAATATCACCCGCAAGGCAAGATTGCCCGCCCAAACGAATAAGATTGCCATTATTAGATTCATGAAGCAGAGCAGGGCGATAGGGAGCCTCTATCACATCGGGCATATGGCATGTCGCGCTAATGTCGGTGATGCCGACCTTCATGTCATTGTCAAAAATATCCAATATTTCACCCACCAATATTCCTGCATCTAGGGCAATCGCTTCACCTGGTTCCAGATAGATTTGACAGCCTGTTTTGGCTTGTGTTGCAATTAAAAATTCTACCAATGCTTCACGATCATAATCATCACGGGTGATATGATGGCCACCACCAAGATTCATCCATTTCAGTTTATTATAATCAATATCTAATTTTGATTCTATTACACTCCATGTGCGTTTGAGCGGTTCAAAACCCTGTTCGCATAATGTATGAAAATGAAGACCATCCATGCCTTTTAAATGTTCTTGCCGCAATTGATTGATTGGAAAACCAAGCCTAGAATGGGCTTGGCAGGGATCATATTTCTCGACTTCGCCCTCGCTATGCATTGGATTGATACGCAAGCCAACATCAATATTATCATCCAAAATATGTTTAAACCGCTGATGCTGCATGGGCGTATTAAAAATAATATGATCAGAAATTTGAGCGATCTCAGCCATATCTGCTTCTTTAAAGGCCGCGCAATAAGTAGAAATTTCGCCGCTATATTTATCTTTGGCTAGCCGTGCTTCCCAAAGTCCAGATGTGCAGCATCCATCAAGGGTTTCGCTGATTAAGGGCGCTAACTCCCACATGGAAAAGGCCTTCATGGCGGACAATATTTTGACGCCGCTGCGCTTTTTAATATCTGCTAAAATTTCAAGATTTTGACGGATTTTTGCTGCATCGACCACAAAAGCAGGGCTATCGACGCGCGATAGTTCAAAATGCGCAAATGCGCTTGGATCACCTGCTTGTGTTTGCATCAATTCTCGTCCTAAAAATCCAATGGCCCATCTAATTCTTTAATCTGCCAAGGAAGGCCATGACGGTTTAGCATATCCATAAAGGGATCGGGATCAAATTGTTCCATATTAAACACGCCATTACCAGACCATCGACCCGATACCAGCATCGCTGCACCAATCATGGCGGGAACGCCCGTGGTATAGCTAACCGCTTGGTTACCCGTTTCGCGATACGCTTCTTCATGATCGCATATATTATTGATATAGAGTGTTTTTTCTTTACCATCTTTACCAATGCCCGTTGCGATACAGCCGATATTGGTCTTGCCTTTGGTGCTATTACCCAATGATGCAGGCTCGGGAAGGACCGACTTTAGAAATTGTAATGGGATAATTTCTTTGCCTTCATAGATGACAGGATCAATGCGAGTCATCCCTACATTTTGCAGCACGGTAAGATGCTTGATATATTCATCGCCGAAGGTCATCCAGAATCTTATGCGGCCAATTTCGGGCAGGTGCGTTTTTAAGCTCTCTATTTCCTCATGATACATGAGATACATATTTTTCGGGCCAACGCCTTCAAAATCAAATTCTTTTTTTACGGACATTGGCGGTGTTTCGACCCAATCGCCATTTTCACCGTCTTTCTTTTCCCAGTGCCTTGCCACGGCGGTCACTTCGCGGATATTAATTTCTGGGTTAAAATTGGTGGCAAAGGCTTCGTCATTTTCGCCGCCATTACAGTCCAATATGTCCAGTGTATCAATGCGATCAAAATGATGTTTGCGCAAATAGGTGGTGAAGATACTGGTGACGCCAGGGTCAAATCCGCTACCCAATAAAGCGGTTAGACCAGCGTCCTTGAACCTATCATGATAATCCCATTGCCAATGATATTCAAATTTTGCGACGTCCAAAGGTTCATAATTGGCCGTATCCATATAATGCACGCCAGCGGCGAGGCAAGCCTCCATTAGGTGTAAGTCTTGATAAGGAAGAGCAAGGTTTACCAGCAAGTCGGGCTTTATTTCGTTCAATAATTTCGTAGTCGCTGCTACATCATCGGCATCGATTTGATAGCAATTAATGATGACATCATGACGTTCCAATACCGATTCTGCAATAGCATGGCATTTGCTAATCGTACGGCTTGCGATAGAGATTTTATCAAATAAACCATCTTCGGTAATTTGTAGCTGAGCCATTTTATGCGCCGCTACAGATGCTACGCCGCCAGCTCCGATTATTATTATTTTGCCCATTAGTCTGCCTAACTTGATGAAGATTCTTTATCATCCTATAAAGTGCTATGACATTAGAGCAAGATGCCGTTTCACACCTTTTAGATCCCAAACGCAAAGCTAGTAGAGAGGGTGTGTTGCGTGCTGCCGCAAAAATCGCAAAAATAATACCGCCAACGCCACTATTGTCATTAGAAATTGATGGTGTGGAAATATTTTGTAAAGCTGAGAACCTCCAACCGATAGGGGCTTTTAAGATACGCGGTGCTTGGCATCGTTTGAGTGATTTGAATGTCGATGAGAAGGTAAAGGGTGTCGTGGCCTATTCGAGCGGTAATCATGCACAGGGTGTTGCTTGGGCCGCGAAAAGAATCGGCATTGAAGCGACTATCATTATGCCGAAAGATGCTCCAGCGGCGAAAATGGATAATACAGCAGCTTTGGGCGCTAAAATAATCACCTATGATCGGATGAATGAAAACCGTGAGGAAATAGCGGCGCAGATTTCGAGTGATACAGGCGCGATTATCGTCCCTAGTTTTGATGATCCTTGGATCATAGAGGGGCAGGGCAGCACTATGATTGAAGCAGCCGCGCAATTAAAGGCCATGAAAGGTGCTGAAATATCCCATATTATTGCTTGTTGTGGCGGCGGGGGCCTCTCAAGCGGTGCTGCAATTGCGCATCCACATGCTCAAATAGTGATTGTTGAACCAGAAGGTTGGGATGATATGGGCAATTCATTGCGCGCTGGCACTATTATCCCCGTTGGACCGAATCCGCCGCAGACACAATGTGATGCGCTGCAAACGCTCAAAGTGTCACAAAGCACATTTGATATATTAGAGGATTGCAATGTTGATGCCGTTTCAGTTTTAGAATTAGAAGTTGAAAATGCTATGCGAATAGCATTTGATCAGTTGCATCTCGTGGTTGAACCAGGCGGTGCAGTTGCACTTGCAGCCGCTATTAGTGGTAAGGTTGATATTTATGAAAATATGATAGTAACATTATCGGGGGGTAATGTTGATAAAGCACAGTTCGCAAAGATATTAAATAGATAATCTATGCGGCTTGAACGATACGTAATTCGAGTCGTCCCCAGATTTCTATTAATGCGGTAGTAAGCCTATCCATCATCTCTTCATCATGCTGTGGTCCTGGTGTAAAACGTAATCGTTCTGTACCGCGCGGTACCGTTGGATAATTTATTGGTTGTACATAAATGCCATATTCAGCAAGCAATATATCACTAATTTTTTTTGCCTTTATGGGGTCGCCAACCATCAATGGTACAATATGCGTATCGCTTATCATGACGGGTAGGCCAGCGTCTGAGAGTTTTTCTTTGAGCATTTGCGCATTGACTTGCTGAGAATTACGCTCTTCATTGCTGCTTTTAAGATGTTTAACAGCGGCCAAAACACCAGCGGCCAATACTGGAGATAGAGATGTGGTGAAGATGAACCCAGGTGCATAGCTGCGCACAACATCGATAATCTTCTTATCAGCAGCAATGTAACCGCCCATAACGCCGAACGCTTTACCCAATGTGCCTTCGATAATGGTCACACGGTTGGCAACATCATCGCGTTCGGTAATACCGCCGCCATGTTCGCCATACATACCAACAGCATGCACTTCATCACAATAGGTGATAGCATTATATTTGTCCGCTAAATCACAAATGGCTTTAATATGAGCTACATCACCATCCATAGAATAGACGCTTTCAAAAGCGATTAACTTAGGTGTTTCAGGCTTTGTAGCGGCCAATAATTCTTCGAGATGCCCCAGATCATTATGCCGGAATACATGTTTAGGGCATCCAGAGTTTCTAATTCCAGCTATCATCGAAGCATGATTTAATTCGTCAGAAAAAATTTCACAATCTGGCAATAATTTGGCTAATGTTGAAAGTGTTGCTTCATTAGAAACATAACCCGAAGTAAATAGCAACGCACCGTCTTTACCGTGTAGGTCAGCTAACTCTTTTTCTAATTCTACGTGAATATGTGTATTACCGCCTATATTGCGCGTACCGCCAGAACCAGCGCCTACATCATGCAAAGCTTCTTCCATCGCTTCGATAACTTTTGGATGCTGGCCCATACATAAATAATCATTAGAGCACCAAACCGTAATTTCTTTTGGGCCATTATGCCCAGCAAAACAGCGCGCGTTGGGGAATTTCCCTTTATTACGCAAGATATCGATAAACACGCGGTAACGGCCCTCGCTATGGAGGCGATCAATGGCTTTATCAAAAATATGATCATAATTTAAGGTAGTATTATTCATATGATTAGCTCTATTAAGACTCACAATTGGACATAATATTATTTCCTATGGTGCAATATAATATGAAATTCAACAATTGCTTGTATTTCGGCTGATATATTGGGAGTAGACTATCGACCAAGATATAGGTTTCAGCACAAAAACATAGCTATGAAGACATTAATATTCAAAATCATATGTTGTTATAGCAGTGATACAAGAAGGGATAATCTATCACTGCTATAACATTGCAATTATAAACAGGTTTCTCATATCGATCTAATTAATAAAAATAGTAATTGTGATTGATTTTTTAATAATAAGGTGAATATTTTTTTGAAAAAATCATTTAGATTGAATCAAACTTTTCAAAACCATAGCTCCTTAATATAGGCTTATAGGCGCTGATGCTGCTTAATGAACTACTGGTAATAAAATGATGGTGAGCGATACCAGATTTGGCAGGTGGCGTATCATTTTCTATCAATAACCTTTCTATTTGGCGTGCGTTTCCATCAGCGCCATGTAAAAAATTGATGGTATCGGGAGCGCAATTTGATAATTCATCCATGAGTAATGGGAAATGAGTACAGCCTAATATGATATGGTCGATCTTATCCCCATTCTTTTGTGAGATAAGGCCTTGTATAGCAGAATCATATATGGACTGATCAACATATTCACCACGTATTTTGGCCTCAGCAGCGCTCACAAGCTCAGGCGCAGCATGGCGCAACATAATGCAGTCACTAGCATGTGTATTTGCTAATCTGTCGATATAAGGTTGCCTTATGGTGGCATCAGTACCTAGTAATCCTATTACTTTGCTTTTAGACTTAAGAGATGCTGGTTTTATAGCGGGAACCGTCCCAACAATTGGGATGTTTAGAGCTGCCCTTACATGCGATAATGCAATGGTGCATGCGGTGTTACAAGCAATAGCAATAAGGCTAGGTTGATAACGTTCTGTCAATCGTCCAAGCAATGCAGGGACGCGTGATGCTATTTCTGCTTCAGTTTTTGTTCCATAAGGTGCGCCAGCATAGTCAGCAGCATATAAAAACGGCTGATGAGGCATTAATTTTGCAGCGGCTTTCATCACGGATAGGCCACCAATACCACTGTCTAAAAATAAAATAGGGGTTATTTCTGAAGTCATGATTAAGCGTTAAAGGCCCATATCATAAACGGCAAGCCGATAAAGAAATTTACTATGAGATAATTAGCATGCTTGCGTATATCTATAAAGCGATACATAATAGTATATGTTGGAGGGGCTTATACAATGAATTATGATTTTGCAGCGTCTTGGCCTTTTCTTATTATGGGTTATCTGCTTGGTTCCATAGCATTTGGTGTGGTTTTAACGCGTATAACAGGCGCGGGAGATTTACGTGCTATTGGTTCTGGTAATATTGGGGCAACAAACGTCCTGCGCACTGGCAAAAAAGGTCTGGCTGCGGCTACATTATTGCTGGATTTGCTGAAAGGAACAGCTGCTGTTCTTTTGGCACAACTTTTCTCAAATATATTTTTATATGGTAATCCTCTGGATGCTGGCCTGGCTGCCGCGATTGGCGCGTTTTTAGGGCATCTTTACCCGTTGTGGTTGAAATTTAAGGGCGGTAAAGGCGTCGCCACCTATGCTGGTATAACGTTGGGACTATGCTGGCCTGTGGGTCTATTATTTGCGGTTATATGGATAGCGACATTGTTAATCATGCGCATATCGTCATTAGCAGGTCTGCTAGCATCTATCATTGCACCGCTTAGCGCACTTTACTGGGGTGGTCCAAAAATTGCGACTATTTTAATGCTTTGTACGGCTCTGATTATTTGGCGGCATAGAGAAAATATTGGTAGATTGCTGAAAGGTGAAGAACCCAAAGTGGGCAGTAAATAATATGTTGTCTATGGGACTAGACGATGATGAAGCCTTTGCGCGATTGCGCCTTATAAGATCACAGAATATTGGCCCGATAACTTACAGGCAATTAATGCAGCGCTTTGGTAATGCGCAGGCGGCTATCAATTCTATACCAGAATTGGCATCTCATGGTAAAGGTCGCGCTATAACATTAGCCAAGCCCGCCGATATTGAAAATGAAATAGAGCAAAGCATTAGCATAGATGCTGGGCTTATTTTTTGGGGAACGCCGCAATATCCCTATTTATTAGCGCAAATGGAATCGGCTCCTGCTTGTCTGATAGCACGCGGTAATTTGGACTTACTAAACAAACCGATGGTAGCTATGGTTGGTGCGCGTAATGCGTCTGCGGCCGCTTGTAGATTTGCAAGAAATTTATCGCATGATCTTGGAGAAAATAATTTTATAGTTGTTTCTGGCCTAGCCAGAGGGATTGATACCGCCGCACATATAGGAGCAGGCGGGGGACATACAATCGCTGTTATAGCAGGCGGTATTAACATAGCCTATCCGCCAGAGAATGCAGATTTGCAAGACCGTCTGGGGCAAGATGATTTGGTTCTTACCGAAGAGAGATATGGAACAAAACCAATAGCTAGGCATTTTCCTAATCGAAATAGAATAATCGCAGGACTATCGCTTGGCACAGTAGTGATAGAAGCAGCACCCAAGTCAGGATCGCTTATTACTGCTCGTTTGGCTGGAGAATTGGGACGTGAGGTTATGGCGATTCCCGGGTCACCATTGGATCCACGATCGCGTGGTTGTAACAGTCTGATACGTGATGGAGCTACATTAATTCAAAACGCAGATGACATAATAGAATTATTGACACCATTTACAGCGGAAGTCCGCAATCATGTTCGGGATAATAGATCAGAATCGCAATTAGGGGCTTACGAGCAAGACATTAGTAATGAAAAATATGATGAACCAGATAATGATCACAGGAGAGATATATTATCCTTATTGGGCATGACATTTGTTGCCATTGATGAATTGGTTCGGCAATCAGGATATTCTGTATCTATGGTACAAATGATATTATTAGAATTGGAACTGGCTGGACGATTGGAAAGAGCGGCTGGCGCGAGGGTTAGATTGGTTGAATAATATCAATAATTTTAGTTTTTCTCGATAATTAAATGAATGAACTGGGGGTTTTCAGCGGTAACGATAATAATTTTAGACTTGAAATTTTCTGTCGTAACGTGCAGCGGGATGTCCAAACATATGGAATTCCTGCGAAATTCACACAGGAATATTATAGAAAAGATTATTATATATCATGCAATTAGTCATTGTTGAATCACCAGCTAAAGCCAAAACTATTGAAAAATATCTAGGTGGAGATTTTAAAGTATTGGCTTCCTATGGCCATGTTCGTGATTTGCCCCCAAAAGATGGATCGGTTGATCCAGACAATGAATTTGCCATGAAATGGCAGCCTTATGGCGATAAGGCAAAACAGCTTAAAGCTATATCCGATCTTGCAAAAACAGCAGACCGTTTGATCCTTGCGACCGATCCTGACCGCGAAGGTGAAGCCATTAGTTGGCATGTGATGGAAGTTTTAAAAGCCAAAAAACTGTTACCGAACAATGTGCAGCGCGTTACTTTTAATGCTATTACAAAGGCCGCTGTTACAGAAGCAATGGCGCAACCTCGTGAGTTGGATGTTGACCTTATTGAAGCTTATTTGGCTAGACGCGCGCTTGATTATTTGGTGGGATTTACCTTATCTCCTGTTCTTTGGCGTAAGTTACCGGGAGCCAAATCGGCTGGGCGCGTGCAATCAGTTGCATTACGCCTTATTGTCGAACGAGAGCGTGAGATAGAAGCTTTTATTAGTGATGAATATTGGTCCATAACATCTAATTTGGAGCATAAAGGGCAGGAATTTCAAGCCCGCTTAACGCATTATAAAGGTGAAAAGTTAGAAAAATTATCGCTCGCTACTGAGAATGTTGCAGAAGATGCAAGACTTGCGGTCGATGGGGCTAGTCTCACTATTGATAGTGTGGAGACCAAGCCAACAACACGTAATCCGCAACCACCCTTCACTACATCAACGCTGCAACAGGAAGCGGCACGTAAATTAGGCTTTGCTGCAAGTCATACAATGCGTATTGCGCAACAACTTTATGAAGATGGCGCAATTACCTATATGCGTACTGATGGCGTGCAAATGGACCCGAGCGCAATATCTGAGGCGCGTAAAGCCATTACGGATCGATATGATGGCGGTTATTTGCCAGAAAAACCACGCATTTACAAAAGCAAAGCCAAAAATGCACAAGAAGCACATGAAGCTGTTCGACCAACAAATTTCAGTAAGGATAAGGTTGGATCAGGTGATCACGCCAAATTATATGGATTGATATTCAAACGCGCTATGGCAAGTCAAATGGCCGCTGCAAAGCTAGAACGTACTGCCGTAGATTTTGTTGATGGTACGGGGCAATTGAAGCTACGCGCTAATGGACAAATTGTTAAATTCCCTGGTTTCATGGCACTTTATGAAGAAGGACGTGATGATAGTAAGGGTGATGACAACACACTATTACCGCCAATGTTGGTAGGCGAAAAACCTGTTAAAAAATTGATTGAAAAGCATCAGCATTTCACACAACCAGCACCGCGTTATTCTGAGGCTAGTTTGGTAAAGCGTCTCGAAGAATTGGGCATTGGTAGACCCTCAACTTATGCCGCGACCTTACAAGTTTTAAAAGATCGTAATTATGTACGGATTGAACAAAAACGTTTCTTTGCAGAGGAATCAGGGCGTCTTTTAACGGCATTTCTAGAACGGTTTTTTGAACGTTATGTTGCCTATGAATTTACGGCCGCCTTAGAAGATAAACTAGATGAAGTCAGTGATGGCAAGGCAGAATATAAACGTGTGTTATCTGATTTTTGGAATGACTTTAAACCCAAAACAGCGGAAGTGATGGAACAAAAACCATCTGATATTACAGCGGAATTAGATAAATTTTTAAGCCCATATCTTTTCCCCGAAAATGAAGATGGTAGCGATCCACGCAAATGCCCAAAATGTGACGATGGTAAATTGGCGCTTCGCGGCGGTCGTTATGGCGCTTTTGTGGCTTGCAATAATTATCCAGAATGCAAATTCACCCGAAAATTTGGTCAAGCTGGAGCATCGGGAGATGATGGCGGTGAAGATGTTGAATTGGGCGTTCATCCTGAAACAGATTTGACTATCATGCGCAAAAGTGGGCGATTTGGTCCTTATGTGCAGATGGGTGAGGGGAAAGAAGTCAAGCGTGCATCAATCCCAAAGGATGTTCTATCCGAAACTTTCGATTTGGATTGGGCGATTAAACTTCTGTCTCTACCGCGTTTAATAGGTGAGCATCCTGAAACCAGCAAAGAAATTAGCGCAGCCATTGGCCGTTACGGTCCTTATCTATTGCACGATGGTAAATATGCTAAATTGGATACAACCAACGATGTTTTTGAAATTGGTATGAATGCAGCGGTGGCAAAAATTGCTGATGCGGCCAAAAATCCAGGGCGCGGCCGAGCCAAAGCAGAACCTCTTAAAATATTGGGTAAGCATCCGCGTAGCGAGGATGAAATTAAGCTTATGGATGGCCGCTATGGCCCTTATGTGACCGATGGTAATGTCAATGCAACAATACCAAAGAGTATTGATAAGGATCAATTGACCTTAGAAGAAGCAGCGCAATTGATTGATGATCGTGCAGCCAAAGGGCCTGCGAAAAAGCGTAAAAAAGCGGCGCCTAAAAAGAAGGCAACTGCTAAGAAGCCAGCGGCAAAGAAAAAGGTACCCGCTAAAAAGAAAGCCGCTCCTAAAAAAGCTGCAGCTAAAAAAACGAGCGCTAAGAAAACCGAAAAAGCAGAGCAATAATAAGATAGGGCTATTAAGCCCTATTCTACCCAATCGAGGCCAATGTCGTTATAAACACTGCGGTCTTCATCCCAATCGGGTTTAACTTTCACATGCAGATAGAGATGCACAGGGGTTTGCATCAAATCTTTTAATTCTTTGCGTGCGGTTTCTCCGATGGATTTTATTTGCGATCCACCTTTACCAAGAATAATGGCTTTTTGCGTAGGGCGCTCAACTAAAATTTGTTGATGAATCTCAATAGAACCATCTGTGCGCTCGTTATATTTTTCGGTTTCTACCGTACAAGCATAGGGTAATTCTTGGTGGAGTTGGCGGTATAGTTGTTCGCGGGTAATCTCGGCTGCGAGTAATCTCTCGCTTACATCAGAGACTTGCTCTTCGGGAAAATGCCAGGGAGAAAGTGGCATTTCGACCGCTAATGCAGTTTTAAATTCTTCCAATCCATCGCCTGTTTCTGCACTGATATAAAATATCTGATCGAAGCTTTGATGGTTGATAATTTTGTCGGTTAAAGCAAGTAATTTGTCTTTGCGAGCAATATCGACTTTGTTGAGCACCAACCATTTTTTTTCTTTACGATGTTCTAATGTGTTTAATACACGCTCAATTTTTGGACCAGCACCAGCGCGACCATCAACGATAAGCGCAATAATATCTGCATCAACAGAACCTTCTTTTGCAGCTGCCACCATTGCACGGTCTAAGCGTCGATGTGGATCAAAAATACCTGGTGTATCGATTAATATGATTTGCGTTTCTTCATGCAAAGCAACACCCATGATTTTGGTGCGCGTCGTTTGAGCTTTTGGACTGGTGATTGCAATCTTTTGTCCAACTAGGGCGTTTACCAATGTAGACTTTCCAGCATTGGGTGCACCGATAATGGCAACTGTCCCGCAGCGGCTATTCGTTTCTGTCATGAATATTTTTCCATAAATTTTTCAGCTGCTAATGTTTGTGCTGTTTGTTTGCTATTCGCTTGCGCAGAAACCGTATCAAAGCCTTTTACCGATACGGATATTGTGAAAAGCGTTGCATGAGGCGGGCCGCTTTTGCTGACCAATTCATATATTGGCATTTTATGCTTATGCAGTGCGCACCATTCTTGAAGACTGGATTTGGGATGTTTTTCAACCGTATCATTGGTTAAATCTGCCCAATGCTTTTCAATAAATTTGCGTGCTTCTTCTAATCCTTGATCTAGATAAATAGCGCCAATGAGTGATTCCATAACATCGCCTAAGACATTGTCACTATCTCTTGCGCCATCGTCTCTAGCTTGTTTCCCTAGGATTATATGCGGCGGGACATTAATCTCACGTGCAACTATAGCGCAAGTTTTGCCTGCTACTAATAAATTTAACCGCTGTGATAGACGGCCTTCTGGTTCTTTTGCAAAACGATTATAAATTTGATGCGAAATAACCAAGCCTAATACGCGGTCACCCAGAAACTCTAATCTTTGATAATCATCTTCACCTGTGCTGCCATGTGTGAAAGCACGGTAATAATATGATAAATCATTGATTGAAAAATCTAGTAATTCGTCAAGCCAATTTTCAAACTTACTATTACTCAAAAACCATCCCCAATGCGCTCTGGACGGGCTGCACTAAACCAAGTCCATGGCAATATCCAATTGGCAGAGCCATCGGTTGAAAATACGGTGAACATTGCTTTTCCGACCAAATTTTCTTGTGGTACTAGTCCGATGGCGCGACCAGGCAGAGGAGAGCAGCCATTTTTATTGCTGCCTTCTGCGGGGCAGCGACTGTCTGCGCTGCGGTCGCGATTATCCCCCATCAAAAATAATTTGCCTTCAGGCACTTGAAAAGCTTCTGTATAATCAAGAGCGCCAAGTGGAATGAGATCTAATATTTCATAGGATACACCGTTGGGTAGTGTTTCTTTAAAACGTGGGTATACGCATTCACGGCCACCATTTTTACTATCACGTTCAAATTCTGGACGGCTACATGGATATATCTTGCTACCTGATTGCGCAGTTTTGACAGTTGCTGCATCAATAACACCTTGGCTCATAGGTATGATAAGATCATCGATTTTTTCTTTTTTGACAGCTTCTCCATTGATTTCCAATATGCCGCCGCGCATTTGGATAATATCACCGGGTAGACCGATTACGCGTTTTATATAATCCTGACCATTCGTCAGTGGGGCTTTAAATACGACAACATCACCAACTTCTGGTTCGCTTGCGAAAATATGTCCTGGAATCAGGGGAACGCTGAATGGCAGGCTGTTTTTTGAATATCCATAAGACCATTTTGACACCAAAATATAGTCACCAATTAATAGGCGGGGCTGCATTGATTCTGATGGAATATTGAACGGAGAAACAATGAAACTGCGCAAGATGATCATAAATACAGCTAATTTGATCAAAAACTTGCCGTAATCAATCCATTCTTGCATCTCATTTGTTCGTATGGCTTTCTTATTTTCTTCGCCATTAGCCTCTGTTTTATCAGTTATTTTAGACTTATTATCATTCACACTATAAACTTCTTAATAAATTTTAGATCAACATATACTGGCTTTCTATAGTGCATTGAGGCTATTGGCCATAAAATATATGCAAATCACATCATTTACGTCAAAATATTAAGATTGGAGAGTGTTTATGCCAAATTGGGATGCAGTGAAAAGGCATGAAAGCGAAACCTTATTAGAACTTTTTGATAAAGACAAAAATCGCGTGAATGCTCTTACATTTAATGCAGCGGGTTTACGGATTGACATGAGCAAAACCCATTTGGCGGATGAAACATTGGATGCATTTCAATCCATCGCCTTAGAAATGGACTTACTGGGCAAAAGAGAAGCCTTATTATCGGGTGCTATTATTAATCCGACCGAAGGACGCAGTGCCCTACATATTGCTGAGCGTGGTATAGGCGCAGATCAGGCCGTTACAGAAGCCAAATTGCTACAAGGCCGCATGAAAGCGTTGATTGAGGCCATTGATGCAGGCGCTATGGGTGAGATTAAACATATATTGCATGTTGGTATTGGCGGCAGTGCGCTTGGTCCTAAATTGCTTATGGATGCCTTAGGGCGCGAAGAGAGTCGCTATGATGTCGCTATTGTGTCGAATGTTGATGGCGCTGCAATGGCAGAAGCAGTCAAAAATTTTGATCCTCAAAAAACCCTGCTGGCAGTAGCATCGAAAACCTTTACAACAACCGAAACGCTCATGAATGCTCAAAGCGCAATGGAATGGATGCAAGAGGGAGGTGTAGCGGACACACTAGGCCGTGTTATCGCTCTAACTGCGAATCCCGAAAAGGCCCTTGAATTTGGCGTCGACGAAAGCCGTATATTGCCCTTTAATGAAAATGTAGGCGGGCGTTATTCGCTTTGGTGTTCGATTGGTTTTCCAGCAGCAATTGGTCTGGGTTGGGAAGTATATAGCGAAATATTGGAAGGCGCTGCGGCAATGGATGCCCATTTTGCCAATAGCGATATATCCGAAAATGCTCCCGTTCTGGCCGCTTTTGCTGATCTCTATTATACACAAGTGAAAGGCGTGCAGACACGCGCTGTTTTTGCTTATGATGAGAGATTATGTCTCTTACCCGATTATTTGCAGCAACTAGAGATGGAATCCAATGGTAAATCCGTTACTTCGGAGGGCGTGCCAATTGATTATGCGTCCGCGCCGATCACATGGGGCGGCGTTGGTACTGATGCGCAGCATGCTGTCTTTCAATTGTTGCACCAAGGGACGCATTTGATTCCTGTTGAATTTATCGCCAGCAAAACGCCAGGGCATGATTTTGATCCTGCACATCATGAAACATTATTGACCAATTGTTTTGCGCAAGGAGCTGCGCTGATGGCGGGTCGTTCCAATGATGATAAGGCTCGTTCTTATGAGGGTAATCGCCCTTCGACTACAATATTGATAGATGATGTGACGCCTGCAGCATTGGGGGCGCTTATCGCTTATTATGAGCATCGTACATTTGTGAATGCTGTGATGCTCGGTATAAATCCGTTCGATCAATTTGGCGTTGAATTGGGCAAGGAAATTGCCAAGCAGATATCCCAAGATGGGCCTTCGGGTTTTGACCCATCGACAAGCGCTCTCATGAAAGCTGCATTTGAGTAATTATTTATCTCATTAGCATTGTAATTATATTACAATTAGTCGATATTTAACCGATTCCATTTCAACAGAATAATATTGCAAGATTATAAGGAAAAAAGAGCTATGTTTGATTATGATTTATTTGTCATTGGAGCAGGCTCTGGCGGCGTCAGAGCGGCGCGTATTTCTGCATCGCATGGTGCAAAGGTTGCTCTAGCAGAGGAATATCGCGTTGGTGGTACCTGCGTTATTCGGGGATGTGTTCCTAAAAAGATGCTATCTTATGGTGCGCATTTTGCCGAAGATTTAAGCGAAGCAGAGAGCTTTGGTTGGGATATTGAAAACCCCGTGTTTCATTGGGGACGTTTGCGCGATTTGGTACAAAAAGACATTGATCGCCTTGAAGGACTTTATGGCGAAACATTGGGTAGCAACGATGTCACCCTTATCAAGGAACGCGCAACGGTTACAGGACCCAATGAAGTGCAAACTGCGAGCGGTGAGAAAATCACGGCTAAAACCATATTAGTATGTACGGGCGGATGGCCAGTTTCTGCTTCATGCGAAGGCGCTGAACATGCTATTACTTCGAATGAGATATTTCATTTAGAGGAGCAACCAAAGCGCCTACTGGTTGTTGGTGGCGGTTATATTGCCAATGAATTTGCGGGTATATTTCATGCATTTGGCAGCGACGTGACGCTTGCCAACCGATCGGATGTATTATTGCGCAGCTATGATCAAGAAATTGTTGGGCGTTTGATTGAGATTAGCAAGTCAAAGCATATGAATTTGCGGCTCAATGCCTCGCTGGAGAAAATTGAAAAATTAGATGATGGTTCGTTCAAAGTCTCATTCAGCGATGGCGGTGATGCGGCGATATTTGATCAGGTCTTAGTTGCAACTGGCCGAACGCCGAATAGCAAGGGCCTTGGCCTAGAGGATGTCGGCGTTGCATTGGATAAACATGGCGCGATCAAGGTTGATGAATATAATCAGAGCTCAGTTCCATCTATTTATGCCGTAGGTGATGTCACCAATCGTGTGCAATTAACGCCTGTTGCCATTCGTGAAGGCCATGCTTTTGCTGATACGGTTTTTGGAGGTAACCCGCGCACCATAAGCTATGACAATATTGCATCGGCAGTATTCTCTAGCCCGCCCATCGCATCGGTTGGCATGACAGAAGTGGCCGCACGCGATGAATATGGCGATAGCGTTAATGTCTATCGCAGTAATTTTAGGCCGATGAAAAATGTTGTTTCGGGGCGGATGGAGCGCGGCCTTTATAAAATGGTGACTGCTGGCGATAATGAAAAGGTGGTGGGTATCCATATGATTGGCCCAGAATCGGCTGAGATTATCCAAGCTGCTGCTGTTTGCGTTGTCGCAGGGTTAACGAAAGCAGATTTTGATAATACGGTTGCGCTGCATCCGTCGATGGCAGAAGAATTAGTGCTTTTAAAATAAAAAGTTGCCGAATTTTAATTACGCGATTAAATTCTATTTAATCTAACTATGTCTGGGGATGCATATGAGTAAAATTGTTGAGCAGTTGGAAAAAAAACGTGAGGCGGCTCGAATGGGCGGCGGTCAAAAGCGTATCGATGCACAGCATAAAAAGGGCAAATTAACGGCGCGCGAACGTATTAATGTTTTGCTTGATGAAGGTAGTTTTGAAGAATTTGACATGTATGTCGAACATGGTTGCGTTGATTTTGGTATGGAAGAAACCAAAATTCCAGGTGATGGCGTTGTCACGGGCAGCGGTACAATTAATGGCCGCCTTATATATGTTTATAGCCAAGATTTCACAGTATTTGGAGGATCACTATCTGAAAATCACGCCAAAAAAATCTGCAAATTAATGGACAATGCCATGAAAGTCGGTGCGCCCATTATCGGCATTAATGATAGCGGCGGTGCGCGTATCCAAGAAGGCGTGGCATCATTGGGCGGCTATGCCGAGGTGTTTCAGCGCAATGTATTAGCATCGGGAGTTGTTCCGCAGATCAGCCTCATTATGGGGCCATGTGCGGGAGGAGCGGTTTATTCCCCCGCCATGACCGACTTTATCTTCATGGTCAAAGATAGCAGCTATATGTTTGTGACTGGCCCTGATGTAGTAAAAACCGTCACCAATGAAGTGGTAACGCAAGAGGAATTGGGCGGTGCAACCACGCATACGTCTAAATCAGGTGTGGCCGATAATGCCTATGATAATGATATAGAGGCTTTGCTGGCGGCGCGTGATTTCTTTGATTTTCTGCCAGAGAATAACCGGTCAGAACATCCAGAGCGGCCCACAGGCGATGATGCGATGCGCGAAATTCCTAGCTTAGACACTATCATCCCCGATAATGCTAACCAGCCTTATGATATGCACGAAATCATTCAGAAAACTGTTGATGAGGAAGATTTCTTTGAAGTGCAACCCGATCATGCAGGCAATATCATCATTGGATTTGGTCGTATCGAGGGGCGTACTGTGGGGATTATTGCCAATCAACCAATGGTTTTGGCGGGGTGCTTAGATATTAATGCGTCAAAAAAAGCAGGGCGCTTTGTGCGCTTTTGTGATGCGTTTGAAATACCCATTGTTACCTTTGTTGATGTGCCTGGATTCTTACCTGGTACTTCGCAAGAATATGGCGGGATTATCAAACATGGCGCGAAATTATTATTCGCTTATGGTGAAGCAACTGTACCCAAAATCACTATTATTACGCGCAAAGCCTATGGCGGAGCCTATGACGTCATGGCGTCCAAGCATCTTCGTGGTGATTTAAATTATGCATGGCCGAGCGCGGAAATTGCTGTGATGGGCGCAAAGGGCGCGGTGGAAATCATATTCCGCTCGGACATTGGCGATGATGAAAAAATTGCCGTGCGTACTGCTGAATATGAAGATCGCTTTGCCAATCCTTTCATTGCGGCACAAAAAGGCTTTATCGATGATATCATCCATCCGCACAATACACGCAAACGTATCGCTCTGGGCCTTCGTAAGTTGCGCAATAAACAGCTCGAAAACCCGTGGAAAAAACATGATAATATTCCATTATAAGGTGGATAATATCCAGTTATGAGGTGGTAGAAATTAAATTTATGTCTATTTTCACACAAACTCGTCACCCTGAACTTGTTTCAGGGTCTATTGAAACTAGAAGGCTGTATTGGTTTCATAAATGGATGCTGAACCAAGTTCAGCATGACGATGGTGGAAGTGAGGGATGATGTTGGGGAGATTGCTTCGTTGCACTCGCAATGACGATAGTGGGAATAGTAGAACTAAGAATTGAAAAAGATTAGAATGATAAAATGAAGAACGTTAAGGATAAAATGTTGTGCCATCAGGATTAGTCGCTTTATTGGATGATGTTGCTGCTATTGCAAAAGTCGCAGCGGCCTCAATCGATGACATAGGTGCAGCCGCAGCGCGAGCAGGCACGAAGACCGCTGGCGTGGTGATTGATGATGCCGCGGTAACGCCCAGCTATGTAACGGGATTCTCGCCTGCGCGTGAACTGCCGATGATTTGGCGTATAGCGCGCGGGTCGATATTCAATAAAATGGTCATTTTGCTGCCGATAGCCGTTTTGCTGGGGCAATTTGCGCCATTTTTAATCCCGATCATTCTTATCATTGGCGGGCTTTTTCTCTGTTATGAGGCGGCGGAAAAGATATTGGAATTATTTCATGTTGATGAAACCAATTTGCATGAAACCGCAGCATTAGATAGCGGGCCAGAGCGCGAAGAAGAAATGGTCAAGGGCGCCATTCGTACTGATCTCATATTATCCGCAGAAATTATGGCGATCGCGCTTTCGGAAGTCGCGGATGAGGTTTGGTGGCAACAGGGTTTAGTCTTGGCCTTAATTGGTCTGGTTATCACTGTGGTTGTTTATGGCACGGTGGCCGTGATCGTAAAAATGGACGATGTGGGGCTGCATTTGGCACGCGAAAAAGCTGGCGCTTTGGCAAGTTTTGGTCGCGGACTGGTAGCGTTTATGCCCAAACTCCTCACCACCATCTCTATCATTGGCACGCTGGCTATGGCTTGGGTTGGCGGCGGACTGCTGGTGCATAACATTGCCGTTTTGGGATGGCATGGACCAGAGCATCTGATTGATATTGTATCAAAATTCGTAATTGGACTATCCCCTGAAAGCTGGGTGGGTTTTGTCGAATGGTTTATATTCGCATTCTTGAGCGGTATCTTTGGCGTTGTAATTGGCTCTATAATCGCGCCCATCGCGCATAAACTTTTGCATTCAAAGGCAAAGGAACAACCCCAATGAAACTAGGACGCTTAAATCATATTGGCGTAGCAACGCCATCTATTGCTGATAGCATCATTCATTGGCGTGATGTCATGGGCGCGGCGCATATATCAGAGCCGTTTGATATGCCCGAACAAGGCGTTAAAGTTTGCTTCGTTGACACGCCCAATGACGGCGCAATGAACGGCACGCAGATTGAGCTGATTGAGCCGCTTAATACCGATAGCCCTATCCATGGTTTTTTGGCGAAAAACCCTTTGGGCGGACAGCATCATATCTGTTTTGAAGTGCCCAATATTATGGCGGCTAAAGCCGAGTTTGAAGCATTGGGTAAGCGTATATTGGGCGAACCGCGCATCGGTGCGCATGGTACGATGATATTTTTTGTTCACCCAAAAGATATGGGCGGGATGCTTACTGAGATTATGGAAACACCAAAAGAGGATGCGTATTGATGAATTATGAAACAATCAAATTTGAAGTTTCCGATAATATAGCAACCATTACGCTCAATAGGCCCGAGCGATTAAACGCTATGCCGCCGCAAATGGCCGATGATATCTCTGATGCGCTCGATCATTTGCGTGAAGCACGGGCCTTGCTCATAACAGGCGAGGGACGTGCATTTTGTTCTGGTGCAGATCTAGCAGCAGGTGCAAGCGGTGATGTGACGGGCGGACAAAATGCCTATAAATCACTCACGCGATCTTACAATCCAATGATGATGAAATTATCAAAGCTGCCTATCCCTATTGTTACGGCGGTGAATGGTCCAGCAGCGGGTGTGGGGTGCAGTCTTGCTCTGACCAGTGATTTTGCCATTGCAGGTCAATCGGCCTATTTTCTGCAAGCCTTTGTCAATATCGGGCTGGTTCCAGATGGCGGTGCTTCTTGGATGCTTACGCGATTGGTGGGTAAAGCGAGAGCCACAGAAATGATGCTATTGGGCGAGAAAATTGGTGGTGAAAAAGCGGCTGATTGGGGATTAATATATAAATGCGTGGAAAATGATGCGCTGTTGGATGAAGCCACTGCTTTGGCTGCTCGTTTGGCCAATGGCCCAACCGTTGCTATTGGATTAATGCGCCAAGGCTTGGCTGCTGCGTTAGAGAGTGATTATGCCAGCGCGCTGCGTATAGAGGCTGAAAACCAACTAATTGCAGGCGATAGCCAAGATGCACGCGAGGGCGCGATAAGCTTTCTGCAAAAACGCAAAGCGCAGTTTAAAGGACAATAATGAGCGATAAGCAGATATCAGATAAGCCTACTATCAATGATTGGGAAGCTCTGGCCGATAAGGAAGTAAAGGGCCGTGATCTTAATTGGGAAACCCCCGAGGGCATAGAGGTTAAACCGCTTTATACTGATGCCGATGCTGCTGATCCAGGATTGCCTGGTTTTGGCCCGTTTACGCGCGGTGTTAAAGCGAGCATGTATGCAGGGCGCCCATGGACTATCCGCCAATATGCAGGCTTTTCAACGGCTGAGGAGAGCAATGCTTTTTATCGGCGTAATTTGGCGGCAGGGCAAAAGGGGCTTTCTGTTGCTTTTGATCTGGCGACGCACCGCGGCTACGATAGCGATCATCCGCGCGTCGTTGGTGATGTTGGTAAAGCGGGCGTTGCGATTGACAGCGTTGAAGATATGAAAATCTTGTTTGATCAAATTCCGCTTGATAAAATGTCGGTATCGATGACGATGAATGGGGCGGTTATACCTTGCTTAGCATTTTATATCATCGCCGCGGAAGAGCAGGGCGTTTCGCAAGACCAATTGGCGGGAACGATCCAAAATGATATTTTAAAAGAATTTATGGTGCGCAATACCTATATTTATCCGCCCGCACCATCGATGCGGATTATATCGGATATTATCGCCTATACATCCGCTAATATGCCCAAATTTAACAGCATATCGATTTCGGGCTATCATATGCACGAAGCAGGGGCGACAGCGGTACAGGAATTGGCCTTTACCATTGCCGATGGCCGCGAATATGCGCGGCAAGCGATGGAAACGGGCCTAAATATTGATGCATTTGCAGGGCGTTTGAGCTTCTTTTTCGGTATTGGTATGAACTTCTTTATGGAGGTGGCTAAATTGCGTGCAGCGCGCACATTATGGCACCGCGTTATGAGCGATTTGGGAGCAAAGTCAGAACGTTCTAAAATGCTGCGCACCCATTGTCAGACCTCAGGCGTTTCGCTGACCGAGCAAGACCCCTATAATAATGTGGTGCGCACCACCATAGAGGCGATGGCCGCGACATTGGGCGGCACCCAATCTTTGCATACCAATGCACTGGATGAAGCGATTGCACTGCCTACAGATTTTTCCGCAAGAATTGCTCGTAACACACAGATTATATTGCAAGAAGAAGCAGGTATCACCAAAGTCGTCGATCCTCTGGGTGGCAGCTATTATGTTGAAGCCTTGACGTCAGAATTGGTAGATAAGGCTTGGAAAATTATTGAAAAAGTGATTGCAGAAGGCGGTATGGCCAAAGCTGTGGCCGATGGTTGGCCCAAAGCGATGATCGAAGAAGCGGCAGCAGGACGGCAAGCGCGGGTTGATAAAGGCGATGATGTTATTGTTGGTGTAAATAAATATGTGCTCGATGATGAAGAGCAGCTCGAAACCCTAGAGGTTGATAATGCGAGGGTTCGTGACGGTCAGATAAAGCGTCTGCAATCTATGCGCGATGCACGCGATGAAGCCGCTTGTCAGGCCGCTCTACAGGCTATAACTGATGCCGCAAGAAATAGCACCGTTCGCCCTGAGCCAGTCGAAGGGGATGACGGTGTTTCGACAAGCTCAACACGAACGGATATGTCTAATATCACTGCCGATAAAAATAGCACCGTTCGCCCTGAGCCTGTCGATGACGGTGTTTCGACAAGCTCAACACGAACGGATATGTCTAATAATTTGCTGGCCCTTGCCGTTAATGCCGCACGGCTTCGGGCATCATTGGGTGAAATATCGGATGCAATGGAGGCTGCTTTTGGTCGATATGCAACCAAACCAACACCCGTGAAAGGGATATATGGCGCAGCCTATGAAGGTGATCCGCAATATGCATTGGTAGTGGATGGTATCGATGCTGTATCACAGCGTCTTGGCCGCAAGCCCAAGATATTGGTCGCTAAAATGGGACAAGATGGCCATGATCGCGGCGCAAATGTGGTGTCGAGTGCCTTTACTGATATGGGTTTTGATGTGATTTCTGGGCCATTGTTTCAAACACCAGAAGAAACTATGCAGCTAGCAAAATCAGAAAATGTGGACGCTGTGGGTGCATCTAGCCTTGCCGCTGGGCATAAAACATTGATACCAGAGCTTATCAAATTGCTCAAAGAGAATGATCTTGGGCATGTGAAGGTATTTGCGGGCGGGGTTATTCCGCCGCAAGATTATCAATATCTGCGTGACAGCGGTGTTGTCGGTATCTATGGTCCAGGCAGCAATATTGTGGAATGTGCTGCTGATATATTGAGATTGATGGGGCATAATATGCCGCCAATAAATGAGGAAGAGTGATGGAAATTCGTACCGATTGGACCCGCGAAGAAATCGCAACATTATTTGATATGCCTTTTGGCGATCTCATGGCGCAATCTATGGCGGTACACCGCGAACATCATAAGCCCAATGAAGTGCAGCTTTGCACATTGCTCTCCATCAAAACGGGTGGTTGTCCCGAAGATTGCGGCTATTGCAGCCAAAGTGTGCATGCCGATAGCGGCGTTGCAGCCACCAAGCTTATGGACGTAAGGCAAGTTTTACAATCCGCCGCCCAAGCCAAAGATAATGGCTCGCAGCGCTTTTGTATGGGTGCAGCTTGGCGCAACCCCAAAGATCGCGATATGCCAGCTATCGTTGAAATTGTAAAAGGCGTGCGCGAAATGGGTATGGAAACCTGTATGACGCTGGGGATGCTCTCACCAAAACAGGCCGATATGCTGGCCGAAGCTGGCCTTGATTATTATAATCATAATATCGATAGCAGCCCAGAATATTATGAACGCGCCATTTCAACGCGCAAAATGTCGGACCGTCTTGAAACGCTCGATCATGTGCGCAACAGCGGCATTAATGTATGCAGCGGCGGTATTGTTGGGATGGGCGAAACCCGCGAAGATCGTGTTGGCTTCATCCATACATTGGCAACACTGCCCGCGCATCCAGAGAGCGTTCCCGTTAATGCGCTTGTTCCCGTTAAAGGAACAGTTTTGGGCGATATGCTGGCCGATACGCCGATAGCCAAAATTGATGATATAGAATTTGTCCGCACGGTAGCCGCTGCCCGCATCACAATGCCGATGAGCATGGTGCGTCTGTCTGCTGGCCGTGAAAGCATGAGCGAGGCCACGCAGGCGCTCTGTTTTATGGCGGGCGCGAACAGTATCTTTACGGGTGATAAATTGCTTACCGCACCCAATGCGGGTGATGATAGCGATGCGGCATTATTTGATCGTCTTGGCTTGACCGCGCTGCAAGGTGAAGAACCCTTAAGAGCGGAAAAAGGTGCATGTAAGGGGACTTTGGAGGCGGCAGAGTGAATCTGTTAGCGCTCTTACTAATACAAGCTGCTGCAACAGACGGCACCGTTAAGCCTTGTGATGATCTGTCATCGCAGCATCAGATGAATGTCTATGCCTATGAAGCCTATCAAGCTGCGGATAAAAAACTTAATGCGCAATGGAAAATCACCCATAACCATATGAAGGATTTGGATAAGAGCCAAGATGAGGATGGTCGCATCGGATATGTAGAGGCATTGCTAGAGGCGCAGCGTCATTGGATTGCTTTTCGCGATAGCCATTGTTTAACCGAATCCTATCGTTTTCGCGGAGGCAGTGCAGAGCCTTTGTTGCGCTATAGCTGCTTGGAGAATGAGACTAAACGCCGAACCAAGGCGCTGGCTGATTTGGCGTTAGAGGGATGATGGTTCAGAAACCGCTCTTTTATGGTGTGATGGCCGCGCTTTTAACATCGCCGATTCAGGCGAATGAAGGAGTACAAACCAGTTTTGAACGATCGTTTGAGACATTCAAGGACATATGTTTCAAGCCATTACCTGATTCTGAATCCTTTTTCGCGGCGATGGACGCAAGCGGCATAGATTGGAAAAAGAACCGAAAGGAGCGCGATAGCAAATTAGGCCGCGGTGATAGCTGGAGCGCAGATCAAGGCATAATCCGCTATCAATATTTGCCTTCTAGCACTTTCTCGGTGGTTGATCCAGCTTGTGAATTTGAATTTGCGGTTGATGATGAGTTTGACCATCAATTGGCACGGCAAGAAATATCAACTTTTCTATTGCTGAAGAGCAAAAATACTTCGGATAAATATGGTACGAAATCATGCTGGCAAGGCGAGATTGAAGATGGCCGTAATATTCGTTTCACATTGAAATCGCAATTTTCTGATAGTCCCAGAGTCAGTTTAAGCATTGGTTTTATTAAAAAACTACCTGTTGATTTAGAAGTAAGATTAAAGCGCTCTGGGCAGCTAAATTGCAAATAATTATCGAAAGCATGAGAGAATGTTCAAAAAAATCCTAATTGCCAATCGCGGTGAAATTGCATGCCGTATCATACGCACAGCGAAAAAAATGGGCATAGCAACGGTCGCGGTTTATAGCGATGCAGATAAGAACACCCCCTTTGTCGAAATGGCCGATGAAGCGATATATATAGGCGCTTCTCCTGCATCAGAAAGCTATTTGGTTGCCGAAAAAATCATCGCAGCCTGCAAAGAAACAGGGGCGGAAGCGGTGCACCCTGGCTATGGATTTCTCTCTGAACGCACGAGCTTTGCAGAGGCCTTAGCCGCTGAAAACATCGCCTTTATTGGCCCGCCCGTTGGCGCTATTGCTGCTATGGGTGATAAGATTGAATCGAAAAAACTCGCACTAGAAGCGGGAGTCAATGTTGTGCCTGGATTTGTCGGTGAAATAGAGGATACAGAGCATGCGGTGCGTATCGCAGGTGAAATCACCTATCCCGTGATGATGAAAGCATCAGCAGGCGGCGGCGGCAAGGGGATGCGTCTTGCTTACAATGAACAAGATGTGCGCGAGGGTTTTGAAGCGACCAAGCGCGAAGGTTTAAACAGCTTTGGCGATGATCGTGTCTTTATTGAGAAATTCATTGAAAATCCGCGCCATATTGAGATTCAAATATTGGGTGATAAACATGGCAATATTCTCTATCTCAATGAACGCGAATGTAGCATTCAGCGCCGCCATCAGAAGGTTGTTGAAGAAGCGCCTTCGCCTTTTGTGACGCCCAAGATGCGCAAAGCTATGGGCGAGCAGTGCGCCGCACTGGCCCGTGCGGTGGATTATCATAGCGCAGGCACGGTGGAATTAATCGTATCGGGTGCAGACCCCAGCGGTGAGAGCTTTTACTTCCTTGAGATGAACACCCGCCTGCAAGTGGAGCATCCTGTTACCGAATACATTACGGGGGTTGATTTGGTCGAACAGATGATCCGCGTGGCCTATGGCGAGAAACTTACCATGCGCCAAGATGACGTTCCGATTATGGGATGGTCGATTGAAAACCGCATTTATGCCGAAGACCCCTATCGCGGGTTTTTACCGTCTATTGGGCGCTTATCGCGCTATAACCCGCCCGCAGAATCCGAAAGCGTTCGCGTCGATGATGGTGTGCACGAGGGCGGTGAAGTGAGTATCCATTATGATCCTATGATTGCTAAACTCATCACCCATGGGGAAACCCGCAAAGACGCGATCGATAAGCAGGTCATGGCTTTGGATGAATTTGAAATAGATGGTCTCAATCATAATATCGATTTTCTATCAGCATTAATGCAACATCCGCGCTTTCAATCGGGTGATATAACCACGGGCTTTATTGCCGAAGAATATCCCGATGGGTTTCAAGGTGCACCATCGAGCGATGATCATATGCTCCACTTGGCAGCCTTATTTGCAGGGGCCGAATTTACCCAGCAAGTGCGCAATCGCAAAATATCAGGACAAATAGGTCAATTGCCGCATCCTTCGTCTGCTTGGATGGTGAAAATTGGAGAGCGGCGCTATGATGTGCTGCTCAAGACGGGTGGCGCTGAAGTTGATGGCCATGATGTCATGGGAACATGGGATTGGGAAGTTGGTAATAGATTAGCCCGCACCAGCGGTGATGCTGGTGATCTCAGTGTTCAAATTGCGCGAAAAGGCGTGAAATGGCATTTCACAACGCGTGGTGCTAAGCATGAGGCGCTTTGTATTCCAGCACATATTGCGGCCCTCGAAGCGCATATGATTGAAAAAATACCGCCTGATCTCTCAAAATATTTGATATGTCCTATGCCGGGTTTGATTACTGCGCTGCATGTGGGCGAGGGGGATAAGGTTGAGGCTGGACAGCCGCTTGCAACTGTTGAAGCGATGAAAATGGAGAATATATTACGCGCTGAAAAAGCTGGGACAGTAAAGTCTATCAATGCTGAACAAGGAGAAAGCCTTGCCGTTGATGCGGTGATATTAGAGCTGGAATGATGAATTAAAAATCAGATATTTGATCGTTAAATGAGATATTAAGTAAAGACCAACCATTGCTTGTTTCACCGTAAATAATATCCCAGCGTGTCAAAGAGTGTTCATGTTGGCAGATGTAGACTTGTGAATGCACAAGCTCTGCCATTGTTTTTTGTTTAGCAAGGTTACATTTTGATATGCCGCCATAAAGTTCAGATGCTACTTTGGTTTGTCGAATTAGATTTTCCACTTGTGTTGCATTGGAATTAATTAACACCGAGTTTGAAAATAAATCTGCATATGCCTTTTCATAGTCATTTGCGGCTAAAGTTTTGAAAAACCGGTCACTTTTTGCTTCAAGTTCTGAGTTTTTGTGTTCGGTATCATTATCTTGTGCCGATAATTGTGCTGACGAAGCCATAAGTGCTAGAATAAGGGTTAAATATAATGATATTCTATTCATGTTCTTCTTCAATCCCTAGGTTCAGTCCATGCTTTAACAACATTGGAATATTTGCAAGCGTAAATATAAAGCTTATAGCTGTAAAGCCGAATACTTTAATTGTTGTCCATGTATCAAATGAAAAACTCCGCCAAATTAGCTCATTGGCAATAGCCATTGCTATAAAAAATATACCCCAATTGCGCGATAATTTGAGCCAACCTTCGGCATTAACACCTTCAAAAGCTTGTTCAAATACATATTTAAGCATAGGTTTTTTGCGTAAATATCCGCCTATTAAAAGCAATGCAAAAAAGCTATAAATAATAGTAGGTTTCACTTGTAAGAATCTAGGATCATTGAAGTATAATGTTAACGCTCCGAAACCAATAACAAGTACAGAAGAAAGCCACATCATGGGTGATATTTTGCCCAATTTGATTTTAGCAACGATCATAGCAATGATGATTGCGACCATGAATACGGCCGTACTTGCCAATGGGCCGCGTAACGGGTCATTATCGCTACTAAAATATTTAAAGGCACCGAAAAATAGTAATAATGGCCCAAAGTCGAGCATGAAGTTTAAAAAACCATTCTTAGGTTTTACTTCTTTACTGTCATTTTCATCAGACATTATTCGTCAACTCCTGAGAGGGCTTTGGCAAAATCTTCGGCCTCAAAAGGGCGAAGATCATCAATCGTCTCACCAACGCCAATGGCATGAACGGGTAATCCAAATTGCTTGGCGGCAGCTACTAATATGCCGCCGCGTGCGCTGCCGTCTAATTTGGTCATGATAAGACCAGTAACACCAGCGATTTCTTTGAATACCTCAATTTGTGATAGTGCATTTTGCCCTGTTGTTGCATCTAATACCAATATAATATCGTGCGGAGACGCAGGGTTAATACGGCCCAATACCCGCTTAATTTTGGCGAGTTCATCCATAAGCTCGCTTTTGTTTTGTAATCTACCTGCTGTATCAACGATCAAGACATCAATGCCTTCTTGTGTTGCTTGCTGAACAGCATCAAAAACAATACCCGCAGCATCACCGCCTTGTTTGCCCGATACAATCGGCACGCCCAATCGCTGCGCCCATTCTTGCAATTGACCAATGGCCGCAGCTCGAAATGTATCACCTGCGGCAAGCATCACACCATAATCTTCTTCAAGGAAGAGATTGGCCATTTTAGCAATGGTTGTTGTTTTTCCAACGCCATTAACACCAATCACCAATATCACATGCGGACGAGGGAAGGCATCTACCTCGATAGGTTTTGCTATAGGGGATAATATATCGGTAATTTCATTTTTGATGATATTTCTTATACCATCATCGTCCAAATTCTTTTCAAATCTTTCACTGGCTATTTTATCGCGGATTTGCATAGCAGTTTCAGGGCCAAGGTCTGATACGATTAGCGCTTCTTCGATATCATCGAGCGTTGCATCATCTAATTTGGCTTTGCCTACAAGGCCTGTAATATTGCCCGATAATTTGCTAGAACTTTTCTTTAAACCGCCAAAAAGCTTGCTTTTCCAGCTTTCTTTGATTTCATATCGGGGGTCATATCTTTCTTCTTCGTCTTCATTCATTATAGCATTTCCGCCAATAGGTTCTCGCCTTCAAGTCCTATAATTTTTGCATCGACAATATTGCCTTCGATATTCGATGCACTAGAGCTATAAGGCTTTTCATCTTTGAGTTTTGTATAAGCAAAATTTTCCGCATGACCAGAAATTCCGCCTTTTTCAATTAATATTTTTTGTGATGATCCGACAAGCGATGTACGCCATTTATCAGCTATATCCTTGCAATCTTGTCGTAATATCTTTGCTCTTTCTTTTATCACCTGCTTATCGACTTGCGGCATTTGCGCAGCGGGTGTGCCTTTTTTCGGAGAGAAAGGAAAAATATGTCCATGCACAATTTTGCATTCACGGATTAATGCTCGGCTATTTTCAAACATAGCTTCATCCTCGGTCGGAAATCCTGCAATAATATCTGCACCAATAGCAATTTCGGGGCGTTTTGATTTAAGCCGCTGTACCAAATCTATGGCGTCTTCGCGGCTGTGGCGACGTTTCATCCTTTTTAATATCATATTATCGCCTGATTGCAGCGAGAGATGTAGATGCGGCATGACCCGTTTTTCGCTACTCAATATATCGAACATGCGCTCGTCAATTTCTACGCCATCAATCGATGACATACGCAAACGGCGCAGCATAGGCACATGTTTTAGGATACGTTCGAGCAATTGCCCTAAATTATTATCTCCGGGCAGATCAGGGCCATAGCTGGTCACATCAACGCCTGTTAAGACAATTTCTTGAAAACCTTCATCGACCAATTTTTTGATATGATCGACGACTTTGCCGCTGGGTACACTGCGGCTGTTACCGCGTCCATAAGGGATTATGCAAAATGTACATCTATGATCGCACCCATTTTGCACCTCAACAAATGCGCGTGATTTACCAGAAAAAGTGGAAACCAATTGGGGGGCGGTTTGCTTTACCTGCATAATATCGCTGACGACTATATCATTATTATCAATAAGAAATTGGTTGATATTTTGTTTTTCGCTATTGCCTATAACCTTTGATACTTCGGGCATTTGTGCAAACATATCGGGGTCAACTTGTGCGGCACATCCCGTCACAATAACTTTTGTAGATGGATTATCACGTTTTGCGCGGCGAACGGCTTGACGGGTTTGGCGAACAGCCTCATTGGTAACAGCGCAGCTATTGACAATGATCACATCGTCATTTTCTTCTTGGGACTGCAATTGTTGCAGCATGGCGTTGCTCTCTGCCATGTTAAGGCGGCATCCCATAGTGATGACGTGTGATTTAGACTGGTTGCTCATTAAAAAGCATCCCAATCAATCTCACCTTTAAAGACATTAACGGTGTCACCGCGCATCAATATATTATCACCTGACCAAGTTATTGTCAGCATCCCGCCTGGAAGGTTGACTTGCACGGGTGATGATACCAATTTCTTGGAAATAGCAGCCACGGCAGTGGCGCAGGCGCCTGTGCCGCATGCTTGAGTTAAACCTGCGCCGCGTTCCCAAACCTTCAGATCAATCTCACCATTATTTATGGAGGCGATATTCACATTAATTTTTTCAGGAAATATCGCGTCATTTTCGATGATTGAGCCGATAGTTTTTATATCAATCGATTCCATATCATCCACAAAGAAAATGATATGTGGATTGCCGACATTAACGCAAAAGCCGCTATTTAGTTTTTCCCATTCAACTGGTAGATTGCCGCTATCCATCGCGTAGGCGAGGGGAATGTCTTGCCATTCGAACCTGGGCGTACCCATATTCATTTCAACTTGAGTATCGAGTTTTTGACCAGAGATTAGTCCGCCTTCTGTTTCAATTGATGCATCTTGTCCTAATAATGCGATGACGCAGCGCGAGGCATTGCCGCAGGCGCCAACTTTGCTACCATCATTATTATATATTTCCATTTTCACATCGGCAATATGGCTATCCATAAGGATAATGAATTGATCGCAGCCAATTCCTGTATAGCGGTTTGAATAAGCAGCAATTTTTTTGCGGTCAATTGGGACTTGCATAATACGCTCATCGACAATGATGAAATCATTGCCAAGGCCATGCATTTTGTTAAAAGTCCCTAAATTCATGCTTGCGATTTAAGGGTAGCTTAATGTTAAGTCCAGCCTTTTACGCCCTAATATAGCAAAGATGTCATTAAAAAAAACTTATGAAGCTGCTTTATGTTCTATAATTTCTTCAGACGTGTCAGATGAAAGTCCTTGTGATCTTTTTTCTGAGTTCCGCTTGCTAGGGATAAGGTTGTTTTTCACAAGCAATTTACGGGCGTCTTCAATTGAGAGAGGTTTACCATAGAGATAACCTTGACCTTTGGTACAACCAAGGGCGTTGAGGCGTTCAATAACGCTATCATCTTCGATACCTTCGGCAGTAATTGGCACAGATAGGCTGGCACCAAGACCGGCAATTGCATTTACGATTGCTTCGCTCTCGCTATTATCATTCATTGATGAGATAAAGCTGCGGTCAATTTTGATGCGATCAAATGGTAGTGCGCGTAAATGGGAGAGGGAGCTGTAACCAGTTCCGAAATCATCGAGGGCAATCTTAATATTTTGGTTTTTAAGACTACCGACAATAGATTGTGCCAAGCTTAGGTTTTTGAAAAGAGAAGATTCGGTTATTTCAACTTCCAGACGATTGGCAGGATACCCTGTTTCTACGAGTAGCTTAACAATTTTTTGCGCAAGCCAAGGGTCACGCAATTGCACTGGTGAAATATTTACAGATATTGAGAGTGATGGATCCCAATCTTTAGCTTCTATCAATGCTTTACGAATGATGCTCATAGAGAGATCGCCAATCATTCCTGTTTCTTCTGCCACAGGAATAAATTCATCGGGAGAGATGAGGCCGCGAATGGGAGACACCCAACGGGCTAGCATTTCAAAACCTACCAATTTGCCAGTAGCAAGATCAACTTGTTGCTCAAAATATGGTACAAATTCTTCGTTTGGAATGGCGTTTCTAATATCGGCTTCTAAACTATTACGAGTACGCAGTTCAATTTCCATGCCGCCTTCGAACCAGTTATAGCCATTTTTACCGTTTTTCTTTGCGGCATATAGAGCAATATCGGCGCGGCGGATAAGCATGTCGATACTATCACAATCAAAATCAGGGCGACTTACGCCGATTGATGCTGTGATATTATGTGATGTTCCATCAATGGTAACGGGTTTTGCTAGCGATTCTATAATATCTTCTGCAAGACGATCGATTGTTTCTGGATATTCAGGTTCGAAAACAACACAAACACCGAACTCATCGCCGCCTAAACGTGATAATATGCTGCTAGGTGGACAAATATCACGCATGCGATCAGCAACTTCACGTAACAGATGGTCACCGCTATCATGACCATAAAGATCATTTACTTTTTTAAAGCCATCCAAATCAATCATTAAAAATGCAATTGTTTTACCGCGTCTTGAAGCTCGTGAACTTAGCTCGACTGTCTTTTCTTTAACGGCGCGGCGATTATAAAGATTTGTAAGCGGATCTGTCACAGCAAGGTGCTGTGCTCTCACTTCGGCTTTTTTGTATATATCAACTTCATCTTTTAATGATGCTGTTCTGCGCCAAATAAGTAAAATTAGAGCAATGTTTAAAATCAGAGCCGTGACCATAGCTTGATCAGCACCTTGGGAATTACCCATGAATAGACGTAAAGTCTCAGCCCCTACACGGCTGCCTATTCCTACAAATAATATTAATGCGCCAGCGTATAAGCCATATGACATTAATCTCTTGCTCAGAAAATCTGTTGCAGAAGAAGCTGAATTTTGTGGGCTAATATCGCCAACATTATGCTCTAATTGGTTTTTATCATTGTCCATATTCCTCCCATGCAATAAAAATACTCAATATTTGGTTAAAATTGATTTATTTGCGTAAATAATGTAAAAAATAGTTTGCAAAAATAATATTATTACATTAGCGCAAGCCACCGAAGCACAGTCTTCCTCATATCTTATGTTGTTTTGCAACGCTGGTCAGCGAGTTTTCGCCCACCGGCGATTTTTTGTTTGGCGCTTATGATATGAAGAAGAATAAAAGCCTTTGGTTTGAAGTTATAAGGAGGTCCATATGTTTGAAAAATTAAGTGACCGCCTTGGCGGCGTCTTTGATCGTTTAAAAGGGCGCGGTGCGCTTAACGAGAAAGATGTACGTGAAGCAATGCGCGAAGTTCGTATTGCTCTTCTTGAAGCTGATGTGGCGCTTTCTGTTGTTCGTCAGTTTATTGATATTGTTACTGAAAAGGCGGTTGGGCAATCTGTCTTAAAGTCTGTGACGCCTGGACAGCAAGTTGTTAAAATTGTTAATGACGCGCTTGTCGATATGCTTGGAGCAGAAGCTAGCGAACTCGATTTGGCAGCATCGCCGCCCGTTGTTATCATGATGGTTGGTTTGCAAGGTAGCGGTAAAACCACAACAACGGCTAAAATTTCAAAACTGCTGCGTGATAAGCAAGGCAAAAAAGTGATGATGGCATCGCTTGATGTTAATCGTCCAGCCGCACAAGAGCAATTGGCGACGCTTGGCGAGCAGATTGAAGTGAACACACTTCCTATTGTAGAAGGGCAACAGCCCGTTGAAATCGCCAAGCGGGCTATGCAGTCTGCTAAACTGCAATCTTATGACATATTGATGCTAGATACTGCGGGGCGTTTGAACGTTGATCAGCAGTTGATGGATGAAATGGCGCAAATCGCCAAAACAAGTAATCCGCAAGAAATATTGCTCGTTGTTGACTCGCTAACAGGACAAGATGCAGTTAATGTTGCGCAGAGTTTTACTGAACAAGTCGACCTAACGGGTGTTGTGCTTACTCGTATGGATGGCGATGCACGCGGTGGTGCTGCGCTTTCTATGCGTGCGGTTACTGGTAAACCAATTAAATTTGCCGGTATCGGTGAGAAGATTGATGCAATTGAACCATTTTACCCTGATCGTGTTGCGAGCCGTATATTGGGCATGGGTGATGTGGTTGGTTTGGTTGAAAAAGCCTCTGCTGCCGTTGAAAAAGAAGATGCTGAAAAAATGGCCGAGCGTATGGCGAAAGGTCAGTTCGATATGAATGATCTTCGCTCTCAGCTTCAGCAAATGACCAATATGGGTGGACTCGGCGCTCTTGCGGGTATGATCCCAGGTATGAAGAAAGCAAAGGCTGCTATGGCGGCAGGAGCGATGGATGATAAAGTATTGCTGCGCATGGATGCGATAATCAGCAGTATGACCAAGGTTGAACGCGAAAAACCTGCACTCCTTAATGCAAAGCGTAAAATCCGCGTTGCCAAAGGTTCTGGCACCACCGTCCAAGATGTTAACAAGCTTCTTAAAATGCACAAAGAAATGTCTGGTGCGATGAAGAAAATTAAGAAGATGGGCGGATTAAAAGGTTTAGCTGCGATGTTTGGTAAAGGTGCTGACCCTGAAGCAGGACTGAATGATGCACTTTCAGGTATGGGCCAAGGCCTGCCGCCTGGACTGGGTGGTCCGGGTGGAATAGGTGGCTCTGGTGGTGGTTTACCGCCTGATATCGCAAGATTATTGAAGAAAAAATAATAAGAAGTTTTAGTTTATATAAAGGAATTTGAAATGGCAGTAGCAATTAGACTATCACGAGGCGGCTCAAAGAAGCGCCCATATTACCGTATCGTAGTGGCCGATGTTCGCGCTCCACGCGATGGCAAATATATTGAGCGTATTGGCCACTATCAACCACAGCTTCCTAAAGATAGCGAAGATCGCGTGAAAGTAGATGTAGAACGTGCCAAGCATTGGCTATCTGTTGGTGCACAGCCAACCGACCGTGTTGCCCGTTTCTTGGATGCTGCTGGTTTATTAGAGCGCAAAGTACGCAACAACCCCAATAAAGCAAAGCCGGGTGAAAAAGCCGCTGAGCGTGCTGAAGAAAAAGCAGAAAAAGCGGCAGCAGCAGTTGAAGCCGAAAAAGAAGCAGCCGCGGCTCCTGTTGAAGAAGCTCCAGCTGAAGAAGTTAAAACCGAAGAAGCTCCAGCCGAAGAAGTTGCTCCAGAAGCAAGCGAAGAAAAAGCCTAAGCCCTTATGGGTGGAACCAAAGCTCCTGTCATGTTGGCCGCTATTGCTGGTGCGCATGGCGTGACGGGAGAGGTTCGTTTGAAAATCTTCGCGCAAGATTTGGCGAGCCTCAAAAAATATAAGACCTTCAATGATGGGGCTTTGACCCTAAAAAAAATACGCCCACATAAAATTGGCGCGGTAGCGCGGTTTGAAGAGTTAACCGATCGCAATATGGCCGAGGCGGCGCGCGGAACGCAATTAATGGTTCCACACGAAGAATTACCTGCGCTTGATGATGATGAATTTTACTATAGTGATTTAATTGGTCTGCCCTGTATTAGTGATATAGGCGATACCATTGGTACAATCTGCATGGTTGAGAATTATGGCGCGGGTGAAGTGCTGGAAATTGAAAAGCCCGATGGCGCAAAATTCATGGTTCCTGCCCATGCTGCTGATATTGATGCTAATCCAATAGTCGTGCAATCTGGGTTTGTTCAGTGATGCAGATATTAGCCTATTTACAAATATCGATAATATTATTTGCGCTAACTCTTCCTGCGGCATTATCGAGCATTATAGCATTTATGATTACCCAAAAAATATTTTTTTCTATTATAATTGGAGGGGTATTAAATTCAATTGTGAGCATAATATTGTATTATGCAGAGTATAATTATGGTTTGTTTACCAATGGTGGAGGTGCTGGAGCGCTTTTTGTTATAGTGGTGATTATGAGTGCACCATTTTCATTTTTATCTGCATTTATAACCTTATGGATATTCAAAAAAACTAAATTTGCTAGAGAACAATAGATGACCTTCGCAGCGCAAATATTGACCCTCTATCCCGATATGTTCCCAGGGCCGCTTGGCGCATCTCTTGCGGGTAAAGCCTTAGATGAAGGCAAATGGTCATGTGAAACACTCCAAATGCGTGATTTTGCAACCGATAAACACCGCAGTGTTGATGATACGCCGGCGGGCGGCGGCGCTGGCATGGTGCTGCGCGCTGATATTTTGGGAGCGGCCGTTGATGCAGCGATAGTCAAACAGCCAAAATCGCCAATATTGGCAATGACGCCACGCGGAAAACCGTTAACCCAAGCTAGGGTGCGAGAGATTTCACGCGGAGAGGGCGTAACAATTTTATGCGGAAGGTTTGAGGGATTTGACGAGAGAATCTTTGAAATGCGCGACATCGAAGAAGTCTCTATTGGCGATTATATTTTGTCGGGCGGTGAAATGGCAGCATTGATACTATTAGATGCTTGCATTCGCTTGCTGCCTGGAGTAATGGGCCATTCTTCTAGTGGTGAAGAAGAGTCGTTTGAAAACGGATTGCTCGAATATCCCCATTATACTCGGCCCATTGAATGGGAAGGGCGCATTATCCCTGAAGTGCTGCGATCGGGGGATCATGCGAAAATTGCGGCTTGGCGCCAACAGGCATCAGAAGCAATTACACGGTCACGGCGGCCTGATCTTTGGAAGCATCATCGGGATGTTTCGGACAGTTCGCCCTCTGATGTGCGGCAAAAAAATAAGGAAGATGGGTCATGAACCTCATCCAAACATTGGAAAAAGAAGCGATTGCCGACTTGGCCGCTAAAAAAGAAATTCCCGATTTTAAAGCGGGTGACACATTGCGCATAGGTGTGCGTGTTGTTGAAGGTGAAAGAAGCCGTATTCAAAACTTCGAAGGCGTTTGTATTGCCCGTAGCAACCGTGGATTAAATTCAAACTTCACAGTACGCAAAATTTCATTTGGTGAAGGCGTTGAACGTGTGTTTCCGCTATATACACCAAATGTTGATAGCATAACAGTTGTTCGCCGCGGTGTTGTTCGCCGTGCAAAACTCTATTATTTGCGTGGACGTACTGGTAAGGCTGCACGTATTGCAGAGCGCCGCGATAATAAACCGGCGGATAAAGCCACAAAATAAACAAAGCATATTGTATTATTTAGGCAGCCGGCTCTTAGGATGACCGGCTGTTTTCATATTGACTATTAGGAAAGTATCATGGGTTACAAAATTGCAGTAGTGGGTGCGACCGGGAATGTTGGTCGTGAAATGCTTAACATTTTAGCAGAGCGTGAATTTCCGATTGATGAGATTGCTGCTGTGGCTTCGCCAGCTTCGCAAGGACGCATGATCGATTTTGGTGATAGCGGCAAAGAGCTTAAAGTCCATAATATTGAAAACTTTGACTTCGCCGGTTGGGATATGGCGCTTTTTGCAGCTGGCAGTGGCCCTACCAAGATTTATGCACCCAAAGCAGCGGCAGCAGGCTGTACTGTAATTGATAATAGCTCGCTATACCGCATGGACCCTGATGTTCCTCTGATCGTGCCCGAAGTGAACCCTGATGCGATTGATGGATACAAAGTCAAAAATATTATCGCTAACCCAAATTGTTCGACGGCTCAAATGTTGGTGGCGCTGAAACCATTACATGATGCAGCAATTATTAAGCGCGTTGTTGTATCAACCTATCAATCGGTCTCTGGCGCGGGTAAAGGCGGCATGGATGAATTGTTTGAGCAATCACGGGCGATTTTTGTAGGCGATCCAAAGGACAACGAAGTGTTCACCAAGCAGATTGCTTTCAATGTTATCCCGCATATCGATGTGTTTTTGGATGATGGTTCCACTAAAGAAGAATGGAAAATGGTGGTTGAAACCAAAAAAATCCTTGATCCCAAAATTAAAGTAACCGCTACTTGTGTGCGTGTCCCTGTATTTGTTGGTCATAGCGAATCTATCAATTTAGAATTTGAAAAAGAAATATCAGCCGAAACAGCACAGAATATTTTACGCGAAGCCCCTGGTATCATGCTAGTCGATAAACGCGAAGATGAAGGCTATACGACACCTGTAGAATGTGTTGGTGATAGTGCGACCTATATTAGCCGTGTGCGCGAAGACCCAACGGTTGAAAATGGTCTAAACATATGGTGTGTTTCGGATAATTTACGCAAAGGTGCTGCTTTAAATGCGGTACAAATAGCCGAATTATTAGGGCGCAAATATCTTAAAAAAGGGTAATATCCACTCGATTGTAAGGGTTGCGATATGACGCATTTTTTATTTTGCAAGCTAAGTTAATTTCATCCATAGTAATAATATGACTATGGAAGTAGAATTATTTTGGTCGTTTCGATCCCCATATAGCTATTTAGCGATGCAACGCTATGTTGATATTGTGGCAAAATATGATCTTCATATTAATCTGAGGCCTGTTTATCCACTTGCCATAAGAGAGCCTGATTTTTTTGAGAGAAACCATCCTAATTGGATTGGCTATGTTTTAAAAGATATGGCGAGAGTGGCACAATATCATAATATACCATTAGCATTCCCTAATCCTGATCCCATTGTACAGGATATGGTAACGCGCAAAATCTCAAAAGAGCAACCTTATATCTATAGGTTAACACGTTTAGGGCAAGTAGCTGCTAGGCACGGAGAAAGTCTAAGCTTTTGTCATGCCGTTTCATTCTATATATGGGGAGGAACGCCTGATTGGCATAAAGGGGACTATTTGGATATTGCAGCAAAAAGTGCCCAACTTAACCTAAGCGAAATGGAAAAAGAAGCGCTTGATGATGCGCAGGCCTTGGATAAAGAAATAGAAGATAACCAAAAGGCATTAGAAGCTTCGGGCCATTGGGGGGTTCCAACATTGGCTGTTGAGAATGAGCCTTTTTTTGGACAAGATCGTATTGAAATGGCGCTATGGCGGATGAAGCAATTAGGCCTAGAAGAGAGATGAGCGTCAATAGCTCTGATTTCACCTCCTTCGATGGGGTGAAACTTAAAGTTCATGAAATGGGAGAAGGGCGACCGCTACTGCTACTTCACGGACTTTTTTCTAATGCGTATATGAATTGGATCAAATATGGTCATGTAGATACGTTGGTTAAGGCTGGTTTTCATCTTATTATGCCCGACCTCCGTGCGCATGGAGATAGTGATGCACCGCATGATAGCACTGCATATCCTGTTGATGTGCTTGTTCAAGACATAGAGGCTTTAATCGATGCTTATGCTTTAGATCATTATGATTTAGCGGGTTTCTCATTAGGTGCACGTACAAGCGCAAAACTTGTTATTAATGGAATATGGCCTCGGCGCTTGATATTATGTGGTATGGGCTGGGAGGGTCTTAATGGATGGGGTAATAGACGCGATTTCTTTTTGGAATGCGTGCGCCATTATCATGATGCAAAGCGCGGTGATGAATATTATTTCCCTGTGCAATTTATGAAAACAACAGGCATTGATCCGATTGCAGCAGAACAATTATTGCTTAGCTTTGCCGATCTGGAGACCAATATTTTGCGCGAAATTGATATTCCCACGCTTATTATCTGCGGTGATAAAGATCGAGATAATGGTTCTGGGCCTCTATTGGCGGATAAATTAAAAAATGGCCAATTTGCAGAAATTTCTGGCAATCATATGTCATCGGTTACGCAAAAAGCATTGGGCGAAAATATTGCAAATTTCTTATCTGAGGATCTTTAAATGCAAAGTTTAGCGATCAATAATTTCAAACGTTTTTGGTTCGGCGGGATTATTATTTTTATAGTATTGGTGCTATTTAATCCGTTACTGATTACCGATATTTCGCCTACTGGGGTTGTTGAACATCAGCTTGCTGGAACTGGCGATAGGGTTGATACGATACAATTCGCATGGCTTGCAGCAGATGTTTTACATTGGGCCAAAATATTGATGGTAGGAGATTTATTCTTTATCGGAATATATGCCTTTGGTGCTTCTTGTGGAGGTATCTTGTTGCGTGGTGATGAGAGGGTGATGGTAAAACGCCTTGGCGCGCTTATTATGGCCGCAGCCATATTATTTTGTATTACGGATTATATCGAGACGATAGCTCAAATCATTCAGCTCTTTGCAATGAAAGGTAATGATAATTTGGCTTATTTAGCAGCGGCTGTGAATCCTTTTAAAAGTGCAAGTTTCATGGTCACATTAATTGGGCTATTATCTATCATTATTTGGGATAAACTCTTGACCAAAAGAAGATAAGCTTTAATTTCATCTGCAATCAGTTATAAGAGGCAATAATCTTGTCCAATATCAGGAGAATGTATGAAAAATTTGGTGTCAATTACAGCATTAGCAATCTCTAGTTTTACATTAAGCGGTTATCAAAGTGTGGATAATATTACAGAAGAATCCAGCGAGATAGAAAAAAAAGAAACAAATAGAATTGAAGCAAGCAGCGCTGAGGATTTTATACAACAGGCCGAAAAGCGCCTCTTAGAGTTTTCTAATCACGCATCTAAAATTTATTGGATTAATGCGACTTATATTACCGAAGATAGCGATGCATTGGCCGCTAAAGTTGGTGCGGAAGGCACCCAGATGTCGGTGGATTTTGCGTTGCAAGCAGCTGAGTTTGCCAAAGAAGAGGGACTTGATCCCGTCGTTAAACGCAAATTAGATATTTTACGCGGTGGGATTGTTTTACCAGCGCCTACGACAGCTGGGGCTGCTGATGAACTCAGCACAATTGCAACCAAACTTAATTCACAATATGGCAAAGGCAAAGGCGTCCTTAAGGGTAAAGAGATTAATGGCAGCGATATTGAAGCCGCTATGGGTACCAACCGAAACCCCGAAGAATTAAAAGAAATGTGGATGAGTTGGCATAGCAATGTTGGCGGACCTATGAAGGATGATTATACTCGTATGGTTGGTATTGCCAATGAAGGGGCAAAAGAACTTGGTTTTGATGATCTTGGCGCTATGTGGCGATCCAATTACGATATGTCAGCAGATGAATTCGCTGCAACAATGGATGGGCTTTGGAGCGATGTAAAACCGCTCTATGATGAATTGCATACTTATGTACGCGCAAAGCTTAATGCAAAATATGGCGATGCCGTTCAGGCCAAAACTGGACCTATTCGTGCGGATTTATTGGGCAATATGTGGGCGCAAGAATGGGGTAATATCTATGATATTGTGGCACCTGAAGGTGCAGGCGATATTGGCTATGATATGAGCGACTTACTCGTATCCAAAGATTATGACGCGATCAAAATGGTGAAAGCTGGAGAGAAATTTTTCTCATCCTTGGGTTTTGAACCTCTACCAGAGACATTTTATCAACGTTCGCAATTTGTGAAACCAGCGGATCGTGAAGTGGTATGCCATGCGTCTGCTTGGGATTTGGACAATAAAGATGATATCCGTATTAAAATGTGCATCAAAGTCAATGGTGATGATTTTGTGACGGTGCATCATGAATTGGGCCATAATTATTATCAACGTGCCTATAAAGAACAGAGTTATCTGCATCTCAATGGCGCAAATGATGGATTTCATGAGGCGATAGGCGATATGCTGGCGCTGTCTATTACACCCGAATATTTGGTGCAAATAGACTTACTGGACAAAAATAAAGTACCAGGCGCTGATAAAGATACAGGGCTATTGCTGCGGCAAGCAATGGATAAAGTCGCTTTCCTACCATTTGGCTTGTTGGTTGATAAATGGCGCTGGGGCGTATTTTCGGGTGACATTAAACCCGCCGATTATAATAGTGCATGGCATGATCTTAAGCGCGAATATCAAGGCATTATGCCGCCTGTTGAACGTTCCGCTGATGCTTTCGATCCTGGCGCTAAATATCATATTCCAGGCAATACGCCCTATGCACGTTACTTTTTAGCCCGTATTTTGCAGTTCCAATTTTACAAGGCGGCTTGTGATGCAGCTGGATGGGAAGGGCCGCTTCATCGTTGTTCTTTCTATGGCAATAAAGAAGTGGGCGCAAAGTTGGATGCGATGATGAAACTTGGCGCATCTAAGCCATGGCCGGATGCTTTGGAGGAATTTACGGGATCGCGCAAAATGTCAGGCGATGCGATGATCGAATATTTTGAACCATTATTGGAATGGCTAAAAGAACAAAATAAAGGCCAAACTAAAGGTTGGTAATTATAAAGAGAGATAAATATAAATAGGCGGCTATAATGGCCGCCTTTTTTATGCATTAATTTGAGTTTATGCTGTTACCTAGCGAAAAGGTGGTTCGTTGAAAGCTCGTAATTTGCGACTATGCAAGCTATTGCCCGCTGCCGTGAGCAGAGAACAGCTTTTTATTCCTATTTGTAGGTGAGCCGCGATAGCTTGTTCATAAAATTGATTGGCTTGGCCTGGTAATTTGATCTCACCATGTAAAGGTTTGTCCGACACACATAATAATGTGCCATAAGGTACACGAAAACGATAGCCTTGGGCTGCAATAGTAGCGGATTCCATATCAATGCCGATGGCACGAGATTGAGAGAAACGTAAAGCAGATTGAGTGAAACGTAGCTCCCAATTGCGATCATCGGTTGTTACGATCGTGCCAGTACGCATACGTTTTTTAAGATCAGCTCCGCTAGTACCAGAAACTTCTTCAGCCGCATTTGCAAGTGCTTGTTGTACCTCTGCAAGGGCTGGAATAGGAATCTCCGGGGGTAGAATATCATCCATAATATTGTCATCGCGCAAATAAGCATGCGCCAAAACATAATCGCCGATACGCTGTGTTTCTCGTAATCCACCACAATGACCGATCATAAGCCATGATTCAGGCCGTAATACGGCCAGATGATCACATATGGTCTTGGCATTTGAGGGGCCAACGCCAATATTAACCAAAGTTATCCCGCAGCCATTGTCTCCAATAAGATGATAGGCGGGCATTTGATGTTTACGCCATGTGCTATCGGCAATTAACTGCTCTGCTTCTTTGGTGGCTTCATCAATATATAGGCCGCCAGCTCCTGCGAGTGCGCGGTAGCCTTTGCCAACTTGTTTGCATCCCCAACTTACAAATTCATCAACATAACGGTGATAATTGGTGAATAAGATATAATGTTGAAAATGCTGTGTTTCGGTGCCCGTATAATGCTGTAATCGTGCCAATGAAAAATCTGTACGCAATCCATCGAATAAGGCCAATGGATATTCATTTTCAGGCGTATAACATAATATACCATCAGCGGTTTCATCGCCAATATCGGCCAATTCCGTTGTTGGAAAATATTTTGCCAGTTTAGCGACAGGGACGCCCTCTAAATTAATATTTGATAGTTTATCAATTACATAGGGGAATGGAATTTCTTGCCTACTAGGCTTTACTTCTATTTCTATTTCATATTGATCAATCAATAAATCCAATTGTTTGGTAAGATAATCATGAAATAACTTAGGTTGTGTAATGGTAGATGTATAGCGTCCTGCTTTCTCTAACTTACCGAAGGATAGGGCAGATTTTAAATCTTTCTCTACCCCTTTATATATTATGGTAAGAGCAGGATATGCAAAGCTGCCATCAATGCGTGATGAGGGTTTTGGCGGCGTTCCATCTTTTAGGTAAATAGAGATAGCATCGCGTAGACGTTGAATAGCTGCATCATAATGTGTGATGAGTTGCTGCAAAATATCATCTGATCGCTTATGCATATCTCTATATGTTCACCTTAAGTTTTGAAGAGAGAAATTAACGTATAAATATCTATATTAATTATAATTGCCCAAGCATATATTCTGCAGAACTTATTTTGAAATCGCCAGGTGCTTCAACATTTAACTGTTCTACCACACCATCATTTACAATCATAGAAAAACGCTGTCCGCGCTTGCCCATACCAAATCCGCTTGCATCCATTTCTAAGCCAACGGCGCTCGCAAAATCACCATTACCATCAGCGAGCATTTCAATGGCTTCTGAGCCAGCAGCGCCATTCCATGCTGACATAACGAATGCGTCATTAACGGCAGTGCAGGCGATTGCATCAATACCTTTTTCTTTTAATTCTGCTGCTTTTTCAACATAGCCAGGCAGATGTTTGGCGGAACAAGTTGGTGTAAAAGCACCAGGAACCGAGAATAATGCAACCTTTTTGCCTTTAAAATAATCATTAGAGGATATTTGTTCTGGCCCATTGGCAGTAGCTTTCACCAAATTGGTCTCAGGTATTTTGCTGCCTATGTTAATATTCATATTTTTTTCCTTAAAAAATTATATTAGAAATTCATTATCATTTTATACATGTTTCTGCCTGTCGTTACAGACCGAAAAATCATCAAGATAGACGAAATAGAGTTTCTTATTGGTAAATCAACATTTTAATATCGGTCTCGACCTTAATAAGGAATGTAATTTATAATTTATCAGATAATAGAGGAAATATTATATAAAGATATCTTTATATTTGCCAAAATGAAACGCCTTGGCTATGGACGCAATATATTGTTTGACCCCCAATAATGTCGGCAATGATTGTTAATCCATCAAGGAGAAAATACCGTGGCAACTGCGGCACATAATGATTATATCATCAAAGATATTAATGAGGCCAGCTTTGGCCGTAAAGAAATCGAAATAGCTGAAACAGAAATGCCAGGTTTGATGGCACTTCGGGCTGAATTTGGTGATAGCAAACCTCTTAAAGGTGCACGTATCACTGGCTCATTGCATATGACCATTCAAACGGCCGTGCTGATTGAAACTCTGACGGCTCTCGGCGCAGAAGTACGCTGGGCGAGCTGTAATATATTTTCCACGCAAGATCATGCAGCCGCCGCGATGGCAGAGGCAGGTGTTCCTGTGTTCGCCATTAAAGGGGAAACATTAGAGGAATATTGGAGTTATGTTGGCAAGATCTTTGATTGGGGTGATGAAACCACCACCAACATTATCTTGGATGATGGCGGTGATGCGACTATGTTTGCTCTATGGGGGGCGCGCATGGAAGCGGGCGAAGAATTATGGGCACCAGAAAATGACGAAGAAGTCGCCTTCCAAGCAGAATTGCGCGATTTTGTTGCGAAAAAACCTGGCTATCTAACCAAGTCTGTTGCAGCTATTAAAGGTGTTTCAGAGGAAACAACAACGGGCGTTCACCGTCTTTATGATCTTGCAAAAGAAGGCAAGTTGCCATTTCCTGCCATCAATGTGAATGATAGTGTTACAAAATCTAAATTTGACAATCTTTATGGCTGCCGTGAGAGCTTGGTTGATGCGATCCGCCGTGCAACAGACGTTATGCTTTCTGGTAAAATTGCTTGCGTTGCTGGCTTTGGTGATGTTGGTAAAGGCAGCGCTGCATCATTACGTCAAGGTGGTGCCCGTGTTCTAGTTACCGAAGCGGATCCAATTTGCGCATTGCAGGCCGCGATGGAAGGCTATGAGGTTGTTACAATGGAAGAAGCTGCACCGCGTGCCGATATATTCGTAACCGCAACGGGCAATGTTGATGTGATAACGGTTGATCATATGCGCGCGATGAAAGATCGTGCGATCGTTTCAAACATTGGTCACTTTGATAGTGAAATTCAAATTGATGCGCTTAATAATATGAAATGGACCGAAATTAAGCCGCAAGTTGATGAGGTTGAATTTGCAGATGGTAAAAAAATCATCATGCTTGCTAAGGGACGTTTGGTAAATTTAGGTTGTGCCACAGGACATCCAAGCTTTGTGATGTCAGCAAGTTTCACCAATCAAGTATTGGCGCAAATTGAATTGTTCCAAAATAATGAAGACGGTAAATATGGCAATGAAGTCTATGTTTTACCCAAACATTTGGATGAAAAGGTTGCTGCATTACATCTCGAAAAACTAGGTGTTAGCTTGACAGAGTTGAGTGAAAAACAAGCAAATTATATTGGTGTTGGTGCTGCTGGACCCCATAAACCAGATCATTATCGCTATTAATATCTAGTTGTGAGATATTGAGAATATTAAAGCCTGTCCTAATTGGGGCAGGCTTTTTTCATTATATGTTCAAAAAATATTCCCCTTATTGAATTTTTATATATAAGTTGATCTTAATTTCAAAAAGGGGCTCTTTGGATGAAGGGATTACACGGCTAGTGGATGATGATGGTATAATCGCCCTAGTTGGAATTTTATTTGCAATATGGAGCGTGGTGGCGGCTTTTGCCATTTGGACGGGCATATCCATGCGCCGGAAGGCTGTGCGCACCTTACAACAAACATCGCGCTTTGGTAGATTGCTTGAGACAGCGCCAGCCATTCCTATAATTGTTAAGGGAGATGGACGATTTGAGGCTACCGATAGATTCGCACGTTGGATTGGTCTTGATCGTAGAATTGATTATATTAGTGATTTGGCATCGAACATCGAAATACATGGTGAAGAAGGCGGCCTTTCTGAAAAAGATTTAGTGCGTTTTACGGAAAATATCCGATCCACACAAAAAACAGGAAAGTCATTCTCTCAGGCCCTAACTCTGGTAGGTTCTAACAAAAAATTTCTTGTCAAAGGCAGTATTGCCGATGCTTTAATATATCCCAATGGCGCTGCTTTGTTGTGGGTTTTTGATGCAACGGAAAGCGTCAGCCAGCTTGAGAAATTACAAAAAGATGCCGATGAAGCACATAGTGCTTTTGCCGCTCTTGCTGGTTTGATTGAAGCTTCTCCATTTCCTATGTGGCACCGCAGTCCAGATTTAAGGTTAACCTTTGTAAATGATGCCTATGTTAAGGCGGTTAATGGCGATAGTGCAGAATATATTATCGATAATGGTATTGAACTTGTTGAGGAACATAATGGTCAATCGCCAATGGTGATTGCTCAGCAGGCATTCGAAAGCGGTGAACATATTGAACGATTGGTTTCCGCAACCGTAGGAGGCAGCCGCAGGCAAATGCGTGTATTTGATATACCGCTTGAAAAAACTGGTATTGCTGGATTAGCAGTAGATATTCAAGATCTTGCTGACACACGCCTAGAATATGACCGTTTTGTGGATGCTCAACGTGATTTATTAGATAATATATCAGCAGCCGTTGCTCAATTTAATGCCGATGGGCAATTAATATTTATCAACTTACCGTTCCAAAGAATTTTCACATATCAAGAAAATTGGGTGGATGAAAAACATGCGTTTTCTCGTGTATTTGATAAGATGCGAGAGGCGGGGCGTATTCCTGATGTTAGCGATTATCAAGAATGGCGCGCTGAAAAAGAAAAATGGTTTAGACTAACTGAGTCTGCTGATGAGAATTGGCTATTATCTGATGGTACGCATTTGCGTGTGCTTGCGCAACCTATTCCTGATGGCGGCTTGCTCGTAATTTTCGAAGATAGAACTGAACAAGCGCAGCTTTCAAGAGCGCATGATAGCTTGTTGCGGGCAAGAACTGCAACATTTGACAATTTGTTTGAAACGGTTGCAGTTTTTGCAGCTGATGGTCGCTTAAATCTATGGAATAGACAATTTATCGAATTATGGGAGCTAGATGAAGAGACTATAGCGCAACACCCAAGAATTGATGAATTGATGAAGCTTCTTGGTTCTAAACTAAAAAAACCCTCACAAATATCGATAGTACGAGAATTGATTCGAGTCTCAACGGCACAGCGTGAGCAAAGGCGAAGCCGTATAGAGTTTATTGATGGCAGTATATATCAGATTGCAACCATTCCTTTGCCAGATGGCAATGCGCTGTTCACTATGCTTGATATTACTGATAGCATACAGATTGAAGAAGCCCTTCGTGAACGTAATGAGGCTCTATCAACCGCTGATACTATTAAAGATAAATTCCTATCGAATATGAGTTATGAGCTTCGGACGCCGCTCACTTCAATCAGTGGTTTTGCTGAACTTTTGGGAAGCGGTATCGCGGGACCAATGAATGAACAAGCAAGTGAATATGTTCAAGCAATTATAGATGCCACTGCAAGGCTAACGACACAGATCAACAATATTTTAGACTTTAGCCAGAGCGAAGCTGGCGTATTACCCGTTTCGAGAAAACCTATTGAAATTGCAAAACTATTACAAAATTGTACCGAACGTGCTAATGAAAAAATACGCAAGAATAATATATCATTAGCTACTGATATTGATTCAAATATTGGTACAATATTGGGAGATTATAAACGCTTAGAGCAGGCTTTTGATCATTTAATAGATAATGCGATTACATATAGTGGTGAAGCAGCGAAAGTGATGATTAATGCACATGGAAGTAATGCATCTGTATCAATTATCATTGCCGATAATGGGCCAGGTATGGATTATAAGACCAAAAATATGGCTTTTGATCGGGTACTTATTCCAGAGACAGTTTCAACCTCAGCAAAATCAACTTCGGCAAAAGATGTAAAGCAACAAAAAGGGCTCGGTTTGCCATTGGTTCATGAATTAATAGAGGCCCATGGCGGCAATATGGAATTACGTTCCGAAAAAGGGCAAGGTACAAGTATTACAATCAAGTTACCGCGTGAATGATGGCTCATAATTCGTTTCAAATCACGGTGAATAATGAAACGGAAATGCAAGCTTTTGCAGGAAAAATAGCAGCAATAATCAAAATTGGTGATTGGATTGCCTTAAATGGCGATCTAGGCGTTGGTAAAACTATATTCGCAAAAGGTTTTTTGGCCGCATTGGACTTTGATGGAGAAGTTAGCAGCCCGAGCTATGCATTAGTACATAGTTATGATCCACCCGCTGTACCAATGCATATATCGCACGTTGATTTATATCGTATAGAAAATGATTATGAATATCAGGAATTGGGTTTAGAAGATGTCACAAATTATGGAGTGGCATTGGTGGAATGGGCAGATAAATATCCGCTTCCATTACCAGCCAATCGATTTGAAATAAATATTATCAAAATATCTGAGGATATAAGAGAAGTTACATTGAATATTTGGGGTGATGGAATAGTAAGATGGACATAAATATACCCAAGATGGCGCCGCAATTTTTGACGGATATAGGGTGGGAAGGAGCCAAAATAGAACCGCTCGCCGATGATGCATCTTTTCGCCGTTATTTCCGCGTTAAAAAAGCCGATAAACAAGCGGTTTTAATGGATGCACCGCCGCCCCACGAAGACCCTAAGCCTTATATTAATATGACGCATTATTTATGTGATAATGGCTTTCGTGCTCCGAAAATCTATGGACAGAATCTTGACTATGGTTTGGTGTTGATTGAGGATTTTGGCGATCGCCGTATGCGCGAGTATTTGGATATATCCCCCCAAGACGAAGGGAATATTTATAAACAAGCCATTGATATTATAATTGACCTACCGAAAACTGTTCCTGCTGATGTCGCATTTTATGATGAAGCGGTATATATGCGCGAGGTGCAATTACTGAGCGAATGGTATTTACCCGCTGCTAAATTATCCGTAGATACTGATCATTATGACAATCTTTGGCGGAAGGTTTTACGCCCTCTATATGATGCACCAAAAACGACTGTTTTGCGCGATTATCATGCCGAAAACATTATGTTGCTGGCTGATGGGGCGTTGGGTATTATTGACTATCAAGACGCATTGATTGGTCATCAGGGCTATGATTTGGTGTCTTTATTGCAAGATGCACGCCGCGATGTGTCCCCTGCTTTAGAACAAGAAATGCTTCAATATTATTGCGCACAGACGAATATGGGAGAAGAGTTTTTAACCCATTATGCCATTTTAGGGGCGCAGAGAAATAGTAAGATTATCGGTATTTTTACGCGCCTCTCTGCACGTGATGGTAAGCATAAATATTTGGACTATTTGCCACGCATGTGGGGATTATTAGAACGTGATTTAGAGCATCCCGATCTTATAGCGCTCAAACAATGGTTTGATGAAAATATCCCGCAATCTGTGCGTTATGATAAAATTGAGGGCCTGTATGAAAGTTGATCATGCTATGATTATGGCGGCGGGCTTGGGTACACGCATGCGTCCGCTTACTAATGATAAGCCAAAACCATTGGTGCAGGTTGCTGGGAAGGCTCTGCTCGACCATTGTTTGGATCATCTGCGCGATGCATCAGTACGCCATATTGTGACTAATGTTCATTATCGTCCAGAAATGATTGAGAGCCATATGCGCGGTGTGCAAGGCTTTGAGAGCATTCAAATTTCTGATGAACGTGATATATTGCTTGAGACTGGAGGCGGCCTTGTTAAAGCGCAGCCCTATCTTGGTTCACAACCATTTCTGTGCATGAATAGTGATAATATTTGGACGAATGGTGATGATAATGCAATTTTAAAACTTGCTGATCGATGGGATGATAAGCGCATGGACGCTCTATTATTGCTGGTCCCTAAGCCGCAGGCCTATTGCCATAATGGGGTAGGTGATTTTTACTTGGATGAAAATGATGCTATCATTAGGCGCGGTGATAGAGAAAGTGCGCCTTATGTGTATACAGGTATCCAAATTGTCTCGCACAGATTACTGCGTGATCCACCAATTGGTGCTTTTTCTACCAATATATTTTGGGATAGGGCCATTGGGGAAGGGCGATTATTTGGAGCAGTGCATGATGCAAAATGGTTTGATATTGGATCACCAACAGCCATTCCTATAGCAGAAGAAGAATTGGAAAAAGAAATATTGGTATATGAATAATATAACGCGGCCTGCTCTATATTCGGTTTCATCCCATCAGGGTTTTGCCGATAGTGTGGCGGCGTATTTTATATCTCAATATGGACGAGGTCCATTATCTTTAGCTGATGGTTTAATATTATTACCCAATAACCGTGCAGTCAACGCGATTGAAGAGGCTTTTATACGGCACGCTGGAAAAGGCCTATTACTGCCGCGTATGGTGACCATTGGTGATTTAGACTTGCATGAAAAAAGCGGCATTTTTATCGATCAATTTGATCAAGAAGGAATATTGCCAGCCATCAACCCGATGTGCCGGACCATGATCTTGGCTAAGTTGATTGAACAGTATCATACGCAAATTATGAAGTCCGACATTGATAGCGCGCATAGCGTAAAATTGGCCATGGAATTGTCTAATGCTCTGGATCAATTGGATGTTGAAGAGATTGATTTTTCACGCTTTGAAGACTTGCCATCGAAAGCAGAAATGGCCGAACATTGGCAGAAATCATATGCATTGTTTGAAGCCGTATATTCCCAATATCGTCAAAAACTATTAGCCCTAAAATTATCAACCATGGTATTACGCCGTAATGCGCTGATCCGAAATATGGTCAATAATTTGGATCAATTATCGCACCATCCTTTTGTAGCGGCTATTGGTATTACAACAGCAGCTCCAGCGATTGCTTATCTTTTAAGACATATTGCAAGATGCCAAAATGGTATGATTGTCCTTCCTCATATTGACCAGATGATGGCAGAGGATGTTTGGCAAGGCTTGGGACCGCATGAAAAACAAGAAGGGGTTATACGAGCAGCTCCATCTTTAGAGAGCCATCCGCAATTTCATCTTAAATTATTGCTCGACAAAATGGGCTTTGATCGATCTGAAGTCACGCCATTAGGTGGCAGCAAAACAACCAAAATATCCGATCGTAAGGATCAATTAGTAAGCCACATATTTGCGCCTGCTAAACAGACGGCGCAGTGGCAAAGCATAGAGGTTAATACGGCTGACTTTAAGCATTTAAAAGTGATGACTGCGCCAGATAGTGCAGCAGAAGCGCAAGCCGTTGCTATTTTGGTTCGGAAGAACCTTGAAATGGCATCTAAACGTATCGCAATTGTTACGCCAGATCGTGAACTTGCACGGCGTATATCGGCGCATCTTTTGCGCTGGAACATTAAAGCAGATGATAGCGCGGGCATTGCATTGCAAGACACGCCATCTGGCAGTTTGTTTCTTTTGATTGCGGAAATGTGCGCCAATGGTTTTGCACCGATTGATCTGCTAAAAGTGCTGAAACATCCTCTTGTACGAAAAGGTGAGGAGCGTCTGGCTTGGTTAGAAAAAATCCGCTCATTGGATCTGGTTTTGCGCGGGCCGCGTGCAGGACAAGGTTTAAATATTGTTGAAAAATCAATCCAAAATATGCTTTCTCATTTAAAAAGACGTGGCCATTATAACGAGGAGAAACAGGCAAAATATGATGAACTGTTAATCTGGTGGCAAGAGATTAGAAATTGTTTTGAAACAATAGTATCGATAAATAGTAGCAATGAAATATTGATGCAGATGCGGTATATTGCTGATTTTCTGTGCGGTGAAGAGATTTGGAAAGGGGATGCGGGTCGCTCATTAAGCGATTTTTATACCGAAACCTTATCTTATATTGAACAAGGCCCAAGCGCATTAGATATTGTAATATTTCCGCAATTTTTGCGCAATTTAATGGATGGTATAGCAGTTCGTTCACCTTATGGGAATCACCCGCGCGTTGCTATTTATGGATTATTAGAGGCGCGTTTGCAGCGTAGCGATATGATTATTTGTGCGGGCCTAAATGAGGGATCTTGGCCGCAGAAACCATCACCAGATCCGTGGCTTGCTCCTGGTATAAGACGTGATCTTGCACTGCCTTCTTTGGAACGTAATATTGGCCTTTCTGCGCATGATTTGGCTGAAGCGATTGGCGCGAAAGAAGTGGTTCTAAGCCGCAGTGAACGTGATAGCGGTGGTCCTGCTGTAACCTCGCGCTTTATGCTCAGACTTATTGCTTTCGCAGGCGATAAATTAAAATATGATGATGATATTGCGCAATGGGTTGATGCCATTGATAAGCCCCAGCACATTAAACCTGCTGTGCCGCCAATGCCAAAGCCCAATAAAAAACAGCGTCATATTCGATTAAATGTCACGGATATGGATAAAATTAAGGCTGATCCTTTCGCTTTTTATGCCAGTAAAATCATGGGCTTTGGAAAATTGGATGAGATTGACGGCGAAGCATCAGCAGCGTGGCGTGGCACTATGATCCATAATATATTGGAAAAATGGGTGTCAGAAGATCATCTTAACCCTGAAAAATTGATGGCACGAGCCGAAGCATTGCTCAATGATGATGCATTGCACCCAACCGAACGTATGTTTTGGCAACCCAGGTTATTAGAGCAAATTCATTGGATAGCGCAGCAGAGCCAAAGCTTGATTGATCAAGATAAACGTAAGATATTGGCAGTAGAGGCAAGCGGTACCTATGACATTGAGGGTATCACTATTAAAGGGATGGCTGATAGGATTGATAGGCTTGCCGATGGAAGGCTCGCTATTATTGATTATAAATCAGGCGGACATCCCTCGCTCAAGCAAATTAAGTCGGGCTTTGCTCTGCAACTTGGACTTTTGGGCTTATTGGCCGAGAAAGAAGCTTTTTCTGGCATGGATGAGCAAAAGATCACAGGAACATGCGGTGCTTTTGAATATTGGACATTTCAGAAAAATTCAAAAGATAAAAGCTTTGGCAAAATTTGGCCTGCCACTCTGGACGAGCTAAGCGAGAAAAAAGCGCTCACCCATATTGCAACAGAGGATATGGTAGCGCTTAGCCATGAACATAGTGCAGAAGCCATACGCAGCTATATATTAGGTGATGCACCTTTTGAAGCGCAGCGGCATCCTGAATATGCGCCCTATAATGATTATGCGCATCTCTCTCGTCTGATGGAATGGTATGGTCGCATCGCCAATGGTGAAACCGATAATAATATTGGTGAGGATATATGAGCGATATTATCCACCGTTTAACAGCTCCGCAAATGAGTGCCGTTGAGCCATCTGAGCATATTTGGCTTAGTGCGGCTGCGGGTACGGGTAAAACACAAGTATTATCGGCCCGCGTACTGCGTTTGTTGCTCGAAAAAGATATTAAGCCCGAGGAAATATTATGCATCACCTTTACCAAGGCTGGTGCAGCGGAAATGGCCAACCGTATCAACAAAAGGCTAGCCTCTTGGGTGCGGATGAAAAACACCCGCTTGGCACTGGAATTGGATTCTATTGGAGCTGATAATAGTCCTGAATCGCTTCATAGGGCGCGCCAATTGTTCGCCTCTTTGCTTGATGCCCCTGGCGGCGGATTGCGCGTTATGACAATCCATAGTTTTTGCCAGACATTGCTAACATCTTTCCCAGGGGAAGCATCGTTAAAAACAGGGTTTCGCGCCATCGAAGAACGCGAGCAAGCTATATTATACCGTGATGCATTGCATATCATGTGCGAAGAAAACCAAGATGATGCAGATTTTATCGCTGCCTTAGATGCGCTCAGCCTTGCGCATGGCGAAGATGGCGCTCGCAAATTTTTGCAGAGATGCGCCTGTGCGCCCGATGCTATGGCGCTCTGGATTGATGGTGCGGGCGGTGAGATATTGGCAAAGCGCTTGGTGGGCTGCGATATAGATGAAGATATATCTGCCTATCTTTTGAAAATGTGTGATGATGATACTATACCGCTTGATGCTATCAAACATTGTGCAGCGCTTAATGCGCAATGGGGTACGAAAACGGGCCTTGGCCGAGCCGATGCAATCGGTCAGTGGTTATCGCTATCTCCTGAAAAGCGGGGTGTGCATATTCATGATATTCACCATTGTTGGAGCACCAAAACCAACACTCTGGCGCAATCAGGCCCGAGACCGAAAGAAGAATATTTTGATCTGATCCAACCCTTATTTGATTGGAGCTTGAACCTTATTGAGCAGATTAAGCTCTATGATCTTGCCCAAAGATTGTATATGAATTTCACGCTTGGTAAAAAATATAGCTATCATTATCAGCAGCTTAAAGAACAGCAAGCCTTGGTGGATTATGATGATTTGATCCGCAAATCAGCAGCACTGCTCAAAGGCGCTGATATGGCCGATTGGATACGATACAAGCTCGATCAACGTATTGATCATATTTTAATCGATGAAGCACAGGATACCAACCAATCGCAATGGGAAATCATCAAAGCGATGAGCGATGATTTTTATAGTGGCAAGGCAGCGCATGATGACAAGCTTCGCACTATATTTACAGTGGGTGATTTCAAACAAGCTATTTTTGGTTTCCAAGGCACTAGTCCGCAAAATTATGAACAGGCCCGCCATGATTTTATGCGCAAGTTAGAGGATGCTGATCTTAACCTTACCAGTTTGATTTTGTCGCAAAGTTTCCGATCAACCAAACCTGTTTTGGATTTTGTTAATGTCGTTATTAAGGATCAAGGCCATGAAGCTTTTGGTCTATCTGAACATATCGAAGACCATTTTGGTGATAAAGAGGATATTGGACAGATTAGCCTATTAGCACCTGTGGTGGCGCATTCTGGTGAAGATGATAATGATGATGATGAGAAATGGCTGTCAGAAGAAAAGCGTGTTCTGGCCGATAAATTGGCTGAGCAAATAGCGCTTTGGCTGAGAGAAAAGCCAATATTAAGCACGACAAAACAACCCTTAAAACCATCTGATATAATGATCTTGCTCAAAAAGCGCGGCGATTTGGCCTCTTTAATTGTCGCAAGGTTGCACGCAAAAAAAATACCAGTTGCTGGTTTAGATAGATTATTTTTGTCCAAACCTCTGGCGGTGCAAGATTTGCTCTCTGCCATTAGATTTGTTTTGCAACCAGAAGATGATTTGAATTTAGCGACATTATTAACATCGCCGCTTATTGGGTTGGATCATGATGCATTGTTGCAATATGGCTACCGCACGCAAAAAACCAGCCTTTGGCAACATATTCGGCGGCATGATGATTTAGCATCAGAGATTGTGGGTTTAAAATCTCTGCTCGATATGGCTGATTATGGGTCGCCCTATCAATTTTTGGAACAAATATTGTCAGGTCCGTTGCAAGGCCGCAAAAAACTCTATGGCAGATTGGGCTTTGAAGCTGAGGTGGCGATTAATGAATTGCTCAATACAGCTTTGCAATATAGCCGAGAACAAGGACAATCATTACAAGGGTTTTTGGATTGGCTCATTCGCGGTGACGTCGAAATTAAACGTGAAAATAGTAGCGAATATGATGAAGTACGAGTGATGACGGTGCATGGCTCCAAAGGCTTGCAAGCGCCCGTTGTGATATTGGCGGATATTTGTGTGGACCCTGACAAAAGTCCCGATAAGAGCTTTGAGATAGATTTGGATGGAGATGTCAAATTACCAATGCCATCGTTGGATAGCGCGAGCCGCATTGGCCGTGTTCAAGAGGCGTGGAATGCAAAGGAATTGCGCGAACGAGAAGAGCATAATCGCCTGCTTTATGTAGCTCTAACGCGTTCCGAAGAGCAGCTTATTCTTGCAGGTAGCGTAGGCAAGGGTACAAAAGATGGTATTCCGAATGAGCGCAGTTGGTATCATCCAATAGAGAGCGCTATGATGAAGCTAGGCAGCGAATGGCAAAATGATCCTATATGGGGAAAGTCCATGCATTATCGTGGAGCTGAACAAGCGGTTCAAAATAATGTAGCATTAGAAGCCAGTGCTAATAAAGATAGCAAAGTGTCAGACATTGAGTGGTTATTTGAAACAGCTCCCGAAGAAAGCCGTCCGCCCAAGCCGCTTGCACCGAGCCGCATTATTGAGGATGATGCACCGACAATTCCTATCACTGATAATATTCAAAAACTGGCGGAACGCGGTAATTTAATCCATAATTTATTCGAGTTTTTGGCGCATAAAAATGGCGAGCAATTGCGTGATTATGCGCAGCAATGGTTTGATCGTCAGCATATAGAAGCATCATGGACAGAGCGCGATATTATTGATCCTGTCGTGCATATTATGGTGAACCCCCGTTACGAGCATCTTTTTGGTAGCAATAGCCGTAGCGAAGTGCCTATTGCCGCTGTTGTGGGGGAAGTAGTTATCAATGGCCGCATCGATCATTTGGTGATTATGGATGATGCAATCATTGCGATAGATTTTAAAACAGGATCAAAAATACCGAATGAAACTACCAATATACCAAAGGCATATCTGCGGCAGATGGCGCATTATGCAGCGGCTTTGAAAACTATATTTCCTGATAAAGATATTAAAACAGCTTTGCTGTATACGAGTGGTCCCAAACTTATGATGTTGGATGACGAAGATATAGCCGCATATAGACCAGAAAATAACATCTCTTCACCTTTATAGATATTCTATATCCAATACCCCTTGCAAACTTTGGGCTTGTGCTTAAATCATTATCAAAGAAACAAAGGAATTATATATGGCGACAATTGCAGTAAGTGACAGTGAATTTGAGGCCCAAGTATTACAATCAGATAAACCTGTCTTGGTAGATTTTTGGGCTGAATGGTGCGGACCTTGTAAAATGATAGGCCCTGCTTTGGAAGAGATTAGCGATGAATTGGGTGAGCAAATCACAATTGCTAAAATCAATATTGACGATCATCCTGAAACACCTGGTAAATTCGGCGTGCGCAGTATTCCGACTATGATTTTGTTCAAAAATGGCGAAGCGGTCGAAACCAAAATTGGTGCAGCGCCCAAAGCTGCTCTCAAAGAGTGGTTAGAAGGTCGGCTTTAAGTTATATCTTTATTGATGGATGGCGGCGAAATGTTCGGCGGCAGCATCCCATAATTGGGGACTGCTAGCACCGAGCAGGCCGCTTTCTTTATCCGCTGGGTGATAAGCGCTGCCGTCCCAACGGGCGGCTTTACCGCCAGCTTCGTTTAAAAATAATATACCAGCGGCATGATCCCAAGCAAGCGTGCGTTCAAAGATTGATATATGGTGCTGTCCTAGAGCGAGGAGCGGATATTGTTCGGCTGCACACATTGGAATAGGTACTATCTGGTAATTTCCTTCGGCTTTCTGAAGAGTTTGTTCGCGTTTCTTATCGCTCATATAGCCCGTTGCAATTGCCGCTAAAGGAAGTTCGCTGGCTTCTGTCGGTGTATATATGGCTTCATTATCTATGAAAGCACCGCCGCCGCGAATGGCATGGCACAGGCGCTCTTTGATGGGATCATATATCCAGCCTGCAACCGTTTCATTATTTTCAGCTAGGGCGATGATTACGCCAAAAGCACCATCGCCGCGCGCATAATTTCCCGTTCCATCAATGGGATCAATAATCCAGCATTGTTCAGATGATAAATGACTCAAAATTGCTGGATCCGTTGATGCTGCTTCTTCGCCGACAATCTTTGCTTGAGGGAGAATATCCACCAGATGCTCGCTCAATATTTGTTCGCTTAACTTATCCGCTATCGTGACGAGATCACCAGGTGATTTTTCCTTGATGTCTTCTGTTGTTAATGAGCGGTAATGGGGTAGGATAATATCACGTGATACTTTGTGAAGAAGCGCGCTAACTTTATCGTGTATGATCGGGTTCAAGAACGATAATCCGCATTTATTGTGATATAATCATGGGTTAAATCACAAGTCCAAACGGTTGATATACCCTCGCCAAGACCGATATTAATATTAATTTCAATATGATCGCTTTTTAGATATTCGGTTACTGGGGTTTCATTAAAACCTTCGATAGCAGCACCGTCTTTAGCCACTATATAATTACCAAATCCTATCTGTAATAAATCTCTTTCCGCTGTTTCGCCCGCTTTGCCCACTGCCATTACAACGCGCCCCCAATTGGCATCTTCGCCTGCGATAGCGGTTTTGACCAAGGGTGAATTTGCAACAGACTTAGCAATTATATGTGCGCTCTCATCGCTTATGGCGCCGTTTACATTAACCTCTATAAATTTGCTCGCGCCTTCACCATCTTTAACCACCATATGCGCCATATCTGTGCAGACCTGGCTAAGAGCAGCGAAAAAAGCATCGGCTCCACTATCATCAAATGAGGCAAGGGGGGTGTTTTGCACTTTTCCTGTAGCAAATGCCAAAACCGTATCGCTTGTGGAAGTATCGCTATCGACAGTGATGCAAGAAAAACTATTGTTATTGGCGCGCTCAAGCATTTCTTGCAGAAATTTTGCATCAATGAGGGCATCGGTAAAAATATAGCCGAGCATAGTCGCCATATCTGGGGCAATCATCCCTGATCCTTTAATGATAGCCACTATGTTGATTTTTTTGCCATCGACTATCGCTGTTGCGCTTGTACCTTTAGGAAAAGTATCGGTAGTGCATATTGCTGCTGCTGTGTCTTGCCAATGTGCGGCGGGAGCATCAAAGACTTTGCTAAGCCCGTGATCGGCTTTATCAATTGGTAAGGGGACGCCGATAACGCCAGTAGAGCTGACAAACACCTCGTTGGGATTACAATTGATATGCTTACTTACACGATTAACAATATAATCAACAGCTTCTTGGCCTTTGTTACCTGTAAAAGCATTGCTGTTTCCAGCATTTACAATCAAAGCGCGAGCCGTTCCATGTTGTAAATACTTACGGCACATCATAACCTCTGGTGATGCGCATTTGCTCTTAGTAAGAACACCTGCAACCGCAGTATTTGGTGAAAAATTGATATATGTAAGATCGCAACGATCCCACTCTTTATAATGTGCTTTAGCTACATGGCATTTAACACCATCAATTTCAGGTAATATTGGAAATGATTTTGGGGCGAGTGGTGATATTTTCATATTCATCAGATAGCAATTCAGTTGCGTTCGTCAATTGACTATCTGGTCTATCGACCCTACATCGCATCACGAGTGTATTTATCTATATTTTGTCATTAATGAAGATTCATCATATGACTATCTGTTAGAGTTATTAGGAATATAATATGTTAGGCAATCTGGCCAAAAAATTCTTCGGTTCATCCAATGATCGTTATGTCACCTCGGTGATGAAAATTGTAAATAAAATAAATGATTTGGAATCAGATATTGAAGTATTTTCTGATGAAGAATTATTGGGTCAGACACAGAAGTTTCGAGACCGTCTTGAAGGCGGAGAAACATTAGATGATATTATGCCCGAAGCCTTTGCGGTTGTGCGGGAAGCTTCAAAACGTGTTTTTGGCATGCGCCATTTTGATGTGCAAATGGTTGGCGGCATTGTTTTACACCGTGGTGAAATCGCAGAAATGCGTACGGGTGAGGGTAAAACCCTTATGGCAACGCTCGCATGTTATTTAAATGCGATTGAAGGTAAGGGCGTCCATGTTGTTACTGTGAATGATTATCTAGCTCGCCGTGATGCGGAATGGATGGGCCAATTATATGGCTTCCTTGGGCTTACCACAGGTGTGATCGTTCCTAATATTCCAGAACATGAGCGCAGGGCCGCTTATAATTGCGATATTACTTATGCAACCAATAATGAACTTGGTTTTGATTATCTGCGTGATAATATGAAATATTCGCGCGCTGATATGGTTCAGCGTCCTTTCAACTTTTCTATTGTTGATGAAGTGGATTCAATTTTAATCGATGAAGCGCGGACTCCGTTGATTATTTCAGGTCCTACAGAAGATAAAACAGATCTTTATAAAGCTGTTCATGCGATTGTTCTTAATATCACCGAAGATGATTATGAAAAAGATGAAAAAACGCGCAATATTACGCTAACCGAAGATGGTACGGAAAAAGCAGAACGATTATTAGAAGATGCAGGATTGTTACAAGGTAATAATCTCTATGATTATGAAAACACTCAAATAGTACATCATTTGGATATGGCATTAAAAGCTAATGTGATGTTCAAACGTGATACAGATTATATCGTTAATGACGGTAAAGTCGTCATTATTGATGAATTCACTGGCCGTATGATGGAAGGGCGTCGTTGGTCAAATGGACAACATCAAGCAATAGAAGCCAAAGAAGATGTAAAGATCGAAGCCGAAAATCAGACGCTGGCGACAATAACATTCCAGAACTATTTCCGTATGTATCCTAAAATCTCTGGTATGACAGGGACTGCAGCTACAGAGGCGGCTGAATTCTTTGATATTTATAAGCTAAATGTTGTTGAAATCCCAACCAATCTACCTGTGCAACGTATTGATGAAGATGATCAATTCTATAAAAATAAAGAAGATAAATTTGGTGCCATTGCTAAGTCTATCAAAGAAGCTAATGATAAAGGTCAGCCTGTACTTGTTGGTACTGTGTCGATTGAAAAATCAGAATTATTATCCGAATATTTGGAAAAAGAAGAAGTCAAGCATAGCGTTCTAAACGCACGCATGCACGAAAATGAAGCCCGTATCGTGGCGCAAGCAGGGCGTTTAGGTTCCGTGACTATTGCAACCAATATGGCGGGACGCGGAACTGATATTCAATTGGGCGGTAATTTAGATTTTCGTATCGAGGATGAGCTTTCTGAAATAGAAGCTGGTCCGCAAAAAGACAAAGCCATAGAAAAGCTAAAAGAAGAGATTGAATTAGAGAAAAACCAAGTCAGAGAAGCGGGTGGCCTCTTCGTGTTAGGCACGGAACGGCACGAAAGCCGCCGTATTGATAATCAGCTACGCGGCCGCTCTGGTCGTCAAGGTGATCCTGGACTTAGCCGATTTTATCTCAGCCTTGATGATGACCTGCTTCGTATTTTTGGTTCAGAGAGCCTATTTTCTAAAATGATGAATAGCAGTTTGGAAGACGGCGAAGCGATTGGTGGGAAATGGCTTTCAAAAGCGATTGAAACAGCGCAGCGTAAAGTTGAGGCCCGCAATTATGATATTCGTAAGCAATTGGTTGAATATGACAATGTGATGAATGACCAGCGCCAGGTCATATATGAACAACGCTCTGATATTATGGATGCTGATACCGTCGATGATGTTGTTGAAGATATGCGTAATGATACAGTGAATATGGTTGTATTTGAATCCTGCCCTATGGGAACTTATCCTGAACAATGGGATATAGACCGTTTGAAAGAGCGCACCGAGAGCGTGCTTGGCGTAGAGACTGATATTGATGAATGGTTGACCGAGGAAGCTCTGGAACCTGAAATATTGGAAGAACGTATATCAGCGCAAGTCGCTGAATTGTTTGCCAGTAAGCAAAATGAAATATCCGATGATGATTGGAAGTCTGCTGAAAAAAGTATATTGTTAGAACGTATTGACCACCATTGGAAAGAACATCTCTCAACGCTTGATGCACTGCGCCAAGTGGTACATTTGCGTTCTCATGCACAGAAAAACCCTGTGAATGAATATAAGCTAGAAGCCTTCGGTTTATTTGAAAATATGCTGGGTGCGATTCGTGAGGATGTTACTAAAACTATCGCGACCAATGAATTTAAGCTCAATGATGCTTTTGATATGGATTCGTTGCCAGACCTTCCCGATTTTCTGACGACTCACATTGATCCGCTCACAGGGGAAGACAATAGCGCTGATGATGATGGCGCTACGGCAGGTTTTATTACTTCCACTCTGCCACCGCGACAAGCTCCAGAAAATAACTTACCTGACGATGTTATGAATGATCCAGATTTACGGCGTAATGACCCGTGTCCGTGTGGATCGGGTCGTAAGTTTAAACATTGTCATGGGAAATTATCATAATTGTCTTATATAATGCCCGTATAAGCCTCTGATGATAAGCCTATATATAGCAATTCTATTTTTTGGTGTTGCGGCATTATATGCTTCTGTAGGCTTTGGCGGTGGTTCGACTTATATAGCAATATTAGCGTTGGTAGGGACTTCATATGAAGTAATCCCTATCATAGCGCTCCTATGCAATATTATCGTTGTTACAGGCGGTTCCTATCGCTTTTTTAAGCAAAAAATGATTCCATGGCCGCGCATATGGCCATTGCTGATTTTCTCGATCCCTGCCGCGTGGTTAGGAGGGGTGACGCCTATATCCCGTGAATATTTTATGCTCATTCTAGGGGTAACATTAATAACAGCAGCGCTGATGATTATATGGCGTTCTTATTTAAATCAAAATATATCAACTACAGCAAATATAGAGAAGTCCGCGTATAACAATATAATATTATCAGCCTCATTAGGTGTTATAATTGGTTATATGTCTGGTTTAGTGGGTATTGGTGGCGGGATTTTTCTGGCGCCTTTGTTATTGTTATTAAAATGGGACAAGCCGCGAAAGATAGCCGCGAGTGCCTCTATCTTCATTTTATGCAATTCAATCGCTGGTTTGTTAGGGCAATTCGGAAAATATGATGCTTTGCTTATAAATGAGGTTATTACGCCTCATATCACCCTATTTTTAGCGGTATTGATAGGTGGACAGCTTGGTTCTTATCTTGCTGTAAAGATATTAGCAGAACGGATTATCATCATGTTAACGGCTTTGCTCACTCTTTATGTTGGTCTGCGTATCCTGTGGTTCACGGTATAAATAGTGTGATTCTATCTATCTTATTTATGATGCTAAACAGCAATTATGGAAATTGCCTAAATTCAATTGATATTTATGAGAAATATCAAAACGACCTGCTTTATAGGGATATTTAGATTTTTTGGAAAATGGCTCCCCGGGCCTGATTCGAACAGGCGGCCGTCCGATTAACAGTCGGATGCTCTACCGCTGAGCTACCGGGGAACAACCGTTCATACGAACGGCGTGAGCAGCCTATAGCAGCGAAAAAATAGAGAATGCAAGCATCAAACGACAAATTGTTCCATTGCTATACGATCATCAAGAGCATGCTCGGGATCGAACAATAAATTGAGGACTTGTTTTCGGTCTAATTCGACGCTGACAGTGGCTATATTCCTTATCTCGCGTTGATCGGCCACCGCACTAACAGGACGTTTAGCAGATTCTAAAATTGTTAGTTTGATGACATATCTTTCGGGTAAAATTGCCCCCGTCCAGCGCCTTGGCCTGAACGGTGATATAGGCGTGAGAGCGAGCATTCCCGAATCAAGTGGAAGAATCGGTCCATTTGCCGATAAATTATAGGCAGTAGATCCAGCAGGTGTCGCCACTAGGATTCCATCGCACGATAATTCGGGTAGAACTGTTCTGCCATTTACATCGATTTGAATTTTTGCTGATTGACGCGTTTCTCTTAGTAAAGACACTTCGTTAATAGCAGGCAGTTCAAACTTTTCACCGTCCACTGTTTCAGCTAGCATTTTTAATGGTGAAATAGAGAATTTTTTGGCTCTTTCTAAACGTTCTAATAAATTATCTTCATGCCAAGCATTCATCAAAAAACCTACCGTACCTCTATTCATGCCATATACGGGAAGTTGAATTTCATTGTTTAATTGATCGTGCAGGTTTTGCAGCAAATATCCGTCACCGCCTAAAACTATTATGGCATCTGCATCAGCGCTATCAACAAATTGATATGCGCCGCGTAATGCTGCCGCTGCGTCAATAGCGGCTTCTGTATCAGAATGCACCAATGCCAATTTTATATACTGGCTCATCCGCCAGTCACATTCATATGTCTGCTTACTGATTGACTATTATCTGTCATTTGTTCCTCAAAATAATGTTTTTCAGGTTTTAATTTCAATGCCTTTTGCAACAAGCTATCAACTTTCTTTGTCCCGCCCTGTCGAATCGCTTCTTTAAAATCAATATATAAATCAGACCCTAAGCACATATATAATTTTCCATCTGTCGTAATACGCAACCGATTGCAATCATTACAAAAATTCTTACTAAGCGGGGTAATTAATCCCAGCCTTAAATTTAAATCTTTGATGTAATGATATTGTGCAGGCCCTGAACTTTTATAATTTATCGCTTCCATGTCATATATATTTGTAAGCGGCGCTGTGAATGTATCTAATGCTATATAATTATCTTCACGGCGTAATATATCATTGCCAAGCGGCATAGTTTCAATAAGAGATAGGCCATAATCATGCTCGGAACAATAATGTGCCATATCTATGATTTCATCTTGGTTTTGCCCCTTTAGAGCCACCATGTTGATCTTAATCTCTAACCCTAACTTCTTTGCAGTTTTGATACCTTCTAACACTATATTAAGGTCGCCACCTCTTGTGATTTGTTTGAACTTATTGGGGTTTAGACTGTCAATACTGACATTAATGCGCTTAACTCCATTTTGCACCAGTATCAAACTATGCTTATGCAAAGTGCTGCCATTGGTGGTTAGCGTTAATTCATCCAACCTCCCTGATTTAACATGTTTGCCCAATTGCGCGATTAATATATCAATATCGCGCCGAACAAGAGGCTCTCCACCAGTTAGACGTATTTTTTTTATGCCGTGATGAATGAAGCGATCTGCTAATAATGATATTTCTGTATAATCTAAGACTTTACTTTTTGCCATGAACTTGCTGTTTTCAGGCATGCAATATTGGCAACGAAAATTGCACCTATCGGTAACAGATATCCTTAAATATTCAATTTTTCTGCCAAAGCTATCAAACATAGAACTACCTTAAACCATTTACCCCTGATGACTATAGATAAATTTATGAGTGAATGTGACTATATTCCAGAGAGGGGGAAATATTAATCATATTGAAGATATAGCTTTTGTTGCTTTATCACGCGGATGAGATAAGATTAAAATATGTTCAATAATGATGAAGTCCATAAGAGAATATTCTTATTATCTGCACAAGATAGAGATGGGCTAGCAGCAAAGGTAAAATCGTTACAATGGGGCGTTATTGCGGCTCGTCGCAGCGATAATTTGGTATCACGGTTTATCGGTGCTGCAACATCAATAGCTGTCATTGACCTACGTAATATTGATGATGAAGCTTTCAAAGAAATATATGAGCTAAGCAATTTTATTGAAACCAACGGCTTTGCTCTTATCGCAATACTTCATAGCGATAATGAAGATATGATTGCGACTGCTAATAAAATTGGTGCTACCCATATTATTGAGGCTAATGGTTCCAATGACTATTGGTGTGCAAATTTGCAGAGTGCTCTGATTATAGTTGAAAGGTTACAAAGCAGCGGGTCTTCAAATGTCATTGAGGAACGACAAAGTAGAACGATTAATAATAGTTGGACGTTTAAAAGAGATAGTCATATATTTGAGGCGGGGCCGAGTATATCACAAGCGATTGATCACAATTTCTCAAAAAGTCAGCAAAAGCATATACAATCTCTATATCCAAAAACACAATTGCTACGATATTTATCACAATATCATAGAAGGTTGGCAATTTCTGCTTTCCGCAGAATCAATATAGGTGATGAACAAAGCGCTTTTCCGTTGAGCATTGGTGATCGTAATTATATTCACCATATTGAACGCGATGATATTGTTATCCGTGGTTATTTGGAAGAAGTATCAGAATATAAATCTTGGCGTTCTTATGATATTTTAACGGGTGTAAGAAGCGGAAGCTTCGCAAGAAACCATCTCTTTAATTGGCGAAAAAGTGAGGACGGGCCTCTCAATATTATCCTTTTTGGTTTACGGCAATTGGAAGATATTAATAAAAGATTTGGCCGTACCTATGGCAATGTCTTGATACAACAAGCAGCCGATAGGATTTGCTCAATATTCACAGAAGAAACAAAGCAAAAACATTTTTTAGCGCGTATCTCGGGTAGAGAATTTATATATGTTTCACATTCTAAAAATGATTGGGAGCAATTACAAAATATTGCAGAGAAGGTTATAGATAAACTGACGCAAGAATATGATATTAATGATGAAAAATTTCATATTTCGGTGAGAGCGGTTCTCAATATTGCTCATGAACAAGAGGATGGCATTTCGGCTCTTCGGCGTTCTAGCCTCGCACTTTCTGACGGTATGCTAAACCCCAATCAATTGATTATTCGTGCTGATGAACCGCAATTGCATCATGCGCAATATGATGCAAATATTGAACAAGAAATGCGTCAAGCCGTCGAACAAGATCAAATTCAGTTGGTTTTGCAACCGCAATTCGACATAAATGATGGTCGTTTAATGGGTGCAGAAGCTTTGGCTAGATGGGATCACCCTAGGTTAGGAAAATTAGGCGCTGATATTTTATTCTCTGTGGCGGATCGCTGTGATTACCGTGATATAATATCGCAGCATATTCAAAACTTAGCGTTGAATATATGCTCTAAATGGCCTGTCGCACTTGATGATCTAAGGCTTTCTATCAATGTTACACCTTCGCAAACACAAGCCCAAAACTTCACAGATGAATTTATTAAGCAGGTTCAAGATAGCGGCTTTAACCCACATAATTTAACAATAGAATTGACCGAAGAGAATCTTATAACAGATATAGATATTGCTAGTAATTCATTGTTAAGGATAAAAGAAAAAGGTATAAAAATAGCTATTGATGATTTCGGCACAGGATATAGTAGCTTGGCCTATATAACAGAATTACCAATTGATTATTTGAAATTAGATAAAGCAATTATTCGCAATATTTTACGCTCTGAAAAAGATTTAACGGTCCTGCGTTCAATCATTGCTATGGGTAAAGCAGTTAATGCTAAAATTATTGCTGAAGGCGTTGAGACTAGAGATGTTCTTGATTTGTTGAGCACAGAGAAATGTCATATTTATCAAGGGTATTTTGGTTCTAAGCCACTTTCTACAGTGAAGTTTGAAAAATTTGCATTGCGAAGCAATTGAATTTGGCAGATATTGATCAGTGTTAAGACTGTGTCAGCTATAGTTTGATTTTTAAACAGATTGACTTCTATTCGCTGACAATAATCCTTTAGAAAGCTGTAAACATCCATTGAGACGGCTCTTAGGGTCTTGCCAAACACGTGTAATAACAAGCTTATTATCGGGGCGTAATTTAGCGATCTGACCTAGTTTTTGTACATAGGTTAGAAGGCCATTAATATCGGGTGGTGTATCATTATGGAAACTTACCAATGCGCCGCGCGCACCAATTTCAATTTTACTGACACTAGCCTTTAGCGCATTTTGTTTAATCTCTATCAATGTAATTAAGTTGGATGTGGGTTCTGGCAATTCACCAAAACGATCGGTTAATTCTGCTGCAAATGATTCTAATTCATCCTTATTTTGCAATGTATTGAGACGCCTATAGAGTCCCATACGAACAGGTAAGTCAGGGACATAATCCTCAGGAATTAAAATAGGCGCATCAATGGTTATTTGTGGACTAAAGCTAGATTGCGCCTTTGCCAGCCCTTGATCGGCAGCTCTGGCTTCTAAAATCGCATCTTCTAGCATAGATTGGTATAGTTCAAAGCCGACCTCTTTGATGTGACCTGATTGCTCATCACCCACCAAATTGCCTGCGCCTCTGATGTCCAAATCATGGCTAGCGAGTTGAAAACCGCCTCCCAAATTGTCCAAATCACCCAAGACTTTTAATCGTTTTTCGGCTGTTTCCGTTAAAACCCTATCGTCTTTTGTGGTTAAATAAGCATAGGCGCGAATTTTTGATCGTCCAACACGGCCGCGCAATTGATATAATTGTGCAAGACCAAAGCGATCTGCACGATGAATGATCATAGTATTGGCGCTGGCTATATCCAACCCGCTTTCAACAATGGTGGTTGATAACAGCACATCATATTTTTTGTCGTAAAAGGCATTCATACGGTCTTCAATATCTCCAGGGGCCATTTGGCCATGGGCTGATATATATTTAACCTCTGGGATTTCTGTGCGTAAATATTCTTCAATATCAGTCAGATCAGCAATTCTGGGAACGACAAAAAAGCTTTGTCCACCGCGATAATGCTCGCGCAATAAGGCTTCTTTGATGACAACACCATCCCAAGGCATGACATATGTTCTGATGGCTAGCCTATCAACGGGGGGCGTTTGAATGATCGATAATTCACGAAGCCCGCTCATAGCCATCTGCAATGTGCGCGGTATCGGTGTTGCCGTGAGGGTGAGCATATGTACATCAGCTTTCAGGGCTTTAAGACGTTCTTTATGCGTAACGCCAAAGCGCTGTTCTTCATCAACGATGACCAAGCCAAGGCGTTTGAAATTAATTGTCTTCGCCAATAAAGCATGAGTGCCGATAACTATGTCTATTGTTCCATCGGATAGACCTGCTTTCGTTTTGCTGGCCTCTTTTGTTGATACTAGGCGTGATAACCGCCCAATATTAACGGGCAAATCTCTAAAACGTTCTATAAAATTATTATAATGCTGGCGGGCCAATAATGTAGTGGGTGCTATAACAGCCACTTGCATTCCAGATAGCGCCGCAACAAAGGCTGCGCGCAAGGCAACCTCTGTCTTGCCATAGCCAACGTCACCGCAAACTAAGCGGTCCATTGGTTTGCCTGACGTTAAATCAGCAATGACTTCCTGTATGACGCGATCTTGATCTTCCGTTTCTTGATAAGGAAAACGGTTGATAAATTCAGCATAAGCATTGGGATCAATATCGGCGGCTTGCCCAGACCTTAATGCCCGAATAGCGGCGGTTTTCATCAACTCATATGCTATGGCTTTGATGCGTTCTTTGAGTTTTGATTTGCGCCGCTGCCAAGCCTCGCCGCCCAATCTATCAAGCGTGATCGCATCGCCAGATGCACCATAACGGCTCAAAACATCAATATTTTCAACAGGAACAAATAATTTGTCACCACCTGCATAGGTCAAAAACACACAGTCATGCGGGCTTTTGCCCACTTCAATTGTTGCAAGACCCTGGTAGCGGCCAATTCCATGGTCCAAATGGACAATCAGATCACCAACGGCTAGCGTTGCTAATTCTTCCATAAAGGCATCAGCACTTTTGCGGTTTTTTCGGCGGCGGACCAAGCGGTCACCCAAAATATCTTGTTCGGTAATCAAGCTGATGTGCTCAGTGCTAAAACCATGATCTAGCGCGAGCACGATCATTGCCGTTGCGCCTTTAGCGGCTATGGCCTGCGCTTCATTCCAATTTTTGGCAGGAACAAAATTACCTTCATCACCATCACTTAATAATTTCTGCATGCGGCTCTGTGCGCCGTCTGTATAATTGGCGATGATGGTTTTGACTTTAGACTTTTTGAGCGTGTTTATATGTTCATTAACGCTTTTATAGACCGCCGTTTTTTGCGCTCGTTCGGGAGCGAAATCACGACCAGATTTTATATCAAAAGATAATATATTAGGGCCTTCTGGTTCATCAAAATTGCTACTAAGATGGACAGGGTAGCTGTTATAAATATTATCCAATTCGTCACTGTTAAGATATAATTTTTCAGGCTCTAGCGGACGATAACTGCCAATTTCTTTTGTTTCGACCCTTATACGGTTTTGGTAATAATCTTCTATGGCATCAAATCGTTGCTGCGCCGCTGCATTGCCTGCTTTATCGCGTATAATAATATCATCATTATGGAAATGATCAAATAGTGGCACCATTTTATCTTCGAGGAGTGGAAGCCAATGATCCATTCCAGCAAGGCGGCGTCCTTCGGATATGGCCTGATAAAGAGGATCACTGGTCGCATAAGCGCCATGCCTCTCTCGATATGCGGTACGGAATCGTTTAATAGCATCATCATCCAAGCAGGTTTCAACAGCAGGATAGAGATCAAGCCGGTCCATTTTGCCAGTTGTACGCTGGGTTGCTGCATTGAATTTTCTTATAGTTTCCAGTTCATCACCGAAAAAATCAAGCCTAATACCATGATCAAGGCCTGAAGGATATAAATCCACGAGGCTACCGCGCATTGCAAATTCGCCAGGTTCAGAGACCGTATCTACGCGAAAATATCCATTGGCCTGTAATAAAGCGGCAATACGTTCGCGCGATATATTATGCCCTATTTTGAGAACTTCGCCCGTTTGCCGTACCCGAAAAGGAGATATTGTTTTTTGAATAATGGCGCCGATTGTTGTAACCAATAATTGCGAATTTTTAAAAGGTTGCTGTAGGGCCTGTAAGGTGGCCATTCGCTCTGATGTGATGGCTAGCGATGGTGATGCGCGGTCATAGGGCAAACAATCCCATGCTGGAAATTGTATAACTTCGACTTCTTTTGCAAAATAGGGTACGGTTTCTGCTAGCGAGCGCATCATGGTTTCATCTGGCGCAATAAATATCGCTCGCCCTTTGGCGGCACGGGCCATATCAGCCAATAATAGAGGGATAAATCCAGCTGCAACGCCCGATAATGTGAGAGGGGTTGTGCTGTTGATGATATTGTGAATTTCGTTACTTGGTTTTGCCACGGTTTATATTAATCCATATCCTCAATACCATCGGCAACGCTGATAAAATCTAGCTGCTTTAATGTATCCATCATAGGGCCTTGAAAAGCTTGCGGTACTTCTATCGTGCCCATAGCCCATCCCATAATGTCGATGTCTTGTTCATTAAGAAGCGTTTCAAACCATTGCATTTCTTCTTCATTCCAAGAATGGCCATGGTTATCAAAATATCCGCCAATCATGGCATCGGCCTCTCTTGTTCCTCTGTGCCATGCTCTAAAATGGATTTTACGAAGATAAGCATCGTCGATCATTTTATGTCCTTTTATAATTGCCCACTGGAATAGTGTGAAAAGCCGATATATGGTGCGATAGTCATGCGGCCCGATATTCTCAATCCTCTATTTTCTGAAGTGCAATCTTTAAAAGGTGTTGGCCCACGATTGAGCAAGCCATTAGAGCGTCTAAAACTATCGCGAGTTAAAGACATGCTCTATCATTTTCCGCATAATTATGTGTATCGTCAATATCGTGAAACGCTTGATATAAGCGATGTTGGGCACAATATTATTATCAAAATTACTGTTGTTGATATGCGTTCTGGTCATAGCCATCGCAGCCCACTGCGGATTATAGGGCAGGATAAAAATGGCGATGTGGTAAGTATGATATTTTTTGGCCGCAATGCAGGATGGGCTAAAAAACAGCTTCCAATGGAATCAGAGCGAATAGTTTCAGGCAAACTAGAACAATATGGGGATGAGCTGCAAATTGTTCATCCAGACCATATCAATCCTATTACTGATTCTAAAGATACTGCCCCGCCGCAAGTAGAACCAATTTACCCCTTGTCAGAAGGTGTTACCAATGGCCGCATAGGTCAAATGGTGAGCGAGGCTATGGCCGTGATGCCAAAACTTGATGAATGGATTGAGCCTTCTGTTATAGAAAAATATGGTTGGGCCGATTGGCAAGATGCTCTGAGGTCCATTCATGATAAAGCTGATGAAAATGCCCATGATAGGCTGGCCTATGATGAATTGCTCGCCAATCAAATCACTATGCAATTGGTGCGTGCTGATATGGATAGACGCAAATGTATGCAAATTCATGGAGATGGACGGCTTATTGATGCATTAAAACTTCCGTTTGAAATGACGGGAGCACAAAAGCGCACAATTGCTGAGATAGAAGGCGATTTGCGACAATCGCGACCCATGCTGCGGCTTTTGCAAGGAGATGTTGGTTCGGGAAAAACTATCGTTGCGCTGATGACTTTGTTGCGATGCGTGGAATCGGGCGCGCAGGCCGCTTTTCTGGCCCCAACGGAAATATTAACGCGGCAGCATTATGCCAATTTACAGCAAATGTTAGCACCATTGCCTGTCAATATTGCCATTTTGACAGGCCGCGATAAAGGCAAAGTTCGTGAAGCAACATTAATGGGATTAGCAGATGGTTCCATTGATATTATCATTGGTACTCATGCGATTTTTCAAGAGGCGGTTACTTATAAAAATCTGGCAGTTGCGGTTATCGATGAACAACATAAATTTGGCGTTAGTCAGCGCTTAATGCTCACCAAAAAGGGTAGGGGTGTTCCCCATCTTTTGGTTATGACAGCAACGCCTATCCCAAGGACGCTTGCATTGGCTTGTTATGGCGAGATGGATGTTTCACAGCTTGATGAATTACCGCCAGGGCGAACGCCTATTGAAACTAGAGTGATTTCTGAAAATCGTATCGATGAGATTATTAAAGGGCTAGAGCGCCATCTTTCTTCTGGCAAACAGGCATTTTGGGTTTGTCCATTGATAGAAGAGAGTGGAAATTCGGGATTGGCGGCAGCAGAAGTGAGAGCAGAGATGTTGCAAAAGCATTTTGGTAATAAAATTGCTATTGTTCATGGCCGCATGAAAAACCAAGACAAAGACAAAGTGATGGAATCTTTTATCAATAAAGAGATATTATTACTTGTAGCCACCACAGTTATTGAAGTGGGCGTTGATGTTCCCAATGCAAGTTTGATGATTGTGGAGGCTGCTGATCATTTTGGTTTGGCCCAATTACATCAATTGCGTGGACGTGTGGGCAGGGGCAGTGAAAAATCAATCTGCCTATTGATACGGTCTGAAGAATTAAGCGAAACGGCGCACAAACGCTTAAGTCTTATGCGCAAAAGTAATGATGGCTTTGAGATTGCCGAAGAAGATTTGAACCTGCGCGGAGCAGGGGAGATGATAGGAACCCGGCAATCAGGTGGCTCTCCTTTTCAGGTGGCAACGGATACTCAAGTTCGTGCTTTGCTCAGCACGGCCGCAAATGATGCAAAATTATTAATCCAGAGAGATGGAGGTCTTTCTGGTGTGCGCGGAAATGCCGCTCGTACATTGCTTTATTTATTTGAACGCGATGCTGGCGTTGCAACATTGCGAAGCGGTTAGTTATTGAGACTTAAGACTATTTGTTATGGCAACCTTGTCAAGTAATGCCAAAAATTCTGGAATTCTGATGACACGTTCAAATTGTAATCCAGCACGATTATCGACAGCCCAAAGCACCAAAGATTCAACATGACCCGCTTCGGGTAACCTTATAGTGATGCGGTCTCCGCGTTGAAGAGATACATTGTCATCTATCATGAAACCATGTGCAGATATATTAACCACATGGACCTGTAAGTCTCCGTGTTTTTTGCTTTCCGTGATAGAATTAAAGTCTGTCCGATGCCGCGCAGCTCTTCGTTGGTCCGCACTATTGTGGTTATTAATTACTTGCATATTTTGCTACCTACTTTTTTAGTCTATCCACTATGGCAGCAAAGTTTCAAAAAATGGTAAATATTAGTAATATTAGTTATTGAATAGTAAGATTCCATGTTTCTTCTTACCAGCAGATATTTTTATTGTCGTATTATCTCTTTGAATAATATGTTTTTCATCAGAAATGGCTATATCATTGATTTTCGCACCGCCGCCTTTGATTAAGCGCTTGCCTTCACCTTTTGAGGCGATGAAACCTAATGCTTGCATAGCGTCAATTAATGCTATTTCATCATTATCGACGATATATTCAGGCAAATCAGCCCCGCTTTGTCCTTTTGCAAAAGTATCATTTGCAGTTTTTTCAGCAGAGTGTGCGGCCTCTTTTCCGCGAGCCATTTCTGTTGCTGCATTGGCAAGTATTATCTTGGCTTGATTGATTTCCGCGCCTTCTAAGGCTTCCAAACGAGCAATCTCATTTAAATCAATATCGGTGAATAAGCGCAAGAAGCGACCAACATCAGCATCTTGCGTATTGCGCCAAAACTGCCAATAATCATAGGATGACAATTTATCTTCATTGAGCCAAACCGCGCCTGATGCTGTTTTGCCCATTTTTCCGCCATCAGCAAGCGTGATAAGTGGGGTGGTTAAGCCAAATAGAGATTTGCCTTCCATACGGCGGCCTAATTCCATGCCATTGACAATATTGCCCCATTGATCTGACCCGCCCATTTGTAATTTGCAGTCGTAACGGCGAGATAATTCTAAAAAGTCGTAAGCCTGCATAATCATATAGTTAAATTCAAGGAACGTCATAGGTTGTTCACGCTCAAGACGTAGTTTGACACTATCAAATGTGAGCATTCTATTAATGGTAAAATGCGGCCCAACATCTCTAAGAAAGGTTAGATAATCAAGTTTTCCAAGCCAATCATCATTATTGATCATTATTGCGTCCGTTGGACCATCGCCAAAGATCAGGAATTTTTCAAATATTTTGCGAATAGAGGCAATATTGGTATCAATCTCATCATCGCTCAGCATTTTACGGCTCTCATCTCGGCCTGTCGGATCACCGATTTTTGTCGTGCCGCCGCCCATAATGACTATGGGTTTATGACCGCATTGCTGCAAACGCCGTAGCATCATAATTTGCACGAGGCTGCCGACGTGCAATGAAGAAGCCGTCGCATCAAAGCCTATATAGCCAGGAATAATCTCTTTTTGAGCCAGCGCATCTAAACCAGATTCATCGGTTATTTGATGAATATAACCGCGATCATGAAGAGTGGTAAGAAGGGATGATGTATATTGTGTCATAATGATCGGCTCGTTAGCATGATGGACTCATATTGAATAGGATTGTTTATAATATCTATGCTTATAATATCTAGCCGCTATTAGATATGATTAAGGCCATGTTTCAAGATTATATGAGTATTCAAAATGAATTTAATTTCACATCCAAAATACCCTGCCCATAAACATTTATCATTATCTGCTGATATTAATATCATTAAAGATAAATGCCATATTTGCTATAATGTCTCTGGAGATATCGAAGATATTATAATCTCGGATGAGAGAAAAGCTCAATTTCGTGATGAATTATGGAAAATGACCTGCTTCGAAATGTTTATAGAATATGATGATGGACCGCATTATTATGAATATAATTTTGCGCCCAATGGAGATTGGGCAGCTTATCATTTTGATAATTATCGTGATGGCATGAGGCCTATCAATATAATGCAGCCTGAGATAGTAATGGAACGCGATATAGGAATGATCAAGGTTGATGTTACATTAGACATTACAGATTTGCCTGAAGGGCCGTTAAACATTGGTTTATTTGCAATGACTTTTTCTGAAGACGATCGATCATTTTGGGCTTTACATCATAGTGAAGATACACCGAATTTTCACCAAAAAGATTGCTTTTTATATCGTTGCACCGTTAGGTGATATTATGAAAAATGGTATAGATATTCTCATTGAAAGTGCGCCGCTTCAATCGCAATTAATGGGTAAGCGCGTTGCATTATTGGCGCACCCAGCATCCGTAACGCAGGATTTAACGCATAGTTTGGATGCATTAGCGGCATGTGATGAAATAAACCTTAGCGCTGCTTTTGGTCCGCAACATGGCCTGCGTGGTGATAAGCAGGATAATATGATGGAGTCTGATGATTATATCGATCCTGATTATAATATCCCTGTTTTTAGCCTTTATGGAGAAGTGCGCAAGCCCACTGATGCTATGATGAATAGCTTCGATGTTTTGCTCTTTGATTTACAAGATTTGGGCTGCCGTATTTATACCTTTATTACAACGTTACGCTATATTTTAGAAGCTGCTGCTCGTTTGGATAAAGAAGTTTGGGTGCTCGATCGCCCGAATCCTGCGGGACGCCCTATAGAAGGCCTATCCTTGCGCGATGGTTGGCAGAGTTTTGTTGGTGCTGCTGAGATGCCTATGCGGCATGGCATGACGCTTGGTGAATTAGGGCATTATTTTGTCGACCACTTCAATTTGAATGTGCGTTATAAAGTCGTTGCTATGCAAGGTTGGGATGTATCTGATAATCATGGCTGGCCATCAGACCGAGATTGGATAAACCCTAGTCCTAATGCGCCTAATGTCTCTATGGCACGGGCTTATGCGGGAACTGTCTTACTGGAAGGCGCTACATTATCTGAGGGCAGGGGTACAACGCGCCCCTTAGAGATGTTTGGAGCACCTGATATAGACGCCAAAGCGGTAATATCGGAGATGCATAGAATAGCACCGCTGTGGCTAGAGGGGTGTATATTACGTGAATGTTGGTTTGAACCGACTTTTCATAAACATGTAGGACAATTATGCCACGGCGTTCAAATTCATTGCGATGGCCCCTATTATAACCACGATGCTTTCAAACCGTGGCGTGTACAGATTTTAGCCTTTAAAGCGATCCGTAATCTTTATCCAGATTATGATTTATGGCGTGATTTTGAATATGAATATGAATTTGGAAAGCTAGCTATTGATGTTATTAATGGTGGTCCGATATTGCGTGAATGGGTTGATAAGCCCGATTCAACGCCCGAAGACTTGGACGCACTAACATTTGTTGATGAAATATCATGGGCAGAAGAAAGCGCAAAATACCACCTTTATTGATATGGTAATTAGCTTTTACGAGATAATTCTCGCATAGCATCATCAAGGCCGCCTAATGTTAAGGGATACATGCGTTCATTCATTATATCGCGCATCACTTTGGTTGATTGTGAATAACCCCATTGTTTTTCTGGAACAGGGTTAAGCCAAACACAAGATGTGTAGGTATTCACGAAACGCTGCATCCAAACATGGCCTGATTCTTCGTTAAAATGCTCTACGCTTCCACCTGGATGAGTGATTTCGTATGGACTCATTGCAGCATCACCAACGAAGATTATTTTATAATCATGTGGGTATTTATGAAGGATATCCCAAGTAGGGGTTCGCTCCGCAAAACGGCGTCTATTATCTTTCCATAGACCTTCATAAGGGCAATTATGGAAATAAAAAAATTCCATATTCTTAAATTCACTGGTTGCCGCACTGAATAATTCTTCACATAGTTTAATGAATGGGTCCATAGATCCACCCACGTCCAATAATAATAGTAGTTTAATCGCGTTTCTGCGCTCTGGGCGCATTTGTATGTCGAGCCAACCCTGCTTAGCCGTACCTTCAATGGTCCCATTAATATCAAGTTCTTCTGCGCTTCCTTCGCGGGCGAAACGGCGCAGACGGCGCATTGCAATCTTGATGTTTCTAGTGCCTATTTCACGATCATTGTCTAGATTCTCAAACTCGCGTTTTTCCCACACTTTAACCGCTTTACCATGTTTGCTCTGACCACCAATACGCACGCCTTCAGGGTTATAACCATCATTGCCATATGGAGACGTACCGCCTGTACCAATCCATTTATTGCCGCCCTGATGGCGTTTTTCTTGTTCTTCAAGACGTTTTTTGAGGGTGTCCATCAGCTCGTCCCAATCGCCAATGGCCTTTATTTTCTCCATTTCTTCTTCGGATAAATATTTTTCGGCAACAGACTTCAGCCAATCTAATGGAATCTCTACATTTTCCTCTGCATAATTGCTGAAGAATCCTTTAAAGACTTTATTAAAGACTTGATCAAAACGATCGAGTTTGGCCTCATCTTTCACCAAGGTGGTTCGTGCCAAAAAGTAAAATTCTTCAGGGCTTTGTTCAATAACATCAGCACTAAGTGCTTCGAGTAACATCAAATGTTCTTTTAACGATGCATTCAAGCCAGCGCTTCTTAATTCATCCATAAAACTGAAGAACATAATAAAATACCCATTGTGTGATTTATTTTAATCAATTGATTAACATCTTTACATCAATTTGTAGAGAAAAAAGTGTCATATATTATCAATATTATAGCAGGGTTAGTCTCAAAGATTAATAGAAAATTTACTATAAATCATTACCGAATTGATAACGGAGCTAATAATGAATATTGAAACTACTGATCAATTTGAAAATAGAGAATTGGCACAAGATATTGCGCAAATATGTGGCGAAGTTACTGTAGAATGTTCTGATGCAGCAGGAGTTGTTTCTAAACAGTTAGAAGCAGCAGTTGAGATAAGAAAAAAGCAACTGATATTAAATGAGCAAAGTGAAAATTTGTTCAAAGAATTAACGTCTGTTGTACATGCTACTGATGACGCTAGTGAATTATCAAAAACCGCCAAGATAAAATTACAAAATGGCGGTGATACTATTGAGAGTGCATTGAGTAGTTTTGAATCTGTAATTGATTTAATTAAAAAACAAAGTGGTCAAATTAAAATATTATCGCGTGCACTTGATCAGGTGAAAAATGTCACTTCAAGTATTGATCAAATTGCTAAAACTACCAATATGTTAGCATTAAATGCTACAATTGAAGCTGAGAAAGCTGGTGTTGCAGGTGCAACATTTGCTGTTGTCGCTAGTGAAGTTAAGAAATTATCAAATGATACGCGATCAGCAGCGGATGAAATAACGCAAACTGTAAATTCACTCTCCGATGAAACACGTGTATTTATGGATGATTTAAAAATGGGTGTCGATGACAATAGAGTTGCTCAGGTTCAGATTAATGAATTAAAGGCATTAGTGTCTGATGTTACAAGTATTATTAGCGATGTAGAGGCAAAGAATAAGGATATTGCTTACTCTACAGGAGCTATTTATGAAACAGAGAATGCTAACACTCTGACACGAAAAGAGGTGAGTGAAGATAATGAAGAGATGCATAATAATTTAATTAATGTGCATCAACAAATTACGAGGTTAGAAGAAAAATCAAATGAAATGTTTGATATTTTTGTAAAATCAGGTCTCTCCCCTAATGATAATATTTATGTAGAAAAATCTATTGAATGTTGCGAGAATATTAAAAAAATCACCGAAGATGCCATTGATGCTGGGATAATCACTATGGATGATGTTTTCGATATGGATTTAATAAAAATTAAAGATAGTAATCCTGAACGTTTCCGCAATAGATTAACGAATTGGGCAGACCGCCATTGGCAGCCATTTTATGATGGTATTATTAATTCGGATAATAATATTGATGGTGTAGTCTGTAGCTCTACTGCGGGATATCTACCTACGCATAGTTCAGATAAATCGAAAAAACCAATGGGAGATATAACCTACGATACGGCTAATTGCAGAAATGGTAGAGTAATGTTTCTTCCTTTTGAAGAAAAAATTAAGCGCAGTAATGAGCCTTATACTATGGTAGTTTATCGTCAAGAAGGGGATGGCGATAATTATATTATTTCACGTAATGTTTATGTACCCTTATACATCAAAGGCCGCCGTTGGGGCGACTTTGAACTGGGTTATGATTTGTAGATTAGATGTTAATGGCCAAATTAACTGTTACGTTTTGCCATAAATGCCAACCGTTCAAATAGCATAATATCTTGCTCATTTTTCAAGAGCGCGCCGTGCAATGGCGGAATAGCTTTCGTCGCATCGCTATTTTGTAAAACATCAAGCGGCATATCTTCATAAAGTAATAATTTGAGCCAATCGAGCAATTCGCTGGTGCTTGGTTTCTTTTTTAAACCAGGGACTTCGCGGATATTGTAGAATATATCCATAGCTCGGCTAACTAATATTTTTTGGATGTCAGGAAAATGCACATTAATAATATCTTGCATTGTTTCGCGATCTGGGAATTTGATATAGTGAAAGAAACAGCGGCGTAAAAATGCATCGGGTAATTCTTTTTCATTATTCGATGTAATAATTACAATAGGACGTTCAGCTGCTTTAATTGTTTCTTGTGTTTCATAAACAAAGAACTCCATCTTATCAAGTTCTTGAAGCAAATCGTTCGGAAACTCAATGTCAGCTTTATCAATCTCATCAATCAATAATACAGGTAATTCTTTGCTGCTGAATGCATCCCATAGCTTACCGCGTTTGATATAATTTTTAATATCATGAACGCGTTCATCACCCAATTGACTGTCACGTAACCTCGCAACGGCGTCATATTCATACAGGCCTTGCTGCGCTTTTGTTGTAGATTTAATATTCCATTCGATCATTGGAGCGTTCATGGCTTTTGAAATCTCGTGCGCCAAAACGGTTTTGCCAGTGCCAGGTTCGCCCTTTACCAGCAATGGCCTGCGCAGTTTAACAGCAGCATTGACGGCTACTTTCAAATCATCTGTCGCAACATAATTGTCAGAACCGTCAAATCTCATAGATATTATCCTTCAACATTAATCGAACGATTAATTCTTTAAAGGCATATATAATCTTTGCAAGTTTGATTATTATATAATTTAAGGATTAATGCTTCGAGCTGTAGAGCGAGCAGTAATGATGTTCCAAAAGGCTCTTTGCTGTGACAAGATTTGATCAGCGCCAAAGTTTATTGCCCTTATAATATTAGCGTTCTGCGCATATTCGCTAATCAATTGCTGGGTTTGTGTAACAGAAGGAATTTTTGATTCTGGAATAGAAACGTTGAGTTGTAACGCCAATATATCGATCAATGATCTAATATTATGCCAATCTAGCACGAAAGATGAGGCTGCTCCTATAGGGCAACCATGTCGATCAGATGATGCTAGCATTTGATAATGTTTGGATTGATTGACAATAAGCATATCTGTCTCATCTTGCCCTACTAACCGGGAAATAGGGCCTGCCGCAACAGTGATTTCAGTAAGATAAATTCTCTCACGAGCAAATCCATCAGCGGCATTGACAAGCCATTCACGTGAACAATCATCGACAATCTTGTTCATTGCATGCTCGATAATACCAGGATGTTTGCCATGAGCAACGCACAGATAATGAGCAATATCCGCAACGATCATCGGTTTTTCTTTGCGTGCTACGTCTCGCAGATCCAATCCATTAATCGTATTAGAGAATAATTTGATAAATGGCGCGATTATGGGTTTGGAACCATCAACAATAGATTTCTCTACGATGGTTGATCCAAAATCTTCTGATTTACTAACGCCAGCTTGGTTATTATCCATAACAATCCCTATTATATGCCAAAATCCCAGAGGATATGGCGAAACTAGGTATGTGTTACATCAAAAAGATAAATACAGAGTTTACAAACAGAAATAAATTTAAAAAATTTGATTTACTGGTCTAAAAAGCTGCGCATTTTTCTGCTACGCGATGGATGCTTCAATTTACGCAGGGCTTTTGCTTCAATTTGGCGAATACGCTCACGTGTCACACTAAATTGTTGACCAACTTCCTCAAGCGTATGATCGGTGTTCATCCCAATGCCAAAGCGCATACGCAATACACGTTCTTCACGCGGTGTTAAGCTCGCCAATACGCGTGTTACCGTCTCTTTCAAATTGGATTGAATAGCAGCATCAACTGGAATGATGGCGTTTTTATCTTCAATAAAATCACCAAGATGCGAATCTTCCTCATCCCCAATAGGGGTCTCAAGGCTGATAGGTTCTTTTGCGATCTTCATCACTTTGCGCACTTTTTCTAGCGGCATGGAGAGGCGCTCTGCCATTTCTTCTGGTGTTGGTTCGCGGCCTTGTTCGTGCAAAAATTGCCGTGATGTACGGACCAATTTATTAATGGTCTCAATCATATGCACTGGAATACGAATCGTTCGGGCTTGATCGGCAATAGAGCGCGTAATGGCTTGCCTAATCCACCATGTAGCATAGGTAGAGAATTTATACCCGCGCCGATATTCAAACTTATCAACCGCTTTCATAAGGCCAATATTGCCTTCTTGGATAAGATCTAGAAATTGTAAGCCGCGATTGGTATATTTTTTGGCAATGGAAATAACGAGGCGTAAATTGGCCTCAACCATTTCTTTTTTGGCAATCCGTGCTTCACGTTCACCTTTTTGTACCATATTCACAATACGACGAAATTCCTTAAGTGACATCCCTGTCGCATTGGAGATATCAGTGACTTCATCACGAATGCGCTCCGCAGAACTGCTTTCTTCATCGACAAATTTTGCCCATTTTTTGTCAATCTTTTTAACTGTTTCAAGCCAATTTTCATCCATTTCATGATCAATATATTGGTCAAGAAACTGACGGCGCGGAACTTTATGACGCTCGGCTAGGCGGAGCATTTGTCCACCTAAGGCTGTTAATCTGCGGTTGAAAGAATAGAGTTGGTCAACGAGAAATTCGATTTTATTAGCATGAAATTGTACGCTTTCTACTTCGGCGGTCAATTCCTCGCGTAATTTTTGATATTTGCGCTCAGTCGCTGCTGGAAAATCATCGCCAGCGCCTAGAGCAATCATGCGGTTATGCTGAATGGTAGAGAATTTCTTGAAAAGACGAGTGATTTTGGCGAATCGTTCAATTGCGTCAGGTTTTAGTGCTTCTTCCATTTGCGCTAGTGATAGTGTGTTATCTTCTTCTTCTTCTTCCTCTAAACGGCGGCGTTTAGCGGCTTCACTCTCAATAACCTCGTCATCATCATCAGAGCTTTCTGGATTTTCTTCGACATGCTCTTCCTCTTCTTCCTCTTTGAAAGTAGGGCCAGCGGTTTCGGCGCTAATTTCACCATCATCATCGTCATCATCACTGAGGTTTTCAGGAGCTTTTGAAAGCATAGCGTCAAGATCTAATATTTCACGAAGCTGCATTTCTTCTTCGTTTAAGGCTTTGGACCATTCGATAATGGCATGAAATGTTATGGGGCTTTCGCATAGCCCTAAAATCATCGTGTCACGTCCAGATTCTATACGTTTTGCAATCGCAATTTCGCCTTCACGGCTTAATAATTCTACCGCACCCATTTCTCGTAAATACATGCGTACAGGGTCATCGGTGCGGTCACCTGCAACTTTTTTGGGCGCAGCGGCAGCTGTTTTCGTGCCAGCGGCGTCTATGGATTCGACTTCTTCTTTTTCTTCAGCGACTTCTTCATCACTTTCAACGATATTTACACCCATTTCTGAAATGGAAGACATAATATCTTCAATTTGTTCAGAAGACATTTGATCTTGAGGAAGTGCTTCATTCAGTTCGTCATAAGTTAGATAGCCGCGCTTTTTTGCCTTGCTGAGCAATTTTTTAACCGCAGCATCAATATTATCAATAACCGGTGCATCGCTATCTTTTGAATTGCTTTTAGAAGATTTAGCTTTGCTTGTATTTTCGCGTCCAGCCACTATTTAAATTCCTATCTTACACGATGCCCAAGGGCAATTTATATATCACTTAAATCTTGCGTTAATAAGCTTGCAAGACGGCGATCATATTCTTGTTTTGCTTTTCCAATTCGAACAGTGTCTTCATATGCTTTTGCAAAATCTTCATCATTTTCGGCCAATTTTGCCCTTCTGCTTGCATCCTTCAATTCACTGTCCAATTTGGGTCTTTGTTTATAAAGACGGATAGCCTCTAATAAACTTGATCCAATTTGGTCCAAATCATCCTTGTCATCACCATTTAGATTATTTTTGCTAAAGGCGAAATTTGGTTGATCTGCTCGTAAAAGCTTTCTCGCCTTATTATACAATGATGGCTCTAATATGGTAAGAAACGCCTCACTTTCAAGTGTTTCTTTTTGGTTCATATTATCAAGTAGCGAATCGAGTATAGCTTTGTGCCAATCTTGCTTAAAAGATATGTCATTAAGTCTTTCAAAACATGTATTAATCATTTTTGGGTGGCGTAATAAACAAGCTATTATTGCTTCTAGTAAAATATCACTCCCATGTACGCCAATAGCACGTGTTTTGTCTAAGGGAGCATTATTAAAACGGTTTTTTGATTTGAATCGCCCATTATTATGATAATTTTGTGCACCACTATTTCGATAATTAGAGCTATTTTTATAATCGGTTGCTTTGTTCTGAAACAGAGTTTCAAATCGTTCACGAAAACTCTGGCCATAGAGCATTCGAATATCATCATTACCAATTGTCGACACATGATCATTTAAGCGCTTTTTAAGACCTGCGCGCTCTTCGGGTGTGTCAATTGGTTGCGATGTTTTTTCATAGCCCCAAATATGTTCGTCCAGAGGTTTTGCTTTTTGCAATATATCATCAAAAGCTAATTTCCCATTCTGACTGACAATATCATCTGGGTCTTGACCTGGTGGTAAATTACTAATGCGCAGGCTATGACCAGGCATTAACATTGGCAGGGCGCGAGATGATGCCCTCACGGCGGCCTTTTGCCCCGCTCTATCGCCATCAAAGCATAATATAGGCGCTTCACTCATCCGCCACAGCATTTGGATTTGCTGCTCGGTTACTGCTGTTCCAAGCGGTGCAACGCAATCTGGAAAGCCCGCTTGGGCCAATGCTATAACATCCATATAACCCTCGCATACGATGACGCGCCCAGTTTGCCGTGATGCCGGAGATGCTTTATCAAGATTATAGAGCGTACGGCCTTTGTCGAACAGCGGCGTATCAGGAGAGTTTAGATATTTGGGTTCACCATCTCCTAATATACGGCCGCCAAAGGCAATAATGCGGCCTCTTATATCACGAATAGGGATCATTAATCGGCCGCGAAACCGATCATAAGGGTCTTTGCCATCCACAGAGATCAGCAAGCCTGCTTCAACAAGCATTGCCATATCGAAATGTGATAAGGCCTGTTTCAACGCGCCGCGATTATCTGGGGCATAACCAAAACCAAAGTCTATAGCAGTTTTTTCTTTCAAGCCGCGTGATTGCATATATTCGCGTGCATGTGATCCCTGTACGCTGCCTAATTGTTGCACAAAGAAATCTTGAGCTGCATTCATGACGTCATAGAGATTATTACGTTTCTCTTGCTTTTTGGCGGCTTTTGGGTCTGGGGCAGGGACTTCCATACCCGCTTCTGATGCAAGTTCCTTTACTGCATCCATAAAACCGAGGCCGCGTTGATCGGTCATCCAGCGGATAGCATCACCATGCGCACTGCATCCAAAGCAATGATAAAAACCCTTTTCATCATTAATGGTAAAACTGGGGGTTTTTTCATTATGGAAAGGGCAGCATGCTTTATATTCGCGGCCAGCCTTGGTGACTTTAATGCTGCGCCCTATTAACGCCGACAAGGTCGTGCGACTGCGCAGTTCATCTAACCATTGCGGCGTCAGGCTCATAGTCTTCCTCTAGTCGCCGCAAAGCCTATCAATTCAAAGCTGCTTTCACAAGTGTGCCAGCTTTGCCCATGTCAATTTCGCTGCCATGTTTTGCTTTGAGCGCCCCCATAAGCTTACCCATATCTTTCATATCTTGCGCGCCTGTTTCTGCTTTAAGTGATTCGATTATGGCTCTCACTTCATCATCACTAAGTTGAGCAGGCAGAAATTCTTCAATAACGCTAAGCTCAAACTTTTCATTTTCCGCCAATTCGGTGCGGCCGCCTTCGCTATACATAGCAATTGATTCGCGGCGCTGTTTTGCCATCTTTTGCAGCACGTCGGTGACGATAATATCATCGCCAAGATCACTATCTTTCCCGCGAAGCTCAATATCTTTGTCTTTAAACTTTGCGAGGATAGACCGAGTCGCCGCTGTGCGATCTTTGTCTTTGGACTTCATAGCGGCTATTTGCGCCGCTTTCACACGTTCACGAATCATAATGATGCACTCTTTTTAGGAATAAGGTACCAACATAGCGGGAAGATAATATTTTTCATAGATTGAACCTAAACTTTTATCGCCTTAGAGAGCCGAAACTTTGGCATGTAATTTTACAGCGCCATGAAGCCAATTTTAAGGAAGCTTTCATGACTGATATAAATATCCCGCCCGCTCCATCTGGTGCAACAGGGATATTATTATTGGTTCATCAAGATGGCAGCGCTCAAGCGATATGGGGGCACGGATTTGGCGCAACTGGCAGCGCGGTTGGCGAATTATGCTTTAACACAGCGATTACGGGTTATCAGGAAACTATGACTGACCCTAGCTATGCAAGGCAGATCATTACCTTTACTTTCCCGCATATTGGCAATGTTGGCGCGAATGACGAAGATAGTGAGGCTGATAGTCCGCAAGCTTTAGGATGTATTGTGCGCGATGCTATTAGCGAACCTGCTAATTTTCGTAGCACAGAGCATTTTAGTGAATGGATGGAGCAAACAGGGCGTATTGGTATATCGGGCGTTGATACGCGCGCGCTTACAAGGCTTATCAGGATTTCAGGCGCGCCCAATGCAGTGATTGCGCATGATCCTGGTGGTCATTTTGATATGGATGAACTGATTGCGAAGGCGAAGAACTGGAGCGGACTAGAAGGATTGGACCTTGCCGCTGATGTGACGGGTGATCAAACACGCATATGGGATAGTGGTACTTGGCAGCTTGGTCATGGTTATGCACCGCTCGATGGCAATGAAAAACGCCCGCATGTTGTGGCGATGGATTTTGGTGCAAAACGCAATATATTTAGAAACCTTGTTAAGGCTGGTGCAAAGGTCACTGTAGTTAATGCCAAAACGAGCGCCGCTGATATTATGGCATTAAAACCCGATGGCGTATTTCTATCCAATGGTCCGGGGGATCCAGCGGCTACGGGTGAATATGCTGTACCCGTTATCCAAGCGCTGCTTGAAAAAGATGTGCCTATATTTGGTATCTGTTTGGGGCATCAAATGCTCGCACTCGCTGCGGGTGCAAAGACGGTGAAAATGCACCAAGGGCATCGCGGCGCGAACCACCCTGTGCAGCGCGTTGGAACAGGCTGGGACGATAGCGAAGGCCTTGTCGAGATTACCAGCATGAATCACGGTTTTGCGGTTGATGGCAATACATTGCCCGATAGCGTACGCGAAACGCATAAGAGCCTGTTTGATGGCAGCAATTGCGGCATCGAGATTATCGGCAAAAAGGCTTTTGGCGTGCAATATCACCCCGAAGCATCCCCCGGCCCACAAGATAGCTTTTATCTGTTCGAGAAATTTGTTGGAGGTTTGTGATGGGGATTAGAAGACCCAGTGACTACATAGCTCTAGCACTAATAAAAGATAGAGGTTCTTATGATGATGCGTGGGCGTTACAATCTGACTTTGCTGGCGACCCTGATGAATTCCATAAGCATGTTAATAAAATATGTGGTTTTATAGTCCCTGATACTATTATAGCCGAGGTGCTTGAACGTCTATCAAATTTAGGTGTTCTTAAGGTTACAGATGACGATTATACTGGAACTTATATAAAAGTCTCACCGAATGATTATGATGATTTTATTAGAAAATTTAGGAACCAAGAAGAAGAAATTGCAAAAGATGATACTATCATTTTAGAGCCTTCAGTACTTAGCAAAGACTTTAAGGAGTTCTGGATAGTTAGTGAAGTTGATGTTTTAGCAGACTACATTGAACTTGGTAATAAGTGGCTTGAACGTGCTATTCAGGGAATGAAAGCAAAAATAGATTTTGGAGAAGATATATTCTCAACAGAATTAGAAAATCACATAATAAACGAAATAGTCCCTGCATCAGATAGAATTGTTACAATTAATCATAATCAACAAATTGAATTTGAAGAAGCAACAAACGAAATTATCGAAAAAGTTGAACAAGAGAATTCGATTGATGGTGATAATGATTTGCGATCACAAATATTAGGACAGTTGAAAGCTGGTTTAGAATTTATTCGAGCAGGAATATTTAAATCTCAACTTCTATTCCTATCACTTATAGATGCACTTCAAGTTTTGGTTTTAAGATATGAAAAAGAGACAGTGGGAGCATTAGCTGCTGCTTTAATTGCTGAATTAGTGAAGATTTTATAAAACAATGCCCAAAAATAATGACATAGATTTGGTAAATATTGCAACCCCCTCTCCCTATGGGGGAGAGGGTTGGGGTGAGGGGGCACTTTGATTATTGATAATAATAAATTGGTGGTTGTTCACCCTCATCCAACTTCATCTAGCCAGCAAGCTGGCAAGATTATATATCCTTCTCCCTCAAGGGAGAAGGTTGAAGAGGTAATTATACTCCTTTTATCAAACCTTCTCACTCAATCCAGAAGGCTTTTGGCATTATTCGTCTCTAATATTGCGCAATTCTGCTCGAATCGTTTCAATCACGCCTTCGATATTGTCCAGAACATCATTATTCCAAAAGCGAATGACATGATAACCGTGTGCGTTAATTATTGCGGTTCGTTGCATATCCGCCGTATTATCAGCATGTTGACCGCCATCCAATTCAATCACCAATTTCGTGCTGCGACAGGCAAAATCAGCAACCGCATTACCAATAAGAAATTGCCGAACAAATTTGCTATCTTCCAATTGCCGCGCTCGCAAATGTTTCCACAAGACTTTTTCAGCTTCGGTCATATTTTTGCGCAAAACGCGCCCGGTGCTGGTAAGCCTTTTATCCATCTCTCATCCCCACTCAACTCTCTTAACAGAGGGCTTCGGAGTTAACAAATGCCCAAAAATACTGACATAAAATCCATCCTTATCATTGGTGCAGGGCCGATCATTATCGGTCAAGCTTGTGAGTTTGATTATAGCGGGACGCAGGCTTGTAAAGCCTTGAAAGAGGAGGGATATCGCATCATCCTCGTCAATAGCAATCCTGCGACGATTATGACCGATCCAGATATGGCGGATGCGACCTATGTCGAGCCGATCACGCCCGAAGTGGTCGAAAAAATCATTGCCAAAGAGCGCCCCGATGCTGTGCTACCGACGATGGGCGGGCAAACCGCGCTCAACACGGCGCTGACGCTCAATAAAATGGGTGTGCTGCAAAAATATGGTGTCAAAATGATTGGTGCCGATGCCGAGGCCATAGACAAAGCCGAGGATCGTGAAAAATTTAAGGCGGCGATGGACAAAATTGGCCTTGAAAGCCCGCGCAGTGAAATCGCACATAGCTTAGAGCAAGCACTCGAAATCCTTGATGATATTGGCTTGCCCGCGATTATGCGGCCTAGCTTTACTATGGGTGGTACGGGCGGCGGGGTTGCTTATAACCGCGAAGAATTTATCCATTTCGTTAATACATCGCTAGAGGCGTCGCCGACCAATGAAGTGCTGATTGATGAATCGCTCATTGGTTGGAAAGAATATGAGATGGAGGTGGTGCGCGATAGTGCCGATAATTGCATCATCATCTGCTCGATTGAAAATGTCGACCCTATGGGCGTGCATACGGGTGACAGTATTACCGTTGCGCCTGCACTCACATTAACCGATAAAGAATATCAAATCATGCGTAATGCGAGCCTTGCGGTGCTACGCGAAATTGGCGTAGAAACGGGCGGATCGAACGTCCAATTTGGTGTGAATCCCAAGGATGGCCGTATGGTGGTGATAGAGATGAACCCGCGCGTATCGCGTTCGTCCGCCTTGGCATCAAAAGCAACAGGCTTTCCAATCGCAAAAGTTGCGGCAAAACTTGCGGTTGGTTATACGCTGGATGAAATTACCAATGACATTACGGGTGCAACGCCAGCATCGTTTGAGCCAACGATTGATTATGTAGTCACCAAAATACCGCGCTTTGCCTTTGAGAAGTTTAAAGGTTCAGAATCAAACCTTTCTACTGCCATGAAGTCTGTTGGTGAAGTGATGGCAATTGGCCGAAACTTTCAAGAGTCTTTTCAAAAGGCATTACGTGGATTGGAAACTGGGCTTGATGGGTTCAATCGCTATTTGCCAATAGAAGGTGCGGGGCGTGATGAAATCACCGCTGAACTTTCTAAGGCTACGCCCGATCGTATATTAGCAATTGCACAAGCTATGCGTGAAGGTTTTTCTAATGAAGATATACAAAATATCACCCATTATGAACCATGGTTTTTGCGTCAAATCCGCGAAATAATTGATGCCGAAATGGCAATTGTAAAGGATGGCTTACCCATTGATGCACAAGGTCTGCGAAAACTTAAATCTATGGGTTTTTCTGATAGTCGCCTGGCTAAACTAGCAATTGATTCTGTGCATGTTGCAGGCGGCGTAGGGCGTAATATTGCTGTTGGCGGTGGCCTTATTAAAGAAGCATTGTCGGCGATGGCTGGTGCCACTTCAGAAGAAGAAGTGCGTGCGCTTCGCCACAGACATGGCGTGCTGCCTGTATATAAGCGTATTGATACATGCGCCGCTGAGTTCGAAGCGATTACACCCTATATGTATTCCACTTATGAAGCGCCTAGCTTTGGCGATGCGGAATGCGAGGCGCAACCAAGCGAACGCAATAAGATCGTTATATTGGGCGGTGGACCCAATAGGATTGGGCAGGGCATAGAGTTTGATTATTGCTGCTGCCATGCCTGTTTTGCTCTTGCTGATGCAGGTTATGAAACCATAATGGTCAATTGTAATCCAGAGACGGTTTCGACGGATTATGACACGTCGGATAGGCTTTATTTTGAACCGCTCACCAATGAAGATGTGCTAGAAATATTGCGTGTTGAACAGCAAAAGGGGTTGCTGAAGGGCGTGATAGTGCAATTTGGTGGCCAAACGCCGCTTAAATTAGCGCAAGGGCTAGAAGAAGCTGGCATTCCTATTTTGGGAACTTCACCTGATGCTATTGATTTGGCTGAAGATCGTGAGCGATTTGCAGCTTTGGTCAATAAATTAGATCTATTACAACCGAATAACGGTATAGCGCGCAGCCGCGAAGAAGCAATTAAAGTGGCTAATGATATTGGTTATCCCGTGCTTATCAGACCTTCCTATGTATTGGGTGGTCGTGCAATGGAGATTGTCGATGGTCCCGTACAATTGGATGATTATATTGCAACAGCCGTGCAAGTTTCAGGCGATAGCCCTGTTTTAATCGATCAATATTTGCGCGATGCTGTAGAAGTGGATGTTGATGCCATTTGTGATGGTGATGATGTTGTCGTTGCTGGCGTTTTGCAACATATTGAAGAAGCAGGTGTGCATAGCGGTGATAGTGCTTGCACCATTCCGCCGCATAGCCTCTCCGATGATATTATTGCCGAAATTGAGCGACAGACTATTGCGCTGGCCAATGGGCTTAATGTGCGCGGCCTCATGAATGTGCAATATGCGGTCAAAGGCGGCGATGTTTACTTGATCGAGGTTAATCCGCGCGCATCTCGCACTGTACCATTTGTAGCAAAAGCAATTGGTACGCCAATAGCCAAAATAGCATCTCGCGTAATGGCAGGTGAGAAACTTGTTGATCTGCCTAAAATTGATCTTTCTATCGATCATATTGCCGTCAAAGAAGCGGTGTTCCCCTTCGCACGTTTTCCTGGGATTGATCCTGTACTTTCACCTGAAATGAAATCAACGGGCGAAGTTATGGGGATTGATAATGACTTTGCTACTGCTTTTGCCAAGTCACAAATGGGAGCAGGGCATAAATTACCACTGTCAGGAACTATATTTGTTTCGGTCAAAGATAGCGACAAACAGATTATTCTGCCCGGGATTAAAATGGCGATTGATCTAGGTTTTACAATCGTTGCGACGCAAGGAACTGCAAAATTCATGCGAGATAATGGTCTTGAGGTAGAACATGTCAACAAAGTGGCGCAAGGCCGCCCGCATATTGTAGACAAAATTAAGGATGGGCAAGTTGATCTGGTGTTTAACACCACTGAGGGATGGCAGTCGTTAAAAGATTCGCAACCAATACGCGCTTCTGCGCTGAATGCTAGGAAACCATATTATACGACAGCAACGGCAAGTGTCGCGGTGATTCAGGCAATTGAGGCTCTAAAAAATGAGGTACTTGAAGTTCGCAGCTTGCAAGACTATTATAGGGTAGCAGAATAAATCTTCATACATTTTCATCCTGCGGCCGATCAATGTGTTTGAGCGGTGGTGAAATTTTTGACTTTTGTAATAAGGAATTAGCTCATGGCGAGCATTGAAAAAATGCCAATGTTGGCAGAGGGTCTCGAAAAACTAACTCTTGAGTTGCAAAAACTCAAAGCAGAACGTCCTATCATTGTAGATGCGATTGAAGAAGCACGTGCGCATGGGGATCTTTCTGAAAATGCTGAATATCACGCAGCGAAAGAACGTCAGGGCCAAGTTGAAGCCATGATTGGTGATATTGAAGATAAAATTAGCCGCGCCCAAGTGATTGACCCTAAAACCTTATCAGGCAATAAAATTGTATTTGGTGCAACGGTAACCTTATTAGATGAAGACGATAAACCAATTAAATATCAGGTGGTTGGTGAAGCTGAGGCAGATGTGAAGGCGGGTAAAATTAATTACCAAAGCCCTCTAGGGCGCGCACTTATCGGACGTAATTTGGACGATGAGATTGAATTTACTGTTCCCGCAGGTGACAAATATTTCTTGGTTGATAAAATCGAATTTATTTGAGCGATATTTGATATGCAAATTCCCAAAGGGAAAATCACCAATTTTCTAGTTATTACGAATATTGTAGTAGCCATGATATTGGCGATTCCAGGGTTTTGGGAAATTGCTGTATTGCAAGGCGGCTTTTTCCCAGTCCGAATGACGGATATTGAAATTATAAGCGACGAGCTTTGGATACCTAGTTTTTTAACGCCAATAACTGCGAGCTTTATTCATAGTGGCTTTATGCATCTGTTATTTAATATGTTGATGCTGCTACTTATGGGGCGGTTTGTTGAAGGGGTCTTATCGAACTATATGCTATTTGTCTATTTGGTGGGCATATATGCAGCTGCTATAGCAGAAACGATTATATCACCCAATAGCAGTACACCAATAGTAGGAGCTAGTGGAGGGATATCGGCTATTATTGCAGTATATTTGATATATTTCCCAAAAAATAGGCCACAGTCATGGAAGGGCATTCCTGCGCATATTTATCGGCCCATACAATTATTATTGGGATGGATATTATTAAATCTGCTGCTGGGTTTTGTTGGGCCATCAACTGGCTATAACATAGCAATATATGCGCATATTGGTGGTTTTATTGCTGGTTTATTACTTGCGAAGCCTTTGTTGAATTATAAATATAAAGATTCATGACCATATTTAATAGAGTTTATTGAGGCTGTGATAAATCTGTATCAGGCTCTAACAATTTATGCAGATGAACGACGACATATTTCATTTCGGCATCATCTACTGTTCTTTGGGCTGCACTGCGCCAAGCTTCTTCTGCTTCGTCATAATTGGGATAGACACCGACAAAGTCCATATCTTCCAAATCGCAAAAGTCTAAAGATTGCGGATTTTGTACGCGGCCACCGATTACAAGATGTAATTTTGCTTTGCTCATGGAAAACTCCCTTTATGTGTTACAAACCCTTTAGTTACACTAAAGTTTGAATTCTAGCCCCTATGGAAAATATTTAAAAATTTCTCAATCAATCATCTTGCGGAGGTTTGATGGCTTCTTTGGCGGCTTTAGTTGCCGTTTTGGCGGTTTCATATCCTTTTTGAAATATGTCTCTGGCCTGTTCACGTAAGTTTTCACTGTTCAAACCAACATCTGCCATATGAGCAGCGCCCGCTGTTTTGGCTGCTTTGGCAGCAGTCTTTGCTGTTTCGTTAATTTTGCGGCCAGCACCACCCAAAATTTTCTTCTCACCTTCTGTCTTGGGCAATAGGGATGCTACAATAGCACCGAGAGCTATACCGCCTGCGACCATAGCGAGCGGATTGCTATCAACAGTTTCTGCCGTTTTATGCTTCGCATCACCTGCAACGCGCTTTGATGTTTCTACTGTTTTACTAGCCGCAGATTTACTGGCATTAATTGCAGTACGGGCTTTTTTACGAGCGCCTTCCGAAATTTCAGATGTCTTTTGTTTCGCTTTAGCTAATTTCCCAGCCATATTATTTCCTATTATTATTATTTGTTGGTTCGCTGTTTAATCATTTTTACAAGAGGTTTACGGCATAGAAATAATGCGGTTGCTAAAACACCAATGCCAATAGCTGGAGCATTTTTACGAGCTATCTCAGCGGTTTTATCTTTTGCATTAAGCAATTTTTCTTTTTGCGTTTTTGACCATCTATTCTTGATAGTAGATGGGGCAAGGTTATATTTCGCATTGCTAATATTATCTTGCAAAATATGCCGCGCCATTTGTTTTTCTATGAATGATGTTTTTACGGTGTCTCTATTCATTATCAATATCCTCTATCAATCTCTCATGGTCGGCAAGCTCAGGAAAAGATAATCTTTTAAAATATGAGCGCCCAAATAGAATCATAACAAATGATAATGTCAAAAATATTACCACAGTTATTATAGTTGCCAAAACTATGCCTATCATTGGTTTCAAAATAAATAATATGCCTACACCAAGTGATATGAATGCAACCATAATGAATATAATGGCTATGAAAAATGCAATGACACCACGAAGCAACATAGAGATCGAATAACCAGTACGCGCTTTGAAATAGTTTATTTCTTGTTCAACACTCTCTTTTATCGCAGAGATTAACTGAGATATTTGATCTTTGACTGTAATCTCTTCTGGTATAGCTTCTGATTTGCTATCATCAATTTCGCTATCAACATCTAATTCTTCATTATCCATCTTGTGCTTATAAGACCTAATATTAGAAATAGCCAATATTAGAAATTACCAAATCAGCATATATAATTATAGAGAAACTCTATTTTTTTATCACTTGCCTGCACGGATAATACGGGTGATTAAAAAACCGACTGCTGCTGCTGCACCAATTGCAAGAGCTGGACTTTTCCTAACAAAGTTGCGGGCATCATCAACGATATCATCAACGTCTTTACTGTCTAGTTTTTCAGCAAACTCATCCATTGTGTCCGCTGCATTACGAGCAAAACCACCGTATTTCTCACCAATAGATTCATCGATACTCTCTGCAGTCTCTCTAATTCGATCGCTGATGCCGCCAATCGCTTCACTGGCTCTCGCTTTGCCTTTATTGGCCGTGTCCTTAACACTCTCGGAAGCTTGTGATTTAAAATCGTTCATATCATCTTTCATATTGCTCTTATCCGTTTTGCCTTTCGCGGCTTTTAATTTGGTAACTGCATTTGCTTTTTTCGTTGCTGTAGTTGTTTTCTTCGCACGTGTCGTTTTTTTAGCAGTTACTTTTTTTGCGGCAGAGGTTTTTGAAGATGCTGTTTTTCTTACTGCTGTTTTTCTAACAGATGGTTTGGTTGTTTTAGCGCTTGTTTTTTTAGTAACAGTTTTTTTAGCGGTAGTTTTTTTAGAAGTAGGTTTCTTGGCTGCCGTGCTGGTTTTCTTTGAGGGTTTTTTATCTTCGGCCATTATGCTATCCTTAAAATTCTTATATTTTGCGCTATAAAATCCTATATTTGTATCATAGGTGCATTAGTCAACTATAGCAGTGAAAAATATTTTTGTCACCTATAATGAAATGCCCTTCTTTCGCACTCATTCTAGTTGCATAGGTAATCAATTATATTGTCTTAATTATAACGCTTAGCGTTGCAAAATTTATTGTATCTCTATAGAGGGCAATGGCATTAAAGATAGCCATATGAATTGGTTGCACTAAGGTTTTTCTCAACAGGAGCTATATATAATGACATCTTTTTTGGATATCCATGCACGTGAGATAATCGATAGCCGCGGTAATCCAACGGTGGAAGTTGATATATTATTAGAAGATGGCAGCTTTGGCCGCGCAGCCGTTCCTTCGGGGGCATCGACAGGGGCCTATGAAGCGGTTGAAAAACGCGATGGGGATAAAGCGCGTTATAAAGGCAAGGGCGTTCAGCAAGCGATAGATTTTGTGAATGGCGAAATTGCCGATGCGATCATTGATTTGGATGCAGAAGATCAAGAAGAAATTGATGCGAGCATGATCGCGCTAGACGGTACGCCCAATAAGTCACGTTTGGGTGCTAATGCAATATTGGGTGTTAGCCTTGCAACGGCAAAAGCTGCGGCAAATGCGCGTGGACTTCCTCTTTATCGTTATGTCGGCGGCGTAAATGCACATGTTTTACCAGTACCTATGATGAATATCATTAATGGCGGAGAACATGCTGACAATCCTATAGATTTTCAAGAGTTTATGATCATGCCTGTTGGAGCTTCTTCGCTATCAGAAGCTGTGAGATGGGGGAGTGAGATATTTCATACCCTGAAAAGTGGCTTGCATGATAAAGGCTTGGCAACTGCGGTTGGTGATGAAGGTGGGTTTGCTCCCAATTTGGCCTCGACCCGCGATGCGCTTGATTTTATAATGGCGTCAATAGAAAAAGCTGGCTTTAAGGCGGGTAGTGAAATTGTTTTGGCGCTTGATTGTGCCGCAACAGAGTTCTTCAAAGATGGAAAATATGAAATTAGCGGTGAAAATTTAAGCCTGTCCCCAATCGAGATGGCAGACTATTTGGCCGCGCTATGCAGCGATTACCCAATTAAATCGATTGAAGACGGAATGGATGAAGACGATTTTGAGGGATGGAAGGCGATTACAGATAAAGTTGGAGAATCCGTGCAATTGGTTGGTGATGATCTATTTGTTACTAATCCCGAACGTTTATCAATGGGTATTGAAAAGGGCCTTGCCAACTCATTACTTGTGAAAGTCAATCAAATCGGAACTTTGACTGAAACTTTAGAAGCTGTCTCTATGGCACAAAGATCAGGCTATACTGCGGTTATGTCACACCGAAGCGGAGAGACAGAAGATGCTACCATTGCTGACTTGGCGGTAGCAACGAATTGTGGGCAAATTAAAACTGGAAGCTTGGCGCGTTCTGACCGTTTGGCGAAATATAATCAATTGATACGTATTGAAGAAGAATTGGGTAGTAGTGCTAGCTATCCTGGACCTTCCTTATTTTCGTGATTTGATAAATTTATTACGCAATATATTTGAGCATATATTGATTTATGCTGCAAAACATGGTGCATTGTTACGATGAAACGAAGGTCACGGAACAAACGATCAAATTTAAGCGGCGTAGTCATTCCCTTTTTCGCCCTGATTATATTGCTTGGGATTGGCACATATGCATTGCTGGGGCCTACGGGTGTATTGGCGTGGACCGATTATAAATCGGCAATTACATTACGAAAACAAGAGCTATTAACATTAGAACAAGAACGCGATGCTCTGCGAAACAGGGTAAAATTACTTAATAGTGATAATGTTGACCCCGATTTAGCGGGGGAGCTGATGCGTAGAGATTTAAATGTTGTGGCCCCGGACGAAGTGATTATTCCAATGGAGTAATTTTTATTTTTTAATCTGAATTACTCGCCTAATAATTTTTTTAAATTTTTTGCATTTTCCTCTAGGGAATTAGAGAAAAATATATATATGGTACAATTAATTTGATTAAATCATATATTATATGAATTGTTACGTGACCAACCGAATAGGAATTATAATTGGCCAAATCACCTGCAAAAAAGAATAGCTCCTCCAAGAAAGCAGCAGTACCTGCAACCCCCAATAGAGAGAGGCCCAATACCCCAGAACGTTTTCCTCTAGATAAAGAGTCCATGATGGCATTTTATCGTGAGATGCTTTTGATCAGGCGCTTTGAAGAAAAAGCGGGGCAGCTTTATGGTTTAGGTTTAATAGGTGGTTTTTGTCATCTTTATATTGGCCAAGAAGCAGTTGTTGTTGGTTTGCAATCTGCCATTGAACCCGGAAAAGACAGCGTCATAACGGGTTATCGTGATCACGGACATATGCTGGCATGCGGTATCGATCCTAATATTGTTATGGCTGAACTTACGGGGCGCGAGGCAGGAATTTCTCGCGGTAAGGGTGGTTCAATGCATATGTTCTCTGTGGAACATGGTTTTTATGGCGGACATGGTATTGTCGGTGCGCAAGTATCGCTAGGCGCAGGTTTGGCATTCGGACATAAATATAAGGAAGATGGCGGCATTTGCCTTTCCTATTTTGGAGATGGTGCGGCCAATCAAGGTCAAGTGTATGAGAGTTTTAATATGGCAGAGCTTTGGAAGCTTCCCGTTATATTTGTCATTGAGAATAACCAATATGCGATGGGTACAAGCGTGAATAGAGCTTCATCTGAAGATCAACTCTATAAGCGCGGTGAAAGCTTTCGTATTCCAGGTTTACAAGTTGATGGTATGGATGTGCTGGCTGTGCGCGGTGCGGCCGAAGTAGCCATTGATTGGGTAAGAAGCGGCAAAGGACCAATATTGCTGGAGATGAAAACATATCGGTACCGTGGTCATTCTATGTCTGATCCTGCCAAATACCGCAGCCGTGACGAAGTGCAGGAGGTTCGTGAGAAATCAGATCCTATTGAACAAGCTAAAACAGAGCTTATGTCATTGGGAGTGAAAGAAGAGGAATTGAAAGCGATCGATAAAGAGATACGCAAGATTGTAAGCGAGTCGGCTGATTTCGCGGAAACATCACCTGAACCTGACGCTAAAGAATTATATACTGATATTACGGTGGAGCAATATTGATGGCTTCTGAATTAAAAATGCCCGCACTTTCTCCGACAATGGAAGAAGGCACATTGTCTCGCTGGCTTGTGAAAGAGGGCGATCAAGTTAACAGTGGTGATATTATCGCAGAAATAGAGACTGATAAGGCCACAATGGAATTTGAAGCCGTTGATGAAGGCGTTATGGGACCAATTTTGATTGAAGAAGGCAGTGACAATGTAAAAGTTGGTACTGTTATTGCTTTGTTGATTGGTGAAGATGATGACCCTAATGATGTTAGCAATAATAAGAATAATGAGGTTGTTACTCAAGAGAATACCCCTGAAGCAGCAACGCAGACTATAGAAGCGCCTAAATCTATGGAAAGAGCAACTGATCCTTCTATCCCAGAGGGAACTGCCATGAAAGAAATTACAATTAGAGAAGCATTGCGCGATGCAATGGCAGAAGAAATGCGCAAAGATGAGCGTGTATTTGTGATGGGTGAAGAGGTTGCAGAATATCAAGGAGCCTATAAAGTAACGCAAGGGCTTCTGGATGAATTTGGTGATAAGCGCGTCATCGATACGCCCATTACTGAATATGGTTTTGCAGGTATTGGTACGGGCGCTGCAATGGGCGGCTTGAGACCTGTTGTGGAATTTATGACCTTTAACTTTGCTATGCAGGCGATTGATCATATTATTAACAGCGCAGCAAAGACAAATTATATGTCGGGTGGACAAATGCGTTGCCCTATAGTGTTCCGCGGTCCCAATGGTGCTGCTAGCCGTGTTGGCGCACAGCATAGTCAAAATTACACGCCCTGGTATGCCTCTGTTCCCGGTCTTATTGTTATATCACCTTATGATGCAGCAGATGCTAAAGGATTGTTAAAAGCAGCGATTCAAAGTCCTGACCCTGTTGTATTTTTGGAAAATGAAATGCTTTATGGTCGCAGTTTCGAGGTACCTGATTTGGAAGATTATACGCTCCCAATTGGTAAAGCCCGTATCATGCGCGAGGGAAGCGATGTAACGATTATATCCTATTCAATTGGAGTAGGACTATCTTTAGAGGCTGCCGATAAATTGGCAGAGCAGGGGATTGAGGCGGAAGTGATCGATCTTCGTACCATTAGACCACTTGATAAAGAGACGGTTTTAAAAAGCCTTGCTAAAACCAATAATCTGGTTGTTGCCGAGGAAGGTTGGCATATTTGTTCGGTTGGCAGTGAAATTATTTCTATTTGTATGGAAGAAGGTTTTGATGATTTGGATTCGCCTGTCACACGCGTGACCAATGAGAATGTACCAATGCCTTATGCCGCTAATTTAGAGAAATTAGCGATGATAAATGCAGATAAAATTTTAGATACAGTGGTGAGAATACTCAACCGCTAAGAGTTTTGAAAATGATAATATTTGTTACTATATTCAAAACTTTAAGTTGCCGTAAATTGATCGCACGTAGCTGGTGGTCCGCTACTCACACCGCTTGGTGATGGTGCTAAACCTGCTGCCAAATTCCGACTGTCGCGGATATTAAAGGCAGCCTCTTGCCTGAAAACACGGTTTTGAACAAATAATGTTCCGAATAATGGCGTATATTCATATTCAATTTCAACGAACATAACAGCAGTACCATTTGTCGCTAATACTTCTCTGCCAACAGGACCCATACCCACAAATGCAGGTGTATCGGTTCCATTAGTACCCTCTGTACCATATCTAGAATTAATATTTCTTAAACCCTTGCACCTTTGCCATCTTACCAATTGGTTATTGTTAGAATCTAGCTCTAAACTCGTTAAAATGAGCCTGCCATTTTCGAACAGATTAAGAGCGCGGCCTTGAATATTTGCGCCTGCAAATGTTGATAGAACATCATGTTCAGTGATTGTAGGCGTAATGATACTTCCATCGGTTTGTCCTAAACGTGATGCATTATCAGACAGATTTAATGCAGTTTGGCTAACCGCCATATTGACTATCGACATATTTGATAGTTCAATACCATACATGCCAACACCTATAAAAAACGGCAAGCTAATCGCAAACTCGGTCATTGCGACGCCTTTTTGATTTCTTATGAGTTTGTTTAAAATCTTATTTATTCGCATCTTATTGCCTTAAAAATATGCTCTAAATTCAATCAAGGGTCACATGTTAATTGAACTGTAGAAGAGTTATTAAGTTGTTGCCCATATGGTTGGTTTCTTAATACCGTTGTTGACCTAATAGTTTGTACATTTGTCGTACCGATCATTCTGTATAAAGGGAATATACGGTTATATACTAAAGTAACTTCATATAATACGACATCTCTGGGACCACCAACGCCCGATGCTCCAACATCTTCGTCCCATTGACCGTTGCTATTTTCGTCCGTGTAAGGTTCACTATTGTTACACACACTATCAGAATTGCTATCAGTGAATACCTCTGCACGTTCTACATCAAAAAAGTTAAAATAACTTTTCCTATCAACAGTTACGGTACCAAATGGGACAACATCCTCAATAGCTGATTGTAAACGATCATCGATAGAATCAACATTGGCGACAACAGTTGTTGTTCCGCCAACTACTACAGTCGTACTTCCTGCTGCTGATGCAAGCGTGGAGTCTCTGGCTGCATCTTGAATGGCTCCATTAAGGACTGACCTTGCATATATTGAATAACCAAAATCAAATACCCCCATCAATATTAGAAAGAATGCAGGAGCAATAAAAGCAAATTCAATAAGAACGGCACCCTGTTGGTTTTTCTTTAATCGTTTGTATATTTTTGTTCTAATAGCCATTAGTTTGTTAACCTTAAGTCAGCAATATTTGTTGCAATTTGTAAGAATGCATCTTCTAATTGATCATTATTTGCTGCTGCGAAAGCACTGTTAACACTGGCGCAACGCTGTAAACTAGGTGTTAAACCCGTACCAAAAGCAACAACGAAAATACGTATTGATTCCGCTTTAATCGCATCACATGCTGCTAAAAAACGAGCATCATGACGGTTTCTTAAATCTTCATAAGCATCATAATTCTCAGCTGGAAAACCTACGTTTCCTCTTGGTCTAATCGGAACGACAGGAGATGAGGACCCAACTCTCGTGTTTTGATATTCTGTTCCATAAGCCGAATAAGATGTAACGCCTGGTTCTAATTCACCATCAGTCAGGAATATTAAATTGCGAGATACAAAACCATTATTAGGTGCAGGTAAATTTACATTATTACTAAAAATACCATTTGGTGAAGCCAGACGCCCCCCCCAAATTGCGCCAATATCGTGATAGGTACCGCCATTAGGTTTTAAGCTATCAATATAAGCATCAAAATTTGAACTTCTATCACTAGCCCCATCACCATCGGTATCAATATCTGCTGGGTATTCAACCAATAACCTAGCCTTTTCAGCACAAGCAGTTTGTGATTTAAATCCTAACTCACTTGTAGGGTCTCTTGTAAGGTTAAGTTGCCCTAAGCCTCCGCCAAAACCAGGAGCTGTACGGTAATATGTTATCTCAGGCCAATATGGACGCCATCTATTATTCGGGCTACTAGGTAATGAATTAATGTCTAAATCTGTAAGGCCTGGTAGCAAAGGTAAATTGATATTTGTAGCTTCAGCATTAATTGTATCACGTTCTTCGATACAACCTTCCCACCTATTAAAGCTATTCGTACCTATTGGGAAAGAAGGGTTTCTAACAGCAGGATTACTATTATCAATAGAAAGAGCATAACTATTTATCGGTAAGGATAGATTAGTATATTGATACTTTAAAAATCTTGCTGTTGGTTCTGTTCCATCAAAGGTTTCACCAGTTTGAGGCGTACGAGTTACAGTATCAACACGGCGCACACAATGTCCTAAATTACCTACGCCAGGTACAACTCTTCGATTTGTTCTCCTTGATCGCCTATATGTAAAAGTTGTATTGCCTATGGTGATGGGATTCCCAGCATTGGTTTGGTTATGAGATACCAATGTAGGTACACCGCTATTATTAATTATATAATATTGAAAAGAGTTGTTCTGCCCATATCCTTGATCACATTGATTAAATGTAAACAATGCCTCTCTTCCATCTGACCGCGTAAATGTTTCAAAAGTTTGGCCAGTGGTTATCAGATCTGGTAGATCAATTTCATAAACTGCTCTTCTTGTTGGATAGGTGTGAGTGTCCCCTGGATTGTCACCCACCAATAATGATGTTCCTGAATTATTAGCTATTAATTCCCCTACATTAACTGTAAAACTATAAGGCACGAAACCATATCTTATTCGAGCATTCGTCTGACTTGCAGCATTATTGATTACTTGATAAAAGCTTTTTGCAGCATCTCTAAGAGCAAACATCCGTGAGCCAGGCCTTGCACTACCATCAAAATTTGTGAATAAATCAGCACCAGCAGCATTAAACCTCATAGAACCTGTCGTATCTAAGACCATCGTGATATCCGCATTAGCAATATCGAGGGCAGCTTGACACTCTACAGCAAGATCTAATGTTTCATTACCAAAAATACGCATAATGATAGTTGGTATCGATGAAGTGACTTCACCAGTGACAGTGCTCCCACCATCAGTTGAACGTGCTGTAAAAACTGTATTTGTGGCTCCAAAATCGCTTTGCTCAAAATTGGCATTAAATAATCTATCTGCTTCTTGTTCCGCAATAAGGTCAAATGTACCATTACCAACGGCCCGCCGGCCAGCCAGAGTAGCAGCATCGCATGCTTGCTGTAGCCTAGCTTTAGCCATATATCCACGACTTGCATCAACGCCGCCGCCAATAAGCGCTAGGATTGGGATTAAAGCAGCGCCCATGAAAATGATGGTATTGCCAGCTTCATCTTTCAACAAGCGCTTAAATTTTTGAGATATTTTCTTATGCGTATTTTGATTTGTCATCAAATTTGCCCTTACTCGAAATTACATTCAACATGCCGTATAGAGTGCAACTAGTAAGGGATCGGTTTCCAGATATAGTTACTAAAATCTTTACCTTGATTTATCGCAGAAACTCGTCAGAGATTATGTATATGGACGACGTCATTGCATCAATTTCACCGCCTCAAAGGCTGTCATTAGTCTATTTAAAGGCTGAAAAGCGCCTATTATTAACCTTATTTTTAATATTCGATTCTCGACTTGAGGATATCGCACTTAAGATGAATGAAGCCATGATTGCGCAAATTCGATTGGCATGGTGGCGTGATACTTTAAGGTCTAAAAACAAACCAAAGGGTGAACCATTAATTGCATTAATAGACGAAGTTCAAACATATTTCCCAAATGATGATATAAGCAATATATTGATTGCGATGGTTGATGGTTGGGAGCAATTAATAATGTCTGATAATGATATGGATGATGCCGCTATGTTGGAATATGCACAGCTTAGGGGTGGTAAGTTTTTTAAATGTGTGGCGAGTATTTCTAACTCAAATATCTTAGTCGATGATTATGATAAATTAGGACGAATATGGGCCTTATCACCTTTGTTTGGACAAGAAACCTCTCAAGGAGAGCGCGCTAAGACATTAGCATTAGACTATATTTTTGAGTTAGAATTAAAGCCATTATCAAAAAAGGTCAGAGCCTTAACTATCCTAGCGTTTCCAGCTGTTCGATATTTAAAAAATATACATAATCCAAATAAAGTTGATGATAATAGACTGAAATATGGCTTAGCCTATATTTGGCATGCAATAAGTGGTAGATGGTAATGCAATAAAGAAATAGGAGCGATAGCGATGTCAAAATATTTGATCGGGGGTATATTGGCTATTTTGGCAATATCGGCGGGTTTATTTTGGTGGCAATCCAATGCGAATGCCCCTCTTATCATTCCAAATGAACCTCCACCTGAGCCTATATTATTAGATACATTGCCTGAAGCAGACGAAAATGCACCGCAATTTGGTCCTGCGCCGCCAACACCACCCAAAGCATCGAAAGCGAGCAAAGAAGAACGCCGCTTTAATCGGTATGATTTGGATAGAAATGAAGAGATTACACGTATAGAGATGATGGCTAGTCGAACAAAAGCGTTTAAAAAACTAGATGTTGATGGCAATAACTTACTGACTTTCGAGGAATGGGCGATCAGTACCAGCAAAAGATTTGAGAAAGCGGATAGTGATCAAAATCTGAGACTCACACGCAAAGAATTTCTAACAACTAAGAGCAAATCTTCCCCTAAACCTAGATGCAAATGTTAATTATTATGCTAGAGAGTTTTGCTGTATCCATCGCGTCATTTCTTCTTTTGCCCTTGATGTCATGGCGGCTTTGCGTTCTTTCTTCTTAACTTTATGTTCCAAACGCTCAAATAACCCAAAATTAACATTCATGGGTTGATAATTATTTACGTCAGCATCGCCAGTAATATGTCCTAATAATGCTCCCAAAGCTGTTGTTGATGGAGGAAGTGATACATTAACATCATTTATTTCAGCAGCCGTATTAATTCCTGCAAATAGGCCGACAGCGCTACTTTCAACATAACCTTCACACCCTGTGATCTGCCCTGCAAAACGAATATGAGGTGCTGATTTTAGCCGTAGGTTTTTATCTAATAATTTGGGGGCGCATATGAATGTGTTACGATGTAAACCGCCCATGCGAGCAAATTCGGCATTTTCTAGGCCTGGTATCATTCGCAATACATCCGCCTGAGCGCCATATTTAAGCTTGGTTTGAAAGCCTACCATATTCCAAATACTGCCTTGCTTATTATCTTGCCGCAATTGAACGACGGCATGGGCGCGGCTGTCTGTGGCAGGGTTGGTAAGACCAACGGGTTTCATTGGCCCAAACCTAAGTGTATCAAGGCCGCGAGAGGCCATGACTTCAATGGGCATACAACCTTCAAAATAAGGAGTGTCTTTCTCCCATTCTTTGAAATCGGCTGTTTCGCCTGTGACAAGCGCTTCATGAAATGCGAGATATTGCGCTTCATCCATAGGGCAGTTGATATAATCTTTGCCATCACCTTTATCCCAACGCGATTGGAACCATGCTATATCAAAATTAATGCTGTCTTTATAAACGATTGGCGCAATTGCATCAAAGAAGGCTAAAGATTTTTCATCTGTCCTTTCAATAATTTGCTCAGCAAGTGACATAGCCGTTAATGGGCCTGTAGCTACTATTGTTAATCCTTCATCTGGTAAAATATCAATCTGTTCACGTACAATATGTATATTTTCATGCGCTGACAAATGTGCTTCTACTTCACTTGAGAATATGTCACGATCCACTGCAAGGGCAGAACCAGCGGGGACTTTCGCACTATCTGCGCAGGTCATGATGAGCGAATTAAGTCGTCGCATTTCCTGATGGATAAGTCCCACTGCGTTATTATCAGCATCATCGCTACGAAAACTGTTGGAGCATACCAATTCAGCAAGACCATTGCCTTGGTGCGCAGGCGTCATGCCCCCACCACCGCGCATTTCAGATAAACGCACCTTAATACCTCGATTGGCAAGCTGCCATGCGGCCTCACTACCAGCCAATCCACCACCAATAATATGGACTTGGTGATCAAAGTTTGGGGAATGTTGCATCAATAACTTTCACTTTCATTTTCTATAAGGCCTATACTGGTTTTTTGCTGTGATAATAGCCAGAAATGATAGATAAATGGTAATGGTTTCCATAATTGAGCTAACCATTAACCCTCATCCTTGACTATTTTTATATTTGTGGCGCATAACCGCAAGAGGAGGGGTATATCATGCAGCAAGATTTAGCACATAAGAGACCATTTCTGTTTGTTAGTTTGATATTTGCACTGACCTATCCACTGACTTTTTTCATGAACTTGCCTGACTTGGTGATAATAGTTTGGAAGATGGGGGCTGTTTCTTGTCTTGCTCTCTATGCGCTGCGTAATCATAGTCATGGGCATTTTATTATTTTGGCTATTTCCCTAGCTTTTTATGCTTTTGGTGATGGATTGATCCAATTTGATCTTATTTGGGGAGCAATAGCATTTGCCATTGGTCATCTCGTTGCGATTTACCTGTTCAGTCGATATCGTCGCGATAAATTAAGTTTTAGCCAAAAAGCATTAGCATTATTTATACCGCTATTCTTTCCATTCATTGGTTGGAGTATCATCCAAATGCATGGAGAGGAAGCGTTAGGTGCTACGCTATATTTATTTATTATCTCGGTAATGGCTGCTGTCGCTTGGACAAGTTCTTTTCCGCGCTACCGTGTAGGACTAGGAGCTATCATTTTTATCATATCTGATTTGCTCATTCTCGTTCGTATGGGTCTATCTGAGGATATATTATGGATGAATCTTGCTGTCTGGTATAGCTATTATTTTGGTGTATTTTTAATGGCAACAGGCATTGTCCAAACTATGCGTAAAAAGGGTACATAATTATTCAGAACCAGCCTATAAACTGGGAGTTCATTATCTTTAGCTAGTATTAACCCTCTGGTTTTTCTGGTTCACTTTCGTTCACATTTGTGATTTCTGCACTCTCAACAGTTACATTTTCATCAGAAGATTCAAGCGCTTCGCTTTCTATATTTTCGTCTTCTTCGCTTTCATCAATTTTTGCTGCACCAACAACGGTTTCGCCATTGCCAACATCGAATAATTTAACACCAGAAGAATTACGGCCAATTACCCGCATATCTGCAACGCTCATACGGATTAATTTGGCTTGATCGGTCACGAGCATGATTTGTTCGCCATCTTTTGCAGGGAAACTGGCAACCACAGTTCCATTACGCTCAATATTATCGATATTAGATATGCCTTGGCCGCCGCGCCCTGATTGACGATATTCAAAGGCACTAGATCGCTTGCCATAACCATTGGCGCATACAGTAAGGATAAATTCTTCGCTTTCTGCAAATTCTGCAACGCGTTCAGCAGATAAAGTTGAAAGATTATCATTATCTTTCCATGGTGCTGCTTTTAAATAGGCATCGCGTTCATCTGTGTCTGCTGCAAAAGCAGATAAGATGGACATAGAAATGACTTCATCATCATCTTTTAAGGTTACCCCGCGAACGCCTGTTGAGGTACGGCTTTGGAAGGTACGAACCGCAGTTCCTGCAAAGCGAATGGCCTTACCATTTTTGGTGGCTAGCAAAACATCATCTTCGCTGTTGAGCAATTGCACACCAATTAGACGGTCATCACTGCCTTCGTCAAATTTCATAGCAAATTTACCGTTCGATGGAACATTGGTAAAGCTATCCATGCTGTTACGACGTACACCGCCTTTGGCAGTTGCGAACATGACATGCAAATCACCCCATTCATCTTCATCTTCTGGCAGAGTTAAGATTGTAGAGATAGTCTCATCTTCAGCAAGGGGCAGCAAATTCACCATCGGACGGCCTTTAGTTTGTGGTCCGCCTTCGGGTAATTTCCATACCTTTAGGCGGTAAACCTTGCCATGGGTGGAGAAGAATAAAACGGGCGTATGCGTTGATGTAATGAACAATTCTGTGATCGCGTCTTCGTCTTTTGTGGCCATGCCAGCGCGGCCCTTACCGCCGCGTCGCTGCGCTCGAAATGTATCAAGCGGTGTACGTTTAATATAACCTCCATGGGTTACGGTAACGACCATTTCGGCGCGTTCCATAAGGTCTTCATCTTCTAACCCGTCCCAAGCGGGGGCAATTTCAGAAACACGCGGTGTTGCAAATTCATCGCGTACGGCGACGAGCTCATCGCGCATCACGCTGTAGAGTTTAACACGATCTGATAAAATTAAGAGATATTCTTCAATATCAATAGCAAGTTCTTTTAATTCTTTAGCAATTTCATCACGCCCTAAAGCTGTCAAACGGTGCAAACGAAGCTCTAAAATCGCACGAACCTGTACTTCACTTAATGTGTAACTATCACCTTCGACATCTTTTTCTACTGCTTCGACAAGGCGGATATAAGGGGCAATTTCGGCAATCGGCCATTCACGGGCAAGCAATGAGGCACGTGCTTCGGGCGGTGTTGCTGATCCACGAATAATCTTTACGACCTCATCCATATTGGTAACGGCAACGACAAGACCAAGTAAGATATGTGCGCGTTCACGCGCTTTATTCAGTTCAAATTTAGTGCGCCGAGTAATAACCTCTTCACGGAATTTGATGAATGCTTCAACAATATCACGCAAATTTAATATTTCTGGACGACCACCTCTAATCGCCAACATATTAGCAGGGAAGCTAGATTGGGCAGGGGTATGACGCCATAATTGGTTGAGTACGACGTCAGTGGTGGCATCGCGGCGTAAATCTAAAACAATTCGAACACCTTTACGGCTAGATTCATCACGTATATCGGAAATACCTTCAATGCGTTTATCTTTGGCCGCGTCAGCAATTTTCTCTACCAATCCAGATTTGCCTACTTGGAATGGAATAGATGTTAAAACGATCGAACGTTTGTCACCACGGCCTTCCTCAACAATATGACGGCTGCGCATCATGATTGAACCGCGCCCTTCACGATATGCTAGTTTCGCTCCAGATTGTCCTAAAATTAAAGGAGCAGTGGGGAAATCAGGCCCTGGCACTATTTCAATTAGCTCATCAATACTGATCGTTGGATTATCCATATAGGCAAGGCAGGCATTAATGACTTCACCCAAATTATGCGGCGGTATATTGGTGGCCATACCAACGGCAATTCCGCCAGCGCCATTCACTAACAAATTAGGAAAGCGTGCTGGCAGGACTTGCGGTTCTTGTAAACTGCCATCATAATTGTCTTGAAAATCAACTGTGCCTTTATCCAAATCAGCAAGCAAACTGTTGCTTACCTTTGCAAGCCTTGCTTCGGTATAACGCATAGATGCTGGATCATCTGGGTCCATAGAACCAAAATTACCTTGACCATCGACCAATGGTACTCGCATCGACCAATCTTGCACCATACGGGCCAAGGCCATATAAATGGCGCTATCACCATGCGGGTGATAATTGCCCATAACATCACCAACAATTTTTGCAGATTTACGGTAAGGTTTGCCGGCTACAAAGCCGCCTTCTTGTGATGCATATAATATACGGCGATGTACAGGTTTAAGGCCGTCACGTACATCGGGAAGCGCACGTGAAACAATAACCGACATAGCATAATCCAAATAGCTGGATTTCATTTCATCAACAATGTCAATTGGTTGAATGTCTGATGGATCGATAGCTATAGTTTCGTCGCTCACGCGATATTCCCCTCGGATAAATGATAGAAAACTAATAGCCTATATAGAGTCAACATACTAGCTGCGTAGTGCAGAAACATGCTGTTTTGAACAGTTTATCCACAGCTTCGATCAAATTGCTTTCTACCAACTTAGATTAGGGTGAAATTATACTACCATTCCATGATAATAGTGCGCCGCTATTTTCTGCAGGGCATTGCAGTAAGACATGTAAAAGCTGCTTTGCTGCTCGTTCTGGTGTAAATAATTTTTCAGGCATGACGTTACGTTGGAATGGCTTGCTTAGCGGTGTATCTACAGTGCCAGGGTGCAATCCAACTATGCGTGATTCTTGGTTTTTACGTTTCCATTCGATGCTTAAATTTTTTATCATCATATTCAAGGCCGCTTTGCTAGCACGGTAGCTATGCCAACCGCCCAATTCATTATCTGAAATACTACCAACTTTTGCTGACAATATACCAAAATATATGGGGCGATGACGTGGCATAAGCGGCAGGAAATGCTTGGCGATTAGAGCGGGGCCAATTGCATTTATCAGATAATTTTCTTGTGCCCACTCTGCACTATATTGCTTGATTTGTGTTTCAGGTCGCTGCGCTGAATTATATAATAGGCCCGAAGCAACTATAACCAGAGTTGGGATTACGCCATTATTTTTGAGATATTGTGCTGATTCTATGATTGATTGTTCATTCTTATAGTCGATAATGTTTTTGCTTTCGCCTTGGTTACGTGAAAAGCATAATGTCTCTGTAATGCTGTGATGGTTAGTTAATTCCCTTTTTAAAGCTGAACCAATACCACCATGAGAACCAATTAATATTGCTACATTTTCCATATATTATATCATAATTTATTATGATAAAAATTGACAGTATATTTACAATATCTGACAATTTATATTTAGAAATAACTGTCTCATTCAACTCTAATTCATCCAATATCATATAATGTTTGAATATGGAAAATATCTAGCTATTAACCGCTATGATAGGCATGATTAAACATGCTCAATATTATTATTTTCATCGGAGGTATATATGAAAATTCTCTCTAAATTAGGAATAGCAATCGCACTTGCTAGTGCTGCATCTATGGTTGCTATGCCACAAGCGGCAATGGCGCAAAAAGAGAAGAAAGACAAAAAGAAAAAGAAAGGCAAAAAAGAAGCTGAAGAAAACACTGCTCCTCAATTGGCGTTATCAGCTGCTTATTTAGAAGCATATAGAACGAACAATGATTTATTAACTGCTGGCAATACTGAGTTGGTAAAGCTTAATCTGCCAGAAATCGCTCCTTTAATTGCTAATGAGAGTGATAGCTATGTACATGGGAATTTGACTTTTAATCTAGGGCAAAAGCTTAAAGATACCGCACTTCAAGTTGAAGGTATCGAGAAAATGTTGCAGTATGAACAATTTATACCTGTTGGAAACAAGCCTATATTCTTATATATTTTGGGTAGTATTGCATTTGATAATAAAGAAGATCAAAAAGCTATAACAAAGTTAACTGAAGCTTATAATGCTGGCTATAAATCCAATAATATTGAATTGATTTTGGGTATTGCATATAATCGCAATAGCAATCCGGTGGCTGCGATTGAATGGTATGAAAGAGGTATAGAAGCAGCACAAGCCAATGGAAATAATGCAGATATTAAAGGCATGTTTGGTAATATGGCAGTTGCAGCTATAGGCAGCGGCGATCCAGCCTTAATAGATTCTACATTTAAGAAGATATTACCGTCTACTACGGATAGTGCGCTCTGGCATGATGGACTAGCACAGCTTATTAAAAACTCTAATTATACCGAACAAGAAAATCTTGATATCTTGCGTTTAATGGATGCTAATAATGCATTGTTATTTGTGCATGAATATGGTGAATATGCAGAAGCTGCAGATGCTAGAAGGTTACCGAACGAGGTATTAACTATTGTAAACTCTGGTGTGACTAAAGGCCATGTTCCTCAAAATGATATTACTTTTAAAGAGTTTTTAGATATAGCAAAAGCTCGCTTGTCAGCCGATAGAGCAGATTTACCTGCTGCTGAGAGAGATGCGCGGAAAAGTACAAGCGGTCGTTCTGCAAGAGCCACAGCCGATGCCTATTTTTCTTATGGTGAATATCAACGTGCAATAGATCTCTATAAACTGGCCATTGAAAAAGGTAATGTGGATGTAGACCGTGCTCGAAATAGAATGGGTATCGCTCAAGTAAAGTTGGGTGATTATGAGGCTGCTAAAGCAAATTTTGCAGCGTTAACAACGCCAAGCCGAAAGAATATTGGTGAATATTGGATTATATATACTGAGAATCTTCAAAAACAGCCGTAATTATAATTTATAAGTATAATGAAAAGTAAAAGAAATTAGCCGCGTTTCAGCGGCTTTTTTTATATTAGTCTTTTTAGTATTAATTATTTGTAGGAAGTCCATCTGGAACAGGCACACCCGGAAGGTCTTTTGCTGTTCTGATTGTTAATGATGTTTTTATACTTACTACATTAGGCGCAGAGGTTAATTGAGATGTCAGCAACTCTTGAAAAGATTGTAAATCTTTAGCAACAATTTTAAGTATAAAATCAATTTCACCGTTTAACATATGACATTCTCGGATATCAGGAATAGATTTAATATGTTTTTCAAACGCCTGTAGATCTTCTTCAGCTTGGCTTTTCAAGCTAACCATAGCAAAAACAGTGATTCGATATCCTAAAGATGCGGCATCAATATCGGCATGATAAGCTTTTATAATACCACTATCTTCTAATGCTCTGATCCTACGCAAACATGGAGGAGCTGTTAATCCTACGGATTTCGCTAATTCAACATTAGTCTTACGACCATTGTCTTGTAGCTCAGCTAGTAGTTTTAAATCAATTTCATCGAGTGTTATATTAGGCATGCCATACGTAATATCATTATTATTTCTAGGGTCAATCTTATAACTAAATAATAGCAAGATATTATAATTCATCCTATCCTTTGTCCCATTGTGTGACGGGCTTAAAGAGGTACTTTTGTATTAGCAAAACTAAGGCTAACAGATGATTAAATATTAATTTAGCGTTCTGGGATAAAAAAGTGCGATTTGATGACCGTTTAAATACAGCTCTCATGCAACCTATTGATACAGAAACAAAAGCCAATACCCAGTGGATACAATTGGTTGATTTATTATCGCAACCAATTGATAATGTTAATATAGATAAGGTGGCTGATGGGTTGCAGAGATTGAGGCATTTGATGGACATAGTTCCAGAAAGAGTCAGAATTTCTGCCGTACAATCAATTATGGGACGATTATATTCGCCTCCTTTATTACAGTTGTTAACAGGTGATACGCCCGTTGTTGCGCTTTGCGCAATAAGGGCAGCAAAATTTAACGACAAACAATGGGCTACTTTAATTCCTACTTTACCAACACGGGCGAGGGGCTTTTTACGAAACAGAGATGATCTGGGCCCTAGAGCAATGAATGCATTATCTGTGTGGGCAAGTGCTGACTTTATTTTACCTTCCTATAAAGATCATTCTTTAATTCTGGACGATAGCAATATTTTAGATGATAGCGACACAGATGCTTATTTGCTTCAAGAAGAATATATTCCGCAAGAAGGGGATACTCCCCTAGAATTGGAAGTCCCTCTTAAAGAGGTAGATGCTAATCAAGTTGTTGAGTCCAAACGAGATAATGATCATATGAATCATAAAGCCTCAGAATCATATGATTCTGAAGTAAATGATAATAAGCGTCAACGTATTGATGAGATTGTTCAAAAAATTGAAAAATTGCGCAACAGCCGCGAACAATATGATGCTCCACAACTTCCATTGGAAGGTGGAAACAAAGCAACTGTTAATAGGTTGAATGAAATTTATTTTGCAACGGATGAGCAAGGTATTATTAATTGGGTTGATGGTGCGCCTCGCGGTGCAATGGTAGGCACTAGCCTATCCGAACCTTCCTATGATAATGCCCCTGGTCCAGATGCATCTGGAGCTGCTGCATTCAAACAACGTATCCCACTTGAAAATGCTCGTATGAAGCTTTGCGGCCCAGAGATGATAAATGGTGATTGGCGAATAAATGCCGTTCCTTTCTTTAACAATCAAGATGGCCGCTTTAAAGGTTATAAAGGGTTGTTACGGCGCCCTAATTTATTTGAAAGTGCTGGCTACGATAATAACGAAGCGGCAACATTTACTGGCAAGGGTTCTGATAGTTTACAGCAGCTTATTCATGAGTTGCGGACTCCATTAGGAGCCGTCATAGGGTTTGCAGAGATTATTGAACAACAATTATTTGGTCCAGCATCAACAGAATATAGGATGTTAGCGAAAACAATATTGGAAGAAGGCAATAGATTATTATCAGGTTTTGATGATCTTAATGTTGCTGCAAAAATTGATTCTGGTATTTTTCAAGCTTCGCTTGGAGTAACGGATTGTAATTGGCTTTTAAACAATGTGGTGAAAAAACTAAATCCGCTCATAAAGAACCAATCTATTGAATTTAATTATATAGAGGCTGATAATATTGGACCCTTGGCTGTTGATAATGACGATGCAGAACGTATATTTATGCGACTGTTATCAGCATTAATTATTACGACACATGTTGATGAAATCATAATTGCGCGCTGGCAAACTGTGGGAAGAAAAAAGCCTATAAATCAGTTTTCTATCACTTTACCGAAAGCCATTCAGAATATGAATGAGAAGCAATTATTAGAGAGCGGTCCTGAAATCGAAGATGCTAATATAAATGCTCCTTTGTTGGGCTTGGGTTTTTCATTGAGGTTGGTAAGAAACTTGGCTAATAATATTGGCGGTAGTTTACTATTTCAAAAGGAATTTATTATATTAAACTTACCTGCAGCGCGTGATAACATCATCAAAGATCATGGGCGAACTATCGATTAAGAGGATTAGAGATCATGGGCGAGAAAGCAGTAATTAGCCCATTGTCTATCCCTAAAAAATCGCAATTCAGTAAGAAAGTATTTTCTGACCCACGATATATTATAACAGTAGACACTGAAGAAGAATTTGATTGGGATAAACCCTTCACGCGCGATCAACACGGGCTTCGGCATATCCCAAAGATAGATAGATTTCAAAATCTCTGCGTCAAACATGGTGTTAAGCCGATTTATTTGATTGATTATCCTATTGTTGAGAATGATGAAGCTGTTGAATTGCTTCGCAGTTATTGTGCTAAAGATATAGCAGATGTTGGCATACAGCTTCACCCATGGGTAAATCCGCCTTTCGATGAAATTGTCACATCCTATAATAGCTATGCTTGTAATCTTCCGCCTGATTTAGAGCGCGCAAAGTTAACGAATCTATGCAATTTAATAGCTCAAAAATTTAATATCACTCCTTCTATATATAGGGCAGGTCGCTATGGCGCAGGAGCTGAAACTGTTAAAATATTAAATGATCTTGGCGTGAAGATTGATACATCAGTACGTTCACGTTTCTCTTACACTAAGCAATATGGGCCTAATTATAGCAAATTCCCGATCAATCCTTATTGGGTAACGCCAGACAAATTACTAGAAATACCAGTTACTACTGTGTTTACTGGATTATTTGGGAAATCAAGCGGCAATATTTATCATGATATATTTGAATCTAAAATTGCGCATTCGCTAATGGCGCGCACCAACTTATTGGAACGTATCGCGCTAACACCTGAAGGTGTTCCACTCGAAAAAACAATCATAGGTATAGAAAAATCACTGCAAGAAGGTGTTCAGATATTAAATTTTTCGTTTCATTCACCTTCGCTTGCTGCTGGATACACACCATATGTGCGTAATGAAGAAGATTTAGAAGCCTTCTATCATTGGTGGGAAGAGGTATTTGCTTGCCTTAGGCATAATGAAGTTGCGGCTACTTCACTTGATGAATTATTGTCATTATATTTTGAATAATATTATCATTATATTTTTATTGAAAATCGGCCTTGCACTTTGCCCCATCTTTCCGCTATCGGGGCGATCTTATCTTATTATTTAAGGTAATGGACCTGTAGCTCAGTTGGTTAGAGCTGGCCGCTCATAACGGCTAGGTCGGGGGTTCGAGTCCCTCCGGGTCCACCATTTTTTTGTTAGCAGCAAAAAAATATTGAATATTGAGAAACTGATCATAGACAGCATCAAAATCCGCTGTTAATGACGGCTCACACTCCAACCAGCATAGAGTGTGTGAACAAATTGTCGGGGAGTGGCGCAGGCTGGTAGCGCACCTGGTTTGGGACCAGGGGGTCGCAGGTTCGAATCCTGTCTCCCCGACCATTTATTCAGATCATTGTTTTTTTAATGATTTTATAAATCTACTCTGTAGCAATTACTGTGGCAAACTTTGCAGCAATTTTTGCAAATGTATAACGCAGATACCCATCAATCTATTTGATTAAAAACTCTCCACTGCTTCATTGAATTTGTTCGATGTTGTTCTTATAAATTTGATGCGTTCAATCAATCTTAAGTGTGAGCATCTTCCATTCGATTAAAACAAGTAAATAATATATCCAAAATATATTAAGTAATTCGGGAAGTCGTAATAATTAGAATATCATAGATTGTCTTTCATGCCCCTCTTCAAACGAACCCAATAACATCAATTCATAAATCGCTTAGTCCTGACCTTTCACGAAATTTTAACCAACATCTGCCAAATATACTTAATTGTGGGTTAAATTTTGGGGCAAATATGATTATTCATGTAGGGACTTTTCTCAAAAAGTTGTTCTTCATTGGTACAACAGATGCGATGGCCAATGCTAATCGTACAATCTTACGTGCCTACCTTGTGATGGCAAGTCTATATTATGCTGTGATGGTTCCAGTACATTTTTCTGCGCTTAGCGGGTTTGATCAATTTAAAATGGTGTCAGTATCCTTGCTTGCTGCTGTTGTGGCTGGAGTTGGTTGGTTTCTCTCACGCGCTTGGTTAAGTTCTAATCGCCTAGAACTAATAGCAGCAGCTACAAACTTTATGGTCTATGTCAATGTTATGGTGGCGGTACATACTAGTCTGGATGCATCGAACCTAATCTACTTCCCCATGATGGCCTTGGCATTTGCGTTTACCAGTGTTTCAATCCGATTGGCTATAGTTTCCATATCTATTGTTTTGTTAAGTCTTTATATCGAAATAACTTCTGATTTTGTAGGGCAAGGTGCTGCTTATGGCTATATTGGTTTTGCGACTGCATTTGTTGGTTTAGCTTTTTCTATTTTTTTACAACGTACGATCTCGTTAGCGATTGAAGCGAAAGAGGTTGCTGAAAAAAAATTGATCGAAGCTGATCGTCTCAATGTTGCCATGCACCAACATGCTATGACTGATAGTTTAACAGGTTTACCAAATCGCCGTGCATTCTTTGCTTTCCTCAAAGATAAAAGCAAGGCCAATAATAATAAGGCTGATAGTTGGTTAATTGCACTTGACCTTGATGGCTTCAAAATGGTGAATGACGTATATGGGCATCTGGTTGGTGATGAATTGCTCATCGCGGTAGCACAGCGTATGCAATTACATGCTGGTTCAAAAGCAACAGTCAGTCGTATTGGCGGCGATGAATTTAATATTATTTTGGATGAAGTTGAGAGTGAATCGGAATGCGAAAATTGGTGTAACCTGCTCTTAGAAAAGATTGCTGCTCCCTATGATGTAGAGGGTCGTTTAATCCAACTTTCTGCGTCCGTTGGAAGCACAAGGATAAATCAATCTAATGACATTACAGTATATACTCGTAATGCTGATTATGCTCTACTTCATGCTAAAAAGCATGGAAAAAATCGTTCAATTATATTTACTGAGGAGCATGAGAAGAATGCAAAGGAGCGTTTTGAAATTGAGGACGCTTTACGCCTTGCTAACTTCCCATCTGAAATTGAAGTTTTATTTCAACCTCAAGTCGATCTAAACCAAAATCAAGTAATAAGAGCAGAGGCTTTAGCGCGTTGGGATTGTCCAAACCTTGGCAGAGTTGAACCAGACCGCTTTATTAAGATTGCCGAAGAAAATGGTCTTATTTCAAAAATCACCCTTGCTGTTCTTGGCAAGGCCATCGAAACTCTACAGAATTGGCACAATCCAATTCCACTCGCCATCAATCTCTCTGGACATGACTTATTATCAAACCAAGTCATGGATGAAATTATCAAACTGTTAGTCCATAGCGGACTTGATCCGAAGTTGATTGAATTTGAAGTCACTGAAACTGCGATGATGGCAGATACCGAAAAAGCATGTAAAAACCTCTACCGTTTATCACGTCTAGGACATAGCGTTGCATTGGATGATTTCGGGACAGGCTATTCCAACTTCAACTATTTACGAGAATTACCAATCGATAAACTCAAGGTAGATAGGTCATTCGTAACTGACGTTGGCAATCCCATGACTGAAAAAATCCTTCATTCACTTTCAGTTACTGCCAATGCGCTTGGAGTGGATTGTTTACTTGAAGGTGTTGAAGACGAAATTCAACTCCTCATGGCCAAAAGAGTTGGTGCAAATTCGGTGCAAGGTTATCTTTTTGGAAAACCTATGGGGAGTGAAGAGCTATTAGATGTAATAAAAGATCAGAACATACTTAAATCACGATCTGCCTAATAGGATGATATACCACATCTAAACTGATCTATATCCGATCAAAACTTGCACTCAATCAATCTTGGGTGTGAGGCTAAGCTACCTCAAATATTTTACCGCTCTCATCCTGTCTCCCCGACCATTTTTATAAACTGCACGTGTAGATACTTTATAAAAATAATTTCATAACTTTAAAGCAATATGGGGGCTATAAATGCAAAAAAAGCACCTACCACAAATATAAATATGGATAAGCAAAAAGTGAAGTTCAGTGAATTAATTGATTTGTTTGATAAAATAAAGCGTTGATAATTATTGCCGATAGCAAAGCCTTAATTCTAAGATATGAAAAGTTAATAAGAAAAATTTACTTTTGATCGATTGGATCGTTACTACCTTCAGTATCATCAGGCAATTCGGGCGCAATATTCTCTATGGGTTGAGCATCATCAATTTCTTGCTGTGCATCTTGTTTGATAAAATGAAGCGTTGATATATGTTTGCTCAATATCCTGAAAGATATAGGCAATAACAGCAAATAGCGCATTAAAAGATAATTTGTTGTTACTTACTTGCGGCCCAAAATCCGATAATCCCTAACATGATTTCTATAGAAGCTTCTCGAAGTGGTTGTGTGAAAAGTATTTCTAACCCTTCAAAACTGCTTGCCAAGAACCTTATTGACCCTACGCTAATGAAGATAACTGCAGCAATAAAACTTCTTTGTTGTAAAGATAAACCAACACGTTCACCAATCAGTAGAATAATTGCTATTCCGATTTCTCCACCACCAATCATAGCACGAATAGCTATCCGTGATTCTGGAACATCAATGAAAATTGAATAATAGCTCAAGATATCAGGATAAACTAATGTCAAAAATCCAAGAGCAAGAAAGATTAATCCAGCTATGACAGGATAAGATCGACTTATAATTCGATTCATTATGTTCATCATATGAACCGCCTAGTATTCTTTTTGTAGTCAAGGTAATCTATGCCATATTCATTCTCAAGCCATGGCTCTTCAACAAAAGGTGCAAGAATGTACATTATTGCCCATAATGTAAGAAGAATCCAAATAAGGTATGAATTAGTGACTAGCCCCCAACCGATAATCCCGAACCATGTTGCTACATAAACTGGATTTCGGCTTATTCGAAACCAACCTTGCGTTTGGAGGCCATGCTTTTCACCAAAAGCATTCCGCCAACCCATTTGAAATGTAATCCAGAAAGCTAGTCCAAAACCTACCATTATAAGTATAAGCCCAATTCCGTATTGTAATAAGGCATTATCGTCTTCCAAGGGCTTGAAGAAAAAAATTGAAAGTCCGACTAATGGATAAATGAACATACGAAATAGCACTATAAACGTTCGTAGTTGCCAACTTTGCTTTTTTGGCGGTGGAAAGAATTGGAATTTTTGGGTCAGAATTGCAATTAAGGACAACAGAAAAATAGCATTAATTGAAAATGCAGACGTAACAAATAAAAACCATTCGATTAGTGTTGAAAAATCTATCATTAGATAAAGTTCCTATAGCCATCGACGCGTTTGTTTGCAGTAATCTATATAAGTTTTACCAAACTTGCTTTTTAATACATGCTCTTCTGGTTTAATTTGCAATATAGTCATTGAAATGAAAAATAAAACTGGCCCGCACAATGCTGCTAAATTTTGTAGTGCTAGAGAACCTCCAATTATAGTGATAAGTAATCCTAAATACATTGGATTTCTAGTAAATCGATATAATCCCCATGTCACTAAAGAGCTGGCCTTTGACGCTTCAATGGGATTAATTGTTGTGTCGGCTTTTACAAATATTCTGACAGCTAATATTAGGAGAAGTATGCCGATACCAATCATAGGAACTGATAACCATAATAATACTTTTTCATTGAAACTCAAAGCCGGGAAAACCCTTGTTAGAATATAGCCCACTATAAAATATACAAAGAATTGCAACAAAGGTGGGAAGTAGAATTTTTTGGTTGATGGGCTTGATAATGAATTTGGATAATCGGTCACAGATTTTTCCCTCTTGTTTGTGAGTCGAATATTAGGATACAGTCTACAGTCACTATAGAAGCAAGCAGGAAAATTAATTTTGAAAAAACTTATGACAATTGGAATTCTTTCTAGCGCTGCAAAAGTCAAGGTGACGACCATTCGATACTATGAAAACGTTGGTTTGATGTGTACACCTGATAGAAGCGCGAGCGGGCAGAGGCTTTATAACAATGTAGATGTAGAACGTTTGTCGTTTATTCGACATGCTCGAGAACTTGGGTTTTCTATGGATTCTGTAAGGGATTTGCTCGCATTACAGGACGAACCCGATCAAGATTGTTCTGGGGTGGATTCATTAGCGCAAAAACAGTTGGTAGAGGTTCAGAAACGACTTAGCCATCTTCAAGCTCTAGAATCTGAGTTAAAACGCATTATCGTGAGTTGTGATGGTGGCAATGTGGCAACTTGCCAAGTAATGGCCTCGATAAATAATCATGCAGAATGTGCCACAGAATCTCATGAGCGTTTGAAGCCTCTCTAACTTGACTTTATTAAATCATCGGATTTATTTGATTATAGTGGTTTTTAAAGATTTTGAGGTTCCAGAGTAGTTGAGATATATTATCTTATTCACTCTCTTCATTTGACGAATTATCGGGAGTTGGTTCGCTAATATTTTCCTCAATATTATCAATTTCACTTTGCGCATCTGCTTCGATTATTTTTACTGCCTCAGCAGCTGCTTCCTTAATGGACTTTGCTTCTTTTTCAACTGCATTAACATTCTGCTCGATAATTTCTTCTAACTCTTCTTTATCACTTTTTTGCGGTATTTCCTCGCCGCTATTGCAAGCGGACAGAGCCAATATAAAACCTATTGAAAGAGAAGAAGGAATCTTACCTTGCATCATTTATTATCCAATTTACCTTCATAATTGGCCAGCTCGCGCAATGTCAGCGCCCAAGCAGCAACATTTTGCTGCACATCAGCTTTATCAATCTTATCAAGCGTATCATCGGGCGTGTGATGCAGATCAAAATATTTAAGACCATCTTGTTGTAAGTCAATGATGCCAAGGTTTTGTGCACGAATGATGGGGCCAACATCGGCCCCGCCGCCCGCAGGCAATGATGATGCAACAATCCCAAGCGGATGCAATGCTTTGGCTATTCTATCTTGTAAGGGTTTAGCGCTAGCGGGTAGGGCAAAATCAACGCGCCAAACAGCGCCCGCACCAAAATCGGACTCCATAGCAAGCGCGTGATTGGTACCCGCATGTTTGGCAGCATAATCACGGCCGCCCCAGATGCCGACTTCTTCTGCACCCGCCCAAAATAGGCGAATGGTCCGTTTTAACTTGCCCGTTTTCTTCAGATGTTTGGCCGCTGCCGTTATAATACCGCAACCAACCGCATCATCAATCGCACCCGTACCCAAATCCCAGCTATCCAGGTGACAGGCGATGATAATCATGCCCAGATCAGGATTGCTGCCAACCACATCAGCATAGACATTACCAGATGTCTGCATACCGATATTTTGAGGGGTTAGTTTTAATTTCATGCGCACAGGCTTTCCGCGCTTTATGATACGTTGCAAATTCTCTGCATCAGGAATCGACAAAGCCGCAGCGGGGATAGGATCAACGCCGTCCGCAAAATTGGTGTTTCCTGTGTGCGGATTACGGTGATAATCGGTGCCAGCCGATCGAATGACGATAGCCACAGCGCCTTTTTGCGATGCAATGTTAGGCCCAACAAAGCGCGCTGGCCCGAATGATCCATAGCTAGAGCCATCTTGCGTTGCTTTCATATTATGATTCACAAAGGCGATTTTGCCGCTCAAGCTACCATCGGAGACTGCTCGAAGATCATCCAATGTGTGGAAATAGACAACTTCGCCTTCTAATCCAGCCTCTCCAGTTGATGCGCTATTGCCAAGAGCCGTTAATGTCAGGTTTTGAGGGTAGGGTGATATAATGCTCGCGCTTTCATGGCCGCGAACCCATGTTGGCATTTGAAATTCTTCTAATGTGACATTGTCAAAACCCTCGGCCTTTAGGCGTTTCAAAGCCCAATCTCTACCGCGTGCTTCTGCTTCTGTTCCAGCTTGGCGTGGGCCAACTTCGGTGGTTAAATCCTCTGTAATATCATAAGCAAGCGTATCATTTGAAGCAGCTTCAAGCAGTGCATCCTGTGCGTAACTTGTCGTGCTAATCAGCGATAAAGCGGCTATTAAAGCGGTTGATTTTAATAGGTGCGGGCAAGTATTTTTCATCATATTTTTCATAGCCTATATTTGATAACGGCTTTTATAAACATTGCAACGCTTGAAACTGTTTTCCAGTGCCAAGCTTCTGACACTGTTTGGTCTTGCGATGAAGCTGGCGATTGGTTAGGGAGCGTTAATATTTAAATTCATCCAATTATCGGCTTATATGCTGGGAATATTCTCGAGTATAATGTCCTTAAAGAAGAAAGAGTAAACCATGGCTGCGCAATATAGCTTTGTTATGAAGAATATGACCAAAACCTTCCCTGGCGCGAATAAGCCAGTGCTGAAAGATATTCATCTGCAATTCTATCCCGATGCCAAAATCGGCATTGTTGGCCCCAATGGCACGGGTAAATCCACATTGATGAAAATCATGGCGGGTTTGGATACTGAATTTACGGGTGAAGCTTGGCCAGGCGAGGGGATTACTGTTGGCTATTTGGCGCAAGAACCTGAATTGGACGAGAGTAAGACCGTCAAGGAAAATGTCATGGACGGCGTGCGCGAAGTGGCTGATTTGGTCGAACGGTTTAATGAAATATCGACCATCATGGGCGATCCACCCGAAGATGCAGATTTTGATGCATTAATGGGTGAAATGGGCGAATTGCAAGAGAAAATCGATGCTGTTGATGGTTGGACGCTCGATAATCAGCTTGAAATTGCGATGGAGGCATTGCGCTGTCCTCCGGGCGATTCTGAAGTGTCTAATTTGTCGGGCGGTGAAAAACGCCGCGTCGCTTTAACCCGCCTTTTGCTTGAAAAACCTGATATTCTGCTACTCGATGAACCTACCAACCATTTGGACGCGGAATCGGTATCATGGCTAGAAAAACATCTACAGGATTATCCTGGTAACGTCATATTGGTAACGCACGATCGATATTTTCTCGATAATGTCGTAAGCTGGATTTTGGAACTCGATCGCGGTCGTTATTTTGTCTATGAAGGCAATTATTCACTTTACCTTGAAAAGAAAGTGAAGCGCCTTCAGCAGGAAGCACGTGAAGATGCGGGCAAACAAAAAGCTATCTCCGACGAGTTAGAATGGATTAAGAAATCTCCCAAAGCACGCCAAACCAAATCTAAAGCACGGATTAAATCTTTTGATCAATTGGTAGAGGCACAGGAAAACCGCACGCCAGGCAAAGCGCAAATTGTTATTCAAACACCAGAACGTTTGGGTGGTAAGGTGATAGAAGCGCAAGGCCTCACGAAAGCTTTTGGAGATAAATTATTATTTGAGAATTTAGAATTCACATTGCCTCCAGGCGGCATTGTAGGGGTCATTGGTCCTAATGGTGCAGGTAAAACTACATTATTTAAGATGATTATTGGCCAAGAAACCCCCGATAGCGGTAGCATAGATATTGGCGACACTGTGAAATTGGGTTTTGTTGATCAAAGCCGAGATCATTTAGATCCCAAGAAAAATGTCTGGGAAGAAATTTCCGATGGCCATGATTATATGACACTTGGCAAGCATGAGATGTCAACGCGGGCCTATGTTGGTGCTTTTAACTTTAAAGGTGGTGATCAACAAAAAATCGTTGGTAAATTATCTGGCGGTGAGCGTAACCGTGTACATATGGCAAAAATGCTCAAAGAAGGCGGGAATGTACTGCTGCTCGATGAACCGACCAATGACTTGGACGTCGAAACATTAGCGGCTTTAGAAGAAGCTTTGGAGAGTTTTGCGGGCTGTGCTGTGGTTATTTCGCACGATCGCTTCTTCCTTGATAGGCTTGCAACGCATATCTTAGCATTTGAGGGCGATAGCCATGTGGAATGGTTTGAAGGCAATTTTGAAGCCTATGAAGAAGACAAACGCCGCCGTCTTGGTGATGCCGCCGACCGTCCAACGCGCGTTGCGTATAAAAAGTTAACGCGATAATTTGGCAATTATAGCTGTCATTAAACCTATGGGATTAACCAGTTTGATTCCCAATCTTTTCCGCTGCGCTTAAAACTAGCGGCTCTATTGCCTTTGCTGCTCAGAAACATCCAATCTATCTGATGGATTGTGATGAGCAATATGGCAAAATTATTGCGACCTTCCTCGGATTCTTCAATCGTAGGACGGCGCGATTGCACATCATTTGTTAATCCTGATGCTGGCTTGGTTATCACTGCTCCTGATCCTGGTTCACACAAATAACATCTGCGCCCCATTGCGTCGGTTTGTATCCATGCTTCATTGACTTGATCGCCATTGGTGAAGATTTCGCCTCTACCATATAATTTTATCTGTGTTCGCTTTTCAGGATCATAGGCCAGCACCGACATATCTTTATTATGTTCGATTTCAATAACCTTAGGAGATCGCGCATCTGTATGAAAACGTAAAATATTTTTTTTAATATCAAACTCCCGCAGCACCATCACCCTTTGGTTGGGAATATTGTTAGTGCTAACACTTGCAACAACAGGGGAGTGCATTGGTGATTTACGATGTGTTGCAGCATTATCCAAAGCCACGAAACATAGCTGCAAGATATCATTTAGTTCAGCATTATCTATGGCCTCAACAGTATCTAATTTTAGCATATTTATCCCATATTATTATATTTTAGGCTGGCAAGTCTGTCCTCTTATCGCTATCTGGAGAATTATGGAAATAATTAAAAATCTCCCCGATGCTAATGTCTCAATAGAAGAAGATAATAATATCGAAGAAAAGCCCATGCGCCAACGTAAACCTGATTGGATTCGCGTTAAAGCCCCGACCAGCAAAGGCTTTGCAGAAACCAAAAAGTTGATGCGTGAGCTGAATTTAAACACTGTGTGCGAAGAAGCCGCATGTCCCAATATAGGCGAATGTTGGACCAAAAAACACGCAACAGTCATGATTTTGGGTGACGTATGCACACGCGCTTGTGCATTCTGTAATGTCAAAACAGGTATGCCGCGCATTGTCGATCCAAAGGAGCCGCAACATACCGCTGATGCCGCCGCCGCTATGGGGTTAGAGCATATTGTGGTAACTTCGGTTGACCGTGATGACTTACCCGATGGCGGGGCTAGTCAATTTGTTAAAGTTATAAATGCGCTTCGTAAAACCACCCCCAGTACAACGATTGAGATTTTAACACCTGATTTTCGCAACAAGTCTGAGGCTGCCGTTGAAGCCATTGTCGAAGCACGGCCCGATGTTTATAATCATAATTTAGAGACGATACCGCGTCTTTACCCCACTATTCGCCCTGGTGCGCGTTATTACGCTTCTATTCGTTTGTTGGAGACTGTGAAAAGACTCGATCCGTCTATCTTTACCAAATCGGGTATGATGATGGGACTTGGTGAAACGCGCCTTGAAGTGCATCAAGTGATGGATGATATGCGCAGCGCCAATATCGATTTTCTCACATTAGGACAATATCTGCAACCAACACCAAAACATGCGAAGGTTGAAGAATTTGTGACGCCCGCCGCTTTTGATGCCTATGCTGCCATAGGCCGTGCAAAAGGTTTTGAATTGGTAGCCTCAAGCCCGCTAACACGCTCTAGCTATCATGCGGGGGATGATTTTGCCAAATTGCGCGATGCTCGTAATGCGAAATTGGCAAAGGCCAGTACGGAATAGGATAATGCCTAAGCATCATGAAATAAGGCAATTACCCTATAGCGCCAAGCAAATGTATGATCTGGTTGCCGATATAGGTAAATATCCGCAATTTCTACCTTGGGTTATTGCCATGCGGATAAGAAGCAATTCAGATCAAGAAGCTATGGCCGATATGATTGTGGGTTTTAAATCACTACGGGAGAGTTTTACCTCGCGCGTGTACAAGAAAAAAAATAATATTAGCGTTGAGTATATTGATGGGCCGTTAAAATATCTCAAAAATGATTGGGAGTTTATTACCCGAGAAGATGGTGGTTGTGATATTGATTTTAAAGTAGATTTTGCTTTTAAAAATAAAGTGTTCGAGAGGTTGGCAGGACAGTTTTTTGAAGCAGCTCTCAATAAAATGACGTCTGCTTTTGTTGATCGGGCGCATAATCTATACGGTTGAGACTATAGATTATATGGCTTAATTTTGTGTCACGCCCTAATCTAATTTCAATTATTAATCATAGGTTTTGTGCTTAATATCAAACTTTAAGCCATTCCAGCGCGAAAAGTGCTGCCTTCAACCTTATCTGCGCTCGTGAAGCTTCTTTATCAAAATATTGGATCGTTTCTTTTAGCAATCCGTTTTTATTAGCTAAAGCAAAGGCAACCGTGCCGATCGGTTTCTCTATACTTCCACCACTAGGTCCAGCCACACCGCTGATAGAGATAGCGATATCAGCCTTGCTGTTTATTATGGCGCCCGATGCCATAGCCCGCACAACAGGTAATGATACCGCACCATATTGGCTAATAATATCGACGGGAACACCAATCATCTGTGATTTTGCTTCATTGCTATAGGTGATAAAAGCTCTATCAAACACAGCGCTGCTACCTGCAATTTCAGTTATGGCTGCGGCTACCAATCCGCCAGTGCAGCTCTCGGCCGTTGCTATTTTACGATTGGCTTTCATATTATCAGCGGCCACAGCTTGAGCCGCCTCGACCAATATGTCGGGTAAGAGTCTCATGGGATTTTCTCAATTAAAATTTGGGCCTGTACGGCCATGCCTTCACCGCGTCCTGTAAAACCCAATTTTTCTGTTGTTGTAGCTTTTAGAGATATTTGCTCAACAACGACATTCATAATGTGAGCGATAGATTGGCGGATTTTTTCTCTATGAGGTCCTATTTTGGGAGCTTCGCATATGATCGTAATATCTGCATTTGCAATTTCATATCCTTCTTTTTGTGCCAGATCACAGGCATGTTTCAGGAATATATCAGATGATACGCCTTTCCATTGCGGATCTGATGGCGGGAAATGATCGCCAATATCGCCTTTTGCCAGCGCACCAAGTAGAGCATCGGTAAGCGCATGAAGCACAATATCAGCATCGCTATGGCCAATTAGTCCCACGTGATGCTCAATTTTTACACCGCCAAGCCATAAGTCTTCGCCTGAACCAAAACGGTGAACATCATAGCCGCTACCAATACGAAAATTGGGTTTGTCCGTCATAAAATCTTCCGCAAATGTATATTTGTTGAGGCTAGGGTCACCATCGACTGTTGCTATATCATAGCCCATTACATACATGATTTGCGCATCATCGCTATAATTTGCCTCTGCTGCGCTACGATGTGCAATTAATATGTCTTGAAAGTGAAAGGCTTGAGGTGTTTGTACACGCGCTAAAGCATCTCGCTTCAATGCTTTATCCATCATATTCTCATTAATATGAACCATGCTATCGGTAACAGGTAAAATGGGAATAACGCCTTTATGATCTTCCAATGCATGTAACAATCTATCGATTACGTCATGCGGTAAATGTGGTCTCGCGGCATCATGGATAAATATATTTTTAATAGAATCATTATATGATATATATTTTAAACCATTGAAAACACTTTCTTGTCTAGTCTTTCCGCCAATGATAAGAGCATCATATTGAATAGAATTTAAAGCTTCCTTTGCATATTCTTCTTGGCCTTCACCAATCACAATATAAAGCGCGTCAATATCTGGATGATCGGCCAAAGACTTCGCGCTATGGGCTATCATAGGCTTGCCTTTAATGGATATATATTGCTTCGCCATGCCCTGACCAGCCCTTTGGCCAGAGCCAGCGGCAACGATTAATGCGGCAGTTTTAGGCTTATCAATATTCATGCATAGCTCTTAAACGATCTAATGCTTGCTCGCCAAGCTGATAATAGCTAAAGGACTGCCTAATATTTAAGCAATGTGCTTTGCAAGTCATAATAGAGCATATATTTGCAAAAGGAATAGGCATCATATGTCTGAAATACGGTTAAAACCCATAAAGATTGATAATATCGAGATTGCTTGTCCTGTCGTACTTGCGCCGATGACAGGCGTAACTGACATGCCATTTCGTACTTTGGTGCGCCGCTATGGTAGCGGTCTGAACGTTACCGAGATGATCGCAAGTCAAGCCATGATTCGGGAAACGCGGCAATCCCTGCAAAAGGCGGCATGGCACCCCTTAGAAGAACCTGTCTCGATGCAATTAGCGGGATGTGAGCCCAAAGCTATGGCAGAAGCTGCGAAATTAAATGCCGATCGCGGGGCCGCTATCATCGATATTAATATGGGCTGCCCCGTTAAGAAAATCGTCAATGGTGATGCAGGTTCAGCTTTGATGCGGGATTTACCGCTCGCTGCAAGCCTTATCAAAGCGGTTGTTGAGGCTGTGGATGTACCCGTGACGGTAAAAATGCGCATGGGCTGGTGTCTTGATAGCCTTAATGCGCCAGAGCTCGCCCATATAGCAGAAGACCTAGGTGCAAAGCTTATTACGGTGCATGGGCGTACGCGCAACCAAATGTATAAAGGGTCGGCTGATTGGCGTTTCATTCGTAGAGTCAAAGACGCGATCAAAATTCCTGTGATTGCAAATGGTGATATATGTTCGATTGAAGACAGCATGGCAGCGCTCGAACAGAGCGGTGCTGATGGTATTATGATAGGGCGGGGAGCTTATGGTAAGCCTTGGTTATTGGGACAAGTGATGCAATATTTCATAGATGGCAGTATGATCGATGCTCCAAATATAAGAGAGCAATATGAGCTAATCGCTGAGCATTATAAAGCAATGATGGAGCTTTATGGCGATAAAGTCGGCGTTGGTGTCGCCCGCAAACATATTGGTTGGTATACAAAGGGCCTCAATGGTTCGGCTGAGTTTCGTAATATGGTCAATAAAATAAATGAGCCAGAGCAAGTCTTGGGTGAATTAGAACGTTTTTACACCCCATTAATTGATCTCCAATCTCAGCAATTTGCCGCGTGATTGATCAAAGTCAGTCAAATAGCCAAGTAATTTTATCGGCATTGCCAATGCCTATATTATTGATTGATGAAACGCGCAGGGTTTGCGCCACCAATATTGCTTGTGAAGATTTTTTTTCACGCAGCCAAAATAAAATTAAAAACCAGAAGATCGAAGATATTATCCATTTTAAGGATGATAAAATTAACGCATCTATATTTGATCAAGTTAATGATGTTTCTGCTCAGAATGTGGAAATTATTCTACCAAATGGACCGATAGCTGTTGATATTTGGATTAATGCGGTTGGTGATAAGGCTAATTCATGGGTTTTAATGATTATGAAGCGCCCTCGTCAGCGGGATTATATTGGTGAACATAGCGAAGCTGGTGAGCAAATGGCCATTGGGGCACCAGCGATTTTAAGCCATGAAATTAAAAACCCACTTGCTGGTATTAAAGGTGCAGCACAATTTTTGGCAAAAACCAACGATCCAACAGCTAAAGCTATGACCAACTTAATTGTTGCTGAAGTGGACCGTATTGCTCGTTTATTGGATCAGATGCAAAATTTGGGTAATCAAAATATTATCAATTTTAAAGAAGAGAATATTCATAAAATATTAGACCAAGCAGTGCAAAATATTCGTGTAGCTAACCCACAATTTCCTGAAATTACATGCTATTATGACCCGTCTTTACCTGATATTTTGGTTGATTATGATGCTGTATTACAAATACTTATAAATATATTACAAAATGCAATTGATGCTTGTTCGCATCTTGAATATCCGAAAATAATAATATCAACACGCTTTGTGCTGAGCGGTGCGCTGCGCAGGTCAAACCCAGAAACACAACAAACGATCAAACTGCCAATTGAGGTCACCATTAAAGATAATGGACCGGGTATTCCCAAGCATATACAAAATGAACTATTTGCTCCTTTTGTTACAACGAAACGCGAAGGGCAGGGGTTAGGTTTAGCAATTGTTCGTAAATTTGTACGCCAATTAAATAGCCGTATTTTGCATGAACGTGATGAAGAACAACACATCACTATTTTCAAACTTTTGCTACCTATAGCGCCCAATATAGAGAAAAAATATGACGCATAAAATTTTACTGGTAGAGGATGATCAATCCATATGCATGGTTATAACCGCAGCATTGCGCGGCGAAGGTTTTGAAATAGATAGTTGTGATAATGGACGTATGCGCGATGAATTATTGCGCCACAATCAATATGATCTCATGATTACAGATGTTATATTGAAAGATTGTGATGGTATTAGCGCTTTGGGGCAGATTGGGTCACAATATCCGAATTTACCTGTCATTATTATTTCTGCACAAAATTCGCTCGATACTGCAGTACGGGCAAGTGAGGTTGAAGCCTTTGAATATTTCCCTAAACCATTTGATTTAGATGAATTGGTAAGGGCTGTAAAACAAGGCTGTGATCGCAATAATGATATTGTGATTGACGAAAATGGTCTGCAAGATCAGGCCATGCCGCTGATCGGTAGAAGCGCCCCGATGCAAAATGTTTTTCGGATGATCGCAAAATTATTACGAAATGATCTAACCGTTTTAATATTAGGCGAGTCAGGCAGTGGTAAAGAGCTTGTTGCCGAGGCAATTCATACATTAGGGCATCGGAAAACAGGACCATTTGTTGCTGTTAATATGGCCGCTATTCCATCGGATTTGATCGAGTCAGAGCTATTTGGTCATGAAAAAGGTGCATTCACTGGTGCTGTTGCGCAAAATATTGGTAAATTTGAGCAAGCACAGGGCGGTACACTATTTTTGGATGAAATTGGTGACATGCCCATGCATGCTCAAACACGCTTGCTTCGGGCTTTACAAACAGGTGCAATTAATCGTGTAGGCGGAAAAGCTAATATAAAGTTAGATGTACGCATTGTGGCGGCGACAAATCAAGATTTAGAAGCATTGATAGAAGATAATAAATTCCGTGAAGATCTCTATTACCGATTAAATGTAGTACCAATCTCTCTGCCGCCCCTTCGAGATCGTAGGGATGATATTCCTAGATTGGTTGAGTATTTTTTGCAGAAAGCACCCACCGAGGGACTTCCTGTAAAAAATATTGATAAAGAAGGATTAAACATATTAGAAGCATTACCATGGCGAGGAAATGTAAGAGAACTTAAGAATTTCATCTATCGTTTGCTGGTAACATGTCGCAGCGATATTATCTCAAAAGATTCTATCAAAACTTTAATTGAGAATGAGAACTCTATTGCTGTCACACGGAGTCATTGTGATTTTGAAGCCGCGGTTGAAGCTTATATGTCGGAGCATTGGAATGATGTTGGGTTACATGGGAAATTATATAGCAAGATATTAGCAGAATTTGAAAAACCTCTGTTAAAATATATGATTCAAAAAACTAACAACAATCAACTTAAGGCTGCTGCAATATTGGGAATAAACCGCAATACCTTAAGAAAGAAACTACAGGAACATGTTACAAGTTCAAAAAAATAGGATTTATCATTATAAATTGTACATTTATGAAACGAAAAAGATATTTTGTGCTTTATTTGCAACTGTAGCACTGTAATAGTGGTAATATGGCCACAGCCCAGATATTGAATGAAGCAAATAGCGCAGATACTAGTCCAAATTTTTGGACGAAGTTCATGCGCAATATTGTAGGTGACAAATCTATAAGATGGTTTGAGATAAGCAGTCTTATATTATTTGTTATATTTGCCTGGGCTACAATATATATATTTTATTCTCAAAATGAAAATTCACAACCATTATCGCCGCCCGTTGCTGCGGCTATTTTGGTGTTTAATCTTATACCTGCCAGCATATTAATTGCCTTACTAGGAAGGCGTATTGCCCTGAACCGAAGCGGTAGTCAGATATTAGATAGCAAGAGCAAATTGCATGTCCGCTTGGTTGGGATATTTTCTTTAATAACCACTATACCTGTATTATTGTTGGTCATCTTTGCATCTCTATTATTTCAAAATGGCGTGCAATTTTGGTTTTCTGACCCTGCACGAGATATGCTGACGAACGCAGAGTCACTAGCCAATGGTTATTATCAAGAAAAATTAACCGATGTGCGAGACGAGACAGAGGCCATGGCTGGAGATATCCGTTACTTTCTTAATCAAAGTAGAGCAGATAACCCACAGTTTTTAGATGCTTATTTCTCGCAAGTATTGACCAGGAAATTGAGCGAGTCTGCGATTGTGAGCATTGACAAAAATAATGTTCAAAAAACCACTGCCGTTGTTGCGTCTGATAATGAAAAGCGTGAAAAATGGATAACCTCCACTATGCTTGGAAAATTAAAAGATGGCGAAGGATTAGTTGTTGAAGCCCAGGCTAATAAAATAGAGGCCGTAACCATATTATATGATAGTCCGAGGTTATACCTGTATACAGCACGCCTTGATAGCGTACCTTCGTTTATTTTTGGTGATCGCGCCGAACGTATTTTGAGCGATTATGATAATTTAATCATCCAATCTCGCAATTTACAGATTCAATTTAATATCGCTTTATATATAGTTTCCTTGTTAATCATTAGCGTAGCGATATGGATTGCATTAATAGTAGCAGACCGTCTGGTTAGGCCTGTCAACCAATTGGTATTAGCCGCTCAAAAAGTTGCTGATGGAGATTTATCGACTCGTGTATCGAGCAGTTCACAAGATAGTCCTGACGAAGTGGGTATATTAAGCAACTCATTCAACCTCATGACCGAGCGGTTAGAAGCGCAAAATAAAAATCTTCTGCTTGCCAATAATCAACTTGATAATCGCAGAGCTTTTATCGAAACCGTATTAGAGTCTGTCTCTGCTGGCATTATTAGCTTAGACGAAGATAATAAAATTATTCTGGCTAATAGCAATGCTGCGAAACAATTGGCTGCAGTAGGCAAAAGTTTAATCGGTGTTAAATTGGAAAAATTATCACCAGATTTGGCTCAACTTGTTGACAATGAAGATAATGAAACCGTAATCCAGATCGGCGATGGACCTGAGCCACAAACCTTAGCTGTCAATATTCGGCGTGAAGAAACGGGCTGCGTTTTAACTTTTGAGGATATTAGCGAACAATTAGCCGATCAAAAACGAGCCGCTTGGTCAGATGTAGCACGCCGTATTGCTCATGAAATAAAAAACCCACTTACTCCTATTCAATTGGCTGCAGAACGGCTGAAGCGCCGTTTTTCCTCACAAGTGGGAGATGGCAATATGGTTTTCGATCAATTAACAGATACGATTGTACGTCAAGTGGGGGATTTGCGAAAAATCGCTGATGAATTTTCATCTTTTGCGCGTATGCCAAAGCCAACATTTAGAGAAGAAGATATCGCAGATATCGTGCGCCATAGCGTATTTTTACATGAAGTTTCTAAAACTGATATTGATTTCAAAGTTATGATTAGTGATGATAGTTTAAGCCTGTTATGTGACAGGCGACAAATTGGTCAGGCTATTACGAATGTTGTTAAAAATGCAACAGAGACAATCGAAGAACGTATTTTGAATGATGAAAATCATAAAGGGAAAATCATTGTAGAAATATCCGAAATGAAGGATCATATGGAAATATCTATTTCTGATAATGGTGTTGGCTTACCACCAGAAAAAGGGCGCATAGTAGAACCTTATGTCACTACGCGCTCATCAGGGTCAGGCCTTGGCCTCGCAATAGTTAAAAAAATAGTTGAGGAGCATTATGGCAAAATGATGTTCGATGATGTTCCAGATGGCGGTGCAAAAGTTACTATTATTTTTGACACTGAAAAACTACAAAAACGTGCTCATACTATCGTTGTACCAGAAGATAATTCGGAGAATATATAATGGAAGTTCTGATTGTCGATGATGAACAAGATATCCGTAATTTGGTATCAGGAGTGTTAGAAGATGAGGGTTATGAAACCCGGTCCGCAGGCGGAAGTAGTGCGGCACTGGCTGCTATTGATGAGCGTAGGCCTGATTTGGTTCTTTTGGATGTCTGGCTGCGTGGTTCATCTATGGATGGTATTGACGTACTAAGAGAAATTAAAAAACGTGACCCTAATTTGCCCGTTATTATTTTTTCTGGTCATGGAAATTTGGATACTGCGGTTGCAGCTATTAATGAAGGGGCTGTAGACTTTATTGAAAAACCATTCATGACTGAGAAATTAGTGCATTTGGTTGAACGGGCCACAGAAACAGAAAGGTTACGCCAAGAAAATAGAGCTTTTAAAGAGAAGTTTGGTGTTAATAACGAGCTGACTGGTTCATCAAATATTATTAGAAGTGCTAGGGCAAAACTTAAAAAAGTGGCGGCATCTGGAAGCCGTATTATGATATTGGGGCCTGCGGGTGTTGGTAAAGAAGTAGCTGCACGAATGGTTCATAATTGGAGCCCAAGAGCCAATTCAAAATTTATCTCCGTTAATTCGGCGCGACTTGATCCAGACAAATTTGAAGAACAATTATTTGGTTCAGAGTCTGGCGGTAAATTAGACCATGTCGGATTGATGGAATTGGCACATGGCGGCACATTATTCCTTGATGAAATTGCCGATATGCCACTGCCTACACAAGCTAAGATATTACGTGTTTTGACGGACCAAAGCTTTGTTCGGGTGGGAGGAGAGCGGCAAATCCATGTGGATGTTCGCGTTATTTCAACTTCATCTAAAAATCTTTCCGAAGAAATAAAAGCGAAACGATTTAGAGAAGATTTATTTTATCGGTTAAATGTGGTTCCTATTGAGTTGCCACAGCTCACTGATCGGCGTGAGGATATTAGCGATTTGGCTGATTTTTTCCTTATTCGCTATGCTAATCAACATGATATGATACCACCAGAGATAACTGATGAAGCTATGGCTGCAATGCAGGCATATGAATGGCCGGGTAATGTTCGACAACTTAAAAATATGATCGAACGCATCGTTATTTTTGCTCCAACAAAGAATTTAAACGTGATTGATCTGACCAATTTACCCGCAGAGATTGTTGGCGGCGTAGAAGGACCCAATAATAATATTTCTAGCCTAATGGGAATGCCGCTTAGAGAAGCACGAGAAACATTTGAGAGAGAATATCTGAAGGTACAGATTAATCGTTTTTCTGGGAATATCTCACGCACAGCTGGGTTTATTGGTATGGAAAGATCGGCGCTTCATCGCAAATTAAAATTACTAGGACTGTATGAAAAAGATAAAAAACAATGACTATTATATGCATATATAAAGCTATTGATTTTGAATGTTAAATTATATTAAAATACTTCATATTAATCTTGCTATAACATAAAATAATAATGGATATATAATGGCTGATAAAAATAATGCTCTTCAAGATATATTTCTGAATAGGGTAAGGAAAGCAAAAACCCCTATAACAATATTTTTGATGAAAGGCGTAAAGCTTCAAGGTATTATTACATGGTTTGATAATTTTTCAATATTATTGCGCCGAGATGGGCAAACGCAATTGGTCTATAAACATTCTATCTCAACAATTATGCCGTCTGAGGCTATTGCAGTGGAACCATTTCAAGAGATGATGCAAAAACAAAAACCCAAAGCAGGCAATCTTCAGGATATATTCCTTTATGCGGTTCATGATGTCCAAGATAATGTAACAATGTTCTTGGTAAATGGTGTTATGTTACAAGGAAATATTGTAGCATATGATCTATTCTCTCTATTATTAGAACGTGAGAATATATTACAATTGGTATATAAACATGCAGTATCAACTATTCAGCCCGATAAAAATATAAACCTTATTGATTATAATGAGAATATGGATTGAGTATATTCAACCGAGCGCAAGGTGATGATTACAGCCGCGGAACCAAGACATTTATAATATATCCCGAACTACAAAATAATGACAATATATCGCCTGAATCACGACTAGAGGAAGCTGAAGGCCTAGCATTAGCAATTGGACTTAATGTTATTGGCCGCCAACATGTGCGCGTCCGCAAGCCCAATCCAGCTACATTGATTGGGGGAGGGCAAGTTGAAAATATTGCAGAACTGGTGGATAAAAAGAAAATTGAATTAATATTTGTTGATGCTGCTTTAACAGCAATACAGCAGCGCAATTTAGAAGATAAAACCAAAGCCAAAATTATTGATCGAACAGGTTTAATATTAGAAATATTTGGCGAAAGAGCATCTACGGCTGAAGGTCGATTGCAGGTTGAATTGGCGCATTTGGATTATCAACAAGGTCGTCTAGTGCGAAGCTGGACTCACTTAGAAAGGCAGCGCGGTGGTTTTGGTTTTCTAGGCGGGCCTGGAGAAACGCAAATAGAGTCTGATCGCCGCATGATCCGTGATCGTATGGCCAAATTGCGTAAAGAATTGGATCAAGTAAAACGCACCCGCGGATTGCACCGTGCGCGCCGCGAGAAGGCACCATGGCCTGTCATTGCCCTTGTGGGATATACCAATGCAGGAAAATCAACCTTATTCAACCGTTTAACGGACTCAGATATATTTGCAGAAGATTTACTTTTTGCAACATTGGATCCAACCATGCGCGATATTAGTCTACCCGGTGTTTCCAAAGCCATATTATCCGATACTGTGGGATTTGTTTCTGATCTTCCCACACAATTGGTAGCAGCCTTTCGGGCGACATTAGAAGAGGTTATTGCTGCTGATATAATAGTGCATGTGCGGGATATTTCGCACTCCGATAGTGAAAATCAAAAAAATGATGTGATACATATATTAAAGTCTTTGGGTCTAACTTCACAAGTGGATTATAAGGAAGATGTTGCTGATCAGAAAGAATGGAGTTCGCTTGAAGAAGAAGTCATCGAAGAAGATATTCCGGCTGAGACACCGATTTTAGAAGTTTGGAATAAATCTGATTTGCTTGATGAGGATGATCATCAAGAATATGAGCAAAAATCGAAAGATAATATATTTTTTGCATTAATCTCAGCACAAAGTGGCGAGGGGATAGAGAGTTTAAACAAAAAACTATCGCACCTTATATTGCGCAATAACCATATTAAAAATATTTCCATTAACAGTGCGAATGGTGCTTTGCTTGCTTGGGTACATCGCAATGTAGACGTAATTTCTCAGACAAATAATGAGAATATGATAGAGATGCAAATATCGCTTAGTGATCAACAATGGGGACAATATTTAAAAGAGGCTAAGCAATAACCCTCACATGGCTAGTTTTCAGAACGCATTTTGGCCTGCAACCAGAGTTGTTCTTTTTTTTCTAGACTCAGCTCGGCAAAACTCTGTTTTTGATTGTCTGCTATATCTTCCATAGTTTCAAATCGTGCTGTGAATTTATTTGTAGCTGCTTGCATTGCTTCTTCCGGAGACACGCCCAAATGGCGGCTATAATTTACAACTGAGAATAGCAAGTCGCCGATTTCCTCAAATATCTGTTTATCCGTTTGAGCATTTTTAACTTCTTGCAGTTCTTCAAGAATTTTTGCTTGTGCGCCGCCAGCATCGGGCCAATCAAAGCCAGTTCTAGCTGCACGTTTTTGTATTTTTTCGGCGCGTTTAAGCGCGGGTAGGGCAATTGCAATTCCATCTAATGTGCGTGATGAAGTGGCTTTCTCTCGGCGTTCATTCTCTTTTATACGTTCCCAATTTTCGCGTATTTCAGTCTTTCCATTCTTAAATTCACCGCTTTTATCAAAAATATGAGGATGCCTACGGATCATCTTCTTACAAATATTATCGATGACATTTTGCAAATCAAAGCTTTCTTCTTCTGCAGCCATTTGGCTATGAAAGATGACTTGTAACAACAAATCCCCCAGTTCATCGGCCAGATCATCTCTGTCATTACGCGCGATAGCATCGGCAACTTCATAAGCTTCTTCAATAGTGTAGGGCGCTATGCTTTTAAAGTCTTGGGCAACATCCCATTCGCATCCTTTATCTTTATCACGCAATTTTTCCATAATGCGCGCAAGCGGGTTTATATCATAATCTTTAGCCATAATACTCTATAATGAAATTTCCATATGCCGCACTATCTTTATTGAAATTATGGCATCACATTATCATAAGCCAGCCAATAAAGTCGCATTGCCGCCAGCGGCCGTTGTATCGATAGTAATACAGCGCTCTATCGCATAGCGATCAATATCATCATAAGCGCTTAATATCGGCATAATTGCACCATCCATAAGGGCTATTTTTGTGGCAATATCTAAACGCCTCTTTCCGTCGCAGGCTACTGCGTGAAAAAGTAATTTTTGGTGATTACTCTCGTTCAGCGATGCGTCAATATTTTGTACATCTTCATATATAATATTCATATTATTCGATAATGCATTATTAGCCTCTATATCAATGCGAAATGCATCTAAAGTTATTATCTGATTACCAGCAGTATGTGCCAGACAAACCTGCCTATATAATGCCTGTTTATCATCTCCGCCTAAGCATAATATTGTGCCTCTCGGGTGCAATGATAAGCTATTATTTTCTCCCGTCGGGCCAGGAAGTTCATACTCTTCAAGAAAATAATCATGATCCTCTTGCGCAATATGTGGTGAAAGCACGGTCTGCTCTCTATGCGATAAGCGCTTCAAATAATGCGGGCCTCCAGCTTTTGGTCCTGTTCCTGACAGGCCTTCACCACCAAAGGGCTGCACACCTACGACTGCACCAATTTGATTACGATTGATATAGAGATTACCGACCTTTGCTGTCTTGGAAATTTGCTGAGCACGCGCATCAATGCGGGTGTGAAAGCCCATAGTGAGGCCATACCCAAGCGCATTAATTTGCTCAATAACATCCTCAATTTCATGTGCTTTAAAACGCTTTATATGTAACACAGGGCCGAATATTTCTTGTTTAAGATCTGATATAGCATCAATTTCAAAAGCTTGTGGAACAACAAAATAACCTTTTTCAATATCATTTTGAATGGCTTTTCCGCTAATATCTTTATGAACCTTATTCATAGTATCAACATGCTGCATAATATTGTTACGTGCAGCCTCATCAATTACAGGACCTACGTCAGTGGAAAAATAGCGGGTAGCGCCAAGATGCAAATTTTCCATGGCCCCACGCAGCATTTTAATGAAATCATCGGCCACATCTTCCTGTATACAAACCAATCGGCAAGCTGAACACCTCTGTCCAGCGCTTTGGAAAGCAGATGCCAGCACATCTTCAATCACTTGTTCCATCAAGGCCGTTGAATCGACAATCATCGCGTTAATACCGCCTGTTTCCGCAATGAAGGGGATATCGGCGCGCTGCGTATTGGCTAAATTCCTCGCAATTTGTTTTGCTGTGCGTGTAGAACCTGTAAAACAAATAGCCGCTATATCCTGATGCGAAGTGAGGGCATTCCCTAGCTTTGCACCATCGCCAATGAGCAAATGAAATGCTTCTTTTGGGACACCAGATTGCAGCATGAGATCATATATTTTATAGGCTATTAGCGGTGTTTGTTCAGCAGGTTTCGCTATAACGGTATTGCCCATAGAGAGGGCTGCAACTATTTGACCTAAGTAAATTGCCAGAGGAAAGTTCCAAGGTGATATGCAGGCGACAATGCCCAGTGGCTCTCGATCGCTAAGCTTTTCTGCTTGATCCGCATAATAGCGGCAAAAATCAACCGCTTCTCGCACTTCTGCCAATGCATCGGCAACGGTTTTTCCAGCCTCCCAAATGATAATATTCAGCAATTCATTCTCTTGTTTGAGCAAATTATCCGCAATATTACGCAGAATCTTCGCACGGCTTGATGCATCATAATTGCTATGCCATTGCGCAGTCTTTGCATTACTCACCATATCGTTTACAGCATTTATATCGGCATATTGTGCTTCCCCAATTTTTTGCGAAGTATCAAAAGGAGAAAAGCGTTCAATCTTATCCCCATTTATGGGCATACCATTGCAATATGATGTTGCATCAATATGAGGCGGATGAGAAAATTGCTCAGAAAGACGTTTAATTGTACCAATCTCGTTCCAATCAAACCCCTTGGCTGACACTCGACCATCGGATAAATGATGCTGCGGGGAAGGGAGATTTGATTTTTGTCCCAAACTTTTGCGGCTTAATATCGTCGGGTCCTTGATGATATTATCGATAGATATATCATTATTGCTGAGCTGATTGACAAATGAAGAATTGGCACCATTTTCTAACAAACGCCGAACGAGATAGGGCAAGAGATCTTTGTGCGGCCCAACGGGCGCATAAATACGCGATTTAACTCCATATTTTTGTGCGAGTAATATATGCAATTGATCGCCCATACCATGCAGCCTTTGTAGCTCAAACGCCTTGTCATCGCGCATTGCCATGTTCGCAACAGAAATAGCCGTATGTGCATTATGCGTAGCAAATTGCGAGAAGATATGATCGCTGGCAACGAGCAAGGCCTGTGCGCAAGCAATATAAGATGTATCGCTATTTTCTTTGCGGGTGAAAACGGGGTAATCGCTCAAGCCCATTTCTTGTGCGCGTTTAATTTCGCTATCCCAATAGGCACCTTTAACCAGACGCACCATCAATTTACGATCATATTGCGTACTGAGCGAGATAATATGTTCAATAACGGGCAGGGCGCGTTTCTGATAGGCTTGTATTACGATACTCAAACCGTCCCATTGCGCTAATTGTTCGGCCGCACATAATTGCTCAACAAGCATGAGCGATATTTCCAAACGCTCTGATTCTTCGGCATCAATTGTGATACCAAAATTGCCTGCTTTTGCCATTGTACATAGGCGCAATAATTTGTCTAAAATTGGAGATAAAACTTCTTCAGTATGGGTGATTTCATAGCGTGGATGTAATGCCGACAATTTCACAGATATACTAGGTGCATCCCGAACGTCATTATAAGGTCCGTTATTGGCTATATTCTGCACGGCATGTTCATAAGCCTCAAAATAGCGCTGCGCATCAGCATTGGTATAGGCGGCCTCACCCAGCATATCATAAGAAAAATTGGTGATATTAGCATCATAGCCAGCAGATTTTTCTATGGCTTCCTCGATAGATCGACCCAAGACAAAATGATTACCCATATATCGCATACCTTGTTTCATAGCATTATGAAGAATGGTATCACCGATCTGGCTAACGGCAGAGGAGGGGGCATTACCGCCACTTTTTCGCGCCCAAAATTTAGAAAATTGCAGGCCTTTTGTTGCACTATTCACCATGAAGGAACTGCTATTTCCAGCATGCGAAGACCAATCGCCATTGATTAATTTGTCACGAATTAATAGGGTGGCTGTTGCAGCATCGGGCGTGCGTACCAACGCCTCTGAAAGGCGCATTAAAGCAATGCCTTCTGGATTAGAAAGACCATATTCTTGCAGCAAATCATCTACTAATGATGATTTCATATCGCTAGAACGTAATTGTTCGACAAGCTGCTTTGCATCATCTTGAATCGTAACCTTATCATCATTAGATAGGGTTATATTATCTAACATCTCGGTAATGAGCTGATCTTCATCGCAATAATGATATCTTTCTATTGCGCTGAAAACTTTACATTGTTTATCAAGATCAATAGCAAATTTCTGGGTCATAGCTTACTCGTTACAAATGATAATATTATTTCTCATTAGTCATTATTTTGCAGGAAATGTTCCTGAATTTTTACAAAATACAATTCATTTGGAATTTATATATTGCTTCAATCATTATTTTGATGTGTATTATGATAATGAACAAAACATTGGACCAAATTGATAAAAATATATTGCATGTTATTCAGCGGGAAGGGCGTATTCCCATTGTTGAGCTTGCCGATAAAGTAAATCTCACCAAATCACCTTGCCTCAACAGGCTTCGAAGGTTGGAAAAAGATGGCTATATTCGCGGTTATCGTGCAGATATTGATCCGCATAAAATTGGGCAATCTCATCTTGTTTATGTGCAAGTAAAATTGCACAATACAACGCGTGATACACTCAATGAATTTAACCAGGCTGTTCGAAATATTCCTGAGATATTATCCTGTCATATGATGTCAGGAGGTTATGATTATTTGCTCAAAATTCGTAGTAAAGATGTGCAATCTTATCGTTTGTTTATGGCCGATATATTATCTGATTTACCTGGCGTTCAACAAACAAGTACATTTCCCGTACTACAAGAAGTAAAAGAGAGCATAGCCTTGGTTATAGAATGAATATAAAAGTTCGATAATAAATATTATGTTAAATTTTATCTCTTGCCTATAATGATACAAACCTATTAGATATGATCCCAAACGTTAGATTAAGGCTGTAATATCATCCTGTTGCCTTCTACACGCCAACTTTGTAATCTATTTAAATAACTCATACCCAGCAAATTAGTGTCACCCAAAGTTGGTGCAACCAAGACATTCACATTTTCAAATGTTGCGTCTTCCGTTTGAAGCACATCTATAGTGGCACGGTAATTCTTGCTCACACCGTTGGCGGTATCAGTTAAAACTGGAATGCTATTCGGATCATATGGAATATTGGCTTTTTCAGCATCTGCTGTGCTCATTGCAATAGCTGTAGCGCCGCTATCAACAAGAAAATCTATCGGTACGCCATTTACAGAAGCTCTAAGCCAGAAATGTCCGTCATCTCTTTGGGTTAAGATAATTTCCTGACCGTTGCTGCTTTGGTTACTTGTACCAGCAATATCGGATTTAACTCTGTCCCAAACATAAGATAATTCAGTACGAAAACTGAATATAATGAATAATATGATGAAAATACCAATCCACATGAGCGCCATTTTCATCATTTGCCCCATAGGCACACGTCTTGCGGCGAGCGAGCTAACAACCAACACCAAAAATATTAAGCTATATAAGAGATAGCCGCCCTGCTCCATTATAACTCCATACTCATCATATCAAATGCGGGTTCTACATGAGACGGCAGCATATTAGCAATTGTATGATAATCCATATTTTTATCCATATGCGTCAAAATAGCATATTTAGCAGCACAGCGGTCAATTAATTCAAGTGCCATATCCAAATTCGCATGGGTTGGGTGCGGATCTTGACGAAGGCAATCGACAATCAACAAATCCGTACCACCATAGGTATCGACCATATCATTGGTAATTTCGCCAAAATCAGTGGCATAACATAGTGACTTTCCTTCATGTGATATGCGGTAACCGGTCGAAAATATTGGTCCATGCGGTTGCTCGGTGTAAGATATTTTAAAATCGTCTAATTGTAAAGAATCTGGCGGTAATATTTGGCCGTCGCATGTGGTTGGATAACCACTATTACCCTCAAACACATAACCAAATCTGCGTTTGAGCGAGGTCATTGTTGCTTCACTGGCATAGCCCGCGACTGGAATGCGGGTTTTAAAAAATATTTGCCGCAACTCATCGATTCCATGTGTATGATCGGCATGGTCGTGCGTCCATAATACGCTATTTATATCCGTTGTCCCCGCCGCCAAAAGCTGATGACGCAGATCGGGTGAAGTATCGACCAAAATCCCATGATTATCGCTTTGCACCAAAATAGAAACACGGGTACGTTTATTTTTGGGTTCCGTAGGATCACATTTCCCCCAATCATTGCCAATTCTGGGAACGCCAGCGGATGTACCGCATCCTAAAATAGTCAGCTTCATTACGCTGGCTTTGCTTTGCTAAATAGGTTGAAAAAATTCTCAGCAGTTTGTTTTTTGAGCTGCTCTTCTTCAACACCGCGAAGCTGCGCCAAAAAATTAGCCGTATCAGCCACAAATGCTGGTTCGCCTGTTTTTCCGCGATGCGGCACTGGTGCTAGAAAAGGCGAATCCGTCTCTATCAACAATCGATCTGCAGGTATCCAAGATGCGCTATGTTGTAATTCTTTTGCGTTTTTAAACGTTACAATACCTGAAATACTAATATAGCATCCAATATCTAGTGCGATTTTGGCGAATTCATCACTGGCTGTAAAACAGTGGATAACCGCTGGGTAAGCGCCCTTCTCCATCTCTTCACGCATAATATTGGCTGTATCTTCTTCAGCGTCGCGTGTATGTACAATTAACGGTAAACCAGTTTCCCGCGCAGCAACAATATGGCTACGAAAGCTTTTCTTCTGATTATCACGGTCACTATGATCATAATAATAATCAAGCCCCGTTTCGCCAATAGCAACTACGCGATCATGCTGAGCTTTTTTGACCAATTTATGCGTATCCATATCAGGATGTTCGTCCGCTTCATGCGGATGAATGCCGACGCTGGCCCATATATCTTTTTGTTGTTCGGCAAGGGTAATGATATCATCCCACTCGCTTTCGCGGGTCGATATATTGAGCATGCCCGTAACGCCCACTTCCCTCGCCCGTGTCAGCACATCATCTTGTTGTTCAACGATGCCTTTATAATTGAGGTGGCAATGGCTGTCGATGAGCATGATTAATCCTCCGCTGGTAATTCAAGACGCGGGAAGGCAGGTTCAGGTTTATCTAATGTAAAGCCACTTAATTCTGCTTTCCAATCATTATCACATAAAGCTCTAAAATCACGGCCTTTAATACCCATTTGATCCAATATTCGTGCAGACTTTTCGGGAATAAGCGGAGCTATAGCGATGCTCAAATCTCTTATGCCAATAAATAAGGTCATAAGCACGGCTTTCATACGATCAGGATCTGTTTTTTTTAGCCCCCAAGGCGCTTGATCGTCTACATATTGGTTGCAAGCCTGTACAGCGCGCATCCAAGCTTCTATCCCATGTGAAAAATCGAGACTTTCAAAAGCTTCGGCAAGCTGCTTTTGCGTTGCTTCAGCTATAATTTCTAATAAATCACTATCATCTTTATGAATATCATAATCAAAATTAATAATGCCGTTTAGATTTTTGAATATCATAGACAAAGTACGTTGTGCCAAATTACCAAAGCTATTCGCCAAATCGGCATTGCAGCGCAAGACAATAGATTCAGCACTATAACTACCGTCTTGGCCAAAATTAACATCGGCCATCAAATAATAGCGTAGCTGGTCCACACCAAAAGCATCTGCCAATGCAATCGGGTCGACAACATTACCGATTGATTTGGACATTTTCTCACCTTTGTTGAGAAGAAACCCGTGTCCGAACACTTGCTTTGGTAATGGTAAGTTGGCGCTCATCAAAAATGCGGGCCAATATATGGCATGAAAGCGTGTTATATCTTTGCCAATAAGATGCAAGTCAGCGGGCCAATATGTATCATAATCTTCTGTTTTTGCAGGATAACCGAGGCCTGTGAGATAATTGGTAAGCGCATCGACCCAAACATACATCACATGTTTACTATCCCCATCACTTGGAACCTTTACCCCCCAATCAAAACTGGTACGTGATATGCTAAGATCATTTAAACCACCTTCTACAAAACGCATAATTTCATTACGGCGGCTCTCGGGCTGAATAAAACCTAATTGTGACCGATATAATTCAAGCAGCGGTTTTTCATATTTGCTAAGGCGGAAAAACCAACTTTCCTCAACGGTCCACTCTACAGGCGTACCTTGCGGCGATAATTTTTCTATATTACCTTCACTATCTTTGGCTTCAATCAATTCTTTTTCATCATAATAGGCTTCATCTCGGATCGAATACCAACCCTCATAACGATCCAGATAAAGATCATCATTGGCTTCCATTGCCGCCCATAGGGCTTGACTCGCAATATGGTGTTCCTCTTCAACAGTACGCAAAAAACGATCATAAGATATATTAAGCTTATCACACATTTCGATAAAATAGGAGGACATCTCATCGGCCAATTCACGCGGTGTTTGACCAAGCTCCCGTGCTTTTTGTGCCATCTTTAGACCATGTTCATCAGTACCCGTTTGAAACCGTACATCACGGCCCATATAACGCTGAAAACGCGCCATAACATCGGAGGCAATGGCTTCATAAGCGTGGCCAATATGCGGCTTGCCATTGGGGTAGCTTATTGCAGTGGTAATATAATAAGGCTTAGTCATATCATCCGATTCTCAAATTATCGTCTTGGCTTATGCGTTTGTAGCTTGGACAGCAAGCTTGCCATTTCAAAAACAACAGCTTGCTTGTCCAACGACAACCCTATCGCCCTACCCGCTAAATCATTCGCTTTATTATAACAATCGCTGATAACATCCATTCTATGGATATCCGCATAAGGTGCATATTCAGCAATATAACTAGGTGCCCTTCTCAAAAAGGCTTCATATTTGTTTTGTGCGGCTTTTAGAGTTAGAGACTTCATAAGTTTAGCCCGTTCAATATTCTGCGGATCACCAGATTTCCTAATATTGTCCAAACTGGCTTCTATTTCAGCCATGCCCAACCCCATATAAGCGATAGCCTGTCCAGGGGAGCCTTTACCTGCCTTTATGAGGGCGCTCTTTTCATCATCTGCAATATCAGGAAATTGCTGAGATAATGCATCATTCATTTGCTCATGAGATAAAGGTTCAAAGCGCAATATTTGACAACGTGACTTTATGGTGGGTAATAATTTTTCGCTAGCATGGCTGATGAGCAAGAATATTGTGCCTTCGGGTGGTTCTTCTAGGCTTTTGAGTAATGCATTGGCTCCCGCGCGCTCTACATCATCGGCAGCATCAATAATGATAACCCTTTTATCTGACATAGAGGCTTTATTGGCTAGTTTAGATTGAAGTTTACGAATTTGATCGATGTTGATGCTGCGTTTTAATTCTGCATCAACTGCTATCCCCTCTCCTGGCTTTGGCTCTTCTTTTGGGGGTCTGCTAATGACATATAAATCTGGAAATGTACCTGCATCAAAGAGTGCCGTATAGCGCCCTTCTTGATCTAAAATTTTACGCGCAATCTGTTTAGCAAAACCTGCTTTTCCGATCCCACGAGCTCCTGCCAATATCCATCCATGATGAAGTTTACCAGATTGAAGAGCATTATTGAAAATGCTCCAACATTTATCATGTCCCAATAATATGTTCATTGGCGAAGACCCATCATTTTCGCTCAATTAAATCTGATAAAATTTCTATAATGTCATCGGTAATTTTACCAATAGCGGCATTAGCATTAATCAGTCTAATACGATCAGGTTCCTGTTCAGCGTAGCTACGAAACGCTTGTCTTACCTTTTGATGAAATTGTTTGTCACGTCCGCCAATACGGTCTCTATTATCGCCATCACGCATTGTAACACGCTCATTGGCAATATTCTCATCTAAATCTAGAACCAAAGTGCGATCAGGCATAAAACCCTCGCTGCCAATATTATGCAGCTTTAAGATAATATCATCGCTTAAGCCTGAACCACCGCTTTGATAGGCACGGCTGCTGTCGATAAAGCGATCACAAATAACCCACTGTCCACGCAACAAAGCAGGTTTAATTAAGTTCCGAATATGATCAGCACGTGCAGCAGCAAATAAAAGTGATTCAGATCGGCTATCCCAACGATTATCTCCGCCATTTAAGAGCAAATCTCTTATCGTCTCTGCATTGTCGGTACCGCCAGGTTCGCGTGTTGTAATCACATCATAACCCAAATCACTCAAACGGGTGGCTAATGCTTTCACTTGGGTTGATTTGCCGCAACCCTCACCGCCTTCTAACGTTATAAAATGGCCGACTATGCCTTTGTTCATCATGCACCAAAGACGGATTTGAAGCCATTCCAAGCACGGCCAAAAAACCCAGCTTCTTCAACTGTCTCTGCTGCATTTAAAGCCATTAATTGTTCAGGACCATAGGCTGGTTTTACGACCAAATCAGCGATGTGATCACCCTTGGTAAAAGGTGCTTTTACTGGGCCTTTATACCGAATATATAGTTTAAATGGACCATCAAAAGCTTTTGGTATTGTGATACCAATATCGCGCGGTGCAACCAAATCAACATTACTGTCACTGCCCAATTGCACTGGAATATTACCAATTATTTGTCCTGATTCATATAATGGTTTAGTACTCCAAGCTCTAAACCCCCAATTCATAACATTGATAGATTCATTGATGCGGCCATTAAAACTATCTAACCCTGCTAGCACCATCATCAATCGGCGCCCATTTTGCTGCGCCGTTCCTGCTAGGCCATATCCAGCTTCTTCGGTGTGACCCGTTTTTAAACCATCGGCACCATCGACCTTACCCAGTAGTGGATTACGATTGGCTTGTTTAACACCGCCCCAAGTAAATTCTGTAAGACCGTAAAACTTTTCATATAATTTGGGAAAATCATATATAGTGCGAGACCCTAAAACCCCTAAATCTTCGGCTGTAACATATGTAACGCCTTCGTCAGGCCATCCATTGGATGTGCCAAAATTACTATTTTTCATGCCAATTCGCTTGGCAGTGATATTCATGAGATCGGTAAAAGCTTTTTCGTTACCCGCTATACCATCGGCCAATACTACGGATGCATCATTACCCGATAAAGTCACAATCCCATGAAGCAAATCTTCGATGCTTACGCTTTCTCCATTACGCAAAAACATAGTAGAGCCTTGGTTATTCCACTTTTGCCATGTAGAATCTTGTACGGTCACTTTTTGATCGAGAGATAGTTCGCCTTTTTTGATAAGGTCAAATGCAACATAGACTGTCATCATCTTTGCCATAGAGGCTGGTGGTATTCTTTGAGCAGAATTTTTATTAATAAGAACTGCGCCAGATTGCATATCAAGCAAATAGGCAATCTTGGCCTTACTATCATATTCTAACGCTTTAATGGGCGCGCCAGCTTGCTGTGAACTCACGGTAACTGGCGTCAATAAAACGAGTAAACTGACAACAACAGCTAATTTTTTCATCTTAAAATCCTATAGCTCGACATCCATAATTATATCCAGCGATAGAAACGAGTCATTCGCGGAATATTCTAGCTTGTGGATAGCCCTGTTGTCGTGCTTTGGCTAGCCCTTCTTGTGCCTCCGCTTCCGTTGCATAAGGACCAAATCGAACGCGAAATAATCGACCATCGCTGCTTTGTGCAACATTACCGCCAACCTTGCGAGCTAGAGCCTGAGCGCGATCACGAGAAGAAAATGACGAAAGTTGCACAACAAGACCACTGGTCGCTGCGACAGAAATTCTTTGCCCCGTAGTACCCGCACCCTCAATTATAAAGCGTCCATCATTTGACTGCCTTGTAGGCTGTGCAGTTTTTCCAGAACCTTCAACAATAAAGCGTCCATCACGATTAGCATTATTTGGATTATTGCCAGACACATTAGGGACTGGAGACGGAGTTGCTACTCTAGTAGATGCCTTAGGTGTCGGTAATTTTGCTAGCCTCTCACGCAAAATGCGCGTCAAAGAGTCGGGTGTATCAGCACGTAATGATGCTTCCCCGCCGTTGCGCAATATAGCCCGCTCTTGCTCAGGCGGATTGACTTTGCGCACGCGAACACCAGCTACGCCTTGTTCAACAATGCCTAGCTGCCTAGCAGCGGCTTCTGATAAATCAATCAAGCGATCATCAGCAAAAGGTCCGCGATCATTAATGCGCACCAAAATTGTGCGGCCAGTTTCTAAATTAGTGACCTCTACATAGGTTGGTAAAGGCAGAGTTTTATGTGCTCCGCTATAGCCTGTCGCAGAGAATATTTCTCCATTGGCTGTTTGACGTCCATCAAAATTGGCGCCGTACCAGCTTGCATAACCAACTTCATCATAAGCGGCTACATCTTCTGGTGTATATGTTTTATTACCAACTTTATAAGGGGCGCCAATACGCACAGGTGTATCGCTTACACCCGTAGATTGCGGTGATATGCCACCAAGGTCATCCACAAATTCATTAGATCCTGAAGAACCACAAGATGATAGAAGCAAAGCTCCACCAATCAATAAACTAATTTTACTTAACTGCATCTGCCAATAACCCCACCGATAAAGCATAAAAATTTGAACAATTATAATCTAATATCACACGATAATTGCTTAATAGTAAATATCCTGGTTTTCCTACTCCATCTGGCTCTAATAATACAGCCATTTGATCATCAGGTGCCCAAAAACCTCGCCTCGGGCTAAGTCCTAATGCACGCCATTCTTTCATTGTTTTCCATTGACTATGGCGCGCAAATACCCGTTTACAGCGCGGAGATGTGGTTTTATTTTTAATGGCAGCACGGTTTAATGTGTTTGGCACATTGACTGCAAAGCCCCATTCTTGGCCGCGTCGCCACCCCGAATTCACAAAATAATTAGCGATAGACGCCATAGCATCGGCTTCATTATTCCAAATATCGGCATAACCATCACCATCACCATCTTTTGCAAGGCGCAAATAGACCGATGGTAAAAATTGCGGTTTACCAAGTGCCCCTGCCCAACTGCCCGTAATATTGGCTTGCGGAACGCCCATATCAATCATTTTCATTACTGCGATAAGCTCGGCTTCAAACAATTTACGGCGACGACCTTCATAAGCAAGAGATGCTAGCGCGCTAGGTGCATTAAAATTACCTGTATAACTGCCATAATTGGTCTCATGTCCATAAATGGCAATCATCATTTCTTTCGGGACGCCTGTTTGATTTTCGATGCGCTGCAATATAGAATTAATCTGTGCTTTCTTGCGCTTTCCTCCATTGATACGAGCGGCATCAACATGGCGCCTGCGATAAGGCTCAAAATTGGGAATAGGCCTATTGGGTTTAGTCTCTGGTTGTGATCTATCAAGGCGGACAACCCTGTCATTATAACGAATATTAGGAATGATACGATTAAGCGTTGATTGCTTAACGCCTTGAGCCGTTGCTTTTGCCTTTACCGTGCTCAAATATTGTTGAAATGTCTCTTGGCTATTACTTTGGGCATTTACAGACATTGAAGGCGTAAATACCAGTGCAGTTGTGGCAAGCAATCCACAAAAAGCGGATAAAATAATCTTTTGGCGCATCTACAATCCTTATAAAACATCAATTTTTCTTAATATTGCACAGTTCTGCGCTGCTGTGAATCCCTATTCAGCCCTCAAGGGCAACGAATGAACCCGAAAGTTGATAATATTTATCCAAATATTCGTAATTTTCTAATAATTTTGATCTAATGCTTGAAAAGAGAGATAACTATCTTTAGGGCGCTCTTTACAGCAAAACCACATGACCATTTTGCTGATGAAATAATGCGGACAGGTGGCAGAGTGGTCGAATGCAGCGGTCTTGAAAACCGCCGAGGGTGCAAGCTCTCCGTGGGTTCGAATCCCACCCTGTCCGCCACTTCATCATGACTCCAATAATTGTGTCGTTCAATCAACTGTTGTTGTTCCTATATTTTTTCCGCTCTTATAAACGTCCGATAAGCTCTGGGTGTCATGTTAAACCAACGTTTTGCAGCTGCAATGAAGGGTCTTTCCGAAGAGTAATCTAATATCTTAGCTATACGAAAAATCGCTATATCAGAATCGCGCAAGAGATTTTGCGCTATATGCTTACGTGTATTATCAAGAACAGTAGAAAAATTACTATTCTCTTCTTTTAATAATCGCTGAAGCTTTTTTTCACTAATGTTCAAATGATTTGCAACAGTCTGGTTATTACATTCCCCTACTCCCAATAGCCCTGGCAACACCGCCATTACATCCGTTGTTATACTAGATGGGTTACGGGGTGCTTTCGTCAATAGATGATCAACCATTTTTGTAAGAGCTATTGATGCGGACTTTTGAAATAGATTTGGTTTAGTATCTAAACACGAACGATCAGCGGCTAGTTCATTACGTTCAGAATTAAAAGCAATAGGACATCCAAATAATTTTTCATGCAATGATGTGTCTTTGGGCTTTGCATGTTGAAAAGATACATATTTTAGTTGTAAATTAGGAATATTACTTCTTCCTACCTTCACCATTGAAGCGGCTATATATTCTATCGTTTGCCGGCGAATACCAATTTGGGGATGCAAATTAAAATGGCATTGGGCTTCGTCAATATCAGGCCTATCATGATATTCATAAATAGCAGCATTGGTATGAACCCGCGAATATTTTATCATGGCCTTAAAAAAAGCATCAATACTTACAGACTTAACAAGTATACTGACACCAGGACCACTCGCGGGCCATGAGTCAGAGGATTGAATTGCCAATTTCAATCCAAAATTTGGCTCGTTTAATTCAATGGCTGCTATCTCACCTAAGTGTACAATAGAATCACAAGCAACGAAATCAATATGACTGAAGTTAAGAGGCAGACCAGCTTTCTTAAATAGTAATTCAGAGTCACCGCCCAGCGCATTAATGAGTTCAGGATAACCAAGCAACGCGGTAGATCTAACTACCAAAGTTTCATTTCTCATATATAGTCCAGGATAAAAGCTTTCTCAAAATATTAAACTTCACAATGGAAAATAATTAAATAAGAAGAAGCAATATGGTTTAATATATGCAAGCATATCATTTTAATTGACCAGACAAGAATAGGTCAAAGTTGTTGATTGACCATTATCTAGCTGATCCAAAGTTATACCAGAACCTATTAGATCGGCAATGGTAAAGGTCCCTGCTGGAACTCCATCGCCAGATAAGGTTATTGAGTTTGATCCATTGCAGCTAAGACCAGATGAGGGATTATCGGTTACCACTGCCCCAGTAACACTATCTGGACCATTATTGGTAACAATGATTGTATAAATCACTGTATTGCCGCTGGTAACTGTATCACTTGTTTGATCGCTATTGCCGTTAACACCAGGGGTATTGGTTTTGAAAATCTCTAAGTCCGCAGAAGGCATAATAGAAAGCGCATGATCCTCTACTTCACCGTCGGTTGCTCTACTGGTGGCATTTGCGCCAGTCAAATTGCTGGTTGTTAGTCGCAATCTAACATAACTATTGCCTGGACTAATACCTGGAAGCGTGTTCCAATTTAATGTGACATCAGTATCAGCACCTGCTGGCACGGGCACTGTTGTATATTCATCTGCATCAAATGTTCCACTTCGATCAAAATCAATCCAACCGTGCAACGTCGCATCCGTTGTTCCATCATTTATTACAGCCGAAGTTACCGAATAATTTAAACTGGTGGTGCTAAGCGCAGCAAGGCTTGCGATCCCATCTTCATCGCTATCACCATCACCATTAAGATCATCTCCACTCGCTGGAGCGTTACTAAAGTTAATTCTATCAACATCTTTGGCCGCTCCAATTTTTAAATTTAAATCATAATTGTGCCTTGCCAGACCATAGCTAGCTGGAGCATCAGAAAAATCTTGTGGGCAATATTGGAATGCGCCTCTTGATTGTGTGGTCTCATCAATCAAAATATAATGTACAAAAACAATACCATTTGAAGGAACATCTACTACAAAGTTAGCATCTGACCAGCTAGCATTTCTGCGTAAATCATTATTTTGGTTTAGACGCCCACCCCCATTATTAAAACTGGTGATATATTGAATACCATTATTATTTTGGGCGATGGTCGGATAACGTGAAAGCTGATTTCCGCTGCTATCAAATGTCGCAAATACATGCCCTTCAAATAACCCTGGATCAGAAAGAGGCAGAACTGTTCGTGTATCTGGCTCTAATTCAAATCTTTTTATACCATAGGAAATTTCACCTGTATTACCATTATTTTCGGCAGGTTCAGTTGTCGAACTAATCCCAATTTGTTGAGCAAGGCGATTGGTTCTGGGCCTATACCATGCATTTGCACCCAAATTTGTGGCCGAACGAGAAAAACCATGTAACGTTGGATTTACTGCGTTCCTAGATACATCAAACAAGCGTCTTGTTGTTTGCCAGCGATACCAATTTGCCGTACAACGCACCGTTGGCGCAGGTGGTGCTAGAGCTGAAATATTCTGTGCTATTGCAGGAGTAGTAATCGTTAAAATAGATATTCCAAAACAAATTATAATAGCAAATATATGATAATCACCAAGTCTCAGATATAATGATATTTTCTTCAAACATAACATGCCATATCCTCAAGTAATATCATCCAAAATGGATATAAATGATATATCCACAGGTAAACGGCGTAACGTAATGGTTTTATGTCTTGAAATATGAGTTTTAATTATAGCTATTTGTTTATATTGACTTTTTATTAATTAAGATTAAATAGAAGCGATCAGTAATAGATCTAACAGACATATTATATTGTCTTTATGTTAGTTTCTAAGCGGTCATAAAATAGACAAATATATGACGATTAAGACATCTTGTCTGTCCTTCATTCAATATAATTAAAGATTGTTGCAATCTATTGGATTGTTTTTCATTCTACCATCACCTTTGTGGCGATAGCAGCAGATGGAACATCACTTTCAATCGTATCGCTAAGGATAAAGCTACCGCGCTGGCGAATATCTTCTGCAGAAGCGCCAATCATAACATCAAAACGTCCAGCCTCTGCTTTCCATGTCCTATCTTTGCTATAATAAGTAAGCTGCTCAGGAGTTAATGTGAAGGTTACAGTTTTCACCTCTCCTGCTTGCAGCTTCACTCGCTTAAAGCCGCGTAGCATCATTTTTGGTTGTGCTTGCTTTGATAAGACATCGCGCAGATATAATTGCGCTGTTTCATAACCCGCTTTATCGCCTTGGTTAGAAAGCTTAACAGATATATTAATGCTGTCATTGGATTGCAGCGCTGCTTTGCTAAATTTCAAGTCGCTCATTGTTACATCGCTATAGGATAGACCATGGCCAAATGGATATAGCTGTGTGATGGGTAAGTCTTTAAAGCGATTACTATCTTTAACGGGGTCTGGGTCAGCAGGACGGCCCGCAGGATATTCGCCATAGCTATAAGGCACTGCTCCCGTTGTTCTTGGAAAAGCGATGGGTAATTTCCCTCCTGGTGCCGTTTTGCCATAAACAATATTGGCAACAGCAGGACCAGCTTGATTACCAAGCAACCAAGTCATCAATATTGCATCGGCTTTTTCATCCAATTCAGGAATTGCGAGCGGACGACCACCTGTAAGAAGCACAATGACGGGTTTGCCTGTTGCAAATATGGCCTCAGCAAGTGCTGCTTGCGATGAAGGCAAATCTAGAGACGAGCGGCTACGTGCCTCTCCTGATAGATCATAATCTTCACCGATAACCAACAATATGACATCGCTGTCATTCGCAGACGCAACAGCCGCAGCTATGCCGCTTTCATCGGGGCTCTGCGGGGCTGCTCCAGCTGTATAGGTTACTGTCGCACCTTTTGGAGCACCAGCTTTAATGCCGTCCAATATGCTAACCACCTCTTCTTTATCGCCGCGTGCGCGCCAACTACCTAACTGGCTTTGTGTGTCTGTTGCCATAGCCCCAATAACAGCTATTTTTTGTGCTTTTGAAGCCAGTGGAAGAGCATTATTTTCATTCTTTAACAATATCATTGAGCGTTCTGCCACTTCACGAGCCGCCGCTATATGTTCCGCAGAACGGATATTTGCTCTCTCAGCTACCACATTATGATAGGCCATGGGATCATCAAATAAACCTAGTTTTTCTTTGGCGGTTAAAACATTACGAACAGCATTATCAATATGATTTATAAGGCTAGGATTAGCGGCCACTGCTTTGGGTAGATCATCTGAATAGACAAGGCTCATCATATCCATGTCAACACCAGCAGACACAGCTAATGCCCCAGCATCGGCGCGGCTTCCCGCTATGCCATGATTGATAAGTTCTGCAACGGCATTCCAGTCGCTAACCAACATCCCGTTAAAGCCCCATTTATTGCGCAATACGCCGTTAATAAGGTCTGCATTCCCTGTTGTTGGCCTACCGCCCACATCGTTAAATGCTGTCATATAACTGCCAGTGCCTGCCTTCATTGCGGCATAAAATGGCGGTAGATAAATCTCATGAAGTGCCCGTTCGCTGATTTCAGCACTACCATAATCACGGCCACCAAGCGGAGCACCATAAGCTCCAAAATGCTTGGCTGTTGCCATCATAGTACCAGCGCCTTTAAGGGATTTACCCTGATAACCACGTACCTGCGCAGCCGCCATTATACTGCCGAAATAGGCATCTTCCCCTGCTCCTTCGACCACGCGCCCCCAGCGCGGATCACGGGCAATATCAATCATAGGAGAAAAGGTCCAATGCAAGCCAGAATTACTCGCTTCTTTGGCTGAGACACGTGCTGTTTCTTCCCAAGCTTGCGGCTCCCAACTTGATGCGATTGCAATAGGGACAGGAAAGATGGTGCGATAACCATGAACAACGTCCATTGCGAAAAGCAAAGGTATTTTAAGGCGGCTTTCCTCAACGGCAACACGCTGTAAATCCCGCAAAGGAGCCGCGCCAGCGACATGCAAGTAAGAACCGACCCTGCCTGCGCGCACTCGGTCTAATTCTTGTGGAGTTAATTTGGAATTTAATGTTTTGGACCGTCCACCTGCGGCTTGTGTTAATTGACCAACTTTTTCTTCTAACGTCATTTGGCTCAGAAGCTTTTCTACACGCTCGCTTGCCTTATTATTAAGGGCATTAGGCAGATCTAATTCAGCAGCTGTATCAACAACATGCGATGGTAATGGACCAGGGTCTTGATCTTGAGCATTGGTGGAAACTGCTAGGCTAAGTGCAGCGATTGAACAAGATAGTGCTAATATCGCAGGGCGGGTAAATCTCATTATTCTCTCCGTTAAAATTTACCTACATTAGTCACAAAGTACAATGAGTGACAAGAAGGTAATTATACACTATCAATTATTATCGAAATTAATGAGAAAAATATGCTGCAATCACAAATAAGCAATGACCTATTGGTCATTATGGGAGTATCTGGTAGCGGGAAAACCACTGTAGCCAGAGCAATATCCTGGCAGACAGGGTGGTTAATGATTGAGGGTGATGATCTGCATCCTCAAGCCAATATTGATAAAATGACTGCTGGGAAAGCGCTTAATAATGATGATCGTGTACCTTGGATTGATGCCATTGCACAATTGGTAAATCAAACTATTGATGGCCCTATTCTATTAGCCTGTTCCGCATTGAACGATATGGTGCGTAATGGGTTGATAGAAGGTGTTGAGCGTAATTGCCGTTGGATATATTTGGATGTCCCAAAAACATTATTAAGAGAGCGGCTTTCACAGCGTGAAGATCACTTCATGCCCGAATCTCTGCTGGAATCACAATTAAATGCGCTTGACCCTCCAATAGACGCGATCACAATCGATGCTTCATTATCCCTTCAGAATATTTCAAATGCTATTTTAACCGCTTTAAACGAACGGATAGAGCAATAGGGCGACAATAAACCCTGTAACGCCCGTGAGCGTTGAACTGATGCTCCAGCTTTTAATAGTTTCTGCTGTCGTTAAACCGAAATAACGGTTGATAAGCCAAAAACCACTGTCATTGACATGGCTACAAGCCGTCGCTCCGCCCGCTATCGCAACGGCAACCAATGCAAGTTGAGGTTGGTTTAAACCTGCGGCTGCAGCAATAGGATATGTTAGACTAGCCGCTGTAATCATTGCAGCAGTTGCTGATCCTTGGGCTATTCGCAATAGCAAAGCGATTAAAAATCCGCAGAATATAGGCGTAATCCCAAATGTTAATGTGGCATCCGCTAATGATTGACCAGCCCCTGTATCAACTAGCACTTGTTTGAATGCGCCGCCTGCGCCCGTTACCAATAAGATCACACCAACAGGCTCAAGGGATTTCTCAATCGCTGTGCGAAGAGCGGCCCGTCCCTCATCATTACTAGGCCGCATGGCAAAGAAAGCCGCTCCACAAGCGATTAGCAATGCGATAACAGGAAGACCTGCGGTTTCAATTATATCCAGAAAAATACTGTCTGAAAACCCTAGTGGACGGGCTATGGCCCCGAAAATGATAAGCAATAAAGGTAGTAAAACTAGGCCTAAAGCTATTTTAGCAATATGTGGATCAAACTCTTTTGGATCATGCTCATTGTTGACCAATTGCAGCGGATTACCTGTGGGAAGCCAACCTTTTCGCAGAGCTATATTGGCATAAATAGGGCCACCAATTAGCGCCGCTGGAACGCAAGCGATAACACCAAATAGCATGACCCAACCAAGTTCTACTTGTAATTGCTGCGCTACAGCAATGGGACCCGGTGTTGGAGGAATAAAAGCATGTGCGCCAGCAAGTCCTGCTAACAATGGCAAACCAAAGGCCAAAGGCGCTAATGAAAAACGTTTGGCAAAGGCCAATATTAGAGGGAATAAAATAATGAATGCAACATCGAAAAAAACGGGAATGGCAACTATCACACCTACAATGCCCAAGGTCCAACGCGTAAGTCCAGAATGCTCACCACGGGTAACATAACGCGCCAAAGCTGTAACGCCGCCGCCATGTTCAACCAAAACACCGAACATAGCGCCTAATCCAATGATAGCAGCAACCCCACCAAGAGTACCACCCATTCCTTTTACAACGGCCGCAATAGCTTCTGCTGGAGCTAATCCAGCGCCTAATGCTGCGGCTATTCCAGCAATTAACAAAGCTGGAAAAGGGTGCATCTTGGATCGTATAATTAATATTATAAGCGCCAATATGCTGAATAACATGGATAGTAACGCACGGTTTTCAATAATCCAATTGATGGTTAAATCTCCCATATTTCATCTGATTCGTAACCATTATTGCATTGTGATATTGCAATTACATTGTATTACAAGTCCTAAGCAGCTGCATTATGAAATGTGACTTAACTGTCAATCATTACTCTATCAAATATTTATTGAGGCTCACTATGTCATTATGGTTTAATATTCGAACGATCATTCTTTTGTTCAGCTTGAGCTTATTATCCGCCTGTATCACCAATATTGATACTGTTAAGCCCAATGGGTGGGAAACACTCTCTACCCAAGGTGTACCAACGGCTCGCCACGAAGCGGCTTTGGTTGCTTACAAAGATACGCTTTATCTTATTGGTGGACGCCGAGTGAATCCCGTTGATATGTATGATCCTGCGACTAATAAATGGACCAGAAAAGCCCCTACCCCTCTTGAAATTCATCATTTTCAAGCTGTTACTTATGGCAATGCTATTTATATTATGGGAGCAATGACAGGGGGGTGGCCAGATGAAAAACCGCTTGATCGAATTTTAATCTATTACCCTGAACAAGATCGGTTTGTTTTTGGTCCCAATATCCCAAAAGCGCGGCGGCGCGGTGGTGCTGGCGTTATAGTTCGTAATGACAAGATTTATATGATTGGCGGTATTACCAATGGTCATCAAAATGGTTATGTTCCATGGTTTGATGAGTTTGATCCTGTTACGGGTAAATGGCAAGTTTTACCAGACGCACCACAAGCACGTGATCATTTCCAAGCTGTAGAACATGATGGAAAGCTCTATGCTTTCGCAGGTCGGCGCACCGAATATGCAAAAAAACTAAGCTTTGAGCAAACAACATCAATCGGTGATGTTTTTGATTTTGCAACGAACCAATGGCAAAGCATTAATAATATTTACACTATCCCAACACAGCGTGCAGGCAATATGGCATTTTCTTGGAATGGCCAAATCATTGTCGGCGGTGGAGAAAGTGGATCACAAGAAGCAGCCCATCAAGAGGTTGAAGCTTTTGATACGAGAGTCAATCAATGGCGTGCTTGGCCATCTCTCAATCGTGGGCGTCATGGTTCGGGCTTTGCTCTCATTGGTGATTATCTCTATACGGCTTCGGGAACAGGCAATCGCGGTGGAGAGCCAGAACTAACGAGCCTTGAACGTTTAAAATTAAGCTCTACTCTTGATGATGCCCCTGTTATTTCATCCCATCACGCCGCCCAAGAAGCGGTGATGCAATGGCATAAATTACAATTATCATTTATAGGCCCAGAAACATCAGAAATAGCCGCAGAAAATCCGTTCACAGATTATCGTTTGAACGTTACTTTCACCCAAGGCAACAAAAGCCGTACGATTAGAGGTTTTTATGCCGCTGATGGTAATGCTGCACAAACTAGCTCAGAAAAAGGAAATATTTGGCAAGTTCGCTTTAGTCCTGATTCTCCAGGTGTATGGCAATGGCAAGCACGTCTTTCAAAAGGCAAGAATATTGCGATTAATCCTGACCCTAGCGCTGGTGAGAGTATAGCCTTATCGCAAGATAGCGGCAATTTTTTGGTGATAGAATCGGATAAAGCAGCACCAGATTTCCGCAATGCAGATCGCGGTTTGCTATTAACAAACAATGGGTTTTTTCAATTTACCCAGTCTAAACAATATTGGTTGAAAGGTGGTACCAATAGTCCAGAGAATTTGCTTGGCTATAAAGACTTTGACTCTACGTTTCGAATGGCGGCCAATGCGCGCGATGGTGAGGCTGATGCGGGCGGGACCATCCATAATTTTGCGCCGCATTTACAAGATTGGCAAGCTGGTGATCCTGTTTGGAAGGGGAATAAAGGTAAGTCCATTATTGGTGCTATTAATTATCTTGCATCACAGCAAATGAACACAGCTTATTTTTTGACACTTAACATATTGGGCGATGGTAAAGATGTTTGGCCCTATCATGACCCGCAAGATTTCACCCGTTTTGATGCCAGCAAGTTGGATCAATGGGAAATATTATTCGAACATATGCAAGCGAAAGGTATCATGCTGCATATAGTGACACAAGAAACTGAAAATGAATTGATGCTCGATGGTGGTGATACAGGTTTTGAGCGCAAACTTTACCTTGCTGAACTTATTGCGCGCTTTGGTCATCATAATGCCCTTGTCTGGAATCTTGGTGAAGAAAATGGACCTGTGCATTGGCGACCCGAAGGGCAAAATGATGATCAGCGCAAGCAAATGATACAATATCTTAAAGCAGCGGATCCTTATCAACATCCTGTTCTATTGCATACGCATAGCGAAGCAGCAGACAAAGATGTCATCGTTGGACCATTGCTTAATGAACAAGGCTTAGACGGCCTGTCATTTCAAGTCGCCGAGCGGGAGACTGTTAATGCTGAGGTGCAGAAATGGCGTGCTCTTGCTTCTAAGGTTGGGCGTGAATGGCTGATTACAATGGATGAAATTGGCAAATGGGATGTTGGCGCCCTGCCCGACTCGCTTGACCAGACCAATCACCAAAGCTTGCGCCGTCACGCACTTTGGGGGCATTTGCTTGGCGGCGGTGCTGGTGTTGAATGGTATTTTGGTGCGAAACAGCCTGCCAATGATCTAACATCAGAAGATTGGCGCTTGCGTGAGAGCTTATGGAAACAAACATCGGTCGCTCTTAATTTTTTTAAAACCCACCTTCCTTATTGGGATATGAAACCATGCAACGCGCTGGTGAATAGAGAAGATGCTTATTGTTCAAGCAAGGCAGGTGAAATCTATACTGTCTATCTATTCGATGGCGGGGAAATGATTATCAATATAGGTGATAGTGGTAAAACTTACAAGATTTCCTATCATGACCCCATAACGGGTCAGCAGCGAAATAATGAGAGCATTACAACCAGTGATAATGGGCAATTGCTTTTACAAGCACCGTCAAAAGATAAAGATTGGGTCATACTTATCCAATCCTAACCTTCTGAAAGGTACATCATCTAATTTTATAAAACTATTTTAACGCGATTATTGTTAATGGATAAAATAGCTTGGGTAGGTTTAATTAACAACACAATCATAACTTAAGCTTGCGCTTTCGCCATCATTAAGTGTGCCCAAAGCTATACCAGCTCCTGTTAATTCAGCTACTGTGAATGAACCGCTTGGCACTCCATCGCCGCTGATAGTGACAGCATTCGTTGCCGCACAAGTAAGACCGCTACCAATAGTATCCGTCACTAGAGTAGCCGTAACGCTATCTGGGCCATTATTGGTAACTGTGATGGTATATGTGGTTGTAGCTCCGCTCTCAACGGTATCGCTCGCTTGGTCGACTTCACCATTAATCCCTGGAGTATTGGTTTTGGTGATAGAAAGGTCTACTGAAACTCTGACAGTTATGCTTGCCGTTGCAATATCACAATTGCCTGGATTTATGATTTCACAGATTTGATAATCAAAACTATATGTTCCAGCGGGTGTATTGGGTAAAACATCAATATCGCCAGTTGCCAAATCAAATGTTAATTCGCTTGGTAATGTTTCACTGGGTGCAAGAGCAAGTACAGTATTTGTTGGATCGGCCGTTACTGTATTTAGCGTGTCGTCTGTAAATGCATTGAGAACATTATCTGCGCCTGCTACGCCGTCAACATCTGACTGACTGTCATCTACAGCGACAATAGCCGCCGCAGTAACTTCTATTGTAATCGTAGCAACAGAGCAATTTGTAGGATTGATGGTCTCGCATATTCTATAACTAATATTATATGTGCCTGCTGGTGTTCCTATGGGAACGGACACTATGCCTGTGGCGGTATCAAGCAAAGGTACATTTGCACCAGATCGAACAGGGGTAGCTGGTATAGTTACATTGGCCGTAATATCTGATATATTGACTGCTGATCCAGCCAATGTATCATTAGCAAAAGCATTACCCGCATTGCTAGAACCACTGGCTCCTATAACAGAAGGAAAAGTAACAGCATTTGCTTGAATAGGAGCTTCAATCACTATCACGGTTGCTGTTGCAGTATCACAATTGCTTGGGTTGCTTGCTTCACACAGAGTATAATCAAAACTATATGTTCCAGCTGGTGTTCCCGCCGCAACATCGATATCGCCCGTAGCCGTATTAAAAGTTAATTCAGCAGGCACGGTGCTGCCGCTTGCTACGGAAATTATGCTATTACTGCCTGTTGCACCATTGCCTGATACATTATCCCCATCAAAAACATTAAGTACCGCAGTACCCCCTGTTAATCCAATAATATCAATAATTTCATCATTTACAGCGTCAATAGGATTGGCAACAACGTTCACAGTTGCCGTTGCGGTTTCACAATTCATTCCTGCTGTCGGCTCTGGTGTTTCGCAGATTTGATAGATAAATGAATAAGATCCTGGTGCAGTGTCAGGCAAAACGCCTACTGTACCAGTGGCGGTATCAAAAGTAAGTTCTGGAGGTAATATAGAGCTTGCATCTACAGATACTGTTGTATTAGATGGAGTTGCTGTTAATCCAGACAATGTATCTCCATCATAAACATTTAAGGCATTAGTGCTGCCTACACTGCTTACAATGTCCGCAGATGTATCCGAATTTGCAGCCAATGAACGCGGAAATATGATAATCCCCTCCATCAAGTCATTGCCTGTATCTGTAGGGTCTGCCTGATCTCCTTCAGCTTTTGTGGTCGTATTTGTTATGGGTTGTCCCGCTACACTGCCATCAACAATCCCTTCTATAGTCAGCGTTGCGGATGCCCCATTGGCCAATGTCCCAATATCCCAAATGCCAGTAGCCGTGCTATAAGAGCCCGCCGTAACATTGCCATTATTTGCGGTTGGATTGAGGCCTGTTGGGATTTGATCTGTTAGAGAAACACCCGTGGCATCTGCGGGTCCATTATTTGTTACTGTTATTTCAAAAGTGACAATATCTCCAGCCGCCGGGTTTGGATTGCCTGATGCCAATGTTTTAACAGTTACCAAATCAATCGGCGGTGCGGGAACTGTAATAGTGACTGTCGCCGTTGCTGTAAGGCCCGTAATATCTGTTATCTGATATTCAAAACTATCAGTTCCAAAAAATCCATTGGCAGGCGTATATGTAAAGCTCCCATCCGCAGCTAATGTTACGTTACCATTTGAAGGTCCCGATACAGGCGTTGTTGTAACCGTTATGGGTTCTGATTCTGGATCAAAATCTACGCCATTGCCATTATTAGTAATGACATTTCGGGATATTGCGGTTTCAAATGGCGTAGTAAAATCATCATCTTGTGCTACTGGTGGTAAATTTGGAAATGGTGCCTCAGGGCAAGAAAAACCATCATTGCTATTACTTGGATCACCCTGAGCTGCTAAAACTGCCGTTGGGTTATTTGTAAAGATATTAAATAATTCATAGATGCGGCCATCATTATTGCGGAAGGCAAAGATGCGGCCATTAAAATCCGTCCATTGTGCGCCATAGCCTCCTCCTGGTAAGCCTGAAACATCCCTTCTGATTGAGCGCATGGTATTTAAATTAACAATACCAACCCTTCCTCCTCCTACTATCAATAGATATGGAACACCTCCCTCTCTTACGAACATGAAGTCTGCACCACCATTTACTTGATCACTATCAGGCACAGTAAATGTATTAACTGCGCCATTGGCTAGGTCTACAGAGAAAAATTCTCTAGTAGTGCTACCGCGCAGCCAATATGTATTATTATCATCAACATCCCCAGCGAATGATCCGACACCAATGTCACGGAGAATTTGTACTTCACCATTCATACCTATACGAATAAGGTTATTACCTTGCGATCCATAAGCAAAATTATCGAGAATATTATATCCCGTCGCATTATAACCAGTATTTGGCACACCAATATCTACATATTGAGATATTATAGGGTCAAAAACACGCAATTGGCCTGATTGTACTTGATATATTTCGCCAGAACATGTGAATGCTGGAACGGATGGTGATGGTAAAGGCGGTGGAGTGCCCTGCGCATTTGCTGGATTTGCAGTAAATATCACCGCACTAGCAACCAGAAAAGCCATTAGCTTTTTTGATGTTGTTAGCTGATTAGCATGTCTTTCATCTTGCACTTTATAGACCATAAGTTTTCACCTTAGTCCCAAGATATAGCGCATTTCATTATTTGAATGGTTAATAAAAATATATGATTGATCAAATATGGTGCATTAGTAATAATGACTATAATAAAAAACATTATATTATAAAGGTATATACAATTGATTTGTTTGAGTAAATAAATGTAAATTATTAGAGAGTTATAATTTCCCATGCTTTAGAGACATTCATATGTTCTTCTTGTGAAATTAATTCGTTCACTATATGTTCTTAATTTTTTAGATTCGGAACCTATATGAAAAAACGAACCGACATTCATTGCCTATACCTTGATTTTGATAGTTTCTTTGCTGGTGTTGAACAGCAGTTGCATAAAAAATTACGTGGCAGGCCGATAGGGATTGTTCCTTTTGCTGGTGTCGGTAATCGCTGTATTATTGCTTGTTCTAAAGAAGCAAAGGCGCGCGGTGTAAAAAGTGTGATGTCAACGATGGAAGCTAAAGCCATTTGCCCCGATATTATCTTCACACCGCAAAGTCCCGATATGTATCGGCGCGCGCATAATGCCTTAATTTGTGAAATTGAAAGCGTACTTCCTATTACCGCCATCAAATCTATTGATGAATTATGCTGCGATCTGGATAAACAACAGCGGCAAGCCCCACTTGCTATTGCGCAAGACATTAAGCGCAATATTCATAATAATATTGGACCTTATATCACCTGCTCTATTGGTTTTGCAGCCAATCGCCAATTGGCCAAAATTGCATGCAAAATAGATAAACCCAATGGCATTACGATCTGGCACCCCAAAGATATGCCTGCCCTGCTTTATCAATGTAGTTTTGATGATATTCCTGGTATTGGTAAAAATATGCTCCTTCGCTTACAAAAAGCGAATATTCACACTGTGAAGCAGCTTTATACTATCAGCCCCAAACATATGCGCAAATTATGGCGCAATGTTACGGGCGAGAGGCTCTGGTATGCGCTCCATGGTTACGACATTAAAGCGCCAGAGAGCGATCGCATGATGATCGGCCATGGCCGCGTACTTCCGCCTGAACATCGTCCTTTAAAAGAAGCCAAAACTGTTTGCCGTTTCTTGCTCATTAAAGCAGCACGAAGATTACGGCGCGAGCATTTTTATGCGGGGGGATTGCATCTCTATCTCTCGCTTAGAGAAAGGCGTTGGTCGCGCAGCCGTACATTACCCATTGTCCACGATGATCAAGCAATATTGGCTGGATTTGAATATTTGTGGCGTGAATTACAATCAGAAACAAACCCATATGATTTGGCGTTCAAAGTCAGTGTATCTTTGTTTGAGCTATCACCTGCTTTTGAAAGACAGCTTGATCTTTTGCATGCTGATGATCTCGAACGCATAAAATGGGAAAAAATAAACACTGCTGTCGATATGCTTAATGCAAAATATGGCAAAACCGTTGCTGGAATGGGTTTTACGCCAACACAGAATTTACAGCATGTTGGCGGTAAAATTGCTTTCACACGCATCCCCGCTGCACAGGATTTTTAGGATATGAGTAATTGGAAAGAAAAATTACAAGTTAATGATTTAAGCAATGATGCCAAATTAGAAATGCAATGCCGCAAATGTAACCATATACGTTATCTTAGCAAAACCGAGCTTCTCAAACGCGATGCAGGTCAGCGCTACCTCAATTATATCGAAGATCATTCACAATGTACCGTTTTTGGATGCAAAGGCAAAATGCGATTATCGCTTACCTATGGTCATAAAGTCAGTGCCTTTATCGGCGGTATAGCCTGAAACTTAGCTTTTTATCAATTCAGCCTTACTTTCAAGATTAGCCGCATATTCCCTTACGATATATTCTAAAACACCATTACATTCTTCCGTAGCATATTCATCTGCTTCAGAATTTGAAACACCGTCGGCTTTTTCAGTCTTATAAATTATGTCATAATAGGCTTTGCGTTGCGCGGTACATTTTGATGCAGCATCTTTTTCAAACGCACCAACAGGCATATTTGCCTGAACTGCTATATTATGCTCATCAACCAAACAATTATTATAGCTGACACGCGCTTCTTCTTGGGCATCTTGTACTGCAAGATTGGCTGTCATAAAAAGCGATGGAGCAGCTAACAAGGCGGTTATAGTAGATGTTATAAACATGATTACTCCCCAGAAAGACTCAACGGGATGATAATATCATATAACAGTATTTGATTGCAAATCAGGCGATGTAACACCCTAAAAACACTAAATATGCAGCGCCTTATCAAAAGCCGACAATACACTTTCATGCATCATCTCGCTCAATGTTGGATGCGGGAATACCGTATTGCCAAGCTCTTCTTCGGTTGTTTCAAGCGTTTTGCCTACCGTATAACCTTGGATTAACTCGGTCACTTCGGCGCCAATCATATGCGCGCCTAGCAATTCACCAGTTTTGGCATCAAATATGGTTTTGATAAACCCTTCCGTTTCGCCCAGTGCAATCGCCTTACCATTGCCTATGAATGGGAAATTACCGACTTTTAGCGTATAACCTGCTTCTTTCGCCTTTGCTTCGGTCAAGCCGACGCTGGCAATTTGCGGATGACAATAGGTACAGCCTGGAATGTTGAGCGGGTCCATTGCATGCGGATGCACATTTTTATTGCCAAGACTGGCTGCTATCGCTTCTGCCGCAATCACCCCTTCATGCGATGCTTTATGCGCAAGCCACGGCGGCTGCGTCACATCACCAATGGCATATACGCCCGCAACATTGGTTTGGCACATCGCATTGGTGATAATATGCCCGCGATCGGTTTTAATACCCAATTCCTCTATGCCGATATTTTCGGTGTTAGGAAGGATACCGATAGCAACAATCACATGGGTAAATTCGCTTTTTGCTACCTTGCCTTTGCTATCTTTAATCTCAGCAGTAACGCCGCTTACGCTCGTTTTAATGCTCTGTACGCCCGCGCCCGTTATAATGGTCATGCCTTGCTTTTTCAGAGATTTCTCAAGGAATGCTGATATCTCATGATCCTCAACAGGAACAATGCGGTCCATCATCTCAACGACGGTAACGTCCGCGCCCATATCATTATAAAAGCTAGCAAATTCGATACCGATAGCGCCTGAGCCAATCACCAATAATTTCTTGGGCATTTCGGGTGGTACCATCGCATGACGATAGGTCCATATCCGTTTTCCATCTGCTTTGGCAAACGGTAAGTCCCTTGCCCGTGCGCCCGTCGCCACAATGATATTTTTTGCGGTGAGCGTTTCAATCTTACCATCTTTGCTGACCGATAATTTGCCATTCCCTAGCAATTTACCATCGCCCATATGCACGGTGATCTTATTTTTCTTCATCAAATGGCTAATGCCTTGGTTAAGCTGTTTAGCCACGCCGCGCGAGCGTTTCACCACAGCATCAATATCAGCACGTATATTATCGGCCGCTAAACCATAATCTTTGGCATGGTGCATATAATGATAAATCTCAGCACTGCGCAGCAGTGCCTTTGTCGGGATACAGCCCCAATTCAGGCATATACCGCCAAGATTTTCGCGTTCCACAATCGCTACTTTTTGACCAAGCTGCACACCGCGTATCGCCGCTACATATCCGCCAGGGCCGCTGCCCAATACCACTAGATCATAATTACTCATTGGGGATATCCTTTATTGCTTTTGCTATATCTTCTAGGGAGAGCGAAACGCCTTCCAATCCGCCAGCGCTATTGGACGGTCCATCAAAGCCTAGACGCCCTAATTTTAGCGCTGTTCTTTCTTGTGCGTCCGCCAATTCAAGCAGCGCAAAGGCAATGGCATAACCGCTATCGCCGTTTAGGGCTTGCTCTTTGAAATAGTCTTTGGTGTCATCGGACATATTTACGCCAACATGCTCAATGGGTTTTCAATCAATTCTTTAAAGACTTTCATAAATTGCGCACCATCTGCACCATCAATCGCACGGTGGTCAAAGCTACCCGTCACGCTCATCATCGTGGCAATTTGCAAGCTATCATCAATCACTGCGGGTTGCTTCATACCCGCGCTAATCGCCATAATCATGGCTTGCGGTGGGTTAATCACCGCATCAAATTGTTTGATACCGAACATACCCATATTGGACAGCGATGCTGTGCCGCCTTGATATTCATGCGGCTGCAATTTGCCTTCTTTGGCGCGTCCCGCCAAATCTTTCACTTCATTGCTGATTGCGGAGAGCGACTTTTCATTCGCATTGACCACTATCGGCGTAATAAGGCCGCCTTCGATGCTGACCGCTACAGATATATCGGCGCGGTGATATTGAATAAGATTATCGCCAGCAAAGCTGACATTACATTTGGGTACAGCGATTAATGCTTGCGCAAGAGCCTTTATGAGCAGATCATTGACCGAGAGCTTCACACCGCGCGCTTCTAGGCCTGCATTAAGCTCACTACGTAATTTGAGCAATTTATCGATATTAATATCAACGGTGAGATAGATATGCGGAATGCTTTGCTTCGCTTCGGTTAAGCGGCGAGCAATGGTTTTGCGCATATTGGATAATTTCTGTACCTCGTGCGGAATATCACCTGGATTAACGGGCGCGCTTTGCGCCATAGCAGGAGCAGATGAAGGCGCCGATGCAGCAGGTTGCGACGTTGATGCAGCTTGCCCCGAACTGTGACCATTGCTTTGCGCATTTTCAACATCTGCCTTCACAATACGGCCATTGGGACCTGAGCCAGCAATATTTGCAAGGTCTAATCCTTTATCGGCGGCAATGCGGCGTGCCAATGGGCTGGCTTTCACACGGTCTGCATTAGTAGCAGGTTTAGTATCCATAGCATTATTCCCTGCATTGACAGCATTTTCAACATCGGCTTTGACTATTTTACCCTTAGGGCCGGTTCCCATGATGGTAGAGATATCAACGCCTTTTTGTTCGGCAACGCGCCGCGCACTGGGGCTAATATTTGCATCGGCTTTCCCAATTGGTGGAGCCGTTTCCATCACTGCTGCAGAGCTTTCTTTGCTACTATGATCAGCTGCGGCTATATCACCAACATCTTCGCCTTCTTCGGCAAGGATAGCGATAACCTCGCCTACTTTTACATTGTCCGTTCCCGCCGGAATTAAAATTTTGGCCAATATACCTTCGTCGACCGCTTCAAACTCCATCGTGGCTTTATCGGTTTCAATCTCCGCCATCAAATCACCAGAAGAAACATTATCGCCTTCTTTGATCAACCAAGTTGATAATGTTCCTTCTTCCATAGTGGGTGAAAGAGCAGGCATTTTTAGGGATATGGGCATATTATACTTTCAATAAAGGCATCAATCGATGCTATGTCTATTAAGATAGAATGTTCTCACCAAATAAAGCGATGCATTACCCAACGTCAAGCAGCTATTGGTTATAAATATAATTTATTTTGCGCAATTTATCCTCTAAAATTTGCTTCATAATGTTTTTTATTGTGCATTCTCATAATAAAATGCTTATTAGTGTAAGAGGGGTTCTAAAATTATGCGTACATATTTAGTCGTAATAGATGAGACCGACGAAGCCAAAACTGCTTTACGTTTTGCATCGCATAGAGCCGCCAAAACCCACGGCGGCATTCATATCTTAGCTCTTGTTGAACCTATGGATATTGTTCCTTGGGGGAATGTTCAAGCGACCATTACCGATGAAGCGCAGCGGCGTGCGGAAGAATTGTTGGTTTCTTCTGCTGGTGAGATATTAGAGGAATCGGGTATTCGTCCAAAAATTACCGTTAAACAAGGCAAGGCGGTTAAAATTGTAAAGGCAATGCTCGAAGATAATCCTGATATTGCGGCATTGGTGCTTGGTGCTGCGTCCAGCGGACCACCTGGACCATTGGTATCGCATTTTACGGGTAATGGATGCGGAAATATGCCCTGCCCAATAATGGTTATTCCCGGAGGCTTAAGCAAAGAAGATTTGGATCGCGTTAGTTAGAAATATTCTATATTAACGATACAGAATATTATAAATTAATGCTTTCTCCCTTTATGCTTAATATTTTTGGGCCTACCGCGTGCGCCAACCTTATATTTCCCTCTTTTACTGCTAGACCTTCTAATATTGGGTCTGTTTGCGACATAATCCCCCGCACTATTATCGCTATCGGTCAATTCAAACTTCAAAGCCCCGCTAATTGGATTTGCCTCAGCTATGCGTAATTCTAATATCATACCAGCTTTATATATTTGGCCATGTCGTTCACCGCTCAAGCTTTGCGAAGCTTCATCATAATGATAATAATCTCCATGCAGAGAGGAAATAGGCACTAAGCCGTCGCCGCCAATGCCCTCGACGGTTGCAAAAAAACCAAAATTTTGAACTCCCGTAATACGTGCTTTTATGGTTTCACCCAATTTAGTGGATAGATAGGCGGCGACATAACGATCCGTGGTTTCACGTTCTGCTTCCATTGCGCGCCGTTCCGTGCGGCTAATGGCTTCGCTTATCTCGGAAAGTCTCTTGGCTTCATTGGCTGGTAATGCACTTACTTCAGGAACTTTGACAGTTTTAGGAACAGTAACCTCAAGATTAAATGCCCCGACCAGAGCGCGATGCACTATCAAATCAGCATAACGGCGTATTGGGCTGGTGAAATGCGCATAGCTGGTTAAAGCCAAACCAAAGTGCGAGCCATTTTTCGGACTATAATAAGCCTGCGTCTGACTGCGCAGCACTTGCTGCATAATTTGCGGCTTGCTCTCTTCATCATCGATCTTCTTGAGCAGTGCATTAAAGACACTCGGGGTAATCACCTGCCCCATCGTAAAAGGCATATCATAGCTCTTAAGAAAGTCTTTGAGAGCAATAAGTTTCTCGCGTGCAGGAGCTTCATGAACACGGTAAATTAAATCGGCTTTTTTGCTCTCCAATGCTTTTGCCGCCGCAACATTAGCGGTAATCATAAAGTCTTCCACCAACATATGAGCATCTAGCCGTTCGCGTACAACAACGCCCTTTACCTGACCTTCATCATCAATAATGATACGTCTTTCGGGCAAATCAAGCGCAAGAGGGTCGCGCTTTTTTCGGGCTTTTGCCAAAAGCTGCCAACACGCCCATAGGGGCTTAAGCGAGGCTTTCAAATGCGTATAAGCTTCATGAGTTTTTTCTAATGTTCCATCGATGGCGCCTTGCGCATCTTCATAAGCAATATTGGCTACAATTCTGATAGTAGCGCGTTTAAACCGCCATGACGTCACATTGCCATTTTTATCAATGATAACATGACAACAGAGCGCTGCCCTATCTTCATCAGCTTTCAAAGAACATTTATCGGATGACAGGCTATGCGGCAGCATGGGCACAACCAAGTCTGGGAAATAGACGCTATTACCGCGCTTTTGTGCCTCGCGGTCCAAATCAGTACCAGGACGTACATAATGACTAACATCGGCAATAGCGATGATAGCCTGATACCCTCCTTCATTTTGAGGATCATCATCCGCTTGCGCCCATAAGGCATCATCATAATCACGTGCATCACGCGGATCAATGGCTACTATCGGTAAATGGCGTAAATCTTCGCGCGTATCATCCACTATGGGAAGTTTAAGGACATCTATGGCCTGTTGCTCGACGGCCTCTGGAAAGACATGAGGAATATCAAATTTATGGATCGCAATTTGACTGACCGTGCGACCAGAAAAAGGGTCACCAAGAGTTTCACTCACTTTGGCACTGGTCTGCGCACGGTGCTTTACGATATCCGCAAGAACCAAATCTCCCTTTTTCGCATCTCCCAAATCGCTAATCAAAGTATCATAGCGTATTTTTTTATCGACAGATTTAAGCCAATAACGTTCTTTATGATCTTGCGTAACCACACCCAGCATTTGTGAGGCTGACTGTGCAAGCTTTTTCATTGGATAAGCTTGCCATCCAGCCCCTCTTTCTTCGGTACGGGCTAATATACGGTCCCCCACTCCCAGAGCAGAGCGCCTTCCTTTTTCAATAATCCGAATTTTGGGGGCTGCTATGCCTTCGGCTTCCCACTTTTCAGGAATAGCAATAGGAATATTATCCTCAATCGCCGTAATTTTGAGGACTGTTACCTTGGGAACACCTCCCATTTTATGGAAAGAACGTCCAACGGCAATATCAATCAATCCTTCATCGCTCATATCTCTTAGTAGAGATTTTAATGCTATTTTCTCCTGCCCTTTCAGGCCAAAAGCCTTAGCAATTTCGCGTTTACCAACTTCAGATTGGCTATTATTGATAAATTCCATTACCTGATCGCGGTTTGGAATCCCACTGGAATGACCTTTGGACCTCCTTCCACTGTTTTTAGAAGGTGTTTTTTTAGATGAAGCCTTCTTAGCAGCGCTGCTAGCCGACAGCATTTTGCGTTTGGCTTTTGAACCCGCGCGATCTTTACGAACCTTTTTTTTGGGTTTGGGCGTATTGGCCAATTAATAAGACCGCCCTATTAATATACGCTCAACGGCTTGTTCACCTGTAAAAATACATTTCCCAGTTGCTGGTTTTGCATGTTGCGGGATATTACGCGTAGTAAGTTTCAATTTTTTCAATCGTTCTACCACCTTATCGAGCGCTTCCCCTGTTGGTTTGCTCCATTGCACTTCGAGCCACCCCGGATTGATCTGATCTTTTGCAAAGAAACTTTCTACGCCGCTATATTCTTCGACATCGCGGTGAATATTATCATCAAGCCGCTGCTTGGCTTCCTTATATAGCGCGCTTTGAATAGATTCGAGCAAAGTTGGAGCATTGTCGATAAATTCTTGCTGCGAAAGCGTTTGAAAAGCGATTTTACCATTTTCATTATAAAGAGAAGTACGATTAATAAGCGATACATTACCCGCTTCGACATCTCTTCCGCCAATTTCTAATATCAGCGGTGCCCCTTTTCGAACCCAAGACCATCTCTTATTGGATGCTTTGGCGCCTTTCTTATCAACAATAACCCGTAATTTTTCACCAAAAGGCGATTTTGTTCGCAATTGCTGGGCGATATTATCGCAATATTCCAAGATTGGTTCATCTTCGGGTTTATCACGCAGCATCGGAATGATGATAATTTGCTGCGGTGCAATAAGCGGTGGTACGCGTAAGCCGTCATCATCACCATGCGTCATAATAACGCCGCCAATCAAACGGGTGGAGGCGCCCCATGATGTAGTATGTGCATATTGAAATTCACCTTCTTTGTCTTGATAGCGGATATTCTGCGCTTTTGAAAAATTTTGACCCAAATAATGCGATGTGCCAGCTTGAAGAGCTTTTCCATCTTGCATCATTGCTTCGATCGAATAAGTGGCATCTGCGCCTGGGAAACGCTCATCTTCTGATTTTTCTCCCGTAATGACGGGCATAGCCAAACAATCTTCCGCCAAAGACTTATAAAGATCTAATATATTGAGCGTTTCTTCCATTGCACTTTCTTTGTCAGCATGGGCGGTATGACCTTCTTGCCAGAGAAATTCACTGGTTCGCAAAAACATTCTGGTGCGCATTTCCCAACGAACGACATTGGCCCATTGGTTATACATAAGCGGTAAATCACGCCAGCTTTGCAACCATCTTGAAAATGCTGTGCCTATCACGGTTTCTGATGTGGGGCGTACGATTAAAGGCTCTTCCAGTTTTGCATCAGGGTCTACGCCTAAACCATCATCATTGGCTTTAAGGCGGTGGTGCGTCACAACGGCCATTTCTTTTGCAAAACCATCAACATGCTCAGCTTCTTTGGCAAAATAGGACAGAGGAATAAACAGAGGGAAATAGCAATTTTCATGGCCAGTTTCTTTGATTTTCTGGTCGAGCAAATATTGTATACGTTCCCAGATACCATAACCCCAGGGACGCATAATCATACAGCCGCGAACACCGCTCTCTTCAGCGAGATCGGCTGCGGTAATAATTTCTTGATACCAAGCGGAAAAGTCTTTGGCGCGGTGCGCCGTCAAAGCATGTTTAATCACATTAATCTCTATTTGTCTAAACGGTCTAATTTGGTTTGTAATTCAGCCATTTGTTTTTTCAAAGCGTCAATTTCAGCTTGTTTATCACTGCTTAAGTCTTTTTCTTCAGAGGGATTTTGACTCTCACCGCGCAATATGCTGGGCATTATAGCATCTCTGGCAGCCTTGGCCATTTCAATATTTTGCTTAGCAATGTCACCAAAAGGTCCAGAAGTCACAACATTTTCTAGAACTTCTTTCATCTGTTTTTGATTCTTATGAAAGTTTGACATAGATGCATCAAGAAATTGCGGCACCATAGATTGCATCGAATTTCCATACATAGAGATGATTTCTTTCAGAAATCCGGTTGGCAGCAAAGTTTCACCATTTGCTTCTTCTTCCATAATGATTTGGGTCAAAATATTATGGGTGATATCATCACCAGACTTTGCATCAATAACAACAAAATCAACTTTTTTACGTGTTAATTCTGCCAAAAAATCCAATGTTATATAAGATGAAGTATCTGTATTATATAACCTGCGATTGGCATATTTTTTAATAATGATGCTGCCATCTTTATTTGTCTTACGAGAAACCACGGCTTAAATATCCTAAATATTGATTATGCTTTTATCTACCATCAATTTATAGTGCAGTGCAATATAATAGCACAAGGAGCAGATTATAAAAAAAGGGACGGAAAAACCGCCCCTTAATTATTATTATTTATATTTATTATTAGAATTCTTTGGTGATGCTAGCTGAGAAAGTACGGCCGAATGCATCATTCACACTTCCTGGAATACAGAAACCATTTAAGCGCTGACATTGACGATCAAACAGATTTCTAACAACAAAGTTAAAGCGGAAATCATCATCTGTTGCAAAGAATGCATTTACATCAAAGGTAACAAAATCTTCGAGTTGATCAAACTGACGTGCATCAGGATTACGATCAAATCGTGAAAATAATTCTTCACCATTATAATCAGCTGTAACACCAAAACCCCAGTTATCATCAGCGTAACTCACTCGTAACAATCCAGACCATGTAGGGTCACCTAATACTGCATCGCTGCGAGAAGGAGCAACACCTGTATTATCTACGACACGCTCTAATACTACTGTCAAATCACCTCGAATAGAAACTCTACCAGGCAATCCTAAGCCGTCGAGGCCAACATCATAAAGCAATGAAGCCTGAATACCTTCATAGTCACTAGCAAAGCCATTGATTTGTCCTGTCAAAACACCTGGATTAGTAGGATCGTTAATAACTTCACCATTTGCATCACGTTGAATTAATGAACAAAATGCGTTCCCGTTAGCAGGATCACTTAAATCAAAGTCATCATTGTCAAAACAAGCTGCATTAATGGCTGCTGCGGCTAAATTCACAATAGGATCTGATATAGATATATTGATGTAATCTGCTGTAATAACAAGATTAGGTACCCAACGGGGTCGCAAAATACCGCCGATGCTATAGCTGTCAGCTTGCTCATTATCGAGCTGCGGGTTACCACCAATAAAAATTGGAACAGTAGCTTGTGCTGCTAGTTGTGGTCGCGAAATATTTGGGAACGCAGCCAAGAAAGCATTACAATTTCGTTCTCTAGCTTCTGGATTAGGGCCTCCAGTTATAGCTGCTGCGAAACATAAATCAGGGATAGCAGCAAACGCCGTAGATTGAGGAGCAAACAACTCAGTGATAGCAGGTGCACGGAAAGAACGAGTGAAGTTACCACGGAATTCTAAATCTTCAACAACAGCAAACGAACCACCAGCTGCCCAAGAGAAGAAACCACCATTCACAGTATTATCAACATAGCGTCCTCGAGCATAAACATCAGCTTTATGAATAAAGGAATCGTTTGATGGCAAAATAAATGGAATATAAAGCTCACCAAACACCTCATCTAGGTTAAACTGACCTGACAAAGGTGTAACCGCAGCTGAACGCCCCAAACCAAGTTCTTGAAACTCAGATGGATTAAACAGTCCTTGTTCATTACGATGCTCATAACCAATGTTTACACCAACAGAGTTTCCATTGAAATTAAACAATGTACCACCAACGTTCACGTTAAATACAACTTGTTCCAGAATAGATTCTGTTAAGTTATCACTCACAACATAATTAAGGGCCGCGGCCGTATTATTGTTCCCGAAGAAGTTAAAAGGAACACAGTTTGCATCAACTATAGGTGCTGGAACCGCAGCATTAGGTGCTTGAACAGGTGTTGCAGGCATAGCATCACAAACAATATTACCATTACCATCTGTTGTAACATTGGTAGCATTAACAAAATTTTGCACGTTAATATCTTGACCAAATGAACTGACTTCACTTTGTCCATAGACAACAGACGCTTCAAAATTCCAATCGCTTTGGTTTAAGAATTTGAAATCACCTCTAACACCCAAAACTCCGCGTACTAACTCAGTTTCAGAAAAACCTGTTAAATCAGCAATCCCCACGTTTGCACGAGAAACAGTGAAACTCGTCACGCCAGCAGCATCTAGTACACCACGGGCTTGATCGGTAAGAAATGGGTTATCAGATTGGAACGTTAGTGCACCACTCACACCTGTACCGAACAAGGGGGTATTAAATGTTGGTTGCTGAACCAATTCATCAGCACGTGCATCATAATATTGTAATTCAGTAAATATATTGATGCTATCTGTAAGATCATAATTAGCAAACACATTAGCACCGAAACGACGTAAGTCAGATGTAATTTGACCAAAATCAACAAATTGGAAGCCGTCTCCACCAAAACCACGAATACCTGTTGCAGCGGTTCCTGCAGCGTTAAGCGGACGTGTTCCTGGATTAAATGGAATTAGATTACCATTCGCATCAAAACCAAAAGCTCCTGTTCCGCTCAAACCATTTTGTGCACCACCAGCGAAAGAAACACCAAGTGGACCGCCGAAGATAACACCATTATTAGATAGTGGGAATAAACGCACATTATTAAACAACACTTGAGCAGGAACGCCGTCAGCAGGCCCTGTATCAAGTGCTAAAGATGGGTCCACACGGAAACCATTAATTGTATTGGGTTCATTTTCAACATTATCAAGATTAAATTGGCGTTGACTACTTAGAACGCCATCGGTTTCAACATAGAATGAGGAAACTTGAATATGTCCGCGCCCGTCAGCAAAGCTTGTACCATAAACACCTTCAAAACGATAAGTAAAGTTATCACCTTCTTCTGTAAGACCTGCAGTAGCGTTTAAAGAAAGCCCTTCATATTTATCATCAAGAATAACGTTCACAGTTCCCGCAATAGCATCGGAGCCATAAACAGGCGCACCTGCTGTAGAGACGATATCTGTAGTTTTAATCAAGGCAGTAGGTATGATGTTAAGGTCAACCTGAATGCCTGGAGCACCTGGGCCAAATGGTGTGGGTGTATTAGATGACACAACGCGACGCCCATTAACCAACGTTAAGGTACGGTTTGAACCAAGGCCAAAGTTGTTAACAAAGTTAACACCGCCACCAAAACCAGATTGTCCACCATTAGGTGTTACTGAACCTCTAAATTGAGGTAAGTTGTTAATAGCATCAGCCAGATTAACAAAGTTACGATCACGAATAAATTCAGAATCAACAACAGTTGTTGATTCTATACCTTCTAAATTGTTACTACGAATACGTGAACCAGTAACAACAATACCTCCTTCATCATCATCTATAGAGTCAACCGAGGTATCATCACTTATATCGGCCTCCTGCGCCATTGCAGGCATAGATACTAATGCAACCGTTGCTGCAGTAGTAAAAAATATCGTATTTTTCAATTTCATAACTTGCTCCCTGTACCAAAACTAAATATAAATTAAATTTCAATGGTTACCATATGGATGAAGCTTGGCGGGGTTGCAAAGGCTAAAACACACGTCATGCAAGAAAAAAAAAATATGTCGCATTAATGCAACATTAACGAATGGTTTTCTTGTTTTAATATAAATATTTTTTAATGAGATTTTTTAAAATAATAGATTATGTCGAAATATTTTTATTTTAATATAACAAAAACAGATATTTACTTGGATTAATTGCTATATCAAACATATAATCTCTGATAACGTTTACCCAGGCCAGTTAATAATTCATATTGCGAGATATTTGATATTTTTGACGCTAAAGGCAGGTTAAAATCTACAGTAAGCCAATTTTTTTCACTCATATTTGGTACATTGCTAACATCCAATATAATTAAATCCATAGAGACTCGACCAATGATTGGTATGGAAATATCATCAAAATATGCATAGCCAGCATTTGAAAAAGCTCTGAGATAACCATCAGCATATCCAAGAGCAGCAGTGGCGATTTTCATATCTTTCTCGCAGATATAAGTGCCATTATATCCAATCTTATCACCTTTATAGACTTGCCTCACTTGTAAGACTTTAGCTTCGATCTTTAGAACAGGCGCAATAATGTCCCCTAACTCACTGCGCGGAACACCGCCATATAGAGATAGCCCAGGCCGCGTTAGATCATAATGATAGTTTTTACCCAGAGCGATTGCAGCACTATTGGAAAGGCTTTTGCGTTTACAGGTGATGCTTTGTGTTATTGCATCAAAATTTTTACGTTGAGCTTCATTTTGCGCAACATCTTCATCGGCAGACGCCATATGGCTCATACAGATATCAATATTGAGGCCTTCAAATATGTCGGCGCTTAATTGCGGCTCGGCAATGCCAAGACGATTAATCCCCGTATCAAGCATTACATCACATGGTCCTGCCCCATGTTTGCGCCAAATATTAATCTGCTCAATTGTGTTAAGAACAGGCTTAAAAGCGTGTGCATTAGCATAAGCCAAATTATCATCATCAATACCATTGAGTACAGATATAGTATTTTCTGCTATTATTGATTTTAACTGATCAGCTTCATTCCAATTAGCAACAAAAAAATCACGGCAACCTGCATCATATAATGCTTTTGCAACTTCTTTAACCCCCAAGCCATAAGCATTGGCCTTTATCGCCGCCCCTGCTTTGCCTGATAATTCATTTAAATTGCGCCAATTTTGTACAATTGCTTTTAGATCAACAGTCAATCGTGCCATAGGGCTAGGCTGAATTTCAGCCATTTTCAAACTCGGTTATTTTCCCATTAGGCAATCCCAATGCGCCCACTATAAATGCAATGAATGTAATGCCGATTGTATACCATAAACCAGAATATAGGTCACCCGTCATCGCTACAATTAAGCTGGCAATCAATGGCAGGAAACCACCAAAATAACCTGCACCTATATGATAAGGTATAGACATGCTGCTGTAACGCACTTTGGCAGGGAACATTTCAGACAATAATGCCGCCACTGGTCCATATGTTGCACCAGATAGAGCACTTAAACCCACCAAGGCGAATATGATAAAGAGAATATTTGTTGCTGGCGGAACAACTTTCGAGAAGTCATAACCAGCTTCTTCAAATGCGGTATCAATAATTGCATTACTTTTTTGTATTTGCGCTTCATTTTCATAATTAAGATCCGCGATAGCATTATCACCAATGCTTAATATTGGCGCGCCATCACCCTCAATCACATCATAGGGTAATGATTTGCTAGCAACGGATTGGATTATATTACCGCACTGACTTTCTTGTATATCAGCAAAAGGGCTATAATCACATTGCTGACCGCTAATGGTTATAGGCGCTTTTTCTAAAGCAGCTGAAAGCCCAGGGTTTGCCTGTCCACCAATAATCCAAAACAAAGGAAAGACGGCAAGCATAGTGAGTGCATAGCCCCAGACAATTGGTTTTTTGCGGCCAATTTTATCAGATAGTCTTCCAAAATATATAAAGAAACCGAGGCCACAGGCAGCCGCAAAACCAACTATCATTTCAGCAATCACTGGCTCCACTCGCATTGGACCTTTTAAGAAAGTCAGTCCGCTAAACATTGCCGTATACCAAATGACCGTTAAACCCGCTGCAACACCAAATAATGCGATTAATATACGTTTGGTATTACCTGGATATGTAAAACTTTCTTTGACAGGGTTTTTTGCAATCTCGCCAGCCTCTTTCATTGCTTTGAAAACAGGGCTTTCGGATAATTTTAACCGCATCCATAATGAAATCGCTAACAGCAGCAGTGATAATAGAAATGGCACGCGCCATCCCCAACTTTCCCAAACATCAGTCGGCATCAAATAACGACATGATAAAACTACTATCAAACTTAAGACAAAACCACCAGCAACACTGGCTTGAATGAAACTAGTGTAAAAACCGCGTTTATCGGGGGGGCTATGCTCGGCAACATATATAGCCGCGCCGCCATATTCGCCGCCCAAAGCTAAGCCTTGTAATATGCGTAAAAGAATGATGATGATCGGGGCTGCTAGCCCAATAGTCGCAGCCGATGGCAACAAGCCAACGCCAGCGGTAGCTACGCCCATTAAGGTGACGGTCACCAAAAATGTATATTTACGACCAACCTTATCACCAAGAAAACCAAATAAAACAGCGCCTAGGGGTCTAAAACCAAAACCAATAGCAAAACCTGCCCAAACCAATAATGTCTCTAAGGTTTGATTACCGCTTGGGAAAAATGTCTCTCCGATAATTGCCGCCAAAGTGCCATATATAAAAAAATCATACCATTCAAAAATTGTGCCCGCAGAAGATGCAGCAATAACAAGCCGTATTTCTTTTTTGCTCGGTTCATGTTTTACCGTTGCACTTGTCACAATATGCTCCCCTACTAATGGCCCTATTTTCACGGTAATATTATTCCACCGTCAGTTTCGGCTCCGCCCTCATATCTTCTTAACAAAATTGCGGACATAGAAAAGCCCCAAAACCATATTTCAGGTTTTGAGGCTCTATAATTTATCTTAATTTCAGCCTTGGTCTGCGCGTGATACGCCGTTGCCATCAAGATTTTGTGCTACAAAGTCCCAATTGATGCTGTTTTGGAGCAAAGCATCAACATAATTTGGACGTGCATTGCGATAATCCACATAATAGGCATGTTCCCAAACATCGAGTGTTAACAGCGGTGTCATACCATGTGTGATTGGCGTATCGGCATCATGCAATGATGTGATTTCCAATTTGCCATTATTGAGAATGAGCCAAGCCCAACCACTCGCAAAATGGCCAACGGCTTCGGTTTTAAACTGCTCCAAAAAGCCATCGGTAGAACCAAATGCTTCATCGATCATATCTTTTAATTTGCCTGTAGGCGCTTGTTTTTCTGGAGAAAGGCCGAGCCAGTAAAAGCTGTGATTCCAGATTTGCGCACTATTGTTGAAAAGACCTGCATTGCCCGTTTCTTTTGCTTTTCTTACTACATTTGAGAGGCTTGCTCCAGATAATGAGCTGTCAGCCGCGACAAAATCATTGGTTTTACCTACATAGGCATTATGATGTTTGCCATGATGATAATCAAATGTTTCGGCTGAAATAATATCGCCAAAACTATCTTTTGCATATGGTAAATCGGGAAGAATGAATGTCATGCTGCGTCCTCTATCATGTTAAATTTAAGTCTCTTTAGCTATATGTAGGGCAAATGTCATGCCCCTATGATAAAATTATCCCAACATATCATATTTTTTTAAGCAATGGCGAAGTTGATCATAACTTAGGTTAAGCGAAGCTGCCGTTTGCCTCTGATTATAGCGGTGCTTCTCCATAGCCGCTTCTAATATCATTTTTTCATAATTTTCAGAAGCTTTTCTAAAGTCATCAATTTCTATAGATGGCAAATATTGTTCTTGTTCAACCTCTATGGGTTGATCAACCTCTAAAGAGGTTGCATCCCTAACCTCTACTTCTTTATTATCATTTTCTATGCCCGCTGACAGCGATGAAGAGTTGGCACCGCTTGGTGTCCAAATCGATTCAAAAGGATCAAATTCAACGCGGTTTATAGCAACATTCGCATTGCCGGAGCGATATACAGCCCGTTCCACCACATTGCGCAATTCCCTTACATTGCCAGGCCATGCATATTCATCTAGCTCTTTTTTGGCCATATCATCAAAGCCAGGCCAACTATCCCAACTCAGTTCGGCCGCCATTCTTCTGCCAAAATGTTCCGCCAAAACCTCAACATCTCCCTCACGCGCGCGCAATGGAGGTAAGGTGATAACCTCAAAAGATAGGCGATCGAGCAAATCAGCTCTAAATTTGTGATTATCAACCATTAAAGGTAGATTTTCATTAGTAGCTCCTACTATACGCACATCTACGGTTATTGGATTTGAGGAACCAATACGATTTATCTCGCCATATTCAACGGCGCGCAACAATCTCTCTTGCGCACCCATGCTAAGCGTTCCTAATTCATCAAGAAATAAGGTACCGCCATCTGCTTCTTCAAATCGCCCTGCCCGTGCTTTGGTAGCACCAGTAAAAGCGCCAGCTTCATGACCGAATAATTCCGCTTCTATAAGAGTTTCTGGCAAAGCTGCACAATTCATAGTTACTAGCGGTCCATCCCAGCGCAAACTCAGGCGATGCAAACGTTCCGCTATCAGCTCTTTGCCTGTACCACGCTCACCCACAACCAAAACAGGACGCTCTAATACAGCAGCTTGACTAGCACGGTCTAAAGCATCAAGAAATGCTGTAGATTGTCCGATGAATTGACTCGATCTTTCCATTGCCAAACATTAGCATTAAATTCAGATTGTTGGCAATATATACTATGCTGTAATTATTATTATTTTAGAATATATAATTTTATCAATAGCTTAAAAATTGGCATACTTCATGCTTAGTAATAACCAAACAGTAATAAATGATGGAGTTTCATCATAGGAATTATAAAATGAACAATAATCTCTCTCCAGGGTCAAATAATGGAAATCCTCCCAGAACTCCAGCAAGCGACCCAGCGATGCGATCGGAGCTTGCTCCAATTCCCCCAAATGAGGACCTCTCACCTCAAAAAGCCTTGGCTCCGATCGCTGCTCTCTATACAAGAAATGAAACAATAGAATCTTCTCGCCAATACCTACAAACAAAACGGAGTTTCCCTATGGGTATATTTTCACGAACACGCGACATAGTTGCTGCCAATTTTGCCGACATGCTCGACAAATCGGAAGACCCGATGAAGATGATCCGCATGATCATTTTAGAGATGGAAGAAACATTGGTTGAAGTTCGTGCTTCTGCTGCCAGAACCATTGCAGACAAAAAAGAATTACAGCGGCATATTGATAAATTGGATGCTTTGCAGAATGATTGGACTGAGAAAGCGCAATTAGCGCTATCAAAAGGACGTGAAGATTTGGCAAAAGCAGCGCTTGTTGAGAAACGCAAGGCCAGTGAAATGCATTTTCAATTAAGTGCAGAGGTTAAAGTATTAAGCGATGCTTTAAGAGCCAATGAAAAAGATATTGCCATGCTGCAAAAGAAACTAGCCGATGCGCGTTCCCGTCAAAATGGTCTGATGACCCGCCTAGAAAGCGCAGAGAATAGAGTGAAATTACGCACCATGTATAATGGCGATAAAGTTCAAGAAGCTTTCTCTCGTTTTGATGTTTTGGAACGTGAAGTTGATTATACAGAAGGACGTGCTGATGCCATGGGTATGGGCAGTGAAGCTCCACAGTCTCTAGGTGATGAAATCGCCGCTTTGGAATCGGTTGATGAAATTGATGAAGAATTAGAAGCCATGAAAAAAGCATTAGATACAAAGAAAGAAGTTTAAAATATGGAAGATATCATTGTCCCCATCGTGGTAGTTCCCACAATTTTCCTCGGTCTACCCTGGATGATATTTCATTATGTTACCAAATGGAAAACAGCAGCGACGCTCACCAATGATGATGAACGAATACTTGATGAAATGAATGCATTAGGCCGCCGTCTCGAAGAACGCCTAGAAACCGTTGAACGCTTAACAGCTCAGGATAATCCCGAATGGTCTCCGCGGCGCCTTAGTGATGAAAATAGTACCAAATATTTAACCAAAAATGATGATCAGTTCGAAGGGAGAAACTGAAAATGCCTAGCGATAGAACCAAGTTTTACCTCGATAAACAAAATGCCAAAATCAAAGGCGTTTGCGCAGGAATTGCTGATTATACTGGTATAGATTCTGCATGGATTAGAATAGGCGCTGTTATGCTAACTTTCATGGTTGGCGGTCCCTTAATTCCCATTGCTTATGTTGTCGCGGCTGTGGTTGCTGATAAAAAACCGCTGCATATGTATGAAAATAGTGAACAACAAAAATTTTGGCAGGGTGTGCGGCAATCACCCGCCCGCACAACACGTGAATTAAAATCACAATTTCGTGATATCGATCATCGTTTGGCCGATCTGGAGATTTATTATACTAGCAATAATAAACAGCTGGCAGATGAAATCGATAGCCTAAAATAAGTTAGAATTTAACAGGAGGAATATATGAGTTGGGGGAGTCCGTTTTTTGTAATCGCGATTATTGCCATCTCCACAGGCGGTTGGGTAATTAACAACTGGTTGCGAGCAAGGCATGGATATGACCTAGAAGATGAATGGGGCGGGAAAACCAAACCCTCTGACCAAGAGGCAAACCGCAAGATTGAACTTCTTAGCAATGAAAATGAAAATCTTACTGGGAAAATAACCCATTTAGAAGAAAGAATAGCCGTATTGGAACGTATTGCGACCGATAAATCAACGCGCCTTTCTGAAGAAATAGAAAATTTAAGATAATAGGAAAAAATAATGACACCCGCAGCAGCAGAAATCTTACCTTATGTTCCAGCCATAATTTTTGGAGCATTAGCAATTGGCGCAGCAAGCGTAGCAGGATGGGTTTACACCACCCGATTACGCATCAAAAATGGCTATCCATTGGATGGTGCTTGGGGACAGACGGTTTACCCCAAGACAGATCAAGAGGCTGTTGAACGCGTGAAATTATTAAGTCAAGAAAATGCACAATTACGCGCCGAATTGGGATCTTTCAAAGACAGGCTTGCCAATGTTGAAAAGATCATTGTCGAAGACACCCGTCATCTTAGTACAGAGATTGAATCTTTGCGTACAATAGACAAACATTAAGGAAATATCATGGACCCCATATTAATACCTATATTGGCTATTACATTAGGCATATCCCTAGGATTTGTAGCCGTTGTAGGGCATGTCTTCGTAAAACCTTGGATACAATATAAGCGTGAGCAATTGCAGGTGCAAACCCAATTAACAGCAGAAAAATCTGCTCAATATACCGCAAAAACAGATTATTTAGAAAAGCGCGTTCAAGTTTTGGAACGTTTGGTAACCGACAAAGCAACCTATCTAGCAGAAGAAATAGAAGATCTGCGTGATGAACCACTGAATTAAGATAAAGAGGAAACAAATATGAATTCGTACGAAATGGTCGCTGCAATAGTTATAGCATGCTGTATTACCATCGTATTACGCGCTAAATATAAATATATGGCGGATAGTGGTATTATAGAAGATAAAGATGGTAATAAAAAACCACTGAATTCTCATGACAATAAGCAACAGCTTTTGGAAGTAAAAGAATTAAAACAACGTGTCCAAACATTGGAACGTATTGCCACTGATAACAACAAAGCAATCGATTTAGACAGAGAAATTGAACAATTAAGAAGCAAATAATCCCGATCAGGAGAAGGAGCTGAGATGAACCAAGATAGTCAATTTTATATTATGATCGCCAGCCTCGCTCTTATGACCATGACAATTTTGGCATATAGCGCTATGCGAATCTGGAATGAATGGATGGCATTTAAACGCGAAGAGTTGCAGCAGCACTTAAAAGATGACAACAATCCTGCGCAGCCATCGACCATGTCGCGCATTGAAGTCGCAGACCTTAAAGAAAGAGTGCGCAAATTAGAAGCAATTGCGGCAGGAATTGATCTTTAAGGCAGTATGGTTTTACCAAGACAGTTATTTCCCGTGATTTTGGGATGACTCATTAGGTTAATAATGCTAGCTGCGCCTCCATGAATAGGCTAGATGAGATATATGAAGAATATGACTTTCTTGATGCGGATGATCGTTATCGATTGCTAATCGATTTGGGCCGTGAATTACCCGAAATGCCTGACGCACTCAAAAATGATGCGACACTGGTGCGCGGATGCAGCGCATCGGTATGGGTTTATCCGACACAAAATGACGATGGTGGCCTAAACTTTCTAGCTGATAGCAATGCATCCATAACCAAAGGTATTATCGCACTTGTTTTGCTTAGCGTTCAAGGCAAGTCCGCAAGTGATATTAGTAAGATAAATATCACAGAAAAACTTATCCCATTTAACCTGACAGCGCAATTATCATCCAACCGCACACAGGGTATACCCAATATGATTGCGCTTATTCAAGAAACCGCACAGCGTTATATGTAAGCATTCACAATAAATATATTATGGAACCGCAGATAATTTGGTTTCAAATGTTTTGCGCCATATATCACCATTTTTACGCTCACCATATTCATTCCATTTTCCATTAGGTAAGCGTTGAAAAATGAGTCTGAAGTCTCTGCTCTGTGTATAACAGATAAATTGCTGCTCTATTAGATCGCAAGTAAATGGTCTTGTGCCTTTGGCACTATAGGGCGAATATATATAATGCCCTGCTTTGCTGTCAAAATATATGACGGTATGAAGCTGATAACTGGTTATACCATCTCGGCTACCGCGAGCATTGATTAATAAAATTTGTCCATCAAGGTCATAGCGAACAAATTCTTCATCATAATATTCAGAAACCATACCATCCGAAGAATAAGAAACCCCCTCACCTGCCCAATTCCCTACTAAGAAATTTAATTTTTCCATCGCTACATATTCAGGAGTTTTTTCTGCTATTTCAGATTTTTCCAAGCTTTGTTCATAAGCTATCGATGGAGAGCTAAAGGATAGTAACAAGAAAGAGAATATAGCTTTAGGAAACAACCTCATTCAACCTTTCCAGATACGTTGTTCTTCTGCCATTTTCAGAACATCAAAGGCTGCTTGGCCTTGCTGAAACTTAGTCGCAGCTTCTTCATTACCAGGATTAACATCGGGATGGGTTTCTTTGGCTATTTTACGCCATGCCAATTTAATATCTTCCATCGATGCATCGCTATCAAGATCGAAAAAATCAAGCGCCGTCATTTCATCACGGCTGCGGCTGCCATCGCCACTTCCCATCCACCCATAATGCGCGGTTTCTTTATAACCTGAATAATCGCTTTTTTCTTGTGCTTCACGGGCGGCGGCTTCTTCTTTATCTAATCCTTCGAAATAATCCCAACCTCTATTATATTCGGCAGCATGTTTTTCACAAAATAGCCAACGGTCTGGATTATTAGGAGATTTTGGCGCGGGACATGTTCCCGCTTCATTACAATTATGGCGATCACAAAGCTTAACAGTCTGCGCTTCACGCCCTCCTTCATAACTTCCCCAACGAGGGAAACCCCAATTATCTTTTCTTCTATTTCCAGCCATGGTTCGACTATTAGCGTTATAAATATCATTTTGCCAACAGTTCGTTATCATATTGGTAAAATAATATCAGAGGGCCTATAAGCCGGGTTCTGTCTAGCGCAGTGCGCCTGTGCGACCATTCATCTAGGAGTAAAATTGCTTCTACCCTCAAGCAACCAACCCGAACGAACTTTGGAATAAAGTTGGACCGAGGCCCGATCGTTCCTATTTGGTTTTGCTCCAAGTGGGGTTTACCATGCCATGATTGTTACCAATCATGCGGTGCGCTCTTACCGCACCCTTTCAAATTCACATATCAAAGATATGAGGTCTTCTCTCTGTTGCACTTTCCCTGAGGTTACCCTCGCCGGCCATTAACCGGCACTTTCATTCCATGGAGCCCGGACTTTCCTCGTTCAAGCAAAGCTATCACGCGGCCGCCCAGCCCTCTGATAATGATCGCTTAGCAGGATTTTAAGCTGTTTCCAACAATAATGATCGCAAAATAGAACGGCACTCACCGTCCATTTTACCATCGACTTTATCACGGCGAAAACGGCGTTGAAATGCAGTGATCATTTTTTCATCATCATCTGCTTCATAACCATAACGCCGTAAATTCCGTATCACAGCTTCATGATCCCACGCTGGATCAATTAATTTCTCTCTCGGTGTTTGAATGGCCAGGCCCTCATTCGCCAAATCATCCCAATCAAAAAGCTCACCTGGGTCCGATTTACGATCAGGCGCAATATCGCTATGACCAATCACATTCTGTAAAACAATATCATGACTCTTGATAATGAGTTTACAGAGTTTTTTAACCGAAAGCATTTGTTCTTTTGGAAAAGGCCTATAGCCCCATTCATGCCCAGGATTAACAATTTCTATGCCAATACTCGCGCTATTTACGTCTGTAATGCCGCGCCAATGAGACACACCAGCATGATGGGCGCGATCTTCTTCTTTAACCATATGTATGATCTGCCCATCTTCTTCGACAACATAATGGGCAGAGACACCAGATTTTGGATTGGCAAGCCAATTGATTGCAGAAGGTCCATCTTGCATGCCAGTATAATGCAAAACAAGTATGGAAATCGGCAATTTACGCAATCCAAAATTAGGCGAAGGTGTCCAAATCATATTCTATCATTAGGCGATAGAGATGATTTTGCAAATAAAGATGAATATGGTTTTATGAGATTATAAACATTAAGTGAGAGGGTTTTTATGTTTATAAAACCCTCGGAACTCCGTGCAACTTGTCAAATTATTGCTAAAACCACTTACAGTTTCAGACGCACCCAGCATCAAATAACCATGAGGACTAATTGCTTGCTCCAAGTTTGCAAACGCTATTTTTTTATTTTTATCACCCAAATACATCAACATATTTCGACATAATATTAAATCAAATTTACCCATTAACCAGCTGTCATTGACCATATTAAAATGCCTATATTGGATCATATCCAATATTCTATTCTCGACCTGCCAATCTTCATCGATTTGTTTGAAATATTTCAGTAATAATCCAATAGGCAAACCGCGCTGCACTTCAAATTGACTATATCGCCCCTTTTTGGCTCTATTTAATGCATAATGAGAAACATCTGTTCCGATAATTTCAATATCCCAACCAACCCATTTATGATGGTTCTCTGCGAATGAGATAGCCAATGACAATGTTTCTTGCCCATAAGAACTTGCTGAAGACCATATACGGATTTTTCGTTCTTTTTCACGTTTTTCTCGAATATTATCCAGCACTGGTCCTGTTAATAATGCGAAGTTGGCTTGATCTCGGAAAAAACAAGTTTCATTGTTCAAAATTGCTTCCAGACAACTTGTCTCTAATTCTCGATTAGCCGCGCTTTTGATAACGGATACAAGCGCATCCAGATCAGGAATTCCATGTTGCCGCATTATTGGTTGCAAGGATGATTGAATACGGAAATGCCGATTAGGCAATAATGTTTGTCCCGTTCTTTCTTCAAGAATTTCGGACAGGGCCCTAAAAGAATAAGAATTAGCCTGCGTATTCATGATGAAAAAGCCTTATTTACAGCTTCAGCCATATCTTGTGGTTTTAATTGCGCACTGCTTGTACCATCTTTAACAGCACTTCCTGGCATTCCCCAAACGACACAACTCTCTTGATCTTGTGACCAAATGGTTGAATTACTATTTGCTAAGCTTTTGGCTCCCTTACAACCATCTTGCCCCATGCCGCTTAGGATCATTGCTAAGGCATCAGAACCATAGGCATTGGCTGCGGAATGAAATAATGCATCAACACTCGGTGTATAATAGCTATCATCATATTCATCGATCTTATTAACAAATATATTGGACCGTGTTTTCTCAACAACCATATGTCCATTGCCCGGTGCCAAATATATATTACCGTCAGTTATTTTTGTTTTCTCATATATTGAGATAATCTTACGTTTTGACATAAGATATAATTGCCTAGCAAAATAGCTAATGAATACATCAGGTAAATGTTGAGCAATAAAAATAGGAGCCGTTACATTTTTCGATATATTTTTTAAAAATTCTTCGATTGATGGTATCCCGCCCGTTGAAGCTCCAATAAATATCGCCTTAGGTTTTTCTATTTCTGGTAAAGTTATCGGCAGATTAGGAATGTTGCTTATGTGTTTTCTCTTACCACCTAAACGCATAACCATATCGACTAATTGCTTAGAAAAATCCCCACGTACCCCAGATTTACCTGGCTTTGATAAAGTATCACACGCGCCAAGCGAGAGCGCTTTAATTGCGGCAGGACCGTTTGTGTCAACGAAAGAGCTAACGATGATGACTTTACCGCCATCTGCTTTTTCAATAATTTCGGGTAAAGCCTCCAAACCTGTTCGATTTGGCATTTCTATATCTAATAAAATAATATCAGCTTTAACAATATCTAGCAATTCAATAGCTTCGCTGGCGCTTTGTGCACATCCAACTATTTCTATATGACCGCTAGATAATAATACACGTTCAAATATTGAACGCGCAACATTGCTATCATCGACCAAAACAACTTTAATCTTGCCTTGTTCTTGACGTTCAGAATAAAATTTAGGTTGGGCTTGATATGTCATGTGAGCGCCCTATTTATGAGCAACCCACAATCTGTAACTTACTTTCCAGTGTCGTGCGGTCAAACGGCTTCATAACATATTCGTCAGCACCAGCAGAAATGGCGGCTTGTATATGACCAACGCCATTCTCGGTTGTGCAAAAAATAACTTTTGCAGTACCGTCTGTCTGTCTATATTTCTTAAGAAAATCCATTCCGCTCATCACAGGCATATTCCAATCAAGCAAAATAACATCATGATCATTATCATTACAGCTTATCAGAGCTTCTTGCCCATCGCTTGCTTCTGAAACATTAAATTCCATTGCTTCTAAAATATGGCGTGCAACTTTTCGGATAACTTTACTATCATCAACTATCAAACAAGATTTCATTTTCTGCCCCACTTATGTTTCAAGATTTAGTGGTAACCAAATTGTCTTAGCGAATGGTTAAAATATATGTTTTTATGCAGCTATATTTTTAATATCAATCAATGCATATGTATTAAGCAATAATAACAATTTATTGTCATGTGTGATCATACCTTTGCATAAAGATCGCCACTTCCCATTTGCAAAACCAATATTATCCAATGCATCTTCATTAACTGTTACAACATCCTCAACTGTATCAACGATCAATCCATATGGATGACCATCAATTTCAGTAACAACACAAAATGCACCATTCTCAATAGAACCACTTTTCCCGCTAATATGATATTGAGTATCAATCAATGTAAGTACACGGCTGCGCAGAGCAAATAACCCTGAGATAACTGGACTTACACCGGGAACAGGAACATAGTTTCTAACACGTACCACGGATTCAACTTCATTGCTTGGTATTGCGACACGCTCACCAGCAATTTTTGCTACTAAAAATAAACCTTCCATATCATTATCCCTTTGATATCTTTGATTCAATCGCAGCTAATAAGCTTAATCGATCATAACGGTATATACTATTTGGTATATTTTCATTCGCCGCCATATTCTGTCTCAAATTAACCTGATTATTAGGGACTTCTTCTGATTTAACATCATCAGCATCCATCGCTAATATTACATCAGCATTTTCGGCATCTTTCTCATCTGTACTCACGCGGTATCCCGCTGCATTTAGAAGCGGCAGGAGCATTTTATTACCCCATTCATCATTCTCACCAGAACGAATATAGCATAATGGTTTATGCTCATGAGAAATCTGCACTGCGGCACCGTGCTCAAAGAATTGATAAGGGTTGAGCAATTCAACCTGTTTATCAAATATGGATAAAACGCCTTCAACTCTCTCGGGGTGACGGCTTGGAGCAATATTATCGTCCAATTTGAATATATCTAATACTTCTTTAACTACCAAGAACTTCAATTGTTCTCCATCAGATAGTCTAAGCATACGAACCATCCCATTTTCTGGAACATCTTCAAGACCAAATATCTCATATAAGCTATCTTGAACTTTAACACGTTTAATTCCGCCACTGTCACCAATTTTATGAGCTTCGACTTCTTCTAAACGGTCCAGAACTGCTAGGCGGATTGCCTTTTGAGTGCCATCTAATGTTTCAAATAATAAAGCTGATTTACGTTTTATTGCATTGGCTTCGTTTTCATTGTCATTATCTTGATATTCTTCTTCATTAACAACACCGATACGATTGGCGATTGCATTTGCATCTAATAATAATAATGGCATACCATTATCTGGTAATGATGTTCCTGCATAGAGCCCTGACGCCATCAATAAAGGCGCGCCAGGTTTTACCACCAACTCTTCATTGTCTAAAACAGCATCGACATCCATAACATAATTTTTGCCTATTGCTGGCTTAATAACAACCAATGTTCTGCTATTATGAATTACATCATTATTCAGATTATCATCTGTTTCATCCATAGCAACAAGGTCTGATAATTTAATATACGCCAAACGCTCGCCTCTAATACAAGCAACTTGCGTTCCGCCAATTTCTTCAATGATTACATTTTTGTTCGTGTGTAACACTAATTCTTGCACCGCCGAACGAGAGATAGCAAACATCTGATTTCCGCAACGTATTGAAAGGCCTGCTATAATTGACAATGTTAGAGGCAGGCTTAATGTTATTTTTAAACCTTCACCTTCAAAATTCTCAACATCTATAGAACCGCTAATACGATTAATATTATTCCGTACAACATCCATACCAACACCGCGACCCGATATTGATGTTATAGTATCTGCGGTTGATAGACCTGGTGCAAAAATCATATCTAGCTTGGCTTTCTCAGACAAACCTTCCCATTTGGCCGCAGACATTAATTTGGATGCAATAACTTTCTGACGCAATTTATTAATGTCAATTCCAGCTCCATCATCAATAATCTCAATCAATATCTGGTTGCCAGATTGACGCGCGTTAATTTGAATATTGCCAGTTGCGCTTTTACCCGCAGCCAAGCGATCTTCCGTAGATTCAATACCATGATCAGCAGCATTACGAATGATATGCGTCAAAGGATCTCTCAGAGCTTCAACCATTTCGCGGTCTATCTCTACCTCACTGCCATCTATATGCAGTTCAATATTTTTATTAAGCTCTTTATTAATATCTCTTAAAAGTCTAGGCAGCGATGAAAATAAGCGATCAATATTTTGCATCCGCATCAAACCAACGGCATCTCGCATTTCAGCAACCGATGTCGACAATCGACCAAAAGCAGAATCAACTTCGCCTGTATCGAGTACATCACGTAATTTGCGAGAAACTTCATTTCTGGCTAATACCAAATCTGACACACCCGACATCAAATTATCCAGCACTTTTAACGAAACTCTAATCGTCCGATTGCTATTAATATCATTATAGGTTTGATTATCATTACCTACTATTTCACTATTGCTAGCATTGCCGTCTTCTTTGATATTATCAATATCTAGGGCAATAGAGTCTTTATCAGTTTTATTTGTGATACGTGCTTTCTTAAGCTCATCATACATGGCATCAACCAATGCATTATCATTATTGGCGACATCAATTTTATTCTCAATAGATTCTGCTAATAATCCAATCTGATCAACCACATCTAACACGGTAGATACCAATGCTGACGTTGGTAAAATTTTGCCTTCTCTTGCTTCGGACATAACATCTTCAGCAGCATGGCTAAGCTCTAATAATCGCGGTAGTTCTAAGAAACCGCAACTGCCTTTAACCGTATGAACAAAACGAAAAATACTATCGACAGACTGGCTATCACTGGGGTTTTTTTCCCAATCAAGCAAATGCGAAGTCAAAGCTTCTAAATTGTCTCTGGTTTCAGACACAAAATCATTAAGTAATTCGTCCATCATAATCATATTCCTGATGCATGGCCAATCGGCAGGCTAGATATTGCATCAAATGATATGAAGTAAGATGGTTAATAATTTTTTAAAATATAATTATAAATGGTAAAACTTCTGCGCTTAAGTTTTAGGCAGATATTTTCGCGATTGCCCCGATCACAAAATTCTCAGCATCGCTCTGATTAAATTGCACCATTCCTCCACCTTGCTTAGCAAGATCATGCACCATCCAAGCCGCAGCAGTACGGCTATCTATTTTTGATGAGTCCAATTCGCCCAACAATGCCATTTTAATAGATTCATCGAAAATCACTTTAGGCCCCGTTCCACCGATAACAATTTCACATTCACCCTCTCTAACCTCCGCACCAATTTGCAACGTACCACCGCGAACCATGGCTTCATTGGAAATCAAAGCGATATTGAGTAATATTTTAACAGCATTTTTGGGCATCAGCCCATCAGGCACTGCCCATTGCAATTCTGTTCGGTCTTTGCGGAGCATCGATCCGATTACAGCCTTTGCTTCCTTGGGGTCAACACTCGGCCCAAATCCACCAGCTGCACCGAAGGCTAGTCTGAAAAATTTTAACTTATTAGCAGCAGAAGTTGCGCTTTCTGCCAATAATTCCATACATCTTTTTTGCATTTCAGGATCATTTTCATCGGCTAAAAGTTCTAAACCATTATTCATAGCACCAACTGGGCTAAGCAGATCATGACATAGGCGCGAGCATAATAGGCTCGCTAAATCAACATTATGGTCGGTCATGATTGCAATTCCTCTGTAAAGATAGTCAAATTAAATATAGGCAAATATAGCGTTGTGATCATAATTAACGCTCGGCGATATTATGCGATTCATTGGCCTTTGTCATCATCAGTTTCAAGCCATTATTTCAATATCTATGCCCTTAAATGCTTTATGAAGTCCGCTACCATCTTGGCGTAACCAGGCGGTTATCTCTCCATCCGCTATAATAACCCAAATCATTCCAATGATATCAGCCATTTCTGCATCATATGATGAAGGCATTAACACACCATTGGGATGCGAATGAAAATAACCAAGCAATTGTTTTTGACCCATTCGTTCTTTTTTAGCGGCCAGGATTAATGCTTTTGGGTCAATCTCAAAATATTGAGACGGATCCTCAGCAACATTCTCTGTCCATTCGAGAGATTCTGTCCGATAATCATTATTCCTATCGATATGCCCCCAAATTAAGCCGCAGCACTCAGAGGGATGGGCATTTTGTGCCCATAGAAGCAATTGATCATAATCATGTCTTGATAAACATAATAGCATTGCACATATCTATGAGATGAATGGGGAAAAATCTATCAAAGAAGGTATAATAGGAATCGGTAGGCTTGATCAAGCTTTAAGCGGCGCCCTCCCCGATTTATCACGTGAGCGGATAAAAAGTCTCATTCTTAATAACGCCTTAGAAATTGATGGTCAGATTATTACTTCGGCATCTAGCAAAAAATTTGCTGGCAAGGCTTTTTCGCTCACAATTCCAGAACCCCGTCCTGATATTGCTATAGCGCAAGACATAGCATTAGACATAGTTTTCGAAGATGAACATTTGATAATCGTTAACAAGCCAGCGGGATTGGTTGTCCACCCATCGGCGGGTCATGCAGATGGAACTTTGGTCAATGCCTTACTTCATCATTGCAAAGGCGCCCTGTCGGGTATTGGCGGTATAGAGCGCCCTGGCATTGTGCACCGCATTGACCGAGATACATCGGGGTTAATCGTAGCAGCTAAAAATGATAAAACGCATATAGGTTTAAGTGCATTATTTGCAGCGCATGATATTAATCGGCAATATCTAGCCATTGTAACGGGCCATCCGAAAGAAACCAAAGCCACTATCAAAACATATATTGGTAGATCACCATATGATCGCAAAAAAATGGCCGTGGTTGAAAAGGGCAAACATGCCATTACTCATTATCATGCTGAACAATATTTGCATCACGCTGCTTTGGTGCGCTGTACACTGGAAACAGGCCGCACTCATCAAATTCGTGTTCATATGAAACATATAGGACACCCCTTGATTGGAGACAAAGTCTATAATGTTCGACAAAAGTCGATAAAAACTCGACCAATTTACACAAATTTCGACAGACAAGCCTTGCACGCAGCAGTTCTAGGGTTTATTCATCCTATAACTGGTAAAAAAATTTATTTTGAGAGTAACCTTCCAGCAGATATGCAGGAATTGTTAAGGGAGCTTATGTTATAAGTTACCAGTAAATCGCTGAACCAATGGGTGCTTGATGAGGCCCAAAGGCAGCATAATATAAGGAAGAAGTGAATATGTCTAAGAAGAATGTTCCGGCCACAATCCCAGCCTTAGGGGGGGACACAAGCCTTAATCAGTATCTAACAGAAGTTAAAAAATACCCTGTTCTAACACCAGATCAAGAATTTATGCTCGCAAAACGCTATCAAAAACACGAAGATAGCGATGCAGCGGCACAATTAGTAACCTCACATTTACGCTTAGTTGCCAAAATAGCTATGGGCTATCGCGGATATGGATTGCCCGTTAGCGATCTTATTTCCGAAGGTAATATTGGCCTCATGCAAGGGGTTAAAAAATTTGATCCCGATCGCGGTTTTCGCCTAGCAACTTATGCTATGTGGTGGATCAGAGCTTCCATGCAAGAATTTATCTTGCGTAGCTGGAGCCTCGTAAAAATTGGGACCACTGCAGCACAAAAGAAATTATTTTTTAATCTACGCCGTATGAAAAATAACTTACAATCCTTCGAAGATGGTGAGTTAAGCCCAGATGATATTAAAACAATTTCTACGGACTTAGGCGTCAGTGAAACCGAAGTCGTCAATATGGATCGGCGTATGGCTCGCGGCGGCGATAGTTCGCTCAATATGCCAATGAATGAAGATGGCGAAGGTCAAGTGCAAGATTGGCTCGAAGACCAAGAGCCGCTTCAAGACAAGGCTATTGCTGATAAGCAAGAAGCGCATCAACGCCATGAGATGCTATCTGAGGCGATGGATGATCTTAATGATCGAGAAAAACATATTTTAACCGAGCGCCGTTTGGTAGATTCGCCTAAAACTCTGGAAGAATTGAGCAAAATCTATTCAGTGAGCCGTGAACGTATCCGCCAAATCGAGGCCCGTTCGTTCGAGAAATTACAAAAGGCAATGCTGCGTATTGCTACCGATAAAAATATTATCGGCAACGGCGCATTGGCGTAACATAAGATAATAAGGATGGCTGAAGCAAAAAAACGCTCTGTCATCCTTCGTCTTATATTATTCATAATCAAAATATCTATATATTTATTGTTATTCAGCATATTATGGGTGTTTCTTTATAAATATATTCAAGTTCCAATTACAGCAACAATGATGATGGATGAAAATGGTGCCAAGCGCGAGTGGGTACCTCTCTCAAAAATTGATGATGATATGCATCGCGCCATAATCGCCGCAGAAGATAGTAAATTTTGCTCGCATGATGGTTTCGACCGAGATGCCATAAAAAGAGCATATGATAATAATCGCCAAGGTAAAAAATTGCGTGGTGGTTCCACCATTAGTCAACAAGTCGCAAAAAACGCCTTCCTCTGGCAAGGAGGAGGTTATTTCCGTAAAGGTTTAGAAGCATATTTCACATTTTTAATTGAAAATATTTGGGATAAACAACGCATTATGGAGGTTTATCTCAACATAGCCGAAACTGGTATCGGAACCTATGGTGTTGAAGCAGCATCGCAGCGATATTATGGAAAATCAGCGCAAAATTTAACTGCATTGGAAGCCGCGAAAATCGCCGCAGCTCTGCCTTTACCCAAGAAACGCGCTGTTATCGCTCCTAGCGGCTTTACTCGCCGCTATGGCCGCACTATCACTGCAAGAATAATCACCGTCAGGCGCGATAAATTAGACGCATGTATCTATTAGGTAACTGATTTACTTATATAATTAAGATTGGCTTTTAAGCCGCATTTTCTTTTTGAGATTGCTTTTTCTTCTTTTCAAAAACACGTATTGGTTCTTTGCGGCCTTCGACCACATCTTTATCAACCACTATTTCCGTAACGCCATCAAGGCTAGGCAATTCAAACATTGTATCAAGCAAAATTGCTTCTAAAATAGAGCGCAAACCACGTGCCCCTGTTTTGCGTTCGATCGCTTTTTTCGCAACGGCTTCCAATGCATCATGTTTGAACGTGAGCACTGTATCTTCCATTGCAAAAAGTTTCGCATATTGTTTGGTCAGAGCATTTTTGGGCTCAGACAATATTTGCACCAATGCAGAAATATCCAAATCCTCTAAGGTAGCAAATACTGGTAAACGCCCAACAAATTCAGGGATTAAACCAAATTTTAGCATATCTTCGGGTTCGGTTTGTTTAAGGATTTCACCCGTACGCCGTTCATCAGGGTCCGCAACATTAGCACCAAAGCCGATAGATTTGCCTTCAAGGCGATTGCTAATAATCTTTTCTAAGCCAGCGAAGGCACCGCCAGCTATGAATAATATATTGGTGGTATCGACCTGAAGAAATTCTTGTTGAGGATGCTTACGGCCACCTTGCGGAGGAACAGAGGCAGTTGTGCCTTCCATAAGTTTTAGAAGGGCTTGCTGAACCCCCTCACCCGATACATCGCGCGTAATAGATGGGTTCTCAGTTTTACGGGTGATTTTGTCGATCTCATCAATATAAACAATACCGCGCTGGGCCTTTTCCACATTATAATCAGAAGCTTGTAGAAGTTTTAAAATAATATTCTCAACATCTTCACCGACATAACCCGCTTCGGTTAAAGTCGTTGCATCGGCCATAGTGAAGGGAACATCAAATGTTTTCGCCAATGTTTGCGCAAGTAATGTTTTACCGCACCCCGTTGGGCCAACAAGCAAGATATTAGATTTAGCTAGTTCAACATCCTTATTTTTTTCGGCGTGATTGAGGCGCTTATAATGATTATGAACAGCAACGGATAAGACTCGTTTCGCTTGCGCTTGTCCAATGACATAATCGTCCAATAAATCACAAATCTCTTGAGGACTCGGAACTTCGCCATCTTTGCGAACAGTACCAGCGCCTTTTATTTCTTCTCTGATGATATCATTACATAATTCAACGCATTCATCGCATATGAAGACGGTAGGCCCTGCAATAAGTTTACGCACTTCATGCTGAGACTTTCCGCAGAATGAGCAATATAATGTGCTTTTACCGTCTGAATCGCTCAATTTCGTCATACAAATCCTTAAATACGAATATTATTACCTGATTCCCTCTATCGTAATGCGAGCACAGGTTTTGGCAATAGCGTAAACTATATAGTTTAGCATATTAATCAGGCTTATAATTTTATTGGTTAAAAACTACTTTACAGCTTCTTTTTTGCTCCAATAAAACAATCCTAATGATTATTCATCTTTGCTTTCTGGACGTTTTGAGAAAACTTCGTCAATCAAACCAAATTTTTTGGCTTCATCGGCTTCCAAAAATGTATCTCTGTCCATTGCCTTTTCTATGTCTTTCAAAGGCTTACCTGTATAACCCGCATAAAGATTATTCATGCTCTTTTTAATACGCAAAATTTCTTTGGCCTGGATTTCAATATCAGAGGCCATGCCCTGCGCACCGCCAGAGGGTTGATGCACCATTATACGCGCATTTGTCATGGCATAACGCATGCCTTTTTCACCAGCGGCAAGCAGGAAACTACCCATAGAGGCCGCTTGGCCAATACAGACTGTACCAACTTTAGGACGGATATATTGCATCGTATCATGGATCGCCATACCCGCAGTGACAACACCGCCCGGTGAATTAATATACATCCAAATATCTTTTTTCGGATTACTCGATTCTAGATATAGCAATTGTGCCGAAATCATTGCAGCCATATTATCTTCAACAGGCCCCGTCACAAATATGATACGCTCTTGCAAAAGAGCAGAGAAAATATCAAAAAATGATTGGTCGCGTGCTGATTGCATACCAACCATGATGTTCTTGGTAACGAGATCTGGATCTAACATTAAATTTGCCCCTTATTAGGATTAATTGGCGATAGTCTTTATATCTGTTTTATAGTCAATAGTTTCAAGGCAAAAAATGATCTAAGACTATAAATAAATTTATGGCGCAAAATTATGATCGATAAGACCGTAATATTGCGCCATTAATTTGATATTATTTTTTTGCGGCAGCTTTTTTCGTCACAGCCTTTTTCGCTGGTGCTTTTTTAGCCGCAGTTTTTTTAGCTGTAGCTTTCTTTGCTGGTGCTTTTTTTGCATCTTCTTTCGTATTTGTCTTTTTAGCAGCAGCCTTCTTTGGCGCAGCTTTCTTGCTATCGCCTTTATCTACAGCTGCTTTTTTACCAGTGTCTTTTTTGGCGGCGGCCTTTTTCTTTGGTGCCTTCTTTGTCTCCACAGGATCTGCCTCAATCGCAGCTTCCAATGCTTCGCGTGTTACTGTTTTATCCGTAACTTTCGCTTTTTCGAACAACACATCAACAACCTTGTCTTCAAACATAGGCGCCCGCAATTGCGCCGCTGCAAGTGGTGTATTTTGAATATATTGCGTAAATTTTTCACGGTCTTCAGGACCATATTGTTGCGCAGCTTGCGTAATGAGCATTTGCATCTCTTGTTGAGACACTTCAACGCCTTGCGCATGACCAATATCAGACAAAAGCAAACCTAAACGAACGCGGCGAACAGCAATATCGCGATATTCTTCACGATCTTTTTCCATTTCTGCTTTGGCCTTTTCTGGGTCTTCTTCACGCTGCGCTTCTTGCTCTAATTGCTGCCAGATTTGATTAAATTCCGTCTCGGCCATAGAAGGCGGCACTTCGAAATCATGGTCAGCAGCAAGCGTATCAAGCAATTGGCGCTTCATATAAGTACGCGTCAAACCATTCATTTCTTGTTCAACCTGCGTTTTAAGAAGGCCTTTGAGTTGTTCTAAATCTTGCAAACCAAAGTTTTTGGCCATGTCATCATCAATTTTGGTGTCTACTGGCTTTTTAACCTCTCCAACCACAATATCAAAAGTCGCATCTTTGCCTTTAAGGTTTTCCGCATTATAATCTTCTGGGAAGGTCACATTGATTATCGTGTCATCATTTGCCTTTAAACCGATCAACTGATCTTCAAAGCCAGGAATTAATTGACCAGAGCCAATTTCTACAGCCATAGACTCGCCTTTGCCGCCATCGAATGGGATGCCATCAACTTTACCTTCAAAATCAATAATCACCTGATCGCCAGCTGCTGCTTTGTATGATTTAGCAGCCGTTTCAAAGCTTTTTTGGCCTTCAGATAGTTTCTCAAGCGCAGCATCAACGGCATCATCATCAACTTCAACAGTAAGGCGTTCTAATTCTAATCCCTCAATCTCGGGAGTTTCAATTTCAGGTAAAACTTCTAATTCCATTTCAAGAAGCACGTCTTTGCCTGGCGCATAATCTTCATTTAATTTTACCTGCGGTTGTACTGCAGGGCGCAATTTATTCTCAGCAATTGCTTTATCAACGCTTTCTTGAATGGTGCCATTAAGCGCTTCTTGTTGCAAGGCATCACCATGCATTTTGCGAACCAAATTAGCAGGCACTTTACCGGGTCTAAAACCAGGCATTTTTACTTGAGGAGCAATTTTCTTCACTTCAGCATCAACGCGCGCGTCAATATCCTTAGCTGCTATAGTGATTTTATAGGCTCTTTTTAAACCGTCGTTTAGCGTTTCAACACTTTGCATGATAATTGCTCTCTATAAACTTAAAAATACCATCAAAAAGCTTATCTCGCATAATTTGCAAGATCATAAAGCTTACCAATGGTGCGGGCGAAGGGACTCGAACCCCCACACCTTGCGATACCAGAACCTAAATCTGGCGCGTCTACCAATTCCGCCACGCCCGCATGTGTTAATTCAGAGGCGCGTCTATACAAGCTTGAGGCAAAGGGCAAGCCTATCCTGTGCAATTATAGCTGTAAAAATGAAATAATTTTAAATTTTATCAAAAAACCTAAGTTTTCCGTGCACCAACATAATAAGCCAGTCTCTGTCATAAACTCTCTTCACTATCATCAACACTCTCTTTTTTCGGAATAGTCCGTACCAATAATTGGATCAAACTTTTATCAACTGCATCGGGCAATCTTTTTAAATATTCACGAAGAGCATGCGCACCATCATCTCGTTTATTATCACGCATGAGAGAAAGGCCTAATCCGCGCCAGTTTTCAGCTTTCTCAGAGCCATTATCTATCGCCTTTTGATATTGTTGCGCAGCGAGCGCAAAATCGCCCTTTCTTCCACGTTTTCGGTACAATTCAGCCTTGGCATAATATAAATCATTATCCCAACCATTTTCGGCCAATTGGTTGACCAGATATTCTCCTGTTTTATAATCTTTAGCTGCTAATTGATCATTAATAAAACTTGATCGCCAATCGCCTAGCGCATCTTTATAAATATCTGTGTTAGTCTTACTATTTGTTAGATCACCCTTGCCCAGAGCCGCTTGCGTTAATGTTAGCAAACGTTTTTCACTGCTAGGGTGCGTTGAGAAAAATGTGCCTAATATACTTTCTTCACGCTTAGGTTTTGTCACTTCAAATTCCGCTAATAATCGTCGCCAAACTTCAGAGGATTCTCTTGGATCATATCCTGCTTCATAAATATAATTAAGTGCCAACTTATCAGCTTCGCTCTCCATTTCACGTCTATATGATAATATTGAACCGACAGCACCCACGCTCGTTATTAAACCAACATAAGGCACAGAGGAGGACCATTCCAAATTTTTCGCCAATTTCAGTGTCTGCAAACTATGGCGGCGTACATAATGGGCATATTCATGGGCCAATATGGATGCCAGTTGCGCCTCATTTTCCATTCGGATCAACAGGCCAGACCAAATCTGCATCATCCCATTGGGCGCCATAAGTGCGTTAAACCGAGTGGTACGCACCAAGTACAGCCTAATCGGAGCGCAGCGTTCATCACCAATAACCTTACATAATATGCCTTTAACATAAGCATTTAATGCGGGATCATCGATAATTTTGGATGATGAATTTTCTAAAAATTTGGCCTCTATCTTATCGGCGGCTTCCCAAAGTTCTTTTTCTTCTTCAGTTATCGGTTTGTAATCAGAGGTAATATCTTGCGAAAAATCATATAGGGGTTTGCTATCTGCTTCTTGCGCATTCGCCTGCACATCTGCCGCAAAAATGACTGGCAAAAAAACTGACACATATTTTAATATAGATGCAAAATTGATCACAACTCAAAGAAAGCAAGGTTATATTTAATTATCAAGTATTTTCTTCAAAATTTCATTTACAATCTGTGGATTGGCTTTGCCTTGCATCGCTTTCATTGTTTGGCCTACAAAAAAGCCTAATAGGCGCTCATTACCGCCGCGATATTGTGCGACCTTATCTTCATTGGCCGCGATTATATCGTTGATAGCCGCTTCGATTGCGCCCGTATCAGAGACTTGTTTCAAGCTCTTTTCTTCGACAATTTGCTCTGCGCCTTGTTTGGTTTCTAGCATAATTTCAAATACATCTTTGGCTATTTTACCAGAGATAGTTCCGTCCGCCACCAAAGATAGTAATTCCGCACCTTGCGAAGGCGAAACTGGGCTTTCCTCTAATGTCACACCAAGCTTATTGAGCGCGCCAAAAAGCTCTGACAAGAGCCAGTTTGCGCATTGCTTCGCCAAATCTTTATCGGATTTACCCGTGCGCTCAACGCTTTGTGCGAGCAATTCTTCAAACCAATAAGACGTTTCCGATTCCGCCGTCAAAACCGCCGCATTATAAGCGGTAAGACCAAGTTCATTCTCATAGCGTAAGCGCTTTTCATCGGGCAATTCAGGTAGGCTAGAGCGGCATTCTTCCAAAAAAGCATCGTCCAATTCCACGGGCAGCAAATCAGGGTCTGGGAAATAGCGATAATCATGCGCATCTTCTTTGGAGCGCATAGAGCGCGTTTCCATACGATTGGGATCAAATAGCCGGGTTTCCTGTACCACTTCACCGCCATCTTCGATCAGATCAACCTGACGCCTCGCTTCAATCTCGACAACCTGCATCAAAAAACGAATCGAATTGACATTTTTGGTTTCGGTCCGCGTACCCAATTCTTCACCAGGGCGGCGCACACTTACGTTCACATCAGCACGCATAGAGCCTTGTTCCATATTACCATCGCACGAGCCAACATAACGCAGGATTGATCTTAGCTTTTTAACATAAGCACCTGCTTCTCTTGGTGATGTCATGTCAGGTTTTGAGACAATTTCCATTAATGCAACGCCGCATCTGTTCAAATCAACATAGCTCATAGTAGGATGCTGATCATGCATTAATTTACCTGCATCTTGCTCCACATGAATGCGTTCCACGCCTATTTTCTTGGTGGCGCTATCTGGGTCTTTCTCATCCAAGGTGACCTCAATCTCGCCCTCACCAACTATCGGGTGATAGAGCTGTGATATTTGGTAACCTTGCGGTAAATCGGCATAAAAGTAATTTTTACGGTCAAAGCGCGAATATTTGTTGATTTGCGCCCCCAATGCCATGCCCGTGCGCACTGCTTGACGCATACATTCCATATTAGGAACGGGCAGCATTCCCGGCATAGCCGCATCAATCAGCGATACTTGGCTGTTAGGCTCAGCGCCAAATTCGGTCGATGATCCTGAAAAAAGCTTAGATTGCGTGCTGATTTGCGCATGAACCTCTAGGCCGATAACGACCTCAAATTCGCCAGTTGCGCCCTGCACTGTGTACTTCTGTGTCATATCACCACCATTTGTTCGGACGTGCAGTAAAGCCTGCCCGTTCTTCTATCGCTAGTCCCGCATTTAAGACGCCCTGTTCATCAAACATATTGCCGATGATTTGCAGCCCAAGTGGCAATCCATCTTTATTAAGGCCGCAGGGAACCGACATTGCGGGCAACCCCGCCATAGAGGCAGGAACAGCAAAAACATCGTTCAGATACATTGATAGCGGGTCTTTATCCTTATCACCCAATGGGAAGGACGCCGTTGGCGTGGTTGGTGCCAAAATCACATCGCATTGTTGGAAGGCCGCTTTAAAATCTTGTGATATAAGCGTGCGAACCTTTTGCGCTTGCGTGTAATAAGCATCATAGAAACCAGCGCTCAGCACATAAGTACCGATCATGATACGGCGCTTCACCTCTGGCCCAAAACCCTCACTGCGCGTGGCCGCATACATGTCTTGTAGGTTAGCACCTTCGGGTAATTCACGCATACCGTAACGCACTCCATCATAACGCGATAGGTTTGACGAAGCCTCTGCTGGCGCAATGATATAATAGGCTGGCAAAGCATATTTGGTGTGCGGCAAGGATATATCCACTATGTCTGCACCAGCGTCTTTGAGCCAAGCGATGCCTTGGTCCCAGCTATCGAGGATATCTTGGTCGGTGCCATCCATACGATATTCGCGCGGAACTCCGACTTTCTTGCCCTTCAAATCGCTATTCAAAGCCGCTTCCCAATCGGGCACGGGCAAATCCAATGATGTGCTGTCTTTGGGATCAAAACCCGCCATTGATTCGAGCATTATCGCACAATCGCGGACATCATGTGCCATTGGTCCTGCCTGATCGAGCGAAGAAGCAAAAGCCACCACACCCCAACGCGAACAGCGGCCATAGGTTGGCTTAATTCCTGTAATTCCAGTAAAAGCCGCCGGTTGACGAATAGAGCCGCCCGTATCTGTACCCGTGGCTGCGGGACAAAGCCGCGCAGAAACAGCTGTTGATGAGCCACCCGAAGAGCCTCCAGGGGCCAATGGTGCATTATTGCCGCCGCTTATGCGCCAAGGTGAGATGACATTACCAAAAGCACTGGTTTCATTAGATGATCCCATCGCAAATTGATCAAGATTCAATTTACCCAGCATCCCTGCCCCAGCTTTCCAGAGATTAGCGGACACAGTCGATTCATATTGCGGGACAAATCCGCCCAATATGTTGCTGGCGGCCGTGGTTTGCGTGCCTTCGGTACAGAATAAATCCTTCATCCCAATAGGAACACCAGCCATTTTGCCCAGATCTTTGCCCGCAGCGCGATCATCATCAACGCTCTTGGCCATGCTAAGTGCTATTTCAGGCGTCTCAACAATAAAGGCATTGAGCGCGCTAGCAGCAGCAACATTTGAGTTAAAGGCTTCTGCCACTTCTACTGCGGTAAATTCACCGCTCGCAACACCATCACGGATAGCCGCTATTCCCAATTCGGTTATATCAGTCATTCAAATAGACTCCATTTGTCCTGAGCATGTCGAAGAACAGAATATTGATCATGCTTCGACAAACTCAGCACGAACGGCAGATAATAAGGTGATATTCGCTTTTTCATTCAATAACTTTCGGAACAGCAAAAAAACCAGCCTCAGCATCAGGTGCATTGGCCAATATTTTATCACGCACACCGCCGCCGGTTAAAGGATCAGCATTGATAATATCATCTCGCATACGCAGTTCGTTGGGGATAACGGCAGTCATTGGCTCTACGCCGCTGCAATCAACCTCGCCCAATTGCTCTACCCAACCCAATATATTATTAAGTTCAGGAACCAGCGCTTCGGCTTCATCATCATTGATAGCAATACGCGCTAAAGACGCGATTTTTGTGACAGTTTCTTTATCTACAGACATGAAAACCCGCTAGCATCGCCCATAGAGTCGATCAAGAGAGAAGCGCCGAAAATAGCAAAAAATTTATATAGCAACATTAGCATTGGCTTAGCCAATATGATTGCGTAAAGCAGATGAAATTTAATTAACTGCTATATACCGAAACAGATTCTAGAAAAGACAGAGATATGCTCGCCCGTAAATTTCTATATATTATAGCCGTGATAACGGTATTTATTATCGCTAGTGGTTTCATTTTGCGGCTATATCAGAATGAACTCACACAATTTGCATTTGTTCCCAACAGCGAATTTAGACAAGTAGATAAACTTGAACCAAGCATTTATGATGATAATGCGATGTGGTTTTCAAGGGGTGATATCGCTAGATATCCTAACAATCCTACATTGTGGAAACCAGATAGTCTGGTTGATGATTCGCCTAAAGCTGATGCTGCTATATTTTTTGTCCATCCCACATCCTATCTTGAAAAAAGCCTATGGAATGCTCCGCTTGATGACGAGCAGTCTCAATCACGAGCGCGTTTATTTTTACGCGCTATGGCATCGGTGTTTAACAATGTTGGTGATATTTGGGCTCCAAGATATAGACAAGCAGCATTTGGTGCTTTTTTAACCACTGCCCCAGAAGGCGTAATGGCCCAAAAATCAGCTTATGATGATATCCTATTGGCGTTCGATCGTTTCATAGCGGATATCGATGATGAGCGCCCAATTGTGATAGCAGGGCATAGTCAAGGTTCACTCCATATTATTGGATTGCTCAAAGATCGCGTAGCAGAGAAAGAATTAAGCAAGCGAATTGTTGCGGCCTATGTCGTGGGCTGGCCTATTTCCGCGCAAAATGATTTGCCTTCGCTTGGCCTTAAACCTTGTTATGATGCGAATGTGAGCGGCTGTATCATGAGTTGGCAGAGCTTTGCAGAACCAGCGGATTATAGCCAACTCAAATATTTTTATGAACAAACCACTGGTTTTGATGGTAAATCCCGTGCTGGATCTGTTATCATTTGTACCAATCCAGTCGATGGCATAATAAATTCAATAACATCAGCACAGGATAATTTGGGCACATTAGTACCCAACCAAGATTTAACCGACGGTGAGTTAATCAAGGCCTCTGTGCCAGCACGCTGTAACGATGATGGTTTTTTATTAATTGGTGATCCGCCAGAATTGGGGAATTATGTTTTGCCAGGGAATAATTACCATGTTTATGATTATCCATTATTTTGGCTAAATATTCGCAAAGATGTTATGAATCGATTGCTAATTCATAATGATAATAATTAATGAGCATTATTTATGACAATATTGCTGATTTTAAACAGCATATAGACAGTGGCATCATGCTTGGCCTTGATGTTGGTAGCAAAACTATCGGTACAGCATTTTGTGATAACAGATGGAGTATTGCTAGTCCGCACATGCTGATAAAACGAAGCAAATTTACCAAAGATAAAATTATGCTTCAAAATATCATTCAGAACCGCGATACCAGAGCGCTAGTAATAGGTTTACCGTTAAATTTGGATGGTAGTGAAAGCCCGAGAAGCCAATCTTCACGAGCTTTTGCTAAAAATATTAGTGACTTTGATTTGCCTATCTTATTGTGGGATGAGCGATGGTCTACATTGGCCGTTGAACGAGCAATGATCGATGCCGATGTTAGTAGGAGCAAGCGTGCAGAGCGTATCGATAATGGTGCGGCAGCTTATATCTTGCAAGGTGCAATAGACGCATTAAGCAATGTTGACTAATAGATAAATCAAAGCTTGAACCTTTGCCAATTACCGCTTAATAGCATCGCTTTAATGACAAAAGATATTACATCTCGCAATGACAGATTCCCAGAGGGGTCTGCCGCTTTCCAACATAAACATTTACTGGGGATTTCTGGGCTACAGCCTTGGGAAATTCATTATATATTAGATCAAGCAGATCAATGGGTTACATTAAATAGATCGCCAGCAACCAAGCATGATAATAGCCTATCTGGTTTAACGATCATCAATGCATTTTTTGAAAATTCAACGCGAACACTTCTATCGTTTGAAATAGCAGGCAAAAGACTTGGCGCTGATGTCGTCAATATGCATGCAGCGCAATCTAGCCTTAAAAAAGGCGAAACATTAATCGATACTGCTGTTACACTAAATGCTATGCACGCAGATGCTATCGTTATTCGTCATGGCAGTTCTGGTGCGGTGCAATTAATATCCGATAAAGTTGATTGCCCTGTCCTAAATGCGGGTGATGGTACCAACGAACATCCTACACAAGCGCTATTAGATGCTCTCACGATTATGCGCCGCAAAGGTAATATAGAAGGTCAAATAGTCACAATATGTGGCGATATTTTGCATAGCCGTGTAGCAAGGTCTAATATATATTGCTTAAAATTATTGGGTGCAGAAGTGCGCGTGGTTGGGCCACCAGCATTGGTTCCTAAAACCCTTGAGTCATTTGGCGTACAGCGCTTCACTAATTTTGAAAAAGCATTGGATGGGTGTGATGTTATCATGATGCTGCGTTTGCAAAATGAGAGGATGCAAGGCGATTACATCCCCTCGCCCCGCGAATATAATTTTCTATATGGCCTAAATGAAGAGCGTCTTGCAATCGCTGCTGATAATGCCCTAGTCATGCACCCTGGTCCTATGAACCGCGGCGTTGAGATTGAAAGTAGCATTGCCGACAATTTAGAAATTTCCGCCATCACTGAACAAGTTGAAATGGGCGTTGCAGTGCGCATGGCATGTTTGGATATAGTGACGCGTAAAACTCGCGCTGTGGAGGGTTGGGCATAATGCATATTCAAAATTTTAAAACGCTTAGTGGCGATAATATTGATAGCATAAGCTGCGAAAACGGAATTATCACATCTATTGGACAAAAGATCGACAATGATGCACAAAGTTTCGACGCTAAGGGGTTATTATTGGCACCAGGTATTATCGATTTAGGTGTATTCAGTACCGATAAACCTGCTTTTAAATTTGGCGGTATTACGCGCGCTATTCTGATGCCCGATCAAAAACCTGTGCATGATGATCCAGCAACCATTAAATATGCAGCATCCAAGGGAAAACCTGATTTTTGGGTGCACCCACTAGCCGCCGCCACCAAAAATCTAGAAGGCACCCATTTAGCCGAAATTGCGCTGATGAAAGATGCAGGCGCAGTTGGCGTTGCGACAGGCCATGATAATATCATTGCCAGCGAGACTATGCTGCGTGTTATGGAATATTGTGCAGCGCTGGATATGCCATTATTTGTACATAGCGAAGATATTGGTTTAACACGCAATAGCGTTGCAACTGAAGGGGAAACAGCTACAATATTAGGCCTTTCTAACGCACCCGCATTATCAGAAGTTATGTCTATATCGAGTGATATGTATTTGGCTGAAGAAGCCGATGTTCATATCCATTACCGTCAAGTTACAACCGCGAGAGGGCTTGATTTAATTCGTGAAGCCAAAGCCAGAGGCCTTAAAGTTACTTGCGGTATAACACCAGCGCACCTATTTCTCTCTGAAACGGCCATACATGGATTTAGAACATTCGCAAGATTATCACCGCCCTTGCGCAGTGAAGAAGATAGATTGGCGTGTATAGCGGCTGTTGCTGATGGGACAATCGACGTTATTGCCTCTGGTCATGATCCGCGAGCAGCCGAAGAAAAACGCTTGCCTTTTTCAGAAGCCACACCAGGTATGGCGGGAGCCGAAACATTATTAGCATTGTCATTAAATTTAGTGCGCGATGGTCACATCACAATAAAAAGACTCTTTGATCTACTCGCCTATAATCCAGCTAAAATCATTGGTATAAATGCAGGGTCAATTGAAGTTGATAAAGAAGCGGACTTAATATTGATTGATACAGATGCACCATGGCAGGTTGATGATATGATTATGCCTGGGAAAGCTGCCAATACGCCTTTTGATGGGCTTCCTGTTCAGGGACGCGTACGCCATATAATGAAAGGCGGCAAGATCATATATTGATCTGCCGCCTGACATGCATTCTATTTTATTGTAATTATTATTTGCGCGAAGCAATCTTTGCTTGTTGAGAGGATGCCAATCGCGTTGGCGAGCCAACACTATTTACACGAACAATACAGTTACCACCTTTTGATTTAATGCGATCACAAATTGAAACGGCAGCTTCTTTATTAGCAAATCCCATTGCCGACAAACGATAGAGTGTACGACCTTTAGAATTTACAGCAGTATTTGTTGATCTAAATGGTTCCAATACATTAAATTCTTCTGTGAGTCTGCCCCATGCCGCATTTGCATTCTTAACAGAAGAAAATGCGCCCAATTGCACCATATAACTATTCTTTGATATGTTACGTGCTGCAGTTTTTTGCGGAGCTAAGGCCAGTTTAGCTGGCTTTGCAACTTGCGCAGGTTTTTTGACCGCTACCTTTACGGGTTGTACTGGCGCTTTAATAACATTGCTAGGTTTATCAACAATAAACCGATCTGCTGATGGTGTTGAAACATCCGCAGATGATGCTGGAATATTTGTACTTTGCACTGCTGGTACAGCAACTTTCACATCATCTTCCTTGGCACCAAAAATTTTATCTGTTAATGATACAGGCGCTGGTCCAATAGCAGCTAACTCTTGATCCTCTGAGGCTAATTCTTGATCATTTCCAGCCAATGAAGCCAAATTAACATCAGGGTTCCCACGACTATTAAGCGCTAAACGAACAGGTTGCCCTGCATCTTGAATCGGTTTCGTTCCAAGCAAAGTGGCCACGCGCTCTTGATAGGCATCAGGGCGTGCAAGCTGTGCCCATTTGGTAATATTTTCATTCACTTGCGTACCAGTTAAATCTTGGGATGCCATAATACGTGCCTCACGCCATTGACCGTTCAATGCATAAGCCATCGCTAAATTTTGACGCACCCGACTTGTATTCGAATTTTTGACGGATTCTACTAAGCTTGCAACTGCTTTTTGAGTGTCCCCAGAAACAGCCAATGCTAGACCATAGTCACCGGCTGGCAATATATCACGATATGAGTTTAACAAACTAATAGCACTATCCGTTTTCCCTTGAGACGTACGAAGTAGAGCCATGCTAATCACAGTACGAGGGTCGCTTTGACCCAAGTCTAATACGTCTTGCAGTGTACGTTCAGCAGAAACATAACGCCCTTGCGCAATATAACCCCTTGCTAAGATTGAACGATAAGAGCTGTTGCGGAAATCCGCTTCAACTGCTTTTTCTGCAAAAGCCACAGACTTATCCACATCACCAGTAGATAGGTATTTTTCAGCTTTCACAGCCCATTTTGCTGCTTTCTTTTCGCTAGCCTCAGCAGTCTTGGATATTCCTGCTTGCTTCGAACTAAAACTCGCACACCCTGTCGTCGGAATGCTAATTAAAGCTGTTGATACTGCTAATTTAATTACGGTATTGCGTTTCATTGCGTCACCTCTATTTTGGTATTTCTACTGGTTGCTATCATGATGTCTTCTCAGCGATTTGACCGCTAAGTTGATTAATTTCTTCCATCTCATTCAATTTTTGGTCTAATGCTTCGGTCACAAATTTTTGAGCTGAAATATTGTTAATGGCACAAGCAAGACGCAATTTAAGATGGCGCTCAGGATCAAGACGTAGCGTAAACGCCGCTTTAGATTTCTTAGTAACCGTCTTCTTTATATTGCTTTTCTTAACAGCTGGTTTGTGAAGATTCGCAGCTGGTTTAGAAATTTGCTTATTTACATTATTTAATGACGTTGGGCTTATATCTGACTGTGTGTCACCACTATCATCTGCAACCGATTGATTATTAACGGTTGGATGTAAAGCAACAGGTTTATTGTCTATGTTATGAAGAGATGCAGGTGAACTATCACTATCCTCTTCATTCGGTTTTGCTTGTAATTGCGCAGCAATGCGCTCTTGCTGTTGTTTTACCTCTGGCTTTGGAGTTTCAACTGCCTTAGCAAGTGGATTGAACAATGGTTTTTCTGCTGGTGCTTCATTTGAGATATCAGGATCAACATCATAACCCATATCATTCCATCCCAAATCATCTTGCCCATTTTCGGATCCGTGATTTGGAGTGACTTGAATATTAGGCCGACGCATAGCAGGCTTTGCGCCACCTTTGCGTGCTAATAGTCCCGATGACAATGAAGCAAATGGTTTAGCTTCGCTCATTTTTCATACTCTCCGCTTAAGAACCAAGTACGCGGCGACCAAACCCACCGCCCATAGGACGATTAGCTGGTGCTTGTGGCGCTGCTGCAGGAGCACTGAAAACAGTGCGGCGGAAATTTTTCTCTAATCGATCTGATACATAAGACCATAAATCTTGTACTTCACCAGCACTTCGGCCCTTTGGATCAACTTCCATAACGGTTCTACCATCGATCATTGATGCGGCAAAATCAGTACGGTGATGTAATGTAATAGGAGCAACAGTACCATGTTGAGAGAGTGCAACCGCTGCTTCTGATGTAATTTTTGCTTTTGGCGTTGCACCATTTACTACAAATATAAGTGGTTTGCCAGCACGTTCACATAAATCAACTGTCGCACCCACAGCGCGCAAATCATGCGGACTTGGTCGTGTTGGAACGACGATCAGCTCAGCAACCGATATAACACTTTGAATAGCCATAGTGATAGCAGGCGGTGTATCTATAACAGCAAGTTTAAAACCTTGCTGTCTCAACATAGCCAAATCAGTTGCCAACCTTGCAACAGTAGTTTGTGCAAAAGCTGGAAGATCTGCTTCGCGCTCATTCCACCATTCGGCTAATGAACCTTGCGGATCGATATCTATAAGGACAACTGGACCTGCTCCGGCCAATTGTGCTTGAACGGCTAAATGTCCTGATAAAGTTGTTTTACCGGATCCGCCTTTTTGTGATGCCATAGCGAGAACGCGCACATCAATCCCCTTTGTTAAAAATTGAGATATACTATGTGCCATAACAGGGTTATTAACTGGTTAACGTTGAACGATATTTATCACACACCAGACTATTTTAAGTCATACATATATTTATAATGACTTGCTTTTTATATCTAGGTATTTGTAATTATATGATTTTTAATAAAACACATTCATGACGTCATTTAATAAAAATAATAAGCAAGAATTTTACAACTATATATATCTGTGACATTTTGAATAAAATTATATTCTTATATATACAGCTTTAAGTTATATAATTGATCGTGAAGATATTAAGGTTAAGTCATTTTAAACCATTGTTCATAATTTGCGTATATATAGTGTCATAACAATATTTATATATGTGATATCAGGAGCATTAATATGCAAAATAAGCTATATCGAAAAACTGCCATTATTGGTTTAATTTCCAGTATTGCCCTAGGCTTGCTGTCTCCAGCAACCTTTGCATCTGTTAAAGATGGAGTCGATGCTTGGTCTCGTGGTGATTATGATACTGCCGTTAAAGAATGGCGTCCAGAAGCCTTAAACGGAGACGCTGATGCACAATTTAATTTGGGTCAAGCTTATAAATTAGGGCGCGGCGTTCCAGCCAACCTCGATACAGCATTAGATTGGTATAAAAAGGCCGCCGACCAAGGTCATTTACAAGCTGGTGATAGCTATGGCCATCTTTTGCATTATCAAGGTCGCGTCAAAGACTCTATTCCATTTTTAAAACAATCATCGGAACGTGGAGAACCTCGTTCACAATATCTATATGCGACCGAATTATTTAATGGTGTCCATGTTCAAAAAGATTGGGTCCGTTCATACGCTTTAATGACTCGCGCTTCATCTTCTGGTTTAGGCCCTGCATCGCGCAGTTTAGCCCAGATGGATCGTTTCATTCCACTAAGCCAACGCCAAGAAGGCATAACCTTAGCTGGTAATTTAGAACAACAGGAACGCAGTATCAAAGCTCAACAACTTGCAGGTTTTGATCTTGATACAACCCCTGCTGCCGCTGTTGCAAAGCCTGTAACATTACCACCATCAGAAATTGCCGCTATTAACCGCAATCAACAGGCCCCAGTTTCAGCACCAGCACCATCAGCACCAGGTGCTCCATTTTTGAATAATACATCGCCAAAAGCTGTTTCTGCACCAGTGGCGGCAGCACCTGTACCCGCTCCAGTATCTGCACCAGTGCGCACTATTGCTTCTAACAACGGTAATTTCCGTATCCAATTGGGAGCATTTGGCAAACAAAGTAGCGCAAAAAATATATGGAATGAATTAGAGGGACAAGTAAGTGAATTGCAATCAATTCAACCTTATTTGGTTCCATCAGGCAATGTAACTCGTCTGCAAGCTGGTCCTTTTGCAACACGCGCGCAGGCCAATGCAATGTGTGAAAAGATTAAAGCTACTGGAAAAGGTTGTTTCTCTCTGACCAAATAATATTTTTAATATTATAAGATAATTAAAGCCATTGTACCCTTAATTGCGGCACAGTGGCTTTAGTTTTTGTCCTTTAGACTTACGGGCTGATTCATTCCCCTCCTCGGTCAAATAATATCCCGTACCAGATAAACTCGCACGATTATTGCAAAATTTCGCACAAGACTCTGGAATTTCTCCTGGAAATTGAAGTGTAATGCCGTCATAGCTAGCCGTAAACTCACAGGTCACATCATCATCATTTTTATTCTTAACTGTCTCATCCAATGTAATGATAACATTTTCGCCATCTAATAATGCGCTTCCACGGCCTTCACACATGCTCTCTGCACCAAAAATAGCTAGAACTCCAATTGTATAACGATTATCTCCATCACTTATCGCACAAAATTTATCAGTACCGATGTCATTTCTGGTTTCAAAATGACCTTCCAATTTAATATTATTGGTATCTGGTAATATTCCAGCAGCGATAGCTGCTTGATCCAAATCACTACTTGATTGCGTTTCTTCAGTTTTATGATTTCTATTTTCACTATTATTGCACCCCAAAATAGCAAAAAATAAAACCAAGAGTATCAATCTTTTGATCATAAATATTCTAGTCCTTCATCGACAACCCGCCGGTAAAAACAAGTCTTAGAGCCAGTATGACAAGCTGGCCCGCTGGGTTTTGCAATAATCCATACAGCATCTTGATCACAATCAACCCGTATATCTTCGACATTTAAAAAATTGCCGCTAGTCTCACCTTTCTTCCACAATCTCTGCCGACTACGCGAAAAGAAATGGGCCACCTTACTATTGATTGTCTCCTGCAAGGCTTCTTCATTCATATGTGCAACCATTAGAAGTTTGCCATCATTATAATCGGTAACAATAGCGGTTATAAGGCCATTATCATCATATTTTGGGTTGAGAGTCATGCCTTTCTCTCTGTCACTATCTGCCATTTTTGCAATACTTTCTTTATCTGATCAAAAGCAATAAGCGCAATTTTTACATGAGGCCTATCAAGAAAGCGAATGTTTATATGACAAATTAAAGACAAAATGATTTTGCTGTCCTATATGGCTAACAGAACAGCCACATAGGATTCGCCACCATGTTGACAACACACCCATTAGATGATGACAAATTACGCGAAGAATGCGGTATTTTTGGTGCATGCAATGCTGAGGATGCAGCGGCCATGACGGCCTTGGGCCTCCATGCTTTACAACATAGAGGACAAGAAGCAGCCGGGATCACCTCTTTTAATGGGTCAGAATTTCAAACCCATCGCGCTATGGGCCATGTTGCTGGTAATTTTGACAGTGAAGATACAATGGGACCTCTTGCTGGAAACTTTGCAGTGGGTCATGTCAGATACTCAACCAGCGGTGAAACATCACTGCGTAATGTTCAGCCCCTATTTGCGGATTTAGTATCTGGCGGTTTTGCAGTGGCGCATAATGGTAATATTTCCAATGCTGAGAAATTAAAAAAAGAATTGGTACGCCGAGGCTCTATATTCCAATCTACATCAGATACCGAAGTCATAATTCATTTGGTTGCAACATCTGGATATAGAACATTAATTGACCGTCTTATTGATGCTTTAAAACAAGTCGAAGGCGCTTACTCCCTGCTCTGCCTAACATCGGAAGGTATGATTGCATGCCGCGATCCTCTGGGTGTTCGTCCTCTTGTCATTGGTAAATTGGGCGATAGCTATATATTTGCATCGGAAACCGTTGCCTTAGACGTAGTTGGTGCAGACTATGTACGTTCGGTTGAACCTGGTGAAATTGTCATCGTGCGCGACAATGAATTACATTCGCATAAGCCATTCACACCGCAAAAGGCGCGGCCTTGCATATTTGAGCATGTATATTTCTCGCGCCCAGATTCAATCGTCGATGGCAATAGTGTTTACAGCGTTCGCAAAGCCATTGGCGCGGAGTTAGCCAAAGAAATTCCCGTTGATGCAGACTATGTCATACCCGTGCCAGACAGCGGAACCCCTGCTGCATTAGGTTATGCCGAAGAAGCCAAAATACCCTTTGAACTGGGTATCATTCGCTCGCATTATGTCGGGCGAACCTTTATCCAACCTGGGGATGGTGTTCGGCATTTAGGGGTGAAGCTCAAACATAATGCCAACCGTGTTTTGGTTGAAGGCAAGAAGATCATATTGGTCGATGATAGTATTGTGCGCGGAACAACCAGCCTTAAAATCGTGCAGATGATGCGCGAAGCGGGGGCCGCAGAGGTGCATATGCGTATTGCCAGCCCTCCCACATCGCATAGCTGTTTCTATGGCGTTGATACGCCCGAGCGCTCAAAATTATTGGCAAGCCGCATGGACTTGGAAGAGATGAGAGAATTCATACAGGCCGATAGCCTTGCTTTCATCAGTATCGATGGGCTTTACCGTGCTTTGGGTTATCATAAACGTGAGACGAATACGCCGCAATATTGCGATGCCTGCTTTACGGGCAATTATCCAACGACCTTGACCGATCAAGATGAAATGGCCCAGCCCGATCAATTGATATTGCTCAATGAAAAAGTGGGTTAACATTGCGACGGATAAAAAATGGCAGATAATGAAGAAAAATTAGCGTTAGTAACGGGCGCAAGCCAAGGTATCGGTGCAGCTACTGCAAAGTCACTGGCTGCTAATGGTTATCATGTCATCATGTGTGCAAGAAATAGCAAAAAGCTCGAAAGCGTTGAAGAAGAGATATTTGCGGCTGGCGGCAGCGCAACCATTGCACCGCTTGATTTGACCGAAGGCGATAGCATCATCCGCCTTGCTCATGCGATTGAGCAACGATGGAATACAATAGACGTGATGATATTAAACGCAGCAATGCTAGGCAATTTGGGACCAGTCTCACAAATGGATCCAAAAGAATTTAATCAAATCCTGACGCTTAACCTTTTATCGCAACAAGCATTAATTGCTAGTTTCGATCCATTATTGCGCAAATCTAAGGATGCCAAACTCATTGGATTAACCTCCAGCGTTGGTAGAAATGCACGCGCCTTTTGGGGTGGTTATGGCGCATCAAAGGCAGCATTTGAAAATTTATTATTAAGCTATGCCGAGGAAGTCGCCAATTTATCAAAAATAAAAGTCGCCATTGTCGATCCAGGGCGTACCAGAACAGAGATGCGCGCCAAAGCCTATCCTGGTGAAGACCCCAATAGCGTGAAAGAGCCTATTATTGTTGCAGAATCAATTTTAAACTTGCTTTCTAATGACTTTGAAACAGGACATTATTTAGCTTTAGGCAAATAAATCATATTTTCTCATCCTGGCGCAGCAGCAGAACCAGCCAATAACCCACCATCGATGGTAAATTCTGCACCTGTAATATAGCCACTCTCATCATTAGCCAACATAGCAGTCAAAGCCGCAACCTCGGATACCTCACCGAAACGCCGCAATGGTGTGTCTTTAACAAATGCATCAATAGCCGCTTCTCTGCCTTCCCCTTGTGGCAGCATTGCATCCCACATTAGGGTCATGATGGCGGCTGGATGGATACTGTTGCAGCGTATTTTCCAGCCTTGCCGTGCACAATATAAAGCCACGCTCTTACTATGATTGCGAATAGCAGCTTTTGATGATGCATAGGCCGCAGCACCAGCTATACCGACCATGCCAGAGCGTGATGATATGTTGATGATAGAACCTGTACCTTTTTCCTTCATGGCACCAATGGCATAACGGCAGCCCATAAAAGTTCCGTCCAGGTTTACAGCATGAACTTTACACCAATCATCAAGAGAAGTATTTTCGGGGTCCTGCGCTCTTATGCCATTTTCAAACCCTGTTATCCCAGCATTATTGACCAAAATATCAATATAAGGGTATTTTTTGCTAACTTCCAACCAATCACTCTCTTTTGAAACATCTAATATATGAGTTTCTAAATCCAATTCATATCCTGTCTGATGAAGAGCTTCATCATCAATATCGGTTATAACAATATCTGCTCCCTCTTCTTTCAAACGTTCTGCAATAGCACGGCCAATACCGCGCGCTGCGCCCGTAATAAGAGCTTTCTTATTCTGTAATTTTTGCATGATATAGCCTTTCACAAATAGCATATGGCGCAGCAATCATATGTGCGCTGAAATCAAAAATTTGATGCTTATTTGTTCATTGGCTTTCTCTCTAATTTCTAACAGATTATCAATTCAGGATTAGAATGCAATCACATTTTAATCATTTGATAGGCTTCTAATGCCCGCGCCCTCGCTTCTTTATGGCCAATAATTTTGCGCACATAGGATTTGGGCGTCACCCCATATTCTTCTGGATCATGAACATAAGGATCATCCAATTCCGACAATTCAGGCACCCATTTGCGGATATAATTGCCCGCATTGAACTTTTCTGACTGCGAGAGCGGTGCCATGATCCGCACAAACATATTGCTGTCTATGCCTGTGCCCGCAACCCACTGCCAATTCACCGCATTGCTGGCATAATCGGCATCAACGAGCGTATCCCAGAACCATTGTTCGCCATACCGCCAATCAATCAGTAAATGTTTGATGAGAAAGCTCGCCGCGATCATACGCACGCGGTTGTGCATAATTCCCGTAGCCCATAATTCACGCATTCCCGCATCAACAATCGGATAACCCGTGCGCCCCTGTGTCCACGCATCATAATCGGCTTTTACTGCACTGTCATTCATATCGCGCCAAGGTAGTTCATCAAATCTATCGCGTGCATTTTCGCTGCCATATTTTGGATATTGGGTAATGACATTTTGTGCATAATCGCGCCAGACAATCTCTTTAAGAAACACCTCTACACTGCCGCCAGCACCCGCAAATATATGCCATAATGTCGCCGGTGAAATCTCTCCAAAATGCAAATGTGCAGACAATTCAGACGTCCCAGCTATAGAGGGACTATTACGCTGCTCATCATAATAAGCCGCTTTATCAACAAATAAGCGCGAGCAATGCGCTGCGCCAGCTTCACCTGGTTGCCATTTACCGGCCATTCCCCCTGCCCAATCTGGTTTTGTGGGTAGCAGCTCCCAATCCTCAAAAATATCGCTTTGCGGTAATTTTGACGTCATGATGGCATCGGGTGCCGGCAAAGGCGGTGCGGGCGGCATATGCTCGCGCAGCGCCTTCCAAAAGGGTGTATATATTTTATAAGAACCGCCGCTGCCCGTTTTCAATGTGGCGGGCGGTAACAGATAATTACCATCGAACAAATGCAGCGTCATTTTCTCACGCACCGCTCTCTCCGCATTGCGCCACCATGGTTCATAATGATGCATCGCATAAACAGCATCTGCACCCGTTTCTTGCGTGATTTGCTCTAATATCTTCGCGCTCTCACCGCGCCGTAATATTAGCTTTGATCCTAATTTTTGCAGCGATTCATCCAAGGATTGCAAGCTATGGTACAACCACCAACGCGATGCTGCGCCCATTTTGCGGTGCTTTGGCGTCACATCATCCAAAATATAGAGGGCGATGATCGGTCTACCCGTCTGCACAGCGGCGTTTAAGGCCGCATGATCGGATAGGCGTAAATCCCGCCGAAACCAGAGGATGATGGGTTTAGCGCTCATTTCGCAACAAATTGCACATCTTTTTCAAGTTTCACCTTCACCTTGAAACGCTCTTCAACATAACTACTGGTAAAACGCGCATCGCCAATAATAGCATAAGCGTTGCCATCCTCGCGGATAATACCATGATAGGGCATACGCGCCCAAAAAAGAAAGGCAGTTAAATCAGTGTTTTCAACGGCTAAATCCTGCAAATTTTCAACGGCTGGCGCGTGCCGTGCAATCTCAATCGGATAACTGTCATCCAAAATTGGTCTATCATCAAATAGCGAATAGCTGGCCTGATAATAATCATTCGGACCGCCCAATATCACCTCTCGTTTCCAAAAAGCAAAGGGCACGGGGTTTGCGACAATTTGTTTTATCTGATTACGGTCAATACTTTGCCCAACCTCACTCTCTGTCAGTGCAACAACATGACGGCTCAATATAAAATTACCGCTAATATAAGCCACAACAAATGCACAGGAAATAAGCGCTGGCTGGTAATAGTGACGCAATCCTTTTTTCTCTTTACGCAAAGACCAAAAAACACCCGCCGCGAGCGCGATCCAAATATTCAGATCAATGATGAATAATGTATCGCCATAGAACCATTGTGACGAAAATGGCTCTAGCAGCCGCACACCATAGCTATTCATCCAATCCAGCGCAGGATGGCTTAATGTACCGATAAATGCTAATATAAGCAACCATTTGCGATCTATAGGCAAGCGGCTTTCAGGGCGTTTACCACGTTTGCCTTGCCACCTGTCATAACTAATCATGAACGCCCACAATAGGAGTGGCAGTAGCAACATAGCGATCGGACCATGTGTTATCCCGCGCCTAATTCCCAAATATGTATGATTACCAAATAATGTAGCGATAGCATCAATATCGGGGATATTAGCCGCAATAATCAGCGTGGGCATGGCAAGGCCTGTTTTTTTCTTAAGGCCCATTTGCCCCAAGACAGCCCCCGCTAGACTATGTGTTAAATTATCCATTTAAAATGAAATCATTATAAGTCAGGACCATCCTCAGTAACCGTCCAAGTTTGCCCTTTGCTCACCAAAGCTTGCAAATCAGGTTTCTTATTCGCGGCTATGGCTTCATTTTGGGCAACAACAGCGCTTTCAAAGGTTGGCTTTGGATCATCATATATTACACCAAGCGGCATAGGAAATTCACCGAACTGCAATTCCACCAACATATGCGCTACACTGCGGTTTGTGACGTCATGACGCAACACGCCCGCGGCTTCCCAATCGCCATCCACAACATCAACGACTTTCAATGCCATTGCGTCTTGGTCTAATGCGATGCCCTTTTCGCCTTTTTCAAAGAGCATAGGTTCACCATCGGCGAGCCATAGCTGCGTTGCGGCGGCGGTTTTTTTGGCAGCAAAATCCTCGAAAACATCTTTGTTATAAACGATACAGTTTTGAAAAATTTCAATAAAAGCTGCACCTTGATGGGCATGAGCCGCCATCAATACATCGGGTAAATTCTTGTTAATATCAATCCCGCGCGCAACAAAACGCGCACCCGATCCCAGCGCAAATGCACAGGGGCTAGCGGGATGATCGACGCTACCATAGGGGGTAGATGGACTGTTGGTGCCTTCGCGCGATGTTGGCGAATATTGTCCTTTGGTGAGGCCATATATCTCATTGTTAAACAGCATGATCTGGCAATTTAGGTTACGGCGCAGCACATGCATTGTATGATTACCGCCAATCGAAAGCGCATCGCCATCGCCCGTGATAATCCAAACGTCCAATTCAGGATTGGCAAGCTTGACCCCCGTTGCGACGGCGGGCGCGCGGCCGTGGATCGTATGAAAGCCATAAGTCTCCATATAATAGGGAAAGCGGCTAGAACAGCCAATGCCCGACACAAATACCGTATTGGCAGGGCTGCCGCCAATCATCGGCATGGTACGCTGCACGGCCTTTAGAATCGCATAATCACCGCACCCTGGGCACCATCTTACTTCTTGGTCGGTTTCCCAGTCTTTTAGGGTCGTTTCGATTTTCGTAATCTCATTCATGATAAGTTTTCACTTTCATTAGATTGTATACTCTTAATAATAATGCCACAATATAACCAGCAATTGCAGTTATAAGAAGCAACCAAGGAATTTCTGTAGTTTCTAAGTTAAGTATGTAAACTATTGGAAAAAAAATAATTCCTAACACACTCAGTAACAAACTGAAGAAACAGTCTTTATACGTCCATTCACCACCATCTAAAAATATTTTGGTTTTTGCGTATACCAAACCTTCAATATATCCTCCAATAAGTCCAGAAACCAAGCAAATCAAAAAACTATCAATTCCAAATACTATTGCTGAAAATGCAATTGGGTAAGTTACAACAAATATATAACTTCTTCGATACCAATACTGGAAATGATCTTCACTCAACCTAGCGCCTCCGCTATAGCTGTTTCAATTTCTGCGATAGTGAAGGGTTGCCCCGAAACCTTATTCAAAGGCTTCGCATCGACCAAATATTGATCGCGCAGCACGGTTTTAAGCTGTCCCGTGTTCATTTCAGGAACAATCACATGGTCATAGCTTTTCAGCAATTCGGCCAGATTTTTGGGCATAGGCCAAATATAGCGCAAATGAATATGGCTCACATCCATGCCTTTTTCGCGGCAACGGTTCACCGCTTGATGGATAGGACCATAGGTTGACCCCCAACCAATCAGCGCCAATTTACCGCCAGCCTCACCCAGCTCCACCTGTTGATCGCCAATGCTGTTCGCAACGCCAAGCACTTTGTCGCGGCGAATATTGGTCATTACCTGATGGTTTTCGCTGCCATAATCAATATGGCCTGTATCCACACCTTTTTCGATACCGCCAATACGGTGCATCAATTCTGGCGTTCCAGGTTTTACCCAAGGGCGCGCTAATTTTTCATCGCGGCCATAGGGCTTAAAGCCGCCTTCTTGCGCCTGCGTCATATGCTGTACAGGAAATTCTGTGTAATCCCCCATATCAGGAACGAGCCAAGGCTCGGCGGCATTGGCAATATAACCATCAGTGAGCAACATAACGGGCGTCATATATTGCGTTGCAATGCGCACCGCCTCTATCGCGCATTCAAAGGCATCGGATGGCGAACGCGCTGAAATCACGGGCATCGGCGCATCACCATTGCGGCCGTAAACGGCTTGATAGAGATCCGATTGTTCGGTTTTTGTAGGCAGTCCTGTTGACGGGCCGCCGCGCTGTGAATTGACTATAACCAATGGTAATTCGGTCATAATGGCAAGACCCATCGCCTCACCTTTAAGGGCGATACCTGGGCCAGATGATGATGTAACGCCTAGTGTTCCAGCATAGCTTGCGCCAATGGCCGATGCGATGGCCGCGATCTCATCTTCGGCTTGGAATGTGGTGACGCCATATTCTTTAAGGCGTGAGAGATGGTGCAAAATTGCCGATGCGGGCGTTATCGGATAACCACCAAAGAACATCGGCAAATCGGCCATTTGCGCACCAGCAACCAGACCCAAGGATAGAGCTTCTGCGCCATTCACCGTGCGGTATAGGCCTGGATCAGCAGGTGCAGCGGGAAGCGCCGCTTGCTTGACAGGGCCAGAAAGCTCGGCCGTTTCACCATAAGCATGCCCCGCATTGAGCGCCGCTATATTAGCCTCCGCAATTTCGGGTTTCTTAGCAAATTTGCTATTGAGCCAATCGATAATCGGCTGACGATCACGATCAAACATCCAAAGCGCAAGGCCCAGCGTCCACATATTTTTGGACCGAAGAGCCTCTTTATTGCCGAGGCCAAAGGGTTTAACCGCTTCTAATGTTAAGGCAGAAATATCAAAGGCTAAGAGCTGCCATTTCGCCAATGAGCCATCTTCGAGTGGGTTATTTTCATATTTGGCTTTATCGAGGTTTCTTTTGCCAAATTCGCCGCTATCCGCGATAATCAGTCCGCCGGGTTTTAGGCTTTCGACATTCACTTTTAAGGCCGCTGGATTCATGGCAACAAGAACATCGGGCTGATCACCCGCAGTATGAATAGCACGCGAACCAAAATTAATCTGGAACGCAGAAACGCCGAATAATGTGCCTTGCGGTGCACGAATTTCTGCTGGGAAATCTGGGAAGGTAGCTAAATCATTACCTGCTAGAGCGGTCGAGAGGGTGAACTGTCCCCCAGTAAGCTGCATACCATCGCCGCTATCGCCTGCGAAGCGTACTACAACTGAGTCTACTGCTTGTTCATCTGAAACTTGTGCAGCACTTGCCATATATTATTCCATTTTTTTACATCACTTATATCTCTCTATAATCCCTATCGCAAATATGCAATTTAGAAAAACTGTTGCCTAGCATTATGATAGTTTAGACCCTATTGAATCTCTAATATCTTCATACAGCTTCAAAGCTATCCATATGCAATTCGAATAGAGAATGTATAATTATGCCTAATATTAAAATAGACGCCCTACCCTATCGCCCTTGTGTAGGAATCATGCTGGTAAATAAGCAAAATAAAGTTTTCGTTGCTAAACGCAAAGATAATAAAGACAGCAAATGGCGCGATACATGGCAGATGCCTCAAGGCGGTATTGATGAAGGAGAGGAACCAGTAAACGCCGCTTTTAGAGAGTTAGAAGAAGAAACGAGCGTAACTAGAGATAAAGCGATACTGATTGCACAGAGTAAAACCGAACATTTTTATGATTTACCCGAGGAGCTTGTCGGCAGATTATGGAAAGGTAAGTGGCGCGGTCAGAGGCAATATTGGTTCCTTATGCGCCTATTAGGTGATGATAATGACATTAACATTGAAACCGAAATTCCAGAATTTAGCGAATGGAAATGGAGTGATATTAAAGTATTAGCAGATCAAATAGTTCCTTTTAAGCGCGATATATATACTGCATTATCTAAGGAGTTTAGTCTAATTTTATAGGTTTTTCATATTCTATAAACTCTTAAACAATTGCAAAATCTTAATTTGTACAATTGCGAAACATCATGTTACTTCCTAATAATGCTTCATGATAAAATATATGACAGCAAAACCATTGATCATCTTAGGATGCGCAATTTTATTCACATCCCCCGCTATGGCCAAATTACCTGAACCTGTAAAAGCCATACTAAATGCGGCTTTAGAGGGAGGTGATGATGCTGAAATTAAAACAGCATTTAAACTTATAAAAGCAACAAATCCTGATGATTTAGCCGAAATTGAGTCTTTAGAAAGTGAATATAAGGCAGCTTATGAAGTTAAGTTGGCTGAAGAGGCCAAAACCAAAGCCGCAGAAGAAGAAGCAAAATTAGCCAATGCAGGGTTTTTTGATAATTGGAGCGGCAATGGCGAATTGGGCGCATTCAGATCTTCAGGTAATAGCAGTAACACAGGCTTAACAGCGGGTGTAAAGCTTACTAAAGAAGGCAAAAAATGGCGTTATAACTTTCGCGCAGTTGCAGACTTTCAACGTACCGATGGCGTAACAACCAAAGAACAATATTTGGCGGCGATTGAACCCAATTATAAGATTAATGATCGCTTGTTTGCTTATGGACTAGGTCAATATGAACGCGATCGTTTCCAAGGTTTTTCAGCGAGATATAGCGTTTCTGGGGGACTTGGATATCAAGTCATTGATACGGAAAAAACGCAACTGGCCGTTAAAGCCGGCCCTGCTTATCGCCAAACCAATTTCATAACCGGAGGCTCACAATCTTCTCTAGCAGGCTTAGCTGCATTAGATTTTGCGTGGCAACTCTCACCAAATCTTAAACTAACAGAAACAGCAGCAGCTTATATTGAGTCCGCCAATACTACATTAAGCTCTGAAACGGCAATAGAAGCGAAATTATCAACTTCTCTCTCTGCTCGTTTATCTTATCTGATAGATTATGACAGCAATCCACCCCTCGGCGCCGTTGGCACCGATACATTAACACGTATAACGCTTGTATATGGGTTTTAAAGTTTAGTTTTGTGATTGAGATTCTGGTTTAACATTAATATCACTGGCCAGAATCTCACCTTTTTTCTGTGCATCAGAAATAGCAATCTTTAGAATATCATTCCCTGAACAATCAATGCCGCACAATAGTCTTAAACGGGCTAGATTATCTTCTGCGCGGTTAACAGCTCCCTTTGCAGCGAAAAGACGCCCTTGCTCAACAAGAGCAGTTTGATCATTGGGATTTATTTCCAATACTTCTTTATAGAGCGTTATGGCTTTTCCTGTGAGCTCTTGTTTCTCGGCTATCTGGGCTAGTGCTATATAGGCTTTGCGATTACGCGGATGGATAGCCAAAGCGGTTTCATACCATCCAATGGCATCATCCCATTGTTCATTTTTTACCGATTCAGCCCCTTTTTTCATAAATATTGTTGCTTGTGGATCAATAATATCATCTTGGTTTTGCGTATATCCAACGCTGGAAACGGTCAGAAAGAATAAAGACAAAATAATCGCAATAGGTGAAAAACGCATAATTAAATTCCAATAATATGTCGAACTATCATGGCTAACGATATTATCTTTAATAGTGTCGCCATTTTGTTGAATCACATTTTTTCCAATCTTGTGAAAAAGAAACCGTCACAATTGTCATGATGTGGTGTTAGCAAAACACCTTCACCAATATTCCTTCCATTTTCAAGCTTTATATTATCAACATTATAATTGCTATTATCATCCAGAAACTTAGATATCTGCGTTGCACCTTCTTCATCAAGGATGGAACAGACAGCATATACCAATACACCACCTTTTTTAAGCATTTTATCGGCTATATCCAATACCCTCATTTGTTGACGCTTAACTTGTTCTAATCTTTCTGGTGTAAGCCGCCAACGTGTTTCTGGATTGCGGCGCCAAGTACCAGAACCAGAACAAGGCGCATCTACTAAAACAATATCAAAGCTCTCAATAAACTCACTAAGCATGTCAATTTCTTTACCAGGGTTGAGTAATATTTTTCGAATAACGTCTAAACTATTGTGGTGCTGTGCTATATTCATCAATCGTGCTTGCCGATCTGCTATTTTTGACAAACGAGCGCGATTGACATCCGTAGCGATTATTTCTCCTGATTGGTTTTTCAATATCCTATCAAATAATGATAATGTTTTACCGCCAGCTCCTGCACATAAATCTAATATTTTTTTATCACGTACGTCGCCGCAAGCATCAACAATCAATTGGCTACCAAAATCTTGGATTTCAGCCAACCCATCCTGATAAAGTGGTAATTTTGTGATCGCACTATTAGTAGGCAATCTAATCGCATTTTCACCTATGGGTTCAGCAGCATCCAATAATGGCATGATATCAGCTCTATTTCCGCGCGATATATTAACTCGCAGATCAAGAGGTGCCCTGCTCAATAAGGCTTGCTTTTCCTCTTGATCAATATTGTCAGATAATCTTTCATCAATCCAATCAGGAATTATACCTTCTTTTGCGCGAGGCTCATCCGTTGTTATTTCTGCGGGACCATATTGCGAACCATCAAAACAAACCGCCAATTCATGGTCGTGATCCGCTAAAGTTATCATAGCACTGCGGCCCGTTTCTGGCCTTTCACCAAATTGCCGTATTACTCGCCAGACCAAATCTCTTATTGCGCGCCTATCTTTCGATCCTGCGTAACGCCGAGCTTTAAAAAACGCACTGGCCAATTGATCGGCTGCACTGCCATTATCGCGGGCTGCAATGATGATCTCATCCAACAATTCGATTGCGGCTTGAACGCGTGCTGCGGGCCTCATTTAATAAGCCTGCGAATAATATCAACGTGTTGGATAGTTGGGCGCCTCTCGGGTAATGACCACATCATGGACATGGCTTTCTTGCAATCCTGCATTAGTGATGCGCACAAAGCGGGCTCTTTCCTGAAAATCATTAATGCTTGCAGCACCTGTATAACCCATAGCGGCTTTAACGCCACCCACCAATTGATGGATCACATCACTCGCAGGACCTTTGTAAGGAACTTGCCCTTCGATACCCTCTGGTACCAATTTCATCTGATCCTTTATATCTTGTTGAAAATAACGATCAGCCGACCCACGCGCCATAGCCCCAACGCTGCCCATACCGCGATAGCTTTTATAAGAGCGTCCTTGATAGAGGAATGTTTCACCCGGAGCTTCCTCGGTTCCTGCTAATAATGAGCCTATCATTACGCTGGACGCCCCCGCTGCTAGAGCCTTTGCAACATCACCAGAAGTACGCAAACCGCCATCAGCAATCACGGGTATATTAGATTTTAATGCTTCTTTAGATGTTTCTATAACGGCGGTAAGTTGCGGCACACCAACACCTGCCACGATACGTGTTGTACATATAGAACCAGGACCAATGCCAACTTTTATACCGTCAGCCCCAGCATCAATCAACGCACGAGCCGCCTCGGCTGTTGCAACATTACCCGCTATAATTTGCACGTCAGCAGAGATTTTCTTAATCTCACGCACGGCTTCACTTACCATTTTACTGTGTCCATGCGCTGTATCAACGACGATAAGATCACAATCGGCAGCTATAAGCGCTTTCGCTCTTTCAATACCCTTTTCACCTACAGTGCTTGCAGCGGCTACTCGTAAACGGCCAGTGCTATCTTTTGTAGCATTGGGATAGGTTACCGCCTTTTCAATGTCTTTTACGGTGATCAGTCCAACGCATCTATAATGATCATCAACAACAATTAATTTTTCGATACGGCGTTTATGCAATATTCTGCGCGCTTCATTGTGATCAATACCAACAGGCGCTGTTGCCAGATTATCCTTTGTCATCAATTCATTAATAGGCTGATTAACATCTTCGGCAAACCGTACATCACGATTGGTCAGCATACCTAAAAGCTTACCATCATCTTGCACAACAGGAATACCAGAGATGCCATTACTCTCCATCAAACTCTGAGCTTCAGATAATTTTGCGTCAGGACCAATGGTGATAGGGTCCACCACCATGCCTGATTCAAAGCGCTTCACTTGCCGAACAGCCGCACATTGTTCTTCGATTGAGAGATTGCGATGTAAAACACCAATACCGCCGTTTTGCGCCAGTACAATCGCCATCTTTGCTTCGGTTACTGTATCCATTGCCGAAGACAATATAGGGATATTAAGTTTTATAGATTGAGTCAGATAGGTAGATGTATTGGCTTGGCTTGGCAGAACGTCAGATTCTGCTGGTTGCAACAATACGTCATCAAAGGTCAAACCAAGTTTAATATCCATTTTTGCCATCTTCTAATAAAAGGAATCGTGGCAGCGCATGTAAACAGAAATTCAACTATTCGCCAGCTTTGTTTCCACTTTCATCTGCTTTGCTTCCGCTAAAGCTGCTTATATTCGCAAAATGCTCTGCCAATTTCACATGCAATACCGCATCTTCGGCCGCACCGCCCAATTCCGTTTTCTCGCTATATTCGTCACGAACGGTATGATAATCACTGCCTAAGAATTTGTTTAACAAGTCCAAATCAGCAAAAGCCCCGCCAACCATAACCGATGGTACTCCTTTTGATGCAAGCGCCCAACCATCTTGGCGACGGATGAAGGCGTTGGCATCGGTGCTGCTTTCAATTTCGCGGCCCAAACCAACAGCAATCTTTTCGATAATAGGGTCTAAATCAGTCGTGCCGCGTCCAATGATAGCAACCTTTGCACCTTTAGGAGCAATAGCAATAGTATCAATATTCAACGCAGCAACTATTTTTTTGATATCGACAGGTGAATTATCGACAAAATGATAAGCACCTAATAAACCGCTTTCTTCCGCAGTAGTGCCAACAAAATATATATCACGGTCAAATTCTTGCGTGCCGAGTTTTTTGGCTATTTCAATCAAGGCTGCCATTCCACTCGCATTGTCAATTGCACCATTACAGATACGATCTTTTGCACCCACAGGGCCGCACAAGCCCGTATGGTCCCAATGTCCCGTAAATACAACAGCACCTGCATGAGGGTTATTGCCTGGTAATTTAGCGATCACATTATAGCTGTTAAATTTGCGAACATTACTGCGTAAATTCCAATATGATGTTAGCCCTAAGTCTAGGCCATTGAAATTATCATCAGAAGAGGCTTGAACATATTTTTTCCAATTAACACCTGCCGCTTTGGCTAGAGCCTTACCATATGATAAGCTTGCAAAACCGCTAATATCCGCACCATCATTGCTGCTTTGCAATGATACAGGGCGACCTCGCGCGAAACGCCTGATACGTTCCCATGGAGCATCTACATCAATTATTGAAATGATGGCTTTTGCTCCAGCATCACGCAATTTTTCAATACGTGAAGTCAAGCTGGCCGTTTCTCCAGAGATAAAATTAGGGTCTGTCCGAAAAATATAAACTGCTTTGCCATTTACATTATCAAGAACACTGCCATCCTTTTTTACACCATATCCGCCAAAAACAGCGGGTACAGAAGCTTTAACTGAAACTTCACGGCCTCTAATAACAATTTCATTGCTACGGACTTCTAAGGGCTGGCTATCATTATGATAAGATACTATTCCAAAATTAGATGTTCGGTTCATGAGAGGCACTGTCTGATAAAAACTACCATCTTTAGCACCGCCAATCAAACCAGCCTCAAACCATTGCTGAGCCATATATTCCGCAGTTTTAATACCGCCTTCTGTTCCTGGCAAACGCCCTTCATATTCATCACTTGCCAATATTTTTATATGGGGCCTCAAATCATCCACTGTGATTTGCTGCGCTATGGCACCAGTTGACAAGAAAGTTGAAGAAGCCAAAGCTGTTAAAGAAGCAATGATGATTTTTTTATATGAATTACGCACACTATATCCCCAAAATTAAATTTGCGGTAAGTTTATATAAATTCTATCGGCAATCATAATATTTTCAATGAACATACGATAATATAGTATGAATGACCATAAAGTGTGCAGGTAAATTACATAAAAGTGCACAGGTAAATTATATATCACTATTTTGCGCTTGCTTTTTTATCAATATATAGGATGCTATATATATCTAAATGGAGGGATTTATGGGCGGTTTTGTTTTTGTGATGCTACTTTTGGTAGTATTGGTACTATTGTATCTGCTTGCTAGTATTAAAATTGTGCGGCAAGGTTTTAATTATACGATAGAATATTTTGGCCGCTATCATCAAACCGCCATGCCAGGCTTTAACTTTTACCCCGCCTTTTTCTATCGCGTGGGCCGCAAAGTGAATATGATGGAGCAAGTACTCGATATTCCGGGGCAAGAAATTATCACTAAAGACAATGCTATGATCGCAACGGACGGTGTTGTCTTTTTTCAAGTATTAGACGCGGCAAAAGCAGCTTATGAGGTTAATGATCTTTACCTTGCCATCATGAACCTCACCACCACCAATTTACGGACCGTGATGGGCAGTATGGATTTAGATGAGACATTATCTAAACGTGATGAAATTAACGGCAAATTGCTCATAACAGTTGATGATGCAACTACACCATGGGGAGTTAAAATTACGCGCGTCGAAATTAAAGACATTCGACCGCCGCAGGATATTTCCAATGCAATGGCTCGTCAAATGAAGGCGGAACGTGAAAAAAGAGCGAATATTTTAGAAGCGGAAGGTTTTAGAGAAGCCGCAATTTTAAAAGCTGAAGGTGAAAAGCAATCTCAAATATTAGATGCCGAAGGCAGGCGCGAAGCCGCATATCGTGATGCTGAAGCCCGCGAAAGAGAAGCTGAAGCAGAAGCTAAGGCAACATCAATGGTATCAGAAGCTATTGCTAGCGGTGACAAGCAAGCTATCAATTATTTTGTAGCGCAAAAATATGTGGAAGCCGTTGAAAAGTTTGCGACATCACCAAATGCAAAAACAATATTATTCCCAGTTGAAGCGACAAATTTAATTGGCACTCTTGGAGGCATTGGTGAGTTAACCAAAGGTATATTAGACGACAAGTCTTCAGCAAAAACCACAAAATAGTGCCAAAAGCGAGGTAAATTCTATGGATTTTTGGGAACAGATTAAAGACATGCCGCATGAATATATGTGGCTATTATTTGCAGCCCTATTGGGTATAGGCGAGATTATTATTCCTGGCGTTTTTTTGATATGGATAGCAGCAGCTGCTGCCATCACAGGCATTTTAACCTTTGTCATTGGTTTTAACCCAGCACTTCAATTTGGGCTTTTCGCTCTTCTTTGTATTTTAGCGGTCTATTTGGGCCGCAAATGGTATTTAGAACGCGGAGCAGATGTTGCAGATCCCATGCTCAATGATCGTTCAGCTCGCATGATTGGTCAATCTGTTATCGTTACAGAGGACTTAAGCGAGCATGACGGTAGAGTAAAAGTCGGAGATAGCGAATGGCCAGCCCGTGGAGATGCTCTTAAAAAAGGGAAAAGCGCGAAAATTATCGATGTTAGAGATGGGATTATTCATGTCGAAGCCGTATAATATTATGATTATACTTAGCATCTAAGCCCTATTAATCGCATCAATACCTCATATCTAATATGATTAACTAGCGCAAAAAAGGGCCTATAATTAGGCCCTTTCATTATATGTTCTGAATGTAATTATAATATTCGAAACAAATCAATCTTTGCTGAAAAAACCTTTTGCCATATCAGTAATATCATTAAGCGGGTTGCCATCACCATCACGGTCTAACATTCCACCTAATTTGCCCATCAGACCTTCTTCACCATTTACCATCTCAGTAAGATTGTCTAAAGAAATACCCTTTTCTTCAGCAACTTCTTTCAAAGCTTCCATCTTATCACCATCTCCGCTCAACTTTTCACCAAGCGAACCGACGATATCCTTAGCTTGATCTGGGTCGACGCCGAGCTTTTCCGCAATACCCTCTACATTTCCAAGTAATCCATCTAATAAACCCATAATCATTCTCCTTTTATATTAGCGGAATCTAATATTTTATCCCGTTATCTATCCATACCATCATTATGCAAATTGCCCAATCCTTGTGATGTAAAATTACCTCTCACACCGTAATTAGAGCATTTATTGAAACAAATATTACAAATAAAGCTTCTTGTGCAGTTATTATTGCACGACTATAAAGAAAGTATGACAGCTACAATTGCTCTTGTGGATGATGACCGCAATATATTGACGTCTTTATCGATTGCTCTGCAAGCTGAAGGATATGCCACACGTATATATCCTGATGGTGAGGTCGCACTAGATGCTCTTATAGAAATACCTCCTGATCTTGCTGTTTTTGATATTAAAATGCCCAAAATGGATGGTTTAGAATTGCTCAGGCGCTTTCGAGAGAAAAGCAATGCACCTGTTATTTTTCTAACATCAAAGGATGATGAATTGGATGAAGCCCTTGGCTTGGCCATGGGAGCGGATGATTACATTGCCAAGCCATTCTCTCAACGATTATTGATTGCAAGAATCAAAGCAATTTTGCGAAGAACCCAATATATCCAGAATATATCAGACACAAATGATAGTAATGAACCAGAACCCATAGTACGCGGGCATTTGGAAATCGATACGGCTAGACACCAAGTGAAATGGAAAGACGAGGTGGTTACCTTAACTGTAACCGAGCTTATTATATTAGAAGCTCTCGCCAATCGCCCAGGAGTGATTAGAACAAGAAGCCAACTAATGGATGCGGCCTATCAAGATGATATCTATGTCGATGATCGAACTATAGATAGTCATATAAAAAGGCTAAGGCGTAAGTTTAAAGAACATGATCCCGATTTCGCAGCAATAGATACATTATATGGTGCGGGGTATCGGTTTTCCGTAGATTAAAGATATGGGAAATGCGCAAACAAAGAACAATGAAGCCAGCGATTTAAAGCTTTTCTGGAGTAAACGAGTTTCTCTGGCAGCGCGCATTTTAGCAGTTAATATATTCGTTTTATTGTTGATGATATTCGGTTTATTCGCACTTGATAATTTTCGAACGGGACTTTTTGAAGAACGTCTCAAGACATCAAGAATAAAATTAGATTCTATTGCAGAGATTTTAACAACTATACCAAATGACGAAAAAGCCAAATATTTAATACGGATCGGCAAAAAAAATAATTCTAGGTTACGCCTCTATGATCAAAATGGTCATAAGGTAATTGACAATTTTATAATTTCAGAACCTAATTATATTTTACGGGATCCAGATAAAGAGCCTCTTGAAAAAGTCATTGCGCGATATTTGGATTATGCTTTTGATTTTCTAGTATTAAAACCAAATATTGGCGCATTTCAAGAACCAGATAATGATATTCTTTCTTCTTGGAAAGAAGCCGCCTCTGTTACACCTAATGCCCCTTATTCTAGCATTATGAATGCTGATGATTTATCCCCTGTTATTATGACAATCGCCAAGACAAGCGACGGTGACAATACTCTAATAGAAACCGTCAACGCCCATGACTTACGAATACAGATAAGAGCAGAACGGGCAAGAATATTCATATTTTTTCTGGTAGTACTTTGCATTTCCATATTATTATCATTATTTTTAGCACGCACGATAGTGAGACCCATTAGAGACTTAGCTGTATCAGCAGTTAAAGTTCGCTTGGGTCGATCTTCACAAGTTACCATCCCAAGGCTCCCAGAACGTCGTGATGAAATAGGAATGCTCGCACGCGCTTTATCAGATATGAGTCAAGCACTTCGTCGCCGTATTGATCATACCCAATCATTCGCCGATGACGTTGCTCATGAAATTAAAAACCCCCTCGCCTCACTACGTTCAGCACTTGAAGGCTTGCAAAATATTAAAGATCCCAAATTATCAAAACAATTGATGCAGATCGCACAAAATGATGTACAAAGAATGGATCGCTTAATCACCGACATAGCCGAAGCTGGCAGAGTGGACTCGCAAATTTCTCGCGCTCAGTTTGAAATGATCAACCTCACTAATCTTATTAAGGAAATTATTAAAAACCACCACCTAAAATCTAACAATAATGTCACTATTAATCTTGAACATAGTTACACAAATGCCATCATGATAATGGGCGAGCAAATTCGCATTGAGAGAGTGATGGAAAATTTGATAGATAATGCTATTTCTTTCAATGGAGATAATCAACAAATTACCATCAAGATATTAGAAAATAATGATAAAGTAGTTATAAATATTATAGATAATGGCCCTGGCATAGAGGCAAACCATTACGAAAAGATATTCCAACGTTTTTATTCTTCGCGGCCTCAAGAAGAAGATTTTGGTAAGCATAGTGGCCTAGGTTTAGCAATATCTCGTTCAATTATCGAGGCGCATAATGGTGAATTATTTGCCAAACAACGTCCAGACAAAAAGTCTGGCGCATGTTTTGAGATTCAATTACCCAAGATTAAGCCTAATGTGCAATAACCTCTATCCTACCCATGCAACGGCTGTCGCTATTGATGATATAGGCGTAATAATCACGGGACCATCTGGTTCTGGCAAATCAGATCTCGCTCTAAGATTAATTGATAGAGGGGCCATATTAATTGCTGATGATAAAATCAATATTTCTGGTTCTTCTGACAATCCTATATTATCGCAATGTGAGCATCATATAAATGCTATCGAGGTTTCAGGCATTGATATTATAAAAACCTCTACTATCAATAATATACCGCTAAAACTACATATCAAATTATCAAATGAATATGAACGACATCCCACTCCATTGCCAATTATAAAGTTCGGTATTTATACTGTGCCAAGCCTTAAAATTAATCCACAAGAAGCATCTGCTCCTATCAAAATTGAGATGGCCATTCGTAATTTAAATCAAATTACCAATATTATCTAAAATTATTTGCCACTTAAAGCATGCAATTCATACAAATTGCCTATATGATAATTTTATGGAACAGAATAATTATGCCCAACCCGATAAACAAATAATAATGCTCGTTTCCGGACTTTCAGGAGCTGGGAAGTCCACTGCGCTTAAAACTCTTGAAGATAGTGGATGGGAAGCTGTTGATAACTTCCCTATACGTCTTATTGATAGATTAATTGCTACACCTTCATCCATAAATAGCGACAATAATACACCACTTGCTCTTGGGTTTGATAGCCGAACACGCGGTATACAAACTGATGCCCTCATAAAACAAATAAAGAAACTTGCGAGCAATAATCGTTTTCAGATCATGTCACTATTTCTTGATTGTAGCGGAAATGAATTGGAACGGCGCTATGCCGAGACGCGCAGACGTCATCCTATGAGTCACGACCGGCCTGCTTCGGATGGTATCGCTCAAGAAAGACAATTGTTAGACCCTTTCAGGCGATGGGCAGAAAATATTATCGACACAAGCAAAATGTCTGTCAATGACTTGCAAACCGAAGTTAGGCAGAGATTCTCTTTAACAAGCGCACCGCGGATGACCGTTTCACTCACAAGTTTTGGTTTCTCAAGAGGGGTTCCCAATAATGTAGATCTCGTTTTTGATATGCGGTTTTTACGCAATCCACATTGGGATGATAAGCTAAGGCCGCTTACAGGATTGGATAAAAGCGTTTCCGATTATGTCTGCGCTGATCCCGAATATGAAGCATCCATATCAAAAATTTATGATCTACTGAAATATATATTACCATTATATGAGAAACAGGGGAAAGCTTATGTCAATATAGCTTTTGGGTGCACAGGGGGTAGGCATCGATCGGTCCATATTACAGAAAAATTCGCTTCTTTGTTGCAAGAAGCAGGCTTTTCTCCCAACATATCACATCGCAATTTATCATCTAGGATTATTGATTCTTTAGAGGGTATTCCTGATAATAAATAGAACATATGAATATCCATGCTTTATAGCATATGAATAAAGGCTTATATTTCAATTATGATAGGAATGGTAATAGTTACACATGGAGGATTGGCTCAAGAGTTTCTAACAGCCATGGAGCATGTGGTTGGCCCTCAAAAATATGTGGAGCCTATATGTATTGGGCCGCATGATGATATGGAAAAGCAGCGCCAGAATATTGAGAAAGCAATCCAAAAAGTTGATCAAGATAAAGGCGTTATCATTCTAACCGATCTATTTGGTGGAACTCCTTCAAATCTGGCTATTTCTCTTTTGAAAAGCGGGAAAGTCGAGGTCATCGCGGGCGTTAATCTACCAATGTTAATCCGATTAGAAAGTGCTCGTAAAAATATGGATATCACGCAAGCAATCCATGCAGCAAAAGAAGCTGGGCAAAAATATATAAATGTCGCCTCTGAATTGCTGGTAGAATGATAGCGCATTCTGAAAGCAAACGATCGATCTCCGAGAATGTGGTTATTATCAATGATCGCGGGTTGCATGCACGTGCAAGTTCCAAATTCGTTACTATGGTCAACCGTTTGCCTAATAAGCTTTTAGTCAGTGTTTCAAAAGGCGAACATAAGGCCATTGGTAATTCGATAATGGGGCTGATGATGCTGGGCGCCGCCAAAGGCAGTGAAATAAAAATAGGCATAGAATATAGTGAAACGGATAAGCCTGAGGCTCAATCGGCATTGAAACGATTAATCGGTTTGGTTCTGGATGGTTTCGGCGAGGATTAGCATGCACAGAGAGATTACAGGCTTTTCAAATCCTCTGATAAAAAGAGTGAGGTCTTTGCGGGAGAAAAAACACCGCAAACGTGAAAAAAAATTTATAGCTGAAGGCTTACGTATATTAACGGAAGCCAGAGAAGCAGGCTATATCCCCGAAATATTATTTATCGATCAAGATAACTCGCATCCTCTAACGGATTTAATAATAAGCGCCGTAGAGGAAGGTGGAGGAGATATTATCAAAACTAATAGTGATATTATTTCCAAGATAACAGGCAAAGATAACGCACAAATGGCCGTTGGTATATTCGCCGATATAGATACAGATATTGGCGAAATTGACCGTGATAGCGCGAATATATGGATGGCGGTTCAAGACATGCGTGATCCTGGAAATTTGGGTACAATGATGCGCACGGGAGATGCTGTCGGTAGCGGCGGTTTATTTTTAATCGATGATTGCACTGACCCTTTTTCTGTTGAAGCTGTACGTGCATCAATGGGTGCTCTATTCACGCAAAAGATTGTTCGATGCTCATGGACAGAATTTATTACTTGGCTAAGAAGTGGGAACGGCCAATTGGTCGGCACGAGCTTAAATACAGACCATGATTATCAAAATGTCACCTATTCAGTGCCTGCATTCGTTTTAACGGGCAATGAAGCCCGTGGATTGCCCGAAAATTATGAAAAAGCATGTGATATCTTAACAAAGATACCAATGATGGGAAAAGCAGATAGCTTGAATGCTGCTATTTCAAATGCTGTTATATGTTATGAAATACTCAATCAGCACCGAAGAAAATAAGTATTATTTTTCACTATCCTCGATTAACGTACGCTCCATATCAGATGCATAGCGCGGTAAAGCCTCTACTGACGCAATGTCTTCAATTTCTTTCTTGCCCGTTTCAATATTTAGTTCAGCAAATTTACGGCCAGTCGACATAACATTACGTTCAAAACTACCGACAAATTTATTGTAATTGTTCACCGCACTATTAAGTCCTGAACCTACCGACTTTAAATGTCCCGCAGCAACGGCAATACGATCATACATTTCTTTACCCAAGGCCCCGATATGTTTGGCTTCTTTAGCCAACCCCTCTTGCCGCCAAACGCTAGCAACAGTGCGCGCTATCGCAACCAAATTAGTGGGCGTTGCAAGCAATATTTTCTTTTCAAAAGCAAAATCCCAGAGATGCGGATCATGCTCTAATGCCGCAGCTAAGAAATGCTCGCCTGGCACAAACATGATTACATAATCGGGTGTATTTTCAAATTGATCCCAATAAGCTTTGCGTGAGAGGCCATCGATATGGTTTTTCATCGATGCACAATGGCGCGATAGAGCCGTTATCCGAGCATCATCATCATTATTGTCAAAAGCATCTTGATAATCATTGAGCGAAACTTTGGCATCAATTACTAGTGAGCTGCCACCCGGCACGTGCAAAATAGCATCAGGGCGCATACGTTGCCCTTCATCACCAGCTACGCTCACCTCAGTCTCAAAATCAACATGTTCAGAAAGACCGCAGCTTTCCAATACATTTTTAAGCTGTTGTTCACCCCATCTGCCGCGAGCTTTAGGAGCATTGCGCAAACTGTTCACCAATTTGGCCGCTTCTGACGAAACGCGCTCTTGGCCTTGTTTCATCTCGCCAATAAGCCCTTTTAAGTCACCATAGGCTTCATTGCGTTCTTTTTCGACTTTCGTCACTTGTTCTTCATAAGCTCTTAATTTCTCACCCACAGGGTTCAGCAATTGCTTAATTTGTTCTTGGTTTTTTTCACCCGCAAGATCAAACCGTTGTTTAGCTTGATCCAAAAATGAAGATTGCGCTTGGCCCAATAACTTCTGTCCAACATTTTCAAATTGCAGCGTTAATGCTTCTTTTGCTTCTTTAAGTGATGATAATTGCTGCTCATATGATTTCACCCTCTCTTCACTACTCGCTTCCAAACGCGCTAATTGTTCCCGGGCATTATCACGCTCTTCGGAAACACCATCGAGCATTGATCGTAATTGAGAAACAGTTTCATTACCTGCAGCAGCAATACGCTGGCCGATATACCAACCTAATATGATCCCAAGTAGTAGAGCCGCAATTGCAGCAATTATAATATATATTTCCATATTTCCCTCAAAAGAACGAAATAAGAACATAGAGAATATATTTTATGCGTCAAGATAGATAAATAGCTTGAGCTATTCTGCGCTGTTAAGCTTTTCTGCGGAACGTCTGCGTTTTACCTTATGATAGCTAAACATACTCATAGGTATCAAAAAGAAATAAGCCGCCCCAGTAACAATCAATGTCCACCAAGGCTCTGCTATCATTGCGCATACAAATAAACCGACCAATACAATACCAATAAACCGCCAACTGGGTCTAATTCGGATAGATTTCCAACTGAATGTCGCAACGTTGGAAACCACCAAAATCGATATAATCACCATCCATGGTGCTATAATGATTGGCGACTTTATCCAATCACTGTCCGTTTCTAACCAATATAATATTGGAACCAACATCATTCCCGCAGCAGCAGGAGACGGCACGCCTGTTAAAAAACCCGCCAATTTATGTGGCTGCGGGTCATTATCAATTTGAGCATTAAACCGCGCTAGACGAAGCGCCATACAAAGCGTGAAAAACAAACAAATCGTCCAACCAAAACGTTCCATATGTTGTAACGACCAACTATAAACCAATATCGCAGGGGTAACACCAAATGCGATAACATCAGAGAGTGAGTCCAACTCAGCTCCAAATTTACTCTCTCCCTTAAGCATCCTAGCTACTCGGCCATCCAAGGCATCCAGTACGCCAGCCACTACAATAGCAGCAGCAGCAGCTCGCCAATTTTCGGATAATGCATACCATACCCCAGAAAAACCAACACAAAGTGCCATAGCAGTGACGGCATTAGGCAAAAAGGACCTGAGGGAAATACCAGACATTTAAATCTGCATTCCGTATATATCAGCTATAGATATATTAGAATTAAGCTGTATCGCCAAATGGCATATCATTGTGCAATCGCCAGTAAATCTTCATTAACATCAATTTCTGCAATGATGGTTTCACCCGCGATACAACGTTGGCCTTTAATAACCTTCGAAGCAGTCCCTTTGGGGAGATAAATATCAACACGGCTGCCAAAGCGAATGAGACCTACACGCTCTCCAACTCCAAGAGTATCACCTATTTTAACAAAAGGTACGATCCTACGCGCAACTAACCCAGCAATTTGTGTAAAGCCCACCCGAAGACCGTCTGGTCGTTCGATTAAAAAGTGCTGGCGTTCATTTTCTTCACTGGCTTTATCCAAATCTGCATTTAAAAATTTACCTGCAATATAAGCAATATGTTTAACGGTACCACGGATAGGTGTACGATTAATATGAACATCAAACACACTCATGAAAACGGACACGCGAGTCATTGGTTCATCCCCTAAACCCTCTGGCCCCGATATTTCTGCAGGCGGCGTAACTTCTTGAATTAAAGTCACCAATCCATCTGCTGGTGAGACTATATAACGATCATCATCGGGGGTTGCACGTTTCGGATCTCTAAAAAATGCTAGAGTCCAAACAGTAATACCAGCCATCGGCCACGCAAGCCAGCTCCAACCCATGATAGCAAAGCCCGTCATAATGGCTGCTGAAATCAAGCCAAATTTACGGCCTTCTGGATGAACAGGTGGAAAGGACCATTTTGCGACCCCCTCACCCCTATTTGTTAATTCTTGTCTAGACATGTTTTCCATCTAAACTTTGATAGCTATGGTTACAAGACAGAAAGCACGAATGAGCGATTAAATTCTACATAAGTGCAATATTAACAGCAAATAGATTGCTTGGAAGAGTTGAACATTGGCAGAAATTTGCTAAGGACGCTTCACAATAATAAGTTTCTATTCAAATTACTCCTCTAGGAAAGCGTTTTTTATGGCAAAAATTAAAGTCAAAAACCCAGTCGTTGAACTTGACGGCGATGAGATGACACGAATTATTTGGCAATGGATTAGAGAGAGACTAATTCTACCTTATCTTGATATAGATTTGAAATATTATGACCTTTCTATTGAAAAACGTGATGAGACCAATGATAAGATAACCGTAGACTCCGCAAACGCTATTCGGGAACATGGAGTCGGCGTAAAATGTGCAACAATCACACCTGACGAAGATCGAGTCGAAGAATTTGGTCTTAAGAAAATGTGGAAATCGCCCAATGGAACAATCCGCAATATTCTCGGCGGTGTTGTATTTCGTGAACCAATAGTCATGCAAAATGTACCAAGATTGGTCCCAGGTTGGACCGATCCTATTGTTGTTGGCCGCCATGCTTTCGGCGATCAATATCGCGCAACAGACTTTCGTGTACCAGGGCCTGGTAAATTACGCCTCATATTCGAAGGTGAAGACGGCCAAAATATCGATGAGGAAGTCTTCCAATTCCCAAGCAGCGGCGTTGCAATGGCTATGTATAATCTGGATGACAGCATTCGTGATTTTGCTCGTGCATCGCTTAACTATGGCGTTGCGCGCCAATGGCCAGTTTACTTATCCACCAAGAACACCATCATGAAAGCGTATGATGGGCGTTTCAAAGACTTGTTTGAAGAAATTTATCAAGCTGAGTTTAAAGAAAAATTTGATGAATTGGGCATTGAGTATCAGCATCGTTTGATTGATGACATGGTAGCTAGTGCGCTTAAATGGTCTGGAAAATTCATTTGGGCCTGTAAAAATTATGATGGCGACGTGCAATCTGACACTGTGGCACAAGGGTTTGGTTCGCTTGGTCTCATGACATCTGTGTTGATGAGCCCTGATGGCAAAACAGTCGAATCAGAAGCAGCGCATGGCACAGTTACACGTCACTATCGCCAGCACCAGCAAGGCAAGGCAACATCTACCAATCCTATCGCATCAATCTTTGCGTGGACAGGTGGTTTGAAAAACCGCGGTAAATTTGATGACACGCCAGAAGTCACACGCTTTGCCGAAACATTAGAACGCGTATGCGTTGAAACGGTTGAAAATGGCCAAATGACCAAAGATTTGGCTATTCTAATTGGTCCCGATCAAGCGTGGATGACCACAGAACAATTCTTTGAGGCCATTGTAAACAATCTAGAAACAGCAATGGGCAATTGGTAAACCCTTACAGACTGTAAATAATTTAACCCTCAACAGATAATATGTTGGGGGTTTTATTTTGTGTATTATCTGCACTATTTTGTTTCAAACCATAATAGTAATTTCAAAGTCTCTTAAAATATATTAATGCCATCTCATGGCTGGAGAATTACAAATTGATGGTATGAATAATGCGCTCGTTATTTTGGGTGCTGCGGGTATCATCATCCCAACCTTTGCACGCTTTCGCATTACACCTATCATTGGTTTCATATTGGTTGGAATATTGGTTGGCCCCTTTGGCTTAGGGGCGCTTTCAAGTCAGTATCAATGGCTCGAATGGGTCACTATATCCGATGCAGAGTCTATAAAACCATTTGGTGAATATGGTATCATTCTACTGCTATTCACTATTGGGTTAGAATTAAGTTTCAAGCGTCTATGGACGATGCGTAAATTGGTGTTTGGTGTAGGTGCCGCCGAATTAATTGGCAGCGGTTTCATCATTGGTCTCGCAATTCATTATTTTGCTGGCCTATCATTTGCAGGTTCTATGGGCCTCGGTATTGCACTCGCTTTATCCTCCACTGCATTGGTATTGCCTATTTCTGGTACAAAATCTGCGGTAGGGAAATCCGCACTCGCTATGCTATTATTTGAAGATATTGCTATCGTACCAATCATCTTCATATTGGGCGCATTAGCACCCTATGCCACCAATGACACCGTCGATAATCTTGTCACCATATTATGGCAAGGCGCTGCTGTCATTATCGCAATGCTAATATTGGGGCGTATTCTATTACCGCCATTATTTGGTCAAGCGGCCCGCACCAAAAGCCCCGAGTTATTTTTGGCAATCAGCCTATTGGTAGTAATCATAGCAAGTCTAATAACTGGTGCCGTAGGTCTATCACCCATCGTAGGAGCCATAATTGCTGGTATGTTAATCGCAGAAACCGACTATCATGGTGAAGTCGAGGTTATGACTGCGCCTTTTAAGGGCTTAGCATTGGGTGTATTTTTGATCAGTATCGGTATGCAGATTGATATATATTTTGTAATCGAAAATTGGGTGTCTTTATTGACCGCCATTATTGGCATTATCATCGTAAAATCTGCGGTAACTGGCAGCCTATTAAAATTAAGCGGAGCACGAACGGGAACAGCGACCGAGGCTGGTGTCTTAATGTCTAGTCCTTCTGAAACCACATTGATCGTATTAGCGGCGGCTAGCGCTGCGCAGCTTATTAATTCTGAAACAGCAGCTTTCTGGCAAATAGCAACGGCCATTGGCCTCACTATCACCCCTATATTGGCGCGTATTGGACATGACATGGCGCGGCGTATTGAAATGCGTGATACAAGTGACCCTCTTGAGGAAAATAATATAGAAAGCAAGGGTCGCACTGTCATTATTGGCTTTGGTCGTGTCGGTCGTTTGGTAGCGGACATGCTGACCTATCATGATCAACATTATGTTGCAGTTGAATCAGATATTGATGCCGTTGCAGAAGCACGCCGCAATGGTTATCCTGTAATATTCGGTGATATAACAAGGCCAGAAACACTTGATAAGTTAGAATTGGGTCACGCAAAAGCATTGATTTTAACTATGGATAACCCTGTATTAGCGGAGAGAACTGTTCGCCGCGTTAGAGCTTGGTTACCACATATCAAAATTGTTGCACGTGCTCGTGACACTGAAAATGCAGCCAACTTATATCGTGCAGGTGCGAGTGATGCTGTTCCCGAGACATTAGAGAGCAGCCTACAATTATCTGAAGCTGTTTTGGTCGATTTGGGTATCGCAATGGGGCCTGTTATATCATCTATTCACGAAAAACGTGACTTTTACCGAAAACAAATTATGCAAGATGGTGATTTAGATAAAGCGCCAGCTTTAAAGGCCAGTGAGTAAATTAGGAGATATTTGATATGCACCATAAGGTTTGGAACAGAATTATTAATGCCCTATTTCTTGGAACGGCTTCAACAGCGCTGATTGCGGCTAGTAATAATGTAAACAATCAAGATAGAAAGTCTGGTGTGACCGAATATAATAAAACAGGGCAAAGCGATACTGATCATCTCTACTTAGAGGAGGTATTAGGAGAAAAAGCTCTTGGAGAAGTTGAAAATTGGAATCAACGCACCCTAAAGCGGCTTACCTCTGATCCTCGTTATACAAAGATGGAAGCAGATGCATTAGAGATTTTAAATTCTAAAGATAAGATAGCCTATGTTTCTTATCGCGGAGGCTTTGCTCATAATTTTTGGCAAGATGCTGATCATGTTCGCGGCATTTGGCGACAAACGACATTAGATAGTTATTTATCTACCGATACAAAATGGGAAACTATCTTAGATATTGACGCACTTGCAAAATCTGAAGGCAAAAACTGGGTTTATCAAGGCAATAACTGCCTCGCACCTGATTATGAACTTTGCATAATATCCCTATCCGATGGCGGTAAAGATGCAAATGTACAGCGTGAATTCAACAGTAAAACCAAAACATGGGTAACAGATGGATTCATAACACCAGAAAGTAAAGGAGGCACGAGTTGGCTTGATAAAGATACGCAACTCATAGGTATAGATTTTGGCGAGGGTAGTTTAACCGAATCAGGCTATCCAATGGTTGCCAAATTATGGAAACGTGGTCAGAGCATAGAGCAAGCCACCGAATTTATGCGCGGAGATAAAAAAGATGTTGGCCTTTTTGCTGGCACAATATTGCGTGCTGATAATAGCCGCGAAATCATAGTAACTCGTGCTAAGACATTCTATGAATCTGAAACATATTGGGTTCCGCGTGATGGTGATACGTTAAAGGAAGCTGTTAAATTCCCTATCCCTGCCAAATCAGGATTGGGAAGCGAATTTAAAGGACAGATTTTATTGTCCTTAAATGAAGATTGGCGCGGTTATAAAAGCGGTGACTTAGTTAGTTTCTCATTAGATGATTTTATGGCCGATGGTAAAATCTCCAGCGTAGATTTGGTGTATAGTCCCGATGAGAAATCATCATTAAACGGTTATGGCGTTACCAAATCAAAAGTTTTAATGAGCATCTCTCGCGATGTAAAAAGTTCGGCCTATTCCTTTGATTGGGATGGTGAAAAATGGACATCTCAAAAACTTGATTTCCCCGAAAATGGAACCATATCTATTGGCGCTACTAATGATAAAGAAGATATTGCCTTTATCAACAGTCAGTCCTTCTTAAAGCCAAGCACATTATGGACATATGATACATCGGTACAGCAAAAGGCGGAGGCAAAAGCTCTACCTGATTGGTTTGATTCTAGTAAAATGGTAGCCGATCAATTTTTTGCAACTTCAAAAGATGGCACACAAGTTCCATATTTTGTTGTTCGTAAAAAAGGTCTGAAAATGGATGGAAGTAACCCAACTTTACTCTATGGGTATGGCGGTTTTGAGGTTTCTCTAAACCCAAGTTATTCAGCAACACGCGGTAAATTATGGTTAGAAAATGATGGTATTTATGTGTTAGCCAATATCCGTGGTGGCGGTGAATATGGCCCGAAATGGCATCAAGCTGGATTAAAAACCAATCGGCAGGTCATTTATGATGATTTTATATCCGTGGCAGAGGATTTAATAAGTAAAAAACTAACCTCCCCCAAACATTTAGGGATTGAAGGTGGTTCTAACGGCGGCTTACTGATGGGCGTTATGTTCACACAGCGACCTGATCTATTTAATGCAGTAATTTGTGCGGTTCCATTACTCGATATGCTTCGATATGATAAATTATTAGCAGGTGCTAGCTGGGTTGGTGAATATGGTAGTCCTGCAATTGATGAAGAACGTAAATTTTTACAAGCAATATCTCCCTACCATAATATTAAAGCCGATACAGAATATCCTGAAGTGTTTTTCGTCACATCCACTAAAGATGATCGTGTTCACCCTGGCCATGCACGTAAGACAGCCAAACGCTTTGAAGACCAAGGTCATGATTTTCTTTATTATGAAAATATTGATGGAGGCCACAGCGCCGCTGCAAATCTGAAAGAGACAGCGAAACGCCTTGCATTACAACATGTCTATCTAATGCAAAAATTAAAGGACGGGAAATAAGCCCGTCCTTACCATTAAATTTATGCGCACAAGATAGTGTGGGAATTTTAGAAATATATTAAGCTGCAATTTTGGCTTTAATGGCTTCTATCGCAGCATTGGCTTGATCCAATCCAGCAGGACCACCGCCTTGCGCCATTTCAGGACGCCCGCCGCCGCCTTTCCCGCCCATAGCCTCGGTTGCTATGCGCACAAAATCTGGGGCTTGTAGCGTTTCTAGTAAATCCGCTGTGATAGCCACCACCACGGTATTCGCCCCTTCGTTCGCCGCAATGATAGTGATGATACCGCTATCAAACGTTTTTAACTGCTCATCGGCTAGACCGCGTAAGGCTTTTGGTTCAACACCTTCAATAACTTGTCCCAAAAATTTTATATCATTTATAGTTTCTATTTCCGCTTTTGGTCCTGCACCGCCCGACATCGCCAATTTGGTTTTAATGTCGGCTAGTTCTTTTTCTAAACGTTTTTTATCAGCCAATAATGTTTCAACCCGATCAACGCTATCTTCTATACCTGTTTTAAGAAGCGCAGATATTTGCTTTAATTGCCCTTCGCGGCCTGATAAATGTTGTCGTGCAGCTTCACCTGTGAGCGCCTCGATACGGCGAATACCACTCGCAACAGCTCCTTCAGAAATAATAGTAAATAATGCGATATCACCCAATGCATTAACATGAGTACCACCGCAAAGTTCGACAGAATAATTCTGATTCTCTTCTTTACCCATAGAGAGTACGCGAACTTCATCACCATATTTCTCTCCAAAAAGTGCCAGAGCACCAGCCTCTACTGCATCGTCAGGTGACATGATTCGTGTCTCGACCTTATCATTCCCGCGAATTTGAGCATTTACCTCTGCTTCAATATTGGCAATTTCATCGGCATCAAGCGCTTTATTATGTGAAAAATCAAAGCGCAATCGGTCGGCTGCTACCATACTCCCTTTTTGCGTAACATGTGATCCTAATTGTTTACGCAATGCAGCATGCAATAAATGCGTCGCACTATGGTTCGAGCGCATATTATCACGCCTATGCGTATCAATCGCCATTGAAATGATATCACCAACGCTTACATTGCCGTTTAATATCTCCATATGATGAGCATGCAATTTACCCAATGGTTTTGATGTATCATTTACTTTTGCATCGAGACCATTTGTTGATTTTATCGTACCAGTATCACCCATTTGCCCACCAGACTCGCCATAAAATGGAGTTTGATTGGTAATGAGAGTGATTGTATCGCCATGCGATGCGGTCTTAGTTTCAGCACCATCTTTAATAATGCTAACGACCTGCCCTTCCCCAATGTCTGCGTTATAGCCCGTAAATTCGGTAGCGGCTACGCGCTCAGCAATATCGAACCAAATATCGTCTGATGCCTTAGCTCCAGAGCCTTTCCACGCTGCTCGCGCACGGTCTTTTTGGGCTTGCATAGCAGCATCAAAACCCGCTTTATCAATTGTAAAGCCATTGGCGCGAAGAGCATCTTCGGTCAAATCATATGGAAAACCATATGTATCATAAAGTTTGAAGACAATATCACCAGATAATATATCACCTTGCTGCATATTGGTCGTTGCTTCATCAAGAAGCTTCAATCCCTTATCTAGCGTTTTGCGGAATCGCGTTTCTTCTTGCTCTAATGTCTCTTCAATTAAGGCCTGCGCACGCACCAATTCAGGATAAGCAGCGCCCATTTCAGCAATAAGGCTACTGACCAAGCGGTACATGAGCGGTTCTTTTGTTCCCAAAATATGCGCATGGCGCATAGCACGACGCATGATACGGCGCAGCACATAACCGCGCCCTTCATTAGAGGGCAGCACTCCATCTGCAATTAAAAAACTAGAAGAGCGTAAATGATCGGCAATCACACGATGGCTTGCCATTTGATCACCAATAGCCTTTGTATTGGTTAAGGCCTCTGATGCTGTAATTAATGTCCGAAATATATCTGTATCATAATTATCATGTACGCCTTGAAGAACCGCAGCAATACGTTCTAATCCCATACCTGTGTCTATACTAGGCTTTGGTAAGTCTAATTGCGTTCCATCCTCTTGGCGGTCATATTGCATGAATACCAAATTCCAAATTTCAACAAAGCGATCACCATCCTCATTGGGACTAGCTGGAGGACCGCCCTCAATATGATCACCATGATCATAAAAAATTTCACTGCAAGGGCCACATGGTCCCGTATCACCCATCGACCAAAAATTGTCATCTGTTGCGATACGAATAATACGTTCATCAGGAAGGTTAGCAATTTTTTTCCATAAATTATAAGCTTCATCATCCGTATGATAAACAGTAACAGTCAATTTATTTGGGTCAATGCCCCAAACATTTGTTAGCAATGCCCATGAATGTTTTATCGCATCTTCTTTGAAATAATCACCAAAAGAAAAGTTTCCGAGCATTTCAAAAAATGTATGGTGGCGAGCAGTATATCCGACATTGTCCAAATCATTATGTTTGCCGCCTGCACGTACACATTTTTGGCTTGAGGTTGCCCGATTTATTTCACGTTTTTCTAGGCCAGTAAAAATATTTTTAAACGGCACCATCCCTGCATTTACAAACATTAAAGTAGGGTCATTATAAGGAACCAATGGCGACGAAGGCACCATGTCATGATCCATATTACCAAAATATTCCAAAAAGGAGCGTCTTATATCATTTGTAGAAGTCATCTTGCTCATTTAGGCTAGCAATGCGCTGCTTACAAGCTTGTAAAATAACAATATTGAATGGTTTTAGTAATTAGATTGATTGATAGATCAAAATATTGAAAAAATATACCTATATATCAATAGGAAATGGCCCGCCTCTGGGTGGGTAGAGGCGAGCCTTATGACGGTATACAGGCAACCGTCACATAAATAATAATATGCTGAATCAAATCAGCGCATCACATATAAAAATATGAGAATTTATTCTTTTTCTGTTTCTATTTCGCCAGCCAACATATCTTCGGCTACTTCTTCAGTTTTCCCGCGAATAGCATCTTCCAGCTTATTATATAATTCTTCATTGTCTAAGAGGAATTGCTTTGAATTTTCGCGACCCTGTCCAATACGAACAGAATCATAGCTAAACCAAGCCCCTGATTTCTCGACCAATCCAGCTTTCACCCCAAGGTCGATCATCTCGCCAACTTTGGAGATACCCTTGCCATACATAATATCGAATTCAACTTGTTTGAAAGGAGGAGCTACTTTGTTTTTAACAATTTTTACACGCGTACTGTTACCAATAATTTCATCTTTGTCTTTAATTTGCCCTGTACGGCGAATATCCAAGCGCACCGATGCATAGAATTTCAAGGCATTACCCCCAGATGTTGTTTCTGGATTACCATACATAACACCAATTTTCATACGCACTTGGTTGATGAAAATAACCATACATTTAGAGCGATTGATAGAACCCGTTAATTTACGCAAAGCTTGGCTCATAAGACGCGCCTGTAAACCAACATGCGTATCGCCCATTTCACCTTCAATTTCTGCACGAGGCACCAAAGCCGCCACCGAATCGACAACCAACACATCAATTGCGTTTGAACGCACCAACGTATCAGTAATCTCCAAAGCTTGCTCACCCGTATCAGGTTGTGAAATTACCAATTCATCAATATCAACACCAACTTTTTTAGCATAAACAGGGTCTAAAGCATGTTCGGCATCAACAAAAGCAGCCGTACCGCCTGCTTTTTGAACTTCTGCGATTGCATGTAATGCTAGCGTTGTTTTACCAGAACTTTCTGGACCATATATTTCAATGATACGGCCTTTGGGTAGTCCGCCAATACCAAGCGCAATATCCAAACCAATTGATCCGGTAGACACCGCCTCAACATTCATAGTTTCTCGGCTACCCAATTTCATGGCGGAGCCTTTACCAAATGCCCTATCAATTTGCGCCAATGCGGCTTCTAATGCTTTTTCACGATCCATAGTATTTGCCTGTTTTCCTGTTTCTACTGCTTTGAGTCCTGCGGCCATTTTCCCACTCCTTTGCCTGAATTATGACTATCGTTATAGTCGATAGAATCATCATGTACTATATTTGTTCTCAAAGAACAAGAGGGGAACAAAATTATTTTATATTTTAAAAAATATATAAATATATGTTTCATCAATCAAATGTCATTGCATGCTTAACCGCCTTAGAAATTTGTTGTACTGAAAATGGTTTAGGCAAAAAGAACATATTGTCGATATTGATCGATTTGCGCAATTGTTCTTCAGCATAACCTGACATGAACAATATTCTAATATCACCATAAGTATCACGGACCTTACGGGCCATAGTCGGTCCATCCATGTTGGGCATCACAACATCCGATACAATAAGATCAAATTTGCGGCTTTTTGAGAGAATTTCGAGCGCTTCTTCACCATCGCAGGCCGTCTCCACTTGATACCCTTGACGAACCAAAGCGCGTTCCGCAACGGCACGAACCATATCTTCATCCTCAACAATTAAAATACGGCCGCTACCCCACAGCTCTGATTTATCAGGAGCTTGTGAGATGGCAGGCAAATCACTGCTTTCTTCGCTTATATGAACAGGCAAATAAACATCAAAACGTGTCCCTACCCCTTCTTTTGAGTCAGCAAAGATAAACCCGCCAGATTGTTTCACAATCCCATAAACTGTTGAAAGTCCTAGGCCAGTCCCCTTCCCGACTTCTTTGGTCGTGAAAAACGGTTCAAATATTTTGCTTAAATTATCTTTTGATATACCCGATCCCATATCGATGACAGAAAGCATGGCATAATCACCCAATGGCAATATATCACTGTTCATCGCTCGCACATCGGCCACTGAGACAGCTTTGGTTTCCAATGTTAGCACACCACCTTCTGGCATTGCATCTCGCGCATTTACACCAAGATTAATAATGACTTGTTCCAATTGCCCAGGGTCGGCCCGAACAGTACCAATGCTTCTACCATGTTGGACTTCTAAGCGTATTTTCTCACCTAATAACCGCTTAAGCAGCGCAGATACTTCGGACACCACATCAGGAAGCTGCAATATTTGCGGCCGCAAGGTTTGTTGACGCGAAAAGGCCAACAATTGACGGGTTAAGCTCGCAGCACGATTGCTGTTATTTTTGATTTGCTGAATATCATCATAATCACTGTCACCAGGAGAATGGCGCAGTAACATTAAATCACAATAGCCAATAATTGCAGTCAATATATTATTGAAATCATGCGCAACGCCGCCTGCCAATTGCCCAACGGCTTGCATCTTAGTGGCTTGCGCGACCTGGCGTTTAAGTTTTGATTCCTCACTATTATCCTTAAGGCCAATAAGCACAGAAGCATCGCCCAAACCGCGAACGCCCGCAATTGATAAGGATACCACTTCTTCAGGTGTTTCTTTCAAGCGAACAGCAATATCTCCTGACATTGGTTGTCCTGATGCATAGCGTCGAACCGTATCAGCAACGGCAGCTTTATCTTCTTTAATAACCAAATCCCCCGGATAAGGGGGTAAGTTTTCTAGTGGCATACCCGCAACTCGCGCAAAACTATTATTAGCAAAGAGAAAGCGCCCATCACGATCAGCTAATGCAAGGCCAAGCGGAAGGTCCGTCAATAGATTCTCAACATGAACAAGAGCGCTTTGCCTATCAATCTGCGCACTATCTTCATCAAGAGCAAAAATAATGGCTGGACTATTATTATCGTCTGGCCTGAGAGGAATATGCATCAACCTCAGCGGCACGCCGCGCCGGCCTTCACGTTCAAAGTAAATGCGTCCTTTTTCATCAGACCGCAAAAAAGTTGCGAAATCACGGCTAACGATATTTGCTTCGGAGCGCCCCGTCGCTCGTGCTGCAAAAGCGCTATTACATCCTCTAATGCGTCCCTCACCACCAATAATGAGTGACATAATACCAGATTCGCCCATACGCTGGCCAATTTGTCCTGTAAATGTTTCAACGGCTAATGTGGACAGACTCTGTTCAACAACGGGTTCAAAGGTCCATATCAAATATTCATCAGCGCTACCCGCTTTCACAGCTTTCACTTGAAAGTCTTGACCATTATGTTTGAGCGATTCAACGATACCAATGCCTTCACGCCAGGCCATTCGCCCAGCATTTACAAGCATTTCACGTTCATTCTCACCAACATTTAAATCAGGCGGGGGCTTTAATCCAGCAAACCATTTATCAAACCGTTCATTCGCGCAAGACATCCGCCCTGCCCGATCACAAATAACAACCGCCATATTAGACTGATCTATAATTGTTCGTGTAACAGCCCAATCAGGCGGCAATTGATCAACGCCTTGCTTACTATTTGTGAGGTTTTGAAAATATAATATGGTACTGACAGTCGCAACAAATGCAGCGCCAAAACTTCCTACCAACACTATATTTTCAGAAACAAACCATAAAATGATAACTGATAGTAAAATAGCCGCTGCTAATCCTAAGATAAGCAAATGGCTATATTTTCTATCGTCATCGACACTTTCACCAAATAGTTTTAATTGTGATGAAAAATGCAATTGTGACAATGTATTTCCTTACCAGATTTTTACGCGATCCTCTGGAGCAAGGTATAGCGAATCTTTATCAGATGGTTTGTACGCATCATACCATTTGTCAAGGTTGCGCACTACCCAAGTTCTTTGAATTGATGGACTGTGCGAGTCCGTCAATAAACGACGGCTCAATTCTTCTTTACGGTAATTACGACGCCAAACTTGTGCCCAACCTAGGAAAAAGCGTTGATCTCCAGTAAAACCGTCTAGTACAGGGGCCTCTTTACCATCCAAGGATGCCTTATAGGCGTCATAAGCCATTGTAAGGCCAGCTAGATCTCCAATATTTTCACCCAATGTGAATTCACCTTTGACAAATTCACCTGGTAAAGGTTCATATTTGTCATATTGTGCGATTAACTTTTTACCAGCTTGGTCAAAAGCGGCAACGTCGGCGGCTGTCCACCAATCAGACAAACGACCATTTTCATCAAATTTAGCACCTTGATCATCAAAATGATGGCTAATCTCATGACCAATCACAGCACCAATCCCGCCATAGTTAATAGCATCATCGGCATTAGGGTCAAAAAATGGTGGTTGTAATATAGCCGCTGGGAACACAATTTCATTCATACTAAAATTAGCATAAGCATTCACTGTTTGTGGGAACATACCCCATTCATAACGGCGAATAGGCGCACCCAATTTTGACATATCATCGGCAAATTCAAAACGATTGGAACGCAATTGATTGCCAAAAGCATCATCACGTTTAATTTCAAGCGACGAATAATCACGCCATTTATCGGTATGTCCGATTTTAACTGTAAAATTATCAAGCTTTTGCTTAGCTTTCGTTTTTGTTTCTGGCTGCATCCAATCCAAATTATCTATACGTCGCCCCATAGCAGCAAGTACATTTTGTACCAATTTATCCATAGCAGCTTTCGTTTCAGGCGGATAATGTCTTTCAACATACTTTTGCCCTACTTCTTCACCAAGCATACGCTCAGTAAAGCTAACACCGCGTTTCCAACGCACTTCGCGCTCTGGTGTTCCAGATAATGTTGTACCATAAAATGCGAAATTTGTGTCCGCTATACTATCAGGCAGAGCATTTGAAAAACCACTAAGCGAACGCACAATAAGCATGTCTTTCAGCGTAGCCAAATCAGCACCACCTATAATTTTAGAAATCGCTGTGATCGCACTAGGCTGACGCACAATCACATTTTCAATATTATCGTTAAAACCAGTTATGATAGTTTTAAAATCCATACCTGGAGTAGCAGCGTCTAATTCGGCCAGACTCATTTTATTATATGTCTTGGTCGCATCGCTATTATCTTCACGATTCCATTGAACCTGCGCAATAGACTTCTCAAGTTCAAAAATTGCTTTTGCACGGTTGTTGGCATCATCTTCTCCAGCCAATTCCAGTAATTTCGTCAAAAACTTTACATATTCAACGCGGTTCTTTTCTAATTTTTCACCTTCTTTGATATACATATCACGATCAGGCAGTCCTGTACCGCTTTGCGATAAGATAAATATATATTGATCTGGGTTTTTGCTATCTTGACCAACAAAACTTCCAACTGGTGTTCCAACACCATTTTTACGTGCTTCAATTAAAAGCTTAGTATAATCTTCTTTATTGTTAAGAGTACGAATAGAATCTAGCCATGGTTTAATAGGCTCAAGCCCTTTTGACTCAATCGTTTCTGTGTCCAAATAGCTGGCATAAGCATTGCCAATCTTACTGCTACTCTCGTCTTTCGCTTCTTCTAAAATAGCTTTAACACGCTCTTGCGATAAATCCGTTAGAACATTGAACATACCATAGTTTGATTTGTCATCAGGTATGACTGTATTTTTTGCCCAAGTACCGCTTGCATATTGATAGAAATCTTCACCTGCGGATATATTTTTGTCCATACCAGATATATCGAAACCAAAACTTCCAATAGTTTCCACTGCATCATAGTTCTCACTTTGCGAATATGCAGCCGTTACACCAATTATCGATGTTGATAATAATATAGCCAATAATTTATTTTTCATAATATTTTTCCCAAAACTAAACACAGATGAAACTAAACATTAGCCTCTATCCGCAAAGACTTCTATCGACGAGCGACATTAGCTTTCGACCGACGGCGATATTTTCTAAATATCCAGCGTGCCCAAAGCCAGTTGGTGAGCAAATATCCTATGCTTGCTGTGACAACCGCAATAGCAAATAATCCCACCAGCATAGGTTGCCCAGCGCTGATCAACCAACTCCACCAATCTGAAATACTCATATCCGTTAGTCTCTCACCATCTGCGAACGGAATATTATGTTCTTTACCTAAAATTGTACTGCCCAAGAGATAGGATAAGTAAATCAGAGGCGGTGTCGTAATTGGAGTGTTAATAAATGTTGCTATTAGCGCAGAGGGGATATTGCCACGGAATAATGGGCACAAAAGAACCGCAACAAACATTTGAAAACCGGGTACTAATACAATTATTGCCGTTAAAAAGCCTATAGCAACGCCCACAGGTACCGACCTTCGCGTAAATCGCCATAATTCGGCTGATAAAAAACGATCTTTAAACGGACGCAGCAGAGGGTTTTCTGATAGAATTTTTCTATCAGGCAGATTTCTCTGCAGCCAATTCTTTTCCTCTTTTTTAGCCATTTTCCCTTAATATTCGTCCTTGTTCACGTTTCCAATCTCGCGCCTTTTCGGTTGCCCGCTTATCATGAGCCTTCTTACCTTTTGCTAGCGCTAATTCAACCTTTGCACGCCCTTTTCCGTTAAAATACATACTGAGTGGTACAAGCGTCATACCTTTGCGTTCAACAGCCCCATGCAACTTCGCAATCTCACGCTTGTTGAGTAACAGCTTTCTAGGACGTTTAGCCTCATGATTATGGCGATTACCATGACTAAATTCGGGTATATTAGCATTAACCAACCAAACCTGCCCTTCTTTTACTTCGGCATAGCTCTCCACTATTGACCCCTCACCAAAGCGCAAAGATTTCACTTCTGTGCCCGTCAGCGCGATTCCCGCTTCAAACTTATCATCGATATGATAATCATAGCGTGCCCGTCTGTTTTCGGCGACATTTTTAACCTTATCAAATTCTATATGCCTAGGCCTTGCCATTATATCAAACCTGCATTCTCCAGTGCCGCATCTACTAATGCACGGCTCTCTTTACTAGGCTGCGTCATTGGTAGGCGCACTTCTGTTGGAAAATCGCTCAAAACACGTGACAGAGCATATTTTACAGGCCCAGGAGATGCATCAGAGAAAAGCGCTTTATGTAATGGATAGAGTCTATCATTTATAGAGTGAGCTGTATTATAATCACCTGAAATACAGGCCGCTTGAAACTCTGCGCATAATTTAGGTGCGACATTGGCCGTTACCGATATAGCTCCACCCCCTCCAGTAGCATTAAAGGCAAGTGATAATTCATCAACGCCAGATAGTTGACAGAAATCATCATCGCATCCCAGACCATGTTCCGTTACTCGAGATACATCACCGCTCGCATCTTTAATCCCTTTTATATTAGGGATTTGAGAAAGGCGATTTACAGTATCAGGAAGCATATCTGTAACGGTACGCGCTGGCACATTATATAGAATAATCGGAAGATCACACTCTTGCGTCAATTTTTCAAAATGCGCAAAAATACCATCTTGATTGGGACGATTATAATATGGCGCGACAACCAGGGCAGCCTTAGCACCGCATTTTTTAGAAAAATTCATATGTAAAAGAGCATTGGTTGTATCGTTAGAACCGCAGCCTGCAATAATAGGAACACGCCCTGCGGCTTGTTCAACACAAATTTCTATAACGCGATGATGCTCTGCATTAGACAATGTGGAACTCTCGCCAGTGGTGCCGCATGGTACCAAAGCACTGCTGCCTTGTTCGATTTGCCAATCAACTAAATTACGAAAATGAGCTTCATCAAACGATCCGTCGCAAAAAGGAGTCACTAGAGCTGGTATTGAGCCAGAAAACATGGATTTTTTTCCTTCAACTTGAAACATATATATGCATCTGTTCGAATATGGTTATTAAGGAACCATTAAGTAGCAACATATGAATCTAAATTATTAAACAATCACCTGATAAGGAGCAATACACCAATATGTCCAGCATGGTATCACATATTATTTTAGCATCACTATTAATCGGTCCAGCACATGCCTATGCAGCAAGTGATGATAATGATTCCTCTGCTGCACTAAATGTATCGCAAGAGATCACATTTTCTCCAGGTACAGGTGTACCCAATAATGCCGTTGATATTAGCAAAGGGAATATTCCCGCAGCTTTGTCACGTTGGCGTGATTTGTCCAGAGGTGGTAATTATAATTTCTCAGAATATAGCAGTTTCTTAATGACTTATGGCGGTTGGCCAAATGAAGCACGGATCAAACGCTATGCCGAACAATCATTGAGTATCGATAATTATTCTGCCTCTCAAGCGCTTGATTACTTTGACCGCATAAAACCACTTACCAATGTTGGTAAAGCCAAATATGCAATCATCTTAGCCAATAATGGCCGCCGTGCAGAGGCCATTCCCATCGCAAAACAAGCATGGCGCGGAGGTGCTCTTCCCGATAATATTGAGAGTAGATTGGCTAATATTATGGGGAGTGATTTAAACAGTAATGATCATGATACCCGAATCGATGCGCTTCTCTGGCAAGGTGCAGTGCGCAGTGCGCGTAATAATTTATCTCGAGCATCAGCAGAGCGTCGTAATCTATTTGATGCACAACTAGCAGTTCGAAGCAAGTCATCAGATGCAGATGCAAAGATTACAGCCGCCGGTGATGCTGGATTACGAGATGCAGGATTAATAGGGGCACGTGCTAATCAATTACGCAACGCAGGCAATAGCTGGAGTGCACGGCAAATGCTCGCCAATCGCCAAAGCCTTGCTTATGCACCAGCGGATCCAGAAGAATGGTATGAAATTCTACTAAAAAATGCGCGATCTGCTCACAATGACAAACAATATAAATTGGCCTATGATATTGCATCTAAGGTGGATGATGCCATTCCGACAGGAGAAAAACCAATTGATCAATCACTTGGTGTTCGTGATGATTATACAAGCCTCACATGGTTAGCGGGACAGGTCGCACTCAATAATTTAAACCGCCCAACGGATGCGGCCAAAATGTTTGAAAAATATGGTTTATCGGCGCGTTCTCCGCAAACCCGTACCAAAGGGCTATATTGGGCAGGAAAATCATTGCGCGAGGCGGGTGACTTTGCTGGTGCCAATGCATATTTTGAACAAGCAGCAGCATATTATGATCAATTTTACGGGCAACTTTCTATTGAAGCGTTAGGGCGCAAACTGCCAACACGCACCGCACCTCCACCTGTTAGCAATGCTCCAAATAATGGCGAGGTTCCTAGCGTTTATCTTGCAGCACAAATCGCGCCGCGTTATGGCGGCTGGAAAGAGCAAAGCTCTTTCTTACGTGCTATTGCCAATGCCGCTGAGAGCGAAAAAGAATTTCTTGATGCCATAGCTTTATCAAAGCGCCTTAATCGTCCTGATTTACAAGTGATGGCGGCCCGAAATGCACGGGTCGAGGGCCATAGTAATCTGATAGCCTATGGTTTCCCAGAAATATCAATTCCTAGTAGTGATGAAGATAATTTTACGTTAGTTCATTCTATTACGCGACAAGAAAGCCAATTTGACCGCGAAGCCGTTAGTCATGCCAATGCACGCGGACTCATGCAACTCATCCCATCTACTGCACGTGAAGTATCTGGGAAATTGCGCCTGAGTTATGCGCGCAGCAAATTAACCAGCAACCCCGATTATAACATCATGCTCGGTTCTAGCTATATTAAGCAGATGTTGCGCTATTTTGGTGGTAGTTATCCATTGGCAGTTGCCGCCTATAATGCTGGCCCTGGTAATGTGAACAAATGGCTACGCCGTAATGGCGATCCGCGTACACCGCAGGTTGATATTTTGGATTGGATTGAGAATATCCCCGTCTATGAAACCAAAAATTATGTGCAACGTGTTCTGGAAAATGCAGTCATGTATGACCATCTTAACCCTGACAAAGCCCGTATTCGTTCCGATACACCGCTCAGCACCTATTTGAACAAAAAACCAGGCTGAATAATTTGCATATAATATTATGCAAGAAAAGAATCGTCCAATAACACCAACAGGTTATGCGGCGCTCAAAGCAGAATATGATCAATTATTCCGTGTTGAGCGTCCCAAAGTCGTTGAAATCGTAAGTTGGGCCGCGGGCAATGGTGATCGCAGCGAAAATGGCGATTATATTTATGGCAAACAAAAGCTGCGCTCTATCGACTATCGCTTGGGGCAATTATCCAAGAAAATAAAAGCTGCACAAGTCATAGACCCTTCGCAACAACACGATAAAGATCATATCTATTTCGGTGCGAAAGTCGCCCTTGCTGATGAAGATGATAATGAGATATTTATCACTATTGTTGGCGATGATGAGAGCGATGCCGATCAGAACCGTATCGGATGGAACAGCCCCCTCGCTCGTGCATTGCGCCGCGCGGCAATAGGTGATGTGTGCCAAGTGAATTTACCATCTGGTCCGAAATGGTGGGAGGTCATTGCGATAAGTTATTAAATATTATAACAAACCATAATGAAGAAAACTATCATCTCAGCATTTATATTGGTCGCACTTGGCGGCGGTTCATTTTTGGTTCCGTGTGAATATGCCCCTGCTTATGCACAAAGTTGCTGTAAAACATGTAAAAAGGGTAAGGCTTGCGGCAATAGCTGCATAGCAAAAGACCGTGCTTGTAAAAAAGGTAAGGGCTGCGCCTGTAACGGCTGATTAATCAAAAGCTTCACGTGCTAATGCAGCGACATCATCATCCACATCTGGAAATTCAGAAGGCAAATAATCCTCTAATTGATCAGCAACATATTTCAGGATTGCCAATCTCGCAGTTTTTTGGTCATTACTATCGATCACTTTCCACGGCGCCCACCGCGTATCATTGTGCGCGAACATATCCTCGATAGCCTCTTGATAGGCTGCACGTTTGCTACGGTTGCGAAAATCATCAGCGGTCAACTTCCATCGCTTTGAAGGTTCTTCCATACGCTCTTTAAGCCGCTCATCTTGTGATTCTTGAGTGATATGTAGAAATATCTTAATTATCTTTGTATCTATATCGCACTGTTGCGCTTCAAATTCATTAATCTCATCATAACCGCGTCGCCATTCTTTCTCACTGGCAAAGCCCTCCACACGCTCCACTAACACGCGCCCATAATAGCTACGATCCAGAACCGCAATCTCTTGCGTACATGGTAATTTATTCCAAAAGCGCCACAAAAAATGCTTTTCTTTCTCTTCTTTGGTCGGTGCAGCTATAGAATGAACCTGATAATATCGCGGGTCCCAAAATGTACTCATGCGTTTAATTGCGCCGCCTTTGCCCGCAGCATCCCAACCTTCAAAGACAATCATTGCCTTGCGCGAATGTACAATCAGCAAAGCCTGCAAACGAGCAAGACGCTTTTGTAGTTTTTTGAGGTCTTTACCATAATTGCCTTCATAAGGTTGGCAATTTTCATAATCTGATAATCTAATAGTCATTATGCTTATTTACCTTATATCGCAAATAAGCGCTAACCCATTAACCTTGTTTTTGAATTAACTGTGCTACTTTTTCTGGGTCTTGCATTGGCATAAAATGGGTGAGGTCAGACAAATATGTCTCATGTGCATTGGCAAAACATCCTGTTAGCCCTTGCCATGTTGGGCTAATGGTAAAGTCCATTTCACCTTCTTCTTTTTGACCTGGCGCTCGTAAAATATGGACATCGCATGCTACTTTTTTGACAAATGGATAAGGGTTTACACAGTTAAAACCCATGTAAACAGAAGCTTCTAATATCGGCGGGCATGCCAATTGATAAGCAGCCTTCCCATGACCATCCCCATCATTGGGCAATAACCCATGTTCGCAATAATCTAGCAGTACATCTTTCTGCCACAAACAATAAGGCATGCGATTTTTAAAATGTTCAAACATTTCATCAGCCGATTTCCAACTATTTCTGCGTCGTGATATTGGATGAATCGAAGCATCAATTTTTGCGGGGTCTGGTACATTATTATAATATTCTTCAGCCATAATTGTCGGATCGACCAGTACCAGCCTATCAAAATATTGCGGGTTGGATGCACAGATTTGCACCAAAACATTACCGCCCATACTATGCCCAACACCAATAATATTACAGATATTCAAATGAACTAATAATCGTTCGATATCACGCGCTTGCAGACTCCAATCTGATAGGGACTGTGGTTTACCGCTGCAACCATGACCACGGTGATCAATAGCAATAACGTGATATTCATCGACCAAATGCTCAATAACCCGATCCCAACAACGCGCATGAAAACCAGTTGCATGAAGCATAATCATAGTTTGACGCGATGGATCGCCCCATTCAAAATAGCAAAGATCAATATCATCAGATTTATAGTGATGTTGTTTAGGTTCTTTCATCACTTACTCTCTGATATTTACTTTTCTTATCTGTTTGAAAGCAAATATTATTGTTGTGAATTTACGTCAGGGCCATCGGAATAAGACTGACCATTAAAATAGGCTTCACGCGATGCATATTGCTCTTTCGCTTCAATATGTCTTTCCACGCGTGCAATACTCTCATTCACCCTTCTCTGGCTTTTTACCATTGGTAAAGAACGCGAATAATAGGATAATGCATAAGGCAGATTGCCTTTTCTCTCTTCGCATATCCCTAAATTATAGAGAATAGAACCATGCTCTACTGTTTCTGACATAGTCTTCCATTGCATACAGGCAGCATCTACATCTGTTTTTGTTAATTTTACAGATGCTTTAAACTCCTTGCCAAATGCCTTTTCCATACCTTTACGCTTATCTAAAACCTTAACTCTTTTGGAAAATTCTGTAGGGGCCAAATCACGGCGCAAAGAAGATACAAGTCCTTTTAACATTGTCGACACAACATAATCTCTGCTCTTAAAGCTAGCATATTTACTGCAAATAACTTGTTTATCGCTATCTCTTTTCTCATCCAAGTAAATCGTACGGCCATCATTATATTGAGACAATTTAAACTGCGCACTTAATGTAGTGGTTCGACCTACACATGGAATTTTTACATTTTCATGTTTTTTGCACTTTCCATCTTCATTTTTCTTTACGCATTTTCTCTCACTTTTATAAGTATCATATTCATCAATAGTAGAATTTGCGGACCCAGATAAAATAGCATCAGCTTCTATGGCTGCATTAGTGGCAATCATCACAAAATAAGGTTGCCCATCGATAGTTAAGCTCTCCAAACGCTGCTCTGCCTCGAATGAGACATCTCCACCAGCATTCCCTGTGAAGGGTTCAATAGCAATATTGAGTATTCTTTCCATATCTACAGAGCGAGCAGGAATTAAACTCTGCACTTCTATGGTCTCAGCCAAAGCAGAGCCACTAATTGATGCGACAAATAAGCTTGCTAAGAGTGCTAACCCTATCTTCCTCATAAATACCCCTACATATAAATGTAATAGCAAATAGTATATTCAGAAAATCATTTTGTACAATAGCCAAGTATATCTTGGATTTTATCCGCCTTTTGGAGGCTCAATAATCCGCAGATTCAGCTCGCGTAATTGCGCCGCCGTTGCATGATTGGGCGCGCCCATCATCAAATCTTCGGCGCGCTGGTTCATGGGGAATAACACAACCTCACGAATATTAGGCTCATCCGCCAGCAACATCACAATACGATCAACACCTGGTGCAGACCCACCATGCGGCGGTGCACCAAATTTCAGCGCATTAATCATGCCCGAGAAATTAGCATCCACTTCTTCTTGGCTATAACCCGCAATCTCAAAGGCTTTATACATAATATCAGGACGATGATTACGAATAGCACCCGATGATAATTCAACGCCATTACAGACAATATCATATTGCCATGCGAGAATATCGAGCGGATCTTTACTTTCGAGCGCCTCCATTTCGCCTTGCGGCATGGAAAATGGATTATGCGAGAAATCAATTTTCTTATGCTCTTCATCATATTCAAACATTGGGAAATCAACGATCCAGCAAAACTTAAAGCAACCTTGCTCGATAATCTCTAATTTTTCACCGACGCGCGTTCTAGCCGCTCCTGCTAATTTTGCAGCATCGCCCTCTTTACCAGCGGCAAAGAAAACACCATCATCAGGACCACAGCCCAATTCTTCGAGCAATTTCTTGGTGGCTTCTTCGCCATGATTTTTGGCAATAGGACCGGCGGGAACGCCATCTTTAATATTGATATAGCCAAGACCAGCAAAGCCCTCGCCGCGCGCCCATTCATTCATATCGTCAAAGAACTTACGGCTATTTTTACCAGCATCAGGAGCAGGAATAGCGCGCACAGTGCCGCCACCAGATGTGATTTTATCAAACAAACCAAAGCCAGAACCTTTGAAATGCTCAGTCACATCTTTGATGATGATCGGATTGCGCAAATCTGGTTTATCACTGCCATATCTTAGCATCGCTTCTCTGTAGGGAATGCGCGGAAATTCGCCCGATGGCGTTACAGTTTTACCATTTGCAAATTCTTCAAACACGCCCGCCAATACAGGCTCTAAAGCATCAAACACGTCATCTTGCGTGACAAAGCTCATCTCAAGATCAAGTTGATAAAATTCACCTGGACTTCTGTCTGCACGCGCATCTTCATCGCGGAAACAAGGCGCAATTTGGAAATAACGGTCAAAGCCAGCCATCATCAAAAGCTGCTTAAACATTTGCGGGGCTTGCGGTAGCGCATAAAACTTACCAGGGTGCACACGGCTAGGAACAAGATAATCGCGCGCGCCCTCGGGCGATGATGCGGTTAAAATGGGGGTTTGATATTCGGTAAAACCTTGTTCCACCATACGATTGCGCAAGGATGAAATTACATTAGAACGCAACATCATATTGGCATGGACTTTTTCACGGCGTAGATCGAGAAAACGATTACGCAGACGAATATCTTCGGGATATTCTTGTTCACCCGCCACAGGCATCGGCAATTCTGCAGCAGCGGATAGAATTTCTACTTCATTTGCACGAACCTCAATCTCACCCGTTGGTAGATTGCTATTAATTGCTTCCGCATCACGGGCAACAACATCACCTGTGATACAAATAACCGATTCGCTACGAATATGCTCAAGCGATTTAAAAGCTTCGCTATCAATATCCGTCACAATTTGCGTCAACCCAAAATGATCGCGCAAATCTATAAATAGCAAATTACCATGGTCTCTTTTACGATGTACCCATCCTGATAATTTAACGATATCCCCTACGTTTGCGGACCTAAGGGCAGAACAATTATGTGTACGATAAGCGTGCATAGCGCAAAATTCCTGAATATTATTGTGGAATAAAAATCTGTGATGCCGCTACACAGATGAGAGCATAGTTTGTCAAGTTCAGAATGAGTGTTATGGGGTTATTATATGAAGATTCTTCCACTTATTTCCGATAGCGAAAGTTTGGCATCACTATGCAAACGCCTCGCCTCTTCTCCATTTGTAACTGTCGATACCGAGTTTATGCGAGAAAATACCTATTATTCAGAACTTTGTTTAATACAAATCGCCAATGATGAAGAAGCAGTTGCTATTGATCCTATGGCAGAAGGCATCGATCTCTCGCCATTATTAGAATTATTGACCGATAATCATGACGTATTGAAGGTTTTCCATGCTGCCGGGCAAGATATTGAAATTTTTGTCAATATGGCAGGCAAAACACCTTCCCCCATTTTTGATACGCAAATTGCGGCTATGGCATTGGGACAAGGAGAGCAAATAGGTTATAGCAATTTGGTTGACTTATGGCTCAATATTCAGATCGATAAAGGCGCAAGGTTTACCGATTGGTCGCGCAGACCGCTTGATAAACGCCAGATTGATTATGCAATTGCTGATGTAACACATCTGTCAAAATTATTTCCGATGATGCTCGAAAAACTCAAAGAAACAGGTCGAGGCAATTGGCTTAATGATGAAATGGAAAAAATAGCCAATGCAAATCAATATATTAATGATCCCGATGAGATGTGGCGCAGAGTCAAAGTTAGATCTCGCGCACCCGATGTATTAGGCCGCGTTAAGGCTCTTGCGGCATGGCGAGAGAGAGAAGCACAACATAAAAATATCCCGCGCGGACGGGTAGTAAAGGATGAAACATTGGCCGACATCGCGATCCACCCTCCCAAGAAACAAGCTGATCTAGGGCGCGTAAGAGGCTTATCATCATCATGGAAAAATAATGATATTGGCGAACGTTTGATGAAGGCCATTACAAAAAGTAAAGCACTCACTAAAGACGAGATGCCCGATAAAAAACGATCACCCAATGGTGGACGTAATGGTGCATTAGTTACTGACTTATTGAAACTATTACTGAAAATTAGATCACGCGAAATTAATGTTGCATCACGCCTGATTACCAAAGCAGATGAATTAGAGCGCCTTGCATGCGGCGAACGCGATGATCTTAATGTATTAAAAGGATGGAGATATGAACAATTTGGTAAAGATGCCCTTGATCTTGTCGAAGGCCGCCTTGCCTTTGCCGTAGTTGATGGTCAGTTACAGATGACAAGAACCAATAATAATGAAAATCAAATAATTACTGAAGGTAATAATGCTTAGAAACTTAGCTCTCCTGCTGCTATTAACGGGATGTACGGTCAAGGAACCGCCCAAATCCAGCCCGATAACGGTTGAACAAATTCCCATTGAAGAAGCGGGCGGTTTTCTGTGCAATGCACAATCTTCTCAATCTCTTATTGGTAAAAAAGTAAGTACAGAAATTGGACAAATGATTATCAATCTATCAGGTGCACAAAAATTACGTTGGATTCCTCCCAACACTGCTATTACGCGCGATCTTCGAAATGATAGGATTAATATCCATTACAATAATGATAATATTATTGAGAAAATTAATTGTGGTTAATTCTTAATATTCAATAACCTGTATATCTTTATTCATAAATGATGCCAATTGAGATAATCGCTTGGAAACACTCTCTCCAATCAAATTTAAATAATCCTTATCGCATTTTAATATCAGCATATTTTCGTTAGATAATAGTCTCGTCTTGGACAATGTTTCGATCCGACCACCACTCAATCTTTGCGCCAATCTTGCCGATAGTCCCCAGATAATAGCACGCCGCATTTCCGCGGCATTAGCCAGCTTCCCTCCATTTGGGTATAATTTAGCCCCTCCACCAAAACAGCTAAATAGAGCCTGCCCTAACATATCCCTCTCGCGTCCAGAGATAGCAGACCAACGCCCATGCAGGCCAATTTCTAACGCCCATTCCGCTCTAAAATCAGGGTTGGCCATCCATGCTACATCACTCAAATTGCAAAAAGCACGCCGAATACGTTTCTCAGATGTGCCTTCATTGTCGAATAATGTCGATATCCAGTCGAAAGGATCTGCTCTTTTGTCGTGAAAACGTCGTTGCGTTCTTGCAAACTCATCGGTCGTAATAAGAAGCGGGTCTAATCGTCTCTCTTCATCATTTAATTTCGAGAATAATAATCCTTCTCGAAGCCCAAATGCGGAAGTATAAATCTGAGATGCTTCAAAACTTTCAGCAACAGCTTTTAATAATGCAGCTGCCTTGGGTAATGTTTTGATTCGCGAATAAGAAATACCCAAATCACTGTAATGGTCTTGGCTGCTATCCGTAAAAATTGTCTCTTCCATATTACCCACCATATGCGAGTCGATTTCATAATGATCGACAACGCGCAGAGGATAGTTTTTCCTGTCCATATCAATACGAGCAAGAGAGCGCCATGAACCGCCCACTAAAAATAGCGTCGTGGACCCATTAATATTTTGCCAACCTGCTTCTATTAAATATTTTTGGAATTTGGCTTTGATAATATCATATCCCTCATCAAACCATTTCTCGATACGAAGCACTCCCATAGGAAGGCTAGTTTTTTGTATTATCCTCCCATCAAATATTTGTGCAACTTCAAGGCTCCCACCCCCTAAGTCGGCCATAATCCCATTTTGATTTGGAAAGGCTGACATCACACCAAGTGCAGAATATTCCGCCTCTTGATGCCCATCAATAATCATAATATCCAACCCAATATTGCGAGCAGCTTGTACAAAATTTGTTCCATTATGAGCATCACGCACTGCCGCCGTCGCTATGACGTCAATAGTATCAACCTGAAATTCATCGCATAATATTTTAAACCGCCGTAGTGCTTGTATAGCGCGATCAAAACTTTTCGTCCCTATATTGCCGCTCGTCGACAATTCACTGCCCAACCCAGCCAGAACTTTTTCATTGAAAATAACCGCAGGAATCCGTTTATGTCCTGCATAAACAACCAAACGTACGGAGTTAGAGCCAATATCAATGACCGCTGATCGAGGTGCCTTACCACGCATATAAGTTAGTCTTAAGCCGCACGATGGCAAATCCCCCTACTGATTCAGTCTCCTAAATAGAGCTTAGGGACAGTTTTTCTTTTCTTCAATGCTTTACCACGCCCTGATAGCGATGGATTGTTCATAAAATAATCATGCAGATTAAACTTCTTCTTGCCAATTTTCACACGGCAATATGTGCCATCGCTCTGTAATTGCCAACTTTGTTGATTGTCGATTAAATTAGCCAACAAAACTTGCTCTAATATTTGTTCATGCACCGTTTCATTTTCAATAGGCAGCATATATTCGACTCGGCGGTCTAAATTACGCGGCATCCAATCAGCCGAACTTATATATAATTTGGCTCCACCATGCGGCATTTTACTGCCATTTGCAAAAGCCCAAATTCGGCTATGTTCCAAATATCGCCCAACAATAGATTTCACTCTAATATTATCCGAAAGCCCTGCAACGCATGGACGTAAACAACAAATGCCTCTGACAACCAAATCAATCTGCACGCCTGCTTGACTAGCTTTGTACAATTTATCGATAATATTGGCATCAACCAATGAGTTCATCTTAGCCCAAATCGCAGCAGGCTTGCCATCTTTGGCGTTATTAACCTCGGCTTGTATCAACTTGCTAAGCTCACTGCGCATATTAAGCGGCGACATTTTAAGTAGCTTTTGATTATTGGGTGCAACATATCCTGTAATATAATTGAACAATTGCACTGCATCATTTGCCAAAATAGGATCCGCTGTAAAATAGCTTAAGTCAGTATAAATTAGCGCATTTATAGGATGGTAATTGCCCGTACCGAAATGACAATAGGTCGTAACTCCGGTTTCTTCGTGACGCACAACCATCGATACTTTTGCATGGGTCTTAAGTTCTATAAAGCCATATACAACCTGCACACCAGCACGCTCCAGCGCATCAGCCCAATAAATATTTTGTTCTTCATCAAAACGTGCACGCAGCTCAACAACGGCCGTTACAGATTTACCAGCTTCAGCAGCATCAATTAAGGCACGGATAATCTTAGACTGCCTGCCAGCGCGATAAAGCGTTTGTTTTATTGCTATCACATTGGGGTCTGCAGCGGCTTGCTGTAAAAATGCCACCACAACTTCGAATGACTCATAAGGATGGTGTACCAATATATCTTTGGCTTTGATGGCGGCAAAACAGTCACCATCATATTCTCTTATTCGTTCGGGAAATCGCGGTGTAAAATTAATAAACTTAAGGTCATTACGATCTTCAGAAACCAATTCGGCAAGGTCCGCAATGCCGATAAAGCCCTGAATTTGGCTTTTAGAAATACTAATCCCCTGCCCTATTTCTTCGAGTAAATGCTCAACGGGCTTAGACAGTCCATCGGCCAATTCTAAGCGCACAATCTGGCCTTTACGGCGGCGTTTAATTGCGCTTTTAAAATAGCGAACCAAATCCTCGGCTTCCTCCTCAACCTCTAAATCACTGTCTCGGATTACCCTAAAATTACCATATCCTAACAGATCATGCCCAGGAAACAGCAAATCTGTAAAAGCCAATATGATATTATCCAAAGATATATAATCGGCTTTATCGCCTGGCAAACGAACAAAGCGTTTTGAAGATAATGGTAGCATCAACAATTCGCGTACAACCCTTTTATCCGATCGTCGCTCAAAATCCATCACCATCGAAATCCCTAAATTAGGAATGAAAGGAAACGGATGCGAAGGGTCCAGAGCTTGAGGCGTTAAAATTGGAAATAATTCATTTAAAAAATAATCTTTAAGCCATGACCTTTGGTCTCTATCCAAATTATCAGCTGTAATAATGCGAATATTTTCGACTTCTAATTGTGATTGAAGATCGTTCCAAATATCTTGTTGTTTTTCAATTAAGATATCAGTTTCTTTATAAATAGCATCGAGCTGTTGCTGCGGTGTCATGCCATCAACCGTAACCACATCAATAGCTTGATTAACCTGCCCAATTAATCCAGCAACACGTACCATGAAAAATTCATCCAAATTATTACCAGAAATGGACAAAAATCTTAGACGTTCTAACAGAGGATGGTTTCTATTTTCCGCTTCACTTAAAACACGTTCATTAAATTTAATCCAACTCAATTCACGGTTTATATAAATATTATCATTTTGTAGTGTCAAAGCAGACTCCTAGATGCACTATAAGGCATAATTAGACGCCAAAAATGGCATAATGCTGTGTCAGAATTATGAATCTATTATTAAAATATTGCGAAATATATCACACATATCTCATAGCAACGACTTTACATGTCCTAGCTTTATCGCGCTATTTTCTTCTTTTGCAATACGCACGCATCCCACAATAAATTCATATATCATAGTATAGCTTCTCTCGATACGTTTGATACTATAGGAAAATGCTTTTGATGAAATGGCAATATCATTATACAATAATTTCTGCTTAATTAATTCTGCGATCAATTCATCATCGGGCGGTAATATCGATAGCAATTCCATTGATGCTATTCGCGATTGCAAATCTGGTAATTTCATGTCCCAATCACCTACTTGCTTTGCGCTGGAAAACAGCAAAGGTCGTTGTTCATCATGCGCTTGATTCCAAAGAAAGAATAAGTCATTATCAGATAATGTATCAGCATGATCGACATATAAGCCGCCGCAGTTTTGTTTAAAATAACGGCCAAATAATTTTTTACCCGAATGGCTGTCACCTATTAATAATAAACGCACGTTTTCCTGTGCTTGAATAAGCGACAGACGATTAAAGATAGCTTCATTACAGCTCGTAATTATCAGCTCTTGAGGAGCTTCATCTTTATATAATGGCAGTGGAATTTGACGCATAATAAAATGGCTGTACGATCACTAGCGCGATATTGTGAGAGTATTACCTGCTCCGCCAACATTCCATCCTTGTGATGCCAATGCATTGCGTAGCGCCGCAGCATCCCCTGCAAAACGAACCCGCATAACCGATGTACCGCCAAGAGCAAGACTAGTGGTTGATGCAGAACTCACGCCTGGAATACCGCGCAGTGCGCGTTCACCGCTATCAACGGCGCCTGTATCGGGTGTTACAAATTGAACTGAAAATGTTTGTATAGGGGCAGCGACAGGCGCGGCTGGCGCCTCTGGCCTATTCTCACTATTACGCACATTCTCACTGCTAGAGCGATCTTCATTATCACTAGTTTCATCACTATCAATTTCTTCGGTATCTTCCACCTCTTCGATAGCGACATCTTCTAATACCAAGCTTCTGTCTAACCGCAAACGTCCAGCAGCCAGCGCACGTTCAAAAATATCATCCATCCGCTTAACGGCCTCATCCATCATAGTAGGGATGGCATCTTTATTGGAAACGCTGAGTGAAAAACGATCGATAAATACATTATCTGGGCCATAACGCGCCGTATAATGTGCTTTAATAGGACCTCCGGGATAGCTACGCTCAAAGCGAACACTGGCCGATACAATGTCTGCTGCGCCAAACTCATCCAAAATTATACGCCACCAAGATCGAGAACGGCGATTTATCTGCCCTGCATTGAGCAATAATGATTCTGCACCAGAACCACTTGGCCGCACATAATCTATGCTGCTGTCCGACGTTCTATATCGCGCCCAAGCTTTTTGCCATTCGCTGCGCCGTTCATAGAGTGCAGGCGCACCTCCTGAGATACTAACAGGTAAGATTAATAAAGGAGCGCTGCGTCTTTTGATAGCGCCTACACCTAATATCTGACCTGCACGTGCGCGATCAAATATAACACCAAGCTTTGCGATATAGCGATATGGGCCGATTTGTTCTTCTTCAACAACGATAGAGGAAACCAGAGAATCAAGCGTTGCATCAGACAGACCGCCACCATCGCCACCTCTTGTGCGGCTATATAGTTTTTTCCAACCAAGTCTCTGCGCCAATTGCCAACCTTTTGTACGCGCTTCAAAAGAGTTGCTGGCTTCAACATCGACTTCGATACCGCTCACTTCGAAATCACCATTGCTTGCAATAGGCAGTACGCCGCGTGATGGCCCTTCTATTTGTGCATAGACAAGCGCGCTACAAATCAATGCAACTATTATAATCAGCGCCGCAGAAATGCGATAATGAAGGAATCTTTTCATCATTGCAGCCCTTTTGGCGATATTGACGTAGAAATCCAAGTAAGAAATCGCTAGGCAGCAAATAATGACAAAAAAAGTAGATCAAGATTCATCATACACCTATGCCAAAGCTGGTGTTTCCATTGACGCGGGCAATGCACTTATTAAGGCTATAGCGCCCTTAGCAAAAGCTACCGCTCGTCCAGGTGCCAACGCTGAACTTGGCGGATTTGGCGGTTTTTTCGACTTAAAAGCGGCGGGTTACACAGACCCACTGCTGGTGGCTGCTAATGATGGTGTCGGTACCAAAGTTAAACTAGCAATTGATCATGACTTACACGAAACAATTGGCATAGATTTGGTAGCAATGTGCGTTAATGATTTGATTGTCCAAGGGGCAGAACCGCTCTTTTTCCTCGATTATTTCGCCACAGGCCGCTTAGAAAACGGCGTCGCTGAACGCGTAGTCACAGGAATCGCCGAAGGATGTAAAATGTCTGGATGTGCATTAATAGGCGGAGAGACGGCGGAAATGCCTGGCATGTATGCTGATGGTGATTATGATTTGGCGGGTTTTTGCGTTGGTGCAGTAGAACGAAGCGAAGCTTTAGTAGGCGAAGAAGTAAGCGCAGGCGATATTCTCATCGGTCTTTCCTCATCAGGCGTGCACTCTAATGGATATTCATTGGTAAGGCGCCTAGCCAGCGATAAAGACTGGGCTTTGCAAGAATCAGCTCCTTTTGATGATTCGCGCACATTGATTGACGCACTGATCGCCCCCACGCGTATTTATGTAAAATCTTTGTTACCCATCATCCGCGACAAGAAAATCAACGCCCTCGCCCATATTACGGGCGGCGGATTGCTCGAAAATATCCCCCGCGTATTGCCCGAAGGCTGCCACGCTATAATCGATAGTAGCGCATGGAAATTACCCGCCTTAATGACTTTCTTACAAGAGCAAGGTAATATCGAAACACAAGAAATGGCAAAAACATTCAATTGCGGCATGGGCATGGTAATCGCTGTCACTTCATCTAATGTTGATTCTGTCATGGCTGCGTTAATAGCTGCCGATGAAGAACCCACTATCATTGGCGAAATTATCAATGGTGACAAAGGATGCACCGTCAATGGCAAGGCGCAAACTTGGGGTAGTGAAAGCGATTGGAGCTGCTCACATCATGGCTGATAAAGCCAAGATAGCGGTTTTAATTTCTGGTCGCGGCAGCAATATGGCTGCACTATTATATGCCTCAAAATTACCAGATTGTCCTTATGAAATTACCCTTGTGGCTTCTAATAACCCCCATGCCAAAGGCCTTGAGCTCGCTAAAGCAGAGGGAGTGGAAACCTTTGCCCATGACCATAAGGGCATGAACCGCGAAGAGCATGATATGATCATGCATGATGCAGTTATCAAATCAGGCGCTGATTATATAATATTAGCAGGCTATATGCGTATATTAAGCGATGCTTTTGTACAAAAATGGGTCGATAAGATGCTCAATATCCATCCGAGTTTGCTACCCAAATATAAAGGACTACATACGCATAAACGTGCGATAGAGGCTGGCGATGATTATGCAGGGTGCAGCGTACATTTGGTTACCACCGAACTAGACGATGGCGAAGTATTGGGTCAAACCAAAGTCAAAATATTGCCCGATGATGATGCCGATAGCTTGGCCGAGCGCATAATATATGCAGAGCATCAATTATATCCCGCGACCATTGCCGCTTATGTAACGCGCCACCAAAACCCCGATTGGATATTGGATCAAGTGCGCAAACGCGCATTGGCATTAGAGGAAACATTGGAGAGGCCAAGTTTTGGGACGCCCGCTTGGCGCGTAGGCAATGAAAAAAGCGGTAAATATTTTGCCTATTTCTCGCATCGACATTTTGGCGAAAATGGTATCTCTGTCTTTGTCAAAACCAGCGGCAGCGATGAGCAAGAAGCTTTATTAGACGCCGACCCAGAGCTTTATTTCTTGCCTAAATTTTATGGCAAATCAGGATGGATTGCGGTGCGATTAGACCATGATAGCACCGATTGGGACCATATTGAGGCTATGCTCGCCAAAAGCTGGCGCATTGTTGCCCCGAAACGCCTTACCAAATTGATTGATATAGCCAATGAGTTTTAGTTATGTATATATATTTGTTTAACAAGGCTTTTAAGTGCAGGTGTACTTCCTTTAAAGTATTGTCCACAACTAGTCTTCACATATGTAGAATATATTTTCTCAAAAGAAGAATTGATAAGGCTTGGAGAAAAATTGAAGCTAGCCCGTTCTCTTGATTCTAATTTGCAAGGGATTAAACAATCAGTAAGCGCATGAGGAGATATAGCCCCCCTCTCAATATTTCTAATCCAAAAAGGTGAGAATGAAAACCCAACTTCTTGTATGTTAATTGGAAATGAACTCAAATTTATCACTTCAATTGAATAACCATATGGCTCTAGTTCAGAGGTTAATTTATTAGAGGTCGAGATATAAGGAGCAGTTTCTCGAGGAGTCTTACAATTAGCGACAAACCGAACTTTAACACGAATTTTTTTATCGTTAATATTATACCAAGTATTAATTAATCCTAAAAAAACACCAGAAACGCCAGTTACGGCACCAATAATAGCTAAAACAATAGTAATTTCATTATCCATATAATTACTTTGGTACAAATGATGAATACAATCAATATGCCAGTTAAAGCTACACATCCGTCATTCCCGCGTAGGCGGGAATCCAGTGACGGAAATTTCCTTATAATCATTGGTCAATTATCTTATGCCGTAATTTTACAAAGGGTTTTTTGCGACCATAGATTAGATACTGGATCCCCGCCTACGCGGGGATGACGAGGTAGTGCTTGTGGTTACAAGAAAATTGAAATGACGTTCAAAACCTTAACCGTTCAAACCAAATTTTTTGCCATAATCCAGTCTTTATAATCGGTATCGCCAACGGTAAAAATACGATCGGATATGATTTCAAAACCGTATTTTTCGTAAAAGGCTATACCGCGATGATTTTGTGAATAAACCCCCAATAATAGGCGCTTGCATCCTCTTACGCAGGCTTCTTCGTAGGCTAATCGCTCAAATTCGGCGGCTATACCGCTACCATGATGGCGCGAGAATATATAAATGCGCTTTAATTCAATATCATCTTTGGATGTATCAACAGGAAGGTCGGGCTTGGATAGCATTTGATAGCCAATCGGCGTATCTGTCTCATGATGCATCGCAAGCCATATTGCGGCCCCTGCTTCTAATGCTTTGCGGTAATAAGCCTCGCTGTGCGGGCCAGATGCATGCGCCAATATGTCGCACGCTTTGATACTGTCATAGAAAGTTTCTAAAAATGTCGCCCCGCCGATGAGCGACAATAGTGCCGCATCATCAGGGGTCGCGCGCCGTATGACTATATCAGACGGCAAAGAAGATTGATTAGCCGACAATCTCGTCATCGCTAAAGAAATAAGCGATTTCAATCGCTGCATTTTCATCGCTGTCGCTGCCATGCACGCTGTTCGCTTCGATGCTTTCCGCAAATTCAGCACGGATTGTCCCAGCATCGGCATCCGCAGGATTGGTAGCGCCCATAATGTCACGATTGCGCTGCATCGCATTATCACCTTCTAGAACCTGCACAACGCAAGGACCACTAGTCATAAATGCTACCAAATCACCAAAGAAAGGACGCTCTTTATGTACGGCATAAAAACCCTCGGCTTGATCTTTGCTCATATGAATACGTTTCGATGCCACAACGCGAAGGCCTGCTTCTTCCAACTTTGCAGTGACAGCACCCGTTAGATTGCGGCGTGTTGCATCAGGTTTAATGATAGAAAATGTACGATTTCCAGCCATGAGAGTTTTCCTTAAGTTAAATTATGCGCTGCCCCTACAATTAAGGGGCATTGGGCGCAAGCCTTATTACATCAAGATGCTTTTGATGGCCCCTCGATCCATTTACGGCCTTCCTGTTTCCAATAATGAAGTTCAGTATCATCTTTAGCCGACAAGGTACGCCATAAGCTGCGCGCTTCGTCGGTTTTATCGGGTTCAAAGAGGAAGAATGTCCGCGCGAATTTTTTGGCCTCCTCGCGCCATATGCCATCGCAAATAGCAAGCATTTGCGCTTCATTGCTATGATCTATTTGCGAGCTTAGCAATATAGGCTGCAAGGCATTATCTTGCTCTTCTTCATCGTCTTCAACACCCAAAATGCTATGCGCCAAAAAACTATCATCCCGATATGTCCAGAGCGCTTTTGATAATAGACCTAAGCTATCAGCCGATGAAACCACATGAAGTTTTTCCTGAAGCTTCATAATATTTTGCGCAATAGCAGGCAAAACTCTATACGGCGGATCACGGGTTAATTGATAAAAATCAATACGCATCAATCCGCCTCATATGTTCTAGGATTAGACTTCAAAATTCTCAGCAATCAAATTGTTGAGCAATTTAACACCATAGCCCGTTGCACCTTTTGCATAGGTTGGCCCTGCTTTATCATCCCAAGCCATGCCAGCAATATCCAAATGCGCCCATTTCACATCCTTTTGGATGAAGCGGTGCAAAAATTGGGCCGCCGTAATAGAGCCGCCTCCTCTAGGTCCGACATTTTTCATATCGGCTATCGGCGAATTAATCATCTTGTCATAGGCCTTACCAATGGGGAAACGCCATAATGCATCACCAGAAGTTTCAGCAGAAGCCAGTAATTTATCACAAAGTTCTTCGCTGTTTGAAAATAATCCCGCATATTCATGCGCCAGAGATATGATGATCGCGCCCGTTAACGTGGCCAGATCGACAATATATTCAGGATTATAGGTTTCTTGAGTCCAATGCAGCGCATCACATAGCACCAAACGCCCTTCAGCATCGGTGTTAATAACTTCGATGGTTTGGCCCGACATAGATGTCACCACATCACCTGGGCGCTGCGCATTACCATCGGGCATATTCTCAACAAGACCGCAAACACCGACAACATTCGCTTTGGCTTTGCGGCCCGCAAGCGCTTTCATCGCACCCGCAACAGCACCAGCACCGCCCATATCCCATTTCATATCTTCCATGCCGCCCGCAGGCTTGATCGAGATACCGCCCGTATCAAATGTCACACCTTTGCCTACAAAAGCTATAGGACGCTCTTGCGCGCCATTGGTGCCATCCCAATGCATTACAAGCAAACGCGCAGGACGAATGGAACCTTGGGAAACGCCAAGCAGCGCACCCATTCCTAGCTTTTCCATTTCCTCATCACCCAATACAGTGACCTTAACGCCTAACTCTTTTAAATGCTCACAGCGTTCCACAAAAGTCTCGGGATAAATGATGTTAGCGGGTTCCGCGACCAATTCACGGGTCAGCATAACGCCATCTGCAACAGCCGCCATTTCAGGCCATGCCGTTTTTGATTCTGTATTGGCTCCTACGACCACTAATTTTTCAATCGTTGGTTTTTGTGATTTAGGCAATTTGGTACGATAGGTGTCCATACGCCAATTTTTTGTTTTGACGCCGTAAGCAGCGCTTGCTGCTTGAATTCCCGTTAAATTTTCCGTGTGAAGCGCAATGGTTTTTGCTCCGCAGGTTTGCACCTTGCTAATTAAGGTGCCGCCTGCTTTTTCATAACTAAGTGTATCGCCATCACCCACACCCAGAACAACAATGCGAACGCTTTCACCGCCTTGCTCCGCAAAGAACAGGAAACTTTGACCATCTGAACCTTTAAATTTGGCTTCTTTAGCAGTACGCCGCGCAAATTCAGGATTATCAAGTGGAAAATCAAAATTATCAATTTCATCTTTTCCCATAATGAAACCAATGATTTCAGCTGATGCTGGGCGCGAATCTTCAAAACCTATTTCCATATATCGTTCCTTATCCTTTGGACTATGTTGATTACTTATGCGATTTCACACAAAAATAAACCCTAAGTTTACCCCTTTCATGATTTTGTCATTCTATATTAAGGTAACATTATGCAGTTTATCCTAATAATTGGCTTTCAAAGATTGATATGCTCGCAATAGAGTGTAATAGCGTCATCAGTCTGCATCGGACTCTGTCATTTTAGGTGTTTAAATTTTGCTTTTCTCAGTAAAAATATCTGATCCCATAAACTATGATTGGCGCATGCTTGCTGCGGGCATGCAAAAATATAAAACCGCCATATTGTGCACGGCTACTATTTTAGCATCACCAAGCCAAGCATCAGCTTCTGTCATTAATGATTTCAGCAATATATCAGCTATTAATGATGTATATGTAAGCCCAGAGGCGCTAATCAATGGCGAGAGCAATGATGCGGTTAAATCTATTGCAGTTGAAGATATTGATCAAAATAAGAAACAGTCTGACCAAGATATACGCAATAATAACATCAGCGATGAAGACAAAACTGATAGCGAAAAGACACTACCATTTAGCGACCCTGAAATAGAGTTTGCCGCTGACAATTTAGATTATGATGCAGACACACAAATAGTGAAAGCATCAGGAAATGTAGTTCTAAATCGTGATGGATATACATTATTTGCCGATAATGTTGTGTGGAACCGCATATCTGGTGTTGTAGAGGCCAATGGTAATATTCGTTCACTGGGCCCGAGCGGTGAAATTGCTTATGGTGATAAGATTATATTATCCGATAATTTACGCGACGGGGCGGTAGATAATTTATTACTGGTTCTTGACAATGGCGCACGTTTAGCCGCATCCAAAAGCAATAGCGAAGATGGCATTATTATATTAGAAAATGCCGCCTACAGTCCTTGCCGCGTAGAAAAATCACCTGGTTGCCCAAAGCGACCAAGTTGGCAAATAAGGGCTGTAAAAGTATTTTTTGATAAAAAGAAAAATCGCGTAAAGTATGAAGGGGCACGCATTGAGTTATTTGGCTTACCCGTCGTTCCCTTACCAGGATTATCACACCCTGCGGATTTGGTTGTTGGTAGCGGTTTTTTGGTACCCAATGCTCGCGTAGGACGCGTCAACGGCGCTGAAATTGAAATACCCTATTATTGGCGCATTTCAGACAATAGGGATTTGACTGTTACAGGAAGAATATTCTCTCGTGTGGCTCCCTTAGTTAAAGCACAATTTAGAAGCTTAGAAAAAACAGGGGCTTTTCAAATTACGGGTTATGGGACTGTGGGGCGACCGATCGATATTGACGAACCTGAATTAACACAAAGCTCTCAATTTCGCGGGTATCTGGATGCCAATGGTAAATTTCAATTATCGCCAGAATGGTCAATATCCTCATCGATAAGAGTGGCTACTGATAGGACATTTCTGCGGCGCTATGATATTAGTGATGAAGATCGTTTGCGTTCTACTGTTGCTATAGAGCGCATCAATAAAAATAGTTATTTTTCATTCAGCGGTTATGCCGTCCAAACGCTTCGTATCAATACACCGCAAGGTCAAAACCCAATAGCGCTCCCTGTTTTTGATTATAGAAGGCGCTTTAAAGACCCAGCTCTTGGCGGTAACTTTGAATTTCGCGCTAATACACTCGCTATCGGGCGCACTAGTGGCCAAGATACGCAACGTGCTTTCGCTCAATTGCAATGGGACAAACGATATCTTACTCCTTTAGGTCAAGAGGTTAAATTCACGCTGCTTGGACGCGGTGATATCTATAATAGTGATGAGAATAACCTTACCCCAGTACTTTTCAATCGAGGCGAGAGCGGTGTTCAAGGACGTGCCATTGGTAGCGCAGCTGTAGACATTAAATGGCCCTTTGCAGGTAAGGCTTTCGGCGGCATTCAAACATTCACTCCGCGTGTACAAATCGTAGGCACGCCTACCGTTGCAAATTTAAGAATACCTAATGAAGATTCGCGCGCTGTCGATCTAGAAGATACCAATTTATTTGCTCTCAATCGCTTCCCAGGTTTTGATCGAGTAGAAGATAATTACCGTATCACTCTTGGGATTGATTGGGGGTTGAAATTAAATGATATTGCGATTGATGCAACCATTGGTCAGAGCTATAGGCTCTCCGAGCGTAGTAGTATATTTCCTGATGGAACTGGACTTTCAGAAAGAACATCAGATTTTACGGGACGCACGCAATTTCGATATAAAGATTATATCAAAGTAACCCACAGATATAGAGTAGATAAAGATAATTTCGCTGTACGCCGCAATGAAATTGACACAACCATTGGGAGCGATAGAAACTATTTCCAAGCCAGTTATTTAAGACTAAATAGAGATATTAGTCCCGAGGTTGAGGATCTATCCGACAAAGAAGAAATAAGAGTAGGTGGCCGTATACAATTGGCACAATATTGGTCAATGTTTGGTTCTGCTATTGTAGATTTAACCGATTTTGCAGAAGATCCACTTAGTCTTGCGGATGGTTTTGATCCTATCCGCCATAGAATAGGGTTAGAATATAATGATGATTGCTGTTTAACAATTGGTTTTACGTGGCGAAGAGACTTTATAGACAATGGTGATGCACGGCGCGGTAATACATTCTTATTTCGGGTAGCTTTCCGCAATTTAGGGGTGTAAAGGGGTATAGAGTTGATTTTCAGCTCTTGTTCAGCTCTTGTTGAATATACCAGTATGAGTAAAATATTTTTTGGACTGAAAAATGAAAAACAAAATTCAAATATCTTCATTCATTTTAGGCACTTTTGCATTAATGGGGAGCGCATATGCACCATTATCTGCTCAGACTGTTCAAGATGAAACACCTGTTGAAGCAGGACTACAACTTCCTAATGGACAGAAGTTTTTTGGCGCTACAGATCCCAACACACGGCGCGCAACCGCCATTATTAACGGAGAGATATTAACCGGTACAGACGTCGACCATAGGCTTGCCTTGCTGCTCGCTCTTAGGAATGCTCAACCCACTGACGAACAGAGGCAAGCACTAAGACCGCAGATACTGGCTGACTTAATTGATGAAACATTGCAGATTCAAGAAGCTAGCGCCAACGAAATTGATGTATCAGCTATAGACCTGAAACGTCGTGCCGAAAGCCGGTCTCAACAAATGTTTAACCGCCCACTCGATGAACTAGGACCATATTTGAAAGAACTTGGTTCATCCTCAGAATCATTCATGCGATTGGTTAGAGGCCAAATAGCTTGGAATCGATTATTAAGGCGCAATATTCGTGTTAATGTTAGCGAAAAAGAGGTTAATGCGCATTTGGATAAATTGAAAGCCGACAAAGGCAAAGTCGAATATCATGTCGGTGAGATATATTTATCATTTACGGCACAAAACCAAGATGCCGTTGTAGCCAATGCGAAAAGAATAGTTGATCGATTACAACAAGGCGGTAATTTTGGGACCCTAGCTTCACAATTTTCTGAAGCAACGACGAAAAGCGTTGGTGGTGACCTTGGCTTTGTAAGGCCCGAAACACTACCTGCGTCAATGTCCGATGCTTTGAAAACTATGGAAAGCGGCCAAATAGCTACTGTCCCTGTCCCTGGCGGATTATCGATCATGCTATTGGTTGATAAAAGACAAATCTTAACCACGGACATAAGAGATAGTATATTAAACTTAAAACAAATATCGCTCGTCATACCTGCAGATACTGAACCGCAAAGTGCTACGCAATTGGTGGATAATTTTGCAGCAACAACCCAAACAATTAAAGGTTGTGGACAAGTTGAAGATGTTGCCTCAACAATATCGGCAGTGGTTGGTAGTGACCCCAATTTGGTAGCAAGGCGATTGCCCCCTCAATTACAAGACTTATTGCTCAATATTCAAATAGGTCAAGTGACCCCACCTTTTAGAGATCAGCAAGGTGTAACTGCATTCGTATTATGCGGACGTGATCAACCTGAAGAAGCAAAGCTTCCAACTTTTGATGAAGTGATGATTCCTATGGAGAATGAGCGTATTGATAGGCGCGCACAAATTTACCTCCGTGACCTAAGGCGTGATGCTATTATTGAATATAATTAAAGGATGGCGTAAATATGGTAGCGGCACAGACTGCTCCTTTCGCAATATCAGCGGGAGACCCTGCTGGAATTGGCCCAGAGATTATCGGCAAGGCTTGGCAAGAACGCAATAACCAGAAACTTCATCCTTTTTTTGCTATTGGGGATGCAGATATATTTCCCTTACATTGGCACGGCCCTATTTCTGTCATCTCTAACCCAAGCGAGGCAATAGAAATTTTTGATGATGCCCTACCCATTATAGATATTGGTAGTTGCAATAATATTCATGCTGGGAAACCCAATATATCAGGGGCGCACATTGCTTTTCAAGCCTTAGAACATGCGGTTGGACTAGCGCGAGCTGGTCATGCAAGCGCTGTTATAACGGCTCCAGTTTGCAAAAAACAATTATATGATGTTGGTTTTACACATGCTGGACAAACCGAATTTATAGCCGAACGTTGCGGTGTATCAAAAAGCAATGCTATCATGATGTTGGCAGGACCAACTTTGCGCGTTGTTCCTGTTACAACTCATATCCCTCTGCATAAAATATCCGAAACATTAACCTTTGATATGGTCAAAAATTGCATAATATCTACCAGAAATGGTCTAATACGGTCTTTTGGCATAGATGACCCCATTATCGCCTTTGCCGGGGTTAATCCTCACGCAGGAGAAGATGGTGCAATGGGTCATGAAGAAATTACGCTGCTTAGGCCCGTCATTGAAGAATTAAATCGGGAAGGATATAAAATTCTTGGTCCTTTGCCAGCAGATACTATCTTTCATGCTGAGGCTCGCACACATTATGACGCTGCTATATGCTGTTATCATGATCAAGCGCTTATCCCGCTTAAAACATTATATTTTCATGAGGCAGTCAACCTTACCTTGGGCCTTCCAATCATTAGAACATCTCCCGATCATGGGACAGCCTTTGATATAGCAGGGCAAAATATTGCAAGAGCCGACTCCATGATAGCTGCTATCCATATGGCGGAAAATATTGCGCAACATAGAGATAAATATGAGCAGAGTCTGGTTGCACCGCGATGATATCCCCTAACCCACCTTCGCTGCCAGCATTGCGCGAAGTTATCTCAAAATATGGATTAGACGCCAATAAAGCATTAGGGCAAAATTTTTTACTCGACGAACAATTGTTGGACCGTATTGCGGCTATCCCAGGCCCATTGCATGATCAACAGGTATTCGAGGTTGGTCCAGGTCCAGGTGGTCTCACAAGAGCATTATTACGCGCAGGCGCTTATGTTACTGTTGTTGAACGCGATTCCAGGTGTATTCCAGCTTTAGAAGAATTATCAACATATTTCCCAAATCGACTCACCATTATAGAAGATGATGCCCTCAAGATTAATCCCAATGATTATATTGAAGGTAATTTTCATTTATTATCAAACCTTCCTTATAATATTGGCTCAGCCTTGGCGGTTAAATGGCTATCTGAGGAAATATGGCCGCCCAAATGGTTATCTCTAAGCCTGATGTTTCAAAAAGAGGTTGCAATGCGTATTGTCGCCAAAGCTGCTACTAAACCATATGGCAGACTCTCTATTTTGGCGGGTTGGCGCAGTAATGCTAAAATAGCTATGAACGTTCATAGATCAGCCTTTACACCGCCGCCAAAAATAATGTCTGCTGTTGTGCATATTGTGCCTAAAAAAGCACCTGATAATATCCGCCATAAAACATTAGAGAATATTACAGCATTAGCATTTGGACAAAGGCGCAAAATGCTACGTCAGAGCCTAAAACCAATTGCAAACATTACGAAAGCTCTTGAAACAGTCGGCATATCGCCCACAGATCGCGCAGAGGTTATCACTGTTGAGCAATATATTGAATTAGCACGATATTTAGATGCATTAAGCGCATAATTATTATGCAAAATATGAGCATAATTCGCCTATATCATCATATTATAGTTAATGTCGGTTATTCTTACAATCTATTGATTATTAATCATAATTTATCGCAGAGATACTGAATTGGCATAATGGTTGCTAATCATAATAATGGTTAGTAAAAGGTTAATATGTGGAATAAAATATCTCGATTGTTTAAGATAAAAACCAAGCTTGAGGTTTTCTTAATCACCTATGCTTTAGCATTAGGCGCAGTAAAACGCGGCGAGGAATATCTATTCCAGTATCCAGGTATGGGCGGACTGTTGCTATTTCTCTGTTGTACAGGCGCTGTATTTTTAGCAGCAGCAAAAATGCTACAAGCCGTTGAACTTTCACAAATGATCGGCGATGATTAATTATATATAAAAGTGGAGGTTTCTGTTGCTCGGTACCTCCGGACCGCCGTAATCTTCCTGTTGCCCGGCAGATCCAGCCGCGTTCTATTAGTGTAATGTCAGGGCGTTAGCCCATCAATTATGCTGCTAGAGCAAGTGCTTCATTATCGTTTGCACTTATAAGTTGTAAGCCTTTTACGGGTTACTCAGCCCGAGCAAAAACAAAGCCTTTGAACACACGTCGATCCTGGTTCGGCCCCTTCAAAAAGCTGCATTGCTGCATATTTATGGTGGAGCCGCCGGGTACTGCCCCCGGGTCCGCTGTGCCTATTACACAGTGTCATTTATTGCTATAGCTAGCCAAAGCCAGCACTATCCATATAGGCTATAATTTATAAATATAAAGCATCTGTTTCATCAAAATGCCAAATAGTGAATAAAAAGGTCAAAAACCTTCCATATTTCGTACCTCTTTGGGCATGTAAACGCTCATACCATCCAAATCTTGCGTTAAATCAATCTGACAAGCCAGCCGGCTCGTACGTTTTGGCGATGCAGCCATATCCAGCATATCTTCTTCCATTTCACTGGCAGCAGGTAATTTATCAAACCAATCACGTCCAATAATAACATGACAGGTTGAACAAGCCATTTGCCCTTCACATGTTCCTTCTAGAGGCTGATCATGTAACTGCCCCAATGCTAATAAATTCTGACCGACATCCGCATCAACTATGGTCTCTGTTTCTTGATCCGCTGCAATAAATTTAATCTTCATCTCTAAATTCCATATAATTGTGCTTTGGCCGCTTTATCAATTGCCTTGATAGCTGCGACCCATTCATCCTCTTGCGTATAACGGCCTATACCCAAACGAATAGAGTTTTTTGCTTGGCTCTCACTTAATCCTATTGCCTCTAAAACATGACTGGTACGACCCGAACCGCTGGCACAGGCGCTGCCTGCTGAAAAAGCAATATGCCGCAAATCGGACATAAGCCTAGCTACATCTAATCCATCCATACGCATATTAAGATTACCCTGATAGCGAATATCAGTTGAACCATTGATGGTCCAATCCGCAATATATGGCTTTATAGCATTGATAAGCTTTTCAATATGATCTTGGTCAACTTGTGCATGGCTTCGCATCAGGCTTGCAGCCTCTCCAAGGCTTGCGCATAAAGCAGGTGACAAAGTCCCTGAACGCAATCCTTTTTCTTGACCGCCACCATGCATGATAGATGATAGCGCAATGTCTTTTTTCATCCACAAAGCGCCAATGCCTTTTGGCCCATATATTTTATGTCCAGAGATAGCTGCCAGATCAACATTGCTTGGCATATTGGTACGGCCAAAACCCTGTACCATATCACATAAAAAGAGCGCGCCATGCTCATGGGCGGCATCAGCCATTTTCTCAATGGGTTGAACAACCCCTATTTCATTATTCACCAACATAGCCGCAACTAAAGCGCAATCACCATCCAGAGAGTTGCGGTAAGCCTCCCAATCAACAAGGCCATCATTGTGAAGCGGCACAATATAGAGTTTAAAATGCCTATGTTGACCTGCTTGGTCAATCACACCATATTTCTCTATATGGTGCAGCACATCCAATACAGCAGCATGTTCGCTAGGTAAGGTGACAATCTTGTTACGATGCGGGGCGCACTTTTGCAAACTCCCTATTATAGCAAGATTAAGCGCTTCTGTTGCTCCGCTAGTAAAGATAATTTCACCATCGGGGAAAAATGCGCTGACGCTAGCACGAGCGGCCTCAACCGCAGCACTCGCCTTACGCCCCATCTTATGCATACTATGCGGATTGGCAAAATGCTGGCTTAGCCAAGGCTTCATTACTTCATACACCTCTGGCACAAGCGGTGTGCTCGCCTGATAGTCGAGATAAATATCAGCGGCCATTCTTATGCCTTTTATATAAAGCTTCCCACACATCTAAGAAACGCATGATATCAGCTTTAATAGTATCAGGACCAAAACTAACCCTTATCACTTCTGATGCCACTGCATCATCATACCCCATAGCCCTGAGGACATGACTGGTTTTCAACGTACCAGATGAACAAGCACTGCCTGCAGAGACCGATATCCCCTTTATGTCAAATTCGATAAGCTGTGCAGAAGCTCCAACACCAGCCATTCTATAACCCGCAATAGTCGGTAATCGCTCACTATCACTTGCTATAATCTCACCGCCCAATGCTATTATCCGTTCATCCAGATAAGAACGCAATTCTCTTGCATTATCCATCCAATCATATCCATGTGTCAGAGCCGCTGCTAAGGCCGCAACATAGGGGCCATTTTCTGTCCCTCGCCGATAGCCTTGCTCTTGACCGCCAGTGGGGTTGAGCCATGATAAATCTTTGATCAACAATAAACCAATACCTGGCGGACCACCAAGCTTATGCCCAGAAAGCGCAATAATGTCCGTATTGGGTAATGGCATTTTGCCTGCGCTTTGCGAACAATCGGCAAAAGCTATACCTTCATGCGCATGGATAATATCAACCAGCCTATCCCAAGGTTGAATAACCCCTGTTTCATTATTCACCGATTGTATGGCCACTAATGAACCTTCTGTGCCGCTGAGGGCTTTTATAAGCGCCTCTTCATCAACATAGCCATCCGATTGCAATGCCAATATATGGCTATTTGGATCATCATAACCTTTTGCACCACTACTAGTCAAAACGGCCTCATGTTCCCCTGCACTGACATATATATCATGACGACAGGCTCGCATCACCATATCTATTGCTTCACTAGCCCCGCTGGTAAATAGCAGATGTCCATCCCAACCAAGGGCCGTTTTTATCTCTTTACGGTATTCCTCTAATCTTGCTTTGCTTGCGCGCCCTTCTGCATGGGGCGATGAGGGATTGGCCCATATCGAAGCCTCTTCCGCCATAGCTTGACGTGCGGCATCAATGATAGGCGTGGTGGCAGCATGATCTAAATATAGGCGGTTTTGCTTATTCATTATAGTTTTCTTGTCCAGATAATCGATAATTGTAAAGCTTGATAATCCTTTTGTTGCGAAATTGCTGCATCTTTCTATATAGGCACATTGAAAAGTAAATTGCATTGGTGCGTTAACGCTCGCCACAGCATCTATAAAAAGCGAATATATTATGCCATCAGTCATTATTCCAGGTCCCGAAGGTCGTTTAGAAGGACGCTTTAGCCCCCCACCAAAACCGCGCGCTCCCGTCGCAATGATCCTTCACCCGCATCCAAAAGCAGGCGGCACGATGAATGATCGCATCACTCAAGCCATGTATAAAACCTTTGTGGATCGCGGATTCGCCACTTTGCGTTTTAATTTCCGCGGCGTTGGCCGATCACAAGGCGAGTTTGATAATGGCATTGGTGAATTATCCGACGCCGCATCCGCGCTTGATTGGGTGCAAAGCATCCATCCCGAAGCACAAACCACTTGGATAGCAGGCTTTAGCTTTGGCGCATGGATCGGAATGCAGCTTTTGATGCGCCGCCCAGAGATTCGCGGTTTTATCTCCGTTTCTCCTCCCGCCAATATGTATGATTTCAGTTTCCTTGCGCCTTGCCCTTCATCAGGCATCATAATCCAAGGGGTGAATGATGAAATTGTTACACCAAACAGCGTACAGAAATTGGTCGATAAACTCCGCACTCAAAAGCATATCACTGTGCATCATGATGAAATTCCGCGTGCGAATCATTTTTATGAAACCGAAATGGAACTTATGATGGGCAGCGTCGATAATTATCTCAACATGCGCCTAGACCCCAATTCACCGATTAAGTAATCGGTTCGAATGACTGATATCCGCATATTAACAAAAGGTGATAGCCTACCTCTACATTTGTTTACTTTCTCAGAAATTGGTCGTCTAGAAAATGGCAATATCAAAAGTCGATTAACCCCACTTCCTGATAACTTAGAGTCAAGTGGTTTCGTTGATTTTGAAGGTTTTAATGATTTAAATGAATGTGAAAAAAGCGACATTATAAAGAATAAATATGGCCTGTGGAATGGCATTTCTTCAGAAGGCAATTATCATTTAAAAAAAGCTAATTTACCCAATCAAGGTAGCTGCTACCCTAGAATATATCGTCCTACAATAATAACTGATAAACATAGGCAAGTTAGTTGGGATGAATATTTTTACAACGCTGATTACAATGTCATCACGAGAAAACAGATTAAAAGAATGTTTCATCTGTTAGATGACATATGTACTAATATATGGCCGCATAAAAATAATCTACAAGCATATGGGGTAGCAATTAGAGAATTAATAATATTAATATGTACTGAAATCGAAGCTTTGTGGAAAGGTGTATTGAGAGCAAACAATCACTCTGGCGATGATGAAAAAATGACGACAAATGATTATTGCAAGTTAATGCACCCTCTACAATTAGGAACTTATTCGGTCAAATTCCCTGAGTATCCTAATCTCAAAAACTTTAAGCCCTTTGAAAAATGGGACGCAAACAAACCAACTGAATCATTGGAGTTTTATAAAACATACAATGAAATTAAACACGATAGAGAAAATAAACTATCAAGTGCCACGCTAGAAACTGCATTTGAGACTATGGCTGCACTTATAATATTAGCGGGATCTCAGATGGGTCCGAATAAGCTTGAGACCTCTTTTAGCAGGGATAACATGTTTGAATTTCGTTCATATCCTCACTGGAAAGCAGAAGAATATTATATACCTGACACTACATGGCAAGAAAGATGGTATCCAGAATATTTAGATTTTAATAATTACAGTTAAAGCTTATAAGAAAGAATTAGTAATATTAATATTTCACTCAACCCGTTCGATCTCATCATCGGCCAGCGTTTTGCCGCTCTTGGTCGGTAGCGTCCAAATTGCAATATTCCCAATGATAACCAGAGCCGTAATGATCATAAGGAGCATTTTAACGCGCAATTCCTTATCATCGCGCATTTTCCAAGCGCCCCACAGCAAAATAAAGGCTGCAAACATCATGATAGTGAGAATAAAATTGGTCATATATGGTTCTTAAAGGGGCTTGTTTCGAAAGTGTAGAGTTTTTTGTGGACAAAATAGCTTTATCCTTGGTCTTTAGGAGGCGCTCGCATAAACAGTTGCCATTACGAATCGATCCAAGGATTTGACACTATGCGCATTGCCATTGCTTCTGATCATGCAGCCACCGACATGAAAGCACTCATTGTCGAATGGCTGAAAGAAAATAACCATGACGTAACAGACTTGGGACCACAAGGAAGCGATAGCGTCGATTATCCCGATTATGGTTATAAATTAGCAAATAGCATTGCGAATGGTGATGCTGAGCGCGGCATAGCCCTATGCGGATCGGGCATTGGTATATCTATCGCCGTAAACCGCAACTCCGCATGCCGATGCGCTCTTGTATCAGAGAGTTTATCCGCTAAATTATGCCGCGAACATAATGACGCCAATGTTATTGCTATGGGCGCACGCTTAGTTGGCATCGAAATCGCAAAAGATTGCATCACACAATTTTTAAGCACAGAATTTGGCGGGGATCGTCACAGGCGCCGCGTCGATAAATTATCCAAGCCTACATAATCCAAACCCGCATAATATCTGCTATTATAAGGACATAATATGAGCAATTTTTTCTCTCAATCGCTGAATCAGTCTGATCCTGATGTTGCCAAACATCTTGGCGAAGAGATAAATCGCGAGAAAAAGCAGATTGAGCTTATTGCATCAGAAAATATTGTTTCTAAAGCCGTCTTAGAAGCCCAAGGCAGCGTCTTTACCAACAAATATGCCGAAGGCTATCCCGGCAAACGCTATTACCAAGGGTGTGCGCCTTCTGATGGGGTAGAAACATTAGCAATAGAACGTGCTAAACAATTGTTTGATTGTAAATATATCAATGTACAACCACATAGTGGTGCGCAAGCCAATGGCGCAGTGATGCTAGCACTCGTAAAACCGGGTGATACTGTTTTGGGCATGAGCCTTGATGCGGGCGGACATCTTACCCATGGTGCGAAACCTGCTATGTCGGGCAAATGGTTTAACGCGGTGCAATATGGCGTGCGCAAAGAAGATCATTTGATTGATTATGACGAGGTCGAGCGTCTCGCAAAAGAGCATAAACCTGCCATCATCATTGCGGGCGGCAGCGCCTATCCGCGTATCATTGATTTCAAACGATTCCGCGAAATTGCCGATATGGTTGGCGCTTATTTGCATGTTGATATGGCGCATTTCGCTGGCTTAGTAGCCGCAGGCATCCATCCATCCCCCCTACCCCATGCGCATGTTGTCACCACAACAACGCATAAAACATTGCGTGGGCCACGCGGTGGTATGATATTATCCAACGACGAAGCTTTGGGTAAGAAGTTTAATTCCGCTGTATTCCCTGGCTTACAAGGTGGTCCATTAATGCATGTCATCGCCGCCAAAGCGGTTGCTTTTGGTGAAGCATTACGCCCAGGTTTTAAAGATTATAGCAAAGCGGTTGTTGCCAATGCACAGGCTCTAGCCAATCGCCTAAAAGCACGCGGTGCAGATGTGGTGGCGGGTGGTACAGATACGCATTTAGCATTAATAGACCTCACCCCATTGGGCGTCACGGGGCGCGACGCTGATGAAGCATTAGAGCGCGCAAGCATCACTTGTAATAAAAATGGTATTCCCTTTGATCCTCTACCCCCTACGAAAACAAGTGGCATAAGAGTGGGGTCTCCCGCTGGCACAACGCGCGGCTTTGGCATTGCTGAATTTGAAGAAATTGCCGATATGATTGCCGATGTATTGGATGGATTGCGCGATAAAGGCGAAAATGGTGACCCTGCTGTTGAAGCAGATGTTAAGAAACGCGTTGAAGCCTTGTGTGATCGCTTCCCAATTTATCCTGAATTGTAGTCTCTATATTTTTCATTCATTCTGTGTATATTATGCAGATAATGAACGATAATATATTCATACAATGCCAAGCATGTCAGGAAACGGTTCCTGATATTGGCAAATATTGTTCGCACTGCGGCGCTTATTTTACGCTTAAGAATGAACATATAAAAGATGCAGAAATTTCAGACCAAACCGAATATTATGTCTATCAAGCTGCTGAAGAGATAATTGAGAGCGGCGGCAAAATAACCCAAAATGATGTAGGTCGCATCATTGTAACGGGCGCCGCGGCAACTGCACTTGTTGGTCTTTCTGTTGTTGGCGTTACAGCGGGTATTATTGCTGGTATTGGCAAAGGTACCTTTCAACATTTCCGAGGAAATATCAGAGACTAGCAACCTAAAATACACTATATTCCCTTGACATTTCGCCGTATTATGCACATAATACAGATAAGAAAGGTTTATTTATGACGCTAAATTGCACCATATGTGACAGTGAATTAAGCGAAGGCACAAAATTTTGTCCGCAATGCGGAGAAAAAACTGCTGAACAACGGGCTGCTGAGAGCTTCGGATCGCAAGCAAAGCATTATGTTGGCGAAGCCGCATCAGAATTTTATGGTGCAGCCAAAGATGCCTATTCGAATGGTAAGCATTTAGCTGACAAAGATAGCGCCAAAAAAGTCGCTGGCGGCGCAGCTATTGGTGCTGTGCTCGGTATACCAGTGGTTGGTTGGGCAGCAGGCGCAGCGTTAGGCGCAGGCATCGTCGCCTATCGCCATGTTCAAAAAAACAAAGAAAAAGAAAATAAATAATTTATGCGCTGTCCATTTTGCGCTCATGAAGATAGCCAAGTCAAAGATAGCCGTCCTACCGAAGATGGCGCCACCATAAGACGCCGCCGACAATGTGAGAGTTGTGCGGCGCGCTTCACCACTTTTGAACGTATTCAATTACGCGAAATATTTATTTCCAAAAATGGCGATAAGCGCGAAAGATTTGATCGCAGTAAATTACACCGTAGTATATCATTGGCCTGTCAAAAACGCGGGATTGAAAGTGAGCAAATTGAACAATTGGTATCTGGCATTCAGCGCCAATTGGAAACCAGCGGGGAAAATGAAATTCCCTCTCAGCGTATTGGCGAAATGGTCATGGATAGCCTTAAAGAGTTAGATAGTGTTGCCTATATTCGCTTTGCGTCAGTTTATAAAGATTTCACCGAAGCTAGGGATTTCGAGGATTTTGCAGGCAGCGTTCAAAAGGTTGGCAAAGACCCAGATTAACGCTTAAGACGCTTTGTATGAACAAACCCATCATATTATTGGTCCGTCCGCAATTGGGCGAAAATATAGGTAAAGTCGCCCGCGCTATGCTTAATTTTGGTCTAACCGAATTGCGGATGGTTGCGCCGCGCGATGGTTGGCCCAATGTCGATGCAGGCCCATCAGCAGCAGGTGCTGATATAATATTAGAAAAAGCAATTGTTTATGATGATATGGCGAGCGCAGTTGCCGATTGCGAACATATATATGCCACAACAGTGCGCAAACGCGGTGTTACAAAACCCGTTATAACGCCGCAAGAAGCATCACAACATATCCATAGAGATAGCGGCAAATCAATCATCATGTTCGGGCCTGAGCGATCAGGATTAGAAAGCGATGATGTCACCATCGCACGTCATATTATCACCGTACCTATTAACCCAGACTTTGGTTCGCTTAATCTGGCGCAAGCTGTGATCTTATGTGCCTATGAATGGTCAAAGACGCAAAATTTAGCCATTCCTCCTAAAAACGAGATTATATCCCCTGCCCCGCAGAGCGAATTGGACGGTATGATTAAGCAGCTTTATGCTGCTCTTGATAAAAAGGGTTATTTTTATCCCGAAGAACGCACCAGCGCGACGCAGCGCACGTTGCGCAATATATTAACGAAACCAGCTTGGAATGCGCTCGAAATACGAACATTGCGAGGCATCATTAACGCACTTGATAAAGATAGTAGGAAAGCAAAGCGGGACAAGTAAACATCTAGCGATGCAAATCGTCCCATTTATCACTTTCATGGGCAATAGAGGCTTCAACCAAATCATCCCATATTTTAGATAATTGCTCAATCGGCAACCCATATTTTTGCGCCAAATCCATAGCATTGGCTATAACTTGTGCTTTGCGCTCTTCATCGCGCACATCAGATTTTTCGTCTTTAATGCGGGCAGCGGCATCCATATAACCAAAACGCAGCGCCAACAACTCCACTAACTGTCTATCAACTTCATCCACGCCATTGCGCACTTCAGCCATAGTTTCACAATGCGGCGGCGGTTTAATATTTTGGATATTGTGATCACTCATGGCTGCTCGTTAATCAACATCATCGCTTATGTCGAGTGCCTTATTATTTGAATATCCATAAATCATCTAAATGGCTTGACTTATAGACATGAAAGCGCCAAAGGAGCGCTTCGTAATTGGCCGCGCACTCCGGTGAAGCGATGGCCGCATCATAGATAGACATCCTTGATGGTGCGATTCCGGAACATAGATTGAAACAGCAAATTGGAGTTTTTAAATGACGAAGCGTACAGCATCGAAATATAAATTAGACCGCCGCATGGGCGAAAATATTTGGGGTCGCCCCAAATCACCTGTTAACCGCCGCGATTATGGACCTGGTCAACATGGTCAGCGCCGTAAAGGCAAATTATCAGATTATGGCACGCAACTTCGCGCCAAACAAAAGCTTAAAGGCTATTATGGCGATGTAACCGAGAAGCAATTTAAGCGCTGTTATACCGAAGCCACCAAAATTAAAGGCGATACCAGCCAGAACTTAATCGGTTTGCTTGAGCGTCGTTTGGATATGATCGTTTATCGCGCTAAATTTGCACCAACAATCTTCGCAGCTCGTCAATTGGTTAGCCACGGCCATGTTCGTGTAAATGGCACAAAATGTAATATTGCATCACGCCGTATCAATGTTGGTGAAGAGATTTCATTGTCTGATAAAGCGCAACAAATGGCACTTGTTATTGAAGCTCAAAGCCTTCCAGAGCGTGATGTTCCAGAATATGTTAGCGTTGATGGAACTTCAAAAGCAATCTTCGCACGTATCCCTACATTGGATGAGGTTCCTTATCCCGTAAAAATGGAACCCAATCTTGTGGTCGAATTTTACTCACGCTAATTTTCGAATATATAAAAATATAAGGCGGCCATTACGAGCCGCCTTTTTTTATAAAAACACTCGTTATATTGAGTATATATAGCGCTAAATATATCTTATAATTCACTATCACAAGCCTTGCTTACAAAGAATAGCTCTGCCATAAATCCTGACCATAAGAGAAATCACTATGAGGATGGAAAAATTATGAAGTTCAGATTATTATTAGGTGTAGCCGCCCTATCATTAGCAGTAACAGCATGTAACCCTGATGCTAGCGGTTCAGCAGAAGACTCTGCCATTGATGCCAGCGCATTGCCTGAGGTTGAAGTTCCTGAAATCTCTGAGACTTTAATGAAAGATATCACCAAAGAATTATCCTCTGATGAATTTCAAGGGCGCGCACCTGGCACCATTGGTGAAGAAAAAACATTAGAATTGCTTGTTAGCCAGTTTAAATCAGCTGGCCTAGAACCTGGCAATGGTGACAGCTGGTTTCAAGACGTACCTTTGGTAGAGATTAATGCCAAAGATCAGAGCAATTTGGATATTGCAACCGAGAGCGGCGAGACAATTTCACTGAAACCAGGCAGTGACTTTGTCGCTGTTACCTATCAAGAACAGGATACCATCAACATTACCGACAGTGAAATGGTATTTGTTGGTTATGGCATCAATGCACCAGAACGCGATTGGAACGATTATGAGGGTATTGATGTAAAAGGCAAAACCGTAGTCATATTAGTCAATGACCCCGATTTTGGTACAGAATCGCTAGAAGGCGAATTTGGCGGTCGCGCCATGACCTATTATGGCCGATGGACCTATAAATATGAAGAAGCGGCGCGCCAAGGTGCTGCGGCAGCCATCATTATTCATGATGAAGCCCCTGCAGCTTATGGTTGGGGCGTGGTTGAATCCAGCTGGTCTGGTCCGCAATTTTATGCCCAAACATCCAATGGCGGCTCTGATCAGACTTTAGCCAATGGCTGGATTCAAAAAGAAAAAGCGCGCGATATATTATCAGCATCAGGACAAGATATGGATGCGCTGTTCAAGGCCGCTAAAGAAAAAGATTTTAAAGCTGTACCTCTAAGTACCAGAGCAACGCTTAACTTTTCTAATGAATTTGACTCTTTGCAAAGCAAAAATGTGGTTGGTGTCTTAAAAGGTGCCAAACGCCCTGATGAATATATATTATACACAGGTCATTGGGATCATTTGGGTATTTGTAAACCTGCTCCTGATGGTGATAATATCTGCAATGGTGCGATTGATAATGCCACAGGAACAGCAGCACTAGTAGCATTAGCAGATGCCCATGCAAAAGCAGGTGCGCCCGACCGCAGCATTATATTTCTTGCCGTAACAGCCGAAGAATCAGGTTTACTTGGTTCAAAATATTATGCTGAAAACCCTGTTTACCCGCTATCACAAACCGTTGGCGGCGTGAATATGGATGCTTTTTCAATGGCTGGTCCAGCAAAAAATCTAACCGTAATTGGCAAAGGCAAATCGCAGCTTGATATTTATCTTGAAGCGGCTGCAAAATTAGAAGAACGCACACCAGAAGCTGAACCCACACCAGAAAAAGGCTTTTATTATCGCTCAGACCATTTTAGCTTTGCCAAATTGGGTGTGCCAATGCTTTATTTTGAAGGCGGCGAAGATCTGGTAAATGGCGGCCGTGAAGCAGGCGCTAAAGTGTCAGAAGACTATACCACAAATCACTATCATGGACCGAAAGACGAATATAATGAAGATTGGGATTGGTCAGGTGTTATGAATGACCTACGTCTTTATTATCGTGTTGGCCGTATGCTCGCTATGAGCGAAGATTGGCCCAATTGGAACGAAGGCGATGAGTTTAAAGAAGCACGCGACAAAAGCCGTAAATAAATTTAGTAAAGATGCGATCTTAAGATGACTGCTATCAGGCTCCCTGCTGAATGGGAAAAACAGCAATCAACTTGGATCGCATTCCCATTTGATCGTGATGAATGGCATAATCAGCTACATGCAGCGCAGCTAGAAATAGCGGCATTTGCTCGTACCTTGTCAGAAAATGGTCAAAAAGTCGAATTGCTATGCCGCAATGATACAGTAAAAAACCTAGCCAAACAGATGATTGGCAATAGCAATATCAACTATCACATCACAAAATACGGTGATATTTGGCTGCGCGATACGGGGCCACTATCCCTATGGTATGGTGATATATTGTGCGCCCAATTGTTCCAATTTAACGGTTGGGGCGGTAAATTTTTAATGGATGGTGATCAGGATATTGGTGCAGCCATTGCCAAGCTTCAAAGTCTAACAACCAATATATCACCCTATATATTAGAAGGCGGTGCTATTGATTGTGATGGAAACGGCAATATTATAACGACAGAACAATGCTTGCTGCATCCTAATCGTAATCCAAATCTTTCAAAAGAAGATATTGAAACATGTCTAAAGACAGATTTGGGCGCACAGAATATTCTCTGGCTGAACCAAGGGCTTGCTGGCGATCATACCGATGGCCATATCGATAATTTGGCGCGTTTCATAGCCCCTGGACATGTCTTGGTTCCACAAGCTAGCTCATCAAATGATCCTAATCATGCGCAATATGAAGATGCTGCAAAGCGCGTTTTAGAACATGGTTTCAAATTAAGCCGCATAATATCGACTGGATTATATGAAATTGATGGAAATATTGCCCCTGCAAGCTATATGAATTTCATGATCGCCAACGATACAGTCATAATACCGCACTATAATGTGGACAGTGATGCCATAGCCCTTGAAACTATTTCACATATTTTTCCGAATAAAAATTGTATCGGGCTTTCATCTGTTGCATTATTGAGCGGCGGCGGTAGTTTTCACTGCGCTAGTCAACAATTGGCTGTACAGTAACATAGCATAATATAAGAGGGATAAATTTAATGTTAGGCGATATAATCGGTATCATCAGTACCTTAGTATATATATTGGTATTCATCATGGGGTTGATACTAGCTGGCGTTATAGTCATGTTTATCATGGACATTAGCCAAACGCAGGACGCCATTCGGCGCAATTACCCAGTTATCGGGCGCTTCCGCAGTGTACTGAGCGAATTGGGTGAATTTTTCCGTCAATATTTCTTTGCTATGGACCGCGAGGAAATGCCCTTTAACCGTGCAGAGCGTGATTGGGTTGGAAACGCTGCCAAAGGCAAAGATAATACTGTAGCCTTTGGTTCTACTAAGAGCTTAGAGCCTACTGGCACTCCTATTTTTGTGAACTGCCCTTTCCCCACATTAGAAGAAGATGCCGCCGTTACACAGCCTATGCTCATTGGCCCTAATTGCAAAACCCCTTATAATGCCCCTTCCTTTTTTAATATTTCAGGTATGAGTTTTGGCGCTCTATCAGTCCCTGCGGTTCGCGCCTTAAGCCATGGTGCAAAAATGGCAGGATGCTGGCTCAATACAGGCGAAGGGGCAATATCACCTTATCATTTAGAAGGTGGTTGTGATATTGTTTTCCAAATTGGTACAGCAAAATATGGCGTACGCGATGAGAATGGGAGTCTTTCCGATGAGAAATTAAAAAAGGTTGCTGAAATTGAACAAGTAAGAATGTTCGAAATCAAACTCAGTCAAGGCGCTAAACCAGGTAAAGGCGGTATATTACCAGGTTCTAAAGTTACTCCATTAATCGCAAAAACACGCGGCATCGCAGTAGGTGAAGATTCCATATCGCCTAATGCCCATCCTGAGATTAATAATATTGATGAATTGCTCGATTTCATCAACCATGTCCGTGATGTTACGGGCAAACCAGTGGGTATTAAGGCTGTTATTGGTGCCTATGGTTGGATCGAAAATCTATGCGAAAAAATTCATGAGCGCGGTATTGATAGTGCTCCTGATTTTTTCACGCTTGATAGCGGTGATGGTGGAACGGGCGCAGCCCCTATGCCGCTTATGGATAATGTCGGACTTAAACTCAAAGAAAGCCTCCCAATGCTATCTGACATTTTACACAAATATAATTTGCGTGACCGCATCAAAATCATCGCATCGGGTAAACGCATTACCCCTTCTGATGTCGCATGGGCATTATGTGCTGGAGCTGACTTTGTTAATTCGGCACGGGGCTTTATGTTCTCATTGGGTTGTATTCAAGCGCTAAAATGTAATAAAAATACTTGCCCTACGGGGATTACGACACATAATGTTCGGCTGCAAAAAGGCCTTGATCCAAACGATAAAAAGGTCAAAGTTGCTAATTATTGCAAAAGTTTGAGACATGAGGTTGAAATTATAGCACATAGCTGTGGTGTCAGTGAACCGCGCAGGTTACGCAGAATGCACGTGAGGATTGTCCAAAATGATGGTAAATCTGTGCCTATGATTGACCTATATCCAAGACCAGAAACCATGTCGAAATATATGAATATATGATCAGAATTTATATGATTGGAGAATATGATGAAGTTTAAAAAATCTATTATAGCAGCAGTTGGCTTAAGCCTCTCTTTGCCTGCATTGGCGCAAAGCGGCGCGGATTCAAAGTTAACCGAAGCCCTAAACTCTGAAGTACGCGGCGATAGCGCCTTGCGTGATAAATATCGTAACCCCAAAGAAACGCTTGAATTTTTTCAAGTAAAAGCAGACCAAACCATCGTAGAATATGGTCCAGGTGGCGGTTGGTATACGCGCATATTATTACCCTATATTGCGAATGGCGGCGGTAAATATATTGCCGTAAATGCAGACAGCGAAGGCCGTCAATTCCGCAACAGAGCACAAGAAGCGCGGACAAAATCATGGCCTGAGCGCTTTCCTGCAGCAGCTGCTGAATGGACTGGTGTAGATGCTGAGAAAATTGTCGCCATTGAAAGCGATGAAGTTCCAGAAGAAATGGCTGGTACAGTAGACCGTATCCTGGTGTTCCGCTCCATGCATGGTATGCTCAACGGAGATCGCTCTGACACAGAAATAAAAGCATTGCGCAATATGCTGGCTGATGATGGTATGGTTGGTGTTGTACAACATCGCGCAGATGCCGATGCAACATATGAACTATCTGGTGGCGCACGTGGCTATTTAAAACAAGCCCATGTTATTGCATTATTCGAACTAAACGGTTTTGAATTTGTGGCATCTTCAGAGATTAATGCAAATCCTAAAGACACCAAAGATTATGAGCTTGGTGTATGGACCTTGCCGCCTGTTCTGGCCAAAGAAAATGAAGGCCGCGAAAAATATCTTGCCATTGGCGAGAGCGATCGAATGACATTATTGTTCCGCAAAGCCAAGTAAGACTTATCATCTAAATGAGGGTTTGGGATATGAAGAATATTAAATTTAAAACAGCAATAGCCTTAATATCTCTCAGCAGCTTATTAACAGCCTGTTTGGCTGAAAATGAAGCCGCCGTTGTTGACCAAACCCTCAAATCTTCGTTTGATGCTGCTTCTATGGATGCCATATTAGCATCAGAAATTCGTTTTCAAGACAGGCAGCGCGATGGCTTTCGTAATCCAAAGCAAACATTAGAGACATTTAATGTTAGCCCAGATCATAACATCATTGAATATGCTCCTGGTGGCGGTTGGTACACACGTATATTGGCGCCTTATGTTGCTGAAAATGGCAGTTATACAGCGGTAAGCTTTCCGCCCAAAGCAGCCATATCATTGGGCGAAGATTTTGTTAACAGAATCAACAAAGGTTATGAATCTTTCTCAGAATCTCAAAGCAAAAACCTTGGTATCGCTGCGGAAAAACTGCCGCTCTATACTGGTAAGACTATTCCATCTGAACTTAATGGTACAATTGATCGTGTCTTAATCATTCGCATGATGCATAATTTGAAACGCTGGGGTATTGATGAGAGTGAGATAGCAGCCTTAAAAGCAACGTTAAAGCCTGATGGTATGATTGGGATTGTTCAGCACCGTGCTAAAGATGATGCCCCCGCTGAATATGTTGATGGTAACAAGGGCTATTTGAAGCGTGATGATCTGGTTGCATTTATGGATACCCAAGGCTTTGAAGTGGCCAATGAATCAGATATTAATGAAAACTCAAAAGATACAACTGATTATCCCAATGGTGTCTGGACATTGCCCCCGTCTCTTGGCTCGGATGATGAAGATAAATCTAAATTTGAAGCCATAGGTGAGAGCAACCGCATGACAATATTGTTTAAGTTGAAGGCTACACAATAATATTATGTCTATCCGCGTTGCAGCCATGCAATTGGCGCTTAATGGCAGTGAAATAGAAAATATCGAGGCCGTTAGCGATCATATTGCGCTCGCAGCCAATCAAGGCGCACAAATTATTCTTCCCCCAGAGCTATTTTCTTCTCCTTATTTTTGCAGCGTAGAGGATGAATCCTTATTTGCCCTCGCCCATCCGATTAATGAGCATCCATCGGTCATTGCTATGGCAAAATTGGCAAAACAATTAAACGTGGCTATTCCAACCAGTTTTTTTGAACGCGATGGACAGCATTATTATAACAGCATGGCTATGATTGGGTCTGATGGCGATGTCATGGGTATTTATCGCAAAAGCCATATTCCTGATGGTCCTGGCTATGAAGAGAAATTTTATTTCCGTCCTGGCAATAGCGGCTTTAAAGTTTGGGATATATTGGGTATCAAAATCGGCGTCGGTATATGTTGGGATCAATGGTATCCTGAATGCGCTCGCATTATGGCATTAATGGGCGCAGAGCTATTGTTCTATCCTACGGCCATTGGCAGCGAACCCTATGATGATGAATTAGATACGAGCCGCATGTGGCGCAGAGCCATGCAAGGACATGCCGTGTCAAACTGTATGCCAATTATTGCAAGCAACAGAATTGGAAATGAGCACAGCGTTAATGGAGAGCAAATATTCTACGGCCATAGTTTCATTGCCAATGAATGGGGTGATTTAATCGCTCAATATGGAAGTGAAGATATTGGAGTATTAATATCAGAATTTGACTTAGACAAAGTTCGTAAACACCGAGCAGGTATGGGGTTTTTTCGAGATCGTAGACCAAGCCTATATCATGATATAATAGAAGATCGTTGACAATTTTAAACAATTATAAGCAATCCAATCATTGGACGCTACATATCCTAATAATTGTAATTTTTCATAAAATATATGTACCAATTCGGATCATTGTGAATCTCGCCCTAGATTATTACGGCATTCAATGGCATAGATAGTTATTATTTTGGTAACCATAAGGGTAGATTATGTCTAAATTTCGCAAAATATTCTCATATGCTATTGCTTCGGCATTTCTAGCATCTTCAACATTAGTACCGCAAACTGCCTATGCAGCACCTAATGTGCATACTATTGCTGAATTAGATGATCCTTTATATTTTGGTGATTATTTTTGGGATGAGGAAGGCGTGCCTCGCGGCGGTAAAGTACGCGTAGTCGTAGACCTTAATGCGGAACAACTCTATGTTTATAGAGGCGGATATGAGATTGCACGCGCCAAGATATTACGAGGATGGCAACGCTGGCAGACACCAACAGGTACCTTTAAAATCCTTGAAAAAGATGCCGATCACTACAGCAGCACCTATAATAATGCACCTATGCCTTATAATTTACGTCTCACATGGAAAGGTGTAGCCATTCATGGTGCCGACGTGGATGATGAATCTGCTACTCACGGCTGTGTAGGTATTCCGCTTGAATTTGCTCGTACATTGTTCCGCCACACTCGCGTTGGCGATCCTGTACTCATCACGAATAATTGGATGAGTGACGTTTACGGCTGAGCAATTTGAAACCTCAACATATTGTCATCCATAATTGACTTTAGGCCCATAAATATCTCAGGTTTGGGCCTTAGCCTGTAATTATCGCTTTGATCTGACCACATTATCTGTCCGCCATTGTTGATAAACAATACTGTCGGATAGGCTGTGTCTCTATCAAAGCCATAAATACCCTGTGGTTTACCATTGATATGTATCAGGTCTAGAGTTTCTAACGCTCTAAAATGAGGGTCATACAAAAATTGCATATGTCCACCTTCATATTTACGTGCAATCTTCTGAGTTTCTTCTAACGACTGAGCACCAACAATATAAATATTGATTCCGTCTTCCTGTAAAGCATTTGATATCGCAGATATCTCTGCAATCTGCTTGATACAAAGTGGACACCAATTTCCTCTAAAAAACAAAATTAATGAAGGATATGCCTTTATATATGTTGAAGTAACCAACTGCCCATCAATGGTTTTCAATGAGAAGTCTGGTAGTATTTTTCCTACCTCTAATAAAGGATTTGGCGGACGGTTATTTCGGCTATACCAAAATATATATAATAGATTCCCAACCAAATTAAAAATTGTCAATGATAATGCTATTTGGAAATTACCTTGAATTAATAAGCAAAGTAACGCTCCCAAAATAGGAAAAATTATTAAACTCCATAAATTCTTACTGGTGCGCGCTATTGTTTTGCTAATATGTAACATAATAAACAAAAAACTAGGGAATAGTGCAACAAATGTCCCTAACCATGGCGTCAACAAACCGATTGTTACGATAGAATATATGCAATAGAAAAGACCAATTACAGTAGCTACCCAGAAAGGGATCAAAAAATATTGTTTGAGTCTATCCATGAATTCCCCCCTTTATCAAATATTAAGCGCTCCGTAGTTGCAATGCTTTATCAAAAACATCTTTAAACATAGTCTCTGTTAAGCGCCCAGTTTGCGTGTTATATCTGCTACAATGATAGCTATCGATTAATATTTTACTATCAGGCAGTCGATGAATAGCCATATGAGCAAATTTATAATGCGATAATGTCCCACCAATATGCCTAATAAAGCTATCATGCGCTATTTTTCCTAGAGCTATAAATATTTGTAAATTATGTAACTCTTCTAATTGTAACGTGAGATATTCACGGCAATTTATTGTTTCTTCCAATGTCGGTTTATTTTCAGGCGGCAGACATTTTACACAATTCAGAATTATTGCCCCGTTCAATACAAGTCCATCATTTGCATGCCGGTCGTAACAACCTGTGCTAAGGCCTGATTTGGATAATGTTGAAAATAGTAAATCCCCAGCATAATCCCCTGTAAAAGGTCGCCCAGTGCGATTGGCGCCTTGTTTACCAGGCGCAAGTCCAATGATAGCAAGCCAAGCATCCTTATCGCCCCAAGCTGGTACAGGTGCATTATACCAATCGGAATAATCCACTTGGCATTTTTCGCGCAATGCAAACAATCTAGGGCATTTTTTACAATCTTTCGGTGGTTCGCTATGTGCTAAAGGCATTTCAATATTCATCTATATAGGCTAGCTCGCCTGTTACGCCAAAGCAAGCATAGCAAAGCGCAATGTTAGGATATATAATAATGAGCCATGACACAGATACCCCTGAATATCTCTATCTCATAGCCCTAGGATCTAATCGCAGGCACAAATATTATGGCAAACCTCAAAATGTCATAATCGCAGCTTTGGAGAGATTAGAGCGCAAAAATATCTCTGTATATGATCATAGCAATATCATGGAAACTGCAGCTATTGGTCCATCGATGAGAAATTATGCTAATAGCGCCGCTCTTATCTTAACCTCTTATAGACCCCCTACTCTGCTAAATAGCCTAAAAACCATCGAAGCAGAGTTTGGTAAAAGACGAGGACAACGCTGGAGCGCAAGAACACTTGATCTTGATATTATTCTCTGGTCAGAAGGCATTTGGGCCAGTGAAGACTTATCTATCCCACATTCCCATTATCATAAAAGGGATTTCGTACTGAAACCAGCGGCACAGATTGCGGGAAAATGGCGAGACCCCATATATAATCTGAATATAAACCATATTTTGTTTCGCAAATGTGCACCAAAACGGGTTGACCGATCGACAAGCTGTCTCTAGTGGAACCGAACAACGAAAAAAACAGTGCGAATCTATAGATTATGCTGTTGGTGAGGGCCCTTAGCTCAGTAGGTAGAGCAACTGACTTTTAATCAGTAGGTCGCTGGTTCGAACCCAGCAGGGCTCACCATATTTTCAATAACTTAATATTTTTCAAGCTTCAGCTTCGTTTCTCTGGTAATCACGGAGTAAGCACGTGCAGGTCAATAGTTGAACATTGGGTCCTTCCTAGTTATCTTATGAAAGTATGCGGTATATGACCCCTGATTTCCCTACTCTACAATAATTTTAAATTACTGTTAACAGCAATGCTTAAGATCATTATTATTTAAATTCTAGCATCTTATTTTAACTTTAGAGGTTAACAAATGAATTAAACCCTTTATACTAATTTGAATTATTCTTATTTTTCATTAATAGTTTATGGTATGGATCAATTTATATTTAATATTATCAAACTCAGTAAGATATTTTAGTGGAACAGATCACACCCACTCAAGGTGTTGAGAAAGCTGTGGATGCAATACTAGGCAACCGGCTGGCAGTGTTATGTGGAGCAGGGTTATCGATGGCTCCCCCAAGCTCGCTGCCTAGCGCTGCCAGTATCGCCAAGACGGCAAAGCAGAAATATGATGCTACCTTTGGTACAACACGCTCCCCACTGCCAGAGAGCATAGATGATCAGGCTCAGTTCTTTTTTGAACAGAACGAATTGGTTACTTCATACCTTAGGCAGTATGTGGATCATCATGCTTTTGCGGCCTATCCAAACGACGGACACTTCGCTATCGCCGATTTGTTGATTACTAATGCACTCACAATTGGAGTTTCAACGAATGTCGACATACTTATAGAAACGGCTGGCAATCATCTATCCGGACATGTCTCCACGGGTTTGACCAGAAATCAGGTGGCAGCTTTCCCACCTGATGTTTCGCCACTTTTGAAACTTCACGGATGCTGGTCAGATAAGAGCACAACAATTTGGGCGGTTGGTCAGGTGAGCGAACCAGAAACGAAGCAGAGGTTAGAGGATTGTTCTGCGTGGCTATCACAACAACTACTTGATCGTGATCTAATTGTCGTAGGTTACTGGACAGATTGGGATTACATCAATGACTTATTAGCAATGTCTCTTGAAGCATCCAATCCCAATCGTATCATAGTTGTTGACCCATGTGATTCAGCCGAATTCGAAGAGAAAGCCCCAGTTTTATATGAACTAGGTCAAAATCGGGCGGCAGAGTTTTATCATGTGCAAGAATCAGGGGCAGTCTTTCTCAACCAATTGAGAGTTAATTTTTCTTCTTCGCTAATCCGGCGTGTCCTACACGCTGGAAAAGATGCATACAGCGATTCGATGAATGAAAATGTCAATGAAGACTGGTTAGAGCATCCGAGTTCCGATGCTAACGTGCTATGGCACATTCGGCGCGATCTGGAAGGTTGCAGTCCTGGCGTACCGTCAACGAAGAGAGAGCCTGTCATCGAACCGTTGTTGGGAATGACGATTCTCCGTTTGCGCGCTAAAGGGGCAAATGCAGACGACAGTTACTGGAATCTCAATGGCCAAAAAATTCGCGTAATCCGAACACCGAACCAAATCTTATCCGAGGTACAGAGCACTTTTGAAGCAGAGAAGCTGTCGCCCATACTTGCTCCCGATATAGTGATTGCTGTTGGAGCCGCAGACCTGAGTCTTCCATCTAGCGTCGCTAGAGTCGGTGGAACGGGCTCAATTGCCAGAGCAGCAGCGACGCGCTGGTTTTCTCGAGAAACGGCAGAATCGGAGCTAGACATATGAAACAAGTCCTCGAATTGTCTCGCAATAAGCTTCTTGAAGCCGAGTATTCTGTGCGTGAGCTTGAGAACTTTGGCCTTCCAGTCCTGATGTTCGAAAACGATAGTGTTCTGGGATTTGTTCTAGTTTTCCAGAATGCCTCTACTTTGATCTCAAGTTGGCAAGAGGTTAGCGGACGAGTCATAGAGAGTGTTCAACTCTCACTCCGGCGGGCAAGCGATAAAGCCTGGAATGCTTATCTAGTCATGCTTACCCCTGAAAAGGAAAATTACGGATTGCAAGTCACTCTCGCTACGATTGAGGAAAACCTGATCGGCACTCGAAAGATTGTCAGAAGTGGAGTGTCGAAGGCTGAAGATATCGATCTGGCAATGCTTCCGCTTGTGAAAATACAAAATCCTCCAAACCTCGACCCAATTAACATCGAAGATGAGATAAGGTTGAGGACATCAGAGTTGCCTGAAGAACTTGTGGAATCTTTCTTAGGAGGAGCACCTGAAGCACTTCTTGTGCAATTGAGCGAGGCACGCGAATGAAACTAGCACATGTTGAGGTTTGCGGTTTTCGTGGTTATCGCGATAAGGTCCGTTTCGATTTTTCCCCGTCTTTTACTGTTATCGATGGCAGAAATGGAGCGGGCAAAAGCACGATCTTCGATGCAGTTGAGTTTGCGCTCACAGGAACGATAAGTAAATACTTGGAAGCCAAGTCGGCTGGTGAATCTGTGGCCGATTACATCTGGTGGACAGGTAATCACGGTAAGGCGTCTGATCGCTACGTTGACGTTGGTTTTACCGACGAGAACAAAACGTTCGTTGTTCGCCGAACCCCAATAGAGACAGAATTGCAAGGCTTTGAAGAAGTCAAAAGCCGATTGGTAGACACCGCCCTAACCCCCAACGAACCAATCCACCAGCTATGTAATTCTACGATAATTCGTGATGAGCACATAGCACGGATGAGTCTTGACATGAAAGAGGGAGACAGGTTTGCTCTGCTACGCAATGCGCTTGGTGCTATAAACTCTCAAGATTGGATAGATCGTGGGAAAGCGCTTCAGAAGGCGGCCGCTGAGAAGACTCAAACATTAGAAGGCAAATTAGACCGGGCCAAACAGGGTCGTGTTTCGGCCATGCAACAACTTGATCAAGCACGTGCCGCTATTCCGAGAAGTTCGTTGATTGGTGATGCTACTCAGCGTCTTCAAGAACTAACAGGGCGCAACGCTTCGACTGATCAAATGCCAGATCTTGCACGGAACTTAATTTCAGAACTTGCCTCCCAGATGGATAAAATTGGAGTGATCAAGGCAAAGTTCTCTCAAGCTCAGCAATCCAGACAATTACTACCCGAACTAGCTGCTCGAATTACAGACGCAAAGACCAAAGTTGAAAACTTAATTAAGAATCTTGAAAAAGCCAAAGCCCAAAGCGCAGACATCGTATCGTCAACAATACTCAACCAGCAAGCAAAAGACATATCTGAACTAGCTCGGCTGGGCCGCGAGATTGGGCGACACAATGATGGTTGTCCTCTTTGTGGTACTAACATGGGACAAGAACGCTTTGAACAAGGGCTTGCGGCTGCAATAACATTGGCCAAGAGACTAGATAGCCAATCAGTTGCAAAAGCGGAGATTGAACAAAATGTCATTGAAATTGACGGCGAGCTATCGAAAGCTCGCACGAGCCTAGAGATAGCAACCTCCGAGCATGAGAGTGCTAACTCAATTGTGAAAGACTTCGAAGACGAAGTAACTGAGTTCGGTATTGATGATGTATCCATAGCTAGCTTGGACGCCCTTGACACAGCATTGAAATTGAAACGCGAGGCCGTCGAACGAGATCTCAGAATTGTTGATACCTTTTCTTTGAATCAGTCGGTTTCAAGAGCGAGGCAGCGTGAGGATCAAGCGTCGCAGGAAATAGCTATTTTAGAAACTAAATTAGGACAAGCAAGACTTGGTGAACAGAGAACCAAAGCCTTGTTCGATGCGTCAAGGCGTGCTGCAGCGGAAACTTTGGATTTGCGATTACAACGTGTTCTTCCACTTATGGCAGAACTATATAAACGATTGCGCCCTCATCCGATTTGGGAAGACATAGAATACAAACTAAGGGGTGACGTTCAGCGCTTCTTGCGGCTTCAAGTTGGTGAAGAAGTTAATCCACAATTTGTATTTTCCAGCGGCCAAAGAAGAGCGACTGGGTTAGCTTTTCTCTTGTCTGTCAACCTCTCAATAGCTTGGAGCCGCTGGAAGAGTGTGTTGCTAGATGATCCAGTTCAGCACGTTGATGATTTTCGCACCGTGCATCTGGCGGAAGTGCTCGGTCATCTGTGTGATGCTGACAGACAAATAATCTGTGCTGTTGAAGACAGCGCACTTGCAGACCTCATATGCCGGCGACTTCCTGCAACCAACAGAAATCCAGGCAAACGAATAACACTGGGTACTGATCAAGAAGGCTCACTGTCCATTGTTGCATCTAAAGTCGTTAAACCAATGGAAAATCGTGTCTTGGTGCTACCAGAGCAATCGAAAATTGCTTAATTTGCCTTCCAGTTGAGGCCTAAATTTGTTAGAATGCTCGACTGGGTGCCTCAATAAGTCTGCACTTTGTTTCAGTTCGCCATCGGATAGCAGGAACAAGGCGCACTGCCTTCAAACCCACCCGGTCAATGGCGTAAGACGTGTATCGATTCGAAAAACTAACCTTGTTCGTTGTGAAGGTTGCCCGATGCCGAAATGATCCTCTATTTGATATGATCATTGTGACAGTATCTGTAGCCTTGTTCATCAGAGTGTTTACAACCACTAGGGTACCTGAAGACTATCTAGAGCTATGTTTGATACATTGTAAGCATTATTAGATAAATTAAACAAAAACCCTTCATTGATGCAATCAACATAATTGTGAAATAAATTAAAATGGTAAATTAAGAGGATTCGCTTTCCGTGACATTTAGGATAGAAATAAACTCTCGCCTTAACGCTTCTTTGCGTCGGTCAGAGAACTCGACAAAATCACTAAATTCGTGAGATACGTCGGGATCAATATGGTTTTGTTTTAAATATGCTGCTCGTTCAGTCGAACTTGGATAATTCGTTTCCAACCATTCTTTGAATGATGTGTCACTTTTTTCTCGATTTGTTGTTTCTTGCATCAGTTGCAGATTGGCAAGACTATTGAATCGCTCTTGGAAGGCTTGGATTTTCTCATCTTCAAAACCAAGTTTTTTTAGATACGTTTTCTTAAAAAATGATTTTGGATGAATATGATCTTGATGATAATGAAAGTTATGATTCAGGCCAGGATATAACAGAGATAGACTGCTGAAAGTCTGTATATGTCCGTATTGATGGTCTAACAGTCCATTAATATCATCTTCGCTAAATGTAATAGATTTACGTCGTCCTTTGTAATAATCAATAATTTCAGCAAGCGGAAATTTCCCTAGATTATGATTCACCAAGTCGCGCATTTTGGGATAAAGAGAATCTGGTTGTCCACCAAACACCCCCTTCAGTAATGAGCGTGCTAGCCATTCTTTAATAGCTCTCCTATCTAATTCCCGATCAGAGGCATGAAGGATTGTAGACTCAAAGCCATTCTTTAGTATGAAATACGCGATTGGGATGATTGCATTTGTAGCCCGGAGGTTGTTACGATTATAACCAAATTTTGCAATCAGTTCGACAGCGGTTCGAACAACTCTTGATATCTTGTCCCAATCTCTCTCAATGACTGTCATGTTTTCCTTAGTAAAATTGTCGACCATGAATTTTACGTCGAAGTCGGATAAGACTAAACATGCTTTCAACACAATATCTTTATTAAAAGCAAAACCAGTCCCAATCTGATTTATCTTGTCGACAAAATCATGAATAACTTCACGAGCGTCACGTTCCTGCCATTGCGCTGTTGCGATAGAGAGTAGTAGGTCAGAATAGCTAAGTCTGGTACCTCCACTATTTATCCGAATGAAGATTTGCAGAACTTTATCAAGTTCTTCTCCTTCTTCCAGATAATAACTAATCGTACCTTTCTGATGCACCACGTTAAAAAATTCATTTAGTGTATTAATAGCGAACTCAGACTGTTTTTCCGAATATTTAGACGTATCCATAAGTCCACTTTTCATTAGAAACATAGACACTTTACTTAGATCTGTGATCTGAAGAATTTTCTGACAATCAAACCAAAAACAAGGTTGAGCACCTTCTCTTTGTTCATTGTCTAACGAGGAAATGTCTTTAACTTCGTCCTCTGTAAGAAATCGGAAATCAAATTCTCTTTCGAGGGACTCAGATGGCCTGAGCAAATTCAGATATAGACGTTTCGTCGGAAAGCCATTAGGACTATCCCAACTGTAATATGGAGCTTTTTTCGCATATGTACCTGCTAATGCGACATACAATGAGGTCATACGTTGCTGTCCATCCAACAATGCAATTACATCCTCATCACTGCCAAGGTCAGCCTTTCGATTATGTCGACGTTCTTTCTCATGATAATCTCTAAGAAATTCGTAGAACTGAAAATCTTTGATACGTTCTTTCTCTACCCTCCAGAACAGGAATGTGCTGATAGGATAATCTCGCATTAATGAATCAAAAAGTGTCTCTATTTGATTCGTATCCCATACGAATTCACGTTGTATAGATGGCAGAACGTAATGCCGTTTCCGAATTTTATCTATCACTGTCTTGATTGTGATAGGGGTTTGATAGGCCACAGATTAAAAATCCTACAGTAAGTTGAAACAATCTTTTTACATTGATATTAATTTTTTTAAATATAAAATATTATATATAATAGTAAAATATCTCTCTTCTATAAAAATTAACAAAATAAATATTAATTTTATTTGAAAATATTATTATTCAAATATCACCTAGCTCCTTAATCAGCCTCACTAGACAAAAAGTGTTATAATATATTATAAACATACAATTGACATCATCATATTAATCTAATTCATCATATGAAAGATCTCGAGGTATAATCGTTGTGTTTTCTAAATAGTTGACTTTTGATAATTACTGCACGAGTATTGAGTTATGACTTCAGATCTTAATTTTAACATTACAAGCAATGCGTATTCACGAAAATTACTATGCGTGCAAAATCCCTATGAACTCAATTTGATAGAGATAGGTGAAATCTAACCCTTTCTTATAAAGTATAAGTTAATTTCACCCTTTCGGATAAAACTATACGAAAGGGTTTTTTATTGGACATACGAAAAAATGCTTTTGACTATATCAACCACACATAAACCAGCATCCGATCTAGGTTTTCTTCTTATGAAAAATCCAGAAAATGTGCATGAGGTTTCGCTAGCTTTTGGAAAGGCTACAGTTTTCTTTCCAGAAGCAGACGAGACTAAATGCACGGCTGCATTAATGCTGGATATTGATCCTGTGCAATTAGTCCGCGGGAAAGGTCGACACAGCGGAGCAGAGGATCAATATGTCAATGATCGTCCTTATGCCGCCTCGTCGCTGCTTTCGGTGGCACTTGCTCGAATGTTTGGCACAACGCTCAGCGGACGATCAAAACATCGGCAAGAATTGGCTGAAACACCTATTGAACTAGAAGCAAAAATCTCGCCATTACCAGTGCGTGGAAACAAGCAAATCGTTACACAACTTTTTGAACCGTTAGGCTATGAGGTAAAAACCAGTTCGATAGCTCTCGACCCTATCCATCCTGATTGGGGTGACAGTCACTATGTGACGCTTGTGATTAGGGGAAAACATAAGATCGCTGATCTTCTTAACCACCTTTATGTGTTAGTTCCCGTGCTAGACGCTAACAAGCATTACTATATCGACGATGCTGAAATCGAAAAACTGTTACGTAAAGGTACAGGCTGGCTTGAGCAACACCCACACAAGGACTTAATCGCGAAACGTTATTTGCGTTTCCGTTCGCTCTCGCGTGCGGCCTTACGACGGTTGGAAGACAGTGTCGAACCAGAACCAGCCGAAGAAATTGCGAAAAATAATGAAGCCGAAGAGGTAATTGAGAAACCCATTAGACTAAACGAGCAACGCATGCTGTCCGTTATGGCAGAACTTGAACGATCAGGTGCATCATCTGTACTTGATCTAGGTTGCGGTGAGGGAAAATTGCTTCGACGATTGATTCAGCATAGCCAGTTCCAAAAAATTCTTGGAGTTGAGGTATCACCACAAATATTGGCAATCGCCTCTGATAAACTGAAATTTGAGCGCATGGCTGATCGTCAAAAAGCACGTATTGAGCTTATTCAAGGATCACTCGTTTATCGCGATGATCGTCTAAAAGGCTTTGATGCTGCAACAGTCATCGAAGTGATCGAACATATGGATGCAGAACGCTTATCAGCATTCTCTGATGCCTTGTTCGGGCACGCCCAGCCGAACATAATTATCATGACTACACCTAATAGGGAATTTAACACTCTATTCGAAGGCATGATCGAGGGTACAATGCGACATTCAGACCATCGCTTTGAATGGACACGCCAAGAATTTAAAATCTATGCAGATAGTTGTTGTAAAAACTACGGCTATTCAGTGGATTTTTTTCCAATTGGTGAAGTGCACGCAGATCATGGCGCACCTACTCAGATGGCAGTGTTTAAGAAAATTGGTAAGAGTGAGGCATGATAGAATTTCAATCATCCATCTCACCGGAAACACGTGCTGAAATCCTGTCTCAATTGGACGAGATCGAACAGGCGGAAGAAGTGCGCTTTCTATTTGCCATAGAAAGTGGCAGCCGAGCTTGGGGCTTCCCTTCTCCCGATAGCGATTATGATGTGCGCTTTGTCTATGCCCACTCTGTTGATTGGTATTTGTCGATCCATCCGGGACGCGATGTCATTGAAAGACCGTTAGCGGGTGATTGGGACGTCAACGGCTGGGACATCAAAAAGGCACTGGGTCTTTTGCTGAAACCCAACCCGGTGCTACTAGAGTGGTTATCCAGCCCAGTTCGTTATCGCTGGAATGACGATATCTGCAAAAAACTGATCTCTTTTTCTCAGCGAGTTGCGCACGGCAATGCCTGCCTGAACCATTATCGCCGCTTAGGTGAGCGACAATGGGCGACCTACATCGATGGCAGGGACGCAATCAGCCTGAAGAAATATCTCTATGTGGTGCGTCCTGCACTGGCAATTCGCTGGACTAGAATGCATCCTGAAGTGATCCCGCCTATGAATTTTCAGGCATTGATGGATGGGACTGATCTGAACACCGACGTGACAAAGCGTCTGGCCCACTTGCTTGAAGAAAAAAGCAAAAGCAAAGAGATGGGCGATGGTTCGCGTGAACCACTGATCGATGATTTGGTTATGTCCGAGTTTTCGCAAGCGCGAGAGATCGCCCTAACCCTTAAGCCAGACAAAACCGATCTTCGGCCTGCCGCTGATCGGCTATTTCGAGAAATAATTAAAGTAACGAACCATGATTGAAAAAAAAGAAATCTCCATTCCAGAATTCTCGCTGGTACTTTTGATCGGCGCATCTGGCACCGGCAAATCAAGCTTCGCAGCCAAGCATTTCAAGCCGACTGAAGTAGTGTCTTCCGATACAGCACGCGGTTGGGTTTCAGATGACGAAACAGATCAATCGGTGACTGGCGATGCTTTTGATTTGGTACATGCGGTGATTGAAAAACGTCTCAAGAACCGTAAACTAACGGTTGTAGATGCGACTAATGTCCAACCAAATGCACGTAAATCCCTAGTGGCGTTGGCACGTAAGTGGCACTGTTTGCCAGTAGGAATTGTATTTCAGCTTCCTGAAAAGCTGGCCATTGAACGCAACAAGCAGCGGCCAGACAGGCAATTTGGACCGGGGCCAGTAAAACGGCAGATGCTCGATCTAAAGCGATCTCTACGCGGCCTGAAGCGTGAAGGTATCCGAGCACGCCATATTCTGAAATCGGTTGAAGAAATTGACGCCGTCACCATCACCCGTGCCAAATTGTGGAACGATAAGCGCGAGGAATGCGGACCGTTTGACATCATAGGTGACGTGCATGGCTGCGCTGACGAACTGGAAACCCTGCTCACAAAGCTGGGCTACGCTGTTACTTGGAAAGACGGCGAACCCGATATCACTGCACCCGAAGGTCGCAAGGCTGTCTTCGTTGGTGATCTGGTGGATCGCGGGCCGCGTTCTCCTGATGTGTTGCGCATTGCAAAACATATGGTTGAAAAGGATATCGCACTGGCGGTGGTCGGAAACCATGATGATAAGTTGAAACGTTATCTGGATGGTCGAAATGTCAAACAGACGCATGGGCTTGCTGAGACTATCGAACAGTTAGATGATGAAAATGACGAATTTCGTCAAAACATGAGCGAATGGCTCGATGGCTTGATCAGTCACTATGTTTTAGATGACGGCAAACTCGTCGTGGCGCATGCTGGGCTTAAAGAGGAAATGCAGGGACGTGCGTCTGGCGCGATCCGCAGCTTTTGCATGTATGGTGAAACAACCGGAGAAACGGATGAATATGGTCTACCGGTGCGATACAACTGGGCTGCCGAATACTCAGGAAGAGCCAAAGTTGTTTATGGCCATACGCCTGTGCCGGAGGCGCAGTGGACAAATGGCACAATCTGCATTGATACCGGCTGTGTTTTCGGCGGCAAACTGACGGCTTTACAATATCCAGAAATGGAACTTGTCGAGGTTCCAGCCGAGCAAACTTACTATGAACCCGTCAAACCATTGGATGTTGCAACGACTGCTGATGACAAAGACGCGGGCAAGCTCAACATCAAGCACGTGTTGGGTAAGCAGGCTATCGAAACTCGCGACATGGGCATCGTCATGGTTCGCGAGGATGAAAGCGCAGCGGCTCTGGAAGTGATGAGCCGTTTTGCCGCTGACCCCCGCTGGTTGGTGCATCTGCCGCCGACGATGTCACCTCCGGCAACAAGCGAGAAAGAGGGCTGGCTGGAACGCCCGGAAGAGGCTTTCGCCTATTATCGCGAACAGGGTATCAACACGGTTGTAATTGAGAAGAAGCATATGGGATCGCGGGCACTCATAACACTTGCGCGAGATAGCGAAGTCGCAGCCAGGCGCTTTGATGTCGATGATGGCTCAAAAGGCATCATCGTGAGCCGGACAGGAAGGCGCTTCTTTCCTGATGCAGAAATGGAAAAAGCCATTTTGGATCGTCTGGACATGGCGATGCAGAAAGCCGGTTTGTGGGAAAAACTCGATGCCGACTGGGTGCTTTGGGATGCGGAGATCATGCCTTGGAACCTCAAGGCCAGTGGTCTGGTCAATCAGCAGTATGCGCCTGTTGGGGCTGCGGCTGTGGCTGGCTTAAGTGAAACAACCGCATTGCTGGAAGCGGCAAAGCAGCGCGGCGTAGACATTGCCGATTTACACGCTAAGTCATCACAAAGACTAGACAATGCAGCAGGCTATCGCACAGCTTATAACCATTATGTAGGCAATACTGCGTCCATCGACGACATTGAAATTGCACCATTCCACTTGCTGGCATCGGGTGACGCGGTTCACAGCGACAAGGATCATCTATGGCATATGGATCATGCCCACCGACTGGCCGCTGCCGATAGCGATTTAATCGTAGCTACGCCGTTTCATCAAGTTGATCTTGCCAACGACAAGCAGGTTAGCGATGCTATTCAGTGGTGGAAAAACATCACAGCCAATGGCGGCGAAGGAATGGTTGTGAAGCCATTGCAATTTGTCGTTCACGGCAAAAAAGGATTGGTTCAGCCCGCGATCAAATGCCGAGGCAAAGAGTATCTGCGGATTATTTATGGTCCGGACTATGACATGCCGACAAACCTCGAACGGCTGCGCAAGCGTGGATTGGGACAAAAGCGACGTATGGCTCTAAGGGAGTTTGCATTGGGTATAGAAGGACTTCATCGTTTCGTAGAAAACGCACCGTTCAGTCATGTACACCAGTGTGTTTTCGGTGTGTTGGCCATGGAGAGTGAGCCTGTAGATCCCAGACTATAAGGATTAGAAGGCGATTACTCTCCCCTAACGCTTTAATCTCTATTTAAATCTATATTATACGTTACAACAGAACAACCAAACACAGCACACAAATTCATCTGCTACCCTAATGTTTTTGACTGCTGTAATATCTGCCGTTGAATTCTAACCGTTCCATATTGCGTTTGCATATGCTTTCAACAAGCTGGCGTAAACCATCTTCGTCACCCTTGGCATAAAACTCTTCAGCTTTAGCCTTTGTTTTGTCGAATACTCGAGTATCATACTCTTTAAAGACAAGCATTAAGCTATCTAAAGGACTTAGATTTGAAAGTCTTTGTTCTTCCTCGTAAGCGCGCCTCTCACGCTCAGCGTATTGTACTTTAGCATGCTTAATCCTGGTTTTATGGGCAGCTTCATCAGGATCAAAAAACCTAACCCAAATAAAGCCTATAAACAGCACAATTACACCGCCGAAAAAAATCCACCAAAAGGCACCTTTACCGAATAGCACCGTGATTGTAATTATAAGTCCGATTGCAAGCACCGCACCCATAGCATTCATAAGCCAGCCTTTAACTACTGCCGCACCGAACAGCAAAATAAGAACAATTAAAACCAATAGAACAGTTGTCATGTTTTTCTCCTTTCGACCATATTTAACAAAACTAATTCCAAAGTTCGGGCCAACCACCTTCGACAACTTTCTCTTCTAAGAAAGAGAGGTTAAATCCATTAGAAATAAACTTCTGTTTCCCACTTTTACCGCCAAAGCCATTTCGTGAATTCACTTCTCCACAAACGATGTCAGCAGCACCTTTTGACGAAACACGTAAGTTCGAAAATTCTGCACTATCGGGATCACGTAACTTTTTTCTAACGTGGATCTCTGCATCCGCTTTCAGATGAAGTTCTGATCTAGCTCCAGAATATTCTATTTTATTTTCGTTATCGCAAGCCGATAACAACAGAATAATGAACGACAAAACAACAATCCTCATAATATTTCTCCGTGTTCACTCCGGCTGGTGCCGGGAGATTCACAACGCGCGAACACGAAGTAGCGCGCCTCCCGTATTCGCCGAGAGGCTATTGTATTTCGGGAGCCACCCGACATAGGCGGCTCGTGTTCAGCGCGTCATGCGCACTGCGACAGCTTGTGAAGACTAAACGCAGTAAACACTCTATAACGCATGTTTGTTCATTGAGCTAGATGCTAAAAAACATAAAAAAAACGTTGTTGGATGAAGAGCCATTCTCTACGTAACGAAACGAAACGCTAGAAACGCTTCAAAACCAATTTTTTGAAACGCTTTTGTAAAAAATGACGTTTTGAGAATTTTTACAGTACATATTATAAAAAGTTAGACCCAACCACTAACACTGCCATCAGAGACGCTTGTTTCTTTCTTAATTGCAAGAGAATCTATGTTCCTGACTCTTGGTGGGGTTTGCTCGTTCAAGGCAAGCGGGATCACCCCCACCGCAATATGGTGAAGGCGATCCCGCTTGTCTTTGGCGAATAGCCTGACTCTCGGAGCCGGTCGACGCACAAAGGCCCACTTTCAGAGGAGCGCCTCTTAAGTGGAGTCAGCTTCTTAACGGCACAAATCGCTCCGCGCCGTAGATCCATAGGCATCTGACTCAGCGGTGCCTTTCCGGTGTGTGATCTAATCCCAGTGGTACCGGATTACACAAATCGGGCCACTGTATTTAGCCATCCCCGACTTGCAATTATAAGATTTTATCGACTAATCATTTGCCCAAGGTGAAATTTCTTGACTGGTACTCTTCTTGGCCTGTCTTTCAAGCCAATCGTGAAGATCAGAAATGCGATACGCGACTGCACGCCCTAGCTTAATGAATTTGGGGCCTTCTCCTGTCACACGCCATTTATTGAGCATGCTAACACTTAAGCCAAGGTACTTAGCGGCTTCTTTTACTCTCATAATCGTCATTAGTTACCTCCGTTTAAATTGGAGGCGAATCAATAGTCACATTTTTCCTTGAAGAAGTGTCTTCGTAAATTTTTCAAAGATAATCACTGTCAGTTTCAGATAACTTATCATAATATCCATCAATCGCGGCGTCCCATAGTTTATCTGACTTAATTTGGCTCTCAATTTCTTTATTCTCTTTATTAGCATCAGCGATTATATATTTTCTTTGACGTGCAATTTCATCCCAGCTTTGCTTTTTACCCAGAGCCTCGAATTGCCAAACACTTTCAAGAAACTCTTGAAGTGATTTTTTGCCTAGAACGATTTTACGATCTTCATCTGATGATGATTTAGCCATAGCCATAGCCATTCGGACACCTAGTTTATCCTTTGGTGTTTTAAAACGAAATCGTTTTAAGTTGTCGCCACCAACTGACAGTGATTCTAGATCTGATCCCCTTCCGAGGGCTGAACCAACCCCTTGTCCTGTCTCTGGGTAAGGAGGAGAGTGTCGAGATTTAATATTTTTTGCAGATTCCTCGGTTGCTTTCATTAAGCGCGATAAGGTTCGTTTCAATTGATCTAATCCACGACGATCAAAAGGCATGTTGTTATCTTGATATCGCTCAAAAAGAGCAGTCTCACCTACAGGAGAAAGATTATCGATGAGAGATTTCAACTTCTCAGCATGGATATTTATGTATTCGAGGTTTTTTATCGTTTTTGCCGTTGAAGGGTAGTGATTTGCATAACTCTCATCCGCTAAATACTGATCCAGAGCATTTTCAATTTCTTGCACAGTATCTTTATGAACACCCTCTCTCCAATCTAAAATTTTTGTCATGCGACTATTCCAGTAAATCGCAAAACCTCTCCCCGATTATTATCAAAAATACCATTTTTTGAGTCAGAAAACAGTCGAGTAAGGTTTGCTGCCCACATATCGGACGCTGCACGTTTCTCGGGCGCCCAGTTATATCTCTGATAAACCCCTGCGATACCAGACTTGGCACCACTCAAATGATTTAAAAGCGCTTCTGTAACTTCATAACGAACACCAAGCCGTTGCATTCCAGTTGCAAAAGTTCGACGAAAATCATGTAACTTCCAATGAGGAATAGAAACATCAAGGATTTCACTAACTTTTTTATCCAATTTTGCTTTTGGTTTACTCCAGCCACTTGGAGCAGTAGTTCCTGTACTCGAGAATATAATATCAGAATGACGCAGTTCAAAACAAGCATGCAATTCTTCGATCGCTAAATCGTTTAATGGCACTAAATGAGAAACACCGTTCTTAGCGACTTCGGCTGGAATTAACCACTCTGCTAAATCCAGATTAACATTACTCCAACGGATTGCACTTACTTCTGATCGGCGCTGACCCGTCGCAATCAATAACCGGATCATCGGACCAAATGGAAATGCTAAAAACTTTGATGCTTCCCATATCGCGACAAGTTCCATATCATCCAAAACACGTTCTCTAGCCTTAACTCGAGGAGGCGCAGACATTTCTACCATAGGAGAAATGTCTATATCTCCTCTTGCGACAGCCCATCGAAAAAGCTTACGCATTGTAGCATGCAAGTATCTAGCCGTCGCAGGTCTAGTTTCTCCAACTTTTTCGATAAGAGAAGCTAACTCACGGCGTGTAATTTTATGAATTGGCTTCGAACCGAAAGCTGGAATTGCATTATAACAAAGTGTACTTTCAGCTTGTTTCCATGAGCGTTTCTGATTTAACTTCGCATATCGGTCAACAAAAACTATTACATATTTGTCAAAAGCTAAATCACGTACCTTCAATTTATCCTGCCGTTCTCGTTCAACTGGATCAATTCCCGATTTAATTGCAATTAAAAGCTCTTGCGCCCTTCGACGTGCCTGATCAGAAGTCCAAGGTGCTCCATGCTTACCTATTGTGTAGCGACGAGAAGGCGTATTACGACCACCCATACGATATTGCACTACATAACTTTTGGAGCCCTTTTCAGTCACCTTTAACCCAAAACCAGATAATTTTGTATCCCAATAGAAGGTATCCGTAGTATCTGCCGTGACTGCATCTACATTTCGTTTATTAATATTGAGTTTTGGCATTTCATCTTCCTAGTAATCACCGAGTAAGCACTATTTATATAACACAAGGTATCTTGAGGAAAAGAAAAAACATACACCACATTGTTTTAACTATAAAATTAATTGAATTTAAAATTCTGTCATATTCTAGAAAATAAAGACTTTATAACTTTTAATCAGTAGGTCGCTGGTTCGAACCCAGCAGGGCTCACCATTAGATATTATAACTTACAAAGCATCATCTCACTGCGTTTAAAAATTATGTTCGGTATCACCGCAATTTTTACAATCAGGCCTACAAAAATCTGATATGTAGATATCAATTCACAATGATATGATCATCAGCTTTTGAAAAGTCGATACTAGAGTCTATGCCTTGCGATGCATTCATAACGTCATCATGATCTATTATCACTATATTTTTATTCCTATAACGTGGATCATTATGAGTAGACTCATTATCACTACGGAAAAAACTAGAAATCATAATCAGCCGTGATTGTTTGGACAGATTGGTTCCAGAAGCATGTAGCAGGTTAGCATGGAAGAATAAGGCATCTCCGGGTTGCATATCACAAACTATGACTCCGTATTTGTCAGCCAACTCATCAACCTGCACCATATCAGCACCAGATTGTTGCCCTGTTACGCCATGAGGTATACGTCCATATTTATGTGATTTTGGAATAACGCGTAAGGCGCCATTCTCTTCGCTACACGGATCAAGAGCAACAAAACAGCTCCCCATATCCGATCTTGGGAAGCCATCTTCATACCAATAGCCATAATCTTGATGCCATTCCCATTTTCCGCCAACCTCAGGCTCTTTATTCATCAATTTTGCATGAAAGAAAGATATCGGCCCATCCAAAAAATTTTGCATATAATTATGCATAAGCGAAGAACTGGATAATCTTCCAAATACATCATCACCTGGTGTATACCAAAGTGTTAATTTGCTCTCCCTGCCCTCACTATCCAAAACAGCATGAGAATGGTCACGCAATATAATATCACTTTGTGCAATATCTTTTAACCGCTGCGCGACATCATATTCCAAAAAATTACGAATGATAACAAAACCATCTTTGTCAAAATTTGATTTACAGCGAGCCAAATCTAGCATCTAAAAACTCTCCTAAAACAATTAGATTATTGCTATTACCATGTTGCAATACCTAGAGGCGAGAGCCACATGGTAACGGCAACCATAGAAGAAATAGTTATACCATATGCAAGCCAGCGCCATTTCCATGGTGTTAAGGAAACAGCTGGATCTGCTGGTTTCTCAAAAGGTTGTTCTTGGGGCAATAAACGTCCTATTATAAGCATAATAGCCACACAAATGACAAAGAATATTGCGGCCCAATGCAAAAAGTGAATGCCAAAATCATTTATAAGTTGCGTAAAACCATAACCCGATAAATAGATGATTAATGCGGCTTTTGCTGCAATAGCGGGTACATATTTGGTCAGCATCCCGACAATAACAATGGTAAAAATAGGAACACTAAATAAGCCCGCTACTTTTTGGAAATATTCATAAAACCCATCGCTTGTAAAATAAATGAAAGGAGCAATACACATTGCGAGAATTGCCAAGAAAAGCTGTGTTCGCTTGCCAATAGAGATAAGTTGGCGATCTGTTAGTTTCTCAAATTTATGAGCTTTATATGGCTTATAAAGATTGAGAACCGCCATAGTACTAGTGCTATTAAGGCCAGAATTAAAGGTCGTAAGCGAAGCTCCAAACATAATAGCCGCCATCAGACCAACGAGATAGGCTGGCATAACGCCCGTAACAATAGAAGAATAAGCTTCGTTCGATTGGCTTAAGCTCGGATAAATAGTCAAGGCAATCACACCAGGAAAAACTGTAATTAAAGGAGCAATAAATTTTAGAACCGCACCAAACATCATGCCCTTTTGTCCAGCCTGAAGATTTTTTGAGCCTAGACTGCGCTGCAATATATATTGTTCAGCTCCCCAGTAATTTAGATTCACCAAGAGCATGCCCGTAAATAATGTAGCCCATGGCACCACATCTGTTGGGCGACCCCATGCATTCATATGATCAGGGTGCTGCGCAACGACATTATTCCATCCTTCTAATATACTGCCATCACCAATATATTTCAGGCCAAAATATGGAACCAAAATACCGCCTATCACAAGGCCTATGCCATTCAGTGCATCAGATGCAGCAATAGCTTTAAGACCGCCAAAAACTGCGTAGGCACTGCCCACTATCCCAATTGCCCAGACCATAATCCAAATTGCTGTCCAATCCGAAACACCTAATAGCTCGTCAATATTAAACATCCCATTGAGAACCACAGCCCCAGTGTAAAGGACTGGCGGCATAAGATTGATAACATAAGCAAAAATGAGCAATATAGCGACCCAACGGGTTAAGCTTGGACCGAAACGTAGTCCTAAAAATTCAGGTGTTGTTGTAACACCAAAACGCAGATAAATCGGCAATACCCACTCTGATACAATGGCCATTGCAAAAATAGAGGCAAAGCCAAACATCATCACGCTCATATTGGTCAAATAGGCTGATTCCGTCTCACCAACGATCGCTATTGCCGATATATTTGATAGAAAAAGGCTACCACCTACCAAAAACCAACCAAGATTGCGGCCTCCAAGATAATATCCTTCAACGGAGTGTAAATCCTCTTTGCGCGTCATCCACCATGATAAAATGGCAATTAAAATTGTTACAAAAAAGAAGCTGATTATAGATGAGAAATTCATAATTCTCTAATCTAAGATAAGTTTGAGATTAGATCAATCCTGTAGCCATGTGCGTTGCACATAAGTTATATTATAAACTCAAAATTTAGCATAACTGTTTTGATGTCCGTTCCGCAGAAAGCTAGCTAGTATACTATCAATCTCTATAATATTTTCCTTTAACTCTTGCTAATGATAATGATTATTAATAACATTAAAGAGAATCATTAGGAGGAATATATTATGCATATAAAACAATCACAATTTATCAAACATTTGACACATACACCGCAATTATATGATCTTAACGAAGAGAATAGAAAAATTATCATCGCTCTGCGTATCACAACATTAGCCAAGCAAAAGAAAATCAATATAGGTTCATATTTGTGCAAATATTTTCAATGCCCTCACACTAGTAAATATTTTTTGCACATGTATGAAACTATAGAAGATACATGGCCTGACAAAATATATGTTCATAAACCATGTAGCCAATCTATCAGCTATGACGAAATGCTTATTACAGATTTAATTGAAGCTACATTGCAAAAATATATTATGCATTTTCATGGGCTATTGTGCGAAATGTTATCAAAAAGCCAAAGTGAGAGATTGCACCACAACATTGTGCGGCTTATAGAAAGCAATCACGATAAGAAAGTAGCGCTATGAACACTATTAAAGCCAGAAGTTTGATGACATTGTTGCATCTATTTGCAGCCACATTATTAGCCCCTTTCTTCATATTAGTTGCTATAACGGGCGGACTATATGTATCTGACATTAAACCTGATCTCGAAAAAAGCGATATAGAATTATCTTCGCCAATAACGTTCGATTCTAATAGTCCAACATTGGATGAAGATGTGCGCAAAGTCTTAGCGGACAATAATATTGACATAGACTTTGAATATATTCGCAACCGCGGAGACAGTCTCACAACACGGCCAACATCTCGTCAGCATGTACAATTTTCGAAAGACGATAATGGTTGGAACGCAACTCTCAATACCCCTAATTTTCATTACGCAATGATGGAGCTGCATAAAGGCCATGGCCCGACATTATTTAAAAAATATCAGATAGTGGCTGGTGTAGCCTTATTTATTATTATGATGAGTGGTTTGATAGTTGGCTTTTTGTCAAAGGCTTATCGCAGAAAAACTATCATATCGACAATCATTGGTAGCTTGGTCTTTGTTATATTAGCCTTTGTAATATGACTATGAATAGCTAAGACAGCTTCTAAGGGGAAGTATATGCTAATATTAAATTGGATCAGCCGTATTTTGCTTGGCTTGGTTGGGGTTTTGTTTATTATCCTTGCGATAGGGTTTTTATTCAGCACCAAAGAATCTGCTGCCAATGTCGGATTAGATATTTCAACATTGACTGGATATGCCACTGTTAGAGCCGATATGTCAGGATATTTTATCGTTAGCGGCGGTATTTTATTATATGCCTCCATTCGCAAATTTGCCCATATATTATGGCCCGTATCTTTACTCATCATCGCGGCTTATATCGGCCGCCTTATCACTATATTTGTTAATGGTTATGACACAGCAAGTTTTACCCCCATGATTATCGAGGCAGTGATCGTAGGCTTGATTATATATGCTCAAAAATATTGGGATATAGATGTCAAAAGGGATGATAAATAAATTTTTGTAAATTTTGCTTTTAAAATTTAAAAAAATATTCCTGACATACGGAGCTCAAAAACACCTGATATTATCAAAGGATTAATTAACTATGCTATTGTTTCTATGCTATATAATCCACTAATAAATGCTGTTGATGCCAAATCAGAGTATAATATAGATATTATCGGATGGAGTGATCTGAAAGATTTAGATACGCTGATATTAGCAGTAAATCATGAGGAACATAATCAAATAGAAGATCAAATATTCCGTAAATTAAAAGAAAATTCTATATTTATCGATGTGAAGTCACATTTTAATCCAACAGATATTTGTTCTAACCTCACTTATTGAAAGCTTTAAATATAGGTTTGCGTCCTGTAACAATCATGTTGCAATTTTCTAGAGAATAGGTAACGCAACCCACAATATCATATCAAAATGTGGCACATTAAATATATTTCACTATCGGAGGAAATTTATGAATAATAAACCCACGGTTCTTACCATTTTTGGCACAAGACCTGAGGCTATTAAGTTATTCCCAGTTGTGAAACAATTAAACGCCGCTGACAGCATAAATTCTTTATTCTGTGTTAGCGCACAGCACCGCGAGATGCTTGACCAAGTTTTGGAAATTGCAAATATCACCCCAGATTTTGATTTGGATATTATGCGTTCCAACCAAAATCTTGACGAATTAACTGCGCGCTTGCTCACGGGTATTGGCGAAATAATGGATAAAGTTAAACCGCAGCGTGTCGTTGTCCAAGGCGATACCGCAACGGCAATGACGGGAGCATTGGCAGCCTATTATCGTAAAATCCCAGTTAGCCATGTAGAGGCTGGTCTTCGGAGTTATAATATCTATCATCCGTGGCCCGAAGAGGTGAACCGCAAAATTATTGGTTCCATTGCCGACCAACATTTTGCCCCTACGCAGACATCGGCCAATGCATTACTTAAGGAAAATATACCAAGCGATCAAATATCTATAACAGGTAACACCGTAATAGACGCTTTATTTGCAACTGTAGAGCAAATAAAAGATAGCCCCAATATTGCCCCAGCCTTAGATAGTTTAAAAGAGAAATTTACTGGCAAAAAAATTATTGGTGTAACGAGCCATAGGCGAGAAAATTTTGGCGGCGGTTTGGAAAATATTGCTCAATCCCTTAAAACCCTTGCTATGCGTGATGATGTGGCCATTATATTTCCAGTCCATCTCAACCCTAATGTGCGAGCAGTCATGAGCGGTGCTCTCGAAGGTTTAGATAATGTCGCAATGATCGAACCTCTGGACTATCCCAATTTCGTAAATTTGCTGGATATGTCCTATTTCATGCTCACTGACAGCGGCGGTGTACAAGAAGAAGCCCCTGCTCTTGGCAAGCCTGTTTTGGTTATGCGCGATACAACCGAACGTCCCGAAGGTATTGAGGCAGGTACTGCAAAGTTGGTCGGAACAGATCAAAATATTATTTTGAAAGAGGCCAATGCTCTCTTGGATGATCTAAATCATTATAACGCAATGGCCAAAGCACATAATCCTTTTGGTGATGGCACAAGCAGTATTAAAATTACTGAGATTGTGGCTTCTAGCCTATCATAATAACTTCTTGCTATATTCTTGGAGAAATTCAACATGACTTCCAATAAAACGCCATCAGTAACCGTTGTTGGTCTTGGTTATATAGGACTTCCTACAGCTGCCGTAATTGCTCGTTCGGGTTGCAGTGTTTTAGGCATCGACGTATCGCAACATGTTGTTGATACAATCAACAATGGGAAAATTCACATTGAAGAAGTCGATTTGGATGGCCTTGTACAAAGTGTTGTTGCGCAAGGCCTTTTACGAGCATCCTTAAAATTTGAACCCTCTGATGTTTTTGTCATTGCAGTACCAACTCCTTTTGGAGACAATCATGCTCCTGATTTAAGCTATGTTATGGAAGCAACCAAAAATGTCGCCAACGTGCTGAAATCTGGTGATACTATCATTTTGGAATCTACATCTCCTGTTGGTACAACTGAAAAAATGCGCGATTTGATTTCAGAATTGCGCCCTGACCTTAAAATACCAGGCATATGTGATGGTACTCCTGATATTTCACTAGCCTATTGCCCAGAACGGGTTCTACCTGGGAAAATATTAGAAGAATTAATCAAAAATGATCGCTCAATCGGGGGAATTACACCGCGTTGTTCCAGAAAAGCCCTATCATTTTACAAACGATTTGTACGCGGTGAATGCGTCACAACAACAGCTAGTGCCGCAGAAATGACGAAGTTAGTTGAAAATAGCTACCGCGATGTCAACATCGCTTTTGCCAATGAACTCTCAATGATAGCCGATGATATGGGGCTTGATGTATGGGAAGTTATTGCATTGGCCAACCGTCACCCACGCGTCAATATTTTGCAACCTGGACCAGGTGTTGGTGGACACTGTATCGCAGTGGACCCTTGGTTTATCATTCATGGTTCCCCTGACCATTCCCCCCTCATCAAAACCGCTCGTAATGTTAATGATGGTAAAGTGGACCATGTATTAGAACAAGCCTCTAAAATGATTGATAGGCATGGCGCAAAGAATATTGCCTGCATGGGCCTAGCTTTTAAAGCTAATATTGACGACTTTAGAGAAAGTCCAGCACTTAAAATTGCCGAAAAATTAGCAAAAAGATATGGCAATAAAATTAAAATTATCGAACCTTATGCCGAAGAATTACCCGCAAGTTTTGATGGTAGCGGAGCAACTTTAATTGATATAGATACTGCGCTCGACGAATGTGATATGTTCATCACATTAGTGGATCATGATATATTCAAATCTGTACCTTTGGCAGAACGTCAAAGCAAAATTGTCTATGATGTACGCGGTATTTGGCCCGATCAATCTAAATTTTAATATTATTACTCTAAAGGGCAATATCTTAATATATGTAAAAATAGCTTTTTTATAGGATTGATTATGACCGTTTTAGTAACAGGTGCAGCAGGATTCATAGGGTTCTCGGTTATTCAAAAGCTTCTGGAGCGCGGTGAAGACATTGTTGGTGTCGACAATATCAATGATTATTATGACACGCAGCTAAAAGAAGACCGTATATCTTTTTTGCAGAGCCTTAATGGCAGTCTTCAATTCATTAAAACTGACTTTGCAGATGATGAGGCGCTAGAAGATAGCCTCAAAAATGTTGAGTTTGATCGGATCATCCATTTAGGTGCGCAAGCAGGCGTACGCTATTCTATTGAAAACCCACGCGCCTATATTCGTGCCAATATAATGGGACATATCAACCTGCTAGAATTGGCCCGTCATCGCCAGACCAAACATATGGTATATGCTTCATCTTCATCGGTTTATGGCAGTAATAAAATCTCCCCATTCAGCGTCGAGCACCGTGTGGACAATCCAGTCTCACTCTATGCTGCGACCAAAAAGTCTGATGAACTTATGAGCGAAACCTATGCTCATCTCTATCGTACGCCTTTAACGGGTCTTCGTTTTTTTACTGTTTATGGGCCATGGGGACGTCCAGACATGGCGCTATGGATGTTCACCGAAAATATCCTTAATGGCAAACCTATCAATGTGTTTAACAATGGTGATATGATGCGCGATTTCACCTATATTGACGATATTGTTGCTGGCGTAATCGCCTGCCTTGATAAGCCTCCCAAAGATGATGAAAGCCTTAAAGCAGGCGGCAGCGTTTCCCCGCATGCTCTTTATAATATTGGCAATAACAAACCCGAACATCTTGGTACAATGATCGAAATAATTGAAAAGGCTTGCGGAAAAAAAGCTCAAAAAAATATGATGCCTATGCAAGCAGGTGATGTTTATGCAAGTTTTGCAGATATTGATGCAATTGCAAAAGATATAGGCTATAAACCCACCACTTCGATTGATGTAGGTATTCCCAATTTTGTCAATTGGTATAAAGAATATAAAGGCTTATAAATATGAGCGACACTAAGATCACGCCTGTCATATTATCAGGCGGCGGCGGTACAAGATTATGGCCGCTTTCCACGCCCCATTATCCCAAACAATTTTTGCGGCTATTTGGTGACAATTCTCTCTTCCAAAACACAATTCTGCGGTGCAGTGATAATGCTCTATTTGCCCCACCTATCATTGTTGGTAATGCAAAACATACCGAGATCACTAGTGATCAATTACGGGCCATTAATATCCAAAATGCACGCCTTTTATTAGAACCCGCAGCGAGGAATACAGCCCCTGCCATTGCATTGGCTGCACTTTGCTGTGCACCCGATGATCTAATGCTTATCATGCCAAGCGATCACCTCATTACGAAAGAGGATATATTTTTATCTGCTATTGAAAGCGCCACAGATGCAGCCAAAGATGGATGGATGATTACATTTGGTATATCGCCAACCAAAGCCGAAACAGGCTATGGTTATATCAAATGCGGCGATACCATTAATGGCCATGATGGCTGTCATGACGTACCGCAATTTACCGAAAAGCCTAATATTGAAACAGCCCAATCCATGCTCAACAGCGGCGATTTTCTCTGGAATGCAGGTATATTTTTGTTTCGAGCAGACAGCTATTTAGAAGCCCTTAAACTGCATGCACCTCATATATATGATGCCGCCCACATATCACTATCAAACATAGACACAGAAAGCTCACATATATATCCTGAAGCAGAGTCTTTTGCTGCATCTCCATCGGATAGTATCGATTATGCAGTCATGGAAAAAGCTCAAAAAGTTGCTGTTGTACCTGTCTCACCGCAATGGTCCGACGTTGGAAGTTGGGATAGTATCGCTGAATTGCATGATGCAACCGGTGATCATGGCGATAATATTGTCATCGGTAATGCCAAAACCATTGATGCTCACAACAATCTCATTCACTCACGTGATATTGAAGTGCAAATGATTGGTGTCGATGATTTAATCATTGTTGCCCATGAAGGGAGAATAGTGATTTTGCCGCGCGGTCGTTCGCAGGACGTCAAGAAACTTAGCGAATAATAACAAGTCTTTGATTGATATTATTACAGCGCTTCTAGTCTATCGCAAGCATCCAACCATAGCGCCTCCGCAGTATCAAGCGCGCTCTGTTTATCTGCCCGCAATTTCATAAGATCCCCCATCGCCTTATCTGCATAGGATTTATCGGCATTATCAGGATCAAACATAGCTTTATCAATGGCACTAATTGCACCGCTATATGTTTCCATCTCTTTTTCATGCTTTGTTATAGCTTTGCGGAGTTCGGCCGATAATTTGCGTTTTTCGGCTGATGCACGGCGCTCTTCTTTGCGATTGCCAGTGCTGGGCTTTGAAGATGATTTTCGCTCAACATGCCCCTTACCCAAAACTATATTGGTATAATCATCAAGCGTACCACCATATTCCATAGCCTTACCATCATCGACAAGAATTAATCGATCCGCCGTTAATTCGAGCATGTGCCGATCATGGCTAACCATGACGACGGCCCCTCCAAATTCATTGAGCGCATGGACAAGTGCTTCTCTGGCATCGACATCCAAATGGTTGGTGGGTTCATCCAATATCAGCAAATGCGGCGCATCACGGGTGATGAGTGCTAATGCCAATCTTGCCCGTTCGCCGCCTGATAATTTGCCAACTTTCACAGTGGCCTTATCACCAGAAAATCCAAAACGCCCCAATTGCGCTCGCACGGTACCTGGTTTTGCATCCTTCATCAACCGCGTCATATGCTCTAGCGGCGTATCATCAACATCCAATTCTTCGACTTGATATTGCGTAAAATAACCCACGGATAGCTTGCCAGATTTGGCAAGAGCGCCTTCCATAGCGGGCAATTGGCTAGCCAATAATCGCGCTAAGGTCGTTTTACCATTACCATTGCGGCCCAATAGTGCCATGCGGTCAGAAGGATCAAGCCGCAGGTTAAGCTGCTTCAAAATGGCTATATCATTATATCCGACGGCTGCATTTTCCAGAGAAAGCAGGGGCGGTTTTAATTCTGCGGGACTGGGAAAATGAAAGCTTAAAGTCGGATCATCAATGGCTTCAGCAATAGGTTCCATTCGGGCCAGAGCTTTAACACGGCTTTGGGCTTGTTTCGCACTATGGGCTTTTGCGCCCCAACGATCGACAAAGGATTGTAATTTCTCACGTTGCGCTATTTGTTTTTCACGTGCGGATGCCATTTGCGCTTGGCGTTCGGCGCGCTGTTTCTCAAACGCATCATAACCGCCAACATAGAGCGTGGTTTTACCGCCTTGTAGATGCAATATATGATCGACAACATTATTGAGCAAATCACGCTCATGGCTCACCACCAATATTGTTGCGGGATAGCTAATAAGGAAATTTTCTAGCCATAATGTCGCTTCTAAGTCGAGATGGTTTGATGGCTCATCGAGCAGCAAAACATCAGGCCGCGAGAATAATAGTGCCGCCAGAGCAACGCGCATGCGCCAACCACCCGAGAAACTGTCCATCGGTTGACCTTGTGCCTGTTCATCAAAGCCAAGCCCTGTTAAGATTTTTGCCGCTCTCGCTGGCGCACTATGCGCTTCAATGACATTAAGACGTTCGTGAATTGCGCCAATGCGATCTGCATCTTCTGTTTTTTCAGATTCCTCTAGTAAAGCAGCCCGCTCTTCATCAGCAGCCAACACACTTTCTATCGGCGTGATCGCTCCTGCGGGGGCTTCTTGGGCAATATAGCCCAATTTAGAATCCTTGGGCATATCAACGCTGCCATCATCAGGATCGAGCATCCCCGCTATGACTTTCATCAATGTCGATTTCCCCGCACCATTACGGCCAATAAGGCCAACGCGAGAATTAGGCGGCAAAGCGGCCCCTGCCCCATCAATGATGGTAACGCCGCCCAGGCGCACAATGACATTATTGAAATTTAGCATGATGCGCTTCTTTTCATTTGGGTTATGATGCGGTCCAGAGCGGATAAATATTGCGATCTATCTGATTTCGTAAAAGCTTTCGGACCGCCAATATTTTCATTGCTCATGCCAGCTCTTAGGTCCGCCATAATAGCGCGCGTTGCCACCGCACTGCCAATAGAGTTTTCCGTAAATGGCTTGCCATTATATGCCAGAACCCGCGCACCATTTTTGATACAGCGCTCAGCCAATAATATATCTGCTGTAATCACAATGCTATTTTTATCACTATGCTGCGCAATATAATCATCGGCCGCATCGAAACTATCGCTAACCACGACACGGTCGATCAAGGGATGATCGGGAATGCGAAAATGGCTATTGCTAACAATGGTCACGCGCACCTCTGTCCGATAAGCCACCTTATAGGTTTCATCCTTTACCGGACAAGCATCTGCATCGACATAAATATGAATTTGATTGTCCATATTTCTGATCGCCACTTCTTGCCTTATTTGGGTTTTCGTTGGATAGGGCGTTTACCGCGATGCGGACGCTTCATTTTTTTAGCAACAACTGGCTTATCACCATCGAAACTGCCCGATAATTTGCCTGTTAAAGCTGGTTTGGCGCCTGATTTACTCTCTGTTTTTTTAGAACCGTTTGCGCCATCGCGTTTCTTAAAACCGCTCCCCTCTTCACGCTTCTTGAAAGAACCGCCTTCACGCTTTTTAAAATCACCGTCTCGTGCTGACCTATCTCCAAAATCGCGCTTCTTATCATTTCTTACGCCAGTAGAACGATCGCCGCCGCCGCGCCCTTTATAGCCGCCACGTTCAGAACTATCTTCACCTCCTCTACCACCTCTTTTGCCTTCGTCTCTTGGCCCATCACGACCACCATCACGTCCATGTTTATTGCCATAGGTAGGGCGCGAGCTATATTTACGGCCATCACGACCAGAGCTTCTGCCTCTATCACTATCTCGTCCACCACCACGGCCGCCTTCGCGGCCACCATCTCTGCCACGGCGTTTGGCGGCTTCTCTGGGTGTACCGTTGAATTGGCTTATTTCAATATCGTCGGTATCATCATTGCCGCTACCATGGCTCTTGGTGACGGCTTCCATAAATTTTGCCGATACTTTACGCGGCACCTCAAACAAAGTCGTATCACCATTAATGCGAATAGCACCAATTTCATTTTTGGTGATATGCCCACGGCGGCATAACACTGGCAATATCCAACGGGCATCAGCGCGCTGATTATGCCCCACATTCATACTATACCATACCGTATCTTCAAACCCAGCTCTTGGTCCGCTATCACGCGGCTGCGATTGCTGAACTTTATCGAGCATTTTTTCAGGGGCAGGCATTTTGGCGCGATGTGCCTGAACCAGCGCAACAGCAATCTCTTCTGGTGTTTTTTTCTCCAAAAGAAGTTCCGCCATTTTGCGATCTTCTTCATCTATTTCAATGGGTTCCAAAAGACCGCTCATCATACGCTCATTATCTTTGGCAATAATGTCTTCACGCGACGGAGAATCTTTCCATTCGGCGCGAACTTTTGCATCACGTAACATTCTCTCAACACGTTTACGGCGTTGATAAGGCGCGATAATCACCGCAGTTCCTTTTCTACCCGCTCGTCCCGTGCGGCCCGACCTATGTTGCAATGCTTCTGGATCACGCGGAATTTCTACATGAATAACCAATGATAATGTTGGTAGATCCAACCCCCGAGCCGCGACATCTGTCGCCACGCAAACCCGCGCACGTTTGTTGCGCAGCGCCTGCATCGCTTGGTTTCTCTCTGCTTGGGTATGCTCACCCGATAGCGCAACCGCGCTAAACCCGCGTTCTACCAAACTTGCGTGCAAACGGCGTACCGCATCGCGCGTGCCGCAAAATAACATCGCCGATTCCGCTTCATGGTAGCGCAGTAAATTCACCACAGCATTTTCCGTATCTGCTGGTGCAACGGTGATGACTTCATAGCTTATGTCGCCATGGCCGCGATCTTCACCGACTGTTGAAATACGCATCGCATCATTTTGATAGCGCTTAGCCAATGATACAATTTGTTTCGGCATCGTCGCAGAAAACAATAAGGTGCGCCGATCATCTGGCGTTGCATCTAATATTTCTTCAAGATCATCACGAAAGCCCATATCAAGCATTTCATCGGCTTCATCCAAAACTGTCACACGTAATTTTGCCAAATCAAGCGCGCCGCGTTCTAGATGGTCACGCAAACGTCCTGGTGTCCCAACAATGATATGCGCGCCTTTACGCAAACTGCGACGTTCTTTCGAAGCATCCATACCGCCAACGCATGTTGCAATTTGTGCGCCCGCATCGGCATAGAGCCAGCTTAATTCACGGCTGACCTGCAATGCCAATTCGCGCGTCGGTGCAATGATCAATGCCAATGGTTCAACCAAAAATGGCATTTTGCCTGTATCTTCTAAAATTTGTGGTGACATTGCTAAACCAAAGGCCACCGTTTTTCCTGATCCTGTTTGTGCAGAAACAATCAAATCACGCCCATCAGCATCATTTTCTATCACGGCGGCTTGCACAGCGGTTGGCTTGTCATATTCACGCGCCTTGAGAGCATGCTGCAATGTTTCAGGTAAATTCTTAAATGGCATGGTCATCCAAATCAAATTGCGCCCTATATAAAATAAGTAAGGCGTTGTAAAAACAATGGGTTAATAAAATATAATCTATATATGTACGATAAATAATGTCAGTTAAATTGCCTGTCCAGCAGCCCAGCCGCTAGACCAAGCCCATTGGAAATTATATCCCCCAAGCCATCCAGTGACATCAACGGCCTCGCCAATAGCATAAAGGCCTAGCATATGGCTAGCCTCCATCGTCTGCGAAGATAAGCTTTTTGTATCAATACCACCCGCCGTAACTTCTGCCTTAGCATAACCCTCTGTTCCATTGGGGTTAAATTCCCAGTTTGATAATTCCTCTGCAATATCATTCAGCAATTTATCCTTAATATTACCTATATCACCATCAAAATCTAAGCGCTCCAACAATGTGTCAGCTAACCGTGTTGGCAATTTAGATCTTATTATCGCAGGTAATCTATCACTCGGATTATGATATTTGGCTTTTACCAACCAATCACGCTCTAAATCGGGTAAAAAATTGATATGGACTTTATCCCCATGTCGCCAATAAGACGAAATCTGTAATATCGATGGTCCCGATAAGCCTTTATGGGTGAATAATGCAGCTTCACGAAATTTAACTTTCCCGCAGCTTGCTATGACATCGGCAGCAACACCCGATAAAGATCGGAATAATGTCTCTTCTCCTCCTAAGGTGAAGGGAACAAGGGCTGGCCGTGGCTCGATAACCTTCAACCCAAATTTACGGCCTAATTCATAGGCAAAACCGCTTGCCCCCATTTTGGGAATAGACGGCCCGCCCGTTGCAATGACCAATTTAGGAGAACTCATCTCTCGATTACCATAGCATACCCTATAATAGCCATCGCTATGCGACACATCATTGATGCTGTAACCCAACGATATGTCAACATCACCTTTGTCACATTCATCAAGCAACATCGCCACAATCTGCTTGGCACTGTCATCACAAAATAATTGCCCCAATGTTTTTTCATGCCATGCTATGCCATGATTATCGACCAAATTAATAAAGTCTTGCGCTGTGTATCGGCTTAAAGCCGATTTCATAAAATGACGATTATTGGATAAATAACGATCAGCCGCTATATGTAGATTGGTGAAATTACAGCGCCCACCACCAGATATAAGGATTTTTTTGCCAGGCCTATCGGCATGATCAATTAATAATATTTTTTTGCCGCGTTGCCCAGCAATAGCGGCGCACATCATACCAGCACCACCTGCCCCTAATATTATGGCATCATATTGATGTATCGCTTTCATAGCATGCGCTTAGACGATAAATTATCTATTGTCTCGCTTTGATGGTCTGCATAACAATAATTAAGGATAGGATGGATATAGGCAATGCATAGAATAAAATTCCATCAATCATTGAAAAGAATATAGCCGCCATAATGGGCATAAGAAATACCGCCTCTGGACGCGCCGCGAACAAATCTCTCGCTACACTATTAAGCAATAAAGCTATCAAAAATAAAAATGATAAAGATCCAATTAAACCCCATTCAAATAATATTTGCATGATTATATTATGCGGATGGCGAGATGCTCCTAATGCACTTTCAGCTGTATATTTAAACTGATCAGTTCCATTGCCAATCAACGGTTTTTTTGCAAATAATTGTGCGGCATCTGCCCATAGTTCACTTCGCCCAGATGTAAATTTCTCATAATCATCTATTTTCTTTTCTTCGTAACGATCAAAGACATTATAGCTTGGGCTAGGCGGTGTTGGCACCATTTGAGATATCAATATCGCGGATAATATAGATACCAATATTGTCCCAAGTTTTTTTATGTTTCTAAAATTGGGAATAAAAATATAGGCCGTCAATAGCGACAATAATATAGCAATAAATGGTCCCCTAGAACCAAACCATATAATGGCGGCAAAATTGATTATAAATAATATGACATGAGTGCGTTTATCATAACCCGATATAATAGCTCCTAGAGAAAGAGCGGCTCCCAATAATTTTATGTAACCAATATGCCTGATATTAGAAAAACCAGGCATTGCACTAATCCAATCATAATCACTACCATGCCCAATAATGAAGCTATATATAATAATGAAGAAAGCGGTTATGGCAGACCCCAAAGATAGTGATAATGCCATGAAGCGTATCATCTGATTATTGATGCTCCAATGCTTAAAGATATAATGAAGAGCACCAAAAAAACCCAAATGTAATATCCAAAGAAATACACTTATCATTGATATTGCTGGAATCTCCGCGGAAAATAACGCTCCGATAAACAATATGGACAACCAAATTAGCAAGGCTATTTTGATAATTGACTTTAATTCCTTAAATTGAGCGGCAGGCTGCCACCCTATGCGCAGAGCAAAAAATAATGTGATAACTTCAAATATTACCGCTGGCATCCAATAGGCACGGAAGAATAATTGGAAGTTTGAAAACTCTGAACCAACCCGGATAGATATAAAAAACATAATAATGGGCAATGAAGCAAATATCATAATCCATTTCAAAAATGCTTTAGGCATATCAGCGCTATTTAAATTTTGTTCCAAAGTATCTCTCAGACTTATCATTTGAATGTCATAGATATTGATACAGAAACGAAAATAAAATATGGTTAATAAATATAATCTCTGAAATGATGTTACCAAAGCAGTAGGCACAAGTTTATATTGTCCCCCTGTTAGTTTTAAATATTTGCGAAAAATGCACCATTGCTTATTTGAAGCATAGTTAAACCAAAATCATTAATTTGTCTGAGAAAAAAATGTCCCAATTAACCCATTTGCAGAGACTAGAGGCTGAAAGCATCCATATCTTACGCGAAGTCGCTGCTGAGGCTGAAAAGCCCGTTATGCTCTATAGCGTTGGCAAAGACAGTGCTGTTATGCTGCATTTGGCTAAAAAAGCATTTTATCCCTCTCCTCCTCCCTTTCCCTTAATGCATGTAGACACCACTTGGAAGTTCCAAGAGATGTATAAATTGCGCGAAAAAGCAGCCAAAGACGCAGGGATGGAGTTGCTTGTTTACCAAAACCCCGAAGCAAAAGAAAAAGCTATTAACCCCTTTGATCATGGTAGCCTCCATACAGATATGTGGAAAACCGAAGGTTTAAAACAAGCCTTAGACACATATGGTTTTGACACTGCTTTTGGCGGAGCAAGGCGCGATGAAGAAAAAAGCCGCGCCAAAGAACGTGTATTTTCCTTTAGAAACGCCAATCATCGTTGGGACCCTAAAAACCAACGCCCTGAATTATGGAATCTCTATAATTCTCGCAAATCAGGGAGCGAAAGCATCCGTGTCTTTCCTATTTCCAATTGGACAGAGCTTGATATTTGGCAATATATCCATTTGGAGAATATCGAAATTGTACCATTATATCTCTCCAAGAAACGCCCAACAGTCATGCGTGATGGTATGTTGCTCATGGTTGATGATGAACGCTTTCCATTAAAAGAAGGCGAAACACCTGAAATGCGTTCTATTCGCTTTCGCACATTGGGCTGTTATCCGCTAACTGGTGCGGTAGAGAGCGAAGCCACTACCTTGCCCGAAGTCATTCAAGAAATGCTACTTACCACCACATCAGAAAGACAAGGTCGTGCTATTGATCATGATCAGGCAGCATCAATGGAAAAGAAAAAGCAGGAGGGCTATTTCTGATGAATGATCCTATCTATCAAACAGATGACCTTATTGCTGAAGATATCAATGCTTATTTAGATCAGCATCAGCATAAATCTATGCTGCGTTTTATCACATGCGGTAGCGTCGATGATGGCAAATCAACCCTCATTGGTCGCTTGCTCTATGACAGCAAGATGATCTTCGAAGATCAATTAGCATCCTTAGAAAGTGACTCCAAAAAAGTCGGCACACAGGGCCAAGAGATTGATTTTGCATTGCTGGTTGATGGTTTAGCGGCTGAACGCGAACAAGGCATTACAATTGACGTTGCTTACCGGTTTTTCGCGACCGAGAAGCGCAAATATATTGTCGCTGATACACCAGGTCATGAGCAATATACACGTAACATGGTTACGGGTGCTTCAACGGCTGATCTTGCGGTGATCCTGATCGATGCGCGCAAAGGGATATTAACGCAAACACGCAGACACAGCTACTTAGCACATCTTATTGGCATCAAGAATATCGTGCTAGCAGTAAATAAAATGGATCTGATCGATTATGATCAGGGAGGGTTTGACCAAATTGTTGCCGATTACCGTAAATTTGCTGATAAATTAGGCATTAAAGACTTTACCGCCATTCCCCTGTCGGGATTAAAAGGCGATAATATTACCTCGCACAGCGAAAATATGCCTTGGTATAATGGCGCATCATTGATCGACCATCTGGATACCATTACTCTTACAGATGATAAACCAAAGTCTGAGGATTTCCGCATGCCTGTGCAATGGGTAAACCGGCCCAATTTAGACTTTCGCGGTTTTTCGGGTCAAATTACTGGTGGCAGCATCAAAAGCGGTGAAACTGTGCGTATCCTGCCATCAGGTAAGACGAGTATAGTCGATAAAATCGTCACTATGGATGGTGATTTAGATGAAGCCATATCAGGGCAATCTGTGACAATCACGCTCAAGGATGAAATAGACTGCTCGCGCGGCGATGTCATTGTATCAGCCGACAATCCGCCAGAGGTTGCGGATCAATTTGAAGCTACTATCGTCTGGATGGCCGAAGACGCCATGCTGCCAGGGCGCGCCTATGCCATGAAGATTGGCACGCAAATGGTAAGCGCAAGCGTGCAACAACCCAAATATCAGATCAATGTCAATTCTCACGAACATATTGCCGCCAAGACATTAGAGCTTAATACCATTGGCGTATGTGAACTCAGCACAGACAAACAGATTATCTTTGAAGCCTATGCCGACAATCCATCTATGGGCGGTTTTATACTTATCGATCGTATAACCAATGCTACGGTGGCTGCTGGCATGTTGCACTTTGCTCTAAGAAGGTCACAAAATGTCCATTGGCAAGCCATTGATATCACACGTGAAGGTCATGCTGCCCTCAAAAACCAAAAACCGAGAACATTATGGTTCACAGGGCTTTCTGGATCGGGCAAATCAACAATCGCCAATCTGGTTGAGAAAAAACTGCATGCATTAGGCAAACATACCTATTTGCTCGATGGTGATAATGTCCGTCATGGCCTCAACAAAGACCTTGGTTTTACCGATAAAGACCGTATCGAGAATATTCGCCGCATTGCCGAAGTTGCAAAACTGATGACAGATGCAGGCTTAATAGTCCTTACCGCATTCATATCACCCTTTCGTGCAGAGCGGCATATGGCTCGCCATTTATTACAGGAAGGGGAGTTTATTGAAATTCACGTCAATACTCCGTTGGAAGTAGCCGAAGAACGCGATGTAAAGGGTCTATATAAAAAAGCACGTTCTGGAGAGCTTAAAAACTTCACAGGTATTGATAGCCCTTATGAAGAACCCGAAAATGCTGAAATAACAGTCGATACAACTAATATGAGCGCCGAAGAGGCAGCAGAACATATTGTCACTCATTTGATTGAGTTATAGGGCATCGCTATGGATGACGTCACTTTAGCGCATAATCTGGCCGAAAATGCTGGGCAAATATTGATCAAATTACGCGAAAGCAGTAATTATGAAGGCAAAGAACTTGGCAAAGCTGGCGATACTGAGGCCAATCAATATTTGATGGAGGAATTATTACGATTGCGTCCCAATGACGGTATATTGTCTGAGGAAACCAAAGATACACCTGAGCGCCTCAATAAATCACGCGTTTGGATTATCGATCCCGTTGATGGAACACGCGAATATAGCGAAGGCCGCGATGATTGGGCTGTTCATATCGCTTTATCGGTTGATGGTAATCCTACTATTGGCGCAGTTGCCCTCCCCGATGCGGGATTGACGCTAACGTCTGCTGATACATTCCATACAAAAAAGCTCGCATCCCCTCCACGCCTCGTGGTCAGCCGTTCGCGTCCTGCCAAAGAAGCATTGCATATTGCCGAAAAATTAGGGGCAGAGTTAATCCCAATGGGATCTGCTGGCGCAAAAGCTATGGCGCTTGTGCGCGGGAACGCCGATATATATGTCCATAGCGGCGGCCAATATGAGTGGGATAATTGCGCTCCAGCGGCGGTAGCAATGGCTGCTGGTTTCCATTGCTCACGTATCGATGGCACACCTTTAGAATATAATCAGCCAAACCCTTATCTGCCCGATTTACTCTTTTGTCATCCAGATCAAAAAGACACATTATTGCATATTATAAATAATCTTAACAAATAGATTTAAAGATTTGTTTTAAAATTTAAACTTTCTTTTCATGCCCTACCCAATAAGGATCACGCAATTCTCTGCGCAATATCTTACCCGAAGCATTACGCGGCATGGCCTCAATAATATCGATTGATTTGGGAACTTTATAAACTGCCATTCTTTCACGCAACCAAGCTATCATAGCCTTTTCATCAATCTGAATATCTTTATTGGGGACAATAACAGCTTTTACCGCTTCACCCCATTTTTCATCGGGCACACCAATAACAGCAACTTCCAACACATCAGGGTGGCTAAATATCGTATTTTCTACTTCCGCAGGATATACATTTTCGCCGCCCGAAATAATCATATCCTTAATCCGGTCTTGGATGAAGACATAACCATCTTCGTCCATATAGGCGGCATCACCCGTATAGAGCCATCCATCTCTATCTACTGTTTCGGCGGTTTTCTCAGCATTACCCCAATATTCGAGCATATTGAGCGCAGAACGGGTTATCACCTCGCCAATTTCACCGCGCGGCAACTCCTTACCATCTTTCCCAACAATCATGACCTCAACACCAGGGAGCGCTTTACCCGCTGAACGCATACGCTTATTACCATTTACGTCATGATCTTCTGGCGGCAAATAACAAAAAGTCCCTGTTGTTTCTGTCATGCCATATTGCTGGCAAAATTGCGTATCCCCCGTCACATCCATAGCTTGTCGCAACAAATCAAGCGGTATTGGTGCCGCTCCATACCAAAGATATTTAAATCCTGAAAAATCAACTTCTTTTGCATAAGGGTGATTGATCATCATTTGAATGGCCGTTGGCACCAAGAACAAATGCGAGACGCCATTCTCAATAGCTATAAGGGCCGACTTTGGATCAAATTCTGTTTGGGTTATAGCTGTTGCACCATTATAAATAGCAGCCACTACTGAACCACTTCCCGCGATATGAGCAATAGGCATGATAATGAGCATACTTTCATCTGGAGCTAAATTACCCCATGCAAGATCATCAACATCTGCCTCATTCCGTACATAGAACATCCCCCAACTATTCAGTACAGCGCCTTTAGGTAGGCCTGTTGTACCAGAGGTATAAAGTTGCAGCACAGCGTCTTGGCAATCATGTTGGGGGATATCGATCTTATGCGCCCCATCAAGCCATTTTGAAAAATGTGTATGGCCGTCCAACTCAAATTTGCTGACAATGATATCAAGATCAGGCAAACCCTTAGATATTTTGTCAACTATATCTTTTAAGTCATTATCAAATAATAAGAGTTTTGATTGTGTATCATTTAATATATAAGCAACCTCTGGGGCTGCTAGGCGCCATCCCACAGGAACTATGACCAGACCTGCCCGTGTCGCGGCTACAAATAGAGCGAAATATAAGACGCTATTTTTGCCATAATATGCAATGCGGTCACCCTTTTTTAAACCAGAACCACGCAAAGCCTTTGCAATATCAATACTATAGCTTTTTAAATCAGCATAGCTAATGGCCTGCAATTCATCTTGAAGTGCAATATTGTCGGGCTTTTGTTCAGCCCAATGGTCTACCGCTGATGCCAAACACTTTATCTGCGCACTCATATTTTGTCTCCACCTTTGGATAGCTTCTATGTATCTTCATCGATAGAGAAACCATGACTATGATAGAGGAGTCAAGTTTTTAAACGCTCAGTTAAATAATAATTTACTCAGCCGCCTGCGCAGTTTCAGGTTCATTCCATACCAAAATAGGCCTTCTGGCCGCTGATGTTTCATCAAGACGCGCGCGCGGCGCAAAATGCGGAGCTTGAAGCAGATTATTATCACCATCAATTGCTTTTTGTACAACATTACGGAATGATCCTATAAAAGCATCAACTGCATCCTTGCTCTCTGTTTCCGTAGGTTCCACCAGCATTGCACCATGCACAACCAATGGGAAATACATGGTCATAGGGTGATACCCTTCATCGATTAAACCCTTGGAAATATCAATTGTTGAAAAGCCATCGGCTAGACCTTTATCGCTGAACAAAGCTTCATGCATGCATGGTCCGCTATGACCAAAAGGCGCATCAAGCACATCATCCATTGATCGCAAAATATAATTGGCATTGAGTACAGCATCTTCAGAGACTTGTTTGAGACCATCAGCACCATGACTCATAATATAGGATAAAGCGCGGGTGAACATACCCATTTGCCCATGAAAAGCCGTCATGCGGCCAAATGTATCGCCCGCAACGGCTGTACTTTGCTCTTCTTCAATAAGCGTAAAATAATCCTTGGATTTTGTTACAAATGGTAAGGGTGCATATGGTGCCAGAGCTTCCGAAAGTACCACAGGGCCGCTGCCGGGGCCGCCGCCGCCATGCGGGGTAGAAAATGTCTTGTGCAAATTAATATGCATCGCATCGATACCGAGGTCCCCTGGACGCACACGCCCAACAATAGCATTGAAATTTGCGCCATCGCAATAGACCAAGCCGCCAGCAGCATGAACCAGATCAGAGATTTTGCGCATATCAGGTTCAAACAAACCGCAAGTATTAGGATTTGTAATCATAACCCCCGCAACATCAGGGCCAAGGCGCTCTTCAAGGGCAGCAACATCAACACGTCCACCTTCAGTCGCAGGTATTTCTTCAACGCGATATCCCGCAAAAGCTGCTGTTGCTGGGTTAGTGCCATGCGCACTCTCTGGCACGAGTATCACTTCACGTGCATCGCCGCGTGCTTCAAGCGCCGCGCGGATCGCCAATATCCCGCACAATTCGCCATGTGCGCCTGCTTTTGGACTCATCGCAACAGCCGGCATACCCGTTAGTTTTTTCAGCCAATGGGCAAGCTCGTCAATCAATTCAAGCGCCCCTTGCACCGTGGAAATAGGCTGCATCGGGTGTATATCTGCAAAGCCAGCAATACGTGCCATCTTCTCATTCAGACGAGGATTATGCTTCATGGTGCAGCTACCAAGCGGGAAGAGACCCAAATCGATCGCATAATTTTGACGGCTTAACCGTGTATAATGACGTACTGTTTCTGATTCCGATAATCCAGGCAAACCAATAGTTTGGTTGCGCTCTAATCCACCCAAGCGGTTTATATCTGGCGTTATGACGTCAATATCAACACCGCTTTTATCTAATGACCCCGCCTCAAAGATCAACGGCTCTTCCAACATCAACGCTTTATTGCCGCTATATGTCGAATATTTGTGATCATTTGTCGCACGTATGTCGCCTTCTATACGGCTTGGACGTCCTTGATTCAAATCACGCTGGTTCATGATAAGTCTCCTGACATAATTGCTTCGAGAGCATTGGCAAATGTTTCGATATCTTCATCCAACACTGTTTCTGTAACAGCAACCACCAAACCATTATCCAAACCATCAGAATCGGGATAGAGTCGGCCCAATGACACGCCGCCTAATATGTGTTGATCAGCCAATAGCTGCACAATAGCGCGCGCATCTGTTGGCAGTTTAAGCGTAAATTCATTAAAGAAATTGCCCGTCACCATCTCAACACCCTCAATAGACGTAAGGCGATCGGCGGCTTTCACCGCTTTTGTATGATTAACCATCGCTAAATCACGAAGGCCCTTCTCACCCAAAAGCGTCATATGCACACTAAATGCTAAGGCACAAAGACCGCTATTCGTACAAATATTCGATGTCGCCTTATCACGGCGAATATGCTGCTCTCGGGTTGATAATGTAAGAACAAAACCGCGCTTACCGTCCGCATCAACGGTTTCACCGCAGAGGCGCCCAGGCATTTGCCGAACATATTTTGCCTTACATCCAAACAATCCCACATAAGGGCCACCAAATTGCAGCCCAACACCAATGGATTGCCCCTCGCCCACAACAATATCAGCCCCCATCTCGCCTGGGCTTTTAATAGCACCCATTGCAACGGGTTCTGTTACCACAGCAATTAGCAAGGCTTTATGCTGTTGTGCTTTATGAGCTATTTTTGTTAAATCATTAATATTACCTAATATATCAGGATATTGAACTACTACACAGCTAGTGTCATCGTCTATACTCTCTAGCAATTCGCGCTCAATATCCGCAACCCTATCCAAAGTGGGTAAGGATGTCTCTACCATATCACCCGTAAAGCGCGCCATTGTCTTGGCTACCGATACATAATGTGGATGCACCCTAGACGATAAAATGGCCTTCTTCTTTTTGGTAATGCGCCGCGCCATGCTGATAGCCTCCCAACAAGCGGTCGAGCCATCATACATAGAAGCATTAGCCACATCAGTGCCAAGCATGCGAGCAACCTGCGTTTGAAACTCAAACAACATTTGTAGCGTACCTTGGGCAATTTCGGGTTGATAAGGTGTATAAGCCGTCAAAAATTCGCCGCGCTGGATAATGTGATCAACCGATGCAGGCACATGATGACGATAAGCCCCAGCCCCAATGAAAAATGGCACTTCACCTGCAACTATATTTTTTGCAGCCAAAGCTTTAAAATGCCTTTCAACCGCCATTTCGCTAGCCCGATTGGGTAAATCATGGATAGTGCCGCTCAACCTTGCTTTTTCAGGTACATCGATGAATAAATCATCAATGGATTGTACACCAATTTTGGCCAACATCTGACCACGGTCCTGGTCACTAAGTGGTAGATAGCGCATAATGATACTCCAAAATCAGGGCTAAATCTGCCCTGTATATTATAAATCGGCTATAAATTCTTTATAACCATCTTCATCCATTAAAGCCGTCAATTCCGAAGTATCGGTCAATTTCATTTTGAAAAACCAACCCTCACCCTCAGGATCATTATTGACCAAAGCAGGGTCATCAACCAAGGCCTCATTACCATCAGTAACTTCGCCGCTAACGGGCGCATAAACATCTGATGCCGCTTTAACCGATTCTACCACCGCTGCATCATCGCCTTTGGCCAAAATCGTCTCTGCAGCTGGCGTCTCTACAAATACAACATCGCCCAATTGGCCCTGCGCATAGTCAGTGATGCCAACAGTGGCTTCATCATTCTCAACTTCTATCCATTCATGGTCTTCTGTATAATATCGGATCATAATCCTTCTCCCTTGCTAATATTCAAGCCGCTTTGGGCGGACGCCGGTATCCATTTGGCACAAATGGCATGGCCGTAACTTTAGCGGCAATATTCTTACCGCGTTGTTGGATAATAATATCAGTGCCTTCTTGCGATAGCGCCATTGGCACATAACCCATTGCAATAGGCCTTTGTAAGGTTGGAGCAAAACCACCGCTAGTAATGATCCCAATTTGTTTATCATTATCATCAACAATGATCGCACCTTCACGCACGGGCTGTCGTCCTTCGACGGCAATACCAACACGCAAAGTTTCAGGACCATCCGCAAATTGTTTCAATATATGTACATCGCCAATAAACCCTGCCTCTTCACGTCGTCGTTTTGGCACAGCAAAAGCCAAATTAGCCGAAAAGGGCATAGTTTCAGATGTTAGATCATGACCATAAAGCGGCAAACCAGCCTCTAAACGCAACGAATCACGCGCGCCAAGCCCTATAGGTTTAACCTCTTCATATTGTATCAGAGCATCTGCTAATTTATGAACATCATCATTATGAACGCTAATTTCAAAACCATCCTCACCAGTATAACCGCTGCGGCTAATCCATAGTTTGACGCCATTCCAATCATAACTACCAGCCTGCATGAAAAATAAATCATCCGTTGTCGGAATTAGCTGCTTCATAACATACCCTGCTTTGGGGCCTTGCAACGCCAAGAGAGAATGGTCTTCCATATAATTTAAGGTAATAGCATCGTTGAGGTTTTCGCGGATATAGGCCATATCCTCGTGCTTTACTGCACCATTGACCACCATGTAGAAATCATGCTCGCGCCGCGTTACCATCAAATCATCTAATATACCGCCACCTTCAGCCAGTAACATCGAATATCGAAGGCGGTTAACGCCCAATTTAATTATATTCGCAGGCAGTAATTTTTCGAGTTCAACCCCAATATCAATCGAGCTATCATCGCTACTAAAAATTAATTGCCCCATATGGCTAACATCAAAAAGACCAGCATTTTCACGTGTCCAGATATGTTCCGCCATAACGCCTTCATATTGTACAGGCATAGAATAGCCCGCAAAGCTTACCATGCGGCCATCCAAATCTTGGTGCCATTGATCCAAATATAATTTTAAATCAGCATCGCTCATAATCAAATCCCATAACAAGAGTAAGCGAACGGATTACTCCATCCTCTACCCCCTCTGTCACGGGAACCTGAGAGCTTTCACGAATAAATCCGCTTACCCCTTCGGTGGCGAGTTTACACTCGCTCTTTCCAGAGTGTCTTTCTATATCGGTTCTTGGTGCCTGAGAGTTTCCGGGGTGGTTGCTCCTTCGGCGATAACCCTAAATATGGGCCATTCTCTCCCGATATAGTATCGAATCTTTTGCAAGATCAGTTGACGAGCCCCATCTCGACCATTTGGCCTATTGAGTCAATTATAGATGATTATTTTTCTGTGAAAAAATCATGATCTTTTAAGCAGGTTCAAAATATCGTCATTTTCATGGATAAAATAACCATAGCCAGACTTAGCTGACAGCGTAGCCATGGCGGCTGATACGTCTTTCGCGGCAATTGATCTAAATTTTCGATATTTCCCATGTAACAGCCTATCAATCACAGGGCTTGCGATAATGGCTGCACGCTCACCAAATCTATGGTCATTGTCGCGCGCGCCCTTTAGAAGGCCAGGGCGCAAAATATCGGTTCGGTCAAATTTTAAGCTTTTAATCGCCAATTCTGCTTGCCCTTTAATGCGTAAGTAAAATTGTTTTGCGGCGGCATTGGCCATAGTTGATGATACAGAAATGGCATGTTTAGCCCCTGCTGCATGCGATGCTTCAAAAAAACTTTTTACCAAATCAAGATCTATTGCCGAAAATGCATCTTCAGAACCTGCCTTCTTAATAGTGGTTCCCAGACAAGAACAAGCGATATCAATATCCAAATCACAAATGATTTTATGCCAATTTTTTGTTTCAGCTTTGAAATGAATAGCACCGCTTGGCATATTGTTCACTTCGGACCTACCGATACTATAAATTGCCTCAATATGACTCATTTGTGCTGCTTGACGAATGAAATGATTGCCCACCAATCCGCTTGCACCTGCTATTAAAATTTTACGACCCATTGTTTCGAACCTTATAATATTTCATTATAATTTTGCATAGCATTGCTGCGCATAACGATCGGTCATACCCGCTATAAAATCGCTTATATGACGCGCTTTCATTGGTTGTTCTTTCGGCATATTATCATACCAATCATCGGGCATTTTTTCGGGATTCTTATCAAAGACTTCGCATAATTTTGCAATGATCTTATGCGCCTCATTAGCCGCCGATATTTGTTCAGGGTGATGATAAAGGTTTTTGTACATAAACTTTTTCAACGCTCGTTCTTGTTCAGCCATTTCATACGAAAAACCGCCAATCATGTGACCTGCATTGCGCACATCCTCAACCGTTTCAACGCCGCTTTCTTTTATCCGCTTGTGCGTCGATACCAGCACATCATTGACCATAACACCAATTTGACGGCGGATTAATTCGGATATTAATATATTTTCATCATGGCCCTGATATTCAGCTTTAACAGCATCCCAACGCGCTTTAATAAAGGGTAATTCGCACAATTGATCAATGGTCAAAAGCCCTGCTCTTATACCATCATCTATATCATGATTGTCATAAGCAATATCATCCGCAACAGCAGCAACTTGCGCCTCTAATGATGGCCAAGTTGATAATTTGAAATTGGCAATATCGTCTAATTCTTTTAACGCCCAAGATGGATTATCAAGCGGACCATTATGCTTGGCTAATCCCTCCAACAAATCCCAACTCAGGTTTAAACCCTGCCATAGGGGATAAGGTTTTTCCAATATCATCAAATTACGGAGTGTTTGCGCATTATGATCAAAACCGCCATATGGTTTTAAGGATGCATCAAGCGCATCTTCCCCCGCATGTCCGAAGGGCGGATGGCCGATATCATGTGCCAAGCAAAGCGCTTCGGTTAAATCTTCATCCAATTGGAGTGCCCGTGCTAGAGTTCTGCCAATTTGAGCAACTTCCAAACTATGCGTCAGGCGCACACGGTAATGATCGCCATCTGGCGCGATAAATACTTGGGTTTTATGCCGTAAACGCCGAAATGAAATAGAGTGAATGATGCGGTCACGGTCGCGTTGATAGAGGTTACGTGGTCCGCGAATTTCACTCATGGGTTGCTCATATAAGCGCCCTCTACTGGTCTCGGGAAAGCAAGCAAAACTGGCTTTATCAGCCATAAATCATCCCATCATCATTGAATTGCTGTTACCACAGTATCATTGCCACTACGCCAAACAAAGCCATCACCACCGCCTTTGCGATATTGCGCTTCAAAGCTTTTGGCTTCTTTCAAGTCTTTAAACGGTCCAACTACCAAACGGTTAGTGCGGCCCCATTTCGAAGTTGAGGCTGTTTTTCCTATGAATAATTCAGCTTGTTTGCGCGATATACGGCGATAATCAAACTTTAGCGCTTTAACATCACGGCCAGTAGCGATTTGCACCCAATAACGTGATTTGTTTTTAGCAGCCTCAGCTTTTTTCGTTTCGTCTTCTTTCTTCTTTGCAGCCGCTTCTTTTCGCAAGGCTTCTTTCCTGTCAGCTTCAAGTTTTGCGGCGCGGCGCCTGTCAGCTTCGCGTTTTTCAGCTTCACGCTTTGCTGCTTGTTCTGCCTTAATCGAGTCTAAATCAACCGCTGTTGCAGGTTTCTTATCTTCTTCTGGAATTTCAATAGCTGCTATGAAGTCATCCAAATTCAGTTCGGTTTTTTGGGTAACTGCGGCATCAGCAAAGCTACGCTCATCACTTTTTTGAATAGCATCTTTTACCGAGATTAAGCCTTGTGATGATTGTTTTGGTAATGCCGCAACTTTACCATTATTTGCAGAAGGCTTCGTCTGAGCATTATTATCTGTTACCACAGCAAGTCTAGGGTTATTTGCTGCCTCTATAGGTTTAGGTGAAATGATATTGGGAGTTTTGACCTCAGCAGTTTTTACTGCCTTGGTCGGTGTTAAAGATACGGTTTTGGGTTCAACTTTTGTTGCTTCAACTATTTTAGCTTCTGTTTTTTTCGTACCCAATGCTCTACCAACTGGAATTAATCTGTCGGTAACAACAGCATTACTGCTCTTATTTGCAGACGCAATACGAATATCTTCACGATCTTTACCTATTGCTCCCTTATCTGGGAATTGTCCAAAATGAACTGCTGCGACTTGTTGAGCCGCTGTTAACTTTTTCATTGATTTGAGATAAGGTCTTAAATTCTTTGCATCATTTTCGGGTAAAAAACCCTGAGCAATTTTATATGATTCTTTTACCTTGCCCTGTGCTGCCAATAAAAAACTGCGTGCTCGCCAAGCCAGAGGATCATTAGCCCGCAGCAATGGTAACAATAATGCATCCGATTGATTAACATCGCCCGCAAGAGAATAAGAAATTGCACGTCTTATTATAAGTTTATTTGACGCAGTATATTTTGCTGCCAAATCATATTCTTGTTGTGCACGAGCAAACTCACCGACCAAATCAAATGCCAAACCACGATCAATTGCCAGATCGACTGGATTAGCACCCAATGCCAGAGCAATGTCAAATAATCTCAATGCTTCGACAGGATTTTCTAAATTTAATTGCGCACTTGCCAACCCCGCTTTTATCTTGCCTGATGCAGGTGCTATGCGTTCTGCTCTTAAGAAAAAATCCATTGCAACTACAGGATCACCCAAACGCAAAGACGCACTTCCAGCATCATAAAGAGCATTGCTATCGGTGGGCCTTTGGCCAATTCGTTTAATGGCACTGCGCAAATCATCAGCAGCATCCGGTTCATTCACTATTGCAATATCATTTTGCGCCATCGCAGGCTGCGGTATCAAAGATAAAGGTGATACCGATAGCATAGTGATAGCCGCAATCTTTGCGGATAAGCAATTGTTACATCTCATAACGCTGTAAATGCAATCAAATGAGAAAAATCGCAAACATTAACTTGCCGAAACCGATCAATTGTTCCGATCACTCGTTAAATTGAATATTATGAGACCATAAAATCAATCAATATGACAGATTAGCGCCATATGAATATGTTTAATTGTTACTTTGACGGTCTAAAAAACGTGGGATATTCAATCCATCAGATGATTCTTCTGAATCTTCTTCAGTAGAATTTTCTTTATCGCGATTCATGCCTCTTGATAAATTTGACATCCGTTCAAACAAAGTACCGCCCCCGCTCGCAATTTTCGGAGCTTCTTCTTCAGGCAATCCATCTTCTGGTTCATCAACGGTTTCTTCTACCAATTCCATCACATCTTCTTCAGGGGCATTAGATAGTTCCAGAGCTTCTTCTGCTGGTTCTTCCTCAGTTGTTTGAACAACTTCTTCATTACTATCGGTGCTTACTTCTTGTTCAGGAGCTTCTTCCTCATCATCTTTTAATGCTGAGAAACTAGGAACTGTAAAAGAAGATGTCTCTTCAGCCTTTTCCTCAACAGGAGCTGCAGCCTTAGGTTCAGAGCTACTACCACCACCGAACAAATAAGAAGATTTATTTTGCGAACTAGATTCAGAACGATCAAAACTTTGCGGACGCGGCGGAGACGATGGTGCATCGGTATCAATACCTGTCGCAACCACTGACACACGGATTTTGCCATCAAGATTATCGTTAAATGCACTCCCCCAGATAATATTTGCATCAGGGTCAACCAATTCACGAATGTGATTGGCGGCCTCGTCTACTTCCATCAAGCGCATATCTTCGCCACCTGTTATGGAGACGATAACGCCTTTTGCACCTTTCATGGAAACACCGTCAAGGAGTGGATTGGCAATAGCTTTTTCAGCAGCCTCCAATGCACGTCCGTCGCCTTCTGCTTCGCCTGTACCCATCATTGCCTTACCCATTTCATGCATGACAGAACGAACGTCAGCAAAATCAAGGTTAATCAAACCAGGCATTACCATCAAATCGGTAATTCCACGAACACCTTGCTGCAACACTTCATCTGCTAAAGAAAAAGCTTCTTTAAACGTTGTATTCGGGTTTGCGACTAAGAATAGGTTCTGGTTCGGGATAACGATTAATGTATCAACATGCTTTTGCAATTCTTCAATACCAGAATCCGCACTGCGCATGCGCCGAGAACCTTCAAAAAGGAAAGGTTTTGTAACCACACCAACCGTAAGAATATTCATTTCACGGGCAGCTTCAGCAATAACAGGGGCAGCACCAGTGCCTGTACCGCCGCCCATACCAGCAGCGATAAAGACCATATGAGCACCTTCAATCGCTGTTTTCACTTGCTCAATAGTTTCTTCAGCCGCTGCACGCCCAACTTCTGGGCGAGAACCAGCACCTAAGCCTTGTGTAATGTCAGGGCCCAATTGAATACGAAATTCAGCAGGTGAAGAGTTCAAAGCTTGCGCATCGGTATTTGCGATAATAAAATCAACACCTTCAACTTGCGCTTTAATCATATTTGCAACGGCGTTACCGCCAGCACCGCCGATGCCAATCACTGCAATTTTTGGCCTTAGTTCGTCAACAACTGGTGGTCCAATATTGATACTCATGAAATCATTCCCCCTTACCGAAAGGTAATCTGTTAGTTATAATATCCTGTAATACACATTCTGAAATGCAAAACATCAAAAAAATTAACCTAATTATATATACACATTAATAGCGTCTAAAAATTATCTTTAAAAGCATTAATAATCCGCTGCAACAATGACTGTCCAGCGCCACCATATTCATCGTCTAGTCGATGAATCATATTTTGTTTATATTGTTCTGATGTCGCATATTGTATCAAACCGACCAAAGATGTAAACGCAGCGCCTCTATGCGCATCAGGCAAACCAGAAAGCGGCGCAGGCATGCCAATCCTTACCATACGCCCTAACGCAGATTGTGCATAATCTGCTATGCCAGTAAGTTCTGCACTGCCGCCAGTAATTACCACTTGACCGCCGCGTGATGATGCAAATCCCATTTCTTTTAATGCACTGCCAATCTCAGCAATTAATTCATCTAATTTTTGGCATATAATAGCATTAAGCTGCGCTTTCGTTATGCGAGGACTAGATTGGTTCTTCGTTGATATATCATCGCTATCTTCAATTTCCAATATATCTTGATTATCCCGCGGTGAAGATAATGCAGAGCCATGAAAACATTTCAAACGCTCTGCTTGGGTGCGGCGCAAACCAAAGGCTGAGGCAATTTCATCAGTAATATCATTGCCGCCAATAGCGATTGTATTCAATCCCACTAATATACCACCAATAAATACGGATACATTGGTAACTGATGCGCCAATTTCAACCAACGCAACACCCAAATCTCGTTCTTCATCTGTCAGACAAGAAAGCCCAGTTGCAAGCGGTGTAGCTACAATAGCAGAAGGTTCCAAATGCGCAGCCCTGATGGTACTTTCCAAATTTCTAACTGGCGATGGGTCTGCCATCAAAAAATGAATATCAACACCAAGCAAATCAGCATGAAGCCCAACAGGATTGGGGACTCCCCCTGCACCATCAAGGCTATATAATGTCGGTTGAATATGCAGCACTGTTTTACCATTTACGTCAAAATTGCTACGTCCTGCATATAATAATTCTTCTATATCATGTTCTTCGACACGGTTGCCGCCCAATTCTATTTCAACAGGACGAAGACAGCTATCCAACCCTCCTGCCGACAAACCAACGATGATTTGATCTATGTTTAAACTAGCAAGACGTTCGGCTTGTTCAATCGCATTGCGCACAGTTAGTTCGCATTTTTCAATATCGGATATATAGCCGCGCTTCACGCCTTTGCTCTCACGCTGACCAGAGCCCAATACAATAAGCTCGCCCGTTTCAGTTTGCCCAGCAATCATGGTGCAAACTTTTGATGAACCAATATCTATTGCCGATATGATTTTCTCAACGCGAGCTGTATTCATAATGATCCCTCATTATCCGCTATTGATGCTTTTATTTCTGGAGCATCTTTACTTTTTAGACGCAGATAAGCTCGTTTTGGGTCGCGCATATCAAATCTTATAATACCGCGGCCAAGCAGGCGCGTTACACCATCCATACGAGCAAAATTAAGCAAAGTTTCTGACGCTAATTTATCACCTTCGGGCAAAGACAGAGTTTCACCCGTTTTGAATAATATATCCCAACGTCGATTGCCAACCCAATTCGCTCCGATAACTTGTGGTTTTAAGGCTGGGGCTTCTTCCAGCAAAGTCGTTAAATTCTCAATTTTTTGATTGGCGCCCTCTCCCACAATAAGCGGAAGGCCAAGGCTATTAGATTGCTTTACATCTTCCAAAACAATTCCAGCGCTATCCACTAGCGAATATTTACCTTGGTTCTGCCATATCGCAACAGGCTGTCTCTCAACCACCTCAATAACCAATGTATCGGGTAATCGCCGCGTAACACGAACATCTTCTACCCATCCATTTTTGATAATATCTTGGCGAATTTTCTCAATGTCAATCATCGGCATCGACAAATCATCAGACTCGAAAATCATATTATAGACTTTCAGTTCATCGATTTGTTTCATGCCCAAAATCTCTACGGTCTTAACCTCAAAACCCGCCTTAGAAGCCCATGCGCTATATTGCTCATAAGCTTGCTTTGGGATTCCCATCGCATTTATGACTATGATGATCGCAAAAAAAACGACTGCGAAAATAGAAGCTGTGAATATTTTTTGTAAATTGGCTTCGGTAATCGGCAATGATCTGATAAATTTATCAAACCAAGATATTTGCCGCACCTTACGCTTATTATTTGCTTTACCAGCCTTACGTGTCGTCTTCCTAGCTTGCTTAGGTTTTGATCCGCGCTTTATACTTGATCCGGCCATAATGCCTCTCCAATAATGGCTTCTACAAGTTCACCATAAGATATACCCATATGCTTGGCTTGTTCAGGAACCAAACTAAGCGGTGTCATACCTGGCTGAGTGTTTACCTCTAGCACAAATATACCGTCCTTGCCTAGCGTATCATCCCATCTAAAATCGGTACGTGACACACCTTTACATTCAAGCAATTGATGAGATCTCAGTGCTAAATTCATCATAATGTTACGAATATCATCGGGAATATCCGCAGGGCAAATATGATCGGTCATTCCATCGGTATATTTGGCATCAAAGTCATAAAAACCACTTTTTGGTACCAGTTCAGTGATACATAATGCTCGCTTACCAAGGACTGCGCATGTTAGCTCGCGGCCTTTAATAAAAGGCTCAGCAAGCAATGTATCAAACTCCTGCCATGGCCCCGTTGAATCAGCGCTAATAGGGTTTCCATAATTGCTCTCTTCATGAACAATCGCAACGCCCACCGAAGACCCTTCATTAATTGGTTTCAGCACATAAGGCCGCGGTAATGGATCTTCTATATATAGATTTTTACTTTCAACTATCGTGCCTTTCGGCATCGGAATGCCTGCTGGAACAAGCCGCTGTTTGGTTAACTCTTTATCGATTGAAATAACAGAACTTACCATATCACTATGCGTATATGGAATGTGCATCAAATCTAGCATTCCTTGTACGCTGCCATCTTCGCCTGGACAGCCATGCAATGCGTTAAACACAATATCGGGGCGCAATCCATCAAGCACCATCGGCAAATTACGGTCCATATCTATGCGCGATACTCTATGACCGCGCTCTTCCAAGGCCGTTGCAACGCCTTCACCACTCATAAGCGATACAGGGCGTTCAGCAGACCATCCACCCATCAGAACAGCTATATGCAATTTATCCATGATCTAACCCTTTGCCAACGCGCTGTACTTCCCATTCCAGCGTAACACCTGAATATTCGAACACACGTCGGCGCACTTCTTCACCCAATGCTTCTATATCCGCAGAACTCGCATCACCAAGGTTAAGCAAGAAATTGGTATGCTTTTCGGAAACTTGTGCATCGCCAATACGCAGTCCCCTGCATCCTGCTTCATCAACCAATTGCCATGCTTTTTTACCATCAGGGTTTTTGAATGTAGAACCGCCTGTGCGGCTGCGCAGTGGTTGTGATGCTTCACGGTCCGCCGCGATTTTATCCATCTTAGCAGCAATATCAATGCTATCACCTGCACGTCCTTGAAACAAAGCCTCAACCACTATCGCACCCTTTGGTACGGCGCTGTGACGATAACGATATTCAAAGTCATCATTGCTCCATACCGCAATATCACCATTACGCATTACCAATGTGGCTTCGATCAGGACATCACATGTTTCATCACCATAGGCTCCTGCATTCATGCGCACCGCGCCGCCAACAGTACCCGGAATCCCGCGCTGAAATTCAAGACCCGCTATGCCAGCATCGCGCGCCGCGCTCGCCAGTGAAATGCCCATAGCTGCGCCGCCTGCACGCACTTTATTATCCTCTAATATCTCTACCTTACCCATAGACTTAGGCAATCGGATAACAACACCATCAACGCCGCCATCGCGCACGATCATATTCGAACCCACACCAATAGCCATAACGGGGATAGTGTGGTCCAATTGCTTCAAAAAGTCTGATAAAGCTTGAGTATTGCTTGGACGCACCAAATATTGCGCTGGCCCACCCGTTCGAAACCAGATAAATTTCGCAAGGCTAGCCTCATTTCCTACTTTGACATCTATATCCGAACTATTAATGATATTCTCGGCAATCATTATCCGCGAATATCCTTTATCGCATCTGCTAATCCTGCGGCCCATTTGGTAATATCACCCGCGCCAAGACATACCACCATATCATCTGGCTGGATAATATCAGCAAGCTTTTGCGCCAGATCTGCTGCATCATCAACAAGATCGGCTTTACGGTGTCCGCGACGTTTTAGTCCCGCAACCAATGCCGCGGAATCAACGCCTTCAATGGGTTCTTCACCCGCTTTAAAAACAGGCGATATATAGACAATATCAGCGTCATTAAAGGCTTGTTGAAAATCATCCATATGATCACGAAGCCGCGTATAACGGTGCGGCTGTGCAACAGCAATAACACGGCCTTTTACGCCTTCACGAGCAGCCGATAATACCGCTTTAATCTCAACGGGGTGATGGCCATAATCATCAATAATTGTCACACCATCTACTTCGCCAACTTTGGTAAAGCGCCGCTTTACGCCGCCAAAACTGCTAAATCCATTTTGTATTTGTTCATCACTCAGCCCCATTTCAAGGCCGACCGCAATGGCCGAAATTGCGTTTTGGACATTATGCCTGCCTGGCATAGGAAGCTCAATACCTTCAATCTTGCGAGATGATCCATCACGCTGAGCAATGATGACATCAAACCGATTACCGCCAGCAATAGGGGTCACATTTTCTCCGCGTACATCCGATTGCGCAGAAAAACCATAAGTTATAATGCGCCGATCTCGAATCTGTGGCAAGATTGCTTGGACTTCGGGATGGTCCAAGCACATGATGGCCGCACCGTAAAATGGTACATTTTCAACAAATTCCACAAAGGCCTTTTTGATCGCATCAAAATCACCATAATGTTCCAAATGCTCAGGATCAATATTGGTTACAACCGCCAATGTACCATCAAGCCGCAAGAAACTACCATCGCTCTCATCGGCTTCAACAACCATCCAATCGCTATCGCCTAGGCGCGCATTAGAACCATAATTATTGATAATACCGCCATTAATAACGGTTGGATCTATTCCGCCATGATCAAGCATAGCCGCAATCATAGAAGTGGTCGTCGTCTTTCCATGCGTACCTGCAACAGCAATAGTATTTTTAAGGCGCATTAATTCAGCTAACATCTCGGCACGCCGCACCAATGGTATGCGGTTTTCAAGCGCTGCTTCAACTTCGGGGTTACCGCGCTTTACTGCTGTGGATGTAACAACAACGCTCGCATCGCCTAAATTTTCTGCTTTATGGCCAATAGACACCTCAATACCTTTGGCCCGCAGCCCCTCGACTACATAACCTTCGGCAATATCACTACCTTGGACTGTATAACCCAAATTATGCATAACTTCGGCAATACCCGACATGCCTATGCCGCCAATTCCGACAAAGTGAATAACACCAATATTGGTTGGAACACCCTTCATGAATATTTATCTTTCGCAAATGCTGGAGAACCATCAAGCCTGACGCGTGAATAGTCTCGTTTCTGTTTATTATTAGGAGTAGGTCCAAAGGATTCGACCAAATCAGCCAAATCAATAACCGCATCAGGGCGACCACATGATTTCGCACGATCTGCTGCATTTTCCAATGATCCTGGCTTTAACGCCATTTTCTGTATCTGCTTGGCCAACTCTTTGGCATTAAATGCCGTTTGATTGATTGAGCGAGCACCGCCCGCACCAACCATTTCACTTACGTTGTGGCTTTGGTGGTCATCCATCGCACTGGGCAATGGGATCAATATCGCTGGGCGCCCTGCCGCTGATAATTCAGCAATGGTTGATGCTCCTGCGCGGCCAATCACCAAATGGGCTAATTTTAATTTATCGGGTAAATCTGGCATATAGGTTGCTAACTCTGCGGGAATATCATTATGTGCATATTTAGCGCGTACTTCTTCTATATCTTCCGCTCGGCATTGCTGAATGACTTGCAATCTTGAACGCAAGCTAATGGGAAGCATCGCCATACCATCAGGCACAATATTGGATAATATATTGGCGCCCTGACTGCCCCCTGTAACTAGCACTCTGAATATCCCATCTTCGCTCAATGAAGGATAGGCTTCATCACGGATTTTGAGAATTTCTTCTCGTACTGGATTACCCACTAGATGAGTTTTATGCGCATATTTTGATTTTAACCGCTGCACATCAGGGTAAGCCGTTGCAATGGCACTAACTTTGCGCGCAGTGAGACGATTAACACGCCCTAAAACAGCATTTTGTTCATGGATAACAGTCGCTATATTATGCTTAAAAGCCGCCAATAAGGATGGCAAAGCAGGATAGCCGCCAAAGCCAATCACCGCCATTGGTTCATAGCTATTGTAGAGCTGCGATGCCATCGCCCTGCCTTTCCAGATAGCGCGCAAGGCAGCAAGAGAACCGCGAATACCGCCCATTCGTCCTGCTGGCAAAATATGCATATCCATTTTCTCAGGCTTACCAGGTATTTTTGCGCCGCGACCATCAGTCACCAATGCAACATGGTGGCCCCTGTCGATTAATTCTTGCCCCAATGCATAAGCAGGCATCATATGCCCGCCAGTTCCGCCTGCTGCTAATACATAATGCCGTGAAATAATCATGATGACTTTCCCTTCACCATATAGAGTGATCGGTCAAGAAAAGGGTTTCTTTTAGTTAGTGCCAATATCAAGCCGCAGCCCATTGATAGCGCTATTAACGATGATCCGCCATAACTTATGAATGGCAGTGTCATCCCTTTAGAAGGGAATATCCCGATATTTACCGCCATATTAATCATCGCTTGCCCCGTAAATTGCGCAATAAGTGCGGAAACAGCAAGAACAATAAAATGATCCTTCTCATCCAAAAGCCTTATGATGACTCGTATTAATATTGCTAGAAATAATATCGCAATAATCATGCAAGCAAGCAATCCAAATTCTTCACCAATGACCGAAAAAATATAATCGGTATGTGCTTCTGGCAGACTATATTTTTTGCTGCCAAGGCCTGGCCCTTTTCCTACCAAACCGCCGCTCGTCAATGTATCTATAGCCAATTTGTCATGCGTCAATCCATCGGTGCCAAATATCCATTGGTCAATTCTTTGCCGTGCAACCGTATAAAATTGATATGCCGCAGCTAAGCCGCCAACACCAAGCGCAACAAGGCCTATTAGCCATCGTGTCTTGACACCTGACACCATCATAAGGGCAAACCAAATACCAGCAAATAATATTGTTTGACCAAGGTCAGGTTGCAGCATTAAGAAAAAACATATTACTGCCGCGATGCCGCCTGTAATAAAGTGCACAGGCAAATCTGGGTCTTTCAAACGCCAAGAAAATATCCATGCCAATGTTATAGCATATAAAGGTTTTAAAAACTCTGATGGTTGAATAGTTGCAAAACCCGTTCCTATCCAACGTTGTGCACCATTCACTTCTTTACCCAAAACAGGCAACATAATTAATAGTGATACAAACATAAAAAAGGCAATGACCGAAAACCTCTTTGCTTGTTCGCGCGGTGCCATAGATACAATAAGCATCACAGGAACGCCTATCGCGGTCCAAGCCATTTGTTTATAGAAGAAATATAAAGGCGATAATTCTACCGCAGAGGTTGATAGCCTTCTGGCCGATGCAGGAGATGCGGCCGCTACTGACAATAGGCCAATAGCCATCAGCAAAAACATAAGCAGCAATAGAACGCGATCTAATTCCCAAAACCATATACCAAGCGGACTTTTATCAGCACGTCCTAAACGCTTTGACAATTGCACATTGGGCTTGGCTTCAGCTATTACAGGTTTTTTGTCATATTCACTTTGAGATTGATCATCTCTAACATCAATATCTGATGCATTACCATTTTGCCCTAAGCTATTAGACAAATTGGAATTATCAGCCATCGGACCCTCGCACTGCTACATGCTTATCAGAAGTCATTATATTCTCAACTGCCATTTTGAAACAATCGCCTCTGGCTTCATAATCTCTAAATTGATCAAAAGATGCACAGGCGGGCGATAATAGTACAACGTCTCCAGGAAGCGCAGCAGCAGACGCACGCATAACTGCATTGGTTAAAAGTTCAGAGTTTTCTACATCCATATGCTCGCTTAATTCATGAGCAAATTGCGCACCAGCCTCTCCAATAGTATAAGCCTTTTTAACATTACCAAAATTGGGTATACAGATTTCAAGCGTATCACTTTTTGGTAAACCGCCCACTATCCAATGAATATTGTTATACGCCGCTAAAGCAGGTGCCGTTGATTCTGGATTAGTAGCCTTGCTATCATTCACATATAAAACACCTTCAATCTCAGCAACTCTCTCTAGGCGATGTTCTAAACCCTTAAACGAAGCAAGCGCGCTAATACATTGATGGTCTGTAAAGCCCAATGCCTTGCAAATTGACACGGCTATTGCAACATTTTGCATATTGTGTGGGCCCTGCAAGGATGGCCAGTTTTTTTGACCATCAATCCCGCTACTATCAGCCAATATAACCTGTTGTGGTCCGCGATGAGCAAGGACTCGATTATAGACATCCATTGTATCTTTATCGCCATTACCAAATACCGAAAATGCCTGTGGGGATTGCATCGCAAATAATCGTTCTTTCGATCCAATATAATCCATATAACCGCTATATCGGTCCAAATGATCAGGCGAGAGGTTTATCAAAGCTGCAACATCACAAGATAAGCTTCGTGTTAAATCGATCTGATAACTTGAGAGTTCAAGCACATAAATACCGCCTGCTGGCAATGGTTCTTGCGACATGATCGGCAGACCAATATTACCGCCCATCCTGCTAGGGAATGCACTACATTGGATAATATGGTGCAATAGTGCAGTGGTCGTTGATTTCCCATTAGTTCCCGTAATACCGATGACACGGTGGGTCGGAAGTGATGGCCGCGCCATTGCAAATAATTCAATATCACCAATAATAGGCACGCCCGATTGCGTTGATTTTTCGGTGATAGGATGGTTATTTAATGGCACACCTGGCGATACAATAATCGCACTATATCCCGTCAGATCAGCGCTTAATATATCTTCGATAGTTGCCCATTTTGAACCAGCCTCACGAGCCTCTTGGCGGTTATCCCAAGCCAATATTTCTGCACCGCTCTGATATAATGCCTCAACCGTTGCCAGCCCTGATCTAGCTAGCCCCAAAACAGCATATTTCTGCCCAGAGAAGATGCGGCTTTTTATCATCTTAGTTTCAACGTTGATAATCCAGCCAGTGCAAGTACAAGACTGATAATCCAAAACCTAATGACAACCGTTGTCTCAGGCCAGCCCAATTGTTCAAAATGATGATGTATTGGCGCCATGCGAAAAACGCGCTTCCCAGTTCGTTTGAAAAAGAAAACCTGAATGATAACTGATGCAGCCTCTAAAACAAATAAACCGCCAACTATGGCCAACACAAATTCATGATGCACTGAAACCGCAATTGCTCCTAATGCACCGCCCAGAGCAAGGCTTCCTGTATCACCCATAAATATAGCGGCTGGAGGCGCATTAAACCATAGGAATGCTAAACAGGCACCTATTATTGATGCGCAAAAAATAGCAAGTTCACCTGCTCCTTCAACATAGGGTATACCCAAATAGTCAGAATAAATTGCATTGCCCGCAAGATATACAATGATCAAAAATGTACCTGAAGCCACCACAACAGGCATCGTCGCAAGACCATCTAAACCATCTGTAAGATTAACTGCATTGCCCGATCCAACGATCACGAACATAGCAAAAAATAGATAGAATATACCAAGTTCAATCGATATACCGCTTAAAAACGGTATGTAGAGATCAGTCCCAATTTTGCTAATTATCATCCAACTAGCAAATCCTGCAACGGCAAATTCCAAAATCAACCTTATCTTACCAGAAACGCCTTGATGGCTGGCTTTACGAACTTTGTCATAATCATCCAAAAACCCTATTGCGCCAAAACCTAACGTCACAAATAAACAAGACCATATGAAAATATTATCAGGCTTCATCCATAATAATAAAGAGATAGTAAGCGATGTTAATATCATTAAACCGCCCATTGTTGGCGTGCCGACTTTGGCCAAATGGGTTTGTGGGCCATCACTCCGAATCGGCTGCCCCTTTCCTTGTTTCATACGCAGCATATTGATAAATCTCGGGCCGATCAGCATACCAATGAATAGTGAAGTCGCTATTGCACCACCAGAACGAAAACTCAGATAACGGAATAGATTAAACACACCCTCAAAGCCGAACCATTCAGCGAGCAAATAAAACATTAAGACTTCCCACCCTGTAATTTCTCAACAATTTTGCTCAAACCTAAAAAATTAGACCCTTTGACCAAAACCACATCACCGTCTTCCATACGGCTTTCATATATGTCCATCGCTTCTTGCGATGTGCTGCAATGGTCGTATTTTATCTCTGGCTCAACCCTTGATTGCAATTGTTTTGCCAGAATTTTCATTTCTTCGCCTACCAACAGAGCATAATCTACCTTCGCATCCCGCAAATATTGCTCTATTTGCATATGATATTCAGCAGATTTATCGCCCAATTCACCCATAACCCCCAATATTGCGACACGGCGAGACGCCGATGTTAAACCCAATTGTGATATCGTCGCCCGCATAGAGGATGGGTTGGCATTATAGCTCTCATCAATCACCAATATATTATTACCTTGATAACATATATTATGCCGTGCTCCTCGGCCCACTAAACCGCCCATATCAGCAAGTGCGAGACCAGCAATAGCCAAATCACCGCCTGCTAAAGATACTGCTGCCATAACCGCCAAGGAATTAGCTACCCAATGATCGCCTGGTTGTGAAAGGCTATAAACCAGTGACTTATCCATAATTTTTGCTGTAATTAATGAACCACCGTCTGCTGCTTTAACAATATCAATAGCATGAACATCTGCTGCACGGTCCAATCCAAAAGATATGATATTCAAATCCTGTGCTTTGGCGGCACTCTTAAGTTGCTCAAAATGAGGATTGTCATAGGGCAGAATTGCATGACCTCCATGCAGCACACCCTCAAATATTTCTGCCTTGGCCGCCGCTATTTCAGTTTCATCTTTAAAAAACTCTACATGAGCAGGAGCGATAGTCGTAACAATTGCAATATGAGGGCGAACAATAGCGCTTAATTCGCGCAATTCACCGCTATGGTTCATACCCATTTCAAATATGCCATATTTGCTATCCGCCGACATACGCGAGAGGCTAAGCGGCACACCGACATGATTATTATAGCTTTTAACGGATCGATGCGCTTTACTCATGGAAGAACGGTCTAATGCCGCAAATAAGGCTTCTTTTGTACCCGTTTTGCCCGCAGACCCCGTCACTCCAATGATAAATGCATCACACCTTGTGCGCGATGCATGGGCCAAATCATTTAACGCTGCTGTCGTGTCATCTACCAAAATATGTGGTGCATCAATTGGCGTGCTGACAATAGCGCCAGATGCGCCATTTTTCAGCGCCGTATCGATATAAAGATGCCCATCGCTTTGCTCACCCTTAAGCGCTAGAAACAAATCACCATCGCTAATCTCACGCGAGTCAAAGGCCACACCTGTGCAGGTGAATTGTCCTACAGCTTCACCTCCAACCGCTCGTGCAATTTCATCGGAAGTCCATAATGTCATGCGGCACATTCCCTCGCCACTTGCACATCATTAAATGGCAATATTTTATCTCCAATAATTTGACCTTCTTCATGGCCCTTGCCTGCCAATAGAATAATATCACCCGCTTCTGAAATTTCTACAGCATATGATATGGCTTTTCGACGATCAGCAACCTCTTCAGCGCCATAGGCAGAGGCCATTATATCTGCTCTTATCGCTGCGGCATCCTCGCCGCGTGGATTATCATCGGTAATGATAACATGATCACTGCCAGTAACAGCAACCTCACCCATCAATGGACGCTTGCCTTTATCTCGGTCGCCGCCTGCACCAATGATAGTTATCAATTTGCCTTGAGTATGGGGCCGTAGCGCCGCAATAGCAGCCTCTAATCCATCAGGCGTATGGGCATAATCAACATATATAGGTGCACCAGATTTGGTTATAGCGGCACGTTCCAAGCGCCCAGATACAGGTTGTAGCCTAGACACATTACCTAAAGCCAATGCAGCATCAACACCGCTCTCTATCACAATAGCAGCACTAATCAGAGCATTGGCTGCTTGGTAAGCGCCAATAAGCGGCAAATTAATTGTATAACTCTTCCCTTGCATAATGACATGCAACTCTTGACCCAATTGTGTGGGTGTCCGTTTAACAATTTCAATATAATCACCCTTTGTGCCAACGCTGATTATCTTTAATCCTCGCGCTTCGGCAATAGCCATGGCTTGCGTAGACCAATCATCATCGGCCCAAAATATAGCAAAACCATCATCAACCAACATTTCATCAAATAAGCGCATCTTCGCCTGAAAATATTCTTCCATCGTTCCATGATAATCAAGATGGTCGCGGCTTAAATTGGTGAATGCCGCAATATTAACGGCCAAACCTTCGGTACGATATTGATGCAAGCCATGGCTTGACGCTTCAAAAATAGCATGAGAAACTCCTTCTCGTGCCAACCCCGTCATATTCGAGAGAAATGTAACAACATCGGGCGTAGTGAGGCCAGTGCGCACTTGATCAGAAGATGTGGTGACACCAAGCGTGCCAATAGAGGCAGATTTATATCCGCAAATTGACCAAAGTTGACGCGAAAGTTCAGCAACCGATGTTTTACCATTGGTGCCTGTTACCGCAGCAATAACATTAGGAAATGGTCCAAAAAAGCGCATTGCAATATGTGCAAATTCTCGCCTAGGATTATCCGATTTTATATGAAACGCACCTTCAACTTTAGCTTCGCTGCGCGCTACTATTGCAACAGCCCCCTTTGCTATCGCATCTTCGATATAATCTTCGCCATTAACACTAGCACCCTGGAAAGCGCCAAAGATTGTTCCCTTTGCTACCTTACGATTGTCTATCGCAAACCCTGTTATCTTTTGATCAGTATAAGCACCTGCATCCCCAATCAAATCACGCAAAAACATTGATTCACCCCTTTGACTTCCACAATAATGGTAAAAGTTCTGAAACATCAACATCTCTATGTTCATCAGGGATAATATTTAACATAGGGCCAATACGCGGCACCAATTTTTTTACAATAGGTGCAGCTGTCCAACCAGCGGTTCTTTGAAAGCTGGTTGCCGCTGTTCCAGAAGGTTCATCAACCATCGCGATAACAACATATTTAGGGTCATCCATAGGAAAGGCTGCTGCAAATGTAGAAACCACCAATTTACGGGCATAGCCGCCTTCTGATGGCTTTTCTGCTGACCCTGTTTTACCGCCGATACGGTATCCAGGAGCATCAGCATTGCGCCCCGTCCCATCCGACACAATCATGCGCAGTAATTGACGCATACGCGCGCTGGTCGCTGATGAAAATACACGGCGCTCCTCAATTTTCTCATCCTTCTTGCGCTTTACCAATGTGGAAGGACGCCAAATACCGCCATTTACTAATGCCGCATAAGCCGACGCCAAATGCAAAGGCGTAACTGAAATACCATGTCCATAACCAACCGTCATATTAGTAACACGTCCCCAATTTTTCGGCCATAACGGCTTTGCCTTTTCTCCAAGCTCAATAACCGGACGCTCATTAAAACCCAAATTAGTAAGCATCTCATCCATATTATCTTTGCCCAAATTATCAGCAAGGCGTGCTGTAACAATATTAGAACTATGCACAAGGGCTTCTGGTACATTCAACCAACGATATGATGCATGTGTATCGCTAATTTTATGGCCATCAATTTTAATTGGCTTTGTCGCATCATAACGTATTGCCAAATCGCGCACAGTGCCAGCATCCAGAGCCGCTGCAACTGTAAGAGGCTTAAAGGTTGAGCCCAATTCATAAACACGATTAGTGACGCTGTTTACTTGACGGCTTAATGGCGTTTTACCCGATGTGCTAAGCGAGTAATCCTCTGGTATATCAAAGAATTTTGGTGTATTTGGATTAAAGGATGGCAATGTAGACATAGCAATTATTTCGCCATTATTTGCATCCAAAACAATGCCAGCACCACCTTTAGCTCCAGTAGATTTAATACCGCGTAATAGCTCGCTTTCCAAAGCAGCTTGCACCCGCGAATCAATAGACAAGGCTACTGGATTCGCTCGTGTTTCTGGATTGGAAAGATGCTCGTTCAAAACATTTTCCATGCCCAATACGCCAGTGCCTTCTTGATTAACAAAGCCCAGAATATGCGCCGCCAAATCATGCTGCGGGTAAAGACGTTCAGCCTCTCTTGGAAATTCAATAGCAATTTCACCCAATGCATGCACTTGCTTCACCTGTGATGGCAAGGCCCGTTTTCTGAGATAGGTTGCACGCTCAGCCATTAATTTGCCGTAAAATTTATCAGCATCAGTATCTGGGAAAATTTCCGCTAATTTTTGCGCTAAATCCTTCTTATCGCCAAAGATTTTATTAGGGTTTACCCAAATTGCATAGGCATCAATCGTACGCGCCAGTGGTGCACCATTGCGGTCTACAATATCACCACGCTTTGGAATATAAGTTGATGAGACAGAATCGTAAGCATGAGCTCCATCAAAAACAGCAAAACTTGCCAACCTACCAACGATTAACAAAACAAATAACGAAAATAAAAACATAATAACAAGCAATCGCCAAAACGCTTTTGAACTTGCCGCCTGTGTTTGACGGATGAGATTAAGCCGGCTTGAGCTTGCTACTAATGTTGTCATGGACGCTCCCCAATATCTTGATCATCATTTTGTGCAACTTTTACATTTTCGATAGAATCTAATAATTCATCGATTGAAGCCGCGCGATTTGGTACATTGGAAGAAGCATCTTCTCCCTTATTCTCTGCTACCTTGACTGTGTCTTTTGGCTCTGCTGTCTCAAGCGGCGCAAAAGGCGATCCAATCACACCTGTTGGCTTTTCACCATTTGCAAGATCGTTAACAGAAACAAGAACAGGTCTAATTTTAACGGGAGAACGGCCCAAATTTGCCAATGCTTTTTCACCATTAGCAAATTGTGCTGCTGTTGGAGACTTAAACCCATAAAGCAATTCATTCCATTCTTCTAATTGTTGCAGGCTAGCACGCGCTTTTAATTCTGCTTGTAGGTAATTAATTTCTTTTTGCGTGGTTAGAATATCACGATCAACTTTTATCAAATCACCACGCAAAGACGCTACATTTAACGATAGTGGATATAGTAAAATTACAACCAAAAATATGATTGCAAACCAACCAAAATTTTTCATCGGATTCATGCTGCTGCTCATGACATTATGGCCTTTGCTTGAGAGTTTTCATCCCATGATGGAGAAGAGTTTCGCACTGCAAAACGCATAGTAGCGCTGCGAGAACGTGGATTTTGATCAATTTCCTGCTGCGATGCCTTCATCGGCTTGGCAGGACGCTCAAAGGTTGAAGAAACCTGCGCCTGCGCAACGGGCATATGGCGTGATGCGGAAGCGTTATTACCGCTACGTTCGCGTAAAAATTGCTTCACAATGCGGTCTTCTAGGCTGTGGAATGTTACCACAATCAATTTACCGCCTGGCTTTAATATTCTTTCTGCAGCTTCTAGAGCATTAGAAAGTTCATCCAATTCTTGATTGATATGAATACGGATGGCTTGAAATGTTCTGGTTGCTGGGTCTTTGGGCGCCCCCGCGTGATAACCAACAGCCTTACGCACGATTGAAGCAAGCTGCGCTGTACGCTCAATCGGACGGTTTGATACGATGAACTTTGCGATACGACGCGACCTGCGCTCATCTCCATATTTATAGATAATATCGGCAATCATTTCTTCGCTGGCTTCATTTAAAAAATCTGCTGCGCTGGCGCCATCTTGTGACATACGCATATCCAGCGGGCCATCAGCTTGAAAAGAAAAGCCGCGCTCAGCTTGATCAAGCTGCATTGATGATACACCAATGTCCAAAACTACGGCATCAACGCTCTCAACGCCATACGCCCTTAATTCACTATCCATTGAAGAAAAGCAGGCAGGATGAAAGCTAAACATACCTTCATACCTGCCTGTGAGTTCAGAACCTTTAGCAAATGCATCGGGATCGCGGTCAAACGCATACACTCGCGCTCCCGCAGCCAGAAATCTCTGACTATAACCTCCTGCTCCAAAGGTACCGTCCACAACATCATTGCCAGGGGTGATGGCAAGAGCATGGATGATCTCTTCAATCATAACGGGAATATGTGGCGGCTCGTTCATTTACCACCCTTCCCATGAATATTAAGCCAATAATCAAGTTCTTCACGAACATGGTCGAATTGCGGCGGCGCATCATTCATGAATATCTCTGGGTTCCAGAGCATGAAATGCGTTGTTGCCCCAAAAATAAATATTTGGTTTTCAATCTTACCAAAATGCCGCAACATCGGCTGAAGTACAAAACGGCCACTTGGTTCAAATACGGTTTCAAAGGTTGATGAAGCGCGCGTTCCAGCTGTTTCACGATTAAATGATTCACCGCGCCCAAGCGCGCTTTCCCATTCTTTTTCAATATCACTGCGAATTTGACTACGCTCTGCTCCGCCAAAACCAATCAGACATTTGATCTCAGGATCAGGGTGACGCGAAATACAAACCGTATTGCCAGCACTACTTATTTCTACGCTTTTACGGATTTCAGCAGGTATTGTCATGCGACCTTTGCCGTCGACATTCGACAGCCCCGATCCACCATAAACAATAGACTTACTCACTTCCCCAACTCTCCTCAAAGCACGGGCAAGCCTCCCCCATAGACGAACAGCCATACTGCCCATCAAAACGTAAAAACGTTAAATGAATGAAAACCACCCCGATTATGATATCGTCATATCAAGGGATTTCATGGTTGAAAAGGGGGATTTTATGGGACAGTCTAGTCTAGTTAGGTTAAATTATTGATTTATAAATAGAATAAATTTTTATTATTTTAAATTTTTTTATTATCTTACCACTTTCATCCTTATTTATGCTCCTGTAGGCACTAATAGCTCTTTATTTTGTTATAATTTTGGTAAAATCTTATATAATTCCATACAATCCCAAAGCTTATCCCATCACACCCAAATTACTGTATCGCACAATATACTCATATTATATTTGATATAGTTATAAGATGATTATGGCTGCCTATTGATAGCTTCCAGCCTATTTAACAAATAAGTGATATTATGGCTGATACCAAAGCCTTGCCATAGCTCCTCATGGATAAAATCACTATCAGCAATTAAAATAGCGCGCCCTTGCCCCACATTACAATCAGCTTCAAAACTATTGTCGCTCAATTGACACATAATATCGCCACTATCATTATCACCAATCACCCATTCCCCAGGCGTAACGGTATTAATATCATAACCATCCACGGTAATGACTTGTTCCTCAGGGTCTTCAATTAATAATATCTGCTCTATCCCCCAATATGCAAAAAGTGGTGATAATAAAGAAGTGAATAATGGCCTTCTTTTATCCCCCAATGAATAGTCACTATGCCATTGTAAAGCAGCATCAGAGAGAATGACCACCTTCCCACCGGAGCGTACCCATTTATCCAAATCAACAAATTCTTGCGCTGTTAAAGCACGTACTTGCGCCAACAATAATGTATCAAACTGCTCTAATCTGCTATCAATATTATCGAGAGGTGTAACATCATAATTATCTTTTAATATCTCATATATTGGAGCAGGCTGATTTTCGCCCCTTACCACTTGCTCTACGCTGGCCTCTCCAAATATAAGCGGTAGCGACGTCATTATGGCTAATTTAGGTTTTGGCGTATCATCGCACCCACCTAGCATCAACAAGCCAATTACCAGAATTGGCCATATAATGATTGATGCTATATATTTCATAATGGCCATTATCACTATGCCAATTACGGCTCTTCACTGTCCAAAATTTCATCTTCGGTTATAATATTATCTTCTGAAACAGGGTTAGCGCCAGGTTCAGCAACTTCAGCAGGAGGTGCTTCATCTTCATCTTTTGGTACTGGCGTTACACCTAGTTCAGCTAATGGCTCTGTTGGCGCTTCTTCTGCTGCTTCAATATCACCTGTTTCAGCTATATCTTGCTGCAAATTAGCATTGGCAAGGTCTTGATCATCAACAACCTGCTCAATAAATATATTAGCTCCAAAAATAGAGGTAGAAACAATAGCAAGCCCAACAATAGCAACTTGTAAACGTTTCCAAATAGCTGCCTTATGATTGGTCGTCATAATCCACCTTCCTCAGTCCAAGAATAGTCAAATATTGTCATTCTGACAACCAAGGCAGTGGTTCTAAACCTTTACCGCACATCCATTCCGCATTATAAAGTGTTGAGAGATAACGAAGTCCCGTATCACATAAAATCGTTGCAACGCGGCTACCAGGGCCAATTTCTCTGGCTAAAGCTACAGCACCTGCAACATTTATTCCCGATGAAAGTCCAAGGCAAAGACCCTCTTCCATTAATAATCTGCGCACCCAGAGCATGCCTTCTTCATCAGAAATTCTATATTGTGTATCAATGGGAGCACCTTCTAAATTAGCGGTAATTCTTCCTTGTCCAATTCCTTCTGCAACCGAAGAGCCTTCTGATTGTAGTTCTCCATGAGCAAAATAATGATAGAGCGCCGCGCCATGTGGGTCAGCCAAAGCTATTTTGATATTTTCATTTTTTTCTTTCAGGCCAAGGCCAACTCCAGCAATGGTTCCGCCTGTTCCAGCAGCGCAGCAAAAGCCATCAATTTTGCCACCACTTTGCTCCCAAATTTCAGGTGCAGTGGTTTCAATATGCGCTCTACGATTGGCGATATTATCAAATTGATTAGCCCAGATCGCATTATCCGTCTCTTCAGCAATTCGCCGCGATGTATGAACAAAATGGCCAGGATTGGCATAAGGTGCAGCTGGAACGAGAACCAATTTTGCGCCCAAAGCTCGCAGCGTATCCATTTTCTCTTTGGACTGAGTCTCAGGCATAACTATCACGCTTTTATAGCCTAACGCATTTGCAACCAATGCTATGCCAATACCAGTATTTCCAGCAGTTCCTTCCACAATAGTACCACCGGGTTTTAAATATCCCTGCGCTTCTGCATCGCGGATAATATAAAGGGCAGCTCGATCTTTCACCGAAGCACCAGGATTGACAAATTCACACTTACCATAAATTTCGCAACCGCTTTCTTCACTTGGCCCATTCAGACGTACCAAAGGCGTGTTGCCTATTAATTCTAAACTGTTCTTATATATATTCATATGTTCAGTTTAGGGACCAAGGCGCATACAAACAAGCGTAATTTGCAGCCCATAACCATAATTTATGATATACATAAAAAAGTATTGATATAGTATAACATATACTTTAGAGGCGAAATCACATTTGAATCACTCAACTCATTTCCATTAACGATCAAACTTATATGAGAAAATTATGAAACGCCCTCATTCTCTATTACAAAAACAATTTCTAACTGTTTCTGCCTTAGCGATAAGCATTTGCGCAATCACCTCAACACTCCATGCGCAAGAAAATAGCGAAAAATCTAGAGACAGCGAAGAAACCACGGTAGATAGTGGTGACAGGGCCTCTGACGACTTTCACACAGATAAACCTATAGTCGTAACCGCTCCTTTCCTCGAAGAGCTTAACATATTAGCGGGTACATCTTCTCTATCAGGCGACAGACTAACCAATGCATTACGCCCACAAATTGGCGATGTTTTGACCAAATTACCTGGCGTATCAACAACCAGCTTTGCCCCAGGCGCATCACGCCCTGTACTACGCGGCCTGCAAGGCGCACGTATTCTTGTCCTAAATGATGGACTTGGTACTATCGATGTCTCAACCACATCAGCCGACCATGGAGTCACAGTAGAGCCATTATTGCTTGACCGTATTGAAGTACTTCGCGGTGCTGCAGTGCTTTTATTTGGTGGTGGTGCAATTGGCGGTGCGGTTAACGCCATTGATAAACGTATTCCACGTGCCGTACCAGAAGAAGCCTTTCATTTCGATGCCCTTACATCATATGCAACAGCAGCTAATGAATTTGGCATATCGGGCAGCCTAGATGTTCCATTAACCCCCAATTTTGTTGCTCATATTGATGGCAGCTACCGCGATAGCGGCAATTTATCCATTGGTGGACCAGTATTAACACCTGCATTACAAGCGCAGCAAATCGCCCTAGCCGCACAAGAAACGGCCGATGGCAATTTGGAAGGAGCCGAAGAAGCACTCGAATTTGCAGAATTAAGCGATAGCATTCCTAATACACAAACCGAGACTTATAATTTTGGCGGCGGCGTCAGCTGGTTCGGCGATGGCATCACATTAGGAGCATCAATAGGATATTTAAACAGCGATTATGGTGTTCCGAACAACCCTAATGTCTCCGAAGAAGAAGAGGAAGAAGAAGAAGGTGGAGAGGAAGAAGGTGAAGGTGTAACCATTGCTCTTGATCAACTTAAAATCGATTTTCGCGGTGAGATTGACCTGTCTGGAGCTTTTGAGAAGTTAAGAATTAGAGCAGCCTATGCTGATTTCCAACAAACCGAGTTTGAAGCACCTGGAGAGCCTGGCACTGTTTTTGACAATCAAGGTGTAGAAGCCCGTGTAGAATTGGTTCAAAGTGAAAAAAATGGCTGGCGCGGAGCAAGCGGTATACAATATAGTTATCGTGATTTTTCTGCAATTGGTGCAGAGGCCTTTGTCCCTCCCAATACCACAAACCAATTTGGTATTTTCACACTCCAAGAAATCAAAACAGGTAAGGTTGATTTAGAAGGCTCCCTTCGCCTAGATTTTACCGATAGTGAGTCTCAAACTATTGGTATAGACCGTAGCTTCACAAGCTTTTCAGCCGCAGCGGGAATTGGCTATAATATTGAAGAAAACACAAAGTTCGGCCTTAACCTAACGCGTGCAGAACGCGCTCCCTCTCCCGAAGAGTTATTCTCTGATGGGCCACATTTGGCCACGGCGTCATTTGAGATTGGTAACCCAAACTTTGATACAGAAACTTCTTATGGCGGCGAATTATATATTCGGATTGAACAGCCAAATTGGCAATTATCGGTTGCTGGTTATGTGAATATCATTAATGACTTCATCATTGAACTGCCGACTGGAGAAGAAGAAGACGGCTTACCCGTTTTCCAATTTATCCAAAATGACGCTGATTTTTATGGCTTTGAAGTACAAGGTTCAGCAGCTCTTGGTAAGGCAGGTGACTTTGCAATCAGCATTGATGGCGTTGCCGATTATGTCAATGCTGGTTTAGATGATGCAGGCCCAGTTCCGCGCATTCCACCTTTGCGTCTATTGGGCGGTATAGAAGCGCAGAGCGATGTATTAAGCTTGCGCGCTGAAATAGAATGGTTTGATGATCAAGAACGTAACGCTGCATTTGAAACCGAGACGGATGGTTTTACATTGGTCAATGCCAGTGCAACGTGGAAACCACTAGGTGATAAAGCAGGCGTCACATTAATTGCTTCTGCCAATAACATCTTTGATGTAGTTGGTCGGCGCGCCGCCAGCTTTACCAAGGATTTTGCACCATTAGCCGGTAGAGATTTTAGGTTGTCGGCAAAATTCAGCTTTTAATCTCACTGAAAAGAAATTTACCTCAATCAATTAGCAAAAGCCAAAGCTCATACTTCGGGCGGCTTTTGCTTTTTCTCAGTGAAATATATAATCACTAGTGAAATTTCATAAAGTAATATCAAGGGTATACCCAGCATCAATTGGGAAATAACATCGGGCGGCGTTAATATAGCGGCAAGCAGAAAGGCCCCAACAATCATAAACCGCCGAAATCCTTTTAACTGCGCGCGCGATAAAATACCTGCACGGTTAAGCAGCAATAATAAAATCGGTAATTGAAAACATATTCCAAATGCCAAAATAAACTGCATCACCAATGAGAGATAATCGCCCATAGTAGGCAAAGCTTGCTGCTTGATACCATCATCATTGCTCTGAAAATCAAGAAAAAACTCAAAAGCCGTTGGCATCACAATATAATAAGCAAGCGATGCCCCTGCAAAAAATAACAACGGCGTTGCTAATAAAAATGGTAAAAATGCTTTCTTTTCATTGCTATATAGGCCCGGCGCAACAAAGGCATATAATTGGCCAGCCAAAATTGGGAAGGCCAAGAAGAATGATGAAAACATCGCCACTTTAATTTCCACAAAAAAAGCTTCATATAATTTGGTGAAAATAAGCGTTGTTTCGCCATCTGGGAATGCTTTTTTGAGCGGCTGCACTAAAAAATCAAATATATATTCTGAATAGTAAAAGCTAAAAGCAAAGCAGATAATGAGCGCAGCTACAGACCATACAAGCCGCTGACGCAACTCGATAACATGATCCATCAACGGCGCTTTACTGGCATCTATACCTGTATCTATAGTGTCTTGAGGCTGCTCTTGATCGCTCACTGATCACCCTTAGAATCTGTTAATTCAGTATCTTTAGAGACTATGTCTTTAACCACAGTATCTGCGGTAATGTCCTCAGATGAAGCCCCACTATCCTTTTGTTCACTGGGCGCAAGAGGTAACATTTCATTAGGGTGTTCAGCCATAATTTGCTGATTTTGCTGCGCCCATTTTCCTTCTAATTCTTTCATTTCAGTTTCACGGATCATATTATCCAAACCAGAACGAAAACCACTCGTAATTGATCTAAATTTGCGTATCCATTTACCAGCCGTAACCAAAGCTCGCGGCAATTCACGAGGCCCTATCACCAATATGGCAACGACCGCAACGATAGCAATTTCCCATATTGATAGGTCAAACATAGTGATTTCTCTTAAATAATAGGGCTATCTTTGCCCAAGCGCTGATAGATTAGGCCTTATCTTTTTCAGCACTTTTAATATCTACATTTGAGTTATTATCAAGCTGTGCAGGGGGTGTATCTTTTTTGCCTTCATCCATCTCTTCTTCGCTCAAACCTTTTTTGAAAGATTTAATACCTTTGCCAACATCGCCCATCATCTCTGATATGCGGCCACGGCCGAACAGAACTAAAACTAATGCTCCAATAATTAATAACTGCCAAGGACCAAAACTCATAATGTGTCTCCAAAAATATATATACTATCTAGGCACTATCAGTGCATAATTCCAGCAACAATCGTCAAACGCCATCACTTTCGCTGTTATCTTCATTCAATTCCACATCATTTTGTTCATTTTCACCTGCCGATAAGTCTAGCTCTTCCATAGCCATATCAACTGGGTCCAATAAACCAGAGGCTTTTAAATCGCTGATACCTGGTAAATCTTTACGGCTATTTAGCCCGAAATGTGTTAAAAAATCATTGGTAACAATGTAAATCAATGGCCTTCCTGGAACTTCACGCCGCCCCGCCGCTTTCACCCATTCCGTTTCCATCAATACATCCAACGTACCTTTGCTAATTTGAACTCCGCGGATAGATTCAATTTCTGCCCTACTCACTGGACCATGATAAGCAATGATAGATAATGTTTCAATCGCTGCACGGCTTAATTTGCGCAATTGATCGCTCTCTTTACGCAGCAAATATGATAGATCTGCAGCCGTTTGAAAATGCCATTGATCTCCTCGCTTCACTAGTTCTATTCCGCGCCCATCATAATCTTCTTGGAGCACATTCAGAGCTTGTTTCACATCAATGTCATTCTCAACATATTGCTCTATTTCTCTTATGGTGAGTGGTTTTTCAGATGCAAATAATGTTGCCTCAACAGCACGGATATCTTGCTTATCCATCACCATCTCCCATTGCACGCAACATCAATGGCTCAAAACTGTCTTTCTGTTCTAATTCCAATACGCCATGACGTGCCAATTCTAGCGTTGCCATAAATGTTGATGCCAGCGCTGATCGCCTAAGCATGTAATGAAATTCATCATCACCATCCATAGGGACCATAGTTGGCAAAAATGCTTCAATACTAGTCCATTCAATACTCATACCGATCATCTGTGAAACCCGCGCTAACGCATCTTCCAATGTCATTACTGCACGTTTTTTGACCATATGCATAACAGGTTGCGTACGTGCGCTTACTTGGCCATAGGCTTGGATAAGGTCAAAATAGCTACAGTAATATTTACGCCTTTTCTTGATATAAAGCCCTTCTGGTGCGCCGCGTAGGAACAGATCACGTCCGAGACGATCACGCGCCATCAATCTTGCTCCAGCCTCTCGCATGGCATTAAGGCGTTCCAAACGCAGTTGCAAACGCAGCGCTAATTCTTCTGGTGAAGGGTCAACCTCTGGATCTTTCGGTAATAATAGTGCTGATTTTAAATAGGTTAACCATGCCGCCATTACAAGATAGTCAGCAGCCAATTCTAGTTTCAAATTGCGCGCATCATCAATAAATTGTAGATATTGTTTCACCAATTCCAAAATTGATATTTGCCGCAAATCAACCTTTTGATTGCGCGCCAATACCAACAATATATCCAATGGCCCTTCCCAACCATCAATATTAAGGTTGAGCAAATCTGGGCTATTAGCCGTTTCATTTACATCATCCCATTGATCAAGAGAAACTTCATCCTGCGCATCAATAATGGGATCATTATCTACCATAGCTATTATTGCGATACCGATAATAATTGATCACGTTTGGATGTAAGTGCATCAAAATCAGCATTATCTGCCGCAGGGATAGCCTTCAAAGCTCGCTCCAAACGTATTTTACTCACATCCGATATATCATCTAATTTCTGACATATCTCAACCATTTCGGGCATTCTTCCCCAACAATTGAGCGCAATATCGCATCCCGCAGCCACAACATCGATAGCACGTTGCGCTTTATCACCTTTCAGCGCCTTCATATCCAAATCATCGGAAAATAATAATCCTTCAAAACCAATCTTTTTACGAATAATCTCTTCTATAATGAATGACGACATTGTCGCGCATCTCTCTTTATCCCATGCTTCATAAATTATATGCGCGGTCATCGCCATGCTACTATTCGATAGGCTTATAAATGGCGCAATATCCATTTCTAATTCTTGCTGACTGGCATGAACATGCGGTAAATCCATATGGCTATCAATTGTCGCACGCCCATGTCCAGGGATGTGCTTAATAATAGCTGCTACGCCTCCGCTTTCCAGTCCTTCTATTGTAGCCTTTCCCAATGCTGCAACCTGCAAGGGATCATATCCCAAGGCACGATCACCAATGGCATCTACCGTATCTTCATTGCGCACATCAAGAAGCGGGGCACAATTCACATTGATGCCAACTTCATGCAGATTATGTGCAATAGCGCGCGCATTTAAGCGCATGGCTTCTATCGCAGAAATAGGCGCTTTCTGATAAAGTTGATGAAAAGCATTACCTGTAGGAAAATATTGCCATTCAGGCTCTTGCATACGTGCAACGCGCCCACCTTCTTGATCAATCAAAATAGGAACATCACGGCCATGTAGGTCACGAAGCGAATCTGTAAGCGCTCTAAGCTGATTACGATTCTCAATGTTGCGACCAAATATGATGTAACCTGCCGGATCGGCATCACCAAAAAATTGCTTTTCCTCGGTTGTCAGTGTCAATCCCGACATTCCAAAAACTACTGGCTTCAAACAGGCCCCCTCTATGATATTTCGCACCAATAAAGCATGAATATTATCTTTATGCCATAGGGTAATTTAGCAGATTGCATCTATATATTGGTCACATAGAAAAAGGCTGCGAAACATTTAAGTAACGCAGCCTCTTCTGAAAATATGAATTATACTATCAATTACTATTTTACGATCAAACAATTTTCTCCAGCCGCTTTGAGTTTGGCACAGAAATCATTAGCTTGCGCTTTATTTGAAGTCACTGCTTGCAAACGGTATATTTTGCGGCCGCCATCTGCAGTACCCTCAACAATTTTACGTTGACCATCAGACAAGAATCCAAAACGTTTTGAGAGATTACTCCAAGCATTAGCAGCACTACCAGTGTCACTAAATGCACCTAATTGTATGGCAGCAGAGCCCGCCGCTACAGGTCCATCAGTTTTTACAGGAGCATTAGTTTCACCCGTACCAATAGTAGATGATTGTTTTTGACCTTCGGTAACAGCAAAAGATGCATCACCCTCGCCTTCGAACTCCTTACCTTGTCGGTCTTCTGGCGGCACTTTATAATCGCCTTCTTGGGCAACTATAAGGTCTCCATTACCAGATTTAACACCTTCTTCAGAACGGTTTTTATACCAATAATAAGATGCAGCAATAGCCGCAATGGCCAATAATGCTATAAATATGAACAAAATAATTTTAAAAATAGATGGGCTATTATCATATTCATAATCATCAGCCGTTTCTAACCACGGCAGGTGATCAGGATCATCTATATCCATTCCATCAATATCCGTATCAGCCAAAGTGCGTCCCCTTAAATTCAAATAGCTATAAATGGTTTCAATACAGTAAAATGGTTAATATAATCGTTACGATAAATATTACATAGTTTCTGCAGCTTCAACCCCCATAAGCTTTAAGCCATTTTTAAGTGTCTGCCCTATTTGTGCGGCCATGAAAAGCCTAGCAGCGCTCTTTTCTTTGTCCTGTGCTAATATAAAACGCTTTTCGGGTCGATCGTTACCTAAATTCCAATGCGAATGGAGTGCAGAAGATAAATCATTGAGATAAAAAGCGATCCTATGTGGTTCTCTGCTTCGTGCAGCCGCTTCCACCATACGGGGGAAATTAGAGGCCTCACGTATGAGCGCATATTCCTCTTTTTCCAGCAAATCTAATCGATCAGAAGAGGGGAATATTCCTTCTTCTTGAGCTTTTCTTATAGTAGAACAAATACGTGCATGGGCATATTGTACATAAAATACAGGATTATCTTTGGATGCTTCCACCACTTTAGCAAAGTCAAAATCCATTTGCGCATCAGCTTTGCGGGTTAACATAGTAAACCGCACAACATCTTTACCAACTTCCTCAACAACATCTTTTAATGTTATAAAACTACCTGAACGTTTTGACATTTTTACAGGTTCACCATCACGCAGCAAATGCACCATCTGAACCAATTTAATATCAAAAGTGGTTTCACCCTTTGTCATAGCAGAAACAGCTGCTTTGATGCGCTTCACCGTTCCAGCATGGTCAGCACCCCAAATATTAATTAGAGCATCGGCCTTTTCACTTTTTTGATAATGATAGGCCAAATCTGCACCAAAATAGGTCCATTTCCCATCTAATTTTTTAATTGGACGGTCTTGATCATCGCCAAATTGGGTCGAACGGAATAATGGCAACTCTACTGGCTCCCAATCGTCGAGAGTCTTACCCTTAGGCTTTTCGAGCACACCATCATAAACCAAATCATTAGTGCGCAACCAAGCCTCGGCTTTCTCTGCTTTACCATCAATATGCAATGCCGCCTCGGACGCGAAAACATCATGCTTGATGCCCAATAATGCAAGATCATCACGGATCATATCCATCATATCATGCACGGCTTCCTCACGGAACAATATCAACCAATCTTCTTCGGGCTTACTGACATATTGATCACCATATTTATCGGCTAATCTTTTACCTACACCGATCAGATAATCCCCTGGATATAATCCCTCTGGTATATCTCCTATTGCATGACCTAAAGCTTCTAAATAGCGCAAATGGGCGCTGCGAGAGAGGGTATCAACTTGCCCCCCAGCATCATTGATATAATATTCTCGGATTACATCATAACCTGCATATTCTAATATAGTGGCTAGTGCATCACCAACGACCGCTCCGCGGCAATGACCCATATGTAGAGGTCCAGTAGGGTTTGCTGATACATATTCAACATTGATTATTTGTCCATTCTTTTGGTTTGCACGTCCATAATCATCCCCCAATTTAGCGATATCGACAATCTCATTTTGCCATATTTGAGACGCAAGCCGCATATTCAAAAACCCTGGCCCTGCAACTTCTACTGATTGAATAATATCGAATTTACGCAATTGTTCGGCAATAGCCTCAGCCAATTGACGCGGATTTGTTTTGGCTGCTTTTGACAATACCATAGCAGCATTGGTCGCCACATCACCATGCGATGCATCTCGCGGTGGTTCAATAGTTACATTTCTGCGATCAATATCGGCGGGCAAAACATTATTATCCACCAGACTATCCAATACATCGTCAATATATGCTGCAAACTTTGTAAAAATTGTCACTGATTATTCCTATGATAAGCAAAAGCACGCTTGATATTGAGCATAGCATATCACAACTAAGCCACAAATATTAGTAGCCCAATATTAAGCCAACTAATGCATATTATTATGTTTAGCGCGTTGCGTTATATTTCAACTGATCTTCGGTTAATTGAAAGCCAACTAACAGTTCAAAAGTTGAACGCAGGACCGCAGCTCTCATTGCAGGGTCGCTAAGCGGATCTAAAGCCGCATCAGCATCGCCAGCTTTTCTTTTTTTAGTAAGTCTTTCAACAACCTCTTCGGGTAAACGAGCAGAATTAGTATCGATAAATGCCGATGCTTTCGCTGTTGCAGATGTACGAACTTCACCATCTGCAAAATTGAGAGTTACTTCTCCCAAGCGTTTTGAAACTACAGTATTACCGCCTTGTAAAATTGTTGAGAAATAAGGAAGTGTTATTGATCGAGCACCACTAACATTGGCACGGCGCGCTCTAACTTCAAAACTAGCTTCGCTATAAATTTGCTCACCATCAGGGTTACAAACACTGCGTAAGTTGGTAATATTGGCGGTTATATCAATTGCTCGCGAATCTTGGCTATTTACTGGATCAAATATTGTTACATCGCCAGTACCATCAGGAATGGCAACAATTGGACAACCACTTCGGGTTACATTGACCCCTACTCCACTAGAAATATCCAAATCACCGTCCGTGCTGCACGCCGAAAAGGCTAGAACCATTGGTACGCAAAAAAACAACTTGCTCATTTTCATAAGACATTCCTCAATTTTACCTATCATTTACTAGGCAATTACATAGCATATAACCTCCCTTATCCATCCATTCCTCACTAGGCAACAGGGGAAAAGTCTTGGCAGTGATGGATAATCTATCTAAACAGCCTTTCTGATGACTGAACAAGAAACAAAAAAACCAGATTTAAAGCTTATTCTTGCAGCACCCAGAGGCTTTTGTGCGGGTGTCGACAGAGCCATTAATATTGTGGAATTGGCATTAAAAAAATATGGACCACCTGTATATGTACGTCACGAAATTGTGCATAATAAATATGTTGTGGAAAATTTAAAATCCAAAGGGGCTATTTTTGTCGAAGAATTAGATCAAGTTCCCGACGACGCACCCGTAATATTTTCTGCGCACGGCGTTCCCAAATCAGTACCTGCTATGGCTGAAACTAGAGGATTAGAATATTTAGATGCCACATGCCCTCTGGTCTCCAAAGTTCATCGCCAAGCCGAAAGACAGTCAAAAGCCGGTAATCATATCATTTTTGTTGGTCATAATGGCCATCCAGAAGTAATCGGTACATTCGGACAAGTTCCTGAAGGTCATATTAGCTTAGTAGAAACCACCGACGACGCAGAAAAATTCCAAACAGATACCCCAGATCAATTAGCATTATTAACACAAACCACTTTATCAGTCGATGATACAGCAGAAGTAATTACCATCTTAAAACGGCGCTTTCCCAGCATACAAAGCCCCAAAAGTGAAGATATATGCTATGCGACATCAAATAGGCAGCTTGCGGTTAAAACACTTGCTCCTCAGTGCGATCTGATGGTTGTTATTGGTGCAAAAAATAGTTCTAATTCTGTCCGCTTAGTTGAAAGTGCTGAAAAAATGGGAACATCCGCGATATTATTAGCACGCGCCGATGACTTAGACTTCAACTGGTTACATAATGTCAGAACAATTGGCGTTACCGCTGGGGCGTCTGCTCCAGAGATATTAGTGCGCGAGTTAATAGATAAGCTAGCAACACGCTATACTATAATCGAAGACGAAGTTATCGTTGCAACAGAGGATATTGAGTTTAAATTACCAAAACCTCTGCTCGATATGGAAGTTAGCTCATAATGTTATTCATATCGATGAGAGCATAATTTATGGCTGTTTATACAATTGTTGATACACAAGAGTTAGATGCGCTTCTCAAACGTTATGATATTGGGGAGCTTACTAGCTGTAAAGGTATTGCCGAGGGTGTTGAAAACAGCAATTATTTTATTGAAACCAATCACAATAAATATATTTTAACCCTATTCGAAAATCGCGTAAATAAGGATGACCTACCTTTTTTCTTTGATTTGCTCGATCATCTGAAAAAATCAGGATGTCCTGTACCCAGATTTATAGCAGATAAAGAGGGTATTATATTGCAAAATGTTGCCAATAAGCCAGCTTGCATTATAGAATTTTTATCAGGTGTTTCTATAGCCAAGCCAACTGTAGATATAGCCAAATCTATGGGCAGCATATTAGCCGATATGCATATCGCATTAAAAAATTATCAAGGTTCACGCACAAATAATATGGCGCTCAGCGATTGGCATCATATGGCTGATAGCTGCAAAGAGAAAGATATACAGCAGATAGATAGCAGACTGTATAAAAGCATTTATGATGAATTATCTTATTTAGATAAGCATTGGCCGCATCAACTGCCGCAATCCGTTATACATGGCGATTTATTTCCAGATAATATTTTACTAAGAGATAGCGCAATAACTGGCGTCATTGATTTTTATTTCGCGGCAACTGACATTAGGGATTATGACATTGCAGTAACCCATGCCGCATGGTGCTTTAACAGCAAAGATCAAATGTTTGATGCAGCAATAAGCGATGCTTTATTAAAAACTTATGATGCCAAACTTCCTCTTAATGATGAGAGCATTAAACATTTCTCAACCTTGTTGCGCGGGGCAGCACTGCGTTTCACGCTATCACGCACTGTAGATTGGATAAACACACCTGCGGATGCATTGGTTACCAAAAAAAATCCTTTAACATTCTTACAGATACTTGAATTTTATCAAGACGATACAAATATTAACCATATATTGAATTTCAAAGGCTAATACATTCAAATGAAAGAAGTTCATATCTACAGCGATGGCGCTTGCAAAGGTAACCCTGGCCCTGGTGGTTGGGGTGCAGTTATTCAATATGGCAAGCATAAGAAAGAGATTTCTGGCGGTGATGTTGACACCACCAATAATCGTATGGAAATGCAGGCTGCCATTAACGCTTTAAATCTATTAATTGAACCTTGTAAGGTAACATTATTCACTGATAGCAAATATGTCATTGATGGCATCACGAAGTGGGTAGAAGGTTGGAAACGAAATGGCTGGGTCAATGCCTCTAAAAAGCCTGTCCGTAACAGTGATCTATGGCATGAGCTAATTGCTTCATGCGGCGAACATGATATCGAATGGGTTTGGGTGAAGGGCCATGACGGCAACCCTGGTAACGAACGCGCCGACACATTAGCTAGTGATGCCGCCATCGCCATCATGGCTGAATTAGAAGAAGATTAAAACGCTTTAACTCTCGTCGCGTATCTCAGCCTCAGGGCCATTTTTCTTGATAGACTCAATAGCATTTTTGGCACTGGCTTTGCTGGAATACCCTTCTGTCCAAAAAATAGATTCCTTATTATATTTAAAATAAGCGACAAATTCACCGCCTTTATTCTTTTTAATTTCAAAATAATGTGCCATTTTTTATCCTTTCGCATGATTGGGAATTCTGATTATGCCGTAAGGATTAAAATCGTCAATTAATATTTTTTCAACCAAAGATTAGAAACGATCTGCTTTATATCTCTCCAATGCAATATTATTGAACTCTATCGGTAAAATATTTTGCAATATCATATGAGATGCTATTTTCGCAGTGGCAGGTGCTGTTTGTATGCCAAAACCTCCTTGGCCCACAAACCAAAAATAATTATCGGTTTTTTTATCAAAACCAATAACGGGTAATCTATCTTGAGAGAAACTTCTAAGGCCAGCCCATTTTTTCAATATTTTAACAATATCCCATCCAACAACATTCTGTAAACGGTCGATTGCTATCGCAATATCAATTTCCTCTGCTACTGCATCGCATGCCTCAGATTTTGTTTCATCATGCGGGCTAAGCCAAATATGATTATGGGGTAAGGCTTTAAAATAAAAGCTGCCATCTAAGGCAACTATCAAAGGCATAGTCTCTGGAATGTCTTGCTTTATCTGACATTCTATTACTGTTCGGCGATATGGAGTAATGCCAATAGGTTCAACATTTGACTTCACAGCAACATCATCCGCCCATGCACCAGCCGCATTAATAATAATGTCCCCGCTAAACTCACCTTTATTGGTTGTAACATACCAGGTCTCACTTTTTCGTGTGGCACCTTGATATTGCGCAGAACATAATAACTTCACTCCATTCTTTTTTGCAGCCTTTAGATAAGCATTATGCAAAGCCGTCGCATCTATATCGCAGCAATCAGGTTCCCAAACCGCATATGACCAATCAATTTTTACATCGGGAACCCTTTGCCACACAAAATCTTGTGAAACATTTTCAAGTGCAACATCATTATTCGCAAATTGATCAAGCATATTATCAACAAGCGATTTCTGATTTTTATGTGCAATATTAATAACACCGCGATGCCCTAGGAAACCCTCATGATGGAATTCCATTGGCGGATTTCTCAAAAAAGTCGAAGATGCGCTTGTCAGCGGTTCAATATAAGGCCCACCATAAGTTTGCGACCAAAAGGCAGCAGAGCGACCAGTTGCATGATAACCAGGTGAAAACTCCTGTTCTAATATCAATATATTTTTTTGGGGTGACAGCTCATATGCTAGGCTAGCCCCAGCAATACCGCCGCCTATAATAATGATATCATAATGGTTCATGTGATAATGCTAACAATGAAGATATTATTGGTTTTCAGCTATAAATCGATAGATATGATTCATACAGGAATCGCGTATTTCATCACTCTCACGCAAGAGTTCATGCGCAGCCTCATCACCGAATAAAATTAATTCACAATTTGGCAATCGCTCCGCATCTTCTTTTATACGTGCAGTATCAACCAATTGATCGCCTGTTGTTGCGAATATAATGATAGGTGTATGAATATGTTCAATTGCATCAGGTTGCTCTAACGCTCTGGTAGACTTCATAGCTTGCTCTACCCAACGCCAACTTGCTGGCCCTAATTTCACATCAGGCCGCTCTTTCCACCAAAACATTTCATCTTCATAACGCTCTGTATCGCTTGTTAGCATTTTTGCCCTAAGACTCTCAGGCGTAAATGGTTTCTCACTTACTTTCCATGCATGTTTTTCTGCTAAACCAAATTTTATCAAAAGCCTGACAACCCCATGACGGATGAAAAATGGAATAGGGTCTGCTGCTAAGCCTAACATGGGGGCTGATAAAATCACACCATCAGGATCGACGGCTTTTTCCGCTAATGCTCTCATTATCAAATGCCCACCCATACTGTGTGACATAATAAAATATGGACCAGGGTTATTCGCCTTCCAATCAGCATAAACTTCTTGCAGATCAGCTATCCAAATAGCAAAATCCTCAATATGCCCAATAGTAGGATCGTCCAAAAGGCGTCCAGAACCGCCCTGCCCGCGCCAATCATATGCTGTTACATTCATACCCTCATTATCTAACTGAGAGAGAGTTTCTAAATATTTCTCATAATGATCACCGCGCCCAGGTAAAAAGAGCAAAGAACCATTAAAGCCCTTATCTTTCTGACTTTTCCGTGGCCATGCAATATTTCTTAATTGCCAACCATCCCTCAATATAAACTTACTCTCAGTAGCAATAGAAGGGATTATTCTGCGATTCATGATATTAGGTCACTCATAGTTAATATTATTATAGATATTCTAAAAGTTTAAGCACGCTTACTATTTGGTAATCCTTATCTGTTAACCATGACTTATGGAATATCTTGATTTAGAACTTATAGCACTTTCTGGCTTAGCGCTTGGCTTATTTGTGTCAATATATACTGACCTTAAGAGCCGTATGCTCTATAATAAAGTCAATATCTTAATTGCAATACTCGCTCCTTTATTCTGGTATGCTACTGGCACATTCACTCTATCAGCTGTTGGTATTCATTTCCTTATTGCAATAGCTACCTTTTTGTTTTTCTGCATTTTCTTTGCTTTAGGACAGATGGGAGGCGGTGATGTAAAACTTTTGAGTGTCATCGCATTATGGTTCAGTTTTCAAGAGGTTTTCAACCTAGCATTTTACACTGCGATATATGGTGCAATTGTTACAATAGTTTTTTGGCTACGCCATAAACTATTAAAACAAAAAGATAAATTACGAGTCCCTTATGGCGTTGCAATCGCATTCGCTGGTTTAACTATCATAGGTGAACGTTTTTTTAACCATTTTAGTGGATAAGCGGCAAATACCAATTTTAGGACCTTCAGGAGGCCAATTTCGTCATGGATAAGAAAAAAATTATTTTGCTAGTTTCAGCGCTAGTCATAGCTGCTGTTACTGCTTTCTTTGCAAATAGTCTGCGCACTGGTGCTGCTGCTCCACAAGCAACCGCACAAGCGCCAGAGCCTGTACCAACAGGTCCGATGGTAATGGTCGCTAAACGCGCACTTCCTATTGGAACCATTGTGACAGCTGATTCTTTTGGATATCAGCCTTGGCCTGAAGAATTGGTTGAAGAAGCTTACTTCATTCAATCTGAAGGCGGCGAAGCCCCTGCTGCTCCTGAAGCTACAGCAGATGGCCAAGTAACCCCACATTTTAACCCAGTAGGCACTGTGGTCCGTAATGCAATTACGGCTGGACAACCTATTACACGCGGTGCTCTTGTTGCACCAAGTGATCGCGGTTTTCTTGCCGCTGCACTAACCCCTGGCATGCGTGCGGTTTCAGTCCCTGTATCAACACTTACTGGTGTATCTGGTTTTGTTTTTCCTGGCGATAGAGTAGATTTGGTTCTCACGCAAAAAGTTAATGGCGTTGAAGGGCCTCCGCTCAATGTTTCAGAAACAATCATCAAGAATTTGCGGGTATTAGCAACTGATCAAAACGCCAATCAACGCGTTGATGAGGCTGGAAATACGGTAGTAGCCAAATTTAAACTCGTTACTATAGAGGCAACGCCTAGCATTGCTGAAAAAATTTCTGTTGCTCAAACTATTGGTACTATTAGCTTATCCTTGCGTGCATTAGCTGACAATCAAAGTGAGTTGGAACAAGCCATTGCATCAGGTGAAATATCTATTCCTTCTGATGCAAGTGCAGAAGAAGAAGCAGACATATTACGAACAGCCGTTGCTAAACCCACAAGCGGTAAATCAACATTTTCAACTGGTGGAGACGTATCACGTTTTCAGCGCCGCAGTGTACCACCGCAAACCCCTAAACAAGCTGAAGATGAACCTACAGTGCGCGTAAGCCGTGGTGGCAATACCACAGAAGTTCCTGTCGGTCGGAGATAAATAATGAAAAATATTATATTCAATAAATCAGGCTTAACAGCTTTAGCGGTTCTAACCGCATCTGTAGCAACCCCCGCTCTATATGCACCATTGGCTGCGCAAGAAAGCGTTTCTGAAAAAATATTAACATTATCAATTGGACGCGGTGAGCAAATCAATCTCGATTCTTCTATTACCGATGTTTTTATTGCTAATCCGGCGATTGCCGATGTGGAAGTAAAATCAGCACGGCAAATTTACCTATTTGGTAGATCTCCTGGCGAGACAACTTTTTATGCAACAAATGCCTCTGGCAAAACTGTATATAAAACAACAATTCGCGTTGGCAATAACATCAACTCAATTGATCAAATGCTTTTATTGGCAATGCCGCACGCTAAAATTAATGTAACCACATTAAACGGTATTACATTGCTTACTGGTACAGTTGCACAACCAGAAGATGCAGCAGAAGCAGAACGTTTGGTCGCAGCATTCGCTGGTGAAGGCACTGAAATTGTAAGCCGCCTCAGAACAGCAACACCTTTGCAAGTAAATTTGCAAGTTCGCATTGCTGAAGTTAGCCGCTCTTTATCAAAAGCATTAAGCACAAACTTTCAAGGCCAAGATTTACAGGGTAATGGTACGTTATTTGGTGCACAAAGAGGACGTAATACGGGCACAATATCGGTTGATCCTAATACTGGACAAACTGTGTTTGATATACAAAACCCTATTGATAATAATACTTTAAATATTGCAGGAAGTTTTCTTGGTTTAGATTTTATTGGCGCTCTTGATGCATCCGAAAATGTCGGCTTAGTCAATACATTGGCTAGTCCAAACCTAACCGCTGTTTCTGGGCAGACTGCTGAATTTAACTCTGGCGGTTCATTCCCTGTTCCTGTGTCATCTGGATTAGGCGCCACCTCCGTCGAATTTCAACAATTTGGTGTAGGCTTATCTTATACGCCCACAGTATTATCTGACGGTCGTATTTCTATTAGCCTTCGTACTGAAGTTTCCGATATCTCTACCAATGGTGCTGTGATTTTAAATGGTTTCCAAGTTCCCGCTATTACTCAGCGTGTTGCTGAAACGACAGTAGAATTAGGCTCTGGCGAAAGTTTCATGATTGCAGGCTTACTCTCTAATGCATCAAATTCATCAATATCAAAAATTCCAGGAATTGGTGATGTTCCAGTTTTAGGCAATTTATTCAAATCCGATAACTGGCAAAAAAATCAAACCGAGTTAATGATCGTTGTTACTCCATATTTGGTAAAACCAGTAAATGCTAATGAGATCAAATTACCCACCGATGGTTATAATGCGCCTAGTGATTTAAGTCGTATTTTATTAGGAAAAACCAACGGTAAAGGTGGTGATGAAAGGCCAAGCCCCAAAGTTGCACCGGGTGTTGCTGTTGCTCCATCCATTAGCTCTGGTCAGTCAAACAATACAAAACCAAAACGTAATGCAAAAAAGAAGCAAGATAGCAAATCTAAGGGTAAAAATGCCCCTGGTTTTAGCTTTGGTTCATGATCAATAATTGCGGAGAATTCAAATGAAAAAAATACATATTTTAGCAACCGTCCTTATTGGCTTATCATTATCAGCATGCGCTGGCAGCTTAGGCGACAATAAAGGCTTATACTCGGTTCATCAACCCGTTGTTGAACGTAACAATTTTGCCATAGATGTTAACCTATCAAATGATGAAGGTATTGCTGCTTTCGAACAAAAAAGATTATCTGAATGGATGGATGCATTAAACATTGGATATGGAGATCGAGTTTCTATTGACTACGGTTCAAGCTTTTCAAATGCTCTAGCAACACAGACTGTTACAAATCTAGCCGCTAATAGAGGTCTATTATTGCAGGAACAAGCTCCTTTAACTGAAGGTCAAATTCCTTCTGGTTCTATCCGTATAATTGTAACACGTTCTTCAGCGTCTGTTCCTTCTTGCCCAAATTGGGAAGGATCATCATCTTCAAACTTTAATAGCTCTAATCACAGTAATTATGGTTGTGCCAACAATAGTAATTTAGCAGCTATGATCGCTGATCCAGAAGATCTGGTACGCGGCGTAAATAAAAGCTCTTCAGATCCCACAAATGGTAAAAAAGCTATTGATGCTTATAATGCGAAACCAAGTGTAGCTGGAGAAGTTGGAAGTACAACCGCTGGCGGAGGAGGACAATAAAATGAATGCACCTTGGAAAGCTGGTCAAGCCGGTTCACGTGACCCTTTTATGGCATTTGTGTGCGATGAAGCCACATTAGATGTGACACGCTCTGTTTGTAGTGAAATGGGCTGGTCCGAAGAAAAAGCCAATAAAGGCGGTCTTCGTAATGCTATTCAATCACTATCTGTGGCTGCAAGTCCACAAATATTATTGGTAGATTTGTCAGAATCTGGCGATCCTATTAATGATATCAATTCACTAGCAGAAGTATGCGAACCTGGCACAGTGGTGATTGCTATGGGACAAGTGAATGATGTTCGCTTATATCGTGATTTAATCATCTCTGGTCTGCAAGATTATTTGTTAAAACCACTTAATCCAGATACATTGCGTGATGCGATAAATAATGCACAAATCAGCCTAACGACTGCAAAGCAAGAAGAAAATGGTACTGAGCGTACTCACATTTCTACAGCTATTGTAGGAACAAGAGGCGGGTCTGGAGCATCTACTTTAGCAACTTCACTTGCTTGGATCTTAAGTGAGAAAATGGAATATTCAACGGGCTATTTAGACCTTGATGTCCACTTTGGAACAGGAGCGCTAACCCTAGATTTAGAACCTGGTCGTGGTCTTATCGATGCGATCGATAATCCAAGTCGTATTGATGGCTTATTTATCGAACGTGCATTGATTAAGGCAAATGACAATCTTTCTATTCTCTCGGCGGAAGCACCTATGAACGCTCCAATCATGAGCGATGGTAGTGCATTTTTCCAACTACAAGAAGAATTTCGTAGCGCTTTTGATAATAGTATTATTGATGCTCCTCGCAATATGTTGATTGATTATCCACATTTAGCGCATGATTTAAACGTCGTTATCATCAATACAGAATTAACATTAGCAGCTGCACGCGATACGATTAGGATATTAGCATGGCTCAGCACAAACGCTATGCAAGCTAAGGTCATTATTGTAGCTAATAAAGTTAACTCTTCTACTAATGAAATATCACGTAAAGAATTTGAAAGCTCAATTGATAATACAATTGACTTTATAGTTCCTGCGGACCCCAAAGCTGCCACTCAAGCTTCTAAATTAGGTCAAACGCTTATTGCTGCTGCACCTAACAGCAAAGCATCAAATATGATCAATAAAATTGCTGAGGCAATTTTGGGCAGTGTTGATGCAGAAGAAGAGAGCGATCAAGATGCTGGCGGCAAAAAGTCAATGATGAATAAATTGAGCGGCTTTAAGTCAATTTTATCAAAAAAAGAGAAATAATCAGTTCAAGGTAGACCTTGAATTAATCAAGACCATAAAGGCTTAACATATGGATATGCAATTTTTCATCCTAATTATCGGAGTTTTTGGCGTCATAGCCTTGCTCGGATTTGCATTTATTGGTCCATCATCGGGTAAAGCAACCACACGGCGCTTAAGCGCCGTTAAAGGTCGTCATTCTGATAGTGATGAAACAAAAGTTGAAGCGCAAATGAAACGCGCTATTGCTGCAAGAAAGCCAATCCTACAAGGCGAAGGCGTAAATATTAGTCGTTCTGATAAATTGCGCCTACGTTTAGCTCAAACTGGGAAAAGTTGGACTTTAAAATCTTATCTTACCGTTTCTGGAGGACTTTTCCTCTTTCTATTTCTTGCTCTATTATTCAATGGAGCACCTCCATTATTAGCATTATGTATCGGCCTATTCATTGGTTTGGGTATTCCACATTTTGTAGTCGGTTTTCTAATTAAAAAACGCATTACAACATTCACGAATAATTTCCCAGATGCCATTGAATTGCTTGTGCGTGGTCTTAAATCTGGCCTACCAGTTAGTGAGACATTAGGTGTTATTGCAAGAGAGATACCTGGCCCTGTTGGAGAAGAGTTTCAATTTGTAACCGAGAAAATTAAAATCGGTAAAACCATGGAAGATGCATTGCAAGAAGCAGCGGATCGCATGGGTACAGCAGAATTTCAATTTTTCACGATAACTCTTGCGATTCAGCGTGAGACAGGTGGTAACCTAGCCGAGACGCTGGGTAACCTCGCCAATGTTTTGCGTAATCGTGCGCAAATGAAATTAAAAATTAAAGCGATGTCATCAGAATCTAAAGCATCGGCATATATTGTGGGCGCTTTACCATTCATGGTCTTTGGGATGATCCATTTTGTAAATCCTGATTATTTGGCTGGTTTCTTTTCTGATGAAAGGTTGATTATTGCTGGATTAGGCGCAGCCTGTTGGATGGGTATTGGTGTATTCATCATGTCCAAAATGATCAGTTTCGAAATTTAAGTTAAGGATGCGAGTAAAGCCATGAGCATAGAGGCAGGCCCAACATTATTAGGCATAGACGTATTTTACGTTGCGACCATCTTAACTGCAGTTGCTACTTTTGCTGTCATGACAGCAATATATGCAGCCGTTACAGTTAAAGACCCTATGGCAAAGCGTGTAAAATCGCTAAATGATAGGCGAGAACAATTAAAAGCGGGGATAACAGCATCAACCGCCAAAAAACGGGCTAAAATAGTTCGTAATAACGAAACAACCGACTCTATGCGTTCTATGCTTTCTAAGTTGAAAGTTCTTCAGGATGACCAACTAAAAGATGCCCAGCAAAAACTATTTCAAGCTGGTATTAGACGAAAAGAATTGGCTGTTATTGTAATTTTTAGCCGCTTGGTATTACCAATAGTAATTGGTGGTGGTGCTGCCATTGCTATATATCTACTTGGCGTTATGGACCCAACTACACCAATGAAAAAATTAGGGACCTTCGCTATCATTGGTTTTATTAGCTATAAAGGCGCTGATTTATATCTAGATAATCTCATTAAAAAACGCACCGACTTAATTCGCAAAGGTTTACCCGATGCTTTAGATTTACTCGTTATTTGTGCTGAAGCTGGCTTAACAGTTGATACATCATTTAACCGTGTTGCCAAAGAATTAGGCCGCGGATACCCTGAATTGGGTGATGAATTTGCCCTTACTGCAATTGAGTTGGGCTTTTTAACAGAGCGCCGTCTTGCTTTTGAAAACCTTGCCTATCGTGTTAATTTGGATTCCATCAAAGGCGTTGTAACCACCATGATTCAGACAGAAAAATATGGTACCCCTCTTGCTTCTGCATTACGCGTTCTATCGGCAGAGTTTAGAAATGATCGTATGATGAAGGCCGAAGAAAAAGCAGCAAGGCTTCCTGCTATTATGACGGTTCCCCTTATTTTGTTCATTCTACCAACCCTATTCATTGTGATCTTGGGACCGGCAGCATGTTCAATCTCAGACGTATTGCTCTAAAGCGGTATATAGAAATAGAAAAAGCGGCTCATTCTGGGCCGCTTTTTTATTATAAAAACAATTTTAAATATCTAACTTGATTATAGATTATACAGGCGGAACAGCCTTCTTTAGCTTTGCCAAAATATTCATCAGCTGGTCTCTCTCACCTTCATCCAGACTTTTCAGAATTTTGCTCTCTATTCGTATAGCCATTGGCACAATCTTCACATAAAGCTCTTTACCCGTTTCCGATAAAGCCAGTAAATGAGATCTACCATCAGCATAATTAGGAGAGCGCACTATCAACTTACGTTCTGACAAAGCTTTGGTCGCTCGATTTATAGTGACCTTGTCCATTTGTGTGAGTTCTACCAATATGCTTTGCGTTGCATGATCGATCTCGCCTAAAATAGCCATAAGACGCCACTCAGACATACGCAGATCAAATTCTCTACTATATTGACTCTCAATAAGAGCACTGATGGCATTAGAAGTAACCGACAGTTGATACGGCACGAATGTTTCTAGTTTCAAATCTTGCATGGTAAATAATGCATAATAAAATTAAGAAATATAATCAAGGAAGCATATAGAATTACAGCTTTATCTGTAAACCAACCAATATTGTTCTAGGCTGTGCGCGTTCAATAACTCCTGTTGAAGATATAGCTGCCTCTATTTGAGCATCGAAAATATTAGAAATACGCGCATTTAAAAACAGATTATTATTTATTCTTAAGACTCCCGATGCATCAAACTTTATGGAATCTGACAGCGCCAATGTATTGATATCATTTTCAAACTGTGTACCAATATAATTACCAGATACAGAGAATGAATTTCCAACGCTATCATTATAATCAATAGAGCCACCTGCATAATGGTTGGCCAATTGCTCTGGCCTAAACCCATTAATTGATGCCGAGACACCGCTAGAACGAATATCAGCATCAATATAGCTGTAGGATACTCTTGCTGATATTTTATCATTAAAATCTACGCCAGCATCAATTTCGATACCTTGCGATACGACTGCATCAATATTTTGCCTTTGTGAGAAGATACCCGCACCAGACACAAAACCAACCCCTGGAAATAATCCAGGCCCGCTATCAAGTGATACATTGGCAATTGCATCTTCCAAGCGGTTATAAAATAATGTTCCTCCAAAGTTGATAATCTCATTATTATAGCTAATGCCCGCCTCAAACCCTTGAGAGCGCTCGGGTTCTAACAATTCATTTGCTGCTGTCGCATTGGGACCAACACGAAATGGGCGAAATAATTCATTTAAAGTTGGCAATCGCCAGCCGAGATATGCTGCGCTATTAAAGCTAATATTAGAGGCAATCTCATAAGCCAAACCAATACGTCCTGTAAATTCTGTACCGCTGCGATCATCAAACACATCATCAGAACGCGGCGCGCCAGGAAATGGGTTTATCAGCTCAAATTCACGCCGAAAACCATCACTAATATTCCAAAAGTCTATACGCGCACCACCTGTAATTATCAGGGCCTCACTTGGGTTTAATGTAATTTCAGAAAATATCCCATAGGTATCACTGTTACCGCCTGCGTTACGCCCTCTCGTTGGAACAGCATTTTGAAAAAAGAAGTTTTCATTAGTCTCGCCAACAGTTCTACGCCAATCTCCTCCAAGACGAATTTGGGTGTTATCACCCAGATAAGGTCTGACTTCGAAACGCGCCCCTAATCCCGTTGATGGCACATTAAATTGTTCAAACACTTGATTTACTGTGCCGCGGTCCGCTGGAATCTGCCCACCAAAGCTGACATCAAAGTTACGAATTTGTACATAAGCCAAAGCAGAATATTGCCAACCACTATCATTGCGATTCACAATTCTAATGCTCGCATCAGCACCATCATTATGGTTTTCACTAAATTCAAAACCGCGCTCACGATCATCGGTAAAAGCCCTGATGCTACTCTGTAGTTCGGTATTATCTGACAAAGGCACTACAAACCGCAGTGCCACGCCTGCTTGTTCATAGGCCGCTGGTCTATCAATTGCTCCGCGTTGCCCCTCTACAATAGGGATAAAACCATCACCGCGTGCATAACTTGCAGATAACGTAAGCTGCCCTGCCCCTAACTCACGGCCAAAGACCAATTTGCTTTCTACTGTATCACGGCTGCCATAGGCTGCATTAAGATTAAATTGATTGCCTACATTATCGCTGAAAAGTTCAATCGTACCAGCGAGAGCCCCTTGCCCATCCGCACCGCTACCACCACCGCGTTTAACGCGCGCTTCTGCTATTGGCAACGCATCATAGCCTGGCCAAGAAACGAAACCACCGAAAGGATCGGACTGCGGAACACCATCCAAAAATAACAATGCTCTCGAAGCCGCATTCGCATTTAGACCACGCAATGTTATCCCTTGGCTTGTAGGGTTAGCACTACGGGCATCACTGGTTCTAAATTGTTGTAAGCCAGCAACTTTTCGCAATTCATTTTCAAGACGGAATTGGGGGTCAGGCGTAATAGTAGTAATATTATAGGCGCGATCACCAATTGGATCTTCAAGAGCACCGCCAATAACGACAATCTCCTTTGTTGTCTCAGTCAATATACAATCTTCGCCTTCATCACATGGAGGGTTTACCGACACTAATTCTGTTACCGCCTGTGCATAGACAGGGTTAGCAAAAGACACCGCTACAAATGAAGAGGTAATTAAGAGACTTTTAAACATAAACTATTTCATCCATTTCTGGTAAATTGGCATATCATCTGGCAAGCGATGATAAGGTTCGGCATCGCACACATAATTCGCGCTTTCTGCTTTTTCAAAAATACCGGGCGTGTCCAGCGTTCCTACTTTTAAGATCATGCCTTGAGGAAACCCTAATGCCCTTGTCCATAAATGTGTTCCGCATTCTGGACAGAAATCCCGGTTAACAGCATTTTCTATATTAGGGTTAGTATAGGTTTTTACTGTCCCAGTTATTGTAAAGCCATCACTTGGTACCGCCATAGCCAATAATGAATTACCACCCGTCAAATATCGACATTGCCGACAAAAGCACTCCGTTTTCATTAATATTTTATTCTCAGCTTCGTAACGCACTGCACCACAATAACAACCGCCTTTAATACGCATATGAATACCTTTAATTATACTAAAGCAAATAGTTAGGACTTAACATTCTCTGGGATAGCTTTTTGAAAAGCATCAAGCCCATTGCAGCGTGCATCAAGAGCCACTAACTTTGGGAAATCACCCAAAGGCGTATCAAACCTTCGTGCATTATACATTTGTGGAACGAGGCAGATATCAACTATATCAGGATTAACCCCGCCGAAAAACCCATCCTCAGGGGCAGTTTTTTCTAATGCCTGAAAGCCATCGACAATCCATTTATGATACCAATCCTTTACACCTTGATCATCTTGCTGCAATTCACCGCGCAAATATTTCAATATTCGTAAATTATTGAGCGGATGAATATCACAAGCAATAATCATCGCCTGCGCTATGCTATGTGCGCGTTGAATAGGATCTGTCGGATAAAAAGCATTAACATTATCGCGCCTATCCAAATACTCAATGATCGCCATTGATTGCGTTAAATTATGCCCATCAATGGAAAGCATAGGCACCAAGCCTTGCGGATTTTTCGATATATAATCGGTTGATTTTTGATCACCCGCCGCAATGTCAATCACAGTGGATTGATAGCTAATATTTTTTAAATTAAGCGCGATACGAACGCGATAAGCAGCAGAACTACGCCAATAATCATATAAAATCACATCATTCATAATCACGCGATAGCAGGGCTAATGGCGAATAAAAACCCTATAAATCAATATTAGAAGATTAAGAAAAGGCACTATATAATGTAAAGAATATATAATTACCCTATCTTAGTTTCCTCGGATATATTATGTAACCGTAATAACGAAACAAGCGAATAATCATTTGTCTATTCGGAGTATATATATGCGTAATTCTATTTCCTACCTCATTGCTTTATCTGCACTTTCTGTGTCAACAACGGCGATTGCTGCGCCTGCATCAATTAGCGGTAAATGGAAAACTCAAGATAAAGATGCTATTGTAACAATAGGAAATTGCGGCGCAACATTATGTGGGCGGATTACAAAGTTTTTGATTCCACCTCCTAATGGTGTCAACCAGAGAGATACTAAAAACCCCAATGAAAAACTGCGTTCACGTAAATTATTAGGCCTTAACTTTCTAACAGATTTCAAGGCGGACGGAAAAAAATGGAAAGGCCGTGTTTACGACCCTAAGAGCGGAAAAAGCTATAAATCTGTATTATACAAAGACAAAAATGGCCGTTTGGTAGTAAAGGGTTGTATCGCTATTTTCTGCCAAACACAAAAATGGACTGCGGCCAATTAAACTAACTCGCCATTCTTAGCGAAGGTGCCACTCCCGTCATTTTTGCTCCAAATATTCGCATCTTACTCTCACAATCATTGAGTAAGTTCATATATTTGCGCAGATCTTCAGGGTTCTTCTTCCAATGGTCATGATGGCCAACCTCAACAATAGTATCTCTGAAGCGGCAATAGGCAGCATATATTGTCTCTATATCATCGCGGCGCATACAATATTCCAAATGCCCGCGATGCACCAATAATTTTCCATGTAACTTTGTTGATATTGCCATTTTCACCTCCAATTACAATAATCAGAACGGCAGTATCATTTAAATTTTAAGCCTCATCTCGGCTATTGGGCGGAATATTTATCGGCATCCATCTGCTCAATCCAATTGCTAATCAGAGCTACGCCTTCATCATGTACAATAGAACGTCCAATTTGTGGCATAGCAACGCCTGCTTCAGCGCTCTTCATACGATGGATTATGATTGACTCATTTGGCTTAGCAGGATCAATTGAAAATTTCAGTCCCCCACTGCCCCGCCCAGCAGCAACAGGGCGTTTATATATACCATAAGCCACTGGATCACTCTCTTCATAATTTAAGAATAAACCAGAGTTGCTGGCAGAGCCCTGCCTATTATGGCAATGCGCGCAATTGATATCAAGATACGCCCGCGCATCTCGATCCAAGTCACTGGTGAGGCTATCATCCCATTTCGGGTGAATATCTTTGCCTTCTAATTTTAACTTACCAGAAGAAAGCAGATGTTCCAAACTCTCGGGGGCTAAGTTACGGATTTTCGGGCCAATGGGCGTAACCACATTATTCAAGCCATGACATTCTTTACATTGATTTTTATTAGGAACAGCATAATTAATATTGTGCGTTTTACCTCCATCATCAACATAGTGTGTTTTGAGCCTTTTACCCGCTAGTTTAAGTACCGCCTCATCCTGCGTATCATTCCAAACATAAGGAAGGGCAACCCATTCCTCTTCTCGGCGCAATAATACGCGCGTTTCAATTAATTTCATGTTGCCATTTTGCGGATATGCAAAAGTTTTGATAATCGCACTTCCCACTGGAAAGTCTATCAAGCCATCACCATTAGCGCGAGCAAACTTTCCATCGGCAATATAGATATAACGCAGTTTTTCGGAATAATCTGAAAATAAGGGTGACTTTAGATCATAAGAGATCAGTTGGTCATTAGGTTTTAAGCCATTGCCATTCTCAAAAAAACCAAATTCCGATAAGGTGCGAGGAAAAGCTTCTGATGTTATTTTATCATCGGCTGTTCGGGATAACTCCACCGCGCCTATCAATAATGACCCTATTATCATTATCGCGGAAAATCGCTCCAACATTATTGTGCTTTTTCTTTCAAGCTCAATGTTGAAGCCACCTTATCCTCCATTTGTGTTGGCATGATGATGGCTTTCAACTTCTGTCCTTCAAATTCACTATCACTAGCAAATGGGGATGGCATTGCTTCTGTTAATGGTCTACCAGCCTCTGAAATATTAAGCGTTATAGCAGGCACATTATCACTAATTTGAATATTCTCTCCCGTACCATCATAAAGGATTGGGGGAAGCGAACCGCCAAGTGCTTGCGCCAATGCATCACTACCTGGGAAATCGCCTTTATAACCCGCATTGCCATGGCGATTGCTAAATATCCGAACATCAATCGGTCTTGGATTATAATTTTTATCTTTGGTTTGATTAGGGTAACCCACCACCAATATGTTGGAAGTCGCATTATCGTCTAAAATATTTTCAAATACTTCAACATTGCGGCTAGACATTACCATCACGCCAGTTCCTGCTGGAACCGTTCCGACTATATTGCCCTCAGGCGCAAAGTTTTTGGTATTATTATTGATAACATAATTGTTAAAGACCCGCACATCTTTGCCGCCTTGTTGCGGAATATCAGGCAGATCAAATACCAATATACCACCTGTATTTTCGGTTGCGACATTAAAATAAACATCGGCACCATAGCTATTTTCTATTTCAATTCCCGCCACATTATTTTTCACTATTGAATATCGAACAATGATATTTTGCGATTGTCCTACATAGATACCCGCATCTGATGCACCATAGACTTGGACACTATCAACCAGCACATTTTTGCTCTCCACGGGATATATACCATAAGCACCGTTTTTCTCATCGGGACCAGCTGTCCATTCCACCCTGATTTTAGAAAAGATAATCTGGTCTGCACCTTTAGCTTTAATGCCATCACCTTTGCTATTTTCAACAGCAAAACCCGTTAAAAAAACGTCATCCGATGTCACCAATAAACCATCACCAGATGCTTGTTGATTGCTGAAATCTAATATAGATTTATCATCACCTTGCCCTTTGATGGTTACCCCATCAACATCTAAAGAAAGACCATCGGTTAAGACATATTTACCAGCAGCCAGTTCAACCACATCGCCTTTTTCGGCTAGGATTAATGCTTCTTGAAGTTCTTCTTGGGCATTTGGACCTGGGGCCACATTTATAGTTTTCGCATAAGCGCTGGTCGCGCTCAAAACTAAACCGCTGATCAAGGCAGCGCTGACGATATATTTCATGATTGTTTCACTCCTTAGTAGTAGAATGTAAGAAGTGATTTCAATTTGCAACCATTATTTATTTAACATTATCAATATCTTATATATCCGTCACTTAGTATCCGATAAAATAAGGCTAACAATCGCATCACTGTGGATTTCCATACTATCATAAATAGGCAAAATATTGGCCTTTGTATCAACCACCATATTTAATTCTGTGCAGCCCAAAATAATAGCTTCGACATTTTGTTTATCGATATTGGTAATAAATGTTTTGAGCGTACGTTCAGAATCTCGACGAACTTTGCCAATCATCAATTCATCATAGATGATACGGTCGACTTCGGTAGCACGATCGCTATCGGCGGGTAATAAGGATATACCTTTTTTCACCAAACGCTGGCGATACCAATTTTCGGTGGTAACATTTCGTGTCCCCATAAGTGCGGCCTTTGCGATGCCATCTTGTTTTAATCGGTCTCCCACAACATCAGCAATGTGAATAAGTGGGGCATCAATATCTTCTGCAATGCGATCCGCAACGTGGTGCATGCTATTGGCGCAGATGGCAATAGCTCTGGCCCCTGCCCGTTCCAACCTTTTGGCAGAAAGAGAGAGCTGTTTATATATACGCTCCCACTCCTCTTCACTTTGCGCACGCGATAGGTCACAAAAGTTATGGCTTTCCAGTAAGATAGGTGCACTACACATACCGCCCATCTCTCGCTGTATTTTTTTGTTGATATAACGATAATAAAGCTCGGTAGACGTCCAGCTCATTCCGCCAATTAAACCAATTTTTTGCATGTCATCCCCTGATTATATAGAGACATTTCTATAATCGCTCTCATCTTGATAGAAGATGAATCATAAATTCTAATTAGATATAGCCACTATCAAAGCGCTTTGGTAATCTCTTCGCACATTTTTTTAGCATCAGAGAGAAGCATCATGGTTTGATCCATATAGAAGACCTCATTATCAACGCCTGCATAGCCGACACCACCCATAGAACGCTTGATAAAAAATATCTGCTTGGCCTTATCAACATCAAAAACAGGCATACCATATATTGGCGAACCTTTATCTGTCTTAGCAGCAGGATTTACAACATCATTCGCACCAATGATAAAGGCTACATCCGCTTGAGAAAACTCGCTGTTAATATCTTCAAGTTCAAATACTTCATCATAAGGGACATTGGCTTCAGCAAGCAAAACATTCATATGCCCTGGCATACGGCCCGCAACAGGGTGAATGGCAAATTTAATGCCCACGCCTTCTTCTTTCAGGGCTTCACACATCTCACGCAACACATGCTGCGCTTGCGCCACAGCCATACCATAGCCAGGAACTATGATGATATTCTCAGCTTGTTTCATCATATAAGCTGCATCTTCGGCGCTTCCACGCTTCCAAGGACGATCAATCTTCTCGCCCTTCTCTGCTCCCCCATCATCTGCACCAAAACCGCCAGCTATCACGCTGATAAAGCTACGATTCATAGCCTTACACATAATGTAAGATAGAATAGCTCCCGAAGACCCCACCAAAGCCCCTGTAATAATCATGGCTGTATTGCCAAGCGTAAAGCCCATGGCGGCCGCAGCCCAACCCGAATAGCTATTGAGCATCGATACGACAACGGGCATATCCGCACCGCCAATTGGAATGATGAGCAAGAAACCTATGATAAAAGCAGCAACAGTAATCCAGATGAATAATTGCCCTTCACCAGCACCACCAGCGCCAGATACTGCATAGGCTGCTACCATAAAGATAATCGCACCCAACACACCCAGATTGATCAAATGGCGTCCAGGAAGCATAATCGGCGCACCTGACATATTACCGTTCAGTTTAAGGAAAGCGATAACGCTACCACTAAATGTAATCGCACCGATAGCTACGCCAAGTCCCATCTCAATACGGCTAACCATAAATATCTGACCAGCAGCATCTGTAATGTCAAAAGCCTCAGGGTTTAGCCATGCTGCCAAGGCCACTAATACAGCAGCCATACCCACCAATGAGTGGAATGCAGCAACCAATTGCGGCATATCCGTCATCGCAATCTTACGCGCTGTGACAAAACCAATCACACCGCCAATAGCAATTGCGGCTAATATTTCAGGAAGACTCGCTACATCATGAGTGATTAGCGTCGTAACCACCGCGATGAGCATGCCGATCATACCATAGCGATTACCAGCGCGGCTCGTTTCTGGGGATGATAATCCGCGCAATGCCAATATAAACAAAATACCTGATATCAGGTAGGCCACAGCCACATAGGGATTCACCGATGTTTCACCACCGCTCGCTGCATAAGCAGGCACCAAAGCGGAACCTAGTAAAACAGCAACGAATAATAGCAATTTTGTTAATAGCGACATGGCCGAAAACTTATTAATAACAGAGGAAAAGCGCATTATTTCTTCTCCTTCTTCTTATACATGGCCAGCATACGTTCTGTGACAGCAAAACCACCAAAAATATTCACACTCGCAAGGACAACACCAATAAGGCCTAGCCATTTGGCTGTTGGACTACCCGCTGCTGCGGCCGCAATTAATGCGCCCACAATGATAACAGAGCTAATCGCATTGGTCACCGCCATGAGCGGCGTATGGAGCGCTGGCGTTACGGACCAAACCACATAATAACCAACGAAACAGGCCATCACAAAAATTGATAATATTGATATAAAGTCCATTATTTTTCCTTAGCTATCTTATCTTTGGCATAGTCTATAATTGATTGACCTATATTCATGGAATCTTTCAAAATATCCGCTGCTTTCACTCTTATCACTTCTATATTTCGTTCTGTAAACCATGCATCTCGCTTTGCATCTCTTGCTGGATTATCACCCAAATCATGCGCTATTCCGTCAACTTCAACAATCAATCTGGCTTGGTGACAATAAAAATCAGCAATATAAGGTCCAGATGGATGCTGTCTGCGAAACTTAATTCCACTGGGACTGCCCTTAAGACATTTCCAAAGCATATTCTCTGGCATCGTCATCTCTTTTCTGAGCCGCTTTGCTCGAGGAGCAACACCAACGTCCCATTGCAACATAGTTACATTCTCCCCTTTAAGGGGAGGTGGCAGCCTGTAAGGCTGTCGGAGGGGTGTAGCCTCACAAGATTAGACAGTGAGATCAATATTGACACCCCACCACCGCTGCGCGGTCCCCCTCCCCTTGCAGGGGAGGAATTTGAAAGCGATATATTGATAGTGGATGCATTATTTTATTCCCGTTCTAACCAATTCATCATGCAAATTCTCTCGTTGCGCTGTGTCTTTTCCGGCTGAATAACCTGCAATAATGATAAGGATTAAGGCCAACCAAAATTTATTTGCGAATATATATGTTTTAATATGCTCGTAATTCAACCCAACAACCTCTCATTCACAACTTTACCGTCCTTGGTTAGACGAATACCTATCGTCACTTCATCATCATCGGGCAGCACAGGCGCACCTGCATCCTTATCCCAATAAGCGGATAGGAAGTTATAGAGATTGCGCGCAAATAATGCGCTGCTATCGGCCGCCAATAGGGACGGCATGTTGCTAGCACCCACAATTTTAACGCCGTGTTTCTCGACCACTTCACCCGATTTAGCACCAGCGACATTGCCGCCTTGTTCCGCAGCCAAATCTACAATCACACTGCCGCTACGCATCGTTTTAATCTGTGCATCAGTAATCAGCTTGGGCGCAGGACGTCCAGGTATAAGCGCAGTGGTAATGACTATATCTTGCTTTGCAATGTGCGATGATACCAATTGCGCTTGTGCTTTTTGATATTCTTCGCTCATTTCGGTGGCATAACCGCCGCTGCCTTCACCTTCGATACCTTCGACGCTCTCAACAAAAATTGGTTTAGCCCCCAATGATAGGATTTGCTCTTTGGTGGCAGCGCGCACATCGGTTGCGGATACTTGCGCGCCTAAGCGCCGCGCGGTTGCTATGGCTTGCAGGCCCGCAACCCCAACCCCCATGACAAAACATTTCGCAGCCGAAACCGTTCCTGCCGCCGTCATCATCATCGGGAAAGCGCGGCCATAATGCGATGCTGCTTCTAACACGGCTTTATAGCCCGATAGATTGGATTGCGATGAGAGGATATCCATGCTTTGCGCGCGCGTAATGCGCGGCATAAATTCCATCGCTAGAGCCTCTATGCCCAATTTGGCATAAGCATCAACGCGCTTGCGTTCGCCAAAGGGATTAAGCCCCGCAATAAGCCAAGCTCCCTTCTTCATATCTTTAAGGCTAGCAGGCGTAGGCCCATTCACGCCCATAACGATATCGGCATCCTTGATTGCCGCGGATCGCGCACTGACAGTAGCACCAGCATCCTTATAATCACTATCCGCGATAGAAGCATTAAGCCCTGCCCCTTTTTCAACCGTGATACTCGCGCCCAATGCAACAAATTTTTTAACCGTTTCAGGCGTAGCAGCAACGCGATTCTCACCCGTAAGCGCTTCTTTAAGGATAGTGATTTTCATGGAAATACCGATATTATGATATGATTAATACAACAAATGATGTAACAATTGCTGTCGCAATACATCCCCATTTAAGCATATTTAGAAAGCTACCATAGGTTGCGGAAGCATCTTTAATATTGTGATTACCTGCCATTTGATTCTCCTTTATTTTTTCTTCTTACCCTAAACAGATATTTCGCAATTCTCAACCTGATTAGAAAAGCCATCATTATTTTACACAATAATTATATCGTAATTTGGTTGCTGGCATAATCAAAACAATAAACTCATGTTTTATTTATTAAAGTTTATTAACCTTAACGTTAATCAGCTCTTTACATCTTTCTGCTAATTCTCTTGCACCATCAGAAATGCAGGATGCATATGAACGAAGAAAAAACTAGACTATTAATGCTTGTTGATGACGAACCAGCGCAATGTCGCTTGGTTTCAAGCATTGCTGCACGCGCTGGATGGCGCACTATTGTGGCAAATGATGCTGAAATGGCTATTGCTATGCTGGGTACACAAGATGGTATGATGCTCGATGCTATCATATTAGATCAAGCCGTACCTGGCTCAGATTGTTCAAGCCTCATTGCAGAATTAAAATCACGCAGACCTGCTCTACCGATTATGCTCATGACATCTATTGGGTCAAATGAGAGTGCAATAGAAGCAATGCGCGCAGGGGCATCCGATTATCTTATCAAGCCAGTAGCTGCAGAACGTATGATTGCAGCCCTTGATCTAGCATCAGATAATAGTAAAAATTATGGTGAATTACAGCCTCTTACCGAAAAAATTAGCCAAGCATTAGATTTTGAAGATATTATTGGTTCAGCCCCTCCATTTAGAGCAGCCTTGGCTGTTGCTGCTAAAGCCGCGAGATCACGTGTGCCGATTTTAATCCAAGGCGAAAGCGGCGTTGGCAAAGAAGTCATCGCCGATGCTATTCAAGCAGCAAGTCCAAGATCAAAGCAGCCTTATTTAAAAGTAAATTGCGGAGCACTAGCTCCTAATTTATTGGACTCAGTTTTATTCGGTCATGAAAAAAATGCATTTGCTGGCGCTTTTGATCGCCGTATTGGCATTATCCAACAAGCTGAAGGTGGTACTATCTTCTTGGATGAAGTTGATCATCTGCCTACTGAAACACAAATTCGTTTGGTAAGGCTTCTTACCAAAAATGAGATTCAACCCATAGGCTGTAATCATAGCTATCAAATTGATGTACGGGTACTTTCTGCGTCTAACAGCAATTTGCCCGATAAGATTGAAAATGGTTCTTTTCGTGAAGATCTCTATTATCGATTAAATGTAGTACAATTGACCATACCGCCGTTACGCGATCGCAAAAGTGATTTGCCTGCATTAGCACGGCATTTTCTATCGAGAATGGCTTCTCAACCTGGATTGCGTAGCCTTGGTATTACCGACGGCGCATTGTCCATGCTCAATGGTTATGATTGGCCAGGAAATGTACGTCAGCTTCAAAGCGCATTATTCCGAGCCGCCGTATTATGCGAGCGTGATGCACTCACGGAGGGTGAATTTCCGCAAATAGCTTCTTTGCTGAGTAAAAATAACACTGAACTCGTTGATATTGCAGAAACATCCGGCGGTATTGGCGTTACATTGTTTGAAGATGACGGAAATTTACGTCGTTTAGAAGAGATTGAAGCCGATGTGATACGCCTTGCTATTGGACATTATCGTGGGCGCATGACCGAAGTTGCCAGACGACTCGGTATTGGTCGCTCCACTCTCTATCGCAAACTATCTGACCTCGGTATTGATAGCGCTGCTTAGAACAGTATTTAAAATTAAGCAGGTGAGGTTAGCGCCGCATCACGTAGGCCGCGCCACACCCGCAGCGCCTGAACCGTTTCCACAACATCATGCACACGCACGATATGGACACCTTGCTCAACAGCTTTCATAGCAAGATATAGCGATCCACTCAGTCTTTTATCAGCACTCTCTTCTTTTGACAAAGCTCCGATTAACCGCTTACGACTTGCACCAAAAACAATGGGACAACCAATTGCATGAAATATTGACAGGTTATTGATGATATGCAGGTTTTCATTTAAATTTTTACCAAAACCAATACCTGGGTCGACCATGATTTTTTCACGCGATATGCCTGATGCTTCGATCTCATTCACGCGGTTTTCTAGCCAATCATATACGTCAAAAAGAACATCATCATAATCAGCATTATCATGCGGGTTATCCCCTTGTGATGGAGCGTGCATCACTATAATTGGCACCTGATTATCACGCACAACTTCGATAGATCTTTTGTCATATCCAAGAGCCGATATGTCATTGATAATATCAGCACCTGCACTTAAGCCTTGCTCCATAACCAATGCCTTGCGTGTATCTACAGAAACAACCATATATTCAGCTAAGCGCTTTACGCTGGGTAATATGCGTTCAGCCTCATCACCTTCCCATATAATTTTAGCCCCTGGACGTGTCGACTCGCCGCCAATATCGATAATCGTAGCCCCAGCACTAGCCATAGAAAAACCTGCCTCAACGGCTTTTTCAATATCACTGCTATATTCTCCGCCATCGGAAAAACTATCAGGCGTTACATTTAATATGCCCATGACAATAGGTTGATCAAATCTAAGTGTTTTGGGAGATTCATCCGAACCCAATTCTAATGTATTTTTTGGCGATATTATATTCATATATTGGCTTTGAAGACGAGCGGCATCAGTTACGCTCAATTGCCCAACATAATTATCCCAATCCTCTAATGCAATTATCTCGCGCTTAATAATAGCGCCTTCACGGTGGATAATTTCAAGTCTAGCAAACCATATCAAAGACCCTGCCAAACGCTCACTTTTGCCAGCATATTGCTGCGGGCTTTCAATAAAATGGACAGGTTTTAAATAGATGCTCATAATGTAGAGCTGTAGCCAGATAATATTATATTGATCAAGCCTCAGTCGCCAATAGATATTTTTGCCTCAACGTATCGATATTTGTCAACGCCCCGTCATCAGCCATATAATGCCAATATGTCCACCCATTACACGATGGAGCATCTTGGACCAAAGCCCCCATTTTATGGATAGAAGCCAGTCCTTTTTCGCCTTCTAATGATCCATCAGCACGCACCTTCACTTTATTGCGACCTTTTTTGTCCGACAAAATAACACCTGGTTTAAGATAATTATTTTCAACCAACACACCAAATGCAACCCGTTGAGATGGTTTCGGTGCTTGCATCGTCTTTAAAGAAGACTCATCTAGCGGCAATGCATCTGCGATACGTTGCTCCGCCACTTCTATATAATTCTCTTCACGTTCACAGCCAATCCACTCACGACCTAATCGCTTGGCCACCGCGCCTGTTGTCCCTGTGCCAAAGAATGGATCAAGCACGACATCACCTGGTTTGGTTGTTGCTAAGAGCAAGCGATATAGTAGGGCTTCGGGTTTTTGTGTAGGATGCGCTTTTGTTCCATTGCGTTTAATACGTTCTTGCCCGCTGCAAATAGGAAATAACCAATCAGATCGCATTTGCAATTCATCATTAAGCGTCTTCATCGCGCGGTAATTAAAAGTATAACGGGCCTTTTCATCGCGTGCGGCCCAAATCAATGTCTCATGCGCATTGGTAAACCTAGTACCCTTAAAGTTGGGCATTGGATTAGATTTGCGCCAGATAATATCATTCAATATCCAATATCCTTCATCTTGGAGCAAAGCTCCCACACGAAAGATATTATGATAGCTACCAATAACCCATAAACTTCCATTGGGTTTTAATATACGCCGTGCTTCCTTGAGCCAAGCCTTAGTAAAATCATCATAAATTTTAAATGTGTCAAACTTGTCCCAATCATCATCAACAGCATCTACTTGGCTACCATCTGGGCGCTGTAAATCTCCACCAAGTTGAAGATTATAAGGCGGATCAGCAAAAATAAGGTCAATGCTAGCATCAGGAATTGAGCGCATCGCCTCAACACAATCACCGCGCAAAATTTGCCCCAAAGGCAAGGTGGCATCTACCTTTTTATCTTGCCCTTTGCGATTAAGCGCTTTGCTCTCGCTTTTGTTAATATGATCAATTACGCCCATTATATTTTCCTTATACACAAGCAAAATATTGCCTGCACACAGATATTGCACTGCTTTTTAACTCATAAACATTCACAAATGAGTCCGAATATGGTTAACGTCAAGGGCATTAACTAGCAGAAAAAGGGCAAATATATGGTTAACCCATAAGAACAAAAAGAGACCCACACTATATATTGAGTCACCACCGCTGCAGTCGACTCCATCCCTTGTGGTGTTTCCCAAAAGACTCACTTTTATGAGCTATATGAAAAATATTTTACGCATAAAAAAAGGCTCTAAAAAGAGCCTTTTCTATATAATTCTTAAAGACGAATATTAATTTACAGCATCTTTAAGCGCTTTACCTGCTTTAAATTTAGGTACGTTAGATGCCTTAATCGTCATTGGTTCGCCAGTGCGTGGGTTGCGGCCTGTAGACTCTTTGCGGCGTGAAACAGAGAATGTCCCAAAACCAACCAAACGAACTTCACCACCTTTTTTCAATTCACCAGTTACAGCGTCAAATACACCTTCAACAGCCTTTGCCGCATCAGCTTTGCTTAGTCCTGCTGAGTCGGCAACTGCAGAAACGAGATCTTGTTTATTCATGGTATAAATACCCCCTCTCCAAAAAAAATTATAACTTAGTGCTTATAGACTCATTGAGAATCAACAAATACTGTAAGGGAATAAGAAGTAAAATAGCGATTATGTCAAAAGAAAAATCCCGAAAAAGTACCATTTTACGCTAAATTATTTTTTTTTAACAAAAAAAGTAGCTTTTGAACAATATTTACAGCTTTCCCGCGCAATTTAATGCTTAACAGCACCGCCTTGATCTTTATTCACCGTAACGGATGATAAAACCGCTAATTCATCGGCTTCGCTCCATTCGATAGCCGTCAATGTCTGCGTTAATGCATGCACCAAAACTTGATCAACATGATCAACAGGAATGATTTCAAGCCCATCGGTAATTTTAGAAGGAATTTCTGTTAAATCTTTTTCATTATCTTTCGGTATCAATACGGTTTTAATACCACCGCGAAGCGCCGCCAATAATTTCTCCTTTAAACCGCCAATAGGCAAAACACGGCCGCGTAATGTAACTTCACCTGTCATGGCAATATCGCGCCTAACAGCTGTGCCTGTCAGCGTAGAGATCATCGCTGTTACCATACCAACGCCAGCCGATGGTCCATCTTTTGGGACCGCACCCTCAGGCAAGTGAATATGGATATCTTTATTACCAAATAAACTTGGTTTTATACCATAAGATGGAGCACGCGCTTTCACAAAACTCAGCGCTGTTTGGATAGATTCACCCATTACATCACCCAATTTTCCTGTCGTTTTGATTTGCCCTTTACCATAGGCCGTAATTGCTTCAATCGTAAGCAGTTCACCGCCTACTTCAGTCCATGCAAGACCCGTAACAGCGCCAATTTGGTTTTCTTCTTCGCTCAGACCAACTCGGAATTTACGGACACCTAAATAATCAACAAGATTATCAGATGTAACATCAACTGATTTCATTTTGCCTTCTAATATACTACGCAGTGATTTGCGCGCAATTTTGGCAATTTCACGTTTTAATGTGCGCACACCAGCTTCGCGGGTATAATAGCGAATGACATCAAGCAAGGCTTCATCGGATAGAGAAAACTCTTCTTTTTTAAGGCCGTGTGCATCAATTTGTTCTTGTAACAAATGGCGTTTAGCGATTTCTAACTTCTCATCTTCTGTATAGCCTTCAAGACGAATAATCTCCATTCGGTCAAGCAATGGCTGCGGTAAATTCATGCTATTCGCTGTGGTGACAAACATGATGTCAGATAAATCCAGATCAACTTCCAAATAATGATCGTTGAAATTACTATTTTGTTCAGGATCTAGCACTTCTAGAAGGGCTGATGCTGGATCGCCTCTAAAATCTTGTCCAAGCTTATCAATTTCATCGAGCAAAAATAAAGGATTCATTGATCCTGCTTTTTTCAAATTGCTCGCTATTTTGCCTGGCATAGAACCAATGTAGGTTCTGCGATGCCCCCGAATTTCAGATTCATCATGCACGCCGCCTAAAGACTGACGAATAAATTCGCGCCCACATGCTTTTGCTATGGAACGACCCAATGATGTTTTGCCCACACCAGGAGGGCCAACGAGACATAAGATGGGACCTTTGAGCTTATTTGTCCGCGCTTGCACGGCTAGATATTCAATAATCCGATCTTTGACTTTCTCTAATGCGAAATGATCAGCATCTAATATATCTTGTGCTTTGGTAATATCTTTCTTGATTTTGGTCTTTTTACCCCAAGGGATGCCCAGTAAATTATCCAAATAATTACGCACAACCGTTGCTTCAGCAGACATAGGCGCCATGTTGCGAAGTTTTTTAAGCTCAGTTTGTGCCTTGCCTTTCGCTTCTTTGGACATTTTGAGCGTATCTATTTTGGTTTGTAATTCCGTTAGCTCATCAGCACCATCATCACTACCATTGCCCAATTCTTTCTGAATGGCCTTCATCTGTTCATTCAGATAATATTCGCGCTGCGTCTTTTCCATTTGCCGTTTCACCCGCCCGCGAATTTTCTTCTCAACTTTCAAAACACCAAGTTCACCTTCCATAAAGGCAAATACCATCTCAAGTCGGCGCAGTGGATTGAGCTCAACCAATAATGATTGCTTATCTGAAACCTTAACATTGATATTACCCGACACAGCATCAGCAAGTGCAGATGCATCTTCAATTTCATTTAATTGAACCGATGTTTCCGAAGGCATTTTCTTGTTTAATTTCGAGTATTGCTCAAACTGTTCAACAATAGAACGCATGAGAGCAGAAGATTCTGTTTTATCAACAGTCTCAGATTCAACAGGCGTGACCGATGCATCGACATGATCTTCATCAGCTTTTTTAAGGGCTTGCAATCTACTACGCTGTTTGCCTTCTACCAGAACCCTTACAGTACCATCAGGCAATTTCAAAAGTTGCATAATATTGGCCGTCACACCAATATCATATAGATCATCCATGTCAGGATCATCTTCAGCAGGGTCTAATTGAGCAACAAGGAATATCTCCTTATTCCCTTCCATAGCCTTTTCAAGCGCAAGAACAGATTTGTCACGACCCACGAACAATGGCACGATCATGCCTGGAAAAACGACAATATCTCTTAACGGCAATAGGGGGAATAATTGTTCCATACAAACTCCATGTAACACCAAATAGCGTTGGTTCTGTCTATAATCTTATATATGTGACTATGCCGCCTATGTTTCAATAGACAAAAAGCTTATTTTACGTCGAACACCGACTTCACTGACTTTTTTATTAAAATGGCAAATTGAAACCAGCCGGTAGCGGCATACCGTCCGTCATTTTGCCCATTTCTTCTTTGCTGGCTTGATCTGCCTTTTCACGCGCATCATTAAATGCCGCTGTAATCAAATCTTCCAACATTTGCTTCTCGCTCGCCACCATAAGGCTATCATCCAAATCCACACCAATAATACGCCCCTTCGCTGTGGCTTTCACCTTAACCAAACCACCACCAGAAACGCCTTCAACATGGATTAAGTCAAGCTTGCTCTGGGCTGCTTCCATCTGTTTTTGAATATTTCCAGCCGCCTCTTGCGCAGCCTTTATCATTTCTTCCATATTTTTCATCAACCGATGCTCCGTTCATTATTCATCATATCTTGTGCCAATTTAGCATCTGGGAAAGCAGCAATAGCCGCTTTTACCATTGGTGTATCTAATATAAGCTGTCTTGCGGCGGCTTTATCTAATTTTTCTTGTTCATATCGTGACGGCTGCGCTTGTGCGTCTTCGTTCAATGTCAGCGTCCACCGCATTCCCATTTCATTCAACAGTGCTTGTTTAAAGTCATTCAAAAACTTTGCAGAAGATCGCTCTACCAATTGATATTCAATATAGGGCGGGTCATATTTTACCAAGCGGACATTATCATGCAGTTCAGAGCCAAGCATATGTTTCGTCTCAGCAATTTTATCAATTAACTCATTAAATGTTGCGGGAACCTTTTGTTCCTTATCACTAACAGTTTCAATATTATTTGACGCTTCATAAGAGTCATTGGTTATGCTGGAATCTATACCATTACTGAAATGATTAGATTGCTCAACCTGTGAATGTAAAGCTTCTTCGGCAGTTGTGGGCATTTCCGAAACTTTTGTCTCATTCAGCTGCGTTTCGCTATCATTTTTCACTATATTTTCTGACGCAATAGCATCAGATGAGGCGGATGAGGCAGATGAGGCACTCGGCGTTTGCGCTCCGCCATTTGCGCCATCTTTAATCAATTCCATTAATTCCGTCGGATCGGGCATTTGCGAAGCATGCATAATTCTGAGCAAAGCCATATCACAAGCTTCCGATGGCATAGCCGCTTTTTGGACCTCCTCATGCCCTTTAAGCATGAGTTGCCATAATCGGTGTAATTGAGGAAAGGATAGCCTATCACCCCAATCAGATAATATCTCCTTGGCTTCAGCAGCCATAGCAGGATCATGCAATATATTAAGCTTTGCAAGCGTTATCATATGCACTTCGCGCAATAGGCCTGATAAAATTGCATTGGGTTCAATCCCCAATTGATATTGTGACCGCGCAATATCCATGACCTGTTCAACATCACCCTGCAGCAGCTTCGATAATAATGTTCTGATAGCGCTGCGGTCTGAAAGACCAAGCATATCACGTACTTGCAGAGCTGTAACATGCAGGTCATTTGCATCATTTGCTTCATTCGACCAATCAGCATGGGCAATGGCTTGGTCCAAAATAGAAAGACCGTCACGCACAGAACCCTCGGCAGAGCGGGCGATTAAAGCTAGCGCTTCCTCTTCTGCTTTTACATTTTCAAGCGCTGTAATATGAGCAAAATGGTCGGCTAATTCCTGCACTGATATGCGCTTTAGATCAAATCTTTGGCAACGGGAAAGCACTGTAATAGGAACCTTATTGACTTCTGTGGTCGCAAATAAAAATTTCACATGCGCTGGCGGCTCTTCAAGTGTTTTGAGCAATGCATTAAATGCATTTTTCGAAAGCATATGAACTTCATCTATAATATAGATTTTATAACGTGCGGAAACACTAGCATAACGTACAGCTTCAATAATCTCGCGTACATCATCAACACCTGTATGACTGGCCGCATCCATCTCGATCACATCGATATGACGGCCTTCCGCAATAGCCTGGCATGGTTCACATTTGCCGCAAGGATCAATAGTGGCTGCACCCTGCCCATCTTCGCCAATGCAATTTAATGCTTTGGCTATTAGGCGCGCAGTCGATGTTTTGCCCACACCGCGAACACCTGTCATAAGGAATGCATGAGCAAGCCGTCCGCGTTTTATGGCATTGCCAAGAGTTTGCACCATAGCATCTTGCCCGATAAGCTCTTTGAAGTTTTGCGGCCGATATTTGCGTGCAAGCACCCGATAGGCTGGATTATTAACAACTTGACCCATATTGCTATTTTCTGGCTCTTTTGGTTCAGACAATTTTTTTTGCTCAGGCGCTAGTTCTTCAAGAGGTTTTTGAATGGGCTCTGACAAGCCAAGGCCCAACGCATCATCGGGCATATCGGGTTCGCGTTCGGGTAATTCTGAATCAGGTGAATCGGACATAGGGCGAGTTTAGTCTCTCTATCTCCGATTGTCGAAGCGAAACATCCATAATTAAAAAATTGCTGTGAAGACAGCATAAACACTGTGATATATTCATATTTTGAAGAAAGTAGGAGACGGGCGACCCGATAAAAAATCGTTACGGCTGCTTCCTTCCGGATCTGACCGGGTTGGCGAACATATCGTCCACCCGACTCCCACGGGCGATATGCCGATCAATTATCATAATTGCAAGCCTGTTAGATCATTATTGATGGTTAATATTCCTACTTAAAATAATCACTATAATGGCCATAGCTGCAAATGATAAGCATATCATGTCTCAGATTTGCATGAAATATTATCTGTAATTGGTTTGAATATACCATCCATCATATGGAATATAACCTTTGAAAAACTCTATTTTCATTTAATTTTTGGTATTTTATAAAATTATCTCAATAAAAATAACATGCTCTATGTTTATTAAAAACACATCAAATATTATCCATATTTGGAAACCCTAGATTAACTCCATTGAGTGAGAATTACCCATATCAGATACGGAGGATCAAAACATGACATTGATACTGAAAGACGCAAAACAAACCCTATTACCCATGGGAGAGTTTGAAGACAGAAGCGCACCACGCGTTATTTTATCTTTACCCGCTAAATTGCGTCCCAGCAATTCACCAGCATTTAGTGTCATGATAAAAGATTTATCATTATCTGGTTTTGCCTGCGAAGCGGTCACCTCTATGCCCCAAGGTGCACGCTGTTGGCTGACAATGCCAGGATTAGAAAGCATGCAAGCAGAAGTAGTATGGAATGATGGCATCATTGTTGGATGCTCATTTCACAACCTACTTAACCAAGTGGTGCTGGATGCCTTGGTAGCGCGATATACGGAACCGACACAATATAATATTTAGTCCCAATATTATATTGCTATTCATACCCTAAAGGATAGCCTGAAAAATCAGTTCTTATCGCGCATCATGCATCCAGCATCACCTGATATAAAAGCCCACTTATGCAGGTGCAGCTGGATGCATTTTTCATTCAACCCTAATTTTAAGCCTATCTTAGCTAGATGACTGGCTTTCCGTATCAATTGCTGTTTGCACGGTTTTATAAAACTTCTCACGCGCTTCACCGCCACCATCAGCCGCAGCAGCTCGTGGCCAATTGCTATTCGATGCAATAATTAAATTGCGTTTCGGGTCGATAAATATACCCTGCCCAAAAATCCCTTGTGCCGCATAGCTACCATCATCATTGGTCCACCATTGATAACCATAACCGCGGCCTTCAATATTGATATCGGCACGCTTGGTTGTTGCATTTGCAATCCAATCATCAGGAACAATAGCTTTGCCATCTACCAGCGCACCATTCATCACGAACATGCCAAAACGTGCATAATCATGTAATGTCGCAGAGATACAACATCCTGCAATTTCATGCCCTGTAGACCCTGTCATCCAGACGGCTTCGCTTTCCATACCATAAGGTTGCCAGACTTTTTCGGTAAGGTAATTCGATAAAGTTTTGCCAGTAGCCTCGCTCACCAACACACCGATCAAATTGGTTTCACCTGTTTTATAAACCCATTTCTCACCAGCAGGAGCCTCACGTTTCAAATTACGCATATAGCTGACAGTAACATCCAAATCATCTTCTGCTTCATGATTAATGAACACCGCGACGTCCGATTTCGGGTCTTCATAATCCTCATTCCAAGCAACACCTGATGTCATAGTCAGCAATTGCTCTACCGTAACATCATCATAAACAGAGCCTTTTAAACCTGCTATATAATCGGACACTTTGTCATTTATACTTTTGATATAACCATCTTTTATCGCTGCTCCAACAAGCGTTGATGTAAAGGACTTAGCCACAGAAAAGCTCGTCCAACGGCCTTCTTTGCTGTAATCCAGTCCATATTTTTCCATTCGGATTTTACCATCTTGGATAATCAATAGACCAGCCGTACGCTGTTCTTTCATATAGTTATCAATATCCATATCAAGCGTGATGGGATCACCCTGAGTCAAAGCTACTGGATTATCGCTGGCCTTGATCTCATTATAATCAACCAATTTCTCCATCGCTCTAAAGGCGGCATCACGCTGTTCTATAGTCCAAAATAACACATTCTGATCCTTTGGTAGATTAGCAATTAAGTTGCGAGTATCACTATCACAGCTCACCAATAATAAGGGCGCTAATAGCATAGTGCCTGCTAGCCATAATTTGCTTGCTTTCATGATCTTTTGGTCTCCTCAAACCTCTTAGCCGTCAATCTCACACTATGATAAAAGTCATGCTTTCATGAGCGTTACTTGCGATACGTTAATAGCGCCCCCACGAAATCCACCTTCACAATATAGCAAATAGAAACGCCACATATGAATAAATCTTTCATCAAACTGTTTTGGCAGCAAACCTTGTTTTACAACCTCTTCAAATTTTATTCGCCAAATTTTCAGCGTATCGGCATAATCAAGACCAAAATCATATTGATCAACCCAAGATAAACCGCGTTTCTCTGCTAAAGCTCGAAAACGACTTTCCGAAATCAACATACCGCCTGGAAATATGTAATGCTGGATGAAATCAGCACTATCGCGATACGCTTCGAATATATCATCCTCTATCCGAATATATTGAATAGCAGCTTTTCCATTTGGTTTTAGACTCTGTGCAATCATATTACAATAATCGGGCCAATATTGCTCCCCAACCGCTTCCACCATTTCCACACTAGCGATCGCATCATATTGACCAGTCACTTCACGATAATCAGTAATCGTGACATCCGCACGATCTGAAATCTCTGACGTTTTCGCTAATATTTCATCACATAATGATTTTTGCTCATACGATAATGTTATGCCATGATAAGCAATTGCCTTTTGTCCTAAAGCACGAACTGCAAGTGCGCCCCAACCGCATCCGACCTCTAATAGATTTTGGCCGTCTTGCAAATCGAGCCGGTCAAGCAATCGATCTATTTTCTGATTTTGTGCTTTTGCTAAATTATCCTTATTGGCTTTTAAACCCGCAAAGTCTGCAGACGAATAATTCATATTCTCATCAAGCCAGAGCTTATAAAAATCATTGCCTAGATCATAATGAAATTCAATATTGCGGCGTGACCCATTTTTGCTGTTGCGCCGAAAAAAATGTAATAACTTAGCTAACAGCCTATTAAAACCTGATGCACGAGCTGTATCACCCATTGCCTTGCGGTTTCGAGTGAAAAGTTCAAATAATATCTCGGGATGATTGCTTGCCCATTCGCCGCGACGCCAGCTTTCGAATAAGCCGATCGAACCATCACGGCCTATTCTTACCAATGCATACCAATTGTTCAAATCTACGCTAACATAGGGACCAGATTGACGTCCACCAAGCATGCGCACACTACCATCGGGCAAATGCCCCTCTACCGTTCCAACTTCCAAGCCCGCATCCATTTTGCCAAGAAATCGTTCACCTATGCGACATAAAAAGAGGTTAGCAATGCGCATAAAAAAACCATCAGAATGATCTAAAGATTGGCCCTGGGCTTTATCTTGAGAATCAAACTGATGGTTTGAAGATTGGTTCGATGCGTTCATAAAACCTCTATGCTATAGAGTGCTTAACTTCGCAATCACCTAATATTTGAAAATTCATTTCGCTATTATTTATTTTTTCAAGCTATCACGGATTTCCGTAAGAAGGTCCACTTCACTTGGTCCAGCTGCTTCTTCTTCTTCTTTCGCAGCCATCGCTTTAGCAGCATAGCGCACGATCAAGAAAATGGCGAAAGCCAAGATGATGAAATTAATTACCACGGTTAGAAATGCACCCCAACCTAGCATAGGCACACCAGCTTCTTTTAGTGCAGCATAATTAGCAGCATCAATACCTTCTGGTACTTCACCCAATAGGATAAACATATTATTGAAATCGGCAGTGCCAAATATGGCCGCCACTAATGGCATAATAATATCACCCGTTAATGATGTTGTTATAGTTGCAAAAGCCGCACCAATGATTACGGCTACAGCCAAATCCAATACATTGCCTTTTAATATGAAGTCTTTAAAGTCGCTTAACATAATTGCTCCCCAGTATTTTTATGTCCCCATGGCCAATAAATTTATCCTGCCATATTGAAAATAGCGATATGCTATCTTATCTATATAATACAGCAAAAAATACATATGACTACAGGGGATACACAATGAAATATCATTTTACAAAAATTCTTTTTGTTGGAATGGCCGCACTATCGCTATCAGCTTGCGGTATAAATAGTGTCCCAACCGAAGAAGAAGCCGTCAAAGCTGCTTGGGCAGATGTTGAAAACCAATATCAACGTCGGGCCGATCTGATCCCTAATTTAGTAGAAACCGTAAAAGGTTTTGCTCAGCAAGAAGAAGATGTGCTTACCAGTGTAACCGAAGCCAGAGCAAAAGCGACTTCTGTTAATATTGATGCTAGCGGCATTGATCTCACTGATGCTTCTAAAGTGCAGCAGTTCCAACAAGCCCAAGATGGCATTTCAAAAGCATTATCTGGTATGCGCGTTATTTCAGAACGTTACCCTGAATTACGCTCTAATGAGAACTTCTTGCAATTACAAAACCAACTGGAAGGCACAGAAAACCGCATAGCCGTGGCAAGACGTGATTATAATCAGGCCGTACAACAATATAACACCACTATTCGCACCTTTCCCGATGCAATTGGTGCAAAAGTAATTCATGGTGCGCAGCCTATGGTGCCCTTTAAAGCGACAACAGAAAATGCTGAAGAAGCGCCTAAGATTGATCTGACCAGTTAATATGGTGATAACCAGCCCATCAAACCGCTATAATCTATCATCGATATTCACCGCTATCATCTTATTGGTAGCGCTTATATTGTCATTACCTAATGCAATTGCTCAAACATTCCCCGAACCAACAGGGCGTGTTGTTGATCAAGCCAATATATTGGATGCTAGTGCAGAGGCTGCTATAACGCAAAAGCTTGACGCACTTAAAGCCCAATCAGGCCGGGAATTGGCGGTTGCAACCATCGCAGATTTAGAAGGTTATGATATTGCTGAATATGGCTATCAGCTTGGTCGTGCTTGGGGTGTTGGCAATGAAAGCAAAGATGACGGCATTTTGCTTATCATTGCACCCAATGAACGTAAGATGCGTATCGAAGTCGGATATGGCCTCGAAGGCATTGTTACCGATGGTCTATCAGGACAAATAATTCGTAACGATATTACGCCATTCTTCAAAAGCGGCGATATGACAGGCGGTATTAACGCAGGTGTCGATGCGCTGAGCAAGCAATTGGCATTGCCTCCAGAAGAGGCCGCAAAAATTGCGCAAGAGGTGAGTAAAAACGCAAATAAAAGCAAAAAATCTGGCCGTGTATGGAATTTGATATTCTGGTTAATCATCATAATTTTTGTTATCTTACCCATTATTCGTAATACACGCCGAGGCAGCAGATATGATGATAGCGGTTTACCCATTGTAATTTGGGGCGGCGGTTTCAATGATCGTTATGATGATAATCATCATGGTAGCGGATTTGGCAGCGGCGGTTTTGGAGGAGGCTTCGGCGGAGGCGGAGGTTTTGGCGGCTTCGGCGGTGGTGGCTTCGGCGGCGGCGGTGCATCGGGCGGATGGTAAGGACATAATATGGCATTGCGCAAAGTGAAAAACTTAAACGAAGCAGATCATAAATTGGTTAGCGAAGCTGTTGGCAAAGCTGAAGAAACCACCGATGGCGAGATTGTAACAATCGCAGCAACACAATCTGATAATTATAGCGATATTGCGCTGATTTGGGCTACTATTGCTGCTTTCATCGCCATGAGTTTCACTGCTTTCTTTCCTAGCCTCTATTTAGACTTACTGATATATCTATTCGGCAATTGGGATAATATTGTTGGCTACGGTGAATTTGCATGGCTGATAACGACAATCGGCGCGCTTAAGTTTTTGGGTGTTTGGTTCCTCTTAAAATATCGTCCTTTGCTTATGCTTCTGACGCCTTCTTGGATAAAATCCGAACGTGTTAGAGAACGTGCAGTTGATCTGTTTCGTGTTGGAACGCAGAGTAAAACCGTTGGACAAACTGGTGTTTTAATATATTTATCTATGGAAGAACATCGTGCTGAAATTGTCGCAGATGAAGCCATTGCAAGCAAAGTCGGTGCTGAAAAATGGGGTGATGCTATGGCCGCGCTGATCACACAAATAAAACAGGGTGAAGCGGGTAAAGGCATGGCAGAGGCCGTTGCACAAATTGGCATCATATTAACAGAGTTTTTCCCAAAAAGTGAAGCGAACCCCAATGAGCTACCCGACAAATTGATCGAATTATAATGAAAAATACCGCCCAAATCATGTGGTCTGGAAAATATATCCAAGCCATAAAAGATGGGCGATGGGAATATGTATCACGACCCAATAATATCAGCGCAGCCGTCATTATCGCTATCGATAATGGGTATATCCTTTTGGTGGAACAATATCGCGTGCCGATTGGCAAAAATTGCATTGAATTGCCTGCTGGTTTGGTCGGTGATATAGACGCGAGTGAAGACATATTAATTGCCGCTGGAAGAGAATTAGAAGAAGAAACGGGATATAAAGCCGAGCGATTGGTAAATCTTGGTGAATATTATTCATCGCCTGGAATGGTTAGCGAATCTTTTAATTTAGTACGCGCGCATGGGCTTACCAAGGTTTCTGATGGAGGCGGCGTTGATGATGAAAATATCACCGTGCACCGCATAAAATTGGATCAGGTACAGAATTTCATCTCGACTAAACAGGCTGATGACGTGGCAATAGACGGTAAAATCTATATGTTGTTATGTGCTGAATTTCTCAAAAGTGAGTGATACTAAACATTCTTAGACGAAGCCTTAGTATAACTAGCCAAAATTATCAGAATATGATTGAATCTTCAGAGTTTTGGGCGGCGTTGCTATCACCTTATAAGCGATATCACGAGCTTCACAATATGCTTTCGCCGCACCCAAACTATCAAATTTCAATTTTAGCTGTTGCATCGTATCACTAGATCCTGCCCATCCTGTCAGAGGATCGGCAACTTTTTTATCCAATGACGCATATTCCAAGACCCAGCCATCCATGCGTGCTTTGCCCGATTGCATAGCGTTTTTGGGTTCTTGATAAATATGTGCGCTCATCGCAAATTCCTCTGATATAATTGCACTCCCCTTGCCCGATAGTAGCAAGGATGGTCAAGTATTTAGAGCAATGCACGGATATAATCTTATAAATTTTGCCGTTTTTTAGTCTTTAAACTTGCCCGTGCAGATGCTGGATCATCAGGCCAATGATGTTTTGGATAACGTCCGCGCATCTCTTTAGCAACATCATGCCAACTACCTTGCCAGAACTCAGGCAAATTACGTGTAGTCTGTATTGGTCTACCTGCAGGAGACGTTAAACTTAACAGTAATGGTACATGTACCATACCTATTGTTGGGTGCTGCGACAGGCCAAATAAGGCCTGCACACGGCATTCTACCATCGGATCATTATCATAATCAATATTATATTTGCTACCATCTGGGCTTAGGAAATATGTGGGTGCTATCTTTTTGATATGCTGCATTTGGTCCCAACCAAGCCGCAATTCAAGCGCTTGATGCAAATCATCAGCTTCAATATGGGCCAATCGTCTCTTACCAGTCATAATTGGTAACAGCCATATATTGAGTGCAGCCTTGAGAGCATCATCACTCAGTTCTTCCAACCCAGCATATTGTGCACGTTTTCTTAAGTTCTCAGAAGCTTTTTTCCACGGTAGCAAGTCCAAACCATGCTCCATTACAGAGGCCAAAAGCGCCTGCGCAATCATATCATCATCAATGGTATCACTATGCCCCTTTGCAAGAGTAATTGCCCCTAATGTTCTAACATAGCCTGCCTCTATGCGGTCCGTTTTTGCATCATGCATGACACTCACATTTTCATGGATATGATCCGCCATAATATTTTCTATACTATCATAATCAATCATCGCTGCGCTCATGATGCGCGCTCGGTTCGCACTGCCCTGTACATTTGCTATTGCAAGCCAATCTGATTGCGACAGGCTTGTTTCTTTACTACTATCCAAATAATAGCGGCGTCCACCAGCCGAGAGCCATATCTCACCTTTCTGATCTTGCCGTTTTGCTAATCTCTCAGGATAAGCCATTGCTAACAATGCTCCTATCTCACCATCCGTAATAAGAGCTTTATGATCAATATCTGATGCACTTTTACGGCCAAGGTCAGCCCATCTTTCCGCTATCTTATGCGCTGTTTTGGACTTAATATTTTTGTCGGAATTAAAGCGAGAAAACCGTGTTGCAAGATCAATGTTACGCCCGCCTAGATTATGGTCTTGCAGCAATATCGCTAGTTTTGCAGCCATTACTTTATCTTTTGCACGCAATAACATATTAGCAAGATGAGGTGGCAGTGGCAATTGCGCGGCGCACTTGCCATACTGCGTAATATGACCAGAACTATCCAATAGTGACAAGTCTTCTAATTGTTTTCGGGCCTGTTTTAAACCAGCAAGAGGCGGCGCATCTAACCATGATAATTTTTGTGGTTCATACTCTCCCCATAAAGCACAATCCAAAACCAAGCCTGTTAAATCACTCTCTATTATTTCAGGTGGATCAAAAGGAATAAGCCCGCCATTAGCCGCCTCTTGCCACAACCTGAAAGCATGTCCCTGACCTTGCCTCGCAGCACGTCCTGCACGTTGCGTTGCTGATGCTAGGCTTGATTTCTCCGTAACAAGACGGTTTACATTGGCTTGCCTATCATAACGCGCGCGCCGCACTAACCCGCTATCAACAACAATGCGCACACCATCAATGGTCAAGCTAGTTTCCGCAATATTGGTTGCTAAGATTATCTTTCGGCGACCTTGTTTATCAGGCTTTAGTGCATCACGCTGTGCTTGAGGCTCCATTGAGCCATGCAGCTTATGAATAACCACGGCATCACCCAGTGACACAATGTCAGCCAGCAGGTCAATTTCTCGTAAGCCTGGAAGAAACACCAATATATCACCGCTATATTTATCTTCTCTAACAATATCGCGTAGCGCTAAGGCCAAATCTTCTTCGATATTCTTTTCCGCACGTCGGCCTATATAATGTAAATTCAGCGGATAAGATTTTCCTTCGCTTTGAAACAGAGACGCATCATTCATAATATGAGTGAAACGATCTCCATCCAAAGTTGCTGACATTGCAATGAGGCGCAACTCAGGCCGAAATGCCTTTTGCGCCTCTAATGCTAATGCTAAACCAAAATCACTATTGAGACTGCGCTCATGCACTTCATCAAATAATATAGTAGAGATACCCTCAAGCATAGGGTCCGCGATAATCTTATTACGAAATATACCCTCGGTCATCACAATGATTTTATTTTCGGCACTTAGTTTGGAATCGCTACGGGTTGTATAACCTATTGTTTCGCCAACATCCTCACCCAAATTTTGTGCCATATAGGTAGCGGCCATACGTGCGGCCAGTCTACGTGGAGAAAGCAGCAATATTTGACCTTTATTCCAAGGTTGCGCCATTAATGCAGGTGCAACCATGGTTGTTTTACCAGCACCAGGCGGTGCAATCAAAACTGCATTGTGATTAATATTTAACGAAGCAAGGAGATCATCTAATATTGCCGTAATTGGAAGGGGCATAGCGCCGCCTTAATAAGCCCTTGCGATGGCAAATTCTACAGCTTCAATCATAGCAGATTTCGCCTTGCTATCGGGAAATGATGATATGCTATCAATGGCAATACGGCCATAATGACGCGCACGCGCAATAGTATCATCAATCGTATTATGTTTTGTAAGCAAATGTTTTGCGTGCTTCAAATCATCATCGCTTGTACGATGGCCCAGCATCGCATCTTTCCAAAATTGCTTTTCTTCTTCGCTGCCACGATTATATGCCAAAATTACTGGGAGCGTAATTTTACCATCACGAAAATCATCACCAGCCGTTTTGCCCATTGTATCCTCATCAGAAACATAATCAATCGCATCGTCAACCAATTGAAAGGCAATACCAAGGTTGCGGCCATAAGCCCCTAATGCTTTTTCACTTTCTTCGCCGCTTTCGGCAACAACAGCAGAAATCTTACAAGCAGCAGCAAATAAGACTGCTGTTTTTGCACTAATAATCTCAAGATATTGTTCTTCACCCGTCGAAATTTGGCGCTGAGCAGTCAATTGATTAACTTCTCCTTCGGCAATAACAGCAGAAGCATTGGACAATATTTTCAATACTTTAAGCGATCCATCTTCAACCATTAATTCAAATGAACGGCTGAACAGAAAGTCACCGACCAAAACAGCCGCTGGGTTACCAAATATCAAATTGGCTGCTGTTTTGCCGCGCCTCATATCGCTGCCATCAACAACATCATCATGCAGCAATGTTGCAGTGTGGATAAATTCTACAGCAGCAGATAATTTATGATGTCTGTCACCCGAATAATCAAGTAAGCGTGCCGATGCCAAAGTCAGCATAGGCCGTAATCTTTTACCACCGCCTGCTATTAAGTGACCAGCTAGTTCCGGAATAAGTGGGATTTCGGACTGCATACGTTCCAAAATCACCGCATTAACTCGGTTAAGCTCTGGCGCAACCAATGACATCATATCATCTAGAGAGGGCGGTGTTTTCTTATCACTGTTGATATTATGAATCGTAGCGCTCATGCGGTTCTAGTGGCAAGCATAGGCTCGAAACGCAAGCAATAAGTGCGAAAAGTTAATATTGTAATTGTATTTTACTTGTCGCTTATGGTGAAAATCGCCATGACCAAATTATGAATGATGAAAATATATTATCCCACTACCGCGATAGCATCGATAATATTGATGCAGCCCTTGTTTTTATGCTGGCCGAACGCTTTAAAATTACACAAGCTGTAGGCAAATTTAAGGCGCAAAGTAAATTGCCACCAGCCGACCCAAACCGCGAAGATATGCAAATTACACGGCTAAGACAGTTGGCTAAAGATGCAAAGTTAGACCCTGATTTTACTGAAAAATTCCTACGCTTCATTATCGAAGAAGTTATTCGCCATCATGAAAAAATTCGTGATGACAAATGATTAAATCTAACAGATGGATTATATCCAATAGACCTATTTAGCGGCTTTTATAGGTTTCGGTAATTTCAACCTCACCAATAATCCGCCCATATCTTCGCTTTCTTCTAATGCAACTGTACCGCCATAAATTTCAACGACATCACGCACAATTGCGAGGCCCAACCCCGTGCCAGGTTTACCCGTATCTAACCTTGCGCCCCTATCAAAGATTTTTTCGCGTTCATTTTCAGGAATACCATTGCCATCATCTTCAACCTCAACCTCAGCAAATTTTTCACCGTCCATTATCGTTATAAAAACACTACCACCGCCATATTTCGCTGCATTTTCGATTAAGTTACCTAATATCTCATCTAAATCTTGACGCTCTACTGAGGCTTCTAAATCTTTATCGCCTGTCATATCAAGCCGAACATGCGTATATAATCTACTTACTGCTCGTTCCACCGACTCCAAGGAGTCCCATATTTTAGTCCGCCCTTGATTATGTACGCGCCTACCCACAGCTCTAGCTCTGGCAAGATGGTGGTCTACTTGACGGCGCATTGTTTTGGATTCTCTTACAACAATTTCATCCAGATCATCAGATTTTGACGTTGCACTGTTCATAATAACTGTGAGCGGTGTTTTAAGCGCATGGGCCAAATTACCAGCATGACGTCTCGCCTCTTCTGCTTGCTTCTCATTATAATCTAACAATGCATTTAATTCTGAAACCATTGGCATAACTTCTACAGGCAATTCTGCCGTAACGCGTCTTTTCTGCCCACTACGCATTTCTGCAAGAGCTTTACGCACATATCGCAAAGGCCAGAGGCCGTATAATGTTTGTAGCGCAGCCAATATGATTAGCCCAAGGGCTAGCAAAAGAAAGCTAATGATTAATGTGGTGCGCAATTCTGCAATTTGCGCATCCAAGCCAGAGCGGCTTTCCGCTACAATGAATTTCCATTCCACATCTGAATCGGGTAATAATGTTGATTGTTCGACGATACGCAATGTCGTTTCTACAAATTCCCCACTCTCACGAATATGAATATCAAAATCACTTTTATCCAAATAAGGATTCAAGGTTCGATCCCATAATGAATAAGAAGGAAAGTCAGGCACACCTTTGCCGCTGATTTGCCAATATAAACCGCTATTGGGTTCCAAAAACCTCTGGTCCCCCAATGCTCGATCCATTCTGACCTCACCATCAGGGCCAATTTCAGCAGTCGCAATCATCGCATTGAGCACATATTCCAACTGATCGTCAAAGTTTTTTGTTACCGTGTTTACCAAAACACGGTCCAATGCCACGCCTCCAATAAGCAGTAATAATGATATCCAAGCTGCCGCAATGAATATCATGCGGCCGCTAAGCGAGCCTTTGCCTAAACTTTCAGCAACAATCTCATTTTCTGATTTGGCGTCTAGGGCCTTAACAGCCTCTGATGCCAGCATCTCATCTTGAGATTTAGAGCTTTTAAATCCCAACATTTTGATACCCTAATGAGAAAAGGCCTCGCATATATTATGCTTCAGGATCCTCGAGACTATAACCAAGACCTCTTATCGTGGAAATGACTTCTGTTCCTAACTTTTTGCGAATGCGCGTAACAAAAACCTCAATCGTATTTGAGTCGCGATCAAAATCTTGATCATAAATATGTTCAATCAATTCAGTGCGCGATACCACTTTGCCTTTATGATGCATCAAATAAGATAACAGCTTATATTCCTGCGCGGTTAATTTAACCGGTGATCCATCCAACGTTACCCTGCCCGAGCGTGTATCCAAACGCACAGCCCCTGCTGTTAATTCTGAACTAGCATTGCCTGATGCACGGCGGATAAGCGCACGCAAACGCGCAATCAATTCTTCTGTTTGGAACGGCTTTGCCAAATAATCATCGGCTCCAGCATCTAATCCAGCCACTTTATCTGACCAGCTGTCACGCGCCGTCAAGACCAATACAGGGAATTTCAATCCCTCTTTACGCCAGCGGTCAAGAACCGTCAGACCATCAATTTCGGGTAATCCTAAGTCTAAAATAACTGCATCATAGCTTTCCGTAGAACCCAGGAAATGACCATCCTCTCCATCGGTAGACAAATCTACGGCATAGCCAGCTCCTTCCATGGTAGATTTAAGTTGCTGACCTAAGGTTGGTTCATCTTCTACGATCAAAATACGCATTATATTCATCCCTATTTTTTGTATCATATTCCCATTACCGCATAGAAAATAATAGCGATAGGGGTATATTATTATTTGCAAATAATGGCCTGAACATAGACTGACAATTAAAAAATATATCTAGCAATAATTACTGGCTATGAAATGAAATTAGAAATTATCAGCGACGGCTGAGAATCGCACCGCTGCGGGCATCGACGTTCACTAACACCACACGGCTTTTTTTAGTGGACTTATTGCGTTCAAGGAAACGCAATTGATAAGTGTTACTGCGTTGATCAAATTTAAACCCAAGATATTCCATACCCTTCATTCGGCTACGGACATTTCTAATAATCTCAGTAGAGGATTTACTTTTTCCAGATTTCATCTGCGCACGAGCAGCTTCTTGGTCGGTGCGCCTAATATCCGCATTCACAGGCAAGGCCATAAGCGAAGTGATAGCAACAAATGCAAAGAACACAGAATATCGTTTCATCATGATTCGCTTTTACCCCCCAAAGTTTGAACAATATGTGAATATGTTCGTCAGTTAACTAAAAACAAGTATTTAACTTATATGGCAGTTTTACAGGCCCATTCAATATATTTTTGTCTCAGCATCAATGTGGTGTGTCCATTACATCCATCACCAACTTTATTTCCATCAATCTGAGTTACAGGCATAACGAACAAAGAAGCCGCCGATACAAATGCTTCTCTGGCATGTAACGCTTCGTCCAAAGTAAAAGCACGCTGAGTAACCTCCAATGATTGCTCACCCGCCAGATCCAACATTATATTTCGGGTAGTGCCTGCTAATATTGCGGTCGATATATTATGCGTTATTAATTCATTATCATGAGTAATGATGGCAGCATTATTCGATGTACCTTCAGTTATGATATTATCACGCATCATCCATGCATCATCGGCACCTTGTGCTCTCGCTTTCATCTTCATCATCGATGCATATAATAGCTGTGTAGTTTTAATATCGCATCGTCCCCAGCGCCCATCTGCTACTGTAATAACAGATATACCCGTAGCAATTTTTGGGTGATCAATAAGATTTTTCTCTTGCGTAAAAGCAATGACTGTCAGCGGATTAGTTGATTTGGGGTAATGAAAATCACGATCTGATTCTCCGCGCGTTATTTGCAAATATATAATTCCTTCGCGCAGACTATTTACAGATATGAGTTTTCGAAAAATAATGAGCCATTCATCATGTGAAGGCGCATCTTTCATATTGAGTTCGTTAAGAGAGCGGTCTAACCTTAATAAATGTCCATTAAAATCAACAATCTTCCCATCTAAAATTGATAAAACCTCATAAACAGAGTCCGCAAATTGTACGGAACGATCAAAAATAGAGATTTTTGCTTCATTTTCAGAGATATATTGCCCATTTAAATAGACTGTTCGTTTCATACTCGTCCTCGTTCATAACTGCATTTTGCTTTAAAATGATCGGCAAAAAAATCAACCACAGTTTATGACTACTCTCAATGTGTATAATTAATGCATTGATACTCTTATGATAGCAATGCTTGCTTATCATAGCGATAAAGATTAGGGGCCGATAGATGTCCGCACCTCCTATCCTAGCTTATGAAAACCTTGGCCTTCAATTGGGCGGTGGTTGGTTATTTCAAGATATTAACCTCTATATTGGACCACGCGATAGACTGGCGCTGATCGGACGTAATGGTGCTGGCAAAACCACGATGATGCGTCTAATTGCAGGTGATATCGATTGCGACAAAGGCAAGCGTACTATCATTCCTGGCACCCATATTGTGATGCTAGAGCAAGACCCTGACTTTTCAAAATGTGCCACATTAATCGATTTCACCCAACAAGGTAACAATCCGCCCGCCGAATATGAAGTGCGTGCTCTTGCCGATCAAATTGGTATTGATTTAGACCGCCCAGCACAAACCGCTAGCGGTGGTGAAAAACGGCGCACTGCCATTTGCTTAGCACTTGCCTCAAAGCCCGATTTACTCTTGCTAGATGAACCAACCAACCATCTTGATTTGGCCGCTATCGAATGGCTCGAAAACCATCTTGCCCGCTTTAATGGCGCTTTTGTGGTTATTAGCCATGATAGGGCCTTTCTTACTCGACTAACGCAGCAGACATTTTGGCTTGATCGTGGCACGATGCGCCGTAATGAGGTTGGCTTTGGCGGTTATGAGGCATGGATGGAGAAGATATATGCCGATGAAGCAAAGGCCGCTGAGAGATTAGATGCGAAACTTAAACTAGAAAATCATTGGCTAGTGCACGGGGTAACTGCACGGCGAAAGCGCAACCAAGGCCGTTTAGAAAAATTATATGAAATGAGAGCCCAACGTGCTTCTATGATGGGTCCTGCTGGCACAGCCAAATTAGCAGCGGCCAATAATGATGTTAAAACCAAAACCGTTATCGATGCCAAAAATATTGCTAAAAGTTATAATGACAGAGAATTGATCAAAGACTTTACACTGCGCATTCAGCGCGGGGATCGCATCGGTATCGTTGGGGCAAATGGCACAGGAAAGACAACATTAATTCGCCTCTTAACGGGCGAAGAAACACCCGATAGTGGCGAAATCAAGATTTCCCAAACCTTAGAAGGCATTATTATTGATCAACAACGCAAATTGCTGCAACCGCAAAAGCAAGTACGCGATGTTCTGGCGGATGGCAGCGATTGGATTGATGTGCGCGGTGTACGCAAGCATGTTCAAGGGTATTTAAAAGAATTTCTGTTTGATCCTAGCCTCATTGATGCCAAAGTTGGTACATTATCAGGCGGCGAAAAATCGCGTTTATTGCTGGCTCGTGAATTTGCGCGAGCGTCTAATCTGCTCGTGCTCGACGAACCTACCAATGATCTGGACCTTGAAACATTGGATTTGCTCCAAGAAGTTATCGCCGATTATGACGGTACCGTTTTACTGGTCAGCCATGATCGTGATTTTTTAGATCGCACGGTATCGCTTACGCTTGGTTTGGATGGTTCAGGCCATATCGATATCATTGTCGGCGGCTATGCCGACTGGGTTGCCAAACGACCAGACAGGCACAGGCAAATTGCCAATAATAATGGAAAAGCAGAGACCGCGAAAAAAAATAAGAATAAAGCAAAGTCTGATATTCCTGTTAAAAAGAACAAATTAAGTTATAAAGATCAGCGTGACTTCGATCTATTACCCGAACAAATTGCACAATATGAACAAGACATCAGCACCGCTGAAACAGAGATGAGCGATCCAGAGCTTTATAGCAAAAACCCTGATCGCTTTGCTACTTTGAGCCAATTGATAGAGGATCAGAAATTAGCAAAAGAACAAGCAGAAGAGCGCTGGTTAGAAATAGCAGAAATGGTTGAAGAGATACAGAAATAGGTCCATTCTTGCTATCTGATATGATAATGATGTACCAAGCGATCAAGCGCTAATTTCAACACTAACTTTCCTGATCGCGTTGGCCAACCCAGCGCTTTTTCAGCAGTTGATACACTCTCACAATTGCAAATAACACGCCAAGCGATATTATCCAGTCCTTCCCCTAAGATAGCAATAGCATCATCAAATCGTCTTTTAGCATTTATCATAGCTTCGCTCTCATCCATATGACCTGGCGCACCCCGTCTGCCATTTGATGGTGGCATATTGTTCCATGACATCGTGATGTTCGCTCCCATTGCTGCTCTTTCATAATCGGTGCGCAATTTCTCTCCTGCAATATATTGACGTTCTGATAAATGACCGTGCGCGAAAAGCCATGACAAAGGCGATTCCCCTACATTCATAGTGACCGAACGCCTTTTTTGTGCTTTGGATATTTTCGATAATTTATCTATATACCCATTATTATCTATGCTTAACTCCTCAAGTCTGCGCGGTTCAACTGCTGGAGTTTTTTGGGCCACGGCATCATTTAATACATCATTTCCTTTTCTCTGTGAACTTTCTGTTCTTGCTCGTTTATTACGAGTTTTTACGCTGTTTGCCATATCATCCTCCATTAGATAAAGATTTCACTTGCCATTTTGGTACTATTGTAGGAAAGAAAAAACCTATTTGGTTTAAAGGAAAATAATATGCGCAATCATATCCGTAATGTCCGAAAAGCAAAGAATATGACTTTAACCGATGTCGCAAAGCATTGCAGTCCGCCAACTACGGCGCAAACTATAGGCCGTTTAGAGACTGGCACACGCACCTTATCACTTGATTGGTTAGAACGCATTGCCGATGCCTTATCAGTAAATAGCAGCGAATTAATTGTACTGCCCGATCAAAAAACGATCAAACTCACAGCTGTCTATGGCCAAAATGGAGCCTATGCACCCAAAAAACCACAAGAGATTGTCCCACCAAGTCCATCTGAAAATATGATGGTCATGCGCATGAATGATAGCATCGGGGAATATCGCTGTAACGATGAACTATGGCTAGAAAGGCTATCTAAAGAACAATTCCAACAGGCTTTAAACACCGATATATTAGTGCCTAGGCCAGAAGGACGTTTTATTTTCGGCCGGCTCATTGGTCATGAAAATGGTAAAATTCAAATATTGCCTTTAGGTGCTGGTTCAAGACAGCAAATTATCAATAACCCCAAATGGATTGGTCAGGTAAAGCAGATGATACGTCATTTATCATAAACTTCTTATTCTTCAGAGCATATTAGCTTTTTTATTATAAGGACAACTGATGAATAAACCATATCACATATTGACACTTTCAACGCTATTTCCCAACGCCAGCACACCAAATTTTGGTATATTTGTAGAGCGGCAAACGGCAGGTCTCGCACAACGAGACGATTTTGATGTCACCGTCATTAATCCTATTGCTATTCCCCCTTGGCCCCTATCTGCTCTAAAACAATATAAGAACCTTAAAGACTTACCAAAGCATGAAGATTGGCGCGGATTAAATATATATCGACCAAGATTCCCAATCATTCCAGCTATAGGCGGGAAATATAATCCGCACTTTATCGCCAAAGCAATACTCCCGTTGGTGAAAAAATTGCATGCTGAAAAAGCATTTGATATTATTGACGCAGAGTTTTTCTACCCCGATGGCCCCGCTGCAATGCGCATAGCGCGCGAGCTAAATCTTCCATTTTCCATAAAATCACGCGGTGCCGATATTCATCATTGGGCGGCGCAAAGTGGCTGCAAACAGCAAATATTACAAGCGGCACATGAAGCTTCCGGGCTGCTATCAGTATCAGAAGCATTAAAACGCGATATGGTAGCCTTGGGCATGAACGCAGATAAAATCACCGTTCACTACACGGGTATGGACCATAGCCGTTTTCACCCGCGTGACAGAGAGGCAGAAAAAGCAAAACTCAAAGTTTCTGGGCCGCTAATTATCTGTATTGGTGCCTTAATTGATCGAAAAAACCAACATCTTATCATTGAAGCATTACGGCATATTCCAGATGCAACATTAATGCTTGCTGGAACAGGGCCGAACCAAAGTAAATATGAGCAGTTGGCCAAAGAGTTAGATATTGAAAAGCGCGTACAATTTTTGGGTGCTGTCGCGCATGATGAACTCCCCTCTCTCATTGCTGCGGCGGATGTCTCTTGCCTTGTGTCAGATAGCGAAGGCCTAGCCAATGCTTGGGTAGAATCGCTAGCGAGCGGAACACCAATTGTGATTAGCGATGTTGGCGGGGCCCGTGAATTGGTCAAGGATGATGATGCAGGCTATATCGTGGATCGTGATGTAGGTGACATAGTGCGAGCGATTCAATCATTGCTCGATAACCCAAGAGATCAAGAAAAAGTGGCGCAATCAGTTGCCTATTTCTCTTGGGATATTAATGCCGAGAAAATGGATCATCATTTGCGCAAGGTCATTGAGACGCATCGCTCATAACGGCATTATAGCCCCAACAATCTGACGCTCTTCTAGTCGCAATACACTCCAAGCACGCGCTGCTGCACGGCTATCCATCACCTCAACACCAATATTCATGGCTTCTATGTCTCGGGTGAATTTTGCTGATGGACGGTTTAAGGTACTGCCCGTTCCCAATAATAAAAATTCTGGCCGTACCTTATGTAAGGCCTGCATCAAAGATTCATCATCACAGGACATAGCATCAGGAACATCCCACGCATAAGCGTCGCTGGGCGTTAATATCACGCCGCCATTATAATATTGATCTTCAATCCGAAAACCTTTTGGACCAAAACCTTTTATAATTGGTCCATTAGCAGGCATTTCAGCAGAAAGATTGGTCATGGCTTATACAACCGCGCCATAACCTTCTTTCATACGGTCTTCTTGGTTCTTGCCATCATCAACAGGAATAAAGCTATCGGGCCCAACTTTAAGCCAGATCAAAATGGGCGCTGCCATATAAACCGATGAGTAGGTTCCAACCACAACACCAAAGGCCATCGCTGCTGCAAAACCAAATATCACTTTTGGCCCCAAGAACATCAGCACCAATAATGGTGCTAAAATGGTCAAACTGGTCATTACGGTCCGTGCCAATGTCTCATTAACGGATAGATCCAACAATGCAGGCATATCCATTTTGCGGTATTTTTTCAGATTTTCTCGCACACGATCATACACCACGATCGTATCGTTAAGCGAATAGCCAATAATCGTAAGCAAAGCAGCGATAATATTAAGGTTAAATTCTAATCCCGTAACCGCGAATAGGCCGAAGGTTAAGATGACATCATGCGTTAATGCTATCAAGGCGCCAACACCAAATTGCCATTCAAAGCGTACCCATATATACAGCGCAATGGCAAACATGGCCGCCAATAATGATGTAACGCCCGTGCTGAACAATTCGCTGGACACCTTGCCAGACACGCTATCAACACCGTCGATAACCGTTTTAGGATAATCAGCTTTGAGTGTGGCAACAATAGCGGATGCCATCTCATTTGAGAGTTCAGGGTTATCCGCAGCCCCTTCGGGCAGTTTCATACGAATAGAAATTTGATTAGGTTCACCAAAGCGCTGAATGGTAGGCTCACCATAGCCCAAGGCCTGTACCTTGGTTCTTATCTCGCCAACAGGCGCTTCTTCAACATCGCTGATCGTGGCTTGGATCATCTGGCCACCAATAAAATCGACACCAAAATTAAGCCCTTGTGTAACCACTGCACCGATTGACCCGATCATGATTAATAAGCTCACAATAAAGGTAATGAGACGGACCCTCAAAAAAGGAATATTGGTGTTATCGGGAACAAGTTTTAAAAGTTTCATGATATGCTCCTATATGACCAATTCTTGTGGACGTTTACGTTTTAACCATCCCACTACCCACATGCGAGTAATCACCACAGCGGTGAATACGCTGGTGACAATACCGATCATGAGCACAACAGCGAAACCGCGTATCGGGCCAGAACCAAAAGCAAATAGCAATACAGCAGCGATCACATTGGTAATATTCGCATCATAAATGGCGCGGCTTGCCTCTTTATATCCCACTTCAATGGCTTGAATAATCTTGCGCCCTCGCCGTCGTTCCTCGCGTATACGCTCATTAATCAGCACATTCGCGTCAACCGCCGCACCTACGGTCAGAACAAAGCCAGCAATTCCTGGCAGTGTTAGTGTCGCATTGGCAATGGCCATCACACCCAATATCAACAATACGTTTAGGATCAAAGCCATATTGGCATAAAAACCAAAACGGCCATAAGTGATCACCATGAAGGTTAAAACCGTTAATGTGCCAATGATAGCAGCAATCGAACCAAGCCGAATAGATTCAGCCCCAAGATCAGGACCAACCGAGCGTTCTTCTACCACTTTCAAATCAACGGGAAGTGCGCCAGAACGTAATGCGATAGCCAATTGATTGGCACTTTCAACCGAAAAACTCCCTGATATAAGCGAAGAACCACCCAAAATTGGTTCATTAATACGCGGAGCCGATATGATCTGACCATCCAATATAATTGCAAATAATTCGCCCGTATATTGCTGGGTCATGCGGGCAAAACGCTGCCCGCCTTCGCTATCAAATGTAATAGATACCGCAGGTTGATTATCATTGGGATCAAAAGTTTGCTGAGCATCAATAAGCTTATCACCACTAATACCGCCCAAACGGCGCACAGCCATATTCGGTATACCGCTTGGATTATCGGGATAGGGAAGCACTTGGCTGCCGACGCGCGCCTTGCCCTCAGCCGTAAGCGCAGGATCAGCATTATTATCAACAAGCTTAAATTCAAGCTTTGCAGTTTTGCCAATCAATGCTTTTAAAGCCTCTGGGTCATCTAGCCCCGGCACCTGCACAACAATACGATTATCGCCTTGGCGGATAATCGTCGGCTCCAGCGTACCGAGCGCGTTAATACGGCGGTCAATAACGTCTTTAGCTGTATCCATAGCCTGCGTCATCGCATCATCAATGCTGCCCGATGTCGGTTCTAATACCACACGGTTGCCATCATTCACTTGAAAGTCCCAATCGCGCCCGCCCGTTGCATTGGCAATTAACGGCAATATAACCTCGCGTACGGCATCAACCTTGGATGCATCGGGCACGGTAAAGCTTAAATTACCATCAGCGCGTGATACTTGTTCAATCTCAACTTGCGGTTTGCTTCGGCGTAATGCTGCCCTTACGCTGTCTTCCATTGTTTCTAGCCTAAGTTCGGCTACTTCTTCTGGATCAGCCTCAAGCAAGATATGGCTGCCTCCTGCCAAATCGAGGCCTAGATTAATGGTTTCTTGCGGATAGAAGGATGGCAATTTGGCTCTAATATCACTGGGCAATACACTTGGAATCGCCATAATCACACCAAATAATATAAGGGCATATAACATAATCACGCGATAGCGCGGAAAATCCATCATGATATTATCCCATTTCTCATTCTACTGTCCCGCATTTTCTGTCCTAATATTATTTTTGGCTATCACCAACTTCAAAAGAGATAAGAATCTTATTACCTAATTCAATCTGCACCGATCAAATTCTTATGTTTCTTGCATAAATGTTACACATTTATTGCCATTTAGGCAGCAACCATATTTTACTAAATTGGGAATGGTCTTTTAATCATTCGCAGCTTTTGCTTTTTTCGAAACAACATCTGCTAAGGTGGATTTCACAGCCTTTACCCGAACACCCGTTGCTATCTCAACTTCGACATAGTCATCAGCAATTTTCACGGCCTTGCCCATTAAACCGCCGCCTGTGACGACTTGATCATTTTTTTGAACGCCTTGAACTTTGGCATCATGCTCTTTTGCGCGTTTTTGTTGTGGCCTAATTAACAAAAAGTAGAATATCACAAAAATTAATACGAGAGGTAATATAGAAATAATTCCCCCACCAGCACCTGTACTTGCTTGAGCCATAATTAATAAAGACATAGGCATTTCCTCTATTTTTATACTGATATATTCAGCGCATTTGTGCGTTATTATTGATATGATTGCGCCGTTATCATGCGCGCAAGAAAACTGCAATCGGAAAGCATGATTAGTAAAGGCAAAAAATAGAGATAAGATAGAGATTGGGTTGAATCTAAATTATTATATGCACAGCCCATAACAAAGCTTGCCTTTACCGATGCACCGCCATATATCGCAATCACTTAGTCGGGACGTAGCGCAGCCTGGTAGCGCATCACACTGGGGGTGTGGGGGTCGTAGGTTCGAATCCTATCGTCCCGACCAAGTATTTCTCACACAAATTATGATATTACAAAAAAGAAGCCATAGTTCAGATGAAAAACGCTCAAAAGAACTATGGCAACAAGTTTGGACAGGGGGGTTAAGGACTCCTGATTATTTATTATTCTAGGTATCGGCCTATCTTAAAAAGCAATGCTCATAGAAGCACGCAGAGAATAACCAATTTCACCATCTCGTTCAAAACCACGTCCTGCTAATTGCCAAGAAAAATCAAAGCCTCCCCCTATCAGTCTAGCTTCACCAAACCATTCATCTTCTATTTCATCTGGTGTAATGGAAAAACTGTCTCCATCCTCAAAATTTGCAACAGTAGAACCTAAATCACCACCTAGATTGAAGCGGCGCCCACCTTCTAGTCCCAATGTTAAAGGTATATTGTTTTGGTTTTTTTCACCTATCTGATACAGCATCGACATAGATGTTAGTCCAGAAATTTGATCACTATCTCTATCCTCAACAGTAAGCAAAAACGCATCTGTTCCGCCAGTTTCTTCATATCCATCTTCATTAAGTGAATAATAATCTACGACTGCTTTGGGACGAAAAGTAAGGCGCTTGCTTAATGTAAGGTCATAGGTCGCACCAACAGTTGCCGATACCAAAAGTGCATCCCAATCCGCATTCGCAGTAGTGCCTATATCATTATCATTCGCACTGCCCTCAAATGTTCTGGTTCCTGATATTGATACTTCCATCGACATAACTATAGGATAATCCTAGATAGCCAAGCTTAGACCATCGCTCAAAGCCTGCGGATACTCCGAAAGCTCTTACTTCATAATCTGAAGTTTGCGTCAATTGTTTCGAATTCCTCCAAAATATAGGCTGAACCCAAATGCTATAATCACTAACATTCTCATGGAGCGACGTACTATCCATGATATGCCGTGTTACGGTTCGCGAACTACGTGATGCAAATTCAAATATCCCTCCCGCATGATCAGGTAAGAATTGATCTACTTGCGTCTGTAACTCTTCACTATTGTCAATTTCTAAAAAACTATCTGAGAAAGTGTTATTCGTTTGAATAGAGTCAATGATTGCATCGAAAGCTTCTCCTGCTGATCATGTTAAACCCAGATCATCGGCAGCTCTTCGCTCAATATTTAAAATCAGATTACTACCAATTTGCTCAATCTCACCAGAGAAAATAAAAGGTAATGCCACTGTACTATCATCAAACTCAGGCACACCATCAATGTCATCAGATGTCAAAAATGTATAGCTACCTTCTGCATCTTCAATAGATGTAATATCCGCCGATATTTGCGAACCATCTTCAAAAACCGCTCTGTTCACAACAATGCGAGAATTTTCATTCTCTTCTGTATCAATGAAAACGCTAATGGTCCCATTCGCTCGAACTTCGAGCGTATTAAATTCCTGAACGTCACTATTCAACGCTCCAAATGTACCGCCATTAACAATGACGGATAAGGATTGGCCATCCCGTATTTCCCCTTCAAAATTGGCTTGATCATTAATAGTGAGATTAACGCTTTGGTTGGAAGCATCCAGAAAACCTCGAAACAAAGCCTCATCTGAAAGATTAAATGTTCCATTTCCTGCACCAAAGTCTACGCCGCCCCGATATTCGACATCGCCTTGTAAATCTAACGTATCATCACCAGCATTAAAAAACGTCCGCCCATCAATACGGCCTGCTGATGCACGAATAAGATCATCGCCAGAGCCTGTAACAATATCTCCATTGATAGCGGTGAAAACGGTATTATCTTCTTCACCATCCTCTTCATTTTCCATGCGCGTTTCTGCATCTTCATCATTTAGCTCTTGAATAATGGTAACACCGCTCGTGTTATTGAATAAAGAGATAGCTTGGCGAACATCCTCTGTCGTACCTATGGCGGATATAAAGCCAGTATTAGTGATTGAATTTAGACTACCAGAGAAATCTCTGATCGCATAAATTTCTCCTTCTCCAGCCGTTGATAGACTCGCCGTAATACTTCCCGAATTATTAATTCGAATTACAGTCGAACCGCTGTTAATCAAAATAGCCGTGGCAACAGAATCGATTGTTACAGCAGTCACTGTACCATTCACATTAATGCCGCCTTGGACATTAACATTACCCCCGCGCCCACCAATCACAATTCCAAAACCATCGATTCCTCTAAACTCTGCATCTCCTAATATAGCACCATCAACAATGACAGAATAACCACCAGCAATAGAGCTGTTCACGCCAATAACAGTATCGCTAGAGCCACCAATCAAGACAGCAGGCCCATTACCGATTGAGGTAACACTTGCACTGCCTTCGATATTATCGGCAATACCATCACCATCTTCGTCATCATTATCATTATCATTATCATTATCATCATTTGGCGGCGGAACAGCAAACACAATACCCTCACTAATATTACTCGCAATTTCAACAGCCGCACTATCCGCCCTGACACTGCTCGAAGGTAATCTTGCGCTACTCCCATCATTTTGAAAATTTACAGATTGTCGAAGATTTCCTTGAATCAACAATTCACCATCAATATCTCCGCGTGCGACAAATGCTTGAGCTCCCTCACCTACAACCGTAATATTGCCTCTTAGAGTGACATCTCCATTGACATTATTTACGCTAACACCAACGCTATCATCGCCTAATATGGTGATATTCGCACTGTTAATAACATCCCCATTAAATGTTCCATTTACGATAATGCCGCCAGAGTTAAGACCTTCAACAATTATACTGCCTGAGTTTTCAATGGAACCCGAAGTTACGCCATCTTCCACAAAAATACCTGCCCTATTCTGAGCATTAGCTACAGGCCCACTAATAATTCCATTAGAATCATCATCCTCAGCATCAAAGTCTTCTATGATCCTGATAACTCCATCATTCACAACATTAGTATCAACCCCACTATTAATACTAATACCACGAGCATCATCTGCTCCACCTATATTTATTTCGCCTTCATCATTATTAACATCATTGTCGCTATCAACGGTAATAGCTACCCCCGATTCTATATCAATTTCACCATTTTCTGTTATAGTTATATCGCCACTTGAGGACGTGTTTTGCGGTGTCGTTATACGATTATTTATCGAACTTTGTGCATGTGCGTGAGTAGACAATAACGTCATCGCAATAGCTGTAATACAGGTACAGCTTTTTTGTTTTATCATTTTTCCATCCCTATTTTTCTTTATTATTAGGATGTTCGTTGTAAATCTAACAATTCAAATTAATAATTGCCGTTAGAGCATTTTCAACTCGCATCACAAACTATTAACGTTTCAAATCCTAAAACCCTTCGAAGAAATATTATTTTTCTGGAATTAATTTTCATTCCTGCTAATTATTCTATCCGTAGAGTATCAATAAATGAGGGTGATTTGTGAGTTTAGGTGGTAGAAATTTACCTGATATAGATGATGATAATACCCACCATAACGCATATAGTCCTGTGTCACCGACTGCCTGTAAAGTCAGCCAAATTAATACCTTAACAAGCGACAATCAACATGAAGATATTATCCTTATAGAAAAAATCGCCGATGGTGACCAGTTAGCGTTTGCTAATCTTGTTAAAAAATATAGTGGTAGATTATATACAACCGCATATCGGATTTTATCTGACAGCCACGAAGCTGAAGATATTCTGCAACAGGTTTTCACTATCGTATGGCAAAAGCCCCGACTTGGCAATTTAAAGGCAATGGTCTCGCCGCATGGCTTAAAAGAGTAACAATCAACAAATCCATTGATCGTAGCCGAAAATTTATGCTGGTATCCAATGATACAGAAATTGAAATTACCGATAAATCACCAAGGCCTGACCAATCGATGGAAAAAAAATCAATTGAACGAAAAAATTGAAGACGCTCTCAATGCATTGCCCATACGCCATAAAACTGCTATTATACTAAGCTATTATGAAGGGTATAAAAATTCTGATAGCGCAGAATTACTAGGATTAAACACCAAAGCTATGGAGTCTTTGTTACACAGAGCACGTAAAAACTTGCATGATATATTAACCCAAAAAGGGGTTACTTGCTTGGATTTTGAGGTACAATGATATGACGCACAATAGTGAAACGCCTTCATTGGATACTTTATTGGGCAAGATGAACGAACCAGAAGTTCCAAATGGCCTTGCAGACAAAATTATTGCTGCGGCCACAAAATTACCGCAGGATGATGCGAGTGATGGTACCATAGCTTCTGTACAATTAAAAAGCGAGCCTATTGCTGTACGCCCTCTCGTTGCGCCACAAAAAAATCGCAAATATATTACTCAACCCAATATCAGTAAATGGCGCAAAATTAAGAATAGCGCTTTTCTCTCAAATAATTTTTCCTCGCGTACTGCTATGTATATTGGTGGAATGATCCTAGTATCAAGCATTACCATAGGTAGTTTCTTGAGCCAGAACCATTCTGAGCAGATAAATAATGCAGTGGTAACAAATAATACTGAAGATAGCCTTTCATCTGTTGCAGAAGCAAATATTCCAACACCGTCAATAGCTACTGAAACAGCTGATACTCCACCACTTAACGCGAGTAACAGTGGTAAAATTGCAGCTATAATAAACACAAATTCAAATGGTAGTACAGATATAGTTACAATAACTGATCAAAACAGTCCAAACAAGCTTGATAGAGAAACAGCTATTGCAACAGAGCAAACCATTATTACTCCAAGCATCGAGAAGATCGATACAACGACAATCGATGATGACCAGCCATCAGCTGGCCAATTTTCCAGTCAATCTGAAATAAGAACAGCACAAATACCCGATTCAGTTAAAAATGACGAACTAGATGATATACCAGTCATTGTCAGAAAATCAGATCCTTTGCCAAAAATAGACAATATAACTGAATCTGATAGAATTGAACCTCGCTTTGGTATCACCGATACCCCATTACAAAACCCCAAAACATTACCCGAGGGCGATGGTGATTTACCCACACCAAAGACAAATATACCTGCAAGGGAGCCAAGACTCCCCTTCCCCGATAATTAATAGCTATAGATATAGCGAATATCTTGGGGCATATAATGACTTTTAACGATAGGTTAAATATAACATTACTCTAGCTGTATATTTTTAGTTACAGTCTTCACTTATCAAAACCTACCACAAAATTATAGACCAGCGCCATGATTATAATCTGAAGGGACATATGTTTTACCCCTCAGCGATTATTATAAATCGTCATATTTTTCTTTCCTACAACAATCCTATTTGGTTAGTTTATATGCGAAAGGTGATTCTAATGATCAATAATTTAATTGACGATGTATTACAAAAAGAAGGGGGTTACTCCAATCACCCACATGATCGCGGCGGCGAAACCAATTGGGGCATTACAATCGCCGTTGCCCGCAAATATGGTTATAATGGTCCTATGCGCTCTATGCCCAAAAGCGAGGCGCATAGCATATATAAACATATTTATTGGCTCAAACCCCAATTTGACAAAATAGCTTTATTAGCACCCAAAATAGCTGCTGAAATGTTTGATACAGGCGTCAATATGGGCGTTAGAACCGCTATTTCTTTTGTTCAACGTGCCCTCAACGCACTCAACCGTCAAGAACGTGATTATCAAGATTTAACTATTGATAAGGTGATAGGCCCTGCAACCTTGAAGGCTTTAGAGCAATATTTAAACAAACGTGGTGCAAAAGGAGAACTTGTCTTACTGCGCGCAATCGAGGCTCTCCAAGGTGAGCGTTACATTCGCCTTGCCGAAAAAAGAAGCAGTAATGAGAGTTTTTTATACGGCTGGATAGAACACCGTATTGGTTAATTAAAGGAATGGATATGAGCATTATAGGACAATTAATTGGCCCTATCGGTAAGATCATCGATAAAATCATCCCCGACAAAGCTGCACGCGAAAAAGCCAAACTTGAATTGCTCAAGCTTGAGGGTACCCAAGAAATGGAAGCGGTTAAAACGCAATTATCCGCCATTCTCTCAGAATCGCAATCATCTGATCCTTGGACCAGCCGCGCTCGTCCTAGCTTTCTCTATGTAATGTATATTATAATATTATGGTCAATACCTATGGGCTTGATCGCCGCGATACGTCCTGAAGCAGCTCTATCAATTGCCAATGGAATGAATGCTTACCTCAATGGTCTGCCTGAACCGCTCTATGCGCTCTTTGGCACAGGATATTTGGGTTACACTGCCGCGCGCCAATGGGGCAAAATCAAAGGTGTTGAACGATAATAGTAAAGCTTATCTATTTTCTTAACTATCGAAATCATCCATTCCCAACACCAAAGACACCGATTAGCAGCGGGTCATTGGTAGCGCGCGGGTTAGCACGAATAATCGCTTCCTCACGGCCCATAGCTGACCAAATACTATTGCTCGCTCTGCTGGCTAAATCATTACCCAATTGACCGACATCAAACCCCGCTACCGATTCAACAGCCCGCGATATTATCCCATTATCAAATAGTTTCAGCCCATCGGCAACGCCAGGTGCCATAATATCAATCAGATTTGTCCCTATTCCTGCACGTAAAAAGTCAGTAGCGGCTGATGGACCGCCACGCACAATCTGCTGAGCGCCCTGTATACCAACAGTCTTTATACTATCGGCAATAAATGGGGCAGCCCGCTCGGCCCCTTTTTCAGCAGCTCGGTTCATTTGTTGTTGTAATTGGGTGCGTATTGCACGACTACCTAAAACACGTGATAATAATCCGCTTCCACTGTTACCGCCAAATTGCGGCGGTAATGCTATACGCGTTAGTTGATCATCATAAAAACCGCCTGGTTGTAGCAGTTGAGCAAAGGCGCGCTGCGATGATAATGTCATCATACGGCGAATAGCATCGGTAAAACTTAACCCTGGCAAACTAGCACAACCAGATAATGTAAGCGCAGATGCGGCTATACTCGCCATTAATATATCACGGCGATTAAGCTCTTTTATATCCACAATATTTCCTAAATTACCGATAGTGCTCATGTCCCTATTCCTCATATTTATACCCTGTATAATGTCTCAAAATATATCTATGCACGAATCCCCATATTTCGCAAATAGCGCATCACGTATAATCATCTATCATAAAGCATGACGCAGCAATTCTATGCGCCTATAGTCGCTTTATGAATCGAGCTCGAGTAATCTTATTGACCAAAGCCGTTGGGCCGCTCGATTATTCTATACCGCCCAATATGCATACCGAAGTTGGCAGCATCGTTAGCGTACCGCTTGGCCCGCGAAAATTATATGGGGTTATATGGGATGATGAAATCATTGATGCCCCCCCTGTAGATGAAAAAAAATTGCGCCCCATCATTGCATGTCTTGATATTCCGCCGCTTAGCAGAGCGTTGCGTAAATTAGTCGATTGGACAGCGCATTATTATCTCAGTTCACATGCCTCAATATTGCGCATGGTGTTGCCAACTTTCGCTGCTTTTAATGCGGCTACAACCATTACCGAATATCGCAGCACAGATATATTGCCCAAACGCATGACGCCTAAGCGCTTACAAGCATTAGAGGCTATTAATAACAAACAAGGTTTAATTCGCGAGCTGGCCCTAGAGGCGGATGTCAGCGATGCTGTGATACGTGGTCTCGTGAAATCTGGCGCATTAGAAGGCGTAGAGGTTAGCATTGATGCACCATTTGCGAAACCTGACCCCGATCATCATCTACCTGCTTTGTCAGTGGACCAGAAAGCTGCAGCCGATACATTGGTACAGGCAACAAAAGCCGCGCAATTTTCTTCCATCATGCTCGATGGCGTAACGGGTTCTGGCAAAACCGAAACATTTTTTGAAGCCGTTTCTACTTGTATAAAAATGGGCAAACAATGCCTTATCTTGCTACCTGAGATTGCGCTGACACAACCATTCATAAAGCGCTTCGAAGATCGTTTTGGCGTTATTCCCGTTTGCTGGCACAGCGGTATGAAGCAAAGCGAGCGCAGGCGCGCATGGCGAGCAATGACCCATGGTGATGCATCTGTCTTAATCGGCGCGAGATCAGCCCTATTCTTGCCTTATCATAATCTTGGTCTTATTATCGTTGACGAGGCCCATGAAGCCAGTTTCAAACAAGAAGAAGGGGTACGTTATCATGCAAGAGACGTAGCTGTTATGCGTGCTATGTATAACAATATCCCTATTATATTGTCATCAGCCACACCTGCTCTTGAAACACGCTATATGGCAGAAATAGGACGCTACGAATCTATCACAATGAAGTCACGCTTTGGCGGAGCTATTTTACCCAAAATCAAGACAATCGATCTAACTGAAGACCCACCAGAACGTGGCCAATGGATCGCTCCGCGCTTATTAGAGGCTATTGAAGAACGCTTAGAACGCGGTGAACAAAGTCTGATGTTTTTAAATCGGCGCGGTTACGCCCCGCTCACCCTGTGCCGAACATGTGGTCACCGCATCCAATGCCCCAATTGTACCAGTTGGATGGTCGAACATCGTTTGGTAAAGCGCCTCGCCTGTCACCATTGCGGCCATATAATGCCCCCGCCCAATGCCTGTATAGAATGCGGTGAAGAAGATACATTGGTTGCTTGCGGACCCGGTGTTGAGCGTATTAATGATGAAATTCGCGCGATTTTCCCCGAAGCAAAAACATTTGTTGCCACCTCTGATACACTATGGGCACCTGAAAAAGCGGCGGAATTTGTTCATAAAGTCGAAAATAATGAAATTGATATTATTGTCGGAACACAGCTTGTGACCAAAGGCTATCATTTCCCCAATCTAACCTTAGTAGGTATTATCGATGCCGATCTAGGTCTAGAAGGTGGTGATTTACGCGCCGCCGAACGCACTTTTCAACAAATCTCACAAGCATCAGGCCGCGCTGGTCGCGCTGAAAAAGAAGGCCAAGTCTACATCCAAACGCGCAGCCCAAGTGCCCCTGTAATCAGGGCATTAGTAGATGGCGATCGTGATGATTTTTACAAAGCCGAAACTATGGCGCGCAAACATGCCGGCGCACCACCTTTTGGGAGGTTTGCAGCAATTATCATATCTTCCGAAGATGAGGGCGAAGCCGCATCCATTGCAAGATTAATAGCACATACAGCACCAAGCGAAAAAGGAATGATGGTATATGGCCCCGCCCCTGCACCTCTCGCTATGCTACGCGGTCGGCATCGACAGAGATTACTCATTCAAGCCCACAGACAAGTAGCATTACAAAATATTATCAACATATGGCTTAAAAAACTAGATTGGCCACGCTCTGTGCGCGTTGCTGTTGATATTGATCCTTATAGTTTCTTATAGTGACTCAAGTAATTTGGCACCTTAATCAAAAGTCTCGCAGTAATTAGTCAAAGTAATGATATCATTGATATAATTAAATATCGTCTTTTGTAACCTTGCACTGCTATTGCTCGAATGAAGTCATAGAATAATAATTTCCCCTACAGTAGGAATAATATGTACCAGATTAAGAGCCTTCGTTTCATAATATTTTCATTTATCATAGCTTTTGCAGCTATATTGTTGCTAACTATATCTCCTATTTCAGGCAAATTGCATGCTGCATCTAACAGCACTATGCTTTTTAGTGGTTCGGTTAATACCAAGCCAGTTGAAACGCCTTCCTCTAAGAAACCCGTAGCAACCAAGAAAAAAGCTTCTACCCCAAAAAGAAACGCTCCTAGCTCCAAAAAAGCCGTTACAAAAAATAATCATGCGCAAGCTGTTTTTGCCATGGGTTGTTTTTGGTGTGCCGAATCTGATTTCGAAAAAGTACCGGGCGTTATCGACGTTATCTCTGGTTACACAGGCGGGCATGTTAAAGACCCAAATTATGAACAAGTAAGTTACACCGAAACAGGCCATTATGAAGCTATTTTAGTGACATATGATCCTACTAAAGTTAAATATTCGCGCTTGCTGAGAACATTTTGGCTTAATGTTGATCCTTTTGATGATAAAGGCCAATTTTGCGATAAAGGCAGTAGCTATAAAGCCGCTATCTTTCCACAAGGCAGCAAACAAATGGCCGCAGCAAAAGCATCAAAAGATTATCTGGTGAAGTTCTTCAAAAAAGATTTAACTCCCAAAATTATCGAACGCAGTAAATTTTACCCCGCCGAAGATTATCACCAAGACTATTATAAAAAAAATCCCTTACGCTATAAACAATATCGTACAGGATGTCGCCGAGATGAGCGTTTGAAGTCTATATGGGGTAATCCCAAAAAACCATAATATTACCATTTGACGTAAATCTTGCTTGAGGCTTGCGCATAATAAGCTATTCATTGCCTATTACTATGGGATGGCGATGCATGCGAATACTTTATACCTTACTTTCAATATTATGCTTATGCATAATCAGTATACCCCTACAATCACTTCGTGCTGACCCATCTGATATTACCGCTGTCAGCCGAAGCGTAGTACGCGTTGCTCTAATAAATATTAAAGACGGTAAAAATGAATTGGTCAGCCATGGCTCTGGTGTTGCTATTGCAGGCGACAAAATCCTTACCAATGCTCATGTTGTAGAAGAATTACGGTATGACCCTAATTTGCGGATTGGTATTATTCCATCCGAAGGCAAAACCAACTATGCCGCTACGGTCATTTCCTTCTCACCCAAAAATGATCTAGCATTGCTACAAATAAGCGGCAGGGGCCGTATTCCTGCGGCAAACTTATTTATTGGTACTATTAATGATGGTAGTGATGTTTTTGCCATCGGTTATCCTGGAACGGTGGACATTGCGCAAGGTTTAAGCCTTGCCGATATGATCCGCCCAGTACCGCCCGTAAAGACAAAAGGTAATACCTCAGCAGGCCGCAGCGCAAAAGATTTTAACACATTGCTCCATACGGCCCCTATTGGTGGAGGCAATAGCGGAGGTCCCTTGGTTGACAGCTGCGGACGGGTTGTTGGGGTTAATAGCTTTGGATCACTATCCAATGGTAATGATGCCGAGTTTTTCTTTGCAGTTGCTGCAAGTGAGATTATTAAATTTCTAAAACAAGCCAATGTATCCATTGCGACATCTAATTCACAATGCCGCAGCGTGGCCGAACTTACTCGTGCTGAAAATGAACGAGCCGAACTTGCCAACCGCAAAATAGAAGAGCAGCAACGTGCTGAAAAAGAAGAGCAAGATAAAAAATTAGAAGAATATAGGCGCAGTGCTGAATATGAAGTCCTCGAAGGACGCGACAATCGCATGGCCCTATCCTTTCTCCTACTTTTCACAGCATTGGCTCTAGGTCTTTTGTCCTTTATATTATTTGAACGTAGCAAAGCAGTTATAGCAAAATTAGCAGCCGGCGGCAGTGTATTGGCTTTATTCATGGCTGGAGCAAGTTATGCTAGCAGACCCACTTTTGGCGATATAGAAGATATATTAGCAAAAAAAATCAACGACAATGAAGAAGAACAATCCACAGTTAATATCAGCAACACTGGCAAAAAATTATGTGTTATCGAACCTAATCGCAGCAGGATTACAGTATCTAAGGCTTCTGATATTACTTTTGAATGGAATGATAATGGGTGCGTCAATAAACGTACTCAATATGGTCCTGATAGTGAGAAGTGGACACGCACATTTGTTCCTAATACAGACAATGAAATCTCTGTTGTTAGCTACGATCCTCGCGCAAATATATATAGGGTAGAACGATATCTACCAAGCCTAAAGGTAATGTCTAATGCTCGTAAAGCACGCAATGATTTTCAAGTCAAAGGCTGTACAACCAATACCAAGGCTCTTGAAAATATCGATGATATGAACAGGGATATTGCCATAACCTTGCCAAAACAACCCAATGAAATGCTTATTTATGAGTGCAAAGACATTGAGTAAAACCTCTAAATAAAGAAACATGATACCAAAATATTATAAGGTAACACCTTCTTTGCTAAGCAATTTTTCTTTTATCTCACAACCATAGGCATATCCTGCTAATTTCCCATCGCTACCAATAACGCGATGGCAGGGAATGATGATAGCAATATTATTCGCACCATTAGCGCTGCCCACGGCTCGAACCGCTCTAGGTCTGCCAACGGCCTTTGCGATATCAGCATAGTTGCGCGTTTCACCTTTTGGAATTTTTTGCAACTGCTGCCATACGGATTGTTGAAAATCAGTACCGCGGATGTCCAAGGGTACAGCATCATATGGCCCTCCATCTTCAACGGCCCGAACACATTGGGTGAAAATCGCTCGATCATCATCACGATTTAACGCAGCATTGGGAAATTTCTTCTGCAACTGGGCTTCATCTTCCTCAAAAGATAATCGGCATAAACCATCATCCGTTGCTGCTAAGGTCATTGACCCAAGATAATTTTCAACTTTCGTCCAATATATAAGGCCTTTATATCTTTTATTAGAAGCCATAGCTCTGTCTCCATATTGCATTCAGCATCATATAGCAGAATCAAACTTTGTACAATTTAACATTATTCTTGCAGATTTGCTAAACTTTACCAAAAAGAACATGTTTAATTGGCAAAAAAATCACCAAAATATCGCTTCGGACATAAATGTTATAAACATGACCTTGCATTGCACCATAAGCGATGCTAACCGCGCCTCAGTTAAGGCAAGATGCAAAGTATTTTTCGTATCTCAATTCCCTTTGTTGGAGGATAATAGCGCGTGGATAATTCCGGCGGAATAGCAGCAAGTTTAGCGGGGCGTTACGCAACGGCCTTGTTTCAATTAGCGCAAGAATCAAAAGCGATTGATAAGGTCGAATCCAGCTTTGCAAAAATAGATGCAGCAATGGACGAATCGGCTGACTTTAAATCGCTGACGACCAACCCACTAATAACGCGTGATCAAGCCAGCGATATTGTTGCGGCATTATCAAAAAAAATGAAGCTTGATCCACTCACCACTAAAACATTAGGCGTCCTCGCACAAAACCGACGATTGGCAGAAATAGCATCCGTTTCGGCGGCATTTCAGAAATTAGCCGCCAATGATCGCGGTGAAATACGCGCTGATGTCACCTCAGCGCGCCAACTCAGCGCAGCGCAAGAAAAAGAATTACAAAAACAATTAAAAAAACGTATGGGCAGCGATGTTGCTCTTACATTAAATACGGACCCAGAGATACTTGGCGGCTTGATTGTTAAAATCGGCAGCGAAATGATCGACAGTTCCATCAAAACCCGTCTCAATACCCTCTCGCATGCGATGAAAGGCTGAATTTAACATGGATATCCGCGCAGCAGAAATTTCAAAAGTCATTAAAGACCAAATCTCTAATTTTGGCAATGAAGCTCAAGTGAGCGAAGTTGGCAGTGTATTATCCGTAGGTGATGGTATTGCCCGCGTTCATGGCCTTGACCAAGTTCAAGCTGGTGAAATGGTCGAATTTTCAAACGGTATTCAGGGCATGGCACTGAACCTAGAGGCCGATAATGTTGGTGTTGTGATCTTCGGATCAGATGCTGAAATTAAAGAAGGCGATACCGTTAAGCGTACTGGCACTATTGTGGACGTTCCAACAGGCAAAGAATTGCTTGGGCGCGTTGTTGATGGCCTCGGTAATCCTATTGATGGAAAAGGCCCTATTAAAAGCAAAACACGTTCGCGCGTTGAGGTGAAAGCACCAGGTATCATTCCGCGTAAATCTGTACATGAGCCTGTACAAACAGGCCTAAAAGCTATTGATGCTCTTGTTCCTGTCGGGCGTGGCCAGCGTGAGCTTATCATTGGCGATCGTCAAACGGGTAAAACCGCTGTTGCGATTGATACATTCATCAATCAAAAAGAAGTCAACAAAGGCGATGATGAGAGCAAGAAGCTTTACTGCATCTATGTTGCGGTTGGCCAAAAACGTTCAACTGTTGCGCAAATCGTACGTCAACTAGAAGAGAATGGCGCGATGGAATATTCCATTGTTGTGGCTGCGACGGCATCAGAACCTGCACCGCTTCAATATCTGGCGCCATATACAGGCGTAACCATGGGCGAATATTTCCGCGATAATGGCATGCACGGCTTAATCGTATATGACGATCTGTCAAAACAAGCCGTCGCATATCGTCAAATGTCCTTGCTTCTGCGTCGTCCTCCGGGCCGTGAAGCCTATCCTGGTGACGTTTTCTATTTGCATAGCCGCCTTCTTGAGCGTGCTGCGAAAATGAACGAAGATAATGGTAGCGGTTCTTTAACGGCTCTGCCTATCATTGAAACCCAAGCGGGTGACGTTTCGGCCTATATCCCAACCAATGTGATTTCTATCACCGATGGTCAGATTTTCCTCGAAACCAACCTATTCTATCAAGGCATTCGTCCAGCCATTAACGTTGGTCTATCCGTGTCTCGTGTGGGATCAGCAGCACAAACTAAAGCGATGAAAAAAGTGTCTGGTTCGATTAAACTCGAACTGGCGCAATATCGTGAAATGGAAGCTTTCGCGCAATTTGGATCAGACCTTGATCCTGCTACGCAAGCCCTTCTCAATCGCGGCGCGCGTCTAACGCAGCTTCTAAAACAACCACAATTCTCACCGCTTCCATTCGAAGAACAAACCGTTTCTATTTTTGCAGGGACCAATGGATATTTGGATGATGTCGAAGTGAATGATGTTACCCGATATGAAGAAGCGATGCTCAGCCATATGCGTTCAAACCATAAAGATGTTTTGAAATCCATTCGTGATGCTAAAGATTTGAAAGATGATGCGAAAGCAAGCTTGAAAGAAGCATTAGAAGCATTTGGTAAAACATTCGCGTAAACAAACGTCATCCTGGACTTGTTTCAGGATCTCAAATGGTCAGATACTGAAATAAATTCAGCATGACGAACACGGAGAAGACAATAAAAGATGGCAAGTCTTAAGGAACTGAAAGGGCGGATCGGATCGGTCAAATCGACCCAGAAGATCACCAAAGCCAAGCAAATGGTGGCCGCCGCCAAGCTGCGCCGTGCGCAAGCCGCTGCTGAAGCTGCACGTCCCTATGCGACCCAGCTCGAAAAGATAATGGGCAATTTGGCTTCAAAAGTCACTATCAGCGAATCCTCACCTAGATTATTGGCTGGCACTGGCAAAGACGATGTGCATCTTTTGGTGGTTTGTACGTCTGATCGCGGCCTATGCGGAGGGTTTAACGCCAACATCGTTAAAGAAGCACGCCTAAAAGCACAAAGCCTAGAAGCGGCTGGGAAAACCGTAAAATTCTATATGGTGGGCCGTAAAGGTCGCCCCGTTATTAACCGCTTCTATGCTGGTCAGACGGTCAAAAACTATGACACTAGCGATGTGAAGAATGTTGGTTTCCCAGAAGCACAAGAAATTGCAGCCGATTTAATTGCCATGATGGAAGATGATAAATTTGATGTTGCCCATCTTTTCTATTCCAAATTTAAGTCCGCATTGGTGCAAGAGCCAACATGTCAGCAAATCATCCCCGTAGCTATTGAAATGGCAGAGGGTGAACAGCCAAGCGACAATATCGCATCGGTTGAATATGAGCCTGATGAAGAAGAAATTCTCGCCGAATTATTGCCGCGTAATGTGAACACCCAAGTCTTTGGGGCTTTGCTGGAAAATGCAGCATCAGAACAAGGCGCGTCTATGACCGCAATGGACAATGCAACGCGCAACGCTGGTGATTTAATTAACAATCTCACCATTCAATATAACCGCAGCCGTCAGGCCGCAATTACCACCGAACTCGTAGAAATCATCTCTGGCGCTGAAGCGCTCTAAAGAAAAGCAGTCAAGGAAAGCAATATGGCAAAAACTCCAGAAAAAAAAGCAGCTCCTAAAAAAGCAGCTCCTAAAAAGGCAGCACCAGCAAAGAAAGCAGCTCCTAAAAAAGCAACATCAGCAGCCACAGGCCGCGTATCGCAAGTTATCGGTGCTGTTGTTGACGTTAGCTTTGAGGGCGAAATGCCCGCGATTTTGGATGCGCTCGAAACCATGAATGGCGATAATCGCCTTGTCCTCGAGGTTGCTCAGCATTTGGGTGAAAACACCGTGCGTACCATCGCTATGGATGCCACAGAAGGTTTGACACGCGGCCAAGAAGTCACCGCTACTGGCGCGCAAATTCAAATGCCTGTTGGCCCTGAAACATTGGGCCGTATCATGAATGTTGTGGGTGAGCCTATCGATGAACTTGGCCCTATTGGTGCGAAGACAGCCGCGCCTATTCACGCACAGGCACCTGATTTTATTGACCAATCAACCGACAGTTCGATCCTTGTGACTGGTATTAAAGTTATCGATCTTCTTGCTCCTTATGCAAAGGGCGGTAAAATTGGTCTATTCGGTGGTGCTGGCGTTGGTAAAACGGTTCTTATTCAAGAGCTTATCAACAATATTGCAAAGGGGCATGGCGGTACATCTGTGTTCGCTGGTGTTGGTGAGCGTACCCGCGAAGGCAATGATCTCTATCACGAATTTTTGGACGCGAATGTTATTGCCAAAGATAAAGACGGTAATGCAACCCCAGAAGGTTCTAAAGTGGCCCTTGTTTATGGCCAAATGAATGAACCTCCAGGCGCACGTGCGCGTGTTGCTCTATCGGGTTTGACCATCGCTGAATATTTCCGTGACCAAGAAGGCCAAGACGTGCTCTTCTTCGTAGATAACATCTTCCGCTTTACGCAAGCTGGCTCAGAAGTGTCCGCGCTATTGGGGCGTATTCCTTCTGCTGTGGGTTATCAGCCTACTCTATCTACGGATATGGGTGCATTACAAGAACGTATTACATCAACCAACAAAGGTTCGATTACATCGGTGCAAGCCATTTACGTTCCCGCAGATGATTTGACCGACCCTGCCCCAGCTACCAGCTTTGCTCACTTGGACGCGACAACGGTGCTTAACCGTGCGATTTCCGAGCTTGGTATTTATCCTGCTGTGGATCCGCTCGATTCAACATCGCGCGTGCTTGAGCCTCGTGTTGTTGGCGAAACCCACTATGGAACGGCTCGCGCAGTACAAGAAATATTGCAAAAATATAAATCACTACAAGATATTATCGCTATTTTGGGTATGGATGAGCTTTCCGAAGAAGATAAGCTAACCGTTGCTCGTGCGCGTAAAATTCAACGCTTCCTATCACAGCCTTTCCACGTTGCTGAGGTCTTTACGGGTATTTCTGGTAAATTTGTTGATCTGGAAGATACAATCAAATCATTCAAAGCGGTTGTTGATGGCGAATATGATCATCTTCCTGAAAGCGCTTTCTACATGGTTGGCGGTATTGATGAAGCCGTCGAAAAAGGCAAAAAAATGGCGGCAGAAGCGGCTTAAACCGAATAATCCTCTCTTTAATTGGAGAGGATGAGGAAAAATAATGGCAAATTTACATTTTGAACTCGTCACACCAGAGAAACTCGTCCGTAGCGATGATGTCTATATGGTGGTTGTCCCAGGTACCGAGGGTGATTTTGGCGTATTGGCGGGTCATGCGCCCGTTATGTCAACCATAAGAGATGGCGAATTATCTATATTCGCATCTGATGGCGCAGCGCCCGAAACTATTACCATCCAAGGCGGCTTTGCAGAGGTAAATGAAAAAGGTCTGACCATATTGGCTGAAGCTGTTTCCTAAATTCATCATATTTTATTAAATGAGGCGCTTTCGAGCGCCTTTTTTATATACAAAATTGAACTTATTACCTTTATGTTAACCAATTTCGTTTAACCCGATAATCATAAATATTTATCTGGGTAGAGAATTATGAGTGCATTTGGTAAAAAACCAGGATTAGGTGGACGCGGATCATTCGGCATTGCAAAGCCAATGAGCGGCGGCACTAAGCCTTCACAAGATACATCACAAGAAAGTGAAAGCCCTGATGGCGGCGAACAGTTTCCTCCAATAGAATCGGTTGAACTTCCAGGCGCAGCATCTGCTCCTGCTGCACCGCAGAACGAAGATGCTATGAGCCGCCTTGCTGAACGCTCAAACGTTGCTGCTGATACTGGACCAAAGGTTGAGGGCTTTGAAGCTTCTGTACATAAAATTAAAGAACAAGTCTTGCCGCGCCTATTAGAACGTGTTGATCCCGAAGCTGCGGCTACGCTCAATAAAGAAGAACTGGCTGAAGAATTTCGTCCTATTATTTTGGAAGTGCTAGCTGAACTTAAATTCACTTTAAACCGACGTGAACAATTTGCACTAGAAAAAGTGCTTGTTGATGAATTGCTAGGATTAGGGCCACTAGAAGAACTTTTATCTGATCCTGAAATCTCAGATATCATGGTCAATGGTCCCGAACAAACCTATATTGAAAAAGGTGGTAAATTACAGATTGCGCCTATTCAGTTTCGTGATGAAGAACATTTGTTGCAAATCGCACAGCGTATTGTGAACCAAGTTGGTCGCCGCGTCGACCAAACCACGCCGCTCGCCGATGCGCGCTTAAAAGACGGCTCTCGTGTGAACGTTATTGTACCACCGCTATCTTTGCGCGGAACGGCAATGTCTATTCGTAAATTCTCCGAGAAACCAATTACCCTTGATATGCTTAAAGGCTTTGGTTCAATGAATGATCCAATGTGTACAGCCCTCAAAATCGCAGGTGCAGCGCGGATGAACATTGTTATCTCTGGCGGTACAGGTTCTGGTAAAACAACCATGCTCAATGCCTTATCTAAGATGATTGATCCCGGTGAGCGCGTTTTGACGATTGAAGATGCTGCTGAACTTCGTTTGCAACAACCGCATTGGTTGCCACTTGAAACACGTCCGCCAAATCTTGAAGGCGAAGGCGCCATTACCATTGGTGATTTGGTGAAAAACGCCTTGCGTATGCGTCCTGACCGAATCATCCTTGGTGAGATTCGTGGCGCTGAATGTTTCGATCTTTTGGCTGCTATGAACACGGGCCACGATGGATCAATGTGTACACTTCACGCTAACTCTCCGCGCGAATGTTTGGGTCGTATGGAAAATATGATTTTGATGGGTGATATTAAAATCCCTAAAGAAGCTATTTCACGCCAAATCGCAGAATCAGTGGATATAATCGTGCAGGTAAAACGTCTGCGTGATGGTTCACGTCGTACCACCCAAGTTACTGAGGTTATCGGTATGGAGGGCGATGTGATTGTGACCCAAGATTTATTCAAATTTGAATATCATGATGAAGATGCTGACGGCAAAATTATTGGTGATTGGGCATCAAGTAGCGTTCGTCCTTATACGCTCGAAAAAGCCCGTCAATATGGTTTTGACCAACCTTATCTTGAGGCTTGTCTCTAATAATACATTCAATTCTATTACTGTATCAAAATTAGAGCGGCACTTTCAAGTCGCTCTTTTTTTATCCCATTTTTATGGCCAAAGCAGTCATCATAATGATGCCTAATGTCGCAATCACACTGATAAGATTCCATGGCATAAATCCTGTTTTGTTCAGATTTTTGCGATTATGCCGTCGCCTTTCCATAAAGATAGAAAGTGCAGCCACAATAGCGCAGAGCAAGGCACTTTGCGCAAATATAGTATCAAATATATCGGTGAGAAATTCCATTCCCTCTATTTGGCAATCGCATTCTATTATACAAGTGCATTTTGCATCAATTTGCTCTAGCGATACGCCATATTAGCACATACAAAAGGAGTGCCACATTAAAAGCCCAATCACCAATATACGGCCTGCTGAAAATATCATTTTAGGCATAGCTTTAAGATTAGGCGCTGTATTGTTGATTTCAGCTATGTTTATGTTTGTAAAATTGGCTATGCAAAATGGTGTACATGTTGTTGAGACCTTATTTTGGCGCCAGCTAACCGCTATTCCTATCGTCATAATATGGTTTTTATACAGTGACCAATTACGCTCTATCAAAACTCAAAGACCTACAGCCCATGCCATTCGCATGATATTAGGGATTTCTGCTATGGGATTAAATTTCATAGCTTTTAGCTTGCTCCCTCTTGCAGAAGCTACCGTCATTGGTTTTGCATCCCCAGTTTTTGGCACTATTTTAGCGGCACTCATTTTACACGAACCGACAGGTGCATATCGTTGGACGGGTGTATTGATTGGTTTTATTGGCATTGTCATTGTGGTTGAACCCAAAACATTGATGAATTTATGGACCAGTGGTTCCAATCTTGGTCCAATCATTGCATTAGCAGGCGCGCTTATGACAGCTGCGGTATCCATCCAAATTCGCCAATTGGGTAAAAGTGAAAATAGCGGAACGATTGTCTTCTGGTTTTCCATGACATCGATTATACCCTTGGGCATTGCTATGCTATTTTTTGCATCCGAACATTCGCAACAAGCATATTATTATATAGTGGCTCTCAGTATATGCGGAGCTTGTGCGCAATTTATGCTCACAGCAGCAATGCGCTTTGCTCCCGTATCGGTGGTAATGACGATGGATTATAGCGCATTAATATGGACAATATTATTCGGTTATTGGGTATTTCAAGATATAGTTTCACCGTCGACTTGGATAGGAGCACCTATCATTATCGGTGCTGGACTGTTTATCGCATGGCGCGAAAGAAGAGTCGTAAAATCAAAAATATAGGGGCGAAACTTGACCTCTTGTTATAATTGCGCATGATAAGATCATGGAAGATTATCAACCCAGCAAAAGACGTAATATCATCAGCTATGCTATTGCCACTATTCTATTTTTAATCGCTTGCACTATTGTTTATGCAAATTTCGATACTGAAACGCAGGACCGCGTTGAGATTATCGAAGCAAACTCCATCATCACTATGGACACAGATAAGCCGCGTGCAAAATTTATTGCCTATAAGGGCGATAAAATTATTGGATTAGCAAATACAAAAGAAGAAATTGAGGCAATATCTGGCCCTATATTTTCTTATAATGACAATTTCAAAGATAAAATAGTGATGCCAGGCCTGATTGACCCGCACGTCCATCCGATGCAGGCCGCAATAATGCTCAATATAGATTTTATCGCACCCGAGGATTGGGATTTGCCCGGTAAATTTTATGAAGGAGCACAAACCAGAGACGGTTATCTCAAAAAACTGCAGAAGTTGGTTGATACTAATCAAGGCCAAGAGTTATTGATTACATGGGGTCATCATGAATTATTTCACGGACCGATCGATCGCACCCAATTGGATGCGATCGCGCCTGATCTTCCCTTAATCATCTGGCAACGCAGTTTTCATGAAATCATCATGAATAGCAGAGCTTTAGAGAAGTTTAGTCTCAGGGACAAAGCTGATTTTGAAGCGCTTATGGCGAAAAATAATGTGACAGAAGGGCATGGAAATCATGAAAAAGGAATATTTTCTGAAACCGCCCTACTCCCTGCACTCGGTTTTTTACGACCTTATTTGCTAGCTCCTGAAAAATTACAGAGCGGATTTGGCAAGATGCAGCAAATGATGCTCGAGAATGGCGTGACCACTATATCGGATATGGCGACGGGTATATTTGCTGATTTTGATACAGAGGCAGGATTGATTAAAAAAGCATTTGATCGAAAAAATGCGCAATCACGCGTGATGTTGATGCGCATGTCAGAGGAAGGACCACCCGAAAACGGCTGGCTTGATAATAAACGCACCGCCTTTGCCAATAACAATGTTATGTTGAATAAGCGCGTAAAATTATTTGCTGATGGTGCTTTTTTTGCGCAGAATATGCGCATGAATCCGCCTGGATATAATGATGGTCATGTTGGCAAATGGCTCACCCCACCAGTCGCATTAGCACAACTTATTTCAGCCTATTGGAACGATGGATGGGATTTGCATATCCATGTGAATGGCGATGAAGGTCTCGATGTAGTTCTTGATAATATTGCAAAATTAGATCGTAATAATGAGCAAACCATCACTTTGGAACATCTTGGATATTCGACAGAAGAGCAAAATACGCGTATTGCAAAGATGAACATCATGGTATCAGCACAGCCCAATTATATCCGCGTATTGGGTGATAAATACTCACAGCATGGCTTGGGTGAATATCGTGGATCACATATGAACAGGCTTGGTTCACTCGAAAAGAAGAATGTACCGCTTGGCCTTCACAGCGATTTTAATATGGCACCAATTGACCCATTATATCTTGCTTGGATAGCTAGCAATCGCATCACATTAGCCGGCAATGAAAAAGCTCCAGCTGAGCGTATTACCATTGATAAAGCCCTACGTGCCATCACAATCGAAGCAGCACAGCTTATCGGTTTAGATAGCATTGTTGGATCATTGGCCATTGACAAAAAAGCCGATTTCGTAATCTTGGACCAAGATCCTTATGTAGTTGGTGCGAAAGGATTAGACAAAATTAAAGTTGAAGCCGTTATTTTTGAAGGCAAAGTCATATAATTACAGTGATGTCTATATAAGACTATTCAGGTCTCGCCGATGTTCTAAAACTGGCAATTGCCCACGTACTTCTTGCAAACGCTTAAAATCAATATCAGCATATCCAAGGCCAATATCTTGCTTCATATCAAGCAAAACTTCTCCCCAAGGGTCAACTACTAATGAATGCCCATAAGTCTCACGACCATCTGCATGTTTACCGCATTGCGCGGCAGCAACAACGAACATAGCATTTTCAATTGCACGAGTACGCAATAATATATGCCAATGAGCTTGGCCCGTAGGCACCGTAAACGCGGCTGGAACGGTTACTAATTCTGCACCTCTGTCAGATAGTGCATTGTATAAATTAGCGAAACGCAGATCATAACAAATTGACATACCTATTTTACACATGCCTGTATCCGCGATTACAACCTGATTTCCTGCCTTATATGCATTGGACTCACGCCATTGCTCGCCGGTTGATAATTTCACATCAAACAAATGGATTTTATCATATTGCGCTCTTATTTTTCCATGATTATCTATAATATAACTTCGGTTAGCATATGGCGCAGCAATATTTTGATCTTCATGAACTATCGCCATTGAACCTATATGCACCCATATATTATTATCTTTGGCCGCTTTTTGGAGTAATGCTATAGCTTCATTACCATCTTCTGATACTATATTTTGCGCAGCTCGATCTCGATTTTTATCAAGATAAACAGACATTTCAGGTGCAAAATATAGTATTGCTTTATTCTGCGCCGCTATCGCTATTGCGATAGCCATATTATTTACATTGCTCTGAATATCAATACCGCTGGTCATCTGATGAAGAGCAATTTTCATTTCATATTTATATCAATAATATAATTTACCGCAAAGTAATTTTACATCATTATTACATCACTAGAGAATCAAAGCCACAATTAACATAACAGCAGAACTGCAACTCACCTTTTATCATAATAGTAAATATTCAATAATTTCGTCCAGCGGGCTTATATATACAATATGATAAGTGCTGTTGTGGTAAATTTACCACGCTTTATAGCTCAAATCCAACTCACTGCCGCGTTTTTCCTATGTTTTGCCAAATATGTTCTTGATATCAATATGCTGTTGTGCCAATAGAAAAATGCATTTAAACGAATCATAAATTAAGGAGCAATTTAATGCGCATCGGTAAAATCTCTCTAGCGGCTATCGCTGTTGTAACTATGGCAGGTGCTCCTGTTGTAGCTCAAGTAGCAACCGCTCAATCATCTGAAGTACGTGCAAGCGTTGCATCAGATGATGAAAACAATATTCAAGGTTCAGGCATTATTATTGCAATTCTTGCAGCTGCTGCAATTATTGGTGGTATCATCATCGCTGCAGATAATGATGATGACGAGCCTACAAGCCCTTGATCATTATAGATCAGATAAATAATTAAAGGCAGCTTCTTAGCTGCCTTTTTTTTGACTAAAATTAATTGATCTACAGATAAATTTACCTGAATATTAAAGCTTAAGCTTTAATAATAAATTACGTTCTTTATAGGTAAGCATAGTTTGTTTCTCTATATCATTGGACAATAACATATGAACAAAACATCTATCTTGGTTACTGGTGGTGCAGGTTATATTGGCAGTCATGCCGTGTTAGCATTAAAGGATAATGGCTGGAATCCTGTGGTGATTGATAATCTGGTAACGGGATTTCGCAGTGCAATCCCAGAGGGTGTATCCTTTATACAAGGTGATATTGCTGATATCGGCCTTGTTGGTGAAACCATTCAAAAATACAATATAAAAGCGGCCATGCATTTTGCAGGCTCAGTAGTTGTACCTGAATCGGTATCCGATCCCCTCAAATATTATCATAATAATACCTCAAATACCCGTGCCTTATTAGAAGCAATTGTCAAAAATAATGTTCACCACTTTATCTTTTCCTCGACAGCAGCAACTTATGGCATACCAGATCAAATTCCTGTGCAAGAGGATATGCCTAAAGCGCCGATTAATCCTTATGGTACATCGAAATTGATGACTGAACATATGCTGGCAGATGTTGCAGCAGCTCATGATTTCAATTATTGCGCGCTACGGTATTTCAACGTTGCAGGCGCAGACCCTAAAGGACGGTCTGGTCAATCTACGGCAGGTGCAACACATCTAATAAAGGTCGCTGTGGAAGCCGCTCTTGGCAAGCGTGAAAGCATAAGCATATATGGTACTGATTATAATACCGAAGATGGCACAGGTGTCCGCGATTATATACATGTCAGTGATCTCGCAGCCGCTCACGTTATAGCCCTAGAAAAACTAATCGAAGTCCCCAACATATCACACACATTAAATTGTGGTTATGGTCATGGCTTTTCTGTTTCACAGGTACTTGATGCAGTTGACCGTGAAACCAACAATAAATTGGTGCGTAAAATGGAACCAAGGCGTGTTGGTGACCCTGATGCACTAATATCTGATAATAGTAAGATCAAAGAACGTTTCGGCTGGATACCACAATATGATGATCTATCGACCATTGTTAGACATGCTTTAGCATGGGAACAAAGTTTACGAGATAATCCTGCCAAATAACCACCAAAATTGTATAATATCTATGATAAATTATATACTAAACATCACACCATCTTGCACTTTACCGCCTTTGATACCATATCAAAAATATGAACAATATATCACATGATAAAATGCCTGTATGGCATGGAACCACTATTTTATCGGTCCGTAAAAATGGGAAAGTCATTATCATTGGCGATGGTCAAGTCAGCTTGGGACAAACAGTCATAAAACCCAATGCACGCAAAGTCCGAAAATTAGGTGATGGAAGCGTAGTTGGCGGTTTCGCTGGTGCAACGGCAGACGCATTCACGCTTTTTGAACGGCTAGAAGCTAAATTAGAACGACATAATGGCCAATTGATGCGTTCTGCCGTAGAGCTTGCTAAAGATTGGCGTACCGACAAATATTTGCGTAACTTAGAAGCCATGATGATTGTTGCTGACAAAGAATCAACGCTCATTTTAACGGGTAATGGTGATGTATTGGAACCTGGCAATGGCATAGCAGCCATTGGTTCTGGTGGGAATTTTGCCTTATCAGCCGCCCAAGCCTTAATCGAATATGAAGACGATGCCGAGAAATTAGCACGTAAGGCTATGAAAGTGGCCGCTGATATTTGTGTCTATACCAATGAAAATGTCACCATCGAAACGCTCGATAGCGTATAAGTGAGACCATCATGATCCATAATAAAACCCCAAAAACAGTAGTTGCTGCGCTTGATGAACATATTGTCGGCCAAGTTGATGCGAAAAAAGCCGTTGCCGTTGCTATGCGCAATCGCTGGCGTAGACAGAGATTGCCCGATTCATTGCGTGATGAAGTCACACCCAAAAATATATTAATGATAGGTCCTACAGGTTGCGGTAAAACCGAGATTAGCCGAAGACTGGCGAAGCTTGCAGATGCTCCCTTCATCAAAATCGAAGCAACCAAATTCACAGAGGTCGGTTATGTCGGTCGCGATGTTGAACAAATTGCGCGAGATTTAGCTGAAGAATCCATAAGACTGGAAAAAGACCGCCGCCGTGGAAAGGTACGCGGCGCGGCTGAAGAAGCCGCAATGGAACGTTTATTGAAGGTATTAGCAGGCGATAGTGCCAGTGAAGCCACTCGTGAGGCATTTCGCCAACGCATAACAGAACATCATATGGATGAAGTCGAAGTAGAAATAGAAGTTCAAGACACGCCACAAACCCCAATGGAAATACCTGGAATGGGCGGCCAAGTAGGGATGATTAACCTTGGTGATATGATGGGCAAGGCCTTCGGTAAGAATAACCTTAAAAAGCGCAAAATGCTGGTTCCTGATGCATGGGAGAAGCTAGTTGAAGAAGAATCCGATAAAAGATTGGATGATGATGACGTAGCTCGCACAGCACTAGCCGATGCTGAATCCAATGGTATAGTGTTCCTCGATGAAATCGATAAAATCGCCGTAAGTGATAGCCGCAGTGCATCTGTAAGCCGAGAAGGTGTACAGCGCGATTTACTGCCATTGATCGAAGGGACTACCGTTGCAACCAAATATGGTCCTATGAAAACAGATCATATTTTGTTTATTGCGAGCGGTGCTTTCCATGTCTCAAAGCCCAGCGATATGCTGCCTGAACTACAAGGTCGTTTGCCCATTCGTGTTGAACTACGCGCATTAGAGCATGGCGATTTTGTGCGTATATTATCTGAAACTAAAGCCAATTTGCTTGAGCAATATTCAGCATTACTGAAAACCGAAGAGGTTACATTAGATTTCACGGCCGATGCTATTTCAGAAATTGCTCGTATTGCTGTTAGTGTGAATGAAAATGTTGAAAATATAGGTGCTCGGCGTCTACAAACAGTGATGGAAAAGCTGCTTGAAGATATTAGCTTCAACGCCGAAGACAAGGTTGGTGAAAATATCAATATCGATGCCGACTATGTGAAACAGCAGCTTGGCGAAATTTCAATGGATACAGACCTAAGCAAATATATTTTATAATATCATCTGCTGATCATATAAAAATTAGCATATTTCATTAATCTAAATATATGAACTTAAATAACCAACAGTCTACAAGGCTTTATAACTTAGGGCTTAGGCAGCACTTTTAGCGTCCATATATTTTCATCGATCAAATATGTCTGAGCCACTCGCTGAATATCCAATGGAGTTGCTGTGGTTAGATCACGATATAATGTTGATAATTCAGCAAGTTTATTACGGTCATAACTAACACCTTTTAACTGCTGCATCCAAAATGTATTCCCTGTTGAAGCCCTTTCAATCTGCTGTTTAATAGGTTCAATAGCACGTTTTAATTCATCAGCTGACACGGGGTTTGCTTTTAAATCAGCTGCAATCTCCTTTGCCGCTGCAAAGAAACGATCTACATTTTTAGGCTGCACCTGACTATATCCAAATATATGTCCACCGCTATCAAAAGCTTTTGGCCAATCACTCGCAAAGTCTGGGCTGTAGCTCGCAGCTTCTTCCGATCTAAAACTCTCAAATAATCTATCACGTAATATCGCAGATAATATTTCCAAATGACGACTGTTACGCAACAAGGTCGTGCCACCGCCAGTCGGCCATGCAATAACAGCTGCGGCTTGATCTTTTGGTCCCTCGTGAAAAAGCTCTTTGCTAACTTTATTGGCTTTGGGAAAAGCAATTGTTTTTGCAGCCAGCGAGGAAGCGCTTACTGTACGCGGTTCTAAGGCTCCGAATGTACGCTCTAAGGCTGGCACAAGTTTAGTTTTTTCAAAATCACCAAAAACCACCACTTCAATTGGCCCCGTTTTTAAAAGCGGTTCCCATGTCTTTCGAAACAGATCAGCATTAAAGGCATCCAATTCTTTACCTTGCGGCTTTTTCCATCTGAGGTCTTTTGATTTGAACAGATATTCAAGATCACGCTGTAATACTGATTGTGCCGTTAAATTGGCACTGGCTTCATTCTGCTTTACAATAGATTTAATCCGTTCAACAGGCGCAGGATCCCATGCGGGTTTAGATATCTTTGCGGCAATAAGCTGTAATTGCCCTTCTAAATCTTCTGGGCGAGTAGCCGCAGTAAACTCAAAGGCATCTTGCGCTATGCTGAAATTAAGTGATAATCTGCGGTTGATCGCTAATTGATCCAGCTCTTCTTGGCGCAAATCACCAATACCATTGGATGGTAAAACAAATGGAGCAGCCCACAAAGCTTCACCATTTTCGGGTTCTACGGATTGATAGCCAGCACCAAAACGTACGATAACGCGCACTTGCCCAGCCTCAGCTTTATTAGGCTGTATGAAAGCACGCACACCATTGGAGAACTCTAGCACCTCGCTATCAAAGCGTGCAACAGGCTGCGTACTTACCAATTTCCCAGCTGGGCCTAGATCGGGTAAAGCATTCAAATCAACCACGGTATCAGCAAGTCTAGCTTTGCTATTTGCAGCAACCTTTACATTCAATACATTCGCTAATTTCTGTTGATCACCGCTATTTTCGGTCTGCCCTGTCAGCACAATGCGTTTTACAGGCGCTTCAAATAATGCCTTGGATGATGATAGGATTGCCTCTCCCGTAATTCGTGGGCGCAAATCATTAAACACCATCGCAATCGTATCAGGTGCTGCCACTGTCTCACGAATATCAACAGCACTAACAATGGAATCGACTTGCCTTCGGCTGTTTTCAAAAGGATAGCTATCCACCAGCGTTTTTAGTTGGTCTGCGAAATTATTTACTTCTCTATCGATATCCGCTTGGCTTGGCGGTGTATTTATAGCATCTTCAATAATAGCACGAACAGCTAAAACGGCTTTATCCCATCCATTCTCGGTGGGAATAACAGTGACAAAAGTTGCATTGGTGCTGCGCGAAATATCATCTTGAGCTACTTGTGCGAAAAGGAAATCTTTGCCCTTACGAGCTTCGGCTTCAAGCCTACGGTTCAATATCTGCACTGCGACAGAATTGATGAGCAATTGTTCGTTATAAACAATAGTATCATTTTTAAGGAACCAAGGGCGCGCATAAAATAGTGTCAATCGGTCTGACACACCATTTTCGCTTACAACTGTTGCAACCTCTTTAACATCACTCGATATCATTTTAGGTTGTCCAAAATCAGGTTGCACCCCAGCTTTACCCGTAACATTCCAATCAGAGAAATATTCCTCTATCAAGGCAGCTAATTGCAAAGGATCTGCATCACCAGACATCACAATCACTGTCTTCTCAGGGCGATACCAGCGCTTATGAAAAGCAGCTAACCCCTCGGCTGAAGCTTTTTGCAATGTTTCAACCGTACCGATGGTGAGCCTTTGTGATAGGCGTTGGTTTTGAAATAAATGCTTACGAATGGCATCTGAAAGCCGCCGTTGCGCACCATCGCCCTCTCGTTTTTCGGCTTGAACGATCAATTTCTCTGCCTCAACAGCTTTTTCTGAAAACCCAGGGTTACGGATCATACCTGATAATATTTTAACCGATTCCCCCAGAGTATCGTTAGTAATACTGGGAATATCCAATTGATAAACCGTATGTGTTGGTGTTGTTTGCGCATTGCTATCGCTACCAAAAGTAACGCCAAAACGTTGCCAAATACGCTTGGCTTCGCCATCCTCTACATAAGTTGAACCTCTAAATGCTAGATGTTCAACCAAATGCGCATAACCCAATTCATCATCATTTTCATGCAATGATCCCGCATCAACACGCACACGAATAGATACTTGCCCCGCTGGCACACGGTTTTTTTTCACTGCATAACGCAAGCCATTTTTGAGCACGCCAAATGTCCAGCTCTTATCGATTGGAATATCGCTATTTTCATAAAGCCATGGCGTTTCTCCTTCCGCTGTAATACTATCTGCGGAGAAAATAGGCGGCGTAGGCGTCGGATTATCTTGCGCAGATAGGTTTTGCGGAATCGCCAATAATGCAAAAGAAACGAGGGATAGCTGTAATGGCTTTACAATATGTTTTATTTTCATAAATTCACCATAAACGCAAGCTAGCTTGCTGCAAGCTGAATAACGCATAGCGATGATAAATATATTAAAATATACTATCTTAAATAACTTAATCGTCCATTTTTTCAACATAACCAGAGGCTACCATTGCCTCTACCATGTCAAATAATTTATCAGGGTCAGCGGCCTTTAATTGAGGTAGTTCCGCTTCCATACCTTGCGCCAAAATAATCTCTCTTTTGCCAGCAGCCAAAGCTGTCCATATTTCTTGCGCAACAAATGCAGGTTCTAAGCCCTCGTCGATGGCTTTATCGCTCTTGCCTCGCGGGCTACCATCTGCCGTAACCGCATTACGCGAGACATTGGTGCGCACAGAACCAGGCGCAACGGTTAGAACTTGAACGCCCTGCCCTGCTAATTCACTGCGTAAAGCATCAGTATAGCCAATCAACCCATGTTTAGCCGCGCAATATGCGGTGCGCATCGGCACACCAATTTTTCCTGCAACGCTCGAGATCATAACAATAGCACCCGTTTTTCGAGATAAAAAATGATCAAGCATCAATTGCGTCAATGCAATAGGCGCCAATAGATCAATTTTGATGACCTCATCATAAACCGAGAATTGCGTATTTTTAGCCAAAGAACGCTGCGATATACCTGCATTATTAACCAGAATATCAATTGCTCCTGTAAAGCCTATGGCTTGGTTCACATATTCAGGTAACACATCAATATCGCCAATATCGAATGGCAAGATCATAGCGCGGCTATCAGCGCCAGTCTCACTAACCACTCGCTCTAATTGTGCCACATTACGGCCTGATAATATGCAATGGCCTCCTGATGCAAGATGCGCTTTTGCTAGCGCTTCACCTATACCCGAAGATGCCCCTGTTATCCATGCCGTACTCATAAAATATTCTCCTCAATCAAAATGATAAAGAGGCATAGCGCTCTCAAAGTCAAATATAGAAGCCTCATTAACGATATAATTATCAGTTTAACCCTTGCGATAGTCTATCACTTTCCCCAAATAGGAAGCATGTTAATAGAAACTGAAAAAACCCCAAACCCCGCAACATTAAAATTCTTGCCTGGCCGCATCATCATGTCCGATGGTACACGCGATTTTGCTAACCCTGAAGATGCAGAAATATCGCCACTTGCCACGGCATTATTTGACTTGGGCGATATAATTGGTGTGTTTTTTGGCAGCGACTTTATCTCGGTCACCGCGGCTCCAACGGTTGATTGGAATGATTTAAAGCCAGATGTACTGACTATTTTGCTCGACCATTTTGTTGGTGAAATACCTCTATTTGTAGGCGGCAGTGCGGCAGGCATCAATGTTCCGGCAGAAGATGAAGAATTCCCGCTTGACGACCCTGCAGACGCCGATATTGTTGATCAAATTAAAGAATTGATCGAAACACGTGTGCGCCCTGCGGTAGCTAACGACGGCGGTGATATAAAATATAAGGGTTTTAGTCGCGGGATTGTAACACTGCAACTGCAAGGAGCTTGTGCGGGTTGCCCTTCTTCATCAGCAACCTTGAAACAAGGCATAGAACAATTGCTAAAACATTATGTACCAGAGGTGAGTGAAGTTCGCGCTTACTGATATTATGACAGTCTAAATTAGCATAGCTCAACATTGTACAAAACTAACCTCTCATTACTTTACTGATAAAGAGAATAAAATGACCGAAAAAAAACCATTAGACCAAAAATCACTCGATCAATTATTTGCAAATGCACGTAGCTATAATGGTTATTTAGACCGCGATGTTACTGCTGAGCAAATGGATAAGGTCTGGGAGCTAATGAAATATGGCCCAACCTCTGCCAATTGCCTACCAGCACGTATGGTCTGGTGTCATAGCGATGCTAGCAGAGAAAAACTCGCTGCTCTTACCATGCCATCTAATGGTGATAAAATATTAAATGCACCCGTGAGTGTAATCATTGGCATGGATATGGAGTTTTACGAGCAATTGCCCGATCTTTTCCCGCATGATGATGCGCGCAGTTGGTTCAAAGACGCACCTGAACTTGCGGCAGCCACAGCTTTTCGTAACAGCAGCTTACAAGGCGCATATTTCATAATGGCAGCCCGCGCGATAGGATTAGATACGGGTCCTATGTCTGGTTTTGATAATGAAGCTGTGGATCAGGCCTTTTTCAAAGGCACAAATATCAAATCTAATTTCATATCAACATTAGGTTATGGCGATAATAAGAGCATATTTGATCGTAGCCCAAGACCATCTTTTGATCGCTTCAATTCCATAATATAGCATCAAAATGCTCGACCTTATCATTGATACATCAACGGCTACTTGCTCGATTGCCTTATTTGACGATGATAAGCTCATATCATCATATCATGAATTTATTGGTCGTGGCCATGCCGAAATATTAATCCCAGAAGTCGCTAATGTGCTAGGTGAAAAAATACCCAATCAAATATATGTGAATATAGGACCAGGCAGCTTTACAGGTATTAGAATTGGCATTTCAGCGGCACGTGCCTTGGGTCTTGCTTGGTCCATACCATGTCATGGTTATTCCACAATGCAGCTCATTGCGGCCCAAGCATTAAAACAGATTAAAAATGTCGATGAACGAGAGACTCGAATAGCCGTAGATATCATCATGACAGGTGGTCATGGCCAATATTATATGCAATCTTTCGATAGAAATGGTAATGAAAACAGTATAATAGCATCACTGACGCCTGAACAATGTCTCCTCAATTGCAAAGCACCGTATAAAGCAGGTGATCAAGCGAATAATATTGATAATGAAAGCAAATATATAAATATTAATACGCCCGACACGCGCCTATTTCATGATTTACTGCCGTATAAAAAGCTTGTTGTCAGTCCTTTATATGTCAGACCACCAGATGCTCAAATAACATCATAATCCTATTATGAAACAATCCTTAGCCAAAAATATTATCATCCGCCAAGGCTATGGCCAAGATATAGCCTCAATAATGCCCATCATGGAGAGAGCATTTGATCCTGAATATGGTGAAGCATGGAACGGCGCCCAATGTATATCCATGTTATCATTACCCTACACACAGCTTATTATAGCCGAAGATAAGGATGAAGTTTACGGTTTTGCGTTTACACGCGGTATTTGCGAAGATGAAGAATTGTTGATGCTAGCGATAGAACCCGACAAGCGCCGTATCGGTGTTGCCAGTGCCTTAATGCAATATATTATTAGTGATGCTGTAAAAAACGCTAGGATACATATATTTTTAGAGATGCGTGAAAATAATGTAGCGGCCCTATTTTATAAAGAATTTGGGTTTGAACAAATAGGTATACGTGAAAAATATTATAAGGGATTATCTGGCAAATATTATAACGCCATTACAAAAAGAATAACATTATAAGTCCTTAATCTAAGGTAACTATATATCCTAACAAGCATATAAAATCGAAATATCAGTAATTGTAAAATATTTTACAATATTGGATTGATCTTTAAACATAATAAGATTAATAAGTAACTATAATATGGACGGTACAAATATCGCTATATTTTATCTCAGGTCGCAACCAAATAAGGATAGTAAAATGTTAGAAGAAAGTAATCTTCAGTCCGATGCATTAATGGCACTTACAGCAGATATTGTTGCAGCACATGTTAGCAACAATAGTGTAGCCGTTAATGATTTATCGTCATTAATAGCTAATGTTCATGGAACATTGACAGGCCTCTCTGAAGGCGTAAAACAACAAGCAGCACCAGAACCAGCAGTTTCTATACGTGCCTCCATCAAAAATGATTATATCATCTGTTTGGAAGATGGTAAAAAATTAAAAATGCTCAAACGTCACTTAATGACACATTATGGCATGACACCAGAAGATTATCGCGCAAAATGGGGACTAGCATCAGATTATCCAATGGTGGCTCCGTCCTATGCTATTAAGCGTAGAGAATTGGCTAAGAAAATTGGATTAGGCAGAAAGCCTGGTAGCAAGAATAAGAAAAAGAAATAAACCAATTTCCTTTCATTAAAAATATTTCTAATCAGGGATGCTCAGCTTGAGCGTCCCTTTTTATTGACGAATCAACCTATATGTCTAGAGTGTAGGTAATTGATTTTCGGAGGCATGATGGAAACCAAAATTGATGTAGAAGCACTATGTGCTGAACGTGGTTTGCGTATTACGGAGCAGCGCCGTGTAATAGCGCGTGTTATATCAGATTCTGATGATCACCCTGATGTCGATGTATTATATCAACGATCATCTGCCATTGATCCGAAAATCTCTATCGCAACTGTATATCGAACCGTTCGGCTCTTTGAGGAAGCGGGTATATTAGATCGCCATGACTTTGGCGACGGCAGAGCTCGCTATGAAGCAGCGCCAGAAGCTCATCATGATCATTTAATAGACGTCGAAACAGGCAAAGTTGTCGAGTTTGTTGATCCTGAATTAGAAGCATTGCAAAAAGAGATTGCCAAAAAATTAGGGTATCGCTTAGTAGATCATAGGATGGAGCTATATGGAGTCGCAATCGACAAAAGCGAGTGATGGTTCAGAATATTTTCTGAATTATAAAGCCAGCTTATTTGGCAAAATATTATTTGTTTTGCGTGTGACAACTCTAGTAATATTATTATGTATTTGCGTACCATTATATTATGTATGGCGAGCTTTTAGACTTTCAAACCCTTGGCCACGCCTATTCTTGCGCGCAACGGCTTTATGGGTTGGCGCACGTGTCCATAAAAAAGGAACCGCTTTAAAACGCGATGTTTTCTATGTATCAAACCATATATCATGGCTAGATATACCTGTATTAGGCGGCAGAAGCGGCGCTGCCTTTGTCGCTCAAGATGGTATTGAGTCATGGCCTTTAATCGGCTGGTTATGCAGGCTTAACAACACAATATTTGTTTCACGAGAAAACCGTTTGGCCATTGCCAATCAGATAAACCGTGTTCGCACAGCGCTAGAGGAAAGCTGGGCCGTCACAATATTCCCCGAAGGTACGACCACCGATGGTTCGGAGTTATTGCCCTTTAAGTCACCCCTATTGGCCACATTAGAACCGCCACCGCCTGGCGTATTGGTACAACCCATTTATATCGATTATGGCGATCAGGCGAAAGAGATTGCTTGGGTTGGTGATGAACCAGCGCCAGATAATGCTTGGCGTATATTTACAGGTCTAAAAAGCTTTAAAGTAACCGTCAATTTCTTAGATCCTTTTGATCCTAGAGATTATAATGGTCGCAAAGCGATTGCCGCCGAATGCCGCCTGCGCATTCTGGAGGCAATGGAAAATAAAATATTACCCAATGGCAATGATCATATTGATAGCTGGCGCAAGCGAGTAGATAGCACTATAGCGCCTTAATGACCGATTCTAAGACTGAAACAGCTAACATAAAAGCCCAAAAGCTTAACGTGCAGAACCAAAAAGCAAGACAACATCATGAAACACCCAAAACTTATCATGTGAAGTCTTTTGGTTGCCAAATGAATGTCTATGATGGTGAACGCATATCAGAGATGTTCAAAGACCAAGGTATGAGCGAGGCCGCATCAAAAGATAATGCCGATATTGTCGTACTCAATACCTGTCATATACGTGAAAAAGCAGCAGAAAAAGTATATAGTGACATTGGTCGCCTGCGCCGCAGTGATGGCAGCAAACCCATGATCACAGTAGCAGGATGCGTTGCGCAAGCCGAGGGCCGTGAAATAGGCCGTAGAGCGCCTAGTGTTGATATTGTCGTTGGCCCACAAGCCTATCATCGGCTGCCCGAAATGATTGAAAGCGCGCGCCAAGGCAAACGAGCAATCGATACTGATATGCCAGCGAACAGCAAATTTGATATCCTGCCCCGTCGCAGCAAACAACCTCGGCCATCGGCTTTTTTAACAGTACAAGAAGGATGCGATAAATTTTGTACATATTGCGTAGTTCCCTATACGCGCGGTGCTGAAATTTCACGTCCTTGGTCTGCGTTGATAGATGAAGCCAGAGCCTTAATCGATGGCGGCGTAAAAGAGATTACCCTACTCGGTCAAAATGTGAATGCATGGTATGGCGAGGACGAAAAAGGCAATAGGCAAGGACTTGATGGCCTTATCCGTGCGCTTGATAAATTAGATGGTTTAGAGCGTATCAGATATACCACAAGTCACCCCAATGACATGACCGAAGGTTTGATTAATGCCCATGGTGATGTAGAGAGCCTCATGCCTTATTTGCACTTGCCCGTACAATCGGGTTCCACACGCATATTAAAAGCTATGAACCGCAGCCATAGCCGTGAAAGCTATTTAGAAATATTGGAAAAAGTTCGTAAAGTGCGTCCTGATATTGCACTATCGGGTGATTTTATCGTTGGTTTCCCAGGTGAAAGCGATGCTGATTTTGAAGACACACTCGATATCGTTAGACAGGTACGCTACTCACAAGCTTTCTCTTTCAAATATAGTTCGCGTCCTGGTACACCTGCGGCAGATATGGACAATCACATAACAGAAGATGTAATGAGTGAGCGATTACAGCGCCTCCAAGCATTACTAAATGAGCATCAATTTGATTTTAACAAGGACATGCTGGGAAGAAAAACAAGGCTATTACTAGAACGTCAAGGCAAATTAGAAGGTCAATTGGTTGGCAAAACACCTTGGCTAACATCTGCGCATGTGATGGCCCCTAACCTCTCTATTGGCGATATGATCGATGTTCAGATCACCGAAGCTGGTCCCAACAGCATGACTGCAGAACCAATTTTTACAGCAAATGACACATCACATGGGTAAGAAAAACCAAGCCAAAGCTGGAGATATGGCGCTGATTGAGCTAAGTTTTGATAAACCACAGCATATCAAAATATTATTTGGCGAATTTGATCAAAATTTAGTGGCGATAGAAAATCGGCTTGGTGTTTATATTGCTGCACGTGGTAATAATGTGAAAATCGAGGGCGAAGCTAGTGCCGCCGCACAAGCACGCGATACTCTCAACGACATATATAGCCGCATTGGTCGCGGTGAAGATATAGATGATCAAATGGTGGGGGCTATTATTTCTATGAATGAAAATGGCGCATCGATCGAAGGCGTGAACCGTAAAAATGGCAAAGCCGAACCTGATATCATCATACGTACGCGCAAAAAAACAATATTACCGCGCTCTGCCATGCAAAAACCCTATATGGAGTCATTGGCACGCGATCAGATGATATTTGCCCTTGGCCCCGCAGGTACGGGGAAAACCTATTTAGCAGTGGCACAAGCTGTTTCTATGCTTATTACGGGCGCTGTTGATCGTCTAATTCTATCGCGCCCTGCAGTTGAAGCAGGAGAGAGACTTGGTTTTCTGCCTGGTGATATGAAGGAAAAGGTCGATCCCTATTTACGGCCAATATATGATGCACTCTATGATTGTTTGCCAGCAGAGCAAGTTGAACGCCGTATTGAAAGTGGAGAAATTGAAATAGCGCCGATAGCCTTTATGCGCGGCCGTACATTAGCCGATGCTTTTGTTATCTTAGATGAAGCGCAAAATACCACAGCTGCACAAATGAAAATGTTTTTAACCCGTTTTGGTATGAACAGCCGTATGGTGATTTGTGGCGATCCAAACCAAGTTGATATTCCTGGCGGCGTTACACAATCAGGTTTAGCCGATGCTGTTGCCCGACTAGAAAATGTTGAAAATATAGCGGTGACAAGATTTACCAGCGCCGATGTCGTACGCCATCCTTTGGTTGGTAAAATTGTTGAAGCTTATGAAGGTCCTAATGCACTAAAATGATCACATTTGATCTTAATATAGGCGGTGCATGGGACAATAGGGTTGATTGGAAGACTTTAACAAAAAATGCGGCTATAGAATCTATTAAAAACAGTGAATATAATATCTTATTAAATACTCATAAGAATGTTTCGATTGATGTTACATTGTCTAATAACAAACAGATTCATGCTCTCAATAAAGAATATCGCGGTAAAGATAAACCCACCAATATATTATCATTTCCCATGCTTAGCTATCCAGAGCTACAGGCGATAGAAGATTATCCCATTCCTGAAATATTATTGGGTGATCTTATATTGTCGTATGAAATTTGCATTCAAGAAGCGTCAGAAAAAAATATCAGTATAGAAAACCATTATCAGCATTTGATTATTCATGGCATATTGCATTTATTGGGATATGATCATATCGAAGATAAAGATGCAGATATAATGCAAGCATTAGAAATTAAGGCCCTTGATGATATGGGCATAGACAACCCTTATGAGAAAGGCTGATTGGCGATAAAAATGCCAGATGTTGACAGTATAAATACGCAGTCCGACGATGATGACGGCGGACAGATATGGCGCAAGATTAAATCGATATTCCGTAAGGAACAAGAACCATCTCTGCGCGAACAAATTGAAGAAGCCATAACCGAACATGAGCAAGAGGAATTCGAGGGTACAGTAGATTTATCCGATGGTGATTTACTCCCTATTGAGCGGCTTATGCTGCGCAATTTACTCGAATTCTCTGATCATAATGTTGATGATATTATGGTTCCGCGCAGCGATATGATTGCGGTTGAAGAAAATAGTAGTTTTGAACAATGCGTTGCCTTATTTTCCGAACATGGCCACAGCCGCCTGCCCGTTTATCGCGAGAATTTAGACAATATAATTGGTATGATTCATATCAAAGATTTTTTCGCACTGATTACCGATACAAATATTGGAAGCACCTCGGCAGATAGTAACAACAATATGCTGCCCGATGGTTTAGAACCATTTTTGCGCCAACCACGCTTTGTCCCACAATCCATGGGAGTTCTTGACTTACTGGCTGAAATGCGAGCTACACGGACTCATTTAGCCATAATATTAGATGAATATTCGGGGACTGAGGGTCTGGTCACAATCGAAGATTTGGTCGAACAAATTGTCGGCGATATAGAAGATGAGCATGATGATGATCCCATTGCTGCATTTACACAGACCGAAACAGGCATATGGGAAGCCGATGCACGAGCAGAACTAGAAGATGTCGCAAAGGAAATTGACTCTAAATTAGCTGATATTGAGGATGATGTTCACACATTAGGCGGACTAGCTTTTATATTAGCGGGTAAAGTTCCTTCTGTTGGCGATATAATCCATCATGAAACAAGTGGTTGGCAATTGGAAATATTAGAAGGTGATGACAAACGGGTTATGAAAATTCGGCTACATGCTCCTAACCCTAAATAAGATTATAATATATCGGTGGAATATATCGGTACATAGCCTATATTACTTCTATTATGGCATTCCAACTATCAGAAGATTATATCGAAGAAAGCTTTCTCGCGGCAAGCGGTCCAGGCGGGCAGAATGTCAATAAAGTCGCCACCGCTTGCCAAATTAGAGTGGATATCTTTCGTCTTGGCCTGGCTCCTTATGCATTTAGGAAGTTAAAAATATTAGCAGGTAGCAAAATGACCAATAGTGGTGAATTGGTGCTAACTGCTCGTAATTATAGAACCCGTGAAGCCAACCGCGATGAAGCTCGTAGACGCATTATCGCATTAATTGATGAGGCCCATCACCGTGATGCGCCGCGTAAAGCAACAAAACCCAGCAAACGTGCAAAAGCCAAACGTGTGGATATTAAAAAGAATCGCAGTACCGTAAAAAAGAACCGTGCGAAGGTTCAGTTTTAACTAACATCACAAATCATTAAGCTAGGAATATTTATAGCATGTACGAATATAGCATTGATAATAAAAATAAAAAATCACTTTATGATGATCTATATAATGCTTGTGAAGCCATTACCCATGGTGAAACAGATGCCGTTGCAAATATGGCCAATGTCGCGTCTTTGCTCTGGCAATATATACCACAGCTCAACTGGGCTGGTTTTTACCGCATAGTTGACGGGGCCTTATTATTGGGACCGTTCCAAGGCAAAGCAGCCTGCATACATATCCCATTAGATAAGGGCGTATGCGGTGCAGCAGCAAGCACGGGCGAGCCCCAATGCGTTGAGGACGTCAATCAATTCGCAGGGCATATTGCGTGCGATGCTGAAAGCGTTTCAGAATTGGTTGCACCGATAAAGTCAAGCAATGGTAATGTTATTGCGGTTATAGACTTAGACAGTCCCAATAAAGCCCGCTTTGATGAGCAGGATATTGATGGCATAATACGTATTGCCGAAATGTTAGGCCCTAGGCTCTCTGAGTCAGCGTAATATATCCACACAGATTTGCTTCAAAATGGCACACCATTAAAAAGTAAGAGCAATTTACATTTGGGATGATAGCAATAGCTTACAAATAATGTTAACAATTAGTTAATTACCCGCACAATTACGGGATTTTTGTAATTACTTTTGATTAAAGCTAGGAGCTATTAACCATGAAAAGCCTTGTTTATATTGGTGTTGCTACTGTTGCATTAACGATGTCGATCTCAGCAAATGCTGCAACCGAGTCGCATGTGACTGATACTATGACTAAGACAGTTCAAGATGTCCAAGGCATAGAGTCTATTACAGAAGATGTTGCTGAACAACATAGACGTGGTGGTTTTCGTGGTCGGCGCGGTGGATTTAACCGAGGAGGCTTTCGTGGAGGTAGAGGTTTTCGCGGACGGCGCGGTTCTTTTGGTAGAACGCGCTTCTTTGGCGGTTTCGGTTTCCCATTCGGTGGCTTTCGCGGCAGTTACATCCGCCCATTCACAGGTTTTCGTTTGCCAACATATTGGATAAACCCGACATATTTTATCCCCAATTACAGCTTTTATAACCTAAGCACCCCTGTGAATGGGCAAATATGGTCTCGTTATTACAATGATGCTGTATTGCGCGATCAACAGGGCTTTGTTGTAAAAACCGTCAATAATGTTCAATGGCAAGATGGCAGTACCATAACAACCAATAACCCCAGCATGCCAATCGAAGGGCAAGTTTATGGCTGGAGTGAAGGTGCTAATGTTGGCGGAACTCCAGGCGGTCAAGTAGGTACTTACCAAGGCCAATGGACGGGACAATATGTTGACGAACAAGGACAACAATTTCAAGGACAGTGGAACGGCACTTATACAGATGAAAATGGTGAAGTATTCCAAGGTCAATGGAATGGTACAACCACTGGTGCTCCTGTTGGAGTAAACCAAGTCAACCAACAAGTTGGTGTCCCTATTCAAGGCCAACCTACTTTCAACCCAGGTGTTCCTCAGCCTATTAATCAGAGCATTGTTCAGAACGGTAACGTTGATGCTTATGAAAAATGTCTTCGTGGAAACGGCGTTACTGGCGCTATCCTTGGAACATTAATCGGCGGCGTTGCTGGTAATCGCATTGCAGGACGTAATGCACGAACTGCTGGCACCTTAATCGGTGGCGGCGTTGGTGCATTGGGCGGCCTAGCAGTGGAACGCGCTGTATCCAATTGTAGCCAATTTAAACCATCTGAGACACAAGTAGTTCAAGGACAATTTCCTCAAGGTCAATTCCCACAAGGTCAAGTGGTCCAAGGACAGTTTCCTCAAGGCCAATTCCCGCAGGGCCAAGTGGTCCAAGGACAGTTTCCTCAAGGCCAATTCCCACAAGGGCAAGTGGTTCAAGGACAATTTCCTCAAGGCCAATTTGGTGAATCCGAAAATGGCGAATATGCCCAATGTTTACGCAAAAGAGGCATCACTGGCACTGTATTAGGCGCATTACTCGGCGGTGTAGCAGGAAATAGAATTGCGGGCCGCAATGCACGTACTGCAGGCACCTTAATTGGCGGTGGTTTAGGCGCAATAACGGGTCGCACAATTGAAAAAGCAGCAAGAAAATGCGATAAGAAGCGAGTGAACCGTGGTTTTGCAACGCAATATTATCAACCCCAAGTTCAATATTATTGGGTATCACCGGGCTATTATTACCCGCCAACTACAACAACGGTAACCGTGCATCAACAAGCTGTACAACAAGAAGAGGTTGTCGAATATGAAACTGTTGGCAAAACTCTGGCTAAGCCAGTAAAACGCCTCAAAAAACCGCGGCGGTAAAAATAACACTATATATTACCCTAATTATGCCCCCAGTTTTGGGGGCATTTTTATTGCATAATGTGCAAACTCATTAGCCATAACTATTTTAGCAAAACCCGAATAACCATTGCCAACATCAGCCTTTACATCTAATCAGCGCTAGAAAATATTAAACACCAAATAGCGAGGATTAGGCGTTTATATGTCAGATAATAATAGCATCGACACATTAACTATAGCGCGTCCCGATGATTGGCATGTTCATTTACGCGATGATGATATGCTCAATATGGTAGCCGCTTTTACTGCACATCAATTTGGCCGCGCAATCATCATGCCAAATCTTGCACCGCCTATCACAACAGCAAAAGCCGCAGCACAATATCGTCAACGCATAATAAATGCCCTGCCCCATGATAGTAATTTTACACCGCTAATGACTTGTTACCTCACCGATAATATTGACCCCAAGGAAGTGGAAACAGGTTTTCAAGAGAATATATTTACCGCCTGTAAATTATATCCCGCCAACGCTACCACCAATTCAGCGCATGGCGTCAGCAATATTAGAAACCTATACCCTACACTTGAAACAATGCAGCGCATAGGCATGCCGTTACTCATCCATGGCGAAGTTACCGATAGTGATATTGATATTTTTGACCGTGAAGCTGTCTTTATTGAACGTACATTATCGTATCTTGTACGAGATTTCCCTGCACTTAAAATTGTCTTTGAACATATTACCACGGCTAATGCCGCCGATTTTGTAAATAGCAGTGGCCCTCTCATAGCCGCAACGATTACACCCCACCATTTGCGAATAAATCGTAGCGATATGTTTAAAGGGGGAATTAGACCGCATCTCTATTGCCTACCAATTGCCAAGCGCGAGACACATCGCCTTGCCTTGCGTAAAGCCGCAACTTCTGGTTCTGCTAAATTTTTCTTAGGTACCGATTCTGCACCGCATGTTATTGCATCTAAAGAAACATCTTGCGGATGCGCTGGCGTTTTCAATGCACCCTTCGCCTTAGAAAGTTATACACAGACATTTGATGAAGAGAACGCTTTGGATAAATTAGAAGGTTTTGCATCCCTCCATGGCCCACAATTTTACGGACTGCCAGTGAACGCACAAAAAATAACATTAACGCGTGGATCAAGCATTGTACCCGAGAAAATTATAGCGGGTGATATAGAAATAATGCCATTTCATGCTGGTGAAGATATGGGTTGGAAATATACTCAAGCTTAATTTACTGGCACTTGAATATGATTATCAATCGAGAAGCAGTGGCTCCCAACCATTGGGGCCTAATTTTTCCATTGGCTTATAACGGGTCTTATATTTCATACGCGGCGATTGGGCGACCCAATAACCAAGATAGACATAAGGTAATCCAGCCGCCTTTGCGCGTAATATATGATCTAAAATAATGAAATTACCTAATCCTCTGCGGTCTGCATTATTAGCATCATAAAAACTATAGATCATTGATAAACCATCAGATTGTTGATCGGTCAAACAAGCACCAATTAATTTACCAGATATATCCGTCCCATCTTCATCATGCGAGCCATCAGGCAAACGATATTCCACAACATTGGTGCGTACGGGGCTTTGCTCGATCATATCAGCAAAATCCGTCTCATCCATTTCACTCATTCCGCCATCAGGGTGACGGCTATCCAAATACTCACGTAGTAGCGCATATTGCTCTTCAGTTGACCATGGCTTACAAGCCGAAACCAACAAATCTTTATTAGCACGGATAGCGCGTTTCTGAGAATTATTGGGTTTAAAACTTACAGTAGATACACGCACCGCAACACAAGCCTTACAATCCTCACAACTTGGTCGATACGCCACATTTTGACTGCGACGAAACCCAATACGCCCTAACGATTCATTCAGCGCATCTGCATTATCACCATTTAATTCGGTAAAAACCTTTCGCTCAACTTTGCCTTCAATATAGGGGCATGGCGCGGGATTGGTCACAAAAAAGCGCGGGAATCTAGCAGGGGCGGTCATTTACTCTCATCTCATTTCATTCTTATCACATAATCAACGCATAGTGATTCTCTAACGAACACTATGCAGATTTTATAATTATGTGAAAAGTCCATTTACCATCATATTGATAATACGGAGACGATTTACAAATATTCAGAATGTAACAAATGTTTACATAAATTTTATAGCAATATTATCCATCATGCAATTGCACACGCTCAACTTTATAACCATTAAGGTTTAGCGCATCGACCAACTCTGTTAATTGACTCGAATCTCTGGCTTCGCATTCTATATCCGTTATCAAACCCTTAGCAGGTAAAGTGGTGAAAATTCGTTGATGGTAAATTTCGATAATATTAACATGATAATCATCAAATAGCTTCATCACTTTAAACAAAGCACCAGGACGGTCCTGCAAAGTTAAGCGCAAACGTGCAAGGCGACCAGAACGTGCTAGATCGCGCAGCAAAACATTGGCGAGCAAGCGTGTATCAATATTACCGCCGCACAGAATAACACCAATATTCTTACCCTTAAAACGTTTAGGGTCAGCCAATACCGCAGCAAGACCAGCCGCGCCCGCACCCTCAACAACCGTCTTTTCAATTTGCAGTAGCAAACTAACTGCCCTCTCAAGCTGACTTTCTTTTACCAAAACGATATCATCTGTTAGGTCCGCAATTACCTTTGAGGTAAATTCTCCAGGGACTCTAACAGCTATACCCTCGGCCAATGTATCACCCTCACAGGGTAATTCTTTGCCTTTAATCTTGGCATACATGGAGGGATATAGACGTGCTTGCACACCGACCAAATCAATATCAGGCTTCATTGCACGTGCCGCCGTGCCCATTCCCGATAATAACCCGCCGCCGCCAATAGGTACGACCAAACAATCAAGCTCTGGCACCGCTTCTAACATTTCTAAAGCAACTGTCCCTTGCCCCGATGCGACTAAAGGGTCATCAAAGGGATGAATGAAGGTCAAACCCAATTCTTTTTCCAATTGCCGAGAATGATTATAAGCATCGTCATATTTCTCACCAAAAAGAACCACTTTGCCGCCAACCGCTTCGGTTTGCATAATTTTTACAGCAGGCGTACTTTTGGGCATTACAATAGTAACTAGCGCGCCCAAGCGCGTACCATGATAGCTTAAGCCTTGTGCGTGATTACCAGCCGATGCGGCTATCACACCGCGCTTTAATTGCTCATCACTGAGATGCAGCAGAGCATTGAGCGCACCTCGTTCTTTATAAGCCGCTGTGAATTGCAGATTTTCAAACTTTAAAAATATATTCGCGCCCGTAATATCCGATAAAGTTTTGCTGCGCAAAGTTGGAGTATTAACAATCGCATCCTTGATATTTTCATGGGCCGCTTTGATGGTCTCTATGGACAAGCTCTGAGGCATTTATACTTTTCTTTCTAACATTAGAGCAATGGTCTTATTTCTAGGCGTATATAGAGCAACTTCATAAATGCATTCTTATTGCGTTCAAAGGATAAACAAGCAAAACATATTTTTGTCTATGCCTATTAAAATCATTGGGTTAAACAAGAATATAGAACCTACATAATAGGCCTCATAGCAGGATAGAATGATTATGACATTTTTTAAAATCAATATTAGTTTCAATCGTAAGTGGATGGTGTTTTGCACATTATTATTGGCACTTACACCGCCGAAACCTGCACTAGCAGATGGTCTGATTGAAAATGTTAATGGCATCACACTGGATGAAAAAGGTGAAGTTATTCGTTTTAATGGTCTATTGATTGATAAGGATGGAAAAGTCAGTGCGCTTATAACAAAGAAGAAACAAATCCCCAATCAACTCGATTTTCGTTATGATGGTAAAGGCCAAACATTATTGCCTGGGCTAATTGATGCACATGGCCACATTAGCGGCATTGGCTTTCAAGCTCTCACTCTAGATTTAACACAGAGCAATACACTCGAAGAAGCGCGTGAGGCCATTATCGCCTATGCTAAACAATATCCTGGCCGAAGATGGATTATAGGCCGCGGATGGAACCATGAAAAATGGGGATTAGGTCGTTTTCCCAATGCTGCTGATCTTGATGATATTATCGCGGATCGTCCTATATGGTTAGAGCGTGTGGATGGCCATGCAGGCTGGGCCAATAGCAAAGCGATGGAAATTGCCGAGATACGAGATGATGTGCAATCACCCAGCGGCGGCAGGATTGAAAAAGATAATGGCAAACCCACAGGTATATTTGTAGATAATGCAGCATCGCTTATTCAAAAACATGTCCCAGTACCCAGTGCGAAAGATTATGACCTCGCCTTTTCCAAGGCACAGGAAATATTATTATCACAGGGTATTACTGCCATGGCTGATATGGGCACAACTTTACCTGAATGGCAAAGCTATCGTCGTGCTGGAGATCTAGACCGCCTTAATTTACGGATATTTAGCTATGCTAGCGGTATCGAAAACATGACAGTAATAGCAGGACCAGCGCCCACTCCTTGGCTCTACCAAGGCAAGTTAAAAATGCTCGGTGTAAAACTCTATCTCGATGGTGCATTAGGATCTCGCGGTGCATGGCTTAAGCAGGATTATCATGATGCCGCTGGACAAAAAGGCTTGCCCATGCTGAGTTTTGCGGAACTACGCAACAAAATGGTCCGTGCTTCTATGGACAATTTTCAGCTTGCTATTCATGCTATTGGAGATGCAGCCAATGCTGAAACTATATCTGCTATAGAGGATATATCCGATATATTTGATGGTGATCGGCGCTGGCGTATCGAACATGTCCAAATTGTTGATCCTACTGATCTGCCGAAACTTGCCGATAATGGTATTATTTCATCGATGCAACCTGTGCATCAAACATCCGACAGATTGATGGCTGAAGCACGTTTAGGGCCTGACCGGCTAGATGGCGCCTATGCTTGGCAATCAATATTAAAAGCAGGCGGGAAATTAGCCTTTGGTTCTGATGCACCTGTTGAATCGAGCGAGCCTTTTGCAGGAATTGCAACGGCAATAACTCGTGAAGATAAAGCTGGACAACCCTTTGGTGGCTGGATTCCAACAGAAAAAGTAACGCGCGAAGATGCTCTTGCTGGCTTCACCATTGGGGCTGCGTATGCCTCCTTTGCGGAGAAAAATGTTGGCTCATTAACAGCTGGTCATTATGCCGATTTTATCTTGGTCGATGTGGACCCATTATTATCATCAACCAGTGAATTACGCGCAACCCAAATTAATGAGACATGGGTAGGTGGTAAAATTGTATATGCCAAAAATAGGTAGATATAGTATAAAATACAGATGATTAATGCGAGATTGCTAGTTAGATAATATCTGCTGATATTAGTCTTTAAAGCTTATATCCAAAAAGCTAGGTATTGGACCATTCCATCCATCTTCTGTGGCCTCAGCATCTTTGATAATGATATTCCCTTTGCTATCAACATTCTTGGTGCGCCTATTGGAAGGTTTCTTAGGAATATTTTCACTCTGAGGCGCTTCCTCTTCTTGGGCACCTGCTCTTTTATGCTTTGCATTTGAAGGTTTTTCTCTATTGGAACGCTCTTTGCTGGGTTTATCAGTTAATGATCGCTCTTTTTTGGCTTTACCGCCTTGCAACCTATCAATCTTATTGCCCAAAAGTTTTTCAATATTATCGACGGCTTCTGAATCTTTGCGTGTTACAAAAGTATAAGCCTTACCTTTTGCTCCTGCACGTCCCGTTCTGCCGATACGGTGCACATAATCATCAGGATGCATCGGTGCATCAAAATTAAATACATGACTCACGCCTTTCACATCAAGCCCGCGAGCCGCTACATCAGATGCGACGAGCAAATTAATATCGCCATTTTTAAAGGCTTCTAATTCAGCCTGCCGAGCAGCTTGGTCAATGTCGCCATGTATTTCACCCGAACGATAGCCATGACGTTTTAAGCTTTGGTTCAATTCGCGCACAGTCGTCTTACGGTTGCAAAAGATAATAGCTGTCGCCACATCTTCGATTTCTAATAAGCCGCGTAATTTTTCGCGCTTCTTCATCGGAGCAACATCCACCAGAAATTGCTCAATATTAATATTAGCACTCGCAGGTCTTGCAACCTCGATATATTTGGGTGACGTTAAAAACTGATCTGATAATTTTTTAATCGGTGGCGGCATGGTCGCAGAAAATAATAATGTCTGCCGTGTTGTCGGCAATTTGGTACAAATTTTCTCAATATCGGGAATAAAACCCATATCAAGCATACGATCTGCTTCATCAATCACAAGCATATCACAGCCATTGAGCATGATATTACCGCGCTCGAACAAATCCATAAGACGCCCTGGTGTCGCAATTAAAACATCAACGCCTTTTTCTAATGCTTTGATTTGATCGCCCATTGACACGCCGCCAATTAAAAGCGCCATCGATAATTTGTTATATTTCCCATATTTTTCAAAATTTTCGGCAACCTGTGCTGCTAATTCGCGGGTTGGTTCTAATATTAAAGAACGCGGCATGCGCGCCCGTGCGCGGCCTTGCGCCAAAATATCGATCATTGGTAATACAAATGATGCGGTTTTACCTGTACCCGTTTGTGCAATACCGATAATATCTTTCATCATCAAAACGGGTGGAATCGCTTGTTCTTGAATAGGTGTAGCATCGCTATAACCCGCTTCATCAATCGCTTTTAATAATTCATCTGATAGGCCGATGTCGGCAAATTTCATATAATTTTCCGGAAAGTTTTAGGCAGTGATGGAGCATATCCACTCTGTACAATTATTGGACTAATGGGTATAATCTCTATAAATGTCAAGATATATGCAATAAGAGCAAGTAATTCCATGATGTTGCTTATTCGTTACAACGGGCAATTGCATTTGCCTTCGGATAATCTTCTTTACCTTTAGGACTATATATTATGAAAATCTATTTGGCTCTAATGCTACCTTACTTTGCCTTATCATCCTGCCAACAGCAAAATGATAAGAGCCAAATTATTGAGCATGATATATCGCAAACTGAAGGATGGATAGATTTGCTTGATCCGCAATTATCTCAATGGGACAGCTATTTAAGCTACCGCATGAAACCAGGATATGATGGCAGCAAACCTGATCAAAACCCTATTGGATTAAATAAACCCGAAGCACAGAATATATTTAGCGTAACCAAAGATGGTAGTGATGAAATACTCCGAATTTCTGGCGAAATATATGGAGCAATTACAAGCAAAGCTGAATATGAAAATTACCATTTAAAATTAAAAGTAAAATGGGGTGAGAAAAAATGGGATCCACGCAAAGACCTATTGAAAGATAGCGGTATTCTCTATCATGCAATAGGGGAGCATGGCGCAGAATATTGGCGCTCATGGATGTTATCTCAAGAATTACAAATTATGGAAGGTCATATGGGTGATTATTGGAATCAAGCAACATCTGCGATAGATATACGGGCTTATACACCCGAATATATTATGAATCCAATTGCAAGTACCACACAACCATTTCTGTCCGTTGGCCATAAACAAGATATTAAAGGCTTGGTTATTCGCAGTGATAATCATGAAAGCCCCAATGGTGAATGGACCGATATCGAACTCATCACTCATAATGGCAAATCACTACATATTGTGAATGGCAATATTGTGATGGTATTGAAAAATTCACGCTATGAGAAAGACGGCGAATTTTTGCCTCTCACCAAAGGCAGAATCCAAATTCAATCTGAAGGTGCAGAGGTTTATTATAAGGATATTAAAATTAAGGAAATTGATGCGCTCAGCAAAGAGCATGCTCAATATTTTATCGATAAATAGAATTAGCCCTCCCAAACCAGCGCTTAGCTAGTTTCTGGAACCAACAAGCGAAAGCGGTCTAATTCACATTTCGCGCCGTATCTAGCGTGAATAATATCGCGCTTGCGACATAATTTGCCATCCTTGGGTTTTTCAATATACGCACCCGCATAAAATTCACGCGCCCTACAATTACCCGCTAAATAAGCGCGAATAATCTTACGGTCTTTGGTCACAAATTCTAGGCTTTCAGAAGCATCTGGGCCTGGAGCAAAACCAAGGATTTTATTCATTGCGATACATTTACCAATCGTTTGTTCTTCAAACTTCACTTTTGGTCTTTTGCTGCTTCCAAAATCGCTAAGAGAGGTACGGCCGACCTGCCGTGTACGCCGAAGACGGATAATAACCCGCTGTTTCACTTGCAACGTGGCATAGCCATTATGTTCAATAATTTGAATCGATGGAATGAAAAGATATTTTTTAATTTCAGCCCCATAGCTCGCGGAATAAGCGGCTAGCAAAGCAAATATAGTCAATGGTATGATAAATAATATGCGCAATTAAAACTCTCTTTGCTTTCGAAACTATCTTTACCTAAGACTATTGGTTGAACATGCGATGAATATCCGCATAACAATTCCATAAAATGTATAATTTAATTTTCGACTTCAACAAAACAATTTATTACAGAATGTCAAGTATAAGATGACAGATTATTAACATGAACAACATCGTACAAGGCCTTGAACATATTGCAGAATTGCTCGATTCTAAAGGATATAGTCATGATCCTAAAGAGATGGAACCATGGCTGACCGATTGGCGTGGCCGCTATACTGGCACTGCAAGCGCACTTATATCCCCCGAAAATGTGCAACAATTATCTCAAATCATTAAAATATGTGGCACGCATCAAATCCCTATAGTTCCACAAGGCGGTAATAGTGGAATGGTAGCAGGCGCCACACCAGATGATAGCGGTAATGCAATTATATTATCAATGCGCCGTATGAACAATATTGACTATAATCCGCAAAACCCCAATCATATTCGTTGCGAAGCTGGTGTAATCTTACAAAACTTGCATGATGAGAGCATGAGATATGGCAAACGGTTCCCGCTAACATTGGGCGGCAAAGGCTCTGCTACTGTCGGTGGTTTAGTCTCTACCAATGCTGGCGGCACACAAGTGTTAAGACATGGCAATATGCGTTCATTGGTAGCAGGGGTTGAGGCTGTCTTGCCCAATGGCGATATTTTTGATGGCATGAGTGCGCTCAAGAAAGACAATCGCGGCTATGATATCAATCAACTTCTGATCGGTGCAGAAGGTACGCTTGGTATTATTACGGCAGCAAAATTAAGGTTAGTAACCAATATATTAGATCGCAAAACAATATGGGCTGGCGTTCAAAATCCATCCGATGCCTATGAATTATTATTACATATGGAAGATCAATGTGCACGGCAGCTTGAAGGCTATGAGCTCATGTCTGAGAAATCCATCCATAAGGTTCTCCAATATATCCCAAATACTCGCCGTCCTCTGTCAAAGGTTTATCCATGGTATGTCTTAATTGAATTAATCAAAGATGGTGATGATCAAATAGCACTGCAAGAGTTGGCAGAAAAAGCATTAATATCGCCGCTTAATAAAGGCCTGATATTAGATGCAGCATTCTCATCAAATGAAAAACAAGTAGAAGAATTCTGGAAATTACGCGATTCAATTTCGGAAGCAGAGCGTACAGCAGGCCCTGCCTTTCAACATGATATTAGCGTTCCTATTCCTAAGATGCCGCACTTTATTGATACTATTTCTCCGCAAATTGAAAAAGAATTTAATGGCTGCGAAGTCATTGCATTTGGTCATATGGGGGATGGTAATATTCATTATCATGTCAAAGCGCCCAAAGGCATTTCCAGCCAAGATTGGATAGAGCAAGAGGCAAATGTCAATAAGGCTGTTTATGATGCGGTCACAGCATATGGTGGTTCAATTTCTGCTGAACATGGTATTGGCCAATCAAAACGCAGTGAATTAGCCAGATTATCAAGCGATGCACGGATATTTGCCTTGCGTGCTATTAAAAAAGCCTTTGACCCTCATAATATTATGAATCCAGGCAAATTAATTCCATAATAACCCTATGATATAGTTCTTCTTGCATCCTTACACTAAGGCCTTTAAGGCAACTGCAACTTTTTAAATATTCGGAGTAAATGTAATGGCCAGTGGCGCAATCAAAGAAAATCTTCCACTTTTCTACAAAGACTTATTACCACTTAACAGCAAAGAACATGGCACATGGAAATCTAAAGGTTTAACCAGCGCTAAGTTTCTTCAAAATCAACATGCAATTCCTGTAACGGTTGATGAATTTATTTCAGCATCTCGTTTCTACCCTATCGTTTTCTCCGCAGGTGACAACAGCGTACCATTAGTACTTATGGGCATGAACGAAGGTGTGAATGTTTTTGTTGATGACGAAGGTGTCTTCACTCAAAATAATTATGTGCCAGCATACGCTCGGCGCTATCCTTACATTTTGGCAAAACTTACACCAGACAGCCAAGAATTGTCCTTATGTTTTGATCCAACAGCAGATGCTCTTGGTGAATCAGATGAAGGGGAAGCATTATTCGATGGGGATGATGCAACAGAGGCAACAAAACGTATTTTGAAATTCTGTGAAGATTTTGAGCAAGCTGGTGCGCGCACACAAGCCTTTATGAAATATTTAGAAGAAAATGAACTGTTGATGGAAGGCGAAGTTTCTATCCAACAAAATGGTACAGATAAACCATTTGTTTATCGCGGTTTTAAAATGATCGATGAGAAAAAACTACTCGATATGCGCGGTGACGAGCTACGCAAATTAAACCAAAATGGTATGCTCCCACTCATCCACGCACATCTTTTCTCATTACAGATCATGCGTGATCTATTTGCTCTTCAGTCTTCAATGGGCAAAACACCTGTTCCAGAAGAAATTGAAGCAGCAGCGGCTGAAGCAGAAGCTAAGCCCAAGGCAAAAGCGAAAAGTAAAGCCAAAAAATAAGCAAAGCCTGTTCACAAATTTAAAAAGGGTGTGGCCATATCGATCACACCCTTTTTTATGCCTGCATTTTATCAATCTGTTACAATGTTTTAAATAAACCAAACGAAACTTTATAATCTATTCAGCAGCTTCTAATTGATAGTTAGATTTAAAATATTCCAGCACAAAATTTACCATTTGTCTAATTTGCATCGATATTTTGCTCATATCCTTATTAGGCTCTCTATTATTTTCATCCAAATATAGGTTACGGTCAATCTCAATTTGAAGCGCATATATGCCGCGCGAGGGATTACCATGCCTCTCTAACATATACCCTCCAGCATAGGGTGCATTCATCACAGCTTTGTATCCCAAATCACTCAAAAACCCCATAATAAGATCTGTATAAATATTATCAGCGCTCATGCCAAAGCGATCACCAATCACCCATCTAGCAACCTCACCATCTTTACTCACATTATTTAGTGACGGCATAGAATGTACATCAACCAACAAAGCAACGCCAAATTTCGCCTGCATATTATTTAATACAGCCGATATATAATCATGATAAGGCCTATGAATGTCATTAATGCGATCATCCAGTTCAGCTTTATCAATTGGCTGTTTCCAGATATCGCCTGCCCCTATCAACCTTCGCGGAATTAGCCCAAGACCGCCACGTGTTTTGGCGCTAGGATGCGCTACCTGAGACCAGTCCACACCTCGCACCATATCTGCATCAACTTCATCCACACCACGGTTCAAATCAATAATAGCTCTTGGTGCTCTTGCTATCACGGTCGGAATTGTTTGTGCCATGCAATCACGGACCAATAAATCAGCATAGCGATCTTCAAGGCGTAAAAGCTGATCAGCAGATATCCTAAGTTGCTGTAATATATTAGGTGGATAATCGCGCCCTGCATGCGGCACACTCAATAATATAGGAAAACGCGGATCATCACAGCCAAAGCCAATAAAATTATGATTATCGAGCATGTTCATCAGCCATTATATAATTTTATTATCAACCTCACTATCATGACATAGTGCTAGGATAAGAGAATATTTTGTTCAAATGAATTATTGATATTACAGTCAAAATTTATGCTTAAGAGAAAAAAGTAATTTTTTTGCATAAAATTTATTATCTTGAGTAAAATCTTAAAACATTCATACTATAAAACCAGATAAATGCACAAGGAATACCCCTTCCGCATAGAATGAAGGACAAAAATTGAACTATGATTAAGATATTACTAGCAGAAGATGAACAAGCTATGCGCGAATATCTTAAGCGTGCTTTGGAAAAATCCGGCTATGAAGTGAATGCAGTGGACTGCGGTTCAAAGGCTGCGCCTTTGCTCGAAGCAGAAGACTTTGACCTATTACTTACCGATATTGTGATGCCAGAAATGGACGGTATCGAACTAGCGCGTCATTGCAGTAAGGTTTCACCAAAAACCAAGGTGATGTTCATTACTGGATTTTCTGGCGTTGCGCTGCGAGCAGGCGATGAATTACCGCGTGCCAAAGTGCTATCAAAACCCTTCCACCTACGCGATTTGGTCCTAGAAGTGGAACGTATGTTCACCCCCGAAAGCGCAAGCGGCCTTAATTAGAGAATTGACATTTCAGGATATCTAACCACTTACTTTTTTTCGATAATATTATATGGGTTTTGAAAATTATTTATAATGATAAGCTTTATTCTTGCAAATAAGAAGTGGCCTATATAGACGCTGTTTTGGAATGGGCGTATAGCTCAGCGGTAGAGCACTACATTGACATTGTAGGGGTCGCAAGTTCAATCCTTGCTACGCCCACCATTCTCACTTCGTTCGAATAAAAGGCTTGTATAATATTCACGCTTGCGCGTGTTGGGCCCACCATTCTCA